>OY970293.1:0-3879407 GCA_963716195.1 uncultured Solirubrobacterales bacterium
ACGCAAAGGTGCTCGAGGAATTCGGCAAGCTCGGCGCCGAGTGGGTCCAGATCGACGAGCCCGTCCTGGTGATGGACCGCACGCCGGCTGAGCTGAAGGCGCTCGAGTCCGCCTACTCGCGGCTCGGTGAGGTGAGCGGTGCGCCCAAGCTCCTGCTCAACACCTACTTCGACCACGTCGGTGAGTCATACCCCGTGCTGGGGCGTCTGCCGGTCGCGGGGATCGGACTGGATTTCGTGCGCGGCGAGCGCAACCTCGAACTGATCCGAGACCAGGGTTGGCCCGAAGGCAAGACTCTCTTCGCCGGCGTCGTCTCGGGCCGCAACGTCTGGATCAACGATCTGGACCGCAGCATCGAGACGCTGCAGGAGCTGCAGGGACTCGCGGGCAAGGAGCTCGTCGTCTCGACCTCCTGCTCACTGCTGCACTCGCCGATCGACAAGCGCAACGAGCCGCGGCTGGACGACGAGGTCCTGTCGTGGATGTCCTTCGCAGTGCAGAAGCTCGACGAAGTCGCCGCGCTAGCGAAGGCTCTCAACGAGGGCAAGGAGGCAATCGCCTCCGAGCTCGAGGCCAACCGCAAGGCGCTCGAAGACCGGCGCACCTCGAAGCGGACGCAGAACCCGTCGGTCCGTGAACGGCTCGCCAAGATCACCGACGCCGACGCACGCCGTCAGAGCATGTTCGCCGGACGCCGTGACGCGCAGCACCAGAAGCTCGGCCTGCCGCTCTTCCCGACGACGACGATCGGGTCATTCCCGCAGACGCCCGCGATCCGACAGGCGCGCATGCGCCTGCGCAAGGGCGAGCTCACCGAGAACGAGTACCTCGACCTGATGCGCGGCGAGATCGAGCGCGTGATCCGCCTCCAGGAGGAGATCGGGCTCGACGTGCTGGTCCACGGCGAGCCGGAGCGCAACGACATGGTTCAGTACTTCGCCGAGCAAATGGACGGCTACGTGTTCACCGAGAACGCGTGGGTGCAGTCATACGGCTCGCGCTACGTGCGGCCGCCGATCTTGTTCGGCGACGTGTCTCGCCCCAACGCGATGACCGTCGAGTGGGCCAAGTACGCGCAGTCGCTCACCGACAGGCCGGTCAAGGGCATGCTCACCGGGCCGGTGACGATGCTGATGTGGTCGTTCGTGCGCGACGACCAGCCACGCTCGGAGACCTGCAACCAGCTCGCCCTCGCGATCCGCGACGAGGTCGCGGACCTCGAGGCTGCCGGCGTCGAGATCATCCAGGTGGACGAGCCCGCGATCCGCGAGGGCCTTCCCCTGCGCTCGGACCGCTGGGACGAGTACCTCGACTGGGCCGTGTTCACGTTCCGCCTGGCGACCTCGCCGGTGCGCGACGAGACGCAGATCCAGACGCACATGTGCTACTCGGAGTTCGGCGACATCATGCGCCAGATCCAGGAGATGGACGCGGACGTGCTGCTGATCGAGGCCGCACGCTCGAAGATGGAGCTGCTGGAGGATTGGAAGAAGACTGGGTACGAGAACGAGATCGGCCCCGGTCTCTACGACATCCACTCCCCACGCGTGCCGTCGACGAGCGAGATGGTCGACCTGCTGCGCCGCGCCGCCGAGGTACTCCAGCCAGAGCAGCTCTGGGTGGACCCGGACTGCGGGCTGAAGACGCGCCGCTACGAAGAGGTCGAGCCGTCGCTGCGCAACATGGTCGCGGCCGCGAAGCAGCTGCGCGAAGAGCTGGTGCCCGCGGGCAGGTAAAAAATCGGGTTTTGCTTAGGCGCAAAACCCGGTGGTCTAGGCTCCGTTCTTTATTTCGACGTAGAGGCTCTCGTCCGAGTGCTGCTCGCGGTCGAGCCCTGCCAGACCCTCGACCGGGCTCTGGCCGAACCCTCGCTCCGCCACCGCGTCCGCGCTGAATCCTGCCCGCGTCGCGATGTGGCGGATCTCGTCGAGGTCGTAGATCCAGCGGTGTCCCCAGCGGTAGAAGATCTGATTCACCATCCAGCCGCGGCGCTCGGGTAGCTCCTTGCCCTCGAACAGCCCCGTCGCGCGTAGATGGCGCCGGTGCTCGGCGAAGAAGGCGCCATCGTCGTCGGCGTAGCCCTCGACGTAGCGCCGCAGGTCCGGCGTGCTGAGGCGCAGCACACCGCCGGGCTTCAACAGCCTGCGCATCTCGCGCAGCCAGGACACCGCACCCCGCATCGGAACGTGCTCGATGAAGTGCTCCGAGTAGACGCAGTCGAAGCAGGCGTCTGACAGCGGAAACGCGTCGGTGGAGTCCTGCTCGAGGTAATAGCGATCTCCCTCGAGCCGCGCGATCCGGCCGCGCTGTGTGGCGTTGCCGGTCGCATCGACGATCCCGCGCAGGTCGCTGTTCAACCAGCCCGGCTCGACCACTCGTCCGCATCCGCAGTGCAGGCCGCGCAGGCCGAGCCGCTCCATCGTCTCCGCGGAGTAGGGCGGAGGGTCGGAGATCACTTCGACGCTCTGGTACCGCAGCGGTTTCAAGCCCGGACGCTCGCCGCCCGCGCGCCGGCGAAACACCGCGTCCACGAACTCGAGCTCCTTCGTGCTCGCGGAGCGCGGAGCATGCAGCACGTCGCAGAGCTCAAACCCGCGCTCGTCCATCAGCGCAACGAACTGCGCGAACGAGTAGCTGCCCTCGCGGCGGCTCACGGACGCCTCGGCGATCACGAACTGTGTCTCCTCGAGCAGTCGCGTCGCGCCCTCGATCACCTCTCGCTCGTGACCTTCGGTGTCGATCTTGAGCGCGAACGGCGGGCGCCAATCACGCTCGGCCCGCAGGTCGTCGAGCGTCGTCATCGGTACCTCGCGTGACTGCAGGCCGCCGCGTGGCGGTCCGCTGGCGACAGCCGCCAGGTTGAGCGCCTGGGGATCGACGTTCATGGTCGCTGTGCCGGCCTTTGCTCCCACCGCGGTGAGCACGTACTCCGCGTCTCTCTCCTCCGCAACACGGCGCAGGTCGGGCTCGTATTCGCTCAGCGGCTCGATCAGCACGTGACGTGCGCCCGGGAAGGCGCGGTAGAGCTCGGGCGTTCCCGAGCCGGCTCCGACGTCGATCACGGTCGCGGGAGAAAAGCCCGGCTTTTGCAGATTGTCCGGACCCCAGCCTTCGCGTGAGCCGCGGCCGCGGTCCCAATGGGCGACCAGTGCGAGCAGCTTCGGCACCGCCGCCCCCGCCTCCGTGCCGGTGTCGAAGCCCTCGTCGATCGACACCACTCCCACGCCGTTGCTTCCGAGGCGGCCGATCAGATCGGACGCCCGCGGTACCGACGCCGCGAGGCGGTCGAGCCGCGTCACGACGAGCTTGTCGAACGAACCGGCATCCGCGAGCACCTCGTCGAGCGCCGGCCGATCCTGCCGGGCACCGGGCGGTCCGACCGCGTCCTCGTACACGCGCGTCAACTCCCAGCCTCGCTCACTCGCGAAAGCCTCGATCCGCTCGCGCTGCTCGTTGACACTGTGCTGCTCGTAGCCGCGCGCATACACTGGCGCGCGCACGTACGCGGCGGCTCGCACCCCGTGGCCGCCGGCGCTCACCGCTCGATCTCGACGTAGAGGCTCACGTCGTCGCGGCCTTCGGGATCGAGCGCCCACACCGCCGGCTCGCGGCCCTCCCGGTAGCCGGCCTCCATGACGGAGCCTGGCTCGAAGCCCGCTTGCTCGGCGACGTAGCGAATCTCGCCCAGGTCATAGATCCAGCGGTGGCCCCAGTTGTAGAAGACCTGGTTGACCATCCAGCCGGGGCGGTCGGGGACGCCGCCCTCGAACACCGGGATGGTCGCGAGCCGGCGGCGGTGCTCGGTGAAGAAGCGGCGCTCGGGATCGACGTATCCCTCGATGTAGCGGCGCAGGTCCGGTGTGCTGAGCCGCAGCAGGCCGCCCGGCTTGAGCAGCCGGTGCAGCTGTCGCAGCACCTCGATCACCTTTTCCTGGCGCAGGTGCTCTATCAAGTGGCTCGAGTAGATCCAGTCGAAGCTCGCGTCCTCGATCGGCAGCGCGTCGCGCACGTCCTGTTCCAGGAAATAGAACGTGCCGTCGAGCAACGTCACGCGACCGGGGGCGGTGCGGCTGCCATCCGGCCCCGCAAACGGCCGCACGTCGACGTTCAGCCACCCCGCGGTCGGGTTGCGACCGCAGCCGCAGTCGAGTCCGCGCAGCTCGTGCGCGCTCAACCAATCGCGGGTGATCGGGGGGACGCCCTCGACGAGCTCGAGCGCGGCGAACTCTCGCATCGGCTGGGGGGCGTCAGCGTCGCGACCGGCCCCGCGTGCGTCAGTGGTGCCGGGAGCCAATCAGTCGATCTGGACCGGGTGTGGCTTCTCGCTCACTCGCGCGATGAAGCTGCCGGCAGGTGGCTGTCCATCCTCGAGCGCTTTGGCCTTGCCGTTCACTCCCGCGGCGACGCGCCAGTGGAGCTGGTAGGTGCCGGCCTGCACGGCCGAGACCTTCCACGTCAGCGTGCGCTGCGCGCCGGGGGGCACGGCGCCTACCGCCCAGGTGTTGGTGTATGCCGTCGTTGCGTTGTCCGGCGGGCGATCGATGACCCACAGCGGGCGGTTCGTGTCGGAGGCGTCGAAGTCCTTCTCGCGCCTGCTGAACCCGTCCACCGTCACCGCGAGATTGGGCACCGTGCGGGTGTCCTCGTTCTTGACGGTGATCCGGAGCTGGACCTCGTCAGCGAGGCGCTGCCGGCCGGGGAAGGAGGCGTCGAGTACTCGCACGTTCCAGTTGCCCTCCGGTTCGTCTGCGTCCTGCTTCTCGGCGCCGCAGGCCGCGATCAACGAGGCCGCGAGCAGCACGCCGAACGCCGTGACGATCGGCCTGGGACGGACTGACATAGCGAGAAGATACCTGCAAGTGCCACATCGGGGACCGGTGGAATCGGATCTGACGATGACGTATTCTTCCGCCCAAGCAGCAGGGTGGAGGAGAGAGAGCAATCGTCTTAGGGGCGAACTAAATGGTCCGAGGCGCCGCCGACCGCGCGTTCCTGCCGGCCAAGAACCTGTTCGAGCAGGTGGGGGACATGATGATCCTCACCGGCAAGACGGTGGTGTCGGCGATCCGCCCGCCCTACCCCTACGGCGGCGAGTTCATGTCGCAGTTCCTGTTCGCGCTGCGCCTTTGCTGGTTCCCGCTCCTGATCTCCACGATCGCCTTCGGCTACGGCGCCCCCGGCGTGCAGGCGGCCAACTTCCTCACCCTGTTCGGCGCCCTCGACCGCCTGGGCGGCTTTTTCGTGCTCGCCAGTATCAGGGAGTTCGCGCCCTGGGTGGACGCCATGATCGTGGCCGGCGTGGCCGGCACCGCGATCACCGCCGACCTCGGCGCCCGCAAGATCAGGGAGGAGCTTGACGCCCTCCAGGTGCTGGGCGTTGACCCGGTCAAGAACCTGGTCGTGCCCCGCTTCCTGGCGCTGATGCTGATCACCGGCCTGCTCGACATCTACGCCCTCATCTTCGGCATCTTCGGCGGCGTTTTGGCAGAGCTCGTCTACCACCAGGACCTGGCCGGCTTTTGGGCCACCTTCTTCACCAACGCCAGCGTCACCGACCTCTGGGGCTCGGTCGTCAAGACCACCCTGTTCGGCGCCATCATCGCGATCGTGTGCTGCTACAAGGGCATGACCGCCTCCGGCGGCGCGGCCGGAGTCGGTAGAGCCGTGAACGAGGCGGTGGTGATCGCCTTCTCGGGCATCTGGGCCTTCAACTACGTCTTCACCCAGACCCTGCTCGCCACCCATCCCGAGATCCTGGTGATCAGATGACGTTTCCGTTTGACATCGAATACCAGGCCTCCTCGCTGTCGCTCGTCGGACACCTCAAGGCATGTGAGCCTCCTGCGCCGGCTACGCCGGCTACGGAGTCTCCCGGAACACGCTGATGGCCGCCCGTCCCGCCACCCGCGCCTCCACCCCCGGCCTTGGCTGGCTGGCGGTGCCGCGCGACTGGATCGCATCGCTGGGCGACATCCTCAAGTTCTGCGGCCAGGCCTTCGGCGACATCTTCAACGCGCGCGTCTTTCACTTCTTCGGCGAGGCCCTGCGCCAGGCCGGCATCCTGATCTTGGGCTCGGCCCTGGTGATCTGGGGGATGGTGTTCATCCTCGGCCTGCAGTGCGGGATCGAGGGCGCCTACTTCAACCGCTCGGTGGGCGCGCCCGCCTACGCCGGCGTCTTTTCGGCCTGGTGTGACCTCAGGGAGATGGTCCCCTACATGTTCGGCTACATCATGGCCGCCAAGGTCGGCACCGGCATCGTGGCCGAGCTCGGGGCGATGCGCATCAACGAGGAGATCGACGCGCTCGAGGTGATCGGCGTGCGCCCGATCACCTTCCTGGCCGCCACCCGCCTGCTGGCCGCCTGGATGGTGCTGCCGTTCGTCTACATGGCGGCCGTCGGGGTCGGCTTCTTTGCCTCCTACCTGGCGGTGGTGAAGCAGATCGGCGAGGTCTCCGCCGGCGGCTACAGCCTGATCTTCTGGATGTTCCAAAACCCGCCCGATCTGCTCTTCAGCGTGATCAAGGGGATGGCGATGGCGACCGCGATCGTGGCCGTCGGCTGCTACTACGGCTACACCGCCTCCGGCGGACCGGTGGGGGTGGGCCAGGCGACCGCCAAGTCGATGATCTTGAACATGGTGCTGGTGCACCTGATCGGCATGATGGGCTCCCAGATCTTCTGGGGGGCCAATCCGAGGGCGCCTATCGGGGGGTAGCTATTGTGGTGTTGGCAAGCAAGGCGACAGGGGAGCGATAGTGGCAGAGAGCAAGAAGGAAGCGGCAGACAGGATTCGCCAGGAGGGCAACCTCCGCGAAGGCATCAGGGAGGGAGCGAGCGACGAGGAAAAGTTCGCCTTCCACGGCTCCGTGCGCGAGCACGGTCGTGCGGACACGGTCGAGTTCATCGATGTGGTCAAGCGTTTCGGCCGCAATACCGTGCTGGACGGTCTCAGTGTCGGCATCCCGGACGGAATGATCACGATGATCCTCGGGCCGTCGGGTACCGGGAAGTCCGTCTGCATCAAGCACATCGTCGGCCTCCTGTATCCCGACGAGGGCGACGTGCTGGTGAACGGCCAGTCGGTCCCCGACATGGCGGACGACGAGCTGTTCGACATGCGCAAGAAGTTCGGCGTCCTGTTCCAGGACGGAGCGCTCTTCGGCTCCATGAACCTGTACGACAACGTCGCGTTCCCGCTGCGCCAGCACACGGAGAAGTCCGAGGACGAGATCCGCGAGATCGTGTCGCGGCGTCTGCGTGAGGTCGGCCTGGGCGGCGCCGAGGACAAGATGCCGAACGAGCTGTCGGGCGGGATGCGCAAGCGCGCCGGCTTCGCCCGGGCGCTCGTGCTCGACCCCGATATCGTCCTCTTCGACGAGCCGGACTCCGGGCTCGACCCGGTCCGCACCGCTTTGCTGTGCGACCTGATCCGCGAGGTCCACACGGAGAACGGCGGCACCTACATCGTGATCACGCATGACATCGCCTCCGCCCGGCGTACGCCCGACTACATGGCGATCCTCTGGCGCGGCAAGATCGTCGAGGCGGGTCTGCGAGATGAGCTGTTCGCGTCCGAAAACGAGTTCGTGCGCCAGTTCCTCACCGGCGAGTCGGCCGGCCCGCTCGGTATGGAGTAACCCCGCGGCGGACCCTCGGCTGTGTTCGTGCCGGCTCCCGCGACGGGGTGCTGGCCTAGTCTCCACCACTAGATGAGCAATCCCATCTCCCGCGCAACTGCCGGGGTGCGCGCAGCCGTTCGCAGGGGCGGCGCCCGAGCCGACGCCCCAGCGTTGCTCGGCAACCTGGCCGCGGCTGCGACCCGTCGCAGGTGGCTGGTCACGGGCGTGGTCGCGGTGCTGGTCGCGGGGGCACTTGTGCTCGCGTTCGGACTGGAGGGGAGCGCGGGACCGGAGCAGCTGACCGGCGGCGAGCGCTCTGCCCCCACGCGCGAGCTTCACCAGCGCTTTGGCGAGGAGCCGATCCTCGTCTTGGTCAGAGCGCGACGTGACGAGGGCCAGCTACCCGCCCTCCTGCTGACCCAGGACCTCGGCCGCATGCTGGGACTCGAAGGCTGCCTGTCCGGGAACCTGCCACGAGGCGCGAAGGCGCCCGCCCCGGCCTGCGCCGAACTGGCGCGCGTCAAACCTATTCAGGTCGTCTACGGGCCGGGCACCTTCATCAACGAGTCGGCGCGCCAGATCGCGGCCCGCTTTCGACGGGAACGGACGCGGGCGCGCCGCGACGCCGACAAGGCGGCCGAGGCGGCTCGTAAGGTCGCCGCCGCTCAGGGCCGCAGCCCGGCGGAGCAGGAGCGGCTCGCGCGCCAGGCGCGTGAGCTCGTCTTTGGCCAGAGTTTCAGCGACGCGCTCGGTCTCGCGCTCCGTTACGGCCTGTCGCGCGTGCCGCAGCTGAACGATCCCGACTTCGTGCTCAAGCTCGTGTTCGAGCCCTCGCTCGGATTCGCCACGCCCAAGCCGCGCTTCGCCTACCTGTTCCCGACCGACGAGTCGGCGCTGATCCAGGCGCGGCTGCGGCCGGGGCTGAGCGAGAGCGAGCGCCGGCGCGCTGTCGCACTCGTGCGCGAGGCGACCGAGAGCAGGCCGTTCAAGCTGGAGCGGGGGAGCTATCTGGTGGCGGGCCCGCCCGTGGTGGAGGACGCCGTGGCCGATGACGTGCCGGGCGCGATCTGGGCGCCGCTCGGCGTTGCCGCCGCGTTGGTGGCGCTCCTGCTGGTGCTCGCGGCCCGATCGCCGCGCGGTCTGGTGCTTCTGCTGCCGGCGCTTGCCGCGACCGCCCTCGCATATGGAGCCCTGGCTCTTTTCGGCGGCTCACTCACCCTTGCAGCGCTCGCGATCGGGCCCTTCGTGATCGGTTTTGGCGCAGCCTGCACGGTGCTGGTGCGCTGGGCGTTCGCGAACCTCGCCGACCGAGCCGCCCTCACGCTGACGGCGCTCGGCGCAGCGGTGCTCGCGCTGCTTGCGCTGCTCGTGTCGCCGGTGCCGATGATGCGCACGTTCGGCGCGCTGGTGGCCGTGGGGGTTGCCCTGTCCTTCGTCCTCACCCTTGCGCTGGCGCCGCTCGTCCTCGGCGCATGGGGGCGTGAGCGGCACGCCGGCTCGGTGCGCCGCCCGCGGCGTTCGCTGCTCGGCTTCTCGTGGCGCCGCCCACGGGTCGTTCTCGGCATCGCCCTTGCGCTCACCGTCGCCGGCTGGGTGTTGAGCACCCAAACCGACGTCGACGCGAGCATCGACAGGCTGGCGTCGACCGACACCGCGGAGGTTCAGGCTGCGCGCACGCTCGAGCGCCAGACCGGCTACGCCGGCAACGTCAGCGTGCTCGTCAACTCCGACCGCCTCACCTCGCCCGCGGTGCTGAAGTGGATGGCCGGCTACGAGCGCCGGATCCTGGCTCGCAACGGCTATAGCGACAAACGCCTTTGCCGGAACGCGAAGATCTGCCCCGGCCTGTCACTCACCAGCCTGATCGGAACGGCTCGGACGCGCGCCGAAGTAAAGCGCGCCCTCGACCGGCTTCCACCGTACTTCTCGCAGGCGGTGATCTCCTCCGACGGTCGCACCGCCAACCTCGCCTTTCGGATCCAGGACATACCACTCGACGAGCGCCGGGAGCTGATCGGCGACATGCGCGGCCAACTCGACCCACCGGCCGGCGTCAGGGCGAGCATCGCAGGACTGCCGGCGGCTGCCTCCGATGCCGGCAGCGATCTGCGCTCCAACTGGCTGGCGCTTGCCGCGGTCGGACTGGCATTGATCCTCGTGATGCTGCTGGCTCTGGGATGGCGCGGGGGAGAAGCCCTGCCCGCGCTTGCGCCGGCGGCGCTCGCTACGGGTTGGTCTGCGCTCGTCTTGTTCCCGACGGACCTCAATCCCCTGTCGGCGTCACTGGCCGCGCCGATCGTCGCCGCACTGTCGGCGTTCGGGATCGTCGTCTCGGCGGGCTACCGCGGGCGGCGCCGCGCGGGCGCGGACGGTTTGACAGCGATCTCGCAGGCGTACGGTTGGAGTGGGCGAGCGCTCGCGACGGCGGGCGCGGCCTGCATCGCGGCGCTGGTCGCGCTCGCTTTCGCGGACCCGCCGATGCTGAACGACCTGTGGCCGGTCGCGGCGCTGGACTTCCTCGTCGTCTTCCTCCTCGCCGCCTACGTCTTGCCTGCCACGCTCGCGTGGCAGGAAGCGCGCGCTCCGCTGCCTCTGCCGCGCTCCCGGGCGGAGCTGGCGGAGCTGGCGAGGCAGTCCGGATCCGGCGTGCGCACAGGATTGAAGTGGGGGCGCGTCCGGGTACGCGTGCTCGGCTCGAGGCTACGAAGGCTGCGTCGCCGGCGCGAGGCCGGCTCGTCGGTTGAACCCTGATCCAGACAGGTTCGATCCCGACCGGGAGGACTCCGCCCACGAGGCGAGGCGCGCGGCTCGCCCTTACTCGATCATCGTCGGGCTCGTCTTTCTCGGCGCCGTGATCCTGGCCGGAGTGAACTCGCTGTCCAACTCAGGACAGGCGGTCCGCGGACTCGAGGACGGCAAGCCGCTGCCGCGCTTTGCTGCGCCGTCCGCCCTCAGCGGGATCAACCGTGACGCCAACATCAACCAGGACGACACGGACTCCGATGGACACCACCGCACCGCGGCATGCGACGTTCCGGGGTCGCGCCGCGACGTGATCCGCATCTGCGACTTCTTCGACCGTCCCCTCGTGATGGTCGCGTGGTTCACGCGCGGCTGCGGCCACTGCCGCAGCCAGCTCGACACCGTCGAGGAGGTGCGGAAGCAGTTCCCTGACGTCTACTTCATCGGGCTCGATGTGGTTGATTCGCTTTCCAACGCGCGCAAGCAGATGGTCGAGCACCGCTGGCGGTTTCCCATGGCCGTCGACCGCGACGGCGCCGTCAGCGGTCTCTACGGTGTCGGCGTCGGGCCCACGACCTTCTTCGCATATCCTGGCGGCATCGCCATGGACACGGTGTTCGGAGAGATAAACCGCAACGAGCTGATCGCGCACGTGCGTGATCTCGTTCGCTCCTCCCGGCTGCGCGAACGCGGGTAGCGACCTGATGGCGGAGGCGCCCAGGCTGGAGGTGCCGGTCGAGCAGGGCCGGGTCAGCGGCGCCCTGAAGCGCGAGTTCCCCGGCCTGCGGTTGCGCTACGCGATGGTCGACGCGCGCCCGGGACGAACGCCCCGTGGCGTGCGCGAGCGCCTCGGCTACGTGGCCAGCCGCCTGCACGGCCGTCGTGCCCTCAACCTGCGCAGAGAGCCGATCGCATCGGCATACCGCGTCTTCTTCCGTCACATCGGGCTCGACCCCGACGAGGTGCACACCCCGATCGAGGCCATCGTCCTCGAGCGTCTGCGCGTGGGCGGCTTTCGCAGCCATGGTGTCGTCGACGACGCGCTCACCTTGGCGATCGTCGAGACCGGCGTGGCGATGCGCGCCCTGGATGCAGACCGCACGACCGGCGGGCTCCACCTCCGCCTGTCCCAGCCGGGAGAGCGTCTGGGCGGTGAGGACCGTGGTATGGAGCTTCCGCCGGACTCGCTCGTGCTGGCGGACGACAACTACGCGCAGGGGCTCATCTTCGGAGACACCGCACCAGGTGCGGAGGTCGACCGCGGCACGAGGCGGATCGCAATCGTCGCGACGCAGGTGGACGGCGTCCCCGACATCAGCGTCGAGGAGGCGATCTGGATCTGCGCCGACGCCCTGGCCGGGGCTGAAGCGGTTTAGACGGCGCCAGGGCCGATGGTAGAATCGCTGGGCTTTCCGCCGGTTTTTCGAGGAGAGGGCTTCTTTTGCCAGAGACCCTGCAGATCGACGAGCAGCTTCTCGACGGCAGGCCGGTGGATTCCGGTCCCGCCGTCGGCGCACTGCCCGTTCGCACCGGCACAGACGACGCCGCCGCGCGGCGCTCGCTGCGCGAGCAGATCGCTCGCCTGGAGCGTGACCTGTCGGCGCTGTTTGCGAGCGCCTATCCGCGCCGCGGGCTCGAGTGGACGGTGCCCTCGCCCGGCGGTCCCAGGCTACTCGATGTCGAAGCGCTGGAGGCTCTGCGGGACGAGCTCGCCGTGCGGGTAGAGGACACACGCCGGACGCTGCGGGAGCGCGGGTATGTGGAGGAGCGGAACCGCAGGCGGATAGAGGAGATGATCGCCGACCCCACCCGCTTCAAGTGGGTACGGATCTCGAACGCTGACATCGGCGAGCCGGGTTGCAGGTTCTGGCACTCGCGCCCCCGCCTGGGCCCGATCGGCATGCTGATGGGCTGGTGGCGGGTCAAGATCTCCTCTGGCTGTCCATAGCTACCGGGGCGCGACCGTGAGGGCGCGACCCCGATGACACAGCAGGGCCGGCGGCGGCGCAAGCGCCGTCCCGACTACACGCCTCCGCCGCGGCGCGGGCAGGACCAGTCCGCGCAGCCCGCAGTCGCGAAGGCCGAGGCGCCCGCGCGGCGGCGGGGTCGTCGCGAGCGGCCGCCCGCCCCGTGGGGCCGCTTTCCGCTGGTTGAGCTCGTGGTCCTGGTGGCGATCGTGATGGTGGTCGTGGGATTCGTAATGCAGGACGGGGTCGTGATCGTCCTGGGTTTCGCTCTGGGATCGCTGGCCGGGCTCGAGATCTCCGTCCGGGAGCACTTCGCCGGCTACAAGTCGCACACGCTGGTGCTGGCAGGCACGCCGGCCGTGATCATCATCGGGCTCGGGCTCTTCTTCCTTCCGGGTGGATGGCTGCGGGGCCTGGCGCTGGTGGCCGCGGCACTTGTGTTCGCGCTCTGCTTCTACCTGCTGCGAGACGCGTTCAAGCGGCGCTCGGGCGGTCACGGATTTCGATGAGCTCGACGAGGGCCCGCCGCACCTTGCAGGCCTACGAGAGCGCAGCTCTGCTGGTGGCGATCATGTTCCTCGGCAGCCTCGCGCTGTGGGTAGGCGTTCCGCTGGGATGGCTCTGGCTCGGCTCGCTGATCCAGGCCGAAACCGGCTCGGTGGGCTACGCGCTGCTGGCGATGATGTGCGGGATGGTGGTCACGATCACGGTGCTGGCCGCCTGCCTGTCCTGGCTCAACCGCCTTCACGTCGAGGTGCGCGCCGCCCGCGGCCGCGACGTCAGCGGCGCCACTGCCCTGGAGCAGGTGCTGGTGGCGAGCGCGGTCTTCGCGCTGGCCGTGTTCGTGATCTGGTTCTTCGGCTTCAGCGGATCCGAGCCGATTCCGCTGAAGATCAGTTACTGAGGGCGCCCCACGCCACGTTTCCCAGCCATCCTGGGACCGTCACCCACGCGACCAACATTGAGCCGGATATACCGGCCAAACATTGGTCGGTTGATGATCGCGTCATCGCCGACGGCCACTTCAAAGAAAGAAGGCGGCCGGGCCCGCGCTCCCGGAGCTCCCGTCATTTGCGCCTAAGCAAATGACGGCCTCTTCAAAGAAAGAAGGCGGCCGGGCCCGCGCTCCCGGAGCTCCCGTCATTTGCGCCTAAGCAAATGACGGCCTCTTCAAAGAAAGAAGGCGGCCGGGCCCGCGCTCCCGGAGCTCCCGTCATTTGCGCCTAAGCAAATGACGGCCTCTTCAAAGAAAGAAGGCGGCCGGGCCCGCGCTCCCGGAGCTCCCGTCATTTGCGCCTAAGCAAATGACGGCCTCTTCAAAGAAAGAAGGCGGCCGGGGCCGCCTTCTTTCTGTGTTCCGCGCCTCCCGTTTTCGAGAACGGAGCGCCGGGGGGCGCGGTGTGCGACTCCACCTCCTCCTACATCGGCTGCCTGCTTCTGGCGCGGCTCGCCTGTGACTTCGTGGTCAACAGTGCGGCGAGCGTGACGCGCTGGCGCTCCGTGAGCGTTCCAAGCGTCTTCGTTTCCGACAGTCCGATCGAGAAAAGGAACTTGCGACAGCGGGTGCGCCCCCAGCGGCGCTGGCTCATGAGCAACTCGCTGATGGACATGCTCTCGGTCTCCCACGGGCACGTCAAGATGATCTGTGCGGCTTCGACATCACCCGCGGCCACTCTGCGCTTCAGCGCGGCGCGCGCCAAGCGGACACGATTTGCGCGCTCGAGCGCAAGCATGTGTTGAGGACCGGAGTCAATGGTGGCAGCGTCCATCTACCCTCCAAACGGGTCAGGCGTTGGTATTAGTAGCGCCTCTCAGCCCGCACCCAAATCGACCGGTCGAAGACGGTGATTCCCCCTAGGTCCACCGCCCTCCTCTCCCCATTGTCTCGGTCGGGTTTGCCCTGGGCGACGGGTCTGGGCGTCAGAGACTGGCGGAAAACTAGACGCTTGCGTGTCGAAGTCAACACGGGCTGCGCAGGGAGGATCGCTAGTAGCGGCCTTTTTTGTTCCACTGCTTTCTTGTCCATTTGCGGACAAGCTCCCCTAATCACAAAATACCTGCAAGGGAGCAAGATTCAGCAATAGGCCAATACGTGGCGTGAGCGCCCGCTAGTTGCGACCGATCCGCGTTCACGGGTTCGGCTGGAGCAGGATCTTGATGTCCTTCGTGGCAGGGTTCTCGAGCCTTTCGAACATCTCCTGTGCGCGCTCCAGCGGGACGGTGTCAGTGATCAACTGCTCCGAGGGCACGGTGCCGGCCACCAGCAGCTCGATGGCCTCACTGAAGTTCTCCAGCCTGTAGGCGAAGGAGGAGCGCAGCTGCGCCTCCTTGATCATCAGCACGAGTTGCGAGATCTCCACCGGCTCTTCCAGCACTCCGAGCAGCACGACGATGCCGCATGAACGCACGAGCTCGATGGCAAGCTGGGGCGCCGCCGGGTTGCCCGCGCACTCGAGGACGGCGTCGGGCAGCTCACCGCCGAAGTGGTCGATCACCCGGGTATGGACGTCCTCGAGCCCGACCGCGTCGACCCCGAGCGAGCGCATCCGCTCGCGGCGCCGCTCGTTGCGCTCGATCACGAGGACCTGCTCGATCCCGCGCGCCTTCAGGCCGAGCGCCGACATGACCCCGATAGGACCGGCACCGATGACGACGCAGCGGCAGCCCCGCTCCACGTCGCCGATGTCGATGCCGTGCAGCGCGACGGCCAGCGGCTCGACGAGAGCGGCGTGTTCCAGCGAGAGCTCGTCGGGGATCGGGATCAGCATCGATCGGTGGACGGCCACCGACTCGGCATAGCCGCCCTGGTTGGTGCCGAGGCCGATCCCGGTTGTCGCCGCCTGCATGCAGACGTGATAGTCGCCGCGGCCGCAGTTGGGGCACTGCCCGCAGGGCGTGAAAGGGAAGACGGCAACCCTGTCTCCCAGGGAGAACCCCTCCACCGCCTCGCCCAGCTCCTCGATCGTGCCCGAGAACTCGTGGCCCATCACGGCGCCCGCGGGCACTGCAGGCGAGGGCCGCAGGTGCAGGTCGGACCCGCAGATGCCGCAGAAAGCGACCCTCACCCGCGCCTCCTCCGGCGCCAGCAGCGGCTCCTCGATCTCGGTCGGACGGAGTGACCGGTCCTCGGCTATCTCGACGGCGCGCACCGCGGCCATGCTATCCGGCCAGTAGCTTGTCGAGCATGAGTCCACGCATCGAGAGCGCGCCGGGCAGCGAGCTTCAGCAGGTCCGCGTCTACCTGACGCCTCAAGAGGTCGAGGAGCTCCGGCTCGAGCTCAACCACTGGGCCGACGAGGCCCTGACGGATCCCGACTGGAGCACCGAGGTGACGGACCGGGACGGGCGCCAGCTCACCGTGGTCGTGAGCGAGGCGGCTCGAGCCGGCTAGGCAGCCGGCTTCGCCTGCGCGAAGATCTCGAGCGCCCGGTCCAGGTGCTCGCGCTCGTGCGTCGCCATCACGCTCGTGCGGATCAGTGACTGGCCGCGCGGGACGGCGGGGTAGAGCGCCACGTTCGTGTACATCCCGGCGTCCCAGAGCGTCTTCCACAGCACCGCCGTTTGCCAGTCCTCGCCGATGACGATCGGAACGATCGACGTCAGCACCTCCCGGCCGTCGGGCAGCACGGTCGGCTCGACGACGCGGAAGCCCAGCTCGCTCAGGCCGCGGTGCAGGTAGGCGGCGTTGTCGAGCACGCGCGCGAAGAGCTCGGCTCCCTCGGCGGAGCGGCAGATTCGGACCGCCTCGAGCGCGGCGGCTGTGGCAGCCGGCACGGCGGCGGCTGTAAAGAGGAACGGCCGGGAGGAGATGCGCAGGTAGTCGATCACCTCGGTGGCGCCCGCGATGAAGCCGCCGCAGCTCGCCAGCGACTTCGAGAAGGTGCCCATCCGCAGGTCGACCTGGTCCTCGACGTCGAACAGCTCTGAGCTGCCCGCGCCTCGCTTGCCCAGCACGCCGACGGCATGCGCCTCGTCGACCATCACCCGCGCGCCGTGGGTCTTGGCCAGCCGGACCACGGCCGGCAGATCGCAGATGTCGCCCTCCATGGAGTAGACGCCGTCCACCACGACCAGGACTCCGCCGCCGTCGCCGGCCGCGCGCTCGAGCATCTGCTCGAGGCGTTCGATCCGCTTGTGGCGGAACGGGCGGATGCGGGCCCCGGAGAGCTTGCAGCCGTCGAGGATCGAGGCGTGGTCGGAGGCGTCGGCGATCACGGTGTCCGAGGGCCCGAGGATCCCCGACAGGGTGCCGAGATTGGCGAGATAGCCGGTGGCGAAAACGAGCGCGTCCTCGGTCTGGAGCCAGTCCGCGATCTCGTCCTCCAGCTCGCGGTGGAGCGGCAGCGTCCCGTTCATCAGGCGGGACCCCGTCAGGCCGGTGCCGTAGCGCTCGAGCGCCTTGCGGGCCGCCTCTTTCACGCGCGGGTCGCCCGTCAGGCCGAGGTAGTTGTTCGAGCCGAGCATCAGGCGCTCCTTGCCCTCCATCTGGACGACCGGCCCGGACTCGGACTCCACCTGGCGGAAGTAGGGGATCAGGTCCTGCGCGCGCGCGGCGTCGAGCAGCTCGCGCCGCTCGTGGTAGCGAAGCTTCTCGAAGAGATCGACCGGCGGCTGGGCTGTTGTGGGATCGGCCATATCCGCTAGCGTGCCGCGCCGTGAAGTTAGAAGTGAGGCCGGTCGCGTCACGGGGAGAGCTGACGCACTTCATCAAGCTCCCGTGGCGTCTCTATCGTAACGAGCCGCACTGGGTTCCCCCGCTCATCTCGGAGCGGCGCAAGTTCCTCGACAGGGACCGCAACCCCTTCTTCGAGCACGCCGAGGCCGAGTACTTCATCGCGTGGCGGGACGGCGAGCCCGTCGGCCGCATCAGCGCACACGTGGACCATCGCATGAACGAGTGCCAGGGCGAGAACTGGGGGTTGTTCGGCTTCTTCGAGTGCGAGCAGGACCCTGAGACGGCCCGCTCGCTGCTCGACCGCGCCTCCGAATGGCACGCCGAGCGCGGCCGCAGCGAGGTGCTGGGGCCGATGGATTTCACGACCAACGACGAGTGCGGCCTCTTGATCGAGGGCTACGAGCGTCCGCCGCTGATCCTCCAGCCGTGGCATCACCCGTACTACAGGGAGCTGCTCGAGGAGTGCGGGCTGGACAAGGCGATGGATCTGTTCATGTGGGAGCTGCGGCTCGACGAGGTGGAGGAGAAGGGCGGCTTTCACCCGATGATCAAGGCCATGGCGGAGAAGGTCGAGAGCGAGCACGCCGTCACGGTGCGCAGCATGCGAAAGCGCGACTTCGAGGCAGAGCTCGGACGGTTCATGGAGGTCTACAACGCCGCCTGGGAGCGCAACTGGGGGTTCGTGCCGCTGACGGAGAAGGAGGTGCGCTACTACGCGAGCGACCTCAAGCCCATCCTCGACGAGAAATGGGCGATGATCGCGGAGCGCAACGGCGAGGTGCTCGGGGCGGCCCTGTCTCTACCGGACGTCAACCAGTGCCTGGAGCACATGAACGGGCGCCTGCTTCCGCTCGGATGGGCCAAGTTTCTGTGGCACAAGCGCAGGATCGACCGCATCCGGGTGTTGGCGCTCGGAGTGAAGCCCGAATACCAGCACCTCGGGATCGCGGCGGCCTTCTACGTCCGGCACCTGGACCAGGCCGACCCCGCGCACAAAACCGTGTGGTGGGGTGAGATGGGCTGGATTCTCGAGACCAACGAGGCCATGAACCGCGCCATGGAGGGCATGGGCGGCCAGATCGTGAAGAAGTACCGGATCTACCGCCTCCTGAGAGAACAGCCGTCATTTGCTTAGGCGCAAATGACGGGAGCTCCAAGGGCTTAGGCGCAAATGACGGGAGCTCCGAGGGCTTAGGCGCAAATGACGGGAGCTCCGAGGGCTCGGGGTCATCCCGGGTCCGAGCTACACTGGCCCCCTTGTCCGCCGACCCGACAACGAACGGCGAGCTGCAGCCTGTCGCTCTTCCGAGCGCCGGACCGGTGCGCGTGCTCGAGCGGCGGCGCTTCCTGCCCGCATTGCCGATTTCCAATGCGCTCGTCGCGGTCGGTGGCGGCTTCGTGGCCGGTCTGGTCGCCGTCGCGACCCTGCGGGTGGTGCGCGGAAGCCGTCTGACGCGGCGCGGCCGCAAAACGGGCAAGGATCAGGTCAGGCGGCGAGTGGTCGCCAAGCGGTCGTTCCTGATCGACGTGCACCTGTTGGGGAAGTAACCAGTAATCAGTAATCAGGGCTAGGGATCCAGCTCAATTTTCTGATTTCTAATTTCTAGTTTCTGGAGGGAAGAATCCCGGCCCCCGCTCCGTCTAGTGGTCGTAGGCGCGAACGGATCAGCAAAAAGGGGTCGACATGGGTTACCGGAACTAGAACCACCAGAACTTGAAAGCAGCAGGCAGGTGCGCCCTCCAAATCGGGGGGCGTCTCGCTTTCAGAGGTTGTCTCAAAACTCCACGTGTGCGGCTGGCGAGCGCCGGATCAAGCGGGACAAGGACGCAGGGAGGTGCAATAGCCGGGGGCTATTGCTCCGACCGAGGACGCAGTAGCCGCGCAGATCCGCCGCCGCCAGGTGCGCGCGGGGGGTTTGGAGACAGCCTCTGCAGTGTCGGTCAGAGGCCCTCGCCTGGCAGCAGCTCGTTGGTCAGCGCCTCGTTCGACTGCGGCTGTTCCTTCAGCAGCTCATGCGCGTACATCCAGGCGCCGTAGATGCGCCACTGGTTCGGGTCCATGTATCCCCACGGCCGGTCGCCGGAAGGGAAGAGCGCCGGCAGCGTGGCCCGCACGCTCTGCCGGGTCAGGCGCGGCTTCAGGTCCTTGTTCGCGTCCAGAAGGGCCTGAGCGGCGCCACGCGGGTCGCGCCGCGCCTGCTGCGCGCCCTTGGCCACGGCGCCGATGAAGAGCCGAATGTCGTCGCGATCGTCCTCCAGGCGCTTCTCGTTCGCGACCAGCACGAGCTCGTCGTAGTCGGGCACGCCCAGACGGTCCACCGGGATGATCGACGGATGGCGGCCCCGCAGCCGCAGCTCGACCCCCTCGACGTTCCAGAACGCGCCCAGGGTCGCGTCCACCTTGCCGGACAGCATCGCCGGCAGCAGGCTCGCGCCCACGTTGGTCTCCTTCACGGACTTCGGATTGAGGCGGGCGCGCTCGAGGATCGTCCGCAGGTAGGCGGACTGGTACGGGATCCCGGCCGTACCTACGCGCTTGCCGCGCAGATCACGCGGCGAGTGGATGTCCTTGCTGCCGATCGCCATCAAGGACGTCAGCGGCCGCTGTACGAACGCCGCCACCGCCTTCACCGGCAGTCCCTGCTCGCGCGCAAGGAACACCTCGGGCTCGTAGGAGATGGCGAGGTCCGCGCGACCCGCCGCGACCTGCTTGATCGGGGCCGACGGGTCCGAGGGCACGTGCGGCTTGACGTCGAGCCCGACGTCCTTGAAGTAGCCCTCTCCGATCGCCTCGTAGACGGCCACGTGGTCGGCGTTCGGGAACCAGTCGAGCGCCAGGTCGAACGCTTGCAACTCGATGCTGCTCGGCGCGGTCTCGTCCTTCTCGCCGCACGCGGCGAGTGCGAGGGTCGCGAGTAAGAGCAGCAGTGCAACGGTGAGCATCCTCGGCCTCATTCGGCTCCTTTCCAGGGGATCAGCAGACGTTCTAGCGCCGCCACCAGCGCGAACAGCGCGATCGCCATCAGCGACAGGATGAGCACGGCCGCGAACACGCGCGCCGTCAAGAGCTGGGCGGTACCGATCTGGATCGCGTGCCCGAGCCCGGCATCCGACCCGACGAGCTCCGCGAACACGGCGCCGATCACGGCCACCGCGACCGCCACCTTCGCGCCCGAGAACAGGTAGGGCAGCGCCGACGGGAGCTCGACGTGGCGCAGGACCCCGAGCCGGGAGGCATCCATCGTGCGCAGCATCTTCACCTGGGCCGGGTCGACCGACCGCAGGCCGTCGAGCGTGTTGACGGCGATGGGGAAGAAGCAGATCAGCGCGATCACGATCAGCTTCGGCACGATTCCGAACCCGAACCAGATCACGAGGATCGGCGCGATCACGATCACCGGGATCGCCTGCGAGGCGACGACCAGCGGGTAGAAGGTGCGGCGCAGGAGGGGGAGAGGTGCAGCGCGATGGCGACCGCGACTCCGGTCACGAGCGCGAGGGCGAAGCCGAGCAGCACCTCGCGCGCTGTCACCCAGGCATCAGAGGCGAGCAGCGAGCGATCTTCGTACGAGCGCTCGGGCGACCTCGCTGGGCGCGGGGAGAAGGTAGTCCTCGACGGCGCCGCCGCGCGCCAGCACCTCCCACAGTCCGATGACGGCGGCGATGACCAGCATTGGCGCCAGCCAGTCGAATACGCGCCCGCGGCGGCCGCTCACGTGAGCGCCTCCAGCGCGCGCTCCTTCAGCAGTCCGAAGTCGCCGCCGCTGACCGTCTCGCGGCGAGGACGGCGGCGGGCGAGCGGATTCGCGAGCTCGTCGATCACGCGGCCGGGACGGCGGGACAGCACCAGCACCCGGTCGCAGAGAAAAAGGGCCTCTTCGACGTCGTGCGTGACCAGCAGGACGGTGCGCGGGAGCTCCTCCGCGGTCGCTGCAAGCCACTCCTGCATCTGCGCACGCGTGATCGAGTCGAGCGAGCCGAAGGGCTCGTCGAGCAGCAGCACCGGCTTGCCGACCAGCAGGGTGCGCAGGAAGGCGACCCGCTGGCGCATCCCGCCCGACAGCTCGGACGGGCGCGCGCGGGCAAAACCGGCCAGGCCGAAGCGCTCGAAGGGCGCCGCTGCGCGCCGTCGCGCCGCCTGACGGGACAGCCCGTGCAACTCGAGCGCCAGGGCCGCGTTGTCGAGCGCGGATCGCCACGGGAGCAACAGGTCCCGCTGCGGCATCAGGGCGCAGCGCGCGAGCCGCTCGGACGCGCCGCTGCAGCCGCCCACCTCGATCGTGCCGTCACGCGGGTCCTGTAGCCCCGCAACGAGCTCGAGCAGCGTCGACTTGCCGCAGCCGGAGGGCCCGACCACGCCGAGCACCTCGCCCGGCGCGCACGAGAAGGACAGACCGTCGAGCGCGACCGCCTCGCCGCGCCTGCTCGAGAACGCCTGGCGCACGCCCGAGACGACCACCCCGGTAGCGGGCGCACCGGGCCCGTTCAAAAATTGAGGCTCCTGTTCGGGAGCCTCGGTCTCGATCAACTTTGCTCCCTTCGCGGGCATTACCCCACAGGTTCTAAGGGTCAGCGCCGGGGTCCCTGAGGCGCTATCTCAGCCCGCTTTCCCGCGAGCCCCCCTGTTGCAAACTTGGTCCCGAGTCTAGCGGCTGGCGCCGAGCGCGACGTAGACACGGCCCGAGCCCGCCGCCTCGAGCGCCTGTTCGCGGTGAATGAACATCCGTCAGGCTGGCAGCTCCGGCCGGCCGGCGATCACGTTCACGAACTGCTCGAGCTGCTTCGTCGTCCAGCACTCGAACACGCCGTCGCAGTAGGGCTCGTAGGCGGCCATCACCGAGTCCCCGTAGTTCCAGTAGAGGCGCGGCTCCGGATTGAGCCAGAACGTGCGACCGGCGCGCTCGGCTACGTGGCCGAACATGGGCGCGTGCGGCTCGCGTCCGTTCGTGCGCGCATCCCCGAGCACGATCACCGTCGAGCGCGGATCGAGATCGTCGCCGACCCGTGCGAAGAATTCCTGCCAGACGCGGCCGTAGTCGGTGTAGCCGGACACGTCCGAGACGCCGGCCTCACGTGCGATGCGGCCGGAGATCGTGCGGAAGCTGCGCTCGCGATCGAAGATCTCCGTCACCTCGTCGATCCGCTCGACGAAGGCAAAGCTGCGCAGCTTGCGAAAGGCGTCGTGCAGCGCGTGCAGGACCGAGAGGAAGAAGACGCTGGCGCTGGTGACCGAGGTGGAGACGTCGCAAAGCACGTAGATCTCCGGGCGGCGCGGGCGCTTCGGTCGGTACTTGAGCCGCAGGGGTACGCCGCCCGTCTCGAGCGACGCGCGCATCGTGCGGCGCACGTCCACGACTTGGCTACGGCGTCGCCCGCGCGCCTCGTGGCCGTGTGTTGCGAGCCGCCGCTTCATCTGGGCCACGACGCGGTGGACCTGCGCCAGGTCCTGAAGGGGGCCGCTGGGCAGGGCGCGGTCGAACTCGGCCAGTGGCCGGGCGGGAGGCAGGCTCTCGGTGCGCTGGATCAGTGAGCGCTCGAGCTCGCGCCGCAGCATCCGCTCGAACCGCCGCAGCCGCTCGCGGTCGAGGCCCTCTTCGCCCTCGGCCTGCTGGGGGCCGGAGCCGCGCAGCTCGAGCGCGCGCCGGATGCGCTGCACGTCGACCCCGATCACGCCCGAGCTCTCGCCCTGCGCGCCGAACGCGGCCACCGCCAGCCGCGCAAGGTCGGCCATCGCGCCGTCCGAGCCGGCGCGGATCGCGGCCTGGATCTGAGCCCGCAGGTCCTCGAGATCGATCCGGTCGCCGCCCTCGAAGCGCTCGTCGCGCAGGCCCTTCTCGATCGCCGACGCCTCGACTGCGTTGAAGAAGAAGCGGTCGAACAGGACCTCGAACAGGTGTCTGTCCTCCTGTGACTTCGCGAGCGTCGCCGCCAGGGTCTCCCGAAAGTCCTCGCGCTCGGTCCCACGAGACCTCGGAAAGCGCCATGAACGCGTCCAGGATCTCCGACGTGCCGACCTTCACGCCCTCCTGGCGCAGCTCGTCGCAGAAGCGCATGAGCTGGGCTGCGAGGCCGCCCGCCTGCGCCTCCGGCAGGCCGCCGTAGAGACCTCCGCGCGCCGGCGCGGGAGAACTACCCGCTTTCGGCTCGTCCGAGAAGGCCATCGCCCAGGCGGACGCCGACCCGCTCGGCGACCACGTCGAGGTCGGTGCGGTGCTTGACGATGATCGACATCGTGCGATCGAAGACGGACTTGTCGATGTCGGCTGCGCCGAGCACCATCAGCGCGCGTGCCCAGTCGATCGACTCGGCGATCGAGGGCGGCTTCTTCAGGTCGAGGCCTCGCACCATGTGGACGACCTCGATCAGTTTGCGTGACATCGCATCCGGGAGCTCTGGAACGTGCAGGTTGACGATCTCGAGCTCGCGTTCCGCGTCCGGATAATCGAGCCACAGGTACAGGCACCGGCGCTTCAGGGCCTCGGTCAGCTCGCGCGTGTTGTTGGAGGTCAGCAGCACGAGCGGGTGGGTCGAGGCCTCGACGACGCCGAGCTCCGGGATCGAGATCTGGAAATCCGACAGCACCTCCAGCAGCATCGCCTCGAACTCCTGATCGGTCTTGTCGATCTCGTCGATCAGGAGCACCACCGGCTCGTCCGCGGAGATCGCCTTCAGGAGCGGCCGCTCCATCAAGAAGGCGGCGGAGAAGATGTCCTCCTGGACGTCCTGCCAGGCCGTCCCTGCCGCCTCTGTCTGGATCCGAAGCAGCTGCTTGCGGTAGTTCCACTCGTACAGGGCCTTCGCCTCGTCGAGGCCCTCGTAGCACTGCAGGCGCACGAGGCGGCGCTCGCTGTAGCGCGACAGGGCCTTCGCAAGCTCGGTTTTGCCGACCCCGGCCGGCCCTTCCACCAGCACCGGCTTGCCGAGCCGGTACGCGAGATAGGAGACGAGCGCGGCGGCTTCCGAAGCGAGGTAAGAGGCCTTGGCAAGGCCGTCGCGAACCTCCTCTAGCGAAGCAGGAGTCACCGTGCTGTCGGGCGATGCGGCCATGAGGGGATGATAAGGATGCCGGAATAATGCTGCTAACAGTGGCCTCCCTCGTGGTCTTCGCAGACCTCCGCACCTCTCCGGACCCATACATCGCGATGATGCTCGGCGGGTTCGCGGTCGGCGTGTTCGGCTACCTGTATGGCTCGCGCTTCATCGTCGGGATCGGCGTGGCGCTGATCTTTCTGTCCACGCTGCTGCTTCCGCTTGCGCTGAACGTGTTTGGTTAGCTCTCAGAGCAGCGGTTTCTCGCTGACCGCCGTTGCGTCCTCGTCCGCCGCGATCGCCTCCGGCTGACCGGCGTGCCGCCGGTGGCGCTCCTGCAGGCCCGCGAACGCGAGCAGCCCGGCGGCTGCGAACGCGAACAGGATTCCCCATCGCATCCCGTAGTCCCGCGTCACCTGGACGCCGTCAGAGATTCGCGTCGCGGTCCGCGTCGGCGGGTCGAGCACGCGGACGAGCAGCAACAGCAGCGACCAGAAGCCCGCGGCCGCGATCAGCGTTGCGTCCGAGAACGGGAGGTGGAAGAAGCGTCCCTCCGCGCGGCGGACCAGCAACACCAGTACCGCCGCCGCGGTGAGGAGGATCGCCACCTCGAGGAAGGTGATGCGGCGGAACCCGATGTAGGTGATGTCGAGCAGGGGATCCCGCCACCAGGGCAGGAAGACGCTCGCCGCGAGCGCGATCGCGGCGATCGCCGCCAGCCGCTGGTCGGGATCGAGCGCGGCCGCAATGGCGCTCAGTCCCCTGCGCTGCTCCAGTTCCTCGGTCTTGCGCTCCGGTTGAGACGCTTCGTCACTCGATTGGTATGTCTTCAACCGGGACCGCCTTGGCGCGCTCAGCCTCGATGCGCTCGATGTAGTGATCCAGCAGCGAGCGCATGGCCAGCAGCATCTCGCGCTGCCAGGAGTGCCAGTGGTCCTGGAACTCGGGCGGAAGCGTAGCCCTCAGCACGTCTGCCGTACGGCAGATCGGGCAGAAGTCCAGGCATCGATGGTCGATCCCGCCGTGCGGGCCCTCCGCCTGCGGCGGCTGCTCAAACCGCGTTTCGTGCTGTCTGTCTTGTGCGTCGATTGCTGTTGGTGGGCGCCGTGTCCGGGCGCCGGAAGGTGACTGTCAGGTCGCCGTGGTCGAGCTTGGCGCCTTGTGGACGGTATGAAGCCAGGCCCTGGGGAAGCACGATATTGCGCTTGTGGTTCCCCACCCGGACGATGAGCTCGAGGCCGACCTTCTTCAAGTCGATCTCCGCTTTCTCGGTGAAGGGCATCTTCAACCGCAGCCTTGCGACTTCGCCATCCATCTCGAGCTCCTGGCTCAGGTCCTCGTACAGCATCGCCTGCGGCTCGGCATCGGCGAACACCGCATCCGCGAGGCGGTCGAGCATCTCCCCGCCGACCACCTCCTGCTCGAAGAAGGGCGCCTTCAGGACCGGAACCGGAGCAAAGGCCTGGTCGACGAACTCGATCTGCTCCTGCTGGACCGCGCGCCACGCGCCGAAGTAGCCGTCGCTGACGGCCTCCGGGAAGACCCGGTTCACCACCACCGCGTCCGTCAGGTAGCCATACAGGTTGAGGTAGGTGAAGGTCCGCTGCGCCTCGTTCACGACCATCCGCTCGGGATTCATCACGAGGCGAATCGAGCACCGGCTGTGATCGCGCAGGATCTCGTTCATCGCGATCAGATTGACGACGAGACGCTCGACGTCGGCATAGACCTCGGTGCTCGGAAGCCGCACGTCGAGCAGGGTGCGCGCGATCGGTCGCGCCGCCGCCACGATCCGTTTCTCCCACGGAAACACCTTCTCGAGCCACCAGCGCGCGACGTCAGGGAACGACAGCAAGCGCAGCGTCTCCCCGGTCGGCGCGCAGTCGACGACGATCACGTCAAAGTTGCCGGCATCGCGGTGGCGCTTGATCTGAAGCAGTGAGAAGAGCTCGTCGAGACCGGGCGGCACGGTCATCTCCTCCGCCACGATGCTGTCGACTCCGCGCTCTGCCAGCAGCGCACCGAGCCATTCCTGCACCGCCTGCCAGTTGCGCTCCATCTCGCGCTCTGCCTGCACCTCCTGGCCGAACAGGTTCTCTTCCACAGGCGTCGGGTCGGGGCCGAGCGGCACCTCGAGCGAGTCCGAGAGGCTGTGCGCCGGGTCGGTGGAGAGCACGATCGTGCGCAGGCCCCGGCGCGCGATCGCCCGCGCCGTCGCCGCGGCGACGCTCGTCTTGCCGACGCCGCCCTTGCCCGTGTAGAGGATCGTCCGATCCGCCATCGCGCCCGATTCTATGCCGCCGGGAGCCTCGGCCCTAACGGGACGCCTGCACGCGCAACGTTCCGTCTACCGAGGCCGTGTTGCCGGCCAGGTCGCGCGCGAAGAGCCTGTAGTCGTACGTTCGTTCGCTCTTCGACCGGGGCGGCACCCAGCGGAAATAGCGTTTGCCGTGCGCGAAGGAGGCACTTGTCGAGAGGTAGGTCCGTCCGCCGCCCGTGACGGTGATGCCGACCCGCGAGACCTTCGACAGAGTGAATGTGAATCGCACGCCCTTGCCGCCTTTGGCCGGCGCCGGGGCCGGCTTGTAAGGAGCGAGCGTCGGGTCCTCGCGCAGGTAATCGGTGAAGTGCTCTGATGCGCTGCAGTACGCCGTTGCGTCGGTGAGCTTGCAGAGGTTGCGAGCGAAGTCGCGATTCAGCGTGTGGTAGTTGAGGTTCGCTTCTGCGCCGGGCCTGCCGTTGGAGCGGCTGTAGAGCGACCACGCGCCGGTGTCGTAGAGACCGACCCGGACCTGCGCGATGCGGTCGCCCTGATCGAACAGGGAAGCGGCGCGCAGGTCGCCCGTCAGCGTCGCGAACGTCTTCAGCCCGACGAGCGACTGCAGCATGCCGTTCAGCACCTCGAGCGAGGGGTTGAAGCTGTAGAGCGCATACCAGGCGCCCTGGCCCGCAGGGACGCGCGCGCCGACCGGCGTGTCGCGCTCGAATGCTCCGAGCGCTCCGGTCGCGACCTGAACGAGGCCGGGATCCGCGAGGCGCGTGCTGGCGCGCGCCAGAGCCTGGACCGCCGTTCCCTGCGTCATCCCGGAGATCCATGGCGGCGACCCGCCGCCGAACGCAAAGTAGTACTCCCACGACGTGAACCCATTGCGCTCGACTCGCAGCGCGACCAGCTCGTCGACGAGTTTGCGCAGGCTGCTGTCGCGCTTGGAGTACCAGTAGCCGTTCGCCGCACCGAAGTTGGCGAGCGGTTGAAGCTGCAGTCCCTGCCCCGGGTAGTACTGGAACAGCAGGCGACTGGATCCGAAGCGCACGCGCGCATTCGCCGCCGGGGCCCCCTTGCTTCCCCACCACTCACGGTTGCGATCGAGAAGCAGGAACAGCGCGGGCATCCGCACCGGGACGAGCTGCCCGCGGCGCGCGAGGCGCTGCAGCGTGGCGATCACCGAGCCGAGCTCACGCCCGCGCGTATAGCCAAGCTTCTTGCGCACTGACAGGGCGCGCGAATAGATGCTGCGATAACGCGCCGTGTCCTCCGCGGAGAGGGCTCCAGCTGCCAGGGCCCGCCGGAGCGCCTGCTTGACCGGGTCCGAGCGCGAAGCGACCACGCCCGCCGCCGGGGCGCCGCCGCGCACCGGCACAGGGCAGGCGCTCGCGCACCCGGACAGGCCGAGCGTGGTGCCTGCGCCGAGCGCGGGGTCGTCTCGCGCCTGGACCTTGCCCTCGTCGAACACGAGCACGCGCGCGGCCTGCGCCGGAGCGCTAGGCCCAAGTACGAGGACCGCCGTCGCGATCGCGGCGATGAGGATGTGGCGCATGCGGTTCACCCAGTTCGCTATGTTGCCCGGAACGCTTGCGCCCTGCGCAAGTTGCGACCTCTCGTGAAGCAGTTCTTGCCTGACCGCATTCTTTCGCGCGTTCTCGTCCTCCTGGCGGTGGGCGTCCTTTTGCTTGCCGCAGGCGTGGTGGCGGCCTGCGGGGACGAGGCCAGCGGGGAAGACGTCGACGCCGTCCTCAGCCAGACCTTCGGCGGCAAGACGAAGATCTCGAGCGGCCGTGTGAACCTCCGGCTGAACGCGAAGCTCCAGGGTGGCGCCAACGTGCGGGATCCGATCAAGGTCGCTCTGACCGGACCCTTCGAGAGCCGCGGCGACAAGAAGGTTCCGAAGCTCGACCTCGAGCTGACTGCCACAGCGGCCGGCCAGACCCTCTCCGCCGGCGTGATCTCGACAGGCACAAAGGGATACGTCAACTTCCAGGGCACCGACTACCGGGTCCCGCCCAAGACCTTCAATCAGTTCGCGGCGGACCTCAAACGGCAGGACGACAACCAGAACAACGTCCCCGACCTGAACGACCTCGGCGTCGACCCGGGCAAGTGGCTGCAGGACCCCAAGAACGAGGGTACTGAAGAAGTCGGCGGCGTCGAAACGATCCACGTCTCTTCCGATGTGAACACCGCGAAGCTCGTCGACGACCTCGACAAACTGCTCGGCAAGACGAGCGAGCTCGGCCTTTCTCGCGCGCAGCGCCAGCAGCTACCGCAGTCACTACCCGAGAACGTCAAGCAACAGATCAGGGCAGGCGTAAAGGACGCGCAGATCGACGTGTACACCGGCAAGGACGACAAGATCCTGCGGAAACTTCAAGTCCAGCTCGACTTCGAGGTTGCGAAGAACCTTCAGACGCAGACGGCCGGCATCACCGCCGGCAATGTCGACTTCACAGTCGAGGTGTCGGACGTAAACAAGCCGCAGACGATCGAAGAGCCGAAGAGCGCAAGGCCGCTCTCGGAGCTCCAGCAGCAGCTGGGAGCGCTGGGCGCCCTACCCGGCGCCGGCGGTGGCTCGGGATCGGGATCGGGCTCGGGCTCGAGCGGGCAGTCTCCGAAGACGCAGCGCTATCTGGAGTGCGTGCAGAACGCGCAGGGCGTCAAGGAGATAGACGAGTGTTCCGCGCTGCTTAGGTAGCAACGGGCAGTCACTTCTGGGGAGGGCATCGAGGGGGCCGATCAGGGCGCTCGGCTAACGAGCGAAGGCGCATGGGGACACCGACGTACCTGTGCCGACTTCTCCGCTAAGCGACTCTGCATGATCTCCACGTAAGACGTCCGATCATCGAGTGAAGAGTTGGATGACCTATGGGTCATTCAACTGTTCAGCCGACAAGAGGCCCCTCACAAATCGGCCATCTTGGACTACTCACGTATGCAGCTCGTGAACATCCGCGAACCTCCCGTCTCAACCTCCTTCGATGCCCGTCGCTTCCGTCGCCAAAGCGCCCTAGTCGCCTTCGCTTCAGCATGGGAAGCCAGTCTCAGCAGCCCGCTCGCACTCAAGGTCTTTGGGGATCGTGCCGACTCCGATCCCGATGCGTCTGTCGCTGCCCTCGCAACGGCTTGTGCCCATCGTCCTCCTGGGCGTTCTAGCCATCGTCTTCCTCGCGATTGTGGCGGGCAAGGTCGGTGGCGGCAGCGGTGACGAGGGGGACGAGAGTGCGGCCGACCCGCAGCGGTTGATGGAACGCGCGTTCTCTGCTCAGAACTTCAAGAGCGGCAAGTTCGGCGCCACGGCGCAGCTGTCCTTCGAGGGCGCGCCTAGCCCGGAGCTGTCGAGCATGGCGATCAAGGTCGATGGAGCTTTCGACAACGCCTCCGCGCAGCCGAAGACCGACATCGACCTCACGGTCGATGCGGCCGGCAAGCCGATCCACCTCGGAATCATCTCCACCGGTAAGACCGCATATCTGACGCTAGGAGAGCGGGCCTACAGGCTGCCGGGCGGCCAGGCGAACCAGGCGAAGCCAGAGCCCCAGGACCTGACCGCACTGAGCGCCCTCGGCATCAACCCGCAGGGCTGGCTGGTGAATCCCAGGCACGTTGGCACCACGAGCGTCGGCGGGGTCGAGACAGACCACGTCACCGCTCAGGTGGATCCGGGCAAGCTGCTCGACGACCTGGTGCAGCTTGCGTCCCGCTCTGGCGAGCAGGCGCCTGGTCTTTCGAAGAAGGAACTGGAGCAGGCCAAGAGCGGTCTCCAGGGCGGCGCGGTCGACTTGTACACGGCGAAGTCGGACGGCTCCCTGCGCCGGCTGAGCGCTCAGGCGCGCTTCGACGCTCCCGAGGAAAGCGGACAGCTGAAGCTCGGCGGCAGCGGCACCGTCGCTTTCGACATGCAGTTCACCGACGTCAACAAGCCGCAGGAGATCGACGCGCCCCGCAACGTGCGCCCGATCGGCGAGTTCGAGTCCGCCTTCAACTCGCAAGTGCTGAGGGCCCTGAGCGGCGCAGGCGGCTCCAGTGGTGGCGCAGCTCAGAACGGCTCAGGCACCGGCAACGCCGGCAACGAAGCCCCCGCGCCGACGCTGCCGGACTCCGCCCAGAAGTACCTCGATTGTGTCGAGAAGGCGCGCACGGACGCCGACGTCCAGAAGTGCGCCCCGTTGCTCAACTGAATTCCGGTTTTCGCTTAGGAGCTCAGAGGGTTCCTACGCGCTCTACGTCGAAGTTGCGCTCGTAGAGGGCGCTGACTCGTTCGAGGTCTTCGGCAGACAGGCCCGGGCCGTCTGAGGCCGCTGCAAACTCTTCGAGCTCTTCGCCGTTGGTGATGGTCGGCAGCACGCAGGCGATTGCCGGCTGCGCGAGTATGAACTTCAGCGCGGCCTGGGACATCGTGATGCCGTGTTCCTGGCCGAGGAAGCGCAACCGCTCGACCTTCTGCAGACCTTCCACGAGCCACTCGCGTGGACGGTGGCTGCGGTGATCGTGCTCCGGGAAGGTGGTGTCGAGCGTGTACTTGTCCTCGAGCAATCCACTCGAAGTGGGGACGCGCGCTATCACGCCGGCGCCCTGCTCTGCGGCCGTGGCCAGGAAGTCCCGGCCCGGGTCCTGCTCGAGCACGTTGTAGACGGTCTGAACGCTCGCGATCGAGCGTTTCTCGAGCGCTCGCAGGCCCTCTTCGCGCCAGCCGATCGCGGGCCCGAGCGCGACGCCGTAGTGGTGGATCTTGCCCGCTTCGCGCAGGCGCTCGAGCTCCTCGAAGAGGGAGTCGTTTTCGATCGCGTCCATGCGGGGGTTGTGCAGCTGGTAGAGGTCGACGTGGTCGGTGCCGAGACGCTCGAGGCTGTCCTCGAGCGATCGCCTGACGTGCGCGGGCGACCAGTCCTGCGGGCGCTCCCCCTGCGAGTGGTCCTGGCGGCCTTGGCCGAGCACGTATCCGAACTTGGTCGAGATCTGCACGCTCTCGCGGGGCACGCCCGCCAGCGCCTTGCCGACAATCTCCTCGTTCAGCCCGCGCCCGTAGACGTTGCCCGTGTCGAAGAACGTGATCCCGAGCTCGAGCGCGCGCTCGATCAGGTTCTGGCCCTCGCCGCTCGTGACCTTGCCCCACCAGTTGGAGCCGAGCGCCCAGGTGCCGAAGCCGATCTCCGAGCAGCGAAGGTCGGTGTCGCCGAACATCCGCGTTCTCACGGCAAGGAACTCTAGCGGCCGCCGTTCACCAACAAGCTATGCTCCGAACAACGTAGGGGAGTATCCCCCCGCGCTTTCGTCGTCATTTCGCGGCCCACGGGCCCGGCGGAGCGGCCCAACAGGGCGGGAGAGACCTACGAAGGACATCGTGATCAACTCCTTCGGAGGTCTTTCGTTTTGGCCAGTCCAGCTGCATCGGCTCGAGCCAGGGACCGAGCGGCCGCACAGCCAGGGTCGGCACATTCCTGGCACACCCTGCCGCCGGACGAGGTTGCGGCCAGGCTCGACACGAGCCTGGACACCGGCCTGAGCAAGGAGGAAGCGAGGGGGCGCCTCGACCAGTACGGCGCCAACCAACTCGAGACCGCTCGTGCGGCCCCGCCGTGGAAGCTCTTGCTCGAGCAGTTCAAGAACGTTTTGATCCTGATCCTGCTCGTGGCCGTGGGCCTTTCGATCGCGCTCGGGCATGCGACGGAAGCGATCGTGATCGGCGCAATCGTGATGCTGGCCGCGGTGCTGGGATTCGTGCAGGAGTATCGCGCGGAACGGGCGATCGAGGCCCTGCGGCAGATGGCGGCGCCGACGGCCTCCGTGTTGCGCGACGGGGACGAGGTCGACGTTCCCGTGCGCGAGCTCGTTCCCGGCGACCTCCTGCTCTTGCGGGCCGGCGACAAGGCGTCCGCCGATGGCCGGCTCGTGGAGGCCGTAAACCTGCAGCTCGAGGAGTCCGCGCTGACGGGCGAGTCGCTGCCGGTCGAGAAGCAGACAGCCGAGCTTGTCCGCACCGATCTCCCAATCGGTGACCGCACGAACATGGTGCATTCCGGCACGGCAGTTACCTACGGACGGGGCTCCGCTCTCGTCGTCGCGACAGGCATGGAGACCGAGCTCGGAGGCATCGCTCGCGTCCTCGAATCGATCGAGCGAGCGAAGACGCCACTCCAGGAGAGCCTCGACCGGCTGGGTATGACCCTCGCGCGCGCGGCGATCGTCGTGGTGCTGCTCGTCGTGAGCCTCGGGCTTCTCCGCGGCGAGCCCTTGCTGGACATGCTCCTCTTCGGCACAGCGCTGGCGGTCGCCGTCGTGCCCGAGGCGCTGCCGGCTGTGGTCACCATCTCGCTGACGCTGGCGGCGCAGCGGATGGTCAGGCGCAACGCCCTCGTCCGCCGGCTACCCGTGATCGAGACACTCGGGAGCGTGACGTTCATCTGCACCGACAAGACCGGCACGCTGACGAAGGACGAGATGACAGTGCGCAAGGTGATCGTCGCGGGCCAGCTGTTCGAGGTCTCCGGCGCCGGCTACGAGCCCGAAGGCGAGTACACGCTGAACGGATCGACAGTCGAGCCGAGCGCGCCCTTGCTCGAGGCTCTCCAGGCGGCGACGCTGGCCTCGGACGCTCACCTCCTGCACGGCGAGGACGGACAGTGGCAGGTCCGCGGCGACCCGACAGAGGGTGCAGCGGTGGTCGCGGCGGCGAAGGCCGGCCTCGAGCGACGCGACCTCGAGGCTCGCTTCCCGCGGGTCGACGAGATCCCGTTCACATCCGAGAGCAAGCGCATGACGACGCTGCATACGACGCAGGATGGAACTGTCGCGTACGTGAAGGGCGCGCCCGAGGTCATCATCGCCTCGTGCACGCGGCAGCTGGCCGCTTCCGGTGAGACCGAGCTCGACGCGGACGCCCGCGATGCGCTGCTCGAGACCGCGCAGAAGCTGGCGGGCGAGGCGCTGCGAGTACTCGCCGTCGCTCGGCGATCAGACGGAACTGTCGACGATGCCGAGCAGGAGCTCACTTTCCTCGCGCTGATCGGGATGATCGACCCGCCGCGTCCTGAGGTACGGCAGGCCGTCGAGACGTGCAAGCAGGCGGGTATCGCGCCCGTGATGATCACTGGCGACCATCCGTTGACGGCCGAGGCGATCGCGCATGAGCTGGGCATCCTCACCGACGGCCGCGCGATCACCGGTGAAGAGCTCGATTCGATTGACGATGCCGCCCTCGATCAGGAGATCGAGACGATCCAGGTCTACTCGCGCGTCTCGCCACTCCACAAGCTACGCGTCGTCACCGCACTGCAAGAGAAGGGCCACTCGGTGGCGATGACCGGAGACGGCGTCAACGACGCGCCCGCTCTCAAGAAGGCGGACATCGGCGTCGCGATGGGGATCACGGGCACGGAGGTCGCCAAAGAGGCGGCGGCGATGATGCTGACCGACGACAACTTCGCCTCCATCGTCGCCGCCGTGGAAGAGGGTCGAGGTGTCTTCGCCAACATCAAGAAGTACCTGATGTACCTACTCGCCGCGAATCTCGGCGAGATCGTCCTGCTGCTGGGCGCATCCGTGCTGGGGAAGGACCTTCCACTAAGTGCCGTGCAGATCCTCTACGTCAACCTCGCCACGGATGGCCTGCCCGCGCTCGCGCTCTCCGTCGACCCGCCGGAGCGAGATCTGATGCGCCGTCCACCACGCAGCAGGAAGGAAGGGATCTTCACGAGGCCGGTCGTCACGCTGGTCGCCGTCGGCGGGGTGTGGTCGGGGCTGACGACCCTTGCGCTTTTCACGGCGCTTTCCGATGGGAGGGCCTTGGAGCAGGCGATGACGATGACGTTCGCAACCCTGGTGCTGATCGAGTTCCTCAAGGCCTACAGCTTCCGCTCCGACCGCAACTCCGTGCTGGAGCGCCCGTTCGCGAACAAGTGGCTCAACCGCGCGATCGTCTGGGAGCTTGCGCTCCTCACGCTCGTGATCAATGTCCCGTTCTTACAGGATGCGTTCGGAACGCGTGAACTGTCGCTGGAGGACTGGCTGCTCGTGGCCGGCGTGGCGCTGACGATCGTCCCCGTGCTCGAGATAGCCAAGCTGGTGATCCGAAAAGAGAGAGTGCCCAACCAGTCGCCGTCCGGCTGAGCCAGTCGTCGGCGAGATGCGGCAGACTCCCCGCCTCATGACTGCCGAGACCAACGGCCCTGGAGACAGCGGCGGCGATCGGAAGCCGCCCGTTCGCTGGCTGTTCGGGCCCGAGGGCTGGCCTTACCTGCTCGTCCCCCTGATTCCGGCAGCGGTCGCGCTGGAGCTTCTTCACGCGTCACCCACCGCGATCTTCATCGCCGCCGCGCTCGGGATCGTGCCGACCGCGGCGATGATGGGTAAGGCGACGGAGGAGCTCGCTGCGCGCTCGGGTCCCGGGGTAGGGGGTCTGCTGAACGTCACCTTCGGCAACTTCCCGGAGCTCGTGATCGCGTTTTTTGCGCTGCTCGAGGGACTGCAAGAAGTCGTGAAGGCGTCGATCGCGGGCTCCATCATCGGGAACATCCTGCTCGTATTGGGCGCCTCGATGTTCGTCGGCGGGCTGGGCAGGGAAAAGCAGACGTTCAGCCGCACGGCTGCGGGCGCGCAGTCGGCGATGCTGTTGCTCGCGCTGACAGCGCTGGTGATGCCCGCCGTGTTCGAGCTGGTCGTCGGCCAGGGACTGCCCTCGCCGACCGCGGAGGACATCGACTACGGCTCGAAGGTCGAGCAACTCAGCTTTGCGGTCGCGATCGTGCTGATCATCTCCTACGTGTCCGGACTCGTGTTCTCACTGAAGACGCATCGCTCGCTGTTCAACCCTCCCTATGAGGATGAAGCCGCCGGTTGGAGCGTGCGTCGGGGGGTGGCGCTGCTCGCAGTAGCGGGAGTGCTGGTTGCCATCATGAGCGAGGTGCTCGTCGGGTCCATCGCCGAAGCGGCGGAATCCGTGGGCCTGAGCGAGTTCTTCATCGGCGCGATCGTCGTCGCGATCGTCGGTAACGCGGCGGAGCATTGGGTGGCCGTGCTCGTCGCCGCCAAGAACAAGATGGACCTGGCCGTCAATATCGCGATTGGGTCCAGCACCCAGATCGCTCTGTTCGTCGCGCCCGTGCTGGTCCTGCTCTCGTTCCCGTTCGGAGACCACCCGATGCCGCTTGTGTTCAACGGCTTCGAGCTCGCGGCCGTGATCCTCGCTGTCACCATCGCGAACCGCGTCACCGCGGAGGGCGAGTCGAACTGGTTCGAAGGAGTGCAGCTACTGGCGGTCTACCTGATTCTGGCGCTGGCTTTTGGCTTCGCGTAGTGCGAAACCGGGAGGAAGGCCGAGTAATTAGAAACTAGAAAATTAGAAATTAGGGCGCCGGGTCCAAAGCCTAATTTCTAATTTCTGATTTCTAATTTCTGACTTACTAGTCTCTTCCTACCTCCTGGTCATCCTCCTCGTCATCCCCCTCCTCCTCCAGCTCGTTCGCGGTGGCGGAGATGCTGCGGGCGTCGCCGGCGTGGTAGTGGGTTTGAAAGGCGACGAGCAGCTCGTCGCGCGAGTCCTCGTCGATCGGGGTCTCGTCGGACACCATCACCCAGTCCGCGCCTTCGAACTCCTCCATGTTGAAGATCTCCGAGTCGAGATCGGCTGAGTCGTCGACGACGATCACGACCTCTGTCTGCGGGTTGAAGTAGAGACCGGGCGTCGTCACGATCTCCTCGAGGGAGTAGCTGCGTGGCATGGGCCCCTTATATACCCCAAAGGGCCCGGTACCGCGCAGTGAACCTTTGTTTACCCGCCGTTGAGGGCAAAAACAGGGGCGGACCCTGAGGCCCGCCCCGGTGAGTCGATTCCGGCTGGTCCGCTAGCCCGACATCGCGGTGCCGCTGAACAGGCAATTGACGGTCCCCCCAAACGCGTCCGCCTCCTCGGACTGGAATGTCAGCGAGGTGGTCGAGCCGTCCGGTGAGGTGTAGACCAGAGTTCCCTGCGTGCGGTCGTCGTTCCCCGCCGACATGATCTGGAAGTTGTCCCCAGGATCGAAGTCGTTGTCGTCGCGGTAGAACGGCTGGTTCGCAGGGTCGCGGTTCCACGACACGTGCACCGTCGAGTTGAGGACGGATGTATCGGCTCGCACGTCGAGGTCCGGACCGGTCGCGCACGTGGCTCGCAGGATCAAGCCGCCGAGATTGAGGATCTCGGTCGATCCCGTGCCCGCAGCAGCTCTGAAGTCGACCTTGCCGGCATGCATGCCGTCGACGCGATCGGCGTTGAAGCCGGTGGCGACTCCGGTCGCGTTGGTCGTCAGGGGCCGGCCGCCGTTGGCCTTGACCTCGATGCGCCCGCCTTCGACGCCCTGGGTCTCGAACTCGAACGCGCGTCCGGCGCTCAGGTTGTTCGCGCGGATGCAAGGCTCGCGGCTCGTCCTGCTGCGGCAACCGTAGATCGCGCCACCGCCATTGCCGTCACGGATGTTGGACTGGCGCGTGCCGTAGCTCTTGGAGCTCGAGATGATCTCCGTCTCGCGGCTCGAAGATCCGCTGCTCGGATTGCGCTTACCCTCTCGCAGGGCGCTTCCGGTCGCGCCGATCGCGAAAGGCGAGACCAGCAGGGCGAGCACGATGGAGCTCAGCAGCACATACCGCCCCTGGCGCCCCCCTGGCAGCCGCCGCCTGCGCCGGCGCGCGGGCTTCAGGTAGCGGTCGACCGCCTCCACCCAGGCGCGGTCCTCACGGTGCGTGTCGGACATCTGGCCTCCTTCGTCGTCTGTCGGTCAATCGGTCAGCGGCCAGGCAGCCGCAAAGGGCCAAGGCCCTCCTCAGCCCAGAACACGCCAAACTAGCCTCGGGTTCGGCGTGCAACGCAGATTTCCCCCTTCGGGGCCGGAGCGCTAGAGGCTTCTCAGCTGGCGGTCGATCTCCGCCTCCACGTCGAGCGCAGGCTCGCCACGTGCCAGGCGGCGCTCGTTGCGGGCGATCACGAGCTGGCGGACTTCCTCCCGCAGCGCGGCATCTGCGCGATCCGTTTCCGGAACGGCATCGACCGCGAGCAGCCGCCTTACCTCCTGCTCGACGTCGATCGGCTGCTCGCCGCGTGCGACCTGGCGATCCCGTCGCGCGCCAACCAGCTGGCGGATCTCCACCTCGCGTTCCATGCGGCCGGCGGGCGTCTGAAGAGGGGGAGAGGGCGGCGGCGCATCGTCGATCGAGAGCGCGCCCCGGCCGAGCTGTTCGAGCAGACCGAATGCCCCCGCGAACAGCACCGCCGCGATCGGCAGGACGACGAGCACGATGACCATCAAGACCGTTCCCTTGCTCATCCCTGCCTGAGTGTTGCAACTCCTGGCCGGGCGGCGCGCTGGGGGGTCTGTCCGCTACCCTTCAGAGCGACCGATTGACCAATCGGTCGTGTCCGATACCGCTTGCCATGGGCAATTCGTCGGCCACCACATTCGCACAAGGGAGCTTGAGCCTTGGTTGACTTCACCCTCACTGACGAGCAGAAGGATCTGCGCGAGCTGGCGCACAACTTCGCCGAGAAGGAGATCCGCCCGGTCGCGTGGGACTACGACCGCGACGCCGTCTGGCCGCAGGAGATCATCGAGAAGGCGCACGAGGTCGGCCTGATGAACGTAGAGATCCCCGAGGAGTACGGCGGGGGCGGGCTGCACTGCCTCGACGGCGTCATCATCGAGGAGGAGTTCGGTTGGGGCTGCTCCGGCATCGGCACCTCGCTGATGTGCAACGGGCTTGCCTCGACGCCAGTGGTGCTCGGCGGCTCCGAGGAGATCAAGAAGGAGTTCCTCGGCATGCTTTCGGAGGAGCCGCGGCTGGCCTCCTTCTGTCTGACGGAGCCCGAGGCGGGATCGGACGTCGGCTCGATGCGCACGAAGGCCGTCAAGCAGGGCGACAAGTACGTCATCAACGGCTCGAAGGTCTTCATCACCAACGGCTCACACGCCAGCTGGTACACGGTCTACGCCAAGACGGACCCGGACAAGGGCCACAAGGGCATCTCCGCATTCGTCGTTCCGCGCGACGCACCGGGTGTCTCGGTCGCGAAGAAGGAGGACAAGCTCGGCCAGCGTGCCTCGGACACCGCGCAGATCACCTTCGAGGACGTCGAGGTCCCCGCTGAGAACCTGCTCGGCGAGGAGAACCACGGCTTCAGGCTGGCGATGATGACGCTCGACCGCACACGGCCCGGCGTGGCCGCGATGGCTGTCGGCATCGGGCGGGCGGCGATGGAGTTCGCGGCCGACTACGCCAAGGAGCGTGTCCAGTTCGGCGTTCCGATCGCGATGCACCAGGCGATCCAGTTCATGATCGCCGACATGTCGACGAAGGTCGAGGCAGCCCGTCTGCTGGTGTGGCAGTCGGCGGCACTGCTCGACCAGGGCAAGCGCAACACGCTCGCTGCATCACACGCGAAGCGTTTTGCCGCCGACTCGGCGATGGAGGTCGCGGTCGACGCGGTCCAGGTCTACGGCGGCTACGGCTTCATCAAGGAGTATCCGGTCGAGAAGCTGATGCGCGACGCGAAGATCATGCAGCTCTACGAGGGCACGTCGCAGATCCAGCGACTGGTGATCGCGCGCGAGGTATTGATGCCGCGCCGGGTCGAGGAGCCGGAGCCAGCCCCTGCATAGCTTGGAGCTCCCGTCTTTTGGCCTAAGCAAAAGACGGAACCTATGTCAGGCCGACATACCAGGCACCGAACGCCAGGCCGAATAGCCCCATCGCTGGGATCAGCACGGAGCGGTAGACGGGCTCGATCACCGGGCGCGTGAGGATCCACGCGAATGCGCTCGTGCAGGCGACCATCGAGAAGACCGTCACCGGCGCGAACACCGCGAGCGCGGCGGCCGCCTCGAGCTGAGTCGGCAGCGCGGCGATCAGCAGCAGCACAACTGCGCCGGTGCCGGCGAGGCCGTGCAGGACGCCGATCCCGAGCGCTTGCTGTGGGGTTCGCACCCGCACGTGCTGGTGGTGTGAGCTCTCGCCGCGGCGCAGGTGCCGGAAGGTGCTCTCGTGAGCGACGTCGGTCTGGTGGTCGTGATGGCCGTGGCGTGTCGTGCGGTAGTCACCGCGCATCCACTTCACGATCACTCGCAGAGCAAGTAGCAGGATCACGACGCCGACCGCCTTCTCGGCGCCGCTCTCGAGCCAGGCTGGTAGCTCGGACTTGAAGAAGATCAGCGGCAGGCCGATCAGCAGCAGCACGAAGCCATGGCCGATTCCCCACCACGCGCCCAGTCTGGCCGCGGCGCGCGTGTCGCCCCGCTCCGCTGCCACGAGCGAGGTGACTGCGACGAGGTGGTCCGGGTCGGATGCGTGTCGCAGGCCGAGCAGAAGCGCGATGCCGAGAGCGACCAGGAGCGGCGCGCCGGAGAACAGGCCCGTGAGCCACGTGTCCACCTCTTCGACCGCGTGAAACAGAAACTCGAAGTCCACGGCCACTCCCTTTCAGCTGCGAATCGGAACCTACGTGGGCTCCTTACGCACCGCTCCCCGAATCGGATCAGAGCGACACGCCGATCGTATCGGTGATCCGCGCCCCAGTCGAGATGCGGCCGCTAGAAAACCGATGGCACGGCCTTCACCGTCAGGACGATCCCGAGGCCGAGGATCACGACGGTGGAGGCCGCCGGCAGCACCGCCGCCACCCGTCCCGACAGCGGCACGCGGTCGCCGAGCCGCTCCATCAACCGTTTCGCGTGCACGACGGCGAGGCCGATCCCGGTGAGCGTTGCCGCGAGCCCGATGCTGAAGACCGTGATCAGCAGCAGGCCGAGGCCGACGCGGTGCTGGCTGATGGCGGCGAGGAGCACGACGAGTGCCGTCGGGCAGGGGATGATGCCGGCCGACACTCCCATGGCCGTGACGCCCTTCCAGCTGGTCTCGGGGGACGCGTGGTCGTGATCGTGGGAGTGATCGTGGTGTCCGCGCTCGTGCCCGTGCTCGTGCTCGTGCTCGTGCTCGTGCTCGTGCTCGTGCCCCTCCTGTGAATGCTCGCTGCCCGCTCGCCGCTCCCGCGCCCACCGGATTCGCGACCGCATCACGCCGATCCCGACAGCGACGATCAGCACTCCTGCCGCGAGGTTGAGCCACGGGTAGAGGTCTTCGGGCAGGATGTACTGGGCGAGCAGGAGCGTCAGCCCGAGCGCGAACACCCCGATCGTGTGGGCGACCGTGACGACCGCGCCAAGCGCGACCGCGTGCCGCGCGGTGCCGCGCGTGCCGACGAGATAGGCGGCCACCATCGTCTTGCCGTGCCCGGGCGAAAGAGCGTGCAAGGCGCCCCAGGCGAAGGCGGCGAGCAGCAGCAGGATGAACACCCCCTCGCCTTGCGCGGCGTCCTCGAACACGCTGGCAAAGCCGCCGCTCGATTCGGTCTCCTCGCCGCGGCTGCGCTCCTCGCCCTGTTCGGAAGCGCCGGCGGGCGCGTTCTTGCGCAGCTCCGCGGCGTCGCCGGCCCCGTACGTCGTGCCCGTGTTGAGGTCGAGCACCGACCCGCGCCCGGGCCGCACAGCGAATTGCCCGCGCACCTGGTCTGGAACGCCTTTGAGCGTGATGCCCTTGTACGTTCGCAGCGCGTTGGTCGGGTCGCGGGGTGAGACCGCGGTCTCGACCGCCGTTCCGCGCCCCGGGATCGCGACGAGGTCGACCCAGCCGACGCGATCTTCGAAGGTGAGGTCGCGAACCTCGACCGCGCGCGGACGCTTGACTCGCAAGGCGAAGGGAAGCTCGAGTCGCGTGATGCGCAGACCAGCCTGGCCTGGCGGGAACGTGAGGCGCGGACTCGACTCGAGCCGCAGGTCGTGCCGGCGCCCGTCCACGATCAGCCACAGGTTGCGGCGCACCTCGTCGAGCTTACGGCGCACGATCTCGTCGTTCGAGCGACGGCGCTCCTGGAAGGTGGGGATCTCGGCCTGGTCGAGGATGTATAGGAGCTGGACGCGGTCGCTCGAGATCTGAACCCGCGTCTGGTGGTTGACCGAGAAGTTGCCGAGGGGATGCGCGCGCACCGGAGGGGAGAGGACGAGCAGCGTCGCAAGCAAGCCGATCGCCAGCCCGGCGAGCGCGAGCGCCCGCCGGCTGCCACCGCGCGTCATGCCCCTGCGTGTTGCTCCATCCACGACCGGCCTCGTCTTTACCCCAAGGCGATTTTGACACCAGACCGGTCGAGGGTCACCTGCAGCCGGGGCGTCAGGTCCCGCGAGATCCTTATTAGTCCTAACAATTTTCGATCTATAATCCGATGGATTCATGAGGGCACGGACAGGCCGGAGAGCGACCAGAGCGTGAGCGGATCACAGAACAGGCCACGGGCCGCACGCGGGCGGGCTGCGGCCGCCCGGCGAGCCGCCGGAGAGGCGGCTCAGGCCGCAGAGGGGCTGCCCTCGCCGTCATTCGAGCCTGCGGGCAGGCCCTCGGACGTGTTCGGCGGGGAGCTGCCGATCCGACCGCCGGGAGAGGGCGCGGCCGGTCCGCGCCGGCGAGACATCTTCTCGTTGTTGGTCCTGCATCTGATCACGCGCTCGCCGGCCAAAGCGGCGTACGGAAACCAGCTGATCGAGCAGATCGAGACGCTTACCCGCGGCGCGGTGGTCCTCAACCCGAACACGATGTATCCACTGCTGCGCGAGCTGGAGGCGCGGGGCCTCGTCGAAGGTCACTGGGAGCACCCGGAAAAACGCAGCCGCCGTCTCTACAGCATCACGGCTGAGGGCAGGAAGGAGTATCAGCGCCTACGCCAGGCACTCGAGCCCTTCCTCGATTCGATCGTCGAAAGCATCACGCTGATCAAGCGCGAGGTCTACGGGGCTGTGCCGGCTCGCGCGCGGCGAAAGCGCGCTTAGAGCCTGTAGGTCAGTGAACGTGGCCTGGCTCGTCCGGCAGAGCGTCGGCGGGTAGCCGCAACGAGAGGAACGACGCCAGCGCTGTCGTGAGCGGAACCGCGGCGATCAGGCCGATGGAGCCGACGAGCATCGCGACGATCTCCTTCGCGACGACCTCGAGGTTCACGGCATCGACAAATCCGACATCGCGCGCGGTGAAGATCAACAGGATCGGGAGCGCCGAGCCGACGTAGGCGAGCACCAGCGTGTTGACCGCGGCGGACACGTGGTCGCGTCCGACGCCGAGCGAGCGGCGGTACAGCGAGCGGAAAGGCAGGCTCGGGTTCGCAGCTCTCAATGCGAGCACGGTGGAGGCCTGGCTGACGGTGACGTCGTCGAGCACACCGAGCGCTCCGATCACCATCCCGGCCAGCAGCAGGCCTTCGAGGGAGACGCCGAGCCCGTAGCTGACTGTGAACGCCTCCTCCGAGGAAAGGCCCGTGAGGTGAGTCACGTTCGTGAAGATGAGCGCCAGCACGGCGACCAGCAGCAGGCTTGCGCCGGTGCCGAGCATGGCGGCGAGACTTTTCACCCCGACTCCGTGGGCGAGAGCGATCGTGGTCAGCATCACGGCGAACGAGCCCACGATCGCCACGGCGAGCGCAGACTCTCCGTCGCGGATCGCGGGGACTATGAACACCAGCACGATCGCCAGGCTGAGCAGCAGACCCACCAGCGACAGGGCGCCGCGAAAGCGTCCGAACACGATCACGAGCGCGGCGAAGATGAGCGCGAGCCAGAGCATTGGCCCACGGCGTTCGAAATCGGCGAGCTGGTAGTTGGGCTGGCCGGTCGGGCCGATGCTCTGCTTCGTGACCCTGATCTTGTCGCCGGGGTGCAGGTCGGGGTCGAGCGGAGCTGCCGCCTGGAGCTCGAACGAAGCGAGCTTGCCGTCGTCCGGGCCGCTCGTGAGACGGATCGTGACGGTGCGACACGTCCTTTGCGGGAGCCCGACGCAGCGGGTCTCGACGACCCGCTCGACCTCCGCGCCCTCTGTGTTGGTCGGCAGCTGCCTGCTCGTCAGCTTGCGGCCGTCACCCGACGGCCACAGGACGATCAGCCCCACCACGACCGCCACGACGACTGCGAGGACGGCCACGACCAGCGTGCGTCCCGCGCGGCTGCCCCAGAGCACCCTCAGGTCGTGTTGCTCAGGGGGTGAAAAGACCTTGCCTCAGGAAAACCTTCTCGTCTCCGGAGCCGCAGGCCGGGGGACAGGTGCCGCTGGCCGGCGTGAGGCTGGAATCCGCCCCCAGGTCCGTCACCTCGATCGACGGCGTGGAAATCACTGCGCGCATCCCCTCTTTCGCGAAACCGGGCACGAGAGTGTCGGTGGACGTCGAGAGGTTGCACTTCGAGCCCAGGGGCTCGTTTCCTGTGGGAGCGCAGTCGAGTGGGGTCGAGAACTCCGTGTCCCGGACGGTCGCGGGCGCGCCGTCGGGCGGGCCGCTGGCTCCGTCGGTGACGCGCAGGCCGAGGCGCAGGAGCAACCTGCCCGCGTAGTCGGCGCTCCCGCCCTGCGCTCTTACATCCGTGACCTCGGTCGTGATCGTGAGGTCGGCCTCGTCCGCCGTCGTCAGCGGATCGCCCGGGATCGCCCGCAGCTGTAGGAAGCCGTAGCCACGGCCCGCGGACGATGTCGTCAAGAGGTCCGACTCCCTTCGCGCGGAACTGCAGGAGGGGAGCGCAAGCGGAGCCACGTGCTCGGAGTCCGGCGCGCTGCACTCCGCGTACGCGGGCACGAGGGGCACCCGCGTCGGCGTCGCGGACGCGGGCCGCGGATAGAGGAGGTCGTCGACGGTTGCCGCACCGCAGGCCGGGTGCGCGGCCAGGGCGTGGTTCTCGAATGCCTCGTACAGCGGCGGGCGGTCATAGCCGCCGGCAGGCTGGCCGATGCCGAACAGGGCGGCCACTGTGGGCGCGACCGAGAGGTTTCCGGGGCCACCCGTCGGCGAGGCGAAGGGCCGCGCGGTTGGGTCGTAGACGGTCTCGCCGCCGACGCTCTCGGGGGTGTCGTCGAGGACGGGGTGCCCGCCCGCGACCATCAGAACGGAGTGCTGGGTGATGGGGTGACCATGGTTGCCGGGCAGGGGATTGTCCGTCGTGAGCGTGTCCCGTTCCGCGTAGCCCGGCTTCGCGAATGCGACGATGTCGCCGGCTCGCGTATGGTCGAGTCCCACCTCTTCAAGCGTCGGGTTTTCGAGCGAGGGGATCGGCTCCTTCGTCGCTACGAACTCGACGCCGGGCAGCGCGGCAACCAGCTCGGCTATCGGCGCTACGTCCGCTTCCTCCTCGACATACAGCGAGGCGGCACCGCCGTTCGCGGAGCCGTAGTAGTCGCCGACTCCCAGGCCGCCGGGCGAAGCCTTGCCGGGGTCGCCCCTCGCGTCCAGGTGATAGCCCGCATCGCTTGGCGCCGTTTCGGCGTGCATGTCGCGGTCCTGCGTGCCCCAGTCCATGCCGTGGTCGGAGGTGAAGATGAGCACCGTTTCGTCCCAGGTTCCGGCCTGGTGCAGCTCGTCGACGAACTGGGCCAGCTGAGCGTCGGTGTCCGCGATCGCAGCCGCTCTCGCCGCGCTCACGCCTCCCGACGTGCCCGTCTGATCGACGTGTCCGGAGCGATCGATGTCGCCGAGGTTCACGAACGAGAACTTGGGTCCACCGGGCGCCTGGTCCGCGACCCACGTCCGGAACGTGTTCATGGTGACGGCGTCCGGAGCGTGATCGCTCTGCGGGATCGTGGGCGACGGCTGCCAGTGGAAGTCCGCTTGGCGCTGCGGGTTGGGATCGTTCGGGTTGGCCGGCTCGCCCGAGAAGAGTTGCCAGAGGTAGGTCTTCGACAGCACGGTGGAGGTCGAGATCTCGCACCGGTTCTCCAGGCTGGTCGTGAGGGTGTCCGCCTCCAGCAACTTCGGTCCCTCGTCCCCGACGTCGAACCTCTGAGCGCTGTTGGGATTCGGCTCCCAGTAGCTGTTTCCCGTGATTCCGTGTCGCTGCGGAGTGACCCCGGTCATCATCGACGCGTGATTGGGCAGCGTCTCGCCGACGAACACCGCGCGGGCCTGTTCGTACCACGTCCCCTGCGCGCGCAGGGCGCTGAGGGTGGGCATGAGGTCGGGGGTCACCTCGGATGGGCGCAGGCCGTCGAGCACCATCACGTACACGCGCAGCGGCTCGGGCGGTTGCTGCGCGCCGACCGTCTGCGGCGCGGCCAGACATGCGGCCAGGAGCAGGAAGGCCAGCGCGAGGCGTCTCACGGCGCGACCACCCCCTCGCGCATGAACGTGCTCTCGTCTCCCGAGCCACAGGTCGGCGGGCAGGAGCCCCCCGCGGGGGTGAAGCTTTGGTCAGCGCCCGGGTCGAGCACCTCGATGGCGGGCGTAGACACGACCGCGCGCACTCCCTCCTTGGCGAAGCCCGGCACGAGCGTGTCCGCGGTTGTGGCGACGCCGCAGCGGGAGCCGACGGTCGTGCTGGTCGTCTCCGTGCAGTCGAGCGGCAAGGAGAACTCCGTGTCTTGGACGGTCGCAGGAGCGCCATCCGGTGGGCCGTTCGCTCCGTCCGTGATGCGCAGGCCGAGGCGCAACAGCAGCTTGCCCGCGTAGTCGACGCTCCCGTCCTGCGCGCGCACGTCGGTGATCTCGGTGGTGATGGCGAGATCGGCTTCGTCCTCGGTTGTCAGCGGATCGCCGGGCTTGCCCTGCAGCTTTACGAAGCCATAGCCACGGCCGAGCGACGAGATGGTCACCAGGTCCGACTCCCTGCTTGCGGCGCTGCACGACGGGAGCGAGAGCGGCGCCACGTGCTGGGAGTCGGGCGCGCTGCACTCCTCGTAGGCGGGCACGAGCGGCACCCGCGTGGGGGTGGCGGACGCGGGCCGCGGATAAAGGAGGTCGTCGACGACGGCCGCGCGGCACGGCGGATGTGCCGCCAGTGCGTGGTTCTCGAACGCCTCGTAAAGCGGTGGGCGGTCATAGCCGCCGGCCGCCTGGCCGATCCCGAACAGGGCGGCCACCGTGGGGGCGACCGACAGGTTGCCGGGCCCGCCGGCAGGCGGCGCGAACTGCCGCACGCCCGGGTCGTAGACCGTCTCGCCGCCGACGCTTTGAGGCGTGTCGTCGAGAACGGGGTGTCCGCCCGAGACCATCAGGACGGAGTTCTGCGTGAACGGGTGGCCGTGGTTTCCGGGCAGGTCGTTGCCATCGCCGTCGCGGCGGTTCGGGTCGACGAAGAAGACGATGTCGCCGTTGTTCGGATGGTCGAGCCCGACGTCAGCAAGCGTCGGGTTGTCCAGCCCGGCAACCGGCTCGGGCGTTGCCACGAACGCGACCCCCGGTAGCGCGTCGATGGCCTGCGCCATGCCCGCGATGTCCTCCTCGTCCTCGACGTAGATCTGTCCGGTACCGCCCGCGTTGACGTGCACGTAGTCACCTTCGCCGCCCGGCGTGGCGCCCGGGGTGCCGTTGAGATCGAGCCTGTAGCCGGCGTTGTCGAGTGCGGTCGTCGGACTGACGCGATCCTGGAAGAGGCTCCAGTCCATCCCGTGATCGGAGGTGAACATGAGCACGGTCTCGTCCCAGGCTCCCGACTGCTGGAGATCGTTGACGAACTGGCCGATCAACGCATCGGTGTCCGCCAGCGCAGCCTGGCGGGCAGCGCTGACCCCGCCGCCGCTTGCAGAACCCGAGGCGTCGGTGTGACCGGAGCGGTCGATGTCGCCGAGGTTCACGAACGCGAACTGCGGCGTGGGCGCGTTGGTCTCGATCCAGGGCAGGAAGCCCTCGTTCATGGTCGCCTGGTCAGGCGCGTGGTTGCTGACCGGGATGTTGTAGGGGGCTTGGTCCCAGTGGAAGTCCGCCTCGCGCTGGCGGCTCGGGTCGCCGGGATGCTCGGCCTCGCCACGGAAGATGTTTTCGAGGTACGTCTTCGACTGAACGGTCGCCGTCGAGATGGCGCCGCAGGAGTTCTCCAGGCGCGTGGTGAGGGTGTCGGCCTCGAGCAGCTCCGGCTGTTCCATGTAGAAGGCGTTGCCCGAGCCGGTGCCCGGGTACCACCACTGGTTGCCGATGATGCCGTTCCGCTCCGGCAGCACGCCGGTCATCATCGCGACGTGGTTGGGCAGCGTCTCGGCGGGGAAGACCGCGCGCGCCTGCTCGTACCAGGTCCCGCCCTGCCTGAGGGCGTAGAGGTTGGGAGTGAGGACCTGGTTCACCTCGAATGGGCGTAGACCGTCCAGCACCACCACGTACACGCGCAGGGGTGTGGGCGCCTGCTGGGCGTTCGCCGGTGCTGCCGCGTGCAGCGCGAAGGCGACCGCGAGCGATGCGAGCGCAGCAAAAAGCGCAGCCGGCAAGCGACTCCGCGGAAACCGATCCCTCCCGAGGGTTCCCGTCCTCACTTGGCGCGAGACCCTACCCGCTCGAGTTCAGTGCGTCAAGAAAGTGTGAAGAAGGTGTTGACGTCAGGCGGGAGGACGCCTCCTTCATATACTCCGCCACGCTTTCGCTCGCCTTTAGCCACGACGAAGGAGCGCTGATGTTCGTATTCAAAGCCGCCGTGGTGGGAGCAGGCACCATGGGCGGCGAGATCGCACAGGTGCTAGCTGCCGCCGACCTGCCGGTCGTCCTCAAGGACGTCGACCAGAAGTTCGTCGATCAGGGCCTCGCCAAGGCGCGCGAGGTGACGCAGAACCAGCTCAACGGCTTGGTCGCGAAGGAGAAGATCAGCGAGGATCAGGCAAAGCAGCAGCTCGAGCACACGGTCGGCCTCATCACGGGCACGACCGAGTACGAGGGCTTCGGCGACGTCGACTTCGTGGTAGAGGCGGTGCCCGAGCGGATGCCGATCAAGCAGACGGTGTTCGCGGAGCTGGACGCGTGCACGCCCGGGCACGCGATTCTCGCATCGAACACTTCGTCTCTCTCCATCAGCGAGATGGGAGAGGCGACCAGCCGGCCCGACAAGGTGGTCGGCTTTCACTTCTTCTATCCCGCCTCCGTGATGCGCCTGATCGAAGTGATCGAGGGCGAGGAGACGTCCGAGGAGACGATGCAGGCGACCTCCAACTTCGCCCAGAAGATCCGGAAGATGCCGATCCGCTCGGGCGAGGTCCCGGGCTTCATCGTCAACCGGATACTGAACTCCGCCGCGAGCGAGATCTGGCGCCACAAGGACGAGTCCGGGCGCTCGGCGCAGGAGATCGACAAGGAGATCGCGGACGCGAAGGTGACGCCGATGGGCCCCTTCTTCCTCTCCGATCTGCTCGGGCTCGACACGGTGCTCCACGTCGCCGAGCACCTGCAGGCGTCATACGGGGACCGCTACTACGTGTCGCCCGAGATGAAGGAGCTGGTCGGGGCCGGCAACTATGGCCAGAAGACCGGCAAGGGCTTCTACGAGCACGGGGGGAACTGATCCATGGAACAGGCAACCGCACAGGCAACCGGAACCGTCGTAGAGCGCTTCACGCTCAAGGCCCTCGTCGAAGCGTGTCTCGTGCTCGAAGAGGGCGTCGCCAGCCTGAAGGACATCGAGACAGGCATGATGACCGGCGCGGGCATCCTGCCGGGACCGTTCGCGCGTGCTGACGAGGTCGGCCTCGACGAGACGCTGGCCGCGCTCGAGCGCGCTGAGCGGGAGTGGGGTGAGAACTTCGCACCGCCTACGATCCTGCGGCGCCTCGTTGCGCAGGGACGCCTGGGCCGGAAGACCGGCCAGGGCTTCTTCCCGTATCCGCAGCCCGATCCCGACTTCGACCAGAAGGAAACGGTGCTGCTGGAGACGCGCGCGCCGATCGCGATCATCTGGCTGAATCGGCCGCCCGCGAACCCGATGAGCCCGCAGCTGATCTCCGAGTTCATGGAGCTGTGGAACCACTGCAACGCGAGCGACGAGATCCGCTCCGTGGTGATCGCATCCAGCAACATCTTCACCTTCTCGGCCGGGGCCGACATCAAGGAGTTCACGAAGATGGACGCTTCTGGCGGCGGTGACCTGCTCGATTCAGGACACGCGATGCTGCGCGAGATGGAGCGCTCGAGCACCACTACGATCGCCGCCGTCAACAGCATCGCCTTCGGCGGGGGATGCGAGCTCTCGATGGCGTGCGACTTCCGCCTGGCGGCGGAGTCCGCCACGTTCGGGCAGCCCGAGATCAACCTCGGAATCATCCCCGGCTTCGGCGGCACGCAACGCCTGCCGCGCCTGGTCGGCGAGGGCAAGGGCCTGGAGATGAACCTCGTGGGCGACGCGATCTCGGCGGAGGAGGCCTACAGGCTTGGTCTCGTGAACGCCGTAGTTCCCGACCACGAGCTGCTCGACAGCGCCATCAACTGGGCGCGCAAGCTGGGGTCGCAGGCGCCGATCGCGGTCGAGCAGATCAAGACGGTCTCGCACAAGGGCGACCTGGACGAGGGCATCCAGGCCGAGAAGCAGGGCTTCGCGAAGGTGTTCGCGTCCGAGGACGCTCGCGAGGGAATCGGAGCGTTCCTGCAGAAGCGCACGGCGAAGTTCAGAGGTAAGTAGAAGTAAGTAGAAACTAGAAATTAGAAAATTGGGCTGAGTCCAAATCCCTAATTTCTAATTTCTAATTTCTGATTTCTGATTTCTTGAGCACTAGTACCGGCACCGACGCGGCGCAGCGGCTGGCGGATTTGATCCGTTCCTCCGATCGCACCGTCGTCCTCACCGGTGCGGGGATCTCCGTCCCCAGCGGGATCCCTGACTTCCGCTCTCCGGGGACGGGCATGTGGGAGAAGGTCGATCCGATGGAAGTCGCCCACATCGAGGTCTTCCGTGCGGAGCCGAAGCGGTTCTGGGACTACTACCGCCCGCGCTTCGGGATGCTCCAGGAAAAGCAACCGAACCGCGCGCACGAGGTGCTCGCGGAGCTCGAGTCGGACGGGTTGATCGAAGCCGTCATCACGCAGAACATCGACCGCCTGCATCGCAAAGCCGGGTCGCAACGCGTCGTCGAGGTGCACGGCACGATCGAGACGAGTTCGTGCGTGGTGTGCTCGGCCTCGTACCCGCTGAATCAGGTCGAGGGCCTGTTCGATGTGGCGGGAGTCGCGCGCTGCGACGGGTGCGGTGGCGCCGTGAAACCGGACGTCGTCCTGTTCGGAGAGATGCTCCCGGAGCGCGCGATGGCGGAGGCCTACGCCCTTGCCGAGACCGCGCAGCTCATGCTCTGCATCGGCTCCTCACTGGAGGTCTACCCGGTCGCTTCCCTGCCGCAGACAACGCTGGCCCGCGGCGGCAAGATCGCGATCGTCACCATCGGCTCGACTCCGTACGACTCGTACGCGGCGGTGCGCATGAGCGGCGACGTGGTGGAGGAGCTGGAAGGGCTGGCGGCGGCGCTGCGGGGCTGAGCGCGGCGGCTTTGGCACCGAACGAGGAGCTCGCCACCGCAGCGTTTCGCACTTCTGCATCGAAGGAGTGAGCCTTCGGAGTGACTTACTGGACGGTTGACGTGGTCTCCGTAAGCGCCCCTCGGGAGCATGCAAGGTTTTGCCCCTAGGCGGCATAACTACATCAGCAACAGGGCGCCTGTCGCGAAAGGTGCATCGTTCGACGCGAAGGGCTCGCAAAGGGTAAACCTCGGGACATCACCCCTTCGGTGCTGAGGCTCCCTAACCCCCGCGATGCCGTCGACGCCGCATCACGCGCTCGAGTTCGAGCAGCGTGTCGGACAATTCACTGCGCTTCTCGTCGTCTAGCGTCTCTCGTAGCGCAAGATCGGCCAGCGCGCGCACGCTCCCACGCCTCTCCAGCAACTGCGCCACCCGCTCGTCGCTCGACTGCTCGGCATCCTGCTCCGCTGCGAGCGCAGCGAGCGCCGCGTCGAGCTGAAGCGCCGCCTGCGCCACTCGCTGCTGGTCGAGATCCAAGCGTGCGCGCAGCACGAGGTCCTCGCTGGTGCGCGCGGGGCTGCGGCCGCCGACGATGCGCGCAAGCTCCTCCTGGGAACCGAGCAGCTGACGGCGCTTTCCGGCGCGGGGGAGAGGGAGCTCATAGCAGGCGCTCCAGCGGCCGTCGGCAACCTGTTCGCCGCTGCCGATGCCGAGTCGTACCGTCAGGGCCTGGGCGCGCGCCACGTCGTGCGCGTGCGGTTCCGCGGCCGCGATCCGGTGTGCGTGCACGGCGCGGTTGAGCACCAGCAACCCTCGTTCGACCGCGGCCTCCCGCAGCTCTTCGTCGGCGCGAGCACGGTTGAGCCAGTCGGCAGCCTCGCTCTCGCTCTCGAAGCCCTGGGCAGCGATCACGGTCGCACGCGTCACGGGCACCGGCTCGACGTCGGGCTCTCCCGGTTCCGCGGGCTTCGGCCGGCGGCCGCGCAGACGATGACGCGGCGCCGCGCCGAGCGTCTTCACTACGAGCACGTCGAGCTCGTCGCCGTCGGCGCTGCGCACGAGATAGCGGCCGTCAGCCGGCCCGAGCGGAAAGCTGAACTCGACCTGGCAGAAGGAGAAGAGCTGCGCCAGGGAGTCGGTGGGCTACTCGCCCTTGTGGGCGCGGCTTGCCCTGTGCGGCCGTCTCACCTTGATCGAGTACTTCGAGGGACGGTTGCGGACGACCGGGTTGTCGATGTTGCCGAGGCGCGTGACCAGACGGTCCCACTGGTTGTTGGACAGCAGGCGGCGCGCGGCACGCCCGAGTCGCGCATTCGGCCCGAGCTGCGGCTTGAAGCCGACGTGGATGTGGTCCGCGTGATCGGCCATCGCAACCGTCGGCGGTCCCATGTCGATCAGCGAGATGATCTGGTGAGGCTGCATCACGCCCTGAAGCGCCAGCAGCTTTCGGACGGTGGTGTCGGTGATCGAGCCCGGCTCCTGGTGCCCCTGGATCGGGATGTCGTTCACCTTCGAGATGTCGACCGCGTTGCCGGACGAGTGCTCCGACACGTTGCCGGACGCCGTCAGGTGGTTGTGCCCGCACTTCAGCGACGTGACGGTCGGGCTCAAGCCGGAGGCGACGAGGTACTCGAGCGTTGCGAGCACGCGGCGGTCGACCTCGCCGGCGCGGATGTTGTCCCGGCCGCAGGGGTAGATCTCGATGTGCGGGTTGGCGAGCACCCGGCGCTCCAGCGCCTCCTTCGACATCAGAAGGATCTGGCCGGTTGAAGGTTGATCTGCGTCGGGGCCGGAGAACGGGTTGCGTCCCGCGGCGCGGTAGAGCGCCGTCGCTTCCAGCAGCCGCCAGCCGTCGAGGATCGGCTTCGGGTCGATCCGCGGTGCGCCGCGGCCGGCCGGACGGATGGAGAAGTTGAGGTGCGGTGCGAGCCGCGAGCCGGTGCCCTCGCGCAGCTTGCCGATCTTCCCGAGCACGGTGCCGCCGATGACCTTCGCTCCCTTCTCGAGGGGCTTCAGCTTGACGTCGCTCGGGCTGAGTCGGAAGACGCGTGAGAAGTAGACCTTGAAGACCTGGTAGTCGCTGCGGCCGAGCTGCTCCTGCTGGAGCTGGCCACGCTCCTCGGCTACGTCCTTGTTGCCCGCCCGGCTCGGGTCGGCGAACAGCCGCTCCTTGCCGGCGCCTTTCGAGGCGACGGTCGCGTCCGCCTGCGCGTAAGCGTCCTTGCCGCTCGGGTCCCCACTGGCGAGCTGGCGACCCGCGCTCGCGGGAGTGTCCGGCTTCGGCAGCTTCGGCGCCTGGTCACGGAGGTCCTGAGCGGTCTTGAACTCGTCCTGCTTGGCGGGCTCGTTGTCGTTGTTGCGCGGAACCGGGTAGCGCTTCGAGACCTCGCCGAGGTGCGCGTAGGTGTAGCGGTTGCCGTACACGTCCTGGAGGACGATGAAGCGACCGAGGCGCTTGCTGTTTCCGATCTTCTTGACGACGCCGTCGTTGACCGCGATCACCGGGGCGCCGCGCCGGCTGTAGATGTTGATCGAGCGACGCTTGGCATTCGGCGCGATGATCTTTGCCGCGTTGTGAGCACGGCGCACCTTCTTGCCGAGTCGCTTGGCGTCGCGCTCGCGCAGGTCGTCCGCGTAGCGCGCTTCCGCATGCACCGGGAAGTGACCCTGCGTCATGCCGGTGACCGATCCGATCACGTCGGCGGGCATGCCCGCGATCAACCGCGCGCGCATCAGAACAGAGTCGACGTACCAGTCGGCGTGGTTGTAAGCAAAGATCGCGCGGCGCAGATCCTTCTCACCGCCTGCGGCCTTCAGGTAACGACCTGCCGCGAAGATCGCATCGACCGGGTTGTACGGGTCCTTCTGACCGTCCTGGTTTGCGTCGACGCCGTAAGTGCGCCAACTCGACGGGATGAACTGCATCCAGCCGAGCGCACCGGCGGACGAGACGTTCAGGTTGCGACCGTAGTCGGTCTCGATCTCGTTGATCGCCGCGAGCACTTCCCAGCGAATTCCGTACTGGACTCCGGCGGCCTGATAGATCGGGAGCAGGAACGGCGGGATGCGGAACCTGTTGATGACGAAGTTCGGAACACCGACGGGGGCCGGGCCGGGAAGGCTGACCGAGAGCGTCGGGTTCTGAGCGGTCGGCACTCCGTCCGGACGGCGGATGTCACTGCCGGAGGGCTTCTGCTCCTCCTTTGGCTGATCCTGTGGTTGAGCCTCAGACTCGCTGATGCCCTCGTGCTTCGACGCCGTCTTGCGTTCCTTGTCGCTTCGCCCTGACGTCGAGTCCTCGTGCTTTGGCTCGGCAGCGCCACCCTGGTCCGACTTGGATTCGGGCTTTGCCTCCTCGACGCCGGTGATCGGCGCCGTTACCTCGGGGAGCTGGATCTGGTCGAGCGGTGTGCCGGGCGGGACGTCGACGGTCGTCGTGACCTTCTGGCCGCCCTTGAGGGTGATGGTGATGACGCGCAGATCGGCGATCGCGGGGAAGGTCGCGATCCCGAATCCGGCTATGAAGAGACCGACGGCCATTAGGCCGACAAAGAGCTTCCGTCTAATCACTTGACGAATGGTCTCCCCAGGAAGATCTTCCCTCTGCCTCGCACCGGGCCAAATGGCTTGCCTGCCTCGAGCCCAGGGGCGCCGTCACGCTATCGGGTGACGGACAGCTTTGCAACGGCATGCCGCTCGATGACAGTTGACTCCCGACCCTTTCTCTTGCCTTCCCCGGCGCTCTCCTGCCAGCCAGATCCATCTTAGATAGATCGGCACCCCTACGCGCCATCTTGATATGGGCGTAATGGCTTTCCCATGCCCTTTCACGCCTCCCGTGGACCGTGGTGGGCATGCCCCGAGACGTATACAGGGCTGAGGTGAGGGGCGCGTGAACAGCTCGTTAACCGGCCGGCGCGGCGAGCGTGCGAAAACGGATCCCCGGCCTTGGGCCACTCCGAGGAACAACCCTCTAGTTGAGCTAGAAGGTTTGGCTGGGGCCGGAGCAAGCCAACCTTGCTCTAGTTTGCGACACTCCGCGTCAACGGTTGCACTTTTCGAGAAGACTGGACCAAAGGGGAAGAAATTGGAAGCAGATGCTCCAAGGGCGGATGAGTCCCGAGGCCTTCGGCGACGGATCTCCGGCCAGGCCGAGGATGCGATCGGCAAGCTCGCCGACGACCTCCTCTCAAACGAGGTGATCAACAACGCACTGCAGCACGCGTTCGGCGCGCGCGAGAAGGTCGCGCAGGCCCAGGAGTCGGCGATGGAGGCGCTCAACATTCCGTCAGCCTCCAACGTCGACAAACTCGCCCGCCGCTTGCGCTCGATCTCGCAGCGGCTGGAGGAGATCGAGGACGGTGTCGAGCGAGTCGACCGCCGTCTCGACGGGCTCGACTCTGCGACCAAACGCCCGGCCGCGATCGAAGAGCGCCTCGGTCGGATCGAGTCGCAACTGGATGATCTCGGACGCGAGCTCGCCGCACTGCGTCGAGAGTCCGGACCCGCGGACGCGGCGACGAGCGCGGCGACGCGCGCGACCGTCCCCGAGGGTTAGTCGGTAACCACGACACCGACCGGTGACGTGTCGGACGAGTCGAAAAGCGGCGGTGTTCCCGACGCGGTCCGGCGCGCAGTCGCGCGAACGATTCAGAGCACGCTTGGTCCCGCGGCGCTGACGCGAGAGCGCGCGCAGGAACTTGCGGATGAGGTGCTGCGTCGTGCGGAGGATCGAGCTGGCCAGGCTCGCCGCGGTGTGCGGGGTGCCGGCCAGCTTCCCCGCGACGCGGCAGTGGAGGTCGGTGACCGGTTGCGCGACGCGATCTCCGACCTGCGCGGACCGACGAACGAGGACGTCGAACAGCTTCGTTCCGAGATCGAGTTGCTGCGGTTGCGCGTGGATCAACTCGAGCGCAAGTTGAGCAGTCCGGTAAGACGTCCCACTGATCAGGGCGGCACTTCCTGATGGGACGCCGGGTCCTGATCACCGGCGTATCTGGTTACTGGGGTACGGAGCTGGCACGCCGGCTCGAGGGATCGCCCGACGTCGAGTACATAGCCGGTCTCGACGTTCGGCCTCCCGGCGCGGACCTCGAGCGGACAGAGTTCATTCGCGCCGACATCCGGAACCCCGTGATCGCCAGGCTCGTGCCACAGACGGGCGTCGACACGGTGGTTCACTCGGACATCCTGCTCGCGCCCGAGCCCGGCAAGGCGCCCAAGCAGCTCCACGACATAAACGTGATCGGCTCGCTCCAACTTCTGGCCGCCTGCGAGAAGGCGGACACGGTGCGGACGATCGTCGTGCGGGGCTCGGCGGCTATCTATGGAGCGGAGCCCAACGCCCCTTCCTTCTTCACCGAGGCTATGGCGCGGCAGTTCCCACTGCGCACGCGTTTCCAGCGCGACATCGGCGAGTTGGAGAACTACTTCCAGACATTCGCTCGCCGCTACCCGGAGGTCACGGTCACGATCCTCCGCTATCAGCCGACGCTCGGACCGCGACTCGACTCGCCGCTGACGCGCTACCTGCGCTCCGCGGTGGTCCCGACCCAGCTCGGATTCGATCCGCTGCTGCAGTTCGTGCACGCCGATGACGCGGTGGCGGCGCTCGAGGCGACGGTGGCCAAGCCGCTACCGGGGCCGGTGAACGTCGCCGGCGCAGGCAGCATCACGCTCTCACGGCTTCTGCGGATGGCCGGAATCGCGCCTCTGCCGGTCCTGCCGCCGCTGTTCGGGGCGACCATGCGCGCGGGGCGGCGCCTCGGCCTCGCGCAGCTGCCCCCGGAGGCGGTCCCGTGGCTGCGCTACGGCCTCACGGTCGACTGCACGCGCCTCGTCGAGCAGGTCGGCTTCACGCCGCGCTCCACGGTCGACACCGTGCGGGACTTCGTCACCAAGGTGCGCGGGCACAGGATCCTGCCGGGCCTTGGCCTGCCGGGGAGCAGCAACGGTCAAAGCTCCGAGCTGAGGGACCAGATCCCGAGGGTCGCGTGACGGTCGAGCCTCCCCATTCGCAGCCCCGGCGCCAGCGGTTCACGCGCTCGGGGCGGCTCGACAACGGCGCGGAGCGCGGGAACGGGGGCCGGCCGCTCGGCCTCGCGCAGCTCCAGTTCGTGCGCGGGCTCGGCAAGGCGCTGGAGGCGGGGCTCGAGCTGCCGGAGGCGGTGGAGCGTGCGGCTGGCTCCCTGCCGCGCTCGGGTCGCCACCTGGCGGAACGGGCGGCACGGCGTCTGCGCGGCGAGAACGCGGAGGACGAGTGGGGCTTCGACGAAGACTTCGTCGAGCTCGTGTACCCGCTGTTCGAGCTGATGTACGAGCGATGGTGGCGGGTGAAGACGAGTGGTGTGTCCAACGTCCCCGCGCATGGTCGGGCAATGCTGGTTGCAAACCACGCCGGCGTGCTGCCGTGGGACGCGACGATGATGAGCGTCGCGATCCTCAAGAACCATCCGATTCCCCGCTATCCGCGCTTCATGGTGCTCGACTGGGCGTTTCGCCTGCCGTGGGTGAGCCAGTTCATGCGGCGGGTGGGCGGCGTGGTGGCCTCTCCATTCAACGCGACGCGGCTGCTGGAGCAAGACCACCTCGTGATGGTCTTCCCCGAGGGCACGAAGGGCGCGGGCAAGCCCTTCTCCGAGCGCTACCGGCTGCAGCGCTTCGGCCGGGGCGGGTTCGTCGAGATCGCGCTGCGGACGGGCGCCCCGATCGTTCCCGTGGCGATCGTGGGCTCGGAGGAGATCTATCCGAAGATCGGCGAGTCGCGTCTGCTCGCGCGGCTGATCGGCTCTCCCTACTTCCCGATCACGCCGACGTTTCCGGCGCTTGGACCGTTGGGGACCATCCCGCTGCCGTCCCGGTGGCGGATCGAGTTCTGCCCGCCGATCGACGTGGCCGGCTACGGACCGGAGGCCGCGGACCACCGCGCCCGCGTGTTCGAGCTTTCGGAGCGAGTACGGGAGACGATTCAGGACAAGCTGTACGAAAGCCTCGTGAAGCGCGGGTCCGCTTTCTTGTAAGTAAGGGGCTCCGCGAATTAAGTTTCTGCTCATATCCGAGCAGCAAGCAGTGAAAGGTAAGGAGGCAGGGGAGAGTCGTGAGTTATCTAGTCACCGGCGCAACCGGTTTCATCGGCAGGCACCTGGTCGACCTCTTGCTGGAGCGAGAGGGGCCGGTATACGTGCTGGTGCGCGAGGGCTCGCGCGCGCGGCTCGAGGAGCTGATCGCAGGCTGGGGAGCGGAGGAGGGTCGCATCGTCCCCGTCATCGGCGATCTCACCGCGCCGATGCTCGGGGTCTCCGACGCGGACAAGGAAAAGCTCGAAGGGGTCGACCACTTCTTCCACCTGGCAGCCGTCTACGACATGTCCGCCGACGAGGAGACGAACCGGCGCGCGAACATCGACGGCACCCGGCACGCGGTTGAGCTCGCCAACGAGGTCGACGCAAAGCTCTTTCACCATGTCAGCTCGATCGCCGTGGCGGGCAAGTACCGCGGCGTCTTCACGGAGGACATGTTCGAGGAGGGCCAGGAGCTCGACAACTCCTACTCGCAGACGAAGTTCGAGTCGGAGAAGATCGTGCGGGAGGAAAGCAAGGTGCCGTGGCGCGTGTACCGTCCGGGGATCGTCGTCGGGCACTCGGAGACCGGCGAGATGGACAAGGTCGACGGCCCCTATTACTTCTTCAAGGTCATCCAACGCCTCCGCAGCGCGGTGCCGTCGTGGGTGCCGGTGATCGGCATCGAAGGCGGCCCGATCAACATCGTGCCGGTCGACTTCGTCGCCAAGGCCATGGACCACCTGGCGCACAGCGACGGGCACGAAGGTCGCGCCTTCCACCTGACGGACCCGAATCCCAAGTCCGCGGGACAGGTGATCAACTCATTTGCAAAGGCCGCGCACGGGCCCGAGTTCGCGATGCGCATCGACCGCCAGGTGATCGACGTGGTGCCGAAGCAGGCGCGCAAGATGGTGGCTCAGCTTCCGCCCGTCCGCCGCGTCATGGACACGGTGCTCGGCGACCTCGGGATACCGCGGGACACGCTCTCTTACATCGACTATCCGACCCAGTTCGACTCGCGCCACACACAGAAGGCACTCGACGGGTCCGGCATCTCCGTGCCGGCTCTCGACGCTTACGCCGACCGGCTGTGGGACTACTGGGAGCGAAACCTCGACCCCGACCTCTTCAAGGACCGCAGCCTGCGCGGCGCAATCGAGGGCAAGATCGTCGTGATCACGGGCGCGTCGAGCGGGATCGGACACGCGGCGGCCCTGAAGGTGGGTGAGGCCGGCGGGACCGTCGCGCTCGTCGCGCGCTCAGAGGACAAGCTGGAGGAGTTGAAGTCCCAGATCGAGGAGTCCGGCGGCACGGCGACCGTGCACCCGGCCGACCTCTCCGACCTCGAGGACTGCGAGCGTCTGGTGGCCGACGTCCTGGAGACGCACGGTCGCGTGGACATCCTCGTCAACAACGCCGGCCGCTCGATCCGGCGCTCGATCGAAAACCAGTACGACCGCTTCCACGACTTCGAGCGCACGATGCAGGTCAACTACTTCGGAGCGCTGAAGCTGATCCTCGGCTTCCTGCCGGGCATGCGCGAGCGAAAGTCCGGACACATCATCAACGTGTCGTCCATCGGCGCGCAGACGAACACGCCCCGTTTCTCGGCCTACGTCGCGAGCAAGAGCGCGCTCGACGCCTTCTCGCGCTGTATCGCGTCCGAGGTCGTCGAGGATCACGTTCAGATCACCACTATCTATATGCCGCTCGTGCGTACGCCGATGATCGCGCCGACCAAGATGTACGACTACTTCCCGACGATCGGTCCCGAAGAGGCAGCCGAGCTGATCACGCGAGCGATGATCACGCGGCAGAAGAAGGTCGCCACGCGGCTCGGCAACTTCGGCGAGGTGCTGTATGCGGTCGCGCCCAAGGCCGTGGACGTGATCCTCAACACAGGCTTCAAGCTCTTCCCGGAGAGCGCCGCAGCAAAGGGCGTCAAGGACGAGCGTGCGGAGGAGCCGACCAGCGAGGGCGTCGCGTTCGCGTACCTGATGCGCGGGGTGCACTGGTAGGCCGTGTCGAGGACCGCGGCCCGGAGGCGTAATTTCTGGGGTTGGGGCTACGAGCACGAGCAGCCGGCGGCGGATGAGCTGCGAAGTGCAGCCGCCGGCATTCGTGAGCACCTCGGGTTCGGCGCGGACGACGTAGAGCTACCCGCCACCGAGGCGGACATCGATCTGCCGCCGCCGCGGGTGGAGCCGCCGGCTTCACTGGATGCGATCTGCACGACCGACCGTTACGAGCGGGCAGCGCACAGCTACGGCAAGTCCTACCGCGACGTCGTGCGCGCCTTCCGTGCGCGATTCGACCATCCGTGTGACGTCGTCGCGTTTCCGAATGGCGAGCGCGACCTGATCGACCTGCTCGGGTGGTGCGCCGACGCGGGCGCGGCCGCGATCCCGTACGGCGGCGGCACGAGCGTGGTCGGCGGGGTCGAAGCAGACGTGGGGGAGGGCTTCACGGGGGCGGTGTCGATCGACCTGCGCAAGCTCGACCGTGTGCTCGAGGTGGACCACGAATCGCGCGCCGCGCTGATCCAGGCCGGCGCGAGCGGTCCCGTTCTAGAGGATCAGCTCCGAGAGCACGACCTGACGCTGCGTCACTTTCCACAGTCCTTCGAGCTCTCGACGCTCGGCGGCTGGATCGCGACGCGCGCCGGCGGCCACTTTGCGACGCTCTATACACACATCGACGACCTCGTCGAGTCCGTGCGGGCGATCACTCCCGCGGGCGCCTGGGAGAGCCGGCGGCTTCCCGGCTCCGGCGCCGGGCCGAGCCCCGACCGGTTGCTGCTCGGCTCGGAGGGCATCCTCGGCGTCATCACCCAGGCCTGGGTAAGGGTGCAGGCGAGGCCGACCTTTCGGGCGTCGTCGGGCGTGCGGTTCGCGGACTTCATGGCCGGGACGCAAGCGGTACGCGCGCTGTCGCAGAGCGGGCTCTATCCGACCAACTGCCGTCTGCTGGACCCGCTCGAAGCGACGATGACTGGAGCAATACCCCCTCGTCCCTCGGCGAAGTGGGGGTCTCCCTGGGGAGACGCCCTGCTTGTTCTGGGCTTCGAGTCGGCCGACCATCCCGTGGAAGCCTGGATGGCGCGTGCGCTCGAGCTCTGCGCGGACCACGGGGGGCAGGTTCCGGCGGCGAAAGAGGGTGCGAGTTCGGGCGACGCAGTCGGATCGTGGCGGGAAGCGTTCCTGCGGGCTCCCTACCTACGAGACACCTTCGTCGCGGCCGGGATCCTCGCCGAGACGTTCGAGACCGCGATCACGTGGGACAGATTCCCGGCGTTCCACGCGTCGGTCATGACGGCTACACGCCGCGCGCTCGACGACGTCTGCGGCCAGGGACTGCTGACGTGCCGGTTCACGCACGTCTATCCGGACGGACCGGCGCCCTACTTCACGATTCTCGCGCCCGCGCGCCGCGGGTCGGAGCTGGATCAGTGGGCGGAGATCAAGACCGCCGCAGCGGACGCGGTGATCACCGCCGGCGGCACGATCACCCACCACCATGCGGTCGGCCGCGATCACCGCCCCTGGTACGACCGCCAGCGCCCGGACGCCTTCGCGAGCGCGCTAGACGGTGCCAAGTCCGCGCTGGACCCGGCCGGGATCATGAACCCAGGGGTGTTGATCTAGGCACGGCGCCCTCCATCGCTTACGCAGTTGGCCACGCTATAGGAGGAAAACCCTGCATCCTCCCGGTGGCCGATCACGAGGCTGACGTCATTCGTCCCTCGCTGCGTCCCCAAGCTCCTACACTCCTATAAAGGATGAGCATCTTCCGGGATCCTGCGGACTGGGAGCGTCTCGATGCCGGTGACGCTGTCGAACCGAACGTCGAGCACCAAACGGTGCGGCCAAGCCTCGCCAGGCTCGGGCATGGCGCCTTCGCCTGCCCGTCATGTGCGCTCCCGTTGCTCCCAAGCGGCAGGATCACGATCGCGACGCCGGTCGAGTGCCCGTTCTGTGGCGGCGTGCACCCCGCCCGGCGGTATGTGCACCTTGACGCGATCGACACACGACACAACCACGTCGTCCTGCGCGCTCGGCTCCCGCACTGATTCGATAACCAGCGTTTTTCAAGCGCCACGGAGTCCTTTAGTAGCGTGGCGCCGGTGGCCGGGCGGGACGAGAACAGCGACGAGCTGACGCTGGCAGAGGCGGCACGGGAGGCGGGCGTGTCGCCGTCGACGCTCAAGCGATGGGGTGAGCAGGGCGTCATCCCTCCCTACCGCGGGCGCTGGACACACGCGGCTGCAGCGCACGCGCGCATCGTCGCGCGGCTGCGCGAGCTCGGCCACTCGCTGGAGGAGATCAAGAAGGCGGGGGAGGACGGGCGACTCGCGTTCGGCTACGTCGAAGAGCTCTTTCCGCGTCATGAGGGGACGATCACTCTCGAGCAGGCCGCAAAGGAGACCGGGCTCGAGCCGGCGCTGATCGAGCGTGTCTGGAAGGCGGCCGGGTTGCCCGCGTCGGAGCTCGATCGGATGGAGGGGGAAGACCTCCAGGCGCTGGGCTACATGGGCGCGGTGCTGGCGGCGGGCTTCCCTCTGGTGGCTTTTCTCCAAGTGCTGCGCGTCTACGGCGGCTCCCTGCGGCAACTGGCGGACGCCGAGGCACGACTCTTCCGCATCTACGTGCACGAGCCTCTGGTGATGGACGGCGTGCCGGCCACGGAGGTGGCGGAGGAGCTCGCCGACCTGATCCAGGACCTGTTGCCGATCGCGACGCCGCTGATGAACTACCTGCATCAGCACTTTCTCCAGCACGCGGTCGAGCAGGACCTGTTCGCGGCGATGGAGGCAGATCTCGAGAAGCTGGGAAGGGGCGAGCTCGGTCAGCTGCGCGTGGCGATCTGTTTCGCGGACCTCGTCGGGTTCGTACAGTTCACCGAGGAGGCGGGTGAGGAGGAGGCGCTCGATCTCGTCGAACGCTTCGTCGACGCGGTCGAGGAGTCACTCCCCAACAGCGCCCGTGTCGTGAAGAACATCGGCGACGGGGTGATGGTGGTCGGGACCGACGCGTCCGCACTCGTCCAGTGGGGGCTCGGCTTCCAAGAGGGCTTTGCGAAGCGCGCACGTCCGCGGCTCGGCATCCACTTCGGAGCGACCATCTACCGCGACGGCGACTACTTCGGGCGCAACGTCAATCTCGCCGCTCGCATCGTCACGCGCGCACACGGCGGCGAGGTGCTCGTCAGCGAACCGGTCTACTCACAGCTGCCGCGCAACCGCAAGCAGGACTTCGTGCCGATCGGCGAAGTGACGCTGAAGGGATTCGCCGAGCCGGTGCCGCTCTATGTGGCGCGTTCCTGAGGCGGCGCCGGGCAGGTCTAGCGAGGCCGGTTGATGAACGCGCGCGGCGGGCGGGCTGGCTTCTTCGTGCGCTTGCGCTCCACGAACAGGACCCGTGCGGCGCGACGGCCGCGGACTGAGCGCTTGCTGCGGCGGCTGTTCCCGGAGTAGTCGAAGGCCCGCACGAACCAGCGGTGGCGACCACCCCGAGGCGGTACCGGGTCAGCGCCTTCGGGTCACGGCCTCCCGGCTTGCCGTCGGGATCCCTGATGAGTCTTGCGCCGCTTGCCGTCCACGTAGAGCTTGTAGTACTTGATCCCGCCTGAGTCGTGAGAACGCTGCCAGCGGAAGCGAACACCGCGACGCGGAGCTCGCGTAGCGGTTGCGCGGGCGAATGAGGCGGAACGGCGAGGGCGCGGTCAGGTCGCGGCTCGGATGCGCCACCGGCGTTTCCGAGGGGCGCGTGGCGCCGACGAGCTTGGCGATGTTGAGCCGCCCGCCCGTAACTGTCTTGCCCGCGAGGGCGGGAAGCGGATCGACCGTCTGCAGGATCGTGTCGCGCACCTGCTGAACGCTTGCTGCCGGATTTCGCGACAGGAACAGGTCCGCTGCTCCCGCCACGTAGGGCGCAGCCATCGAGGTGCCGCTGAAGTAGGCGAACGTGCTGGTGCTGACGAAACGCGGGACCGTCGAGTAGATCTCGTCGCCGGGCGCCGCGAGGTCGACGGTGCGAGCTCCGAAGTTCGAGAAGTCGACGAGGGTGTCCGCGACGTCCGTGGCCGCGACCGAGATGATGTTCGGAAGGTCGTACGAAGCGGGGTACTCCGGTGAGCTGTCGGTGTTTTCGCCGCTGTTGCCGGCTGCTGCGACGACCACCACACCCCTGTTGCCGGCGTTGCGGATCGCCTTGAAGAGCGTGTAGCTGAAAGCAGGGCCGCCCCAGCTTGCGTTGACGACACGCGCTCCCGCCTGCACCGCGTAGTCGATCGCCTCCGCGGCGTCCGCGGTGTTGCCCTCGCCGTTCTGGTCGAGGAACTTGAGACCGATCATCCGCGCCCGCCAGTTCACACCGGCCACGCCGGCGGCGTTGTTGCCCTCGGCTCCGATGACCCCGGCCACGTGCGTTCCATGGCTCGAGTCGTCGTTGGGGTCGCCGTCATCGTTCGCGAAGTCCGCCCCATAGACGTCGTCGACGAACCCGTTCTGATCGTCGTCGACACCGTTGACAGGCTCACGCGGGTTGCGCCACATGTTGTTGCGAAGGTCGGCGTGGTTGTAGTCGACGCCCGTGTCGACGATCGCGACCGGGATGTCGCCTCCGGTAGCCACCTCCCAGGCAAGCGTCGCGCTGATGTCGGCTCCTGGCTTGCCGCCGAGTTGGCCGCTGTTCGAAAGACCCCACAGCCGTGAAAAGGCCGCATCGTTGGGGACTCGCGAGGAGCGGACCACGAAGTTGGGCTCGACGAACTCGACGGAATTCTCCTGCGAAAGCTCGTCGATCACGTCCTGGGTGGAGCGGCTGCCGCGCGGTGTGACCACAAACCCGTCGAGCGACTCGACCTTCTCCTCCACCTGGCCTCCCGATCTCCGGACGACGCGGCGCTGCTCCGTCATCGAGACCCCGTCTTCGAAGGTCACCACGATCTCGTCGCCGACCACGTCGGGACTGCCGGCGTTGTCGCCGTCGTTCGCGGAGGTCATGGAGGGTCTGGCGAGCAGCAGGCAGGCAAGCACGGCCATCGCCATGGCGATCGCTGGGAGCGCCGCAAGACGCCACCGCTGCTGACCGGACGCAGTCCGCATGCCTATTCATGTGTCGGAGCAATGGGTCCAAGGGTTGAGCGGTGATCACTACGGTTCTTGGAACAAATGTCCATCGGGTCACAGGTGCTTGATTCGATCCGGGCCTCGGGGGCGCTCGAGCCCGGCATGCGGGTGCTGGCACTCCTGTCCGGCGGGGCCGATTCCGTCTGCCTGGTCCACGCGCTACGGGAGCTGACGGGCCCGGAGGGCCTGGTCGCGCTGCACGTAAATCACGGGCTGCGCGACGCCGCTGCCGACGACGAGCGATTCTGCCGTGAGCTCTGTGACCGCCTCGCAGTGCCGCTCGAAGTGGAGCGCGTCGAGGTCTCCACCCGCGGCAACCTCGAGGCCGCCGCGCGCGAGGCCCGCTACCGGGCCGCCGAGGACGTGCGCGCCCGGCGCGGCCTCGACGTGATCGCAACCGGTCACACCGCCTCCGATCAGGTCGAGACCGTGCTCTACCGGCTGGTGTCCTCGCCCGGTCGCCGCCCGTTGCTCGGCATGCCGGTCCGCGGAGGCCGGATCGTCAGGCCGCTGCTCGGATTGACGGGCGATCAGACTCGCGCCTACTGCGTCGAGCAGGGGCTCGCGTGGCGCGAGGACGAGACGAATGCCGATCGGCGGTTTGCGCGCAACCGCCTCCGCCACGATGTGCTTCCGGCGCTCCGCGAGATCCATCCGGCGGCCGACGCGAACGTGATCTCGACTGTCGAGGCGCTACGGGACGAGGCAGAGTTCCTCGACGCCGCCGTGGACGAGGCGCTCGCGCGAATGGCGACTCCCGGACAGGCGCCCGCACTCGAGACAGCGGCGCTCGTGGAGCTGCCGCCGCCATTGCGCCGCCTGGTCCTGCGGCGGCTCGCTGAGCAGGTGACCGGCGCGCCGCTCCCGTTGAGCGCCGCGATGGTGGCGGAGATCGAGCGCCTCGCCGCTCGCGGCGGAAGCGGTGCCGTCGACTTGGGGAGCGGCGTGCGTGCGCTGGTGGAGTACGGCGTGCTGCGTGTTCAGCGCAACACGCCGGACCAGCCGCCCGATCCCGCGCGCCTCGAGGTGCCGGGAAGCTGCCGCTTCGGCGATTGGCACCTGACCTGCGAGCTGCTTTCCGGGTCGCCGGGCCGCGGGGAGCTCGGGTCGAGCGACGAGCCCGTGCTCGATGCCGGGGAGCTCGCAGACCAGCTGACTGTCCGCTCCTGGCACGACGGAGATCGGATGCGCCCGCTCGGGCTCCAGGGAAGCAAGTCGCTGCAGGACATTTTCAGCGACCGCAAGGTGCCCCGATCGCTGCGCTCGCAGCTGCCGGTCGTAGTTTCCGGCGACGAGATCGCTTGGGTCGCCGGGGTCGCCCTGTCCGATCGCTTCAAGATCACGAACGAGACCGAGCGCGCCGCCCGCCTCCGGGCTTCTGCAGTCACCCCTGGCAGGTAGACTGCGGCCCTCGTGACGGTCCTCGAGCGATCAACCGCCATCGGCGAAATCGTCGTCTCCCCGGACGAGCTGCAAAGGCGGGTGTCCGAGCTGGGCGCCGAGATATCGCGCGACTACGCGGGGCGGGAGCTCTTCATGATGGGAGTCCTGAAGGGGGCGATCTTCTTCGTGGCCGACCTCATGCGCGAGATCGAGGTGCCCTGCGAGCTCGACTTCATGGCGGTGTCCAGCTACGGGTCACTGACCAACTCCTCCGGCGTGGTCCGGATCCTCAAGGACCTTGACGCGCCCATCGAGGGCAAGGACGTCCTGATCGTCGAGGACGTCGTCGACTCCGGACTGACGCTGGGCTACCTGCTGCGCAGCCTGCGCAGCCGCGACCCACGCTCCCTCGAGGTCTGCACGCTTCTGCGCAAGCCCCAGCGCAGCAAGGTCGATCTCCCGATCAGATATGTCGGCTTCGACATCCCCGACGACTTCGTCGTCGGGTACGGGCTCGACCTCGACCAGCGCCACCGTAACCTGCCTTACGTCGCGACGCTGAAATAGCCGGATTTCGCTTAGAGCCCATTACAGAAACACCCGCAACGCCTGACGCCGCTGCGAATCTTCGCCATCCTGCGTCCTCGGTCGCCCGCATACCGCACGGGTATGCGGGCTTCCTGCGTCCTTGACTGGCTCGATTCTCACCGCCTCAGGCATCACGGGCATTTCGTAATGGACTCTTAGGCGCGAAATCCGGGAGCTCCGAGGGCTGGGGGTTCGCGCTTCGCCTCACGCCCGCGCCCCAGCTTCCGCCCAGGTAGATCTAAAGCGAAGTCGAATCCGTACCGATCGTTGAGACGCTGTCAGAACCGGCTTCGAACCCCGAAAAGGCCCTTAAATAGGCGGAATACAGCCGTATACCCCATGCTAGGCTTTCCACACAGTCAGGGACGCAGGGCCTCGCTTGGACAAGAATGACCAACCGGTCTGAAGCCGGGTACCTGACGGTCCTCCTGGTCACATGAGTCGATTCTTCAAGAACGCCGCTTTCCCCATCCTGATCGTGGTGGTTCTGGCGTTCTTCGCCCAGCACCTGATCAGCCCGGGCGAGAAGAAGGCCAAACCGACCTACGGCGACTTCCTGACCCAGGTCGAGAACGGCGACGTCAAGAGCGTCACCATCAATACCCGCGACAACACCCTCGACGTCGCCGCGGGTCCAGACGGGAAGACCAAGTACTCGACCGGGTATCCGAACAACACCGAGCAGCAGCTGACCGACGACATGCGCAAGCATGGCGTCCAGATCAAGGTCAAGGGCAAGGGCGGCTCGAGCTGGCTCTCGATCCTCACTTACATACTGCCGTTCCTGCTCTTCTTTGCCTTCTGGATATTCCTGATGAATCAGGTCCAGGGCGGAGGCTCGCGCGTCATGAGCTTCGGCAAGTCGCGCGCGAAGCGGCTGTCGGTGGATTCCCCGAAAGTCACATTCCGCGACGTGGCGGGAGTGGACGAGGCGGTCGAAGAGCTCCAGGAGATCAAGGAGTTCCTCGAGAACCCCAAGAAGTTCCAGGCACTGGGTGCCCGCATCCCCAAGGGTGTACTGCTGTACGGCCCGCCCGGCACCGGTAAGACACTGCTTGCGCGCGCGGTCGCCGGCGAGGCGGGCGTGCCGTTTTTCTCGATCTCCGGGTCCGACTTCGTCGAGATGTTCGTCGGCGTCGGCGCGAGCCGGGTACGCGACCTGTTCGAGCAGGCGAAGCAGAACTCTCCCTGCATCATCTTCATGGACGAGATCGACGCTGTCGGCCGCCATCGCGGGGCAGGACTCGGCGGTGGTCACGACGAGCGCGAGCAGACGCTGAACCAGCTGCTCGTCGAGATGGATGGCTTCGAGATGAAGGACAACATCATCCTCATCGCCGCCACCAACCGCCCCGACATCCTCGACCCGGCGCTGCTGCGACCGGGCCGGTTCGACCGGCAGGTGGTCGTCGACCGTCCGGACCGCAAGGGACGCAAGCGGATCCTCGAGGTGCACACCCGGGGCAAGCCGCTCGCCAAGAGCATCGACGTCGACAACCTGGCGGGCCAGACTCCCGGCTTCACGGGCGCTGACCTGGCGAATCTGGTGAACGAGGCCGCGCTGCTGGCCGCCCGCGATGGCAAGCGGGAGATCACCCAGACCGAGCTCGAGGAAGGGATCATGCGGGTGATCGCGGGTCCGGAGAAGAAGACCCGCGTGATGAGCGAGAAGGAGAGGCTCGTCACCGCCTTCCACGAGATGGGCCACGCGATGGTCGCGCACTTCCTGCATAACACGGATCCCGTCCACAAGATCTCGATCATCTCCCGCGGCCAGGCGCTGGGATACACGATCTCGCTTCCGACTGAGGACAAGTTCCTGACCACCCGCGCAGAGCTCGAGGACACGCTCGCGATGACGCTCGGCGGACGCGCAGCCGAGGAGATCGTGTTCGGCGAGATCACCACCGGCGCCGCTAATGACCTCGAGAAGGTCACCGGGACCGCGAAGCAGATGGTCATGCGCTTCGGCATGTCCGAGAAGCTCGGCCCGCGCACCTTCGGCCACGATCAGTCGATGCCCTTCCTGGGCCGCGAGTTCAGCTCGGAGCCCGACTACAGCGACGAGATCGCGCGTGAGATCGACGACGAGATCCGGCGCATCGTGGAGGACGCGCACCAGCGCGCCAAGGAGGTCCTGAACTCCCACCGTGGCGATCTCGATCGCATCTCGAGGGTCCTGCTCGAGCGCGAGACGATCGAGCGCGAGGAATTCGAGCAGCTGCTTGCCGGCAAGTCGGCGGAGGAGGTGTTCGGCGCGCCGCCCGCGGAACCCGAGCAGCCCCCCGTGGCCGAGCCCGAGCGCAAGCCCGCGGCCGAGCCTCGCCCCGTCCCGCGCCCGCAGCCCGGCCTCGCCGGCGGGACGGCTGAGATGCGGAGCGAGGGCCCTGAGCGGCCAAACTTCAGAAACTAGTAATTAGAAACTAGTAATTAGGGCAAGGGGGACGGTCCGTCCTGATTCCTAATTTCTAATTTCTGATTTCTGATCCCGTGCTCAACCCCTCATCCCGCCGCCCAGCCCTGATCATGGGCGTCCTCAACGTCACGCCTGACTCGTTCTCCGATGGCGGATTCTTCATGGATCCTGCAGCAGCCGTCGCGCACGCGGTGCAGATGGAGGCCGACGGCGCCGACCTGATCGACGTCGGCGGCGAGTCGACGCGGCCGGGCGCGGAGCCCGTTCCGGCCGAGGAAGAGCTGCGGCGGGTGCTGCCGGTACTCGAGCAAATGGAGGGCTCGGTCGCGGTGCCGCGTTCGATCGACACCTCCAAGGCCCTGGTGGCCCGTGCGGCCATCTCGGCCGGCGCCTCCTTCGTGAACGACGTGACAGCGCTCGCAGGCGACCCGGACACCGCAGCCGTGGTGGCCGAATCCGGGGTGGAGGTCTGCCTGATGCACATGCGAGGCGAGCCCCGCTCCATGCAGGACGACCCACGCTACGAGGACGTGGTATCGGAGGTGAAGGGCTTCCTCGAGGAGCGCCTGGCCCACGCCGTCGCCGAGGGGGTCCCGGAGGAGCGCATCTGGCTCGATCCGGGCATCGGGTTCGGGAAGACCCTGGAGCACAACCTGGAGCTCATCCGGCGCCTGGGTGAGATCGCCCAGATCGGCCGCCCTCTGGTGGTCGGGGCCTCCCGGAAGCGGTTTTTGGGCGCTCTTACCGGCCGAAAAGAGAGCGACCGGCTGGCCGGAAGCCTGGCTGCTGCGGTCCTGGCGTTTGAGCGTGGGGCCGCCATGCTGCGGGTCCACGACGTCAGGGAGACACGCGACGCGCTCGCCGTGGCGGCCAGTGCTACCCTCGGCGAAGGCGCCGGTTTCCAGGGGCAATGAGCCCGAAAGGCAGCGATTTCCAGGGATATGAGCGAGTACGAAGAGCGTGAGTACGAGGAGCAGGAGGAGGAATCTCGGGCTGAGGCCGGCGATTCCTATGTCACGGTCGAGATCTCCAGCCTGTCCGTCTACACCCATCACGGGGTCACGACGGCCGAGCGCGAGACCGGCCAGCGGCTGATCTTCGACGTCAGTCTCGACCTCGAGGACTGCGAGGCTACGGTCACCGACCGGGTTGAAGACACGATCGACTACGGCGCGGTCTGCGACACCGTCACATACGTCGCGACGGAGCGCTCGTACCACACGCTCGAGCGCCTGTGTACAACGGTCGCCGACGTCTTGATGGAGCGCTTTGGTGCAACGGGCGTCGTCGTGCGCGCAACCAAGCCCGAGCCACCGTTGCCGGTCGCAGTCGAAGAGATCTCGGTAGAGGTCTCTCGCTGAACGCACGCCGCGAGGTGTCGCGGCGCGCTTATCTCGGAATCGGGTCGAACGTGGGCGACCGGCTCGCGCACCTGAACGCAGCCGTCGCGAAGCTCGACGCGACCCGCGGTGTGCACGTATCGCGAAGCTCTTCCGTGTACGAGACCGAGCCGGTCGGAGAGATCACCGATCAGCGCGACTTCTACAACGCTGTCACCGAGATCGAGACCTCGCTCGACCCGCATTCGCTGCTTGCGACGTGCAAGCAGGTAGAGCGCGAGCTCGGACGCGAACCCGGGGGACCGAGGCACGGCCCGCGGCCGATCGACGTCGACCTTCTCATCGTCGAGGGCGTGACGACCGCCGACGAGCAGCTCGTCCTGCCGCACCCGGAGGTCACTTCCCGCCGCTTCGTGCTCGCGCCGTTGCTCGAGCTCGAGCCCGACCTCTCGCTGCCCGACGGGACCAGCCTGGCCGGCGCACTCGCGGCACTCGGCTCAGACCAGCGAGCGACGCCTGTGGAGCGGCTCGACCGTCCATAATCCGGCTCCATGCTGCTCGCAATCGACGTCGGCAATACCCAGACCCATGTCGGCGCGTTCGACGGTCCCGATCTGGTCGAGCACTGGCGCTTCGCCACGGAGCGCGAGGCGACCGGAGACCAGCTCGCGATCACGCTGCATCAGCTGCTCGCGCTGCGGGGGATCGGATTCGACGACGTCAAGGCGGAGTCGGTCTCCTCGGTTGTCCCGAGCCTTGTGCCCGAGTACCGGCGCCTGTTCGAGCGCTACCTCGAGCGCGAGGCGCTGATCGTCGGCCCGGGCACCAAGACCGGCATGCCGATCCGGCTCGACAACCCGCGCGAGCTCGGCGCCGACCGGCTCGTGAACGCGGTCGCCGCCTTCGATCGCTGCCAGGACGCCTGTGTGGTCGTCGACTTCGGCACGGCCATCACCTATGACGCCATCTCGAGCGCCGGCGAGTACCTGGGCGGCATCATCTCTCCCGGCATAGAGATATCGATCGAGGCGCTGGCCAGACGCGCAGCACGGCTGCCGAGGGTCGACATCGAAGAGCCGCGAAGCCTGATCGGCAAGAGCACCGACGGCTCGCTGCAGTCGGGCATCGTGTACGGCTTCGCGGGCCAGGTGGACGGCATCTGCCGCCGTCTGCGCCAGGAGCTCGGCAGCGGGATCACAACGATCGCGACCGGAGGCCTCGCGGGCGTGATCGTCGGTTTCACGGAGACGATCGACCTCGTGGACGACCTGCTCACGCTCAAGGGCCTGAGGCTGATCTACGAGCGAAATCGCTAGAGGCACTGCTCGCAACAGTTGTGGCGAGCCCATTTTGAGCCTCGCTATACTTGCCCGTCCCGCAAGGCAGGCAGGCGTCCCCACGACCCGCGCCTTCGCGGGTTTTTTGCAGCATCGAGGGGGCCTGGTCAGCGTGACCGGGCCGGCTTGGTAGAGGTGAGAAAAAGATGCCTAGAGACGTAGTGCTGACTCGTGAGGGCTTCGAGAGGCTCAAGGCCGAGATCGACCTCCTGCGCACGGACAAGCGCCGAGAGGTGGCCGAGCGGATCAAGGAAGCCCGTGAGTTCGGAGACATCTCCGAGAACGCCGAATACGACCACGCCAAGAACGAGCAGGCGATGCTCGAGGCCAGGATCTCCCAGTTGGAGGAGAAGCTCCGAGCCGCCACCGTCGTCGACGACAAGAACATCGAGAAGAACGTGGTCTCGGTCGGCTCCCACGTGCGCGTGATGGACCAGAAGTCGCGCAAGTCGGTCCTGTACCACATCGTCGGCTCGGCGGAGGCTGAGCCTGCCGAGAACAAGCTCTCGAACGAATCTCCGGTCGGACGCGCGCTGATCGGCCACAAGCGCGGCGACGTGGTGACGGTCCCGGTGCCGCGCGGGCCGAGTCGCAAGCTCAAAATTACGAAGATCGAAGCTGCCTAGCATCGGTTCAGACGCATAAGATCGCCGGCGTGACCCCTGTGTCGTGGCCGGATGAGGTCGACCAGATCATCAGCGGCGATCTCACGACTGCTCTCGCCTACGTGACGCCGGCGGGCGGCACGGTCCTGATGGCCGTTTCGCCGATCGGCTTGCGCGACCGGGACGCCGGCACTGTCGCGTTCACGACCTCACTCGGATTCGGCCGCAAGCTCGAGCGGATCGTCGCCAACCCGCGCGTCGCGCTCGCGTACCACGCCCGCGAGCACGGGTTCGCCGAGAGCGACTCCTACGTGCTGGTTCAGGGAACGGCCGAGGCGACCCTGCCGCCAGACCGCGACTATCTGGAGACCGTGGTCGGCCCGGCAGCCGAGCGCTTCATGGGGAAGCGCAAGCAGGGCCGCCTGTTCTGGGACCGCTGGCTGCAGGAGTACTACGCGGATCGCGTCCCGGTCACGGTGCACGTCGAGCGGATCGTCTCGTGGCCGGGCCTGTCTTGCGCGGGCGCGCCGTCGGTGGTTGGAGCGCCTAGGCCGGAGTCGCCTCCTGCGAGCCAGTCGCCCCCCGGCAAGGGGACCGCGCCCCGGATCGACTGCGAGCGCGCGGCCCGCCGCCTCGGCAAGCTCAGGCACCGCCTCCTCGGATGGGTCGACGTGGACGGCTACCCGTTCGTCGCGCCTGTCGAGCTATCGGGGGCCGGCCCGCGGGGGATCGATCTCCTGGCGGGCGAAGAGTTGCTGCCGCCGGGAGGGCGCCGTGCCGGCCTGCTCGCGCACGAGTACCGCGCGCAGCTGATCGGACTGGCGGCTCGCCAGCACACGGGCTGGCTCGAAGCCGGCGAAGGGCCCGGCCGGCAGGCGCTGTACGCGCCTCACACCGAGACCGGCTTTCGCGCGCCACCCAACAAGACGCTGCTTCTGTTCGCCAACGGCCTGCTGGCAAAGCGAGGACTACGCAAGGCAAAGCGCGAGGGCCGCGAAGCTCGGCTGACCGAAACGAGCCGGTGAGCCAAGAGCCTTCCGACCTGATCGCCGAGCGCCGGCGCAAGCTCGAGCGACTGCGCGAGGCCGGCGTTGACCCGTACCCGCTGAGCTTTCACGAGCGCACGCCAATCGCCGACGTGCTGCAACGCCACGCCGACCTCGGGGCCGGGGAAGAGGCGGACGAGACCTACCGCGTGGCCGGCCGGATCGCTGCCCGCCGTGGACACGGGAAGGTCGCGTTCCTCGACCTGCAGGACCGGTCGGGGAAGATCCAGCTGCACGCCCGCGAAGACGTGCTCGGCGAACCCTCCCTCGAGCAACTCGTGGGACTCGACCTCGGCGACCTGATCGGTGTCCAGGGAGCCCCGATTCGAACACGGCGCGGCGAGCTGTCGCTGCGCGTCGACGGCTGGGAGCTTCTGGCCAAGTCGCTGCGTCCGCTGCCCGAGAAGTTCCACGGCTTGAGCGACGTCGAGCAGCGCTACCGCCATCGCGAGCTGGACCTGATCGCAAACGAGGACGCGCGCGAGCTGTTCCTGCTGCGGACGAACGTGATCGCGGCGGTGCGTCGCTTCCTCGACGAGCGCGGTTTCATCGAGGTCGAGACGCCGGTGCTGCAGCCCCTCTACGGCGGCGCGCTTGCGCGACCTTTCACGACTCATCACAACCAGCTCGATCGCACGCTCTACCTGCGGATCGCCACCGAGCTCTATCTGAAGAGACTGATCGTCGGCGGTCTCGAGAAGGTCTACGAGCTGGGGAAGAACTTCCGCAACGAGGGTGTGTCACACAAGCACAATCCCGAGTTCACCATGCTCGAGACCTACGAGGCGTACGCCGATTACCTCGACGTGGCAGCCATGACCGAGGAGATGGTCGCCACGGTCGCACGCGAGACGCTCGGAACAACGATCATCACCGTCGACGGGACCGACGCCGACCTCTCCCCGCCGTGGCGGCGCGAGACGCTCCGCGACGCGATCCGCGATCGCATCGGGATCGACATCCTCGCCCACCCGGACCAGGAGTCGCTCGCCGCTGCCATGACAGACCGTGGGATCCAGCTTCCCTCGGAACCAGGTGTCGGGTACGGGAAGCTCGTGGACGAGCTGCTCTCGAAGCACGTCGAGCCGACTCTGATCGAGCCGACCTTCCTGCTCGACTATCCGGTCGAGCTTTCACCGTTCGCGAAGGCTCATCGCTCCGAGCCTGGACTCGTCGAGCGCTTCGAGGCCTTCGTGGGCGGAGTCGAGATCGCCAACGCGTTCAGCGAGCTGAACGATCCGGACGAGCAGCGCAGGCGCTTCGAGCAGCAGAGCTCTCTGCAGAGTGCGGGCGACGAGGAGGCCCAGCCGTTCGACGCTGACTACGTCGAGGCGCTGGAGTACGGGATGCCACCGACCGGCGGGCTTGGAATCGGCATCGACCGGCTCGTGATGCTGCTGTCCGGAAGGCGCTCGATCCGGGAAGTCGTGTTGTTTCCGACCTTGCGGACGAGATAATCGCGACGCGGATTCCTTCACGTCTCACGGGTAGCGACCGGACGCGAATTTGCCTGCAACAGCGGTTCGTTTGCAGGGACTAAACGGACCGATGACGAACCCCGAAAAATCCCTTTGTTACGGGGAAAAGAAGACGGATTTGGGGGTCAGGGCCGTTGTTATACTGATCTGTCCGGGCGAAGCAATTCGGCCGGAGGACTGATCGAAGCAGGTCTTTGTGCCGAATAACGAGGATAAGCCTCCCGCGCGACCGGCTAAAAGGTAGGTAGCCGCACTTGTTTGAGCGATTCACAGAGAGAGCCCGTCAGGTCGTAGTCCTCGCACAGGAGGAGGCCCGGCAGCTCAAGCACAACTACATCGGTACCGAGCACATTCTGCTCGGGTTGCTGCGCGAAGAGGAAGGCCTAGCCGCGCGCGTGCTCGAGTCGCTCGACATCACGGTCGAACGCGTGCGGGCTCAGGTGGTCCGGATCGTCGGCTCCGGCGAGGAGGTCACGTCCGGCCAGATCCCGTTCACGCCGCGCGCCAAGAAGGTGCTCGAGTTGGCGCTGCGCGAAGCGCTCTCGCTGGGCCACAACTACATCGGCACGGAGCACATCCTGCTGGGATTGGTGCGCGAGAACGAGGGCGTTGCCGCCCGCATCCTGCTCGACTTCGATGCCGACTCGGAGAAGATCCGCAACGAGGTGATCCGGATGCTGTCCGGTCCCGGTAGCCGCCGCCAGCAGGGCCAGGCCGCCGGCGAGGGCAAGAAGTCCTCGAAGCTGCTCGACCAGTTCGGGCGCAACCTCACCAAGCTCGCGTCGGAGGGCAAGCTCGACCCGGTGGTCGGGCGGCAGACGGAGATCGAGCGCGTCATGCAGATCCTGTCGCGCCGCACGAAGAACAACCCGGTCCTCGTCGGCGAGCCCGGCGTCGGCAAGACCGCCGTCGTCGAGGGCCTCGCGCAGCGGATCGCCAACGGCGACGTTCCCGAGCTGCTCAAGAACAGGCAGATCTACACGCTTGACCTGGCCGCCCTGGTCGCGGGGTCCAAGTACCGCGGCGAGTTCGAGGAGCGCCTCAAGAAGGTGATGAAGGAGATCACCCAGCGCGGCGACATCATCCTTTTCATCGACGAGCTTCACAACCTCGTTGGCGCCGGCGCAGCCGAGGGCGCGATCGACGCGGCCTCGATCCTGAAGCCCGCGCTCGCGCGCGGTGAGCTGCAGACGATCGGTGCGACGACGCTCGACGAGTACCGCAAGTACCTGGAGCGCGATTCCGCGCTCGAGCGCCGCTTCCAGCAGATCAAGGTCGATCAGCCCACCACCGAGGAGACGGAGCAGATCCTGAAGGGACTGCGCGAGCGTTACGAGCAGCACCACCGCGTCAAGATCACCGACGAGGCGCTTCACGCTGCCGCCGAGCTTTCCGACCGCTACATCTCCGACCGGTTCCTGCCGGACAAGGCGATCGACCTGATCGACGAGGCCGCCTCGCGTGCCCGCATCAAGGCCATGACCGCGCCGCCGGTGTACCGCGAGCTCGAGGACGAGATCGAGACCACCCGGCGCGAGAAGGAGGCTTCGATCGAGGCGCAGGAGTTCGAGAAGGCCGCTGGTCTGCGTGACCGCGAGCGGCGCCTCACGAACAAGAAGCGCGAGCTCGAGGACCAGTGGCAGTCTGGTGAGAGCGGTGAGCGCCCCGAGATCGGCGAGGACGAGATCGCCGACATCGTCTCGATGTGGACGGGCATCCCCGTCTTCAAGCTGACGGAGACCGAGTCCAAGAAGCTGATGCGCATGGAGGAGGAGCTCCACAAGCGCGTCATCGGTCAGAACATGGCGATCGCCGCGGTCTCGAAGGCGATCCGTCGTTCGCGCGCTGGGCTCAAGGACCCGAAGCGCCCGACCGGCTCGTTCATCTTCCTCGGCCCCTCCGGCGTCGGCAAGACCGAGCTCGCGCGCACGCTCGCCGAGTTCCTGTTTGGCGACGAGGACGCGATGGTGCGGATCGACATGTCCGAGTACATGGAGAAGCACTCGGTGTCGCGCCTGGTCGGCTCGCCGCCCGGCTACATCGGCTACGACGAGGGCGGGCAGCTGACCGAGGCCGTGCGGCGCAAGCCGTACTGCGTGCTTCTGCTCGACGAGATCGAGAAGGCGCACCCCGACGTCTTCAACATCCTGCTTCAGATCCTCGAGGACGGCCGCCTGACCGACGCACAGGGCCGCACCGTGGACTTCCGCCACGCGATCGTGATCATGACGTCGAACGTGGGCGCGACCGACATCGCGCGCAACACGCCGCTCGGGTTCTCCGTCGCCGACGAGACGGGCATGAGCTACGACGACATGAAGAACAAGATCATGGGCGAGCTCAAGAAGGTCTTCCGGCCCGAGTTCCTGAACCGCCTCGACGAAGTGATCGTGTTCCACAAGCTGACGAAGGACGAGATCAAGCTGATCGTCGAGCTGCTGATGCGCCACCTGCGCGAGTCGATGGCTGAGCGCCAGTTGCAGATCGAGCTGTCCGAGGGGACCAAGGACTTCCTCGTTGAGAAGGGCTGGGACCCTGCAATGGGCGCGCGGCCTCTGCGGCGCGCGATCCAGCGCTACATCGAGGATCCGCTCGCCGACGAGGTGCTGAAGACCCCGATGCAGGCCGGCTCCACCGTGCTGGTCGAGCGCGACGAGCAAAAGGACAAGGCCACTACTCCAGACGGCGAGAAGCCCGCCCCGCTGCCCGCGGAGGAAGAGCTCAACATCACGATCCTGCCCCCGGTCGAGCGCCCGCCCGAGCCGGAGGAGAAGCCGGTCCCCGTCGGCGGCCCCGAGGGCGACGGCGATGGCGAGGGCCCGGACGAGAAGCAGCCCGAGGATCCGGAGCCCGAGGCTCCGGCCGAGACCTAGCCGCGCCTAGGGATCCAGGACGCCTGAATACAGGGCGAATGCCGCCCCCTGCGGGTCGGCGACGACGGAGAGCCGTCCCTCGGCACCTTCCACCAGGACTTCCATCGGCGGCAGCATCACGGTTGCGCCGAGCTCGCTTGCCTTGGCGGTCCCCGCGTCGCAGTCCTCGACCGCGAAGTAGGGCATCCAGTTGGGGGGGATTCCGGCCTCCATCTCCTGATCGCTCTGCGGACGGATACCCCCGTTGCTTTTCTCGCCCAGGTGGATGACGGAGTAGTTACCGCCGGCGAAATCCTCGTAGCTCCATCCGAACAGTGACGAGTAGAAGTCCTTCGCCTTGCCGACGTCCCTCGTGCTCTCCTCGTTCCAGCTCAGCGCGCCGGACTCGTTGACGACGTATGCGCCGATGCTGTTCTTGGGCTGCCAGATCATGAACACGGCTCCGGTGGGGTCTGCGATCACCGCCATCCGCCCGGCGTCCAGCACGTCGAACGGCTCCAGCAGCACGGTCCCCCCGAGGCCCGACACCTTTCCGGCCGTTTCGTCGACGTCAGCCACCGTGATGTAGTTGTTCCAGTGGGCCGGGATCCCCTGCGCCGCTTCGTCCGGCTGCTGCTGGGACACGGCGGCGACGTTCTTTCCGTTCTTGCGGAACATCGTGTAGGTACCGTTCCCGGTCGGGAGGTCCTCGTGCGTCCATCCGAACAGCGCCTGGTAGAAGGTCTTGGCCGCGTCGGGGTCGCTCGTGGACAGGTCCGCCCAGGAGAAGGTGCCGGGTGGATATGAGGTTCGCTCGCCCATGTCTCTCCCTCGGTTCGTTTGTAGAGCGCCTTCAGAATGACTGTGCGCCCGGGACGTCCCAGGACCAAGCTGGGCGCCGCACGCGGGCGAAGCCGGTAGCTGTGCCTACCGGCGAGTCCGCGGGTGGCAATCCAGCGCCGGTAATGGCGCGTATCCGGGTGTGCAGCTTCATTCTGAAAGTCGCTCTTAGGGGCGCGATGCTAACGCAGTCCCGTCAGCTGTTCGCTGCGCTCCCAGAGCTGTTCAGGGAGGGCGGCGTCTTGGGCCTGCGCGCTCGGATTGCGCTGTCGCGAGTCGACGAAGTAGCCGCCCGAGGTGCTCGCCACCGCGGGCGCGCTGGCGAGATAGACGACGGTCGCGGCGCCCTCGCGCGGGCTCGCGAAGAACAGCCCCGCGACTCGCCATCCGATCCGCACCGGCAGCGGCGCGCCGCGCCCGAGCCGGGTCCGAATTACGCCGGGGTGCAGGCAATTTGCGGTCACGTCCGAGCTCTCCAGCCGGCGCGCCAGTGCCCGCGTGAAAAGCACGTTTGCCAGCTTCGAGTTGCAGTAGGCGGACCAAGCGGACCACCGCCGCTCCGCGTTGAGATCCTCGATGTCGAGCACGGCGCTGAAGTGCGCACCGGAACTGGTCGTGACGACGCGGGCGGGAGCGGACTCGCGTAAGCGGTCGACCAGCAGGTTCGTCAGCAGGAACGGCGCAAGGTGGTTGACCGCAAAGGTGCGCTCGTAGCCGTCCTCGCTCAACTTGCGCCGCCCCGACACGAGGCCGGCGTTGTTGACGAGGACGTCGATGCGGGGGTAACGATCGAGCAGCTGCTCAGCGAGGGAACGCACCTCCGCGAGCGAGGCGAAGTCCGCGACCAGTGGCTCGGCATCAAGGTCGGGGTTCACCGCTTCGAGCTCGTGCGCCAGGGCGTCGAGCCGATTTCGGTTGCGCCCGACTGGAACGACGGTGGCTCCCATACCTGCCAATTGATACGCAGCCGCCGCCCCGATGCCGGAACTCGCGCCGGTCACGACGACTGTCTTGCCGTTCATGCGAGCCGGACGTTAGCCGCTGTTGCGCCGAAACCGCTGGAATCCTGAGCGCGAGTAGCCCTCCCGGCTTTGCCAGCGTCGGGGAAACTGCAATGGCATGGACCGCGCGCCTCTGCGGGCTCACCGATCAGCGCGGCGAGCGCGAGAGCCGTGCACCACCCCGCGAAACCAACTTTGAGCAACCTATGACGTGCTCATCTCTGGTTGCGCTTGCGACGACGCTTGCGCTGACGAACGGGCGCGGGCTTGCGCGCAGTCCCGATCAGGCGCTGCGCGACACTGCTCGCCTTGTCGGGACTCGCGGCGGGGGCGATGCGGACTACGAGCTCGAGCTTCTTGAACTTGTCCCGGTGGGCCAACCCGATCACGAGCGTTGGCCCCGGTGTCGGCGCGGACGCTTGCACCTTCGGCCTCACCGTGCGCGCCGAGCCGCGCCGCCGGCTCACCGGCACGACCACGTATCCGCCGTCCGCTCCGGCGAGGTAGAAGTAGGCGACGTTCCGCATTCGCACCCGGCGGCGGGGCGGCACCGGACCCGCGAGCACGACACGCTGTCCGTCCCGCAGAATGGCTTCCACCTGCGCCTGCTTGCCCCAGCTCGGAAACAGGACGTCGACCGAGTAGCGGCCACGCTTGCGGCGGGCGATACGCCAGCGCGTCTCGAGCGACTTGGACCGGAAGCGATGAGTCGTCTCGATGGCCGCTTCCAGGGACTGCGCATGCCCGCGGGCGACGAGGCGCTGAAACGCGCCGGCGTAAGGGCGAGTGGGATACGGCGGTGCTCGCCTCACCACGCCTCGCGGCGAACTCTGGAGCTCGAGAGGTGGTCGCAGGGGGTCGGGCTGCGGAAGTCCGCGCTCGCTCGAGAGGACCGTGCGGGCGCTCTGGTTCCGCACGAGCACGCCGAAGCACGCCCAGGGCCGCGCGCCGATGTCCGCGACCGCCCGCTGGCCCTGATCGAAGAGACGGGCCAGCTCGATGCCGCCGTAGGGGACGGCGCCTTGGGTGACCGGCAGGATCGCCGTGGAGTAGGTGGGTGTCGTGATCGCGAGCCTGCCGATGTCGGGATCGAAGGAATACAGCGGTGGTGGCTGCTCGGTCGCGATTGCGGGCAGGCCGAGCGCCACTGCGCGCGCCGCGTCCGTCTGCATCCGGCAAGCAAACAGCTCGCGCACGCTCGGCCCGACGGGGCTCTTGGTGAGGCTGTACAGGACGCCGGGTGCGATCCCGGCACCGTCGCCGGACTCGCGCGCAAAGCGCGTATAGAGCCTGAAGCCTTGATCGAAGATGAACTTCGACCATGGGCCGATGCGTGCATCGTTCTGGAAGCGGGGCGAGAGCGCGATCGCCAGCAGCCCCTGCCGCGCGAGCGCAAACGTGCGGCCCTGGTGCCAGCGCTTATAGCTGAAGCCGGTGTCCCAGTTCAGGTAGCCCGCGTGTGTCCAGTACCCGCAGACGATGCGCTCGACCCATGCGCGCAACAGGCGCAGCTGCTCCGATGACAGCGGCACCATGCCGGCGCGCAGCGCACGCTCGTACCAGATCAGGAAGTGGCACGTCATGTTCGCGTACTCGGCGCTGTCGAGGTTGAGACCGTGGCCAGGCGGCTCGTGCGGCAGGTAGTGAAAGCGGTACCCAGGGCCGAGGTTGGGCGAGCCACCGGGCGTCAGCGGCTGTGCGATGCCGGCGACGAAGCGCTCGACCTGCTGCCGGTAGTCGAGCCGGAACAGGTCCTCGACGCCGGTCACGGTTGCGAAGTGCGCGTACATCTCGCAGTGCCAGTTGATCTGGTTGAGGCGGACATTCGGGAACCGGTAGAAGGCGCCGAGCGTGCAGCGCGAGATGCGGTCCTCGATCAAAGTGATCGTCGCCTGTGGCAGGTGGATGATGTCTCGCGCCCGCCACGCGTACATCAACGCCTCGGCCACCTTCGGGTCGATGGACTTGTCCATCGCGGCCTCGACGGTGTTCATGCTCTCGACCCAGCCGGGATTGTGGAACTGCGGATCGGGCTCGATCGGGCTGGTGCGCTCGCTCCATGGCGGCGACTTGCAGAGGCGCTCGGCCAGACGGCGGGCACGGTCGTCGCGGCGGCAGGCGCCCTCATGTCCAGTGAGAGCCGCGATCGCGTGCGTCGTCAGCAACGCGCTGTTGTGGTAGATGCGGCCGTTGACGGAGTTGCCCGAACGGTAGTAGCCGGCGTCTGAGTCCCAGAGCTGGTCGAAGTACGGCGCCAGCCAGTCCGCGAAGCGCCAGTAGTCCGCATTCGAGAACGGCGGCGGCGGCAGGTCCGGTGGACTCGCGGACAGGCGGGCGATCGGCGCGTCCGCGATCGCCTGCGGCGGGGCGTGGACGGCGCCAGCCGCAAGCGCGCCGCCGGCGAGCTGAGCGGACCTCGTCACGAACTTCCGTCTGGTGAGCATAAAAACAACCGGATTTGCTTAGGCGCAAAATCCGGGATCCCCGAGGGTACGGGATTGTGTTCCTCCCAGAACCAACACCTGGGGGCGCTAATTCGATCGGGCGCGGCTCTTAAGGTAGGTAGATGGCGAGACCGGCCACCCAGTTCTGCTGCACCGACTGCGGCCACGCCACCTCCAGGTGGATGGGCCGCTGTCCCGGCTGCGGCGAATGGAACACCCTCGTCGAAGAGCGCTCCCCATCCGAGGCCGGGCGCGGACATGGGGGCAGCCGTGGCGCGAAAGCGCGCGAGCCCGTCCTCCTGAGCGAGGTCGAGGCGACGCAGATCGAGCGCATGCCGTCCGGCAGCGCCGAGTTCGATCGCGTGCTCGGTGGCGGGATGGTGCCCGGCTCGTTGATCCTGATCGGCGGCTCGCCGGGGATTGGCAAGAGCACTCTGATGAGCTCGGCGCTTGCGGCGATCGAGCGCGCAGGGGAGCCGACGCTGTACGTGAGCGGGGAGGAGTCGATCGCGCAGGTGCGCCTGCGCGCGGAGCGGCTGCAGCCGGACGCATTGTGCGTGCCGGTCCTTGCGGAGACGGAGCTCGAGACCGTTCTGGCCACGCTCGAGGTAACGCGGCCGCGGGTGTGCGTGATCGACTCCGTGCAGACACTCCACTCGCAGGAGCTCGGCGGCGTCCCAGGCAGCGTCGGCCAGGTGCGCGAGGTGGCTGCCCGGCTCGAGCGGTTTGCTCGTGCGAGCGGTTGCACAGTCGTCCTGGTCGGCCACGTCACCAAGGAGGGCGTGCTTGCCGGTCCGCGGGTGCTCGAGCACGCAGTCGACTGTGTCCTGCAATTCGAGGGCGAGCGTGAGCGTCCCTACCGCATCCTGAGGGCGCTCAAAAACCGCTTCGGATCGACCAACGAGGTCGCCGTGTTCGAGCTGCGCGAGGGAGGCCTGCGCGAGGTGGGCGATCCCTCCGCGCGCTTTGCGCGCGATGCCAGCGCGGCCGCAGGCTCCTGCGTTCTCTGCGCGATGGAGGGCTCTCGACCCTTGCTCGTGGAGGTGCAGGCGCTGGTCGCGCAGACGGAAATCGTTCCGCCACGCCGCGTGGCCAACGGCATCGATCGCAACCGGCTCAGCCTGGTGCTTGCCGTTCTCGGCCGGCACGCGGGACGCGAGCTCGGTGGCGGTCGCGGGCTCGGGGCGTGCGATGTGTTCGTGAACGTCGCGGGCGGAGTGCGAGTCGAGGAGCCGGGCGCCGACCTGGCGGTCGCGCTGGCCGTTGCGTCTGCTGCACGCGGCGTCCCGCTCGCCGGTGGAGACGGGCCAGTGGCGTGCTTCGGCGAGCTTGGGCTGACGGGTGAGCTGCGTTATGTCGGCCACGCCGAGCGCAGGCTCGAAGAGGCTGCACGTTTCGGTCTCGAGCGCGTGGTGCTGCCGTCCGCATGTCTAGAGGACGACGGTGTGCGTGCACTCGCGGCGGGCCGTGCTGCACCAGCGGAGTCGGTGGCCGCAGCGCTCGCGCCGGCACTGTGCGTGCCCGGCGAGGACGCGCGCCGGGCAGCTTGAGCTGCGAAGAGGTGCTCGTCGCGGTTCTGTGACGATCGGCGTTCGGTGCGTCGCATTCGCGGTCCTCGCTCGCCTTTGGGCCGGATTGAACGCGTATAGCGCGTCAAAAACGGCCCAATCGATCGCGCTCATCTTTCAGCACCTGCGCATACGACTCGCGAGCTTCCGCGAACCCTCCGTTTCACCCCTCGATGCCCGTCCGGCGTCACCCTTCGATGCCGACCGCCCTGAATAGCACGAAACGGCACTAGGAGGCCGGACCGCGCAGAAGCGGGCCTTTTGCCTATCATGGCTGTCATGCCGCGAGTTGGAGATGAGTTGGCTGAGCTTCAATCACGGCAAGAACCCCGACTCCTGAGAGCACTCGAGATGGTGTCCCCGGGCACGGCCGTCCGGGAGGGCATCGACAACATCGTGCTCGCTCGCACCGGCGGCTTGATCGTGATCGGCGACGAGGACGAGCTGGCGCCGCTGCTTTCGGGGGGCATCAAGCTCGACATCGAGTACTCGCCCGCGATCCTCTACCAGCTCGCGAAGATGGACGGCGCGATCACGCTGTCCCAGAACGCGACGAAGATCATCTGGGCGAACGTCCAGCTGACGCCGGACCCGACCATCGTCACCCGCGAGACCGGTACCCGCCACCGCACGGCCGAGCGTGTCTCCAAGCAGACGAGCGGCCTCGTGATTTCGATCTCCGAGCGTAGAGAGGTCGTATCGCTGTTCGCGGACGGGGCCAAATACATCCTTCAGGAGATCCCCGCGGTGCTCGCCAAGGCCAACCAGGCCCTCGCGACGCTCGACAAGTACCGCACCCGGCACGACCAGGTCTCGATGCGCCTGACGGCGCTCGAGTTCGAGGGCGGCGCAACGCTCCACGACGCCCTCACGGTGCTTCAGCGCGGGGAGATGGTGATCCGGATGGGAGTCGAGATCGAGCGTTACATCGTCGAGCTCGGGGCCGAGGGACGGTTGATCGAGGCTCAGCTCGAGGACATGCTCGTCGGCATCGCGGCCGACCGCTCGGCGGTCGTCAGGGACTACCTGATCGACCTGTCCGAGGCGAGCTACGCGACGGTGATGGAGTCACTGCCGCGACTGCCCCATCCAGATCTTCTGGACTTCGGCCGTCTCGCGGAGCTCATGGGCTACGACCGCAAGCTGAACACTCTCGACTTCCCGGTCACGCCTCGGGGCTACCGCATCCTGGGCAAGATTCCGCGTCTACCCGACAGCATCGTGCACAACCTCGTCAGGGACTTTGGTCGCCTCGACGAGTTGATGACGGCGACGGCTGAGGAGCTGGAGGACGTCGAAGGCGTGGGAGAGGTCCGCGCAAAGGAGATACGCGAGGGCTTGAGGAGGCTTCAGGAAGTCAATCTGGTTGATCGTTATTTGCAAACCTAGTCGGCGCGGCTCGGTAGGTCCGGAGAGAATTGATCGGATCGGTCGGCTAAATCACAAGGGGGGAAACAATTCCACAGTCAAGTACGTTGGAGATCGAGAGCGAAGCGACCATAACCGGCGGGCCTCCCGCGACCTACAAGGTCGGGGACAAGGTTGTCTATCCGCATCACGGGGCCGGCAAGGTGTTGAAGAAGGAGAAGAAGGAAGTACTCGGAGACAAGCGCGAGTACCTCACCATCAAGATCCTGCACAACGACATGACGGTCATGGTCCCGACCGAAAGCGCCGACCGGGCAGGACTGCGGCGCGTAATCGGGGAGGAAGCAGTGGAGCGCGTGCTCGCGGTGCTGCGCGAGGACATGAGCGCGATGCCAAAGAACTGGAACCGTCGGTTCAAGCACAATCGCGACAAGATGAAGACAGGGGACATCTTCGAGCTCGCCGAGGTCGTTCGGAACCTCGCGATCCGGGACTTCCAGAAAGGACTGTCCACGGGCGAGAAGCAGATGTTCACGCGCGCGAAGAAGATCCTTTCATCCGAGCTCATGTACGCGCTCGAGATGGACGAAGAAGAGGCCGAGCAGCACCTGGACAACCTCCTCGAGGAGACGAACCAGGAGCGGGCGGCGGCCGCGAAGTAGGCGCGCCGCTGAGCGAGCGGCTCTCGCCGGTAGGAGAGACCGGGGAGAGCCGCCCGCCTCACTCACAGTCAGCATGGCGACCGTCCTGATAGCGGCGGGCGGCGCGGGGGAGCGGCTCGGCGAAGACAAGCCGAAGGCGCTCGTGCCACTGGCGGGCAGGCCGCTCCTGTGGTGGTCGCTGGCCGCCTTCGCGGCCGCAGAGTCGATCGAGGCGGCGGTCGTGGCCGCACCGCCCGGCGCGGAGGCCGAAGTGGAGCGCGCGATCGCGACGCTCGACGGCCTCGACGTCTCCGTCGTCGCCGGCGGACCAAGTCGCTCGCGCTCGGTCGCGAACGCGCTGGCGGCGGCCCGGCCGGCCACCCCTGAGCAGGTCGTGGTCGTGCACGACGCAGCCAGGCCGCTGGTGACGCCGGCCCTCGTCGACCGGTGCGTTGAGCGGCTGCAGGCGTGGAGCTGTGACGCCGTGATCGCGGCGGCGCGCGCGACGGACACGGTCAAGGAGGCCGACGCCGGCGGCCATGTGCTTGCGACGCTGGAGCGCAGCAACCTGTGGGCCGTCCAGACGCCGCAGGTGTTCCGCGCCGAGGCCCTCCGGGCCGCGCTGGCCTCGGAGGAGGTCGACCGCGCCTACGACGACGCCCAGCTCGTCGAGGCCGGGGGAGGTGATGTGCGCATCGTCGAGGCGCCGCGTGACAATCTGAAGGTCACGACGCCGTTCGACCTTCGCATCGCCGAGCTCTTTCTCTCCGCCCGTTGCTGACCGACTACCACACACACCTGCGGCCCGATCTTCCCGACACGGGCCCGGAGCGCTACTTCACCGCTGACAACGTCGACCGCTACCTCGAGGCGGCGGCGCGCGCGGGCGTCGGCGAACTCGGCTTCTCGGAGCACGTGTATCGGTTCCGGCAGGCGCTCGATATCTGGCGCCATCCGTTCTGGGTGCAGTGCGCGCTCGACGACCTCGACGACTACTGCCGGTTCGTGGAGGAGATGAAGGCCTCCGGGCGCCCGATCAAACTCGGGCTCGAAGTCGATTACGTGCCGGGCCGAGAGGAGCAGATCGTCGAGCTTCTGGAGGGGCGGCCGTTCGACTACGTGATCGGGTCCGTTCACTTCATCACGGAAGGAGCGGTCGACCACGACGGCTACGACGCGTGGCGAGCGTCGAGCGCGGACGACGTTTGGAGCGATTACTTCCGCGCCCTGGGGCAGGCGGCCTCGAGCGGCCTCTACGACATCCTCGCTCACCCGGACCTCGTGAAGGTCTGGGGCTCCGGGCGACCTGCGCCGACGCGGGACCTGCGTTCCTTCTACGAGCTCGCACTCGAACCGATCGCTGCATCCGAGGTAGCTGTCGAGGTGTCGACGGCGGGCCTGCGCAAGCCGGCTGGAGAGATCTACCCGTCGCGGGAGCTGCTGGAGCTCGTCGTGTCCGCAGGCAAGCCCGTCGCACTGTCGTCGGACGCACACGAGCCGCAATACATCGGTCACCGCTACGACGCCGCGGTCGAGCTGCTGCGCGAGCTCGGTGTCGAGCGCGTCTCGGTCTTCGACGCGCGCAGGCGCGGGGAGGAGCCGCTCGGATGAGCGATCACCGCGTCGGGATCGGTTACGACACGCATCGATACGGAGGTGCGCGCACGCTCGTCTTGGGCGGCGTCCAGCTTTCCGGCGTGCCGGGCCTGCAGGGACACTCCGATTCGGACGTGCTCACGCATGCCGTGATCGACGCGCTGCTCGGCGCCGCCGGGCTCGGCGACATCGGCCGTCACTTCCCGGACACCGACCCCGCATACGAAGGGGCGGACAGCGTCGAGCTGCTCGGGCGCGTGGCGGCGCTGGCCGGCGAGGAGGGCTGGCGCGTGGCCAACATCGATGCGACGCTCGTGTGCGAACAGCCGCGCATCGCGCCGCTAGCCGGCGAGATCGCGGTGCGCCTCGGCTCCGCGCTCGCGATCCCCGCGGACCGCGTCAACGTGAAGGGCACGACGAACGAGGGGATGGGCTTCATCGGACGCGGCGAGGGGATGGCGGCGATCGCGGTGGTGCTTCTGGAGCGCGGCTGATACGCGTGGCCCGCCGCGCCGGCCCACTGCTCGTCGCGACGGCGGCCTTCCTGGCGCTTGCCGACACGGGCGTGGTCGCGCTCGCCTTGCCGCCGATCCTGCTCGAGCTCGATACGACGGTTTCCGGGGTCGCCGCCGTGCTCGGTGTCTACGCGGTGGCGCTTGCGGTCACGCTACCGATTGCGGTGCGCCTCGCCGGCGACAGGCCGGCGAGGGCCGGGGCCCTGGGCCTGGGCCTGTTCGGCACCGCGTCGCTCGGTTGCGGACTCGCGGACTCGCTCGCGCTGCTGCTCGTGCTGCGCGGCCTGCAGGCGGCCGGTGGAGCGGCGGTGCTGGTCTCTGCGTTCGTGCTGCTCGAGGGCGCGCGAAGCGAGGGCCCAGGGCATCTCTGGCGACTCGCTGCGCTGCTCGGCACCGTGGCCGGTCCGGCGCTCGGCGGGGCATTGACGCAGGCGTTCGGCTGGCGCTCGATCTTCATCTCGCAGGCTGCGCTCGCGCCTTTCCTCGTCGCGGGCTTTCTGCGCGAGCCATCGCCGCTGCCGCCACAGGGCCACCGCGCCCCGAAGCTTCGTGCCACGGAGTCGGCGCTCGTGCTTCTCTCCGGGGCGCTCGCCGCCGCGCTCTTCCTCACGGTGCTGCTCTTCGTGAATGGCTGGAGCATCGAGCCGCTCGCAGCGGCCGCAGCCATCAGCGTCCTGCCCCTGTTCGCCCTCGTCGGCGCATCCGTACCCGGCTCTTCCGTCCGCAGGGCAGCGGCCGGGGCACTCCTGGTCGCCACCGGAACCGCCTGCCTGGCGTTTCTCCCCACCGCCTCGGTTGCCTGGACCTTCTTGCCGCAGGCCCTGGCGGGATTGGGCATGGGCCTCGCCCTGACTGCGATCGTCGGCCCGCTGCTGCCCCAGCGCGACGCGCGTGAGGCGGCACGCGTGCTCGGCCTGCGGCACGTGGGGATCGCGCTGGCGCTCGTGGTCCTCGCACCCGTCCTCAACGACCAGCTCCAGGACGCAGTCGAGGACGCCAGGTTGAAGGGGGCCGCGCTCATCCTCGACGCGGAGCTGCCCCCTCAGGACAAGCTCGACCTGGCGCCGCAGCTCGCCGTCGCGGTGCAGAGTGACGACCCGCGGGACGACCTGCGCCGCGAGTTCGACGAATTCCGCCCAAACGTCGACGGGGACGACGTCGAGGCGTTCGACGAGCTGCGAGAGCGTGCGGACGAGACGCTCGTGACCCTCGTCAACGAGGGGTTCGCAATCGCATTCGCGATCGGTGCCGCATTTGCCCTGGTCGCCGCGTTCCTGCTCGCTCGCGGACTGCGGCTGCAGATCGCGACGGCTGCCGTGGCCGCGGCGATCGCCGTGTCAGGGGGATTCGCGCTGGCAGCCGAGTCCAGCCGGCCGCCGCCGGTCGAGATCGCCGATCCATGCGAGGACCGGGATCTGCCCGGAACCGGAGGCATCCTCGGCTTCGTGCAAGACGCCGCGCTGGTCGCGCTCGACCGGGCTGCCTGCAACGCCGGTTCGAGCCGCGAGGAGCTCGTCCTGGCGCTTGCAGACGACGAAGAGGCGGCCGAGTACGAGCGCCGTTACGGCGTCGACCCGCGCTCCGTGCTCGATCTCGTGCGGGCGGCGCTGGGCGGCTAGCGCGGCTTATCTACCCTTCCTTTCTCAAATGAGCACTCCGATCCAACTTCACGACTCCCTGTCAGGCGACGTGCGCGAGCTCGAGCCGCGCGATCCCGGCAAGGTCGGCATCTACGCCTGCGGCCCGACCGTCTACGGGCGCATCCACGTCGGGAACGCCCGGCCGTTCGTCGTGTTCGCCCTGCTGAAGCGGCTGCTGGAGCACGAGGGGTACGACGTCACGCTCGTGGAGAACATCACCGACGTCAACGACAAGATCTATGACGCCGCTCACGAGCGTGGCCTGCCGTCGGCCGAGCTCGCGCGCGAGATGACCGACGCGTATCGTGCGGACACCGACCGGCTCGCTCTCGGCCGTCCGGACTACGAGCCGCTGGCAAGCGAGACGATCGCAGAGATCATCGACCTGATCCAGGCGTTGATCGACACGGGCCACGCCTACGTCGCCGGCGGCGACGTGTACTTCAACGTGCGCAGCTTCGGCGAGTACGGCAAGCTCTCGAATCGCCGCCTGGAGGACCTCGCGCCCCAGGACACCGGTGAGCCGCCCGAGGAACGTGCCCTCAAGCGCGACCCGCTCGACTTCGCGCTGTGGAAGGCGCACAAAGAGGGCGAGGACACGTTCTGGGAGTCGCCCTGGGGTCGGGGGCGGCCGGGCTGGCACATCGAGTGCTCGGCGATGGCGGAGCGGTTTCTCGGCTTGGACTTCGACGTCCACGGCGGCGGCTCCGACCTCCTGTTCCCTCACCACGAGAACGAGATCGCCCAGACCGAGGCGGGCCGCGGCCAGCCGCTGGCGCGGCTGTGGGTGCACAACGGGATGGTGCGCTTCGGCGAGGAGAAGATGGCGAAGTCGGTCGGCAATGTCCGGCTGCTCGGCGAGGCGCTCGACGAGTACGGGCGGGACGCCCTGATCATGTACTTCCTGAGCGGTCACTACCGCAAGCCGGTGGACTTCTCGGCCGAGCAGCTCGAGCAGGCGCAAGCGGCCGTCATGCGGATCGTCAACTTCGTCCGCCAGCTCGCACGCACGCCCGAAGCTGGCGAGGGAGAGCCGGACCCCGTCGTTGCCAGTTGCCGAAAGGCGTTCTTCGAGGCGCTCCGAGACGACTTCAACACTCCGCAGGCGCTGGCCGCCCTCTTCGAGCTGGTCGGCCAGGGCAACCGGCGGCTGGAGAGCGGCGCGGCCTTCCCGGGCTCGAGGGCTGCGCTCGCGGAGATGTTGACCGTGATCGGTCTGGACAGCGTGCTCGCTGCCGAGGTGCCCGCCGACGAGGAGGCAGTGGCTCTTGCGCAGCAGCGGGAGCGCGCCCGCGAGGATCGCGACTTCGCTCGCGCTGACGAGATCCGTGATCTGCTCGCCGAGCGCGGCTACGAGGTGCGCGACACGGCGGACGGGCCGGTCCTGGTTCGCGTAGGCGAGCGCGGCCCCGCGTGAGCGACCAGCGCGGCCGGGCGAATGGCCGCCGCAGCCGCGGCAAGCCGGCGGGCACCAGCATCATCTACGGGCGCAACCCCGTGCGAGAGGCGCTGAAGGGCCGCCGGCGGGTGCTGCGCGTGTGGATGACGCGCGCGGCAGGGGAGGAGCTCCCGGACGGCGCCTCCCTGGCCCTGCTCGTCGACGCCGGAGAGCTCGAGCGAATCTGCGGCTCGCCCGACCACCAGGGTCTCGCGTGCGAGGTCGAGCGCTACCGCTATGCCGATCCCGAGGCGCTGCTCGACGATCCCCAGGCGCTGGTCGTCGCGCTCGATCAGGTGCAGGACCCCCACAACTTCGGCGCGATCTGCAGGTCCGCCGAGTGCGCGGCGATCAGTGGCCTGGTCGTGCCCGAGCGGCGCTCACCGGACGTGACGCCGGCCGTCTGCCGCGCCTCGGCCGGCGCCGTCGAGCACCTGGCGATCGCACGCGTGCGGAATCTGGCCGACTTCCTGACCGCGGCCCGCGGCCGGGGAGCATGGGTCTACGGCGCGGAGGCGGGCGCCGAGACGTCCTACACGGTGCCCAGCTACGAGGGCCGGGTGGTGCTGGTCCTTGGCTCCGAGGGCAAGGGCCTGCGCCCCCGGGTCCGGAGTGCCTGCGACCAGGCCATCTCTCTCCCAAATCCAGGGCAAACGGCGTCTTTGAACGTATCCGCCGCGGCCGCGGTGCTGATATACGAGGCGCTGCGGCAGCGTGGGAGCACGGATCCGCCCAGCGCCCTTGACAAGTCTCCATAACTCCCTAGAATGCCGCCCAATCTAAAGCTGGGGTTGAGGTTCAGGGCTGGCTAGAGCCTTGGTCGAGACTCCGGAGTCGGGCTAAGGCGCCAGGGGAGGTACCGCGCCCAACGCACCTGTGATGGCGATCGCCGTTGGCGAGAGCCGGAGGGAGGTTGGAGCAGTGGAGGTATCACCCCAGCGGGGAATCGCAGCGCAGAGGAGTGGAGGCGTTCGCACGCGGCACCAGCCGCTGCGCCGTCCGGTCAGACGGCTGTCGGGGCCCGTGTCGCCCGCCACGTCGAGAAAGGGTCAAGCTCGACTCGAGCCTGAAGATGAATACCTCGTCGCACTCGCCAAGCGGGGTGCGCCGGGTGCGACCGACCAGATGATCCGGCGCTACTTCGGGTTCGTGCGCTTGAAGGCATCGTCCTACTTCTTGATCGGGGGAGAGTCCGAGGACCTGATCCAGGAGGGCCTGGTCGGCCTGTACAAGGCGATCCGGGACTACCGGCCGGACCGCGAATCGAGTTTTCGCAACTTTGCGGAACTCTGCATCACGCGCCAGATCATCACGGCCGTAAAGACGGCGACGCGCAACAAGCACACGCCCCTGAACTCGTACGTGTCGTTCAGCCAGACGCCGGCGGCCGCGGGTGATGACGGCGAGCCCACCATGGCCGACGTGCTTCCGGGCTCGGCTGTGCACGACCCCGTCAACCAGGTGATCTCGACCGAGGAGGTGCAGAGCCTCGTTGCCTGCATCACGAGCGTGCTCAGCGAGCTCGAAAGCCGTGTGCTCTCGCTCTACCTCGACGGGCGCTCCTACGAGGAGATCGGCGAGCACCTCGGCTGCGACACGAAGACGGTCGACAACGCCCTCCAGCGCGTCAAGCGCAAGGTGGGCATGCATCTCGACTCCCGCGCGGTCGCGGATTAGGGGGACCTAGCGGCGGGGCAGGGCGTGCGCGCGGGCGCGCAGCGGCGGCGTGCCCGTCTGCGGGCAAGGGGCTGCCCGGCAGCCGGCTCCGCCTCCCAGCGGGCCGCGGCGCGGGAAGCGCGGCCGCGATGGGGGCCTGCGGCGCGGCCAGCGGTCGCGCTCGCCCTCGCTCGGCCCCTCCTCGACCACGGGCGGCTCCTTCACGGCGTACCAGATCAAGTAGAGCGCCGCGAAAAGCGGGATCTTGAGGATCACCAGCATGAAAAAGAGGGTCCAGCCCATTGCTCTCGCTCCCCGAAATCCCGGGTCACGGCCGAGTGTACACGCGTCTTCAACGGTGGTGTGAAGAGGGCGGAGCGCGTTGAGACCGCTTCGTTCTCGTAGCTCTAAGGACGGCATCGAAAGAGGGTTGTTACGGGAGGTTTGCGGAGGGTTGCGACTTGCATGCGTGGGTGTTGTGAGATGACCTATTTGTGAGGCACCACTCGTCGAGTGGACAGTTGAGGGCCCTATAGGGCACCTAACTGTCCAATCGATGATCAGCGGTGTCACGAGGAGATCGCAAACGTCGCAAAGCGTGAAAACCGGCACGGGTAGGTCGGAGGCTCGTGCCACTTGGGCCCCCCTGGATCACCCCCTTCGATGCCTGTCCCTAAGAAAGCACCGATCGTCAACTCCCGAACGTCTCCACGATGGCCTCGTGATACGCGCGCACGCGCTCAGGGTCCGTCGCCACGACCGGCGCGCCGAGCAGCTGGCGATCGGAGCTGAGCGCGCGCTGGGCGAGCTTGTCGCGACACTCGTCCGCAGTGCCCGCGACGGCCATCGTCTCCAGCATCTCGTCCGTTACGAGCGCCGTCATGCCTGTCAGGTCGAAGCTTCGCCACAGCTCCCTGATCTCGTTTGCCACCTCGGTGAACCCGTGCAGCGCGAGTATGTGATCGTAGGTGCGCACCGTGGCGTGAAAGCCGATCTGGCGCTTGGCGTCTTCGCGCGCCTGGTCGGGGTCATCCGAGATCGCGACGATCACCCAATCGGCGATCTCTACGTCGCTCCCGTCTCGCCCCGCCGGCTCCGCGCCCGCGGCGATCGCCGGCCGCATCACCTCCTGCATGTAGCGGCCGCTCGCCATCGGGTGCGCGACGACGCCGTCCGCGATCGCTCCGGCCGCACGGCACATGCCCTCGTTGACTGCCGCGATGAAGACCGGGATGTCCGCGCGCAGCTGCCCCGCGCGCCCGTAGGGACGGACGCTCAGCCGGACCAGGTCACCGTCGTACTGCACAGAGCCTGCGCTCGATGCGTTCCAGACGGCCCGGATCGCCTCGATGGTCTCGCGTAACCGCGTGGCGGGCCTCTCGGCCGGAGCGCCGAGCCAGTCCGTTCGCATCCTGCGAGTCCCCGTTCCGAGCCCGAGCACGAACCGGCCGCCGGACATCTCGTCGAGGTCCAGGGCGGTGACGGCCGTGAGCAGCGGTGAGCGGCCGAACGCCCACGCGATCGACGTGCCGAGCTCGACGCGTTCCGTCGCGAGCGCGGCGCCGGCGAGCGCCAGCGGCCCGGAATGGTTGTGGAACTCGGGCGCCCACACCGACTCGAACCCCGCCCGCTCGGCACTCACGGCGAGTTCGACGTTCTCGCGCTGGGTCGGTAGCTCGACCAGTAGGCCCAATCTCACGGGAGCGGGAGCATAATTGGCACATGGACATGGGCGGCACCGGCACGCGCATCGGTAGTGGGCTCTCGACCGCGTACGACACGGTTTCCGCGTTTCGCGAAGCCGCCATGCGTGCGCGAGAACAGATCGGACCTGGTGAGGTCGACGTCGCGACGGTCTTCATGAGCGGGTCCCATCTCGAGCACTCCGAAGCCGGGATGCAGGCGCTCGACGAGCTGCTGTCGCCTGCGCACATGATCGGCTGCTGTGCGCAGGGAGTGGTCGGAACGTCGCGCGAGGTGGAAGAGGGGCCGGGCGTGTCGGTGTGGGCAGCGTCGATGCCGGGCGCCCGGGTGGAGAGCTTTCACCTCACGGCACGGGCGGCCGAGGCGGGCATAGAGATCGACGAGCTGCCCGCGGTCGATCGCCCCGACCTCATGCTCCTGCTCACAGATCCGGTCACGTTTCCCGCCGATCTGCTGCTGGAACGCGCCGCCGTGGAGCACCCGGGTCTGCCGGCGGTCGGTGGCATCGCGAGCGGCGCGCACACGGTCGAGGACAGCGTGCTCTTCATGGGCACGCGGCAGCTCGACGGCGGAGCCGTGGGGTTGTTTGTCGGCGGAGTGGACGTCCTGCCGTGCGTGTCTCAGGGCGCTGCCCCGATCGGCCCCGAGATGGTGGTAACCGCGGCGGAGGGCAACCTGATCGTCGAGCTTGCCTCCAAGCCAGCGCTCGAGAAGGTGGGGGAGGTGCTGGCGGACGTCGGCGAGCGGGAGCGCGCGCTCGCCTCGACGGGGCTCCTGATGGGCATCGTGATCGACGAGAACCAGCCCGACTACGGGCGCGGCGACTTCCTGATCCGTGGACTGCTCGGAGCAGATCGCTCGACCGGTGCGCTGGCCATCGGCGACGTGCCCCGCGTCGGGCAGACAGTGCGGCTGCACGTCCGTGACGCGAGCTCGGCCGACGAAGACCTGCGCGACGCGCTGGCGCGGCAGGCAGAGGCGCTCGGCGGCCGCCCGCCGGCCGGTGTGCTGCTGTTCACGTGCAACGGGCGCGGGCGCCACATGTTCCCGGTCGAGGACCACGACGCTGGAGCGCTCGCCGACTCGCTCGGCGAGGTACCGGTGTCCGGCTTCTTCTGCGCCGGCGAGATCGGCCCCGTCGGCGGCCGCAATTTCCTGCACGGCTTCACGGCCACGATGGCGCTCTTCAGCTGACCGTCGCGCTACCGGCCTGGGCCGAGCAGCTGGTCGTCGAAGGAAGGGTCGGGAGGCTCGGTGTCGTCGACGATGCGCTCTACCCGCGCGTGCTGCCGATCACGTACGTCCTTCACGGCGGGGCGATCTACAGCGCGGTTGACAGCAAGCGTAAGCGCGCGCCCGGCACTGAGCTCGCCAGGGTGCACTTCCTGCGCGAGCGTCCGCAGGCCGCGTTCACCGTCGACCGCTATGACGACGATTGGAGCAAGCTCGCCTGGGTCCAGGCTCTGGGGCGCGTTCAGGTGCTCGCGATCGACGCCGAGGCCGAAGCGGTAGCCGCGCTCGTCGCGAAATACGAGCCCTACCGGGAGCGTCCTCCGATCGGCCCACTCCTGCGGCTTGCTCCCGAGCGCTTCCTGTGCTGGCGCTCCGCATAAGCTTCCACGGTGCGCGTCGGCGTCTCGCTACCCAATGTCGGTCTCGACCACGGGAAGGACACGTTGCTGCCGGTCGCCGAGGCGGCCGACTGGCTGGGCTTCGACTCGGTCTGGGCAGCGCATCACGTGGCGCTTCCCTACGAACGCAAGAGCCGTTACCCGTACCAGCGCTCCGGTACCGAGGTGGCGATGTCGCCGGGCATGCAGTGGCTCGATCCGATCGTGACGTTGTCGGCGATCGCCGCGGTTACCGATCAGGTGCGGCTCGGCACGAGCGTCTTCGTCCTGCCCTACAGGGATCCGGTCACCCTCGCTGCCGAGGTCGCCGCGCTGGACGTGCTCAGCGACGGCCGCTTCGTCTTCGGGGTCGGCGTGGGCTGGATGCGCGAGGAATTCGAGGCGATCGGCGTGCCGGCGAACGAGCGCGGCGCGCGCACAGACGACCACTTGCAGGCCATGAAGGCGCTCTGGAGCCAGGATCCCTGCAGCTTCCGTGGGCGCTTTACCCGCTTCGAGAACATCGTGCTGGCGACAACGCCCCGCACGCCCGGCGGCCCGCCGATCTGGATCGGAGGCAACACGGAGCCGGCCATGAGACGGGCTCTGCGGTTCGGGTCGGGCTGGCACGGCTTCGAGGTGTTCCCCGAGGAGATCGCCACGGTCAAGGAGGGTCTGGCTCGGCTCGGCGAGGAGGTCGGCCGCGACCCCGCCGAGCTGGAGCTGAGCGTGGCGCGGGGGCTCGTGCCGCCCGGCCGCGAGGAGGAGTCGTTCGTCCCGGATCGCCGCATGCTCGGTGGAAGCGCGGACGCGATCGTGGAGGAGCTCGGTCGCTACGAGGAGGCGGGGGTCGGCATGGTCCTGATTCAGGTCAGCCTGCTCGCGCCACTCGTGCCGGACGCACTTGAATGGGTGGCGGCGGAAGTACTTCCCAGGCTGGACTAGCCCCCGGAATCAATCGTCTAGACCCGTAGGTGTCTTCTATACACTCGCGCAGCTGTGACCGCGTACTACGTGCTCGGCGTCACATTCGTGCTGTTCGCGTTCGGCCTGTTCGCCATCGGCATGACGCGGGAGGATTTCCCGCCGACCCCCAGAGGGGGGCGCGTCGTGATGGGAGTTGCCGGCGTGATCGCGGTGGTCACTTTCGTCGTCCTGCTCGGGACCACCGAGAAGGAACACCCGCGCGAGGAGGCCGCCGAGAAGAAGGCCGAGGAGGCCAAGGAGAAGGGTGAGGAGACAGGGAAGCCGGCACCGGCAGGAGGCGCCGTGCAGATCGTGGAGAAGGAGTACTCGATCACTCTGCCGGGCGGCGACAGCCTCAAAGCGGGCAAGCTCGAGTTCGCGGTGGACAACCAGGGCAAGATCCCGCATGACGTCGAGATCGAAAACGCTCCGAAGAAGCCAAAGACTCCACTGATCGACTCAGGCAAGAAGGCCACCTTGGAAGCCGACCTGAAGCCCGGCAAGTACACGCTGATCTGCACTGTGCCCGGCCACGAGCAGCTCGGCATGAAGACCGACGTCCAGGTGGGCGGCTGATGCGCAGGCACCCGTTCGTAGAGGTGATCATGATCACGGTCGCCCTCACGGCAGTGGGGACGGTCGTCGTCCTCAACGTGCCGTGGCTGCCCGAGGAGGCCTCGAGTCAGGCCAACTCGATGGACACGCTCTACGACGTGCTCGCGGTGGCGTCGGTGTTCGTGTTCGCGCTCGTGATGGCGATCCTGATCGTGAGCGTCATGCACTTCCGCCGCCGGCACGGCGATCTCTCCGACGGCGACCCGATTCACGGCAGCACCAGCCTCGAGGTCGTCTGGACCGCGATCCCAACGATCATCGTGACCGGCGCGGCCGTCTACAGCGGCTTGGTGCTGGACAACATCGAGGAGCCGAAGCCGAACACGAAGACGATCAACGTCACCGCCCAGCAGTTCGCCTGGACGTTCGACTACCCGGACCTCGGCGTGAGAAGGGCGGGCGAGCTCCACCTGGTGAAGGACACCAACTACTACTTTGCGATCCGCGCCAAGGACGTGCTGCACTCGTTCTGGGTGCCCGAGTTCAGGCTGAAGAAGGACGGAGTCCCCGGCATGACGACGCACATCCGGATCAAGCCAACCCGCCTGGGCACGTATTCGCTGGTCTGCGCCGAGCTGTGCGGCCTGGGCCACGCCACCATGCGGGGGCGCGTGATCGTCCAGGACCAGACCTCCTTTGATCGCTGGGTCGCCCAGCGCAAGAAGGCTCAACCACCGGCTCCCTCCGGGGGGAACTCCGACCAGACGGCGGCAGCGACAATAAAATGACCACCCCCGAGCGATGACCACACTCACCGCTTCCCCCCACCAGCAATACCGGGCCCCCAAGTCGAACCTCCGCAGATTGCTGCTGGGGCCGAACTTGCTAAGGGGCGCCTGGGTGACCGTCGCCGTGGCCGCGGTCTGCTTCGGAGTGGTCACCGCGCTGCGAGCGATCCAGGACATTCACCCCCTGATCGAGGCATCGCCGGTAGTGACCGTGATCCTCCTGTTCGCGCCGCTCGGGTTCCTGGTCGGGATTGGCGGCTTCGACTACTGGGCCAAGTGGATGGTCGGCGCCCGCACCGAGCCGGAGGACCACTCCGGACACGGTGCCCGCACGTGGAAGGACTACTTCAAGGTCAACACCGACCACAAGGTGATCGGCATCCAGTACACGGTCACCGCGTTCTTCTTCTTCATCGTGGCCGGCGGGTTGGCCGAGCTCATGCGCGCGGAGCTAGCCCAGCCCGGACAACAGCTGGTGGACTCGAACACGTTCAACGGCCTCTTCTCCGTCCACGCGTCGCTGATGATCTTCCTGGTCATCATCCCGATCTTCGCCGGGCTCGCGAACTACGTGATCCCGCTCATGATCGGCGCGCCGGACATGGCGTTCCCGCGCCTGAACGCGCTCAGCTACTGGCTGCTGCCGATCGCCGGAATCATGATGACCGCGAGCTTCCTCGTCCCCGACGGAGGAGCCTTCAACACCGGCTGGACGGCGTACGCGCCTCTGTCCACCGACGCTCCGCTCGGGCAGACACTTCTTCACGGTCGGGGTCCAATTCGCCGGCACCTCATCGATCATGACCGCGCTCAATTTCCTGGTCACGATCATCACTATGCGTGCGCCCGGCATGACGTTCTGGCGCATGCCGTTGCTCGTGTGGGCGAACTTCACGACCTCTCTGCTGGTCGTGATCGCGACGCCGTTCATCGCCGGCTCGCAGTTCCTCGTCCTGCTCGACCGGGCGCTCGACGCGCGTTTCTTCGAGGCGGCGTACGGCGGTGACGTCATCTCGTACCAGCACATCTTCTGGTTCTACTCCCACCCGGCCGTCTACATCATGATGCTGCCCGGCTTCGGCATCGTGTCCGAGGTCATATCGGCGAAGTCGCGAAAACCGATCTTCGGCTACCGGTTGATGGCGCTGTCGCTGCTCGCGATCCTCGTGCTCGGGTTCACGGTCTGGGCTCACCACATGTTCGTGTCCGGCATGTTTGGCTGGCTGCGCGTGCCGATGATGATCACGACGATGGCGATCGCGGTGCCGACCGGGATCAAGATCCTCTCGCTGGCTGGCGACTCTGTGGCGTGGCGTGATCGAGTTGTCGACGCCGCTGCTGTTCGCGATCGGCTTCATCACGATGTTCACGCTCGGCGGGATCAGCGGCATCATGCTCGCCGCGATCCCGGTCGACATCCACACCTCCGACAGCTACTTCGTCGTCGCGCACATCCACTACGTCCTGTTCGGGGGCAGCATCTTCACGGTGTTCGCGGGCGTCTACTACTGGTTCCCGAAGATGACGGGCCGGATGTACGACGAGAACCTCGGCAAGCTGCACTTCTGGCTCACCTTCATCGGCTTCAACACGACCTTCGGCCCGATGCACTGGCTCGGCCTCGAGGGCATGCCGCGCCGCGTCGCCGACTACGCGGACAAGTTCGCCGCCTGGAACCTGTTCGTGTCGATTTCCGCGTTCCTGTTCGGACTCTCGACCCTCATCTTCTTCTACAACATGATCGTGAGCTGGAAGTGGGGCCCGCCCGCGCCCGGGAACCCCTGGCGCGCGAAGACCTCGAGTGGCAGGTGTCCTCGCCGCCACCGATCTTCAACTTCGACGAGATCCCGCAGGTCGTCGGCGGTCCGTACGAGTACGGCGTGCCCGGCGCGGTGCACGCCGTCATGAGCAGCAAGGAGAAGGTGGCCGTCGGGGCAGGCACCGGAGAGCACGAGTCGGCAGCGGGCGCGAACGGAGACCGCGAAAACGGTCACGGCCCCGTCGGAAACGGCAACGGAACCCAACGCGAGTGACGGCCTGATGGAAGCACACGAAGCGACACCGGACTCGGCTCAGGATCGGGGCGCGCCCGCGCACGTGCTCGTGATCGCCAACGAGACGGTCGGCGGCCAGAAGCTGATCGAGGCGATCGAGCGCCGTCGCGAGCGCGGACCGATCCGCGTCACGGTTGTCTGCCCGCAGAACAGGCCCCGCTGGGGATACGTCATCTACGACGACACCGTGGAGACCGCTGCCAGCATCCGCCTCGACCTCACCCTCGAGCGTCTGCACGAGCTCGGCATCGAAGCGAACGGCGAGGTGATGGATCCGGACCCCTTCCTGGCTACGACAGACGCGATTCGCAAGTACCGGCCGGACGAGATCATCATCTCGACCTATCCGTACCCACGCAGCGGCTGGCTACGTCGTGACCTTGTCGGGCGCATCCGCGACTACTCGAAGCTCCCCGTCGACCACGTCGTGGTCGACCTCAAGTCTGAGCCGACCCGCCACGTGCTCGTCGTCGCGAACGAGACCGTCGGCGAGCGCAAGCTGATCGAGTTGCTGGAGCGGCGATCGACGCAGACACCGCACCGCTTCACCGTGATCGCGCCGCAGGGCGGCAAGGATCCGGAGGCGGCCGCCCATGCAAAGGAACGTCTGCAACACACGATCAGGGTCCTCCGCCACGCGGGGTTGAACGTCGTCGGCCAGGTGATGGACCCGGATCCGTTTACGAGCATCATGAACGCGCTGCAGTACCACCCCGCCGACGAGATCATCATCTCCACCTTCCCGGGGGGCAGATCGAGCTGGCTGCGCGGCGACCTGATCGCGCGCGTCCGCAAGGAGACCGGGAAACCAGTCGAGCACATCGAGGCGGAGGGCACGCCGGCGCCCGAGCTGGCCGGCGCGGCGAGCGAGGAACGGTAGGAAAGATGGAAGCAGCGGCACTCGCCCACGCCCACGCCGACCACCCGCCGGAGGCGCACCACAGCTCGCGAATCGACGCGCAGCTGCTCGGGATCCTGCTTTTCATCATCTCCGAGGCGATGCTGTTCGGCTCGTTCTTCACCGCCTACTTCTTCGTCCGGGTGGTGCAGGACAGTCCGTGGCCGCCGGCGCCGTTCGACTTCCCGGTCGCCGTCGCGGGCATGAACACCGTGATCCTGGTCACCTCGAGCTTCACGATGCACTACGCGCTGCACTCCATCAAGAGCGGCAACCGCACCGGCCTGCAGGTCGGCCTCGGCGTCACATTCCTGATGGGGACGGTCTTCCTCGGCACGCAGATAAACGAGTACTTCAAGGCCGGGTTCGCCATCTCGGACGGCGCCTTCGCGTCGGTCTTCTACGGGCTCACCGGGCTACACGGAGCGCACGTCTTCGTCGGCCTGACACTGCTCGCGATCTCGAACGTACGAACTTTGCGCGGCCACTTCACCCCGACCGCCCACATGGGTGTGGAGTGCACAGGAATCTACTGGCACTTCGTGGACATCATGTGGATAATCGTCTACACGACCGTTTACCTGCTCTAGGAAGGAACGGCGACAGGCCGTGATCAATCCGCTTAGATCAGAGGACGAAGCGTTCCGCTTCACACTGATCGTCGCGGTCCTCGTCGCACCGGTCGCGCTGGCAGCGATATTCGTCAGCTCGACAGCGGCTGTCGTAGTGGGAGGCGGAGTGCTCGTGGGCCTCGGCGTCGGCCTATTCCTGCTGAAGCGCAATGAACCGGAGGAGAAGCTGCTCCTCGGCCAGCCACGCTCCGACGACCCCCTCCGGATCCTCGTGATCGCGAACGAGACGCTGCGTGGTGAGGCTCTTCGCGCCGAGATCGAGCATCGCATGCGCGGACACAGCGGTGAGGTGCGGGTGGTCAGCCCGGCTCTCAACACCAAGATCAAGCACTGGGTGTCCGACGAGGACGGGGCCCGGCAGGAGGCGCGGGAGCGCGTCGACTCCGTTGTCGCTCAGCTCGCGCGCGACGGGGTGGCGGCGGAAGGCGACATCGGCGACAGCGATCCGGTGCAGGCGATGGAGGACGCGCTACGCCTGTTCCCGGCCAACGAGGCCATCATCTCGACGCACCCGCACGGACGATCGAACTGGCTCGAACGTGACGTCGTCACGCGTGCACGCGAGCGCTTCCGATTGCCGATCACGCACGTGGTCGTGGACCTCGACCACGAGCGGGAGTTCGTCGCGAGGCGCGAGGCTTAGCCGGCCTTCAGCGAGAGGCGGGGCCGGCGTCGTCGTCCAGCGCCTTCTGCTGTCCGCTGTCCGGCTGGTCGTAGATGACGTGCGACGAGCCTGAGCCGCCGTCTCCGGCGATCAGCGCAAAGCCGAGCACACCCCACATGATCGCGAGCGCGATGATCAGACCGATCGCGAATCCGGCGCGTTCCCAGCGAGCGGGTTCGTTGACCTGCCCGTCCTCCATGACACGGCTGATACTAGTGCAACCTGCACATTCCCCGCGCCCGGATTTCTTGCCGGCGGCGCCGTCGAGCCGCGCTCAGCGCACGGTGAGCGTGCCCGTCATGCCTGCCTGCTCGTGCCCCGGCACGCTGCAGTAGAAGGTGTACTCGCCGGCCTTGAGGTCAATCGACACCTTCGACGTGTCGCCGCCCGTTACCTCATTGCCCTTCTGGTCCACGCCCCCGCCCTTGATCGAGATGTCGTGCGGGACCGACGCATCGTTCTTCGACAGCAGGGTCACCTTGCCCGCCTTGGCGGTTGCTTCGGTGGCCTCGTATGCGAGCTGCCCCGACGGGTCGGCCAGAATCGAGACCTCGTTGCGTGCATTTGCCTTGGCGGTGCCGCCCTTTGCCTGGGTCGCGCCCGTGGCCCCGGTCGAGCCGGTGGCGCCGCCCGTTGCGGCGGTGTCGCTCACGTATGCCGCAACCGCGTCCGCGTCCGCGCCCTTGACGAGGTCAGCCGGCATCTCCCCGATCGGCACGTCGATCTGCTCCCTGACCACGCCCTCGATGGTGTCCCGGCCGATCCCGTCCTTGATCGACTGCTGGAAGGCCTCGTCGAGGTTGGGACCGATCACGCCCTTGGTGCCCGCGCTGGCGAGCGTGTGGCAGGAGCCACAACGCTGGACGAAGAGCTGCTTGCCCTTCTCCTCGTCCGCCTTGCTCTCACCGCCACAACCGCCAAAGGCGACCGGAACGCCGACGGCGGCGACCAGCACGGCCAGCTTCAGATTTCTGCCCACGGAGCCGAGCACAGCGGGGCGAGATTCTATTTATGTTGAGAGACGGCGTAGCCGCCCATAGGGCGGCGCAGCCGGCTTCGGCTCTGGACATGCGGACGCCGAGCCCGCGATTCGCGGCCAAGTGCGAATCCCGGTGCTCGGCGGCCGACCGCCAGGTGCGCGGTTCCTAGCGGTGCCTACGCGACTTGCGCCGCTGCTTCTTCTTCTTCGCCTTGCTGGCGCAAGTCTTGTAGCGGCGAGTCTTCTCGTAGACGACACCCTTGGTGGTTCGCACGATGATGCGAACACGCGCGGTGCCCTTGGGCAGCCTCTTCAGCGTGATCTTGATGCTGTGTCTGCGACCGAACGACTTGCGGGTCAGCGTGCGTGCCCACCTGCCGTTGACGTACACGGTCGCCTTCTTGATCACCGCCCCCGCCGGCTGCGTGATGCGAACCGAGATGCGCTTCCGTCGCAGGCACCTCTTGGCCTTCGGAGCGGAGATCACCTGACCCGTGCTCGGCCCCGGAATGACCGTCTGGGAGCCGATCGTCCCCTCGGCGAACAAAGCCTCGGGCGCCCCGACCGCGTCACGCTCGGCGACTTGGAGCGCGCTGCCTGCCGGCGGCTCCTGGAACGAGTTGTGCGTCGGGCAGCAGTTGATGTCGTCGAACGTGCCGATCCCGTTGTGGCTGTCCTGGAAGCCCAGCGCAATACCGGCGGGCGTGAGTGTGAACGGCGCATTCACGTTCTTGCCGCCGAGGGGGATCGGAAGGAACCGGTAGTAGGTCTCCGGTCCGTTCGCGTCGTCGCCATCGGCGTTGGAGTCACCCGCGAACGACAGCACGCCGCCACCTTCGTTGAAGAACCTGGCGACATCGGACGAGCGCGCGTTGACCGCAACTGAGTCGGGCGTCGTCTGCCTCGTGTTGATATTCAGCATGTCGCCCGAGCTGCCGACGATGAGCGCGCTGTAGCGGTCTGTCGTCAGAGGCTCGTTCCTGAAGGCCAGCGTCTTGCTGGGGCACATCGTGACTGCCGACTGCGGCCCGAGTCCTGTGTTGATCGCCGTCTGCAGCGCCCGCTCCGCCGTGCAGTCGAGGAGCAGCAGGGGACGGGAGGGGTTCGGTGCCGCGGCACGCACGTAAGAGATGGCCGCCGCCACGAAGTGGCACTGGCCCTGAGGCAGGTCAGCCGCCGAGCAATGAGCGTCTGCATCGTGCCCAGTGACGAACAGGCGTCCGGCAAATGCGGACGGCGCCGGCAACGCGAAGAACGCCACCATCGCGATGACGAATGAGGCGCGCACGAGCGCGTGCCAGGATTGACGCGTCCTGAGAGTCATGAGTATCCAGCCCTCCGTGGCTTTTTTAGGGGACGATGCTGCAACAGCGGGAAGCTGCGAAGCGCCCTGCGGTGGCCACGGTAGCAATATCAACGAACGTCGCGCCACAAATCTAGCGGTGTTTTTTACGCCCATTTGCGCCTAATCCAAAGAGTTCAGGCGGGCTTGAGGGGACGAAAACCGGCGTCGAAGGGGACAAACTCCGCCGGTGCGATCAGCTGAGCACTTAGGTACCCCTGGGGGGCCCCTAACTCTTCACTCGTCCCGATTTCCGACCTGGAGCCTCTCCGTCGGTGCCTGCCCTACGAAACCCGGCGCTATCCGCGAGAGCCGGAGAGGGGATTCGAACCCCTGGCAACTGGTTTACAAAACCAGGGCTCTACCACTGAGCTACTCCGGCGTCCCTTGAGTGTAAAGCGACCAGTTCCCCCATTCCCAAGCGGATCCTCCCGTGCGCCGCGATCCCTGACGGCCTCGCCCGCAAAGGGTCTGTAACCCCCGCCACGAAGGGGGTTAGGAAGCCCTGCCACCTTGGAACTCGCGCGCGCACACACGATCGCCCGGCAGAAGGGCGTGAACCCGGTCGTCTACTGGGTCGTTCGCGCTGTCCTGCAGCCTTTCTTCCACGTCTACTTCCGCGTCCAGCGGATGGGGCGGGAGCACATCCCCTCCGAGGGCCCGGTGCTGCTGGCAATCAATCACCGCAGCTTCTCGGATCCCTTTCTGATCGGCATCTGCTTGCGGCGGCCACTTCGCTTCGTCGCGAAGAAGGAGCTGTTCGATCGCTGGTGGAAGGCGCGGCTCCTGCTCGCGCTCGGCGCATTCCCGATCGACCGCGGGGAGTCCGACGAGCTGGCGATGGAGACCGCACGCCTGATCCTCATGGACGGCGGTGCCGTCGGGATCTTTCCCGAGGGCACGCGCGTGCGGCCGGGCCCGCTCGGGCAGCCGAAGCGCGGCGTCGGGAGGCTCGCCCTCGAGACGGGCGCGCCGATCGTGCCGGTCGCGATCACCGGGACCGACGACATTCGCAAGGGCTGGCGCATACGTCCTCGCAAGGTGCGCATCCGCTTCGGGCGTGCGCTCACGTTCCCGCGGCCGGTGGACGGCACGGCTTCAGCCGGCCTCGCCGCTGAGATCACTTCGCGCGTGTGGTCGTGCGTGAAGCTCCAGTGGGAGTGGCTCGGCGGGGTCGCTCCGCTCCGCACCGCGGCTGTGGTTGGCGCGGGCAGCTGGGGCACGGCTACAGCCGTGCTTCTCGCGCGCGGCGGCGCCTCCGTGCGTCTTGGCTGCCGGACCGGGGAGCAGATGCTTGAGCTCGTACGGACGCGCCGCAACGCGCGGTACCTGCCCGGGGTGGAGCTGCCGGACGCCGTCGAGCTGACGACGACCGATCAACTCGAGCTCGGCGACGTCGAGTTCGTCTGCCTCGCCGTTCCGTCGCGAGGATTCGAGCATGCGGTAGAGGGACTCGCCGATCGGCTCCCGGCCGGAGTCGGGGTTCTCCTCCTGACGAAGGGGCTCGTGGCTCCAAACGGCCGGCTGCCCTGCCATCACACGCTGGATCGCCTCGGCGACCGGCCAGTGGCGCTGCTCGGAGGTCCCGCACACGCGGCCGAGGCATGCGCGGGCACGGCCGGGCTCGTCGTCGCCTCCACGGATCGAGTGTTCGGGACACGCATCCAGGCCGTGTTCCACGGCGCCGGCCTGAACTGCGAGCTCACCGACGACGTCGTCGGCGTGCAGCTCGCGGGCTGCGCCAAGAACGCGGCTGCGCTCGCGGTCGGCCTCAAGCTGTCAGATGGCGCGAACGCGGCAGGCGCCGCAGCCGGGCGTATCTACGGCGAGTGCTACGAGCTCGCATCCAGCCTCGACGCGCGCGACCACAGCTTCGCGGGACTCGCCGGGGCGGGCGATCTGGTCGCCACGGTCCTGGCGGTCCACAGCCGCAACCGTCGCGCCGGCGAGCTTCTTGCACGGGGAGCAACCGTGCGCGAGATCGAGCGCGAGCTCGGCCAGACGTCGGAGGCGCTGGATCTGATGCCGCTGCTGGCGCGGACGATGCGCGAGGCCGGGATCCGCGCGCCGGCGACCACGGAGCTCGCCGCACTGGTGCAGTCACGGCGGGAGCCGGCAGATGGGATCGACGAGCCCGGGCGCGTGCGCGCGGCGTAGACGCTCCATGCCGAGCGGGAGGGAGCCCGTGGCGAACCGGGAGTACGCTTCGAACGGTGACCGAGAAGACGGCCGACAAGGCCACCATCGACCGGGAGTTCTCGGCCTTCTACCGCGACCACCTGCGCGACGTCTACAACTACACGTACTACCGGACGGGCAACCATCACGACGCCGAGGATCTGACCACTCAGACGTTCATTCAGGCGTACCGGCACTTCGAGCGCGCACAGCGCGAGTCGGATGGGCGCCCGCTGCGACCCTGGCTGATCCGCATCGCGCACAACCTCGCGGCAAACTATTACCGCGACCGCGCGCGACGGCCTACGGCCGTCCTGGACGAAGCGAACGAAGTCGGGGCAACCCGTGACACGGAGGAGGTTGTCGAGGAGCGCGAGGAGGTCATGCGGCTGCTGGTGGCGGTTCGATCGCTTCCCGACGATCGGCGCGAGGCGATGATCATGCGTTTCGCGCTGGGCATGGACAACAGGGAGATCGCGAACACGCTCGGGCGGACCGAGGGCGCGACGAAGGTGTTGATCCACCGCTCGATCAGACAGCTGGAGAAGCAGATGGCAGAGGAGGAATCAGATGGCTGAGGCAGGGGGAGCTGCCGAGCGGCCGCAGAGCGAGATCGTGCGCCTGCTGGAGTCGGCGCTCGCGCCGATCGATCCGCCGGCGCAGCTCGCGGACGAGCTGGAGGCGAAGCTCGTGGCGCTGCAGGCGGCGGCGATAGACGCGGTCGAGGAGCTCACCGAGCTCGAGGTCGCCGAGATGCGGGACCCGCGCAACTGGGTGCGGCCGGCGGCGGCCGTGGCCGTCGGGACCGCGGCCGGAGCGGCGCTGCTGGTCCTGAGGATGCGGCACGCGCGCCGCCGCAGGGGCGGTCTTCCAGGCATCGCCGATCGAATGCGGCGGGACGCGGTCGATGTGATCTCCGAAGCGCGCCAGCGCATCCGCTGAAATTCGCCACGGTTAGAGCGCACCCGGGCGCGAAATCCGTCTAGGAGCGCGCCCGTTGGTCTGCTACTTTGCCCTCGTCGACGGATGAGCGACGACGGTCCCTATCGAAGTCCCGGCGCACAGCCCCGCCGGCCGCACGCAGCGGACCGCAACCGGCGCTGGGACTCATTGCTCGCCGACCCTTGCCGGCCGGTGAGCCGCCTCGCGCGCTGAATTGACCGCGTTCCTTCTCTTCCTCCTGCTCCTGCTCGTGCTGCTGAACGGGTTCTTCGTCGCCGTCGAGTTCTCCCTCGTGCGCACTCGCCGCTCGCAGATGGAGAGGCTGGCCGAGTCGGGATCTCGCGGCGCCGCGCTGGCGCTCAAGGAGCTCGACCACATCGACGAGTACCTGTCGGCCGCGCAGATCGGGATCACGATGGCCTCGATCGGGCTCGGCTTTCTCGGCGAGCCGGCGATCGCGAATCTGCTCGAGCCCCTGTTCGGCGGCGTTATCTCGCACGGTTTGGCCGTCGCCATCTCGATCACGCTGGCCTACACGATCGTGACCGCCCTGCACGTGATCATCGGTGAGCAGGCGCCGAAGATGATGGCGATCACCCGTCCCGAGGGCGTCCTGCGCGTGACCGCGATCCCCTTCGAGTGGTTCCGCATCGCCTTCCGGCCCGTCATCTGGGCGCTCAACAGCTCGGCGAACTTCGTCGTCACGCGCATAATCGGCATCAAGATCGAAGGGGACCTCGAGCATCTCTCCTCAGATGAGCTGAAACAGCTCGTCTCGCGCGGACGCCAGCTGGTCGATCGCGGAGTCGCGCCCTCGGACCTCGATCCCGGAGAGGTGCGGATGCTGAGCGGCGTCTTCCACCTGCATGAGCAGGAGGCGCGACAGGTCATGACCCCGATCACGGCCGTGGTGACCGTCGACCTGACCGACTCGATCGAGACGGGACTCCGAAAATGCGTGGGCAGCGGCCACACGCGCCTGCTCGTGATCGAGGACGACAACCCCGATCGCGTCAAGGGCATCGTGCACCTGAACGCGCTGGCACGGGCAATGATCGAGGAGGGACCGGAGGCTCCACTCGAGCCACTCGTGCGAGAGGTGCCGATCCTGCCCGAGACCAAGCCGCTCGACGATCTGCTCGCGGAGCTGCAGCGGCAGCGCTCGTCGATGGCGGTAATAGCGGACGAGTACGGCCGTACGTCCGGAATCGTCACGGTAGAGGACATCATCGAGGAGATCGTCGGCGAGATCGTCGACGAGACCGACCCCGTGCTGTCGCCGATCCGGCGACTTGTCAACGGCGACTGGTTCGTGCGCGGGCACGTCTCGCTCGACGACCTGGCCGACAACGGCGTCGGATTACCGGTGGAGGAGGACGCGGGCTACACGTCGATCGGCGGCTACGTGTTCGACCAGCTCGGCCGGCTGCCAAAGCGCGGTGACGAGATTCGCGTCGACGGCTACCTGATCCGCGTCGAGTCCGTGCGCGAGAACCGCGTGGAGGCGGTGCGCATCAGGGAACTGGTCCGCCACGGAGGCTGAAAACCCGCAAGCTCCGCAAGGCGCCGGTATTTCCACCTAAGCGAACCCTCGGAGCTCCCGTCATTTCCGCCTAAGGAAATGACGGCTTTCTCCGGCCTTCCGTCCGCGACCCTGTCTAGCTTGAGGATCGTCCGCCAACCGCGAGCCTGTAGCTAGGGGGCCTGCCAGGAAATGTGGTGCGCTCGATTCAGCGAAAGCCAGCGTGACGTCCTCAAGGAGTTGATCAAGGTTCAGGGAGAGCTCGGCCCCGAGCTTGCCGGTGCGCTCGAGGCGCTCGAGCTCGCGCGCTGGGACGACCTGCCGGAGGCAGAGCTCCCGTGGCACGAAGTCGGTGACCAGGCGGCCCGCCAGGGCATCAGCGAGGCGGACGTCGTGTGGGACATGTCCGGCCGCAAGAAGGAGCCGGCGGCAGCCCGCATCAAGGCCAAGGGTTCCCGTCAAGGCCGCCGCGCATCGCCGAAGCGCGCGCGCCGCTCCGCCACCTAGTTACGACGAGGCTCCGGGGCCGGCACGCAAGGATCTCGCGCTCGCACGGAGCCTGGCGGCGCCTGAGTCCGCGTACTTCACTCAGTACGTGGGCGACCGAGGACGCTGCGTGGCGGTCCCGGAGACCGTCGCTAGTAACCGTAGAAGCCCGAGCCTGATTTTCGGCCGAGCTTCCCCTGGCCGACGAGCTGCTTGATCCGCCCCGGCGGCCTGTGCGCCGGGTCGCCGGTGTCTGCGTGCAGGGCCTCGCCGATCGCCTCCGCCACGTCGAGGCCGATGAGGTCGAGCAGCTCCAGCGGTCCCATCGGGTAGGACGCGCCGAGCTTCATGCAGGCGTCGACCTGCTCGGGTCTCATACCGGTGCGCTCCAGCAGGCGCACGGCGTCGAAGAGGTACGGGAACAGCAAGCGGTTGACGACGAACCCGGGCTCGTCCGGGACCTCGACGGCGGTCTTGCCGAGCGACTGGCAGAACACGAGCGCACGCTCGCGCACGCTCGAGTTGGCCTCGTCCGGGAAGCACAGCTCGACCAACTCCATGCGCGTGACGGGATTGAACACGTGCAGTCCGAAGAAATGGTCGGCGCGACCCGACGCGTGCGCGAGCTGCGCGATCCCGAGTGACGAAGTGGTCGACGCGACGATCGACCCTTGAGACAGGAGCTCGGACAGCGCCGCCAGCGTGTCGCGCTTCAGCTCCGGGTCCTCCTTCACGGCCTCGACGACCAGGGTCGCATGCGCGAGACCGCCGAGCCGGGGGACCATGCGCACGAACTCCGCGGCCTCCACCCGGTCCAGCTTCTCGCACCCACGGCGGATCTCGTTGCGCGCGCGGCGTGCCGATTCCCGCGAGCGGGCCCACATTGAGACCTCCATGCCGCGCACGATGGCCGCCGCGGCGAGACCGCATGCGATCGTGCCGGAGCCGGCGATCCCGAGTCGCTCCCAGCCCTCTCCAGAGGGGGTCATAGGCTCCGCGAGCCGGGCAGTTTCGCTCGATTGACTCACGAGTCAATCGGATAACATAGTTATTCGGGAGGAGGCCGTAGGCCGACTCTCGTGTTCGGCGCAAGCCGACCAGATATTTAGGGATTCCTTTAAAAGGCGGCCGAGGGCCCAGCGGCCGGCATATACCAGCGGAGGCGAGCCATATGCAGAACGGGAACGGCCGTGAAGTCGTCATCGTGGAGGCCGTACGTACCCCGATCGGGCGCGGACACCCCGAGAAGGGCTACTACCGCGACAGGCACCCGAACGAGCTGCTCGGCGCCTGCTACACCGACGTGATCAAGCGAGCCGGCATACCGCCCGAGGACGTCGAGGACGTCATCACCGGGTGCGTCCAGCAGCTGGGCGAGCAGGGGTTCAACACCGGCCGCAACGCCTGGCTGCAGGCGGGCCTGCCGGTCACCACGCCGAATACCACCGTCGACCGCCAGTGCGGATCGGCCCAGCAGGCGGTCAACTTCGGCGCCTCGCTCGTGGCCTCCGGAGTGCACGACGTCGTGATCGGAAGCGGCGTGGAGCACATGGGCCACATCCCGATGGGGATCACGTTCCAGTTCGTTGACAAGGTCGGCACTCCGTGGCCGGAGGAGCTGATGGCCCGCTACAACCTCGTTCCGCAGGGCATCTCGGCCGAGATGATCGCCGACCAGTGGGAGATTCCCCGCTCCGAGCTCGACGAGCTCGGCCTGCGCTCGCATCAGCTCGCCCACAAGGCGACAGAAGAGGGACGCTTCGAGCGCGAGACGGTCCCGATGAAGGTGCGGATGAACGGCAGCGAGGAGACGGTCATCGCCGACCAGGGCATCCGGCCCGACACGAGCCTCGAGGCGCTGTCGCAGCTCAAGCCGGCCTTCAAGGAGGACGGCAAGGTCACCGCCGGCAATTCGAGCCAGATCTCCGACGGCGCAGCCGCGGTGCTCCTCATGACGCGCGAGAAGGCCGACGCGTACGGCCTCACCCCGCGCGCCCGCATCCTGGACCAGACCACCGTCGGCGTCGACCCGGTGATCATGCTGACCGGCCCGATCCCGGCGACAAAGAAGCTGCTCGAGCGCAACAAGATGAAGATGGACGACATCGATCTCGTCGAGATCAACGAGGCCTTCGCCTCCGTCGTGGCGGCGTGGCGGCGTGAGCTCGAGCCTGACATGGACCGGGTCAACGTCAACGGCGGCGCGATCGCGCTCGGACACCCACTCGGCTCGACGGGCGCGCGCCTGATCACAACGCTCCTGCACGAGCTCGAGCGCTCCGACAAGGAGATCGGCCTCGTGACAATGTGCTGCGGCGGCGGTCTCGGCACCGGCACCTTGATCCAGCGGATCTGATTCCGGAGCCAGCGGGACTTACAACCAGATAAGGGAGGTACACCGTGGACCTGACGCTGAGCCCTTCGGAGCAGGCGTTCTCGGATGAGTTGAGGGCGTGGCTCGAGGCCAACCATCCCGGTGATCCTCCCGCTGACGACAAAGAGGCGTTCGAGTTCTCCCGCCGCTGGCAGCGCAAGCTGCACGACGGAGGTTACGCCGGACTGTCGTGGCCGAAGGAGTACGGCGGACGCGGCGCGACGCTCCTCGAGCAAGCAATCTTCTACGAGGAGCTCGTGCGCGCAAAGGCGCCTCGTGTCGCGAACGTCCTCGGGCTCGTGATGGGCGGGCCGGTCGTCATCACCCACGGCACCGAGGAGCAGAAGAAACGCTACCTGGAGCCGATTCTCTCCGCCGAGGAGATCTGGTGCCAGGGCTTCTCCGAGCCGGAGGCCGGCTCCGACCTCGCCAGCCTCAAGACCCGGGCCGTGCAGAAGAACGGCGAGTGGGTCGTGAGCGGCCAGAAGGTATGGACCACGCTCGCGCACGAGGCGAAGTGGTGCATGCTCGTCGCGCGCACGGACCCAGATGCACCAAAGCACCAGGGCCTCACCTATTTCCTGATGGACATGGAGCAGGACGGGGTGGAGGTGAAGCCGCTCGTGCAGATCACCGGCGAGGCAGAGTTCAACGAGATCTTCATGGACGAGGCACGCATCCCCGACGAGAACGTCGTCGGCGGTGTCGGCAACGGCTGGGCGGTCGCGATCACCACTCTGATGAACGAACGAGCCGGGCTCGCGTTCGCAGCCCAGGCCGCCCTGCAGACGGCGATGCGCAAGGTGATCGAGCTCGCGGGAACGACCAAGCGCAACGGCAAGACCGCGCTCGAGGACCCGGTCGTGCGCGAAGAGCTGGCGCAGCTCTTCATCGAGTCGGAGATCTTCCGCGTCACGAACTACCGCGGTTTGACCAAGATCATGAAGAACGGCGTGCCTGGACCCGAGGGCTCGCTCGGCAAGTGGCAGTGGGCCGAGGTGAACCAGCGGCTGATGGAGCTCGCGTTCGAGATCGAAGGTCCGTACGCGCAGTTCAGCGCTGACTCGAGCCAGGCGATCGACAGCGGCGAGTGGCAGTACCAGTTCCTGCGTACGCGCGCGAATTCGATCGAGGGCGGTACCACCGAGATCCTCAAGAACATCGTCGCCGAGCGAGTGCTCGGCCTCCCGAAACTGCGCTAAGAGAGAGGATGCGAGGATGAACTTCGACCTGACCGACGAGCAGCAGATGCTCCAGGCGGCGGCGCGGGACTTCCTCGCCGCGCGCCTCAACTCCGAGAAGACTCGCGCGCTCGCCGAGTCCGACGATGGCCTCAGCGAGGACCTGTGGAAGGAGATGAGCGATCTCAACTGGCCCGGCTTGACGGTGTCCGAGGAGTACTCCGGCCAGGGGCTCGGCACGGTCGAGCTGGCTGTGCTGATGGAGCAGCTCGGATACGCGCTTGCTCCGGGCCCGCTTCTGTCGGACACGTTCGCCGCGCTGGCGCTGAACGCAGCGGCTACCGACGAGCAGAAGGAGCGCTACCTCGCGCCGCTGGCCACCGGCGAGGCGCGAGGCACGATCGCACCGTGGGATGCCGGAGCCGGCTGGACGCCCGACGACATCACGCTGGAGCCGCAGCAGTCGAACGGCGGCTATGTCCTGAACGGCGAGAAGCTGTTCGTGCTCGACGCTGCCGGCGCAGACTTCCTGATCGTCGGGGCGACCGAAGGGCGCTGCTTCATCGTGGACCGCGACGCTTCCGGCGTCACCGTCGAGGCGACGCCGACGATCGACGCCACGCGCAAGCAGTACGCGGTCAAGCTGGACGGAGTCGAGGTTGCCGAGGAGGCGCTGTTCGAAGCGCCAGGTGAGCTCTCGCACGCGCGCGATCGCGCCTTTATCGCGCTCGCGGCGGAGTTGACGGGCGTGACACAGAAGGCACTCGACATGGCGGTTCAATATGCGCAGGAGCGCAAGCAGTTCGGCCGCCCGATCGGCTCCTACCAGGCGGTCTCGCACACGTGCGCGCAGATGCTGCTCGAGACCGAGAGCGCCCGCTCGGCGGTGTACTACGCGGCCTGGGCGGCGGAGAACGAGCCGGAGACCGCTCCGCTCGCCGCCTCGATGGCGAAGGCGTACGCGTCAGATGCGGCTTGCAAGGTGACCGGCGCCTCGCTGCAGGTGCACGGCGGTATCGGGTTCACCTGGGAGCACGACCTGCATCTGTATCTCAAGCGCGCGCGCTGCGCCGCGGCCTACCTGGGCGATCCACACTGGCACCGCAAGCGCGTCGCGAGCATCGTCTTCGACGGCGCCAGTGGCGCCGTGCCGGCCGCCGAGCGGCAGCTCGCGGCGGCAAAGTAGCGCGTCAAGGTTGCTCAGGCGAGCCGAGCTCGCCGCCGACGAACTGAGTAAAGCCGGCGATCCGCTGACGGATGTCGGTGAAGCCGCGCTTCTCGAGCGCGGCTACGACCTCGTCGCGCTCGAACATGTACATGCCGCTCTGGGTCGCGGTCAGGGACTCCACCGTGCGCAGAGGACCGGATCGGCCGTGGCAGGTCGTGAAGAGAGCGATCCTCCCGCCCGGCGCGAGCACCCTGCGCATGCTGTCGAGGGCCTTGAAGGGATCATCGAAGAGGTGCAGGGCGGCGAAGCAGCACACTGCGTCGAATGACTGCTTGCGAAACGGAAGCTCGACTGCGTCGCCGCGCACGAACACGAGGTTGTCGACGTTCGTGTTGCGGCTGTCGCTGACGGCGCGCTGCAGCATCGGAAGCGACGCATCGATGCCGACCACGAGGCCGGTGTCGCCGACGACATAGGCGAACTCGCGCGAGAAGTTGCCGGGACCGCAGGCGACGTCGAGCACGCCGTCGCCGGGGGAGAGCGACATCAGCAGGCGCGCGATCCGGTGCTCGTCGGCCATGGTCGGGCCGAACAGTCCCTTCACCATGCGCGCCAGGCCGGGCCGCCACCACCGCTCGTAGACACGGGTGACCAGACCGTTGCGCATCAGGTTCTGGACCGGGCCGGTCGAGTTCGGCTCCTTCTCGAGCAGGTCGACGAAGCCACGTTCCATGCGCGACTGCTTTCTCACCTTTTGCCGCACGAGCGGCAGAGCGCGCTCGATCGCGGGGCGAGGGACGTCGACCGCGGGCGATCCGGCGCTCAGCGTTCGCTGTCCTTGTCGCCGAGCGTGAGACTGGGCAGCGGCAGCTCGTGCTCTTGAACGATTCCGTTCGTCACCCCGGTCTCTGCGAGCTGCTCGAGGCGGCGGATCTGGCGCTCGCCCTCGATCCGCGCGGGATCGTCCCGCGCCAGCGCCTCGATCAGGCGCTTTACCCGGTCACGGATCTGAAGCGCGAAGTGCGGCGTCACCGGGCCGACGAGCTCGCGGACGTCCTCGACCGTCACCCGCCGGGCAGGGTCGAGCCGGTCGGGACGCTCGCTGCCGCTCACGGGGTCGCCCGTCCGACGCGCACGCGGACGATTTCGGTCAGTTTGTCGATCTCTGCCTGAACCCCGGTGCCGATGGCCGACTCGTCCCCCATGAGCCAGGCGTGATTGTAAACACCACGCACCGGGTCGGACTGGTAGCCGGGCTGTACGTCGAGCAGGAAGGTGCGCAGTGCCGGTGGCAGCTGAGTCGCCGACTCGGTGAGCAGGAGCGGAGCGTAATCGCCGCTGGACGCCAGCCCGGCTGAGGCGGCGGCGTCGAGTGGGCGGGCGGCGTTGGCGAACGTGAGGCCGTGCCCCGGATCGCGGATTCCCCAGCCGAAGGCGCCGTCGATGTAGCGCGCGAATGCGATCGAGTTTTCCACGGGACCTGCGCCGGCGATGCGCCGCACGCGACCAAGACCGCGAAGACTGCGCTCGACTCCCTCGCCGATCACGCTCGGCGGGCCGAGGACATAGATCGAGGGCTGGTCGCGTTCCTCGATCGCCCGGCGCGTGGAGGCCGGCAGCTGCTCGCGGGTGGCGAACAGGACCGAGTCACCGGACTTCGCCGCCCAGGCTGCGGCCGGCATCGCGTAACGGGGATCGGCGCCGGTGGTGACGATGACGCTGCTGGAACGCTGCCCGGTCAACCGGAAGGCGAGGGCATCGATCCCCGCCGCGAGCTCGGAGGGGTCACGAGACGGTGGCACGCGCACGACGCGGAGCCCGTCGGGCTTGGCGGCGTTTCCGATCTGGAATGCCTGCGCACGAGCGGCGAGAGCGCTGCCGCGCGGCTGGAGCCGCTCGAGAGTTTCCGAGGTCACGTCGGGGACGTCGCCTTCCTTCGTGAGAAGCATCGGTGCCCTCACCGGCGGCGCCGTCAGCACCGCCCCCGCGATCGCGCCGCGCCAGTCGCTGGAATCGACGAGCGTGACCGCCTGAGGCCGCTGATCGGGTGCGAAGCCGGGGTAGACGGCACGGGCGACCGCAGCCGCGTTCTCGACCGGATCTTCCCCGGACACACGCGTGGTGTTCTTCGTCGCCAGGAGGGGAAAGCCGAGCGGGAACTCGCCGCGGTCGGACTCCTTGATCTGCTGGACGATCGGGCTCTGCTCGATGTCGCCGCCGCAGGACGACGCTGCGGCGGCGCCGCAGGCGGCGAGCACGAGGGCAAGCAGGGGAAATCTCGCTCTGGCGAACAAGGGCGGGGCGGACTCGGGGCGAAGGAAGGGCCAAGATAGCCGAGGCGCAGGCGGCCATCCCCCGCTCTGAGCGGGAAACGGGAGGACTTTCCGCGGCTCGCGCGGTTACAATGGCCACTGGTTGACTGGTCAGTCAATCGCCGAAAGGCGCCCTTCCCGGCGCGCCGCGGCCCAAGACGGAGTTGCAGAAATGGACTTTCGCCTTAGCGACCAGACGCTGGAGTGGAAGGAGCTCTGCCGCCGTTTCGCCAGTGAGGTGATCCGGCCGGCAGCTCCCAAGCACGACCGGGAGGAGAGCGTCCCCTACGAGATCATCCGCCAGGCCTACCAGTGGAATCTGGCCGGCATGGACTGGCTCGGCGCCCTCCAGGACGACCCCGAGGGCTTGAAGGGCGTGATCTACGCCGAGGAGCTGCACTGGGGCTGTGCCGGCATCGCGCTCGCGATTTCGGCCTCCAGCCTGTGCGCCGCCGGCATCGCCTCTTCCGGCACGCCCGAGCAGATCGGTCGCTGGATCCCTCAGGTATTCGGCTCCAAGGAGGAGCCGCGCCTGGGCGCCTACGCCGTCACCGAGCCACAGGCCGGCTCGGACGTCAAATCGTTGCGCACGACGGCGAAGCGCGACGGCGACGAGTGGATCCTGAACGGCACCAAGACGTTCATCTCGAACGGCGGCATCGCCGACGTCACGATCGTCGTGGCGACCGTCGACCCGAACCTCGGTCACCGCGGCCAGGCGTCCTTCATCGTCACAAAGGACAACCCGGGGCTGAAGCTCGGCAAGAAGGAGTCGAAGCTCGGCATCCGCGCCTCGCAGACCGCGGAGATCATCCTCGAGGACTGTCGCATTCCCGGTGACGCGCTGCTCGGCGGCGACGAGAAGCTCGAGAAGAAGCTCGAGCGTGCGCGCTCGGGGATCAGCTCGGGCAAGTCCGGCGCGCTCGCGACGTTCGAGATCACGCGCCCGACCGTCGGCGCGTCCGCGCTCGGCATCGCGCAGGCGGCATACGAGTGGACGCTCCAGTACCTGTCACAGCGCAGCGAAGGCGGTGTTCCGCTCCTGCAGCAGCAGCGCATCCAGCAGGTGATCGCCGACGTCGCAACCGAGATCGAGGCGGCGCGTCTGCTCGTCTGGCGTGCCTCGTGGATGGGCCGCAACGGCGTGCCGATGACCGGCGGCCAGGGATCGATGTCGAAGCTGAAGGGCGGCGACGTCGCGATGTGGGCTACCACCACCCTCATGGACCTCGTCGGTGAGGAGGCGCAGTCGACCGACTGCCCGCTCGAGAAGTGGTTCCGCGACGCGAAGATCTACCAGCTGTTCGAGGGTACGGCCCAGATCCAGCGGCTCGTCATCGCGCGCATGCAGGCGACCGAGTACGCGGAGCGGCTCGAGCTCGTCCATGACGCTGTTGGCTCGAACGGCAAGGTGCAGGCTCAGGCGCCCGGCAACGCGCCGTCGGACGAGACCGCTGAGCAGCCGGTGCAGAAGGTGGCAGCGGCCCGCTAACTGCTGGCGGACGACTCCCTGGGCCGTTAGAGGCCTGATGCGAGTTCTCCGCACGCACGGATGACACGCGGATACCTTCGCTGGATCGCGCCCGTCGGGACTTGCCCATGCCAACCGGCATGGGCTTCGCCCGCCGACCACGCCCAGCTCGGTCCCGCGCGCCACCGCACGCACGGCCAACCCACATCAAACCTCCTAGAGGCCTGATGCGAGTTCCCCGCACGCGCGGATGACGCGCGGATACCTTCGCTGGATCGTGCCCGTCGGGACTTGCCCATGCCCACCGGCATGGGCTTCGCCCGCCGACCACGCCCAGCTCGGTCCCGCGCGCCACCGCACGCACGGCCAACCCACATCAAACCTCTAGCCTGGGGCGATGGCGCACCACCATCACCACGCGCTCGACCAGCGGCGGTCGCGCAACCGCCGGCGCTTGTGGATGGCGCTGGCGATCAACGTGGCGCTGTTCGCGGCGGCGATCGTTGGCGGCATCCTCACCGGCTCGCTGGCGCTGCTCGCCGACGGCGGCCACCTGCTGTCGGACGTCGCGGCGATAGCGGTCGGTCTCGTCGCGGCCAGCCTGGCGGCGCGCGCTCCCACGCCGGACCGCACGTTCGGCTACCAGCGCGTCGAGATATTCGGAGCGCTAGTCAACGGCGTCACCTTGCTGGCGATCTCGGGCGTGATCGTGGTGGGAGCAATCGTCCGTCTTTCCGATCCGCCCGCGGTCGCGGGCTGGGGCGTGCTCGCGCTCGGCCTGGTGGGTCTGGCGGGCAACGCCGCGGCAACGTGGGTCCTGTGGTCAGGAGAGCGCGAGGACATCAACCTCGAGGGGGTGCTGCGGCATTCCGCCGCTGACGCACTGGGCTCACTGGGAGTCATAGTCGCCGGAGCGCTGGTGCTCACAACAGGCTGGGACGGTGCGGACGCAGTGGTCAGCATCGCGATCGCCGCCCTGATCGCGGCGAGCTCCTGGCGGCTTTTGAAGGAGCCGGTCGGCGTGTTGATGGAGGCCGCGCCCGCCGGCATCGACGTGCGCGAGGTCGGACGAGCGATGTCCTCTGACCCCGACGTCGTCGAGGTGCATGATCTGCACGTGTGGGCGGTCACCTCCGGCTTTCCCGCGCTGTCGGCGCACCTCGTCGTGCGCAGAGGCGCGGATCGCGACCGCGTACGCACGCGCGTCGAGCAGCTGCTTCGTGATCGGTTCGGGATCGGCCACACGACGCTGCAGGTCGTCGAGGAAGGAGACACAAGCGACCTGATCGCGATAGAGCCGATCGAGCCGGCGCGACGCGGGGGAGGGGGATCCGTTTGAACCTGTCCATGCCGAGGCTGCTGCTCCACATGGAGGGCGGCGCGCTGCTCGTCGGCGCAATTGCCCTTTACCTCCATTTCGACTACAGCCTCCTCGTCCTCGCGCTGCTGGCGCTGGCGCCCGACCTTTCGATCGCGGGCTTCCTGGGTGGTCCGCGCATCGGTGCCGTGGTCTACGACGCCGTCCACACCACCCTGGGACCGATCGCGCTCGTGACCATCGGCGTGCTCGCCGACGCCGACGTCGCCGTTCAGGTGGCACTGATCTGGCTCGCGCACATCGGCGCGGATCGTGCGCTCGGCTACGGGCTCAAATACCAGAGCGCGTTCCGTGACACGCACCTGCAGCGCGTGTGAGGCTCAAACGATGATCTGGACAGTGCCGCCGTCCGCGCTCCAGGCCGCCCCCGCGACGTAGGACGCCTGGGCCGAGCAAAGGAACGCGATCGCGTTCGCGATCTCGGTCACCTCGGCGAGGCGGCCGATCGGGCGACCCGCCGCTGCCTTCTCGATCGCCTGTCCGGCTGACCCGAGGTCCGACAGCGCAGATGACTGGTCGGCCAGACCGCCCTCCGCTGTCCACAGCTCGGACTTGGTGGGGCCGGGGCAGATCGCGTTCACGAGCACGCCTTCTGCCGCATAGCGGTCCGCGTAAAGGCGCGACAGCGACAGCAGCGCAGCCTTGGCGACCGAGTACTCGGGCATGTAGCGCGAGGGGCGCTTCCCCGCGCTGCTCGACACGTTCACCACGCGGCCCCAGCGCCGTTCGCGCATGCCTGGCACGACCGCTCCCATCAGGTGGTGGCAGGCCATCACGTTCAACTCCCAGGCGGCCTGCCAGTCCTCGTCGGGAACGTCCTCGAGCTCTCGCCAGCGCGCGGTGCCGGCGTTGTTGACCAGCACGTCGACGGGGCCGAAGCGCTCGCCGGCCTCGGCGGTGATGCGCGCCGCTGCGTCGGTGTCGGTCACGTCTAGCGCGAACGGGGCGGCGCGGCCACCGCGCAGCGTCCCCGCTCGTCCGCATTCCTCCGCCGCCAGGCGTAGGTCGTGCTCCGAGCGAGCCACGAGCAGGACGAATGCGCCCTCCGCGCAGAGCATGCGAGCAGTCTCGCGGCCGATGCCGCGGCTCGCCCCTGTCACTATGCACGTCTTGCCTGCAAGCCCCAGGTCCACGGCGCGAAGTCTAGGAGGGGCGCCCGGCGGAGAAAGGACGAGGGATGGACTGCGCGCGGACGATCGGGCATCGAATGGGGTGGCCCGCCGACGTTTCCGTTTTGTCCCCGATTCGTATCAGCGAGGCCCATCTCGTGAGAGGAGCAAAAACGTGGTCATCGCAGCGTTCGGTATTCAGGCGCTACGGTGACCACGTAAGGGGGCCTCTCACGAGTTCGTCGACGGCCGTAACCGAAGCTCGTCCAGTCCGTGACGGGGCCTCGGCGACTCAGGGCAATCCCGGCCCCCGGCCTCGAACTCACCCCTCGGTGCCCATCCCAGAACGGCCCCACGCACAAAGCCCGACCTAAGAATCGGGTCTCCAAAAACTTTCTCCACCCGAGGGAAGAAAACCCCCGACCCGCCCGTCTAGTGGTCATCAGCAACACGGACTCGGGGGTCGAAAATGGGTTACCGGAACTAGAACCGCCAAAGACTTCAACAGGCAAGATCAGCAGGCGCGCCCTTCAGATTTGGAGGGCGTCTCGCCGTTTGCAGGACCGGCACGACCTCATCCAGCGGCGACTGCTAAGGTTTTGCCGCTTTTTGCGGGAAATTCAGGGCGCTTCGTTAGGTCGGCGAAGTGATCGGCAGGGCGTCCGCGACTAATTTTGGGAGGTCGCAACCAGAGCACGCTGAGTTTCTACGTGCAAATTGCACGCAGAGAGCGGGGGACCCACGCCGCCATGGGCCCGGACGGGTGTTGTCCGTCCTAGGGGCGAATCGCCGGGGATGTGATCCCTGGTGTAGCGCGACTCTTTCAGCGCGAGCCCGACAGCTAACCCCGTAAGCGCCGGAAAGAGATCATGACCGCAATCCGAGCTTCGGCTCGAAGCCGAAGGCGTTCCCACACATCAAGACTGCTGCAGAGTCGCGGCGCCCGCATCGTGGCGCTCGTGCTTGCGCTTGCGCTGCTGTCCGCGGCTGCGGCGGCATTGCAGCCGGAGAGCTCGTCCGGGCAGTCGGTCGATTCGATCCAGGGCAAGCTGAGCACGGCCCGCGGCAAGCTCGAGCGGCTGCGCGGCCGCGAGCGGGTTCTGACCTCGGACATCAGCGCGCTCAGCGGCCGGATTCGATCACTGCGGCGCGAGATCGGCTCGCTGCGACGCCGCGAAAGGAAAGTTGCGTACACGCTGGAAGCAAAGCGGGCGCAGCTCGAACGCACACGGGCCCGCTACGAGATCGAGCATCGCCGGTTCATGCGTCTGCGACAGAAGTTGCACCGCGCGCAGAAGGTGCTGGCTTCTCGCCTGGTTGCGATCTACAAGGCCGACCAGCCGGACTTCGTGTCGGTGGTCCTCGAGGCCGACGGCTTCCGCGACCTGCTCGTGCGCGCGGACTACCTGTCCCGGATCGGCGTGCAGGACTCTTCGATCGTCAATCGCGTGCGGGAGCTGAAGATCGAGTCCTCCCGCAAGCGGCGGCTGCTGCTGTCACTGAAGCTGAGCGCCCAGGAGGCGGTGAACACGATCGAGGCGCAGCAGCGCGAGCTGCAGGAGACGCGGTCGAGCATCCAGGCAAGCCAGCAGGATCTGTCAGCGACGCGCCACGCGAAAAGCAACGCGCTCTCCAGCACGCGCGAGAACCGTGCGGAGCTGGAAGGACACATCAGGGCGCTCGAGGCCGCCTCGGCGCAGGTCACCAATCAGCTCGCCGGCGGCCCCGCCCCTGCCGGTCCGATCCGGCAGGGAAGCGGAGGCTACATCTGGCCGGTCAACGGCCCGGTGGTGTCCCCCTTCGGCATGCGCTGGGGACGCCTGCACGCCGGCGTGGACATCTCCGTGCCGGGCGGGACCGCGATCCGAGCAGCCGCGGGCGGCACCGTCGCGATGGCCGGCTGGATGGGCGGATACGGCCAGTACACGTGCATCCAGCACGGCGGCGGCATCGCCACCTGCTATGCGCACCAATCCTCGATCGGCGTCAGCGTCGGCGCGAAGGTGCGCCAGGGCCAGGTGATCGGATCCTCCGGCTGCACCGGCCACTGCTTCGGGGACCACCTCCACTTCGAGGTGCGGGTCAACGGCTCGCCCGTTGATCCCATGGGCTATTTATAGGCCGTCATTTCCTTAGGCGGAAATGACGGGAGCTCCGAGGGTTCGAGAGCCCTAACCTTTCTGCCGTGCAGCCCGAGATCGAAGTCGGTCCCATCACGTTGCAGACGTTCGGGCTCATGTTCTCGCTCGCGTTCATCGCGGCCGGTGCATTGGTGGCCAAGCGCCTCAAGGAGCTTGGCAAGCCCGTTGACTGGGCGTACGAGATGTCGTTCGCCGCACTCGCCGGCGGTTTCATCGGCGCGCGCGTCTACTACATGGTGCAGAACTGGGATGCCGTCCAGGACGATTTCTTCGGCAGCGTGTTCTCCGGAGCGGGACTGGTCTGGTACGGGGGCGCGATCGGTGGCGCTGTGGCGGTGCTCGCGTGGGCCTGGTGGCGGGGCTTCCTCAGCCTGACGCTGCTCGACGTCGCGGCGCCCGCGCTCGCACTCGGCTACGCGATCGGCCGCATCGGCTGCCAGCTGTCAGGCGACGGCGACTACGGTGAGCCGTCCGACCTGCCGTGGGCGATGTCCTACCCGGACGGGACGGTGCCGACCGACCAGCAGGTGCACCCGACGCCGGTGTACGAGACGCTGGCGATGGGTCTCGTGGCGTGGGTGCTGTGGCAGCTGCGCGATCGTCTCCGACCGGGGCTGCTCTTTGCCCTGTATCTCGTGCTCGCCGGGACGGAGCGGTTCCTGGTCGAGTTCATCCGCCGCAACGACGAGGTGCTGGCCGGCCTCACCGCGCCGCAGCTCGAGAGCCTGGCCATGATGCTGGCCGGCGGCCTCTGGCTCGCGCTCGCAAACCGGCGCCGGCTCCAGCCGGCGGGCCAGTAGACCACTAGTGGCCTGCCCGAAAACGTTTCACCGGAAACGACCGGTCTCCGGGGCCGACATGGAGCGTCCTCAGTCGCCCCCGTACTGACCAGTACGGGGGCTTAGGCGCCGTTAGGCGCCGTGCGAGCGCGTAGCGCGAGATCCTTGCCTGTCGGTCCCCGGAGCCTCGTCGTTTCCTGGCGAACGTTCCCGGACAGACCACTAGAGCACGCGTTCGAGCCAGCGCAGCGTCTCACCCTGGATCTCCGGGTCGTGCTGGACCGAGCGGTGGTGGCCGCCGTCGAGCAGCAGCAGGCGCTTCGGCTCCTCGGCCAGCTCGTACAGCTCCTCGGAGAACGTGTACGGCACGACCTCGTCCCCACGCGCGTGGACGAGGAGCAGGGGCTTGGTCCCCAGCAGGCGTACCGCGTCACGGACGTCGTGCTCCTCGAGCCAAGCCGTCATCGCGGGGGCGTCGATCCGCATGGAAGCGAGTGCGCTGTCGGGGCGAGGCGGCTTTCCCTGCGCGACTGCACGGATGTCGGCCACGAACATGTGCTCACCCGCCGGGCAGATGGCGATCACCGCGCGGATGCGATCGGTGACGGCGGCGGCATGGATCGCGAGCTGTCCCCCCATGCTCGACCCGCGCACGGCGATCTTCGTTTCGTCCACCTCGGGCCGCTCCGCGAGGTGCGCGACGAGGCGCTGGATGTCTGCGATCACTCTCGGCCCCATCTGTCCCTCACTGTCGCCGTGGCCGCGGTTGTCGAATGTGAGCGCGACGAAGCCGTGCCCCGCTGCGCGCCTCGCGAAGTCGGTGTGGTTCTCCTTGCGCGAGCCGGCGCCGTGCAGGATCACGACCGCCGGCGCGGGACCGTCCGCCAAGGGCAGCAAGAGCTCGTAGGCGATGCCGTCGAGCGAGCCGGACTCCGGTGGTCGCGGGACCGTGTACTCCATAATGGTCCGCATGGTACGTGCCGTCCCGACGATCACACCCGTTCTGCGCCGCTGCAAAGCTTCGCCTGCCCGCGTCCTCGGTCACCCCTGTGCCACCAGCACAAGGGTTCCCTGCGTCCTCGGCACGCTCGCTCTTCGCGGCCAGACACGGGCATGACCGCCAATACGGAACGTACGATGGCCGCCACCACGCTCAGCCGCGTCTACCCGCTCGGCACGCGCGTCAACGAGCGCGGCCGGCTCGAGGTCGGCGGCTGCGACGTCGTCGAGCTGGCCGAGCGCTTCGGCACCCCGGCATACATATACGCCGAGGACGACATGCGCGCACGCGCGCGTTCCTATCTGGAGGCGTTCAGCGCCCGCACCGACGATTTCGAGGTCGTCTACGCGTCGAAGGCGCTGCCGGTAACGGCGGCGCTCCGACTCCTGCACGAGGAGGGCCTGTCGGTGGACGTCGCATCGGGCGGCGAGCTTTACCTGGCGCTTGGGGCGGGCGTCGATCCGAAGCGGATCTTCATGCATGGGAACAACAAGACGGAGGCCGAGCTGAAGCTTGCCTTCGACGCCGGCATCGGCTATCTCGTGCTCGACTCGTTTGCGGAAATCGAGCGCGCGGACCGTCTGCTCGCCGGTGCGAACCGCCGCCAGGAGGTCTTGATCCGCGTCACACCCGGCATCAAGCCCTCGACGCACTCCTACGTCCAGACCGGGCAGGCCGACTCCAAGTTCGGCTTCGGGCTCTCCGACGGGCTCGCGGCGGAGGCTATCCGCCGGGTGCGCTCCAGCTCGACCATGGCCCTTGTCGGGCTGCACGCTCACATCGGCTCGCAGATCTTCGAGCTCGAGCCCTACGCGAAGACGATCCAGCTGCTGGCCGACTTCATCGACTTCGAGTGCCGGCTGCTGAACGTCGGCGGAGGATTGGGCATTGCGTATACGTCTGACGACGAGCCGCCGTCGATCGAGGACTATGTGGACGTTAAGGTGCGCGGCGTACAGAGTGCGTTCAACCCGGTCCCGCGCATCCTGATCGAGCCGGGCCGCTCGCTCGTCGGCAACGCCGGCGTCACGGCATACCGGATCGGGACGATCAAGGAGATCCCCGGCGTTCGGACGTACGTCGCAGTGGACGGCGGCATGTCCGACAACCTGCGGCCGATGCTGTACGGCGCTCGTTACGAGGCGGTGATCGCCGATCGCCCGGACGCGGCCGCGGACGTCGTGTCGACGGTGGCGGGTATGCACTGCGAGTCGGGCGACCTGCTGATCAAGGACGTGGCGCTCGCGTCGCCGCAGGTCGGAGACGTCCTGGTGACACCGGCCACCGGCGCGTACGGCCATGTGATGGCGAACAACTACAACGGGGTGCTTCGGCCGCCGGTGATCTTCTGCAAGGACGGCGAGGCGAGGGTGGTCGTCCGCCGCGAGACCTACGAGGACCTCGCGGCCCGCGATGTTTGATGTCTGATTACCGGGTCGGCCTGCTCGGCCACGGCACCGTCGGGTCGGCGTTCGATCGGCTGCTCGCCGAGCGCGCCGACGCGATCGCGGTCGCGACCGGACGGCGGCCGCGATTGGCCGGCGTGCTCACGCGCGCGAACGGAGCGTTCGACGAGATCCTGGAGAGCTCCGACGCGATCGTCGAGCTGATGGGCGGTCTCGAGCCCGCGCGCGAGTACGCGCTGCGCGCCCTCGAGGCGGGCAAGCCGGTCGTGACCGCCAACAAGCAGCTGCTCTCGCAGCACGGGGACGAGCTGTTCGGGGCAGCGCGCGCCGCCGGCGTTCAGCTCCGTTACGAGGCCGCGGTCGCGGGGGTCGTGCCCGCGATCCGCGTTATGCGCGAGTCGTTCGCGGGCGCGCACGTCGAGAAGGTGTCCGGCATCGTCAACGGCACGACGAACTTCATCCTCACCGAGATGACCGAGACCGGCGCGAGCTACGCGGACGCGCTCGCGCGCGCGCAGGAGCTCGGCTACGCGGAGGCCGATCCGACCGAGGACGTCACCGGCAAGGACGCGGCAGCCAAGATGGCGATCCTCGCGCGCCTGGCCTTCCACACATCCGTCCATCTCGACCAGGTTCCATACGAGGGGGTGGAGGAGATCACCCCCGACGACATCGACTACGCGAAGGAGTTCGGGCTGGTGCTGAAGCTGCTCGGCGTGGCGGAGCGATTGGAAGGCGGGATCAGCGTGCGGGTGTTCCCGTGCTTCCTCTACCAGCGTCACCCGCTCGCCTCCGTGCTCGGGCCGTTCAACGCCGTCACGCTCGAGTCGCCCGCGATCACCGAGATCACGCTGTCCGGGCCTGGCGCCGGCGGGCAGCCGACCGCCTCCGCCGTGCTTGGAGACGTCGTGTCGGTGATGAGCTCCGCCGGCATGAAGCTCGAGCCGAGCGAGAAGCTGCCGCTCGTTCCGGGTGAGCAGGTGCGCTCCGCCTTCTACCTGCACCTCGAGGTCGCGGACCGTCCGGGCGTGCTGGCAGAAGTTGCCGGAGTGCTCGGAGAGAGCGACGTGAGCGTGAAGAGCGTGGTGCAGAAGGGCGCCGGCGAGAACGCCCGTCTGGAGATGGTGATGCACCCGGTGCGCGAGGGGAACTTCAACAGCGCGGTGGCCAGGATCTCGCAGCTCGAGTTCCTGCGCTCGCCTCCACGCGCGATCCGGGTGATCGAGGAGGAGTTCGTGTGAGCGCACGCACCGGATCGGGCGTCGGCGCGCTCAGCGGGGGCCGCGTGCCGTTGATCGAGCGCTACCGCGACTGGCTGCCGCTTTCCGCGGATGCGCCGCTGGTGTCCCTGCTGGAAGGCTCGACGCCGCTCGTGCGCGCCGATCGCCTGTCGAAGCGGCTCGGCGTGGAGACGTACCTCAAGTTCGAGGGCATGAACCCGACCGGCAGCTTCAAGGACCGGGGCATGACGGTCGCGGTCTCACACGCGAAGGCAAAGGGGGCGGAGGCCGCGATCTGCGCCTCGACCGGCAACACGGCGGCGAGCGCCGCCGCCTACGCCGCGCGGGCGGGCATGCGCGGAGCGGTGATCGTTCCGGAGGGAAAGATCGCGCGGGGGAAGCTCGCGCAGGCACTCATGCACGGTGCGCGTGTGGTCTCCCTGCGGGGCAACTTCGACCAAGCCCTCGAGCTGGTCAAGGAGATCGTCGAGCGCCACCCGGTCGAGCTCGTGAACTCGATCAACCCGTACCGCATCGAGGGCCAGAAGACGGCGGCGTTCGAGGTCTGCGACGAGCTGGGCGCGGCGCCTGGGGCGCTGGCGATCCCGGTCGGCAACGCCGGCAACGTCACGGCCTGGTGGAAGGGCTTCGAGGAGTACGGCCGCGGCCGTCCGCGCCTGTTCGGGTTCCAGGCCGAAGGAGCCGCGCCGATCGTGCGCGGCGAGGTCGTTCCCAAGCCGGAGACGGTTGCCTCGGCGATCAGGATCGGCAACCCCGCGCGCTGGCAGGAAGCCGTGGCCGCGTTCGAGCAGTCGAGCGGGCGGATCGCCGCCGTCTCGGACGCGGAGATCCTCGCGGCGCAGGGGTGGCTGGCCGCCAATGAAGGCGTCTTTTGCGAGCCCGCCTCGGCCGCTGCGGTGGCCGGCGCGCTCAAGCACGGGGTGGAGGGCGAGCCGCTCGTGTGCGTGCTCACCGGTCACGGGCTGAAGGACCCGGACGTCGCGATCGAGCATGCCCCCGACGTCATCGTCTGCGACCCGGAGTTGGCGGTCGTCGAGCAAGCTGTCCTCGGCGACTGAGAGATGACTGAGAGATGACCCGCTGATGGGCCGGCGCCGGCTGGTACGCGTCCCCGCCTCCTCGGCGAACCTCGGGCCGGGCTTCGACGCGCTGGCGGCCGCCGTCTCCCTGCACATGGAGCTCGAGGTGGAGGAAACGGGCGAGTTCGCGGTCGAGGTCGAGGATCCGCGGCTACCGGCGAACGAGAGCAACCTGTGCGTGAAGGCATTCGCGGAGTTGCACGACCCGGCTGGGATCGCGTTTCGCGTCCGCTCGAAGATACCGCTGACCGCGGGCCTCGGCTCGAGCGGCGCCGCCATCGTGGCCGCGATGCTGGCGGCCGATCACATGTACGAGCTGGCCCTGCCGCGTCAGGAGATTTTTGCACGGGCGGCCCGCCTGGAAGGCCACCCGGACAACGTCGCCGCCTCGCTCTATGGCGGCTTCGTGATCTGCGCCGACGGACACGTGTCCCGCATCGATCCGCCGTCGGGACTGGAGGCCGTGGCGGTGATACCGCCCGATCCGGTTTCGACTGAGGCCGCGCGCCAGGCGTTGCCGCCGGAGATCCCGCTGCAGGACGCGACGTTCAACATCGCGCATGCGGCGGTGCTCGCGCTGGGGCTGGCGCGCGGAGACCTGGCCCTGATCGCGCGCGGCCTCAACGAGCGTATCCATCAACCGCGACGTGCACACCTCTATCCGCGGTCAATGGAGCTGGTGCTGCGCGCCCCCGAGCTCGGCGCCCTCGGGGCGACGATCTCCGGCGCGGGGCCGACCGCCCTGTTCTGGGTCTGGTGGGAGGACACCGGCGCTCTGGTCGATCGCCTCAGCGCCGAGGTGGCGGGCTGGGCCGAGGTCCGCCGCCTGAACTTCGTCGCGACCGGGGCGGACGTGACGGCGCTCTAGTTACGGAGAGCTCGGTGCCGCGTCGAAGAACGCCAGGCGCGGCTGAGACGCTCCGCCTACGGTCGTGAAGTTGCCGCCGACGGCGAGCACCCGGTTCGCGTTCGTGTCGCACCGATCGGGTGTCTTGAAGATGTCCTGGCCGGCTGCCGCCGAGCTCTGGCATGCGATTGCGAAAGGCGCGGCGTCGAGGTTCGGGTCCCAGTCGTTCGCGAAACCGGTCTGCGCGCCGGAGGGGTCCTCTGCGATGCGGTCCGTCTCGGCCAGCCGCATCCGTTGCCGCTCGCTCGGGGTTCCCTGCTTCACGGAGGTGAACGTGCCGCCGACGATCGCCGTGCAGCTCGGCCACTGCGTCGGCGCGCAGTGGAACGGCATCACGGCGCGCGCGTTGCTGTTGGCTGGACCGAGGGCTGGATTCCAGGGGGTCGGGCTGCCGAGGTCGCTCAGGTTGAGCTCCGCCGCGACGGAGCGCGGAGTCGTTACAGTCGTGCCGTCTTCGGGCGTGTACCTCACCTCGCTGAAGAGCCCGCCCATGTATAGCGTGGGCAGGCCGCCCAGGTCGTTGGCGAAAGCGAGAGAGAAAACGGTCCCCAGGACCTTGTTGCCGGGACTGGCTTCGTTGAACGCGTTCGCGTTCCACTCCGTCTGGACACCATTGTTCATGCGATCGAGCTCGACGACCGCTCGCAGCGGCGTGCCGGTCGCGTAGCGGAGGTTTGAGCCGCCGGCGTACACATAGCGCTCGTTCACCGCGAGGGCTTGAACGGTGCCGCTCTGCCCGTCCGGAGTCCAACCGGTCGCAGTGCCGCTTGCGAGGGCGATCTCCACCAGCCTGTCGTGGGACACATTGCCGTCGACCTGCCCGAAGCTGCCTCCCGCGTACAGGCTTACCGCAAGACCCGGCGCCGCCGGACCCAGCTGCAGAGCGTTGACGCTGTCGTCCGTCACGGCGTTCCCGTCACTCGTGCTCGGGTCCCAACAAGCCGCGATGACGTTGCCGGTCGCTGCATCGAGCGCAGCGAGGTTGTTGCGCACGTGGTTGAGGGTGGGATCGTTCGCCGGCGTGCAGGGATTGTCCGTGGCAGTGGTGTTCGTGACGCTGGTGAACGACCCGCCGATGTACAGCCTGCCCTGGTCCAGGACCATCGCCTTCACGATCCCGTTCGTCTTCGGCATCCAGTCGAGGTCGACGGTCTTGTCGGCCTCGATGTGCACGAGGTCGGTGCGGTCGATGCCGCCGACCTTCGTGAAGTCGCCGCCGACGTACCAGCCGCCACTGCCGTCCGGCACGATCGCCCGCACGGTCGTGCCCTGGTCTACGTCCGGCCAACTGGTGTCGAGCTGGTCGCTGAACGTCTTCACCTCGAGCGGGTTGTGGCCGCCGGGATCGTCGACGCCCACGGTCCACTGAAAAGTGGCGGGAGAGGCGTCGACATTGCCGGCCAAGTCGAGCGCCCGCACGCTGAACGTGTACTGGCCTGCGCCCAGTCGCCGGTATTCCTTGAGGACGAGCCCGGAGGTGGTGTCACCGCAGCGCTCGAACGCCTCGTTGACGCCCGGGCCCTGCAAGCTGCAATGGAACTGGTGGTCTCTCTCGTCATCGAGTTCCCGGGTCTCCGGGCTGCTGCTGGACATCGAGAACCGGGCGCTGGTGGCGGAGGTCACGGAGTCTGGCTTGATTCCGATCGACGTCTGGGGGGCCGTTCCGTCCAGCTTCCATGTGTAGGAGGCGGGGGTCGGGTCCTGCCGCGCTCCGGACTGGGCTGTCACGGTGAAGGTGTGCTGGCCGTCGGAGAGCAGCGGCGTGTCGAAGCTGCCGCCATTGCACGGTTGCGGAGCTCCTTCGTCGAGCGTGCAGTCGAAGCTGGTCGTGGCGAGGCTCGTGAACGTGAAGCTCGCGACCTGCTCGTTGGAGAGCTTGCGGGGCTGCGCGGTGATCTTGGTATCCGGGTTGGCGCTCGCGTACCAGTCGTACTTGACCGTCGCCGAGCGGTTGCCCGAGGGAGCCTTGGCGTACATCAGGAGCCGGTGCTTGCCGGGCGCGAGCCGGCGCGGGTAGGTGTACGGGCTACCGCATACGCCGCCAGGCGGTGAAAGGCCGTCGACGGAGCAGTGGAACGTGCTCCCTGGCTCCGAGCTCGTGAATGTGAAGGTTGCCTTGTCAGAGCCGGCCTGCGACGCCGAGCTGCCTGTCGGGCCGCTCGTGACCGCTGCCTCGAGCCCAAGCCCCCGGTCGCAGCTCGCGGCGCCGCTGATTCCGCTGCACTGCCTGTAATCCGTCAGCTCCCGGGACAGGAGTGCCGTCGGTGGATCGTTCGTCGGGTCGCCGTCCCCGTACGGGTTTTGATTGGTGTCGAGCCCGTCGATGAGGTTGTCCTCTTCCGCGGGATCGTGACCCGGGCGGATGTCGTAGTACTCGCGCGCTATGACGTCGCCGTAGTCGACGTGACCCAGCCCGGTCTGCGAGTTGTAGTTGAGGTTGCTCAAGTTGCAGGTCGCCGTCGTAGGACCCCCGTGGTACGTGCGGTAGTACTCGATGAAGTGGAAGCTGCGGGTGCGGATCGACGCCCAGCTCGGGATCTGGCCTGAGTGAAAGTGGCGTGCGGATCCCGGCGGCGGCCCCGATCCGCATGGATACTCGGTCAAGATCTCGTCGCGGTTCATCTGCCCGGCAGAGAGCAGTGACCTGCCGTCCATCGGATCGCCGGCGTTCGGAGCAAGGCTGGCTGCATCGAGCGCAGTGGGCGCCATGTCGATGTTGGCGACCAGGCGGTCGTCCGTGTGGTTCGACTGGACTCCATGCCCGGGCCAGCGCATGAAGAAGGGAACGCCGATCGCCTCGAGGTAGCCGCCTCCACCGACCTCGCCCTTGCCTTCCAGGCCGTGCTCGCCCAACAGGAAGCCGTTGTCCGAGACGAAGAATGCGAGCGTGCCGTCCCCGTCGTTCTCCCCGAGGTCCTCCGCCTTTTGCATGACGCCGTCGACCAGGTTGTCGGCGCTCTTGAGCATCCTTAGCTGGGTGTCGTGCAAGCCCTTCGTCAGCGCGGGGTCGCCCTTGCGGCCCTGTATGAAGAACGGCTTGTCGGCGCGGTCGGCCTCGAAGAACGCTTGGTACGCCGGGTCCTGTTCGTCGAGCGCCGGCACGCTTGCGCTTTCGTACTGCGGCTCCGGGAAGTACGGCCCGTGTGGCGTGGCGGGCGCGATCCACATGAACCACGGCTGGTTGTCGTCGCGCGCCTCCGCGGCGTCGAGGAACCGCTCGGCCTGACCTCGGATCGTGTTCGGCGTATAGCGAAAGACCTGTTTCTGCTCGGCTTGAGCGCCGTCACCGAACCTCTCGCGCACCTCCACACCGGAATACGCGGACGGACGCAGGATCCAGAAGTCGTCGAAGTAGGGAGGGTCGACCGTCAGCGGCCACGCGTTCAGGAACTTGCCGAAAGCGCCGGTCCGGTAGTTGTCCGCCTTCAGCAGTGCCTCGAGGGTCAGGTCGTGGCGGAAGTTGAGCAGCTGCGACATCCCCGGTGAGCCAACCGGGGTGGTGATGATGCCGTGGTGGTGCGCAAACCGCCCTGAGATCATCGAGGCGCGCGAGGGGCAACACAGGGGCGTCGTGACCGACGCGTTCGGGAAGTACGTGCCGCCCGCGATGCCCTGGGAGGCGTTGCCCGTCTGGAACCACTCGCGGGTCCGGGGCATGACGTCCATCGTCTTCTTCGGGCTCTGGTCGTCGGTGATGATGAACAGGATGTTCGGCTTCGCCTCCACCGGCTCGGCCAAGACCACACCGCACAGCGCAACAGCGACAACCGTAAGAGCGGCCACCAAAACGAGCCGCAGAACGCCACCTCCCGTCAGGGTGCCCTCTCCTGGGGCACCATCCCAGGGACGAACCGTATATCCGTGCCTCCCGTCCCGTCAAACATTGTGCCTGATCTGTGGGGCTGCTACGCCGCCAGCCCGCGCGCGGCGATGGCAGCGACGTCCGCGCCGCCCGGGAGGGTCCCGAACACGCGGGAGCCGCCATTGAGGCGGGAGGCGCAGAACGCGTCCGCGACCGCGGGCGGTGAGTGGCGGGTCAGGAGGCTCGCCTGCAGTGCGACCGCCATGTCCTCGACCAGGCGGCGCGTCTCGACCTCGCGCTTCTCGCCCTGCACCGTCTCGAGGTCACGCTCGAGGCGCGAGAGGTGCTCGTCGAGCCGTCGGTCGGCGCCGGCGGCGAGCCTGCACTCCGCGATGAAGGCAGGCAGGCCCTCCGGCTCGCGCGCGGCGGCGCGCATCACGTCCAGCGCCGCCACGTTGCCGGAGCCCTCCCACACGGTCCCGATCTCGATGTCGCGGAAGAACTGGCCCATGATCGACTCCTCGACGAAGCCGTTGCCTCCCAGGCACTCCAGCGCCTCGACCGCGGCGAGCGGTCCGCGCTTGCAGATCCAGTACTTCATCACCGCGGTCCCGAACCGGCGCAGGGCGTTCTCCTCGTCCGAGTCGTACGTACGCGCAATCCGCATCGAGGCAACGGTCATCGCCTCCGACTCGAGCACGAGGTCGGCGAGCACGTTCTGCATCAACGGCTGTTCCGCGAGTAGCTTGCCGAACGCCGAGCGGTGGCGGACGTGGTTGGCCGCCTCCGCGACCATCCGTCGCAGCATGCCGGTGCAGCCGAGCATCGTGTCGAGACGCGTGTAGTTGATCTGAGTGGCCATCACGGCGATACCGCGGCCCTCGTCTCCGAGGATGCGCGCGGGCAGGTTCCGGAACTCGACCTCGCTCGAGGCAAGGCAGCGCCCGCCGAGCTTGTCCTTCAGCCGCTGAAGCTGGAAGCCCGCGTGCGGGCGTTCGGCGACGAAGGTGGTGAGCCCGCCAGGAGCGTTGGCGAGCGTGAAGAAGAAGTCGAACACCGGATGCGTGCAGAACCACTTGTGACCGGTGATCTCGTAGTTGCCGTCACCGACCGGCTCGGCAATCGTGCTGTTGGCACGTAGATCGGAACCGCCCTGCTTCTCGGTCATCACCATCCCGGCCTGTGCGTAGGTCGCATAGTCGGGACGCAGGATGCGCTCCTCCCACTCCGCCGCGAGCTCCGCGTCCTGGCGCATCATCGGCACGGCCGCGTAGTTGATCGCCATTGGGCACGCCGGACCGGTGTCGAGCCCGTTGTACATGTGAAAGAGGGCGGCGCGCACGACGTGCGATCCCGGGCGCGGGTCACTCCAGGCGAGGGCCGACACCTCGTTCTCGACAGCGAGCCTGAGCATCCAGTGGAACGATGGGTCGTAGTCGATCGCATCGACGCGGTTGCCGTAGCGGTCGTGAGTAACCAGTCGCGGGATGTTCCGCTGCGCGCGGCGCGAGTGCTCGCGCGCCTCGGATGAGCCGACCGCCGCGCCGAAGTCGAGCGCGCGATCGTGACCCCAGTCACCGCCCTCACGGGCGAGCGCTTCCTGGAGAGCGAGGTCGGCCTCGAAGGCGTTGTAGTCCTCGAGCGGCGGCGGCTGGTTGAGGATCTCGTGCGTGCGCTCGACGACGGCCATGCGAGCCGGCTACGACGTCGCGTGCTGTGCTGCCGGAGTGGGGGACTCCGCAGCGGGCCGTGCCTCGGCGTCATCCTCCTCCACCGGCTCAACCGGGACGGGGCGGAGCGCGGTGACGCGCGAGCGCGCATCCTCTTGGCCGAGGCGGCTCAGGACTTCCTCGCCGAGCGAGATGTAATCGGCTCCCAGCTCGGGCCTGTAGTCGAGGATCGACATCGCGCGCTCGGCAGACTCCGGGTAGCGCACAGATTTGCGGATGACGGTGTCGAAAACGCGGTCCCCAAAGCTCGCCTGCAGCGACGCGAGCGCCTCGCGCGCGTGGCGCATGCGCAGGTCCGTGCTGTTGAGCACGACCCCGAGCCACTCCAGCTCCTCGTTCAGGTTCTCACGCGCGAGGCCCATCACCTCGAGCACCTGCTCGACTCCCTGCAGCGAGAAATACTCGCCCTCCGCGCTCACCAGTGCGTGCGACGCCGCGACCAGCGCGTTCACGGTCAGCAGGCCGAGCGCGGGCGGGCAGTCGATCAGGATCACGTCGTATTCGCGGCGCGCCTCGCGCAGGGCGCGTTTGAGGGTCATCTCGCGCCCCATCTTGCCGGCGAGCACCAGCTCCGCCTCGGCGAGACCGAGGTTCGCCGGAACGACGCCGTCGTGAATCGCCTCCGTGATGTGGGCGCGGGCGGTCAGAACCTCGCCGATCGTCGGGCTGACATCGGGATCGAGGTCGAAGTAGTCCGACAGATTGCCCTGCGGGTCGAGGTCCACGGCCAGGACGTCGAGCCCGGCGCGCTGCAACACGTCCGTCAGCGTGCGCACGAGCGTGGTCTTTCCGGTCCCTCCCTTCTGGGAGAGGACGGCGATCGTATGAGCGGTCGGAAGGATGGCCATGCGCTGCTGGAGGACCCCCCGGCAAACTACCTGATGCGACGACACCCAACCAGCGGGTAGCCGCAGAGATTGTGAGGTAAGGCTCTAGGGCGCCTTTCTTACGACGATCTTCTGGCTGCCGGCTTGCCTCCGCTCTATAATCCTCCGGCCCACTAACCCGTCGCGCGCCCGCTCGAAGAAAGGCGCGGAACCCGGGAGGAAAAATGAGCATCGAACCGCCTCAGCGTTTATCGCCGACGCAGGCGTATCGTCCCCGCACCAAGCCCAAGACTGTCGAGGACCGCGACGCGTGCGCGCTCTACGCGGCGGTGCGCAAGGACGGCAAGGCCGATCATCAGATCATCGAGGACGCCTTCGTCGCGCTCCAGAAGATGCTTCACCGCGCCGGCAACGTCGACGGCGAGGGCGACGGGTGCGGCGTCACGGTCGACGTGCCGCGCGCGATCTGGTCAGAGGAGGTCCGCAAGGGCGGCCACGCGCCCAGCCTGACACTCGATCCCGCGTTCGCGGTCGCGCACATCTTCGTGTCGCGCAAAGAGGACTTCGACCAGGTCAAGCGCAACGCTCACCAGATCCTCAACCGCGGCGGCTTCCGCGTGCTGGCCGAGTGCGAGGACAAGGTGACGAGCTCGGCGCTCGGACCGACGGCGCGCGAGGAGGAGCCGCACTTCTGGCAAGTCGCCGGACTGGTGTCCGACGTCGCCGGCCGCGAGCGCGCACTCTTCGACCTGATGATCGAGCTCGAGCAGGAGCTGCCCTTGCAGGTCGGCTCGTTCTCCGCCGAGACGTGCGTCTACAAGGTGATGGGAGCGCCGCGCGTCCTGCAGCGCTACTTCGAGGACCTGTGTGACCCGCGCGCCGAGACCGCGGCGATCTTCGGCCACAACCGTTACTCGACCAACACCTGGCCTTCGTTCATGCGCGTGCAGCCGTTCTCGGTGCTCGGCCACAACGGGGAGATCAACACGATCGCTCGACTGCGCTCGGAGGCGCGCATGCTCGGCGCGCCGATCCGCGACGACTCGTCCGACTCGCAGGATCTGAACCGGCTGATCGAGGCCCTGATCAGCTGGCGGGGGCTGTCCCTGGCCGAGGCCATGGAGATGGCTGTTCCGCCGATCGTGAACGAGATCAAGCAGTTCCCCGAGGACCTGCGCGGCTTCTACATGTACCTGCGCCAGACGTTCGGCCCGTTCGCACAGGGCCCGATCGCCCTGATCGCTCGTCATGGCGACGAGCTGGTGTTCTCCGCCGACGCGCTCGGTCTGCGCCCGCTCTGGCAGATCGAGGCGTACGAGAGCTGGGTATTCACATCCGAGCCGGGGGTGGTCTCGTTCGGGGACATGGTGGGCACCGAGCCGAAGCCGCTCGCACCCGGTGAGAAGGTGATGGTGCGCATCGACCGTGAGCGGGAGGCGAGGCTATACGACCACCAGGAGATGCAGCGCCTCGTTCGCGATCGCTGGCTCGCGCGCACGGGCGCCGCCGAGGTCGGCGGCTTTGAGGGGGCGCTTCAGACAGGCGGCCCGCTGGAGGGCTTGGACGTGCCGGGATACGCGGAGGCCGGTCCGTGGGAGCCGGTGAAGGTCGAGGAGCGCGTGCTGGCCGGCTTCGGCTGGCAGCGCGAGGACATGAAGCTCGTCCAGCAGATGGCGTCGAACGGCGCCGAGCCGATCGGCTCGCTCGGTTACGACGGTCCACTGGCGGCGCTGTCGGGTGAGCGGCAGAACCTTGCCGACTACTTCAAGGAGACGGTCGCGGTGGTGACCAACCCGGCGATCGACCGCGAGCGCGAGATCGAGCACTTCTCATGCCGCGCCGTGTTCGGTGCCAGGCCTTCGATGTCCGACCCGGGCGCCGAGCCGCGCACGATCGAGACAGCGTTCCCGGTCATCCTCGGCGGGCACCACGACGTCGCCCCGATCTCCGACAAGGACTACCGTGCCGTGGCTCGCGAGCACCGCACCTACCTGCTCGAGGACCTGTGGGAAGAGTTCGAGGGCCGCCGGTTCGTGCTCGACATCACCTGCCTCGAGGCGGAGACGACGGAGGGCGCGCTCGAGCGCCTGCGCCACGAGGCAGTGAAGAAGGCGCTCGACGGCTGCGAGTTGCTGGTCCTGAGCGACCGTACCGCGTATGAGGGCGACAGGCCCTACCTGGATCCGCACCTGGCTTTGTCCGCGATCGACGGCGGACTGCGCCAGCACCGCATGCCGCCTGGCGAGCGCAACCTGCGCCGGCGCACGTCGATCGTGCTGCGCTCGGCCGCTGTTCGCAACGTGCACGACGTCTGCATGGCGCTCGGGCTGGGCGCGGACGGCGTGTGCCCGTACGCGATGCTCGAGGTGATCTGCGTCGATGACTACACGACCGACATCTCGCACCTGTGCTCGGCGCTTCGCAAGGGCATCGAGAAAGTGATCTCGACCCTGGGCATCCACGAGGTGCGTGGCTACGCTCGCCTGTTTTCGGCCATCGGGCTCAAGCCGGAGCTGACCGAGATCCTCGAGACGCCCGGTTACTACGGCTCCACGACCGCGGGGACGGGGTTCGCGGAGCTCGACGCCGACGCGGCGCGCCGGCAGCGGATCCTGGCGGGAGAAGAGGAGGGCAAGTCCGCCAAGACGTTCCGCTTCTATCCCAAGGTCTACAAGGCGGCGATCGCCGCGTCGCAGGGTTCGTTGGACTTCGACGAGTACTCGGCCAAGGTTCGCGAGCTGGAGATCGAGCAGCCGATCTCGATGCGGCACGTGATGGACCTGAAGTCCGACCGCCAGCCGATCGATCCCTCGAAGGTCGATCCGGGGGTCGGTCACCACGCCTACCCGATCGTGATCTCGTCGATGTCGTTCGGATCGCAGGGTGAGACCGCGTTCCGCGCCTATCCGGAGGCGGCGATGCGCATCAACGTCGTCTGCATCAACGGCGAGGGCGGCGAGATCCGCGACATGTACGGCAAGTACCCGCTCTGGCGCGGCCAGCAGGTAGCGTCGGGGCGCTTCGGCGTCACCTCGGAGATGCTGAACTCCTCCTACCTGGTCGAGATCAAGATCGGCCAGGGAGCGAAGCCGGGCGAGGGCGGGCACCTGCCCGCAAAGAAGGTGTCGGAGAAGGTGGCGGCTGCGCGTAACGCGTCGCCCGGCACCGACCTGATCTCACCCTCCAACAACCACGACCTGTACTCGATCGAGGACCTCGCGGAGCTGATCGACGAGCTGAAGACGGCGAACCCGGACGTGCGCGTGTCGGTCAAGGTGCCCGTCGTGCCCAACATCGGCACCATCGGCGTGGGAATCGCGAAGGCCGGCGCCGACATCATCACGCTGTCGGGATTCGAGGGGGGCACCGGCGCCGCGCGCCAGCACGCGCTGCGCCACGTCGGCCTGCCTTCTGACATCGGTACGCGCGCGGTCCACCTGGCGCTGCTCGAGACCGGGATCCGAAACCGCGTCGAGATCTGGGCTGACGGCGGTTACCGCCACGGCTACGACATCGTGAAGCTCCACTGCCTCGGCGCGAACCGCGTCGCGTTCGGGACGCTCGCGATGGTCTCGCTCGGCTGCACCATCTGCCGCGGCTGCCAGCTCGACACCTGTCACGTTGGCATCGCCACGCAGATCGAGTCCATGGACGAGGCGCAGGAGAAGGGCCTGAAGAAGTTCACGCCGCAGGAGCTCGAGCTCGCGGCCGACAACTGCGCCCGCTTCTTCCAGGGGATGGGTGAGGAGGTGCGCAGGATCGTGGCCGGCCTCGGCTACGAGCGCGCCCAGGACCTCGTTGGGCGCAGCGACCTGCTCGCGCAGTCGCGCGCGAAGGACGCCGTCGACCTTGCCGAGATGGTTCGTCCGCTGGAGGAGATGCTCGACCTCGAGCCGATCGAGATGCCGATCAGCGCCGAAGAGGAGCGCGAGGAGGCCGGCCTGATCGTGGCGCGCCCGATCCGGATGGAGCCCAAGGAGGCATCGAAGCAGCTTGCCGCGCTCGCCAGGGACGTCTGCGGCGGTCCGATCCGGATCACCTCTGGAGGCGGCGTCGAGCCGTCTCCCGCGCGGGACACGGTGGCGGAGGCGGCCACCGCGCTCGCGGCAGAGGGGCATGCTCTCAAGGGTGTCGTCGAGTTGGAGGAAGGACCCGCGGGCGGACGGCGGGTGCAGGTCGAGTATCCGCGCCCGGTGGACGCCAACGACCGCGTGCTCGGCACAGAGCTCGCGGGCCAGCTCTCCCGCGCCCGCATCTACAGGCCCGACGACGCACCGCCCGCGGACTGGAACACGCTCGCGGACCTGCACTTCAACGGTGGCTCGATCGGCGGCTCCGGCCTCGGCGCGTTCAACGTGTGGGGCGTGGACATTCGCGTCGAGGGTGGCGCCCAGGACGGCGTCGGCAAGACGATGTTCGGCGGCACGATCGCGATCATGAAAGGCCGCAACCGCTTCGGCAAGCGCATCAACGGCTCGGTCGGCAAGTCGTTCGCCTACGGCGCCCAGCGCGGCCGCTTCTTCGTCCAGGGCACGGCCGACTCCCGCTTCTGCATCAGGCTGTCCGGCGCGGACGTCGTGATCGGCGGCGAGCCGGACGGGCCGATCCGGGACGAAATCGGCGGCATCGCGAACCGCGCGAGCATCAAGGGCTTCGCGTTCGAATACATGACCTCCGGCCGGGCCGTCGTCCTCGGCGACGTCGGACCGTGGGCGTGCGCCGGTCAGACCGGCGGCCGGGTGTACCTGCGCGTGAACGAGGAGTGGGGCCTCGACCGGGCAGCCCTGGAACGCCGCATGGGCGCCGGCGCGAAGGTGTCACTCGAGGAGCTCGACGCCGACGGCATCGCCGACGTCCAGGAGCTGCTCGGGCATTACTGCGACGAGCTCGATCGTTCTGAGCAACCGAAGGAGGCCAAGCGCATCCGGCGCATAGCGGCGGAGGCCACCAAGCACTTCCTCATGTCGGTACCGCAGAGCGAGCAGACCGACCCAAGCGTCTCTACGGAGTAGCTGCGCAGCAGCTACGGAGAACGAGCGGCGGCGTAGCGGCCGGAGGCCGCGCAGCCGACGCACAGGATGTTTGGTGTCCGGCGAAGCCGGCCAGGTATTCCCGAGTAGCTGCGCAGCAGCTACGGAGAACGAGCGGCGGCGTAGCGGCCGGAGGCCGCGCAGCCGACGCACAGGATGTTTGGTGTCCGGCGAAGCCGGCCAGGTATTCCCGAGTAGCTGCGCAGCAGCTACGGAGAACGAGCGGCGGCGTAGCGGCCGGAGGCCGCGCAGCCGACGCACAGGATGTTTGGTGTCCGGCGAAGCCGGCCAGGTATTCCCGAGTAGCTGCGCAGCAGCTACGGAGAACGAGCGGCGGCGTAGCGGCCGGAGGCCGCGCAGCCGGCCCGTCTTTTAGGGACGGCATCGAAGGGGTAATCCTGGAGAAACAGTGACGCGCCTGTGCCGGTTTGTGCGCTTTAGCGACGTCTATGTACTTCCCGTAACACGCCCGATCATCGGCTGAAGACTTGGGGTCCCTCTAGGGACCAAAACTCTTCAGCCGATTGGTAGCCCCTCACAGATCGGTCATCTCTCACCAGTTGCGTCCGGAAGTCGCGAGCTTCTGCGAGCTTCCGCGTCACCCCCTTCGGTGCCAAAGTCCTGTCGAGCCGCCTCGAAGCGCAGAAAGCAACTGGCGCCCGCGTCCCTTGGGCGGAGCTAGGGGAGCGCTAAGCCGCTGCGCGGTCAGTGGGCGCGCCCGCGCTCGACCCGCTGCCCGTCGTCGCGTCCAGGAAGAACAGCCGGTAGCGGCCGATGATGATCTCGTCGCCGTCGTCGAGCGATCCCCACTCGACGCGCTTGCCGTTCAGAAACAGTCCGTTGAGGCTGCGGTCGTCGAGCACGCGCACCGTTCCGCCCTGGCGGGCGATGATCGCGTGGCGGCGCGAAACCGTTGGATCGTCCAGGCGAAGGTCCGCGGTCAGGCTACGGCCGATCCGGATCCACTCGCCGCTCAGCGCCACCACGGACAGGTCGCCTTCCTCTCGGTGACACAGGTAATGCCCCGGTTGGGTGATCTCGTCGCGCGCCGACTCGATCCAGCTCGCGTCGTCGGCATCGTGGATCGCGGGCATGTCGTCCTGCGCGTGCACGTCGAAGATGGAGGCGCGCGCGAAGCGAGCATTGCCGCAGTTGGGACACTCGGGAACCTCTTCCAAAGCGCTCAGCGCGACCGCAAACCCGCAGTCACTGCAACGGAACGATCCTGCTCCCGCGAGCGTGCCTGTTAGGTAGGTGTTGAGTTCCCCTCGCATTGCGGGGTCCGCCTTGGTCAGCGCCTCCATGCGGCCCTCTGGCCAGGTGGTCTCCACCGAGCACTTGTGACAATTCTAACGACGACGGCTATCCGATCTTGGCCGATTGGGATAAGACCAGGGTAAACATCCCGCAAATTCCGCTCTTCGAGCGGACGCGCGGAACCGCCAGAGAATGGCTCCTCCGTCGATCTGGCCAAGAGCTACTTCACCTTCCCCCGGCTGCAACAGCCGCGTTCGATCCGTTGGCAAGCAGGGTGTACCCGGGAGCGGAAGCTCCTACACGGATCGGCCCGGACCGGGAAGCGCTGACGGCGCACATATCATTTGCCGCCGCATGCGCCCGGTGACCGTGAGCAGCATCGTCGACGCCCCGCGCGAGCGGGTCTTCGACTACCTCGCGGACATCGCCAACCACGCTACTTTCAGCGACCACTTCATCGACCGTTGCCGGCTCACGCGGCTGGAATCGCGCGGGGTCGGAGCAGCCGCACGATTTCGCCTGCGGTCCGGACCCGCGCTGCCGTTCGTGTCGCCCTTCGCGGGCCAGTGGGTCGAGATCGTGATCGTCGAGCTCGACTCCCCGCACCGGGTCTCGACGGAGGGCAGGATGGGGCGAATCGGCCGGGTCCCGGTGCAGGGGGAGTACCTGCTCACGGCCCACGATCACGGCATGACGAAGGTCTCCTATAGGTTTGCGACCGAGCCTTCCCACCCTCTCGATCGACTGCGCGAGTCTGGTGGCGGCCGTTCCTGGGCTGCTCGCAAACTGCGGCGCTCGCTGCGGCGCCTCCGGGCAGCGCTGGAGGAGGGCGAAACCGCACGCGAGCAAGCGGGAGGTCGCGGGCTGGCCCCCGTATAGACTTTCGCGCCCGTGGGTCCGATGAAGACAGCGGTTCGCAGAGGCCTGTGGGTGTTGGCGTTGCTCTCCGTCGCGGTGCTTGGACTGGCTGCCTGCGGCGCCGATCACGAGCGCAGCTCCGGTGAGGAAGGTGAGTTCATCGCGGTGGGCGATGCCGCCTACCAGGTGCAGCTGACTCGCCTGCTCAACCCGCGCATCCGGCCTGACGACGCGTACCTTCGCGGCCAGCCTCCGCCCTCCAACGAGGAGTCCTACCTGGCCGTCTTCCTCCAGATCACCAACGAGGGCGACGCCCCCTACAGCCCGCCGCGCGACATGAAGGTCGTCGACACCCAGGGCAACGAGTACCTGCCGCTGGACGCTACGCAGAGCGGCTTCGGGATCGAGTTCGGAAAGCCGCTGGCCCACAGTGACGTGATTCCTCCCCCCAACTCGCCCGCGGCGGAGGGACCTATCAACGGCGCGCTGGTCCTGTTCAAGATCTCTGTCGACTCGGCGACGAACAACTTGCCGCTGGAGCTCGAGGTGCCGACGGGGACGGACTCGAGCTCGAAGATCGAGCTGGATATCTAAGCGGCGCTATTCCTCGTCGCGACTCGGGAACCCGAGGATCACGCCGAACAGCAGGGTCAGCGCACCGATCACGGCGAGCCAGCCGCCGAGGGTCTCCGCGCTCTCGGCGATCAGGCGCGAGACGCCGGTGAGCACCGCCCCGAGCGCGACCGCTATGAACCACCCGCGGCCGACGTTGCCGGGAGCGGCGATCAGTGCTCCTCCGATCGCCAGGAAGATGCCCACGATGCCGAGCCCGAAGGGATTGAAGATGACCAGCACCGCGCCCAAAGAGGCGACCAGCAGGCCCACCTGCGTGACCCTGATCGCGCTCGCGTCGCGCCGAGTGCGAAGGTCAGCGGGTGCGCTCGAACTCTCCATAGTGTGAACTCTAACCGGATGGCCGCATCGAGCGCCCGTGGTCGCGCGTGACGATCGTCGACTGGATAATCATCGGCTTCACCCTGGTGATGGCCTTCTGGGGCTATGCGCAGGGCCTCGTTGTCAGCGCGCTGTCGCTCGGCGGGTTCGCGGCCGGAGCGGTGGCGGGGTCGCGGCTTGGGCCGCTCCTGCTGGAGGAGGGATCGAAGTCGCCATACGCGCCGCTGTTCGCGCTCATGGGCGCGCTCTTCATCGGCGGGATCGTGGCGGTCGTCCTGGAGGAGGTGGGGACGAACATCCGGCGGCGCATCACGATCGGCCCGCTCGCGCTGGTGGACGGGATCGCGGGAGCGATCCTGATCGGGGCCGTAGGACTGGGCCTCGCATGGATCGGTGGCGCGGTCGCGCTTCAGACTCCGGGAGCGCGCGAGCTTCGCAAGGACATCCAGCGCTCGGAGATCCTGCAGCGATTGAACGACGTGCTGCCTCCGTCTGGGCCTGTCCTGAACGCCCTCTCGCGCGTGGACCCGTTTCCGAGCGTGAACGGGCCCGCCGCCAACGTCCCCGCGCCGACCCGCGGCATCCTCGCCGACCGCGACGTCCGAGCAGCGCGCGCGAGCGTTGCGCGCGTGACGGGCAACGCGTGCGGCTTGGCCGTCGAGGGCTCGGGCTGGGTCGCCGGACCGGAACTGGTGGTTACGAACGCCCACGTCGTCGCCGGGCAGGACGACACCGAAGTCGAGGTCGGCGGTGGAGCGAAGCGCGACGCGCAGGCGGTCGCCTTCGATCCGCACAACGACGTGGCGGTGTTGCGTGTCCCGGGATTGAGCGCGCCCGCACTCGATCAGGACGCGAATGCCGAGGTTGGCACGCCGGTCGGGATTCTCGGCTATCCGGAGAACGGGCCATACCGCACGACAGCCGGCAGACTCGGACCGACGGAGACGGTGATCAGCGACGACGCGTACGGCAACGGGCCGATCCGGCGCCGCATGACCGCCCTCCGCGGCGAGATCCGTCCCGGCAACTCGGGCGGACCCGCGGTCGATGGGCGCGGGCAGGTCGTCGCGACGGTGTTCGCGGCCGCGCGGTCAGGCCCGCGTGGCGGCTTCGGGGTACCGCCCGGCATCGTCGCCAATGACCTGGCGCGGGCAGGCGGGGCGGTCGACACCGGACCGTGCGTCGGTTAGCTCCGGGGCGGTAGCCGTCCGATTCCACCCCCGCCCGGACGCAGGCGCCGCTCGGCGGCGGACAGCGCGCCGATCGAGACGATCGCAAGCAGCACACCGCAGGTCGTGTCGCTGAGCCCGACCGGACCGTTGTCGTCACCGTAGCCGACCAGCCACGGGGCCACCAACAGCCAGCCGGACGCGAGCAGCTCGAGCGCCCATAGCGCGGGAAAGACGATCCCGCCCAGCGCAAGCACGAGCACCGTGCCCCCGCTCGCGAGCGCGCATGCGACCGCTCCGTCGGAGTCGTCGTAGCCCCAGATCCACGGGCCGGCGGCGACCCAGAGGGCGATCGGAACCGCGAGCCAGGAAGGATCGCGAGCGTGCCCGCGCCCGGACAGCGTCTGCCCCGGAAGAAGCGAGACCAGGCCCCGCGCGACCGCCCACCCACGAACGCGGACGACGATCTCGTCCCAACGGCGGGAGAGGGCCACGAGGGGCAAGAGCCCCGCCACGACGAGCGCCCAGAACCACCAATGTGCGGCCAGCATCCCGCCATCATCCCGTTCCGTCGGGCGGCTCTCCTATTTTGGCGCTCGTGAGGCTGTGCTTCATCGAGCCGGCGGAGGCGATCAGGGTGATCGCCGAGTCGATCGGTCGCGAGGCCAGGCGGGCCCTGCTCGCCGAGGTGATCCAGGCATGGGTCGACGACATCCCCGAAGAGGAGCTGTCAAACCATTACGCGAAGGCGGTCACGGAGCTCGACTACGAGGACCTTTCGATGCTGGCCGCCTGGCATGCGACGCTCGAGGTAGGAACGCCGGTCGCGAGCGCGGACTTCCTCGTCCGCGTGTTCGACAACCTCGGTGACCACCGCCGCGACGCGCTGAAGCTTGCCGCGCGCTTTCGCGGGGACGAAGCGTTCCTCGCCGGAGTGGGCGAGGAGGAGACGCTCGACATCGTGCTCCCGTGGCTGAGCGATCAGCGGCTCGAGCACCTCGTCCAGTCGGCGCTCGAGATCTACGTGCGCGACCGCTCCGGCGGCGACTGCTGACACCCAGCGCTCAGCCGATACCGAGCGCCGCGCGTATCTCGGGTATTGCCTGTTCGTTCGACCGGAAGTGGACGGCGGTCATGCCGAGCTCGCGTGCGGCCTCGATGTTGCCCTCGTTGTCGTCGACGAACAGCGATCGCCGGGCCTCGACCCCGAGCTGGCTGAGGGTGAGCTCGTAGATCTTGGGGTCGGGCTTGCGCATGCCGACCCAGGCGGAGTCGACCACCAGCTCGAAGATCTCGTCAACCGGCAGCTTGGCTCGCCAAAGCTCCTCCCACTCGCGCACGTTGTTGGTGAGGATCGCCATCCGGTAACCGCGTTCTCGCAGCTCCCGCATCAGGGTCAGCATCGGCTCGTTCGCGTGCAGGGCCTGGAAATAGACGTCGCGGAAGGCATGAAGCTCGGGAGCACGACCGAGCTCCTGCTCGAGGCCCCAGCTCAGGTCGTCGAGGAACCGGCTTTCGCTGAGCTCGCCGCGCTCGAGCTTGTAAAGGGGATATTCGCCGTCACGCTCCGCCACGCGCTGCATGCCGCGGCCGAGCTGTTCGGCCGAGATCCCGGAGTGGTCCTGGAAGGCGACAAAGGCTTCGATCAGGTGATTGGTCAGGACGCCGCCGAAGTCCGAGATCACGGCGTGGATGGCGGTCCCGTCGAGGTTGCTCACCGCCGTTCCACCACCTCGTACAGTCCGCAGGCGGGAACGCCCTCGAGCGACCAGCGGAAGAACGTGTGCGAGGTGGCATGACCGTCGCGTTCGGTGCGCGTCGCGCAGATCGCCGTTCCGCCCATGCGCCGAGGTATCTCGTCCCCCGGCATGCCGAGCTCGAGGCCGGCCTTGGCGGGCAGCCCCGCATCCGACCACACGGTCGAGATGCGTACGTCTTCGAAGGGCTGGACCTCATCCTCGGCGATCAGCGAGGCGGCACTCAGCTCGTCGCCATGCCCGCTGCCCCCGGCGGGCAGCGCGGCTGCGACCGTGATCGCCCTGCCGGACTCGGACGCCGCGTATAGCGTGCGCCAGCGGTCGATCCCGCCCCATGCGAAATCCCCCCAAGCATGCACGCGCCGGCCGGTGCAGCTGACAGGGTGGGCCTGCTCACCGATCGTCACGAGGCCGCCAAGCCTGCAGAGCTGCTCGTACTGGGAGACGCCGGTCGAGTCGGTGACGGCGCCGCTCAGCTCGCTTGCCGGCGAAAGCGCCACCGCCTCGAGCTTCAACGACGCCGAGGTCCCGGCCAGCTCGAGCGACCAGCGCTCGAGCGGCTTCACCGTGGACATCGAGATGCCGTCCACTTCGACGCGCTCCCAGCTCGCGATTGCCTGCTCGTCCTCGCGCTCGATCCGCTCCGCGACTTCGCCTCTTGCGAACACCAGAGCGTTGGCGCGCGTGAGGACGGCGTTTGGAAACCGCGTGATCCACACGAGCCCGAACAGGTCGTGCTCGCTGTCGCAGAAGTCGATCGAAACCGAGTCGATGAAGCGCTCGCCGTCCCCGGCTCGGGGCTGTTCGTAATCGGCGCTGATCATCCGCCCGGGAGCTGCCTCTCGGGCGGCGGATCTGGCGGCGGCGCAGGCGGCCGCCGGGGGCGGCCGTAGTAGACGACCCTGGCGACTGTTCCGCGCCGGCGAATCGAGCGCACGACCGCGCGACGGATGACGGCCCTCGTCGGCGGGATCAGCAGGAGCAGCCCGATCGCGTCGGTGATGAAGCCCGGGGTGAGCAGGAACGCGCCGCCGACGATGACCAGTGCGCCGTCGAGCACCTCGTTGTGCGGCACGCGCCCGGCCGCGAGCGCCTCCTGGAACCGCCGCCACGCGCCGCGCCCCTGCCAGCTGAGCAGGCGCGCGCCGATGATGGAGTCGGCGATCAGCAGCAGGATCGTCCAGATGGCGCCGATCGCCTGCCCGACCTGGATGATCACGTAGATCTCCGCGATCGGCACGATGATGAAGAGCAGGATCAGCAGCACCGCCATGGCGGAAATGATGGCACGACGCAGTCGGGCGAAGCCGGGCAGGGCCCTGGTCTAGAATCGACACCATGTCCGAGAACGGCGAAGCGAAAGGCCCCGCAGAAGACGACATCGTCGAGGCGCTCGAGAACGTGATCGATCCCGAGCTCGGGCTCGACTTCGTCTCGCTCGGCCTCGTCTATGCGGTGGAGGTCGAGGGCGCCGACGTGCACGTCACCTTCACGCTCACGTCGCCGGGCTGCCCGATCGGGCCGCAGGTGAGCGAGCAGATGAAGGAGTTCGTCGGCGAGGTCGATGGAGTGGAGCGCGTATTCCCGAAGATGACGTTCTCGCCGCCGTGGTCGCCCGATCGCATGAGCGACGACGCGAAGTTCGCCCTCGGCTTCTGAGTCCCGGCATCCTCTCGTCTGGTGCGGAAAGTGACTAGATGACTGATTCCAAACCCCCCACACCCGCGACGACGCTGCGAATCTTCGCTGGCCGGCGTCCTCGGGATCGCCCATGCCCACCGGCATGGGCTTCACGAGGCGCCGAAGGCGCCGGTGCGAGCGCTAAGCGCGAGATCCTTGCCCAGCTCGATTCTCGCGCCCTCGCGGCCACGCGGGATTCGGAATCAATCATCTAAGCGCTCGCGCGCGCAAGGCTTCCCGCAGGCACGGACCACTGCCCCCGGTCATTGGTCCACCCGAGCCGAGCGGACTTAAAAACGCCCCTGCGGCGCGTCGAGTAGCCGTAGCAGGTCGTCCAACCCGGCCCCTGGTGGGTCAGGCAAGGAGTTGCCGCGATTACTCCCTCGACACTACGAGTCAGGTCGATTTTCGGCGTGACCGTCATCCTGATGGTGGTCCTCTCGCTCCTGCCCGCTCCCAGCGGGGCGGCGCCAGACCCGCTCCAGGACACGCTCGGCAGCCTGAACGGAGTCCTCAACGAGGCGACGGGGGCGGTGCCGCAGACGACGCTCGGCGGCGGAGCGGTCCCGCAGGTAGGAGTCGGTGGCCAGGAGGGGGGAGGCCTGCAACTGACAGTTACACCCAGCGGCGGCGGTGCCTCGCCCCCGGCCACCGCGCAACCCCAGCAACCGGCACAGCAGCAACCTCGATCTCAGCCACAGCACCAACCCGCTGCATCGAGTCCGGCCGCAACCGGCGGCGGCTCGGGCTCGGGCACGGCCGGCACGGATGGACAGAGGAACGCCGATCCGGCAACAGCGAGGCGCTCGCGCGGCGGCGGGGCCGGAACGGGCGGCGCCGGTGGCGCACAGTCCTCGCTTTCCTCCGCCGGCCGCAACGACGGCACCGCCGGTCGCGACGGTCAGGCGCATAAGGAGGAGCCCTCGTTCGTCACGCGGGTCGTTGAAGACATCCCGCCCGTATACCGGGCCTTGCTGCTCGCCGTCGGGTTCATCGCGATCCTGTTCTGGTTGCTGTCGCTGTACCAGGGCCGCCGTTCGCGGCGCGCTGAGGAGAACGCCCTCTCTGACCCCCTCACGGGCCTCGCGAACCGGCAGGCGTTCGAGCAGGAGCTGGACCGGGAGTGGAAGCGGGCCGCCCGCTACGAGCACGATCTCGGCCTGCTCCTGATCGACCTCGACGGCTTCAAGGAGATCAACGACACGCACGGCCACCTCGCCGGCGACCGTGTCCTGCGGGAGGCGGCGGCAGCCATCGCCGGGCGCGTCCGCGAGACGGATTTCCCGGCCCGGCTCGGCGGGGACGAGTTCGTCGTCATCTGCCCCGAGACCGGCGCGGACGGCATGAAGACCGTCGCCGAGGGACTAGAGCGCACGCTGCGCGAGGACCGGATCGCCGCCAGCGTCGGTTTTGCCGAGCGGCTCAGCTCGGATGAGAGCCCGTCCGACGTGATCGCGCGTGCGGACGCGGAGATGTACCGCCGCAAGCGCGAGGCGGGCGGCGGCCGCGGGGCGACGCCCGAGCCCGTCGCGGTCTGAGCCCGAACTGAGCTCTAAGCTTCGCCGCGCTTCAGCTCTTCGTCGAGAGAGATGGCGCGGATCGAGTGCTCGTCGGGCAGCTTTGCGAGCACCTCGTGGATCACTTGCACGACCTCGTGCTCCTCGTGGCCGAAGTCGTCCAGCAGGCTCTTGAGAGCGGTGTGGGTGATCTTCAGCTGCGCGGGGGTGAGCTCGAGGTGGTAGTGCACGCGCGAATGGTATTCGCTCGGGGCGATGCGAGGACGGACGGAATGGGAGGCAGCCCGTGCGTGGCTGCCTCCCGAGCCGGCGCCGGCTACCGGTCGCGCCGGCCGTTCCTGTTCTTGTGACGGCGGCTGCCCTTGCGCACGACTGTCTCGCAGGAGGAGTCGACCTCGTCATTGCGATCCGCGATCGCGCGGTCGTCTCCGGCGCCGCAATCAACGACGTCACGGTCGCTGCCGTTGTGGCCACGGCCCTTGCGGCTGTTCAGGCTGTCGTCGCCTTCGCCGCCGTCGAGACGGTCGTTGCCGCGCCCGCCGACCAGCTTGTCGTCGCCTGCCGCTCCCTCAAGCACGTCATTGCCGGGACGGCCACCGAGGTAGTCGTCGCCCTCGCCGCCGTTGAGGGTGTCGGCTCCGACGCCGCCGTGCATCTGGTCGTTCCCCTCGTTGCCGTTGAGCGCATCGCTTCCGGGATTTCCGTGCAGCCGGTCATCGCCTGCACCGCCGTTGATGGCGTCGTTCCCGGTGCCGCCCCAGAGGCGGTCGTCGCCCGGGTCGCCCACCGCGTTGCCGCTCGCATCGACCCCATCCCCGTTCAGGGTGTCGTTGCCACGGTTGCCGAATATGCGATCGGAACCGCCCAGTCCGGTGAGGGTGTCGTCACCGGCCCGGCCGCCCATCAGGTCGCTGTCGGCGCTGCCGTAGAGCGTGTTGTCGTTCGCATCGCCGATCGCGTCGGTCGCTCGCGCGATGCCGACGGTGAGCAGCACCAGCGACGCGGTGGCCAAGATCGTTATCAGTGTCCTGTGCTTCATGCCCGTCGTCCTCTCCTTGGCTCGTTAACGGGTCCCATTGGTCAGAACGCCTGCAAAGGGCAAAGGTTGGGGCAGCAAGGCGGCGCTTAATGCCGACTTAACCACGCGGGCGGCTCTAGACTTCGCCTCATGTCGACTGGACCCAAGAGGGTGCTGCTGGCTGCGCCGCGCGGCTACTGCGCGGGCGTGGACCGGGCAGTCGAGACGGTCGAGCGGCTGCTCGACTCGCAGGACGAGCCCGTGTACGTGCGCAAGCAGATCGTGCACAACAAGCACGTCGTGGAGGAGCTCGAGCAGCGGGGCGCGATCTTCGTCGAGCAGGAGACGGAGGTGCCGGCGGGGGAGACTGTCGTGTTCTCCGCCCACGGCGTGGCGCCCGCAGTACACGCAAACGCAGCCGCACGCGGTCTGCGGACCATCGACGCCACCTGCCCGCTCGTGACCAAGGTGCACGTCGAGGCGCGCAAGTTCGCCGCCGACGGGTACACGATCGTGTTGATCGGCCACGAGGGCCACGAGGAGGTCGAGGGCACGACTGGGGAGGCGCCCCAGAGCATCGTGCTCGTACAGAGCGAGGAGGACATCGACAGCCTGGAGGTCGAGGACCCCGACAAGGTCGCGTTCATCACGCAGACGACGCTGTCGGTTGACGAGACCCTGGGCATCATCCGCAAGCTGCGCGAGCGCTTTCCGAACATCGTCGGGTCGAAGACGGACGACATCTGTTACGCGACCCAGAACCGACAGGACGCGGTGAAGCAGCTGGCGCCGCGGTGCGACCTGGTACTCGTGATCGGATCGCGCAACTCCTCGAACTCGAACCGGCTCGTCGAAGTGGCGAAGGAGCACGGCGCTCGCTCACACCTGATCGACAACGAGTCCGAGGTGCGTGAGGAATGGCTCGAGGGAGTCGAGACCGTCGGCATCACCTCCGGCGCGAGCGCGCCGGAGGAGCTCGTTCAGCGCCTCGTCGAGTTCTTCCGCGAGCGAGGCGCGGAGGAGGTGTCCGAGGTGGAGGTGACCGAGGAGTCCGTGCGGTTCATGCTCCCGCGCGACATCCGGGAGCTTTTGCGGACGTAAGAGCGGCGGGCGTCCCTACGCGACCCCGGGCGCGAAGCTGAACGCATAGGCCTGCGCCGGGTCATGAAAGCGAAGCCGGAGCTCGTGTTGCTCGTGCTGCCCGGACTCGACGAGCTTGTAGAGGCGTGGACCGTCGAGATGGATGATGCGCCTGAGCTGCCCGTCCACCTCGAGGTCGACCCTGCCCTCGCCGTCGAGGACAGCGGCCGCAGTCGCTGCCTCGTAGGTGACGGCCAGGGCCTCACCGGACTCGATCGGGCGAGCGGAGCGGTCCTCTTCGAGATAGCGGTGCGGCGTCGGGACCTGCACGAGGACGCCGGGGTGGTCTGTGCGCCGCAGCGGCGCCATCGGCTCGGGCAGATCGAGCACGTCATCGATCTCACGCAGCAGCAGCTGAATCGCTCGCTCTGTCTCGTCGTAGCCGCCCTCGCCGAAGTGGTAGTGACGGAGCACGCCACGGCGGTCCCACAGATACAGCGACGGCCACACCTCGTTCCCGTACTGCTTCCAGACCTGGAAATCCGGGTCCGGGGCGACGGCGAACTCGATCCCCAGGCGGCGGACGGCGTCGGCGACCTTGTCCTGGCTGGCGCCGAACCCGAACTGGGGCGAGTGCACGCCGATCACGCGCAGGCCATGCTCGCCGTAGCGGCGATGCCATTCCTGCAGGTAGGGAAGAGAGCGAAGCGCGTTCAACGAGCAGTAGTCCCAGAACCAGACCAGCGCGACGCTGCGCCCGAGCAGCGTGGACATCGGCAGGAACGGGACGTTGATCCACGCCAGATCGGATGGGAATTCCGGTGCGTTGATCTCGCTCGGCGGCGTGCGCATGAACCGCAGCCTATCCGTGTGCGGGCGGCGGTACGACAGGCCAGCGGGCGCGCCGGTCCGGCCGTGGGTTCTCGCGCAGAGCGAGCACCATCCTCCCCTCGTCGATCACGTGCAGGCCGGAGCGAACCTCCTCCACCCAGCGCCTCCACTGGCCGCGGTACAGGCGAGCGCGGAGCAAGGTTTTCGTGCTCCCGCGTCCGGCGGGAACTTGGCCGCTCCAGCCGCGCGTTCCGCGAGCAGAGACGTCTGCTGCGCCGTGGACGAACTCAACGGAGTCGAAACCGTGCCGCCACGCCGCCTCTACGATCCTGTCGGCCCAGGCATCGACCTGGTCCGTGGCGTAGCCGTGCCAGTCGAGGCGGACCGTGCTCGTGTCGTAGTCGATGTCCACGGCGGTAGTGTGTCGCGCGATGACGAGTCGTGAGAGTTGGCGTGCCGCAGCGGCGCTGTTCTGGATGGCCGCGGGATCGAATCACTTCCTCAACAAGGACTTCTACACGGCGATCGTGCCGCCGCCCCTCGATCGCTGGAAGGATGAGGTCAACGCGCTCGCCGGAGTCGCGGAGCTGGTCGGCGGGCTGGCGGTGCTGCCCGAGCGAACACGCCGCGGCGCGCGCTGGTGGCTGCTCACAACACTGATCGCCATCTATCCGGCGAACATCCACATGGCCGTTCGCCACGAGCGCTTTCCGCAGTACCCGAAGCAGCTGCTGTGGGCACGCCTGCCCGTGCAGGGCCTGTTTGCCTGGCTGACCTGGCGCGGCACAAACTGAGCTTGTCCCCGAAGGCGGTGACGTTCGTCGTGCCGCACCTGCGCCCGTCGTCGGGGGGCGTCTACACCACGGTCGAGTTCGCCCGTCACCTTGCTTCGCAGATGACGATCAATCTCGCCGTGCGGCGCGGTGCGCAGGAGCCGGTGGAGGGCGTGAACGTGTTCGCTTCCGGCGCGCTCGACGGCGACGTACTGCCCGATGCCGACCTGCTGATCGTCAATGCCGACGCGGAGAAGGCCGAGCTCGCGTCGGCCCTGCCGGCCCAAAAGGGCAGACCCGTGCTCTTCCTACAGGGCTACGGCGAGCCCGGCAACCCGGCGGTCGTGTCCAACCTCGAGCGATTCGAGGTCGCGATCACGGGCGCTCACTGGCTGGTTGAGGAGGCGGCTCGGTATGGCTGCCGCGCGACCCACATCACCTACGGTCTCGACCGCGCGTTCTTCTTTCGCGGTGCGCCGGCCGGTGCGCGGCCGCAGCGCGTCGCGATGATGACCCACGTCCTCGATTGGAAAGGCACCGAGGACGGCCTAAAGGCGCTCGCGCTCGTGCGGGCCGAGTTGCCCGACGTCGCGATCGATCTCTACGGCCTGCGCGCCCCGGACTTCCCGGCAGCCAGTTTCCTGCCGGAGCTGTCCGGAAACCGCCCGGCGATCGGAGCGCTCATGCGAGAGAACGCGGTGTTCGTCTGCTCGAGCTGGGAGGAGGGCTTCGGGCTGTCCGGCCTCGAGGCGATGAGCTGCGGCGCGGCGCTTGCCACGACGGACACGAAGGGAAGCCGCGACTATGCGTTCCACGGCGAGACCGCGCTCGTCACGCCACCGCGCAGGCCGGACCTGCTTGCGGAGAGCGTCGTCACTCTGCTGCGCGACACCGAGCTGCGAGGCCGCATCGCCGATCGCGGCGCCGTTCATGCCGCCGCCGCCTATCCGGACTGGCCGGAGGCGGCGCGGCGTCTGCGTCAGACGCTCGACACTCTCGTCACTCAGTGACGAACGACTGAGTCCACCACGCCGGCTAGGACCGTGCCGACTGCCTGCACGGAGAACATGTCGATCGCCCGCTCGCGGGCGAGCGCTCCAAGGCGACCGCGTAACTCCGTGGAGCGCAGCTGCTCCAGCGCGCGAGTCAGGGCATCGGGGTCATCGGGCGGCACGATCAACCCGCTGTCGCCGAGCGCCCAGCGCAGCGGTGGGAGATCGCTGGCAATCATTGCCCGGCCCGACATCATGCCGTCAATCAGCTTCACGGGCAGTTGGCCGCGGCCGTAGACCGTCGGGCTCGAGGCGACGACGACAACGTCGGTCCGATCGACGAGAGCCAGCCCGTCGGCGACGCCGGTTCTTCCGACCCAGCGTTCGTGGGGCTGCGCGTCCGGCGGCGCGGGCGAGGTGACTGTCAGCGTGGCCCCGGAAATCCTGCTCACCGCTTCGCGCAGGACGCCGACACCTTTGTGGGGACGGGGAGTGCCGACGAACGCCACGTCGAGCGATTCGTGGTCGGAATGCTCCCGGCCCGCCGGTCGCACCGCGCGAGCGTGAGGCACGACAGTGCCCTCGCCGTACCAGCGGTGGATGCTGGGGTTCGAGACGGTAATTGGCCCGACGCTGCGGGCGCGCCGGCGCAGCCGATAGGCGGTCCAGGGCGGGTGCCCGCGCGCGGCCTGGCGCAAGAACGACACGAGCGCCTTTCCTCTCGTCTCGCCGTACGCGCGCTCCCAGTCCGGGTCGTCCACGTCGAGCACGAAAGGGATCGCCAGCCGCCGGCTCAACTCGAGGCCGCGGTCGAACGAACCCGGCAGCGGCTTGACGACGATGAGCGCGCTTGCGCCTGCGGTCGCGGTCTCGGAATCGGTGGTGACGTCGGCCATGAATTCGTCCTCGCCGCGCACCGGCCGCCAGATGGTGCTCAAGTCCGGCACGAGGACACTGGTCTGCCAACCGAGATGGCGAGCCACGAGCCACAGCGAGTACGCACGACCGAGCGCATTGCCCGCCGCGCTGGGCGAGAGAAGACAAACCTTCATGACGGCGCAGGGACGGCGTCAGGCGAGCGCGCGCTCGAGCTCGCGCTCGAGTGCCGCGGCGACCGGGTCGTGCAGCGACGTTCCGTCCAGGCGTGACGCCACGACGCCGAGGAAGCCCCCGACGAGCAGGCGCTCCGCCTCACTGCGGTCGAGCCCCCGGGTGCGCAGATAGAAGACCTGCTCCTCGTCGATCTTGCCGATCGTTGCCGCGTGCGTGCAGCGAACGTCGTTCGCCTCGATCTCGAGGCCAGGGATGGCGTCCGCGTGCGCAGTGTCGCTCAGCAGCAGGTTGCGGTTCTCCTGAAAGGCGTCGGTGCGCTGCGCGGGCGGATCGACGCGGATCATCCCGCTCCACACGGCGCGCGCGCGGTCGCGGAGGATGCCGCGAAACGCTAAGTCCGAGGTGGTGTCCGGCGCCGCGTGCTCCTGCGTGGTGTCGTAGTCGATGCGCTGGTTGCCGTGACCGACGTAGGCGCCGGTAACGCGTCCGTCCGCGCCGCGACCTTCGAGCGTCGTCTCCATCCGCAGCTTGCCGTCGCCCGCGCCCAGACCGAGCCCCACCCAGTGCAGCGAGCCGTCACGGGCCACGCTGGCGCGCTGGCTTCCGAGCACCCAGCTCTGCTCGGACAGGTCCTGAACGCAGAGGTAGCTGACGCGGGCGTTCTCGCCGACCGTCAGTTCGACAACCGGGTTGAAGTAGGCGTCGAGCCCGTCGTCGCTCGACAGGTACTGCTCGACGAGAGTCAGCTCGGCCCCTTCCTCGACCACGATCAGCGAGCGCCAGTGGAGGGCGGTGCCGTCAGTCGCCTGGATGGCGGTCAGAACGACTGGATCGGAGACGCTGACGCCCTTCGGCACGTAGACGAATGCGCCGCCGTGCCAGCGCGCCGTGTTCTGGGCCGCGAACTTGTCGCGGTCCAGGACCAGGGCGCCGAGGTGCGCGCGCACGAGCTCAGGATGTTGCTCGATGGCCTTTTCCAGCGTCGTCACGATCACACCCTCGGGAGCGGGAGTCGCGTCGTGCGAAGCGGAGCCGTCGACTTGCTGGACCGAGGCGTGGCCCGTCGACTCCATGACCGGCAGGCGACTCGGCAGGGTGTCGAGGTTGCCGTCGGAGGCGGGTTCGAACGTATCGAGGTCGAAACTCGACAGGTCCGTGAACTCCCAGCCCTTGTCCTTCTGAACCGGGACCGGCAGGGTCTCGAACGCTTCCTCGCCGCGTCGGCGGAGAGCGGTCAGCCAGTCGGGCTCGGTTGTGTTGCGCGAAGCGGTTGCCTGACCACCAGCGCTACCCAATCGAGCCCTCCATCTGGAGCTCGATCAGACGGTTCATCTCGACCGCGTACTCCATCGGCAGCTCGCGCGTGAACGGCTCGATGAAGCCGCCGACGATCATGCCCGAGGCTTCCTCCTCCGAGAGGCCGCGGCTCCGCAGGTAGAAGAGCTGCTCTTCGCCGATCTTGGAGACGGTCGCTTCGTGGCCCACGTCTACGTCGTCCTCGCCGATCCGGATCGTCGGGTAGGTGTCGGAGCGGGAGTTCTCGTCGAGCAGCAGCGCGTCGCAGACGACCTTCGACTTCGACTCGCTTGCGCCGGGCGCGATTTCGAGCAGACCGCGGTAGCTGGAACGCCCCCCATCCTTCGAGATCGACTTCGACGTGATCGTGGAAGTGGTCTTCGGCGCCACGTGCACGGCCTTGCCGCCGGCGTCCTGGTGCTGGCCCTTGCCCGCGAACGCGATCGAGAGCACCTCGCCGTGTGCCTCGGGGCCCATCAGGTAGATCGACGGATACTTCATCGTCAGCTTGGAGCCGAGGTTGCCGTCGATCCATTCCATCTTCGCCTGCTCATGCGCGATCGCGCGCTTGGTGACGAGGTTGTAGACGTTGTGCGACCAGTTCTGGATCGTCGTGTAGCGGACGCGTGATCCCGGCTTGCAGATGATCTCCACTACGGCCGAGTGGAGCGAGTCGGTCGTGTAGGTGGGAGCGGTGCAGCCCTCGATGTAGTGCACGAACGAGCCCTCGTCGGCGATGATCAGCGTGCGCTCGAACTGGCCCATGTTCTCTGTGTTGATCCGGAAGTAGGCCTGGAGTGGCATCTCGACGTGCACTCCCGGCGGGACGTACACGAACGAGCCGCCCGACCAGACGGCCGAGTTGAGCGCCGCGAGCTTGTTGTCGTTCGCCGGGATCACGGTGGAGAAGTACTCGCGCACGAGGTCCTCGTGCTCACGCAGGCCGGTGTCCATGTCCTTGAAGATCACGCCCTGCTTCTCGAGGTCCTCGCGGATCTGGTGGTAGACGACCTCCGACTCGTACTGGGCGCCGACGCCCGCGAGGTACTTCCGCTCCGCCTCCGGGATGCCCAGCTTGTCGAACGTGTTCTTGATGTCGTCGGGGACCTCGTCCCAGGTGCGGCCCTGCTTCTCGGACGCGCGCACGAAGTAGTGGATGTTCTGGAAGTCGATGCCGTCCATGTGTCCGCCCGACCAGATGGGCATCGGGCGCGCCTCGAAGTGCTCGAGCGCCTTGAGGCGAAAGTCGCGCATCCACTTCGGCTCGTCCTTGTGCGAGGAGATGTCCTCGACGACTTCGCGGCTGAGACCCTTCTTCGCCTTGAAGGCGTAGTTCTCGGGGTCGTGGAAGCCGTATTCGTAGCCGTCCTTGATCCCCTTCAGGTCGTCAGGTGGTTTGACTGCTGCAATCTCGGGCGTAGCCATAGCTATCGAACCTCCAGCTTGATCACGCCGTCCTCGACGCGGAGTGGAAAAGTATCAACGGGCATGTAGGCCGGCAGCGTCTTCGGTCGGCCGGTCGTAATGTCGAACAAGGAGCCGTGGCGCGGACATTCCACGGTCCTGCGCTCAGGGTCGAAATCCCCTTCGGCGAGGGGGCCGTCGTCGTGCGAGCAGCGATCCTCGATCGCGTACAGCTCGCCGTCGGCGTTGAAGACGCCGATCTTGCGGCCGTCCACCTCGACGATGCGCGACTTGCCAGGCGGCAGCTCGCTCAAAGAGCACACCTCGATTTGGTTTGTTGTCGTGGAGTCAGTAATTGGAAATTAGAAATTAGAATTTCCTACTGCTGTAGTAGGAATTTTAGCCGCCCCGGGGATGGGGCTAAACCTCGCTCCTCATGCGGGCGGCCTCTTCAGGGCTGACGTCCTCGGCGTCCTGGGCGCCGCTTGGCCACTCGTCGGTCCCGAGCAGGGCACCCTGTACGACCTTGAGCGACAGGAGGCCGCACTTGAGGCGGGTGGGGGAGAGATCTATGCCCAGTTCCTCGACGACGAAGTGGCGGTCGAGGGCGGCGATCTCCGCCACCGTCTTGCCCTTCAGCTCGTCGGAGATGATCGACGCCGCGGCCTGCGAGATCGCGCAGCCGCGGCCGTGAAAGCGCAGGTCGGCGACCTTGCCCTCATCGAGCTTCACGTGCACGCCGAGCTCGTCCCCGCACAGCGGGTTGAGGTCGTGGAACTCGGCGTCCCGCTCGTCCAGCTCACCGAAGTTCCGCGGGTTCTTGTAGTGGTCGAGGATGTACTCGCGGTAAAGAGCGTCCATCAGGCTCCGAACACCGCCTTGGCGCCCTCGATTGCGCCGACCAGGCGGTCGACGTCCTCGCGGTTGTTGAAGACCGAGAACGACGCGCGGGCGGTCGCCGCGACGCCCAGCCTCTCCATCAGGGGCTGCGCGCAGTGGTGACCGGCACGAATGCAGACGGCCTCACGGTTGCAGAGCTCAGCGAGGTCGTGCGGGTGCAGGCCCTCCACGTTGAAGCTCAGGAGCCCGCCGCGGGAGTCAGGGTCGACGGGTCCGTAGAGCGTCACGCCGGGGATCGCGCCGACGCGCTCGAGCGCGTACGCGGTCAGGTCGCGCTCGTGTGCTCGCACGGCATTCATCCCGAGGTCCCGCAGGTATGCGACGGCCGCGCCGAGCCCGGCCGCCTCCGCGATGGCCGGGGTGCCCGCCTCGAACTTCGCGGGCACGGGAGCCCAGCTCGAGCGGTCACGCTCGACCTTCTTGATCATCGAGCCGCCGCCGAGGAAGGGAGGCATCGCCTCGAGCAGCTGAGGACGCCCGTAGAGCACGCCAATGCCGGTCGGACCGAGCATCTTGTGGCCGGTGAAGGCGTAGAAGTCGACATCGAGGTCGCCGACGTCGACCGGCATCTGCGGCACGGCCTGGGCGCCGTCGACGAGCACGAGCGCACCGGCGTCGTGTGAGCGCGCTGCGATCTCCGCGATCGGGTTGATCGTCCCGAGCACGTTGGACACATGGGTGACGGCGACCAGCTTCACGCTGCCGCCGGAAAGCTTGGTGTCCAGCTCAGCGAGGTCGAGCGCCCCGTCGTCCCCGGCGGTCAGGTAGTCGAGCGTCGCGCCGCGCTCCTCGCAGAGGAGCTGCCAGGGGACGATGTTCGAGTGGTGCTCCATCTCGGTGATCAGCACCACGTCGCCGCTCGCTACGTGTTCGCGTGCCCACGTGTAGCGGACCAGGTTGATCGCCTCGGTCGCGTTGCGGACGAAGATCGTCGCGCTGGGGTCGGCGCCGACGAGCCCCGCGACGGCGGTCCGCCCGCCCTCGTAGAGGTGCTCCGCCTCCTCGGCGAGCTCGTGCATGCTGCGATGCACGTTCGCGTTCGAGCGCCGGTAGTAGGAGTCGATGGCCTCGATCACCGTCAGCGGCTTCTGCGAGGTTGCGCCGTTGTCGACGTACACGAGCGGCTTGCCGTTGATGCGGCGCTCGAGGATCGGGAAGTCGGCCCGTATCTGCTCGAGCGGGCGGGGCAGACCTGTGCCGGGAGGTGTTGTCGCGACCTCCACCGTCAGGCGCTCACCTTCTGCTCGTGCTTCTCGCGTACCCAGTCATAGCCCTTGTCCTCGAGCTCGGAGGCGAGGCCGGCGCCACCCTCCTCGACGACGCGCCCGTCCAGCATGATGTGGACGTAATCGGGGGCGATGTACTCGAGGATGCGCCGGTAGTGGGTGATGATCAGGACGCCCAGATCCGGGCCGCGCATCGCTTCGACGGCGTTGGCGACAGTGCGCAGCGCGTCGATGTCGAGGCCGGAGTCCGTCTCGTCCATGACGGCGATGAGTGGCTCCAGGATCGCCATCTGCAGGATCTCGCAGCGCTTCTTCTCACCGCCGGAGAAACCCTCGTTGAGGTAACGGCGGGTGAACTCGCGATCTACCTTGAGCAGGTCCATCTTCCCCTCGAGCGTCTTGCGGAAGTCCTTGAGGTTGATCGGGTCCTCGCCGCGCGCCTTGCGGTTGGCGTTGATCGCAGTGCGCAGGAAGTTGACGACCGATACGCCCGGGATCGCGGACGGGTACTGGAAGGCCATGAACAGGCCGGCGCGAGCGCGCTCGTCCGGGTCGGCTTCGGTGAAGTCCTTGCCCTGGAACAGGATCTTGCCCTCCGTCACCTCGTAGCTCGGGTGACCGAGGATCGTGTTGGCGAGCGTCGACTTGCCGGACCCGTTCGGGCCCATCAGCGCATGGACCTCGCCACGGGACACGGACAGGTCGAGACCCTTGAGGATCTCCTTGCCCTCGACCTGGACGTGCAGGTTCTGGATCTCGAGGTCGGCCATTGGCTCCTTTCGATGCCTTTCGATCACGCCGTGGCCGCAGCGGATCGGCCCGCGGCGGAACGGCTCTTCGACTTTGCCTTGGTCTTTGTCTGTGACGTCTTCTTGGCGGTCACGCCGTGCTCGGCGAAGTCGACCAGCTCCGCCAGCGTCGTCTGCTCGAGCGCCCGCGTGATGCCGCCCTGGACCCGAGTCCAGAGCAGTCGCGTCGCGCAGTGCTCGAAGCCGTCCAGCTCGTGGTTGCAGAGGACGCGCATCTCGCCAGGCTCGGCGAGGCACTGCATCGGCGCCATCGATCCGCCCTCGAGCGCAGCGACCACCTCGGCCATCGTGATGCCGTCCGCCGCCCGCCCAAGCTCGTACCCTCCGTGCGCCCCCCGCGTCGATTGCACGAGCCCCGCTTCGCGCAGGCGCGCGATCAGGTGCTCGAGGTATGACAGCGGCAGGCCCTCCGCGGTGGCGATGTCGGCGAGCGACACCGGCCCTTCCTCGCGCCGGCGCCCCAGCGCGATCATGACTCGCACCCCGTACTCGGATCTGGTTGAGAACATCATTGAATTCCTACCTCCACGGTCAGGATAACAGTGGCGGTACCTGGGGACTCCTTGGACGGGCACCGAAGGGGGGTGATCCAGGGCGCTCGGCTGGCGACCTAAGTGGGACGAAGCGCAGACGCTGTCGTGCCGGTTTGCACGCTTAGCCAGCTTTACGACTTCTTCGTAACACCCCGAATCGTTGCGTGATGAGTTGGGGTGGCTATAGGGACATCAACTCATCACAGAACAAGGGCCCCCTCACAAATCGGCCATTTTCCACCACTCACGTACGCAAGTCGTGAGCTTCCGCAAACGCTCGTCACGGTCGCCTTTCGATGCCCGTCCTTCGGGGGCAGCGAAACGCGGCGAAATGGCAAAGCTCCGCGCCGCCTAGCTCCGCTCCCGCAACAACTCCCGCAGGTCATGCCCGAGCGCCTCGGGCGTGAGGAAGTCGATCGGGAATCCGACGCGCTGGCGGCCCTCGCGGTCTATCAGGACCACCCACGAGTTGTGCTCGACCCTCTCCGTTTGTGGCGAAAAGCCGTAAGCGCGCCACACCGGCCGTAGCTCGTCGCGGGACCCGACCAGGAAGTCCATGTAGCCGCGCACCCGCTGCTCGAGCAGGAACGAGCGGGCGCTGTCAGCGCTGTCGTGTGCCGGGTCCACGCTCAGCGCAAGCGCCTTCACCTGCTCGCGCTTCCCGTCCGGCAACTCACCGAGCACGTCGCGTATCTGCTGGGCGATCAGCGGGCACGAGTCCTGGCAGGTCGTGTACATCGGCGCGAGCACCACGACCCGTCCGCGCAGCGCCCGCAGTGAGACCACGTCGCCGTCCTGGTCGGGCAGGGTGAAATCCCGTGGCGGGGTCTCGGGTCGGACCGCGCCCTTGAACTGCGACGTGGCGCCTTGAACCCCGTCCACCTCGGTCACCTGTGCGGCGGCGCCGTCGTTGCCGTCATCGGAGCGGGCGGCGAGCGTGGCGGCGATCGCGCCGCCGAGCGCCATCACGGCGACCACGAGCAGCACCAGTTGCGCCCTTGAGAGCACGAAAGACAGGGTATTTCAGGGTGGAGGGCGAGCCTACGGCTCTACGAGCCCGTGCCTGATCGCATAGCGCACGAGCTCCACGCGGTCGCGCATGCCGAGCTTCTGGAGCACGTTCGCGCGATGCGACTCCACGGTCTTCTCGGACAGGTGCAGGATCTCCGCGATCTCCTTGTTCGTGTGCGCCTCGGCGATCAGCTTCACCACCTCCTCCTCGCGGGGCGTGAGCTCGGGCTGCTCGCCGCGCTCCAGGAAGTCGCGGATCAGAGCCTGCTGGGCGGCGGGGGTAAGAAAGGGCTCGCCCCGCCCAGCAGCGCGCACCGCCTCGACGAGGTCCTGGTCAGCCGCTCGCTTCAGGACGTAGCCCGCGGCGCCCGCGCGCAGCGCCTCGAACAGATAGCGCTCGTCCTCGTGCATGGACAGGATCAGGATCTGGACGTCGGGCGCCTGCTTGCGGATCTCGTGCGTCGCCTGCAGGCCGGTCATGCGCGGCATGGCGACGTCGAGGATCGCGAGATCCGGCTGCTCGGCGATCGCCTTCTCTATCGCCTCGACTCCGTCCTCGGCCTCGGCGACCACCTCCATGTCGGGCTGGCGGTCGATCAGCAGCTTCACGCCCGAGCGCACGATGCCGTGATCGTCCGCGATCAGGATTCTCATTGCAGCGGCACCTCGAGCCGCACCGTCGTGCCCTTGCCGGGCCGGGAGTCCACTTCGAGCCTGCCGTTCACGAGCAGCGCGCGCTCGCGCATGCCCGAGAGCCCGAGGCCCTTCGTTTCGTCTGCGAACGTGAATCCCTTGCCGTCGTCGACGACCCGCAGGACGACGTGCGAGTTGGCCCGGCCGAGGCTGACGCCGATGTTGCTCGCCTGGCTGTGGCGAGCGGCATTGGTGAGCGCCTCCTGCGCGACTCGGTAGATCACCAGCTCGACGTCCTGCGGCAGTCCATCGAGGTCCTGGTCGAGCTCGAGCCGGGCGTGTGCCGTTCCGCGGCGGTCGTAGTGACGGACCTGGGTTGCCAGCGCCGCCTTCAGCCCATGGTCGTCGAGGGCCGCGGGGCGGAGCTGGCGGGCGAGGTCGAGGAGCTCGACCATCGCGCGGTTGGCCAGCTGCTTGGTCTGGTCGAGCTCGGCTCTCAGCTCCGGGGGGGCGTGCTGCGCCGCCGCCTCGAGGCGCAGAAGCAGCGCCGTCAGCGCCTGGTTGACCTCGTCGTGGAGGTCGCGCGCGACGCGCTTTCTCTCCTCCTCTTGCGCGCTCAGCGCAAGCTCGCCCGAACGCCGGCGTTCTTTCTCGAGCCGGTCGAGCATGCGGTTGAACGCGGCGGCCAGGCGCTGGATGTCCGTCGTTCCTCCGGTGACCGCCTCGTCCAGCTCCACGCGCCGGCCGGGTTGGGAGAGGTCGATCCGCTCCATGGTGTCGAGCACGCGCTCCAGGGGCTCGAACCGGCGCCGCAGGAGCCAGATGTTGACCACCAGGGTCAGGAGCAGGGCCAGGGCAAGGACGAGGAACTGCCGGCGCTGGCCGGCGAGCGTCAGGTCGAGGCCGGCCGCCATGCTGGCCACGAAGATCGCCGTGGCCACGAGCAGCAGGTTGAAGGCCAGTATCTGACCGAGCAGGGAAGGGCGTCTCATGGCTCTGTCACGGTTCCGTCGCTAACCTGGATCAGGTGGGCACCGCAAGCCAATGGGGTCCGGACCCGATACCGGGAAAGCCCGCTCCGGACGATAATTATCGGGCACAAGGCACTGATTCAGGGCAGGGAGCCCGGTAGGAAAGCTTGGAGATGTCACAGGTAACTCAAACGAATTGGAAGGCGGGAATCCGCACCACCATTCTGCTCGCGTCGCTGACGGGGCTGCTGGTGCTGCTCGGTGCGCTGATCGGCGGTCCGAGCACAGCACTCATGTTCCTGGTCATCGGGGCAGTCATAAACCTGGGTGCTTATTGGTTCTCGGACAAGATCGCTCTCAAGATGAGCCGGGCGAAGCCTCTGAACGAGGAAGACGCACCGAGGCTGCACCAGATGGTTCGCGAGCTCGCTCACTCGGCAGGATTGCCGATGCCGCGGCTGTACGTGATCCCGGCAAGCCAGCCGAACGCCTTCGCGACCGGCCGCAGCCCCAAGCACGCTGCGGTCGCGGTCACCGAGGGCATCACTCACCTCCTGAGCGAGAGTGAGTTGAGGGGCGTCATAGCGCACGAGTTGGCTCACATCCGCAACCGCGACACGCTGATCACCTCCGTCGCCGCGACGATCGGCGGGGCGATCACGTGGATCGCCTACCTGCTCCTGTTCGTGGGCGGCGACGACGACAGCCCGCTCGGGCTGATCGGCAGCCTCGCGCTGGTGATACTCGCGCCGATCTCGGCGACGATCATCCAGCTCGCCATCTCACGTCAGCGCGAGTACTCGGCCGACGCGACCGGTGCGCGCATCTCGGGTACGCCGAACGCCCTCGCGGACGCTCTCGAGCGTCTCGAGGCCGGCGCCAAGGAGATGCCGATGCAGGTCAACGCGGCATCCGAGCCGCTCTACATCGTCAAGCCGTTCAGCGGCGGGGGCATCGCGGGTCTGTTCTCGACCCACCCCCCGATCGACGAACGCGTGCGGCGCCTGCGCGAGCTGGCAGGGAGCGTGAGCTAGGACAAAGGCTTATGGAACCGGAGTTCTCGCGGAGCTTCGGCAACATAAGGGGGCTACTGCGGCGGCGCTGTTTCAGCGCCGCCGCAAGCTATTCGGGGGCGCCGAGGGCTCTCGTCCATTCCTAGACTTGTGCCGATGAGCGTGTATCTCGCGGCCTGCGCCATCTACCGGGACGAGGCGCACTACCTGCCCGAGTGGATCGAGTTTCACCGCCTGCTCGGAGTCGAGCGGTTTTTCCTGTACGACAACTTCAGCGAGGACGACCACCTGCGCGCACTGCGGCCGTACGTCCGCCAGGGCGTCGTCCATCCGCAGGACTGGCCGCTCTTCGGCGATCAGCAGCGCAGAGCGTACGACCACTGCCTCGGGGAGCATCGCGACGAGGCGCGCTGGATCGCGTTCATCGACCTCGACGAGTTCCTGTTCTCGCCCGGTGGCCGGCCGCTGCCCGAGCTGCTCGCCGAGTACGAGGACGCCCCGGGGGTGTGCGTGGCGCGGCGCGAGTACATGATGTCCGGCCACCAGACCCGCCCTGAAGGGCTCGTGATCGAGAACTACGTGCGGGCGCGGATCCTGCGCCCCGACCGCGCCGTCCCGTTCAAGAGCATCGTCGATCCGAGCCGCGCGAATCACTGCCTGAACTCCCACAACTTCGCCTACCGCGACAGCGCCCTGCCCGTGGACGAGAAGGGAGAGGTCATGAAGCCGCCCTGGCGCACCAGGGCTGTGCCCTGCGAGCGGCTGCGGGTCAACCACTACTTCACGAAGTCCGCCGAGGAGGCCAAGAGCAAGCTGGCTACCCTCGACGCTCGCGGCCTGCCGCGCCCGCTCGAGATGCCGGAGGACTTTGACAGGTGGGTCCGGGCCGAGCCCGACCTCACCTATGAGGACGACGTGCTCGTCTCCTATGGCCCAGCTGTGCGGGCCGCCCTGGAGCGGTCCAGTACCGCTTGCTAGCATAGCTATAAAAGTCAGTCGAAATTAGAGGAATTACGGTGACGACCGAGGGAACACGGCACCGCTCCGGGCGGGAGCTGATCAAGGAGATTCGCTCTCGGGTCGAGGAAATCGACCCGACCGCGGTCCAGCAGGAGCTGGACGTGCGGGAGAGCAACGGCAGCGCCGACAAGGCGGTGGCGGTGATAGACGTGCGCGAGCAGCACGAGTTCGAGGCCGGCCACATTCCCGGCGCCGTGCACGTGCCTCGGGGACACCTCGAGTCGAGGATCGAGAACTTCGTCCCCCAGCGCGACCGGCGCATCGTCCTGTACTGCCAGACGGGGCAGCGCTCGGCGCTGGCCGCCGACACGCTCAAGGAGCAGCTCGGCTACGAGGACGTCGCCTCCATGAACGGCGGCTTCACGCTCTGGCGCGACCGTGGTCTTCCCTTCGTGCAGCCGCGCGCCCTCACCGACGTCCAGAAGCAGCGCTATTCGCGTCATCTCTTGATCCCGGAGGTCGGGATCGAGGGCCAGCAGAAGCTGCTCGACGCGAAGGTCCTGATGATCGGCGCCGGCGGCCTCGGCTCGCCGGCCGCGCTTTACCTCGCGGCGGCGGGCGTGGGCACCCTCGGGATCGTCGACGACGACGTCGTCGACCTCACGAACCTTCAGCGGCAGGTGATCCACAACTCGGAGCGCATCGGCGAGCCCAAGGTCGATTCGGCGCGCGAGACCATCGCTGCGCTCAACCCCGACGTCGAGGTGGTCCCCTATCGCACGCGCCTCGACGCGGACAACGTGCTCGACCTGATCCGCGACTACGACGTGATCGTCGACGGCGCTGACAACTTCCCCACGCGCTACCTGCTGAACGATGCAGCGGTGCGCGAGCGCAAGCCGGTCGTGCACGCGTCCATCCTCGGGTTCGACGGGCAGCTGACGGTTTTCAAGCCTTACGAGGGCCCCTGCTACCGCTGCCTCTACCCGCAACCGCCGCCCGCCGATCTCGCGCCATCGTGCGGCGCCAACGGCGTGCTCGGCGTGCTGCCCGGCATCATGGGGCTGCTGCAGGCGAACGAGACGATCAAGCTCATCATCGGTCAGGGTCAGCCGCTGATCGGCAAGCTCCTTCTCTTTGAGGCGCTTTCGACGCAGTTCACCGAGCTGAAGGTTCGCCGCGACGCGGAGGGGTGCCCGACCTGTGGTGACGGCATCGACCTCGAGAGCACCGAGTTCGAGGACTACGAAGCCCTCTGCGCCGCCGCAGGCTAGGTTGGCCGATTCCGGCTAGGCTTGCGCGCATGGCCGTCGTCAAGATTCCACCGGTACTGCGTCCTTCCACCAGCGGCATGAGCCAGCTCGAGGTGGAGGGCGGGACCGTCGGCGAGGTCCTGCGCGGGCTTGCCAATCAGTACCCGGCCACCCAGGATCAGCTGCTCTCGGTCGAAGGCGAGCTGAACCGGTACGTCAACGTCTACGTCAACGACGAGGACGTGCGGGTCCAGAACGGTCTCCAGACCAGCGTTGCGCCGGGTGACACGATCGTGATCCTGCCCGCCATGGCCGGGGGATAGAGCAATTCCGGGTTTTGCTTAGGCGCAAAACCGGGAGCTCCGAGGGCTCAACACACCCGATTACACTTTGCGCACCATGCTTTCAGCCCGGCCAGTGAGGGAGCCGCGTCCATGTTGTCCCGACCTCGTCGGCGTGATCGGCAACACGCCCATGGTCGAGCTCAAGCGCATGTCTCCGAAGGAAGGCGTGCGTCTCTTCGCCAAGCTCGAGTTCTACAACCCCACGGGCTCGGTCAAGGACCGAGTTGCCCGCGCGATGATCGAGCGCGCCGAGCAGGAGGGCGCCATCGCTCCCGGTCAGACGATCCTCGAGCCGACCTCCGGCAACACGGGCATCTCGCTGGGGCTCGTCTGTCGCCTCAAGGGCTATCCGCTCAAGGTCGTGATGCCGGAGAACGTCACGGAAGAACGGTCGAAGCTCTTGCGCATGTACGGGGCGGAGATCGTCTACTCCGAGGGCTCTAAGGGATCGAACGGGGCCGTCGAGCTCGCGCTCGAGATGGCGCAGGGCGACCCGAGCTACTACATGCCCTACCAGTACGGCAATCCCGCCAACCCCGACGCGCACTACCACGGCACCGCGGAGGAGATCCTCGAGGAGCTGGACGATGTGACGGCTTTCGTGGCCGGCCTCGGCACGGGTGGGACGTTGATGGGCAACGGGCGCCGGCTGAAGGAGCACGATTCGAATACGACGATCGTCGCCGCGGAGCCGCTTCAGGGAGAGCTGGTGCAGGGACTGCGCTCACTCGACGACGGCTTCATCCCGCCGATCATCGACATCTCCCTCCTGGACCGGAAGATTCTCGTCTCCAATCGCGACGCCATCATCTGGACGCAGAGAATGTTCTTCGAGGAGGGGATCTTTGCGGGAGTCTCCTCCGGAGCGATCGCGTCGGTGGCGGTACGGGTGGCGAACGAGCTCGACGAGGGAAACGTCGTGTTCATCATCGCCGACGACGGCTCGAAGTACCTGTCGGCGGACATCTGGACGAAGTCCGTCGACGAGTTGGAGCAGGTCGACTCCACCGTTTGGTGGTAACGGCCGCGGTGCCGAACGTTTTCCGGCCGGAGGGGGCGACGCCCCCGCCGTCGGCGTAGCCGCATGGAGATCGAGCGCAGCATGGTCGACGACCTCTTCGCGCACGCGCGCGAGGACCTGCCCAACGAGTGCTGCGGCCTGATCGCCGCGCAGGACGGGCGTGCGGTGAAGGTCTACCGCGCGCACAATGCCGAGGCCAGTCCCGTCCGCTACGGGCTCGATCCGCGCGAGCAGTACAAGATGATGATGGACATGGAGGAGCGCGGGTGGAAGCTCGGCGCCATCTACCACTCGCACACGCGCAGCCCCGCCTACCCGTCCCAGACCGACGTCAACCTCGCCTTCTATCCGGAGGCGCTCTACCTGATCGTGTCGCTCCAGGATCCCGAGCAGCCAGACCTGCGCGCCTTCAAGATCGTGGACGGGTCGATCGAAGAGGTTGCCCTCACGGTGTCCTGATCTCCGGCCTCGGCGGCAAGGGCCTACAGTTAACGACGTGGATTCGGCCTCGGGACCTCTCGCCTGCCCGAAGTGCGCGACGCGCTACTCGCTCGACGAGCGCTTCTGCACGAACTGCGGGATGCCGCTCGTCTACTCCGGGCGCGGCGACGAGAACCCGGTCACCGAGCAGCACGAGCGCGCGCGCAAGATCAAGGCGCAGTACACGCATGGCGACCTGCGCAGAGTGGTGACGGCACGCCAGCAGGCGGAAGCCGAGTTCATCCAGCTACTGCTGCTCGAGGAAGGGATTCCGAGCACACTGCGGCGCGCGACCTGGGACGTGCCGGAGTTTCTGGCCGCCGGGCCACGCGACGTGCTGGTGCCGGAGTCCGGACTCGAGGTGGCCAGGGACGTTCTGCGCCAGAGCGACATCACGCCCGAGCTCGAGGCCGCTCAACGCACCGGTGCCGGCGGCGGGCCCTCGCCGGTGATGCTGCTGGCCGGGATCGTGGTCGCGCTCGCGATCATCGCGCTGCTGCTCCTCGTCGGTGGCCGCTAGCAAGCAGACGTCAAGGATTCGTCCACTCGAACGGATCGAACGTGACCGCGGGGTCTGCCCGCGCCAGCTCGTCCAGGTGCGAGCGCCAGCGCAGCCGGACGTCCGCCAGCGTCGCGCCGAAGGCGCGTTCGATCATCTGCTCGCCTGACATCGGCTCGCTCGTCAGCGCCAGCTCCACGCATGCATCGATGCCGCGCTCGCGCTCGAGCAGGTCGTACACGGAGCCGCCCATCAGCGCTGCATCGCGTAGCGTCGGGGGCAGGCGCGGCGGCGAGCCGCGCAGCCGCCGTGCAATTGCCGCGCGCAGATGGGGAAGCTGGCCCGAGAAGAACTGAGCCGCGCCTTCGGCGAGCCAGGCCATCCGCAGGAAAGCCTGCATCGACGAGACGCGAAACGGCGGCGGCAGCAGCGCGTTGTTCTCGCCGACGACCAGCAGGGTGAAGCTGCGCTCGGGCGTCAGCATCAGCGCCTTCAACGAGTCCTGGCCGCCGGCCGCGTGGCGCAGCACCTGGGGGGCCAGCAGGTGGAGCTCGTCACTGGTGTACCAGCCCGCCATGTAGCGCCGGCCGGCCGCAGAGGCGAAGCGGCGGGCGAGCGACACGTGGGGCTGGGCGAGCGCGAGCTGCAGCGGTGAATCGTGCAGGACCACTGTGATGTTGGCCGGCACCCGCGGGAAGAGTCGCTCCAGCTCGGTGCGATACGCCTCGAGCGATTCCAGCACCGCGAGTGCTTCGTCCGCATGAGAGGACTCATGACGGGCGGTGAAGGTCAGCGACGGTGTCTCGGTCCAGGCCACGGTCTCACGCTTCCGCAAACGAACGCTCGTAGTCGAGCTCGGTGCTGATGCCGAGCTCGTGCATGGTGTCATTTGCGGCCTCGATCGTGTCGGCATCCATCACGGCGCGGGCGAGTGCCGCGACGCCAGCAACCGCTATTGCCGGCTGGAACAGGAACGTCAGGGCTCCGAGTGGAGACAGATAGACGGTCCGTCTCCCGCGCCTGATCGTCGCCTGCCCGATCTCTCCGCGCGCACAGCGAACGGCCTGGGCGCTCGCCTCGGTGGGCACGAGCTCGATGACCCGCTCGAGCTCGTCGACGACGGCATCGGTCATGCTCCAGCTCCCCGCCAGCCCGCCGGCCGCGGCGAGCCCAGCCAGCCTGTCGAGCAGCTCCCCGGCTGTCAGCTCCCCGTCGCAGCAGGGGCCGAAGACGGCGCCGAGCACATGCATGCCGCTGGATTCGAGGCGCGCCGCGGCGGCGAGCATGATCGCGTCGCACAGCGGACTCGCGAGGCCCGGCTCGGTGCCGTTGCCGAGCACGTCTCCGCCCACGTCCACGCAGACCACGAGGTCGGCGCGAAGCTTCGCTGCCGCGTCAGCCAGCGACTCTGCGATCGCGGCCGGGCTGCGGTGCAGGTCGAGGAGCAGCGTGTCCTCGCCGAGGTGGGCAGCCATGCCCGCTTCGGCAAACGGCGCTCCATCGACAGTGCGGGTCTGCGGTCCTGCGAGCAACACGGCGTCTGCGAGCGGGCGCGCGCCCACGATCTCGCTCTCGGGGCGCGGGCCGGGGTGGGGGTCGATCGGGAGACGCTCCCACGCGATGCCACCGACCACGAACGCAAGCCCCTGCTCCTCCAGCATGCGCGCGGTCGCAAGGGCGCCGACGACGTCACCGCCGCCTCCGATGCCGAGCACGATCGCGCGGCTCGCCTGGCCGAGGATTCGCTCTAGGCCGGCCGTGCCGCTAGACCGCCGACCCGGCGGTGAGCATGCTCGCCTCGCGCGCGATCGACTCGATCGCGGCGGCGGCGCGTTCGAATTCCTCGTCCGCGATCACCGGCGTGCCCTCGAACGGCAGCTCGCGATCGATCTCGAGCCAGGACAAGCAACCGGCATAGTCCGGTCGCACGCGCACGGTCACCGGGCGCGGGATCCTGTAGACGCGCAGGACGAGGATGTGCAGCGGGTGCCTGGGCTTCCAGCGCAGGCGCTTGACCGCGTAGTCCGAGGTCCAGATGTGAAACGGCGTCAGCCCGTCCACGATCCGGGGGTCCGTGACCTCGTAGTGCTCGTGGACCTCTGCCCAGGCGCGGATGCGTACTCGTTCGGGCTGCTCGATGCCGCCATCCTGGATCAGCGCCTTGGGAGGCGGCTCGCCGTCCGCCCACACTCCCTCTTCGAGCGCGCGTCGCAGCTCGGGATGGTGCGACTGGCGCACGAGGTTGTTGCGCTGGTGGTCGAACGTGGGGTAGAGGAAGAACCGGTCGTGGTCCAGCTCGAAATGCTTGTGCTCCTCGCGGATTCCGCCCTTGCGCAGCGTTACGAGCTGCTCGCCCTCTGCGAGGGCGCGGACGGTGACCGCCCATTCTTTGAAAGCAACTGGCATCTCAGCAGTGATCGATTCCGGCCACGCGGGTCGAACGGCTGCCTCCCGGCAGCTCTCCCGCTTTTGGCCCTAGCAGGAAAAATCCCGCAAACAAGCGGGAAATCCATGCTGCGTGGCCAGCATTGTAGGGCTTAGAACGAGAAATACCAAATTGATTGGCGAGTCAGTCAGCGCTTGTTGGAGGTCCCGAAACCCCCTCCGCCGGGGGTCTCCAGCCGCAGCCTGTCACCCTCGTTCAACCGTCCGGAGGCCTTGGCAGGCAGCTCCTGCTCGCCTCCGTCGGCCGGCAGCGCGAGGTTCGAGCCGCGGGCGCCCGGCCCGCCCCCGGCTGCACCCGGGGGAGCATGGCGGCGACGCTCCGTGAGCAGTGAGAACTGCATGCCGGAGAGGGCTTCCAGCTCGCGCACCACGCCGTCGCCGCCACGATGCGCACCCGCCCCGCCCGAGCCCCTGCGCACGGCGTATTCGGTCACGCGCAGCGGAAACTCCTGCTCGAGCGCCTCGACGGGCGTGTTCAGGGTGTTGCTCATCGCCACGTGCACGGCCGAAGGACCATCGCGGTCCGGGCACGCCCCCTGCCCGCCGGCGATCGTCTCGTAGTAGGTGAAGTCCTCGTTGCCCAGCGTGAGGTTGTTCATCGTCCCCTGCCCTAGCGCCGGCAGCTCGACGGCCGAGCCGAGCGCCAGCATCACGACGTCCGCGATCCGGCTCGACGTCTCCACGTTGCCGCCTGCGACGGCTGCGGGCGGGAGCGCGTTGACGAGCGCGCCCGCCGGCGCGCTGACGCGCACGGGTCGGTACGCCCCCGCCGACGGCGGGATGTCGGGGTCGGTCGCGACCCTGAGCACGAAGAAGACGGCTGACTTTGTCACCGACAGGGGACAGTTGAGGTTGCCCGCACTCTGAGCATCGGTGCCGGAGAAGTCGACGTCGATCTCGTCGCCACGCACCGTCACCGACACGGTGATGCGAAGGTCGTGCGGCTGGCCGCGACCGTCGTCTTCGAGCACGTCGCGCGCCCGGTACGTGCCATCTGGGAAGCGCTCGATGCACGCACGCGTGCGGCGCTCGGCGTAGTCGAGCACCTCGGTCATTCCGCTCAACAGCGTCTCGACCCCGTGACGTGAGGTGATCTCTGACAGACGGGTTGCCGCGAGCCGGTTGGCGGCTAGCTGGGCGCGCAGATCGGCCGCGCGCTGAGCGGGCGCCCGCATCTGTGCGGTCAGGCGGTCGAGCAGGCTGCGGTCGAGCTCGCCGGCCCGGACGAGCAGCGTCGGCGGGATCACGACTCCCTCCTCGTCCAGTGTCGTGGAATCGGCCGGCATGCTGCCCGGCACCCTGCCGCCGACGTCGGCGTGGTGCGCACGGCTTGCCGCGTAGCCGGCGTGGCGCCCTTCGAGGAAGAGCGGCGACACGAGCGTGATGTCGGGTAGATGGGTCCCGCCGGCGTAAGGGTCGTTCAGGATCCAGACATCGCCATCAGCCGGCCGTTCGGCCTTGACGGCTGCCACCGCCTCCGGCATCGAGCCGAGGTGGACGGGGATGTGCTCGGCCTGCATCACCATCTCGCCGGCGGCGTCGAACACCGCGGTCGACGCGTCCCTGCGCTCCTTGATGTTGGCCGAGTGGGCGGCCCGCACAAGCGCCGCGCCCATCTCCTCGCATGTTGCGCGCAGGGCGCCGGTCAGAACCTGCAGCGTGACGGCGTCGAGCCCAGTCATCCGCCCTCCTCGCGCTCGAGCACGAGCGTCCCTTCCGGGCGCACCGATCCACGCCAGCGCGGCGGCACCACGACCGTGGCCTCCGGCAGCTCGCACACGGCAGGCCCCACCACCTCCGTCCCCGGCTCGAGCTCGCCACGGACGACCGCGGTCTCGACGCGTTCGCCGCCGAAGAGGGCGGGCCTGCTGCCGCGCTTGACGCCGGTGCCGGTGGCCGCCGCCAGCTGCGGGTGTGCGCCGGGCGCCACCGCCGCGACGCGCACGGTGACGAGCTCCAGCGCTGCTTCGGGATCGGCGTACCCGTAGCGGTGTTCGTGCTCGCTCTCGAACCGTGCGCGAAGGTCGGCCACGTCGGGCTCCGGCGGTCCTTCCACCGCGAGCTCGAACGCCTGGCCGCGATAGCGCAGCTCGTACGTGCACTCGACCCGCGCCTGGGGCAGCTCGGCGAGCGCTGCCTGCGCCAGCTCAGCCGTCTCGGCCGCGATCCGCTCGGAAGTCAGGTCGCGACCGGACAGCAGGACTGTGCGCGCTACGTCGCGGCGGCGGTCCGAAACGACGAGGCCGAGAGCCGACAACACGCCGGCCGCACGGGGACACAGGACGCGGCTAACCCCGAGCTCGTCTGCGATCCGGGCAGCGTGCATCGGGCCCGCGCCGCCGAAGGCGACCAGCGCGTGTGCCCGCGGATCCACTCCGCGCTCGACGGTGACCACGCGCAGGGCCCGCAGCATCTCCGCGTCGGCGACCCGGACGATGCCCGCCGCCACTTCGTCCTCGGACAGGCCGGCACGCTGCGCCAGCGCTCCGACCGCCCGCCTTGCGGCGTCCGGGTCGAGCGTTATCCCCCCGGCGAGCGGCGCTCCTGCCTCCAGGTAGCCGAGCAGGAGGTTGGCGTCCGTGACGGTGGCCTCGGTGCCGCCGAGGCCGTAGCAGGCGGGGCCGGGATCGGCCCCGGCCGACTGCGGCCCCACGCGCAAGGCTCCGCCGGCATCGACCCAGCCGATGCTGCCGCCCCCGGCGCCAACCGTGTGGACATCCACCATCGGCAGTTGGAGCACCCGTCCGCCGATCGGGCGCTCGGCCGTGAGCCGAACGCGGCCGTCCTCCACGACCGCCACGTCGCATGACGTCCCGCCCATGTCGAAGGAGAGCAGGTCGCGGCGGCCGGCTAGCGAGCCGAGATGCGCCGCCCCGACCGCTCCGCCCGCAGGGCCTGACAGCACGGTCCAGGCTGCATGTTGCGCCGCTGCTGCGGCGGCGACCAGGCCGCCGCTCGACTGCATGATCTCCGGGGCGGGCAGACCGGCCGCCGCCGCCCCGTCCGCGAGCCGCTCGAGGTACCGCGACATGAGTGGCGACAGGTACGCGTCGATCACCGTGGTCGAGGTGCGCTCGTACTCACGGAAGACACGGAGCACCTCGTTCGAGGCGCTGACATGGACCGATGGCAGCCTGCTCGCGATCACCTCGGAGACAGCCTGCTCGTGGCGCGGGTCCATGTAGGAGTGCAGAAGGCAGACGGCGACTGCCTCGACGTCCGCGTCTGCGACCGCATTCACGACGCTGGTCACGGACGACTCGTCGAGGGCGCGCTCGACTCCGCGCGGCGAGATGCGCTCGCTCACGCCGAAGCGCAGCTCGGGGGGAACGAGCGGTGCTGGCCGGCCAAGGCAGAGGCGATACAGGTCGGGGCGGTTCTGACGCGCGATCTCGATCACGTCCTGGAAGCCGTCCGTGGTGACGAGGGCGGTCCTCGCGCCACGCTCTGTGAGCAGCGCGTTCGTTCCAACCGTCATCCCGTGCGCGAAACGCTCGACCTGCGCTGGCTCCATGCCCGCCCTCTCGAGCACTGCGGCGACTGCGCTCAGTACTCCCCGCGACTGGTCGTCCGGCGTCGTCGGGACCTTCGCCGTGAGGAGGCGGTCCCCGGCGACGAGCGCCGCATCGGTGAACGTGCCGCCCACGTCCACGCCGAGCAGGGCGCGGGGGAGTGGCTTGCAGCTGGTGTTGTCCTCCATTTGGTCGTGAGGCTAACTGTGGAGGGCATGTAGTCGTGGTTGGGCCAGACCCCGTTGACGTCGCGCCACAGGCAGGACAGGCATCGAAGGGGGGTGAGACGGATCTATGCCGAAGCTCGCGACATGCATGAACAAGCGGCATGAGTTGACCGATCCTTGAGGTCCACTTCTTTTGTGATGAGTTGACCGGGCTATAGCCCCATCAACTCATCACATAGGGATCGGGTGCGTTACGCGAATGTCGTAAAGATCGCTAAGCGCACCAACCGCCACAGCTTCCGCGGTGTCGCGTTTCACTTGGGTCATCAGCCGTATCGCTCCGGATCACCCCCTTCGATGCCAGTCCCAAAAAGACCCCCCGCACGACTCCGGAGAAAATCAACCCCAACCCACAAAAGCGAAGCGACCCCCAATCTCGGGGGTCGCCTCTGTGCGGAGGGGGTCTCTCTTGTACTTCCCGCTTGAAGCGGGTCCGGGGCGGTTGTCAGACAACCGCCACCGGCACGAAGTGATCGGCTCTACGCGGCCAGCTCGATCCCTTCGAGCTCGTCGAAGCTCTCTCTCAGATGTTGATGGGACGGGCAGTACTCGCTCCGCGCGAGCGGCGGGCGCTGACAGGGCTGGCCCTTGCGCGTCATGGCCTGGCACTGGCGCTGCGTTCCGGCCGGGTCGAGGTGCTCCTCGGGCACCATCTCGAGCATCGCGAGGGCCGTGTCGATGTGACGCTTGACGATCGTGTAGACGTGCAGCTGCGAGCAGAGCGAGAAGTAGATCCTGATCTCGTTGAAGAGCGACCGTTCGGGCCGCGCGAAGTGACGCCGGTCGCGCACCAGGCGCTCCATCGTGCGCTCGCAACCCTGCAGCACTCGCAGGCGGTTGCTCTCGCCCTGGTTCCGGCGGTCGTTCAGGATCAGGGGCGCGAGCTCACGATAGATCGCACGGCTGAAATGGTTCTTGAGCAGGTCTCCCACGTATCTCTCTCCTCAGATCAACAAACTGCGAGCGGCGAGAGTCTCGCATCGGGCTGTGAACGGCTTGTGAGGCGTTCGTTAAGGCTGGGTTAAGCCCGGTACCGCACAAGCTCGCTCGCCTGGACTCAGGTCCAGCGCTCGAGCTGCGGCTCCTCGGATTCGGCCGGGAAAACGAAGTGGTCTCGGTCGAGCTCGGGGTCCGGCGCGGGCAGATCGGTGCGCAGGTGGCAGCCCCGGCTCTCCTCGCGTGCGAGCGCGGCTCGGGCGACCAGCCGTGCGAGTGGGTGTGGATCGCCCTCGAGCTCACGCAGGCGCTCGGGCGAGCGCACGATGCCCGCCCGCTCGGAGAGTGCCTTGCGGGTGTCCTCGCCTGCCTCGACTGCCGGACGCGGGACCGGTGGCGGGGACAGCGAAGGCCCGGCCGGCGCCGCATGCCCCGCTTCCTCGACGGCGGCAAGGGCGGCTCGCTGTCCGAGGACGAGACACTCGGACAGCGAATTCGACGCGAGCCGGTTTGCGCCGTGGATGCCGGCGCACGCACACTCTCCGACCGCGAACATGGCCGGGACCGTCGAGCGGGCATCCGTGTCGACTGCGATGCCGCCGATCGAGTAATGCGCCGCCGGCGCGACCGGCACGAGGTCGTGGCGCGGATCGATGCCGATCTCGGTCAGCGCCTCCACGATGTTCGGGAAGGCCCTTAGTTCGACATCGCGCATGTCGAGCATCACAGCTTCGCGCCCGCTGCGCCTCAGCTCGGCGTCGATCGTGCGCGCAACCTCGTCCCGCGGCGCCAGCTCGTCGACGAATCTCCTGCCGTCGCCGTCGAGCAACCGGGCGCCCTCGCCGCGCACGGCCTCGGTGATCAGGAAGCCGTCACGCCGGCCCGGCGCATACAGGGCGGTGGGGTGGAACTGCAACAGCTCCAGGTCGGCGAGCGCCGCGCCCGCCGCGCGCGCCAGCAGAAGGCCGGCGCCGACCGACCCGCGCGGGTTGGTGGTGCGGGCCCACAGCGCGGCCGTTCCGCCCGTCGCGAGGATCGTGGTCGCCGCGGGCATCGCCTCGCCGTCGCACACCACGCCGCGGCAGCGGCCTTCGTGCATCCACAGCGAGACCACGGTGGTCCGCTCGTGCACGCTGATGCGCACATCCGCGAGCGCTGCCTGGGACAGAACGCTTGCGACCATCCGGCCGGTGGCGCTTCCCCCGGCGTGGACGACGCGCCGGCGCCCGTGCCCGCCCTCGAGGCCGAGCGCAAGCCGCCCCTCCGCGTCGCGGTCGAACGGAACGCCCCTGCGCTCGAGGTCGCGCACGCGCTCCGGCGCCTCCTCGCACAGGACGCGGGCAGCGCTCTCGCGAGAGAGACGGCGCCCGGCGTTGAGCGTGTCACCGAGGTGAAGCTCGGTGCTGTCGTCGACGCCAAGCGCAGCGGCCAGTCCTCCCTGGGCCCAGAAGCTTGCCGATCCGCTCAGCGGCGTCGAGGACACGAGCCGCACGGATGCGCCGGCCTCGGCTGCCACGAGCGCGGCGTAGAGACCGGCGGCGCCGGCGCCCACGACCGCGAGATCGACAGGGGAGTGGATAGATAGTGAGGGCGTCACTGTCTGGCAAGCGCCGGAGCGCTTAGGAGGCGGCGGTGTACGGTATCTCCTTGGCCCGGGCGCTCTACATCCATCACCCCTCGTCACTCGAACACGACACGGGAGACCACCCCGAGAACGTGGCCCGTATCCCGGCGATCGAGCGGGCTCTCGCAGACCGGGACTGGCTCGGCTTCGAGCTCGTCCAGGCCGAGCACATCGAGACGGACCGCCTGCAGGCGGTGCACCCCGAGGACTACGTCGATCGCATCGCGCGCTTCTGCAGGAACGGGGGAGGGATGCTCGACCTCGACACGGTCGCGAGCCCGGGCTCGTTCGAGGCAGCGATGCACGCCGCCGGTGGAGCCGTCCAGGCGGTCGATGCGCTCGCGCGCGGCGAGGCGGACGTCACCTTCTGCGGTCTGCGCCCGCCGGGCCACCACGCCGAGCGATCGCGCGCGATGGGGTTCTGCCTGTTCAACAACATCGCCGTCGCCGCGCAGCACGCGCTCGACGTGCACCGCAGCGAGCGAGTGCTGGTGCTCGACTGGGACGTCCACCACGGCAACGGCACCAATGACATCTTCTACGCGACGGACTCCGTGCTCTACGTCAGCCTCCACCAGTCTCCGCTCTACCCGGGCACCGGCGCGATGAGCGACAACGGCGAGGGGGAAGGGGAGGGCTACACGATCAACCTGCCAGTTCCTCCCGGCTCCGGTCACGAGGACTGGCTCTCGCTTGTACAGCAGGTCGCCGTGCCGATCGCGCGCTCCTACCGGCCCCGCCTGCTGCTCGTCTCGGCCGGCTTCGACGCGCACCGGAACGATCCGCTTGCCAATTGCGAGTTGACCGAGTCTACGTACGCCGCGATGACGACGGAAATGGTGAAGCTCGCGCACGAGCTGGAGGCGCCGCTCGGCTTCACGCTCGAGGGCGGATACGACCTGGACGCTCTCGCGAACTCCGTGGCCGCCGTGCTCGGCGCGTCACGAAACGGGGTCGAGAGCGAGCAGGTTGCCGCCGGCCCGCTGGCCGACACCGCGCGCTCTCACTACGAGCGCTGGTGGGATGTGCTCGCCGGAGCGAGCTCGCGGTAAGCGGCGAGCACTCGCTGCGCCATTCGCCTGGTCGAGAAGAGCTCGGCTCGCTCGCGGCCCGCGATGCGCGGATCGTCGTGTGCGACGTGCGAGCGCAGAGCCTCGAGCCAGCGCTCCAGCTCGAACGGTGCGCACAGCACGCCGTCGAGGCCCGTGAGGGCAATCGGCGCCACTCCTACCGGGGTCGACAGCACCGGCACGTTGCAGGCAAGTGCCTCGAGGGCAGCGAGCCCGTACCCCTCCTCGTCCGAGGTCACGATGACCGCGTTGACGGCGTTGATCCAGTTGGGCACGTCTTCCGGAGGGACTCTCTGCAGCGTCAAGAGCTCCACGTCGGGGAGCGCCTCCGCCAGCACGAGCGCGCGGTCGTAGCGCTTCACAGCCCGTTTGGGATCGGCGGCGAACAGAACGTAGGGGCGAAGCGGGTCGAGGCCTAGCGCGGCGCGAGCCTGGCGGCGGTCGCGCTGGTGGAAGCGCTCGAGGTTGACGCCGCACGGAAGCACCGCCACGCGCCTGCGCGCACCGGCACCGGGCAGCCTCTCGCGGGCCAGCGATGCAGAGACTGCTGCCGGTAGCGAGACGAGACGGGCGAGAAGACGTGAGAGCGGCCCGACGACAGGATGACGCAAGTCGGTTCCGTGGAAGGTGACCACGAGCGGCCCGCCGGCGGTCAACGCTGACCAGCCGCTGAGCCCGTAGTGGGCGTGGATGACCTCGAAGCCGCCGCGGCCGGCGGCGCGCCAAAGCGACAGGGCGGCGCGCGCGTACGACCAAGCGCCGGGCTGGAAGCGTCTCACCTCGACGTCGATGCCCGGCTCGCGGCGCAGCGCGTCGACCTGATCGCGCACGAAGACCATGTGCTCCGGCCGCGAGGCGGGCGGCCACATGTGGGTGACGATCAGGACGCGCACGCGACCGGGAAGGTACCTGGCCGCTCCGGCGTTGCCGCCTGGAAGCCGGCGTCGATCCGTGACGGTGTTCTGGCGCCAGACGCTGGAGACGTCACGTGGTAGGGGTCAGGCTGCTCGTGTTGGGCAAGGCGACTGATGACAGGGAGGTCGATTTGTACGAAGTACTTGGATACGGGCACGCGCGCCTGGGGGCGGCTGCGGAGCGAATGCGCTCGACGATTGCGCAGCCGCGCGGACAGGGCACCGTCGAGTACGTCGCGCTCGTGCTGCTGGTTTCGCTCGTGATGCTCGGCGTGGTGGCGGCGATGAAGAACTACAACACCGGTGAAGGTCAGGAGCTTGGCGACCTGATCCTGAAGAAGATCAAGGAGGCGGTAGGCAAGGTTCGTTACTAGAGGCCTAATACGGGTTCTCCGCACGCACGGATGACGCGCGGATACCTTCGCTGGATCGCGCCGTCGGGACTTGCCCATGCCCACCGGCATGGGCTTCGCCCGCCGACCACGCCCAGCTCGGTCCCGCGCGGCCCCGCACGCACGGGCAACCCACATCAACCCTCTAGCTGGACGACCGACAGCGGAGGCGACCGATTTGCTTGGCCTCAGGGGTCGGGCGCCAGACCGGGTTTCCATACCAGTACTCGAGCGACGTGTCGACGAGGAACCGCGTAGAACAGCTGCCGTCGGCGTTCGACACGAAGACCCCGCTCCCGGGGCGCTCCTCGCTCACGCCGCCCGCCTGGTAGGCGATCCGCGCTCCGTTCGGAGACCAGCCGGGGCTCGACTCGTTGATGGTGGCCGTCTTGGTCAGCCGGTCGAGGTTGCGCCCGTCGCTGCTCGCCGCGTACAGCTCCCCCGCGATGCCGCACGATCCGCCGATGCAGAATCGCCCGTTTCGGTCGCGGTCGGTCTCGAACAGGATTCGCTTGCCGTCGGGCGAGTAAGAGGGCTCGCTGCCTTGAGCGATCAGCTCCTTCTCGTTGGAGCCGTCGGCGTCCATCGTGTAGATGGTGTTCCCGGTCCGACGCGTGTCGGGGTTATAGGTGGTGCGCGTGACCGCGAGGGTGTTGCCGTCGGGGGAGAAGGAGCCGGCGGCGTCGGTCTCGCCTTCGACGCGCTTCGTGAGGCGGGTCAGCCCGGAACCGTCCGGCTTCACCGACCACAGCTCGCCGCGCGGCAGCTGCCCCTCGACCGAGCTGCGGGTGAATACGATTCTCTTGCCGTCAGGCGACCACAGCGGGCTGCTCACGTCCCCGACGTCGGTCACCTGTCTGGGCCCGGAGCTGCGGCCTTGCTCGATGACGTAGACGTCGGTCTTTTCTTCCTGCGAGCCCGTGCGTTCGCCCTCGCCGCCGGCGAACGCGAGTTTCTTCCCGTCCGGCGACCAGGAGATAGAGGTGTAGAGCTGGGGCCAGGGGGTGCCGGGAATCGAATCTCCCGTCAGCACGCCGCCCCTGCGGCCGCGGTCGTCCGTTATGGCGAGGTCGTGGACGGTGCTGTTTTGAAGCCGGAAAAAGGCCATCTGTGGCCGGGCCGGGTTCGGTGACAGGACTTCACGGGGCGCCGGTTGGCTCGGATTGGTCGCTTTGCTCGTCTCGCCCGAGTCGTCGCCGCCTCCACAGCCCATCACGGCCAGCGGAAGCGCGAGGGTGAGCAAGACGAATGCGCGGCGGCCGTCCATGAAACGGATCATTACTGAGATCCGCCCCTCGGTGTCGTGGAAAGTGCCGCCCATGACGTGGCCTTTATCCTGCCGGAAGGTGAGCCCGGAAAGACAGGCGGCGACCATCGCAGGAGGCACGCGGCGCGACGGCCGCGCTGCCGACAAGCTGCGACCGGTCACGATCGAGCCGGGCTTCGTCCCGGCCGCGGACGGTTCCGTCCTGACCTCGATCGGCAGCACGATGCTGATCTGCACGGCATCCGTGAGCGAGGGAGTGCCGCCGTGGCGCGAGGCGAGCGGGAAGGGCTGGGTCACGGCCGAGTACGGGATGCTGCCCGCTTCCACAGGAGTGCGCAGGCAACGAGACGCCGCGCGCGGCCGTCCCGACGGGCGCACGATCGAGATTCAGCGCCTGATCGGGCGCTCGCTGCGGGCGGCGGTCGACTTCCGAGCTCTCGGGCCGCGCACCGTGAACGTCGACTGCGACGTCGTCCAGGCCGACGGCGGCACGCGCTGCGCCGGCATCACCGGCGGCTACGTCGCACTCGAGCTGGCCCTGCTCGGGTTGGTGGAGCGTGGGGTCCTGGAGCAGCTGCCATTGACCACCTCGGTGGGCGCGGTGTCGTGTGGCCTCGTGGACGGAGTCGCCCTGCTCGACCTCGACTACGCCGAGGACTCGCACGCGGAGGTCGACATGAACGTGGTCATGACAGGCGACGACGGTCTCGTCGAGGTGCAGGCGACCGGTGAGCAGATCACGTTCTCGCGCCCGTCGCTCGACGAGCTGCTCGAGCTCGCCGCCGCGGGAATCGCAAGCCTGCGCGAGCTTCAGGCGAAGGCGGTGCGGCGTGCGACTGGTGCTGGGGAGTCGTAACGCGCACAAGCTGCGTGAGCTGAGCGCCCTGCTCGCTCCGCTCGAGCTGGAGCCGCTGCCGGACGAGATCGAGCTGCCGCCGGAGACGGGCGACACGTTTGCCGCCAACGCGGTCGTCAAGGCCCGCGTAACGGCGCGTGAGACGGACGGCCCAGCTCTCGGCGAGGACTCCGGCATCGTCGTCGCCGCACTTGGCGGCGCGCCCGGCATCCGCTCGGCGCGCTTCGCGGGTGAGGACGCAAACGACGACGACAACCTTCGCAAGCTGCTGCGCGAGACCGATGAAGCATCCGATCGCAGCGCTGCGTACGTCTGCTCGCTCGCGCTCGTCTTCGACGGCGAGGAGCACCTGTTCGAAGGACGCTGCGAGGGCACCCTTGCGCGCTCGCCACGTGGCAGCGGCGGCTTTGGCTACGACCCGATCTTCATACCGGCGGCGGGTCCTGACGATGAAACCACCATGGCCGAGCTGGCGCCGGCGGACAAGGACGCGATCAGCCACCGTGGTGAAGCCGCACGGCGGCTCCTCGAGTGGCTGGAACGATGACGCACCGGACCCAGGACGAGCACACGACAGACCACGTCGACGGGCTGGTCGGGCCGGGCGCGATCGCGGCGCCCGAGGTACGGCCGGGTACGTCGAAGGCCGGCGCGGCGCGGCTGTCGATCGTGTCGAACTCCGCGCTGATTGCGCTGAAGCTGGTCGCGGGTGCGGTAACCGGGTCGATCGCGATCCTCACCGAGGCGCTGCATTCGAGCATCGACCTGCTCGCCTCGATCGTCGCCTTCTTCTCGGTTCGCAAGGCCGACGAGCCGGCGGATGCCGACCACATGTACGGACACGCGAAGATCGAGAACCTCGCAGCCGCGATCGAGGGCATGCTGATCCTGGTCGGGGCGGGGGTCATCGTCTACGAAGCCGCGCGCAGGCTGGCCCTCGGCGGGCACGTCGAGTCGCTCGGCTTCGGCATCGCGGCGGTGGGAGTGTCCGTGGTCGTCAACCTCGGCGTCTCCACCTATCTGTACCGCCAGGCGCGGCTTCACGACTCGCCCGCGCTCGAAGGCGACGCGGCTCACCTTCGTGTCGACGCGTTCACGTCTCTGGCGGTTGTGATCGGGCTGGTGCTGGTCGAAGTCACCGGTGTTGTCGAGCTGGATTCCATTATTGCCTTGATGGTGGCGGCGGCGATCGTGTACGCGGGTGTGCGCATCTTGATGCGCTCCTCGCGCGTGCTGGTGGACGAAGCGCTGCCGCCGGAGGAGCTCGATGTCGTCAGGGAGGTCATCAACTCCTACCCGAGCGCCGAGCTCGTCGGCTTCCACAAGCTGCGCGGCCGCCGCGCGGGCAGCGCGCGCCACATCGACTTCCACCTCCAGTTCGCACCGGGCACGACGCTGGAGCGCGCCCACGCCATCGCGCACGAGCTGGCCGACCAGGTACGTGGGCGCATCCGCGGCGCCGAGGTCCTGGTTCACGTCGAGCCGGACACGATCCCCCGTAAGGAGGACGGGAACGGCAAGCCGGCCGGTCGCAGTTAGCTACGGCAGCAGGTTCACGGCTGCGGCCAGCCCCACGAACAGCAGGACGGCGCTGTAGCCGTCGTACCCGTTCACGAGCAGCAACAGCGCGGCGATCGCGCAGATCCCCGTCGTGGTCATCCAGGCTGCCCGGCCGAGCGGCATGCGTAGCCGCCTATATTGTCAGCGATGGCGGCGATCACCGAGGAGCTGGCCCTCCGCTACCTGCTCGAGCTTTCGACGGACATTCGCGCCGCCTTCCTTGTGGACGGCAGCGGCGAGTTGACGGCGTCGGCGCCGGAGCCGCCACCGGAGCGAATCGCGAGCGCCGGCGTCCGGCTCGCCCGGGAGGCGCGCTCGATGGCCGACGGCGGTAAGCCCGCCGTCGAGATCGACGTTACGCTCGAGGGCGGCGCAGCTTTCATGGTCTGGGAGGGTGGACCTGCGCTGGTCTGTGTCACCGGCCCCTTTGCGCTGCCGGGCCTGATCCTCCATGACATGCGCATCGTGCTCTCTGACCTTCGTCGCGGAGAGGAGACAGACAAGTGAGATATCCGGAACCAATGCGCCGCGCAAGTGCAGTGGCCGGTGACCTGGCTGCAGCCATGCGCCGGCGTCGCGAGCGTGGTCGCCCGCGAGTGCGCGTGCGCATCGCGCACGGACATACCGAGGTGCTCGCCGACGGAACGCCCGAGCAGGAGCGCCTACTGGGCATCGCTCGCGAGCTGGTGGACGAGTACGGAGGACGCTGGCGTGCCGGCCGCTGAAGCGACGGCCCTGTTCGAGCCCGAGCTCGCCGCGCGCGTGCTGGCCCGCGCGCTCGCGCACGGGGGAGACCTTGCCGAGCTGTACGCGGAAAGGCGCACCACGTTCTCGCTGTCCCTCGACGACCGCAAGGTCGAACGCGCGCTCGGCGGACACGACTTCGGCGGAGCGGTGCGGTTGATCGCCGGTGACGCGACCTACTTCGGCTACGTGGACGGACTTGCGGAGGAGGACCTGCTGCGGGTGGCGGATTCCGTCGCGGCCGCGGTGCGGTCGGGAGCGACCGAGCCGCGTCCGCTGGAGCCGCTCGTGGTGCCCGCGGGCCAGGCGATTGTCCAGCGACCCGAGCTCATCGATGCAGCGCGCAAGGCCGACATGCTGCGCGAGTGCGATGAGCGCGCGCGCAGCCACGGCGGTGACGTGATCCAGGTGAGCGCCAACTACAACGAGGACCGGCGCAGGATCCAGGTCGCCAACTCGGACGGACTGAACACCGGCGACGATCGCACGCGCGTGCGCCTCGGCACGCAGGTGGTCGCCCGCCGCGACGATCGCGTCGAGACGGGGATCGAGTCCCTCGCCGGCCACAAGGGCTTCGAGCTGTTCGACGGCGATTTCGCGGCCGTCGCCGACACGGCTGCGCAGCGCGCGCTCACGATGCTGGGTGCGCGTGCCGCGCCTGCCGGGCCCACGACCGTCGTGGTCGGGAACGGTTTCGGCGGGGTCCTCTTCCACGAGGCGACCGGCCACGGGCTGGAGTCGGATGCGGTCCAGAAACGAGCGTCGGTGTACGCGGGCCGGATCGGCGAGCAGGTCGCGACGCCGATCGTGACTGCCTACGACGACGGCACACTGCAGGGCGAATGGGGCACGGACGCGATCGACGACGAGGGCACACCGTGCCAGAGCACGCGCGTGCTGGACGAGGGCAAGCTCTGCTTCTACCTCTACGACCTGACCCGGGCACGAAAGGACGGCGCCAGCTCCACGGGTAACGGGCGCCGCCAGAGCTTCCGCCATCTGCCGATTCCGCGCATGACGAACACCTACATCGCGCCCGGCGACGCTTCTCCGGAGGACATCATCGGGGACGTGAAGCGCGGCGTGTACGCGAAGTCGTTCGCGGGCGGCCAGGTCGAGCCCGCGACGGGCAATTTCGTGTTCGGCGTCTCGGAGGGCTACCTGATCGAGGACGGGAACGTGACGACCCCTCTCAAGGGCATGACGCTGCTGGGCAACAGCCTCGAGGTGTTGAAGGCAATAGACGCGGTCGCCAACGATCTCGATTTCAGGAGCGGTTTCTGCGGCAAGGACGGGCAGCAAGTGCCCGTCGGGACCGGGCAGCCGACTGTGCGGATCGCGGAGATCACCGTCGGTGGAACCGATGCCTGAGGGGCCAGATCTGGAGCAGGTCGCCGAGCGCGCGGTCGAGGCGGCGCTGGCCGCGGGCGCAGATGCTGCGGACGCCTGGGCAGAGGAATCCGTCAGCCTGACCGTGCGGGCGTACGAGGGCTCGGTCGAGAACCTGACCGAGGCGGGCAGCCGCGGCGTCGGCGTGCGAGCGTTCGTCGGCGGCCGCACCGGATACGGCTACGGGTCGGACCTCGACGACGACGGGCTGCGCAGGGTTGCACGCGAGGCCAGCGAGTCCGCGGCAGTCACTCAGGAGGACGAGCACAATGGATTGCCGGACAGCTTCGGCACGGCGAAGACGCCCCCGCTGACCTCGTCCGAGATCGACTCGTGGTCGACGGAGCGCAGGATCGAGCTGGCGCTTGCCGTCGAGCGCGCCGCGCGCGAGCGCGACTCGCTCATCTCGAACGTCGAGGACACCGTTTACTCGGATGGCCGCGGGCGCGTGGCGCTCGCCAACTCCGCCGGCTTCCGGTCGTCATACGAGCAGACCCAGGCCTTCGCCTACGCCTACGCGTTCGCGGGAGAGGGGGAAGACCTGATGACCGGACTCGGAGTCGGGACCGGGCGTGGACCTGAGCAGCTCGATCCGGAAGCGATCGGCCGCGAGGCCGCGGACCGGGCCCTGGCGCTGCACGGCGCGCGCCAGCCGCGCACACGGCGCTGTCCTGTCGTGCTCGATCCCTACGTCGCCGCCAGCTTCATCTCCATCATCGGCGGCACACTGTCTTCACGCGCGGCGCAGCGCGGACGCTCGCCGTTCGCGGGCCGCGAGGGAGAGTCGGTGGCTGCGACGACAGTGCGTCTCGTCGACGACGGCCTGAATGCCGAAGGACTTGCGACGGCGCCGTTCGACGGGGAAGGAGTGCCCCAGCAGCAGACGGTGCTGATCGAGGACGGCAAGCTGCGCACGTTCATGTTCGACAGCTACACCGGTCATGTCGCCGGCCGCGCCTCGACCGGCAACGGCGGCCGCGGCTCCTACCGCTCGCCGCCTTCGGTCTCGAGCACGAACCTCGTGCTCGAGCGCGGCAACGTCACCGCCGAGGAACTGATCGCATCGGCGGGCGACGGCTTCTACGTGATGGACGTGAGCGGTCTTCACTCCGGCGTGAACCCCGTGTCGGGCACATTCTCCGTAGGGGCAAGCGGTCGCGTGATAGAGAACGGCGAGCTCGGCGCGCCGGCCCGCGAGGTGACGATCGCCTCGGACCTGGAGTCGATGCTGACGGCCGTGCGGGCGGCTTCCTCGGAGCCCCGCTGGCTTCCGTTCGGGGGCAGTGTGAACGCCCCGGCGGTGCTGATAGCCGAGATGACGGTGGGCGGCGGTTGACCCGCAGATCCCCGCAATTTGCGGGCTTAGAGATTATTTTTGGCTCTGCACCGGGGCCCGCGTTTGCCCACATCCGTCCCCATTGTTAGTGTGGCCGCGATTTTCACCCACTGACGAAGGGGGAAGTTTTGACGAAGCAGGAGCTCATCGACCGGGTCGCGACCAAGACCGGCCTGTCGAAGAAGGACGCCGGAGAGGCCGTCGAGGCGGTGTTCGGCGAGATCACCGACACGCTCAGCTCCGGTGGCGAGATAGCGCTCACGGGCTTCGGCAAGTTCCACGTCGCCGAGCGCGGTCCGCGCCAGGGAGTCAACCCGCAGACCAGGGAACGGATCACGATCCCGGGCGGCAAGGTGCCACGCTTCACGGCCGGCTCGCAGCTCAAGCAGGCCGTCAAGGGCGGCTAGCCAGAATCTTCCTGGACATCGGTTCGCCGTCGCACGGCACAGCTCGAGCCGCGCGCGGCGCCGCACGGTCCGGCGTACGGCTGTGAGCTTCTCCGAGCGCCTCGCCGCGACCGTCGCCGAGCGCAGCAGCCAGGTCGTGCTCGGGCTCGATCCTGATCCGGCGCGTCTGCTCCCGCAGGCACTGCAGGAAGCGCAAGGCGGTACGCCGGCCGAGCGCGCTGCCCGTGCGGTCACCGCTCATTGCCGCGCGCTGATCGATGCTGCCGGACCGGCGTGCGTTGCCGTCAAGCTTCAGCTGGCCTGCTTCGAGCGCCTGAGAGCGCCAGGGTGGAGCGCACTGGCCGAAACGACGTCCGCGGCGCAAGCGGCCGGATTGCTGGTGATCGCCGACGGCAAGCGCGGCGACGTCCCGCACACGATGGAGGTGTACGCGAAAGCACTGCTTGGGGAGACGCGGACGCCGTGGGGGACCGTGCCAGGACTCGGTGCCGACGCCGTCACCGCCAACCCGATGCTGGGACGCGATGCGTTGGAGCCGCTGATGGACGCTGCCCGCGCCGCGAACGCCGGCATATTCGTGCTCGTGCGCACGTCCAATCCCGGCGCCGGCGAGCTCCAGGACGCCGACTCAGGCGGAGCCCCATGGCACGAGCGCCTGGCGCGCATGGTGGGCGAGCTCGACGACGGGCAGGGAGAGCTCGCCGACATCGGCGCCGTGGTCGGCGCCACCGAGCCCGCGCTCGTTGACCGCTTGCGCGCCCTGATGCCACGCGCGCCCTTCCTGCTCCCCGGCGTCGGCGCGCAAGGAGGACGCGTGGACGAGCTCCGCGCCGCCTTCGCGCCCGGACGAGCGGCGGGGCTGGTGACGGCGTCGCGCAGCATCGTCGCGCCCGCGCTCGAGACCGGCGATGTCCGTGCTGCGCGCGAGGCGGCGGAGAGGCTACGCGAAGAGGCATGGGCGCTTAGCGGGTAGCGCCGTCCTCAGCGGCGAAACCGCATGGAAGGACGAACTGCTGCATCGAAGGAGGGAGACTTTGGTGTGAGTTTCAGGACGGTTGACGCCGGATCCGCGATAGGGGCCGCCGAAGGGTGCGGGATTTCCCTCCCATAGGGTGGCTAACTGCGTAAGCGACCGGAGCCCTATCGCAGCAATGCATCGTTCGACGCGACGGGCTCCCAAAAGGCCGACCTCCGGGCACCATCCCTTAGGTGCCTCGTCAATAGCGCGAAGCCACGCCTAGGGACTAACAGCTGCATCGAAAGAGGGAGCCTTCTGCGTCAGTCTCGGGACGACCGAAGTGGAGCGCATGACGGCCCCCGAAGTGCATGCAAGATTTGGCCCCTCTAGGCGGCATAAAAGCGACAGCAACCGGCGGGCTATTACGAGAGTGCATCGTTTAACGCGACGGGCTCGCAAAAATCAAACGCCCGCACACCACCCCTTTCGATGCCCCGTCAAAAGAACGAAACCGGATCGCGGCATTCGCGCGCCACGGACCCGCCCGTACCGCCGGACACGACCACTATGATCGCCGGGGGCATGGGCCTCGAAAGCCGCATCCCTCTACGCATGCTGGCGCCCGCGTCGCTCGTCCTGTTCGCGGTGGTGCTGTTGATCGTGGTCGTCGCCTCGCTGGGCGGCGGTGAGTCCGGTTCCAGCTCGGGCGGCACGAGCAGCTCGCCGTCCCGCTCCGGCCAGGCGCGCAGCGAGCGGCCCCAGAACGATCGCGCACGCTTCGCGAGCAGGCGCTCTTATGTAGTGCGGTCTGGAGACACACTTGCGCAGATCGCTGAGCGTACGGGCGTGCCGGTGGACCGCCTGGTATCGCTCAATCCCTCGGTCGACCCGCAGGGGCTCGTCAGCGGTCAGCGGATCAAGTTGCGCGAGTGAAGAACGCGCTCGCGCTTGCGCTTGCCCTCTCCATCGGGGTGGGCGCGGTGGCCGCCGCCGAGGCGCGGGGCGCCGATGCGCCCGCACCGACAGCGCGCGCCGCGATCCTCGTCGACGCCCGCGACGGCCACGTGCTCTATCGACGGGCGCCGCGCGCGCGGCGCCCGATCGCTTCGGCGACGAAGCTGATGACAGCGCTGCTCGCGATCGAGAAGCTGCCGCTCGCAAAACGGCTCACGGCGCCCAAATACGACGCAGGACCGCTCGAGTCTCAGATCCATCTGCGCCCGGGCGAGCGGATGTCGGTGGCCGACTTGATGCGCGCTCTGCTGCTCGAGAGCGCGAACGACGCCGCGGTGACGCTTGCGCGCGGTGTCGCCGGCTCCGTTCCGGCTTTCGTACAGCGCATGAACGCCCGGGCTCGCGCGCTCGGACTGCGCGACACGCATTTCTCGAATCCGATCGGACTCGACCAGCCCGGCAACTACTCGAGCGCCTACGACCTTTCACTGCTCGCGCGGCGCCTGCTCGGAAACGACACCTTCGCGACGATCGTCGACCAGCCGAGCGCGCGCCTCACGACGGGTGCCCGCCCTCGCATCGTCGACAACCGCAACGACCTCGTAGCGCGCTTCCCGTGGATCGACGGTGTGAAGACGGGTCACACTCAGACAGCCGGGTACGTGCTGGTCGGAGCCGGGCAGCGACGGGGCGTCCGGCTCGTCAGCGTCGTCCTGGGGGAGCCTTCGGAGGCCGGACGTGACTCGGACACCCTCGCGCTGATGAGCTACGGATTCGCGCGTTATCACCGTATCCGCCCGCTTAGGGCAAGCGTGCCGGTGGCGACCGCGGACGTGCGCTACTACGGCGACCGCGACGTCGGCCTCACGGTTCCGCGCGATGTCGCGCTCGTCATCCGCCGGGGGGAACGCGTGCGCGTCTCGGTGAGTGCGCCGGGCGAGGTGGAGGGACCGCTGCGCGCGGGCGCCCGAGTCGGCAGCGCGCGCATCTTCAACGGCGGGCGCCTGGTGAGGATCGCGCCGCTCGTGACGGCGGGTGGCGTCCCTGAGGCTGGGCCCCTGCGCAAGGCATCGCCCTACCTGTCATGGGTCGCGATCGTGCTCGGCACGGCCCTGGCCCTCGCGATTGCCCTTCAATTGGGACGAGGTTGGAGACCGGCCGCCAAGGGTGGGTAGCGCAGCACCCCCGGCCGTGCTTACATAGTCACCACACAGGCAAGTCCAGCCCGCCGTCGCGCCACCATTCGCAGCCTCCCATGATCATCACGGTCACCCTCAACGCCGCGATCGACAAGACGCTGGCTGTTCCGAACTTCCGGATCGGGCGCCGCCATCGCTCCACTGAGCAGCGCACGATGGCCGGCGGCAAGGGCGTGAACGTCGCACGGGCGCTGAAGACGCTAGGCCAACCCGTGATCGCGACCGGCCTCGCCGGTGGCATCACCGGCACACGCATCACCGAGCAACTCACCGAGGAGGCGATCCTCAGCGACTTCGTGCGCATCGGTGAAGAGTCCCGCACCTCGACGGCGGTGATCGACCCGACCTCCGGCGAGCAGACCGAGATCAACGAACGGGGGCCGGAGGCGACCGAGGCGGAGCTCGCGCTCTTCCGCGACAAGCTGCTCTACCTCGCCAAGGGCGCGGATATCTGCGTGTTCGCCGGCAGCCTACCGCGCGGCATCGACGCGGGCATCTACGCGCAGCTCATCTCGGAGCTCGCCGCCACCGGCGTCACGACCGTCGCCGACTCCGAGGGCGAGCCGATGCAGCTCGCGCTGCGCGGAGGACCAGACCTCGTCTCCCCGAACGCCGCGGAGGCGGAGGCGCTCGTCGGCCACGAGTTTCGCGACGAGCCGGACCACCTCAATGCGCTCGACGAGCTCTGCGAGCTGGGCGCGCGCGAGGGGATCATCACCCACTCCGAGGGTTGCTACGCACTCGTCGGGCGCAACCACGAGCGCGCTCGTTACTCGGTGCGCGCCGAGCCACTCGAGGCGGTATCGGGCATCGGCGCCGGCGATGTCTTCCTCGCCGGCTACCTCGCCGCCACCTACAGCGGCCGCAGCCGCGAGGAGGCGCTGCGCTTCGCCGTCGCCTGCGGCGCCGAGTCGACGCAGCACTTCGGCGCCGGCGTGCTCGATCCGCGCGCAGTCGAGCGGATCGAGGCCGACGTCGAGGTCACGCGGGTCGCTGAGCGCGCCGCGGTCGACGCGAGCGCCTGACGGGCAGCATCCTCAGGACGGCTGCGTTCCGTCCGCTAGCTTCGCGGCGATGTGGGTGCGCGACGAGACGCCCAACTTGGCCAGGATGTGAGACATGTGGGTCTCCACCGTCTTCTCGCTGAGGAAAAGCGCCGATGCGACCTCGCGGTTGGTCCTGCCCTCGGCGACGAGCTTGGCGACCTCGAGCTCGCGTCGACTCAGCCTGGCGCCGTCGCTTGCTGCGCCGGCCCGACCTGTCCGCGCGCTCGGCTCACCCATCCCTGGCTCTCGTTCCGTCCCCGACACGCTGCTAACCGGGCGTCAGCCTAAGAGACGAGGCGGCCTGAAATCAACTCGCGCGTCCCGCCATCGTAAATTTGTGCGGCGCGAAGCTCGCAGTTTGCGTGCTCGGCGCAGGCGGGTTGCCGCAAACCCGTTGCTAACATCGGCCTCCAGTTGGCTCGCCGCCGGGAAACTGCAGTCTTGCCGTCACCTCCCATCCTTAGGATGAATTGATGGAGCTCGAGATCGGCAAGGGCAAGAAGGCCCGCAGGGCGTACGGGTTCGATGACATAGCGATCGTGCCTTCGCGGCGCACGCGCGACCCGGACGACGTCGACATCAGCTGGACGCTCGGTCCCTATCGCTTCGAGCTGCCGCTTCTGGCCTCGGCGATGGACGGCGTCGTATCGCCGAAGACCGCGGCCATCATGGGGCGCCTCGGCGGGCTTGCCGTCCTCAACCTGGAGGGCATCTGGACCCGCTACGAGGACGCCGACGCCAAGCTCGCCGAGATCGCGAAGCTCCCGCAGGCCAAGGCGACGCGCGGCATGCAGGAGATCTACAAGGAGCCCGTCAAGCCGGAGCTGGTCGCCCAGCGGATCGAGGAGATCAAGAGCGATGGCGTGGTGGCGGCCGGCTCGATGACTCCCCAGCGCGTCCGCGACAACTACGAGGTCGCGCTCGAGGCCGGCCTCGACGTCATGGTCATCCAGGGCACTGTGATCTCGGCCGAGCACGTCTCGTCTTCGGTAGAGCCGCTCAACCTGAAAGAGTTCATCGCCGAGATGCCGGTTCCGTGCATAGTGGGCGGCTGCGCCAGCTATTCGACCGGCCTGCACCTCATGCGCACGGGCGCTGTGGGCGTGCTTGTCGGCGTCGGCCCCGGCGCAGCCTGCACGACGCGCGGCGTGATCGGGATCGGCGTGCCGCAGGCAACCGCGATCTCCGACGTTCAGGCCGCGCGTTCCCAGCACATGCTCGAGACCGGCCAGTACTGCAACGTGATCGCCGACGGCGGCATGCGCACCGGCGGCGACATCGCGAAGGCGTTCGCTTGCGGCGCAGACGCCGTGATGATCGGCTCACCGCTGGCGCGAGCGCACGAGGCGCCGGGCCGCGGCTACCACTGGGGGATGGCGACCTTCCACCCGTCGCTGCCGCGCGGGACTCGCGTCGCCACCGTGCAGAACGGCTCGCTCGAGGAGATCGTCGTCGGTCCTGCGTTGGAGAACGACGGCACCTTCAACCTGATGGGAGCCCTGCGCACCTCGATGGCGACCTGCGGCTACGAGGACATCCCTTCCTTCCACCGTGCCGAGGTGATGATCGCGCCCGCGCTCCAGAGCGAGGGCAAGCAGCTCCAGCGCGAGCAGAGCGTGGGCATGGGGTCGAACGGCAAAGCGGAGCTGGCGGCGGCGGTCAACGAGCTGGATGAGTAGGACCGTCGCGACCTCGGCGGACGCGGGCATTGAACGCCCAGTGGCCACCGAGGAAGTGCTCGTTCTCGACTTCGGCGGCCAGTACTCGCAGCTGATTGCGCGCCGCATTCGTGAGTGCGGCGTCTTCTCCGAGCTGCTGCCACACGATGTTCCGCTCGAGCAGCTGCGGCGGCGCAACCCGCGCGGGCTCGTCCTCTCGGGCGGGCCGGCATCGGTGTACGAGCCCGGCGCGCCAAGTCTTCGTACCGAGCTGCTGGAGCTCGGTCTGCCGGTGTTGGGCATCTGTTACGGCATGCAGGCGATGGCGCGCGAGCTCGGCGGCCGCGTCGAGGGCGCGGAGGTGGGGGAGTTCGGGCGCACGGACCTGCGGGTGGCGGATCCGGGGCGATTGCTCACCGGGCTGCCGGCCGAGCAGACGTGCTGGATGAGCCATCGCGACACGGTCTTCGCCCCGCCACAGGGATTCAGAGCGCTTGCCTCGTCGCCGGCGTCGCCGGTTGCGGCCTTCGAGTCGGACGAGCTCGGGCTGTACGGCATCCAGTTTCACCCGGAGGTCGTGCACACCCCACACGGCTCGGAGATCCTGCGCACGTTCCTGTACGAGATTTGCGGCTGCGACGGGACCTGGACCCCGGCCTCGATCGTCGACGAGCACGTCGCCTCGATCAGGCAGCGGGTCGGCGACGCGCACGTCATATGTGGGCTGTCGGGCGGCGTCGATTCTTCGACTGCGGCGCTCATCGTGCACAGGGCCATCGGCGAGCAGCTCACGTGTGTATTCGTAGACCACGGGCTCATGCGCAAGAACGAGTCCGAGCAGGTCGTGGCCGCGTTCCGCGACCACTTTCACGTGCCGCTGGTGCACGTCGATGCGACAGACCGGTTCCTATCCAGACTGGCCGGGGTCGTCGATCCCGAGCAGAAGCGGCGCATCATCGGAGAGGAGTTCATCCGTGTCTTCGAGGAGGAGGCGGCCAAGCTCGAGAACGCCAGTTTCCTAGTGCAGGGCACTCTCTATTCGGACGTGATCGAGTCCGGCGGCAGCGGCGGCAACGGCGCAGCCCGGATCAAGTCGCACCACAACGTCGGCGGCTTGCCAGAGAAGCTCGACTTCGAGCTGATCGAGCCGCTGCGCCAGCTGTTCAAGGACGAGGTGCGGGTGGTTGCGGCCGAGCTCGGCCTTCCCGATCGCCTCGTGTGGCGTCAACCGTTCCCCGGGCCCGGCCTCGCAATCCGGGTGATCGGAGGTGAGGTGACTCGCGAGCGGCTCGACATCCTGCGTGAAGCGGACGCGATTCTCCAGGACGAGATCCGCAAGGCCGGCCTGTACCGCGAGCTCTGGCAATCCTTCTGCGTACTACCCGCTGTCAGGTCGGTGGGAGTGCAGGGGGACGAACGCACCTACGCCTACCCCATCATCATCCGCGCCGTCACGTCCGACGACGCGATGACGGCAGATTGGGCACGGCTTCCGTACGACCTGCTCGAGACGGTTTCGAGCCGCATCATCAACGAGATCCCGCACGTGAACCGCGTGGCGCTGGACATCTCGTCGAAGCCGCCGAGCACGATCGAGTGGGAGTAACGCCGCCGCGCTGACAGAGCGGGCGCCTAGTGGTCCTTCTCGGAACGTTCGCCAGGAAACGGCGAGGTTCCGGGGCCGACAGGCAAGGATCTCGCGCTACGCGCTCGCACGGCGCCTTACGGCGCCTAAGCCCCCGTACTGGTCAGTACGGGGGCGACTGAGGACGCCGCATGTCGGTTCCGGAAGCCGTCGTTTCCGGTGAAACGCTTCGGGAAGGGCCACTAGCGTCGCGCGAGTGCCTCGCGCAGCGCCGGCAGGTAGGTGAGGATCGCCTCGTCGGGGCGGCTGTTCTCTTGATCGCGAATACGCATCCGCCTTCTGGTTCGCCCCGGTGGGTAGGGCTCGCCCGTGTCGGGTCGGAGGCGGGCGAACTTGGCCTCCAGCTCTTCCTCGGACTTCGTCCAGTAGTGATTGATGCGCAGCCGCTCGGCGGTGAAGCTCTGCGCCTTTGCGGGCAGCGAGACGGGCCGGTGGAGCTCGTCGACGGTGTCGCCGTCGGTTCTGAACAGGTGCGGATTGATGGGGCGCTCGGCCCTTTCGGGGTTGACGATGCTCTTCACGAAGTGGGCCTGGACATGCGCGGTGAGGACGCGCCGGTAGCTCTCCACGACAAGACCGGGTGGCTTCGTGACGTGCCCCGACGTCCCGAAGAAGAGCCGGCAGGCCCCGACGGCGGGCCACTGCTCGTACTCGGTGAGGAGCTCGGGAAGCGGCTGCCCCAGGGGAGAGAACAGGAACTCGTCGGTATCGATGAAGGCGATCCAGCGCGCGTCTTTCCGGTGCTGCTGGAGACAGTCGCCATAGGCCGGTATCTGCGGAGCCGCTCCGGGCCATTCGTGCAGCACGACGGTGCCCTCGGCGCAGTAGGGCGCGAGCAACTCACGCTGGACCTCACGGTCGCCGTTGTTGTAGAGGAAGAAGCGCTTGGCCCCCACGAGGCGATGGAACTCGATCCATTCGGCCAGGTAGGGAGCGTCGTAACCGAGGCAGGCGCAGACAGCAAGGTCGACCATCGCTCTGAATGTACTTGGCCGGCTTCGCGAGGCGCATACCTGTAACTGGCCGCAAATAGCGGGGTAACTTGTGTTGTCTGTTACGAAACACCCTCATCGCCCGGGCCCACGTGGCTCGGGCGGCGAAAGAGAGGTTTTCTCGATGGAGATGATCAAGCGCTTCGAGCCCCTGGCGCTCCTGCTCGTCGTCCTCGTCGCCCTCAACTGGGCGGTCGATGCGATCTTCGACTGGAACGCGATCACCGAAGTCTTCGGCAGCGGCACGGCAGCGGACGTGGTCTACGTCGTGGTCGGCGTAGCGGCGCTGACGTTCGTCCCGAGGTTGCTGGACGAGCTGCACATCACGCATCACGACGCCCATCCGCGCGGAGCGTAAGCGAGCCACGAGGCCAGGAGATCCCCGGCCGCAGAAAGCGGCGGGGCGGATCGATGGGGCGGCGCGAGCCGCCCCATCGCCTTACGCTCTTTGTTACAAGCTCTCCCTGCCCACGCTCGTCCAGGCGTTCCCGGGCAGCCGCCAGGCAGCGGCTATGATTCTCCGGCCATGGTCGCGGGGAGCCGCGACTGTCGGGGGGGTCCGCGGCGTTCTTGCTGCGGCCCGCGTTCTTTTCGGCCTTGAAGACCTATGTAGCGACACCTGAAAGACGCGAGCGCGACTGGCTGCTCGTGGATGCGAGCGGCCAGACGCTCGGCCGCCTCGCCACCCAGATCGCAGACTCGTTGCGCGGCAAGCGCAAGCCCGAGTACACGCCCCACATCGACACCGGCGATTTCGTCGTCGTCGTGAACGCGGAGAAGATTCGCGTCACTGGCAACAAGCTCGAGGACAAGCTGTACCGCCGGCATTCCGGCTACCCGGGCGGGCTGCGAACACGGACGCTCAGGGACATGCTCGAGCGCCGCCCCGAAGAGGTCATCCGCAAAGCCGTGAAGGGCATGCTCCCGCGCAACCGGCTCGCGCGTCAGCAGCTCAGCAAGCTGAAGGTTTACGCAGGACCCGACCATCCGCACCAGGCCCAGCAGCCGAAGCCCTTCGAAACGGAGGCCTGATTTGGAAGAGCGAAACGAGGAAGTACAGGAGACGCCGGAGGGCCAGGAACCGAGCGAGCAGCCGGAACCCTCCGAGGAAAGCGCCCCCGCGAGCCAGGTCGACGAAGCCGGCACGGCTGACGAGCCCGATATCGCCGCGGAGTTGATCGCAGAGACCACCCCGGCGGCCGAGCCAAAGGTGGAGGACCAGCTCCCATCCGGGGAGGAGACGGAGGAAACACCGCCCCAGGCCGAGGAGGCACCCGCACGGGAGCTCGTCGAGCTCGCGAGCGAGGCGCGTTACTTTGCGACCGGGAAGCGCAAATCAGCGGTGGCGCGGGTGATCGTCCGCCCTGGCAAAGGCGCCTTCGATCTCAACGGCCGCCCGCTCGAGGTCTACTTCCCCCGTCCGCGACACCAGGCCGTGGTGCGCCAGCCGCTCGAGGCCACCGGTTACCTCGAGCGCGTCGACATCCGCGCTCGCATCCACGGCGGCGGAATCTCGGGACAGGCGGGAGCTGTCCGGCACGGAATCGCGAAGGCTCTGATCGAGGTGGACCCGAACCTGCGCGGTGAGCTCAAACGCCGCCAGTTCCTGACGCGCGACCCGCGCGAGAAGGAGCGTCGCAAGGCAGGATTGAAGAAGGCGCGCAAGCGACCTCAGTTCTCGAAGCGGTAGCCAGCGCGCATGGCGCTGGCGTCCAAGACGAAGCTGTTCGGTACGGACGGCGTCAGGGGCCGTGTAGGAGAATTCCTCACCCCTGAGCTGGCATTCGCGCTCGGTCGCGCGTCCGTAGCAGTGTGCGGCAAGCCCGCTCCGCAGGTGCTCGTAGTACGTGACACCCGCGAGTCCGGAGAGATGCTCGAGTCGGCGCTCTGCGCCGGCATCGCGGCCGGCGGGGGACACGCGCTGCTGGCCGGGGTACTACCCACGCCCGCTGCGGCCGTGCTCGTGCGCAGACTCGGTCTGGACCTGGCGGTCGTGATCTCGGCGTCGCACAACCCCTATCACGACAACGGCATCAAGTTCTTCTCGGAGGAGGGGCGCAAGCTCTCGGACGAGATGGAGACGGCGATCGAGGAGCAGGTCGGGATTGCGCCGGCCGGGGTCGCGAGCGGCCACGTGCGCGCTCTCGCGGGTGCGCTCGACGATTACCTGCGTGAGCTGGCGTCGCAGTACCAGCTCGACCTGTCCGGCGCGCGCGTCCTGCTGGACTGCGCCAACGGCGCCACGTACCGGTCCGCGCCCCTCATGTTCGAGCGCTTGGGCGCGCAGGTGGACGCGATCGCGTGCGAGCCCGACGGCACCAACATCAACGCGGGTTGCGGGTCGACGCACATGGAGGCCCTCGTCGAGCGAATGCAGAAGGGCGAGCACGACGTCGGCTTCGCGTTCGACGGTGATGGAGACCGCATGCTCGCAGCCGATCGCGACGGACGCATCGTCGACGGCGACGAGATCATCGCGAACGCAGCGATTCATCTGCGCGACCGTGGCGAGCTCGCCGGCAACGGCGTCGTGGTCACGGTGATGACGAACTACGGCTTTCACCAGGCGATGGGCGGGGCGGGAATCGATGTGGCAACGACCAAGGTGGGCGACCGCTACGTCGTGGAAGAGCTTTTCAAGCGCAACTGGGTGCTCGGCGGCGAGCAGTCCGGTCACACCATCGACAGGCGCTTTACGCCGTCCGGCGACGGCATCGCCGCGGCGCTCCTGCTGCTCGAGTCGCTCGGCGGCCGGGACCTCGCTCAGGTCCACGCAATCGAAAAGCTGCCGCAGCGCCTGATCAACGTGAAGGTGGGGGACAGGGAGGCGTTCGAGCGCTCTCAGGCGGTGCGCGACGCGATCGAGTCGGAGTCGACGGCCCTGCAGCAGCGCGGCCGCGTCCTCGTGCGTCCCTCTGGAACCGAGCCACTGGTCCGTGTCATGGTCGAGGCGCCGACGCCGGAGGAATGCGAGACGGTCGCCACCCGCCTGGTCGAGGTGGTGGAAAACGAGCTGGGGGTCGCAAACGGCCGTCCAGAGCGCGCCTAAACCCCTGTTCTAGTCGCCGCGACAGGGGGAGCGTCTGGTGGTACGATTTTCTTCGCCCGCGCGGGGTATCGCTGGAGAGCCGCAGAGCAGCGGCTCTTTTCGGTTTTAGAGAAAAGGATTTCTTCCCGCCAACTGGTACGGAGGCATCAATATGTGCGGAATCGTTGGATACGTCGGGGAGCGCTCGTGTCAGGAGCTTCTTCTCCACGGCCTGGAGCGTCTCGAGTATCGGGGATATGACTCAGCCGGCCTTTCGCTGGTCAACGGAGGCACCATCGAATCGGTGCGCTCTGTCGGCAACCTGAGCCGTCTACGCGAGGCCGTCGTCGCCGCGAACGGCAATGGCTCCCATCACAGCGATGTCGCCACCTACGTCCACGAGGCGACGACCGGCATCGGTCACACGCGCTGGGCAACGCACGGCAAGCCCTCCGAGCGCAATGCGCATCCCCATCCCGACTGCGGCGGGCAAGTGCACATCGCTCTCAACGGCATCGTCGAGAACTACGTCGAGCTGCGCGCGGAGCTGGAGGCCGACGGCCACCACTTCGCCTCCGAGACCGACGCAGAGGTGGTTGCACACCTGATCGAGAAGTACCTGCTGGAGCTCGGCGACGACGCGACGCTCGCGGAGGCGACTCGTCTCGCCTACCTCGACCTGCGCGGCCACTATGCGTTCGTCGCGGTGTGGGTCGGAGAGCCGCAGCTGATCGTCGGTGCGCGCAAGGAGTGCCCGCTCGTGGTCGGCGTCGGCAAAGAGGAGCACTTCATCGCCTCCGCGATCCCGGCCTTCCTGCGCGAGACGCGCAGCGCACAGCTGGTGAACGATGACGAGATCGTCGCGGTGCGGGCCGATGGGGTTCACTTCATGAGCGCTGCCGGCGAGCCGATCTGGCGCGAGGTCGAGGAGGTCCTCTGGGACGACGACGCCGCCGAGAAGTCCGGCTACCCGACTTTCATGCTCAAGGAGATCCACGAGCAGTCGGACGCGGTTGCGGAGACGATCGCCGACCGGTTGCCGCATGCCGACAGCGTCGAGCTCGGTGACCTCGGCAACATCACGGACGAGGACCTCGCAAGCGTGCGACGGATCGTGATCGTCGCCTGCGGGACCTCTTACCACGCCGGCCTCGTCGGTCGCTATGCGATCGAGGAATGGGCACGGTTGCCCGTCGAGATGGACATCGCCTCCGAGTACCGCTACCGCAACCCGGTCGTGGGCCCGGAGGACCTCGTGATCGGCATCTCGCAATCCGGCGAGACCGCTGACACGCTTGCCGCGATGCGCCTGGCACGCAGCTATGGCGCGAAGGTGCTCGCCATCACCAACATCCTCGGCAGCCAGGCCACTCGTGACGCCGACGGCGTTCTGTACACGCGGGCAGGCCTCGAGATCGGGGTCGCCGCGACGAAGACATTCGTGGCACAGGTCATTGCGATGTACCTGCTCGGTCTCCGGTTGAGCGAGCTGCGCGGGACGTTCAGCCGCAAGGAGATGAAACGGCTGATCGCCGAGGTGAAGGCCATCCCGCACAAGATCGAGGAGCTGATCGCCAACTGTGAGCAGGAGATGCGGGTGATCGCGCGTCAGTACCACGAGCGCGACTTCTTCCTGTACCTCGGACGCCACATCGGCCTGCCCGTATGCCTCGAGGGCGCGCTGAAGCTGAAGGAGATCTCCTACATCCCGACCGACGCGTATGCGGCGGGCGAGATGAAGCACGGGCCGATCGCCCTTCTGGACAAGTCGACTCCCGTCATCTGCGTTGCGACCGACAGCCCGATTCTCGACAAGATCCTCTCCAACGCCGAAGAGGTGAAGGCTCGCGGCGCTGAGGTGATCGGTATTGCAACCGAGGGTCAGGCGCGCGTCGCGGGAGTTGCGGACCGCACGGTGTACGTACCGCGCACGGATTGGATCCTGCAGCCGGTGCTCGCCGTTATTCCGCTCCAGCTGCTCGCGTACCACATCGCCCGCCTGCGCGACCTGAACGTCGACCAGCCGCGGAACCTGGCGAAGACGGTCACGGTCGAGTAACCAAGGCCGGCCTATGGGCATAGCGGGTCTCGGCATCGACGTGCTCGAGATCGATCGCCTCGAGCGCGCGCTCGAGCGGTGGCCACGCCTGCCGGAGCGCCTCTTCACCGAGGCTGAGCGCAATTACGCCGCCGAGCGGGCGCGCCCCGCGCAACACCTCGCGGCGCGCTTCTGCGCGAAGGAGGCGGTCGCGAAGTCGCTCGGGATCGAGGGCTGGAGCTTCACCGACGTCGAGGTGCTGCCGGGAACACCGCCGACCGTGCGTCTGAGCGGCCGCGCCGAACAGCGCGCGAAGAATCTTGGAGTGTCAGTACATGTCTCGCTCACCCACTCGCGAGGCACGGCGGCGGCGGTTGCGCTGGCGAGCAGTAGTTGACGACTGTGGGTCGCGGCCCATCTCCGGGATGGGCATCGAGGGAGGGTGTGTCATTGCGCTCGGCTGACGAGCTGAGTTGGACGAGACACCGACGGGGTTGTGCCGGTTCTTCCGCCTAGCGACCGTTCGCGACATCCGCGTAACACCGCCCATCATCGAGTGAACACTTGGAGGACCCACAGGCCCCTCAACTGTTCAGTCGACAGGTGGCCCCTCACAGGTGGGTCAACATCTTTCATTCAGGTGCGCGACTTGCGAGGTTCCGCAAAACTATCGTCACAATCCCCTTCGATGCCCGCCCTTCCGCGGCGCGTCGAGCCAAGGGATCGACCGGTTCTAGTACCGTCGCGCGCGTGAGCGCGCTCCATCCCTGGCTCAGCCCTCTCTATACGGCGGAAGAGATGCGGGCCATCGACCGGTGGGCGATCGAGGAGCGTGGCATTCCGTCGCTGGAGTTGATGGAGAGCGCGGGTACCGGTGTGGCCGACGCGGTTTCCGACCTCGAGCCCAACGGGCCGGTCCGGATCGTGTGTGGCAAGGGAAACAACGGGGGCGACGGCTTGGTTGCGGCCCGCAGGCTTGCCGAGCAAGGCCTCGAGACGGACACGCTGATGCTGTGGGGTCCCGACGAGCTGAGTCCGGACGCCCGCGCGAACCATGATCGCCTGGCTTCGTCCGGCGGCACGGCGCGCGTGATCGAGGCCGGCGACTTGCCTGGGGCATTGGCCGGTTCCGGTGTGGTCGTCGACGCCCTGCTCGGAACCGGTTTCACCGGAAAGCCGCGCCCGCCGCTCGACGCTGCGATCGAGGCGATCAACGGCTGCGCCGCTCCGGTCGTGGCGGTCGACGTACCGTCCGGCGTCGATGCCTCCACCGGTGAGGTCGAGGGCGCCTGCGTGGACGCCGATCTGACGGTCACCTTCCATGCGGCGAAGCTCGGCCTCTGGGTGCTCCCGGGCAAGGAGCGAGCGGGTCACGTCGAGGTGATCGACATCGGGATCCCCGATGAGGACGGCGGACCGCTCAGCGGTTTCACCGCCGGCTTGATCCAGCCGCAGGTGCTCGACCTCGTCCCGCCCCGCGGCATCGGATCCACGAAGTTCAGCTCTGGCTCCGTGCTCGTTATCGGGGGGTCCCGAGGTCTCACGGGCGCACCGTGCATGGCGTCCGAGGCGGCGATGCGCGCCGGCGCCGGCTGGGTGCGGGCGGCAGTGCCCGGGTCGCTCGAGCCGATCTTCGAGCAGAAGCTCACCGAGGCCATGACCGTCGCCTTGCCCGATGAGAACGGCTCGCTCACCGCGGCGGCGGAGGAGCAGGTGCTCGAGGCCGTCGAGCGGGCGGATGCCGTGGCACTCGGGCCCGGCTTCGGCCGCGCGAAGCCCGCGCTCGCCCTTGCTCGCGCGCTCGCCGCGGAGATCCAGGCGCCGCTTCTGATCGACGCCGATGGTCTCAACGCGCTGGGGAAGGACGGGCTGGAGACGCTCCGCGACAGGGACTGCGGGGCGGTGCTGACGCCGCACGCGGGTGAGCTGGCACGGCTGCTCGGCGTCGAATCGCGTGAGGTGGCCGCACACCGGCTGCGCAGCGCGTGCGCAGCCGCCGCGCGGGCGGACACCACGGTCGTGCTCAAGGGCGACGATTCGCTGATCGTGGATGGAGAGCGCACGCCGATCGCGGTCAGCCCGGGCGGAAGCCCGGCTCTGGCGACGGCGGGCACGGGCGACGTTCTGTCTGGAGTGATCGCGGCCTTTCTGTCCAAGGGGCTGCCGGAGTTCGAGGCTGCCTGCGCGGGCGTATACGCGCACTCGCAGGCGGGCTGGATCGCCGGCGCGGAGTTCGGCGTTGACTCCGTGATCGCATCGGACGTGATTGCGGCCGTGCCCGCCGCCTTGCGCCGCCCGGCCGAGCCGGCCGGCTCACCATGAGAGACCGGGCTCTTGCCCGCATAGACCTCGCCGCCGTGCAGCACAACTGCGCCGAGCTGCGCAGGCGGCTCGGAGAGGCAGAGCTGTGCGCCGTGGTCAAGGCCGATGGATACGGGCACGGGGCGGCCTGGTGCGCACGCGCCGCGATCGCAGGCGGCGCGAGCTGGCTCGCCGTCGCGACTGCGGACGAGGCCGCAGACCTGCGCCGGCACGGGCTGCGAGGGCGCCTGCTCGTGATGGGAGCGCTCACCGCGGAGGAGGTCGAGACTGCCGTCGGTGCGGATGCCGACATGGTGGGGTGGCGTAGAGGATTTGTGGAGCTCGCAGCGCGCAAGGCGGAGGCGATGGACACCGCTGCGCGACTGCACGTCAAGTACGACACGGGCATGGGCCGCTTGGGGACGCGCGAAGTCGATGAAGCGCGTGAGCTGACGGAGCTCGCGGCCGCCGACAAACGGCTCGAGCTCGCCGGAGTCATGACCCATCTAGCGACCGCAGACGAGATGGACTCGGATTTCTACGACGAGCAGCTCGCGCGCTTCCGGCCTTTTGCAGAGGACGTCAAGCGCAAGCAGCCTGATTGCCTGGTACACGCGGCGAACAGCGCCGCGGTCCTGCGCGACCGCGCCTCTCACTTCGACATGGCGCGCTGCGGTGTTGCGATCTACGGGCTCGATCCCTTTCAGCGTGATCCCGCCACTCACGCCCTCGAGCCTGCGCTCACGCTGGAGTCCTACGTTGCGGACGTTAAGAGGCTGCAGACGAGGGAGAGCGCGGGGTATGGACGTACGTGGAGGACCGAGCGCGAGACGGACATCGCGGTGCTGCCGATCGGCTATGGAGACGGCTACAGGCGGGGCCTCTCGAACCGCGCGAGCGTGATCGTGCGCGGGCGCCGCTATCCGGTGGTGGGAACTATCAGCATGGACAACGTCACGGTCGACCTCGGGCCCGGATCGGTCGTCGAGCGCGGTGATCGCGCCGTTCTCATCGGCGTGGACGGGCAAGAGCGGGTGCTGGCGGAGGAGCTCGCGCAGCAGCTCGGGACCATCAACTACGAGGTCACGTGCGCTGTGGCCCCTCGCGTACGGCGCCTCTATCACCAGGAAGAGCAGCCGCCGTCCGGTGAGTGAGCAGCGCTCGCTCGCGCCCCTGATGGCGCTCTCGCAGCCGCTCGGCGTGGCGCGTGAGGCTCTCGGAGAGAACGCCTGGCTGGTGGGCGGCACGGTGCGCGACCTCTTGATGGACCGGCCGCTGCTGGACATCGACCTCGTCGTCCCCGACGACGCCGAGCAGGCGGCGGGTGCGCTCGCACGCGCGGCCAAGGCGCACGTGTTCCCTCTTTCGGAGCGGTTTGGAGCGTGGCGCGTGATCGCACACGATCGCAGCTGGCAATCGGACGTGTCGCCACTGCGCGGCGGTTCGATCGAGGTGGATCTGCGGCTGCGCGACTTCACCGTCAACGCGATGGCTGTCCCTCTGTCCACCGGGGAGCCGCTGATCGACCCGCACGGTGGCACCGCCGACCTGGAAGCAAAGGTGTTGCGCGTGACCGCCGACAGCGCATATCGCGACGATCCCCTGCGCACGCTGCGGCTGGCGCGGTTTGCCTGCGAGCTGGGGTTCTCCGCGGAGCCCGCGACCGTAACGCTCGCCGCGCAGAGCGTGGACGCCATCGCAACTGTCGCAGCAGAGCGAAGCTTCTACGAGCTGCGGCGCCTGGTCGTCTGCGACGAAGTGATGCGCGGCTTACAGCTGATGGATGAGATCGGCCTCGTCGCCGCCCTGCTTCCGGAGTTGGAGGCGCTGAAGGGCGTCGAGCAAAATCCCTATCACCATGCCGATGTATGGGGCCACACGCTGGACGTGCTCGAGCACGTGCTCGAGCTCGAGCGCGACCCGGAGCCCGTCTTCGGTGACCTGGCGGAGCAGCTTTCCGCGGTCCTGAACGAGCCGCTCGCCGACGAGCTGACGCGCGGCCAGGCGCTCCGGCTTGCTGCGCTCACACACGACATCGGCAAGCCCGGCACCCGCAGGATGATGGGTGAGCGTGTGCTGTTCATCGGGCACGATGAGCTTGGCGCGCAGATGAGCGCCGCGCTGTCCGCGCGATTTCACGCCAGCTCCGCGCTGTCGGACTTCCTGGCAGCGATCGCGCGCCACCACCTGCGCCTCGGCTTTCTCGTTCACGAGCGCCCGCTCGACCGCAGGCACGTCTATCGCTACCTGCGCGCCTGCGAGCCGGTGGAGGTCGAGGTGACGGTGTTAACAGTCGCTGACCGGCTCGCGACGCGCGGTGAGCGCACTCGCGACGAGGCGATCGAGGCGCACCTGGAGGTCGCACGGCTGCTGGCGGGCGAGGCCATTCAGTGGCGGCGCGACCCACCGGTGCCGCCGCTGCGCGGGGATGAGCTGATCAAGTCGCTCGGCTTGAAGCCCGGGCCGGCGGTGGGCGAGTTGCTGGAGCGGTTGCGAGAGGCGGCGTACGTCGGCGAAGTCAGCACACCCGAGCAGGCACTGGAGCTGGCTCGCAAGGAGATGGAGAGCGGGGACTAGACTAGGTCCAGCGCTCGTCGAGGCGGCGCACGATCGCCTCGATCACCCTGATGCCGTCCGAGCAGGTGTCGTAGCGAACGTTCTCCGCGACGTCCGTGCGCCAGTGGTAGTTAGCCGGGGCCTTGTACTCGGTCACCGACCCGATGCAGGCGCACCGGTAGCCGGCTTTCAGCGCGACGAGCCCGTCGGTCGCGTTGCGAAGGCGCAGCTTCGGGAAAAGGAATACGTCGAGCTCCTTCGCGGCGCCGTCAACGAGCTCGAGTGCGGCCTGCGGATAGTCGTACATCTTCAGCATCCCCTCGCCGCGGATCGCCGTCAGGTGAGGGGATCCGATCGTGTCCACGTTCAGCACGAACGTGTCGTCGCGAGGGAGGTGCGGGAAGTGACGGTGTCCGAAGGCCTGCATCCCCTCGAGGATCGACTCCTCCGATCCGGTCGAGACGAACATCACGCGCAGGTCCGTGGCCGGTCCCTCCACCAGCGCGCGCGCTACCTCGAGTAGCCCGATCACTCCGGTCACGTTGTCGTTTGCGCCGGGAACGACCTCGCTGGCGCCGATGTTCGCGAAGGCGGCCGCCGAGCCGGCGGCGAGCACGGTGCCCGCGGCGCTCAGGCGCTTGCTGGCGAGCGTGGCACCGAGCGCCACCAGAGCCGGGCCGGCGAGCACCGGGAACATCAAGGGCGGGCTGGTGTCGTTGCGCTCGATCGCCTGCGGGAAGTTGCGCCACACGAAGAGCGGGATGCCGGGGTGAAAGATCAGCCCGGAGTGCGCAGCGTCGTGGTGTGCGACCACCACGACGGTCCGCTTCGCGTCGCGGGGACCGAGCTCGGCCACGACGTTGTATGCGGTTCGCTGCGGCAGGCGACGGCGAAAGTGCCTGTGACCGGCGGTGAGGTCATCCCAAATCGCGCCCGCCGCAAGCGCGCCGACCGCTGCGGCGAGCAGGCTGCGCCGCCCACGCGTCGCGAGACCCGCCAGCGCGCCCACGCCGGTGAGCAGAGCAAGCGGCGACCAGTACTCGCCGTGGACGCGCTCGGGCTCGATGCGCGCCTGGACACCGAGCTCGGCGAACCGCGAGACGATCCACTCCGCTGCCTGGCGCTCTCCATCGGATGCGGAGGGACGGTGGATCGCCGACAGCTCGGCGACCCCGGTGCGCAGGTCATCTGTGGTGACGGCCATCGGGGCGCGGCAGCATACAGGGCTGGATCATTAATCTTTCCGGCCGTGCCCGAGGACTGCATCTTCTGCAAGATCGTCGCCGGCGAGCTGCCGGCGGAGATCGTCGACTCCGACGAGCGCACCATCGCGTTCCTGGACATCAACCCGGCGACCCGCGGTCACGCCCTGGTGATCCCGCGTGCACACTCGCAGGATCTCTTCGAGGTGCCGGAAGCGGACCTCGAGGCGACGGTCCTCGCCGCGCGCCGCCTTGCCGAGCGCATGCGCGACACGATTGCGCCGGACGGCATCAACGTCCTCAACGCGTGCGGGCGCGCAGCATGGCAGTCGGTCTTCCACTTTCACCTGCACGTGATCCCGCGCTACCACGACGATCCGCTTCAACTTCCCTGGCGCCCGGTTGAGGTCGATCGTGATCAACTCACCGCTGTCGCCGCCGAGATCCGCGGCTGAGCGGCGCCGCTGAGGTACTAGCTAAGCTTTCGCGCTGATGGGTAAGGAAGAGAAGATCGAGATGGAGGGCGAGATCGTGGAAGCCCTCCCCAACACGATGTTCCGCGTCAAGCTCGACAACGATCACATGGTGCTCGGCCACATCTCCGGAAAGATGCGCCGCCACTACATCCGCATCCTCCCAGGCGACCGCGTCAAGATCGAGCTCTCGCCGTACGATCTGGATCGCGGCCGCATCACGTATCGCTACAAGTAAGTTCCGGTTTTTGCTTAGGCGCAAAAACCGGGAGCTCCGAGGGCTCGGGGTTTCGAGGGCTCGGGGTTCGGAGGGTCGGGCTTCGTACATACGTCCAGACACGGTTGTCTGCGCCCGTTTCGGTGTAACACTTCTCCTTGCCTCCCTGCTAAGCCAATAAGGCAAGCATCGACGACCGCCCCGGTTCACCCTGCCGGGGCGGCGCCGTTTCTGGGCTTAGTACGCGGCGCGAGCTGCTCGCGCCAGCGGCGGCTCCGCGTCGACGAAGCGCCGGTCGGTCGCGCGCTCCAGGCGCTCCACGACGTCGAGAACGCGCGCCTCGTCGCGCCAGCGTCCGAGGAACTGGATGCCGATGGGAAGCCCCGTCCGCGTGAAGCCGCATGGCGCGGAAGCGGCGGGCACTCCGGTCAAGTTCGCGATGCCCCCCAAGCGGACGTTCGCGTAGTCCGCCGGCTGGTCGCCTGAGGGAAGGTTGACGGTTGCAGTCGCGACCGGTGGGGCAGGAGCCGGCAGCGACGGCCACGCGAGGACGTGGACCGACTGGAACGCCGACGCAACCGAGCGGCGCAACTGCGCGCGCACGCGCTCGGCCTTCAGGAGCACGGCGCCGGGAGTCAGGAGCTGATACTTCGTCAAACCGCGAATCAGCGGCGAGAGATGCGGCTCGATCTGTGCCACGGCCTCCGGCTTGGTTGCCGGAATGCCCTCCATCGAGAGTGGAAGCACGGTGGCGATGCGCGTGTGCTCTGCGCCCGCGATCGAGACTACGACGATGCGCGCGCCGGACTGGCGCAGCGCGTCGACGGCATCGGTGCAGGCCTGCTCGACCTCCGGGTCGAGGTCGCTCCACATCTGCGCGCGCGGGACGCCGATCACCAGTTCCCGGTCGCCCGGCTCCTCGATCAGGTGGCCGAGCAACGTATCGCCGAGCAACCTCGCGTCCGCCGCGTCGCGGCAGATCGGCCCGGCGGTGCCGAGGGTCAGGTATCCATGGGTGAATCCGTCGACCGGTATCTGGCCCCAGGTCAGCTTCAGGCCCGTGACGCCGCAGTATCCGGATGGGAACCGGATCGAACCGCCGCCATCGGTTCCGATTGCCCCGGCGACCATGCGCGCGGCGACGGCGGCCGCCGATCCACCGGATGAGCCTCCGGCGCAGCGTTCGGTGTCCCACGGGTTGCGGCACGGTCCGTACGCCGAGATGTGACCGGTCGATCCGAGCCCGAACTCGTGCATGTTGGTGACGCCGACGATGACGGCTCCGGCGTCACGCAGCCGGCGGAAGATCCCAGACTCTCCGGCGCCGACGCCGGTCGGATTGGCGTACGCGCCGTCCCGCGGTGCGCGCCATGGCAAAGCGAACTGGTCCTTCACCGCGACCGGCACTCCGTGCAGCGGCCCCTCGGGCGCCTCCGCGAGCATGCGCGCCGACTCGTTTGCGAACCGGTCGACGATCGCGTTGACGGCCGGGTCGCGTTCCTCGATCCGGGCCAGCGTTCTCTCGAGCAGCTCGGTCGCGTCGAGCTCGCCGGCCCGGATCGCCTCGGCCTGCTCGGCGAGCGAGAGATCTTGCGGATGCCCGCTCATCCGGTGGCCGTGTCCGGGGCCGTGTCGGCCGGGGCGCGTGAGGGGTCGAGGCCGATCTCCGGGGCCACGGCGCTCAGGTCGGCAGCCAGCAGGGCGTCGCGCTCGGGTCCGTAAGCTGCCTCGGCCGCCCGCATCACGGCCAGCTCGATCTCGTCTACCTCCATCCCGTATTGGGCGAGCCCCGCCCGGACGAAGGCCTCGAACTGGTCGGCGTCCTGCATTAGCTCGGCAACACTACAGTCCCTGCACGATTTGCGCCGAAACTGACAGAGTCCCGGGACGCGGTCGAGGCGAAACAATGCGGCCCGGTACGTGTTCGGAGGATGGTGACGGCAAGAAAGCTCACAGCATTGGTTTGCGCGGCGGCGTCACTCGCCGTGCTTGTGGCGTGGTCGGTCGCGACGGCGGCGGGAGAACCGCGCGTGCAGGCTGCGGCGAAGTCGGTCGTGCTCGGCAAGACTGCGAACTACCCCGCCTCCGGATGTCCGAAGGAGGACAAGTGCGAGGTGGTCGCGCGCGTGACCGGGATCCAGATGGCGGCCGACGGTGTGATGCATCCGTTCCGGGCACCGTCAAGCGGCCAGATCGTCGCATGGTGGTTGAAGCTGCCGGCGCTGCACAGTACCCAGATCACCTCCTTTTCCCAGCTGTTCGGCGGCGGCCCGTCCGCGCAGCTCAGCATCCTGCGACGCGGCAAGCGCGGCCGCGTGCGACTCGTGCGCCAGAGCCCGGCAGAGGACCTGCGCCCTCGCCTGGGCGCGAAAGGACGGGTGCGCTTCCGGCTCGCGCAGCCACTGCGCGTCAAGGCCGGTGACTACATCGGGCTGACGGCGATCACATGGGTGCCCGCCTTCGCGGTCAACCTCGACGCCGTGGGGGATGTCTGGCTCGCAAGCCGCACGTCCGATCGCTGCAGCACGCCGTCCAGCCGCGATCCAAAGCAGTTCGCGCGCTACTACAAGAGGTCAGATGCGCACGTGCAGACGAGCACCGTGAAGCAGTACCGCTGCAGCTACCGCACCGCGCGCCTGTTGTACTGGGCGCGGCTGGTGCCGGACGAGCAGACTCCAGCGCCGCCGAGCCCATAGGGCCGGAATCCCGGGCCGTCGGCCGAGCCGTCCGAGCGCCGATCATCGGCTGAACACTTAGGTACCCCAGAGGGTCCTCAACTGTTCAGCCGGCAAGTGGCTCCTGACTGATCGGCCATCTTGCGCCGGCTAACAGGCGCTCGGGTTCTGCTGGCAGAACTCGTCGAACTTAGGGGCGGGGCTGCCGCCGCTCGACGGTTGATCGTTCTGCTGCGGTCCTCCCTGGGGCTCGTCGGGCGCCGCGCCCGCGCCGCCGGTGTCCGGCTCGCTCGGAGGCGCCGCCGCGCCGCCGCTCTGGTCGGTGCCCGGGGTGCTCGAGTCGCCGCCGGTCGTTCCTTCCTTGGTCCGTGTTCGGTTCGAGTCCGTCTTGGTGTCCGTCAGGGTGCCGGCCGAACCACCGGGGACGGTGAGATCGGGGGGTGCCGTATCGGTGGACTTGGAACCTCCGTCGTCGCCCGAGCTGGCGATCACCACGCCGACGAGGAGGCCGGTCAGCACGGCCCCGAGGGCGATCACTGCGACTCTGTTGCTCACGATCTGCTCTAGCTGGCGGTGCCGTCGTTCACGGGCGGCAAACGGCGACCGCAGTACGGGCAGTCGCTCAGGTCGATCTCGACGAGCTCGCCGCAGTGCGGGCAGACGCGCACGGTGTCCTGCGTCCGCGGGAGGTTGGAGGGGGAGTCCGCGAGCGGTACCAGTTTGGACACGACCTCGAGCCGTTCGCCGGTGACCCGGTCGTAATAGGCGCTCTCGTTGCCGTCGAGCGGATGATCGAGCGCGAGCACGACCTCCCGTCCCGAGGCCGGGGCGCGCAGGCGGTATCGCTGCGGTCCTGGCATAGCGGGCAAAGATACCAAGGGGTCCCGCCTCACCGTGGAATATCGTTGAACCAGTGCGGGTGTTGATCTTCCACGGCTACCTGCTTCGCGGGACCGGGTCGAACGTCTACAACGCCCGCCTCGCGGAGGCTCTTGCGCGCCTCGGGCACGAGGTGCACCTGTTGTGTCAGGACCGCACCCCCCAAGAGTTCGGGTTCGTGGACACGGTCGGAAACTGGGACGGCGGTGAGCTGGAGCTGCGGGCAGTGCGCAGACCGCCATATCCAGGGCGCTGCATCGTCTACCGGCCGAACATCGGGAGCCTGCTGCCCGTGTACGTATACGACCGCTACGAGCATTTCGAGGCGCGCACGTTCGACCGCGTGACGGACGAGGAGCTGGCGCACTACCTGGATGCCAACGTGACCGCCGTCAAGGACGTGGCGGAGCTCGCCAAACCCGATGTCGCCCTCGGCAATCACCTGGTGATGGGGCCGGTCATCCTCGCGCGTGCCCTGGAGGACGTGCCGTACGCGGTCAAGGTGCACGGCTCGGATCTGGAATACACGGTCAAGCCCCACTACCAGCGTTTTGCGCCGTACGCTCGCGAGGGCTTGACGCCGGCGCGGGCGGCGCTCGTCGGCTCGCGCCATACCGCCGACAGCCTGTGGGCGGCGATGCCGATCGAAGGGTTGCAGGAGCGCACACGGCTGGGACCGCCCGGCGTGGACGTGCACACGTTCACACTGCACGAGCCGGGCGAGGCGCTCGATGCATACGACGGTCTGGTGCGCTGGCTGGACTCAGCGGAGCGGACCGGCTACAACGCCGCCGGGGCGGAGGCGATCGACATGCTGACCGATCGCCGCCGCGACACCCTGGTGAGCGGCGACGAGTTGACCGCCGTGCGCGACGACTACGACCCGGCCGGGATCGACGTCGCTGCACCCGACTGGCTCGCAGCGATCGATCCGCTGCGCGAACCACTGGTCGTCTACGTCGGCAAGCTGATCGTCTCGAAGGGCGTCGACCTGCTGCTCGCAGCTTGGCCGCTCGTGCTCGCGCGTCATCCGCGCGCCCGGCTCGTCGTTGTCGGGTACGGCACATACCGCGAGGGCCTGGAGGTGCTCCTGAGAGGACTGGAACGTGACGACGAGCGACTGCTCACTCACGTGCTTCGCCAGGGACGAGCGCTGGAGGGAGGGCCTCGCGACCAGCTCACCTATCTGCGCACCTTCCTGGAAAGCCTCTCCGGCCGCCATGAGCGTTATTTCGCCGCTGCTCGCAAGATGCGCGAGCGCATCGTCTTCACGGGCAGGCTCGAGCACGGTGAGCTCGCCCGGTTACTGCCCGCCGCGCAGGCCCTGGTGGTGCCGAGCATGTTCCCGGAGGCGTTCGGGATGGTGGCCGCGGAGGCCGCCGCCTGCGGCGCGCTGCCGGTGTGCGCGGCGCATTCGGGCCTTGCCGAGGTAGCGGCGCAGCTGGGGGAGAGGCTCTCGACCCAGGTGCGGCCGCTGCTCACGTTCGAGCGCGGCTTTCGCTCAGTGGACGAGATCGCATATGCGCTGAACACCTGGCTCGAGCTAGACGAGGACGTGCGCGAAGCTGCGCGGCGCCGCCTTGCGGAGACAGCGCGCGATCGCTTCGCCTGGGAGAGCGTCGCGGAGGGCGTGATCGCCGCGGCGCAGGGCAAGCTCGCAAGGCTCGAGGCGCCCGTCGGGAGGATGGGCCTGACGTAACAAGCCCGCGCCGCGAGCACACTGCGTAGGCACAGATGGTGCTTCTCGTCCTCTTTGCGTTCTTCGCCGGAGCAGTGACGGCCGTCACGCCCTGTGTGCTGCCGGTCCTGCCTGCGATCGTGTCCGCCAGCGCGACGGGCGGACGGCGTCGACCCGCGGGCGTAGTCATCGGCCTGGGCGTGACGTTCTTCGTCACCATCGTTGGCTTCGCGAAGCTGGTCGACGGTGTCGGTCTAGCGGATGGCACCACACGGACGGTCGCGATCGCCGTGCTTGCTCTGTTCGGAATCGCGATCGCGCTGCCGCCGCTCGGCCATCGCATCGAGGAGCTGCTGGCTCCGCTGTCGCGCCTCGGTCCGCGCAGCGCCGGCGATGGCTTCTGGTCGGGCCTCGGCGTAGGCGGCGCCCTCGGGTTCGTCTTTGCCCCATGTGCCGGGCCGATCCTGGCGGCCGTCATCTCCGTCAGCGCTGCGCAGGACGCGACCGGCGAGATCGTGGCGGTGGCGGCCGCCTACGCGCTCGGATCGGCGGCGACGCTGCTCGTCCTCGCGCTCGGCGGGCGTCGGCTGTTCGCGGGCGTGCGCAAAACGGCCCGGGGCGCCGTCCTGCAACGAGCGTTCGGCGTGGTGATGATCGCGACCGCTGTGGCGCTGGTCGCCGATCTCGATGTGCGGTTCCAGACTGCGCTCGCGAACGATCTGCCGAGCGTGATCTCGAACCCGACCCACGGGATCGAAAGCTCGGACGCGGTGGAGGACCGCCTGCGCGATCTACGTGGCGCGTCGAAGTTCGACGTGGCCAACTCGCCGGCACGCGGGGCGAACGTTCCCTCCGGACTGCCACGTCTCGGTCCAGCCCCTGAGATCGTCGGCACTCAGCGCTGGTTCAACACGCCCGGCGGTCGAGCGCTGACTCTCGAGCAGCTGCGCGGCCGCGTGGTGCTGATCGACTTCTGGACCTACACGTGCATCAATTGCATCCGCACGCTTCCCTACCTGCGCGCACTCGATGAGCGCTACCGCAGAGCGGGTCTGACGGTGATCGGAGTGCACACGCCGGAGTTTGCGTTCGAGCACGATGCCGGCAACGTCGCCGACGCCATCGCGCAGAACAAGCTGCGCTATCCGGTTGCGCAGGACAACGAGTACGCGACCTGGCGGGCGTTCGGCAACCAGTTCTGGCCTGCGCACTATCTGATCGACGCGAACGGAGAGGTTCGCTACACGCACTTCGGCGAGGGTAAGTACGGGGAGACGGAGGATGCCGTGCGGGCGCTACTGCGCGAGGCCGGCGGGCGCCAGGCCCGGAGGCGGGTCCACGCCCGGATCGAGCGAGCCGCGCGTGCGGTGCGGACACCGGAGACCTACATCGGCTATGAGCAGGCGCAGGGATGGCTCGAGCCGCCCCGTCCGGGCAGGCACACCTACCCGGGCGCCCGCCACGGGCTCGCGCTCAATCAGTTCGCGCTCGGTGGCAGATGGCAGATCGAACAGCAGTCCGCCTCCGCCGTGCGCCGCGCGCGGATCGATGCGACCGTCAAGGCCAAGAAGGTTTTCCTGGTGCTCGGTTCCCGCGACGGGCGGCCGCGATCGGTGCGGGTCGCGCTCGGTGGCCGGCCGGTCGGGAGAGACGAGGGCGGCGCAGACGTGCGCGGCAGTACCGTCACGGTACGGGCACACCGGCTCTACCGGCTGGTCGCTCTGCCACGAGTTGCCGAGCGACGGCTGACGCTGACGCTGGATCCGGGCGTGAGCGCGTACGCGTTCACGTTCGGCTGAGATTCCGTTCGGCTCGTGACTATCCTTACGGAATGCGGCCGTCCTGGCCACGATCTCCTCTCCGGCGCAGGGCGGCATTAGTCTTAGCCCTACCTGCGGCGCTGATCCTGAGCGCACCGGCCCCGGCCACTCAAGCCGCCGCCCAGAGGCACACCACGGCGTCGGCACCCGCGTCCACGCAGCTGACCCTCGAAGCCAACCGGTCCTCGGTCCGCTATGGCGGCCGCGTCGTGCTCACGGGCAAGCTGACGGCCGCGGGCAAGCCGCTCTCCGGCAAGGCCGTCGAGCTCGTTCGCGCAGGCGCTGTCGACCAGGCGACCACGAGGCGAAACGGCAAGGTCACGTTCAAGCCGCGACCTGTCGCCCCGAACACCTACCAACTCCGGTACACGCCGACTGCACCAGAGGAGGCTCTCGCTTACCAGGCGGCGGCGAGCGCGCCGGTGGCAGTGCGCGTGCGCGCGCTCGTGTCGATGAAGCTGTCGAGCCCGCTGCGGGCACGGCACAAGACGATCGGGATCCCACGCGTGCGGCTAAGCGTTCGCGGAAAGGTAAAGCCGGTGACGGCCGACCGGGTGCTCGTGCGCGTGACGCGCGGCCGCCACGTCGTCAAGCGTGCGACCCTGACCGTGATCCGCCGGGGCTCACGCGGTTTCTTTGCCTTCGGCTTCAAGCCCAAGAAGCGGGGTTCGTACAAGCTGCGCGCCTCGATCGCCGCCGGTGCGGGTCTGGATGCATCTCGGTCGCGGTCTGAGCGGTTGCTGGTGGTGCGCTCGTCGGCCGGACAGGGCTCCAGTGGCGCAGGTGTGCGTGCACTTCAGAGCCGGCTGTCGATACTTGGTTTCAGGAGCCCGGTGACGGGATCGTTCGGCGCCAGCACGGCGCGCGCGGTGCTCGCCTTCAGGAAGACGAACGGCATGAGCCGCAGCTCGTTCGCCAGCCGTGCGGTGTTCAGCAGGCTGGAGCAGGGGAGAGGCGGCTTCCGCCTCCGCTACCCCAAGGCCGGCAAGCACGTCGAGTTCGACTGGTCGCGCCAGGTGCTGGTGCTGGCCCGCGGGTCCAGGGTCGCGCGCGCATTGCACGCGTCATCCGGCGCTCCCGTGACGCCAACCGTCTTCGGCCGCTTCCGCTTCTATCGCAAGAGCCCGGGCTACAACGCGAAGGGAATGTACTTCTCCTCGTATTTCATCGGCGGGTATGCAATTCACGGCTACGCATCGGTGCCGACCTTCCCCGCCAGTCACGGCTGCATCCGCATCCCGATCGCATCGGCGACCTCGGTCTACAGCTGGATCGACCTCGGCGACCCGATCTACGTGTACCGCTAGGACGCTCGCTCTGTATTAGAGGATCTGCACGTCGTGGACCTCGATCCACACGATCGTCGGACCGAACAGCGGCTTGTTGTTGCGCCTGCGCGGGACTACCCGGCGGCGGGTCGGTACGAGCAGACCTGAGAAGTCGCGGTGCTCGCGGCAGTAGTGAGCGGCCTTCGCCCAACGGCCGAACACCTCCGCCGTGTAGTCGAGTCGTCGCAGCGTGCCGTCGCTGTCGAAGTAGAAGTCCTGCTCCGGCGAGTGCGTCGGCACGTCCTGGGGGAAGCGGACGTGCAGCCGGCGCCATCGCTCGCCGTCTTCCTGCCACGGCTCGACCTCCTCGAGGTCGAAACCGGGGCGACGAAACAGAAAGGGCGTCGTCATGTAGTTCCACAGCGCGTACCCGGCGAAGTAGAGGAGGTCGAGATCGTCCCACCACAGGTTGCGCCGCCCGCCGAAAGACGAGCGCGGATCTGCGCGCTCGGCTACTCGCTCGCCGCCGTCGGTTTCGATCCACACGCGGTCGCGCTCGAACACGCCGCGCCGCCCGGGCTCGGGGTAGGGAGCCAGCACGGCTCGCGGCTCGCGCGTGGACACGCGCCCGGCAAAGCGCGAAAGCGCGCCGCGCTTGAACTTCAACACGAACGCGGCGCCGCCGACGGAGAGGTCCACGGCGAGCTCACCGGCGCGCTCGAACGCGGCTACGCCGTGCCGCTCCATGGCGGCTGCCAGTAGGTCTTCCGCGGCCACCGGCGACGCCCGCTAGCGGGCGCCCGCCCCGGTGGAGGGCGATGGCTCGAGCCCGGCGTCCATCGCAGCTCGCGAGCCGGCCTCGATGTTCCACTGCTGGCGAAAACCGCGCAAGGAGACGGCGATCAGAAGCGCCTGCAGGGGGATGATCAGGAGGGTCAAGATGCCGAGCAGGCTGGGCGGCAGCGCCGGATCGTCGAACCCGGCTTTGTCACGGTCGAACCAGGCCGGCGCAGCCACTGCCGCGAAGATGATCAGGATCACGGCAAGCGCCGAAGCTACCGGCAGCACGCCCCGGTTCCAGCGGTATACGTAGAAGGCGAACACCACGTAGATCAGTACGTATGCGGGTGGGACCGCCTTCGCGCCCTCGAGCTTGTCCCAGCCGCCGATCGTGATCACCGCGATCAGCGCGGCTGACGCGATCAGCAGTAGCGTGATGAGGGCCCTTGTCTGCTTCGACTCGGGCTTTTCACGGTTTGGCCGGCGAACTTCCGGCTTTCCTCCCTGTGCCACTGAGGGTGAAGTCTAGAATTTTTTCGTCGCTTGCGCATAAGTGCACGAAAGCGGGCGTGGCGGAATTGGTAGACGCGCCAGCCTTAGGAGCTGGTGGGCTGATGCCTGTGGGGGTTCGAGTCCCTCCGCCCGCACTCGACCAGGGGGCGTCCTGCATGGGCACGAGCTCAGGGTGGAGGACATGCCCGAGCAGCTCAACTCCCGCGACGAGGCGCGGGCCCGGACGGGAGAAGTACGCGGCGGCGTCCACAGCCACGACGCGGGAAGCGCCGAGCCTGTCGATCGGCTCCGTGTAGGCGGCGACCTCCTCGGCTGAGCGCTCGGCGTCGTATCCGCACGGCATGGCAAGCACCACATCCGGCCGCGTCGCCTCGAGGTCGTCCCAGGTCACCGTCCGTGAGCGCGCTCCGGCACTCCCGAGCACGTCGATGCCGCCCGCGATCTCGATCATCTCTGGCACCCAGTGGCCCGCGATAAACGGCGGATCGAGCCACTCGAGCGCGAGCACGCGCGGCTTCTCTGCGCCGGCGACCGCGGTACGCACAGCGGCAAGCCGTTCGCGCGCGTTGGCCAGCAGCCGGTCGGCCTGCTCGGAGGCGCCCGCGGTCTCGCCGAGGCGGCGAACGTCGCCGAGCACATCGTCGAGCGTGAGCGGGTCGAGCGAGATCACCCGCGGGCGCGACGGAAGCGTGGCGGCCACGGCCACCACGTCGTCATACGAAACGGCGCAAACCTCGCAAATCGCCTGCGTAACGATCAGGTCCGGGTCGAGCAGCTCGAGCCGTCCGCGGTCGAGCTCATATAGCGGAGCACCGCGCCCAACCGTGTCGCGGACGGCGCGGTCGATTTCGCTTGCGGACAGGCCTTCCGGGATCACGCTGCTCGTCAGGCGGGGGAGGGAGCAGGCCTCCGCGGGCCAGTCGCATTCGTGGGTGACGGCGACCACGTCCGAACCCAGATCGAGCTCGAACAGCATCTCGGTCGCGCTTGGGACAAGCGAGGCGATGCGCATTTTTGGCGGCGCAGAGCTGTTGGCGTCCGCAGCGGTCAGTCTAATGGTCGAAGGTTTGGGTTAGGGGGCGATGTATGCGGGTAGCCGCGAGTAAGAGGAAGCTTTGCGGGTCCCCGCCCGCAGTTGGGATGAAGCAGATGTTGGAGCTAAAGCTTGCCGGCGGCCCGGATGCCCCGTCCAGGGCGCGCCACGCGTTAGATGGTCTGGATCTCGATGGTGAGCCGCTCCGCGAGACCCTTCCCCTGCTCGTCACGGAATTGGTCTCGAACAGCGTGCGGCACGCCGACGCCGATACGTCCAGCGCTATCGAACTCAAGGTGAGCATGTCGCCCAGCTGTGCCCGGGTAGAGGTGGAGGACCGGGGACCGGGGTTCGACGCCCGTCCCCGTCAGCCAGACCTCGAGGGTGGCGGCGGCTTCGGCCTTCTGCTCGTGGATCGCCTCGCGGACCGCTGGGGAATGGTCATGGACCATCCCTCGCGGGTCTGGTTCGAGATCGACCTCAACTGAGCCCGGTCCCAGCCGCCTTACAATTGGCCCCCGCTGGGGCAGTAGTTCAGTTGGTAGAACGCTGGTCTCCAAAACCAGAAGTCGGGGGTTCGAGTCCTCCCTGCCCCGTTGGCCCTAGAGAGCCAGAAGTCTTAGGTTTGCGGGACCTTTTGGGATCTGATGTGAGTTCTCGACGTACCGCTCACAACCGCTGAAAACCGCATAATTGGGGTGCTGACTTTCCCACGGTTTTCCCACGGCCTACTACGAGCCCCACTCGCGAAAGGCGACATGGCGGTGTCGAATGGAGTTCAGAAGCAGGCCAGGCCAGGGTCCATTCGTCAACGGGTGGCGGGGTGCTGCTCGCGTGAATGAGGCCCACCAGCAACCCGGTGCTTCTGAACCTCAGCCTCCATCACCACAGGCGACAGCGTTCCGGTCGCTTGTCGGAGGGGAGGCTGTCGACGCCGGAGTCCTCATCGAAGTGAGCGCGTGATCCGGTATTCGCGAATGACAGGATCGACGGACGTCATACGGTGGCACCAGCCTAGTCACCCAGAACTCGGTCGATCTCGGCCGTCGTAGGCCAGCCAATACTCGCGGCCGCGACGTAGAGGCCGAGTGCATACACGATGCGCGCGGGCCCGAACGGACCCTTCATGTTCTCTCGGCGCTCCTCGAGGTGGACACGTTTCCGGCCTCCGGACATATCCAACGTGACGGCGTTCAGGCCAAGGTTCGATGGATGCGCGTAGTCCGTCAGCCGCCGGTAAGCCATCGCGTAGAGGCCGCGGAACGAGGTCGGGCTCGACCCGCGCAGACCTCTGATCCTACCCTCCCAATGCTCATCTGCCCCCTCAGCCCGCCCCAGTAAGTCCGGCATCTCCTTAGGAAGGTTCGCAACAGTCTCCTCGAACTCCCTGCGCTTCTCCTGTGCCAGGAGTTCGACTCCGACCTTGCGACAATCGCGATCCGTACGGAGCCGGGACTTGCAATCAGACTTCAGCCACCGCGACATTCGGTCCTCTCCCGGATCGACGGCTAGCCAGGCGAATGTCGTGACGTGTTCGTACAGGCTCCGCAGCAACACATCCGCGTCGGCTTCACGATCGAGAGGCAGGAGGGCGAGGATCGCCTCTTGAGTGCCTGTCGCTCGTGCGATCAGAGCGGGTCCCACCAGCGGCCAAGCGTCGACGGGACCTTGGACGACGACATCCAGCGGCAAGTGAGGTCGCACGACCTCGATGAGCGCCCGGCCCTCCGCAGCTGCATTGCCGTCCTCGATACGGATGGGCAAGGTATTCGGTCAACCCGTCAGCATGTGTCGCCGTACCCACTGATGCGTAACGTCAGTAAAGCTCCTTTCACCGGTTGCAACCTTCCGGCGGCCGAGGAAGATCAAGCCTGATGCGAATCAAGAAGCTCACCGTCAAGCACTACCGCGGCTGGAAAGGCTCGACCACCTGGTCGCCCTGGGAGCACGACGTCCTGGTCGGACCCAACAACGGTGGCAAGAGCTCCCTGCTGCGCGCAGTCGACATCGTCCTCAACCCCCACCGTAACGCCTTCCGGGACCTGATGGGACGCCATGACTTCTTCGATCTCGACACCAGCAAGCCGATCGAGTTCACAGTGGTTCTCACCGACCTCGACGCCGAGGACTGCGATGTTTTCGAGGAGTACCTCGAGGGAGAGCGGCCACCTACGGAGGGCAAGGGCGACGATCAGGATGGGTTCGGCCCGGCTGACTCGCCCGACGAGGAGTTCGACCAGGGGGATCTTGTCCTTCGGCTCCAGTTCAAGGCCGAGCTCGATGAGCCGGCCGCGGCATTCTTCGCCCGCCCGGATGCCGGTCAGGCCCGGGTGACCCAAGAGCACAAGTTGCGGATCGGCTGGTACCTCGTTCCTGCCGACCTGGACCCGCTCAAAGAGCTCGCCTTCTACTCGAACTCCCTCTTCGCCAAGCTGTTCGAGCAGGTCGATCTGAGCGCCGAGCTGGACTCGATCCGCGAAGGCATCGAAGGTGCCAAGGGCGACCTGATGAAACACAAGCACGTCGCTGCCACACGTGATCAGCTCGAAGAGGCGACGAAGAGTCTGGGCCTGGTCGCTGGTGACGAGGCGCTCGACTTCGAGGTCCTCGACATGAGCGATCGCCGGGTTCTGCAGAGCTTGCAGCTTGTAGCCCGCGGCGCCCGTTCCGGCCACCGCTTGCCGCTGCGGTCCCATGGTCGCGGTGTTCTTCGCGCCCTCCTTCTCGCATCAGTCCTTCAGCACACGCGCCTGCGGGAGAGCAATCTGATTCTCGCGATCGAGGAGCCCGAGCAGAATCTCGAGCCTATCAACCAGCGCCTGATTGCCCGATCCGTGCTCTTCTCCTCAAAGAGCGGGGCGGCCCAGACCATCATCTCGACGCACTCGCCGGCCATCGCCTCGACATTACCGCTCAAGGACATCGAGCTCGTCAGGGATTTCAATGGTGACCCAGAAGTCAAGCCTCTGCGCGACGTTCAACCGGCCGAGCACAAGTTCTATGAGAGGCACGCAAGAGGCGCGATCATCGACGGCCTCTATGCAAACGCCGTTTTGCTGGTGGAGGGCCCCTCTGAGTTGGGCGCCCTGCCTTCCCTCTGGGTGAAGGCATTCCCAGGAGCCGGCCTTGATGAGCGGCGCATCGAAGTCATCGACTGCGAGAGCGTCGACAAAGTCCCGCCCTTTGTTCGCTTTTTCTCGGCGTTGGAGATCCCGGTAGCGGTCATCTGCGACAGCGATCCGGACAAAGTGCAGCAGCGCCACGACATCCTTGATTCCGGTGTCGGACTCATGGTGCACTGGAGCACCCACGCCGACATGGAGGGCGTACTCGCTGCCGAGGTCGATGTCCCGGCACTGGCCGCTGCGATGGAGGAGGTCCGAGCCGAGATTGGCTCTTGGGACGAGCACCGGCAGCCCCTGACCGACATCGTGCGAAAGGCAGGCGGTGACCGCGACGATCTGGGAAATGCGACCGACATCCCCAGCCTGATCGCCCCGCTCGATGAGGCTGAGCAGCGCACCGCCCTCGCCGCACTGCTCCGGGGCAAGCAGCCGGGCTTCAAGAGCGCTCGGGACCAGCGGCTGATCTGCCAGGCGCTGCCCGACGCGCCCCCGACGGCGATCAGTGCGATGGAGATCGTTCACAGCTTCGTCGACGGCGAAGCGGGCGCCACCGGCGAGCATGCTCTCTAGGGACCCCGAGCAGGAAGCGGTCGTTAACGATCGAGCGCAGCGGCTGCTGATTACCGCGCCGCCCGGTTCCGGCAAGACGGTGACCGCGATCCGGCTTGCCGCCAGAGACATCGATGACGAGGTCGTTGGCATGACGCAACGAGCGCTCATCCTGACTTTCAGCCTCCAAGCACGCGCTCAACTCGAAGCCTATGCAAAGGAGCTGCTCTCGCCGGGACAGCGCAAGCGCATAGTGATCACCAACTACCACGCTTGGTTTTGGTCCAAGGTTTGGCAGTTCCGAAGCTCATTGGGCTTGCCGCTTGAACTCGAGCTCGCGACCGAGGGCCAGCATCACGCTGACGTGCTCGCAGCGATGGTCAAGGTCGGCGTAGCCGGTGCGGACGCCAGCTGGAACGACGCGGCGCGCGACTATGCCGTGGTGCTCGAGCACGGAGTCGAAGGGTGTCGGCCCGATCGCCTTGCCGATGCTCTGACTGACGCAGAGCGGATGGGGGAAGAACTAGCTCAGGTTCACCGCGGGGGCCGCCTGCATTACGACGACCTCGCTTATTACATGTGGCGGCTCGTCGACGAGTCCGAGAGCTTGCGGCGGATCTGGCGCCACAAGTACCCCGTCATCATCCTGGACGAGTATCAGGACTCCTCCCCCATACAGGCGAGGATCGTCAAGAGGGTCGCTGGCGACTCGGGAGGCCGGGTCTACGCCTTTGCCGACCCACTCCAGATGATCTACGGTTGGCGGGACGCCTCCCCTCAGCGGGTCATCGACTTTGAGGCCCAAGGAGCGTCGAGCCACACCCTCAAAACACTGCACCGCTACAAGCACCGGCCGGCTCTACAGGCCTGGATGGAGGGCGTCCGCGACGTCCTTCTCACGGACGGTGGCACCTGTCCTGCGCCCCCGGACGAGGTGGAGGTCATCGGCTACGACCCGTCGCGAAAGGTCAAGGGCGAGCCCTATGACATCGCCTCACGAGACCTCTGGCAATTGGACCGGCCAATATCCGATGCATTCAATGACGACGACATCCGCAACATCGCGGTCCTTCACCGCAAGCACTCCCATCTCGACCGCGTCGAGCGCCACCTCGCACAGAAATTCTTCTGCAAGCGGCTCCGGACCGCCCGGGATACGTCCGAATGGGCTCGCGACTGGGTCGAGGCCTACGCGACCGCCACCAGTGATCGGCTGAAGATGGAGCAGCTGATGCAGGTTGCCCTTCGTGTCGCGCCGCGCAACGAAGATCTGCGCGCATTGAGTGAGCGCATCGACATAGAGGGTGTTCGGCTTGCTCGCCTCGGTGAACGGCGCCGCGACCTGGGCAAGGAGTTGAATAACGCCCTGCCTTTATGGACCGATTTGGCGGGCGCCTGCGAATCTGCTCGAGCCGTCGCTCGGGCTGCGGTGCGCCACGAAGATGAAAAGCTCGTTGCCAGCGACGCAGCTTATGTGGTCCGGACCGCCTTCGGGGTTCGGAGTGAGCTAGGCGATGCCGAGGCCAAGGAGAGGATCGCTAACCGTCTCGCCCAGCTCCGGTTCACGACCGAGGCCCGCAGCCCGCGCGGGCTTTACCTTTTGACCTGCCACGAGGCCAAGGGCAAGGAATTCGACATGGTCATCCTCCCGTACGTAAGCGATTGCATCTTCACTGATGACGACGACGAGGATCGCCAGATCCTGTACGTCTCCTTGACCCGGGCACGGCAGCGCCTTCTCGTGCGCCTGGCTGACGGGGAAGTACCCGAGCACTGCAAGGCAATGGGCCTTTCCTAGGTAGCTACTGTCCCAGCCGTGCGGCCATACGAGCCTGTCCTGCGGGCGGGCGTAGACAGAGGCCTCAACCGTCGGTACGCTCAGCTGCCGGCGTCTCGAGCTCGACGACCAGCTCATCGAGCTTCAGCTCTCGCAGCTTGCCTGACACCTCATCGAGTTCGCCCTTGCAAAACGCGATCAGTTCCTTCGCCTCGACACACAGCCGCAGCGTCTCACGCAGTTCGGCTTCGCCCGAGTCCAGTCGGGCGATAATCGTCTCGAGCCGCTCAACGGCGACCTCGTAGCTCTCAGGCTTTTCGCTCATCCGGATCCGCGTGCTCAACTCGTGCCGGCACAGTATCGTCGGCGAAGCGGATGACGATGCGGTCACGCTCGCGCGCCGCGGCGGCCGAGGGGAGCGGTGCACCGTCGTCGCCGGCGACCAGCGCGTAGCCGCGATCGAGGGTGCGGTCGGGGTCGTGGGCGCGCTCCGCGAGCGAGAGGGCGTCGAGCCGCTGTGACTCCTCCCTGAGCGCGGCGACCGTTCTGCTCCCGACGCTTCGGCAGAAGCGCACGAGCTGGCTGCGAGCCGCGCGGTCCGTCGCTTCGAATCCGTCAAGCCTTCGGTTCAAGACCAAAGCGTGACGAAACGCGAGGGAGGTTCGCGTAGAGTGCCCACGTGTCGCTGACGCCCGCACCTCGCGCAAAAGCTGGTGTAGCCGCCTGTATTCGAGTCGGACGCTCCGGTTCGGCCCGCCAGCTAGCTCCGTCAGCCGACGTGCGCGCGAACCGATCGTAGTTGAGGCCGACCGGGCGGCCAGGCTCGCATACGAGTGGAGATCGGCACGCGCGGTGTGGACATCAACCTGGACGAGCGCGTTGGCCGCGTGGGTCGGGGTCGAGCAGGAGATCGCCGAGACGTCGTCGATCAGCGTTCGATCCGACTCGTGGCCCACGGCGCTGATCACCGGCAGACGGAGTACCGCCACGGTCCGGCAGAGCGTCTCGTCGCAGAACGCCCACAGGTCGGTCAGGCTGCCACCGCCGCGGCAAACCACGGCGACGTCGACCTGAGACACAGCGGCGAGGTTCCGTAGCGACGTCGTGATTGCTCCCGCGGCGCGGCGGTCCTGGACCGGCGTATCGGCCCAGACGATCGTGCCGCGCCAGCCGCGACGCTCGAGTCCGGCAAGCAGGTCGGCACAGGCGGCGCTGTTTCGAGCGGTGACGACGCCGATCGTCCTAGGGATTGCGGGGCGGTGGAGGGTTTTCTGGGGCTTAAATAGTCCGTCGGCCTCGAGCTGCTTGCGGAGCGCTGCCAGCCGTGCAAGCAGATCCCCTTCGCCGGCCAGGCGCAGGTAGGTGACACGGAAACTGAAGCCGGGCGAGGCTGTAGCGGTTCCTGGGTAGAAGTCGGGTCCGCCGCCAATGATTACCTCAGCGCCGTCGCGGAGAGCGCCGTCGGGAAGACCGAGCCTGTCGAGGTCCGAGGTCCAGATGGAGCAGGCCACGGCTCCATCCGCGTCGCGGAGTTCAAAGTAGACGTTCGCGCGGGCGCGCTTGAAGTTGGTGACCTCGCCGATCAGAAGGACGCGTGGGCGGTTGCGCAGGAAATCGCGAAAGCCCGCGGCCCAGCGGCCCACGGGAAAGGGGCCGGGGAGGTCTGGGTCATCGAGCCCGACCCTGAGCGTGGCGGGTGAAGATTCGCTGACCACGCCCGAAGGCTACTTCGCCGCCGGGTGGATGAGGCCGCGTATCAGAATAATCCGACCTCACCAAGTCGGCGCGCCGCATATCGTCGATGACGTCAATCTGTTGCGCGACCGGCCACGGAGCCGGTGCGCGGACGTCGCCCGACGGTGCCGGGCGGCTGCGCAGCACCACCACCACCAGCATGGCGATGAAAGCCCGGGCGATAGGAATGATTAGGACGATCTCTACGCAGAGCAGCCTAGCTGGACGGGGTTATCGGCCGGAGTAATCAACCGAGACGCATGGCGTTGCGCGCCGCCATACCCGCTCCGTCATCGTCATGCTGGTCGCGAAGCGGGCCGGTCTCACACCGAGGGGTCGGGCCGGTGGCATTACAACCGTTGGTTCAAGCCGTCCGAGGGCGTGCACGACGGATGCGCTGCGAAGGCGTTTGGGCCACTATCGGGCCACGCCGCCGGCGGCACGCGAGCCAGTCTTAACCGCTCGTGTAGGGTGCTCTCGGCCTGACCTTGCCGGCCATGGCACTCAAGTTCACCACCCATGCGCTGAAAGTCCGGATGCCGAGGCGAGGTATCACGCCGCGAGACGTCGAACTAGCGCTGCAGAGGCCAATCGGGGTCCCGTTGCCCGGGCAGCCAGGTACCATCTGGATACAAGGCTATGCGCAAGATGGGCGGATCCTGAAGGTATGTGTCAGCATGGCCGATAAGGAGCATGTGATCACCGCAGCTTGGCCCTGAGAGGGCGCGAGAAATGGATTAACAGAAAGATGAATCACTTTTACGATCAAGAAGCGGATGTCCTATTTATCGACGTCAGACCTCGCGTGGAGCGCGAGGTCGTCCGGACTGAACACATCGACTCAGGCACCTTGGTGGATGTCGACGACAGCGGATTTCCAGTTTCGATCGAGGTGATCAATCCGAACCGAGAATGGCCGTTCGGTGAGATCATCCGCCGCTTTGGTTTCACACCTTCGCAGCGTGATGAACTCTGGGGGATCGCACACTCACCCGCTCACACCATGCGACGCCAGCGGACCGAGTACGAGCCTGCCTAACCTCCATAGTTCCTAGCTAGGGGCCGACGCCGTACACCTGCACGACGGATGGGACGGCGGCAACGGAATCTTCACCGACTCATCGTCGCGGAGCGCTTGCGCATCCTGCTGGAGACGGGCGTGCCTCTGCCCGAGACCGGGACGGTCTATTCGTCAGCCTAACTCGGAGCGTTCGCTCGGCGTTTCGCAGCCCGGCTGTACGCGAGCGTTCTTGTGAAGCTGTCCCCCTCCCGTTGGCACAAGCGGCGATAGTTTTCTCCCATGCCTTCCGACAACACCCTCGACGCGGTCACGAGCGTCATGACCGCGCTGGTTCTGCGCCGTGCGCACGCGCTAATTTGACGCTTCCGTTTGAACTTGTTGGCGCGCTCCCGTTCTCGTGCGAGGACGAGATAGGTGCGTTTGCGGAGGCGGCAGGCCGGCATGCATGGGGGGGACCGACACCCGGCCGTGTCGTCATTACCGACGATCTCGACGCAACCTACCGTCGATACATGGACACAGATTCATACCGAGCCTGGCTTCACGATCAGCGCGCAGGGTATGCCCACACCGATGCAATCGGTGTGGGCAAGGCGTTCATAGCTCGAGATGGTGTGTGGACAGCGGTCATGGTTGCGCTCGGAAGCAAGGATCAGTTGCTCTGGTTGTTCGGACACGAGTTCATGGAGGCAGCGATCGCGCAAAGACCTGGTTACGACGACGAAGATGAAGCTCCCGCCCGAGCCTTCTGGAAGGAGTACGCCGTTGAGCGCGCGAGACGCGAGGTCGCGAATGGACTCGGCTGGGGCGCGAGCGACCTCGAATGCGCTTTCCTGAGCCAGATTGGATCGGAGATCCGAATGCGTCTCCGCCAGGCGCGGGACAATCCGCGCGCCGCGCACACAGCGGGGTCGATCTATCCTGACCAAGCGTTGAGGGAGTGGAATAACACGGTGATCGACTTCGCGAAGACGTGTGCTCGCGCCGACGCCGAGTTGGCCGGTGAGAAGGCGCAGCTCGAGTCATTCATGTCCGAAGCGGTGATCGTGCCTACGGCTGACGCTTGGACTGGATATGCAAATGCTCTCCGCGGCGTTTACGCTCAACCCGACCGGCCCGCGATGGAGCACGACGCCGTCGTCGAGCGTTGGTGGGAAGAGCTATCAGACGCGTTTCGACTGATCTGGCGGGGTCTCGACGCTTAGTCACCGCGTGCAGCTCGCATGGCGCTCTGTGAAGAGAACGGTTCAATACTGCGCATCCAACCTAGTCGCACCGCCGCGGGCGAGGCCCGCGCCGTTCAACTCGACCACAGCCCGACTCGGCCAGTCAGTTTCATGGTCGCAGCTCCCTTCTCGCTGGGTTCTTGGCGTCGTGTGATTCGCTGGACCCCGGCGCCGATCTCATCGGTCGCAGCAGAGTCCGGCCGACGAATTCGACCCGGAGGATCTGGAATACGAAGCGATTAGGACCGTGACCTGCGCGAGCGTTCGGGAATGTCCCCCGAGCGATGGCCCGCCTAGATTCGCGTTAAGGCGCCCGGCCCTTCATGTTGCGGCGGATCGCGTCCTCACGGGCCTTCCTAATCCTCTTGAGATCGCTCGCGTAGGACCGGCCGACACGTATCGAGTCGTCGATGCGATTACAGAGACGGTGCGCCAAGATGGTGTTGTCCACGGCTACCTTGCCCCCCTCTCTCTTGGAGAGCGGGAAGTGCTCGTGGGTAGGCATCCAGTCGCTCAACTCGGCGGTGACCGGCTCGAAGTAGCACGCGCCTCCAAGCTCCTCGGGGCAGAAGCATTCGGGCATCTTGCATGCGAGCTGCGTGATGTAACCCTGCTCGGCTGCCTTGATGAGGATTCCCTTCACACCGAGCGCCTTAAGCTTGCTGCAGCCGCTCGGCCGCGTTCAGGATCCCGCTCAACCCTCGACATGTACCAACGTTATTTGCTCTGAGACCCCCGCAGCGTTGGCTCGAGCGATATGGCTGCAGCCTGGGCGAGAGTGCTCTCGCTTGAGCGCCCACATCAGTACGGTCCGGCAAAAGGTCATCGCGTGGGGTGCCGGCGCCGGAGCATTGCTCTCCGTTGCCGTTGCGCTACTTGCCTTCGCATTGACCCGCTCGCAGAAGGTGTAGTCGGGCTCGTCGCCTGGCCCGGGGGCTCGGTCCGCGACGGGGTCCGAGCGGCTCAGGTTCGGCAGGAGATGGTGAATCCCACGGCCCCGACTTCTCCCGAGGCCTACCCCTGAGCTGCAGCTGCGGGACCCCCTCCACCTGAATGGTCAGGCGCATCGACGACAGGAGTTGCAGTTGCGCGACCGCGCTCGCCTCGCGGAGCTCTAGCTCACGTCGAGCGGAAGCTATCGGTTGAGTTTCCCGATCCCTTCGGCGATAACCACCTGCGCATCCTGAATCGTCTTTGTCAGATCATCGACCGAGCGCGTGTCAGTTGTGTCAGGCGCATTCGGATTCGTTGCCTTGAGGTCGTAGTCGTTTCCTCGGATGGTTTCGATATCGCGCCACCAGCTGCGCTCGCTGATGCGCTTCGGGTCTTCCGGTGCCAGTCGCAAGCGCGCGAAGAAGTCATCGAAGTCAACGAGCTGGAGTGGCTTCGTGCGCGTCACGTGGCGGTGGGTCATGTCGTAGTACCAGACTCGTTTCGTCGCCTCCCCCTTTGTGAAGAAGAGGAGATCCGTCTTAGCTCCCGCGCCGGCGTTGACAAAGACGCCAGGTGGAAGGCTCACAACGCACCACAGGTCGCACTCGTCTAGAAGCTTTCGCTTGGTCTGGCGATAGGCCGTCGTTTTGGTATGGAAGAGCACACCCTCGTCGATCACCATGCCGCACGTACCGTCGTCCTTGAGGGAGTCGATGATGTGCTGCAGGAAGAGGATCTGCGCCTTGCCAGACTTATAGGCGAACTGCGCCTGGGCGTCTTTGCCTTCTTTGCTGCCGAACGGCGGGTTCGTCAGGACGTAGTCGAATTGAGCGGGTGCGCCCTCGAATAGCTCTGCATAGGTGGCGGCACCAGTCAGTGTGTTGCCATGCCAGATATGCGGCCGCTCGATGTCGTGGAGGACCATGTTCGCCAGACAGATCGGGATTGCCTCATCCGCGTCCTCGCGACCCCACAGCACCGTTTGATTGAGGTCCCGGATCTGCGTCGGACTGGGAGTCTGGGACATCAAGTGCTTGTAGGCCTCAATCAGGAAGCCGCCGGTGCCGCAACACGGGTCATAGACCGTGGCGCCAAGCGGAGGATTGACGGCCTGCACGATCGCTCGAATGACCTCGCGAGGGGTGAAGAACTGGCCGCCGTCGTTCTTCTTCTCACCGAGCGCGGGCAGGAGGCCTTCGAAAGCTTGTGAGACGGTGAAGAAATGGGTGTCGTCGACCTCGGCTTCAGCTAGCGCCTGCACGCCATCCAGGGCGTCGAGGATGTTAGTTTCGCTCGCGAGGACCGTTCGTTCCTTGTTCCGAAAGATTTCCGAGATGACCTTCTGACGATCAGTCGCGTTCGGAGTGGTGCCAACGTCCTGCAGGCGCGGAAAGAGCTCCTCATTGACAAAGGCCAGGAATCCTCCGAGGGGTCCGTCGCTCAACTCCTTTCGTTTCGCTCCTTCACCGGTCTTGGGGTTCGGTCGAAGGGCCCAGTCACGCCAGCGAAATGGCGCCTCGAGCGAGGGCTGGAACTCGTCCTTGCGGCCGAGCGCTACGAGTCGGGTTTCGTCGCGCGCCTCCTTAAGGTCGAGAGCTTGCAGAAACAGCATCCATGTCAGCTCCGGGACGTAGAGCCGCGCGCCCTTTGCCTTATCGCGGCGAAGGATGTCGCAGATGCCTTTCACCGCCCGGTCGAGGCCGGCCTGGCTGTTGATCAGCCGCCCGTTGCCGCTAACCATCGTCGGGTTCCTCGTCGAGCGCAACGCTGGGCTCGAAGACTTCTCGGAGGATCGCGTCTGGCAATGCCGCGGCCGCCTCGACTGCCTTCTCAGCGGCAGCTGACATTTGGTCTATCAGCGGCTGGGCCCGCTCTATCTCCTTGAGAACCGCCTCTTGCTCGGGAACAAGTGGGAGCGGCAACGGCATGGCCTTGATCTCCGTCGCGTTGATGTTGGCCTGCCCCACCGACTGATGCTTCTTCTGGTCGATGTAGCTCCGCCCAACCGAGGAGGTGAGGACCGCCTGCAGATAGTCGGCCCGACACCGTTCCGGGTCGGGTGTCAGGCGAATCAGGTACGAGGCGAAGACGTATTCCTCTGGCTCGTTAAAGAGAGCTGACTTCCCAACAAGTTCCGGGCTGTTCGTACGGTTAATAAGGATGTCACCAGGATCAAGCCGGTACTTCGCGACTTCCGCGGGAGTGAGATCGACGTGAACGACGTCACTTAGGTCGAGCCGCCCGTTCACAATGTTGCCCATCCGAATCATCCGCGCCCCCCGGCCCTCCTTGTTGGAGAGGTCCGACGACCCGTACTGCGTCCGCTCCAAGACCGAGCCCAGCGGTACCTCGTCCACGTGCGACCCGTGGACAACTTCAAGCGCTCCACGGAGCACGGCGCCGGTACAAGCAAATACGGCCTCCTGCTGACGCCCCGCGGCGTCCTCGATCCTCCGGGCCTCCGCGAGCCGTTCCTTGAGTTCGGAGGCGATCCTCCGCTGCGCGGCTGTGTCCTCCGGGACCCGCACCGTTGTCGCCTCGAACTTCGGCTTCGTGATGTGGGTCATCGTCGATCCGTGCACGGCTGCGCGAATCTGGTTCATCGCCGCCTTGAGGACGTAGTAGAGGAACTCGCGATCGATCAGATCCTGCCGCGGCTGAACCTTGAAGATGTGCTGATTGAGGGCGGCGGTGCCGCGGTCCCAGACGAATGCATCCAGCGACGCCGACCAAGAGACGAGGACGTCTCCATCCTCAATCCGGTGTCGCGGGTCGAGCTTCCCTTCAAACCGGTTGGCTTCCGCGTGCGGGGTTGTGAGGTTTTGGATCCGGATGATTGGCACCCCGGTGGCGCTCCACTCCGCCGGCTTGAAGGCGCGGCCGTTGACGTATTGAGCAAGCTCACCGAGGGTCCGGGTCCTCCACGCCGTAACATTTTGTACGACGACGGCCATTTACGGTGCGAGGATCTTTACTTTCGTCGCCTGGATCAGCCGCTCCGGCGGGGTCCCGGCAGATGCGAGGGCATCAAAGCCACCAGCCGCGGCAACCGTCTGCTCGTCGAAAAGGCTTTCGGTCTCGAGTTCCTCGATCCCGCCCTTTACGAACTGGCCCGTCATCGCCTTGAGCACCCCGACAGTCCGCTCGGGTAGCTGCCGGAGCCATTTCCGGTTCTTGTACTCAAAGGCGACCGCGCGCTCTGATCGGCTCTTGGCCGCGACCCCGTAGCCAAGCTCCGCCAGGACGTCGTACAGGTCGCAGTCCGTCTGGTCTTCGAGCTGGCGGATGAGCCGGACTGCGCCTTCCCCACCTGGTAGCCCATTCAGGAGCTCGCGGCGAGCTCGCGGCGTTACCCACGTCTCACGTAGCTCGTCGATGCTTGCCGCCTCAGCTTCCAGCCGATCCGCGAGCTGTTCCTTGTACTCCTCCAGAGGGATGAGTACATCCTTGCCATCGCGCTCAACCAGGATCGAATGGCCGTCCCCTGCCACCTGGACCGAGAACCCTTCTACGCGGATCATCCGGGGGGGTGTGCTCTGTCCATCTCCAGCTCCATCCTCCGCGCCTGCTGCCAGCCCGTCTTCAGGCTCAGAGGGATTCGGGCGGCTTGTGAATTCTTCTCCGAAGAGCCGCGTGGCATTGGTGTAGTCGTAGAGGCGGAACATGGCCTTGCTTCCGCGTGGCTCGCCCGTTCGGGATCCACGACCCACCATCTGGTAAAAGCTGATCGGCGACTCGATATAGCGGAAGAAGACGACGTTGGCGAGGTTTGGAATGTCGACGCCCGTGGACAGGAGATCGACGGTCGTCGCCAGGAAGTGCGTCGTCTTCGAGCCTTTAAAGTCGGCAATCAACTCTTTGGCACTCGGTCTGAGGTCCGGGTTGCCGGTGCACTGGAACGCGAACCACTCTCGTGGAGCGCGTCCGTTGGTCTTGCACCAGCTTTCGTATAGGTTGTTCAGCGCGATTTGCACCTGCGTGGTGTGTGAGTCGCGGGCACAGAAGATGATCGTTTTCTGGTGTGGGCCGCCGCTCTCAAGCAGCAGCTGGAAGAGATCCTCGGTCATTGCTGCCACACGGTCAGGCAGCATGAGCTTCGTCTCGTACGCCTTCGCGGAATAAGCAGGCTCGATCTCAGATGGGTCCACGACTTTGCCCGTGTACGGATCCGTCGCGCTTCGCTCCTGAATGTCTTCCTTGGTGAGGCCGTCCTTGTCGAGGTCCACCAACCGTCGAATGACCTCGCAGGCAGCCAGGTAGCCATCGTCCTGACCGGTTCCGAGCGAGTACTCGTAAACCGGTTCCCCGAAGTACTTCACGTTGTAGGCGGTAATCGCCTCGTCTTCCTCGCGCTCGTTGCGGGTACCGCCTTCGACGATTCGGGGCGTTGCCGTTAAGCCGATATGCACCGCGTTCGGGTTGTCTTCAAGAATCACGCTCCACTTTCCCCAAGCCGAGCGGTGCGCCTCGTCGATGATGATGTGGCTGAAGTAGTCAGGGGGGTAGTTGTCACGCCAGAACTTCGGCTCGTCGTCCTCGTCCGCGATGTTCAGCGTCTGGTAGGAGGCCACTAGAACCCGAGCATTCAGCTGTGGATCGGCCGTGGTCACGATTTGGGCGTTGTCGCCGAACATGGCATGCAACTTGCCCATCGCCTGGGTGCGCAGCTCGTCCCTATCGCACACGAAGAGAGCGCGCCGTAGCTGCCCGGCTTCGGCAAGCTTGTACAAGAGCTGAGTCGCGATAACGGTTTTGCCGGTGCCGGTCGCTAGCGAAAGGAGAACCCGGTTCGCCTTGGGGTCGGAACCAGCCATCTTTTCCAGTGTCGCGCGGATCGCGGCGTCCTGGAAGTAGTACCGGGCGGCCTCGCCGCCCTTGTATGGCATGAGCAGCGGGCGCGCGGTGTCGGAGTCGAGCGTGAAGCCACGCAGCGCCTCATAACGCGCCCTCAAAGCATCCGGCGACGGAAACTCCGAGAGCTGAATCGAGTCCTCGATCTGGCGCGTGTCTTCCCCAAAGGAGGCGTACAGATGGCCATTGGTCGAGAACACGAACGGGACGTTGAACCTCTTCTGATAGTTCCTGGCCTGTTGGATTCCAAGCGCCGCCAGCTTGTCCTCAGCTTTAGCTTCGATCAAGGCGACTGCCAGCGGCGGCTTGCCTTCGATCACCGGTAGACAGAGCAGGTAGTCCGTGCGGCCCCGTCGCTTCCGAGGCCGGCCATCCAGGATGTCGGTCCCGCCAGGCGTCTTCTCGCGCCGGATTAGATCTTCTGACCACCCGCGGTCATGTAGGACCGGATCGATCAGCTCAATTCGTGTTTGGTCCTCATTCCTCCTCACATCGCCGCTCCAACTCCCTAGTCTGAGGGTCTCACTGCCGGGTGGGCAAGATAGTGCCCCGCTCTGAAAACGATCTCTAACGTACTCAGAGCCGGATTCCTCGCAGAATCTCGATGCACGGCGCAAGTCTTCGCATTTGCAGCAGCATGGATTCCAAATGGCTGCGGCGCTCACCGAGCACTACGCAAAAGCAAGAAGAGTGCGAGGCGCAACCACGTAGTCGGCTGAGCGCGGTGTAAGCGCCACAGCGCTGCGTGCTCTGGGCCCGAGCTTGCATTCGCAGATCTTGCAATAGATGTTGCAAACCCCGTAGAGTTCCCTCTCGGACACAGAGGTCCGGCGCTCTAGGGGGGAGCGAAGTGGATTCGGCGGGGCAGGGTGATAGCACCGGGGATGTCAGGTCTAACGAGCCTGAGCCGAGCGTCGACGCGATCAGCACCGCGGCTGTTGCCGAAATTGGGGGGGACCAAATCTCGCGCCGCGGGATCTATAGGGGATGAGAGATGGGCGCATCCCCTGCACAAACTCCCTCGGACCAGCTCGAGGAGGTCTATCGGGCACACATGGAGCGGCTGCTCGATCGAGTCACGGCCTGGTTTCCAACGCTACAGGGACTCGAGGAGGACCTCTATCAGGCCGCGTGGGCGACGCTTCTCGCCAAGGATCGATCGATCGAGGACCTCGAGATGTACCTGGAGGCCGCTGTCTTCAACGCCGGTCTCAAGGAGCTTCGACGACGGCGGCGCCGGTCATCCGTCCCGTTGTCCGTTACGCGGTTCAGGGAAGGCGCAGACGGTCATGGAGTCTGGAAGCAGGGGATCGATGCGGTTGCCGATCGCACGGAACCGCTCCCCGAAGAACATGCAGAGGATCGCGATGATGCCCGCCTAGTCGGCGAGCTGCTCGAAGAGCTCACGCCGTTGCAGCGAAAGATCATCAAGCTCCACTGGGGCCTCGGCATCCCTCGGCGTGAGGTCGCAGCCGTTCTCAGCATCAGTGAACGAACCGCGAAGCGGAAGATGCTCGCGGCGGCGGCGATCATCGCCCGAAATGCCGAGCTCGTTCGTGCGGAGAAGTGGTGCGAGAAAAAACAGCCGCTCGTGGTCGCGTACACCCTCGGACTGACAGGTCCGAGACGTTCAGCCAAAGCTCGGGACCATCTCCAGTGGTGCTCAGGTTGCAGGGTGGTGGCCCTCGAGGTGCGCGATCGCCTGCAGGGACTCGCCGCGGTATTGCCACTGCCCGCGCTCGCCACCCACCCTTCGGCTCAGGGGCTCCTTGCCCGAGCGGCCGAGCTCGGCGACGTCGTACGTCAGGGCGCGACGGACCTCGCAGCCGGAGCGAGAGAGCACGCTCTCAGTCTCTTTGCTCGTACGCCCGCTGCCGACACCGCCGCCAGTCAGGTTGCCGTCGGAGGCGGGCTGCGAGGCGGCGGCAGCGCACTCGCTGCCGTGACCGCGTGCCTCGTGGCGGGCGGCGGTGCAACCTACTGCGCCGTCGAGGGCGTGCCCGACTCATTCCGCGGTCTTGCGCCGATCGAGCGCTCAAAAGAGGACGCCCGTGTCGATCGACCCCAAGAGCCCAAGCAGCAAGCGCCCGTAGCCGACCAAGCGCCTCCCGCGAGTGTCCCTCAGTCTGAGCCAGTCGGGAACAGGACGAGTCCGGCCGAGTCGAAGTCCCCCGCCTCTACTGCTGCGACCACCGAGGCGCAGCCCTCGCCCGCACCGAGGGGAAGCGTCGAGTTCGGCCCTGCCCCTGAATCGGCGAAGCCCTCAACACCTGCGCCGGCGCCCGCATCCGGGGGAGGCGAGTTCACGCCGTGACAAGCCCCTCCCAGGGAAGGGAAGACGCGGGGTGCTTGTCGGCCTGGCTTAACGGTGCGGCCACGGTGGTCGCATTGACGCTCGCGCTGCTGGTTGCTCCCGCGACCGCGCTGGGGGGAAGCTACGACGTGGTCGCCTGCAAGGGGGGAGCGGACAACTCCTGGACGCAGTCGGCCGATCCGGGCATGGCGGCGTACGACCTCTGTCCGAACAACCCGAGCAGCCTGATCTCGGGAATCATCACGCGCGCTTCGGTAGGAAGCGGCGCGGTCGGTTACCTCCAGGGCGCCTACCAGGTCTTCACGGCGCCGCCGGGCGCCTCGCTTGCGCAGATGACGTTTGATGTCGCGCCCTACCGCTGGGAACAGCACTGGACGGCGGGTGTCGTCGTCTACGACGGCAACTTCAACGTCGGCGACCTCCCCTGGGGCTGCTACGCCGGCCAATCCGGATGCGGAATCGTTCCGGGCACGTTCTTCGGGCCGATCACGATCGGGCTCGGCGGACACGGCCAGGTCCGCATCGAGGCCCGCTGTGGAAACGGCGGCGGCTGCACCGTCGCGTCGAGCGGTCAGTACCCCTACACCCGCGCGACGATCGCGATTGCGAACGTGTCCGTGCGGGTGCAGGACTTCACCCCGCCTGGTCTCAACTGGACCGGCGGCGGACTACTGAGCGAAGGCTGGCTCAAGGGCGTGCAGGGAGTGAGCTTCGACGCTGGCGACAACGTCGGCATCCGCGAGACCCGTGTACGGATCGACGGAGGCGAGGTGGGCCTGCGCGGAAAGCCGTGCGACTACAGCCTCCGCGTTCCCTGTCCGCAGGGGGGCGACAGCTACGGGCTCGACACTGTGACGATCCGGCCCGATGGCACGCACACGCTCACGGCCGAGGCGGTGGACACCGCCGGTAACGTCAACCAGATCAGCCGGACGATCCTCGTCGACAACACACCCCCGGCCCAGCCCGAGGATCCGGCTGTCGAGGGAGGCGAGGCCTGGAGGTCGCGGAACGAGTTTCGCATCACCTGGCAGAACCCGCTGCATCGAACCGGGTCTCCGCTCGCCGACGCGAGCTACGACTTGTGCCAGGCCGCGAGCGACGAATGCCGGGGCGGCACCCAGCCCCTCTCCGGTGCGGAGTCGGTCGATCTCAAGCTGCCGCAGGCGGGCGAGTACGTTGCCCGTGTGTGGCTTCGCGACGAGGCCGGAAACGAGGATCCGAAGACGGCCGGGCCGCCCGTCGTGCTGCGGCTGGATGACGAGGCACCCGAGCTCGCATTCGAGCAGCAGGACCCATCGGATCCGGCGCGAGTTTCCGTACGCGCGGTCGATCGGGTCTCGGGAATCGATCGAGGAGAGATAGAGCTCAGAAGGCGCGACTCGGTGTCGTGGCGCCCCCTCGACACGAAGCTTGAGGGCGCTCGCCTGATCGCCTATCTCGACGACGAGCGCCTTCCCGAAGGGACCTACGAGCTGCGCGCCCGCGCGGTCGACCGCGCGGGCAACGAACGATCGACGGATCGAAGGGCCGACGGCCAGGAGGCGGAGGTGGCACTGCCCGTACGGGTGGCGACCCGCCTTCGCGTGGGCGTCGTGAGGCGCTCAAGGCGGGGCGACGGTGGAGGGCGGAGGCGCGCGGGCACGCGACTGCTTGCCCGTTCACGTGTCGGCTTCGGACGGCGCGTGCGTGTAGCCGGGCAACTGACGGACCGGAGCGGAGCGCCGATAACCGATGCGCAGGTGCTCGTGACCCAGGCGCTTCGGGCGGAGGGCGCGACGTTCTCTCCGCTTGCGGCGGTCAGGACCTCGGGCAGCGGGCGCTTCTCGTATCTGGTGGCGCCCGGTCCGAGCCGGACGCTTCGCTTCCGATATCCCGGAGCTCCAACGGTGAGGCCGGCCACCAGGGAGGTGAGCCTTCTCGTTCCCGCCCGGACCACGCTGAGGGTCAGCAAGCACTTCGTCCTGAACGGCGAGGCCGTCACTTTCAGCGGGCGGCTCAAGGGTCGACCGTCGCAGGCCGCCGGGAAGCTTGTGGAACTCCAGGCTCACGCGCTCGGGAGCTGGCGCACGTTCGCGACGGTAAGCGCGGGTGAGGGCGGCGCCTGGCGCTACGACTACCGCTTCAACGGTACGCGCGGCCGCCGTGTGTACAGGTTCCGCGCCCGCGTACCGCGCGAGGGAACGTATCCCTACGAGGTCGGTCACTCCCGGCGCGTGAGGGTTACGGTGGTCGGCCTCTAGCGCCGACACAATTCACACAGCCCAGGTCGGGCGACCCGACTAAGGAGGATCGAAATGCCGGCCGGACTTCTTCGCCGCCTGACGTACTCGAACGTTCTTGCGACGCTCGCCATCTTCATTACCCTCGGCGGTACTTCCTACGCCGTGCTCGAGCTGCCGCGAAACAGCGTCGGCTCTCGGCAGATCAAGCCGAGAGCCGTCGGCGAGTCGGAGCTCCGCGCAAACGCAGTTCGCTCCCGCCAGGTCAAGGCAGGGTCGCTTCGCGCATCGGATCTCAGCCGCCAGGCACGTCGATCGTTAAGGGGGCAGGGTGGAGTCGCCGGCCCGCCCGGCCCGCCGGGAGCCCCGGCCGCGAAGTTCTTTGCGGCCGTGGCCGCGAGCGGTGCCCCGCTGCGTGGCAACGCGACCACCTATGACCACACATCCGTGGGTTCCGGCTCCTACACGATCGGCTTCGCTCAGAGCGCCAGTGCATGCGTCTACGGGGCAACGCCCGGAACCACCGACGCAACGACCCCGCCCGCCGGGCGCGTCGTCGTGCGCGATGACGCTGGCCGAGTCGGGGTTCAGACCTACGACGCGGCTGGCAATCCCGCTGACCTTCCGTTTCATTTGATCGTGGCCTGCTGACGGCGGGCCTTTGCGGTTTGGCGACGCCGGGGCTCCGAACCCGGCAATCCGACGCTGCCCGCGCTCGTGATCTCGAAATTGGGGGGGACCAGATCTCGGCCCGCGGGATCTATAGGGGGTGAAGGCAAGAACGCGAACCCAGGAAGGAGCCTTGCTTGCGCAGCGAGGACCGAAACATCTTCGAGATCAGCGACGAAGTGTGGACGCGGGACGAGGTCTTCGTTGCCCATCCGAATCCTCTTCCTCCCGATCTTGTCAATAACGCGCCTCCGCCGAGCGTCCTCGATGGAGATGGGTCGAGGGAGGAAAACCGTCGACACGATTTCTTTGGGTCATCCCTCCTCGGCGAGGATCACACGGGCCAAAGGGCGGCGAGGCGGTCGCGGCTCGTGGGTCTTGTCCTCGTTGCCGGGGTCCTGCTGCTCGGCGCGGGCGTCGTGTTCCATCACACACCCGAAGGGCCGCCGGCTCAGGCGAGGGTCGAACCGACAGCGCCCCGTCCGCAGCTCGCTCCGAGCGCTCCTGCTCCAAGAAAGACCGAGCGGCCAAACGGCGAGAGGGTTGTCCGCGCTCGCAATGGTGGCCGAGCCTCGTCCAGCGACGCTCGCCCGCATCAATCTCGAGCGGGACGAGTCACGCCGGGGCTGACCTCCCCCCGTTCGGCCCCTCAAGCGGCGCCACCACGACCTCCGAAACCGGCCGAGAGTCACCCTCTCGGCCACGAGTTCAGCTTCGAGCGATGAGGGCCGAGCTGCCACTGGCGACGAGATCGGCCTGGCTCGTTCGATCCGCGGGACTTGTCGTGCGGCTGGCGCTCATCTGGCTCGTCGTAGTCCTCACCCTGCTCGGACTCCTGACCGTGCTCGCAGGGCGGGCCGCGCCGGTGACAGACCTACACGCCGGACGAGCACCGAGTCTCGCCGCCGAGAGCTTTGCCGAGGCGTTCACGCGCGCGTATCTCAGCTGGGATCCCGCCCACCCCGAACGCCACGAGAGAAGGGTGGGCGCATATGCGTCGGAGGCGCTTGCACCCGGCGCGGGGCTCTCGGCGCGCTCTGGCAGCTCACAGCAAGTCACTTGGACGGCAGCGGTTCAGGATGAGGTGGTCTCCAACCAAAGGCGCCTCATCACCGTCGCGGCGGAGACGACGAGCGGCCCCTCCTTCGTCTCCGTCCCCGTCCAAACCGATCGGCGGGGTTTCATGGCGGTGTCCGGTTATCCGGCGTTCGTCGGAGCCCCGCCGGTCAACACTAAGGCGCCTGTAATCGACGAACCGCAGGTCGTCGACCGAGCGCTGCGGACGGTCGCAGGTCGCGCGATCGCCAACTACCTGCGACGAGAGGGAACCAATCTGCGCGCCGATCTCGATCGCCGCGCCGTGGTGGCGCTGCCCACCCGGCGGCTTCGGATCGCCTCCCTCGACTCGATCACGTGGGTGCGGCGGGGGCGCGTCGCTGTCGAGCTGCGCGCCGAGGAAGGTGGGGCCACCTGGACGCTCCGCTACGAGCTCGAGGTGGTGAAACGCGATCGCTGGTACGTGCGATCGATCCAGGTCAACCCAAACGTGAGGAGGTCTCCATGACGAGGCGACTCTTGCGGACGGCGCTCCCGATCCTCGGCGCGGCCGTCGTCGTGTATCTGGCGGCGCCAGCGGCATCCGCTGTTGCCGACACGAGCCAGATCGGAAGGAACGTCGGTGACGAGGTGCGCTCGTGGGCCACAGCGCTGATACTCGGCGTGGCGGCGCTCGTCGGGCTTCCCGTCCTTCTCAAGCGTGACGTGAACGGCGGCGTGGTGCTCGCCGTGCTCGTGATCGTGGTGGGTGGGTTCGTGTTCGCCCCCAATGCGGTCCGGCTCGTGATTCGCGGGCTTTGGAACGCGATCGGCAACTGAGGCGATGAGGGAGCGAGAAGGCCTCACGATCCGCTCGTTCCGCGTCGTCTTCGACCTCGAGCGGCGGATTCACAAGGTCGATCGCTGGCGCATCCCGGTGCCCTACGGCGTGCCGCTTCGGGGGATCGCGTACTGGGCTTTGGCCCTCTTCGCCACGATCGTGCTCGGGCGCCTGCCATTGGTGGGGGCGTTGACGGACGTCGCGCCCACTCCGATCCGGCTCGTGATCGTCCCGGTCGCGGTCGCCTACGCGCTCGCGCGGCTCAAGATCGACGGGCGGCCCGCGCACACGGGGCTTGCCGCCTGGGCGCGATTCACGCTTGAGCCTGCCCGCATCGCCGGTCTGCGCGGAGTGCCCCGAGTCGGGGCAGTGGTGAGGTTGGCCAACATCCCGATTCTCCCCGACGAGCGCTCGGCCCGCTTGCGCCGCGCGGTTATCGGAGGCCCGGCGGCCGTCCTTCTTCGCTATCCGCCGTTCGGGTCGGTGAAGACGAGAGGGCGCCGGCCCACGCTTCGGGTCAAACAGCTTCCGGGAGACCCTCTCTTCGTCGGTAAGCACGTGCGGCTACGGGCCGGGCAGCGGATGGTCGTCGAGCGATGAGGCAGCCGATCACGTTCGCCCACCGCAACCTCGTCTTCGGCCGTGACGCGGACGACGTATGGGCGCTCTACCGAATCCGCACCACGTCCTACTCGGGACTGCCCACGCCCGAGAAGAAGGAGCTCCTGTACGACCTGGGGTCTTTCGCCTACACGATCGAGGCCGACTTCCAGCTCCTGCGCGTGACGAGGCAGTGGTCGGTCGCCGACTACGTCAGGTCCGCCGCGCTGACGGCTGACGGCCGTTACGGCAACGCCGAGCTCTGGAAAGCCCACCTGGAGGAGCATCGAAAGCTGCTCGCCTCGCGCTCGATAGCCGAGCCAGACGTGTACCTGTCGGTGCTGCTCGGAGGCGCGGCGAAAGGTTCGGGGCAGCAGCTGGGAGACCTGCTGCGCCGGGGCTCGGCCGGAGCGCTGCTTCAAGGTCTGGCTGGGCGGATCGGGTTGCGCGATCCACGCGGGCTCGGCCAGCGGGCGCTCGACACGCTGATGTCCCAGGAAGGGCGCACGTTCAAGCGGGTCTCCGACTACCTGGACTGCGAGCGTGCGTCGACGCACGAGCTTGAGTGGCTTGTCCGCAGGACGTTCTGTCGCGGGATCGGGGAGCCGGAGGTCGAGGAGCGCTTCCTGCCACAGGCGCTGGTGATCGAGGGGGCAGCCGAGAAGCACTACCGCCCCCTCGAGTGCGACCTGCTGCGCCTGTTCGAGAGCCCGATCAACATCGAGGCGCGCGCGCTTCGGATCGAGTCCGAGCGGGGCGAGAGCCACCAGGCGCTGCTCGTGATCGGCGCGCTGCCGGAGGCGGTGGCGTTCCCCGGGCGCGAGGCGGAGCTTCTGTTCGCGCCGCTCGAAGCCGTCGACTTCGCGGTCGACGCCTGCTTCTCGGCGCGCTACGTTCCCAACGCGCAGGCGCTCGCGCTCGCGCGGCGCAAGATCGTCGACGCCGACAACACGTTCGCCGAGGAGGCGCACGGCGACCACGGTCCGTCGTCCATGGGCGCCGCTCGTCCCGCCGCGGCGCGCGAGCTCGAGGACTACCTGACCGGCGACGGGCGCCCGCCTCTGCTGCGGGCGTCGATCTCGCTCGCGGTCGGCGCCCCCTCGCGCGAGAAGCTGGAGGAGCGCGTCGCGGCGCTGCGGCGCGAGTACGGGTCGTTGCGCCTGTACCGCCCGCTCGGAGAGCAGCTGCATCTGTTCGTCTCCCACCTGCCCGCGCAGGCATCGCGGGTTCCCGGCTACGACGACTACCTGAGCGTGGAGCAGTTCGGTGCGATGGTCCCGATCGCGACGCACTCCGTTGGCTCGGGCGCGGGGCCCTACATCGGCTACACGCTGTCGGGCTCGCGCGCGCCGGTCCTGTTCGACCTCACCGAAGCGTCGAGGACGAGCCGGCCGCCGTCGGTGCTGTGCGCCGGGACGCTCGGCTCCGGCAAGACGATGCTGCTCCAGCTGCTCCTCTACCAGGCGCTCCTGCAGGGCTCGCGCGTGGTCGACATCGACCCCAAGGGCGACCACTGCCTGCAGGAGCTGCCCGGGATCGCCGAGCAGGCCGAGGTGATCGAGCTCTCGGGCGACGACCGCTACCGCGGCCTGCTCGATCCACTTCGGATCGCCCCCGCCGGCACGCGCGAGGACCTGGCGACGAACTTCCTGATCGATGTGCTGCCCGATCCGATGCCCGCCAGCTGGAAGACGGAGATCCGGCGCGCGGTGAGGGTGGTGGCCGGTGGCGAGGTAGGCGGGACGTGCACCGCGGTCGTGGAGCAGCTGAACCACCGGGGCGGTGACGCGGGCGACGCGGCCTCCGCGCTCGAGGTGTACGCGGAGACGGGCCTTGCCCGGCTCGGCTTCGCCCGGCAGGGAGACGATGTCCTGGCACCCAAGTCGCAGGCGAAGCAGCTCACGAGCCTTCGCATCCGCAGGCTCGCGCGCCCGATACCGGGGACCCCGAAGGCGGAGCTGTCGGAGGACGAGCGGATCGGCCAGGCGGTGCTGCGCCTCGTCTGCGCCTATGCGATGCGCCTGATGGGATCGGAGCGGTCGCGCCACAAGGTGCTCGGCTTCGACGAGGCGTGGTTTCTGATGCAGGACTCGGTCGGGCGACGGCTGATCGAGAACCTGAACCGCTGGGCGCGCTCGGAGTTCGCGACGCCGATCCTCGTGGCGCACCTCGCCGCGGACGCCGAGGAGGTGGACAACCTGATCGGTGCGCGTTTCGTGTTCGGGATGGAGGCCGAGTCGGAGGCGGCCAAGGCGCTCGCCCTGCTTCGGCTTGATCCCGACGACGAGCGCCTTCGTCAGAGGCTGCTGCAGTTCAGGCGCGGCCGTTGCTTCATGCGCGACTACGAGGGACGCGTCGGCGCGATCCAGGTCGATCCCGGGCCGGAGCTCGTCGAGCTCCTGGACACGACGCCCGCCATGGCCCATGCGCTGGAGGACTACCCCGTTGGCGCGGCTGCTTGAGCGCGGGCGACACAACCGAAGCCGGGCGATCGCCGTGGCGGGGACGATCGCCCTCGTGGCGCTCGCCGCGAGCGCCAACGCCGCGCCGGAGGTGGTGGGCTCATCGGGGCCGCCTGAGGCCCAATGCAAGCAGGGCGCCGATCGCCGCAGCGATCAGCGTGGTCGCTGCAAGAACGCCCGCGAGCGGGCGAGGAGACACGAGGCCGCTCCGGGCGCTTCGGCCCCGGTGCCAAACCAGGGCGATGGTGGCTCGCCCGCTTCCTCAGGCCAGCCGGGCGCCGACGCGCCGGAGCGAGCGGACGGTTACGCGGACCCGTTCGGAACCCTGGGGGCCCGGTCTCCGTTCTGCAAACGCGCGGCGATCGGTGTCGCCGCGAGCGCAGGCTGCCGGCTGAGCGGCTCGATCGCGCATCCGTATCCGCTCTCGAGCTACGGCGTCGACGTCCGCGTCGGCTTCTCGCTCACGAAGGTCGAGAACAATCTGCTCGGCGCGCTCCAGAACGTGGCGGCGCTGGTGTGGATGGGGCTCGTCTACCTGCTGAAGGGGGTGCTGCTGCTGCTCGAGTGGGCGTTCTCGCTCGACCTCGTCGGCGACTCGCTCCCGGGCGCGAAGCGGGCGCTTGCCACCCTTCACGAGCGCGTGCTGGGAGAGCCGTGGTTCCTGAGTGCGATCTCGGTCGCGGGCCTGTGGGGGATCTGGCGCGGGCTCGTGCAGCGAAAGACGATCGAGACGATCGGCGGCCTCGCCGCGACGGTGCTGCTTATGGTGGCGGCGCTGGTCGTGATCGCAAACCCGGCCGGCACGGTCGGTTACGCGTCGAGGCTCTCGAACGAGGCGGCGCTCGGCCTTTTGAGCGCGGCATCCACCGGCCGGGTGAAGGAGCCGGAACGTTCGTTCTCGGACGCGATGCGGGGGCTCTACGACTCGCTCGTCCTCCAGCCCTGGTGCGCGCTCGAGTTCGGTGACGTCGAGTGGTGTCTCACGCGCGCTCAGAAGGGCAGCTCGCTCACGAACGCGGATGTCTGGCTCGCGTTCCCGGCTCAGAGCGGCCAGCGCGAGTCCCTCTACAAGCTGACCAAGGGCGAGCAGCTCGAGGGAGGCGGCATCCTCGGAAGCGGGATCTCGTTTGGAGATCTCACCGACAGCGTGCGCCAGGTCGCAACCGGCGGCCCGCTCGGGCAGGCGCTCGGGATCGGCAATCTGGGGAAGGAGGCACTGCGGGGTGAGGACGCAAAGCTCTCGGGCCGCGTTCGCGAGTTGGTCCACAAGGACCCCGAGCACGTCCGGATGCAGGAGGGGGGAGGGACCTTCCCGCGCATCGCCCTGCTCGCACTGATCGCTGCCGGCATGCTCGGCGCCGTCGCGCTCCTCCTCTACCTGGGGATCCGCCTACTGCTGGCCGCGATCATGAGCCTGATCCTTCTCCTGCTGGCGCCGGCGATGCTGCTCGCGCCGGCGTTTGGGGAGTCGGGCCGCGCGACGTTCGTCGCCTGGGCGAAGCGGCTCATCGGCGCTCTCGCCGCGAAGCTGGTGTACGCGCTTCTGCTCGCGCTCGTGCTCGTCGCGGCCGCGTCGATCGCTGCGCTTCGAATCGGGTGGTTCGGCGCCTGGCTCCTCCAGCTTGCGTTCTGGTGGGGCGTGCTGTTCAAGCGCAAGGAGCTGATGGGCTTCATGTCGGCCGGGCGCGGCGCGATCCGCCACGGCACTGGCGGCGCCCGGCGCGCATACAGGGACGCGCGCGAGGCGGGCTTCGTCCTCGGAGCCGTCCGGCGCGGCACCGCTCGTCTCGGCGGCGCACCGGTCATGGCGCTCGCGCGCGTCGGGCACGGGCGGGCGCAGGACCGAAGTGGGGGGGTCCGCACCGCCGCGCGCGACGAGCTCCACGAACGAGCCGACGACGTTCTTCGCGCGCAGCTTGAGAGCGCCCGCGGCGCCCTGGACCGCAACGACGAGCTCGAGCGAGAGCTGCGCGACACCAACCGCGGCCTTTCGAAGTACGACACGCTCGTGCAGGCGCACAAGGAGTGGGGCAAGGATCTTCCAGCGCCGAGCGACAAGGAAGGCGCGCTACTGCGCCGTCGCGACGTGCTCGACGCGAGCAAGGACACGCCGGAGGCGATCCGCCAGGCCCGGAGCATCGTCGGGACGGCCGACCGCAACCTCGCATTGACCGGCGGCGAGTTCACGGATCGAGATCGCGCCGCGCTCGTCGACCAGCGCCGCCGCGACATCGAATCGGGCCTGGAGGTCGACCACGCGCGCAACCTGCGCTTCGCGGGTGTCAACCCGCGCGCCTACGAGCGGGCGTCCGACGAGGACCGCGCCCGGATGCGCGATAGCGCGGCCCAGGCGATCGAGCGCGACCGGCGCCTGCTCGACGCCGTGCCCGGGAAGGACAAGCACCCGCCGCGCCGCGCCGACCTCAGGCGCGCGAGCGTCGAGCTCCCTCCGGATCGCGTTCGCGAGAGCGTGCGCGAGCGCCGCGAGACGAGAAGACTGGAGCGGCGAGAGCAACGCCGGCGCGAGCGCGTCTACAGGCCGCGATGACGGTGCTTACGCGCAGAAGGGCGTTCATGGGGTGCGCAGTCGCACTGATCGTCACCGCAGCGCTCATCGCCGCGATCTCATCCACGCCCCGGCGGGGACCGAATTCGGGCACGGAACGGCCCCCGCTGGTGCTCACCCCCGCGACTGGTCGAAACGATGGCGCACGTCACCGCCGCACGCTCGGCACTAGGAAGAAGGACGGGCGCGACTCGTTCGTCGCGGCGCGACGCAGCGCCCGGTCATTCCTGCCCGCGTTCCTTCGCTACCAGCACGGCGACACCGGCGCACGAACGCGCGCGACGCTCGCGAGGACAGCGTCCGGCGCGGTCAACCGTTACCTCGTCGACGCTCCCGTGAGAGGGGTCGCTGACGGGCGGCATCCGAAGTTTCGCTCGCTGCGCCTCTATGCACGCAACCGCACCGAGACCAAGGCCTCGGCCCTGCTCGCTTACGGACGCAGGCAGAGCGTGTTCGAGTTCCTGCTCGCGCTCGGGCAGCGTGGATGGCGCGTCGTGGAGCTGTACCCGTGAGCGGGCACCAGCAGGAGCCGTGGGGACCGGACGGCGGGCTTCGGACCTACCTGAACGCGCTCTTCGGGCTCGACCCGTTCGCGTTCGTGGAGATCGCACACCGGCGCGAGTGCGACGGCAGGAAGGGGCCGATGCACCGGGGCAGGACGGGGATCTTCCTGCCCGCTCGCGATCTCGAGGCGATCGCGGTCGAGATCGAGCGGCTCGGGCACTCGGAGCACGTCTGGGTTGGCGTAGTGCCGCGCCATCGGCATCCGAAGACGGGCGAACTGGGCGGCACGAAGGCACACGCCGCACCCGCGCGCGTCGTGTGGGTGGACTGCGACGACGAAGACGGAACCGCCTTCATCGCACGCATCGAGCGGTTCCGGGCCCGCCCCCACATGCTCGTCGCCTCGGGCGGCGGCCACCACGCCTACTGGCTGCTTCGCGATCCGATCGACGACCCGCGCCGCCTGCGCGAGGCCAACCGGGTGCTCGCCGAGGCGCTGGGCGGTGACCCTCAGGCTGTCGACGCGGCACGGATACTGCGCCCTCCCGGCACACGCAACTTCAAGACGGAGTACGAGGGCCCGCGCGCCGTCGAGCTCGTGCGCGCGGACCGGCATCCGCGCTTCTGCCTCGAAGACGTCGTCGGGCCGCTGCCGCGACGGCACGCGAGTGGACACAAGCCCCAGGTCGCGCGGGTGCGACGCACGGTGGATCGGCTGCAGTGGATCGCGCCGGCGCTCTACTTCCGGGAGCTGGCAGGCGTTGAGCCCGACCGTGGCGGCAAGGTGTGCTGTCCGCTGCCCGACCACGATGACCCCGAACCCTCCTGCCACGTCTATGAGAACGCGGCGCAGGGCTGGTACTGCTACGGCTGCGGCCGGGGCGGCGACATCTACGAGCTGGCGGGCGCGCTCTGGAGCCTTCGCCGCGACGGGTGGGAATTCGTCGAGCTGCGGCGGCTGCTGCAGAGGCGTTTCGGGATCGCGGGTGACGAAAGGCCCGATCGCGCCGACCGCAGACAGGTCCGGTGAGCGCGATCGACGAGGCGCCGCCGGGCACGCAGCTCGAAGGAGATAGGCAAAACGGGGCGGAGCGCACCGCGGCGAGCGCGGACCTTGTCGTCTCGCTCGTGGCGATCAAGGCGGTCGCAGCGCTGGCCGTCGCATCGCTCCTGGCGCTCGGCGTCTTTGCGTCGGTGTTCGCGGTCCTCGGAACCGGCACCGGGCAGGCGAGCGAGCCGGTCTGCGCCGCCTCGCCCAACGCCAACGACGGCATCCCGGCGCCCTACCTGAGCCTCTACCAACAGGCCGGCGCCAGCTTCGGGCTCGACTGGGCGGTGCTGGCCGCGATCGGCTACGTCGAGTCGGGTCACGGCCGAAACGTCGGGCCGAGCTCAGCGGGAGCGCTCGGGCCGATGCAGTTCATGCCCGGGACGTGGACCGTCTACGGGCTGGACGGCGACGGCGACGGCCGAACGAACGTCATGGATCCCGCGGACGCGATTCCCGGCGCGGCTCGTCTTCTGAGCGCGAACGGTGCGCCCGCCAATTGGCAGCGCGCGCTCTTCGCCTACAACCACGCCGACTGGTACGTCCGCCAGGTGCTCGCGCAGGCGGAGCGCTACCGCGGCGACTGCTCCATCGGCGATTGGCCGAGGGGAAGCGGTCGGCTCGCGTGGCCGGTGCAAGGCCCGGTCACTTCGCCGTTCTGCGAGCGCCGGGAGTGGGAGCGCTGTCACCCGGGCATCGACATCGCCGTTCCGAGCGGCACGCCGGTACACGCGGCCGATGACGGGACGGTGACGCTGGCGCGGCCCGTGTCCGGCTACGGCAACTTCGTCTGCATCACCCATGCCCAGAGGCTGACCACCTGCTACGCGCATCTCGGCGAGTACCGCACCGAAGTCGGCGCCGAGGTCAGCCGGGCCGACGTGGTCGCGCTGTCGGGCTGCACCGGGCGCTGCTTCGGGCCCCACCTGCACTTCGAGGTCCGGCGCGGCCATCGCTTCGGAGCGCCGGTCGTCGACCCGATCCCGTACCTGGAGGGCACGCAATGATCCGGGCGGTCGGCCGCCCCGCCGTCGGGCTCGCGCTGGTCGTCCTCTACGTCGCGCTGGTCATGACGATGCTGGGGCGGCTCGACCTCGTCGACCGGGTCGTGAGCGGATTTCGCAGCGCCGCGGATCAGCAGCAGGACGAACGTGTGCACGAGAACGGTCGTTCCAAGAGCGCCCGCGCGAGGGACCACCCGGCGCGCGGACGGACCCCTCCCGAGAGCAAGCGCCGCCAGCCAGGCAGACGAAGCTCACAGAGCGTCGGCGACGAGCTCGAGGGGGCTGCGACGTCCGTGCTCGGATCCGCGTGGCGGGCCCTCAGGCTCCCTCTGCTGCTGTTCATGCTGAGCGTCGCGTCGATCACGGCGTTGCGCGCCCGCTCGCGCAGGCGGCGGCTGGCAGGCGTGCGCCGCTTCGAGCTGCGACCGAGCCGCGAGGACACGGCGACCCCCTACCAGCGGGAGAAGCTCTTCGACGCCTGGCACGGGCAGCTCTGTCCTCGCTGGTGGGAGCGGCTGCTCAGGGGCCCGCCGAGCATCGCGCTCGAGGTGCACCAGCTGCCGGACGACCGCCAGGCGCTCGCGCTCGCCGCGACGCAGGCCGAGGCCGCCATGATCGAGGGGCGCCTGTCGGCGACCTACCCGGACGTCAGCCTCAGACCGCTCACGGTCGGGCCAACCTGGGGCCGCTGCGTGACGCGTCTGAAGAAGCGTCGCGTGTTCGTCGCCCGCATTCAGACCGTCAAGGACGACGAGCAGGCCCTCATGGATTCGATCATCGCGACGATGGCGCGGGTGGCGGAGCCCGCGACGGTGCAGCTCGTACTGACCCCGGCGCCCTGGCTCGCCCACCGGCTCTCGCGCCGCCTGCTGAAGCTGCGCGAACAGGAGCTGACACGAGGCGAGCACCGCGATCGGGCCGACATCGGCGTCGACTCCGTGGTCGAGGACAAGGAGCTGAAGGGCGCCCTCGAGACGCAGCACCGCTCGCTCTTCTGGGTCGAGATCCGCGTTGCGTCCGACAGTCGCGAGGCGGCGAGGGCGCTCGCGGGCCTCTTCTCGGAGGCGCACTCCGAGAACGCCCTCGTCGGGCGCAACATGCGCCTGCGGGGGTGGCTCTATCGGCGCCGGATCGCGCTCGGGGCGCCCAACCCGCTGCCCCCGTTCCTGCACGGCGTGCTCTCCTCCTCGGAACTCGCGGCGCTCGTCGGCGTGCCGCGCCAGCGCGTGAAGACGGCGCAACTCGTGCGCGCGCCCAACGGCCGCGCGCTGGCGGGCCCCCAGATCACGCGCGATCCGGCGCTCGAGATCATGCGCGACGAGCGCGGGCCGGTCGGCATCAAGCCGGCCGATCGAAAGTACGGGCAGGCATTCATCGGCGCACAGGGCGTGGGTAAGACCTCGGGAACCGCGAAAACGATCGAGATCGACGCCCGCGACCGCGACGCCGCCATGATCGTGGCAGACCCGAACCAGGCCCTCGCCTTGCTCGCCTTGTCGCTGATCCCCGCCGATCGCACCGTCTGGTACATGGACCTTGCCCGACCGGAGGTCGGGATCAACCCGCTTCAGATCGACGCGGGGCCTGACGCAGTCGCTGACGTCGTGCTGCAGGCGATGAAAGAGGCGCACGAGCCGGGCGCGATCCTCTCGCAGTCGGACGAGTTCCTGCGAAACGCCGCGCTCGCGGTCTGCGCGGTCGAGCCCGAGCCGACGCTGTGGCACATGTATGAGCTGCTGTCGCCGAGGCGCACGCCCTATCGCGAGCGTGTCGTTGACCGGCTCGACGGAATGGAGGGCATGGCGGCGGTCGCTCGCTACTGGGGTCAGACGTTCCCCGACCGCTGGATGGACTCGCGCACACACATGGCGGGCCAGCTGGCGGCACCCCTGAACAAGATCAACCGGCTGCTCACGAGCCCCTCGGTCGATATCGCCCTGCGGCACCCGTTTGCACTCGACATCGCCGAGGTGATACGAAACCGCGAGGTCCTGATCGTGAACGGAGCGCTCGGCGAGGTGGGCGAGCAGAACGCCGTCGTCGTGCTGCAGTTCCTGCTGCAGCTCGTCCACCAGGCGATGAAGCAGCAGCAGCGCCTACCCCCCGAGGAGCGCGTGCGCGTCTGCCTGAAGATCGACGAGGCGCATCTGGTGCTGACGCCCTCGTTCGCCACCATGCTCGCGCTCCACCGCGCCGCCGGGCCGCTGGAGGTGACCGCCGCCTGGCAGTACTCCGAGCAGGTGGCCGACCGCACGATCCGCTCGGGGCTGAAGTCGCTGCTGCGCTCACGCTCGATGTTCGCGATGGGCGAGGTCGCGGACGCGCGCGAGCAGGCCGAGGTCGCGATGGAGGTCTACTCCGACCTGATCCGTGGCGAGCAGGACGATCGCGAGCGAGCCCGCTTCGGGCCCGACGACATCGTGCGGCTGCCGATCTTCGAAGCGATCAACTCCTGGGTTGCAGACGGCGCTCGCCAGACGGCCTTCTATGCGAGGACGCTTCCGCTCCGCGAGGCCAATGTCGAGCTTCGCGAGCACCATCTTGCGCGCCAGCGCGAGGCGGGGGCGTTCTGGCCCGCGGTTCTGGCGGACCCGCTCGAGCAGGCACCTGTCAAGGCAAACGCGCGCGAGGAGCGCGCGGACGAGAGCGCATCGGAAGCCGATCAAGTGGCGCCCGTGGATGGCGAGCACGTCGGAGCGCAGACTTCCGCCGCTGACGTAGATCCCGCGGACGCCCAGGAGGATCGGCCCGAGCCAGGTGACGGCGACCAGTCGCCCGGTTCGGAGGAGGCCGATCAGCAAACGGACTCGGCTGAGCCGAAATCGCCCGCGCCGGAGGCGGAGCTGCCGGCGACCTACCGCGCCGTGCACCCGACCAACGTGCTGGCTCTGAGGTGGGACAAGACCGAAGTCGACCCGCAGGTCGCCGCACGGCTCGAGCCGCAGGTGCGCGACCTCGAGATCGTGAGGGCGCTGTGGCGACACGAGGTGCTGCTGCTCTCTCACCTGTGGCAGGAGTGGTGGCCGGACCGCGCGACCCGCGCGGCCCAGCTGCGGCTCGTGCGGCTCGTGGAGGCAGGCTGGCTTCGGCGCTTCCAGCTCCAGGCAAGCAGGGGGCGGTACGAGGCGGGCTACGTGCTCGCGCGCGCCGGGTTCGCCGCCGGCCAGGCACACCACGGCCCCGACGGTCCCTACATCCCGACCGAAGCGAAGTGGCAGGAGCGCAGGATCGCCGACTACCGGACCTTCGAGCACCGGCTGCAGACGAACGCATGGGTGCTCTGCTTCCGCCGTCTGGTCTGCGACCACGCCGTCGAGTGGCGGGGCGAGCGCGAGGGAAGGCTCGAGGTGCCGACCAAGCTCGAGAACGGCCGCCGGGTGCCGATCGGCGCCGAGGACCTGCGCTCGGAGCGCTACCGGCGCGTGCGAGACCTGCGCGGCAAGCAGTTCGGCCGCGTCTGGCCCGACGCGACCGTCACGATGGACATGCCCCACCGCGGCCGGCGCTTCGACCTGATGCTGGAGCTGGACCGGACCGGGAAGCCGACCAAGAACCTCGACAAGTTCCACCGCTACGACGCGCTCCTGACGGGATGGTGGCAGGCCGTCGAGCGGTATCGGCGGCTGGGCGAGGCGCCTGCGGTGATCTTCATCTGCATCGACGAGGCGAAGCTCGAAAGCTTCATGCGAGCGGCCGACCGCGAGGTGACCGGACGTCTGGCACGGCCCGGCACGCCCGAGGACACGTGGCCCTACCCAGGTCGCGAGCGGATGCTGTTCTGCTCGGAGCGCGACGTGCACGAGGGAAGCCTGCGCGCCTTCAAACTCCCGGCCGCTGCAAGCGATGCTCGCCCCGGCAGCGAGCTCGAGCCCCGAGAGGTACGCCTGCCGGGCGGGCCACGGCAGGGTGGTTGATGTGAACGCCGGCACCCCTATACCGGCAGACTCGCGGCGATCGCGACGATGGAGTGCCAGGGCGGTGGCGCTCGCGGCCGTGGCCACGTTCGCAGCCTCACTGGTCATCACGTTGGTCTCGTCCGTCCCTCGACCACTGCCCGCAATAGCGCTCGGTTCCGAGCCGCTCTTCTATATAGAGCGTGGCGTCGCGGCGTTCGGATTTCTGGTGGTCGCCATGAGCCTTCTGGGACGCGGCCTGCGGGGCGAGCTTCCCTCGCAGGTTTCGACGACCGGGCTGAGCTACCCCGAGCGGCTCGAGCAGGCGATCGGGAGCTCGGACGTCGCAATCACGATGCTGGCCGCGCGAGTCGACCAGCTCGACCAGGACTTACGCAAGCGTGACGAGGTCGTGAGATTGCTGGTGAGCCAGGTGCTTGACATGACTCAAGAGACCGAGAGGGAGGAGGTCGCCGAGCGCCCGGACGAGGGCGAGTAGGCTGACCAAGATGGGGAACGCCGAACGAGCAGAGAGGCTTCGCTTCATGGTCGAGTCGCTCCGGGTCGACGAGGTGGAGCGTGACCGACTGAAGCAACGAGCAGACGAGAGCCTCGCGCGCCTTCACGACGCTGTGCGTGAGTTCATGCGGACTCACGAGTCCGAGGGACGCGCCCCGAGTTCCAGACCCGCTCGCGGCTGATCTCACCCGTGACACCCTGCGGGTCGTCACGCGGGTCACGCATCTAGCGATTTCGCGGCGCCCGGGCTCTCGTCGGCAAGGTGCGGCCAATCGGAGGGCCCTTCGAGTGGCAACGGGGGGCCTCTTCGTCTACCCCCTAACGAATACGGGGGGGCCTCTTCGTTAGGTCCCGTTCAAGGCGATTCCAGACGAAGGCCCCTCGGTTTTCGGATCGCGGCGATCTTTCCCGTCGGCAAGCGAAAGTCGCGGGTTCCAAACGAATAGGCAAAACCGCGTGACCCACTTCCTCGACATCCTTCGCAAGCGAGATAGAGATCGGTAACGGGACCGATTGAGCGTAAGAAAGGTTTAGAGGGTGAAGGACAGTCTGGACAGGGGGCTGAGGTCAGGGGAAAGGGAAAAAGCAGCACAAGGGCCGGGGGGAGCAGGGTCGAAAGCGCGAGGTCCACGGGGAGGGCGGGGAAGGCAGCAACCCAACAGCGGGTCAACCCAGCGCCAAAGTCCTGCCGCACTAGCGAGGAGCTTGAGCTCTTCGTTCCGCAGGCCGTGACCACAGGACGCGCGTAGCAGCGCTCCGTCCAGCCGACCCGCCAGCCGCCTTCGTCGCTCACAGCCTGGTTGCTCTTCTGTCTGGTCACCACGACCGAGCGCGCATCCGTTTCATCGCATCCCTCCTCTCGACCGTCCGGGGACTAGTGCCTCGATTGTGAACGACGTGCTCGCGCCGTCAACCCCTCCGCTTCGCTCCGGGGTCCGGCCCTGCGGGCCTTGACTGCGCTCCGCGCGTCGCATCTTCGGCAACTACGTCCCCGGACTGGGTCAGCAAAAGACCCGAGAGGAGGTAGTTGTGATGAACGAGCACACGGGCACGCCGACGCTGCCGGACTCGCCAAGACAGCTGCAGTCGTCTGCAGAACACGCCGGCACACTGCTGGGCTGGTACACGACCGCGGAAGGTCGCCGCCGTCACATACGCCTCGTCGGCACAGCTGAGAGCGGTCTCTGCATCATCGACGCGGCAGACGAGGGTGCGGTCCTCGTCGAGCCGGAGCTCGAGGAACTGGCGGAAGCGCACGCGATCGCCGCCGACTACCTCGAGCTCGCGTCGGAGCGGGGCGAGCCACAGAGCCGCCATCCCTGGCCGCCGGAGGATGACGCAACCAAGCGGAGCCGGTCGTGAGCGGGCCAGCGCGACGCGGCGACGAGGCAGAGCTCTTCGAGCGCCACGCGAAGCAATTGCTGCGAGTGGTCCGCAGAGCGATCGGCGGCCGACGAGCGGTGGCCGAGGACGCCTGCTCCTTCGCCTGGCTGCAGCTTCTGCAAACTCAGCCGGAGCGCGACTCGATCTTCCCCTGGCTGTGTGTCGTCGCCATCAACGAGGCGCGGCGGCTGCTGAAAGGCCAGGCGCGCCACGCCGAGCTCGACGAGTACACCGCTGGGTCTCCGCCCAGTTGTAAGGGTGCGGACCTCGAGCTCACCGTGGAGGTCCACGAGGCGCTCGGGCACATCGCCGAGCTCAGTGCGCAGAAGGTCCGGATCTTCTCGCTGCACGTTGCAGGTCTCACCTACGACGAGATCTGCGAGGCGACCGGATACAGCTGGACGCAGGTCAACCGCCACATGGTCCGCGCTCGCGCGCGGGTCCGTGCGCTCCGCGATGACCACCCGCCGGCGGCGGAGGCCTAGGGCGATGGCAGCGACAGACGCACGACGTCGTCAGGACGCGCGCGAAAAGCTCGAGCGGGCGGTCGAGGCGCTCTCCCGCTCGGACGGCTGGCAGGCCTGGATCAGGACACGCTCGGCATTTCGTCGGTACAGCCTTCACAACACGATCCTGATCGCGATGCAGCGGCCCGACGCCACACGCGTCGCCGGCTATCGCGCATGGCAGAAGCTCGGACGCCAGGTACGACGGGGCGAGAAGGGCATCTCGATCCTCGCGCCCATGACCTACAAGGAGAAGGACGGCGACGGCGACGAGACGGGCGACGTTCGCACATTCTTTCGGGTCGTGCACGTCTTCGACGTCTCGCAGACCCGCGGCGACCCACTGCCCGAGCCGCCGCGCGAGCCGATCACCGGCGAGTCGCACGCCGACCTACTGCCGGGGCTCGAGGCGTACGCGAGCGGCATCGGTTACAGGGTCGCGTACGAGCCGACAGGCACGGCCGCGCTCGGCTACTGCGACGCGACGGCGCGCCGGATCGTCGTCGCGCCCGACGAGCCGGCGAACGCCCGCGTGCGGACGCTGATCCACGAGCTCGCGCACGCGCTCGGCATCGGCTACGCCGAGTACGGCCGCGAGACGGCCGAGGTGATCGTCGAGTCTGCCGCCGCCGTCGCCTGCGCGTCGGCGGGGCTCGACACGAGCTGTGAGTCCGTTCCCTACATCGCCGGCTGGAGTGACGGGACGACCGACACGCTGCGCGAATACGCGGCGAAGGTCGACGAGATCGCGGGCGAGCTCGAGCGCGCCTGCGGCCTGGGCGCCGCCGAGGCGGTGCCCGCATGACGCATGCGCCTCAGTTGAGCACGAGATACTCGTCCTCGCCGAGAACGAGCCCGAGCTGGCTGCCGTTGTCCCAGACGACGTGGACGGTGCCCATGTCGTCAACGGACGAAACCGTACCGCGCTCTCCGGGGCTGAGCTTCGTGTACTCGTCGGTGGAGCGCACCAGCTCGACGCGGCGGCCGATCAGTTCGGCTCGCTTCTGCAGCACCACATCGCTCAGCAAGTCACTCATCCCACAAGCTTAAGCAGTTCGGGCGGCGAGGGGGTGGCGCCGCAGGTAGTCCAGCGCTTCGCGCTCGGGTAGGTACGCCACGGCCCGCAGCAACGCGAGGTCGCGCTCCCCCTTACGGGAGGACCGGCCCCAGTAGTGCACTTCCCACCACGCTTTCAGGATGCGTCTGCGCACGCGCATCTCCTCTGGCTCCGGCTCGAGTGACACCACGATCGCACTCACCATCCCTTGAAGCTCCGGTTCGCCCTGCGCCTGGGAGCACCGACAGTAGCCCTCCACGTCCACCATCCGCTCGGTCGCCAGGGCCGGATGAAGCAGTCGGACCGTCACCCGCTCAGCCTACGGCCTGGCAGGTGCCGGCGCGCGCGGTTGATATTCAACGGTCGAGCACCTTGACCAGGTCGCGGCGACCGCGCCGCGCGAAGAGCTCGCGCAGCGCCTTCACGCCGGCGCCGGCGTGCGGTCCGCCCAGGCTCGCGAGCAGCTCGGTCGTCAGGCGGAGCTCCTCGAGCCCGACGCGCGGCTCCTCTTCGAGGTAGCGCGTAAGCCAGCGCGCGGCGGCGCGTTCGAACCTCGCCGGCTGGCGCTCGGCCGTGAGCAGGCAGAGGGCGAGCGCGTCGACGAGGTCGAGGTGGGGAAGGTCGGTCGCGGCCGCCCAGGCAGCGACGACGTCGCCACGGTCAAGCGCGCGTCGGAAGATCGCGTAGGGATGCCCCTCTGACGTCACCGAACATATGTTCGCCTAGAGTCGCCCCTGGTGCCAACTGGCCGGGCTTCGGGTGATGACCCGAGGTCGGACGCGTGGTCTGGCGGATGCCCTTTCGTTGGCTGGACCGACGCCGGAGTGGGGGCTCGAGGGAGCATAAAAACCCAGAGCTCGCGCCTTTAGAGGGGCGTGAGGGCGATCACCTACGGGGGAGACCTCGTCGCGATCACCACGCGGGTGCGGGTCCACCTGGCGCCAGACGTCGCGGCGCTCCCACCGTCAGATCCGAAGCTGCGGTTCGTCGCTGCGATGTGCCTGTACGGGCGCGACCTCGTTAGCGGCCAGCTGCCCGGCCCCTACCGATCGGAGGAGGCGGAGCTCTACGCGCGCTGTGTGCTGATGCCCGACGACGAGTTCGAGCGCCATATGCACGAGCCGGACGGCCGGCTCGCGGATCGCTTTGGGGTGCCGGTCGAGCAGGCGGTCGCGAAGCGGCGCGACATCAATGCTGGCGGATCCGGCCCGTCGAAAGATGCGGCGCAGGGGGACGTCGGGGAGCAACTGGGGGGGACCAAATGAGCCGCCGCGGGATCTATAGGGATTGGAATGCGAAACATCAACCGAGTCGTCCTCATCTGTGGTCTCACCCGGGATCCCGAGTTGCGGCAGACGCCGAGTGGCAAGGCCGTGGTTACTCTGCGCGTCGGCTTCGCGACGGGGCGGCTGATCGACGGCGCGTGGCAGGAGAAACGCAACTACATCGATGTCGAGGTCTGGGGCTCGCAGGCGGAGAACGCGGCGCGGCACCTCTCCCGGGGGCGCCAGGTATGCGTCGACGGCCGGCTCGAGCTAAGTGAGTACGAGGCGCGGGACGGGAGCAAGCGTCGGGTTCACAGGGTTGTCGCCGACAACGTGCAGTACTTGCCTCAAGCGGCGGGTGGGGTTGGAGGCAGCGAGCGAGAGGGGGCGCAGGCGGCCGATGTCGCGGCGCCCGCGCAGACCGATCACGATGACGAGATCCCGTTCTGAGCCTGTCTTAGCGCTTGACCTGCTCGTTGCCCTCGCAACGCTCGCGCGGACCACTGAAGTTCGCGGCGGCTGGGCAGACACGGGCGCGATCGCCGATGCCCTCGGCTGGGAGGTGGGGGAGACGGCGGCGCGCCTGCGCGGTGCGAGCAGGAGGGGCCTCTGCGTCTCACGCCGAAGCCTCCTATTCGGCACGACCTGGCAGCTCACGGACTGCGGCGCCGTACAGGCCAGAATCGTCTTGAGCGGGGACAGGACTGGCGAGCGGGATGGAAACCCAACGTCCTGTCATCGGTGAGACATCGGGAGGTCGCGGGTTGCGGCGCTCCGTTCCACGGATCGCGCTGACGCGCGACGAGGCAGCGACGTCGCTCGGGATGTCGATCGACTCATTCGAACGCTACGTTCAGCCCGACATCAAGCTCGTCCGCTGCGGCAGGCTACGCCTGGCGCCGGTGTCTGAGCTCGAGCGCTGGGTGGAGGCGAACTCTGATCGCTTGTTCGAGCGTATTTCGTGATGAGCGTCCAAAGAGCGGCTGTAGGGTTCGGCGGATCACGGGAGATGGGCGAATGGCGCTCGCAGGGACCCGTCTGGCAACAGGAGGTTGACGCTCTCATGGACCACCGTCGCAGCCACTCAGGCATCGAGGTACGACACGCTCGGGACTGCAGGTCACTCAGGAACGGCAGATGCAACTGCAAGCCGACCTACCGCGCGAACGTCTGGAGCAATCGCGACAGGAAGCTGATCCGCAAGCGATTCTCCTCACTGGCGGCGGCGAAGGCGTGGCGCGCGGATGCGCACGGAGCTGTTCGCTCGGGCGCGATGCGGCCGCCGTCACCCCGCTCGGTCGCGCAGGCTGCGGAGCTGTGGCTAGCGGGCGCTCGTGACGGGACGATTCGCAACCGCTCGGGCGACCGTTACAAGCCATCCGTGATCCGGACGTACGAGATCGCGCTGAGGCGCAGGATCGTTCCCGCGCTTGGCCCCTACAAGCTGTCCGACGTGCGGCGCACGGATGTTCAGGACCTTGTGGACGAGCTGCTGGCGGAGGGCACCCACGCGAGCACGATCAGAAACACACTGATGCCGCTGCGCGCGATCTACCGGCGCCACATCGCGCGCGGGGACATCGCGGTGAACCCGACCGCGCAGCTCGAGCTGCCTGCCGTGCGCACGAAGAAGGAGCGGATCGCCTCGCCGGAGGAGGCGGCGCGGCTGATCGAGGCGCTGCCCGCCGGCGATCGCGCGGTCTGGGCCGCGGCGATGTATGCAGGGTTGCGCCTCGGGGAGCTGATGGCGCTCCGTCGCGAAGACGCTGATCTGGCGGCCGGGGTGATCAGGATCGAGCGCTCGTGGGACGCGGTTGAGGGACTGATCGGGCCGAAATCCTCCACCAGCAGGCGGAAGGTCCCGATCCCGGCCGCCCTGCGCGATCACCTGGTGGAGCACCTGATGAGCGTCGGACGAGAGCGAGGATTGATCTTCGGCCGGTCCGCTGACCGGCCGTTCAACCCGCAAATGCTGCGTCGCCGCGCCGACAGGGCGTGGCGGGAAGCGGAGCTCGACCGGATCACCCTGCATGAGGGCAGGCACACGTTCGCGAGCCTGATGATCGCCGCGGGCGTCAATGCGAAGGCGATCTCTACCTACATGGGGCACGCGAGCATCGAGGTGACCTTCGACAAGTACGGGCATCTGATGCCCGGCAACGAGGACGAGGCCGCGGAGCTACTGGATGCCTACCTTGAGCGGGCGAATACGGCGGCGCGACTGGCGGCGGTCGAGTGAGGCTTCAAGAACTCAGACCCTTAGGATCCGACGATGCCCGAGCATCATCTGATCGATGATCTCCGTGCCACTTTCGGTGCGTCGCGCGCGTTCGGCCTGAGCGACGAGGAGATCTGGCAGGTGGTAAACGAGGTCTGCGGGCGGGTGCCAGACGAGATTGCGCGCGAGTCGCTCGACGAACTCACGACAGCACTGGCGGAGCGAATTCAGGAAAAGTCCAGTTTCGCATAGGTGTCGCTGATGGAAGCCGGGGGAGTCTCATGATCTCGTCTGGCGCGGCCTTCTACAGCGCCGTCTCGGTGAGGACCGCACGCGCGCGGACGCGCAAGCCCCGCGTACATCGCCGCGGGTTCGTCCGCCAGCATCAGCAAGATCTGTCCATCGCTGCTGCCAAGGATTTGCCAATAACGGAGTCCCTTCGGGATGAGTACAAGCGGATGCTCGTCCGGCTTGAAAGAGGCCGCGACCGTGCCCAACGTCTACGCGCGCTGGCCGACGGAGCAGCCGAACAGGTCGCCGCCGAGGAGCGGCTCCTGAGATCGATGGCAGAGGTTCTTGGGATCTCTCCGCAGGCCACGATCGATCAGCTCGGTGGCGCGCTGCGAGGGCAACGCCTACGGGAGGTGGCCGTAGAGATTCTGGCGCAACACTTTGCGCCCGGGGACGAGGTGCATTACCGCGAGTGGTACGACCTGGTGGCGGCGGAAGGGCTCGCGGTCGCCGGCAAGGACCCGGTCGCGACCTTCCTTGCTCAGGTCAGTCGGTCCGATGCGGTTGAGCCGGTGGGCCGACGCACCGGTCGCTATCGCCTTCGCGCCGTCGCATAGTCCGGAGCCGTTGGCCTAGTACTGCGCGGGCGTTCCGTCCGATCAATTTGCTGTTTCTACAGATGGAGTAGCTGTAGATACGGCTCCTACAGCGCTCCCCAGGCACTTGAGCCGAGAGTGGAACGCGGTGTTCGAGATCGACTTCCTATATGTCGGGGATGGCACCCAAAGCGGCGATGCCATCACGATGCGGTTCACCCGTCCAGACACCGGCGCGATGGCGCACGTGATCATCGATGCTGGGTTCCAGGCGACCGGTGACGATGTTGTCGAGTTTGTGGAGAGCCGCTACGGGACCCGGGACATCGATCTCGCGATCCTGACGCACCCGGACGGCGACCACATCGGAGGAATGGGAGCCGTGATCCGGAAGCTAAATGTCGCAGCGCTCGCACTGCACCGGCTGTCTGCGCATGGCGGCTCGTCGCTGCCCGCGGCGAAGGAGGTCGACGACCTTTGCAGCGTCGCGACGGCGAACGGGACGGACCTATACGACGCCTTCGAGGGACTGAACGCGTTCGATCAGGCGCTCCTGATCGCGGGCCCGACACAGGCGTACTACGAGCAGCTGGTACAAGAGCAGCTTCAGGAAGCCCAAGGAGTTGCCAGCGCTGCTCGAGGACCGGGGCGTCTCGCGGAAGCCGTCCAGCGGATCGGAGCACGGATCCTGACAGCATTCCCAGTCGAGTCTGACTTCGATGACGCGGGCGGTACCAATCCGAGAAACAACACCTGCGCGATCGTCGATGTTCGTTTGGAACAGGAGAGATTCCTGTTCACCGCGGACGCAGGTGTGCCTGCGATCAACTCAGCCTTGGATTTCCTCGGCGCCCAGGGCCGCACAGATCGCTATCCCACCTTCGTTCAGCTGCCCCACCATGGAAGTCGCCACAACCTCGACCGGGCGACAATTGAGCGAATCGCAGGCCCGCGAGCCGACGGCACCCGCGGGAGCGCGTTCGTGAGCATCTCAAAGGCGGCAGCCGCGGACCCGCGCTACCCCTCTCCGAGGGTCACAAATGCCTTCGGTCGGCGGGGTTACTCCGTGGGGCAAACCGCTGGGCAGAACATCTGCAAGCACAGCCCCGACGCTCCCGACCGTCCGGACTACTCCCCGTTGACGCCGATTCCGGCCAAGGACGAGGCAATCGACGACCGCTGATCGCGATCAACCGGATGAACCAGCTTCCGTTCAGCGTCTATGACTTCTTCGGCTACCTGGCATCAGGAGTGGTTGTTCTTGCCGGTCTGACAACGGCCTTCATCGGTTACGAACCACTCCAAAGGTCGCCGAATTTGCTCGTCGGATTCCTCCTAGTCATCACTGCGTACGTGGTGGGACACATCGTGGGCAACCTTGCGGGGGACTTGATCGAACGTAGGTTGGTGCGAAACCGCTTGCACCCGCCAAGCGAGATCCTGCTCGGTTCGCACACTCCCGGACCCCGGGTGAAAGCAATTCTGCCGGGCTACTCGACGCCGCTCCCCTCCAGGGTGCAAGTTCAGATCAAGGAACTCGCAGGAAGCCGCGCTGGCGAGGCGCTGTTCTTTCACTGCCATGCCGTGATGAAGTCGGATCCGGTCGTCCAGGCGCGCCTGGACATGTTCCTGAATCTCTATGGGTTCTGCCGGAACATGGCAGTCGCGCTCTCGATCGCGGCGATCTGCCTGGCCATCGGATTGGGGCTGGACACGGCGGAGACAGGGCCTGATGTTCCGCCGGAGTGGTGGTTGGCGGCGGCGGTATTGGCGGCGCTCGGAATGCTCTACCGATATCTCAAGTTCTATCGCCAGTACTCCGTCGAACTGTTCACGAGTTTCGCCGAACGCGACGCGAAGTGAGTGTCGTCAAGTCCTTCGCAACAGACGTCGGCGACACCTACTACATCCGGCACGGCTCAGACAACTTCACGATCATCGATTGCCGGATCGACGAATTCCGGGACGACATCATCGATGAGATACGCGATGAGTCCCGCGACAAGGGCGTCACCCGGTTCATTTCGACGCATCCCGATGACGACCACATCAAGGGACTGGCGCGACTAGACGACGCGCTGGGCCTGCGCAACTTCTACGTCGTCAAGAACGGGGCGACGAAACCGGACTACACCGTCGACTTCGAGCGGTACTGCGAGCTGCGCGACGACATTGACAAAGCGTTCTACGTCGAGCGTGGCTGCACGCGAAGATGGATGAACCAAGCGAGCGAGGAGCGCGGCTCGTCTGGGATCAATGTTCTGTGGCCGATTCTGAGCAACCCAGATTTCCAGAATGTGCTGACCTCCGCCGAAGACGGAGGCAGCCCCAACAACCTTTCAACGATCCTCAAGTACAGCCTGGAAGACGGGGTCACGATGCTGTGGATGGGTGATCTCGAGACGGACTTCATGCAGACCATTGAGGACGAGATCGAGCTACCAGAGGTAGACATCGTCTTCGCCGCCCACCACGGTCGGGCCCGAATGCCCTCCAAGTGGATGGCGCAGATGGATCCGAAGGTCGTCGTCCTGGGGGAGGCCCCGCCGGAGCACCTGGAGTACTACTCCGATCGAGATCACATCCGACAGAACACCACTGGCGACATCACGCTTGAGTGCGTGGATGGCATGACGCATATATACGTTGGGAGCGAGTCCTATACGGCGGACTTCCTCCAAGACGAATACATGCCCGACACCTATGGGAACTACATCGGGAGTGTCCCTTGCGACTAAACGATGACTTGGGAACCCTGCGAGCTTGCAAGCCGAATGTCCACGCGCGAGGACCAACAGATGCAGGTTTGGTCTCAGTCGCGTTGATGACCTTTGGAGGTTGCGCGATAGTTGCGGAATGTTCCTGCATGAGGCGATGGTGGAGGTCCTGAGCGACCGGGGTGGGTGGATGGATAGAGGTGAGCTCGCGCGCGAGATCGCCGATCGGGATCTCTATCGCCAACGCGCTGGTATGCCCGCTCCCAGCGATCAGCTGCGGTTACGCGCTCGGAAATACCAACACCTCTTTGAAGGCAACGACGACGCCTATACGCGGATCAGATTGCGTTCCGGCGCGATGCCATCACCAGCGGCTCCGGTGAAACGGCCCGTACGCTCCGCCCAATCGACGGTTGACGCTTCCGCTGCCTCACAGGATGAGGCGCGGCGAGATCGCGCCCAGGCTGCTGGCAAGTACAAACCGGACCGGGTGAAGCTGCTGCTGGTTGCCGAGGCTCCTCCATCGGCGCTGGATCGATACTTCTACTTCGAAAACGTGCGAGCGCAGGACTCGCTCTTTCGGTATGTCGCCCGCTCGATTCTGGGCGTCGAGCCCACACGCGAGAACAAGCCACAGCTGGTCGAGCACCTGCGGGATCGCGGCGTGTTCCTGATCGATCTCAGCGAGGATCCGGTCGACGGGTCTCCTCTGTCGAATTCAGTCGATGATCTCGTGCGGCGAGCACAGCGACTGATGCCCGACAAGATCATCCTGATCAAGGCCAGCGTGTATGACGCTGCCTTCACCGCGCTGCGCGAAGCACGACTACCAGTGGTCGATGAGCGCGTGCCCTTCCCAGGTTCGGGGCAACAGCGGCGCTTCGAGATTGCGTTCGCGAGGGCGCTCGAGAGTCGTCCAGACCACACTTAGCCGGACGGAGCTGAACCAACCGTCTGCACTTTCAGGGTTTAGAGAGCCGCCTGCGCAACCACGCGAAAGGAGAAGTGAGCGCCCTTGCGGGTTGCGCTTCCAGCGACGCTGGCGAACCATTCTGGCGGTGTCGTCCTTTCTATGCAGACAGTAAGGGGACGCCACCGAGAAAGGATTTACAGTCTGGGCGTAGTGCTTCGTGCTCCCGCAGCCATCGCTGTATGGACGGTCGTATCTCTCGTCATAGGCTGCGGTGGCGATGGCTCCTCACGCGACACCGAGGCGGCTTCAAAAGAACTCATCAAAGTCCTGCCCCGCCACCCGGTCGCTACCAACTCCATCCGTATTACCTTCCCCACGCCGTACGCGATCGGCGACCCAACCAAAAGTGGTGCGAAAGTCCGCACCCGAACGGGCCCGCGCACGGCGCAGTCATATGACAACTACCACGTCATCTTTCGTGGTCCTGGCGGGCGGGAGTGTCGAGGCCGGTTCAGCTTCGCGGTTGGCTATTTGACCGAGGAGGAACGCAAGAAAAGCCGAACGGTGGTCATCAAGCCGCCGGCCCGCCCGAACCAGCGCTGGTGCCCCGGCCGCTACACCGGGCATGTCGAGTACCGGCAACCCGATCGCCACCCGCCTATCCCCTTTGAGCGTCTCGGCCGGTTCTCGTTCACGGTACAGCGCACGGATTTATGAAGTACTCGCTCGCGTTACTCGCCGCGCTCGCGGCATTCACCCTTTCGGCTGAGGTAACCGTGGCGCATGGACCGTGCGACTGTCTCTTCCCGGTGGTCGGCCAGCCTGGAGCGTCGGTCACGGTTGCGTCAGGCGGACGAGTCCTTAAGCGTCGTCTGAACTGGCCTGCCTACAAGGTCATCTTCAACCCACGCCCGTCTGCCTTCGGAACGTCAGGGTCCGATAGCGGCTACGCAAGCGCGTATCAGGCAGAGGCTCCTACAACCAAAGTCTTTTCCCGCAGTTACAAGCATCCCGTCCGGGGAGCACGATTCCGGGTGCCCCGCTCGGCGAGATCGGGACTGTACTTGGTCATGATCTTCGATGGCAGCGAGGGCGGTCAGCACTACACATGGGACTATTTCCATGTCCTCGGACCTTCCCCGCAGTCATCCAGCGAACCGGGACCAATTCGCGAGGGAGACTCCGACATCGTTCCGGCTCTGCTCGGCGCGGGGCTAGCGACCCTCGCCATCGGGGTGCTCGGTTGGTCCTGGCGACGCTTCAGGCGCGTCAGATAGGTTCGCTTTCCCGCGTCAACAGCAGATAATTACGGCATGACACGTTCGAAAGGCGCGCTACTAGCCGTCGTGCTGATTGGCGCGATCGTGGTTGCCGTCGGGCTGTCTGGCGCAGACTCTTCCGCGAGCGTTGCCTGTCACGTGACGCACCCGAACGGAAGCACGCCGCCTGGGGAGCGCCCAAGCGACACGCACCACGGCAAGCGGGGGCTGTGGACGGTATTGCCGCGCGACGGAGTGCTCGTGATAACCACGACTCGTCCACCGCCACCCGAGACGACCTTCGGGAAGGTCTATCCCGATGGCTCGCTGAGCACCAAGTTCGCGTGGTGGGGATCGCGATTGGCAGCGGCGAAGCTCAGGATCAGGGGCAGACGGATTGACGCGCCGGCCCGTCGGTTGCGGTTGACAGTCGGACCGGGCGCCACTGCAAGGTCGCCGCACTTCTGGGCGACATGGCCCAGGTTCGCCAGCTCGGGCTGCTGGCGGGTCACCGCCAGGTCCGGTCGCGCCCGCCTGACATTCACGATCGCCGTCCGCAGCGCGGCCAGCTGACTCACTCGTAGTGTTGCTAGAGCAACCTCCAGTGGACGCTCGCAGAGCACCTACACTCGGCGACCGTGCCGACAGGCCGGTCGTCCGGGACCGCTCGACAGCCGAGGGCACGAGCGGAGGAAGACCGCCAACAGGCGCTGATGGATTGAGACGTCGGGCCGGCGCCGGCAGCGGGCCGGTCGAGCGATCAGTCCGACTCGAGGACTGGAAACGGAACTCTTTCGCTCGTATACGGGCTGCTCGCCACGGTCACCGCTGGATCGTGCGCTTCGCGGATGGCCTGCTTCTCGCGCTCGAGGACCGCTCGCCAGTCGTTCAGTTCGCCTATGAGCTCGAGCGGGCCGGCTGGAACCGAGATATCGCTAGCGCCCTGGTCGACCTGGGCGATCTCCGGACCAACCGCCAGTGTGGAGCCCAGCCCATCCTCGATCTCGTCGAGGAAGCGCTCGAGGTCCTCGAGTGGCGTGCTGGCCGCCCACGTGACACCGTTCGTCGTCGTCTCGAACCACATATTCGGCGGCTGTCCGGCAATCGTGAGACTTGCGCTCGCGAGCTCGGCCGCGTCTGGGCGGGTTGGGGGTCCTGGCGTCACCCATGCCGGGCGACGCTCGTCGAGGAGTGCCGTCATCGCGGCGGCGAGTAGCCGACGGCGCCCGTTCAAGAACTCGCGATATGCCTGCGCCGTACGAACGTCCTCCTCGAGTGGGACGTAGTGTGGCGTGAGCTCATCGCGATCCCCAAGGAGCTCGGGGAAGTACTCCTTAGGTGACCGATCGCTGATCTTCTTGTTCGCCGTGGCGCTGATAAACGCGAGGTTCGCCAGGTCGTTGATCTCGCCCTTCGAGAACCGGCCTCGAAGCGTTGCCTGCGGATGGATGTGGTGATACTCGATCGAGAAGCCACCCGCCCCGGTGGTTTCGCTGATCTCGACGTCGTGCCACCAATCCTTCGCCTTCGCGCGCTTCGCGGCGAGATAGCTGAGGAGGAAAAGCGGACTATTTGCGCCCTTGCCGATCAGCTGCTGCTCCGTTATGGCCATCGGCGCCCCCACCAAGCCAGCGTTCTCGAACATCCGGGGCACAGGATCGTCGCTTCGCGCGGCAAGCGAGTCTTGCGCGATCTTGGTGTCGGCTGCGGCGCTGAAGCGTCCTGTCACGAAGACCGAGAGAAGCCAGTAGAGGATCGCATCCGCCTCGGTGAACTCCTCAGCTTTGTCGTAGCGGCCCAGCAGGACGACCAGCGGAACGAGGGCGTTCATCGAAGGGATGAGATTGGATGTCCGGATGTTCGCGTTCTCGCTCAAGAGCCGGACGAGGAACTCTGTTCCGTGCTTGACGCGCTCCCAGCCTTGCTCAAGGTCGGCGATCGAGGCAGCCGGAAGGCGCAGGAGGGTCCCCGTGTCGGTCGCCGTGGCAGCGAGCGAGCGCACGATGAACGTCGCATCGATCTTTGGCCAGCCCTGCTGTGCCCGCAGCGCCGTCTGTTCCTCGATCCTCGCGACTATGCCGGGCCACTCCGCGGACAGGACCGCCAATGTGAGATCGACGGTCTTGAGCGCCCGCCCCTTCGAGTTGACACGTACGAAGATGTCCGCGACGGCTCTGTACGGCAGGTCCGTGAGGATCTCGAGGTAGTACTCGTAGTCGCCGATCTTCCGCAGACGCCCGAGGCGGTCCTCGACGAGATCTTCGTCGAGCTGCGGCTGAGCCTCGCAGATCGCCCTCCGTAATCGGCTCAGCTTCTCGGTCGTGAGGACGTCCACAACATTGACCCAGCGGGCGTCCTTAGCGGTAGCCGCACTCTGGATCTGGAAACGTTCCTCCTCGACATTGAACACCACGACCGCACGCGGGTGACGATGGAACACCCGATGGAGCGAAGTGAGGCGCTGCTGGCCGTCAAGAAGATACTGCGGTATCGCGACCGGCCCCTTGCCGGAAGCTGTGATCCCAGGAAGGCGTTCGGCAACCTCGTCGCTGGGGCGCCAGACCAGCATCGACCCAGAGGGGTACCGCCGGTACAGCGAGTCAATGAGGTTCGCAACCTGCGTTGGTTTCCAGATGTAGCCACGCTGGATTTCAGGAAGCTTGAGCTCGCCGCGATCGATGCGATCGACGAGCTGCCGGATGGCGACGTGTGTGCGCTCCATGCGCGTGACCTTAACGCGCGGCGCCAACAGACGTGCTTCTGCTCATGGATCGCGAAGCTGCGTTTGCTCCTGCTTTGGCCCGATTGCGAGCGCCAGCGACGGGGCGGTGCGGGCGCCCGCTCCGGACGAGCAGCAGTAGCGGCGGCAGGCGGTCACCGCGCGCCTCCCTTCGCGTGGTTGCGCAAGCGTGGCAGCTCGTACTACCTCACTCCGTAGCGGCTCGCAACGAGCTACTTGAGTGAGCGGTTTAGGTCAGAGGCTGAACGCCCGCCGGCCACCCGTCGGTACAAGGGATAGGCGTGGAATCTTCTGCGGCTACAGACGCCACTCGGAACTCCAGGTGCGGGTAGTGCCTAGCTCGCTCGCCAGCAAGGACCCCTGTCGCCCTGACGCTCGTTGGCACTGACTGCATTCTCCCCGAGTACTCCAAGTCGGCCTTGTACTGAGCCCGGTTGCTTTTGAAGAGGTTGACCGTGTCGATGACCACCGAGGCCCCCGGGGTTGTCGGAAACAGCTCGGCGCAGGGTCGACCGGACCACGACGAATCGTGGGCGCCCATGACCAAGAAGCCGGCGGGGCCTCCCGACAACTTCCGAGCCGATATCAACTTGTAGAGATCCCACATCGTCTGCGGGATCTCCTCCAACTTCAGTTCGGCGGCGAGGAGTAGATCTGTTCCGCCTTCACGCGTCACGTAGAGATCGAGACCGTGAGGCTTGGGATCCCAGTCGTGCTCGATGTACCGCTTAGTTGTGCCGATTCGCGCGTGATCGACGCCCAGCTGGACGATCCCAGCCACCGTTGCTTTTGCGAGCACGGCCTCAAGCGGCCATTTGGAGGGATTGCCTTTGTGGGTGTTGCGCGGCAGCAGCGTCGGGAGTGCTAGAAGAAGCGCTTCCCGAATCAGAACGTCGGGACCTTCGCATTGACCATAAGGCGGCATTCAAGCGATTCTCCCAGTCAGTCGAAACCTACAGCCCTCTCTCGCTCAACGTCCACGAGCTCAGCTAAGGTCGGAATCAGACCCCCCATGAAGCCACGGAACGCTTCATCCAGGGAAAGGGACGAGGCGAGGAATAGGTGAGATGGGTGCCCCCGATCCTCGCCCTGGCGGCTGCCGTGGCCGCAGTGCTCGTCGTTGGTGTTGACGCCCGAGGTGGGAGTCTCTCCGGTTGCACCCGCACCAGCAACCGGGTAACCGTCGAGCTCTCGCGTTCGCGGTATCCCGAGACGGCGCTTCACCTTGAGATTGCCTGGAAGCAGGGTGTCACCCGCCGCTACACGATCGCTCGCGAACGCGCAGACCGAAACCGCGGCGCCTGGCAGCCATACGTTCCGTCAGGGGTAGACGCGGACAACGACGGCAAGAAGGATGACCGCGACGAGGTGCCGATGGCGTTCACGCGGCAAGGTAGCCGCAAGGCTGCCAACGGCCGCTCTGCATCCCACATCGCATATGTGGACGCGAGTGACAATCGAGGCGCTGGAAGCTCCATCGGTGGGAGACTCAGGCGCTACTGCAACGGCACAAAGTTCAGGTTACGCCTTGTTGGCAGCCGCACCCGAAAGGCTGTGATAGTCGTCGCCTTCCGTAACGGAAAGCGGGTGCGGCAGGTCGTGCGACGCGGCTAGTAGGAGCCGCTTCGGCGAAGGCTGGCGCGGCGCATCGGTAAAGGCTGGATTTCGGCTGACTTTCCCACTGACTTTCCCTCACCGGCCCGATTTGGCTTGTTGAAGCCAAAAAAACGGCAAAAACGCTGGTCTCCGAAACCAGACACTCCCTGCCCCGTTGCCCTTCCGAGCGCGGAATCCCGCATCAGAGGCGGCGCAACGACCCACCTCGCGCACCCGCTCTCGCGGTGCAGTCAGCGTCAGAAAGCGCCAGTTTGCGGCGCTGTATGACCTCTCGTCCGGCCAATGTCCGGCCAAACTAGGGTCGCCGAAGAGGGCTCATCACGCATAGTGCAGGGAGGGCTGGAGACCTACCGGTCGGCTAGCGCAAGCCGAGATTCAGCAATCGGTAGCCCATCGCGAGTTCGGACACGTCGAAGCGTTTCGCCATCGCGGCAGGACGAGGGTCACGCTCGATTTCCGCGCTCACAAGGCGCCGCGGCATAAGCAGGTCGGCGGCGAAGTAGTTGGCCGCGTGAAGGACGTCGAGCTGAAACTTGGGAACAACGGGATCGTGCTCAACATCGCGGACAACCAAGGCAAGCACCAAGGCAAGCTGCGCATCGGGCAGGCTACGGTCGAGTGGTACGGCAAGACGCGGATGGGCAACGGGAAGAAGATCCGCGTGACCAAATTCGTCGACATCCTGAACGAGCAGTAGTAGCCGCACGCCGACCGGAAACCGCGGGACCGCACGGGCCCAGCCCACGGCTGGTGCGGTCACGGCGAGGTGAGCTGGCTAAGCCACTATTGTCAGACGCGTGTCGCGGCTGATCCACGTCTCCGTCGAGAACGACCACCTCGAGTCGCTCGCCCGCCCAAGCCGAAGCCTCGCTGGGGTCGCGGAGATGGTCTGGAACGCCCTCGACGCCGAGTCCGACTCGGTGCGGGTCCGCGTCCACGAGACAGCACTCGGCGCGGTGGAAACAGTCGAGATCATCGACAACGGGCACGGGATGACCGCCGAGGTGGCCTCGAACGAGTTCGCCCACCTTGGGGGCTCGTGGAAGCTGCACACGAACAAGTCGAAGAACGGGGAACGACTGCTTCACGGCAAGCGCGGCCAGGGCAGGTGGAGGGCGTTCTCGATCGGCAGCGACGTGCGCTGGACCACGGTCGCCGCGGCTAACGGCGACCGCGAGAAGACGACCATCACGGGCTCGCGCTCGGCGCTGACCGAGTTCGAGGTGGGCGACCCCGAGACAACGGGCGACGAGGTCGGAACGACCGTCACGATCGAGAACGTCGACCCCGAGCCGACCGCAGAGCTATTAAGTGACTCGGCGGCCGACAACCTGACCGCCACCCTGGCGCTCTACCTGGAGCGCTACCCGAACGTCGCGGTCGAGTTTCGCGGAGAAACGCTCGACCCGGCGGAGCTGCAGGCCCACCGCGCCGAGTACGAGATCGGTGCTGACGAACACGGGCTGGCGAAGCTGACCGTGATCGAGTGGACCAAGCACTTCCCGCGCGAGCTGCTCCTCTGCGACGAGAACGGGATCGCGCTCCAAAAGGAGCCCCCGAACATCCAGGCGCCGGCCTTCGACTTCACCGCCTACGTAAGCTGGCAAGGCTTCCGGGAACACGAGGCCGAGCTCGTCGTAGGCGCACTCCACCCGGTCCTCGGGCCCGTCATCGAGGCCGCGCGTGATTTGCTCCGCAACCACTTCCGCGCCCGCAGCGCGGAACTCGAGGCGTCGGTGATCGAGGAGTGGAAGACCGAGGAGGTTTACCCGTACGAGGGCGCGGTTTCGTCGGAAATCGAGCGGGTGGAGCGGGAGTTCTTTGACGTGGTCGCCGTGACGTCTGCGAGGGCCGTGAACTCCGCGGCGGACCGGGTCGGCAAGAAGTTCTCGCTACGCCTGCTTCGGGAGGCCATCGAGCAGAGCCCGACAGCCCTGAGGCGGGTGTTGCACGAGGTACTCGAACTGTCCGAGGACAAGCTCGAAGAGCTCGACGCCCTGCTCGACCGCACGTCGCTAACCTCGATCATCGCCCTCGGAAAGGTGGTCACCGACCGGCTCGACTTCCTCATGGGGCTCCGTGAGCTGTTGTTCGACCCGAAGACGAGGAAGGCCGTGCTCGAGCGATCGCAGCTGCATCGGATCCTCGCCAACGAGGCATGGATTTTCGGCGACCAGTACACGCTCGCGGTGGACGATCAGGGGCTGAACGCCGTCCTCGAGAAGCACGTGAAGCTGCTCGGCCGAGACAAGATCTTCGAAGAGCTCGACCCGGTGACGCTCGAAGACGGCTCCAGCGGGATCGTCGACATGCTGCTCTCCGCAGTGATCCCCCTCCCGACGCAGGAGCACGAGCACCTCGTCGTGGAGCTCAAGCGACCGAGCGTGACGCTCGGCTCCGAGGAACTCACGCAGCTTTCCCGGTATGCGCACGCGGTCGCCCGCGACCCGCAGTTCGACAAGGTGGACGTGCGGTGGAACTTCTGGCTGATCGGGACAGCGATGGACGATTACGTGGAGTCGGAGGCGAACCAGCCGAACCTGCCGCCCGGCGTGGTCTCGCGACCACTCGGTGGCCGCGTCACGATCTGGGCGAAGACGTGGTCCCAGATCATCGACGACTGCCGGCAGCGGCTGAAGTTCGTGCAGGAGCAGCTTGCCTATCGCTCCAGCCGCGACGCTGGAGTCGAGTACCTGCGCGAGCGGCACCGGCAGTACCTGCCGGCGACGCTCGCAGAAACCGGATCGGAGTGACTGCGATGGGCGCCGCTGTGGTGACCGTGCACGTCATCAAGCGGGGCAAGGAGACCGACCGGGTACTCGCGGCGCTCGCCGAGCGCCTCGGCCGTAAGCGGTTGACGCCGAAGGCCGGCCGTCTCCTTTCGATCGACTTCATCGAGGACGACCTCTCGCAGCCAGAAGCAGATGCCAAGGTTCGCAGAGCACTCTACGAGATCGATCCCGAGTGGGAGGACCTGATGCTGATCGGCCAGCCGCCGGCACGCGACCGAAAGCCGACCGCCGTCACCTCGACGCGGCCATTCGGGGACAGCTCGTGCAGAGCGCGGTGGGGGCGGCCGTCCAGATGCCGGATGAACCGGACCAAGGTGCATCGATTCTGGCCGAGGCCGCGCATACTATGGCGCCATGCCCGGGTCGCCGTCCGCTCTCTCCGAGGAGTTGAGAGAGGCCATCGAGCGGGAATACCGCACGCTCGTCGGGCGCCTAGGAGAGCAGCGTGAGCGGGCAGAGCATCTGCGCGCGCTGGCCGAGCATGTCGAGGAGCAGGCGAGTCAGGACGAGCACCTCTTGCGCGAGCTGGAGGCGGTGCTCGGCATCGATCCCCAATTGCGGATCGAGTCACTCGATCAGCGTCTTCGCGGGCAGCGGTTGCAGGAGATCGCGGTCGAGGTGCTCTCACGAGAAGTTGGGCCAGGCAAGGCCGTCCACTACAAGGAGTGGTACGCCCTGCTGAGAAAAACGGGCCACGTGGTCGCCGGCAAGGACCCGGTGGTCAACTTTCTCGCGCAGATAAACCGCTCACCGGCGATCGAACGCGTGGGGCGCCGTTCCGGGATGTACGTCCTGCTCGCGGCCGCCTGATCGCCCGATCCGCTGGTTGTACACCTGGTTGACGCTTGAGGGGGCCCGGCTGCGCGATGAGCGCGTCATCCCGCACCGTGTGCGCGAAGCCGTCCGAAGCCGGCGCTTAACTACAAACCGCCCTCTGTAGCTACAAGATCGAAAAAGGAGACGTCGATGTCTGCCGAGAAGAGCGAGCCGAAGGACAAGCCGAAGCCCAAGCCCAAGCCGCCGCCGCCGGACAAGCCGAAGCCGAAGCCCAAGCCGGACGATGGGCGCACCTACGGGTGAGTCGTCCGCGCTGGTGGGAGCGAGGCGCACGCTCGATCGAGGCGGAGGTGGCCTGGTTCGAGGAAGCCGGGCTCGACTTCCGCCTCGACGACCGGCTCCTCGACAATAAGGGGGTCGTCGCCTTCCGCGGCGCTCTCCGCCTTCGAGAGCGGCGTTCCCCCGCCTCGGTGATCTATCCGCCAGCCTATGACCTTGGTGGCCATCCGATCGTCATCTCGCCGGAACTGCGGCTCGGGCGCCACCAGAATCCCGAGGGCGTCTTCTGTCTCGACCACCCTGTCGTCGGCGAGACGCAGCTGATGTACGGAGCGGAGGCCGTCAAGCGGGCGGAACGGCTTTGGCACCTCTGGGAGAACGACCGTGAGCAGCTCCGTCGCGAGGAGGCCGAGGCCCCAGATCCGCGGGCCAACTATTACCCGTACGCGCCCGAATCGGCGGTCGTCCTGATCGACGTCGACGTCTCTGATTCGGAGGCCGGCTTTGTTCGTCTCGCCGCTCTCCACGTCGATCCGCTTCGCGGGGCAGTTACGAGCGTCCGCGCCAGCCGCCCGGAGGCGAAGACGGTCGAAGTTGGCCCCGGGATCGGGTCGTTTGCCGGCCCGATCGAGATCAACGGCGTATGGCGTCGCCTCGACTATCCGCCTCCGGTCAAGCGCCAGGCGTTCTATGCGTGGGTCAAGGAGCACCACCAGCGTCTGATCCATGAGCAGATAAAGATGGCGCGAGTCTTCGGCAAATCTCAGAAGCGCCCCGACACCCCCGCCCTGATCGCGTTCGTTTACCCAGATGAGGGGCCGCGGCGGGGTGAGATATACGATGCGTGGCTCTTCCTGGTCGTCCATCCCGACGGCACGCAGGCCTTCCTTGCCCGTGCCTTCCATCTGCGAAGGGACGAGCGCTGGCTGCGCCAGCCCCAGCTTCGCCCCCTGGAGAGCAAGCGTGTCGCCGTGATCGGCGCCGGCGCGCTCGGCTCGCCGATCGCCGACCTGCTCGCGAAGGCCGGGGTGGGCACAATCTTCGTGATCGACCCCGACATCTTTACGCCGGGCAACCGCGTGCGCCACCAACTCGACCTCTCAGAGCTAGGGCGCGCGAAGGTCCACGGCGTCGCGGGTCGCCTCCTACGCGTCGACCCCTGGTGCGAGGTCGAGGTGCAACCCGCAGGCCTCGGGCAGGCAGTTCCGACAGTAGAGCTCGTGGATGAGACCCAGGCGGTCGACGATAAGCTGGTCGAGGAGTTGGGCGGGTGCGATCTGCTCGTAAACGCGACTGCACACTCGGTCACGAGTTCGTACATCTCCTCGGTTGCGACGGAGATCGACACCCCGGTGGTGCACGTGTGGGTCGGGGCCGGGGCTTGGGGTGGGCGAATTCTGCGCCAGGTTTCCGGCAAAAGCGGCTGCTCGGATTGTCTTGCTCTTGCGCAGAAACGGCCGGCCAGTGCTGAGGTGCCCCCGGTGCCGCACGATCCAGCGGTGCAGGAGGTCATGGACCGAGGCTGCGCCGATCCCACCTTTACCGGCCCGGGCTTCGAGCTGATAACGGCGGCCGCGGCCGCGGCCCGGCTGTGTGTGCAACAGCTACTGAACGAGGACGGCGGTTACCCGCGGCCGAGCTACGACCTCGCGACGCTCTCCTTCCGCGGCGAGATCGTCGCCGAGCCGGAGGTTCGCTACACCCAGCTGCCTCGCCACCCTGACTGCGCCACCTGCCGGCCGCCCACAGATGAAGAGTGAGACGGTTAGCGAAGCGGCGCACGCTCCGTCCCTTTTCGTCCACAGACAAGTGGTGGAGAGGCTCGGCGCGCTGCCGGCCGGACCCTGCGAGGTCGGCGGCTGGCTGCTCGGCTACTGGACCGCCGACGAGCGGAACGTCATCGTCACGCACGCCACACCGGCGGGGCGACGAGGCACGCCCTTTCACGTCCGCATTAGCGGCAGGGGTCACCGCAAACACTTCGACGAGGCCTGGGCGGCCTCGGAGGGACACGTCACTTTCCTCGGGGACTGGCACTCGCATCCCGGCGGATCGCTGCTCCCCAGCACCCGCGACCGGCGCGCCCTCGCCAAGCTCGCCCAGCAATCCGATTACGGCACCCCGCGTCCGCTACTCGCGATCGCACGAACGCCACGCTGGCCCTGGCGACGGGTCGGTGGTAGAGCGCTCGCCTTCTTCCTCCGCACGAACGATCACACGGTCCTGCCGCTGGAGAGCGACGTCGTCGAGGAGTTGCCGCCGTCAGCGGCGAGAGTACCTGCGTGGTCCTGGTAACTCGACGGGACCAGAGAAATGCTATGGGACTGGTCCCCACTACCCCCGATAGGTGGCCTCGCTTTAATCGGCCTCGCGCCTACGCCAACCACGGGCAGGGTGCAGTCCGCGAATCTCTGTATGAATAGGAAGCCCGTGTCGGTGGAGCTCGGCCAGGAGCCCATGGCGGTGAAGGGCTCATGGATCATTCTCCGCGTCCGCCTTTCGGACCATGATCGGGTCCGCACCGGAGGGTGGGTAGAAAGCCACCAAGCTGCCCGTCGCCCGGATGCGACCCCCGGCCATCCGTGCCGGGCTACGTGATGTCGCGGAGCTTCGAACCTTTCGGGGAATCCTAAATCTTGAGAAGCACGGAGCCGCTCAGCCGTTGTCGCTAGCCAGGCGTTCCGCAAGTCTCGCCAGTGCGCTAACGGCGTTATCGATCAGTCCTTGGCCGAGTTCTGAAATCGCAGCCGCCTGCTCCGCGGAGTCCAATAGCGCCATTCTTTGCTCAAGCCAAATCACATCTGGGGAGGGAGTTCCTGGCAGGTTGACGAGGCCGTAGCCAGCCGTGAGTCGAACCAAGTCTTTGTCCGTAAGTTCGACGCCGACAGCTGCCAACAGAAGTTCCATACGTGGATTCCCGCCGACGACAACGGAGGCCCAGCCGTCCGCGAATATTGTGCCCTGCGGCGGAGTGTGAGGTCTGCAGAGCGTGTGGAACCCGAAGCCAGTTGAGTACGTGGAGCCCAACCCCGGGAGACCACCGAGATATTGATTGTGTATCTGGTTGAGGCCGCTCTCTTTCAGGGCCTCAAGTGCAGAGCTCGCCGCACGAATCCGGTCGACACGTGCCTTTTCCTTCACTGCGTGGACTGCTGTTAGAGATCCGATTCGCTGCACGAGGTCGGTGAGGGGTGGGGCCTCGCGTGCTTCGGGAGGCGGTTCTAAGATGGCCGTGAATTCGCGCTCGACCTGACTCATCGTGACTCGGGCGCTCGGATCATGATGAGTTGATCGTTCCAGCAACAGGTCAAGCTCGCCGACGCGTGGGTGCTCGATGTAAGAGGTGAGGGAGCTCACCTTGTCGTCAATTCGGTGCGGACCTGGCAGCGGAAGCTCACGATTTGTCAGTAAGACCCAAGCGGTCTTCGCAAGTGAATAGACGTCTGCCGGACCGGCCATCGAGTTGTCGGCATCCGTTCGCATCTCTGGGGCGAGGTAGTCGCTCGGGCCCAGGCGTCGACCAGCGCGGGTAATGCCTTGCTTCTCGGGATATGTAGCTAGTCCGAAGTCCCCCACGAGCCACTCGCCGTGTCTCTCAAACAAATTTGCAGGTTTGAGATCTCGGTGACCGATCCCGCTGTCAGCCAAGCGCGCCAATGTCGTTGCCACGCTTGCCAAGGCGGCGATGACCGAGTCCACGGGCGGATCGTCTCCTAGGGCCGTTCGGAGCGGTCGGACGACTGGCATCGCATACCACGGTGGACTGCTCTCGAGGTCGTAGTCGATCAGTGGTAGGACCCCCGACGCGACGTCGTCTCGAAGCAAGAACCGGATCTCGTCACGAAACCGGGCACGCCGATCCCGTCCTCGTTTATGCAGGATCTTTACGGCAGCCTGGTTGCGGCCCTCATCCGTCGCCAACCAGACCTCCCCGTTTCCTCCACTGCCGAGTTTCGAGCTGAGTAACCAGCGACCGAAGACGTCACCGACTTTTGGGTTTGCACCAGAACCCATGACCAGATATTGGCCGAAAAACCAGCCTCAGCCGGCGCGACTGACCTGCGGGCTAGCTGAGGGGCCGCATCGAGGTCCAGGCCCGGTTCCAGACAACTCTGGGTGGCCCCGCGGCTAGTCCGCATCCGACGCTGCCGCCGCCTCGCGAGCAAGCCCGCTGCTGTTTGGTCGCGCGCACGCCCATGCTCGTCAGCTGATCGTGGTCATGCACGAAGTCCCCGCTGACTCCATCAAGAAAATCAAGATCCCCAATGCATGCATTGGACTGGGGATTAAGTGAATGACGCCGTACGAGATGCTTAAGGTCGAGAGAACCTGTTTCGTCTTTGGTCCTTCTGGCCGCCCCTGAGTGCGGACGCCCACCGGGGCTCACGGTCGAAGATTTGCCTTTGCAGGCATCGGCGGGCGCTTGCGGATGGGTGCCGAACCAAGCCGAACCAGGGAAGTCCGAGTCCGGATGATTCGTTCCCGACATTAAAGTTCGAAAAAGTCAGGTCTGGGGGCCGCTCTGAGACGTCGGGATCGCGCTCGCCCCGCCCAAGAGCAGATAGTCGAAGACCCGGCCGGGCGACCGTTGCCGCGGGGGGACGACTTCGAGGACCATGCGCTAGTGGCGGATGGCCCGGACAGACGCGGCGTGGAGTTTCCCGACCCAGCCGAACTCGCTGAGCTGATCGAACACAGAGAGGTCGAGCCCAACCTCACTGTTGCTGACACGATCGCAGCGCTTCAGGCCGACAGGACACGCTTTGACGCATATGAAGACGTCGAGGAGCTCGCGATCAAAGCGCACGATAACCCCGGATCCGATGCGGGCGAAATTGCCGACCGGATGCTCCCGATCCGCAACGAGATCGCACACCAACTCTGGTCGAGAGAACTGCTGGTTGCCATCGAGATCATCGACCACTTGCTCTTCGAGGCCCTCAAGCATCCGAAGGACCGGCCAGCGGTAAGACAAGTCATCGAGGTCCTTCGAGATGCCCGCGTGGATTCCGCGGGACTCGTGGTCTTCGCCGTCCACTCACTCGGCCTGACGACTGACAGCTTCGATGCCCTAGGGACAAGTATCGAACTCATCCACGGCGACTGGGGCATCGCCATCAGCTCCCAGACCAATGACCTCGAAAAGACGATCGCGTTTCTTGATCGGGTCAGGGAATCATTCGGAGTCGATGGCGTGATCCCCAGCAAGTCGATCAGACACTGGCGACGATCACGCCACACCCAATGGCTTGAGCTCAACCCGTTGCTCTGCGTCCGCGTCGCTGAGGCGGCGGGCACGTACTACGGCAACGAAGCCCTCATTCTGTCTCGACTGCAGACCGCCACCGCGTCTGTAGCCATGCTGGCCGCGCTGCAACCAACCAGCCACACGATCGACCGACCAACGCTCAGCACCTGGGTTTTCAACAATCAGCAGACCCTCGACATCCATCACTACCTCGTCCTGTCTCCCGGACGGTCATCCGGTGATGAACTCGAGGGCGACTGCGTGCCGATCAGTCGCAGCCGCCCAGACATCGTCGCGATGAGCGACTTGCGCTTCGATGTCGACCCCAGCTATTGGGCCACCCATAGGCAGGAGGCTGACCGGATTCAGCAGATGGTCGCTTCGGTCTATCGCGGTTATCTACAGCATGGGTTTGATCCCGGCCGGGATGACGATCAAGCACGCGAAGCCCGTCGGCGGTTTGAGTCGCTGGCCTACTTCCAGCGGTCGCTATCAGGGCAAGATTGGAGAGACATCATCACTCTGTCAACAGCATTCGAGTTGCTCCTACATAATCCGTCCGCAGGTAACACCTCCAAACGCATCCGAAAAAGGATCACGAGCTTGCTTGGCGACTCTGGGGAAGGTACACAACACGCGGAGGCCTTCCGTCGTGTCTATCGGGCTCGAAGCGAGATCGTCCATGGCGGCGCCCGGATCACGAACCTGAACCTCGACAACGCCCGCCGCGCCTACGTGTCCGCGTTCGTCAAGCACGTCGAGAACGAGCCCATCGCGTAGTGGCGACGGAGCTCGCCCGCTCGCCGCCCAGCTCGAGCCCGGGAAGCTCCTACGCTGCCGCCGGTGCCCCCAGGGGGATTTGTCAGCGCGCGCAGATAGCCGGTCGATACCCCGCGAGTATTCGTACGGGTAGTCCCTGCCCCCACCAGAGTCGCCGTACACCAGCTCCGCGAGTTCGTCGGCTTGGCGACCCGTGATGCCACGGTTCTCAGGGCTGGCGTTCGGCTCGTACCAGGATAGGACCGAGACGAGTTTGTTATCACGGCTGTTATCGCGGTAACTAATTCGAGCCGCGGTCGCGACGAGCCGGAAAACAAAAAGCCCTGTCTGAGCAGGCCATTCTCGATGCGCCCGAGAGGACTCGAACCTCCACCCGGTAAAACCCGGACAAGGCCCTCAACCTTGTCAGGCGCGTGATCAGATCGACCATACGGTCGATTTGCAGGGGTTCTGTCCATGGACGCCGACAATCTGGACGCATTGGACGATGCGTTTGTTATCACAGCTGTTATCACGGACGCGAGACTGGCGCGACCTGATGCGCGGTCCTCACTTCCGGCCAGGCCGTTTCGGGAGCGCCGTCCTCACGACGCCGAGTCTGGCGGGCGGGCGCTGCCAATAGCGCGCTCGACGTAATCGAACATGGCCGCTGCGGCCTCGAGAGAAGATTGCGCGCCGTCGGAGTCGACTCTGTCGCCGTCATGCACGATGCGGTGGCGGCGCTTGACATGCGCCTTGTAGGGAGCCCAGAACGCCTGGTCCTGGATCACCGAGCCGGTGATGCGGTTCCACAGCTCTCGTGTGGCATCGTCGATGAGCGCAAAACTCTTGACCCGAGCGAGGAGCCACGGACGCAGCTCGTCGCTGACATGCGCGTGTAGCAGGCTGCGCAGCGCGTCGGCCACCAGCACCTCGCACGCCGTCTGAGCCAGGATGACGGCGAGCTCGTGTTCACCGCGATCCTCGAACTCTTGCGCGCGGTCAAGCAGCTGCCGATCACGCGAGGCTTGAACCATCAGCGCTTCGAAGCCGCTCAAGGTCATCTCGAGCGGCTCAGGAACGGTTAGCCCCGCGGCTTCAGCGACACGCGCGTAGAGACCGCGCGCCTCGTTGAACACGCGGTCGATGTTGCCGGGCGGCAGCTCGAAGTACACCTCTAGCTCGCCGGTTGGCTCGGCTTCGACCACGCCTCCGATGCGCTCGTCTGTGCTGGCGGCCGTCTCGAACGCAGACCTCGCCCTCGGCTCGATCGGCGCGTGCACGAACACGGGCATAGCGCGCGCCTCACGTATGAACGCGTGCTCGCCGAGTGCCTGCTCGATCGCGCGCCGAGCTGCCGCCTCGTCCTGCGCGCGTACCAGCAGCGTGCTGCTGGTGCGGCCCGAAACGCTGTGACCGGAGATGTAGTTGGCGCCCACACGCGCGAGCGCCTCGAGCGCATCCTCGTCCAGGTCCCGCGCCACGACGACGCGCCAGACGATGTCGGTCATGAGCTTCTTTCCAGTTTTCTGGTCACAGGTTTCCTGCGCTAGCGGGTCTACGCCTTCCTTCCCGCTCGTTTACTAGGAGTCGGTCGATACCGCTCCCGTTGGATACGCGAACGACGGCGGCGATCTTCGATTTGCTCGACCATCTGGGGGTAGCGCCGGGTGTGGAATCGCTCTGGCAAGCGGTCATCAACAAGGACAGCGTCGAAGGGATCGACCCCGTGGTCGAAGTAAACGTCTCGAAACGCTCGGACGCTTAGGCACTTCCTGAAGACACGTTCGTTCAGTCTTAGAACTGTCCGCACGCGGTCCTCTCCGTCGCCCGAATCCTCGTCCAGCAAATAACGCGAGAACGCATTCGCGCACGCAACGGACCGTCGAAGTTGGTCAATCGCGATCGTGCCGGTCTGTCTCAGGCCGGCGTCGTTGTAGACCCGGCTCTCCATGCAGCGTTCGGGATGCATCACCCAGAACGGCACTTCGCCCCGGGTAGGGTCTCCTACGTTCAGCCGGATCGCGGTGTCTCGCACATCTCGTGCAGTGAGGCCATACGGCGCCGAGAGGAAGTCAATCTCGCGCTCGATGCCATCGGCGTCCCTGAACACGACGAGCCCGGTGTTGGGTGTGTGCCTGTCGATGTCTGGGACGCGAACCCTGCCTTGGAGCAGCTCGCCCGCCCTGCGGGCAGACTGGGCCGCGCCTTCAAAGTCGATGTCCCGGCTGGTGAAGAGCTTCGCCTCAGCGATGCGCGCCTCGACGCGAAGGAAGGCCGCCCAGAACGCAACGGCCTGGCCGCCGATGAGAATCACCCGGCGATCCTCCGATAGCGGCGCGAGCTCGCGCAGGATGCGCCGGACCTCCTCAGGCCGGAGCGGAGGCTTCTCTGCCATTGGGGCTAGCTAAGAGAACGCGAAGCAGACAGATCCGCTTGGGCTGCCCGAGCCAACGGCGCAAACACTTCGTTTTCCCGCTTGAGCTGAGCTACGGACTTTTCGCCCCGGGAGAGAGCGCGCTGGTCAGCTACCCGCGAGCGCTGTTTTGCGGCCATTCGGGCTCTGGGATCGTAGCTTTGGATTTGTGCCCGCATCGGAACTGAAATCGTAACGAAGCCTTCGCTCAGAGAAAAGGGAATGGCCCTATGGGCGGCTGGTGCGCTCATGGATGATTCTCCCCCAAACCAACGGATCTCGCTAGCTGTTTCGGTCGATCCGACAGCAAGCATGAGGCGCAGGTCAGCCCGCACAGGAGGTCCGCATACGGCGCCTCGGGGCGAGTTCATCAGCCTCGCTCGCCACGCAGGGCGGCCACAACCTCGTCCTGGTCAGCGTCGGGGATGGCGCGCAGCTCGGAAAGGCGCAGAAGGTCCCGTCCAGTGTCCGTCAGCCCGATTTGACCGATGGTGTGCATGTCGATCCTGCCTTCCCCCCAGACGCTTGCGGGGGTGAGCACCGATCCGTTGCTTTGCTGAAAGCCGATCAGGCCAATCGTGCCGAGCTCACCAAGCTCGGCAATGATTGACGAGGCTGAAACGACTCCTGAACCGAGTTGATCGGTACCTAGCAAGATCCTCTCACTCTCGCGCTCAGTGTTGGCTATGAACGCGAGCGCGGATAGTTGCCGGTAGGTCAGGCGTTCAAGGAGTCGGATGAGATAATTGGCGTAGCCGGGGCTAACGGAAGCGTCAAACGCCAGTGACGCGTAAAGCCGCCCTAGGTATTGAACCTTGCGCTCTTCGTAGCTGCGCGCCGCATTGAGAAGTGTCCCCTCCAGGAGTTCCAGCGCGTCAGACGATACGCCTTCCCTGGACTCGAAGAAACCATCGGTTCTAGGAGTCTCGCCCGCGTCCTCGCGTTCCTGAACGCGAGCAACGGCAACCGCGAGCGCGCCCCCGATTCGGATCTGCTCGCGAGGGGAAAGCAGGCGCTCGGCAATTTCGGCGCCCACCCACCTAAAGAAGCGTGTCGCAAGTACGCCGCCCGTCGCTCCCGCGGCTATGCCAGGCGGTCCGCCGATCGTACCCAGAGCCCCGCCGACGCCGGCCCCGAGCATCTCGGCGCCAGTGATCGCAATTTCCTTGCCCCGCTCGACCCTCTGCTCGTCGTCGTTCCGGGCCTTCACAACACAAACGCGAATTCACTGGGATCGGGCGGAACGAGATCACGCACAAGGCCAGCGCATCGATCACCCGACCTGGGAGGTGACGCGGTGAGTTGCTGTGTCCACGGGCGTGTAATCGAAAGTTTGGGCGAGCGGAGGGGGCCTTGGGCGTCTAGTAGCGGTACCGGACCCGGAACGCCGGGTCGTTCTGCCACATCCAGCCGAGCACCGTGCGGCCCGCGAGAGTCTGCTGCTCGACGGTGATCTGCTGGGAGCCGGGGTTCGCCGGGTCGGTATATGCCTGCGCCGATACGAGCGTAGTGCCGCGGTGCAGGAGAGTGGTCACGTGGATCGAGCCGCCGGTGCCGATGACGAACGAAGGCAGCGGCCCGATGATCGTGAACTCGAACTCGCGCTCGCCAACCTTATCCGCCGAGATCGAGTAGAAGAGCCGCAGCTGCCGCTGGCCGGGCTCCACCTTCAGCACGGTCGTCGAGAACGCCTGCGCGGCACGCGAGACCTGGGTCGCAAAGCGCTTCTGCTCCTTCTTCGAAGCGCCGTCAGCCATCGCCGCGAGGCGCTCGATCAGCTCGTCGTCGAGCTCGGAGCGATCGACGGGGTCGAACGTGAACACCGCGGGCCCCGTGATCGGCTCGCCGGTGTAACGGACGAGCGGCTGCTGCTGGGTTTCGGCGGCAAGGGGCAGGATCAGCAGCGCCTCCTTAGCGGGGTCGATGTCCGCGCTCAGCCACAGGTTCGACGTCACGAACACGTCGTCTGCGGGATGGCTGCCATCGCCCCGCGAGACAACCTCCACGACGGTGTCGACGCGGTGGACGGGGATGTTCTGAATCGGCTCAAAACCGGCCATTTGCAATCTCCTTGTTCCGAGGGCGAGACGCTTACTGTGCGTACCGCAGTAGATTATAAGCAGGCGCTTCATCTGTATAGCAGAAGCGGCTGATGGGTTGGTCATGCGGACCTGCGACACTTACGAGCTAATGGCCGGCGGGCAGAACGAGTTAGGCCCGAAGCTCCGCAGTCTGCGGGAGCGGCAAGGGATCTCGCTTCGCCACATCGAGCGCGAGACCGGCATCAACAGTGGTTACCTCAGCCAGCTCGAGAGGGGGGAGGTCAGCCAGCCGACGCCGACGATGCTCAACCGTATTGCTGAGGCGTACGGGGTGCCCGCAGACGCATTGCTGAGCTGGGCGGGTTATGGGCCGGCGGCAACGGAGTTAACCCCCACGCAGGCGCTGGCGCTCAAGCACCTAGGCCCCGACCCGTCGCCGGAGGAAGTCGAAGCGGTCCGAGCCGTCTTGGACGTGCTGAGAAAGCGGGCTGCTGGCTTTCATCCGCAGCACCACCTCGATCGCCCGCTGGCGACGGAAGAGATCGAACTGATTCGCAAGTACGCCATGGCGCTCGTTCGTGAGGCCGACGCAGTTGGCACGACGCCCACACCGCTGGACGAGTTGATGGGCGTGGCGAAGCTCGTACACGCGGGCGAGATCACGCTGACGTTGGAAGAGAAGCGAGGGCTGCGTCAGCGCCTGGGATCGGCATTTGAGTGGGTCATGAACAGCGTCGAAGGCCTGCTCAGCTTCCGCAGCCGGGAGGTATGGCTCTCGCCCCAGCTACACCCGAATCGGCGAGTTTTCGTCCATGCACACGAGATTGGCCACCACATCCTGCCCATGCACCGCCAGCTCGCCTACCTCGACAACTGGGCGACTATGAACGCGCAGCTCCGCGACGCGTGCGAGCGCGAAGCAAACCAGGCTGCCATCGAGCTGCTTGCGCAGGGAGACGCTTTACGGAGAGTTGCCGACGACTCTCCGATTTGCCGGCGCGTGGTTGAAGAAACCGCGGCTGGTTTCGGGATCTCGCTTCAGGCGACGGCGAGGCGAATCGGCGAAGAGAGCCGTCAGGATTGCTGTGTCGTGATCTACTTCCGTGGACGAGCCACCGGCAAGCTGATGGAACCGCACGTCTACGCGTCGCAGACATTTGAAGAGCGCTTTCGCTGGAAACAACGTGGTTTCCCCAACCAGGAGCTCAAGGCGACGTTGCGCGAGGCCGCCATCGTGCACGGCCCCCGTTTCATGTGCACCGCGGATGCACGGGACCGGTCCGCCGAACTCCGCTGCGAGGCCATCAACACACCTCGCGCCCTCATAGGAATCGTTGTCCGGGACCCGGGGCACGGCATTCTCCGCCGAGCCATTCCCACACTCGGCTGACCTCCGTATAAGGGCCCCACATCCTGATTTGGGTCGGAACGAGGTGCGAACGCGAAGCAATGCGCAAGACGGGGTGAGCGTCGGCTCGGAAGTAGATCAGTGCGATCGGCTCGCACTGGCGTCGATACCGATCTGGACGCATATGGCGAGGCGTTGCTTATCCCGGCTGTTATCGGCAGTCTCACGCTCAAGCAACCAACCCAGGCTTGAACTCGAGGGAATTCTCGGATTCCCGCAATTTGCGGCAAGCCTTGGTGAAACACCCTTGAACAGTTCGGGGCGTTAAGTGAGGATCGACTCGGTTAGTTAGGTCGTCAGCTCGACGCAAGGAGTCCGGTGGATACGAGGACTTTTTGGCGCCGTCGGGGGGAAAGCGCTGGTTCGTTAGGCAAGGGGAAGCAGCGAGCGGGGGCGTTGAAGCACGCGCGTTTGCGCCCGGCAAGCGCCAAAATCGTCGTCTTGCTGCTGATCGCGTCGAGTCTCGTGCTGTCCGCTTGCACGAAGACAGCGACGCACGAGCCCGGCGCCTACACTTACGACGCCGTCGAGCAGTCCGGCGCCGGCACCTTCGCTTCGTCCCAGAACGAGGTCCCGGCGTACGGAGGTTCATGGGTCGCGAAGGCGCACCTCGGATCGCAGCCCGGCGCCGGCTCGCACGGCCGTGGCGTCTTCGGCGCCGCACCGTCAGCGGGATCGGCCGGCATCTACGGCGCCGCCTTCTTCTTCCCGGCAGGCACCTTCTCCGGCCCCGACCCGAGGCAGCAGGGCACGCTCGACGTGATGGGCTGGGACGTCGGTGGCGGAGCCGAGTACGGCGGCATCCGCATCGGCCCCGACCACAGCGCGCGCCTGGTGCGCGCGCGCTCCGGTCAAGAGGACACGATCGGCTCCCCGTTCTCGTTCCAGGAGGGCTGCTGGAACTGGCTCGTGGTCAAGCAGGGCCTGCTGTCCGACCGCCCGGCGGGCGACCCCTACCAGGCCTCGAGTGAGGTCTACCTGAACGGTGAGAAGATCATCGACTCCCACGCGCCCAACAACTTCGGCAACAGCTTCGGTCACTGGGCGGAGCAGGTGCGCTTCGGCATCGTCGCCGTCGACACCGAGGCGCAGCAATCCGACCTCGACTTCTATCTCGACGACAGCTACGTCTCGACCGTGTATACGACGCCGCCGAGTTCGCGCGCTTGCGACCCCCAGGGCGACCCCGAGCCGCCGGCGATCGACCCCACCGCGCCGACGCCGCTCAGCGACCAGACCAGGTTCATCTACAGCGGCGAGTTCCCGATCCAGCACGGCGTGCAGGCGGGGACGATCGAGCCCAAGCGCGCCGCGGTGCTGCGCGGGCGCGTGCTGTCGCGCTCGGGCGCCGCGATCCCCGACGTGCGCGTGATCGCTCCCGATCATCCCGAGCTCGGCTTCACCACCACCCGCCCTGACGGCAACTTCTACCTGGCCGCCAACGGCGGCGGCGACCTGCGGATCCGCTTCGAGAAGGACGGCTACCTGCCACTCGAGCGCAGGCTCGAAGTGCCCTGGCAGGACTACACCTTCGCAGACGACGTCGTGCTCACCCCGCTCGACTCCGCCTGGACGGACATCGACCTCAACTCGCCAGTGCCGATCCAGGTCGCGCGTGGCAGCCCGGTCACCGACTCCGACGGCACGCGCCAGGCCACCCTGCTCTTCCCGCAGGGAACCGAGGGCACGATGACGCTGCCCGACGGCTCGACCCAGCCGCTGAGCAATCCCCCCGCGTGCGCGCGACCGAATACACCGTCGGATCAACGGGGCCGGAGGCGATGCCGGCCGAGCTGCCCGCCACCAGCGCCTACACCTATGCGGTCGACTACACCGTCGACGAGGCGCTCGCCGCCGACGCCAAGCAGGTCAGCTTCAGCCAGCCAATCCCGAGCTACCTCGAGAACTTCGTCGGCATCCCGGTCGGCGAGCCGGTGCCCACCGGCTACTACGACGCCGCCAAGGGCGCATGGGTCGCGATCGACAGCGGCCTAGTCGTGAAGATGCACTCCGAGTCGGGCGGCATCGCAGAGCTGGAGGTTGACGATTCAGGCAACCCGGCCTCGCCGACGCAGCTGCAGCAGCTCGGCATCACCGACGACGAGCGCCGCAAGCTGTCGGACCTCTACGACACCGGCGATGAGCTCTGGCGGGTCCCACTCGAGCACTTCTCACCGCACGACATGAACACCCGCCTGCTGGTGCCGCCCGGTGCCACCGGGCCGCTCGAGTCTCTTCGCCCACGCGAGGTCACCACACCCTGCCCCCAGCCGGGATCGATCATTGAGTGCGAGAACCAGGCGCTCGGCGAAGCGCTCGACGTCACCGGCACGCCGTTCAGCCTGCACTACCAAAGCGACCGCCAGCCCGGCGCCACATCACTGAACCGGCTCGAGGTCCCCGTGAGCGGCTCGACCGTGCCGGCGCCCTTGGTGCGGATCGAGGCCGAGGCCGAGGTGGCGGGCCGCCACTTCTCGCAGACCTTCCCGCCCCAGCCCAACCAGGACTTCACCTTCACCTGGGACGGCAAGGACGCCTTCGGGCGTACTCTCTATGGCTCCCAGCCGGTCAAGATCCGCGTCGCCTACATCTACCACCCGCTGATGGCGGGGGCGAGCCGCTTCGGCTTGAGCGACGGCGACCCGTATCCGGTCGACACGCGCTCCGAGTACCCGATCTTCCGCGAGTACCGCGAGACGATCGGCCACTGGGACGCCTCCGGGGAGGGCCTCGGCGGCTGGTCGCTCGATCCCCACCACGTCTACGATCCGTCCTCTCAGACGCTCTATCTCGGCGACGGCTCAAGGAGAAGCGCCGAGAGCGTCAACCGGGTGATCGAGCGTGTCGCCGGCAGCGGCTCTGGCTACGGCGGCGACGGCGGCCCCGCCCGCGACGCGCAGCTCGCGCGGCCGCAGGGGCTCGCGGTCGCGCCGGACGGCAGCGTCTACATCGCCGATGCGCAGAACCATCGCGTGCGACGGATCGCCCCCGACGGCATCATCACCACCGTTGCCGGCACGGGCCAGGCGGGCTACAACAACACCGACGGCATCCCGGCCACCCTGGCGCAGCTTCAGTTCCCGACCGACGTCGAGCTCGGCCCCGACGGCTCCCTCTATATCGCCGATCGCCTCAACTACCGCATCCGCAAGGTCGATCCGCAGGGGACGATCACCACCATCGCTGGCACTGGCGTACGCGGCAACCCGGACGATGGCACGCCCGCGACCGAGGCAAGGATCGAAGACACGTACGGGATCGCGTTCGCGCCCGACGGCAGCCTCTACTTCACCCAGGACGATCCGCTTTCAGTCGTGCGCCGGATAACGCCCGACGGCCGCGTCGTGCGGGTGGCCGGGCTCGGCTTCGGCACCTACGGCGGCGACGGCGGCCCGGCCCGCGACGCCTATTTGAACTCTCCGCTCGGGATCGACGTCGGACCCGACGGTTCCGTCTACGTCGCCGACAGCGCCAATAACGCGCTGCGCCGGATCGCCCCCGACGGCATCATCACCACCGTCGCCGGCAACGGCAGCCGCGGCTACTCCGGCGATGGAGGACAAGCTACGCAGGCCCAAATCCGCGGTCCGAGCGACGTCGCAGTCGGCGCGGACGGCGTGCTCTATATAGCGGAGGACACCCGTCACGTGCGACAGGTGACCCCGGACGGAGTGATCACGACGGTGGCGGGCGACGAGACGACCTCTACCCCGCAAGGCGATCAGGTGCCCGCAAAACGCGCCTGGATCGACCATCCGCTCGCGGTCGCGGTCGCGCCTGACAAGAGCATGTTCGTAGGCGAGTCCACGCTCGCCCAGGTGCACCGGATCCGACCGCCGCTGCCCGGCTTCACCGCCGACGACGTCGCGATCCCGTCCGAGGACGGCTCCGAGCTCTACCGCTTCGACGAGCGCGGCCGCCACCTCACGACGCTCGACACCCACACGGCCGCCACCCTCTACAGCTTCTCGTATGACTCCGCCGGTCGCCTGGCATCGATCACCGACGGCGACGGCAACGTCACCCAGGTGCAGCGCGACTCGCAGGGCAAGCCGACCGCGATCGTGGCGCCGTTCGGCCAGCGCACGACGCTCGGCCTCGACGCAAACGGCTTTCTGAACGGAGTCACGAATCCCGAGAACGAGCAGACGCAGCTTGGCTACACGAGCGACGGCCTGCTCCAGACGCTCACCGACCCGCGCAACGGCGTCAAGGATTACCACTACGACTCGCTCGGGCGGCTGGAGCGCGCCGACGACCAGGGCGCGGGCTTCAAGACCCTGTCGCGCACGAACCTGGCTGACAGCTACGAGACGACTTTGACTACGAAGCTCGGCCGCGCCTCGAAATACAAGGTCGAGCAGCTGCCGAGCGGCGACATGCGGCGCACGCAGACCGACGAAGCGGGCCTGCAAAGCATGCTGCGACAGGGTCAGGACGGCACGAACACCGCAACCTCTGTGGACGGCACAGTCACCGCGCTGCGGCGGGGGCCTGACCCGCGCTTCGGCATGAACGCCTCGATCCTCCAGGACATGACCGTGGCGACACCCGACGGACAGAACCTCAGCCTCACCGGCTCGCGCCAGGTATCCCCGCCCGGGCTCACCGACCCACTCGGCCTCCAAGGCGAAACCGACACGCTGAACGTCAACGGCCGCGCCTACACGACCGCCTTCGACCGCTCCCAGTCACGCTTCACCACCACCTCGCCCGAGAGCCGCACGACCGCCACCGACGTCGACGACCAGGGCCGCCCGACGCGCCAGGAGGTAACCGGCGTCACTCCTCTGGTCTCCACCTACAAACCGAACGGCCTGCTTGAGTCCCAGACCCAGGGCGCCCGTAGCTGGGGCTACGCCTACGAGCCCTCGGGCTTCCTCGGCACGATCGCCGACCCGCTCGGACGCGTGACGAGCTTCGACTACGACGGCTCCGGACGCGTGACGCGCCAGACCCTCCCCGGCAGCCGCCAGATCGCCTACACCTACGACGACAACGGCAACCTCACGTCCGTCACGCCGCCCTCGCGACCGGCCCACACGTTCACGCACACGCCGGTCGACCTGCTAGAGACCTACACCGCTCCGGAGGTGGCCGGCGACCCCGCGCTGCCGCTCACCACCACCTACTCCTACAACGACGACCAGCAGCTCGAGCTGATCACGCGACCGGGCGGGGGCGAGATCGACTTGGCCTACGGTGCCCAGACCGGCCGGCTTGAGCACCTGACCACGCCGCGCGGGGTGACCGACCTCTCCTACGACTCCCAGACCGGCAACCTCGCTTCGATCACCGCCCCGGGCAACGAGCAGGTCGCGTTCGACTACGACGGCTCGCTGCCGACGCGCGAGGTCTTCTCCGGCACGGTGTCGGGCTCCGTCAGCCGCACCTACGACAACGACATGCGCCTCGACATGTCCTCCCTTAACGATGCGCACATCGTCGATTACACATACGACGGCGACGGCCTCCTGACAGGGGTCGGCGGTCTCACGCTGGGGAGGGATCCCCAGAACGGCCTCCTCACGGGCTCGACCCTCCAAGGCACGACCACGACCCGCACCTATAACGCCTTCGCCGAGGCAGACAGCCTCACCGCCAAGTTCGGCACCACCACCCTCTACGGCGCCACCTACACGCGCGACGACCTTGGCCGCATCGAGACCAAGGCCGAGACCACCTCCCAGGGCACCCATACCTACGCCTACACCTACGACCCACAGACCGGCTTCCTCGCGGAAGTGCGAAAGGACGGCCAGCTGACGGCAAGCTACGACTACGACGCCAATGGCAACCGCCTGCCCGGCAGCTACGACAACCAGGATCGCCTCCAGAGCGACGGCGCCAGTACCTACACCTACACGGCCGCTGGCGAGCTGCACACCAAGACCACCGCCGGCCAGATCACCACCTACGACTACGACGCGCTCGGGAGCCTCGAGAACGTAGAGCTTCCTGACGGCACGTTGATCGACTACGTGACCGATGGCTACGGCCGCCGCATCGCCAAGAAGCGCGACGGCCAGCTTGAGCAGGGCTTCCTTTTTGGCGAGGAGGCGCTAGGACCAGTCGCCGAGCTCGACTCGGGCGGCGACATCGAGAGCCGCTTCGTCTACGCCACCCGCTCCAACGTGCCCGACTACTTGACCAAGGGCGGCAACACGTACCGCATCTTCGCCGACCACCTCGGCAGTCCTCGAATCATCGTCGATGCGAGCAGCGGATCGGTTGCCCAGGAGCTCGACTATGACGAGTTCGGGAACGTGGTACGCGACACGAATCCCGGGTTTCAGCCGTTTGGATTCGGTGGCGGACTGTACGACAGCCAGACGAAACTCGTGCGCTTTGGAGCACGCGACTACGACCCTGAAATCGGACGCTGGACTGCAAAGGACCCGACCGGATTTGCAGCCGGCGATTCGAACCTCTATGGGTACGTGCTAGGCGATCCCATCAATCTCGCGGACACCTCAGGGCTGTCCGTCTTGGATGAAGTGATCGGTCCGGGCGGTGCGATTGACGATGTCGTTCCGGATGCTGTCTCGAACTCAGCGGCCGGCTACCTTGACAGCTGGACGGATCACCGGCTGAGTGATGCGTTTGAAATTGACTCCTGGTGTGATGCTCCAGGGTACGGATTTGGCAGTGCCACCTCGTATGTAGGTGTTAGGGGCCTTGTGAAGGGCGGCTTGAGGGTAAGCAGCCGGGCGTTCGCCAAGGGAGGAGGTAAGCGCTACCGGGGCCGCAAGCCCGATATCAAGCAAGTGGACGATGCCGCGAGAGACGCCGGGATCGAGAAACGGCACCGGGCTGAGTTCGGCGAATTCGTCGAGGCGGAGAAGCAGGGCGGCCCCGACTTCTCCTATCGTGAGCTCCGTGACCTCGCCGAGAAGTTCAAGCGGAGCAAGGGTAAGTGACCCGCGGGCCTAAGGCCGAGGAGCAGAGGCGCCGAGAGTTCGAGCGGCTGAACGACACGCTCGCGATGATGGGCGGGCGTTCCTTTCTGACCGCGACCTGGAGCTATGGCGAAGAGCTACATCTGCACGTTGCCGGAGAGGGGGGCAACCCCTCGAGGTCCGACCCGGAGAGCTGGGTGATCACGACACGCGCCTCACGATGGGTCTTACTATCGGGTTCGGCTGTCGTTAGCAGGGATGTGGATGAGAAAGACCCGGAGCTACGCCGTTTCCGAGCGCTCCAAGACGCGACGATTGTCTCCGCGAAGGCTCGCTTTGAGGACTATGCCCTGTGCATGTCCTTTAGCAACGACTACCGATTCCTCATCCTCACGAAGAAGCGTCGCTCAATGAAAAAGCCGGACCTTGAGTTGTGGCAGGTCTACGCTCCCAACCTGGACATCGTGATAGACGTGCAACCGAACGGCCGTATCGACTTCGTGCCAGGTGCCGTTACGCGCGAGTAGGTCAGATGCTTGACGACGTTCGATGACGCGCTCCGCCACCGATCGTGCAGGCGCTCCAAGAAAAACGCTGTACTTCGACCGGGGCGGGCAAGACCGTCGGAACCCGCCGCCGGGGCGGCGACTCTGTACCACCTCGGCGCGGGGGGGGGGGGGGGGGGGGGGGGGGGGGGGGGGGGGGACCACCGGGGAGCGACCTGGTTCGATGTAGAGCACGACGTCGTCTGGCTCTGCGCGTACGGCTGGCACCGTTCAGGCGAACCCGAAGATGCCTTCAAGCACTTCGCCAGGCTGATAGACGATGTCGCGATTTACCCGGATGAGGGGGACTACCGGCGGTTTTTTTCCGGCCGTGAACATCGTTTCGTTGAGATGGCTCCGACGAATGTCCAGTCACTTCGGGATATCGCGCTCGAGAATCCAGGGACCGTCCAGGTCGGTCGGCTCGGCAGGCGGGTGGAGGTTCGAGTCAAGGGCGACATCATCGGTGACATCGCCGAGATCTCGGTGGCGTTCGCTCCCGGGACGCTGAACCAGCGGCAGATCGCCTTCATCCTTCGATGCTTCGCGCCGGATCCCGGGGCATCACTCTCCGATGTCGCCGACACTCTGGCCGGCTCACCTCTTCTGCCCGGCGAGATCGCGTTCGACATCATGACTTCCGCCTAAACGGAGCGATCAGAAAGACTCAAGCCGTGCTCGAGCGAGGCGCGCTGATGGACCCCCGTTTCGGCGGACACTTCACGACTTGGCATCAAAGGATCCCGGGGGACGGGCGATGTCGAGCCGGCTCTGCCGGTTCTGGGGTCAGTCGCGATGCCGCGGTCCGAATCGGGCTTCGGAACTGCCTCCTTTGATTTCGGAGATCCGCAAGGTAGGCGAGCGACAAAATTGTCGGTCGCTACGCACGGCAACAGGTTCGTCATCGGCCCAGGTCGGCATCGCCCTGCCTCCGAGCGGCTTTATTAGGCCCGCAAGGATTTTGGTATCACGCTGGTATCACGGGCAATAATTCGGAGGGACCGTGAAATGAAAAGCCCCACATTTGCAGGGCATTAATGCGCCCGAGAGGACTCGAACCTCCACCCGGTAAAAGCCGGACAAGGCCCTCAACCTTGTCAGGCGTGTGATCAGAACGACCATATGGTCGATCTGCAGCGATTCTGTTCGAGCGCGCTGACAATCTGGACGGATCGGACGATGCGTTTGTTATCACGTTGTTATCAGGCGACGATCGAGACGGGACCCCCATTGGGAGGACCGCTCGTGCGGCGTGCCCTCGGTGAGAAGGAGTCTCCCCGCGTATAACACGGGCGGGTATGGGAATGGCCGTGCCGCGATCACTGGGTGGGTTGACGCGCGCGCACCTGTGGACGGCCCACTGCGCTGAGACCAGAACGGTGCTTACGCGCCGTTGGCTGACATCAAACCATCATCCGGGGCGCCGAGTGATCTGAGTGCCTCCTCGAGTGCGCGCTCTGTCGCTTCAATCTCTCGCGTGAGTTCCGCCCGCCTGCTGCGAGCAGCGACGATGGCGCCGAGATCTGCGTCACTCGGGACATCGTGGGCATGGTGCAGCGCGCCTCGAAGATCCTCTAGCTGTCTGCGAGCCCTGTCTGGGAACTGGCGATCCAGAACATACATACCGGGGGTGGTCGTTCGTGCGACTACCGGCGAGCGACCGATTTGTGTCAGAAAAGTGGCGACAGGATTTTTGCCAGCGGGTAGCAAGCCGCGTTTTGTCAGGAGTTCGAACCACACCCGGTAGTGCACCGGGCCGTCGGCGCTGGGCGATGAGACAAGCACGCGAACTGCTGCCTCTCGGATGCGCGCTCCAGTCAGTTCGCGATGCGGTGCTTGATCTTCTTTATTCAGTTCTCGAGAGCCGTGCCGCGGGCCCGCTGATTCGACGACCCCATTGTCAGTCGCCTCGTGCGTGAGGTGATTCAGCATGAGTATGCGCTCGCGTAACTCTGCGGAGCTGGCTTCCAGCGCGGCAATCTCGCGCAACAGCTTCTCCTTGCGCACCTCTATGCGCTGGAGCTCGCGCTCAAGCCGCTCGCGTTCCGCGACGGCGGCCGATTGCATTCGCCGGGAGGGCATCCAGGTGGGGGGCTTGGCCATGAGGGGGAGAGATAGCGCGTTGACCCTGTGGGTAGCAATCGTCTTCGCTGGCGCCGACGCTTCTACATCTGCGCGCTACAGACCTCTTCTACGGGATGCATACATGGGCGTGGTCCATACGAGCGCCTGTGTGCAAGCTGTGGATAACTTGGCAAGAGCGCTGCAAATGGCTATATATGTCTGCTTCCCGAGGCCTGTGGATAACACACGACGGCACGTGTAGCCGGTATTTGCGCGTTATTTGCGGCGGCTCAACGGGTGATACAGCGATTGGCGTTCCGTCCGAACGATCGAGGACTCTTGTGACGAAAGGATTGAGCTCGAGTCGAGAGGACGGGGATGGCCGCTGCAACCCACCGCATTGAGTGCATCAACAAGACTGACCGCTACAACCCCCATGAGCGCATCCGAAGCATCGGAGGAAGGAACGGCGACGGCAGCCGTTGGAAGCTCTCCCAGCAGGAAGCAATCGAGGGCATTGAAGAGGGAAAGTGGAGCTTTTACGTCGAGCGGCCGGCCGGTGACCGAGTCGCGGTTGTGGTGGCGGTGAGCGCGTCGGGCAACAAGTACCTCAAGACGACGGCTGACGGTGACCAGCCGAATAACTTGCTGTCACTGCCCGAGTGCCCGTAGAGAGTTCTAGTCCATTCACGACGCGCGCCTCCAGGCCCGCGACTCGGCCGACGAATCGCCGCATGTCTGTACCTAGCGAAACCGGAAGGGATCACCATGCTTCATCCCCAAGCTGGCATCACTAACCGTCCGCCCGGGCATCTGCTCGTCATCGCGCTTGAGTTTGCGAACCGCGATTCCGCCGCAGCGCGTGAGGCGCTCGAGCGATTGCGCGAGCTGCAGCGCAGGGAGCTCAAGAGCGATCTAGACGAGACCACCGCGAGCTCGCCGAAGGAGCAGCCCTCCGCCGAGACCGGCGAGCTCGGCTTCGACGACGGCTACGACCGCGCCCACCTCACGATCACCATCGGCTTTGCTAAGTCGGCCTACGACGTGCTCGGTGTGTCTTCCGAGGAACAGCCGCAGGACCTGATTACGATCCCGTGGGAGAAGTTGTCGGACCAGCCGCAGCGGGCCGAGAACGGCGACGTCGTGATCCAGGCCTGCTCGGACTCCGTCTACATCAACGAGCACGTGTTGAGAAGGGTCGAGGAGGAGCTCGGAGATCAGCTGCGCCTCGTCTGGGTGGTGCAGGGCCACCAGCGCTACAACAGCCGCCAGGGAAGGACTAGCCGGGAGGAGGGCCGAGCGCTGATCGGCTTCCTCGACGGAACGTCGAACCTGAACCCGCGGAACTCCGATGAGGACCACAAGCTCGTGTTCGTCGATCCCGAGCGCGTGGCGGAGTATCCGCCCTTGTCTGGGCCAGGCCAGCCGAGCCAGTACGGAGGGCCACAGCCCCCCAACTTCCCCGCCGACCTGCGCGATCGACCGCCGCGTGAGCCTGACTGGACCAAGGAGGGCACCTACATGGTCGTGCGCGCGGCCGTGATCAATACGTCGAGCTGGGACGATGTCACTTTGGGCGAGCAGGAGCACACGGTCGGGCGCTTCAAGGTGTCGGGCGCGAGTCTCGATCTCGCAGACGACCGCTCGCAGGCGGAGACAGAGCCGGCGTTCGCCCAGAATCAGACCGACGAGCGCGTGGCCGTTGACTCGCACATCCGCAAGGCGAACCCGCGTGGCCCTGAAGACCGCGCCCGGAGGATCTTCCGCCGTGGCTACCCGCTGATCGACTCGACCCTCGATGGTGTCCAGCGAGGCCTGGTGTTCATATGCTTCGCCCGCACGATCTCAACCCAGTTCGAGTTCATCACGCGGGGCTGGTTGGCAAACCCGGATTTCCCTCGGCCCGGCGCCGGGGTTGACCGCCTGCGGCAGTTCGAGAGGGTGCTTTGCGGCGGCTACTTCTTCGTGCCGCCGGTCGAAACCCGCACGAAGCCGTGGACGTGGATGCTTCCAGCCGCGCCCGCGCCACTGTCTTGAGCGGCGGCGAAATGCGATTGACGGTGAGACGGCGGCAGCGCGGTGTTTGGCGACGACGGCGTCGCAACCGCGACTACGCCGCCGATACCGACTTCGCCTCATAGGATTGAGAGACGGCGGATCGAGCGCGCGTGGCGCGTGACGCTCCCGGCCCGACGTGCGTACGAGGTGAATGAGCCAATGCCTCCCGATTGCAGCCGAGCCGTTAGCCGCGTCCGCTGAAGTTCCTCGCAACATGGTGAGCCGCCTCACGGCATGGCTAAATGCGACGACCGACCGAAGCAGAAGACGAAGCCCCACCAAGGGCAAGGCGACCGAGATACCCGTACCGAGTCGCGGTCAGGTCATGCGCGACTTGCAAAAGGCGCCGCTCCCATAAAGCGCTCGAAGCGCTCGAAGTAGCTTCGCGCAACTCTGCGTTCGCGGCAGAGAAACCAAGCCGCAAACCTGCTACAAAATTAATGCCGAGTGAATCGGCGGATCAAAGTAATGCAAGGTGCCTGATCCGCCCTCCTACTCACCGGCTCCGTCAGGGCTCGTACCTGACAAGCGGAACCCGAATGGGGGGAAGCGGAGCCGAAACGTGACGTAGGCGGGTGGGCGGAGCGTCGAAGGAGCAGCGATGGGTGACAAGCAAGTGCAGGTTTCGTTCCACATGTCAGCCGAACACGCGACCCTGATGGAGGCTGCGAAGGCCGAGTATCGCTCGCTCGCCGCCGAAGTGCGCCGAATCATCGAGCAGCATATCGAGCAGCATCTGGCGTCCGATAGTCGAGGACGCAAGGGAGCCATGAGGACCACCTGAGTCGACCGGTCCTTTACTGGCCCGCCGAGCGCGACCGGCGACGTTAAACCCGCCGCGCCGACCGTGAAACCGTTGGGGTTGGGAACGCGGTCGGCGCGGGCGTCGGCTATACAGCCGAGAGCGATTCTAGAAACTTAGACGCTTGCCACCCTGGCAAGCAATTTCTCGAACATCGAGGGACCGGAGCCACGGTTGTTGTAGCGCCACACGAACTCGTTCAGAATCGTTCTCCCACGGGCGCAGGTCCGGGAAGCGCCGGCGTCCCCAGACCAACGCGCCTCGGTTTGGAGATCAACGTCTGATCTACACCCGCTGCCAACGAGCGTTCGATTGACCCGTTGCGGGAGTGGGCGGAGACTGGTGCGCCTATTCGCACGGACGCGAGGAGGCCGCAGTCACGATGATCACCTGGGGGGCGCACATGCGAACCGAGGGTGTCGCGTGGAGGAGGGTGTGGACGAGTCTCCTCGCTCTGCTGCTCGTTGGCGTTGGTGCCGGCGCACGGGCTCCATCGGCAGAAATTGGCCTCGGTGCGGCCGGGTTTAAACCGGCCGAGGTCAACCGTTGGGGGGAGCAGGGATGACGGCGATGCGAATCGTGGGAGCGGTGGCGGCTTGTGTACGCACTCTGGGGGAAAGGGCGGTCCAGGGGGCGAAGCGATCTCTCAGGCTCCGCACCCTGCTCACGCTCGTGCTCTTGGCTTCGCTGTCGCTTGCGACGGCGTCCTGCACGCGTTGGGCTACGCACGAGTACTCGAACCTGACCGACGAGTACGACCACGTCTTCCAGGAGCCGCCCAACGTCACTTTCACCAAGGAAACCCAGGTCAAGGACTACGCGACCCCCCCGAACGTCATCGCCGGGCCCGAGTGGGGCGGCGGGATGGCGAAGGCCAGCTTCGCCGGCCCGCAGACCGGGCACGGCGTCGGCTCTTTTACCGTCGACGTGCAAAACGGCGCGGATGGCTACTACGGCGGCTCGTTCTTCTTCCCGCCCGGGACTTTCACCCAGACCGGCACGGCCTCGAACCCCGTCGCCCCGCGTCAGCAGAAGTGGATACACATCATGCGCTGGGACAACTTCACCAGCCATCCCAACAAGGCCCACTTCGGCGGAATCGCGATCGACCCCGAGCACCGCGCCCGGCTGGTTCGCGGACACTTCGGCGAGGCGGGTGGCCAGGCGATCGGGAACTCCTTCCACCTCAGGGAGGGGTGCTGGAACACGCTCCAGGTGCGCCAACGCGGTAGCAGTGGCGGTTCAGGGGAGCCGACGCCAATCAACGAGGTCTATCTCAACGGCGAGAAGGTCGTCGACTCCTCGGCTCCCAACAACTACGTCGAGCAGGACGGCTCGGGCACCAGCAGCAACGCGGACAAGGTCAAGTTCGGCCTCGAGTACATCGAGCCCGGCCAGACCAGCCCGCTCGACGTCTATATCGACAACACCTACGTCGGCCGTGAGGACCAGGTTCCGTTCGCGCCGGGGCCGCACACCTGCGACCCGCCGCGCGCCCGCTACGGATCGACGCCGGCGGCCACCTGGGTGCCCGACGGCGGCACCGGCGACGTGCCGGAGATCCGCGCGATCGAGCAGTCCGGGAGCTACGTCTACGTCGGCGGCGACTTCAAGTACTTCGGTCCCCGCACTGGATCGCTCGCCTCGATCTCGCGCACCGACTACTCATACGACGCGAGCTTTCCCGAGGTTGCCGGCAACGACTTCTCGAGCCCGACCGGCTCGCCCTCGCCGGCTCCGTCGGCCTCGGTGCGGACGATCGCGCCCGACGGCTCGGGCGGCTGGTTCATCGGCGGTGACTTCACGCACGTTGGCGGGCAGCCGCGCCAGCGCCTCGCCCACATCCTCTCTGACAACACTGTCGATCCCAACTGGAACCCGGGCGCGAACGGGTCGGTGCGGGCGCTCGTCGTCAGTGGCAGCGACCTGTTCGTCGGCGGTGATTTCACGACCATCGCCGGCCAGAACCTGAATCGGTTGGCCCGCTTGAGCACCACTAGTGGGGCAGCGACCGGGAGCTTGCCCGGCGTCACCGGCCTGGCTGGCGCTACCGATACCTCCGTGCGTTCGCTCGCGCTGAGCGGGACCACCCTCTACGTCGGCGGCATCTTCTCCTACATCGGCGCCGACCCCCGCAGCGACATCGGATCGGTCAACACGATCACCGGTCAGACCACGACCTGGGCGCCGAACGCCAAGGGCAGCGTACGCGCGATGGGGATCTCGGGCACGACGCTGATTGTCGGCGGCAACTTCACGGAGATAGCCGGCGCTGCGAAGCAGCATGCCGCCGCCTTCGACGCGGCAGGTGCGCTCATCTCAAGCTGGCGCGCCGATACGGATGGACCCGTCAACGCGATCGCCCCGGCTGCGACGACGCTGTTTCTGGGCGGCGAGTTCCAGAACATCACGACCAACAGCGGCACCACGCAGCGCAAGTACGTCGCCAAGCTGAACACATCCAACGGCACCCTGACGACATGGAGTCCGAGCCAGGCGCCGAACTCCTACGTTCGAGCCGTGGCGACCCCAGGCGACGGCACGGTCTACATCGGCGGCGACTTCACGAGCGTCGGTGGCCAGGCAAGGAACTACATTGCCCAGCTCAGCGCCTCGGGAACCCCCGCTTCGGTCCTGGGCTTCACCAGAAACCTTGGCAACACCGTGCGGGCGGTCGGTGTCTCGAGTGCGCGAGTGATCGCTGGCGGCAACTTCAGGACCGCCGATGCCACCAAGCGCGCGAATCTGGCCAAGCTGAACGCCTCCACCGGCGAACCAACGAGCTGGGCTCCGGAGCCGGACGCTGCGGTCAACACGCTCGAGCTCGCGAACGAAAGACTTTGGGTCGGAGGAGAGTTTACGTCGCTCTTGGATAGTCAGGGCAACCCTCAGCCCAGGCAGCGCCTGGCCTCCTTCTCTAACGTCGTGCCCGCGACGAGCATCGACGTCGAGCCGGTCGGCGAACCTGCACTGACGAACTGGAGTGCGAGCTCGTCAGCCGCGGTCAACGCCATCACGAGCGCGGCCGGCAAGCTTTACGTCGGCAGCTCGGGCTCCATTACACAGAACGCCGAGAGCCGCAGCAACCTGGCCTCCTTCAGCTTGACCTCGGGCGCCATCCGGACCTGGAACCCTGCGCCGAATGCTTCGGTCGGGGCGCTCGCGGCGACCCCCGAGGCAGTGTTTCTCGGCGGCAATTTCACGCAGGTAGGTGGTCAATCTCGCTACAAGGCCGCGTCCGTAAAGGCGAGTGACGCAAGCCTCAACTCTTGGCAGCCGTTTACGCAAGGCGTCGGCTCAGAGCCATGGGTGCATGCCCTCGAGGTGGCCGGCGACGTCGTCTATGTGGGAGGCTCGTTCGTGACCCTGCGCGACACGAACAACACCTATCCCACTCGCAACCACCTCGGGGCGTTCAAGGTTGCGGACGGAAAGCTCACCGATTGGAGTCCTGATGCAAACGGCCCCGTGGACGCGCTCGCGGTGGACGGCATAAGCGTGTTTGCAAGTGGTCGATTCTCGGCGGTGAGTGGTGCTCAGAGGAACGGTTTTGTCGCCATCGATGCCGGAACGAGCGATGTACTGCCGATCGCTCCGCAGATCCACTGGGGCACCTACGACCAGTTCTCGGGACGCGTGATCGACGTCTCAAAGGAGCGTCTCTACGTCGGCGGCGCCATGTACTCCATCGGTCCAAACGCCCAGTCCGGCCTCGCTCGCTTCGACAGCCCGGGCTTCGTGGTCGAGCCGGACAACGGCGAGAGCACGCGCAAGCGCCTCACCGTCCGAGCGAAGACTCAGGCGTCTCATCAGAGCGTCAAGCTCGAATATCGCCGGGGCATCGCCGACACGTGGGCAGACGTTCCCGCCGCTCACGTGGCGAACGACCAAAACCAGCCGATCGGTTCATGGGATGTCGCAATCTCCGGCGGCCTGAGCCCGAAGCTCGTGTGGGACGTCCAGGCCACCCTGAACGGTGCGGACGACGACTCCGTGTACGTACGGGCGGTCTTCAGCGGCGGCCCGACGGGCACGTACAAGAGCGACCCCGTGCAGTTCAAGTTCGACCAGAAAGCTCCCGGCCTCTCGAACGCCGTCGAGCAGATCGGCCCAGGCGCGGTCGACCTGGTGACCGGAAACTTCAGCGTCACACGCAACGACGTGTCTGTCGACGCCCCCCTGACTGACCTGAACGTCAGCCGCACCTACAACTCGCGCAACCCGGACGCGGGGAAGACTGGCCCATTCGGGCCGGGCTGGCTGGCGAGCGTCCCGGTGGACGAGGCCGGCTCGGACTACACCGAGCTGCGGCTGGTCACGAACAGCGAGCAGTCTCAGGAGGAGGACGAAGAGGGAAACATCATCGTCTACACGACCACCTGGGAGCAGGCCGTGCTCAAGACGAGCGACGGTACGAAGTTCTCGTTCACGGAGTATCAGGGCTCCTACTATCCCGAGTCGGGCAGCGAGGATCTCGATCTCAAGCGCCGAAGCGATGGCAGCTTCGAGCTGTTGGACCTGGACGGAAACCGGACCACCTTCGAGATCAAGGACGCCGGCTCACGCGTCTACCAGCCACGCCAGATCATCCAGCCCAACAAGGGGCCGGCGTGCGTCGGATACGACCCCAGCACCAAGAAGTTGAACCTCTTGCTCGCGCAGCCCACCGACTGCAACACGCAAACGGGAACCACGCGCTACATCAAGCTGGAATACGGGACTGAGAACAACTCCGCGGCCGGCATCTACACCGACCGCGTCAAGAGCGTCACCTTCTACGCCTGGGATCACTCGCGCCCGGGGTGCGACCCCAACTGCCCCAACACCGTCGCCGAGTACAGGTACTACCCGGGCGACGTAAACAACCCCAACGACGCGCGACGGCTGAAGGAGGCCTGGGACCCCAAGGAGTCCTGGGACCCGGCCAACACTCCCGAGCCGAAAGAAACCTATAGCTACGACAGCGCGGGCCACCTCACCTCGATCGCGCCGCAGGGCCTGCAGCCGTGGACGATCACGTATTCATCGATTGCAGGAGACCCGAGCGGCGGGCGCCTGAAGAGTCTCACCCGCGAAGACCCTGCCCTCGGCGCGACGTCGGGCGATGACCCGAACGATCCCGCCGAGGTCGCCACCTCGACGATGGTCTACGGCGTGCCGTTGAGCGGCGGCACGGGCCTTCGCTCCATGACGGCGACCAGCGTTGCGGCCTGGGGACAGCAGGACATTCCCACCGACGCAATCGCGATGTTCGGCCCCGACGTTCCAAACCCGGGTTCAGACTTCACGCGCGGAACCGTTCACTACCTAGACCGTGAGGCGCGCGAGGTCAACGTGGTCAGCCCTGGCCTCCACACCACCACGACGGAATACGACTCTCACGACAACGCTGTGCGTGAGCTGTCACCGACAAATCGTCAGCGGGCGATAGACGGCGGCGGCGACACGGCGGCGATCGCGCAGCTACTGGATTCAGAACGACGCTTTAGCCCGGACGGCGTCGAGTTGCGCGAGGAACTTGGGCCGTTGCACCAGATCCGGCTGGATAACGGAAACCTGGTCAGCGCCCGCCAGCATACGGTGACGCGCTACGACGAAGGCACGGATGAACTGCTTCACCTCCCTACTAGCACCGAAGTGGGGGCGCGTTTAGTTGGTGCACAGCCGAACGATCCCGATCTCGACGTGCGCCGAATAGAGACCAGGTACACCGACCAGCCGCCTGCCGGGCCGAACCGAATGCCCCTAGGGCTCGAGCTGAGAAAGCCGACGTCGACCGTGGTGGATCCCGGAGGATTGAACCTGCGCACCCATGTGCGTTATCTCGAGAACGGGCTCGTGAAGGAAACCAGGCAGCCCAAGGCGCTGGCCGACGGAAACGACAACCCCACGGACGCGGGCACGACGAAGACCGAGTACTATCAGCTCGGAGCTCCGGACCCGAACAATCCTTGCATCGGTTCCAGGCATCAGCTCGTGAACGTGCCCTGCCGCACGATGCCTTCCAGTCAGCCGACCTCAGGGCCGAAACTTCCCGTCACGACCTACGTCGACTACGACAAGCTCCTACATGTCGAGAAGGCAGAGGAGGTCGTGACGAGCGGATCCGACGACTTCAAACGAGTGACCGACACCCAATACGACGCGGAGGGCAGGCTGCTCGAGAGCACTATCACGAGAGTAGCGCCGAGTGGCCAGGAGGCCCAGGTCGGAGCTGAGGTCCGCAGTCTCGAGCAGCAGTACGACCCAGTCACCGGCCTGAAGGCAAACACGCTCAGCGTCAAGGCTGGCACTCCAAACGAGGTGATCATCCGAGAGTACGACGCGCTGGGACGGCTCGACTACTACCGCGACTCGAGCGGCGCTGCCTCGACAACTGAGTACGACATCATGGGGCGCGTCTCCTATCGGTGGCACCAGCTGCTGAGTACCAGTTATTCACAGACGCCGCACTACGACGACGTCACTGGTCTCGTTACCCAGCTCCACGACAGTCATCTGTCGCAGGATCTGACTGCCACCTACGATCCCGACGGAAGGATCGTGGAGGAGAACTACCCCGGCGGGCTGAAGGCTCAGACGACGTACGACGAGACCGGCACGCCGAGGCGCCTGCTCTACACGAAGAACTCAACCCCCTGGCTCGACGAGTCTGTCAACGAGTCGATCCACGGCCAGTGGCTCTCACATGGCTACACACCCGCAAGCGGCCTCGGCAGCGAGCAGTACACCTACGACAAGGCAGGCCGTCTCACCAAGGTCCAAGACACGCCTTCGGGCCAGGGCTGCACGACGCGCGAGTATTCCTACGACGCTGACTCGAACCGCACGCAGTCCGTCGAGCGCCCACCCGGCGGCGGCGGCACGTGCAGTGTCGCTGGCGGCACGCCGGTTATCACTGGGCATAACGAGGCCGACGCGATCACCGATTCAGGTTTCACCTACGACAAGGTCGGGCGTATGACCACCGTTCCGGCTTCCGACGCGGGCGGCCAGCAGCTGACTGCCACGTATTTCGCCAACGACCGCGTCGAATCTCTCACCCAGAACGATTTAGTCGAACCACATACCACGAAGACGACGACGAACACCCTCGATCCGAACTGGCGACCACGCACTAGGCTGGTCACCGGCCAGACGCAAGAGATCCTGCACTACACAGACGACTCGGACTCGCCGGGCTGGAGTGACAAGGGCGGCGGAGGATGGGAGCGCTACATCGAGGGCATCGGCGGGGACCTGGTCGCGATCAATAGCAGCACATCCGGTGCGCGGTTCCAGCTCCGGAACCTTCATGACGACATCGTGGCTACTGCTGCCTCAAGTGACTCCTCGCTCACGGACAAGTCCGAGTCGACTGAGTTCGGTATTCCGCGGCAGAGTTCGCCCGGGCGCTATTCGTGGCTCGGTAAGAAGCAACGGTCGACGGTTCTAGACAGTGGCGTGATCGAGATGGGAGTGCGCGTTTACGTGCCGCAGCTCGGGCGATTCCTGCAAACCGATCCGGTTCCGGGCGGCTCGGCTAACGCATATGACTATGCGGGACAAGACCCCATCAATTCGATCGATCTCGACGGGAAACGCCGTAAAACTCACAAGTGCCGGGGCGGGAACGAGCCAGCTGTAACGAATCTAATCTTCGAGATGTATTGCACGCGTGTTGGTCGTGCCGGGCGGGATCCCGTTACCAAACGTGGCCTTGTCAAGTACAGGGTTGAGGTGAGAGTCAAGCCACAGTTTCGGGCCAACGTGAAGCGGACAACTGTGCGAACGTATGGTGGAGGAGACAAGGGTCACAATGACTCCGATGCCCGCCGCGGACGGCCGCCAGCATCTCGTAAGCCGTGGTATGCAAAGACCACAATCACGGTGGCCGCGAACTCCTACGTTGGGGTCAACGGATCGGTGTACTTCAAAGACCCGGTCAGGGTTCAACTCAATCCTGAGGTCACGGCAGTGTTCCACGGTTGGCGCATAAAGACGGCATTTATCGCGGAGTAGACTAGCTGCATGCATTGCGTAACCGGACTTGCAGACGGTGCGAGCTGTGCTTTGCCGGGAGCTGATGTGGCTACAACGGCGCCTCGCTTGGCGTGTCCCACCGACGAAGTGCGCGGCAAACTCAGTCCGGGGCCGTCGATAAGGTGGTAGGGGGGAATTTGTGACGCTGCGGATGCTGAGGGCGGCCGGGCACTTGACCGGAGGAAGTTGGCGAACGAAATATAGAGTTGGCTACTTCGCGGTAACGCTTCTAGCAGCGTGTGCTGGGGGACTGAACTGCGGAGGTACGGCTCACAATGTCGCTGGCTGGGCGTCGGACGGGTCGACCGTAAGTCGCCCGTCACCGGGAACGGTCAGGGATGATGAAACGCTGAGCCCGATTATTTCGTTTGAGCGCAATGGTAGGCCTATCAAGCTTGGAGATACTCTTGAGCCACTTCTGAGCTTCCAGCCGTACGACGGTGGTGGGGTACGTGGCACAAAGTGAGAGTTGCGCTTGCTGGCCCGCGTTAAGGAACATCGTTACCTTGATCTGGCTGGACGACCGGCCTGACGCCTCGGCGCAAGGTGAAGGCGGTCGAACCCTCAAGCCCCATGGCATTACCGTCGACGGTTAGAGACCTTCTTTTAGCTGCCATCGCGGCTGCGAGGTGCTAAAGCTTTTGGGTGGGTCATCAGCGACCTCTTTAGCCCATGCCAGAACGACTCAAGGGCACAGGTATTAGGTTGTTTCACGTGGACGAGATTCCTTGCTTCTCGTCGGATTCGCCGCATCCTACGACGCTTGAACAAGGCGCGGAAGGGGTCGGCGAAGAGCGAGGTCAGATCGTTCTCGTAGCGGGGGGCGGGTTTGCGGACTGTGAGTATATGGGACGGGAGTACCGGTTCTGGGGAGACTTCGTGGCTGCGCGTCCGATTCGCGTGGACCGTGATCCGACGAGCGATCTGATCGCGGTCGTGCGTGTCTGGGCAGAGGATCGGTTGCTTCACCTGCAGGATGATCTGCTACACGGCGGCGACGTCGATATGACCTGTTGGGACGTCTTCGCGGCGCCCTTCACGGTTGAACTCTCAGAAGGCCTACGCACCCGACTCCGAGGCAGCTGGAAAGGACATGAGCCGCAGCGGCTGCCCGGTGAGAAGGAGCCCTACCCGCTCCCAAGACAGGCTGCGGAGGGGATCCAGGCAATCGTCGACCAATGGCATGATGACGAGGGTTGGGGCGTACTCGCATCCGATCAAATCTCCGAGCCGATCCGTTTCGAGTCTTCAGCGATTGAGGGCGATTGGAGCGTCAACGAGGGACAGCGGGTCGAGGTCGATGTTGAAGGGCCTCTCGACCAGGAGGAATTTCGGTACCGCGCATGGCGTGTTGTGCCAGTCTGACCGTTTTGTGGTCGGCGGGGCAACAGCCCTGATCGCAAACCTGCCGGCTGCAGTCGGCTCGGTGTTACACGTGCCGCAAGACCACGACGATCCAAGGGGCCTCAATGAGTTCTCGCCAGCCATTGCAGAGCGTGTATCGCCTCGTCTAAAAGCTCAAAAACGATGAACTGCGTTGTTCTACCCCTCTCCGGCGCTGCCAGCGTCCTAGCACCGCGATGATCCCGACCGCGGCGAAGGCTACGCCCGCCAAGTCACCGACCACCCCGCGCCCGAGTCGAGATAAGAAGGTGTCAGTGCTCCCGAGAGCGGCATCCCCTAACGACAGCGCCAGCCACAAACCGCCTGCCAAGAGTGGTACCCAAAGCGGCAGAGAAGGAATTGGCGGCTGAGCGCGAGTCACTCGAATAGCGATCTAGAACGCGGTCTTCGGAGTCAAGGAAGCTTGGCGATCGGTCGGTGGAGACCTCGCCTCAGTGGACTCTTGAAGCTTGGGGCCGAACCCACTATGAGGCGCCGTTAGCCCTGTATCGAATATGAAGTAATGCGTTACCTCAAGCACCCGTGGCGGCGAGTCGTGACCCTGAATAGACGGGGCTAGGCTCCATCTTGACTCCAAAACAGCGCCACGCTGGCTGGGCTCTCCATCGTTGAGACGGCGTTGACTCCTAAGCAGATTCGCACGGCGGGAGAGGAAGTGATCCACCAGGTCATGTCCTTCGGCGCGACCCTGCAGCGACACGTTCAGCGCATCGGCCGCAATCTCGTCAACGAAGTCGACTACCGCGTTCGCTGTCTCCTCAACTACCGGTCCGCCGTGGATGACGGCGTTGCGAGTTCTACGCCACCGCTTCACGAGAATCAGGAAGTGCTTTTGCAGGCGGTCCCACCAGGCCGCCGTCGCCCGGCCATTCCCGCAGTTTTGCTCGAGACGTCTTGCCCGTAACTCTTCGTCGCTACCCGCTGGCAGCAGCTGAAGAAGCCAGGGGAGCTTCTCCAGCATTGCACTCAGGTTCACGCTCACGTCGTAGACCTGATTGTGCGGAAGAATCTCCTCCAAAGTCCCATCGTCGGGGGGAGAGAGCTCCAGTTGGTCCAGCCTGTGCCTAGCTGCCCAGGCCACATTCATGATCTCGTTGCGCATGCGGCTATACGACCACGGCGGCCCGAGATGTTCTGTAATGAAGTATGCGGGGTCGTCGATCCCCGCCCAACCGGAAACCTGCTCCAAGACACGATCGCAGAGCAGCAGCCGCGCTGGAGCCGGAGCCTTCCTAGCCTGTCGGAGCCAGGTAAGCAGTACGCAGGCTTCGGCTATTTCAGGATCATGTATCGGTAAGCGTGGCCCCAAGACCGCGGCAACGCTTTTGAGAGTGTGAGCAGTGCGGTCTCGCTCCCCCAGGGCAGCCCACTCTTCGACGCTAAGAGGTTCCGTACTTTTGGCGCCCCAGGCCGCTGGACCATCACCACCGTCGACGTAGCTCACCCAGCTCCCGCTCGGTTGCCAGATAGAAGGCGATGAGCCGTACAGAGTTGCGAGGCTGGCGACAGCCTCAGCTGTCTGTCGCGCCAGCTGCTGCATGCGCAACGGTTATTCGACCCAAGTCGATCCGGATGTGTGCCACAGGCGCCGGGTCGGCCGCCTCGGCCCGCGGGGGTTCAGCCGTTTCATCCTCGCCATAGATGCCGAGCAGCATCTTTACGGGATGCGGGTTGGAGCGGACTTCACTCGGCAAGTGCGCCACGTTGGGATTTTGGCTATGAGTGAGGTCTTCACTAAGCATGCTTCGCAGCCAGTCGTCGTCGTAGATGGCAACGTGCTCACCTATTGGGACGATCGGTGGCCATCCAACTCGTGCGAGGTCGTACCTGAGCCACACGACTACAGACCCCTTCCTTGCCGGTTCCAGTAGATGCCGCTCCGCAAGCTCCAGTCGTTCCGCGATGGATGTGCCAGCTCGTTTACGGGGGTCATCCGGAAATGCCTCACCGCGAGCCATAGCGATACTGGCGGCTTCGTCGTTCAGGATCGACGCAACCGTAGATCTGAAGTACCGCTCTGAGCGGCCAGAGGCCACCGTGAGGTCACCGAGCAGCCTAGCCGCCGCCTCTGCTCCAGCCTGGTCGCTCCGCTTTGCCGCAGCGAGTAGGTCCTTGAACGCTGCGCGTGCTGTTTCTCCAGTCGGCAGCTTGTCGTGCAGACGCGTGGCTACGCGTTGAAGCCGACGACGGAGTGACGCATCTGCTGCGCTACCTGTGCCACTCAGTCGCTGCCGGCAGGAGACGAGCTCTTCGATCACGTTGGGGTCGCCCACAACCAGCGTTCCTCGAAGCTCGTCGCCGCAGGCTTGAAGAGACCGCTCGACGTCCTGAATCAGACTTTTCCAGTTGTTCGAGAAGGCGGATCCCCACTGGTGCGGATCATGGAGCCACGCTTGGAGCTCGCTCGCAATAGTCGGCAATGGCAACACTTCCGGCATCGGCTCGGGTTTGGCTGCCGCTCCAAGCGCACGGACGATGATTTCGAGTTCCGCTTCCGTTGTGCCGTGTCCGGTTGTCACGGGCTTTGCTCCTTGGCTGTCTGGATCCTGCTCCGCACGCGCTTAGACTGCGGTCCGTGAGCGAGACGGTCACCGTCGCCCTGCTGGGTCGGCCCGAGCATGCCTTCGATAATGACGCCTTCACATGGCGTGAGGATGACGAGGAGGGCGGGCCGCGCGAGTTCGACATAGGGTGGGATGACCTTCCGAAGGTCACGCTTGAGGTCGACGAGTCCGAGATACTCATGAGCGTTCTCGCTCGGTCGCTGCGGGAGTCACGAATAGAGATCGGTCCAGGGATGGACCCTGACATCCGCCGGTGTCCTGAAATCTCGCGACTCGGTGGCTCCCTTGCATTGTCCCCGGTGGAGGCTTGAGACTACGCAGGATGAATTCGACGACGCCGGACAGGTCCGTAGACGTGGCTCTCGCCGAGTTCAACTCCCTCCGCGCCGAGATTCTCAATCAAATCACGACTCAATCGGCGCTTGTGGGCATCGGCCTGACGGCCCTGGGGGTCATCGTCGGCTTCGTGGTAAAGGAGAAAGGAGACGACCAGCTATTGCTGGCGATTCCGCTGCTTGCGGCGCTGGTCAACCTCCTCTACGCCGCCGAGACATACCGATGCAACACGATCGGCACATACATACAGCACACGCTGTGGCCGTACCTCCAGGAACGCGTGCAGGATGGTCACGGTCCCAGCCCACCCAATTGGGAGGAGTGGATCGACGACAAACTCGGCTTCATGATGATCCTCGTGGGTGCGCCAGCGCTCGCACTCTTTCCCGCGGCCAGCGGCGCTGCGTTGATCGTGCTGAGTGGTCTCGATACGGGCGTCTGGGTCGCCGGATGGAGCCTTACGGTTATTGCGCTGTGCGGCCCCCCTGCTCTCGGCGCTTACAGCGGATCGATGAGGAGAGGGAAGGCCGCCAAAGCAGCCGCCGGTGAACAGCTAGGGCACGCCTAGCACTATAGGTTGCCGTTAGCCCATATCGAAAATGAAGTGATGCCGACTTCCAGGGCCCGGCCGCCGACGCTCGCTGCGGAGCCTACGCGCGTGTTCAGCAAGGAAGCTTCTCCGCGACGTCTGGGGATTCAAGCTGATGGGAATCAGCCGCACGGCCCGACGCGGCCAACGAACGTGATGCCCAAAGCAGGGTTAGCAGCGAGCCAGAGGGAGATCGAGGACGGCACCTGCAGTGCGCCTGCGGGATACTGTCGGCGTGCCGCCTGAAGACATCGAGACGCTGCGCGCCGAGTACGGGTTGCTCAACCGTAATGACTGGGAGGGGGCGTTCGCGAGCGCGCCTGCTGACTTCGCGCTCAAGACACCCGCCGAGTCAGGTCCCTACGGCGGGGCCGCGACCAGCCGCGAGGGGGCCCCGTCGGGTTCTCGGCTGCCAAGGCAAGTCCCTGCGCGTTTCAGGATGGCGGTCGAAAGCATGACTTCCACGGATGAGGGTCACGCCCGTCCCAGAGAGCAGCCAGAAGGCCGGGGCCAAGTATCACCCAGAAAACGAAGCCGGTAACAAGCCAGCGCTGCTCATACCGTCGATCACTGCGTTGGCTCCGAGCAGCACGATCACTACGAAGGTGAGGAGGTAGGCGCACAGGGCAAGCCACCTGGGCCAGCGTGCCGATGAACGACGGTCAGATCTGCCCTTCAGCGGTACCGAACATAGGTTCGCACGAATGCCCCTGAGACTCCTCAGGACGCGAACTGAGGTTCCACAACCGCGACGACGGCTCGGCGCGATTCTTCGCCGAGCGGTTCTCTGATGGTACGGACAGAGAGCAATTTTCCGTTTCTCAGTCGACGACGCCAACGACGAGTCCTCAGATCACACACACGATCCGTTCGAACGCCAAAAGCATCGGTGTTCATAGTCTCGCCGGACTTGAAATCTGCGAGGGTCGAAGGAGCCCCACAGGCTTTGACTGGAGCTGCCAACTTCATTGCAAATGGTGACACCCCTGGCGGGGTACGAAATGGAACCCTGACGGGCGACCTGAAGGCACGGTTCGACTCGATCGGGGTGGTTCCCTTGCTCTCCGCTGGCGCTCGGCCAGGAGTTCTGACGGACTGCCGTAACGACAGTTGCGTGATCGTGGCGGGCACGCAGTAGATTACGCTTGCTGTTTCAGGCAATCTCTACCTCGATGCCTTGCAGCGGGAAACCCTTCAGGTCGAACGGGATCCGTCGCTTGGGCTCGGCTTGGTCCAAGGCTGATCTCGCAGCCCCGTAACGGTGGGTGGAACTAGTAGTCCCCGGGCGGAGCGTCAGAGTGGCTAGTCCCCGTCGTCGCGGCTGAGACGCGTCCTAGGCCAAGTAGTGCGCGATCTTCCCTTGCCCGAAAGATCGACCTCAGCGGATGTCGTCGTTCCCGCAACACCGTAGAACTCATCTAAGTCGCGGTTGTATTGGTCGCAGCCCGGAGGCAATGTGTCCGGCGTTCGATCCTGACGGTCCACGTAGACCTTGAGAGTGGGAAAGAAGTAGCAAGCGGCAGGATGGATGCTGCGATCAAACATTGCCTCCTGCACGACTACGTAGCGATGGCCGCGTGTCAGCTCCCGCAGCCACCCAGGAGACGCCACGCTCTGTTTGTACTCGACTTGAGCGGTATGGGCGCCGACCCTAGGAAGAGACTCGGATGCGTGCGAGATCACGAGCTTTCGGCGAGCGAAGACCAGATACACCCTCAATGCTGCTGCGTCGAAGCGCTTCCTACTCACATAGGCGATGAAGCTGCGCTTAACCTCTTCTCCCTTCTCCAGATAGGAGCCTTGCCTCATCACTTCGCCCGCGGCGACGACGCGTGCATCGTGAGGTCCTGTGTAGCGGTGCGCCGGCCTGTCATGGGCCAACGCGACCTCAGCGGTGTCGCCTCCTAGGGAGCTTTGCCGTCCCGCGTTCATACCGGTCACTTGGTAGACAGAACCGAGAACGTTCACCCGGACGTCGGCATCGTTATGGGCCGTGAACGTCCCCACGAGGACTGCGTTCTTGCCGTGAACAGCGACCTTCTTCAGGTCGGCATTGACAGAGACGGTCGGAGACGCTGCCGCCGGCACGTAAAACGACGTGTACCAAAACTGCAGAGCGCTAACGATCGCTCCAATGGTGATCACGGATGCCAACCCGCGGATGCGAGCGGTTCCGATTGACTTCTTCAATACCGGCCCTCCTCGCCTCCAGAGCGCGATCGCGATCGCGATCGCGAACAGCATCATCAGGGGCCACAGTGGGTCCCAGGGCCTCGGGTCGCCGCTCGAAATCAGTGCAAGCAGCTGGAAGGTGGCGATCAGAAACGCTACTGCGCTCGCAAGGATCCCAACCGCGAACCTACTTCGCCATCGCACGAGTAGTAAGGCGACCGCGGCAAAGCAAAGTACAGCGCCCGCGAAGATCAGCAACACGGAGGTGGCCTGTGTTCCTACATCCGACACGGTAAAGAGGTCGTGGAAGCCGATTACGAGCGCGCAGATGCCGACGATCGCAAAAAAACCCACTCCAATCCACGATGCTCGTGGTCGCGCGTAGCTGAGCCCCGCCGCACGATTGTGATTGCGGGTGCTCTGGTCGCGAGTTGTCACGGCTTGAGCGGTCCAGGCCGCGTTGAGCGGGCAAAGATCGATCCCGAATAGGCGCTTGACATCGCTGCTCGGTGTCGGAATAGGCGCGTCGAGTGGCGGAATCCGAGACAGATATCGACGCCGCCGCGAGCGTAGATGGCGGATTGGAACCGTTTCTCCGTTCACGGTCTTTACTAGATCGTCTGCGGTCATCGGTTGCGGGCCACCAAGCTCGTATGTGCCTGGCAAGGTCGTCGCCTCTGGCTTCGTGGCCGCAGCAACGATGACGTCGGCAACGTCGTCTATCCGGATCGGGTGAAGTACCTGACCGCCGGTGCCCGGGACGAAAACGCGGGGGCGGGGTCCCTTGAAGAGCTCGAAGTCCGACGGGCCCCGTTCCCTCGGCGTTCCGACGATTACCGCGGAGCGCAGAACGACGAGTGGAACGCCAGTCTGGCGTAGGTCTTCCTCGACCTGTCCTGCGCGCTGCCGGTATCTGGCGCGAGCCGCTGGCGCTCCGGGGCAGTAGGTAGCCGAGACGACGCGCTTCAACGCTCGCGAATTGCCCAAGGCGGCGATCACCGCGCGCACTGCAGTGATGTATTGCTGCACTCGCGGAACGACCGCGGCTCCATCGACGATGATGACGACCGAGACGTCTTCTGTAATACAGTCGGCGATGTAGTCGCCCGGGCTGCACCGACGCACTTCCCATTTGCTCGGTGAGAAGCGCCGCAACACAGCGTCGGCGACCACGCCCTCCGCGCCCGTGACGACTACTGTTGGTTTTCTATTAGAGGCTTCCAACTTGATCCGTTCCGCTCCGGCGCGTGTCCGTTCCGCACAAACCAAGCCGCAGCTTCCCCACGGCTCCTCATCTGTAGCTTCTCCAGCAGGTTGTGGACGTGGTTTTTGACCGTCGAAACCTCGATGTAGAGAAGCCTCGCGATCTTCTTGTTCGGAAGCCCTTGCGCGACGAGCTCGAGAACCTCCCGCTCGCGAGCGGTCAGCCGAGGATCCGCGCACTGCGATTCCGCCCTGGCTCGCCTTAGCCGAGGGGTGGCTTGCGGCATCCCGAAGTTCATCTCGTGCGGTCCGACCAACTCAAGGGAGACGAGGAGAATCGGTGGCTCATCCGTGCGCCAGCCATCGGCTTTGGCGAGCCTTACGAGCGCCTCGCCTACCGATGGATCTGCCACGAGCAGGGCGCGCAGCGTGTTTGGCTTGGCAAAGCCATTGCTGGAACCATTGCCGTTGCCAATCTCGCCGGTCGTCTCGATCGCCATTGCGATCTATGGGCGTGACTTCCCGCGGAACATCGTTACCTGCGCCCGAGCAGGCCGGAGCCTGTCGAGCAGACGGCGAGGCAGGGGCGGGCTTCGCCCCCGCCACTTCGCTGTCTAAGCCCGACGGTTCGCTAGGAGTTTCCGAAGAAGGCGCCAGGCCTGAGCACCGCCGCGAGCGCTATCGCGAACGCCAAGCCTGCGATGACGATCTTGACCCATACAAGGCTGCCGCCGGTCGCGGCTCCCACGACGCCCCAGGCAGCGAGCAGAACTCCGAGAACCAAAGCGGCGCTTGTGACCTAGGCCCCTCGATCCAGGCTTAGCCTGTTTCGGTAGGAAGCACGCTTGATCTCCGCCCGTGGATAGGTGACCTCCGGCGCCTCGAGCTTCGCCAGCAGGCTTGTACTGACCTTGAGAGCCGTCTCACCACGAGCTCCGGCGACTACCTCCGTACTAGCCAAGAGCGGCTTTTCGGTAGACGCTGGAAGACGTATGAGCAGCCAGTCGGGAAAGCTCTTGCTGCTCTCGTCGATCCTCTCGGCCGGCACGAGCACGCTGTTGCCGGCGACGCTCCGGCTGCTCGTGAGATCGATCTCTGTCCAGTCCTCGAGCAGCCTCAGCTCGTCCTATCCCGCGACGCGCGCGAAGTACTCCGACCAGGCTCGCAGCAGAAAGCGAAGCCGCTCATCGGGGATCAAGGCTATTGCGTCAGCGGAGATCGTCTCGCCGACGGGAGCATTGATCGCCCATGAGGCCACCCCCAACGCATCTGCGAGGAGCCCCAGGTCCAAGCGACCGGAGCGCTGTGCTTCCCTCAGCTCTCGGATTACCTCCACAGACGTCCGCGCGAATGCCGCAAGCGTGGCGGGATCGCTTGTGACGGCAAGCCTTCGAATCTCACGGTCCCGCACAGATTTGTCGTCCAGCTCCTCAACCTTCGCGACAAGGCGTCCGGTGATCTCGCGGGCCGCGGCTCGGTGCTCGGAGGAGGCTTCCGCAATCCTCGGGACCGAATGGCGAAAATCTTCAGGAGAGTCGAACTCCCGCGCCGAGCCCCCGCCACCATCGTCCGGGGACGAGTGGTCGGCTGGGGAAGCGACGCCGCCTTCGTCACCCGCTGAAGGCGGCTCGCCATAGGCATCATGGCGGACGAGGCCGGCGGAGTCGATCATGTCGCGGGTCACACAGAGGACGCACTTGAACTCCGCCGCCTTCCTTAACCGCGTCCCGTGGTCGACACACGAGAGGCTGTTGCAGTGCTTGCAGACGCCGATCGGATCGGCGTCGCCGATGCTCTGATCGATGACTGCACACTTGAAGCAACTGGCCACTGCGCCTCCTTCGTGCTCATGGCATTTCTACCCTTTACCGCGACACGGTTCAAGGCTGAAAAGACAGATAGATCAAAGACAGATCCTTTGATCCATTGCGCCGCAAAGAGCCGCGCCAGATGCTTTGCACCTAACAACGGTCATCGATCCCGAGCCCGATAGGTCCGAGGAGAGCTTTGTCAATCACCGTCCCGATCAAGCCAAGAGCCGCCAGGGCTTCGCTCAAGATCCCCGAGAACGTCTCGCAGCTGACGGAAGGCGAGGTTTGGGCGTGCGTTTGGAAGCCCAAGCGCCGAACGGTTGTGGCTCGCTGGCGTGATCGACGTACCCTCCGAAAGATGAATCGTGAGATCGCCCGCTAAAAATCGACGTTGTGACCAGTCGACCCGCATCAGCCCCAGATCCATTCAGCGTCCACTGAAATCGGCAGTCGAATGCGACCAAATACCACGACTCCTGGTAAGCGGAGGTGGCGCGTGAGCGTGTCCGAGAGGGCGGCGGCCCAGACGGAGGCCGCAGCCGAGCGGTTCCAGGAGCGCGCGAAGAAGCGTCGGCGCAAGATCGAAGCCATTCAGTCCCCCGGTGGCCTCGCACAAGCCGATTCGCCGGAGCGGATCGCCAAGCGCCTTGACCGAGTTGCGCGCTACCGCGCCGGCGAGCCCCTTCCGGTTACGCCCGTCCAGACACCCGAGGCGGCAACGCCGGAACTCGTCGTTAAGGCCGCGACCGGCGCACTCGCCAGCGCCGCAGTCCGTGCAGCTGAAGCAGCACCGGAAACCGCTGGAGTGGTACTCGAGGCGATCATCAACAGCGCCGACTTCGTCGATATTCGCTACCTCGAGGCCGGTGTCGCGGCGGCGAAGGCGGTGGGCCGCGTCGATGTCCGCAGCGCGACCGGACGACTCGAAGGGTATGGGACTGGATCGCTCGTCTCGCCGCGCCTCTTCCTGACCAACCACCACGTTCTCGCGACCGCTGAGGCCGCTGGCTTCAGCGCTGTGGAGTTCAATTACCAGGACGGTATCGATGGCCAACCGCTGCAGCCGCGCCTGTTCAAGTTCGATCCAGGGACCTTCTTTCTTGTCGACGAGGCGCGCGACTTTACGCTCGTCGCCGTCAAGGCCAGTGGCGAGACTCTGGCTGACTTCGGTTTCAATCCGCTGATCGAGGCAGAAGGCAAGGCGATCGTCGGTGAGTTCTTGACCATCATTCAACACCCCAGGGGCGAGAAGAAGCAGGTCTCATTACGCGAGAACCGGATCGTCGACATGCTCGACGAGTTTCTCCACTACGAAACCGACACCGAGCCCGGCTCCTCTGGCTCACCTGTCTTCAACGACCAATGGGAGGTTGTCGGTCTTCACCATGCCAGCGTGCCAGCGCCGGACAAGGACGAGTTGGGTGGCGTCATGAACGAAGGGATCCGAACCAGTCGCATACTGCGCTTCGTCCACGAGCAGGAGTTTGCGGGAGCGGCACGCGACCTAGTTACCCAGCTGGCGACTCCTGAGCGTGTCGACGTCGCCACTGGTGATAGCCGGGCGACTGGTCAGGCCGGCGCCTCTGGGAAGACAGAGCCGGCACTGGAAGCGCCGGCTGCAGTCTCGGCCGGCCGCTCTGGGGAAGTCGTGGTTCCACTGGAGCTGCGAGTGTCGGTGACGGCGCCTGGCGGGAGACCTGCGGCGACAGTCGCGAGCAGCCAGCGCGAGGCAGTCGTCATCGACCCGGACTACGGGAACCGCCGTGGCTACGAAGCGAACTTCCTCGGTGACGCTGACTTTGCAGTGCCCCTGCCAACCTTGACGGACGAGATGCTCGCCGACGCCTCGACCATCGAGAACGGCATAGCTGCCGGGCACATCCTGCCTTATCACCGCTACAGCGTCATCCACAACAAGGTCCGCCGCCTCGCTTTCCTGACTGCGGTCAACATCGACGGGGCATATCACTGGCGCGAGGACGGTGCTCTGGCTCGCCAGAGCGACCGCTGGTTCTTCGATCCCCGGATTCCCGACGCCGAGCAAGCGGGCGAGGACATATATGCGGACAACGACCTGGACCGCGGTCATCTGGTGCGGCGCCTCGATCCAGCCTGGGGTGAGACGGTGGAGGAAGCGAAGACTGCTGCCGACGACACTTTCCACTTCACGAACTGCACGCCGCAGCACAAGCGCTTCAACCAGAACAAGGGCACGTGGGCCGGGCTCGAGGACTACGTGCTCTACAACGCCGACAACTTCAACTTCAAGGCCTCGGTCTTCACCGGTCCCGTCTTCGCCGACACGGACGACGAGTACCGCGGCGTCAAGCTGCCGCGCCAGTACTGGAAGGTGGCGGTGATGGTCAAGGAGGGCGGTGACTTGTCGGCGACGGGCTACCTGCTTAGCCAAGAACAGTTGATCAGGGGCCTCGAGATCGTCCCCGAGGAATTCTCCTACGGCGAGTACAAGACCTATCAGGTGCCGCTGAAGCAGATCGAGCAGCTGACCGGCTTGTCGTTCGGAGATCTAGGCCAAGCGGACCCAGAGAAGGAGCTCGAGGCCTTTGCCCCTGCGCGCGAGATTCGAACACCCGCGGACGTGGTGCTGTGAGGTCGTGCATCTAGCGCGAGGCGGCTTCACGCGACGCTCCGTCGCCGTCCGCGACCAGATCGACGGTCGGGCGGTGCCGCTAGCGAGGAGGCCGTCTGATGGGTGAAGTGCGTGTCCGTCAGGACGTTTGGGAGCTGGGAGACGAGACGGATCCCTGGGCCAACCCCGTCATCCTCGCCTATGCCCGCGCGGTCGGCGCGATGCAGAAGGTCGACGCGACGTCACCCGGCGACGGGCGTAGCTGGATGAGCCAGGCGGCCATCCACGGAACGGATACGCGTGTACCGGGGCGGCTAGAGAACGAATGCCAGCACGGAAGCTGGTTTTTCCTGCCCTGGCACCGCATGTACCTCTATCGCTTCGAAGAGATCGTCCGATCGCACCTCGACGAACAGCAAGCGGGGACATGGGCGCTCCCTTACTGGAACTACACAGACAGCCCTGTTTTTGGTTCTCGTGCCCTTCCGCCGGCATTTCGCCAACCGTCGCTGCCGGACGGCGATCGGAACCCTCTCTTTACGCCGCAACGCCAGACGTTCCCGCGCGATGTCAATGCCGGCGAAGAGATTCCCGCCGCGGCAACGAGCATCGCCGACGCGATGGCCGAGGCGCGCTTCTCGCGCACGCAGGTGGGAGCCACGTTTGGGTTCGGTGGCCGCCCGACGCGACGGCGACTTCACGGCGGCAGCGGTCTCGGCCAGCTGGAGGGAACGCCCCATGGAAATATCCACGTTGCCGTCGGCGGCCTGAGAGTTGATCCGGCGACCGGTCAGACCGTCCCGGACGGACTCATGTCATCGTTCGAGACCGCTGCGCTCGACCCGATCTTCTGGCTGCACCACGCCAACATCGACCGCCTGTGGGAGGTGTGGCTTCGTGATCGCGGCAGCGGGCGGTTGGGGGAGAACCCCACGAGTTCCGTCTGGCTCGAGATGGACTTCGAGCTAACCGCTGTTGATGGCAACCTTGCCTCGATGCGCGTGGAGGATGTGCTCGACATCGAGAGCCAGCTCGGCTACACCTACACCCATCTGCCGAAGCGCCGCCGGGTCGAGCCAGAGCTCGCGCTGGCCGAGAGGAGGGCGTCCGTGTCCGAGGAGCCTGAGCACCCGCCGGAGATGATCGGAGCCGTCGAGGAGGCCTTGACGCTTGACGGCGGCAGGGCCGAGGCGGCGCTGCCCCTTCAAGAGCCGACCGGACCGATGGCGCTCGGCCGTGAGTCAACACGACGGCGCACGACCTATCTCAACATCGAGAACATCGAGGGCGAGACTAATCCCGGCCTTCTGTACGGCGTCTACCTCAACCTTCCGCCAGGCAAGGAGGCCGAACCCGAGAGTGAGCACTACGTCGGGACGATCTCCTTTTTCGGCATCGAAGACACGACGATCGACGACGATGACGAGGAGGCCCCCCACGGGCTGCGCTACGTCTTTGACATAAGCGATCTCGTGGACGAGCTGAGCGAGCGGGACCAGTGGGATCCCAACCGAGTTGATGTCACGTTCTCGCCGATCGGCGTCGACGACGCCACCGGCGCTGAGATGTCGGTGCCGCCAGTGAGGATCGGGCGGGTTAGCTTGTTCGTGGAGTAGGCGATGGAGGCGGCATCTACCGTCGGCCTGCGTCCAGCGTGGCCGCGGAGACTGGTCTGGTTCCATCCGGAGTGGCCATGGGTCGTTGTAGTGCTTTTGGCCTGGATCCTGTTGATCGGCCAAATCTCCCATGGTGCATCTGAGCCAGGCATCGCCGCGTCCGACCACGCCGGTCATCACTCGACCGCTGACCTGCATGGCGCGTCTGAGGTTCGCTTCAATCAACACCGCCTCTTGGAGTTGACGCTGCCCGGCCTGGCGACCTGGTTGCTCATGGTCGTGGCGATGATGGTGCCGGCGATGCTGCCGATGCTCCGGCGCGTGAGTCTCGGGAGTCTCTGGAACCGGCGGTGTCGTTCGGCCGCGCTGGTCCTGGCAGCTTATCTGGCGCTGTGGCTGGGGTTCGGGGCCGTTGCAGTTGCTGCCTGGGCGGCCTTCGAACCAGACCTTCCGCCCGCCGTGGACTCAGGCTCTGAGGTCGCTACGGGCGCTCTGCTTTTCCTGGCCGCCAGCTGGCAGCTGACTCGTGCCCATCGCCGCTGCGTGAAGAGAGCCCATCGCGAGTTACCATTGGCGCCGCGAGGAAGGAAAGCCGACGCGTCGTGTCTTCGATTCGGCCTTTACCACGCGGCGCAATGCACCGGGATCTGTTGGCCGGTGATGCTGGCCATGGTCCCCAGCCACAGCCTGGCCATCATGGCGTCGGCAACCGTAATCGTCTGCTGGGAGAGGTTGGCAAGGGTCCCGAGCTGGCGCTTTAGCACCGTGCCGCTGGGTGCACTCGCTTCGGCTGCCGTGATCGCCGGTCTTTAGACCTGCTCGCCGACGGCGTTGAAACTGGGTCGCGTCGAACGCGGCTACAAAAGGGTCGGATGGCACCGGCGGGAATCGCGACGGCCCGCCACCTGGTTGGTTAGGCCAAGTACGGGCGGGCCGCCGAAGGGTTCTCGATGCAGAGCAGCGCGGAACTTTTATCCGATCGGGCAGATGGACCGCCCACTCGCCTCAGATCCTCGAACGTCCGCATCTCGCAAAAACGAAACTACGCGTGAATCCCGAGTACCTTCCGAGGACATCACTCCCGACCGAAGCCGCAAGAACTCAGTCTGAATCCCCGTTTACCGCGATAGCAGCGCACCTACGATAATGCCGACGATCGTGGATCCATCCGAAGCGCTTGAGAGACTTCAAAGTCGTCTAGAGTGCATTCGGCCGCATAACCATGTGCTTATGGCCGTGAGCATTCCGAACGACGATGATGACGCGAGTTAAGGAGTGCAACGATGGCGCCCAACCAAGCAACAGCAGATAGTCGTCTACAACATGTCACCGAGCAGGGTGTTGAGCTCGCAAGCGACACTGCGGAGCTGGGACGATTTCCCCGCACTTCACCGCGCCTAATCGTGCCGCGCTGGCAGTATGAGGCATTCCGTCGTTGGTTCGTTTCATCCGAAGGCGCCGGCGGTATCGATGTTTTTGTTGGCCGTCCATTCCGGGCGCCCGGAACGTAACTAGCTCACTCGGCACCTTTCTGCTCTTCGTTCTCGTCCGAGCCGTGCTCGTCGTGTGATCTTGCCGATTGCTCTTCGGCTTCTTCTAGATCCTGGGCGCGAAGTTGTTCGAGCGACGCCATACGGTCCTCCGAAAGTTCGACTTTCCTCTCATCCCCTTGAGTCGCTCGCTGCATACTCTCCAATAGGGCATCTCGAAGCTCTCGGAGTACGAGGTGTTCTCGTTCCAGGTAGCCGAAGTCACCTTCTGGAACAAGCTTCGGCCTTGCGGCCAACGGGTTGAAGTCGACGGTCTTCCCGGACTCCTTATCTTTTCGGCGGAGGCTTCCTTTCTCAAACAGTGGCAGATAGAGATTAGGAGCGACTCCAACGAATGGGTCGAACATCACTTTGTCGACAATCGGGTTCTCTTGATCGATTGCGATTGTGTCGGGATGCAACTCTTCAGCCAGACTCTTTGCATACGGAGCGATGTAGACAACCCGAACAATGCCAGCGCCAACGAGGTGTTTCGCACAGTTGTGGCAAGGGAAGGTCGTCGAATAGAGCGTGGCTTGACGTACGCTGACCCCACGACGCGCAGCATCGAGTAGAGCCGACATCTCCGCATGTACAGCTCGGTTGAACTCCGTCAGCTGCTGCACGCGAGCATCGCCAAGCGCGTCTCGAAACTCCTTGAGTGTGCTTTTCTTACGCTCTTCTGCAAACCAAACCAGCTCAGAAAGGACTTTTCGTATCTCATCAATGATGACGTCCCGCATCCATTGGTTGGCGTCGCCGCCTTGTTGGAAATCCCGTGCGTCGTCAGGATCTCCTTCCCAGTACGCACCGCCGCCGAAACGAGGCACTTCGTTCGTGCCAACGGCGATGATGTCGCCCTCAGCCGTCGAGACTGCCGCACCCACCTGCCTTGAGAGATCGGCCGAGCGGGCCGAGGCGGCCTGAGCATGAAACATGGCAAACTCGTCGCGGCTTGGTGAAGCGTATGGCCAGCTAAAGACCGCGAAGAGGAACCGAGTTAGGTTTCGCCGTGCCTCATCGCGCTGAGAAACGTCTACAAAAAAGTCGGCTAGCGGGAAGGTGTCGCGCACGTTCTGCCCGTAGTCGTTGTCCTCTTCCGCCTCGTCTCGATGTGCGAGACGCTCAGCGTCCTCCTTGTACTTCGCTCGATCGGTAGACGCATAGCTCTTTGCGATCGCAGAAGACAGTGCCTCGGTCCGCTTCGCGCGCGGAGAATGCGCGCCAACCAAAACAAAGCGCGTGCCATAAACCATTCGGAGCGCTTCGACTTCGGCTTTGTGCTTAAGAGAGCGCAGAATGTATGCACTGTTGCCCGGCTGAGGATCACCGCCTTGCCCTCTAAACATGCTTGCGCGTCGCAAGACGATCTCGTGAACCGCCATCTGCGCCAACGCGGCGCCACGGCGAAGGTTCTCGCGTAGCTCGTCGCCGGCCGTCATGCGTTCGTCAACGTACGTGTCGTATCCGCCTTGGTCTCGCCTTCGGAGGGGCGTTTCCCTCTTGACGTGATCCAATAGCCCACTGAGGCTCACGGGCTCGGGAACGTAGTAACCGAACGAGCGGAGGATCTCGCTGAGAAGCTCTGCGGTCAGAGTTAGATCGGTCCCGACAGCGCCAACCAGCCCGATGACGAGTTCAGGCCGGTCGGTTGTTACTTGGGCCGCCGGGTTGGTCATTGCTTCGTGATCGCTGCGTTTGCCGCGGACGACCCCCCACCGCGACTTAGGGCCGCCCGATGACTCGATCGCGTCGGATACTACGCATCGAACCCAACCATGGTTGATTGGCTCTTTCGTGGCGACAGGCACCTACCTCGTCCTTCTTACTTAGGGCGGCAATGCGCTCGCTGGAACTCGGCGTTGTCGACCTGACTCGGGCCATTGACTCTCGCCGATAAGGCGACGCTACCTCTTCCTATCACGCGGATGCGAGGTCTACAGAGTTGTGATCGTCGCGCCCCAAAATCACGGTCCCGCCGACTACGCCGTTGCCGTTTAATGCTCTCCGATCTCTCTCGCTCCGATACCCGGGCGATCTTGGCATCCGCTACGGCTACCCGCGCAACCCCATCGACGGCCGTCGACTCCCGCCGTCCTGGCCCGGTGGGCTCGCGAGGCCAACCCACCAAGCATGCGTTTCATCCACAAGCGCTTTCCACATTCGTGCGCCAGGACAGAGAAGCCCGCAAATTGCGACTCTTCTTGGTGAAGCACCCTTGAACAGCTCGCGGCCGTTGTAGAGCATCGAGCTGGTTAGTTAGTTGCAGTCGACGCAACGCAGGGAGTCCCAGGATGGCTTGGACTTTCCGGCGCCGTCGGGGGGAGAGCGCTGATTCTCTAGTCGGGTTCGGAGGGATGCCTGGGCGTGGGCGCTCACGCCCGATTTGCACCTCGAGCGCCGCGCTCGCAGTGGTCGCGCTGTCCCTAGTGCTCGCCTCCTGCACGAAGACCGCCACCCACGAGCCCGGCGCCTACACCTACGACGCGATCGAGCAGTCAGGCGCCGGCACCTACGCGTCTTCGCAGGACGAGGCGCCGCCCTATGCCGGATCGTGGGTTGGCAAGGCCCACCTAGGAGCCCAACCAGGTTCCGGCTCGCACGGCCGCGGCATCTTCGGCGTCGCGCCGTCGGCGGGATCGGCCGGCATCTACGGCGCCGCCTTCTTCTTCCCTGCCGGCACCTTCTCCGGCCCCGACCCAAAGCAGCAGGGCACCCTCGACGTAATGGGTTGGGACGTCGGCGGAGGAGCCGAGTACGGCGGCATCCGCATCGGTCCCGACCACAGCGCGCGCCTGGTGCGGGCGCGCTCGGGGCAGGAGGACGCGATCGGCTCGCCGTTCTCCTTCCAGGAGGGCTGCTGGAACTGGCTCGTGGTCAAACAGGGCCTGTTGTCCGATCGCCCGGCGGGCGATCCCTTCCAGGCCTCGAGCGAGGTCTACCTGAACGGCGAGAAGATCGTCGATTCCCACGCCCCCAACAACTTCGGCAACAGCTTCGGGCACTGGGCCGAGCAGGTGCGCTTCGGCATCGTCACCGTCGACACCGAGGCGCAGCAATCGGACCTCGATTTCTATCTAGACGACAGCTACGTCTCGACCTACCGGCTTGACCCGCCCACTAGCAGGGCCTGCGATCCCCAGGGCGACCCAGAGCCGCCGGCGATCGACCCCACCGCGCCGACGCCCTTCAGCGACCAGACCGAGTTCCTCTACAGCGGCGAGTTCCCGGTCCAGCACGGCGTCGAGGACGGCACGATCGAGCCCAAGCGCGCCGCCGTGCTGCGCGGGCGCGTACTGTCGCGCTCGGGCGCCCCGCTCCCCGACGTGCGCGTGATCGCGCCCGACCATCCTGAGTATGGCTTCACGACGACCCGGCCCGACGGCAACTTCTACCTCGCCGCCAACGGCGGCGGAGAGGTGCGGATCCGCTTCGAGAAGGAGGGCTACCTGCCGCTCGAGCGCACCTTGGACGTGCCCTGGCAGGACTACGCCTTCAGCGACGACGTCGTGCTCACCCCGCTCGATGCCAGCACGGACATCGACCTCGACTCGCCAGATCCGATTCAGGTCGCGCGCGGCAGCCCGGTCACCGACTCAGACGGCACGCGCCAGGCCACCCTGCTCTTTCCGCAGGGAACGCAGGCCACGATGACGCTGCCAGACAACTCGACGGTTCCCCTGGCCAACCCCCTGCGCGTGCGCGCGACCGAGTACACGGTCGGCTCGACAGGACCGGAGGCGATGCCGGCCGAGCTGCCCGCCACCAGCGGCTACACCTACGCGGTCGACTACACCGTCGACCGGGCACTGGACGCCGGGGCCAAGCGGGTCAGCTTCAGCCAGCCGATCCCGAGCTACGTCGAGAACTTCGTCGGCATTCCGGTCGGTGAGCCGGTGCCAACCGCCTACTACGACTCCGACAGGGGCGCCTGGGTGGCGATCGACAGCGGCCGCGTGGTCAAGCTGCACTCCGAGGCAGGCGGGATCGCAGAACTCGAGATAGACGACTCGGGCGAGGCCGCCACTCCGAGCCAGCTGCAGCAGCTCGGGATCACCGACGACGAGCGTCGCACGCTGTCGGATCTCTACGACACCGGCGATGAGCTGTGGCGCGTCCCGCTCGATCACTTCTCGCCCCAGGACGAGAACCTGCGCGTGCTACCCGTCCCAGGCTCGGAAGGCCCGCCTGGCACGCTCGGGCCGCCGCGGGTGATCGACCAGCCCTGCCACCAGCCCGGCTCGGTGATCGAGTGCGAGAACCGGGCGCTCGGCGAGGACCTCGACGTCACCGGCACGCCCTTCTCGCTCCACTACCAAAGCGACCGCCAGCCCGGCTGGAAGGTGCTGAAGCGCTTCGAGGTGCCGGTCAGCGGCGCCAGCGTACCCGGGCCGCTCGTTCGCATCGACGTCGAGGCCGAGCTGGCGGGGCGCCACTTCTCCCAGAGCCTGCCCCCGCAGCCAAACCAGGTTTTCACCTTCGACTGGGACGGCAAGGACGCCTTCGGGCGCACGCTGAGGGGAGCGCAGCCCGTCAAGCTTCAGGTCGCCTACGTCTTCCCGGCGCTCTACGCGGGCGCGAGCCGCTTCGGGCAAAGCGACGGCCAGCCCTACAGCGTCAGCTCGCGCGACGAGGTGCCGATCTTTCGCACCTACCGCGACACGATCGGCGGCTGGGACGCCTCCGACGAGGGACTCGGGGGCTGGACGATCGACGTCCACCACGTCTACGACCCCGCCTCGCAGACGCTCTACCTGGGTGACGGCAGCCGCCGCTCGGCCCAGAGCGTCAACCGCGTGATCGAGACCGCGGCCGGGACCGGGGACGGCGGCGTCGGCGGCGAGGGCGAGCCGGCGCGGCAGACGATCGTGGAACAGCCGACCGCAGTGGCCGCCGCCCCCGACGGCTCCTACTACTTCGCCGAGCGGCACAACCACCGCGTGCGCAAGGTGGACCGCGACGGCGTCGTCTCCACCGTCGCTGGCGTCACCCAGAACGGGATCCCCCAGGCCGGCTACAACGGCGACGACAGACCCGCCACCCAGGCGCTGCTGCAGAACCCCTCCGACGTCGAGCTCGGCCCCGACGGCTCGCTCTACATCGCCGACCAGGCCAACTACCGCATCCGCAAAGTCTCGCCCCAGGGCGTCATCTCGACCATCGCCGGCACCGGCCTGCCCGGCTACACCGGCGACGACGGCACGCCCGCCACCGCGTCGCGGATCCAACTCGTCTACGGGATCGCGCTCGCGCCCGACGGCAGCCTCTACTTCACTCAGGAGGGTTCGGTCGGTCAGAACGCCTATGTTCGCCGGGTCACGACGGATGGCCGCACCGAGCTGGTGGTCGGCCCCTCCGCCAACCTGGCGGACCCGCTTGGGATCGACGTCGCGCCCAACGGCGACGTCTACTTCGCCGAGAGCGGCGCAAATCGCCAGCGCGTGCTGAAGGTGCTGGCCAAGGGCGGCTGCTGCGATCTCGTCGCCGGTACTGGCGTGCGCGGCCACTCGGGCGACGGCGGCCCTGCGACCAGCGCGCAGCTGCGCGGACCCAGCGACGTCGCGATCGCCCCCGACGGCTCCGTCTACATCCTCGAGGACACGGAATTCCTGCGCCATGTGACGCCCGACGGCACCATCACGACGATCGCCGGCGGCGGCCCGCCGGGCACCCTCGGCGACGGCGGCGCCGCAAAGCAGGGCTTCATCAACACCCCGAGGGGCCTCGCGCTGGCGCCCGACAACTCGATCCTGATCGCCGAGCTCGGCGACAACCGCATCCGCCGTGTGCGTCCGCCCTTGCCGGGCTTCGACGGCACTCAGCTCGCCGTCCCCTCCGAGGACGGCTCCGAGCTCTACCGCTTCGACCAGCGCGGCCGCCACCTCGCCACGCTCGATACCCACACCGGCGCCACCCTCTACGGCTTCTCCTACGACTCCGCCGGGCGCCTTGCTTCGATCACCGACGGCGATGACAACGTCACCCAGGTCCAGCGCGACTCGCAGGGCCAGCCGACCGCGATCGTGGCGCCGTTCGGCCAACACACGACGCTCGGTCTCGACGGAAATGGTTTCCTGAACCAAGTGACGAACCCAGAGAGCGAGCAGACGCAGCTCGGCTACACGAGCGACGGCCTGCTCGAGACGCTCACCGACCCGCGCAACGGACTGAAGGAATACCACTACGACTCGCTCGGTCGGCTGGAGCGCGCCGACGACCAGGGCGCGGGCTCCAAGATGCTGTCGCGCACGACGACGACGGGCAGTTACGAGACGACCTTGACCACCAAGCTCGGGCGCGCCTCGAAATACAAGGTCGAGCAGCTGGCGAGCGGCGACATACGGCGCACGCACACCGACGAGGCTGGCCTGCAAAGCACGCTGCGCCAGGACCAGGACGCAACCAACACGGCCACGGCAACGGACGGCACGGTCACTACGCTCCGGCGCGGGCCCGACCCGCGCTTCGGAATGAACGCATCGATCCTGCAGAGCATGAGCGTGGCGACGCCGGGCGGCCGCGACCTCAGCCTGACCGGCTCGCGCCAGATCTCGCCGCCCGACCTCACCGACCCGCTCAGCCTCCAAGGCGAAACCGACACGCTGAACGTCAACGGCCGCTCCTACACAACCGCCTTCGACCGCTCCCAGTCGCGCTTCACCACCACCTCGCCCGAGAGCCGCACGACCGCCACCGACGTCGACCACCAGGGCCGCCCGACACGCCAGGAGGTCAGCGGCATCACGCCGCTGGTCTCAACCTACAAGCCGAACGGCCTGCTCGAGTCCCAGACTCAGGGCAGCCGCAGCTGGGGCTACACCTACGAGCCCTCGGGCTTCCTCGACACGATCACGGATCCGCTCGGACGCCTCACTACCTTCGACTACGACGGCGCCGGGCGCGTGACGCGCCAGACGCTGCCCGGCAGCCGGCAAATCGATTATGGCCACGACGACAACGGCAACCTCACCTCGGTCACGCCGCCCTCACGTCCAGCGCACGCGTTCACGCACACGCCGGTCGACCTGCTCGAGACCTACACGGCGCCGCCGGTCGCAGGCGATCCATACACCACGTCCTACTCCTACAACGACGACCAGCAGCTGGAGCTAATCACGCGCCCGGACGGCACGCAGATCGACCTCGACTACGGCGCGCAAACCGGACGGCTCGAGCACCTCAGCACCGCGCGCGGGGTGACCGACCTTTCCTACGACCCTCAGACCGGCAACCTGTCCTCTATCACGGCGCCCGGCAACGAGCAGATCGCCTTCCAATACGACGGCTCGCTGCCGACTAGCGAGACCTTCTCTGGCACAGTTTCGGGGTCAGTCAACCGCACCTACGACGACGACCTGCGCATCGACTCGTCCTCGGTCAACGGCGCCCACACCGTCGACTACGGCTACGACGACGACAGCCTGCTGACGAGCGCGGGCGCGCTAACGCTTGAGCGCGATCCGCAGAACGGCCTCATTTCGGGCACCGCGCTCGGCAACACGACGACCAGCCTGACCTACAACGCCTTCGCCGAGCCGGACAGCCTGACCGCGAACTTCGGCACCGACACTCTCTACGCCGCCACCTACTCGCCGCGCGACAACGGCGGGCGGATCGAGACCAGGACCGAGACCTCCTCCCAGGGCACCCACACCTACACCTACACCTACGATCCCCAGACAGGCTTCCTCAGAGAGGTCCGCAAAGACGGCGTCCTGATCTCGACCTACGGCTACGACGACAACGGCAACCGCACCTCGGCACTGACGGATGGTGTCGCGAAGACCGGCACCTACGACGACCAGGACCGCCTCACCTCCTACGGCCCCAACACCTACACGTACACGGCCGCCGGCGAGCTGCATATGAAGATGACGGGCAGTCAGATGACGACCTACAACTATGACGCACTTGGCAGCCTCGAGAACGTCGACCTTCCCGACGGCACCGCGATCGACTACGTCAACGACGGCTACGGACGGCGGATCGCCAAGAAGCGCGATGGGAATCTCGTGCAGGGCTTCCTCTACGGCGAGGAGGCACTGGGCCCGGTGGCGGAGTTCGACTCAGCCGGCAATGTGGAGAGCCGTTTCGCCTACGCCACCCGCTCCAACGTGCCCGACTACATGACCAAGGGCGGCAATACCTATCGGGTCTTCGCCGACGACCTGGGCAGCCCTCGAATCATCGTTGATGCCAACAGCGGTCAGGTCGCGCAGGAGCTCGACTATGACGAGTTCGGCAATGTGGTACGCGACTCAAATCCCGGTTTTCAGCCGTTTGGCTTCGCCGGGGGCATCTACGACCGGGACACCAAACTCGTGCGGCTGGGGGCGCGGGACTTTGAGCCGGAGGTCGGCAGGTGGACTACGAAGGACCCGACCCTGTTCGGGGGCGGAGACACCAACGTGTTCGGGTATGTGTTCGACGACCCGATCAACCTTGTAGACCCCGCTGGGACCCTCGGGCTTCCATCGTTCATGAACGTCTCCAATGTAGCGGCTGGGGCGCTCAACGGCCTGACCCTCGGCGTCAGCAACAAGCTTGCGGGCGTGGATGGGAGCTGCGCCGGCTCGGGGTATGGGTTTGGCTCGATATTGGGCGAGGCCGCGGGCGTGCTCGTCCCGGGCGCCGGGGTCGTCAAGGTTGGCAAGATTGCGAGGGCTGGCCGTGCCGCAAAGGCTGCACCGGAAGGTGCTGATCTGGCGCGGCTCCCGGTTGGTCGTCATGGTGGTCCGATCGAGATCAAGCCGGGCACGAATACTGCGCGTGACATAGGTGGGCGGCCATACTCGGGGCACGCATTGGATCGAATGCAGGGACGCGGAATCCCGCCGAGTGCGGTCGAGGATGCGATCGCCAACGGCCAGTCGGTCGCCGCGCGGGGCGGTACGACGATCCACTACAGCGCAGAGAACCACATCAGCGTGGTGGTCGGTCGCAACGGACGTGTCGTGACGGTTGGCTACGGGCGGTTTACGCCGTGAGGGCGTGATGACCGAACCGTCGTCAACGGGCGAGCGCGAGCAGTTCCTGGTCGGGCTGATCGAGTCAGCGCTCGACGCCTACGAACGCGGCGAGGCTGGCCTTGCGCGGCTCGTGGCGGATGTAGAGAACGCGATCGAGGCGTTGTTCGATGTCGCCGACAGGGCGTGGGTTGAGCAGCTTCGCTCGGCCTGGTCCAGGCTGGAGATCGTGTACGCACTCGCCCTTGATGAGGGTCGCTCCACGCTGACTCACGACGAGCGCGGCGATGTTGGCGAGACGATCGCCGACCTTCGGTCGCTGCTCGCCTCGCGAACCCCGGACTGAGGGCGCCCGTCAAGGGAAGGAGGCCGTAGGAAAAAGGTTCCCCCGGCGGCGATCAGACGCCGACGTCGTTCGCGATCTGCGCAGGGCCCGAGGATCTCAAGGGCTTGGGCGTCGCGCTCGAGACTCGGGCGAGGACAGCGGTCTGGCTATCGATATCGAACACCTCCCCGTTGGACTGGTCGGCCTCGGCGGTGAGGTATCGCTCAATCCGGGGGTGGTCCTGACCCGCTTTCGTGGACACTTGACGACTTGGGAGCAAAGCGCTCCCGGAAGGAGTCAAAGTGCCACGATCAAGACCGCCGTATCCGGACGAGTTCAAAGCTGAGGCGATCCGCCTCGTCAGGACATCGGGAGACCCGATCCGCCAGATCGCCAAGGACCTGGGGGTCTTCGATCAGACGCTTCGCAACTGGGTCAAGCAAGGTGTGATTCAACCGCCGCTTACGAACAAGCCAGTGAGCGATGAACCGTTCAGATCAATTTGGCAAGCTGCTCGCCGGGCGGTTCGGGACATGAGGCGTTTGGTCGTAGTCGGTTACTCGATGCCGCCGTGGGGCCTCAGCCATTGGACGGAATCACCGGCGTCCGGTAGGCCCCTCATGCTCCAGACTCGATGGGCGAAGGATGGAGCGCGGGGGACTGGGCGCAGGTCATTAGCGCCGTCTTCACAGCGTTAACGGCCCTAGCAGCTTTGGCATCGGTATTCCGCGTGGAAAGAGACAGGTGGCGCCGTGTGCTTCCCGAACTGCACATCGAAGTGCTCGCCCACATGCCCAACCAGGAGATGCGTCTAAAAGTGATCAACTACGGTGGCGCAGCTCGCGAAGTTCGAGTGATGGGCGTAATCGGCTCATTCGGTTTCTTTGGGCTCATCCCTCCGAGCTCGTACTGGCGATCGGGGGAGAGCCGCACGGTCGTTCTTCCTATGCCGGTGGTCACCGACGATGACGTGAAGGCGTTTGTGGAGGGCCGGGACATGGGAAAGCGCTGGTTGTTAGTCGGGACCGTCGGCGGGGCAAGCTACCGCTGGCCGCTTCGCAAGGCCAAGAAACTGAGTGCTGAACGTACGTGGCATCGCCTGTTCCCAAATACGCCGACGCCTCTCGACGTGGCGCATAGCCCGGTAGACCTGGCGAACGTTGTCGACCGCAATTTGTAGGCAAATTGCGGGACCATGCAGCGTCTGAATGACGTATTGCAGCCAGCTACTTCATCCGAGGGGCACGCCAAGCCACTCGGCGGAACAACGGCCCCCGGGGCGCTGCTTCGATTCCGTCCTCAACAGATGCTCAACTTGGACACATGGCGATATGGCAAGGCGAAGAGAGAGTCTTCGTAATTTCTTGGCGCGACAAGAAAGGCCAAAACCGCTTCTTCATCGAGCCCGCCTGGGTACAGGCAAGAGATCGATTTGAGCAGGTACTCGAGGTACTGGATCCTGATTGTGAAGTCGAGCCATTTAGAGCACGGTACGGAACCGTCGTGGACACTGGAATTGTCCCGAGTTCGGACCGCCCGATCGGCTTCTTCCGCTGCGCAGCAAGGAGCGGCCGTGACCTCTTCGCTATCGCGCGCGGTTGCGGTAGGTGGGTGCCGGTTCTCGGATCGCGTCGGGACCTAGAAGCTCGCCTAGCAACTCTCTCTAGCAGCTTGCAGGTCGATCGTTACTTTCCCCAAGACGTAACAGCCTTTGAAGCTGAGCAACGGATCCCACCCTCCGACATGAAGCGGACGAGGAAAGCCGAAGAGTGTCTAAGCGGTCACCGGCTCCCACAGGAATCGGCCCAAACAATGAAAGCCATTCGCCTTGACATTAGGAGCACTGGACAGACCCCCGGATGGTTGGCTTGTCGTTAGGATCGCCGCATGCGATACGTGATTGCAGGCGGGGGAGCGTATGGCGCTCACTACGTCAAGAAGCTGCTTCAGGCGATTGACTCTGGACGTATCGAGCTTGATGAAATCGTAGTTGTCGATCGTGCGACTACCTGCCAGGTGGCCAAGCTCGCGGAAGCCCAGCCGGCTGTGCGTCTCGAAGTCAGCGACTGGCGCCGCTTCGCTGAGCGGGTGTGGGGGGATCCGGACAGCTGGGCAGAGGACATTTGGATTCCTGCTCCGATAGCTCCCCACATCCTCGCTGACTGGGTGATCGATCGAATTGAGGAGCTAACTGGGCTAGAGGTAGCAGTCGAGCGGGCGCCCATCAATTTGCCGGATCTTCCTTATGCGCAGCAGAGTCCAGACGGTCGGATTCTTCTTAGCCATGCTCCTGGCCGCTGTCCTCTTGATTGCATCGAGCCCGCCACATGCGCAATTACCAAAGACACGCGCTGGTGGGAGATGCGCGACACCCTCACCGAGCTGATCGCCCAAGATGACCTAACGCTTGACCTTGACCGCGTAGCGATGTTCTTCTGTCGCCACCATTGCGATCCAGCCCAGCACGATGTTGGCGGTATTCCCTTCGCAACGATCCGCGCTGAGACAGACCGAGTCTGTCGACACGCGAAGGAAGGTGCCGATCAGATTGGAGTCGCAACGTTCTCGTCCTGTCACGGCGTTCTCACGCGCCTCATGATCAAACAGCTCGCCTTGCAATGAGCGAGAGCGACGCGCCGATTGTTGAGCTCAAGGCCTGGACTGGCCCCTGGAATGCTGACGACTCTGACGCCAACCTCAAGGCAGATGTCGCGGCACACTCTCTTCTCGACCCACTCCAAACGCTCAGTGGGCTGTCGCGTTCTACCGGGATTCCAGTCGGTGCTCTAGCCCGCTACGTACTCTCGCGCTGGGCCACCGCAGGCAGCGGAGGCTTGCTCGAGATCGGCCCGACAATGGTCCACCATCTATGGGCACCAGTTGCCGAGGCCGAATCGATCAACGACGACTCTGAGCGCCTAGCGGCCTACCACCAGCTGCGGGAAATGCTGTCATGGTTGCGGTTCCCTCTCGAACAACACGATGCCTATCCTGAGCAGTGGAGTGCCCCCGGTTTGAGCGACACCTGAGCGCGGGAGTCGAAAGACTCCGGCTTGGAAGTGTCCAAGACCGGATCGCTAGGAGTCTGGCTCCGGGCTTCCGATTGAAGAAGCGCGCCCGAGCGGCCGGGCGGATCTGAAAAGCCGGCAACTGGGTTACACGTAGCGACCGCCGAGTCCCACAGGAATCGGCCCAAACAATGAATGCGTGGGCAAGCCGTTCAACTAGTCATCCGAAGGTCGTGGAGAGTCTCCACAAGGTCCGCGGTGAGTGCGACAGCGACGGTTCACGTACTGAGCGCACTACTCGTGGCACGGAAAGCACCCAGGTCAGGCGATCGCGGTCGTCAGGGCTTCGCTTAGGCGCGGCGGAATCAGTGCTTCCAATTCGCGCCAGCTCTCAGCCACCGGCGGCATCCTGATCTGCTGGGGCGGACCGTCTGGTGGGAAGAAATCGCGATCCGACCTCCGCATCTCCCACCCGTCGGCGAATACGACGGCGACGTGAAAATGCTTACTGATGCCCTGGACACTTGGCATGTCGGCAACTGACTGCATTACGACGATCGCCATAGTTTGGGCGTGGCCTCCGGGTCTGCCGACCTCCATTTGTAGAAGTGGATGACTTTCCACTCCAGTGACCTTCTGGAGTTCCTCAAGGTACTGAGGGATCTCGGCCCCGGATCCGATCGAGCCCCACGCTTCGCGAGCGATCTCATCGGACTCGAATTTCGGGCCGACGAAACGGGCTGCGTGGGATCGGCTGCCGTATAGCGTGTTCGGTGCCACCGTCGCTCCACCTACAAGGACCGCTGAACCTCCAATTAGGTACTCCTCGCCCAAACGAGCGATCAAATCTCTCGCCATCGCAGGGAAGCGCTCGAATATGGCCCGAACGTCAACTGGAGACCCCGACGAGCGCTCGTCCTCGATCAATCCCTGAAGATGCGCGAGCATGACAAAACCGGCCTTGACGTTGCCCGCGAACCCGGCGACCACGTTCTGGTCGAGGCCATACAGCTTCCTGAGGCAGTCGAAGGTCTCGTCGCCGATAGTGACCTGGATGTCCGCAACGCAAACGGCGCTGCCGAGCAGCGTGGGACTCCCGAAAACCCAGGTCATGCTCGATGAACGGTACGAGGTACGGGCGCGACCTTCGCCGGAGTCGCGTATATGGCCGCACCGCGAACCGTCGGATGCCGGAAAAGTCGACCGCTCCCGTCGCCCGGGTCCATCGGCCCGTAATTCGTGTTCCCAGAGGAGCGCAGCGCGGCTCTCACGCTCCAAGGAAGATGCCCGTACCCGGCGTCCTCATCTCGTCGATCCACTGCCGCAGCGTGTTGCGGTCGGCTTCATCGATTGAGTACCCGCGCCCCGTTCGTACCGCGCGAGCGCCCGGCGACAGCGCCGACGTCGTCACGACGAGGCCACTCTCCGCGCCTTCGGCCTCGACGTCAGCCCAAAGCGCCTTGACGACCGTCTTCGAGATCTTCCGCCGCTCGCGCTTGCATTGGACGAGCACCGCGGCTGGCAGGTGTTCTGCCGCCTCCTCGTCCGGCCACAGCCGGATGTCGACGCCGCCGTCGGCGCGGCCGGGGCCGATCTTGACGACGAAGCCGAGCCGCCCGAAAAATTCGGCGGCGAGCCCTTCGAACTGGCGCCAATTGATCTCGTCGATGTCGTCGAAATTCTGGGCGAGGAAGTCCACGAAGCGCTGGTCGAAGTACTCGCCGTGCGGCGACTCAAGCTTCTCCGCTGTAAACAGCTCGTCGAGCTCACGCATGTCCTCCCACTCAACGCGACGGATCGAATTGAAAGGGCTCTGGAACAGACGCTCGTTAACGCTGGCGAGGAGCTGGAGAGCGATCTCGCGCCCACCGACCCCGTGTTTTTCGGAGGCCGCCTCGATGAATCGCGAAGGGTCGAGTTTCGTCCCCGGCTCGGCGGCGGCGACCGATTCCTTGAGGAACTCCACAAACTTCGGAGCGAGCGCGTCGAACGCCGCCTTCCTCTCAGGGCCATCGTTGCTGCGCCGGTAGACGTCGATCAGCGGCGCGAACACGCGCTGGGGTGGGCCGGCGCCGAGGCGGTGGAGGACGCCTGCGAACAGCTCCTCGAACTCCTCAGACCGGATGCGCATCCCCGTGTCGTCGTCTTCGGGCCAGTACTCGCCGTAGCCGATCTCGTCGACGATTGCCCGAAGTCGCTGCTCGTCGATAGCGAGGCCGGTCTTGTAACCGACGGTCTCTGACAACGCGGTGATGAACTCGCGGCCGCGGAACCAAATGCCGCCCATAACCAATCACTGTACGTCAGGTCTGTCCGATCCGACCGCGCCGGTTCGAAACCCGCGTGTCCGTGCGCATCAAGCCCCTTTGCAACTTCTTCTGCGAGCTTCGAAAGTTTCTCCCCGAGAACTGAGCCTCAGAGGCACCACGTTATCGCTCTGGGACCTCGACGAAGGAGACTCGAAACCCGAGGCCCTGCAAGAGCTTGGCCTGGGACTGTAGGTTGACCTGGCTGAAGAAGGGCAGGGTCGAGCCCGGGGAAGCTTTTCCCCTGGAGATGACTGCAAAGCCGACCTCATAGTCGTCTCGCCCTGGTGGGTTGTCTGGAACCGCCGCCTCAAAGCTCGGATCGAGAGCGCGGACGACAGACCGAGCCTCGGTTCGGAAGTCCTGATCTCCGGCTATGAGCTGTGCTGAAACCAGGCCTTGAGCAAAGAGGTGGCTAAGGGTTGCTGAGCTGCCCCGCTTCTTTATGTGGATTAACTGATTACTGCGCGTCAGGAGATCGCACAATTCGATGCCGGTAGGGAAAGGCTGGCGGATCAGTTGGCGATCCATGCACAAAGCATCGACCGCTCCAGCAGCCATGGTGTTGTAGTCGGCCTCGGTCATGCCGACAGAAGCGTCCGGAAGGGATACGGACAACCGAGGAAGTGCATTGACGTAGGCCGATACGGTCTGGGCGAAGGCGACGTCGACGCGGTACCAATCCCCGGCTGACAAGACGAAGAGGTTGTCTCCGCTCTGCGTCTCATAGACAAGGCAGCTGTAGACGGACCATGAGCCCATGAACTGTCCGTCAGCGTCGAAAGCCTCTACTCGATCGCGCTTCAATCTGCCGACGTCGATGTCGGCGTCCTCGGGCAGGCTTTCCAGGTAGCCAGTGATCCGCGGATCGGGATCGAGGGCTTCGGGGCGGCGAGTCGAGAAGGTGAAGCGGGGAAGGCGCTGCCAATCGAGGTTGTCTGGTGGTGCCAAATGAAGATTGGTGATCTCCCGTTCCCCGATGTCGGCTTCGAGCTGCTTCTCTAAGTCTTCGACGACCGAAGGGTCGCGCTCAAAGCGCAGGTGGTCGATCCAGGCGAAGTTCTCCTTGTAGTGCTCGGCTCGATACTCGTCGAGCAATCGCCGGCACAGTCCAGGTAGCTGCTCGAAGATGGCTCGGGTCTGGATGGCCAGAACGTCGGCCCCTGTGGCGCGATGTGCCACCGACTCCTCACGCGGCTGGCCGGTGACCGAGCGAACCAGATCTCGGCTTACGTCCAAGCCGAATGCCTCGAACGAGGCTTCGCGACTAATGTCGAGCTGGGTGTGGATGGTCAGCTCGTCGATGGTGCGAGCGTCAACGCTCTTGAGACGACTCGGTTCAACGACATTCAGGACAACTCGGAGACCGAAGTCGTGAACGTAGCTCTCAGGCTTGACTAGGTGGCGCCCTTGTCCAAAGGTCATGACGAAAGTCCTGCCGGCGCTTTCGAGGAAGAGAGCGGCTCCGGAGGACGAGTTCCGCAGTGCTGCGAGAGCCTGGCTGTCTTTCAGATGGGGGGAGAGGAAGTCCACCCAGCGTGGGGCCTTGGCATTCGAGCCCTTGACAACAACAACACCTTCGACCCCGCTTGTCCCGCGAAGCTCATGAACGTCGACGGTTTCCGGCTTCCGCAGCGCTGAGTCGACCGACTTGTAGGTCTCCTTGAGCAGGTAAATCGACAGGGCGTGCAGAGGAGGTTTCCTCGTCATGCCGTGATCGTCTCACAGCCACGGGCGTCCGAAGCGGACCAGACAAGCTTGGAATCCGGCCCTTAGTTAGGCACCGGACGGCCGTATGAATCGTTATGTCGACGCGGCCTTACGACAATCGAGAAGCGTCGCTTTACGGAAAAGGAGACCCGCACGCTTGCTGCGGAAGCGGGCGGCGCACGCGTTGGATCTGAGCGATCGGGAGAGCGCTCGGTGGAACAAGAGATCACCGCGGCGACGACCGACCGTTTTTATCGCTTTCTGGGAAGGTTGAACGAGCACGATCGCGAAGGGGGGGCGACTGGCTTCACACCTACGATGCCGCTGCCGTCGTGTCCAGCGGCGCTCGGTCCCGAAAGGCGATAGCAAGCCGAATGGACCGAGAGCTCGAGGTCGGTGATTTCGTCCGACTTGAGCGCGTCAAGCTGTTCGCGCCTTCGTACGCCGTCCTCTATTACAAGGCTTCGTATGCCGAATCCTTCGGATCCACGCCGGAAATCCGCTACGACCCATTCCTTAAGCTCGACCTCAAGGCGATCAGGCCCTTTCGCAAGCGGGTTGGCAAGAACCCACGATTGCCGTTTGTCGCCCCGTTTCCGGCCGGATCGGTCGATGACGCTGAGGCGATCCGGGTCATCCTGCCGACGCGCTACGCCGGCCTTAGTGGAGAGCCAAGCCTCCTATCCGGCAACGTGACCGTGCTGGGCAAGGTCGTTCACAAGGACTTCTCCGGCCCAAACGCCGACCCGTACATAGACTTCCAGACCGTGAGAAGGGTAGGTCCCGCGCTCGATGAGGCTCCTCCTGTTTTGTTGGAGTTGCTGGGGTTCGGTGACGAGGCTGTCTTGGCACAGAACCGGGGCGACCCCGTCCGCGCCTTTGACCGGTTCCGACCCCGGTCCTAGTCGTCGTTCCGATCGCGATTTATCAATGACTGCTGTGGCTACATGCCCTCGACCTGGGTCGCAAGGAGGGGAGTGTTTGCCCGTCAGCTTCTGAATTCTCAGCCGTTCGTTCCCTGCGCAAGTTCACGCGACATCGACCAATTGAGCATGACGCGGGCATAGCTTCGACATCGGGCTCAGTCACAGATCATCCGCAAAGTCACTGAATCCTTTGCCAGTCTGAACTGCAGTCGGCACCTGCTCGATCGGCAGCGCAGCTTAGATATCTCGACGATGCCGCTCCATTAGCTGGAGTAAGTGTTGACCGGCAATGGACGATCGCGTGACGTCTGACCAGAGATTTGCCGGCAGCATTGGCAAGCGTTCGCTTCAGACTGCCGCTGTCCTGAACGGTTCGTCAGGACCCCCTGGTATGGGGGAAGGCCCCGGGAGAGGCTCTGGCTTGGGCGCGCCCGTCGGAGTCCCCTCCGGTGGTCCTGTCTTTGGTGTAAAGCGGGAAACCATGTCGTTCAGCTGTTTGACCGTCGTGCTTAAAACTCCTCGTCTGGGTCACCGGGGAGGCCGCCCTCTCTGATCTTATCGGGGCGCTCCGGCCGCTCGGGGCGCTCGGGACGCTCGGGACGCTCGGGACGTTCGCGACGCTCCGGCCGGTCGGGGCGTTCGGGGCGTTCGGGGCGCTTTGGCGGTTGGGGCGGCGGCCGAGGATTGCTTGCCTCGACCGCATCCGTTGCGGCTCCTTTTGGCTGTGCGTACATCGCTTGGGGTATCGGCTAAGCCGGCGCCTCTTCTCCAGTTCTTCGAATCGATCCCGGGATCGGCTCTCCGTAAAGCAAGCAACGGTTAACGCAACGCGCAACCAGGACCTCCTCCGCGTGAGTCCGCGGCAGTCTTACTCCCAGCCGCCGGTACAGGTCCAGCCGTCCCAAGTCAATGGCGGATCGGACTTCGTCACCCCATCCCTCGGCGGCCTTCGTGGCGGCGCGATAGAACCAGAAGGCCAGTCCAAAGGGCAGAGCGTAAAGCGGAGCTGCGTAGACCGGCAGCACCCAGTTGATCAGCCCGTCGCCTGTCAAGAGCAGGCCCACGACGACGCTATTGACAGTGCTGTTCAGGAGGAACATTACATCGGTTCTGGCATCCGATATGAGGTCCAATTGTTGTTGCGTCAGCAACATTTCGATACGGGGCCAGACGGTAACGCCGTCCAAGCCCCAACGAGCTCGCGGATGCCGCTCGAACGACCTAACGACGTTGCCGAAGCGCGTTGGCATCACCTCTCCTCGAGTCCGAGGGAAGTACAGACTCAGCTTGATCGCGGCCTCAGTCCGTACCGGCGATCGCTCGTCCTGCGCCTTGATCGACGATAGTTCGTCGAATTGACGCAGCCAACGGCGAGACTTCCATCGCCTGACCCTGTCGAGGCGGCTGTCGGGCTTCGTGCGACCCGTTTCAAGTGCATATCCCTCAAAGAGCCGAATAATCGGCTTGTTCAGGCCAGACAGCAGCTGGCCAAACAAGAGTCCCAGGCCGCCAAGCACGAGTATCTGTGTGGACGTGCTGTAGCCGCGGTAGTCCTTCGGGAGCGCGTCGTGGGACAGAAAAACGCTCAACGCTATGAGAGCGAAGAACGCCGGCAGGAAAAATCCAACTACGAAGTACTTGCTAAAGACACCGGCGACGTCCTTCAGCCCCATGGTTACGGCCTAGCGAATAGGGTCAGGAATCCAACCGAGACACTAAGAGTCTCGTTGGTGGATCGACTGAGATCAGCGTGGCACGGTAAACAATTTCGGTCCCGTCTCTCGCTAGGCCGAATGTTTTCGGAAAGGAAGGAATGTGGTGTGCGAGACAATGTGCTCGTTGTTAGTTCAAGAGGTCGATCGCAACCAGGGCCGCGGCGAACATGAACGGCAGCGTTGCAATCCAGAGCGAGGCGACCGGACTGGACGCCTTTCCAAGCTTCTCGGCGAGTTCTGCGAGAGCACGGAGGTGTTCGGCTGCTCCCGCGACCGCCTCTGGCCCGCCTCTGGCGGGTTCTTCTGCCGATTCCGCGGGCAGGCTCTTTTTTGAACCGCCAGTGTTCGCGGCGCCCTGTTTGGTCGCACCCAACCCAGACGCTTGGGCGTCTACGCGGGTCGCCTCGGCGGCGGCCTCACTGAGGCGATCGAGCGCCGCCTCGATCTTCCGATTCATCGACTTAGCGGAATCGAACGCGTAGCCCGCGAAAATCACCATAGCGAGACCGCCCATGCTCAGCAGGATCACCGCCAAGGTCAGCGTCTGGCTCGTGCTGAGTGCAATCGGCGGAATCAAGAGTCGATGCTTTCAACTGGTCGAGCAGCTCGGGAGTGCCTAGTACCGAGGCCGATCTTGGCTGACCCGCGGAGTCCGCGCACGCCTCGGTTACACAAGAGGCCCGCTCTCGCCGGGGACGACTCCCACCGCAACTGCAAGTCCACCGTTGACGTCATCGCACAAAAACCAGCCGCTCCCGAGAGCGTCCGTCTCTGGGTCGTAGAGCTCTCCGCCGTGACGAAGCCGAATACGCCGATACTCGTCGCGATCGCACTGACGACCGCGACGACAAGGCTTCGGTTCGCGGTGGTAGCGTCGGTTTGCACCTGGTCGGCCAACGCGATTAGGACCTCCGACTCGGCGTAATAGCGCAATGCCCATCAGGGGTCCTACCGTCTACGCGTCGCTGGGTCAACCCCCGAACGGCCTGGTTGTCCTCCAATCGGATGTCATCCAGACGCACCCCACCCGGGGGAAGGCCAGCAGTTCGGGCCTGCAAGGCGACTCTGCGTGACGAGCTGGAGTTCGTCGCAAGATCGATATGTCCACCAGAATGTGCCCCACCCGCTTGCGGAGTCCGCGCGCGGCACCGCCGCGACGCGCGATCTCTCGAGCTTCGCGGCTGCCTGCGGCCTGACGGCGGTCAAGCTGATCGCCGACACTGGTGGCGCCTAGAAAATCCCGACTTCTCGGACTATCAGCTGTAGGTCTGTTTCAAATAGCAGCGCTTCGAGTCCGGTGCCGAATCTCTTTCCTAGATCTCGAATCTGGGCGAAATCAGTTGAATCGTTCGCCGTCTCGCGCGTGACTTCCTTGAGTCGTTGACGCGACTCCGGATATGTAAGCAGACTGAGGAACTCGTCGTACGCAGTTAAGGAACGAGCACCAGCATCGCCGGCCTCGTGCTTGAGGAAAGCGCGAGCAATTCTGTCGGTTGGTGGATCGGTGAATTCTGCGTCAAGGAAGTCGAACATTCGATCGCGCGTGCAGCGAGCTGCCTCCAAGATCGGGAGAAGCCCACTCGCGAAAAGAAGCTTTCGCGAAAGTCGTAACTTCGCGTTCTGGAGGCCCCACTTCTCGCTGGCTTCACGTTCCTTGCCTGCGAAATCGACGCAGATCTGACGCCAGTACCGAATGGCATCGTTAAGGAAGAAGCGCGGGACCCGGTAGTCCTTTACGGATTCGTCGAGGTAACAGCCGAGCACGCGCCCGCGCGCTCTCATGTACCGCTCCTCGTTCGTGGCTGGAACAGACTCCAGAACGAACAGCATCCGGCGCGTTAGGTTGTCGTTGTCGTCGGCGTGAAGCCCGATCTTGTTGACAAGGTCATCGCAGAAGACGTGCGATCCGAATGGGCCGCCTGGTGATGGCGGTCGAGTGAGAACCGACCGTACGTCTTCGATCGTCGGCTTAACAGCATCCCGCTGAGGACCGTCTACAAGGACCATGAAGTCGTCGTCGCTTTCGGGTGTTAGCTCCTGCCGTCCCCAGGAGCCCATGAGCACGACTGTCGTGTCGTCGTCCGAGTCGAGCTCTCCCAACCGTTGTCGTCGGTCCTCCAGCGCTCGTCGGGTCAGCTCTCGCGCTTCGAAGATCTTCGGAAAGCGCTGCCCCGTACGCTCAGCTAGTTCTTCGAGCGCGGATGATGCCACTGCAGGAAGTCACTCGGCGCGATCGAACGCCTCGAAAATCCAGGGAACATCGAGGCAGCGGCTGAGGAATGGAAGAAAAGCCGTGGCGTCTTGCTCTGAGAGGGGCACATGGTGCAGTTCCTCGGACAACGAGCTGACGTGAACGTGCCTCAAGCGTGAGCCGAATGAATCAAGCAAGTCGTTCGCGATGGCCATAGAGGCATCGACCGAATGAGCGTGAGCAATGTCAAAACAGAACCCCGCCAGAGGCAGTTCCGTAAACAACGACAGCAGGTCACTCGCGGTTTGGCCGGTTGGTTTGCGCGCATCCATATTCTCGATCACTAAGCGGGAGCCGAGCGGCATATAGAGAAGAGGATCTTGGATCGTGTCGGGATGCATAACGATCGCGTCGACGTCATCGGGCAGACGGAGCAGCATCTCGACTAGCTCAGACTCAGGAAGCGCTCGGTCCTTAGAGGGCCCGTGAATACTCAGATACCTGAACGGAAGAGACAGGTCGTCGCTGAGAAAATCGAGGAGAGAGGTGAGCTCCGGTTCCGATAACGCGGAGACCTCAATTGCGAACGGCGAGAGAGCAGTCGCCTCCTCTAGCTGTTCTCGCCAACGACCACGAAGGTCGCTGAGATAACCGGTTGAAGCTCCGACGGGATGGTGCCGGCGCAGCGACGTAGAGCGTAGGGTAGAGGCGGCGGCTTCTACTGGTAGCGCGATTGTCATCGGATTCATTCAATCAAGGCCTCCCGACGTTGCCCCCGCTAATGTCCATCAGGCGCTACTTCCGGCCTCATCTCGCGGGAAGTCTTGACCGATCGCCGATGTCCGGGGGGCCTCGTCGAGGCGCGCTGGGCTCGTGCGCATTGCCCTGGACGTCAGACCTTGGGGACTAGTGCCGGTTACGGCATGCTGCGGAGCAGCGCGCGGCGGTCGCTGGCAGCCATCGCGCCCTCTAGATAGCTTGTCGCAAAGCTAGAATCCTCATCGTTAAAGGGTTCGTCAGAAACGGGATACGCGTCTTGAGCGGCGTTTCTCTAGCCGCCTGGGTGGTCGCTGTGGCAACTTCTGACGACCACCATCCTCTGAATTTCTGGTTGGTCATCGCGCTGGGGCTCTTGGTCTTAACCTCCGTGTCTTGGGGGTTCGAGCAGCGAACGGCTCGGCGCGCTGAGCACGACAGAGGCGTGATCAACATCAACACGGCAGCGGTTCATTTCGGTCAGACGGCTAGCGTCGCACAGCCGGCACCGCCGACCGAGGCCATCGGTCCCTCCGCGCGACGGGTTGAGATCAACGAGCTGGTGACAGAAAACAACGCGGTGATCAAACGACAGCGGTTTGTGGACAAGGAGATCGTGGGGCCCGCAGTACTAATACCGACCGGGAACCAGGGCCGCATGAGCGAGTGTTCTTTGGGAACTGACCCGGTGGCGGTTCTTTGGGAACTCGCGGATGATCGAGATCGTGTGTCTGGTGCAATCGTGGTGGAGGATTGCGAGTTCGTTCGATGCCAGTTAATCAACATTGGAATAGCGGGGCGGAGAGATTTCTTGGACTTGATCAGGAACCAAGTTCCCGAGATCTAGGCCCTTTCGCATCGAACGAGATAGTCGGAGGGCACCTTGCGCATCCGTACCGAACGGCCGATCAGCAGTCCGTGCGTCCGAGCACCTCGACGCCGTGGCCGAACCGTCAAACCCCGAGCTTGCTCGGATTCAGTTCGACAACGAGCTAGCAGCCAGCTGGTACCAGCCCGCATCCACGGCCCAGGGCAACGAGGTGAGGATTCGTCGACGACGAATGGTGACCTCGATCGCAGCTGCCAAGCAGTCTTGCGCGGGGGTTAGCTGCCGGAACTGCCTAGTGGCGCAACGAGTCCTGCGGGCGTCGGTTCCAATCGATGGCAGACGGTCCCGGAATGGCGCTCGGACCTTTGCCGCAACACGGACTGCCTGGGCGAAGCCGGCGTGTGCCTATCCCATCTCTGGGACGCGAACCTGGCCTCGGAGTAGCTCGCCGGCCCGACGCGCAGACTGGGCGGCACCCTCGAAATCGATGTCCCTGCTGGTGAAGAGCTTCGCCTCGGTGACGCGCCGCTCGACGCGAAGGAAGGCCGCCCAGAATGCAACGGCTTGCCCGCCGATGAGGATCACTCGGCGATTCTCCGATAGCGGCGCGAGCTCGCGCAGGATGCGCCGGACCTCGTCAGGCCGGAGAGGCGGCTTCTTTGCCATTGGGGCTAACTAAGAGAACGCTCATCAGCTTCGTCTGCGTTGGGATTTAGGCACCTGGCGGACCTTGGAGGAGGGGAAGCAACACTCTTGCCCGAGCGTCGCGGCCCCTGCTCGGCTGGAGCGGCGTCCGCTACAAGGGCTGCCAGGAGAGCGGTGCCGAGTGCGATACTCGTCAGCCGAAGGGAAGCGATCTCAAATGCCAGCCTCCCGCTCGGAGGACGAGATGCCGAACCGTTGGGTAAAGGGCGAGTCGAAGACGCCTGAAGCATTGAGCTCGTGCTCGACGGCCGTCCAATCGTCCCAGCGCGGATACAAAGCCCGGACACGGCCGGGGGTCAGTGTGTTGTACTGCCCCCAATGTGGGCGGACCTCGAGGTCGGCCAGCCGCTCCTCGTACCCTGCGAGCAGCTCATAGCCTCCCCGGCTGCCGTCGACCATGATCAGCTCGATCATCATTGTCGCGCGGTCGTGCATCATCGACGCGAAAGCTTTCGAGGCTGCCACGAACCTGAGTGCGATCGGGGAGGTGTGATAGAGGCGCTCCTTGTCCCGACGTTCGCGGGCGATGGCGAGGATGCGGTCGACTGCCTCGAGGTGGCGGTCTCCCTCGAGCGCGACGCCGAGCTCCATCGAGTAGGCGGGTAGGCGGTTCGCTTCGCCGATGTTGAAGACGCGGTAGGACACGCTTGCGTAACCATCGTCGACCATGTTGGCCAGCGTAGAGTCGAAGCGCTTGACCATGACCGACGGCAGCCTGCGCGCCAGCAGCCGTAGCACGACGCCGATAACGGGCAACGACGCCCCGAGCTCGGTCAGCGGATGACGCTCGAGCTTGTCCGGGGGCAGCTGGTCGGGCTCCGGGCAGTCTCGCCGCCTGGTGACGAGCACGCGGTGCTGTCCGTCGCTACCCGGGTAGGGGTTGAGGAACAGCTCGTAGTGGTCGCCCTCGCCGAGGACGCCGTGGGCAGTGAGAGTGTCCCTGACCGCCTCCCAGGTGCTTAGCGTGCGCACCTCGTTGAGCCAGAACCTCTCGCGCACCTCGAGCACGAGGGAATAGATGAGCCCCAGGGTGCCGATGCCGCACACAGCGGCCGCGAACGTCCGGTCGTCCTGCACGAGGCGCCTGTCGCGGTCGAAGACGACTTTGAACGAGACCGGATCCGTTGGCCCCTGGGCGGGCTCGACACGCACCACTTCGCCGCCCGAGACGACCAGCTCGAGCGAGCGCACGAGGTCGGGGAAGGGTCCGAACTCTAGTCCCGAACCGTGGGTCGACGTGGAGACGACGCCTGCAATCGTCTGGGCGTCGTAGCCGCCCATGTTTGACAGTGCGAGGCCCTCCTTGTCAAGCGCGTCGTTGAGTGCCCGCAGGTGCGTGCCGCCAAGCACGCGCACGAGTGTGCGGTCGTGAACCTGCGCGCGCAGGGTGCCGTCGTCGAGCGGGACCAGGCCACCGAGGCGGTTGGGCTCGACGAGGTACCCGTCCGTGAGGGCCGCGTCCGACCAGGCGTGGCCTGCACCGACTGCGCGCACGGTGGTCCGCTCGCGCTCGGCGCGACGGACGAGCTCGACAAGCTCCGGGAGAGACCGCGGACGCAGGATGTCGCGCGGACGGCATTGCTGGTTTCCCGTGTGGTTGTGCGGAATGCGCTTGTTGTTCGAACCGAATCAGAATCAGATCGAGGATCTACCACGTAATTCCCAAGACGTAGCCCTGATTGGGGACCCGCGCAACGACGAGAACACGATCGTTGGCCAGATTCATCTTCTGTTCCTTCATCTCCATAACAAGCTGGGCGAGCAGGTCGCCGCCGACGACACGGTGCCGTCGGACCTCAAGTTTGAGGAGACGCAACGGCGCCTTCGCTGGCACTACCAGTGGGTAGTAATCGATGACTACCTGCGCCGCATCGTCGGCGACGAACTGCTCAATCACCTCTTCTCGCATGACCCGGCTACCGGAGATCCCGACATCCGCACCCGCTACTACCGACCTAGGAACAACGCGTACATGCCGGCGGTCACGGCCAATGATGCGACCGTGAAGAGCTGGTTGCCATATCCAACCAACGACGCCGGGCAGTTCGCAGCAGTGCGCGCGATGGCAGTCGCTGGCGGCACCCTCTACATGGGGGGCGATTTCACGCGACTGAACGGCAACATCACGAACCCACCGATTTAGACAGCACCTCGGTGCCTACAACACAGGCGATCCGCAGACGCTCACCGACTGGGCACTGGGCGTGAACGGCCCGGTCGACGCCATCGCTGCAGATGGAATCAATGTCTTTGTCGGCGGCCGTTTCTCGCATATCGACAACGCCAAGCGAAGCGGCTTCGCCGCAATCGACCCTGCCACGAAGGACGTTTTGCCAGTTGCCCCGCAGTTCAACTGGGGTCCATCAACGCAGGTGTCCGCGCAAACTATCGATGTCTCGAAGGAGCGCCTGTATGTGGGAGGCTCCTTCGACTCCATCGGTGCTGGCGCGGAGGCCGGACTCGCCCGCTTCGACAGCCCCGGCTTCCTCGTCGAGCCGGAGAATGGCGAGAGAACTCGCAAGCGACTGACCATCCGAGCGAAGACCCAGGCTTCCCATCAGAGCGTCAAGCTCGAGTACCGAAAGGGCATCTCGGAGACGTGGGCCGAAGTCCCAGCCGCTCACGTCGCCAATGACCAGAACCAGCCGATCGGCGCATGGGATGTCGCTCTCTCGGGCGGACTGAGCCCCAAGCTCGTCTGGGATGCGCAGGCGACCCTCAACGGAGCCGATGATGAATCCGTGTACGTGCGGGCCGTCTTCAGCGGCGGCTCCATGGGCACCTTCAAGAGCGACCCGCGCAGCGAATGGCGCGCGCGGGGCCGTCGAAGGTGGCCAGAAAGCCGTCGCCGATCGACTTCACCTCTCTGCCGCCGAAGCGGTCGAGCTCGGAGCGAGTTACCTCACCGTTACGTTCGAGCACGGCGCGCCAGCGTGCATCCCCCAGCTCCGCCGCCCTCTCGGTCGAGCCGACGATGTCGGTGAAGAGCACCGTCGCGAGCACGCGGTCGGGCTCGCGGACGTGGCGCACGCCGGTCAGGAACTCCTCGATCTCGCCGGCGATCAGGTCCGGTTCGGTCAGCCACGGCGCGTGGTCACGCCCCTTCACCTCCAGGAAGCGCGCCCCCGGTATGTGGTCGGCGATGTAGCGACCCGCCTGGATCGGTACGAGGTCGTCGTCGGCGTGAACGACAAGCGTGGGAACGCTGACCGTCGGCAGGACGTCCCTGATGTCGATCATCGTTGCGGACTCCATCGTGGCGCGGGCCATCCCCGGACTCGCGCACAGCCGCTCGGCCATCGCCTGTTGCTGCGCGTCGCCCTGGTTTGGCACGAGTAGCGCGAGCGCTTCCCCCTCTCCCCAGCTCTCGACGATCTTGCGCTGGAAGGCCGCGATGCGTTCCAGCTGCGGGTCGGTCGGCCAGTAGCGCTCGGCAATGCCGTCCTTCGCGAGGATGGCGCGAACCGCCTCGGGCAAACCCCCCAGACCTGAACCGCTGGCGAACGTCCCGAACAGCACGAGCGCCTGAACCTGACCGGGGTGGGTCGCAGCGAAGACGATGCTGGACGGGCCACCTTCGGAGAGACCGAAGAGTACGGGGCGCTTACATCCGACGGCGTCCATCACGGCCTTGATCTCGTCGGATCTCTGCTCCAGCGTGCGCGGCCCCGAGACGGGATCGGAACAGCCTGTACCCAGCTTGTCGAACAAGATCAAACGTGCAAACGAGGTCACTCGATCCCACCAGGCCTTCATCGTGGGGTGGGCCCACCAAAATTCGATGTTCGAGACGAATGACGGCACGACCACGATGTCGATCGGGCCATCGCCCGTGACCTGGTAGGCAATGTTCAGATCGCCGAGCTTCGCGTACTGGGTACGTGGCGGCATTTCAGGATCGCTGACATCGCCGCCGGCGAGCAGCCGGTAGCTGCGATTGTGCCGGTCGAAGCCGGCATAGGAATGCTTCTAGAAGCTTCATCGGGTCACGCTTGTCCATCGAGTTGCCAGTATCCCGCTTGTGGCCGTGAGGCGGCGCCTTGCCCCGTCCGGCCAATGCAACGCCTTGCCATCCAGTCGAGTCACCAGGCCGTCTTCGGCCCGATTCCCGGCAGGGATAGACGGCTAGCACTTGCGCTATCGCCTGTCGCGCAATGCACCAGCTTTCCCACTACCGCATCGCTCGGCGGTCCGTCGAGCTCAACCTAGGTGGGATACGCTCGTTTCGACCGGCACTCGTCCGGAGCTCGACATGGACTGCCCATCCTGCGGCCATCCCAACCTCGCGGCGGCGCGCTTTTGCGGGAGCTGCGCGGCGCCGCTCGCCGGCTTGTCTCGGTGTCCGAGCTGCGGCGCCTCGAACCCCGCAGGCCAGAGGTTCTGCAACGCCTGCGCGCAGGAACTAGTTGCTGCGGCCGGAAAGGTGGCCCCGGCGACCGCGCCCGACTCTCGCTCCCACCTCCCGGAGCACCTCGCCGAGAAGATCCGTGCCGGGCGCACCGCCCTCGAGGGGGAGCGCAAGCAGGTCACGGTGCTGTTCGCCGATGTGATGGGCTCGATGGAGCTCGCCGAGCAAAGCGACCCCGAGGAGTGGCGGCGGATCATGGATCGCTTCTTCGCGATCCTCTGCGAGGGCGTTCACCGCTTCGACGGCACGGTCGACAAGTTCACCGGAGACGGCATCATGGCCCTGTTCGGCGCGCCGATCGCCCACGAGGACCACGCGCAGCGCGCCTGCTATGCGGCGCTCCACCTTCAGAACGAGCTTGCCGCGTACGCGACGGAGCTGCGGCGGAGCGAGGGGCTCAACTTCTCGGTCCGAATGGGCCTCAACTCCGGCGAGGTCGTGGTGGGCGCGATCGGCGAGGACCTCGGCATGGAGTACACCGCGGTCGGCCACACCGTCGGCCTCGCGCAGCGGATGGAGCAGCTCGCGGCCGCGGACAGGATCTACCTCACCGAGCACACGGCCTCGCTCGTGGAGGGATACCTCGCGCTGGCCGACCTCGGCGAGTTCCAGGTCAAGGGCTCGACTCGGCCGCTGCGCGTTCGCGAGCTGACGGGCATCGGCGCCGCCCGCGGACGGCTCGACATCTCACGCGCACGCGGCTTCTCGAGCTTCGTGGGGCGTAAGGAAGAGATGGGCATGCTCGAGAGCGCCCTGGAGCAGGCGTTCGCCGGCCAGGCGCAGGTGATCGGGATCGTCGGCGAGGCGGGGGTCGGCAAGAGCCGCCTCTGCCACGAGTTCACCCAGCGCCACCGCGCGAAGGGCACGCCCGTGTATCACGTCGCCGGTCAGGCGCACACGAAGTCGGTCCCGCTCGTGCCCCTGCTTCAGCTGCTGCGCACGTACTTCGACATCACCGAGCAGGACTCCGATCAGACAGCGCGCGAGCGCATCGCGGGCCGGCTGCTGCTGCTCGACAAGTCCTTCGAGGACGACCTGCCGCTGCTGTTCGACTTCCTCGCGGTCCCCGACCCCGAGCGGCCGCCCCAGCGGATGGACCCGGAGGCGCGCCAGCGCCAGCTCCTGGGCTTGATGAAGCGACTGATTCGCGCCCAGAGCGCCCGCGAACCGGGCATCAACCTGTACGAGGACCTGCACTGGCTCGACCCGGCAACCGAGATCTTCCTCGCCAACCAGGTCGAGGCGGTCCAGGGAACGAGAAGCCTCACGATCGTCAACTTCCGGCCCGAGTACCAGGCGCCCTGGATGTCGAAGTCCTACTACCGCCAGATCGCCCTCGCTCCGCTCGGCCCCGAGGCGATCGAGGCACTGCTCGTCGACCTGCTCGGCTCCGCTCCGTCGCTCGACGGGCTCTCGGAGCTCGTCCGCGACCGGACCCGGGGAAATCCGTTCTTCATCGAGGAGCTGGTCCAGTCGCTGGTCGAGTCGGGAAGCCTGGAGGGCGAGCGCGGCGCCTACCGGCTCGTGCGACCACTTGAGGAGGCCACCGTCCCGGCCAGCGTTCAAACCATCCTTTCGGCACGCATCGACCGCCTCGCGGAGCGTGAGAAGCCCGTGCTCCAGGCGGCGGCCGTGATCGGCAAGGAGTTCCTCCAACCGATCCTGGAGCGCGTCGTCGAGCTGGAGCCGGCAGAGCTAGACGAAGCGCTTCGCAACCTGGTCGCGAGCGAGTTCGTCTACGAGCAGGAGCTCTATCCCGAGGCCCTCTTTGCGTTCAAGCATCCCCTGACGCAGGAAGTTGCCTATGGGTCACAGCTCGGGGAGCGTCGCGCCACCGTCCACGCCGCGGTGGCGCGAGCGATCGCGGACCACTACCCCGAGCGGCTGGACGAGCGCGCCGCGCTCCTCGCGCAGCACTGGGAGGCCGCCGGCGAGATCCTCGAGGCGGCGCGCTGGCACGCGCGCGCCGCGGCCTGGTCGGGGAGCGGCGACCCGGCCGAGGCGCTTCTCCACTGGAGCAGAGTGCGTGACCTCGCTGACGCGCTGCCAGACTCGGCGGAGGCCGCGGCGCTGGGCTTCGAGGCGAGGATCTCCTTGCTGAACTACGGCTGGCGGCTCGGGATGTCGCACGAGGAGGCGGAGGTTCTCTTCGGCGAGGGGGAGCGGATGGCGGCACAGGCGGGGGACATCCGCTCCCGGGCGATCCTGCTCTCGAGCTACGGCGGCCTCAGGGGAACCAGCGACGGCGATTTGCGCGAGTACGGCCGCCTCATTCGCGAAGCAATCGCGCTCGCCGAGGAGTCCGGCGATTCGGCCCTGTACGTCGCCCTGTCGGTCAACTCCTATGGCCTCACGTGCATCGGCGCCCACAGCGAGGCGGTGGCGCTCTGTGACCGCGCGATCGAGCTGGCTGCCGGTGACCCCACCGTCGGCGCAGGCACCACCATGGGCTGTCCGTATGCCAACGCCCACGGGCTCAAGGGCTGGAACACGATGATGCTGGGCGACCTCGAGGCGGCACGGAAGCTGATGGAGCAAGGAAGGGAGATCGCCCGCGAGCAGGGAGACGTCGAGGTGGTCGGCTTCAGTCACCTGTGGTCGGCCGGGCTCGCTTATTTCCAGGGCGAGGCGGACACCGCCCTCCGTCACGCCCAGCAGTCGCTCGACGTCGCGGAGCGGATCGGTGGCTCCTTCTCGCGCGCCCACGCCCTGTCCTGGCTTGGTTCGGCGGAGTGGATGCGGGCCGAGTGGCGACGGGCGATCGACGCGCTCGAGCGCTGTATGGCAATCACCCGGGAAAGCCGCACGGCGGTCGAGCTCGACTCCTGGAGCCTTGCGCTGCTCGGTGAGTCGCACCTCGGCCTCGGCGATGCAGCGCGGGCGCGAGAGCTCGCCGAGGAGGGGCTCGAGCTCGCTCGCGAGCAGGGTTACCCTCTCGGACAGCTACAGGCCAGTCTGGCGCTGGCGCGGATCCTGCTCGCCTCGGCCCGCCCCGATGCGCATGCGAAGATCAGGGAAGTGCTGGCGCGGGCGCTCGAGCTGATACGCGAGACGGGATCGAAAGCCTTCGAGCCGCTCGTCCACGTCGAGCTGGCCGAGCTCGCGCGTCAGAGCGGCGACGAGGAGGGGCGCGAGCGAGAGCTCTGCGAGGCGCACCGCCTCTTCACCGAGATCGGCGCGACCGGCCACGCCGAGGGCCTGGCGGGCGAGCTCTCGGCTGCCAGTTGACAATTAGCCCTTCTGTATAGAGACGGCGCGTAGGGAGGGGCCGCACGTTGCGTGTTGCCGACCGCGCTGCTGCCTTCGCGTGAGGCTGTTGCACAAACAGCCGATTCGACCGCGCGAACGAGTGAAACGGCGCCGGCAATAATAAGAGAGGGATCCGAAGACCCCCGATCAGACTGTTGCCACCCGCAAGGAGTGTCGGTGGAGCTTCAGAAGGTTGTGAGTGGCGGTGATCAGGCGCCATTCCGAGCGTGCGCCCGCCCGGCCTCGTCGTTTGAAGCGCCCGATCCCCCGGTTCGACTTGATCTGGGCGAAGACCGGCTCGACCATGCACTGTCTTCGTGAGTAAAGCTCGCCACCTCTTTCGGTGGCGATGACTCTTCGCATGAAGTCATAGGGTCCACCGCGGCGGTTCTTTCGAGGTCGGTTGCGAGTGGTGTCGGGAGCGACGATCGGTGTCATGCCTCGCTCCCTGAGTGAGTCGATGTGGCCGTTTGACCAATAGCCGGCGTCGGCGAGCACAACGCCGGGGCGCTCGTCGACGTCTGCGCTTTCGAGCTCGCGTTCGGCCGCGCTCACCATCGGGTGAAGCTGCTCGAAGTCGCCGCCCTCTGTGGTGATCTCGGCGGCGACGATGATCTGGTCCTCGGTGACGACGGCCTGGACGTTGTAGGCGGGGAGGAAGTTGCGCCCGAACTTCATCCGGCGTGCGTCGGGGTCGGTGGTATTGATCTTGCCCGCGGGCTGCTCGGGCGGCTCGTATCGGTTCGGCCCCGGCCCCATCGCCTGCTTGCCGCGCTCGCGCACTCCGCGGTCATAGCTGGCTTCGTAGGCACGGTTTGCGTGGCGCTCTGCCCGCCAGTCCTCGACCAGTCGCCGGTGGCAGATCTCGAGCCGCTCCTCGCGCGCCTTCGGCACCGGCTCTGCGGCTCGCTCGGCGTCAAGGCGCCGCTTTGCCTCCTTGAGCCACGCCCGCCTTCCTTCGCGGCTGGCGACGTGCTCGGGAAGCTCATCGCCACGCGCTTCGCCGTAGCGCTCGTCCTCTGCTTGGTCGATCTCGGCTGCCTCGGCGAGCACCTCCTCGGCGATCTGCTCGTAGGTGCGGATCGCCGAGTCTGAGGCCGCGGCGGCGAACTTCGAGCCGTCGACGGCGAGCACGCCCGTGCGCACGAGCCCCGCCTTGGCGCAGAGGCCGAGCACCTGGCTGAAGATTGCGGCGAGCGCTTGCTCGTGACGGACCCTGAAGCGGGCGATCGTGGCGTGATCGGGCACCTGATTTGCGCAGATCACCCGGAAGGCGACGTCCTCACGGCAGCGGCGCTCGATCCCGCGCGACGAACGTTCGCCGACGGCGTAGGCGTAGGTGATGAGCGTCAGCATCATCTTCGGCTCGTGGGCGGCGCGGCCGTGGCCGTCGGCGCGATATGACGCATAGAAGGCGTCGAGGTCGAGCTCCTCGATCGCCTCGATCACGAACCAGGCGAGGTGATCCTCTTCAAGCCAGTCGTGAAGGTCCGGCGGCAGGAGAAGCGGTTGGTCTCGGTCACATGTGAGGAAGTTTTGTCCCATTCATGGATGGTCCAAAACGGCGCGGACAGCAGGGGTTTGTGCGACACCCTCGCGTGGAAGCGCCAGCGGCGCTGACGTTAGCGATGCGTACGTCTTCGTCTACAAGCTGCGCGACGGCCTCATCGTTGAAGGCTGGGAGTACAGGACGAGGCAACAAGCCGTGGGGCTGTCGGACCACAACGATCGACTGCCGCAGTCCCACCGTCCCCGGGTGGACGACAAGATCCGCATCCTCAATGCGGTCGTCGACGCGATCAACGCCCGGGACGTGGTCAACGCGCTGGTGACCGACGACTTCGAGATCGTGAACGCAAGCACCGCCGTCACGGACAAGACGTACCGCGGGGCTTCCGGCGCGCGGGAATGGATGGACGACTTCTTCGACGTGCTGGACGAGAACTCGCGTTTCGAGATCACCGAGATCGTCGAGGCCGGCGAGGACTACTTGGTGGTTCGCAACCGGTTCGTGGGCACGGCGTCTGCCTCCGGCGCGCCGTTCGATATGAAGTGGATGAGCGTCTTCTGGTTCCGGGACGGCAGGATGGCCCGCAGCGTTGGTTACGCAAGCCGCCGTGCGGCGCTGGCGGCAGCCCACGGTGGCGCTCACGCCGACTCCTGAGCCTGCGGGATACTGCGCGGGCGATGTCGCAGGAGAACGTGGAGGTGGTGCGAGGGGTCTTCGAGGCGTGGAACGCCGGCGACATGGATGCCATCCGTAACGCGTGCGACCCCGAGATCATTATGCGTGGACCGAAGGGTTGGCCCGAGCCTGGACCCTTCTTCGGGCAGGAAGCGGTCATGCGAGCGATCGAGCAGCTTCGCGACACCTTCGAGTCGGACTGGCAAGAACTGAACAGCGATCTTGTGCACCTCGGCGAGCGAGTTGCCGTCAGAACGGTCTGGCATGGCCTCGGCCACGGCCCCGAGTTGAAACAAGAGTCCACGCCGGTTTTTACGGTGCGCAACGGGCGGGTCTTCCAGGTTGAGTTCTTCTGGGATCACGCCGAGGCCCTCGAAGCCCTGGGGCTGTCGGAGCAGGACGCTCACGCCGACTCCTGAGCCTGCGGGATACTGCGCGGGCGATGTCGCAGGAGAACGTGGAAGTAGTGCGAGCGGTTCAACAGCAGTTCGCCCGTGGAGACTTCAGCTGGATCGAGGGTGCTGACGACTTCGAGCTCGTCACTCCCCGCGAGAACCCGGATGGGGGCACCTTCCGCGGAGAGGCGGCGCGTCGATGGTTGATGGCGTGGCACGATTCTTTCGAAGAGATCACGATCGAGTCCACAGAGACGATCGATGCCGGTGATGAAGTCTTCGCCGGGATCGTCCAACGGGGCCGTCCGCGCGGGAGCCGGGCCGTGGTGGAGGAGCGGTCGTGGCAGGTGGTGACGTTCCGCGACGGCGTCGTTGTCCGCGTCGAGGCATTTCTGGAACGAGCGCAGGCCCTCGAGGCCGTGGGGCTGTCGGAGTAGGCGATGTCGCAGGAGAACGTGGAGCTGGCCCGCAGGAGCATCGAAGCGCTCAACCGGCGTGACCTCGACGCGTACCTGGCGTTGATGGCCGATGACGTCCAGGCCGCCCCGCGTCTCACCGCCATCGAGGGCGGCTATCGGGGTCACGACGGCATTCATCAGTGGTGGAAGGTGCTGTTCGAAACTTGGCCGGACTTCGCCGCCCGAGTAGTAGGCGACATCCATGCGGAGAAGGACGTGACATTTACGACGGTGGTCGCAAAGGGACGCGGCCGTGAGAGCGCTCTCCCGTTGGAGTGGACCGTCTGCTGGGGCGCTCGTTGGCGCGATGGCAGATGCCTCAAGTGGGGCGTTTTCGATACTCGGGCCGAAGCCCTCGAAGCCGTCGACCTGTCGGAGTAGGCGATGTCGCAGGAGAACGTTAAGCGGCATTACGGCTTCTTCGACGCCCTCAACCGGCGCGACTTCGACGCTGCGGTGGCTTTGATGGATGATGACGTGAAGGCCGTCTCGCGCGTAGTACCGATGGAGGGCGGCTTCCGCGGCCGCGACGGTTTCCGCCGGTTGTGGGAGAGCATCTTGGAAGTCATGCCCGACTTCACGATGGAGATTGCCGAAGCGCACGATCTCGGCAACGTGACGATCGTGGCTCTACGCCAGCGTGGCCACGGCGCGGGTAGTGGCATCCCCTACGACGAGAACGTTTGGCAGGCTGCCCGGTGGCAACGGGGTAAGTGCGTTTGGTTCCGCACCTGCGACACGCGGGACGAAGCCCTCGAAGCCGTGGACCTGTCGGAGTAGGCGATGTCGCAGGAGAACGTGGAGTTCGTGCGATCCATGTGGGAGCCCTTCAAGGGAGTGGACGCAACAGAGATCGACTGGGATTCCGAAGCGATCCGTGAATTGGTCGAGCAGCAATACGCGCCGGAGGTCGAGCTGAGATGGGCCGCGGGAAATCCCGAGGGCCACGTGTATCGAGGCAGGGAGGGCGTGATCCAGGCGTTTCGTGAGTGGGTGGAGCCCTTCAGCGAGTACTACACCGAGCCCCTGGACTTCATCGAGGCGGGAGATCAGGTGGTCATCCCGCAAAGGCAGTGGGGTGTTGGAGGCATCAGCGGCATCCCGGTCGAGACCGAGGTCACCCACGTCTACGAGTTTCGCGATGGCCAGATCATCAGGATCGACGAGTACGAGACCTTGGAGGAGGCCCTCGAAGCCGTGGGGCTGTCGGAGTAGGCACTCGCGCCGACTCCTTCTGACGCGGGATACTGCGCGGGCGATGTCGCAGGAGAACCTGGAGGTTGCGCGAGCGGCTTTCGAGACATGGAACGCGGGCGATATGGATGCGCTGCGTGACCTGCTTCACCCCGACGTCATCATGCGGATGCCGGAAGGCTGGCCGGAGCCGGGCCCCTACGTTGGTAGCGATGCCGTCATGCGCGAGTGGCTGCAGCTCCGGGAAACGTGGGATGCCGACTCGTTCGAGTTCCTCAGCGATTTCATGGATCTCGGAGACCGAGTTCTCGTGAGGTATTACTGGCGGGGAGCCGGCATGGGGCCTGACGCAAGACTTGATTTGACGTGGGTCGGCACGATCCGCGGCGGGAAGATGTTCTACATGGAGCACTTCCTGGATCACGCCGAAGCTCTTGAAGCTCTGGACATGTCGGAGTAGGCGATGTCGCAGGAGAACGTTGAGCTTGTGCGGCGCTACTTCGAGGCAGTGGAACGACTCTCTGCCGCCTACTGGCAAGGCCCTCGTTCCCTGGCGGACAGCCTGAGGGCGGGCGAGGTCTGGCCCGAGTTCGCGGACGTGATGCGCTACTTGCATCCGAATATCGAGTGGAAGTCGGCCCTTATCGGTATCACCGCCCGCGGTTACGAGAGCACAGCTCATGGTGTCGATCAGTTTCTGGATGCCGCCCAGGACTACCGAGTCAACGTCCCCGAGGTCACCGATCTCGGCGACAGCCAAGTTCTCGCGGTGGTGCGACTGGCGATGAAGGGAAAGGCAAGCGCCATCGACGTCAACGCGACGATCTTCTCGATCGTCACCGTGGAGGGCGGCCTGATCATCCGAATGGACGAGTTTCTGGAACGCGCCGAGGCCCTCGAAGCCGCCGGCCTCTCGGAGTAGCCGATGTCGCAGGAGAACGTGGAGCTTGTCCGAGTCCTCTTCGAGGCTGGAACGCTCGAAGACACGAAGCTCGACCTGTATTACGACCGTGAGAACGCACTCGCCGATCTCGGCCTCGCTTCGAAGGCGGACCGTTCGCGGTCATAGTCCGTTTCGCAGCGAGCCGGCTGACGTTGCTGGCCAGTGTCCCATTGCGCGAAACTCGACAGCTTGGCCCTGGCGGCCACGAGACCGGCGTCGCCGGTTGGCCCGACGCGTCTCACTGGCCGGCGGGCCGGTCCTGCCGCTTAACCACTCGTTCGACGATTCCTCGGCTTCTAATTGCGAGGCGTTTGTGATCTTGTCGCCACGAGCCGGAAACGGTCGCCCGACCGGAAGCCCTCCAGTGAAGTCACTGCAACAGTCTTCGAATGAAGCTCGTTCGATTCTCGCCGGGGCGGCGAGGCTCGTCCGTCCAGGCCTGGTCAGCGATGGTCGGGTGGCTCAGCAGGTACTCCGCGAGCTCAGGGGAGGGAAGCTCCCTCCAGCGAGGTCGCTGCTTCACGGTCTCGAGGTAGTCAGCCGCTGCTCGGAGCCGCGCGGGGTCGTCACCAAATAGTCCCAGGCCAGCGTTGCAGGCGCTGCAGAGCAGCGCCCGGACTCGCCCGGTGGCGTGATCGTGGTCTACAGGCCAGTACCCCGACTCCGTACCCGGCTGATCGGTGTTGCAGATCATGCACCGGCCGTTCTGCGTCTCGACCATCTCGTCGTAGTCGGCCGGGGTCAGTCCGTACTTCCTGAGCGATCGTAGTCTTGCATCCATCACGCTGCTCCTTCGTGTGTCGGCCGTCTCGGCCCCACACTCAACGCAACGATGCGAAGGGTCGCCGTCCGGGCGGCCGACCGTGCAGCCGCCTGGAAGGCCCACGAGCGCCTACTCGATCTCCGGATGTGCGCACTCGACCGATCTGAGATCTCCACGGTCCCAAGCCGCATAAATCGACCTCACCAGTTCGACATTCATCGACGCCATCGGGGCGAGCTTATCCGGGAGCAAGCTGTCGCTCGTCGCGCGAAGCAGGAGTGCTGCGCTGCGTTGAGTTTGAGGCGCAGCCCGATTCTGCTCGCTGGGGGAGCTCGCCCAACGGCCACCGCTTCGCCCGCTGGGCGAATGGCAAGCCGCTCAACGAAGCGAGGCAGTACGCAGAAGACACCTTCCAAGCGTAGTCCGAACCCGGATCGATAATGGGAGCCATGCCGTCTCAGGCGCTTCGAGTCGATACTCCGCCACGCGAACTTACCGCCGATACCGACGCGTTCGGGCATCGGGACTACGCAGAGGTTGTGACTAGCACCGTGCTGAGCGTGAAGACCCCATTCACGCTCGGGCTGTTTGGGCCTTGGGGATCCGGCAAGTCCACCGTGCTCGACGAGGTTGCGCGCCGCGTCAAGAAATCGAAGAAGGCGGCTTACGTTCAATTCGACGTCTGGCGGTACGAGGGGGACGCTCTACGGCGTCAATTCCTGCTCGACGTGGTAAAGCAACTTCGCGAGGAGCGCAAGCTCAAGTTGCTCTTTTCACCTCGACGGCTTCTGTGGGACCTGGAGACGGAAGCGACCAAGCCGGCGGAGTCGAATCTTCGCTTCGACTGGTGGGGGTTGGCGCGCGCGGCGATCCTCACGTTGGTTGCCGGGGGACTTGGCGTGGGGCTTCTGCTGCTCCTGCATGGAAGAGGTGTCAATGGCGATGCTTTTACTGGCGCTGCGGCGACAACTTCAGCCGCAGTCCTAGCGTTCGTCCTCGCAGCTGTCGGAGGCGTGATCAGAGTCGATCAGACGACTCGCACTACTCCTCGCATTCAGGATGCTGATCAGTTCCAGCGACTCTTCCGGCGACTGCTGCGCTCGGGAGTGAAGCCCGATCGACTGGTCATCGCCATCGACAACCTGGACCGCTGCAGTCCTGGGCGCGTGGCAGAGCTGCTCGCCACCATCAAGACCTTTCTCGAGCCCGCTGAAGCCAACAAGGACCTCGTATTCGTAATCGCTGCAGACGATGAGGCGCTTCACCGACACCTGGAGGGGCAGGAGCTCGTGGCATCCGGCGCCCGCCGTGCCGGGGAAGCCCCATTGCCCGTCGGAGAGGTCACACAAGACGGTGAATCGGGCGAGGGCGGAGCCGACATGGAGCAACCCCGAGACCCAAGAGCCGATCGTTCCACCGAGGTTGAGGACAGAGTCCGGGACGCCGTTGATGAGTACCTGCGGAAGTTCTTCAACGGCTCAATCCGAATCAGCGAGTTTCTTCAGGAGGACGTCTTCGACTTCATCCGGGGCGAGCTCAACGGGCTCATTGACGCTCGGCTCGCCGACGATGCCGACCGCGTGCCCGAGCTCGTTTCGATGATCGCCTCGCAGCTCCGTCGGAATCCGCGGACGATCAAGCAGTTCGTCAACGAGCTTGATCTCCGACTGTCGCTGCTCGAAGCTCGCGAGCGCTCCGGCGCGATTCAGGTCAAGGTCAGCGACAACGTGCTGTTGGCCGCGAAGCTCTTGCTGATCGAGAAGCGTTGGCCACACGACTACGAAGATCTCCGCGAGGATCCCCGACTTCTCAAGTCCCTGACCCAGCGGGTCAGCCGGGAGGAGCTCGATCTCGACCCCGAGTACGTGAATTTTTTGCTCGGGACTCAGAGCATCGTCGAAGAGGACACGGGAGCGTTCACCCGCCTAAAGCAAGAACGCATCGAGCGCGATCTACCGCGCTACCGCGATTTCCGCGATGGGCTCTTAGACAACGACATGACGAAAGTCGGGGACGTGGTCGAGGAGGCTGACGGAGAGGAACTACGCGCCTACGCCCTGCAAACGCAAACGTTGTTCGAGGGGTGGCTCGGCCGCGGACTTCTCCCGCCGGCACTGAACTGTCTCCGGGCGATCCTTGGCGTCGAGAAGCTCGCCAAGGCCCACCCCGCCACAACCAAGCGCATTATTCAGAGAAGCGCCGACCACCTAGCTCTCCGACAGCGTATTGGCGAGGTCCCGGCCGGCCCGTTGATCCGCCTCTCGGCGGACGCGCTCGCGGGTCCTCCATACCTCCTGGTTGTCGCGGCCGCCGCCGAGGCTTTGTCCGGGGCAGACGTCGCTGACTTCTGCGATGCGCTGTTGAGAGCTGGCCGTGAGCCTACCGGCCCGAGCGCAGAGGCCATTCGGAACGCGCTCGAGCAACACTCAGGGCAGATCGGCGACTACCTCGAGCTGGTGGAAGAGTGGCCTGATCTCCTGCCCCCATCGGCACTTAAGAGCGCTGCCGAGAGGGTGCAGGAAGACGAGGTGACGCTGGTAGGTAGCGACGACGCTCTCGGAATCGCGCGCGTTGCGGTGAAGCAGTACCCGGATCAGGAAGCAACGGCGGCGCCGCTCCAGGAGCTGATCTCGCATCTCCGCGACTCGATAATCGCGAATGCCGCACAGGAGTCCACGGAGGAATCTCAGGCTCTGGCGAGCATCGGTGCCGAGCTCGCAGCCTCTGGGGCAATTGACGTGGGCACCGCGGATAACGAACTCGATCAGCTGCAGGACAGCTCCGAGTTCTTCCAGGCCGCGGGCGAGGGTGGGTTCGATTACGGCATAGCGCTCGCCGAGCGGTCATCGGACGTGGAGAGCCGCCGCACGGAGGTGACTTCCGGATTCTTCAGGCACGTACCGGCCGTGGCTGTTCGAAGCATGGCCTCGCACTATCCGCAGCTGCCGGAGGCGGCTCGGAGCGTCGCCGACACACAACTCCGGGCCGCAGCCATCGAACAGCTGGGGGGCGTCGATCAGGAGACAGCCGGAGCCGCAGTAGATACGTTGGTGGGGGTTCACGGCGATAGCGCTGCGGACGTCATCTCGGAGGTTGTTCGCGAGGCGGCGAATAGCAATCGGTTCGATCAGGCGGTTCGCGTTATCAACCGCGCGAATCAGAACCTCAACGCTGCCGCCCTAGGTGCCAGCGTGCAAGCCGTCGTCGACGTGGCGGCTCCGCAGAACCTCGAGGCGCTGAATGCCGTCGCTGAACTCGATCCTTCTCTGATTGGCGACCAAGTTCGTGATCCGATGGCCAGCCCGATCCGCGATCTACTGGTCAATCCCCAAACCCAGCCTCAGGGAGAGCAGCTATTCGACCTCTTCAATCAGAATCGTCACCAGCGGCTTTGCCAGGACATCGCCATCCAGGCCGCGCAGCACCTCATCGCGAATCCAGGGCAGGTGCCCAGCGTTGGCGCCCTGGTTGGGTTCCTGACCGCTCGGCGAGATTACCTAGACGACGATACCCAGCACCAGCTCGCGGCCCAACTGAAGGCTGCAGCGATCGATCCTGGCGCGGAACACGCCGGAACGGGGTTAGTCGCCCTCAGGGATTCCGTTCCCTACGAGGAACGGGGCTCCTGGGTTACTGACCTGGTCAACGCCGAGCGCACGACTACCGCCAGCGACGTAGCCAGGCGAGTAATGGTCCTCAAAGCTGCTCGAGATCTCGCTGGCCCACAGGCCCGAAGCTCGGGCGAGCCGGTCAAGAAGCGGCTAGCCGAACTTAAGAAGTCTGATTCCTCGGAAGATCAACAGGTCTTCGAAGCCGTGCCTTAGCCAAGCGAACCGTTCTTACTGCTTTCGCGTGTTTCCACAAGCGTGGCAGTTCGTGCTACTTCAGTCCGTGGTGGCTCATGACGAGCTATTTGAGTGTGCGGTTTAGGTCAGAGGCTGAACGCCCGCCGGCCACCCGTCGGTACAGGGGATGGGCGTGGAATCTTCTGAGGCTACGGACGCCACTCGGAACTCCAGGTGGGGGTAGTGCCCTGCTCGCGGGCCAGTAAGGACCCCCGTTGCGCGGACGCTCGTTGGCACTGACAGCATTCTCCCCGAGTACTCCAGGTCGGCTTTGCACTGAGCTCGATTGCTTTTGAAGAGGTTGACCGTGTCGATGACCACGGAGGCCCCGGGGGTTGCAGGAAACAGCTCCGCGCAGGGTCGACCGGACCACGACGAATCGTGGGCGCCCATGACCAAGAAGCCGGCGGGTCCTCCCGGCAGCTTCTGAGCCGAGATCAACTTGTAGAGATCCCACATCGTCTGCGGAATCTCCTCCAGCTTCAGTTCGGCGGCGAGGAGTAGATCTGTTCCGCCTTCCCGCGTTACGTAGAGATCGAGACCGTGAGGCTTGGGATCCCAGTCGTGCTCGATGTACCGCTTTGTTGTGCCGACCCGCGTGCGATCGACGCCGAGCTGGGCGATCCCGGCCACCATTGCTTTTGCGAGCACGGACTCAAGCGGCCATGCCGACGGATTGCCATGCCGGGTGTTGCGTGGCAGCAGGGTCGGGAGCGCAAGAAGAAGCGCTTCTCGAATGAGAGCGTCCGGACCCTCGCATCGACCGTAAGGCGGCACGTCAGCGATTCTGCCAGTCAGTCAAAGACTGGCGCCGCCGCTAGCGGGGGCCGCTTCGGCGAAGGCGGGCGGGGCGCACCGGTAGAGCCTCAATTTCGGCTGACTTTCCCACTGACTTTCCCGCAGCAGCTCGATTTGGCTTGTTGAAGCCAAAAACACGCCAAAAACGCTGGTCTCCAAAACCAGAAGTCGGGGGTTCGAGTCCTCCCTGCCCCGTTGGCGCTTGCGAGCTGAATCTGGCGTTGCTGCGGGTTCGCTCTGTCGCGGCTGGCGACGGTTTGCGTGCGGGGGAGGCGTGTGCAACAGTGACCGCGGGGACCAGATCAACAGGGGGCACATATGCCGCGGTATCTGATCGAGCGCACTTACAGCATCGAAGAAGACGAGATGCCGGGGTTCGGCCAGAGGGTCAAGGCCATCGCTGCCGAGCAATTCCCCGAGATCGTCTGGGAGCACAGCCATGTCGTCGCCGACGAGTCGGGGACCATCAAGTCGTTCTGTATCTATGAAGCACCAAGCGCGGAAATGGTGCGCGACCACGCCGCGGTTGTCGGCTCGCACCAGGTCGAGCGCGTTTACGAGATCGGTGGGGACGTGACGCCGGCCGACATTCCGGAGTGACCTCGACGACGAGACCGGCCGGACCCCGGCCTGCCCCCGGCTGGGTCCTGGTCTGTCGATAACTATCGATCAGCGACCACGCGCATACCGCCGGTTCGCGCGCTCTCGACGTAGTAGCTCGCCACCACCGCGACTGCGCGGCGCAAGCGAATACGCCGTCGTTCCTCTTCTCCGTCGGGAAGAAGGGCGAGGGCATCGTCATAAAGCGAGACCGCCTCGAGCTTCGCCCAACCGCGGTTAGCCTGCTCGGCTGCGGCAAGGAAGTAGCCGAGCGCGCGTTCGGACTCTCCTGCCTCGCGCCAGTGTCGCGCTAGCGCAGCTGCGGCCGCGCCGCGGTCCGCCGCCCTCTCCTCCAGAAAGCGCGCGACCGTAGCATGCCGTTCTCGCCGCTTCGCCTTTGGGAGCGTCGCGTAGGCCACGTCGTGAATCAGTATGTGCTTGAACGCGAACTGTTCGTCGCCCTCTATACGCGACACAGCCTCCCGCTGGATGAGGTCGCGCTCCTCGAGCGAGTCGAGCAGTGTCGCAAGCGCGACCGGCTCACAGCCGAGGCACGCAAGCGCGCCTCTCCAGAAGACTTTCCCGACCACTGATGCATCGAGGAGGAGTGTGCGCTGGCCTGCCGGAAGCGCGTCGAGGCGCGCCAAGACGGTACCGCGGATGTTCGTCGGCACCGCTCCCCCCGCGGCGCCCTCGGCGAGCGAGGCGGCGAGCTCCTCTATAAAAAGCGGGTTGCCCTCCGCCGCCTCGAAAAGTTGAGCGGCTTCCTCCATGTCCTGATCAAAGCCGTCGCGCAGCAACCGCGTCGCGAGTTCCTGCGCATTCCGTTCCGTCAGCGCCGCGAGCGGAAGCGCCGTGTACGCGGGAAGGCTGCCTCCCCAGCTCGGCTCGCTCGCGAGCAGGTCGGGGCGGGCGAGCGTGAGCAGGAGCAACGGGACATCGCGCACGCTTTCGGCGAGTAGCTCGAGCAGGTCGAGGAGGCTCGCGTCGGCCCAGTGAATATCTTCGAAGAGAAGGACTGTAGGCTGCCCGCGCGCGACCGCCTCGACAAGCCGCGTGGCCGAGGAGAAGAGCGTCGCTCGGTCGCCCACACTGCCTTCCGTCTCGAAGCCGATAAGCATCGCGATGTGAGATGCGACCTCTGCGGAGTCGGACTCAATCAGCGTGCCGACCGTCCGCTCGAGTTTCTCGCACGCGACGCGCGCCTTATCGCTGTCGAAGATGCCACTCAGCTCTTTGACCTGGTGAGCGAAGGCGCCGTACGCGGCGTTGTCTCCATAGGGCAGCGACCTCCCACGGATCACCCGTCCACCGTTACCTATGACGACCTCGGCGAACTCGGTGGCGAGGCGCGTCTTCCCGATGCCGGCCGGGCCGAAGACAGTGACGAGATGTGGACGCCGCTCTTCGGTGACCTGATTCCAGATCCCGGCCAGCGTGCGCAGCTCTCGAAGGCGACCGAGCATCCGAACGCGCCCCGGCGCTCGCTCGCCCGGAGCTGAGGACGCGGCGAGCGCGAGCCAAGCTGGAACCGGCGCCTCCTTGCCTTTCGCGCTTATGGCCTCAACGTCCTGGTAAGTGATGATCGACTTGGTGCAGCGGTAGGTCTCCTGGCCGACTAAGACGCCACTCACGGGTGCGGCGGTCTGCAGCCGCGCCGCGGTGTTGACGACGTCGCCGGCCGCCAGGCCCTCGCCTTTGTCGACACTTGCATCAAGTGCGACGAGGGCCTCTCCGGTATTGACCGCAGTCCGCACCTGCAGATCGAGCTCCGGATCTGCGTCGTTCATCTCGGCAATCGCATCTCGGACCGCGAGCGCCGCGCGGACCGCGCGCTCCGGGTCGTCTCCGTGCGCTATCGGCGCGCCGAAGACGGCCATCACCGCGTCGCCGATGAACTTCTCGACTGTGCCTCCGAACGCTTGGATCTCAGTTCGGAGCCGCGCGTAGTAGAGAGTCAGAATCGCCCGCACGTCCTCGGGGTCGAGCTGCTCGGAACGCGCGGTGAAGCCGGCGAGATCTGCGAACAGAACCGTGATCACGCGCCGCTCCTCCGTCGAAGATGCCGATCCGTCCGCGCCGCGCAGATCTGCGCCACAGCTTCCACAAAACCGGAAGTCGAACGGGCTCGCCGCGCCGCAAGCAGGGCAGCTCAGAACGAGAGGGCCGCCGCAGGACCCGCAGAAGTGTTGACCGGACTCGTTCTGGTTTCCGCACTGCGGGCAGCTATATCGCTCGACCACTCAGAGATCCTCGCTCAGCCGAGTCTAGTGATCGCCCTTGAGTTACCCGCCAGCTCCGTTGTGCTCCTGCGTCGGTGGGATCACCGCTTCTCAGAGCCGCCACTGTGGAGCGACAGTAGGTTGACTCTCGGCTGACTTTCCCATTGACTTTCCCACGACAGCTCGATTTGGCTTGCTCAAGCCGAAAAGGCGGCGAAGATCCTGGTCTCCAAAACCAGAAGTCGGGGGTTCGAGTCCTCCCTGCCCCGTTGTGCCACTAGAAGGCGAGTACGAGCCGAGTCCCTGGGCCTGGGTGCGGGAGCAGGTCGCAGCGTACGAGGCCAGCAACGGCGAGCGTGCCAACACGCTCCTGGACACCGGCCTTCCTGTCGTGATCGTCACGATGCGAGGTCGCAAGAGCGGAAAGATCCGCAAGGTGCCGCTCATGAGGGTGGAGCACGAGGGTGCGTACGCCCTTGTTGCCTCGATTGGGGGTGCTCCTGCCAACCCGTCCTGGTACGGCAACCTGGTCACCGATCCAACAGTGATGATCCAAGACGGTGCGGAGCCACACGACTTCGTTGCACGTGAGGTCGACGGCGAGGAGCGCGCGCTGTGGTGGGACCGCGCTGTCGCCGCTTATCCGAGCTACGCCGACTACCAAAACAACACGAGCCGACTCATCCCGGTCTTCGTAGCCACGCGATCCGACTCCTAGAAGACGAGATGGATGGGTTGTGCTGACTTTCCCAAGCTTTTCCCACGGTCCCTTTTCAATGGACTCTAAGATGGAGCGCCAAATCGCATGGTCTGGCGCCATATTGGCGCTATGATTCGCCGATGCCCAGTGTTCAGATAAAGAACGTCCCACAGGACGTGCACCGCATCCTGCGGCGCCGTGCGGCGGATGCGGGTCAGTCGCTCCAGGAGTACTTGCGCGCGCGGATCGTCGAGGAAGCTCGTCGGCCGACGCTCGACGAAGTCCTGCGCCGGGTTGGGGAGCGCAGCGGCGGCCAGGTCTCGCTCACCGAGGCCGTCAAGGCTGTGCGAGACGATCGCAAGACGAGGTGATCGTCGTCGATGCCTCGGTCGTCGCCACCGCGCTCGGTGACGACGGCGCCGATGGGCAGCGCACGCGCGCCAGCGTCGCCGAAGACCAGCTTTTCGCGCCTGAGCTGATCGACCTCGAGGTGGCGTCGGTTTGGCGTCGTGCGACCCGTGCCGGGCTGCTAAGCGAACAGCGGGCGCGTCAAGCGCTCGCCGATCTTGCCGAGCTGCCGCTCGCGCGTGCCCCGCACGGCCCTCTCATGGGCCGTATCTGGGAACTGCGGAAAAACCTGACACCGTACGACGCCGCTTACGTTGCACTTGCCGAGGCGCTCGAGGTCCCACTGTTGACCGCGGACCAGCGACTCGCACAAGCGCCAGGGATCGAATGTAAGACGAAGGTGTTGGGCTGAAGTCGTACAGCCGCTGGCAGCGGGCGAGCTAGCGTTCGTTCTCGGCTGACTTTCCCAATTACTTTCCCACAGCTGACCGGGCTTGCCAGAGCCGAAAGCTCGCCGAAAATTCTGGGCTCCAAAACCAGAGGTCGGGGGGTTCGAGTCCTCCCTGCCCCGTCGTAGAGCCAAGACACGCTGGTTAGCAAACCAGCGTTTGCAGCGCTTCTGGTTCTCGCGTCCTTTCCCCAGGCACGGAAAACAGCCGAAACGTCAGCCGAGCCAAGCTCGTATGCCACGGTGTGCCCACGGGATCGATTCTCCGCTGTCTCCGATCTGACAGTGACGTGCTGCCGCCATTGCGCGGGAGCAGGCGTCGGCTCAGCGCAGGCCGTCGCCGCTGCGCCTCGTCCGTGGCGAGCATCTGGTCGGCGTGGACCGAGAGGCCTGGTTGCCTATGGGAGCGCGCGCTGCAGTCACGGTTGTACCTTGCGTCAGGCGATGGCGCCGATGGTGACGAGCAAGTCCAGTGCCGGTACCGCCGGGACCCTCCGGGTCGGCCTGATCGCGGCGCCCGGCACTGCGGCCGAGCTCGCGGCGCGGCTCGCGCAGGATCTGCCGGACGCGCTTCGGGAGACAGTCTCGAACGAAGTCGAGTGGTCCATCCCTGTGCTCGAGGCGGACCTGCACCCCGGCGTGGGGGCTAGCGGAACCGAGATGATCGACCGTGCGCGTGAGCGCATGCTGCAGGAGGGATGGGATCTGGCGATCTGCTTGACCGATCTGCCGTTGCGGATCGGCCGCCGCCCCTTGGTCGCCGATGCTAGTGCGATCCATGGCGCGGGAGTGCTCTCGCTGCCAGCGCTGGGCGCAATACAACTGCGCCGCCGGGCGCACGACGCGCTCGTGCGCCTGGTCGTCGGCCTACTCGGGGAAGGCCCGGACGGATGGGAACGAAACGGCTCCGGGCGGCGTATGCGCATAGCGCGACGGATCGCGGAGATCGTCGCTCCTGTGCGTCCGGTGGAGCCGGAAGATGGGGGTTCTCCGTACGCACGGATGACGCGCGGACGGCCAACCCACATCAAACCTCTAGCGATCGACTCAGCCGGACAGGCGCCCGGAGAGCTCGCCCCTCAAAACCGCGATCTCGGTCACGGCAGCCCCCACGAAACCCTGGTGGCACTCTTCGATTTCTTCGTCGAGCTCGGCCATGTAGGCCTCGCACTCACTGAGGCCGACGAGCCTCGCTTCCAGGCGCTCCATCTGGAGTTGGTTGAGCGTGGTGAGCATTTCTACGGCGGAAGTGTGGGTCTCTTCTGACATGGTCGCTCCTGTTGGCACGTGTGTGGGGAATCTGCGGTCAAATCCTCACCGAGCCAGGCTCATTTGTCGTCGGCTCAGGAGCGACACTTCGTCTACGTCAGGCCGCGTAGTTCGGCCGGCGGCGCGGTGTGCCCATGGGTTTACCAGCTGACCAGCTTCCAGATCTCGGGCAGGCGTGTCGCCTCGTCGGCGCCCACCTCGCTGAAGATCGCGACCGCCCGCTTCAGGTGGGTCATCGCCGCGGCCTCGTCGCCGGCGGCGTGGTGGATGTCAGCGAGATTGTTCTCCAGAGCCGCTTCGCGGTGCCGGTCACCGTGGGCGGCACACAGCGCGAGCGCCTTCTCTGTTAGTGCGAGCGCTTCGGAGAGGTCGCCGGTGTCACGTTTGACCAGCGCCAGGTTGTTCAGGGCGGCGGCCTGTGCTGCGTCGTCGCCAAGCTCCTTCGCCAGCGCGAGGCTGCGCTCGAGCTCCGAGTGGGCCGACTCCGTGTCGCCGGCACCTCCTGCCAGCACGCCGAGCATGTTGTGCGTCTGCGCCTCGGCGCGCTGATCGGCCGCGGTCTCTGCGAGCAAGAGTGCCTCGCACGCAAGCACTCTGGCGCGCTCGCTGCGGCCCGAGTGGTGCAACGCAAGCGCGAGGTCAGCCTGGATGCGGGCACGAAGCCCTAGGTCTTCTTCGGGCGCTATGTCGAGCGCTGCGACGAAGCGCGCCTCCGCTCGCTCCCATTCGCCCCGGCGCTGGTGCACTTCGCCAAGCTTGTGCTCGATCGCCGCGAGCGCCGCCAGCTGCTCGGACTGTGCCGCCGCGGCTTCGTAGCTCGCCAGGGCGCCGCGGTAATCCCCGATCAGAATGCGCAGATCTCCAATTCGCTCGTGCAACGCACTGGTGTCGCCGGTGCCCAGAGCGAGTGCCGCCTCGAGCTGCTCGAGCGCGTCGGCATAAGCGTGAAGCGACACCGCGTGCTCGGCTGCGATGCGGTAGCGCTCGGCCGCACCTGCGTTGTCCCCAGCCAGGCGGAGGTGTGCCGCGACCAGAGCCGCGCTGTCCGCGCCCGGCTGCCGTCTGGCGATTGCGGTTGCCACCCGGTTGTGGAGTAGGCGCCTTCGCGCAAGGCTCGTCTGCTCGTACATGACCTCGCGTAGCTTCTGGTGAGAGAAGTCGTAGAGCGGCTCTGCATCAGCTGCCTCCAGGACGACCCCCTGCGCTACGAGCTCCTCGAGAGCATCGATTGTTTCCTCCTCGCCTCGCCCGCTCGCGTCTCGCACGGTGTCCAGGTCGAACGACCGGCCGATGACCGCCGCCGCTCCGAGCACCTGCCGCGCCACGTCGCCCAGCTTTCCGAGTCGCGCGTCGAGCACGGTGCGAACCCCTGTGGGCAGTAGCCCCTCGACCGGATCACCTCCCTCGCGCATAGCGGCCAGGTACTCGGCAACGAACAGCGGCAGCCCCTCGCTCTCTACATATAGGAGCCGCGCGAGCTCGGACGCGTCCTCCCCAGGATGCAGCGTCTCCAGGAGCGTCGCGATCTCCTCCTCGTCGAGACGGGTAGGGCTCACGATCACTGCGCTCCCTGCCTGCGCCAGGTCCGTCACCAGCCTCCGGAGTCGATGGCCGGGCGGCACGCGTTCGCTTCGCCAGCTGATCATCAGCAGCAGTGAGCGGCCTGTGAGCCTACGACCCAGGTACAAGATCGCATCGACGGTCGCTTCATCGGCCGCGTGGACATCGTCAATGGAGACGACTCCCGGCTGCGCCCCCGGGCAGGCCGCGCTGATCACGGCGACAACACTCTCCAGCAGACGAACCTGGGCGCCCGGTCCGTCGAGCGGCAGTGGTGCAGGCAGGCTCTCACGCAGCTCAGCCAGTTCGGGCAACAGCAGCGATGCATCTGCCATTCGCTGCAGCGGAACCGTCTCCGACCAGGCGGTGCGGTCGTGTTCCATCGCAGCCTCCCGCAGCAACTCGACGACCGGCCCGTACGGGATACCGACCTCGTCGTCGTGACAGCGGGTGGCGAGCACCACGGCACCCATCCTGCGCGCGTGAGCCGCGAGCTCGTTCGTCAGGCGAGTCTTTCCGACTCCCGCCTCGCCCTCGATTACGGCCAGGCATCCGTCGGGCTGGGCGCCGGCACGAGCGTGCTCGAGTGTCGCCAATGCCTCGTCCCGTCCGACGAGTGGCAGTTCCATTGGCGGTGTAGCGGTTTGAAGGTCGGCAGGTTCGGAGGGCGGCGCACTTGCCTTTGGCGGTGGCGCCAGGGTGCCGTCGTTGATCTGCTCATAGAGGTTCGCGGTCTCGTCCAGCGGCGCTACCCCTAGCTCCTGGCTCAGCGTGCGAACGCAACTGCGGTATTGCTCGAGGGCGGCGGCGCGGTCGCCGCTCCACGCGTAGAGGCGGATCAGCTCGCGATGCGCGGGCTCGTGCAGCGGATCGGCTGCGAGCCAGCGGCGGGCGTGGGGGAGGGCGCGCTCGTATTCGCCACGCGCGGTGAGGAGCCCCACCAGGCGGCGCAGAGCCGAAGCCAGCTCATGCTCGAGCGCGTCCGCCTGCCCGATCTGCCAATCGTCGAAGTCAGGGCTGTCGCGCAGCGAGAAACCCTCCATGAAGTTCCCGGAGTGAAGCGCGACGGCTCCACTCAGGCTCTCGAGGGAGGTGTCGTCGGCCGCCAGCTCGCGGAACCGCGCGACATCGAGCTCGAGGCCGGGTCCCCGTTTCAGGGTGATGCTGTCGCCGGCGGTGTCGATCCACTCCTCGCCCACTGCCGCCCGGAGAGTAGAAAGCGTTCGCCGCAGCGCGCCGCGAGCGTGATCAGGGTCGTGGGCCGGCCAGAGCAGTGAGCAGAGCGCCTCGCGCGGCCGGGGGCCGCCGGCGAGCGCCAGATGAGCCAGCAGCGCCATCGCCTTGCGGGTGTCGAAGGCCACCCGCTCGCCTTCCCGTTCGATTCGCGGGGGGCCAAGCAGTTTGACCTCGAGCGCCATGGCGCCACGATAATCGCTGTATCGCGTGGTTTCGTAACGCTTAGCGGACGGACGGGTGGGAAGGTGCTAGGCGACAATGACAACGGTGCGGAATGACTGAGCGCATGGGAGCGCATCGGGGCGGTCGGCTGCCCGCCTTCGCGTGGGCGCTCTGCGCCCTGACAGTCATGCTTGCGGCCGCTCGGCTCGGGCTCGCGATCATGGACCCGGAGTCGTCGAGCAACGCCGGCAATCCGGATGTGCCGGGCGGCGGCGTGCCGGTGGCCGCCTTGGAAGCCCTGATGCTGGTCGCCCTCGGGGTGGTTGGCGCGGTGGTGGCGTCGCGGCAGCCGCGCAATCCGGTGGGCTGGATTCTCTGCGTCATCCCGGTTTCGCTGGGCCTCCTCATCCTCGGAGTACACGCCTTCTGGAGCTTCGAGCTCGCTGGTCAGACGGACGGCGCAGAGTGGGCGGCGTGGCTCGCGAGCTGGATCTGGACCCCGGCGATCTTCGGGGCGTTCGTCCTCTTTCCCCTGCTGTTCCCGACCGGCGCTTCGCCGAGCCACCGCTGGCGCCCGGTCGCATGGGCTGGGGTGGCGGGATGCGCCGCCATGACGGTGGGGTTCGCCTTCACGCCGGGCAAGTTCGAGGACCTGCCCGCCGCCAACCCGGTAGGCCTTGGCGACTTAATCGGCACCGCCGCCGAGATCGCCAACGGCCTCGGCTTCCTGCTGCTGATCGTGGGGACGCTGACGGCGATCGCATCGATCGTCGTCCGCTTCCGCCGTTCGACGGGCATCGAGCGCCAGCAGCTCAAGTGGGTCACGGTCGGGGCTGCGCTGCTGCCCCTGTCGCAGATACCGGCGGGGGACTTCGGCTATGCGGCGCTGCTGCTCGGTGCATTGGTGCTCGCCGGCGCCGTCGCGATCGCCATGCTTCGCTACCGCCTCTACGACGTCGACGTCGTCATCAACCGAACGCTCGTCTACGGTGCGCTGACGGCGACGCTCGCGGCCGCGTACCTCGGCAGCGTGCTACTGCTTCAATTGGTCCTGCGCCCGCTCACCGAGGAGTCGAACCTGGCCATCGCCGGCTCGACGCTGGCGGTCGCCGCGCTGTTCCGTCCGGCGCGTTTTCGTATCCAGTCCGCCGTCGACCGGCGCTTCTACCGGCGCAAGTACGACGCGGCTCGCACGCTCGAGACGTTCGGCGTGCGGATGAGCGATCAGGTCGCTCTCGACAGCCTCAGTGCCGAATTACAGGGCGTAGTTGCCGAAACGATGCAGCCCGCGCACGTCTCGCTCTGGCTGAGGATTCGGGCATGAGCTCTCGACGGCTCGCATGGAGTCTGTGCGGCACGGCTATCACCTTAACCGTGCTCGCCGGGGTGCTGCGGATCATCATCGCGGGTCACGATGTGCCCGCCGACCACCAGTCCGGGAGCGGCGACCTCATGTGGTCTTTCGTAGTGGTGGGCTTCGCCTTGGTGGGCGCGCTGATTGCCTCCCGCCTGCCGAGCAACCCGATTGGCTGGATCTTTTGCGCGGGCGCCGTGAGCTTCAGCCTGGCGGGAGTGACGGAGGCCTACGCCATCTACACGCTGTTCGCGGAGCCGGGCGCTCTTCACGGAGGCGGTGATACGGCGGCCTGGTTCTCGGTCTGGGTGTGGGTGCTGGGCGGTGTGCCGTTGATCACTCTCTTCCCGCTGCTGTTTCCCACGGGCACGCTGCTTACCAGGCGCTGGCGATTCGCAGCTCGCACGGCGGTCGCGTCGATGTTCTTTCTCAGCGTTGGCATTGCTCTCTCGCCCGGTGAGTTCGACGATCTGTCGCAGGTCGAGAATCCCTACGGCGTCGGCGGTGCGGCGGGCGACGTCTTCGCGGCGTTCCAGGCAATCGGCTGGTTGCTGTTGATCGGATCGATGATCGCGGCGGCGACGTCGCTCGTCCTGCGCTTCCGCAGGTCCCACGGCATCGAGCGACAGCAGATCAAATGGGTTGCAGCCGCGGGCGTCGTGCTCGTCGTGTCGTTCCTGATGTGGGAGGTCTGGGAGGGGATGGCGCCCCTGGGGATCCTCGCGCTGGTGGTCGCCGCAGGGATCGCGATCCTGCGCTACCGCCTCTACGACATCGACGTCGTGATCAACCGCACGCTGGTTTACGGTGCGCTGACGGCGACGCTGGCGCTCACCTACCTCGGCGGTGTCCTGTTGCTGGAGCTCGCGCTGCGGCCGCTGACCGAGAGCTCGAACCTCGCAATCGCCGCCTCCACGCTCGCCGTCGCGGCCATGTTCCGCCCAGCACGCGCTCGTATCCAGGGGGTGGTCGACAGGCGCTTCTACCGGCGCAAGTACGACGCGCAGCGCACACTCGAGGCCTTTTCCTCGCGGCTGCGCGACCAGGTCGACCTCGTGGCGCTCAACTCCGAGCTGAGTGCGGTCGTCAGCGAGACTCTGCAACCTGCGCACGTGTCGCTGTGGCTGCGCGCGCCGGAGGCGAGGCGATGAGTAGTCGCACGTTCTTGCGCCTCGCATGGGGCTTGGCGGTGTTGGCACCTCTCCTGATGGTGTCGAGCTCTTTGCTCTCCGTAACGAGCGGATCGGGCCTCGAGCTTGCCAACACATTCATCTGGGCGATCGCACTCGTGTTCGCGGCGGTCGGCGTCCTGATCGCCGCCCGCCACCCGCGCAATCCGATCGGCTGGATCTTCCTCGCGGCAGGAGTGGCGGCCGGCCTTGGGGCGCTGGCCCACTCGATCGCGCAGTACTGGGTTGACGGAAACGGTGGTCCGGAGGCGTTGGCCAAGGCAGCCGCCTTGTATGGGGAGGTCTCCTGGATTCCGTTCATCCTGATGCCCGCCACCTTCCTGCTCCTGCTGTTCCCTGACGGCCGTCTGCTGTCGCGAAGCTGGCGATGGGTGGCGTGGTGCGCCGCGGTGGGCATGGCGGGATCCTTCGTGGCGGGCGGCTTGAAACCCGGCCCGATCCCCGACTTCCCCGAGATCAGGAACCCGATCGCGGTGGACCACCCGCTGGTCGATCTGCTCGAGGGGGTTTCTTTTTTCGCGCTGTTGATCGGGGTCGTGGGCTCTTCGATCTCGCTGATCGTGAGATTCCGGCGCTCGAGGGGCGAGCAGAGGCAGCAGATGAAGTGGCTCGCGCTGGCTGGAGCCTTGGTGGCCGTGACTGTCCCGATCGCGTTCGTCACGTACGAACTGATCGGTGAGTCGGCTGCGAACGCCTGGATCATGCTGAGCGTTCTGGGGCTGCCGGCTGCCACCGGCGTAGCCGTCCTGCGCTACCGCCTTTACGACATCGACGTCGTGATCAACCGCGCGCTGGTCTACGGTGCGCTGACGGCGATCCTCGCTCTTGCATACCTCGGTGGCGTCCTGTTACTGGAGCTCGCGCTGCGGCCCCTGACCGAGAGCTCAAATCTCGCGATCGCCGGCTCCACTCTCGCCGTCGCGGCGCTGTTCCGCCCTGTCCGAAAGCGCATCCAGGAGGCCGTCGACCGCCGCTTCTACCGGCGCAAGTACGACACTGCGCTGACACTCGATCGGTTTGGCTCGCGGCTGCGCGACGAAGTCGACCTGGACGCGCTCGGCAGCGAGCTCCGCACAGTCGTGGCAGACACGATGCAGCCCGCTCACGTGTCGCTGTGGCTGCGCGGGCCGGAGGCGCGATGAGCGAGCGCATCGAGCCGGAGTGGGAGATGGTGACCGTCCTGTTCATCGACATCAGGGGCTTTACGACATTCGCGGATCGTGCGACCGCCCGCGAGGCAGTGGAGTACCTGAACGAATTCTTCGGCCTCGTGGTGCCAATCCTCACCGCCCACGGCGGGCACGCCAACAAGCTCCTCGGAGACGGGTTGCTCGGCGTCTTCGGAGCCCCGGATCCCTGTCCCGACCACGCCGACCGGGCGCTCCTTGCGGCCGAGGACATGCTGGTCGCGGTCGAGTCTCACTTCGGCGAGCGCTGCCGGATCGGGATCGGGATCAACTCGGGGCTGGTGCTCGTGGGGACGATCGGCGGTGGGGACCTCACGGAGCTGGGCGTGATCGGTGACCCGGTGAACGTCGCCGCGCGCGTACAGGACGCGACCCGTGAGCTCGGCGAACCGCTGCTGTTGACCGAGGCCACGCGTCTCCTGCTCGAACGCGAGGACATCGAGCTGGAAGCCCGCGGGACCCTGGCCCTGAGGGGCAAGTCGAAACCAATCGCCGTCCATGGATTGGGATCCCGTAACGCTTCCCGGACGCCGTCGCAGTAGAAAGGAATCAGATGACCGCCTTGACCAGATCATTTAGGCGCAGATTGCTGAGGCGGCGTGACCCCGTAACCGTGGGCGAGACCGCCGTCGAGCCGTCCCCCACTGAGGCGGAAGCAACACCCGAGCAGGCCCCGGTCGACATCGCCCCCAATGACCCGCTCCTCGCCTACTTCCAAAGCGCGAACGAAGCGGTGGACATCGAGGCGCTCGAGCTCGACTCGCCCGCGCTGACAGAGCTCAAGGCCGCGGGTGTGAAGCTTGCCGTCCCGCTCGTCAGCCAGGGCGAGTTGATCGGGGTGCTCAACCTCGGACCGCGCCTCTCGGAGCAGGACTACTCCTCCGACGACCGCAAGCTGCTCGACAACCTCGCCGCCCAGGCGGCGCCGGCGCTGAGGGTCGCCCAGCTCGTGCGCGAGCAGGAGGCGGAGGCGGCCACGCGCCAGCGCTTCGAGCAGGAGCTCGAGGTCGCGCGGCTGATCCAGCAGAACTTCCTGCCCAAGGAGCTGCCCGATCTGCCCGGCTGGCAGGTCGCGGCCCTCTACCGCCCCGCGCGCGAAGTGGGCGGCGACTTCTACGACGTCATCCCGCTACCGGATGGACGCGTCGCGTTCGTGATCGGAGACGTGACCGACAAGGGCGTCCCGGCCGCGCTCGTCATGTCCGCCACGCGCAGCGTCCTGCGCGCTTCAGCCCAACGGTTGATCGAGCCGGGAGAGGTACTGGAGCGCGTCAACGAGCACCTCTGCCCCGACATGCCGGAGAAGATGTTCGTGACCTGTCTCTACGGCGTGCTCGACCCTACGAGCGGAATACTCCGTTTCGCGAACGCTGGCCACGACCTTCCCTACGTCCAGAAGGCCGACGGCGTGATCGAGTTGCGCGCTCGCGGCATGCCGCTCGGCCTGATGCCGGGGATGTCCTACGAGGAGAAGGAGACCACGCTGGAGCCCGGCGACAGCGTCCTGCTGCACTCGGACGGCGTCCTCGAAGCGCACGACCCTGAGCGCGACATGTTCGGCGCTCCGCGACTCAAGGAGACGATGGCGCGGTCGCCCGGTGGCCGTGAGGTGATCGATCACGTGCTCTCCGATCTCGCGGCCTTCACCGGTCCCAACGCCGAGCAGGAAGACGACATCACGATGGTCACCCTTCAGAGGTCCGCCGCTGGCAGTCAGGCGCCGGCGGGCCCGGGCGCCGGAGCTGCCTCCTCCAACGGTCGCGTGCTCGCCGAGTTCGAGCTACCGAGCGCGCCCGGCAACGAGCGCCAGGCGATCGAGCTCGTCCAAGAGGCGGTCGCGGACGTCGGCCTCGAGGCTCCGCGCCTCGAGCGCCTGAAGACGGCGGTGGGGGAGGCGACGATGAACGCGATGGAGCACGGCAACGAGTACCGCGCCGACCTCCCCGTCTCGATCCGCGTCGTCCATGCCCCGCAGCGGTTGAGCGTGCTCGTCAGTGACCGCGGTGAGGTGGGCGAGTTGCCGGAGGCGGAGCAGCCGGACCTGGAGGCGAAGCTCGAAGGGCGCCAGACGCCACGCGGTTGGGGCCTGATGCTGATCGAGAAGATGGTCGACGAGACGCGCATAACGAGCGACGGGGGCCGGCGAACCCTCGAGCTCGTGATGCACCTGGAAGGAGGCGGAGATGGCGACAACTGAGCTTCGGGCCACCGTGCGGGAGCACGACAGCGCGGCGGTGATCGACCTCAGCGGGGACGTCGACGCATCGGCCGAGGACGCATTGAACGCGGCCTATGCGGAGGCGACCGGAACCGGTTCGAACACGGTCGTCCTCAACTTCGAGGGCACTGAGTACATCAACAGCACCGGCATTGCCCTGATCGTCGCACTGCTCGCGCAGGCGCGTGCAAATCAGGTCGAGGTGAAGGCATTCGGGCTGTCGGACCACTACCGCGAGATCTTCGAGATCACGCGGCTGGCCGACTTCATGACAATCGCCGACGACGAAAAGCGCGCCATAAGCGGCGCGGAAGGGAGGCAGTGATGCCTGAGGCAGCGACGACGTTTGACGTTCGCGAGCTCTCCAACGGAGCGCGCGCGATCGACATCAAGGGCGACATGACCGCTCAGAGCGAAGACGTGCTGATGGACGCATACGGCCGCACAACCGGAGACGGCGTCAAGGCGATCGTTCTCAACTTCACGGAGCTCGAGTACATGAACAGTGGTGGCATCGGGCTGCTCGTCACGCTGCTCGTGCGCGCGCAGCGCCAGGGCCAGCAGGTGCACGCCTACGGCCTGACGGACCACTACCGCCAGATCTTCGAGCTGACGCGCCTCGACGAGGCGGTCGGCATCCACGACTCAGAAGCAGACGCACTGGCCGAAGCCGGAGTGTGAGGAGGCGAACATGAACGACGAGACAAATCAAGAGACCCCCGTCGCCGAGCAGCAGGCCGCTGCGCGCGACGCCGCGAACTGGGCCAAGTCCGTCTCGCACCTCAACGTGACCGAGGTCCCGGACGGCGCCGTCAACATCAACGTCGAGGGACGCCGCCTGGCATCGCCCATCCAGGGCTTCGGAAAGATGTGGCAGAAGACATACCAGGTGCGGATCCCCGCCGAGCGCGTCTCCAGCACTGACCTGATCATGACCTGGAAGCAGCGCTTCCCGGACTTCTGGCCCGACGGCAGCAACTTCTACGGGCCTCTTACCGGGGTCGCCCCGGGCGAAGTTGCGCTCATCAACATGACGCTGCCGGGGAAGATGAAGCTCTCGACGGGCGTGATGGTGCTCTATGCGGACGAGGAGTCGTTCACGCTGATGACGCCGCAGGGCCACATGTTCGCCGGCTGGATCACGTTCAGCGCGACCGCGGTCGATGAAGACACGGTCGCCCAGGCTCAGGTTTTGATGCGCGCCAGCGATCCGATCTTCGAGATGGGGTTGACAATGGGCGGCCACAAGCAGGAGGACCGCTTCTGGCAGCAGACGCTTGCCGCCCTGGCGGCCAACTTCGACCACGAGGCCGAGGTTGAAACCCAGGTCGTGTGCGTCGACAAGAAGCGCCAGTGGTCCAGGTGGACCAATGTGTGGCACAGCTCCGCCATCCGCTCCACTCTCTACATGCTCGGGGCGCCTGGTCGGGCTTTGAAGCGCCTGTTCAAGCGCGACCGCGCGGTTGCCTGAACGCACCAGCGACGCCGTCGTAGTCGGCTCGGGCCCAAACGGGCTCGCCGCCGCGATCGTCCTGGCCAGAGCTGGCCGCCGGGTGACCGTCATGGAGGGTGCGGAGACCGTAGGCGGCGGGTGCCGCTCGGAGGAGCTGACGCTGCCCGGCTTCGTTCACGACACCTGCTCGACCGTGCACGCACTGGCGCTGGTGTCCCCTCTCTTGAGCAGCTTGCCGCTTGCGGAGCACGGATTCGAGCTCGCGCATCCGGACGCGCCGCTCGCTCACCCGCTCGACGATGGCTCCGCCGTGCTACTGGAGCGCTCCGTCGAGGACACATCAGAGGGACTCGGACCGGACGCGCGGGCCTACCGCCGGCTATTCGAGCCGCTCGTTCGCACTGCCGATGCACTCATGCGCGAGATCCTCGGCCCGTTGCGCCCTCCTCGCCATCCGCTCGTGCTGGCGCGTTTCGGTGCGAGCGCGGTTCGGTCGGCGAGAGGGATGGCGCGCTCTCGTTTCGAGGGCGAGAGGGCCCGTGCCCTGATTGCCGGTTGCTGTGCGCACTCGATGCTCTCGCTGCGTAGCCCGGCAAGCGCGGCGTTCGGAATCGTCCTCGCGGTGAGCGCACACCGGGTCGGATGGCCCGTGGCACGTGGCGGCTCGCAGCGCCTGGCCGACGCGCTTGCATCGCACCTGCGGTCACTCGGCGGTCAGATCGAAACGGATCGGTGGGTGGACTCTCTGGATGAGCTCGCGGGCGTCCCCGTCATGCTGCTCGACGTCACCCCGCGCCAGCTGCTGAAAATCGCCGGCGACCTGCCCGGCGGGTATGCGAGAAGACTTGGGCGCTACCGCTACGGACCCGGCGTCTTCAAACTCGACTGGGCTCTGGACGGGCCGATCCCCTGGCGCGCGGAGGAGGTCTCACGCGCCGGCACGGTGCATCTAGGCGGCAACCTCGATGAGATCGTTGCCTCCGAGGAGGCGGCATCGAAAGGTGAGCATCACGACCGTCCGTTCGTGCTGCTCGTACAGCCAAGCCTCTTCGATCCGACCCGGGCCCCTGAAGGCAGGCACACCGCCTGGGCTTACTGCCATGTCCCGAACGGGTCCTCGCGCGACATGACCGAGGCGATCGAGGCCCAGGTGGAGCGCTTCGCCCCTGGGTTCAAGGATCTCATCGCCGCACGCTCGGCGATGGGCCCGGATGAGGTGGAGCGGCGCAATCCCAACTACGTGGGCGGAGACATCAATGGCGGCGTCCAGGATGCACGCCAGCTCTTCGCGCGCCCGGTCGCCCGACTCGTTCCCTACTCGACACCGGTCGCCGGGCTCTACATCTGCTCGTCGTCAACACCGCCGGGGGGCGGGGTGCACGGGATGTGCGGCTACTTCGCCGCTCACGCCGCCCTGCGGCAGGACCGGTAAGCGAGATCGACCATTCGGAGTGTTCGAGCCCTCCCGGCGGGCGCCGCAAGAAGCGGGGCTATGGCGTCAGCAAGTAGAAGCGCCAGAAGTCGTTCTCGATCGGCGCCACCTCGAATCTCGCGAAGCCGGCCTGCTCCGCGTAGCTGCGCACCGTGTCCTCACGCATGACTGTGCCGGTGCCGGCGGCGTTCTCGCCGACCATCCCCACGGGGAGGCAATGCAGGACGCTGAACCCGTAATAGAGGCGCTCCACTTCGCCGGCGTCGAGCGCGAAGCGCTCAGCCGTCCTCTCGTCGGCGACCAGGACACAACCGCCGTCAGAGAGCAGCCCGCGCGCGGTTCGGAGCACGTCAACCGGGTAAGACATGTCGTGTAGCGCCTCGAAGATAGTCACGAGGTCGTAGCGGCCCGACAGCTCGGGATCCGCGGCGTCCCGGCAGTGGTAAGCCACGCGGCTCTCCACGCCGCTTCCGGGAAGTTGCCGTTTGGCTTGCTCGATCGAGGCCTTATCGAGGTCGATCCCGTCGACCGTCACCTTGGGGTAACCACGGGCGATCGCGATGCTCGAGCCGCCGAGCCCGCACGCGACGTCGGCGACGCGCGCCGGCGGATCGTTACTGAGGCGATCGTGGATAGCCGGCACGGCGGGGAACCAGTCAGTCGCGAGGAGGTTGTCGAACAGGGGATGGGTGAAGCGCGCCTGGCCCTCATGAAGGTCGGCACCGTAGTCGGCGTACGGCACGCCCTCACCGGTTCGGAACGCCTCCATCACAGAGTGGATCGGCAGAGCGCAGGCGACCGTGAGCTGAGCCATCGGGGCCATGTGGTTGAGACTGCTCCCTTCGACCAGGACCTCGTCGTGGCCGGCGGGCAGGGAGTACCGGCGTTCGGCGTCCGAGGTATTGGGGTCCTGCACCTCGAGGATGCCCGCCATCGCCTGTTGCTCCAGCCACTCGCGCGCGTATCGCTCGTTGATCCCCACCGCAGTGGCCAACTCGGCGGACGTCGAAGGGCTGGCGTCTGCGAGTGCTCTGTACATACCGAGGCGATCGCCCAGGTAGACGCAGAGAAGATCCATGGCACCAAGCGCGTTGCCGAAAAGTCGCTCGACCAACTCGTCACGACGTGCGTCGGCGGCAGTTGCAGTCGTCATGCGGCCCTCGCTTTCGGATCGGGTTGTGCACGGCAGCATGCCCGCTTGGGGAGGGTGCGTCAACCAAGCGGTGCTACTGCTCGCGTTCCGGAAACGCCGACACACCGGGACCCAAGTGTTTCGACGAGTTCGGCGCGAGCGGAGTGGGGTGTCGTGGCTCGTACAGGCCAACCTCGCCGCCGCCGGGCAGCCGGATCGCAGTCACGAGGCCGAACCCCTCGTCGCTGATCGGCCGCGCGAAATCGACTCCCTTGGCGTTCAGCGCCTCGACGGTGGAGCGAACGTCGTCGCACATGAGATAGAGCTCGTGTTTGCCGTCCTCGTCGGCGGGATGGCAGGCCAGCTCGGCGGGTGGCAGGGCAAAGATCAGCCACCCGCCTCCAGCGTCGACGGACGGGAGCTCGAGCACGTCTCGGAAGAACGCGCGATCCGCCTCCGCGTCCGTGGTGAAGATCACTGCGTGCACTCCGGTGATCATGTCTGTAACGCTGGGCTGCCGACAAGGTCACTGAGCGCCGCAAGGCGCTCGCCGAGGCCGCGCTTCTCGCTCTGATCAACCCACCGCCGGTCGACGCCGGCCTCGACGATGAAGTCCGCCTGGCGATGGTCATCGATGTGCTCGACATCGATCGCGACCGCCACGTAGTCCGGCGCGCGCTCCATCGGCTCTTGGACGACGCGCGCGCGGCCCTGCGCCGTGAACGCGATGTCGCCCTCGGTGAGAACAACCAGCGCCACTTGGTCTCGCACGCGCAGCCTGGCCAGCGACCCGCGGCCGCCGCGCAGCGCAAACAGGATGCGGCGGTCCCCGGCGCGCAGCGGGGCGGAGACCGGAATCGCGTATGGGCCGTGATCTACGGTGGCGAGGACCGCGATCGTTCTCAGAGGCCACTCCGGGAGTGCCTCGAGCTCCGGGTGGTCAGGCACAGCCCTGCCCTCCGGATCTAGTGCACAGCGGCCCCCCGCGCAAACGCGTCTGCGGCGTGCCGGCCAGCCAACGGGCGACGGCGATGCTCAACACAGGCATCACTATGTTGACCATCAGGGCTACCAGCACCCCACTGATCAGCAGCGCGCGAAGCGCGAGCGGGAGCGATCCCAGCTCGTCGCCGAACAGGATCAGGAGCGCGGTGACGACGAGAAACGCCACAAGCCAGGCGCCCAGCGTCGTTGCCACCGCGGCAGGCCACCGGCGAACCGGAGTGGGATTGTCGAGCTGTCTGCGCATCATCGGACACCAACGGTAGGGCCCGGCCATCCATAAGGCAAAGACAGGTTACCTATAGTTCGCAGAGCGGTTCGTTATGGATCTGAGGCAGCTCGCTTACTTCGTTGCGGTGGCCGAGGAGAGGCAATTCACTCGCGCAGCCATTCGCGTCTCGGTGGCCCAGCCGGCGGTCAGCGCGCAGATCCGTCGCCTGGAGCGCGAGCTCGGCGAGCCGCTCTTTCATCGCGATCGGCGCGCGGTCAGCCTCACCCGCGCTGGCGAGGCGCTCCTGCCTCATGCGCGGGCAGCGCTTGCAGCCGCTGAGCGAGGCCGGGACACGATCGTCGCACTGCGCGGCGTGCTTCACGGGCGACTGACGGTCGGCGTCGCGGGGCCCGTCGACCATCGCTTCGCCGAGACGCTCGGCGACTTCCATCGCGCCCATCCCGCGGTCGAAATCGCGGTGACCCAGCAGCACAACGAGCCGCTCCTCGCGGCTGTGGCCGACGGCCACGTCGACGCCGCGATTGTCGGGCTTGGCGCTCAGCCGCTGCCGCCGCGGGTCCGTACGCGCTTGGTCGCCACCGAGCCGCTGGTCCTCGCGGTCCGCCACGGCGATCCGCTCAGCAGCCGCCGGACCGTCACCCTCGCGCAGCTGCACGAGCAGCCGATGATCACGCTGGTGCGCGGCAGCGGCCTGCGCACGGTACTCGAGAACGCCTGCCGCGACGCCGGCTTCGTCCCCCGGATCACGGCGGAGGCGGGCGAGCTCGGTTCCCTCGTCGAGTTTGCCGCCGAAGGGCTCGGCGTAGCGGTCGTTCCCCGCTCGGCCACCGACGGAGCCGACCTCGCCGTTCTCAAGATCACCCGGCCACGCCTTCAGCGACGCACGGCCCTCGCCTGGAACGACACTGTCACGTCGCCCGCGGGGCGCGCATTCCTGGCGGTCGCCGATCGACGCTTCGGCTTGTCACCGAGTGAGTGAATGACGCATCAGCGTGGCTCCAGGGCAGCAGCTTCTTGGGGAACGCGGACCCGTTTGACCTCGATCTCGCCGATGCAATCCTGTGGTGGCTGCGACGGGATGAGCACGACGGCGAGGATCGCGCCGACAGCGGAGACCGCGGCCGCCACCAGGCACGCAACCTCGAATCCGTCGAAGAAGGCCGCCGCCGCGGCGTCGTGGAGCGTTCGGGCGAGGTCAGCGTGCCTCCCCGCTGCAAGCTGACTGGCTGCGCCAAAGGCTTCTCCGACCGATCGGTCGGCGCTGTTTGCGACGGAATCGGGAATGCCTGACGGGAGGTTGGCAGTGAGCCGGCTGGAGTAGATGGACGCATAGATACTCCCGATCACCGCGACGCCAATTGTCGCGCCAAGGATCCGGGTGGCGTCGTTGACGGCCGACCCGATTCCCGCCTTGGCGCGGGAGACCGCGCCCATGATGGACTCCGTCGCCGGCGCGCTGGTCAGGCCGATCCCGGAGCCGAGGAGCACCATCTGGGCGGAGATCGTCAGGTAGCTGGTGTCCACCGAGGCCGATGAGGTCCAGAGAAGTCCCGCCGCGAGCGAGGCCATGCCGCCGGCGACCACGAGCTTGGTTCCGGCTCGCACCGCAAGGCTCGTGCCTAGGACGGAGGTGACGCCGACCGTACTGGCGACCGGCAGCAAACGAAGCCCCGTCTCCAGCGGTCCATACCCCTTGAGGAACTGGAAATAGAGGGTGACCAGAAAGATGAAGCCCATCAGCGAGAAGAACGTGATCGCGACCGCCCCGCTCGCCGCGCTGAAGCGCAGGTTCTTGAACAGCCTGACATCGAGCATCGGCGCTGGGGCGCGCCGCTCCCAAACGACGAAGGCCACCAGAAGCGCGGCAGCGACCACGAATCCTGTGATGCTTCTCGCCGAGTCCCAGCCTTGGTTCGGAGCTTCGATGATGGTGTAGATCAGCAGGGCCATCCCCGCGGTCGAAAACACAAGACCCGGCCGATCGGCCGGAGCGGCTGCGGGGTCGCGGGAGGTCGGCACCGACCAGGCAATCAGAGCAGCGGCCAGCGCGGCGATTGGCGCCAGGGCGAAGAAGACGGCCGGCCATGAGGAACGCTCGAGCAGCCACCCACCGACGATCGGCCCCGCGGCGATGCCGACGCCGGTCGTTGCTCCCCAGAGGCCGATCGCTCGTGCGCGCTCTCGTCGCTCGGTGAAGACGTTGGTGAGCAGAGAGAGGGTTGCCGGGAAGATCAGGGCCGCCCCAAGCCCCATGACCGCGCGGGCAGCGATCAGCTCGCCGGGGGTGTTGCCCAGCCCGCCTGCGATGGTCGCGGCGCCAAACACACCCAGCCCGATCAGCAAAACGCCCTTCCGGCCGAGCCGATCGCTGAGATTTCCCGAGGCGAGCACGAACGCCGCGAACATGAGGTTGTAGGAGTCGACGATCCATTCGAGCTGAGTATTCGACGCATGGAGCTCCTGCACCAGCGTTGGCAGTGCCACGTTGACGATCGTGGTGTCGACGTTGATCGCAAAGGCGGCCAGGAGCAGCGAGAAGAGGATCAACGGCTTTCGTCGCATGGTTATCGCCGTCTGCTGTTCGTTGGTCCCAGCCACTCAGTCTCCATGCGCACGACTGGGAGGCGCGCGCGACGCGATCACCTCCCAGCCGACGAGGATCGTTAGGAGCCGGCTTTGGTCAGGCCGATCAGATGTCCTTCGGGATCGGTGAACTGACCCAGCTCGACCTCCGTTCCAGGGACCTTGTCCGGACCGAAGACCCGCGACCCGCCGAGGCTCTCGGCCTTGGCGAGAGCGGCCTCGACGTCGGGTACCTCGACATAGAAGGTGACGTGTCCTGCATAGTCGGCAGTCGGGCCCTGCGCAACCCCGCCACCGATCCCGACGCCGTCGCCGTTCACGTTTGTTTCGCGCTGCACGACTCCGTAGTTCAGGGGGTTGTTTGCGTCGATCTCCCAGCCGAAGAGCTCGGTGTAGTAGCTCTGGAGCTTTCCCCCGTCCTTACCGATGACCTCGAAGTGAACAACTGGCTGTCCCATGTTCTCTCCTTTCGCGCCGGCCGCCCGGCGTTGTTGCCTCCAAGGTAAGACCGGGACCGATCGTCGTACTAATCGCGCAACTTGCTGTCCCGATCTCGTGTCGAGTAGCGCTCGTCTCGCTGTCTCCCTCTAACTGCCCCCGAGAGGACGCGGCCCCGCCGGTGGTGGTGGACCACGGTGAAGTGGTCGGCATTGCGCGAGGCGAGGTCCGCGGCCCTAGCGTCGCACGCCCGGTGCTGGAAATCGCCCCGACCAAGATGACGGTCCGGGTCTTCCGAGACATCGCGATAATGGACATTGCTACCTCCACGCTACTATCAACTCGATACTATCGCAGAGATAGCGGTTTCGCGTCATGGACCCCGATCGCATCTACCGGCACTTCTGCATGACGGCGCGAGCGCTCGAAGTCGTGGGAGAACGGTGGTCGCTGCTGATCGTCCGTGATCTGCTTCTCGGTCCTCGGAGATTTACCGACCTCGCCCGGAGCTTGAGTGACATCACCCCGACCCGGCTGACCAGCCGACTGCGCTCTCTCGAGGCGGCGGGGGTAATCGAGCGTGATTCACCCGAGAGGGGGAGGGAGGTGTGGTATCGCCTCACCGATGCGGGGCTCGACCTCGGGCCGACCATCGAAGCTCTGACGCTCTGGGGGATCGAGCATGCCGGAGAGCGTCCGCGAGCCGGTGACCCTGTCCATTCCGAGGCCGCGATGATCGGCACCAAGGTTTGGCTCAATCGATATGCCATCGCGCCGCCCGACGGGATCGCCTGGGTCTGGCGCTTTCCGGATCAGGACTACTACACCCTTCGCGTCACGAACGGTGCTTGGCAGTTGGCTCGCGGAAAGGACGAGGGCGCCGCGATCACGGTGGACGCGACGCGGGAGGCCTGGGCGACCTTCCTCACCTCACCGCGTGAGAAACGCCGACTCCCGAGCAAGGACGTTGAGCTCGAAGGATCCCGGGCCGAGCTCAGGAAGTTCGCCAAGGCGTTCTACGCAGAGCTCGCGGTGCGGTGATTCCGATCGTTTGGTCGCGTCCGGTTCAGCGACCGCGCGGGTCGGCTGCGGCTGTCGTCATACGGAACGAGTCTTAGAGCCAGCGCCGCACTCTGCGGCGGTACCCCTCGTACTTCGCTCCGAATGAGGCCGCGAGGTGCGCCTCTTCTTTGGGAATGATCACGCGGTCGATTATCAGCAGTACCGGCACGAGAAATGCGAGCGACCAGAGCGCCTGAGCCGCGAGCGCGGCGCCCACGTACAAGCAAGCCATCCCGAGGTACATCGGGTTTCGGGTAAGCCGGTAGGGCCCATCGGTCACAAGTGATCGAGCTCGCCGCTCCGCCGCTTGTCGTACTCGAACGCGCCCGGGTCCGCTCGACAGCTCCCGAGGCGCAGGTCTAGCGGCACAGCTGCGCGAGAACGATTCCTTCGTCTCGCCGAAGGCGCGGGCGGCGCAACGATGCATCGGCAAGCCGGCGTGTTTGGTCGCCCTGCAATCGGCTCGCTATCGCATTCACGCGAAAGCAGCAGTCACCGCTGTTGATTCAACCTAGGCGATACTGCGCGGGCGATGTCGCAGGAGAACGTGGACCTCGTGCAGTCGATCCTCGCCGCCTGGGAGCGCGGCGACTGGAGCTCGGTCGAGTGGGCGCATCCCGAAATCGAGTTCGTGATCGCCGACGGCCCCGAGCCTGGCAGCTGGATTGGGCTACCTGGTTTGGCAGAGGGAGCTCGGGCCACCTTGAACACCTGGGAGAACTTCCACATTGAAGTGGACGAATGCCGCGAGCTCGACAGCGAACGTGTCCTCGCACTATTCGAATTCAGAGGGCGTGGCAAGAGCAGCAGTTTCGACCTCGGCGAACTCCAGTCGGAGGGTCTGCACCTCTTCCTTATCCGCGACGGCAAGGTCGAGCGGCTGGTTCGCTACTTTGACCGCGAGCGCGGATTCGCCGACCTCGGCATCTCGGAGTAGGCGATGTCGCAGGAGAACGTAGAGCTCGTTCGCAGCTGGTATCTGCAGTTTCCTGCGTTCGACAGCGAAGCGCTCGACTTCCTTTATGAACAGGTCTGGGACCCTGCGATCGACTGGCGAGCTATGGCGGGAGCACCGGATGACTTAGGACCCATCGAGGGACGCGATGCCATGCGACGCTACAACGAGGAGCTCCTCGAGATCTTCGAGGACATCGTCCTGGAGGCCGAGGAGATCATCGACGGAGGTGAAGACCGGGTCGTCGTCGTTCTTCGAATGACGGGCCGCGCCACACTGAGCAGGGTCGAGACTGAGATGCGCTTCGCAATCCTCCTCGTGCTCCGTGACGGCAGAATCGTCGGGGCCGAGAGTACGCAACTAAGGAGGAGTCCCTCGAAGCCGCCGGATTGTCGAAGGACGTTCAGACTTCTACCTGAACCGGCCACTGTCGCGTCGCGCGAATAGCAGAAGCGATGTTCGCGTCGGGACGCAGTGCCGGTCCTAGGCTCGCTCGACTCGGATCGTGATCGGTCCAAACAATTCATATAACGGCAAGCCGTCGTATTAGTCGCCGGCGAATAAAGAGGCCGAAAGCGCGCAGCACCGGGGTGACGCGGCCATTGGGAGTCCATCGCTTGCCGGGGAGCAACGACGCGAAATTCGCAGGTTCGGGAGGGTCCACACAGGTCAGACGGCGCGGACTGCGATTCCCGGGTAGTCGATTACCAGCCCGGCCTCGTCGTACAACAGTTCCGCCTCGAACCCGAATGCGGGCGCGCTGTAGTGATAGCGCCGACGCTTGCCGTCATTCGGTCTTCGGAGGTAGCGCTGTTCGAGCCGCTCGACGCTGAGGTCGAGCACACGAACGTACGCCGCCGGCGCATCGGCTTGCTGGCCGACTTCGAGCCCGAGCCGATGGATGGGCAACGCATTGGTGAGCGAGGAGCCTTCCAGATCGACGTCCAGGCAGCCGTCGACATCTGGCGCCGCGGCGCCGTTGACCGTCCAGCCGCCGGCGCGATCCGCTTCGAGCGTCAGCTCATGCCGGCCCGTCGCGCTAAGTCCGTGCACGAGCGCGCTCCTCGTCAGCCAGTCCCGGTCGAGTGTGATCACGTACTCGACGACCCAGGCTTGGCCGTCCCCGACCGCGGCAGTCGCGCCCTCGATGCGGTAGCCGTCATCGACCGAGTGGATGAAGACGACCTCGAAGCCGTCCCGTGCTTCGCGGTGCTGCCAGGCGGCGGTGCTGGGAGGATCCGTAAAGGTGCCGCTCATCACCCGCATTGTCTCTGCTGGCTCGGGACACTGAGACGCGACCGTCTAAAAGACCAAATCGAAAGGGAGCTACGAATGGCCCATGAATCCGATGCCGCGCTGGAACGTCTAGAAGTGCTGGTCGGCAGGTGGAAGACGGAGGGACAGACCATCGATGCCTCCGGAGCCCCGGCGGACCAGATTGATGCCATCGACACCTACGAGCGACTTCCCGGCGGCGCGCTGCTGCACCTGGTCGATGCCCAGGTAGGAGACCAGAAGGTCGAAGGCGCCGAGATCATTGGCCACGACCCTGACCGAAACGAGTATGCGACGCAATACTTCGGCAGCGACGGGCCAACGGCATACGAGGCGAGCCTGAGCCAGGAAAGCGAGTACCTCATCTGGAGGATGCAAAGCAAGACGACCAGATTCACGGGCAGATTCAGCAAGGACCGCAAGGGCATCACCGGACACTGGGAGTTGCAGGGCGACAGCGGGGACTGGCAGCCCTGGATGGACATCACTTTGACCAGGCAACCGGGCGAATAACGACGGCGGAACCGCTACCGGCGCCTCACGCCATGAAACGGCAGGTGCCGGTGTCTTCGGCGCTTCGTCGAAGGAGAGCAGCCCGGCTGACTTTTCCCTAGGCCGGGACGGGCGCCTGCGCCTCCCCGGGCTCCTCTGGCGCGCCGTGGGAGACGAAGTCGCTCTGGCGCACCAGGGCGAAGGCTGCGAGCGCGCCGCTGAACAGGATCAGCGCCCCGATCAGGAGGATGTCGTTGAAGGCGTCGGTGAAGGCGACACCCGCTACATGGACGGCCTGGTCGTGGAGCTGGGGCGGCACCTGGTTCGCCGCCTGGGTGCCGCTCGCTGCTACCCCGTCGGCGAAGCCGCTCGGCGCTTGGGGCAGCAGCTTTCCGATCTCGTCGGAAATCTTGCTCTGGAACACCGCGCCCAGGGCTGCGATCCCGGTCGCTACGCCGGCGATCCGCATCGTGTTGTTGATCCCCGAGGCCATACCCGATCGCGCCGCGGGCACCACCCCGAGCGCGGTCGAGGCGATCGACGGGTTCGAGAGTCCGATGCCGAACCCGCTGACCATGAACCCGGCGAGCAGGGTCGTCCACTCCGAGTCGGGCTTGGCGCCGCGCATCAGCAGCAATCCGACGCCGACCAGCGTCAGTCCGATCGTCAGCGGCACCCGCGCCGGGACCTTCGCGACCAGGTTCCGGGTGGCGAGCGGCACGATGAACGCGAACAGGGTCAGCGGCAGGAAGCGCACGCCGGTCTCGAGCGGCGTCATCCCGATCACGCTCTGCATGTAGATCGTGATGTAGAGGAACATCGCGAACATGCCGGCGCCGATCGCAAACGTGCCGTAGGAGACGCCCGAGAACGCCGGCTTGCGGAACAGGCTGAGGTCCAGCATCGCGTGGTCCTGGCGCCACTCGAAGAGCACGAACGCCACGAGCAGGAGCGCCGCGGCGATCAGCGCGCCGACGATCAAGGCGCTGCCCCAGCCCTCGTCGTTGCCGCGCAGCAGACCGAAGATCAATGCGAAGAGCGCGAGCGAGAAGGTGATCAGGCCCGCCCAGTCGAGGCGCTTCGCCTCGGGATCGCGCGACTCGCCCGCCTGGGTCTCGGCGAGGATCACGGTGCCGATCCCGATCGGGACGTTGACGAAGAAGATCCACTCCCATCCGAGCGCATCGGTGAGCGCCCCGCCGACCAAGGGCCCGATCGCGACCGCCCCGCCGATCGTCGCGCCCCAGGCGGCGATCGCAGTGCGGCGCTCGGGGCCTTCAAACTCCTGCGCGATCAGCGCCAGCGAGGTCGCGAACATCGCCGCGCCGCCGACGCCCTGTAGGCCCCTCGCTACGTGCAGCAAGGTCGCGTTGGTCGCCAAGCCGCAGAGCAGCGACGCGAGCGTGAAGAGCCCGACCCCGATCACGAACAGCCGCCGCCGCCCGAAGCGGTCGGCGAGCGTGCCCATGGTCAGCGTGAAGGCCGAGAGCAGCAACGTGTAGGAGTCGACCACCCATTGCAGGCCGGTGAGGTCGGTGTCGAGGTCCTTCTGGATGTCGGGCAGCGCGACGTTGACGACGGTGATGTCGAGCAGCAACATGAACGTCGCCAGGCAGACCGCGAGCAGGCTCCACCACTTACGTTCCATCAGGCACGAAACTTCTTCTCAACGATCGATGTCTAGCTGATCGCCGCGAGTAGGTCCTTGCAGGCCTGCTCGCAGCGGCGGCATTGGTCCGCGCACACCTGGCAATGCTTGACCCCGTGATCGGCGTGGTGCTGGCATTCGTCGCCGGAGCTCCGGCAGGTGGTTATGCAGGCCTGAACAACCGCGCGCGTCACGTTCGCGTCGTACTCGGTCTGGCGGCTGACGACGTTTCCGGTCGTCGCGCACACGTCCGAGCAGTCGAGACACAGCCGAATGCACTTGACGAAGCCCTGCACGTCCTGCTCGCTCAAGGAATCGTCGGCGCATTGGGTGCAGGCCTGTGAGCAGTCGTAGCAGGCCTCGATGCAGCTGACCAACAGCTGCTCCTCCACGTTGTAGTCGCGCGGGTACGTGTCGAGCATCTGGCGAGCAATTTCAGCGACTGGCATCGGAGCCTCCTTTGAGCTGGACGTCTTCAGCTCCACGGTATAGCCGAGCACGCGTTAACGGACAGCGAGAGAGCGCTGAAACAAGGTTCAGCCGACGTTCCGCGCCACGCAGCGGGTCGGAGGTTGCGAGCTACCTGATCCGCAGGGTGGTGCTGCCGGGCCGGTAGCCATTTTTGAGCGCCCGGAAGACGACTCGGCCGCTGTGCTTCGCGCGCAGCTTGAACTTGACGGTCCCGCGCTTGCCCGTGCTCTTGGTGCGCGCGCGGACGCCCGAGCCGGAAACCTTGATTCTCGCCTTGCGAAGCGCACGCCGCCTGGAATCGGTGACTTTGATCGTCACGACGCCTCGCCTGCGTTTCACCAGCCGACCTGCGGCGCTGACCTTCATCCGCTTCAGCGTCGTCAGCACACGGGTTGTCCACGCGCCGAGGTTGTGTCCCTCGTCGGCGGCTGCGACGCGCCAGTAGAGCTTTCCGCCCTCCTGATAGCCCTGCTGGATGAGCTTTGGCGCGTAACTGGTGTTCTCCGTGATGTGCGTCTCGACGAGCTTGGAGAAGCTGTCGGAGTGAGAGAGCTGCACCCGGTACTCCTTGGCCATCGGGCTAGGGTCCCAGGCCAGCACGACTCGCTGTGCGCCGTTTACGTGCCGGGTTGCAGAGGGCGCTTCGATCCGGCGCGTGAATGACTGGAAGGTTGAGTAGGGACCGTGTGTCTCACCGAGGACCTGCTTCGGGAAGTTGGCGCGCACCTGCCAGCGCCAGACGCCGGTGCCGGCGAAGACGATGAACGTGGCCGCCGTCGAGCCCATCCTGAACTCGCGATCCTTTCCATCCGGCTGCTCGATGTGGAAGTCGTACGAGGTTGCGCCCTGCACCGGTGACCAGGACAAGACTGGGACCGTGCTTCCCGCGGTGGGGTTGCTCTGGCGTCAACATCAACGTCGAGGGACGCCGCCTGGCATCGCCCATCCAAGGCTTCGGCAAGATGTGGCAGAAGACCTATCAGGTGAGGATCCCGGCCGATCGCGTCTCAAACACCGATTTGATTGCCACGTGGAAGCAGCGTTTCCCGGACTTCTGGCCCGAGGGTAACAACTTCTATGGGCCTCTTACCGGGATCGCCCCCGGCGACGTTGCGCTCCTGAATATGACGCTGCCGCGGAAGATGAAGCTCTCGACGGGCGTGATGGTGCTCTACGCGGACGAAGAGTCGTTCACGCTGATGACGCCGCAGGGTCACATGTTCGCCGGCTGGATCACTTTCAGCGCAATGCCGGGTCCGTCGATGAGACGGCGAGCGGACTCGGCCCCGACGCGCAGGCCTACCGCCGGCTGTTCGATCCGCTCGTCCGCAACTCCGAGGCGCTGCTGCAAGACATCCTGGCGCCACTTCGCCCGCCGCGCCATCCGCTGGTGCTGGCCCGCTTCGGCATGAGCGCGGTTCGCTCGGCGAGGGGGATGGCGCGCTCGCGCTTCGAGGGCGAGCGGGCCCGCGCTCTGATCGCCGGCTGTTGCGCGCACTCGATGCTCTCGCTGCGTAGGCCGGCCAGCGCGGCATTCCGAATCGTCCTCGCGCTCGGCGCACACCGGGTCGGCTGGCCCGTGGCGCGCGGCGGGCTCACAGCGCGTGGCTGACGCACTCGCATCGCACCTGCGTTCCATCGGGGGTGAGATTCAGACCGGTAGATGGGTGGAGTCGCTGGACGAGCTCGAGGGGGCACGCGTCAAGCTGCTCCACGTGACCCCACGCCAGCTGCTGAGAATTGCCGGCGGCCGCTTGCCCGGCGGCTACGCGAGACGGCTCGCGCGCTACCGCAACGGGCCGGGCATCTTCAAGCTCGATGGGCGCTCGACGGCCCGATCCCCTGGCGCGCGCAGGAGGTCTCGCGCGCGGGCACGGTTCACCTGGGCGGCAGGCTCGACGAGATCGTGGCATCCGAGGAAGCGGCATCGAACGGCAAGCACCACGACCGCCCGTTCGTCCTGCTCGTGCAGCCGAGCCTCTTCGATCCGACCCGCGCTCCGGCCGGCAGCCACACCGCCTGGGCCTACTGTCATGTCCCGAACGGCTCCTCGCGCGACATGACCGAGGCGATCGAGGCCCAGGTGGAGCGCTTCGCCCCTGGGTTCAAGGACCTGATCGCGGCACGCTCGGCGATGGGCCCGGCTGAGGTGGAGCGGCGCAACCCCAACTATGTGGGCGGAGACATCAACGGCGGCGTCCAGGACCTGCGCCAGCTCTTCACGCGCCCGGTCGCCCGCGCCGTTCCCTACTCGACGCCCGTCGATGGGCTCTACATCTGCTCGTCGTCAACACCGCCGGGCGGCGGAGTGCACGGGATGTGCGGCTACTTCGCCGCTCGCGCCGCCCTGCGGCAGCATCGGTAGGCAGGATCGCTGCCCCCGTCAGCTCTGCGAGCGGAATGTCTTGCGTTTGCAGTGCCGCTACGGAAACGTCGGCGCACGCACCACGCTAAGAGCGCTGAGCGGCGGCTGGCCGCTCTCGACGAAAGGCGCCGCCGAGCACAGTGCGGACGGCACGAACCTCGGCGCTGAGAGCAGCTGGGAAGCTGAGAGCCTCGGGAAACGGATCGGGAATCCGGTTCAAGCAGTAGCGACAGATGTCCGCCTGCGCCTTGATCGACTCGGCACATCCAGGGCAAGTCCGCCACTTCTCTTTATATCTTCGTGCGAAAAAGCCGGCGATATGAGCCGTGATCAAAAGGATTCCGAGCGAGCCAAACGCCACGAGGACGATCAAGTAAAGGCTCTGGCCGGACAATACGTCGCCCACAGTCAAAGCAAAATCCATGAAAGCGACCCCAGCGCTCACCAAGGCTGTGCCTTCACCGTTGCGGCCGGCGTGCGCCGCGGCGACATCTTTGCCCTTGTCCTCGAGGTCGACGATGTAGCGGTGGCGGACGCCGATAGGCGGGCTGCGACGGTCGGCGCGGCGATCGCGGCGCTGAAGATTAGCGCCAGTTGTGAGATCGAGAGTCGAAACATCGGTCCTCCTTGACCTCTTGCCACGATAGTAGGAGCCCGCGCGTCGCGCAAAGAAATCGGTTCATTGCGCTGCTGTCTCGCTTCTCTCGAAATATGAGGCCGCCCTCGCCTGGACGGCCCCGGAGTTCACGCCTCTGAACGCATGACTGGTCGGTCGGCCTATTGCCGCGCATCCCGAATTGAGCCAAGGTCGAGATGCGCCCGGTCAGCCGTCGCGACGCGGCCGACTCGCGCGAGCACGCAATCACAAGCAGCCAGAGTGGGAGCGGCAGGAAACGTTGTATCGCTCAAGAGCAAGGAAGCTGGAAGTGGGGACGCGGCCTCTCCGTCGAGGCCGTCGTGCTCTCCTGCACGTTGTCGCTATCGGGCTCTGCGTGGTAGGCGTGGCGCTCGTGGCCGCGGCATCGGGCCGTGCGGAAGGTGCGTCCGGATCCACCGACGGCACGCGGGTCGCCGACGTCGAGCGGTCGTGGGGCGCTGCATCCCGCGCACGTAAGCATCGAAAGCGCTCGCGTCGACGGCGCGCGCGCTCGACGAGACCTTCGCTTCTCAGAGGCCCGGCTCTCGGTGCCCCCGCCGACGGTGAGCGCGTCAGGTCGCTGCCGGCCTTCTCGTGGTCGCCGGTCAGGGGGGCCGCCAAGTACGAGTTCCAGCTCTCGGCCGACGATGACTTCGGCTCGGTCGTGTACGGGCAGGGCAAGGGATCGTTCCAGACCCAGAACACCTACGCCACCGTCGGCAAGACGGTTCCAAACGGCGCCTACCACTGGCGGGTACGAGCGATCGACGCCAACGACGATGCGGGTCACTGGTCGTCGCCGCGCGGTCTCACGCAGATCTCGCCGATTCCGCCGACATTGCTCGGGCCGGCAAACGGCGCATCCATCTCATATCCAAGCCAGCCGCTGGTTCTGCACTGGTCGCGGGTGCCGCGCGCCTACAAGTACCTGGTGGAGATCGGCACCGATCCTTCGCTCGCGTCGCTCGTCGTTCGAGCGCCGACCGGCAACGGCCCACCGGAGACCTCGGGGACCGTGCTCGCGCCGCCGACCGTCCTCACGCCAGGGCGGTACTTCTGGGCGATCACCCCGCTCGACTCCGAGAAGCACCGGGGCGCCCGCTCCGCCGTCGGCTGGTTCGACTGGGTATGGCCGACGGCCACCGCCACGCGTTTCACGGACCTCAACCCCGACGCGCGCGTCGTCGACCCGCAGCTCTCTTGGGATCCGGTACCCGGCGCCGCCCGCTATGACGTCGAGATCAACTCCTCGCAGGACTTCGCGCTCGGGTCGAAGGTCTGCTGCAGCGAGCTGACCACCGGCACCTCGCTGTCCCCGAGGAAGGTCCTGCCTAACAACCACTACTACTGGCGCTTGCGCGCGCTCGACCTCGGCGGCAACGCCGGTGGATGGAACATCGGTCCCGAATTCGAGAAGACCTTTGACAGCGTCGCCCCGACGATTCCGGGCCTTCGACTGCGGGACAATGAAGGGGAAATCAGCCCCGGATCGACCACGACCGTGCCGATCGTGACCTGGGAGCCGGTACCCGGGGCCTCCAGCTACGACGTCGACGTCGTTCCATTCATCCTCGGCGGCTGCAACTGGACCAGCACCCGCAACGACACCTGGAAGCACGTCCGAACCGCCTCGACCGCGTGGACCCCCCTCGGAGGCGGTTGGAACGGCCAGGTTCCGGGAGGCGTGTCCTACCCGACCGCCGCGAACGACGTGACCAAGCTTCCGCTGTCGGGCCAGCCCTACTGTGTGCGGGTGGCCGCTCGCAGCGACCGCGATGCGCTCAATGGCGAGGTCGTGAGCGACTGGACGCAACTCGGCGGGACGGGCAATCCGGCCTTCACCTACCAGGCGCCCACGCTCGCGTCGCCGCCTTCGGGTGTGCTCACGACCCCGGCCGGCAACTACAGGCTGCCGCTCACAGGGACGCTCGCGCCGAGGATGCCCTTCTTCACGTGGAACCGGGTGACGGGTGCCGCGAGCTACTTCGTGGTCGTCGCCAAAGACTCGTCGTTCACCGACATCGTCGACCTCGCCTTTACGCAGGTCCCTGCCTACGCGCCGCGCAACGGCTTGCTCCCGAAGACGTACCCGGACGAGACTACTTCCTATTACTGGGCCGCCATGCCCGCGAAGAGCGCCAACGGCGACAACGTGACGAGTGAGCCGTGGCAGAACAGCCCGCGCTCGTTCGTGAAGCGCTCGACACCGCCCACGCTTCTGTCACCCGCCGGGGGCGCAAACGTCGCCGCCCAGCCGACGTTCCGCTGGAGCTCCGTGGAAGGAGCACGCGAGTACAGGCTCCAGGTGGCGACCGACCCGACCTTCAGCAACCCGCTCGACGACGTCACCACGGCCGCGACGGCCTACACGAGCTCGACGACCTATCCGGCCGACAGCGTGCTCTACTGGCGCGTGCGGGCAAACGACGAGAACCGGGTCGGCCTGACGTGGTCGGCGAACGGGACGTTCCAACGGCGGCTGCCGGCACCTTCGCTCAGTCCGGACAATCAGACGCGAGGCGAGACAATCCCGGTCATCAATTGGTCGCTCGTGCAGGGCGCGACCTCCTACGAGATGCACGTGGACCAGGTCGACGGGACGACCCGCGACTTCGTCTTCGGCTCGACCTCGTTCACCCCAATCTCCTTCTATGGGACCGGAATCTGGCAATGGAAGGTGCGCGCCCGGTTCCCCCGGTCCAACGGCGGCGAGACACCGGGGCCGTACTCCGCTCCGCAGGCCTTCACGCGCCGCATCGACGCTCCGACCGGCCCTCGATCCGTGGGCTCTCCCGGCCGCGTCTTGTTCTCGTGGGACCCAGGCCCGATGGCAAAGGAGTACAAGGTCCAGGCCGCGGCGTCGGACAGCTTCGCCACGATCTTCGACACACACACGACGCAGAACACCGCCTATGCCCCCCTGCTCACCCTGCCGGGCTATCTCGACGGCGGCACGATCTACTGGCGGGTGGCCGCGGTCGACGAGGGGAACAACATCGGCGCCTGGACGGTTCGCTCGATCACGCTGCCGAAGCGCATGCGGTTCACGGCGGTCGGACTTCTGGTTCGCAAGCATCGCGGCATCGCGACGGTCACAGTCACCAACGCGAAGGGACGGCCGCTGGCGGGCGCCCGGATCCGGGCCGCGGGCGCGGGCATACGCCGGACCAGGCGCAGCAGCAGGAAGGGGATCGCGCTCTTCAAGCTGCGGCCGCGCCGGGGCGGCACGATCGTATTCCGGGCCACGAAGGCCGGCTTCCGGTCCAGTCGAGCCACGCTCGATGTCCTCTAGCGGGCGCGACCGCCTAGCGCCGCTTCGCGTCCTCAAGCGATCCGGCCGGCGGCCCGATACACGTCGGGTGGAGGTCGAGGAAGTAACTTCCCCCGACTCGATCAGAGTCCTCGTCGTCGACGATCACGACCTCTTCCGCCGCGGCGTTCGAAGCCTTCTCGACGAGCACGGGCTGGACGTCGTAGGTGAGGCAGCCGACGGGATCGAGGCGCTGCGGCTCGCGACCGAGCTCCTTCCCGACGTCGTCGTGATGGACCTGAATCTGCCGGGGATTTCCGGGCTGGAGGCGACCTGGCGGCTCGCGGACGCGGCGCCGAGCACGCGCGTGCTCGTGCTGACCGTCTCGGCCGAAGACGGGGACGTCAGCGAGGCGGTGCTCGCGGGTGCGAGCGGCTATCTCCTGAAGGACGCGTCCGACGCCTCGATCGTGGACGGTGTGCGATCCGCGGCCGCGGGTGAGTCGTTGATCGCGCCGAGGGTCGCGACTAAGGTGCTCGAGCAGCTGCGAACCGCAACCGCGCACAAGCCTCGCGACGACGATGACGACCGCGTGAAGCTCACCCCGCGCGAGCTGGACGTCCTGCGCCTCGTCGCCGAGGGCAAGTGCAACTCGGATATCGCCCGGGAGCTGTTCGTCAGCCCGCAGACCGTGAGGATCCACGTCTCGAGCATCCTTGCGAAGCTCGAGATCCACAATCGGATCCAGGCGGCCGTCTACGCGGTTCGCAGCGGAATCGTCTAGGTCCACAGAGGACCGCTAGCTTCTAAGCAGCGGGGTCGCAGTTCCAATCCTGCCCGCGAAGTTGCGACCTAGATGCTCCGAGCTCGCTTCTGTTAGCCAAAGGGACGCGGCCGCGCTAACCTCGGCGGCAGGCGCGCACCTGCTTCACAGGATCCTTTCCGGATCCACTCAAGTCGGTCAACGCAGTGTCCAGGCGGGTGCTCGTCGACTCGACTTTCGGACGGTCGATTCGCCCGACCGCCTGTTTTAGAGCAGCCGCTATCCGCTCGATCCGCGAGTAGGTGCGCGCACCTCCTTCGCCGGCACTCCCACCGTCTTTCGACAGCGCCCGCGAAGACCGCGAGCGCGCACGGCGCGATTCAGCGCTGCGCCGTGATGGCGCTCGCCCGGGCTGTGTTGGCGATGCCGCTGACACGCCGGTGGAGGCACCCGAGCCTTCCCTGCTGGCTGCTGCCTTGCACAAACGAGCGTCCCTTCGGACCCTCACCAACGCCTTCAAGAGCGATAGCTGGGAAAGGCAGCGCATCCGAGCTCTCCCGCTCACCACTGCCCTCGCCGCAGCCGCCGATCGCGATCAGGCCGAGCAGCGCTTTGACCCATCCTTCCCAAGCTGTCTGTGGTGCGCGCTGCGGTTAGCCTCTAGCTAGCGCAGCTCGGCGAACCGGGCCACCGCTGCTCGGCGATCCGGAACCCTGAGCTTCGCGAGGATCGCGGAGACGTGCCTGCGGACGGTCACCGGAGAGACCGTCAGCCGTTTTGCGGCCTCGTCGGTAGAGAGGCCCTCGTGCAGCAGCTCGAGCACCTCCCACTCACGCCAGGTGAGGCTGGTCGCGTGACGACTACCCGCTCCGAGGTGCCGTCGGGGCCCATGGGAGCAGAACTCGTCGATCAGGCGGGCGACCATCCGGCGCGGCACCGCCGCTTCGCCGGCGAGCACGGCGCGGAGCACGTCGGGCAGGCGAGTGGGGTCGATGTGCATCGAGAGGTATCCGCGCGCGCCCGCGCGCAAGACCTCGAACAGCTCCTTGTCGGAGCCGCGCGGACCGATCATCACGATCGCGGCAGCGGGGGCGCCGGCGCGTATCTCGCGGGTGGCCGTCGTGGCGTCGCCCGGCATCCGGGTGTCGAGCAGGCAGACGTCCGGTCGCTCGAGCAGCGCCAGCGTCACCGCGTTCGCCGCATCGGCCGCCTCGGCCACGATCTCGAACTCCGTCCCCGACAGCGCGTCGCGGACACCGCCGCGGGCGCGCGCGTGACCGTGCGCGACGAGGGCGCGGATCCGGTCCTTCACGGCAGGCGAACCTCGACTTCCGTTCCCGCCCCCCGGCGAGACAGGAATCGCGCGTCGCCCCCCAGCGCCCGCGCGCGATCCTGGATGCCCGTCAATCCGAAGCCGCGGAACCGGCTTTCCGAGTCGTCCGGGTCGAAGCCGACGCCGTTGTCGCGGACGCGCAACCGCAGGCCCCGGTCGACGGAGAGCTTGACGACGATTTTCGTCGCCCTGCCGTGACGAAGTCCGTTCCAGACCGCCTCGCGAACGATGCGGGCGAGCGCCCGTTTGCCGTCGGCGGGAAGGTCCGCGCGCGGGTCCAGGTCGAGCCTCAGCTCGACGCCGGCCCGCGACGTGAGCTCCCTGGCCGCCTGCGAGATCATCGCGTCCAGGGGCTGGTCGGGGCCGAGGGCGAGCAGGGAGATGGCCTGGCGCGACTCGCTCAGGGCACGGTCTGCGGCCTCGGCGAGCTGGGCCGCCTCCCTCCCCTCGGTGTGCTCGGCGAGGCGGCGGCTCTCCCTCGACAGAAAGGCGAGCTCCTGGGCGAGCCCGTCGTGAAGGTCACGGGCCATCCGCCGTCGCTCTTCCAGCACGGCTGCGCTGGCCACCGTGCGCTGGTGCGTGCCGAGCTCGCGCAGGGCGCCGATCAGGAGGGCGAGATAGAAGGCGCTGCGGAAGATGTCGCCGGTGAAGACCCACTCAGGGTCGACCGACGGAAAGAGCGCGTAGTTGAGGCGCGAGAACATCGAGAGCGTGAGGCCGATCGCGAACCACGCGATCAGCTCGTCGTGCTTTCGCATCGCGAACTTCGTGAACCCGACCGCCGCCACGCCCAGCAACGCCGCGGCCGCGAGCTGGATCCCGACCATCGCGCCCACGCCGTCGATGCGCGCGGTGTCGGAGGAGGCGGGGGAATCGTTGAGCAGGCTCGGCGGGTCGAGAGCGGCGATCGTCGCCGCGATCACGATCAAGATCGACCCAAGTGCGGCAACCGACCACAGGGTCGCGCGCCGGGGGTGGGCAAGCCGGATCTCCGGTAGGAACGCCGCGACCGCGAACATGCTTGCACCGAGCAGCCGGGTGACGATCAGGGCCCAGGCAAAAAACGGCTCGCCAGCGACGCCCGACAGGGCGGGGAGGGTGGAGAACGCCAGGTGCGTGATCACGAGAATCCAGAGGACGCCGATGAGGGCGAGGTCGCGAAGCTCGCCGGTGCGGCTGAAGCGGCGGCCGACCAGATACGCGGTCAGAATCGCGACGATCGCCGCCGCCGTCTCGATTGCGGCGTCGATCGAAGGGTTCCAGTAGGCGAAGCTGAGCGTGGGGAGGAGGATCACGGCCAGCGTCGCGGACGCCGCGAGCACCGCGGTCCACAAGACCAGCAATCTGAGCCGAGTGACCATCAGACTTCCTTGTCCTTGACAGCCGGGCATTGCCACGGTCCGGACCTCCTGTCCAAGCCGGCTGCTTGCCGAGAGTACAGCGGAAAAGCCCGGTCTCGCCACGTTTCCTGCGACACCGCGCGTTCACGACCATGAGCGCAAGATCACCCCAGGTGCCCTATTGCGAAAGAGCGCCCGCCGTCGCACCATTGGACGCATGATTCAGCTTCTCCGGGACCTGCACCGCCGCGAGGAGGGCCAGACGCTCACGGAGTACGCGCTGATCCTCTCTCTCGTGTCGATCGGGTCGATCGGCGCTCTGACGCTCGTCGGGGGCGGCATCAGCGGCCTCCTCACCACCGTCAGCACCGCCATCTAGATCACGCATACGTCCCGGCGCTTCGTCGGGAATCGCAGCTGGCGGTCGATTGGATCGCCAGTTTCGCGTGCAGCGAAAGAGCCGGATGCGTTCACAACCGTGAACTCAAGTTGAGACGCTCGGCCTATAGCGCAGCACGCCCCACTCATTCCACCATTGCACGGGGCCGGCAAGTGGGGCTCTTAAAACGGAACTCAGTCTGCACCAATGGTGCACCACCTAGGAAAGGGGGTGAACGCATGATCCAGTTTCTCCGCAACCTTCGCGACCGCGAGGAGGGCCAGACGCTCACCGAGTACGCGCTGATCCTGTCTCTCGTCTCGATCGCGTCGATTGGCGCCCTGGGCCTGCTTTCGGGCGGCATCAACGGCGTCTTCACGACGGTCACCACCGCCCTGTAAGCCGGGGAGGTGCACCACGTCCCGCCGCCGCCTTTCCAACGCTACGCCGGCCGGCTAGCAGCTTGGAGAGGCGGCGCGGGATGACCATCAAGACAAGGCTTCGACCCTCTTCATCACGACTTTCACACGCGGACATCCGAGTGACATCACGCAAAAGACAACTTCGGTCGCTTCGCAGCGACGAATCAGGACAGGCGCTGGTCGAGTTCGCGCTCGTCCTGCCCCTGATTCTGGTGCTGGTCTTCGGAGTGCTCGATTTCGGCAAGGCGTTCAACTACTGGATCGACTCGACCCACCTGTCCGCCACCGGCGCCCGCTGGGCAGCCGTGAACAAGAACCCCGGCTCGGGGGGGACGCTGCAGGAGTCGATCCGCGCGGAGGCGGACACGCCGGAGCTGAGAAACGGCGGCACCGCCGCCGTGGCGGGCCCGCTGTCGGTTTGCATCAGCTTCCCGGCCGGCAGCTCGAACATCGGCGACCCGGTCCAGGTGACCGTGAGCACCGACTACAGCTTCCTCAACTTCCTACAGGTCGAGACCGGCATCACCTCGAAGACCATCAGCGGCACCTCGACGATGCGTCTGGAGCAGATCCCGACGAACTACACGGCGGGATGCGCGTGAGTCTCGCCGAGCTGACCGGGCGGACGGTGAGGGACGAGCGCGGAGGCGTGCTCGTGATGGTGGCGGTCGCTCTGCCGATGATGGTCCTGATGGCCAGCTTCGTGGTGGACATCGCCAACTGGTTCGAGCACAAGCGCCACCTCCAGATGCAGGCGGACGCCGCCGTGCTGGCGGGCGCGCGCGAGTACGCGATCCCGTGCGCGAACGAGCCGGTCATCGCCGAGGCAACCGCGTACGGCGGTGCGACCTACAACGCTCAGGTCGGCGGCACGCCACCGGAGAACGTCCACACCCTGTTCAACTCGCGCACCTACTACAACCAGACTTCCAACGTTGACGACACCGTCGTCGAGGGCACGCCCTGCGACGCGAAGATGCTGGACGTGAAGCTGACGGAGACGGACCTGCCGTGGTTCTTCAGAGTCGCTCAGGTCCCGTTCATCAACGCGCACGCCCGCGTCTCGCTGATGCAGGTCGACACGGCCTCCGGTGCGCTGCCGGTCGGCGTCCCCGACGTGAACCCGAAGAAGGTGCGCGTCTCGTTCATCGACGAGAGCAACGGCTCGGTGCTGGGCACCACCGACCTGAGCAAGCAGCCGGGAACCACCAACGGGCTGGCGATCTGGGACAACGCGCTGTCTCCGTTGCCGGTGACGACAAATGCCCGACACATCGGCGTGCGGGTCGCGGTCGGCGGCCACCTCTCGGCCACCTGCGGCGACCCCCAGGTCGACTGCTTCGACGCCGACTCCGCCAACGGCCTGCTCTACGCGCGCGGCTGGACGGCAGCGGGCAGCGGCGCTCAGCCGAACGAGCCGATCGCTCGGAGCGTCATGCTCTTCAACGGCACCTGCGCGGATCCCTACTTCTCGGCCGAGTCGGGGACGTGCACGGTCGGGGTGCGCGCCAAGGTCGACTTCGGCTCCGGCGACCCGTCCGCGGTCGGCGCCGGGCTGACCGCGGTCGTGGACCGAAACGACTATCCGCTCACCTACGACCCTGCCAGCGACAGCTGGGCTTCCAGCGCCACGATTCCCGTGCCGCCGGCTGCGGGTCCGCTCCCTGTCGAGCTCGAGTGGCGCGAGACGATCGGAACGGTCGGGAGCAACGAGTGCAAGGAGGGCGGCGGCAACAAGTGCAAGGGGACGTTCGGGATCGTCCAGCGGACCTTTGGCGCGAGCGCGGCCCGCTCCGGGCCAATCAAGGTCGCGCAGATCTCCGAGGACGGCTCGTTCTGGGCGAACTCGTTCGAGCGCTGCAGCACGGTTCAGCCGACCTGCACCCACAACCTCGTCCGTGACGATCGGGATCGAGGGCAGCCTCCAGAACGCCTCCGACGTCAGCGATCCCGCGGTGTCGCTGCGGGTGATCGGCGGCAGCCAGAACCAGTCGCTCGACTGCGACCCGAACTACTCGAACCTGTCGGACGAGCTGGCCTACGGCTGCCGGCCGACCTACACCAAGAACGCGGGCACCGCCTGCCCGGCCAACCGGGGCGACCTCTGGGGCTCCGCGCAACCCTGGGACTGCGTCGCCATCCAGACGGGCTCGGCGACGAACCAGGTCCCGGAGGGAATGAACCTTCGAATCCTCGGGGAGAGGCAGCCGACCGCCTGCACTTCCCCGAACAACTGGGACGACTATCCGAACCTCTCTCCCGCCGACCCGCGGATCGTTCAGGTCTTCCTCACTCCCTACGGGTCGTTCTCGGGGAGCGGGAGCGAAAACGTCCCGGTAACCGACTTCGCCACCTTTTACGTCACGGGCTGGACTGCCCAGGGACAGGGCTTCGCCAACCCGTGCCAGGGAAACGGCGACGACCCGGTCCCGAACAACGACGCCGGATACATCGTCGGCCATTTCATCAAGTACATCGACACCTTCAACAACTCGAGCGGATCGGAAGTCTGTGACTTCGAATCGTTCGGCTCCTGCGTGGCAACACTTACCGAATAAGGAGGCAGAGCAGGGATGCAAGCACCACGCAACATGTTCTCAACCACGGAGATCCGCCGGCAGCTGTCGACGCGCCAAGGGACTGTTCGTCCTCGCCGCGGTAGTGACAGTGGCGGCCGCCGCCTTCCTGCTGATCTTCCTGAGCCAGTACCGGGCTCGTGTGACCGACTCGTCCGAGGTGAACGTGATGGTCGCGAAGTAGCCTGATCGAAAGGGCAGCTCGGGCGACGTGATCGTCGCGAAGAGCCTGTTCCAGATGGACAAGGTCCAGAAGTCGGAGCTCAAGGCCAACGCCGTGACGGACCCCGCGAAGCTGCGCGGTCAGGTCGCCTCCGAGGACGTCTTCCCGGGCGAGCAGTTCACGGCGTCGACAGTTCAAGTCGGGCACCAACACGTTCGCCGAGAAGATCACCGGCGTCGAGCGCGGGATCTCGATCCCGCTCGACTCGGCCCACGGCATGATCGGCGACATCAAGACCGGCGACCGAGTCGACGTGCTCGGTGGGTTCAACGCGACCAGCGGCTTCCGAGGTCGCCCGTCGCTGCGGATGATCCTGCAGCGACGCTCTCGTGCTGAAGGCGCCCGATAAGGCCTCCAGGCTCCGTCGCTCTCAACAAGACCCAGAACGTCGTCGTGCGCACCTCCGACAGTAAGGCGGCGGAGATCGCGTTCGCGGTCGACAACGGCAAGGTCTGGCTCATGCTTCGCCCGAAGGCGGGCGCGGAGAACAGCCCGCAGGCACGCTGATCAGGCTCGAGCAGCTGCTCGCCGGGACCCGGCCGATCAAGGTGAACCGCGAGGAGGGACGCTGATGGCGGAGGCAATCAGGGCGCTGGTCGCACTCGACCACAGCGCCAACCGCGAGGTGCTCCAGAGGGTCTTCCCGAAGGAGCCGGAGGTGGAGGTCGTCGGCCTGGTGGAGAGTCTTCAGGACGGAGCGCCGTCCGAGGCCTCCAACGCGAACCTGCTGGTGGTCGCGTGCGGCGGATACTCCGACCACGCGCTCGAGTACATCGAGTCGGCAGTCAGGGAGCATCCTGACCGTCCGGTGGTGGTCGTCTGCGGTGGGTCGGCGAACGGCTTCGTGCGGCGTGTGTTCGAGGTCGGCGCGGACGACATCGTCGTCCTGCCGGCGGCGGGCGCACAGGCCGAGCGCGCCGTCGAGGACGTCCTGTTCACGTTCCAGAAGGCCGTCGCCCGCAGAAACGGAGCACGTGCGGGAAGCGGCAGCGCGAAGGGCCGGATGATCTGCGTGCTCGGACCGAAGGGCGGGATCGGCAAGACGCTCACGACAGTGAACCTGGCCGTCAGCCTGGCGGACGAAGGTCAGCGGGTGGTGGTGGTCGACCTCGACCTCCAGTTCGGGGACTGTCGGTCTCGCGCTCGGACTCGAGCCGGAGAAGACGATCTACGACCTCGCCACCTCGGGCGGCGCGATGGACGCGGAGAAGGTCGATGCGTACCTCGCCGACGCACGAGTCGGGAGTGCGGGTGCTGCTGGCCCCGATGCGGCCGGACCAGGCCGGTGCGGTGACGGTCGAGTTCCTGCGCGATCTCTACACTGACGCTGCGCTTCGACGAACGACTACGTGATCGTCGACACGCCACCGGGGTTCACCCCCGAGGTGATCGCCTCGGTCGACAGCTCGACCCACGTCTGCATGGTGGGGATGCTGGACTCGCTCTCGCTCAAGAACACCAAGCTCGGCCTGGAGACGCTCGAGCTGATGGGTTACGAGGGCGAGCGGATCAACCTCGTCCTCAACCGGGCCGACAGCCATGTCGGGATCACTCACGACGACGTCCGGACGGTCGTCGGCCGGGAGCCCGACGTGCTCGTGCCGAGCCATCGGGACATCGCTCGGTCCGCCAACATGGGGGCGCCGATCGTAACGCGCGGCTCGGCGCTCGGAGGCCGCCAAGGCCTTCCGCGCGCTCGCCGAGTTCTATCGCAACGGCACGCCGGGGAACGGCGTCGCGAACACGAAGGCAGTGGCCAAGGCGAACGGGCGAAGCCGGCGGCTGCGACTGAGGAGGAAGGGCTGATGCAGCTGCACGAGCGCCTTTCAAAGGGCAGCCAGCCCGCCGTCGGGCGGGAGCGTGATCCGTTCGCGGAGGTGAAGAACCGCATTCACTTCGCGGTGATCGGAAGCCTCGGTCCCGAGCTCTTCAACGCCGACATGGATGCTTCCCACATGCGGGAGCGAGTGCTGGCGGACATCAAGAGCCAGCTCGACGCAGAGGCGGGGATCGCTCGTGAGGACCGCGAGCGCCTGGTGGGCGAGATCGCCGACGACATCCTCGGCCATGGGCCGCTCGAGCGCCCGCTGGCGGACGACAGCGTGACCGAGATCATGATCAACGGGCCGTTCGACGTCTGGGTCGAGCGTGAGGGCCGCCTTTCACAGACGGCCGTGCGCTTCACCGACGAATCGCACCTGCGACGCGTGATCAACAAGATCGTGGCGCAGGTCGGCCGCCGGATCGACGAATCGTCGCCGATGGTGGACGCCCGGCTGCCGGACGGAAGCCGCGTGAACGCGGTGCTGCCGCCGCTGTCGCTCTCGGGTCCGCTTGTGACGATCCGCAAGTTCAGCAAGCGGCGGCTCGACGCTCGACGACATGATCAAGCTCGGCACGCTGAGCCCCGAGACGATCGACTTCCTCGATCGCTGCGTTCAGGCGCGAGCTGAACATCCTGATCTCGGGCGGGACCGGATCCGGAAAGACGACGCTCCTGAACGCGGCCTCGACCACGATCCCCGACGAGGACCGGATCGTCACGATCGAGGACGCGGCCGAGCTGCGGCTGAACCAGCGGCACGTGCTGCGGCTCGAGGCGCGGCCGAAGAACATCGAGGGTGAGGGCGAGGTCCCGATCCGCGCAGCTGGTTCGCAACTCGCTGCGCATGCGCCCGGACCGGATCATCGTCGGCGAGGTTCGCGGCGCGGAGGCGCTCGACATGCTCCAGGCGATGAACACGGGCCACGACGGCTCGCTCTGCACGGTGCACGCGAACAGCCCGCGCGACGCGCTCTCCCGGATCGAGACGATGGTGCTGATGTCCGGCTACGACCTGCCGGTGAGGGCGATCCGGCAGCAGGTCGCCTCGGCGCTCGACATGATCGTCCACCTCGAGCGGCTTCAGGACGGCTCGCGGAAGGTGACGGCGATCACGGAGGTCCAGCGGATGGAGTCGGACGTGATCACGCTCCAGAACATCTTCGAATTCCAGATGGAGAGCATCGGCTCCGACGGGAAGGTGATCGGAAGCTTCCGTCCGACCGGCCTGCGCCCGACGTTCTTCCACAAGTTCGAGAAGCGCGGGGTCGAGGTGCCGGCGAGTATGGCGCCCGAGGCCCAGGCCGTCGACTTCACCAGGCTGGGGGCGCGGTGAGGCGGCTCGCGTCGGCACTTGCGCTGAGCGTCCTCGCCGCCATGCTGGCGGCCGCGCCGGCACTCGCCGAGAATGGTGAGACCCGGCTGACACGCGTGAGGAGCGTGGAATTCCCAGAGCGGTCGTTCGTGCTCACGCTGCCGGCGCAGCGCACCCTGCTGCCTGCACACGTCGAAGTTAGAGAGAACGGCCGTTCCGTCTCGCAGCCGTCCGTCGTCCCGGCCGACGTCGCCGGAAAGAACGCCTTCGGCACCGTGCTGGCGATCGACGCCACGGAGACGATGCGCGGCCGCCCGATCGCGGACGCCGTTGCCGCGGCGCAAGGCATTCGTTCGCAAGCGCAACCCGCAGCAGCAGATCGGCATCGTCACGTTCAACCGCGTGTCGCGCGTGACGCTTCCGATGACAAGCGACGGGTCGGCGATCGCGAACGCGCTGTCCGAGGTCCCGCCGGTCGTCGACGACGGGACCCACCTCTACGACGCGGTCTCGACCGCGATCGGAATGCTCCAGCAGGCGCGGATCAAGGCGGGGTCGGTGGTCGTGCTGTCCGACGGTGCGGACACCGGGAGCCGTTTGAGCGCCGACCGCAGTCGCGGACCGGGCGCAGGCGGCGGGCGTTCGGATCTTCACGCGTCGGGCTTCGTTCGAAGTGGTTCGATCGACAGGCCCTGGAGACAGCTTGCCTCCTCCGGTGGCGGTGAGTACTCCGAGGCGCGCTCGTCTGCCGGGCTCCAGCCGATCTACGCAGCGCTCGGATCGCGCCTCGCCAACGAGTACGTGATCCGTTACCGCTCGCGGTCGCGGCTCGGCGACAGGGTGCACGTCAAGGTCGACGGCGCCCGGGCTGGTGGCGACCAGCCAATACGCGGCGCCCGCAGCGCCCGTCCGCGGTGGCGGGCGAGAAGACGGCTTCGGCGAAGGGGTTCTGGGGCTCGTCGGCGGCGCTCGTGGTGGTCTGCATCTTCTGCGCCCTCCTGTTCGGCTTCATCGTCGCGGTCCTGTTCGCGCTCAGGCCCCGCGGACAATCCGTGCGGCAACGGATCGGCGGCTTCGCGCCGATCGCGGACGAGGAGGACGGCGAGCAGGACGGGAAGAAGAAGTCGATGCTGGTAGGGGCGGAGAAGTCACTCGAGCAGACCCAATGGTGGGCGGATTTCAAGGAAGAGCTCGAGATCGCGCGCATCGAGATGCCGGCGATTCGCGTGCTCGCGTTCACGGCGGTCGGCACGGTCTTCGCGATGTGGATCCTCGTGGCTGCCATCGGAAGCCCGCTCGCGGCGCTGCTCGCGCTCGGAGTTCCGGCTCTGGTCTGGAACCGCATCAACCACAAGGCCAAGCAACAGCGGACGCAGTTCGCTGACCAGCTCGCGGAGAACCTTCAGGTGATCGCTTCCGCGATGCGCGCCGGACACAGCTTCGTCGGCGCGCTCGCAGTGGCCGTCGAGGACGCGCCGGAGCCCGCTCAGAGCGAGTTTCGCCGCGCCGTTTCCGACGAGAAGCTCGGCGTCCCGCTCGACGAGACCTTAGGCGTGGTCGCTCGCAGGATGCGAAGCCGCGACCTCGAGCAGGTTGTGCTGGTGGCGCTGCTTCAGCGCGAGACCGGTGGTAACACGGCCGAGGTCATCGACCGGGTGTCCGAGACGATCCGCCACCGCTCGGAACTGCGGCGCACCGTGATGACGCTCACAACCCAGGGCCGGATGGCGCGGTGGATCATCTCGCTGCTGCCGCCTTTCCTCCTGGCCGCGATCTCGGTGATCAACCCCGGCTATCTGGAGCCGCTCTTCACCGAGACGATGGGGACCGTGCTGCTCGTGATCGGGTCGGTGATGGTGATCACGGGGTCGCTCGTCATCAAGCGAATCGTGGACATCGAGGTCTAGGGGCAGCCGTGTTCCTGTTCGTGCTCGGAGTGCTCTTGCTCGGCGCCGCCACCGCGCTCGCGGTGCGGGCGCTGACCATGCCGGATGTGCAGGCGGCGGAGCGCCTCTCGCAGATCGGCTCGTACGGGTTCGGCGCCGACGGGGCGTCCGACAGCCTGCTCGCTGGTGGCCTGCGAGGGTCATTGGACGCGATCGCCGACCGGATCGGGCGGGCACTGGCGCCGCGGCTGGGGAACGCGGAGAGCGAGGCGCGCAAGATGCTGCTTGCGGCCGGTCGCTACACGACCGCGCCGACGATGTTCGTCGGCTACCGCGTGCTGGCGTGTGCCGCCGGCGGCGTGCTGCTGCTGTGGCTGTTCGCCGGCGGCGGCTCCGGGGGCCCGATGGTGCTGTTCGCGCCGCTTTTCGGCGCGTTTGCGGGATGGGTACTTCCGCAAACGGTGCTTCGCAAGCGAGCCGAGCGCCGGCTCGCGCAGATCGAGACGACGCTCCCCGAGCTGATCGACCTCCTCGTCGTGACGGTCGAGGCGGGCCTCGGGTTCAGCGGCTCGTTGCAGGTGGCGGCCAGCAGGTTGAGAGGGCCGCTCGGCGAGGAGGTCCGGCTCGGGCTCCAAGAGCAGAAGATGGGTCTCTCCACGATCGAGGCACTGTCGAACATGCTCGATCGCTGCGACACACCCTCGATGCGTTCGTTTGTCCGCTCGGTGATTCAGGGTGAGACGCTCGGCGTCTCGATCGGAAACATCATGCGGAACCTCGCGACCGAGATGCGGAAGCGCCGGCAGGCGGCGGCGGAGGAGCGGGCCCAGAAGGCCCCGATCAAGATGCTCTTCCCCTTGATCCTGCTGATCTTCCCGCCGATCTTCATCGTCCTGCTCTATCCGGCGATCCACGACTTCGGCAAGTCCTTCGGCGGTGGATGAGCCGTGCGTCACTTGTCCAGGCAGTTGAAGAGCGCACGGCGCGCGGGCGGCGTGTTGGGGCTCGTGGTCGAGGGCGACGGCGAGCGAGTCGTCTGCGAACGCTGCATCGTCGCGGATACGCCGCTCATGCGCCTCAAAGGACTGCTCGGGAAGCGCGAGCTCGCGGCAGGCGAGGGGCTTCTGATCTATCCGTCATCGGCGGTCCACACCTGGTTCATGCGGTTCCCGATCGATGCCGTGTTCCTCGACCGCGAGTTGCGCGTGCTCGATCTGGCGACCGAGCTGAAGCCATGGCGAGCGGCCGCCGGACGCCACGCGAAGGCAGTGCTCGAGCTGGCGGCGGGCGAGTGCCGACGGCAGGGGATCGAGACCGGCAGCACTCTCAAGATCCGGCATGCCTGATCGCCGAGACAAGCGCTCGTCCGTGGCGGGCCTCGGAAAGCCGCGTGGCAGGGACGCAGTCGTGGCCGTGTTCGCCACGCTCGTCGCGGCGACCGCCGCGGAAGCGGTCCACGCCGGCCGGGAAGCGATCGCCGGCGCCGATCTGGACGGGTGGCTGTCGGCGGCCTACTCGCTGCTCAAGCTGACGGTCGTCGTCGCGCTCGCCTTCTTCGTCGCGGGCAGGGAGCCCGCGCGCCGCCGCTGCCGCCAGCCGGTGGCATTCGTCGCCTGCTTTGCGGCAATCGCCGCAGTGGTGGCACTGAAGCGGCCGACCGACGCGGCGACCACCTCACTGCTGATATCTGGCGAGGCGGTCGTGCTGGTCTCGATCGTGTGGATGCTCGCGGCGGTGCTCACGCTCGGCAAGTGCTTCGGCGTGCTGCCCGAGGCCCGCGGCCTCGTTACGCGAGGCCCGTACAGCCTCGTTCGTCATCCCATTTACCTCGGCGAGCTCGGGATGTGCGCAGGCCTCGTGATCGCCTCTCCCTCGTCCTGGAATCTGGTCGTTGCCGCTGTCTTCGCCGCCGCTCAGACGGTTCGCATGCGGCTCGAGGAACGGGCACTGACGAAGGAGTTCCCGGAATACGCTGACTATGCGCGGCGAACGGCCAGGCTGATCCCGCGACTCGACGTCCTGCGCGGCGCAGGGTCCGCAGGATCCGGCCCCGTCGCCGAGGCCACTGCCAGAACCCGCTAGTAGGTGCGCTGAGCCAGTCGCGGCCCAGCGTGCACAGTCTCCAAAACAGAAGTCGGGTTCGAGTCCTCCCTGCCCCGTTGCTGACGGAGACCCGCTCAAGTGGGACACTCCCAAGCCGCGCGCGCGGATCGGGCAGCGTGGCGCGCCCGACGCAGCGGTTCGGGAGTGCGGGCGCGGGCCGTGACGGCGAATACGACCTCGAGCGCGGTCGCGAGATCCGTGCGCCATGCGGGGGTCACCGCCAGGGGGCGGCGGCCTGGAAGTGTGCGAACCCAAGCCCCAACGACATCACCTTCGAGCATGAGCGGTGCACTCGCGCCGCGCCGGTCGTCAGGCCAACCACCTTCGGCACACAGTGGACGATGTGTGACGCCAACGCTCGCTACGCCCAGCGCCGCACCGAGATGCAGTGCAAGCCCCGCACGACGGGGATGATCGCGGCCAGTCGCGTTTACCAGCAACACGTCGGGGAGGCGCGGCAGCGCGCGCACGGCCGCTTCGAGCACCGGTCCCTCGCGCAGGGCAAGCAGCGCGATCCGGTATGGGGGCCGCGGCGCGCCCAATGCGCACGGCGATCACTTCGCCTAGCGCCGCTGCGGCCCAGGCCCGATCGCCGGCAGCGCCGGGTCCCGACAACCCACGCGGGAAGCAGACGAAGCAGCCGCCGACCGCGTCGCCACTGTGGAGGCGCCAGGGTGTCGGGTCGTCCACGGCGAGCTGCTGCTGCTCTTCTAATAGAGCTCTCGCCGAAGTTGGCCAGCGTCCCATCTCCCTACATATTCGCCTCTGCCCGGAACAGGCCACCGCGAGCGCTAGCGAAGCTTGCTCCTGCGGCGCACGAGGCGTAACGTCCCGTGGGAAAGGAGGACGCCATGAACCGAGCTGAGATGAAGGAGCTCATCGAGCGGCTCGTCGGTTCCTGGAACGCCCATGACCCCGAGGCGGTTGCGCGTTGTTACTCGCCCGACGCCGTCTCGCTTGACGTCACGTTGATGGAACCTCTGCACGGACGCGATGCGATCCGCAACGCTGCGGCTATGTACATGAAGGCTTTCCCGGACATCCATTTCGAGGTCCGCCGAATTGCATGCGACGGTGACGTGATGCTGGAGGAGTGGCAGGCGACCGGCACCCACGAGGGAGACTTGATGGGGCTACCCCCAACACACAGAAGGGGCACGACACGTGGTTGTAACGTGATTCAGATCGGTCGCGACGGGCTGATTCATACCGAGACGACATACTGGGACGCAGCCGGGCTCTACCGTCAGCTCGGCGCGCTGCCCGACCTTGCTCGCGCGGCCGGTTAACAAGCGAATCGAATGGAGGGATCGCGCCAGTGAAGTTTCAGGCAATGGTGACGTTCGAGTTCCAGGCAAGCTCGCTTGTAGACGCGGGCCACAAGGTGAACGACGCCGTCGTGCATGCGAGGGAGAGTGACGAGATGGATGCTAAGTCGATTGAGATTCGTACGCCTCCCGGCGGTCCACCGGTGACGCTTCCGCTCGTCGCGGGCCAGTCTCACCCCGCGCTCACGTCAAGCAACTCGCGCGCCTGATCGCAATTGCAAACGACCATGGGCCCGCCTGCGCGCGGGCCCATAGTTCCGTGATGCCTACGCACTGGCTCTGGCACGGTAGGCCCATGTCCATCGCCGAAGCCGTAATCATCGTGATGGCCGCCGCGGCCAACACCTTTGCGGCCGCCGTCGACTTCGCCCGGGTCCAGTGGATCCTCGACAACATGGCCAGGTACGGCGTGCCGCGGCGGTGGCTGCCGTCCTCGGCGCTCTCAAGGCCGCGAGTGCCGTCGGGCTGCTGGCGGGCTTCGGGGTGCCGGCGCTCGGGCTCGCGGCCTCCGCTGGACTCGTGCTCTACTTCGTCGGCGCCATCGTCACGTGATCAGGTCCGGCTGGTACTCGCACATTCCCTACCCCGCGGTGTTCCTCCTGCGGGCCAGTTGGCTCACCGATAACGATGCTCGGGTCGTCGTGAACACGGATCACGCCTGCCGATCGCCGTTGCCTTACTGCTTGTGCTGCTCGCAACGGCGTTGGTCTCCCATCGGACATGGGCGGCTCGTTCGGATTGACAGGGGGGCTGCTGCCTTGCGCGACATGCAGCAGCGTCGACCGTCCGTAGCGCCACCTAGCTTTGCTTCTCGATGCCAACGAAGTACCGCGAGATCCGCGCTGCGCTAAAGGAGGCCGGCTGGGTGTTTTGAGGCAACGCGGTTCTCACGGGGTTTGGGCAAGCCTGGAGGACCGTGCGTATCGTGGTGGCCGGTAAAGACAGCGACACCGTCCCGGTGGGCACACTCTCTAGCCTCGTAAGGCAATCGGTTTGGACCACCTTCGATGAGCGAATACGTAGGACGTGCTGTCGCCTTCATGCGAAGCAGAAGCGAGCGCAAAAGCTACGCGCCGTTGCGAACTAGCCCGCCCTCGCGTGCCAGGTCACGAACGATCGTGGCAGCCGGCTGGACATCGTCGACGTGCTCAGCCACGCTACCCGTGGCGAAAGCCATCTCCTCGAGATCGCCGCGCGTGTCGGGGGTCGGCAGCATTGCGCTGAAACTCGGCATCGGGTAACGGAGACCGGCGAACCTCGTACGGCCGATCAGGAGCGGTCGCGGCGGCGGAAGGGGAATCTGGTCCTCGCGGCCCGCCCATTCGTTGACAACCCGGTTTCGCAGCACCCGCACGGGTGCGTGCGGCCATTCCGGACCGAACAGCGTGGTCTTCACCGCGTCGGGCGTTATGAAGCGTGTCTCCAATCGTCCCATGCGATGCCTGGATCAAAAGGTTGCCGGGCGGCAGAGAGGGTAGAAGGTTAGTGATGGCCGCAGTGGCCTTCGATCGTGTGACCAAGATCTACCCGGATGGGACGCGCGCCGTTTCCGGGATGGATCTCGCCAGCGAGGACGGTGAGTTCATCGTGCTCGTGGGTCCGTCGGGCTGCGGGAAGACAACCGCGCTGCGCATGGTCGCCGGGCTCGAGGAGATCACCGAAGGTGAGATCCGGATCGGCGAGCGGGTGGTAAACCGCGTCCCTGCCCGCGATCGCGACATCGCCATGGTCTTCCAGACCTATGCGCTCTATCCGCATATGACAGTCAGGGAGAACATGGCGTTCGGCCTCAGGGTCAGAAAAGTCGACAAGCAGGAGGTCGAGCGGCGAGTACAGCGGGCGGCCGAAATCTTGGGCCTCGATCAGTTGCTCGACAAGAAACCGCGCGAGCTGTCGGGCGGGCAGCGCCAGCGGGTAGCGATGGGCCGGGCGATCGTACGCGAGCCGCAGGCTTTTCTCATGGACGAGCCGCTGTCCAACCTCGACGCGAAGCTGCGCGTGCAAGTGCGCGCCGAGATCAGCGCGATTCAGAGAAACCTGGGAGTGACCACTATCTACGTCACCCACGACCAGGTCGAGGCGATGACGATGGGCGACCGCGTCGCGGTGATGCGCAAGGGCGAGCTCCAGCAGGTGGCCGGTCCGCAAGAGCTCTACGACCGGCCGGTGAACGTGTTCGTCGCGGGCTTCATCGGCAGTCCCGCGATGAACCTGCTCGAGGCGCGGCTCGAGCGTCGCGACGGCGCGCTCGACGCCGCCGTCGGCGACCAGCGCATCGCGCTCGACCCGGAGCTGCTGTCGGACCGGCCGGCCTTGCGCTCGTTCGAGGGACGCGACGTGATCCTCGGCATCCGCCCCGAGGAGCTCGAGGACGCTGCGCTCGTCCCCGACGCTCCGGCGGACCGGCGGTTGAAGGGCCAGCTCGAGCTGCGCGAAGCGCTCGGCTCCGAGGTCGTGGCGCACGTGGTGGTCGAGGCGAGGCAAGCGGTAACCGAGGACGTCCGCGAGCTCGCTGCCGACATCGGAGAGGAGGCCGCGACCGGCGCGAGGACGATCGCCACCGAGGAGCACGAGGCCACGGTCGTCGCCCGCTTCGACCCGCGGTCGGGCGCACGCGTGGGCGCCCCGGTGGAGATGGTGGTCGACACCAGAGGCCTGCACTTCTTTGATCCGGAGACGAGTTTGGGCATCTACGACGGCGGCTGAGGCCGCCGAGAGGAGAGGAAGCAATGAGGAGATTCAGTCTCTATTTTCTTGCGGTCGTCGTGGCCACACTTGGCCTCGGCGTCGCGGGTTGCGGCGACGACGATGGCGGTGGAGGAGGGGACGGAAACGTCTCGGGCAATCTGTCGATGAGCGGCGTCTGGACCGGCCAGGAGGCACGGTCGTTCAATGCCGTGCTCGACGGCTTCAAGCAGGAAAACCCGGACGTGACCATCAAGTACAGACCGGTCGGTGACGAGATCCCGACGGTCCTGTCCACGTCCGTCCAGGGCGGCAACCCACCCGATCTCGCGGCGGTCCCGCAGCCCGGCCTCGTGCGCGACTTCGTGGACAGGAACGCGTTGAAGCCGATCGACTTCGCGAAGAGCACGATCGAGGACAACTTCAACGAGGGAGCGGTCAAGGTCGGCACCGTCGAGGGCAAGCTCTATGGCCTGCTCTTCAAGGCGGCCAACAAGTCGACAGTCTGGTTCAACGTCCCGCTCTTCGAGCAGGCGGGCGTCAAGGCGCCGCAGGACTTCGATGCATTCCTTCGGAACGCCAAGACGCTGAGGGCGTCGGGCACCCGCGCGTACTCGATCGGCGCGTCGGACGGGTGGACGCTGACTGACATGTTCGAGAACATCTACCTGCGCCAGGCCGGCGCCGACAAGTACGACCAGCTCGCCGAGCACCAGATCCCCTGGACCGACCAGTCCGTCAAGGATGCGCTCAAGACGATGGCGCAGATAGTCGGCGACTCGAACAACATCGCGGGAGGAACCTCGGGCGCGCTCGAGACCGACTTCCCGCAGTCCGTCACCAACGCTTTCAAGGAGAGCCCGGATGCGGCGCAGGTGATCGAGGCCGACTTCGTGGAGAGCGTGATCACGGACTCGACACCGGCGAAGCCGGAGACGGACTTCAACGTCTTCGACTTCCCGTCGATCGATGATTCCCCGCCATCCGTGGTCGGAGGCGGCGACTCGATCATCATGTTCAAGGACACGCCTGCTGCGCAGGCCCTGATCGAGTACCTCGCCACTCCGGAGGCGGCTGAGATCTGGGCGAAGCGCGGCGGCTACTCGAGCGCCAACAAGAACGTCCCGGACAGCGCGTACGAGGATCCGCTGCTGCGGAGGACCGCGACAGCGATCGGCGACGCGGAGACGTTCCGGTTCGATCTCTCCGACCTCCAGCCGGCGAGGTTCGGCGCGACCGTCGGACAGGGTTTGTGGAAGGAGTTCCAGGACTTCCTCCGCAACCCCGACGACGTGGACGGCGCCGCGGAGGCGATGGAGCGCTCGGCGGCGAAAGCGTTCTGACGTGGACGCGCCGGTCCGATGAGTGGAGGAGGAGCCGCGACGGCTGGGCCGGTCGCGGCTCCGCCCCCGGGCGCGGAACCCGGTTGGTGGCGTAGGAACCGCGTCGCGATCGCGTTCCTCGCCCCTGCCGCGATCCTGCTCGTTGTCTGGATCGTCTATCCGACGATCTACACGATCGTGCGCAGCTTCTTCGACCGCGACGGCTCGACATTCATCGGGTTCGACAACTACCAGGAGCTGTTCTCCCAGGACACCCTCACGAGGGCGATCAAGAACAACGTGCTGTGGCTTGCGATCGTGCCTGCGTTCGTGACGGCGATCGGGCTGGTGTTCGCCGTCCTCCTCGAGCGCGTCCGCTGGTCCGTGGCGTTCAAGACTGTCGTCTTCATGCCGATGGCGATCTCGCTGTTCGCCGCAGGAGTGATCTGGCGCGTGATGGACGAGAAGGACCCGGACATCGGCGCGGTCAACGCCGCGATCGCCGTCATCGCCGATGAGGTCAACCCTCCGGGTGCCCTGTCGGAAGCGCAGCCCTCGAGCGACGATCTCACGGGCAGCGCGAAACAAGGACTGACATTGCGGCGACCGGTAGAGGCCGGCGATGTCGCCCACCTCGGACTCACCGGGATCCCGCCCGCGGAGGTACCAAAAGGCGCGGTCCAGGCTCGAGCACCCCCGGCTGAATCGGGCGCGATCGACGGGGTGGTCTGGCGCGACTTCAAGCCGGGCGGCGGCAAGCCCGGCGTCGTGGAGCAGGGTGAGCTCGGGCTGCCCGGCGTCACGGTCGAGCTGCACGATCGCGGCGGGGCCACCGTCGCGAAGACGGAGACGCGCGACGACGGAAGCTTCGCCTTCAACGAGGTCGAGGCCGGACCGCACCAGCTCGCGATCGGGAAGGAGACGTTCGAGGAACCCTTCGCCGGGGTGGCGTGGCTGGGAGCGAGCCTGATCACGCCCGCGATCATGCTCGCCTACATCTGGGTCTGGGCGGGCTTCGCGATGGTGGTGATCGGCGCCGGGCTGGCTGCGATTCCGCGCGACTTGCTCGAGGCGGCGCGCACCGACGGCGCGACTGAGGGACAGGTCTTTCGCCGGGTGACGGTGCCGCTCCTGCGGCCGGTGCTCGTCGTCGTCTTCGTGACGATGCTGATCAACGTGCTCAAGATCTTCGACATCGTGCTGTCGGTGGCGCCGGCGTCGAGCCAGGACGAGGCCAACGTGATCGCGCTTGCGATGTGGCGCACCTCGTTCGGCGGCGTCAACGACTTCGGCCTCGGATCTGCGATCGCCGTGTTCCTGTTTCTGCTCGTGATCCCGATCCTGCTCCTCAACATCAGGAACTTCAGGAGGGAGGCCTGATGGCAGGTGCCGTCTCCCGAGCGCTCACCCGGGCCCCGCTCAACCTGCTGCTCGCCTTCATCGGGGTGTTGTGGCTGATACCGACGCTCGGCCTTTTCCTCGACTCCTTGCTTGCTCCGGACCAGATCGGCTCGATCGGCTGGTGGAAGATCTTCACCGAGCCGAGCATGGCCACGTTCGAGAACTACGGCAACGTGCTCGACAACGACTCGATCACGGGCGCGCTCGGAACGACCCTTCTGGTTGCCTCCTTCGGCACGGCGATCCCGATCTTCGTCGGCGCGCTTGCCGGCTACGCGTTCGCCTGGCTCGAGTTCCCGGGCCGGGACTGGCTGTTCCTGCTGGTCGTGGGACTGCTGGTGGTTCCGCTACAGATGGCGCTGATCCCGATGTTCTCTCTCTACAACGACCTTGGAATCTTCGACACCGCGCTCGCGCTGATCCTCTTCCACAGCGCGTTCGGGCTGCCGTTCGCGATCTTCCTGCTGCGGAACTTCTTCGTCGGAATCCCCAGAGACATCTTGGAGTCGGCGCGCATCGACGGCGCCTCGGAGCTGACGATCTTCCTGCGGCTGATCCTTCCCCTCGGCCTGCCGGCGATAGCGTCGCTCGCCATTTTCCAGTTCCTGTGGACCTGGAACGACTTTCTCGTGGCGCTCACGTTCGGACGCGACACGCAGGTGATCACCGTCGCGATCTTCTCCGAGTTCCGTCAGTTCGGCGCGAACCTCGAGCTGATCGCACCCGCCGCCTTCATCTCGCTGATCCTGCCGCTTGCCCTCTTCTTCGCCTTCCAGCGCTACTTCGTCGAGGGCCTCCTCGCGGGGTCGGTCAAGTGAGGTGGAGTGCCGGAGGACTGCTTGAGGGTGGAGTGGTTCGTCTGGACACATGTTGCAGGCGTGCAACGGGGAACCCGATGCATACTCGCGGCCGGATCTGACCAGGCGAACTCGTCGCAAGGCGGGGGCGCAAAGCCAGAGGTCTTGCTGTAGCGCAAGACGGCTCGGCCGCCGGTGGATCCTTGATCCATCGTAGGCAGGGGAGTCGCGGACCTCGTTTCGCTGGGCCCCTTGACACGGATGACCAAGGAGGTCAGTCAATGTTCAGCAGCAAGTTCACCAAGAAGCGGGTGCTCACCGCGCTCGGCGTTCTCGGCGTCCTGGCGATCGCGTCCGTCGCGTTCGCATTCTGGACGACCTCGGGCTCCGGCTCGGGCTCCGCAACCGCCGGCACGGACGCCGGCGTGAGTGTTTCCGGCGATCCCTCCGACGGGATCTACCCGGGCTCGAGCGTCGCGGTGACGACCACCGTCACGAACGACAGCTCGACGCAGAGCCAGTACGTCACCAACCTGCACGTGGCGATCTCGATCGACGAGGCGCACGCAACGGCGGGCTGTGAGGCGAGCTGGTTCACCTACAAGGCCGACAGCGAGGCTTCGGGCGCGGACTCGAACCCGCACACGGTCGCTCTGGACACCGAGCTCGCGGCCAGCGACAGCACCACGGTCGACGGACACGTGTTCATGGCCAACCCGGACACGAACCAGGACGCCTGCAAGGGCGCGACCATCGACCTCGCGTACACGGTCGACAACTCGTAGCAACCCCGAGTACCGGAAGGGTGGCGGCTCCGGCTGCCGCCCTTCCTCTCCTTCCTAACCAACGACAACCCACTCACATTCGAGATGAAGAGACTCCGGAAAACGACAGCGAGGAGTGCCAAGCGCAAGCTTGCGGTGGCCCTGCTCGGTGTTGCCGCCCTGTCGGGCGCCGGCGCCGTCTTCGCAGCCGGCGGAAAGCCTGATTTCTCCATCGCCGCGTCGCCCGGGTCCCAGACGGTCAGCCAGGGTGCAGCGACGACGTACACCGTGACCGTGACGAGACAGAACGGATTTTCTGGATCGGTCAGCCTCGCGATCAGCAATCTTCCAACCGGGGCGAGCGCGAGCTGGAAGCTCAGTGACGGAACGAGCTCGAGCGTCGTGCCGCCGAGCCTGAACAGCGCCACGCTGAAGATCCAGACGAGCTCGACCACCCCGAACGCGACGTCACAGCCGGTCATCACCGCCACAAGCGGAAAGCTGTCTCACTCGATAGCGATCACGCTGGTCGTACAGCCCACCGCGCAGCCGAACTTCGCTGTCACGGGGTCTCCGGCAAGCCAGCCGGTACCGCAGGGCGCCGACGCCTCCTACACGGTGCGGGTGAATCGCACGGGTGGTTTCAGCGAGTCGGTCGACCTGAGCGTCAGCGGACTGCCGAAGGGAGCGACCGCCTCCTGGATTCCGGGCAGCACCGTTCCCGGGACCAGCTCGGAGACGGCGCTGCAGATTCAGACCGCGAGCAACACGCAGACGGGCACCTATGCGCTTGCGATCACCGGGACCGGCACGATCGGCGGAAGCGCCGCGTCCAGATCCTCGGCGGTGGTGTTGGACGTGCAGCGGAGCCAGAGCTTCCAGATCGAGGGCAACCTCGGCGCTCAGCTGGCCCCTGGACGGAGAGCCCCGCTCAACCTGTCGCTGACCAATCCGTACAACTTCGCTTTGACGATCACGGGACTTGCGGTCGCGGTCGAGGAGGAGACGAGCAAGACCGGCTGTAGCGGTACTCAGAACTTCGAGATCACGCAGGTGCCATCCGCGCGCTACCCGATCTCGCTGCCGGCCGGGCAGACGCGGACGCTTGCCGACCTCGGTGTGGCCGATGCCGACATGCCCCAGGTGGAGATGGTCAATCGACCCTGGAACCAGGACGCCTGCAAGGGCGCGACCATCAGCCTCGACTACAGCGGGAGCGCGGGCAAGTGACCGCGCGTCGCCTCGTCCAGATCGCTTTGCCCGTCGTAGTGATGCTGATGGTCGCCGCAAGTGCCTCGGCGCACTGGACTACCCAGGGCGCCGGGAACGCGTCCGCGAGCGTCGGCAGCTTGAACGCGCCGACCAACGTCTCCGTACCGGCCAGCACGTCAGGCACCGTGCACGTCACCTGGAACAGCGCGACGCTCGACGACGGGCTGACGCCCGCGAGCGGCTATTACGTGACCCGGGTGAAGACAAGTGACGCGTCGACCGCGAACGCGTGCGGTACGAGCCCGTCGTCCCTGACGTCGTCCACGGCGACCTCCTGCGATGACACGACCGTTCCGGATGGGACCTATCACTACACGGTCACGGCCGTCTTTCGCTCCTGGACAGCAACGAGCGCGCCGAGCGGCAGCGTCGCAGTCGCTGCTCAGGCAACGCTCGATCATTTCGCCGTAACCACACCGGTGAGCGCCACGGCCGGCGCACCGTTCAGCGTGACGGTCACGGCCAAGGATGCGTCCAACAACACGTTCACCGGCTACACGGGAACGGTCCACTTCGAGACCGCCGATTCAGCGTCTCCCGTCCTGCCGTCGAACTACACGTTCGCGGCAGGCGACGGCGGCTCGCACACCTTTACCAACGGCGTCACGCTCAAGACAGCCGGGAACCAGACCATTACCGTCAACGATACGGCTGAGACGTCGAAGACCGGCCAGGCCACGATCGACGTCAGCGCAGCCACGGCTCACCACTTCACGGTGACGGCCCCTGCCACGGCGACGGCGGGCACCGCGTTCAGCACGGTGACGCTGACCGCCAAGGATGCCTACAACAACACGGCCACCGGCTACACGGGCAACCGCACGATCAGCTGGAGCGGCGCCTCCACGAGCCCAGGCGGCAACGCCCCGAGCTATCCGACCGGCACCGTGGCGTTCGCGAACGGCGTCAGTACGACGACGCTGACGGCGACATTGTTCGCCGCAGGCTCCAACAGCCTCACCGCGACCGCGAGCTCGCCGAGCGTGACCGGCACGGCCGCGATCAGCGTCAGCGCAGCCGCGGCCGACCACTTCACGGTGACGGCCCCGGCCACGGCGACGGCGGGCACCGCGTTTAGCACGGTGACGCTGACCGCCAAGGATGCCTACAACAACACGGCCACCGGCTACACGGGCAACCGCACGATCAGCTGGAGCGGCGCCTCCACGAGCCCAGGCGGCAACGCCCCGAGCTATCCGACCGGGACCGTGGCGTTCGCGAACGGCGTCAGTACGACGACGCTGACGGCGACATTGTTCGCCGCAGGCTCCAACAGCCTCACCGCGACCGCGAGCTCGCCGAGCGTGACCGGCACGGCCGCGATCAGCGTCAACTCGGCCGGCGTCGTGCTCTCTTACAACCGCACCTGCCCGGTGGCGGTTCCGAAGAATTCCTCGACAGCATTCACGATCGTCGTCCCGAACGACGCCTACGGCAACTCGTTCCGGAACGCTTCGGGGATCGGGATCGGTCTCACCTTGAGCAACGGAACCAATTTCGGCTTCGGCGCGGTCGGGACGACCACGACCACGGTCACCATCACGACCGGCCCGGCAACCAACACCTTCACCGTGGCTGAGAGCGGGGCTAACAAGACGACGAGCCTCACCGCGACCGCTCCGGCCGGCTTCACGGCGCCCGGGTCCTGCACGATCAGCGCCGGGAACTAGCCAAGCCTCCGCCGCCGCGCCCTGCCGACGCAGGTCCGCCCGAAAATCCGAGGTTTGGCTTTCGCAGTTCGGGGTGGTCTCAAGAACCACCCGAAATCCGCTGGGTCTCCGCCCACCCAGGCGGCACGTCATCTCGTAATGAAGGGGTCCCCGGTTCGAATCCGGGCGTCGGCTTCCCTTCATCTGCGTTCCTGAAACCGAGCGGAATCGGTTTCTAAGGTCTTGACTTTCTCCGCATTTTGCGGATACGTTTGGTCAAGTAGGGATTCGTACGCAGGGGATTCGCAGGCAGGGACGTCGAAGGACGGACCCGACAACGGAGGCACGAATGCTCTCAGGGGATCTGCGCGCGACGGCGCGCTCACGTAGTTCTGTCGCACCAACCGCCGGGCACGGCGCAGCCACAGGCCACCGGAGGAACCGAGCGGGGCGCGGCGGGTCAGCCCGCCGCAGGCCATTGGCTCTGGTCGCTCTCCTCGCCCTTCTCGTCGCTTCGGCGGCGCTCATGGTCGGCACCGCCTCTGCCTCCGCCGCGGTCATCCTCAACCCGGACTCGGGCGGCCAGAACGACATCGATCCCAGCTCGCTCAACAACCAGAGCGATCTGAGCGCGTACGGGATCAGCGGCACCGGCGCCGCCAACACGACGACGCAATACGGCTGGAAGTGGGACGAGCCCTTCCTGTCGGGCAACAACAGCCTCGACGTGTGCGTCTACCTGAGCTCGACCACGAGCGGCAGCTCTGATCCGAATGCCGCCGAGTATGCCGTCTGCTTCGACGTCACCACCGACTCCCAAGGGAATCCCACTACTACGGACATCACCTACTGGTACTGCCCGACCTACAGCACCGCGGACGCCTCCAGCGGTGGTCAGAAATGCTTCGGCAACAGCAGCGAGCTCCCCGCGGGGCCGGACAGCGCGGTCATCAGCGCAACCGCTGCCCTCACGACGAACGTTGCACCCCAGTTCGCAAGCGACCCCGACAGGGACACCCAGGTCGTCCTGGACGTGACGCCGAACCTGAATCTGACCCTGGTCAACATCTGCAGCAAGAAGAGCGCTTCTCCGTCATCGGATTCCTCCGACTGCGGTCTCGAGCGCGCACCAGCGTTCCTGAAGCTCGTCAAGACAGTTCAGGATGGAGACGCGGTTCCCGCCGACTGGACACTGTCCTGGGACGGCCCTGGCACGAACGACGGATCGGTGGCCGGTGACAACACGCAGTTCGTCCCGGTGCCCGATGGCACGTACAACCTTTCGGAGTCCGGTCCGAGCACCTACGAGCAGGTCTCGCTCGTTTGCTCGCCGACGGCGAACACGGGTAACTCGGTCACTCTGGGTCAGGGCGTTCAGGAGACCTGCACGTTCACCAACAAGCTCAAATTCATCCCCGACCCGCACCTGGCGATCACCAAGACGGCGACCGAGGCCAACTACGACGCGGTCGGCGACGTCATCCACTACACGATCGTGGCCACCAACGACGGCAACACGACGCTCACCGGCGTGACCGTCACCGACCCCAAGGTCTCAGGCCTCGACTGCACGCCGGCCAACGGCTCGGACCTGGCGCCCGGCGCCTCGATCAGCTGCACCGCCAGCCACACGGTCACCCAGGCCGACATCGACGCCGGCAACTACGCCAACCAGGCCTGCGTTAACGACGGCGACGGCGGCGCGGCCGCGGTCTGCGCGGACGAGGACGTCCCCGCGGTCCAAAGCCCGCACCTGGCGATCACCAAGACGGCGACCGAGGCCAACTACGACGCGGTCGGCGACGTCATCCACTACACGATCGTGGCCACCAACGACGGCAACACGACGCTCACCGGCGTGACCGTCACCGACCCCAAGGTCTCAGGCCTCGACTGCACGCCGGCCAACGGCTCGGACCTGGCGCCCGGCGCCTCGATCAGCTGCACCGCCAGCCACACGGTCACCCAGGCCGACATCGACGCCGGCAACTACGCCAACCAGGCCTGCGTTAACGACGGCGACGGCGGCGCGGCCGCGGTCTGCGCGGACGAGGACGTCCCCGCGGTCCAAAGCCCGCACCTGGCGATCACCAAGACGGCGACCGAGGCCAACTACGACGCGGTCGGCGACGTCATCCACTACACGATCGTGGCCACCAACGACGGCAACACGACGCTCACCGGCGTGACCGTCACCGACCCCAAGGTCTCAGGCCTCGACTGCACGCCGGCCAACGGCTCGGACCTGGCGCCCGGCGCCTCGATCAGCTGCACCGCCAGCCACACGGTCACCCAGGCCGACATCGACGCCGGCAACTACGCCAACCAGGCCTGCGTTAACGACGGCGACGGCGGCGCGGCCGCGGTCTGCGCGGACGAGGACGTCCCCGCGGTCCAAAGCCCGCACCTGGCGATCACCAAGACGGCGACCGAGGCCAACTACGACGCGGTCGGCGACGTCATCCACTACACGATCGTGGCCACCAACGACGGCAACACGACGCTCACCGGCGTGACCGTCACCGACCCCAAGGTCTCAGGCCTCGACTGCACGCCGGCCAACGGCTCGGACCTGGCGCCCGGCGCCTCGATCAGCTGCACCGCCAGCCACACGGTCACCCAGGCCGACATCGACGCCGGCAACTACGCCAACCAGGCCTGCGTTAACGACGGCGACGGCGGCGCGGCCGCGGTCTGCGCGGACGAGGACGTCCCCGCGGTCCAAAGCCCGCACCTGGCGATCACCAAGACGGCGACCGAGGCCAACTACGACGCGGTCGGCGACGTCATCCACTACACGATCGTGGCCACCAACGACGGCAACACGACGCTCACCGGCGTGACCGTCACCGACCCCAAGGTCTCAGGCCTCGACTGCACGCCGGCCAACGGCTCGGACCTGGCGCCCGGCGCCTCGATCAGCTGCACCGCCAGCCACACGGTCACCCAGGCCGACATCGACGCCGGCAACTACGCCAACCAGGCCTGCGTTAACGACGGCGACGGCGGCGCGGCCGCGGTCTGCGCGGACGAGGACGTCCCCGCGGTCCAAAGCCCGCACCTGGCGATCACCAAGACGGCGACCGAGGCCAACTACGACGCGGTCGGCGACGTCATCCACTACACGATCGTGGCCACCAACGACGGCAACACGACGCTCACCGGCGTGACCGTCACCGACCCCAAGGTCTCAGGCCTCGACTGCACGCCGGCCAACGGCTCGGACCTGGCGCCCGGCGCCTCGATCAGCTGCACCGCCAGCCACACGGTCACCCAGGCCGACATCGACGCCGGCAACTACGCCAACCAGGCCTGCGTTAACGACGGCGACGGCGGCGCGGCCGCGGTCTGCGCGGACGAGGACGTCCCCGCGGTCCAAAGCCCGCACCTGGCGATCACCAAGACGGCGACCGAGGCCAACTACGACGCGGTCGGCGACGTCATCCACTACACGATCGTGGCCACCAACGACGGCAACACGACGCTCACCGGCGTGACCGTCACCGACCCCAAGGTCTCAGGCCTCGACTGCACGCCGGCCAACGGCTCGGACCTGGCGCCCGGCGCCTCGATCAGCTGCACCGCCAGCCACACGGTCACCCAGGCCGACATCGACGCCGGCAACTACGCCAACCAGGCCTGCGTTAACGACGGCGACGGCGGCGCGGCCGCGGTCTGCGCGGACGAGGACGTCCCCGCGGTCCAAAGCCCGCACCTGGCGATCACCAAGACGGCGACCGAGGCCAACTACGACGCGGTCGGCGACGTCATCCACTACACGATCGTGGCCACCAACGACGGCAACACGACGCTCACCGGCGTGACCGTCACCGACCCCAAGGTCTCAGGCCTCGACTGCACGCCGGCCAACGGCTCGGACCTGGCGCCCGGCGCCTCGATCAGCTGCACCGCCAGCCACACGGTCACCCAGGCCGACATCGACGCCGGCAACTACGCCAACCAGGCCTGCGTTAACGACGGCGACGGCGGCGCGGCCGCGGTCTGCGCGGACGAGGACGTCCCCGCGGTCCAAAGCCCGCACCTGGCGATCACCAAGACGGCGACCGAGGCCAACTACGACGCGGTCGGCGACGTCATCCACTACACGATCGTGGCCACCAACGACGGCAACACGACGCTCACCGGCGTGACCGTCACCGACCCCAAGGTCTCAGGCCTCGACTGCACGCCGGCCAACGGCTCGGACCTGGCGCCCGGCGCCTCGATCAGCTGCACCGCCAGCCACACGGTCACCCAGGCCGACATCGACGCCGGCAACTACGCCAACCAGGCCTGCGTTAACGACGGCGACGGCGGCGCGGCCGCGGTCTGCGCGGACGAGGACGTCCCCGCGGTCCAAAGCCCGCACCTGGCGATCACCAAGACGGCGACCGAGGCCAACTACGACGCGGTCGGCGACGTCATCCACTACACGATCGTGGCCACCAACGACGGCAACACGACGCTCACCGGCGTGACCGTCACCGACCCCAAGGTCTCAGGCCTCGACTGCACGCCGGCCAACGGCTCGGACCTGGCGCCCGGCGCCTCGATCAGCTGCACCGCCAGCCACACGGTCACCCAGGCCGACATCGACGCCGGCAACTACGCCAACCAGGCCTGCGTTAACGACGGCGACGGCGGCGCGGCCGCGGTCTGCGCGGACGAGGACGTCCCCGCGGTCCAAAGCCCGAGGATAGGGTTGACCAAGACGCCCAACCCGACGACCTACAGCGCCGCCGGCCAGATCATCAACTACACGATCGTTGCGGCCAACACCGGCAACGTGACGCTGCACGACGTGACGGTCACCGACTCGAAGCTGGGCCCGCTGACCTGCACGCCCACCCAGCCGTCGACGCTCCTCCCCGGCGCTTCGATGAGCTGCACCGGCAGCTACACGATCCAGCCGGGTGACGTCAAGGCCGACAACACCGGCACGGTGGTGAACACGGCGAACACTGCCGGCAAGGGCCCGCAGGACCAGCCGGTCTCGAACACCGCGACCGCCACCGTCCGCCAGGTGCCGGCGACCGGCAAGATCACGCCCACGGCCACCACCTGTCAGCAGTTCGCCAACGGCACCAACGGCGAGCTGACGGACGAGCTGTACACCGTCAAGGGCCAGAAAATCAACAGCATCGCCCCCGGCGTGTTCTTCTACTACAGCAAGATCACGGCGCCGGCGAGCGCCTTCACGATCGAGGTGAAGCAGTCGAACACCCTCAACTGGAGGCTGATCGGAACGCAACAGCTGATCCTGTGGGATGCGAACTGCGTCAAGACCTTCGTGTCCGGGTCTTACAACTCGATCACAGGGACGGTGACGTTCAACGCGTCAGGCTTGACGTCTGGTACGACCTACTACATCAGCATCAAGTACGACCCGGGCTCGCTCTCGGGGCAGACGGTCGGCAACACGAAGCCGACGAGCGTGTACACGTTCAAGACGTACATCAACGGCGGCGTGGTTCTGACCAGCCAGGACAGCGTGAACGTGAAGGCGAAGTAACGCGCGATCCGTCGGGCTTGTACCGACTGAGACCAGATGAAGCGGAGGGGGTCCACCTCGAAGCGGGCCTCCTCCTCAACTTCTCTCGCGCGGCAGGCACGTGACCTTCTACAGTGACGAGGCGGTTCAGCGGGAGTCCTGGAGGGGCGACGAGCCCGCGGTCCAGTCGCCAGTCACCGCCAACGACACGGAAGAGCACGCATGAAGAACGCACTCGCGATCGTCCTGGCACTCGTAGTTGCCGCAGTAGCGGCTCCTACCCTCGCCGGCGCGGCCGGGGCGGCCGCCACGACCTACAGGCTCAGCGCGAAGATGAACCCGCGCCAGGTGGTGACGCCCAAGAACAAGCCGTGGAAGGCGCCCGCCAAGGTCGCCGACGCCAAGGGCACTTTCACCGGCACTTTCAACAGGAAGACCCGCAAGCTCAAGTGGCGCATCACGTACTCGGGAATCGGCAGCCGGCGCCTCACCCTCGCCGACGTCCACCGCGGCCCGCGGGGCAAGTTCGGCGCGATCATCGTTCGCCTCTGCCGAGACTGCAAGTCTGGTCAGAAGGGCGTCAGAAAGATCAAGCGCTCCTTCGTCAACGCCGTTACATCGGGCAACAGCTGGGTCACGGTGATCACCGACAAGTACCCAAACGGCGTAATCCGCGGACAGATCAAGGTCAGATAGCACGGGACGGAGTCCGGCGCGCTGCGGCCGCTGTGGCGCCGTCATCCAGGGTTGCGCTCGAGCAGCCGTACGCATAGACGGGGCACCTCCTCGCTAGCCGGAGGCTCGGCCGGGAGAATGTGCGACCGTGGCCCAGGCTCCGGTACGTACTCAGCATCGGCCCATCACCCGTGGCACGGTGCTGAAGCGCGTGCTGGCGGTGATGGTGGCCGGGGCGGCGCTGTATGGACTTGCGCCCCAGCTCGGTCAGGTGCTCGGGGACTGGCCGCGCCTGCGTGAAATTGAACCCGGCTGGTTCGCGGTGATGGCCGCGACCGAGAGCGCGAGCCTCGTCTGCATGTGCACGGTGCAGCGAATCGCCGCCCGGGGGCGCCGCCTGCCGCCGTTCCTGCGCTCGTACCTCGTCGGCAATTCAGTGAGCTCGCTCGTGCCGGGAGGTGCGGCAACGTCTGCGGCGCTGCAGTACGAGATGCTGGTGCAGGAAGGAGTCTCTTCTGCCCGCGCCGCGTCCGGCATGGCCGCCGCCTCGGTGGTCGTATTCGGGACGCTGTTGCTCTTGAACGCGCTGTCGCTGCCGCTGGTGGTGCTGGGCGTGAGCGTACCCACGGACCTGCTGACGGTGGGGTGGATCTCGGCGGCGCTGCTGCTGGGCGTCCTGCTGATCGGCTGGCTCGCGCTCAGGGACGACGGTTTCCTGACCGCAGTTGGCCGAGCGGCTCAGTGGACCATCAACAAGCTGAGGCGGCACTCTCATCCGGTGCAGGATCTGCCCGAGCGGCTGCTTGCCCAGCGCACCGCCGTCGCGGAGGTCGTGGGCGATCGCTGGTGGCAGGCGCTGCTGGCCGCAGCCGGCAAGTGGGTGTTCGACTACCTCACGCTCGTCTTCGCTCTCGCCGCCGTGGGCGCGCGTCCCAACGTCGCGCTGGTGCTCGTCGCCTACTCGGCGGCAGCGCTTCTCGGGCAGATCCCACTCACTCCCGGCGGGCTCGGCGTGGTCGAGGCGGGCCTCACGGCGACACTCGCACTGATCGGCGTGGGCGGTGGGCAGGCCGTGCTCGCCACGCTCGCGTACCGGCTGTTCAACTACTGGCTCTACCTGCCGGCCGGCCTCGTCGGCCTGATCCTGCACAGGCGCGCCGTCCACTCGTCACAGCTCGCCTAACGAGTCTTCAGCTTCGGCGAGACCTTCTTCGTAACGGTGCGGGTGTGGCCCTCGGGGTCTTTGACCCTGGCCTTGAGACGGAGAGAGAGCTTGGCCTTGCGCTTGAGAAGGCGGACCAGCTTCTTCGGCAGCTTCAGACCGATGCGCTTCTTTGCTTTCGCTCTGAGGGTAAAGGCCTTACCTCTGATCGCGACGCGTCGCTTGCGCATAACGGACACCTTGCCGGAGACCGCGAAGCTGTTTCCGTTCGCGACGACGACCTTGAGCCGGCCGCTGGCCGGAATCCGCCCGGCTGCGAGCCTCAGCGTGACGAGTGTCTTGGCGCCGAAGTGCGGCCGCCGCGCCGAGCCAGCCGCCGTGACGGTGTGGGCCGTGCTCGTCTGCGAGGCGCTGCCCGCCGGGTTTGAGGCGGTGACCGTGCAGCGGTAGTCCCCGGCCGCGGAGGCCCTGTGCACGTTCGTGCCGGCACCGGCGATCGCTTGGCCGTTCAGCGTCCAGGAATATGCAAATCCCTGGGGCACGCGGTACAGAAAGGAGGCGAGTAGGTCCGGCGCCCAGGAACCTTGCGAGCACGTCAGCACGGAACCCGCTCCGGAGCCGCCCGCAATCGTGGGCGCCCCGGCACCACTCGGGGCCTGGAGCAGCGCGACATACATCGACCCGTTGACCGTCGCGCCCGTCGTGCTCAGGTTGCCGCCGCGACTCCCGTCCAGATTGGCGAACGAGATCTTGTTGCCGGTTCGGTTCGCCCAGTAGATCTTCCTCGCCGACGGGTCAATCGCCACGCCGGCGGGATAGTTCACCGTCGCCCCACTGGTGTTCAGGTTGCCGCCGCCTGTGCCATTCAGGTTGGCGTAGGAGATCTTCTGACCCCATAGGTTGGCCCAGTAGATCCGGCCGCCAACCGGGTCGAGCGCCACGCCGTGCGGGTTGTCCACCGTCGCGGCACCGGTATTGAGGTCATCACCGCCGCTGCCGTCGAGGCTGGCGAAGGAGATCTTGTTGCCGGGGTTGCCGTTGCCCCAGTAGATCCTTCCCGTCCCGGGGTCGAGCGCAGGACCGATCGGGACGTCAACCGTCGCGCCCAGCGTACTCAGGTTGCCGCCACCGCCGCTGCCGTCGAGGCTGGCGAAGGAGATCCTGTCGCCTAACTCATTTGCCCAGTAGACCCTGCCGGCTTGAGGGTAAGCGGCCGCGACGTTCGGACGGTCCACCGCCGCACCCGCGGTGTTGAGGTCCCCGCTGCCGCCGCTTCCGTCCAGGTTGGTGAAGGAGATCGCGTCGTTGTCCGGGTTCGTCCAGTAGATCCTTCCCGCCGCTACGTCGATCGACACTCCACGTGGACCGCCGCTTGTCGCACCGGTGGTGCTGAGATCGCCGGCGCCGCTTCCATCGAGGTTGGCGAACGAGATCCTGCCGTTGCTGGTTTCAAGGTAGTTGGCCCAGTACACCCGCGCGCTCGCGCTTGCCGAAGACGGCACGCAGGCCCAGGCGAACAGGGACGCGAAGAAGAGGCAGATGAGCAGCCTAAGGCGCAGCGAACGCCCAAGACTACGCTGCTCGTCAGACGCCGGGGGCGAGACGAATTTCGCGGCCGCGGTCATCGGTCATCGCGAGCTTGCGCGTCGATCCAGGCCAGCTCGTCAGGACCAGATCGGGCGAGCCGTCCGCGCCCCACTCGAGGCTCAGCCGCGCAAGCGGGGCCTGCTTGGTTGCCCGCTGACCCGCCTCCTCGAGGGCGGCCTCGAGCCGCGCCCGCCGCTTCTCGTCGAGGAAGTGGATGAACAGCGAGTGGAAGACCACTGTGGCGACGCCGGGGACAGGTTCAGCCAGCCTCGCCTCGAGCCAGTCGTTCGCGTCGGCCTCCTCTACGGCGAGAGGGACGCGTTGGGCGACGTCCAGCGCGGCCTTGAGACGCTCGAATCGCCTCGCCTCGTCCGCCCACACGAATGACATCAGCGTGAGCCGATCGTCCGTCGAGCTCGGGTCGAGCGGCGCGGCGTCGCAGCCGCGACGCTCGGCGACGGTGGCGGCAACTTCGAAAGGCGGGCGACCGTTGGCGTAGGCGCCCTCGAGGTGGACCGGCGAGCGCGGGTCTCCCCAGGTCAGATCGCCTTCGACGTAGTGGTACTCGGGCCAGCGAAGCAGCAAGCCCGCACTGGACCCAAGCTCCAGCAGACGCAGGGGGAGCCCGGTTTCGCGCGCCACCAGCAGGAAGCCGCTCAAGAGCGCGGAGCAGCGGGCGACCTCGTTCGTCTGCACGGGGCGGTCGAGCAGGTCGAGGATGCGCTCGCCGTGCGCCTCGACCGTGTCAACGAAAGCAGGCCACGGGTCGCCGTCATCGGTTCCTCCCACCGAGGGGTAGTGGCGGGCCAGCTCGGGCGCGTCACCCTCGAGCACGAGCCGGTGCATCGCGCCCATCAGCCGCACCGCCAGAGGATCGCTCTGACCGAGCCGCGACGGCGGGCGGTCCGCCAGCAGGCGCCAGCACGGACCCTCAGCCTCGACGTCGTCGGCCACCCGATCGAGCAGCGTGCCATAGAGAGGAGATCCCAGGTCCCGGCTCCCTGCTGCTTGGGCGTGTAGCCGGTCGGCAAGCAGCGCGCGCCGCCCCCGGGCTCCCAGGGCGCGGTGGTAGTAGCGCTTTGCGGCGGGACGCAACGACGCGGGGACAAGCGTTTTCAGGGCAGACTTGTTGGGCATGCGTTTCGCGTCGGCAGCTGCTCCATCCTTACTCGAGCGGCGGACGGCGCGAGCGGCTCTCGATGCGAGATCGCCTACAAAAGTGGCTAGCGGGGCGGGGTCCCTCAGGCTCAGTCCGCTCACGTTGCGCACGCGTCGGTACGAAGAAAGGAGCCCGCGCAGCGACAGGTCTCCCTGTCGCACGTAAGTGACCGCGGCCCGTGCCTCGAGGCTCGGGACGACCACGCGCACTCCGTCGCGTTGTGGCCGCTGCGGCGGGAGCGGGATGCCCGCGAGCGTCGCGTAGATGCGCCATGCCGCCTCGACGCCGGCCGCCTCACCGAGACCGATGTTCTGCGGGATCCGGACGTTGATCTCCATCAGGACGTGCTCGCCGGTCTCCTCGTGCCGCTTTGCCTCCAGGCTGCAGACTCCGACGAAGCCGGCGGCTTCGATCAGCCTTCGGGTGATCGCCGTCACCTCCGGCGCCGCCACCGTCTCCAGCACCGAGCCGGCGCCGAAGTAGGGGGGATGCTGTCGCAGCTTACGCCGCGTGTAGCTAAGCGTGAACGAGCCGTTGGAAAGCCGCACCATCACCGCGCCTTCCAGGTTGGTCTCCGGCCCGGGGACGAACTCCGTCACGAGCCATTCGAGGCCGGCGTCGAGCGCCGGGCCGGCGGCGGCCCGCAGCTCGTCGGGGTCGTGGACGAGGATGTTGCGCCGGTCTCCGAACAGCTCGCGGTAGACGTGCGAGAGAACAGGTTTCAGGAGCGATGGATAGACGGCCCGTGCCGCGATCGCATCGATCTCGGCCCGGCTGCGGAGCAGCTGCACCACGGGCGCTCGCACGCCGGCCTCTTCGGCGAGCGAATAGAGGGACGCCTTGTCCATGAGCTTCAGGTGCGCGCTGCTTGGACCCTCGAAGGAGTGCAGAGCCGGTGGAATCAGGTCCCGTTGCTTCGATACGAACTCGACGGCGCGATCGGAGGCCGGGATCAGCACCCCCTGTCCCTGCGAGCCGAGCTCGTTGAGCGCGTCGACCCACTCGTCGGTTGTCGTCGCCAGCCGCCCATCGACGCGGCGGGCGCGCGTCACCCAGCGGTTGGCCGGAATCGCGATGACTGTCACCGGGACGCCCCGCCGCACAAGCGGGCGCGCGAACGCGAGCCCGCCGTCGGCGGCATCGAGGATGATGGCGCGCGCCGGCGGCGCCGCAGCGCGGCCCTCTCCTACACTCCGTTTCATCATTGGCGGGCTTCCATCGGGTGGTTTCATCCTTGACACGACCCTTGCTCGGTGGTCCCGAAACGGGGGCCCTCGAGCTCAGCTGCACGGTAGGTTGGGCCCGGGGACATGTCAAGAAAAACCTGTCCAGCCCGGTGTCCAACCCGGTGTCCAGGTCTATATATGGTGGCGATGAGGGCCAACTGCATCTACCTTGGAGTGCGCAATGCTCGTGGCAGGGAAGCCTAGCGTGGCCGACTTCCGTCGCACGAAATCGCCGACCGTCGAATGGATCACAGACGAGGCTCGCTTCGCCGAGCTCGCCTCTGCGTGGGACGCGCTGCTCCCGGACGACGCCCGCCCGTTCGACCTGCACTGCTGGTACTGGGCCTGGTGGAGGGCATTCGCCGGCTCAGGCGAGCTCGCCATCTGCACCACGTGGCGCGGCGACGAGCTCGAGGGCATCTGCCCGCTGATCCGGCGCGGCAACCACCTCAGCGCGCTCGCGAACTCACACTCGCCGGTGTTTCGCCCGCTTGCCTCAAACCCGGCGGCGATGGACGAGCTCGTGGCCGCCGTCACGCAGGCCGCCCGCGCCAGCCTCGTGCTGCACTCGTTGCCGAGCGAGGATCCGTCGGTGAAGGCGCTCGGCGAGGCAACCGCGCGCGCCTCGATGCTGCGCTGCCTCGAGCCGGTGCACACCTCGCCGATCGTCGAAACAGACGGCGACTTCGACGCCTGGCGGGCCGCAAGCAAGCCTCGTTGGGGAGCACCGCTCGAGCGCTTCAGGCGAAAGATGGGACGCGATCACGAGGCGCGCTTCGAGGTCCTCGAGCAGCCCCGCGACCTCGAGGCGGAGCTGGACATCGGTTTTGCCGTAGAGGCGAGCGGCTGGAAGGGCCGCGCCGGCACGGCGATCCTGTCGACGCCCGAGACCGAGCAGTTCTACCGCGGTCTGGCGCGTGCCTTTCACGAGCGCGGAGCGCTTCTGCTCACTCGCATCGTGCTGGACGATACGGTCGCGGCGTTTGATCTCTGCGTGCTCCGCAACAACCGGCTCTACCTGCTGAAGACCGGCTACGACGAGCGCTTCTCCAAGCTCGCGCCCGGACTGGTGTTGCGGCTCTGCACGATCGAGCGCTGCTTCGAGCTCGGATACGAGGCGCACGAGCTGCTCGGCGAGGACAGTGAGTGGAAGCTCAAGTTCGCGACCACCGAGCGGCGCCATCTGGATCTGCGCGCCTACCGTCGCACGCCCCTGGGTGGCGGCCGCTACGCGTACCGAGCCATGGTCAGGCCGCGGCTCAAGCGCGCCTATCAGTCGGTGCACCGAATGGCTCTCGCTTCGCGTCGCGCGACGCAGCGGCGGCTCGCGCGGCGGCGAGCGGCCTAGACCGGATGCGGTTCGTTGCCCGAAGGTACGTGCTTGCGCTGGCCGCCTTCCTCGCAGGGCTCGCGCTCGCCGCCGTCCCCACGCTTGGAGCGAACGTGAATGTCACGTCCGGCGGCGGTTCCAATACCTTCAGCCCGAAAACGGTGACCGTAACCCAGGGCGACTCCGTCACCTGGACCAACGCGAGTGGCAACCACAACGTCAAGTTCGACGACGGCTCCTTCGAGCAGCCCTCCTCTCCCTCCTCGAGCAACTGGACGAGGTCGAGGACCTTCACCGCCGCGGGAACCTTCCGCTATTACTGCGAGGTGCACGGCAGCTCCGGCGGCTCCGGCATGTCCGGCACGGTCGTCGTCAACGCGCCCTCCGGCACGACGACCTCTCCACCCCCGCCAGGAGGCGGCGGCGGAAGTAGCAACCCCGGTGGAGGAGGTAGCAGCCCCGGCGGAGGAGGAGCCGGGTCGCCAACCGGTCAGCCACTGGCCGGCGATACGCTCGCGCCCAAGGTCCGGCTGTCCGCGAGCGCCGGACAGCGGATCCTCAAAAACCGTGGCCTGGTGATCAAAGTCGCCGCCGACGAGGAGGGGACGGTCACCGCAAGCGCAAAGATCACCCTGCCCGGCGCAAGCAAGGTGCTCGTGCTGCGGAAGGTCACGCGCCACCTCCGAGCGAACGTCCCCGCAAAGCTGAAGCTACGCACTTCGCGCACGACCGCATCCCTCGCGTCGGCGCTACGCCGCCGCTCGCGCTTGAAGACGAAGGTGACGGTTCGCGTGCAGGACGCCGCCGGCAACTCGCGCTCGATCAGCCGCTCGGTCACGATCAAGCGCTAGGGACCCCTTCTCGAGTCGGACCCTGCATGCCGAGCGGCCGCCCGTACGGCGGCCGCTCGTTCAGGCGTATCCGTCGGTCAGTCAGTCCGCGTCGTGGATGACGACCTTGCGGACGTTGACGTCGCCGTAGCGCTCGTCGAGGCTCGTGCCGGCCGGGGCGCACTTCGCCTTGGTCCTGGCAACCTTGCCGATGATCTTCACCGAGTCACCCGCCGCGGGCAGCTCGCCCGGCTCGTAGTCCACGAGCTTGACCTTGAAGGGGTCGGCGGCCCCGGTGACGCTGTAGGGACCTCCCTGGACCTGCGTCCCAGGCGTGGCCGGGTCCGTGTCCACGAGCTCACCGGAGTTACGGGCGTGGCGGTTTGCGCCGGTGACGGTGATGCTCACGCTCGCCTCATTGGTGGGCGTCCCCTCGATGTCCGCCGTAAAGCTCGTCAGCGTACCCCTGACGACGAAGCCGACGTTCTTGGGTGACTTCTTGCAACGCTTGGAGTGCGCCTGCCCGTTGTTCTGATGCTCGCTCTTCGGGCCCTTGCTGTGGCTCGGCTTGTGATGGGCCTGGCCGACCGCAGGCGCCACGAGCAGAGCGCAGGCGGCTACCAGCATTGCCAGCAATCGAATGGTCTTGTTCATCGTGATCCTCCTTGATGCGTGATTCACGATCGTTTTTCGGGTTGGTACCGGCTGAAACGCGGGGTGCCCGCGAAAGTTGGCCGGTTTCGGCGAACTTTTCCGACCCGCCGGCGTTCCAACATTTGATGTGGCTATACGCACCGACGCTTGACCTACCATCTCCCTGGGCCGATTCATTGATCGGAGCTTCCCAGTGGGAACGGCAACTGCTCAGATCCGAGGGCCGAAGGGCTTCCGGGCTTCGAAGCGTCTGCTCGCGCTGGCCGGGGACGACCGGCTGGTGGCGGAGATCCGGCGCGGTAACGAGGCCGCGTTCGAAGTCGCCTACGAGCGCCACTACCGCGCCCTGCTGTCGTTCTGCCGGCACATGCTCGGCTCCCGCGAAAGCGGCGAGGAGGCGCTCCAGCACACCTTTGCGGCGGCCTGGGCAGACCTCCAGCGCAGCGATCGCCCGGTCAAGCTCAAGCCTTGGCTCTACACGATCGCCCGCAACCGCTGCTTGTCGCTGCTGCGGGCGCAACGCCTCGAGACCACAGAGCTCGAAGACCCACCTGCGACGGACGGACTCGCCGAAGAGGTGTCGAGGAGGGCGGATCTTCGCGCCCTGCTGGCCGACCTCCGCGAGCTCTCCGAGGATCAGCGGGCGGCGCTCGTGCTCTCGGAGCTCGATGGTTTCTCTCATGCGGACATTGCCGAGGTCATCGGGCGCCAGGAGAGCGACGTGAAGGCGCTTGTGTTCAGAGCAAGGAGCACTCTCGCCGACTGGCGCGCCGCGCGCGAGACCCCGTGCGAGGAGATCCGCGAGCAGCTCGCGGTCCTCACCCGAGGCGCGCTTCGCCGGCGTCCAATCCGGCGTCACCTTGAGAGCTGTCCTGGCTGTCGCGCGTTCCGCGACGAGATGAGAGCGCAGCGCAGGATGATGGCCGCCATCCTGCCCGTCGTACCGACGGTCGGTCTCAAGCAGGGTGCGTTGGCGGCGGTCGGTTTCGGCGGCGCCTCCGCTGGGGGCGCTGCCTCGGCCGGTGGCGCCGCGGCCGGTGGCGCCGCGGCGGCAGGTGCAGGGGCGGCCACGGCTGGTTCCATTGGCACGGCCACGATCGCGAAGATCGCCATCGTGGTCGTGGCGGTCGGCAGCGCTGGGGCGGGGGGCGAGAGGCTGTTGCACCGCGACGAGCCGCGAGCCGTCCCAGCGCCCGCCGCGGCGCCCAATTCGAGCGCTGGCCCTGGGCGTGCAGTCGCGCCCGCAGCGTCAGGGAGTCGAGCGTCGCAGGGCGCCGGGCACCCACGCGCCCGCAAGACGAAGAGGGAGGCCAAGGGGAAGGCAGGCCAGCCTGTGCGCTCCCACGGCAGCGAACGCCTGGGCAGTCCGTCGAAGCGCGCCTCCGCCCCCGGCCGCGTGAAGCAGGACAAGTCCCCACCACGGGCAGGGCTGAAGCGCAACCACCGCGGCGCACGGGCCAAACCGAAGAAGCTCGCGAGCGCGCCCGCGAAACCGGCGAAGCCCAAGCTGCCAAAAGCGAGAAACGATGCGGGACGCCCCTTGCTGCGCGAACCGAAGCCAGTCGAGCTCCAGAATCCCTAGAGGCTAGTCACCCCGCGCCGGACAGGCCTCAACCAACGCTCTGTTCTCGCCCTTCGACTCGGACTTTCGGCAGCCACCGCAGCCATGCAGGGAGGTACCAGTTGCGGTCCCCAAGTAGTTGCATCGTCACGGGCAGAAGGACGAGACGGACGATCGTCGCATCGATCAGGAGCGCAACGGCGACACCGAATCCCATCTGCTGGAACATGACCAGATCGCCGCGGGCGAAGCCGCTGAAGACGGCGATGATGATCAAAGCCGCACCGGTGATCACCCGGGCGGTCGTGCTCACGCCATAGACGATTGCGTCGGAGTTGTCATGGGTTTGCCGGAAGCGCTCTTGGATCCGGCTCAGCAAGAAGACCTCGTAATCCATCGACAGTCCAAACAGGACCGCAAAGAGAAACAGCGGCACCCACGATTCGACCGCGTCGACCTGCTGGAATCCAAACAGTTCGTTCCCGACACCCTTTTGGAAGACGAGCACGACGAGGCCGTAGGCCGCACCGACGGACAGGAGGTTGAGGACGACCGCCTTGATCGCCACGACGATCGAGCGAAAGGCGATGGTCAGCAAGACGAAGCTCACGGTCAGCACGAACGCGATTACGACGGGCAGCCAGTCCTCCATGGTGTCGGACTCGTCGACGATCCGGGCGCTCTCGCCGGCGACCAATACCTCCGTATCCGTGACTCCGCCGAAAGCCCGGGGGATGTAATCGCTGCGAAGCTGGCGCACGGCGTCCATCGCCTCTTTGCCGAGCGCGTCACCGCCAACCGGCACCGTCAGCACAGCGAGATCCCCACCGGGGCTCTCATCCAAGTCCGCGCGGCCGAGGATGCTGCTTTCGGCAAGCAGGTTCTCGAGGCGCTCGATCCCGCTACGCACCGCCGCAGACTCGGTCGGCCCGTCCACCACGATCTCCACGGGGTCGGCGGTCTCGCTGGGGAACTCCTGATTGAGGGCGACGAATCCCTGCTTCGACTGAAGCCGATCGGGGAGGGTGCTGACTCCGGCCTCGCCGGTCTGGAGGTCGAGGACGGGGACGGTCGCGGCCAAGAGCAATGCGACGACCGCGATCAGCGCGACCCATGGGCGCCGCATCACACCTCGCACCGCTCCCGACCAGAAGCGACTTCCTTCGCGTGTGGCCGCCCTCCCGAAGAACGGCATGCGAAGCCCATTCACCCTGTCCCCCAGCAGAGTCAGCAGCGCGGGCAGGAGCGTCAAGGCGACAAAGACGGACGCGACTGCGGCGAAGATTGCGCCGGCGGCGAGGCTCCGCATCAAGGTGTGCGGCACCAGCAACAGCCCAAGCATCGCGACGATGAACGCGCTGCCGCTGAAGAGCACGGCGCGACCGGCGCGCGCGCTCGCCGTCATGGCTGCGTCCCCTTCGTGCAGTCCGTGGAGTCGCTCCTCGCGGTACCGAAAGATGATCAACAGCGAGTAGTCGATCCCGAGTGCGAGCCCCATCCCCGTCAGCATGTTTGGCGTGAAGTCCGAAAGCAGGAACACCTGACCGGTGACCGCCGTCATGGCAAGCGCGATCAAGATCGCGACGATCGCGAGCAGGAGGGGCAGGAGGCCTGCAACGACTGCACCGAACACGAGCAGCAGAACGAGGATCGCCGCCGGAAGGCCGAAATACAGCTCGCCCGTCTTGAGGTCGTCTAGCGCAAGCTCCGAGAAGTCGGCGTCGCTCGTCCACTCGCCCGTTATGTAAGCGTCGAAGCGATCGTTGTTACTGGCTTCCACGGCGTGGACGAGGCGTTCGGTCGTGTCCTCCTCGTCCCAGCCTGGCGCCACGAGCAGGGCCGTCGAGTCGCGATCTGTGGATACGAGGCGATCGTCGCGGCCTTCGTAATAGGTGACCACCTCGGAAGCACCGGCCCGGCGCAGATCCTGGGTAAGCGCGACGACGTGACTCTCAAAGGCTTGATCGTCCACCATCGCGTGTCGCGAGCGGACGATGATGACTTCGCTCGTATCCGTGTTTACATCCGACCGGTCCTGCGGGAAGCGCTCGGACATGAGGGTTTCGGCGCGTCGTGACTCCGTCTCGTTGGTGAGGTCGTCGTCCGAGGTGAGCGCGTCGCCGAGGAAGACGCCGACGAGCACGGCGGCGATCACGACGATCGATGCCCAGATCGCGACCGCACGCCACGGCCGTCGAGCGCTCCAGGATGTAAGTCGCTCAGCCATCCGCAGCGATGGTAAGGATCGCGCCGATGTCGCCTGCCTCGAGCGCGTCCGCTAGTTGCTCGACGAAGTCTCGGCTACGAGCGTCCCCGAGTGAGCGCACCACGGCTTGCTTGCTTTGCTCGGGTAGCGGCTCGTCGAACGTCGCGCGAGCACGCTGCAGCACGCTGTTTGTTGCTGCGACTGTCGTCTGGAGAATCAGGGCGACTTCCTTGGCGGAGAAGCCGAGGACATCTCGCAGGATCAGCACGGCGCGCTGCCGTGGGGACAGATGCTCGAGCGTTGCGATGAGCGCAAGCTCGAGCGCCTCGCGCTGCTCGTAGTGGGTGGCGGGCTCTGCCGCTACGTCCTGAATTTGCCGGCTGACGTAAACCTCCGTCGCCGGGCCACGATCGATTGGCAGGACACCCTTGGGACGCCGCGCGATCGCGTCGAAGCAGACGTTGGTCGCGATCCGGTGAATCCAGGCTCCCAATGGGCTGCGTCCCTCGTAGCCGGGGAGGAAGCGCCACGCCCTCAGCAACGTCTCCTGGAAAGCATCCTCGGCATCGTGAGGAGTCCCGAGCATCCGGCGGCAGTGCGACTCCAGCGTCGAAGCCTGACCCTCGACCAAGCGCCGGAAGGACTCCTCCTTTGCCCGATTGGACACACCTCGTGAGGCTAGGTCGAGGCAGCAGGCTGCGCATGGGCCCGCGGGAGGTTTTTGACATCCGACCGTGGTCGGATTCCCACGGTTCGGCGGCTGTCACGTCGAGCCGGGACTAACCACGCCGTGGTCGTACGCAAACACGATCGCCGCCGCCCGATCGCGAACGTCGAGCTTCATAAAGATGCTGCCGACGTGGCTCTTGACGGTCGCCTCGGCGACGAACAGCGTTGCAGCGATCTCCGAGTTGGTCGCGCCCCGCGCAATCAGCCTCAGGACGTCGTGCTCGCGATCGGTGAGCAAGTCCAGCCGGGCCGCGTCACGCACGGCCGGCGCCACCACCCGGCGATAACGCTCTAGAACGCGCGGTGCGACGGCGGGATGGAACCAGGCGCCGCCCCCCGCAACCGCCCGCACAGCGGCGATCAAATCCTCGGCAGAGCTGTCCTTGAGAACGAACCCGTCAGCGCCGGCCTCGATGGCGCCCCACAACACTTCGTCCTCTCCGAACGTCGTGAGCACGAGGACGGGAACAGGGTGCTCGGTATCGCGCAACTTCGCGGTCGCGGCGATGCCGTCGAGCCTCGGCATGCGGATGTCCATGAGGATCACATCAGGGCGCAAGGTTGGAAGCTCCTCCACGGCCTGCTGTCCGTCGACGCATTCGGCGATCACCTCGAACCCGTCGGCAGGGGAGAGGATCCGCGCCAGGCCGGCGCGGACGATGGCCTGGTCATCGACGAGGGCAACCCGGATCATTACGTACGCTCGTCCCCGTCGGGTGGTGCGTCCGGCGCGTCGAGCGGAAGGTGGCAGTTCACTCGCCAGCCCTCCGGTGTCGGCCCGGCAGCGAACTCGCCGCCGAGCGCGGTCGCACGCTCCCGCATCCCAACCAGACCGTACCGTCGTCGCTCGGGCTCGGTGGAAGGTGCGGTGACGGTTGGCCCGGTCGTGTCGGCGACGAGACGTGCCCGGTTGTCGGCCACCTCCATTTCCAGAACAGTCCGGGCGCGTGGAGCGTGCTGTGCCGCATTGGCAAGCGCCTCCTGGGAAATCCGGTAGAGCGCGACTCCGACGCTTGGTGAGACGCGGGCGAGGTCCCCGCGCGTGTGCAGCTGGACCGCGAGGCCACCGGCTCTCGCATGGTCGACGAGCGCGGGGATGTCCCTCGCCGACGGCAGTGGCGGCGCCACCGCCCCCTCCTCGGGGCTGCGCAGCAGCGCGACGGTGCGTCGTAGTTCCTGCATGCTGCGCCGGCCTACATCCTCCGCCGACAGCAGCGCCTGCTCGGCGGCGGCCGGGTCTCGGCGCAGCACATGACGGGCGCTGGTGATCTGAAGCATTACGGCAGCTAGTCCGTGTCCGACGAAGTCGTGCACGTCGCGCGCGATGCGACGCCGCTCGGCCAGCACGGCCTGTTGCGCGAGCTCGCGTCGGGTGGCGTCGAGGTGGGCCGCAAGTTGTCTTTGGCGAGCAGCCGCGCGGGCAATGAGCCAGGGGAAGACGATTCCCATGATCCAGATGCCGACGAAAATCTCGGACGGGTCCTGGATCAGGCTCGCCAGCACCGGCGCGGCTGTCGCGAGCAGACCGAGCACGATCGCCACCCGGAGCGATGGGGCCCAAAAGCCGACGACGAAGGCGAGCAGCGAGACCTCGAACAAGAGGGGCTCGAGCTGCCCGGTCCGCTGCGCCGCGACAACCGGGGCGAGCACCGCGAGCGATAGCGCGAATAGGGGCAGGTTGGGAACGTAGGCCCACACAGCGAAAGCGCCGACCGCCAGGGCAGCAAGCAAGAGGTCGGCCGCTGACGACGGGTCGGTGATCGCGGCGACGATGGCAACCGTGAGCGCGAAGACCGGGACAAGCGCGCGCACCGGGTCCTTTTGAGGCGACACCGAAACTGGCCCTCCAGACATCCCCTTCACGGTACTGCTGCGCAGCGCGCGCGAAAATCCCCCTACGGTCTGAGACGGCCGGCCGACCGAGGGCGAATCAGATCTGATCGCCGGCATCGCACTCGGTATTACTGTGGAGTGGCCGACGCGGGTCAGATCGTTCAACTCCGGGACGGGACGAAGGCTTTGATTCGACCGATTGAGCCCGGGGACCGGCAACGCCTGAAGGAGGGATTCGACAGCTCCAGCGAGGAGTCCCGTTTCCAGCGTTTCCTCTCTCCACAGCCCCGGCTCTCGAGCCGTCAGCTCGACTTCCTGACCGCGGTCGATCACGTTCACCACGAGGCGTTGATCGCCGTCGATCCCAATACCGGTGAAAGCTTCGGTACCGCCCGCTACGTTCGCGACGACGGTAATCCCGAAACCGCGGAGTTCGCGATTGGAGTGGGGGATAGGTGGATGCGAATTGGCCTGGGGACGGCGCTTCTCGGCGCTCTGGTTCTTCGTGCGCGCAAGGCGGGAATCACCCGCATCACCGGTCTCATACACGGAGAGAACACCGCCATCAAGCGCTTGGTGGCCAAGGTCGTGGGTCCCTACGAGATCAGCTCCGCCAATCAGATAGTGATCGATCTCACTTCAAAACAGGAAGGCCCGTCGAGCGGCTAGCCCTGCCGTCATGCGGCGTGGCTGCCGCGCGGCTCTATTTGTCCCGCGCCTGCCTCAGCGAGGTCTACGGCAGCTCGCGTCCGAGCCAGCCGCGATAGAACCCCTCGATGTCGGGGAGGAAGTCGTGGACGACCGGGTATCCCCTGGTGACCGCTTCGACCTCGAGCAGGCGGCCGGACCGCGGGCAGTAGAACTCGCGCAGCTCCATCCACTCCGGATCGCAGTGCGCCAGCTTCGGGTAGACCTCGCCGAGCAGCTCGTCGCTGTCGCGGACGAAGACGGCGGCGTGCATCTTCCAGTTCTCGTCGAAGCGGCAAAAGTCGTGGCCGGCCTCGCTGCGAATCACGAGCTCGCCGTCCGACAGCCGCCGCACTACATACAGCGCCTCGCCCAGCGGCAGCACGATCGGGTCGCTCCACGCCACCCGTTCCTGCAGGATCGAGATCCACTTGTCGAACCGATCCGGGTCCTTGTAGCCGGACTGGATGTCCTTCACCTCTCGTCGCGAGAGCTTCTCGTCGAGCAATGCCTCGAGTGTCTCGCGCTCGAGTGTCTTACCAACGGCTTTCGGCGGCTCGACGCGTCGCGACCTCCGAGGAGGCCAGGAACTCCGCTGCCGACTCGGCAGGCGTCACCTTTCCGGGCTGCATCGCCAGGTCCGCCGGCAGCGTCGGCGTCGCCACTCCGAAGCTGAAGTCCTCGGCCAGATCCCAGAAACCGCGGAACTCGGCTGCCCAGCGCGGCGAGAGCTTCATCGACTCCTCGTAGCCGACCTTGACGGGTTCGATCAACTCGCCGGCAAGCAGCCGCTCGCGCTCGGAGGCCCACCACTTGCGCGCCGGGCAGGGCGCGCTCAAGCCGCCGCGCGCGAGCTGCCATCGCGGTCGGAGAGCGCGTAGACGGATTCGGCGAACCCGGCCTCGATGTGGCCCTCGGCGACATCGCGCTCGACAGCCTCGACCGGTCGCTCGAGCGGGTCGCCGAGACCGGCGGCGCCCTTCATCACGGAGTGGTACAGGTCACCGGACGCGAACGGCTGCAGCAGGGTGAAGTTGTCCAGCTTCAGCTCGCGCTCGCCACTGATCGCCTTGAGCGCGAGCTCGGAGAACGCTCCGTCGGCGACCGGATACGCCGCTCCAGCCTCGGCCAGCTCACGCAGGTTGTTGTTGCGGACGTTGTGGATGTAGGCGACCGATCCGGGGTAGCCGCCGAAGAGCCCCTGCGATGTGAAGAGGCGCGTGGTGCCGAGGTTCTGTAGCTCCCAGAACGGCGTGTTCCAGATCATGTGCAGCGATTCGAACGACGAGCCGCCGCGATGGCGGCCGGGGCCGGCGGTGTTCGGCTTGATTCGCCGCGAGAGATAGATCATCGGGCAGATCAGCTCCCACATCTCGATGTCGCCGGCATCGCCCTCCGGGTTGAACATGGCCGCGCAGGTGTCCGTGCCATCGAGGACGTACTTGGCTCCCATGCCCTGCGCGGCGATCTCGAAGTTCATGATCGCCGAGGAGTTCCCGTACTGGTCGACGCCGCCGCCCTGGATGACGTTGCCCGATACCGAATAGGCGCCGATCACCTCCTCGATGAAGCCGCGTGCCTGGAGCGCGCGCGAGAGCGTCCGCGGGTACCCCGTGAAGGCCGGCTGCAGGAACGCCCAGGCGATCCCGGTCGATCCCTCGGCGTCGCCTAGGTTCGCGACCGAGCCCTCTGGGAAGTTGGTCTCGACCGCGAGGTAGGCGCCGTCGTTGACCTTGTCGTTGCAGATCAGGGTCTGGGTGAACATGACCCAGATCGCGCCCTGCATCCCCGACGGCGTGCAGTTCATCGAGTGCCAGCCCCAGGCCGATGCGCCGTCGAGGTCGAGCGCGTAGTCGCCGTCGCCGCCGATCCGGACCTCGAACGGCGCGTGCATGACGAAGTCACGCCGGGCCCGCGCCGGCAGCTGCACCTTGTCGGCGTAGGTGACGTCCTGGAACGACGCAGCGCGGTAACGCCCCGGCACCGTCATCTCGACGATCCGGCTCTTGAACGAGCGCCGGCCTTCCTCGATCACCTCACGGCTGAACTGCTTGAAGCGGTCGATCCCCTCTTCGAGGATCACCCGCTCCACCGCTTCGCGGATCATGTGGCAGCCGGCCAGCCGGGTGCGCTCGTCGAGCAGGTAGTACATCGGCGCGCGCGTCTGCTTCTGGCAGCGGATCAGGTGCCACTGTGCGAGCTCGTCGCCCTCGCCGATCTTCATGCAGGGAAGGTCGATGCCGTCGTCGAGCCGGTTCGTCGGCCCGACCGGGACGCCGCCGGGAGTCGAGGCGCCGATGTCGAGCACATGTGTCACGCCGCCTGCCCAGGCGACCAGCTCGCCCTCCCAGAAGATCGGCACGAATGTCTGCACGTCGGCGTTGTGGACGTCGCCGATCACCGGGTCGTCGTTGGCGAAGATGTCGCCGGGGCGGATCTTCGGGTTGTCCTCCCAGCGGTTCCGCACCATGTACTTGATCGCGTCCGACATCGTGTGGACGTGGACGATGATCCCGGTCGAGAGCGCGATCGAGTCGCCCTCGGGCGTGTAGAGCGCGAAGCAGAGCTCGCCAAGCTCGCGCACGATCGGCGAGGCGGAGATGTTGAGCGCGGTCTCGCGCGCCGAGACCAGGCCGCCGCGCAGGCGGCTGAAGAGCTTCTCGTACTCGATCGGCTCGGAGTCCTTGAGCGCAAGCTCGCCGGCGAGGCCGTAGTAGGAGCCGGTCTCGGCGAACAGCCGCTCCGATTCGGCGAGCATCGCGTCGAGGCGCTTGCCGTCCCATCCGATTCCAGCCTGCTTCGCGCGGCTCGAGCTCGCGTGTCGCGTCGACGATCGCCATTAAGGGTTCTAGCCTCCTCCGCTGCTGGTCAGATGGAATATGCCGTGGGCGTCGAGCCGCGCCTCGCGCCCTGGCGGGATCGCGAACGTCGTCGCCGAGTGCTCGACGATCGCCGGCCCTGTGATCTGGTGGCCGGCCTCGACGTCCTCGAGCCGGACGATCGAGGTCTCGGCCTCGCCGTCGCGCCAGCGCACTGTCCGTGTCGAGGTCACCGCCGGCTCGCCGGTAGCTTCGTCGAGCTCGGGCAGCGCCGGCTTCTCGACCTCGACCGAGCCGTGGACGATCGCCTGCGTGATCAGGTAGCCAAGCTCGGGTGACCGGGCCGAGCGGGCGTAGACCTTCGAGTACGCGTCCTCGAAGGCGTCGATGAGCGCATCCACATGCTCGCTCTCCTCCATTTCCGGATGCGGAGAGACGATCTCGATGTCGTTGAGCTGGCCGTAGTACTGCATTCGCACCGCGTGCGAGAAGGTGATCCGGTCGCGCTCGATCCCCGACTTCGCGAACTCCGCCGCGACGCGCTCCTCGAGTCCCTGCCAAGCGCCGGTGACCATCACCCCGATCCCCGCCTTCTGCATCTCGTCGACGGGCGGCAGGATCGGCATGTCGATCGTCTGGTCGTAGCGGTACTCGAAGTCGGCGCACGCGCATCCGTAGGCGGAGAAGCCGGCCGCCCAGGCGGGGACGAGGACGTCGCGGTAGGCGACTCCCTCCGTATAGCCGGCGACGTGGAGCGGCCCGCCGCCGCCGTAACAAAGCAGCGCGTAGTCGGGCGGGCGAGTAACCCTTGCCGAGGATGCGCCCGACAGCCTCGTTGCGCAGGGTCTGCTCGAACAACTCGATCACGCCGGCAGCCGCATCGGCCGCCTCGAGCCCGAGCGGTTGGGCGACCTGGCGCTCGACCTCGGCGAGCGCGCGCTCGGGGTCGAGCTGGATGTCGCCGCCGAGGAAGTAGTCGGGATTGACGCGCCCGAGGACGACGTTGAGGTCGGTGATCGAGACGGTCTCGAGGCCGCCCTCGGGCCAGCACACACCGATCCGCGCGCCGGCAGAGTCGGGCCCGAGCTCGGGCCGGTTCGAGTTCGGGTTGACGCGCACGAACGAGCCGGTCCCGGCGCCGATCGAGTCGATGCGGACGAGCGGCATGTTGAGCATGAAGCGGGCGATGTCCGGGGTCGGAGTGATGTCGAACCGCCCGTCGGTGATCAGCGCGATGTCGAAGGAGGTGCCGCCGATGTCGGTGCACAGGACGTTCGGGAGCTCCAACCGCTCGGCCAGCGCCTGGCCGCCGACGACGCCGCCGATCGGACCGGAGACGAGAGTCGTCGCCAGCTCCTTCGCCTCCATCGAGATCGTGCCCCCGTGCGAGGCCATCACCCGCAGCTCGAAGGCGGCGTTAGCCTTCTTCGTCTCCTCGCGGACCTTCTGCATCGCTGCGCGGGAGGGCTCGGCGGCGTAGGCCTCGATCAGCGTCGAGTTGAGCCGCGGGAGATCGCGGCGCAGTGGGTACAGCTCCGAAGCAAGGTAAACGGGGACCGCGCCGTCCACGCCGCGCTCGGCCTTGACCTCGGCGACGATCTCCGCCGCCCGCCGCTCGTGCGCGGCGTTGCGGTAACCGAACAAGAGGCAGATGCAGATTCCCTCGACGCCGGCGTCGAGGAGCTCGGCCGCGGCTTCGTGGACGTCCTGCTCGCGCAGCGGCAGGACCTCGGCGCCCATGACGTCGATTCGCCCACGGACTCCCTTCATCTGCTCGCGCGGGACGATCGGCTCGTTGTGGTAGTGGGTCGCGATGTGGAGACGGTCGGAATACGAGAAGCCGAGGTAGGTCTGAATCCCGCGCTCGATCCGCAGGTAGTCCTCGTTGCCGGCCGTGACGATCGCGCCGATGTTGCGCCCGGTCCGCGAGAGCAAGCGGTTGAGCATCGCCGTGCCCGAGTAGATCCCGGAGGCGATCCCCGGGAACGCCTCCTCGGGGCTCGAGTGCCACTGCTCGAGCGCGTCGTGTGCCGACTCCATGAAGCCGATCGACTCGTCCTCGGGCGTCGTCTGGGCCTTGCCGACGACGAAGCTGCCGGCGCTGTCGACGATGAACGTGTCGGTCATCGTCCCGCCGGCGTCGATGGCAAGCACGCGCGGGTCTCGGTCAGCCATTTCTCCCTCTGCGGCGAGCCTAGAGGAATCGGTTCGCGATCGTCGAGCAACATGGAGGAAGCCGCGTACTGCGATCGGCTGTCATCCGATCGGATTAACGATGTTCGCCCAATCGAATGACTGGCAGCGTTGCCGGCCGTTGCCATTTTTTGTCTTCCCCCTGCGGGCAGCTACGATCAGGGCCAATTGGGGGGATACTGGTGAGCTGGAAGCTCGGATGACCTCCGTCGAGACAGTCACGATCCTGGTAACCGACCTCGTGGGATCCACGGGGCTCGAGTCACGGATCGGGCCGGGCGCGGCCGACGAGCTGCGCGATGAGCACTTCACGCTGCTTCGGGGTGCGTTCGAGGCAGCGCGCGGGCGCGAGGTGAAGAACACCGGCGACGGCCTGATCGCGGCCTTCGAGAGCGCCTCCTCCGCAGTCGACTGCGCGGTCTCGATCCAGCAGCGCATGGAGCGGCGAAACCGCTCCGCGGGCGAGCAGCTGCTGATCAAGATCGGGATCAGCCTCGGCGATGCGACCGCAGCCGACGGCGACTACTTCGGCATGCCGGTGATCGAGGCGGCGCGGCTTTGCGATCGCGCCACCGGAGGTCAGATCCTGGTCAAGGAAACGGTCGCCCACCTCGCGGCCGGACGCGTCGGCGACGCCCTGAAGGCGGTCGGCGCGCTGGAGCTGAAGGGACTGCCGGAGCCGCTGGCGACGGTGGAGGTGAGCTGGGAGCCGCTGGGTGCGGAAGAAGGCGCGCTCCCCGTCCCGGCTCTCCTTCAGGAGGTGCCGCCGGTCGGCTTCGTCGGCCGCGCTCGCGAGCACGACCGCCTCCTTTCCCTCGTCGACGAGGCAAGAGGGGGACGCCTTCGCCTTGCTCTCGTTCCCGGCGAGCCCGGGATCGGCAAGACCCGGCTGTCCACCCACGCTGCCCTCGAAGCCCGTGGTCAGGGGGCGACGCTCCTCTACGGACGCGCCGACCAGGACCTCAGCGTCCCCTACGGACCTTGGGTTGGGGCGCTCTCCCACTTCGTCGAGCACGCGCCCGAGCCGGTTCTGCGCGCGCACATAGAGCGCCACGGCGGCGAGCTCGCGCGCGTGGTTCCCGCTCTCCGCGACCGCCTCACCGACATGCCGGCCCCGCGCGAGACCGATCCGGACACCGAGCGCTACATGCTGTGGGGCGCCGTCGCGGGCCTGCTGCGCGAAGCATCGAGCGACCAACCGATCGTGCTCGTCCTCGACGACCTCCACTGGGCCGACAAGCCGACCCTCTCGCTCATGGAGCACATGGTCAGCCACGGCGGCGATATTCACGCGCTCCTGATCGCCACGTACCGCGAGTCGGAGCTCGACCGCGGGCACCCGCTCACATCAGTGCTCGCCCATCTTCACCGGGAGCAGGGAGTCGAGCGCTTGGCGCTCAAGGGACTCGAGGAGAACGACATCGTCCACATCATGGAGCGGGCCGCCGGCCACGAGATGGACGAGGTCGGCTTGGCGCTTGCGCGGGAGCTCTTCAGGGAGGCGGACGGCAACCCCTTCTATACCGGCGAGATCCTTCGCCATCTCCTGGAGTCCGGCGCAATCCATCAGCAGGAAGACGGGCGCTGGACGGTGCGAGGCTCCCTCTCCGAGCTCACGCTGCCGCAGAGCGTGCGCGAGGTGGTGGACCACCGCGTCGAGCGGCTCGGCGAGGAGGCACAGAAGGCGCTTCAGGTGGCGGCAGTGATCGGTCGAGAATTCGATACGGAGCTCCTTCTTGGCCTGACAGATTGCTCCGATGAAGAGGAACTGCTCGACATCCTCGACGAGGCGGTCGAGGCCTCGGTCCTGACCGAGTCGGCGAAGGTCCCTGGACGCTTTTCATTCGCGCACGCCCTCATAAACCACACCCTCTATGCCGGGCTCGGCACGACGCGTCGAGCTCGCCTTCACCATTCGGTCGCCGAGGCCCTCGAAGAGCTGTGCGGTGGCGACCCGGGGGCGCGCGTCTCCGAGCTCGCTTATCACTGGGCCAGCGCCACCACCGCCGTGGACGTACTGAAGGCGACGGCCTATGCTCGCATGGCCGGCGAGCGCGCCCTCTCGGAGCTCGCCCCCGACGAAGCTTTGCGGTGGTTCACGCAGGCGCTCGAGTTGCTCGACCAGTCGGGCGCAGAGCGGAACAGTGACCGCTGCGAGCTGCTGATCGGGCTCGGCGAGGCGCAGCGCCAGATCGGCGAGGCCGACTTCCGCGAAACGCTGCTCGCGGCCGCCGTCCTTGCGCGCGAGCTGGGCGATGATGGCCGGCTGGCGCGGGCGGCGCTGGCGAACACGCGCGGCTTCACGTCTGAGATCGGTCGCGTCGACGAAGAGCGCGTCGAGATGCTGGAGGCGGCCGCTGCGCGGTTAGGGGAAAATGCCTCCAGCCGCGCCGACGTCCTCGCCCTGCTTGCGATGGAGCTCAGCTTCAGCGAGGACGCGGACCGCCGCGTCGCGCTCGCCAGGGAGGCATTGAAGCTCGCGCGAGCGCGGGCTGATGACGAAGCGCTGACGCGGGTGATCGACCGCTACCTGTTCGCCACTTGGGTTCCGGAGACGCTCTCGGAACGCCTCGAGCTTTCTGAGGAGCTGCTCGAGCGCGCCGATCACACGGAGGATCCGTATCGCAGGCTGCTCGCCTACAACCGCCGCATCTACTACGTGCTCGAGAACGGGGACGCCGAGGAGGCCGATGAATGCGTGCGGCGGATGCGCGACATCGCAGATAGGGTCCCTCAGCCATTCCTGCGCTGGGTAGCGCTCTATCAGGACGGGATGATGGCCCAGCTGCACGGACGGCTCGAGGAAGCCGAAGCGCTGATCGAGGAAGCTGTAGCTGTCGGCACGGAAGGGGACCAGCCCGACGCTGTGCTCCTTTATGCCGGCCAGCAGTTCTGGCTGCGCAACGACCAGGGACGCGTCCCCGAGATCATCGACGTTGTCGCGCAGTCGATTGAGGACTACCCCGGCATGCCCGCCTGGCGCGCCGGCTATGCATACCTGCTGTGTGAGGCCGGGCGCGGCGAAGAGGTGTACGCGATGCTTGCCGGCGAGGACTTTGACGCGCTCCCACGCGACTTCTTGCGCCTTTCGAGCCTCGCGTACTGGACAGAGGCCTGCGCAAGCATCGCGGCGGTGGAGTTCGCAGACGACCTGTACGCTCGGCTCGAGCCCTTCCGCGACCAGGTCGCCGGCAACGGCGTCAACATGGTCGGCTCCGTGAGTTATTTCCTTGGCCGGTTGTCGGCGGTAGCCGGCGAGCACGATCGCGCAAGCGGCGAGTTCGAGGCGGCCGCGGCCGTGCACCGCCGCATGGACGCTCCCTTGATGTTGGCCCGCAACGAGGAGGCCTGGGCGCGGTCACTCCTAGAGAGGGGCCGGGCGGGAGATCACGAGCGGGCTTCCACGCTCCTCCAATCCGCGCTTTCGCGCGCCCGTGCGCACGGCGCGGAGGGGATAGCTCGCCGCGTCGAGGCGGCCGTCGCATGAGCGGTTTCCAGTCGGCCGAGGAGTTTCGCGAAGTGATGGACCGCGTGTTCGCGATGATGAGCACCGATCCCGACATGGGGCCAAAGCTGCGCGACGCGGACGCGCCGCAGCGGTTCGAGTTCCCCGACCTGAACATGGTCGTCAACATCGGCTCGGCGGCCGAGGACCGCGACGACGGTCATTGCCTCGTGTGGGAGTGGTCTGACGACTGCGACTGGGATCCCGAGGTGCGGATGACGATGAACTCCGAAATCGCCAACCGCTACTTCCAGGGCAAGGAGAATGTTCCGATGGCGATCGCTCGGCGGCGCATCAAGACGTCGGGCAACGTTATGAAGGCGCTCGCGCTGGTGCCCGTGACGAAACCCGTGTTCGCGCAGTACCGCGCGATGCTCGAGGCTGAGTATCCCCATCTGCTCGAGTAGGGACGCGCTCGAGCTCCCGTGACCTCCGTCGAGACAGTCACGATCCTGGTAACCGACCTCGTGGGATCCACGGGGCTCGAGTCACGGATCGGGCCGGGCGCGGCCGACGAGCTGCGCGATGAGCACTTCACACTGCTTCGGGGTGCGTTCGAGGCAGCGCGCGGGCGCGAGGTGAAGAACACCGGCGACGGCCTGATCGCGGCCTTCGAGAGCGCCTCCTCCGCAGTCGACTGCGCGGTCTCGATCCAGCAGCGCATGGAGCGGCGAAACCGCTCCGCGGGCGAGCAGCTGCTGATCAAGATCGGGATCAGCCTCGGCGATGCGACCGCAGCCGACGGCGACTACTTCGGCATGCCGGTGATCGAGGCGGCGCGGCTTTGCGACCGCGCCACCGGAGGTCAGATCCTGGTCAAGGAAACGGTCGCCCACCTCGCCGCCGGACGCGTCGGCGATGCCCTGAAGGCGGTCGGCGCGCTGGAGCTGAAGGGACTGCCGGAGCCGCTGGCGACGGTGGAGGTGAGCTGGGAGCCCGCCGGAGAGGAGGCGCCCGCGGTTCCGCTTCCGCCCAGGCTTCAGGGCGTCCCACCGGTCGGTTTCGTCGGTCGCGCGAGCGAGAGCGAGCGGCTCCGAGCGCTTTTCGCCGAGGCCACGGAGGGAAAGCGGCGGCTGGTGTTCCTGTCCGGCGAGCCCGGCATCGGCAAGAGCCGTCTCTCCACCCATGCCGCGCTGGAGGCCCGGGCCCACGGCGCACTCGTTCTCTACGGTGGTTCGGAGCGAGAGCTCGGAGTGCCGTACGGGCCCTGGGTGGAGGCGCTCTCCCACTACGTCGAGCACGCGCCGGAGCCGACTCTGCGCGCGCACGTGGAGCGCCACGGCGGCGAGCTTGCCCGCCTCGTTCCCGTCCTGCGGGACCGACTCCCGGACATGCCGGCTCCGCGCGAGACCGATCCCGACACCGAGCGCTACATGCTGTGGGGCGCCGTCGCGGGCCTGCTCGGCGAAGCGTCGAGGGAGCAGCCGATCGTGCTCCTCCTCGATGACCTCCACTGGGCGGACAAGCCGACGCTCCTGTTGCTGAAGCACGTCGTCGCCCACGGCGCGGATGCTCGCGCGCTGTTGATAGCGACCTATCGCGAGTCGGATCTCGACCGCGGACACCCGCTCGCATCCTTGCTCGCCAACCTTCACCGGGAGCAGGGTGTCGAGCGGATAGCGCTCAAGGGCCTCGACGAGACGGACATGGTCCAGATCATGGAGCGGGCCGCCGGGCACGAGATGGACGAAGCCGGACTCGAGCTCTCCCGGCAGCTCTCTTCGGAAACCGACGGCAACCCCTTCTACGCGGGCGAGCTCCTGCGCCACATGCGCGAGTCGGGCGCGATCGTCGTGCGGGACGATGGAAGCTGGATAGTCCGCGACACCGTGGACCGGCTCGGCATTCCTCAGAGCGTGCGCGAGGTGGTGGGTCACCGCATCGAACGGCTCGGCGAGGAGGCGCAAAAGGTGCTTCAGGTGGCCGCAGTGATCGGACCGGAGTTCGACCAAGCTCTCATCCAGCAGATCACCGGGCACTCGGACGATGCCCTTCTCGATCTGCTCGAGGAGGCTGTCGAAGCCTCGGTGCTCGTGGAGTCCGCGACCGTGGCGGGGCGCTTCTCTTTCGCCCACGCCCTCATAAACCACACCCTTTACGAGGACCTGGGGACGACCCGGCGCGCGCGAGTTCATCGCCGCGTCGCCGAAGCGCTCGAGGAGCTGGCCGGCCCGGACCCGCAAGCGCGCGCGTCGGAGCTCGCTCACCACTGGATCAAGGCGACCACCGCGGTCGATCTCTCAAAGGCGATCGTCTACGCGCGCCTGGCCGGCGGGCGTGCGCTCTCGGAGCTCGCGCCCGATGAGGCACTGCGCTGGTTCTCACAGGCGCTCGAGCTCCAGAACCAGCATGGCGGCGAGGTCGACGCTTCAGAGCACGCAGACCTGCTGATCGGTCTCGGCGAGGCGCAGCGCCAAGTCGGCGAGCCCTCTTATCGCGAGACGCTGCTCGAAGCAACCGCGCTCGCTCTCGAGCTCGAGGACGCCGATCGCGCCGCTCGTGCAGCCCTGGCCAACAGCCGCGGGCAGGTCAGCGTCTACGGCGAGGTGGACAGGGATCGCCTCCTGGCGCTGGAAGGCGCGCTTCAGCTCGACAACCTCTCAAACCCCGCCCGCTGCGCGCGGCTGATGTCACTCCGTGCGATGGAGCTCATGTTCGATCTCGACCATGAGCATCGGCGTGCGCTTGCGGGCGAGGCGCTTTCGCTCGCGCGCGCTGCCGGGGACCCGCGCACGCTCGCGCACGTTCTAAGGGATTGCCTGGCGGCTGTCTATTCGTGCGACACACTCGAGCTGCGGCAGGGCCTCGTCGTGGAGTTCATCGAGGCGGCGGCTCGGGCACGCGACCCGGCCCTGGAAGGATGGGCGGCGGTCGAGGACGTCAACGTGGCCGTGGAGAGCGCGGAGATCGGGCGGGCAGCAGTCGCAGCGGAGCGGCTGCGGGAAATCGCAGAGGAGCTCGGCGAGCCGGCGCTGCGCTGGTTCGCCACCTTCTACGGCGCCTGCATGGCATTGCTGCACGGCGACCTCATGGAAGCCGAGCGGCTCGCGGAGGAGGCGCTCGAGATCGGAAGCGACGCCGGCCAGCCGGACGCGCTCATGGTCTACGGCGCCCAGCTCGCGGTGATTCGGCCCATTCAGGGCCGCGCCGAGAAGGTCCTCGAGCTGGTGAAGGCGACTTCGGTGGCCAAACTCAGAATCCCCGGCTGGCGTGCCGGCGTCGCGCAAATATGTTGCTCGGTCGGCAGGGTGGAGGAGGCGGCGGCAATCCTCGAGCAAGGCGCCGAGGATCGGTTCGCCCACCTCCCGCACGACGAGGAGCGCTTGATCGCCCTCGGCCTCTACGCCGAGGTCGCATCGCACCTGGGTGCGAGGGATGCGGCCGCGGCGCTCTACGAGCTGATCGACCCATGGGCCGACCAAATCCTCTGGAATGGTGGCGTCACATACGGTCACGCTCGCATCTATCTGGGGCTGCTCGCGGCGACCCTAGGACGCGACGAGCTCGCAGACGAGCATTTCGCCGCGGCGTGCGAGTTTCAGGAGCGCGAGCGGATGCTGCTCTGGGCAGCGCGCGGCCGGCTCGGCTGGGCGGAGGCGCTCGCCCGGCGGGGCGAAAGCGAACGGGCGACCGCGGAGGCGTTTCGTGCGCTGGCGCTCGCGCGCGAGCACGGTTACCGAGCGATCGAAAGTCGTGCAGAAGCGGTGTTGGCTGTCAGCTCGCCGACCTAATCCGGCGGCTCTGAAGTCGCTCTTCGCCGTCGTCGGCGCTCTGCGGCCGCAGAGCGCCGAGCCGCCTCGGCGGCCCGCAGCCGCGGCAGCCAGACGAGGACGTACAAGGCTGACAGGAGACCGAAGCCCAGGATCAGGCCGAGCGGCGCAAAGTTGGTCGCCTCGTCGACGGTGGTTGCCGCGGCGAGCGCGAGCAACGCGAACACGATGCTTCCGACGAGCGGCACGGCCCGGCCGCCGCGCACGCGAAACGGGCGCTCCGCATCGGGAAGCCTCGTGCGCAGCCGGTAGACGCAGTACCCGGCCACGGAGTAGACCATCGCCTCCAGCGCGGCGCCCGCAGAAATGACGAACTTCCACTCGTCGGTGAGGGAGATAGCGAGCGCTCCTGCCAGGCTGAGTGCGCCGAGCGCGACAACGGGAACCCACGGGACCGCATGCTCGTTGAGCCGGGCAAAGATCGTCGGAAGGCTGCCCTCGCGGGCGGTGGCATAAGCGAACCGCGAGGACGTGACGAAGCCCCCGTTGAAGGTGTTGAGAGCGGTGAGGGCGGTGATCGCCATCATCAGGATCTCGCCTGTACGCCCGAACGCAGCCTCGCCGAGGAAGATCTGGGGATGGGGACTGTCCAGCTCGCTGTCGGTCAGGAAGTGACTCATCCCGAGCGCGATCAACGAGCAGGCGACGAAGAGCACCCCGATCGAGATCAACATTCCGCGTGGAATGAGCACGGCCGGATCGCGAACCTCCTCGGCGTTGGTCGTCACCCATTCGAACGCTGCGTACAGAAAGATGCCGAGTGCGACTGCCTGCACGAAGTCGACGCCCGAATGGCCCTCCAGCGGGTTGAGCGGAGTCTGGAGATCGAAGCCTTCCTTGGCGAGCGCGACGAGGATGATCGCGCTCGTGCCCACGACGACCAGACAGGTCACCCCTGTCTGAACCGCGCCGGCAACACGGATCCCCCTCAGGTTGGTGTAGGTCGCGAGCGCGAGAACGGCCGTGATATAGAGCGGCGGCGCCCAGCTCGCCTGCCCGAACGTGTGCGCGATCGCGCTGCCGATGATGTAGGCGTCGACGCCGATCACCAGGATGATCGTGGACAGGTAAGTGAACGTGATGGCAAGCGCCACCCGGTCGTCCATCGACTTGCCCATCCAGAGCCGAATCGCCGCCGCAGTCGGGAACAGACCGTTGAGCTCGCCGAAGAACCCGCGGACGACCACCATTAATAGGCCGGCTACGCCGATGGCGATCCAGGCCGAGTCTCCTGCCACGTACACCACGAGACTTGCCGCGACCAGGTACTCGAGCGCCGCGAACGCAAGGCCAGTCGAGTTGGCAACGACGACGGGGAGCCCGATCGCGCGGCGAAGGCCCGAGGCCATCGATCAGCTGTCGAGATAGACGAGCATCGTCATGGCGTCCAGACGCATGATGTGCTCTTGGGACCCGCGCACCTTCACATGGCCTCCGTTGTAGCGCTCCGCGGGATTCGCTTCCCCCCAGAAGATCTCGATCATGTCCTGGCCCGTGGCTTGAACGATCAGATCGGCCTCGCCATGCAACCCGTCCTCGGCGGAGGCGATCTCCCCATGATCGACGCGAACAGTGAAGGTCGCGCCGGAATCGAGCGCGTCGAAGTGCACCGTACAACGCCAGTTGCGCAACGTGCGGAGCACGCGCTCGTTCGCGTTCACCTGCTCGACGTAATCGTCCAGAGCCTGCTTGATCTGCTCACGAGTGGCTGGCATTCGTCCCGCGTTCGCGGTGTAGACACCTCCCCGGGAACCTCCGAGTATCGCTGAAACGCCGGTTCGCGATCATCTCCGGCAACCCCGGCTAACCTGGCCCGTATGCGCTTCGAGCCATTTCGCATGGCGGCGGCCGGCGCATTCGCCTGGCTGCTGGTGCTCGGTGCCGCCTCAGCACCAGCAGCGTCGGCTGCGACGCTGCCCGCGGGTTTTCAGGACACGCTCGTCGCGAGCGTCGATCGCCCCACCGGACTCGCCTTTACGCCGGACGGGCGCCTGCTGATCGCGACCGAAGCAGGGCAGGTCCGGGTCGTGCGAGACGGCGCGCTCCTGCCGGCGGCGGCGCTCGATATCTCGAGCAAGGTCTGCTCCGACGGCGAGCGGGGAATGATGGCGGTCGCGGTCGACCCGTCCTACGCGACGAACCACTTCATCTACGTCTATTACACGTGGAAGAAGTTCGGCACGTGTCCGGTCGCGCCGAGCTCCCAGCTTCCGGTCAACCGCGTCTCGCGCTTCGTGCTGGGCGATAACGACGTCGCCGATCCCGCGACCGAGACCGTGCTGATCGACAACATCCCCGCGCCGCAGACGTACCACATCGGCGCGGATCTCCACTTCGGCAAGGACGGCTACCTGTATGTCAGCACGGGCGACGGGGGCTGTGACTACGCCGACCCCGATTTCTGCGATCAGTGGAACGACGCCTCGCGCGACCAGCACGTCTTGCTCGGTAAGGTGCTGCGGGTGACGCGCGACGGGGCTATCCCGCCGACGAACCCCTACCAGGGGGCGGACAGCGCGCGCTGCAACGCGACTGGCATCACCGCCCCGGGCAGGAAGTGCCAGGAGACGTTCGCTTGGGGTCTTCGCAACCCGTTCCGGATGGGGTTCGACCCGAACAACGCGGGGACGCGCTTCTTCATCAACGACGTCGGCGAGGTCACGTGGGAAGAGATCGACCTCGGCCAATCTGCCGTGGACTATGGGTGGAACGTCCGCGAGGGCTTTTGCGCGACCGGCTCGACGACGGACTGCGGGACGCCGCCGGCCGGCATGACGAACCCCGTCCATGCCTACTACCACTACGACGAGGATTGCATGTCGATCACAGGGGGCGCGTTCGTGCCGAACGGAGTGTGGGCGCCCCAGTACGACGGCTCCTACCTGTTCGGCGACCTCACCTGCGGCAAGATGTTCAAGCTCGCTCCCGCGCCGGGCGGCGGCTACACGCGCAGCGACTTCGCGTCCGGGTTCGGCGCCTACAGCCTGATCACGATGATCTTCGGGCCGCCCGCGAGCAACCTGTATCTCTACTACGTGACCTGGAACGGGCCGGGTCACCAGGTTCGGCGCATCACGCAGCCGGGCCAGGAGCGCTACGCGCGACCCGGCAGTGGCTCCCCGCTGCGCGTGCCGCTCGTGCCGGCCTATGCGCGGTGCGTCACGCCAAACTCGACGCACGTGCCCCCGCTTGCGCTTCAATCGTGCTCGCCCCCCGCACAGGAGTCGGCGCTCCTGACCACCTCGACGACGGGCGTCGCCTCGGGGTTCGCACGCTTCGCGGTCATCCCCGGCGACCCCGCGACGGGCGCTGACGAGGCGGACGTCGGGATCGTGGCCGCTGCGACCGACGTGCGGCGAAGGAGCGATGGCGCCGACTACGTGGGCAAGGTGCTGCTCGAGGCGACGATCCGCATCACGGACCGGGCCAACGGCTTCGCCGGCACCGAGTCCGCGACGACGGTCGACAAGAAGATCTCCTTTCCCGTCGACTGCGTCGCCACCCCCGTCACAACGAAGGGCGGAACCTGCAACCTCGCTACGACCACGGACACGGTCGTCCCCGGCTTCGCACGTGAAGGCAAGCGGTCGGTGATGTCGGCCCTCACCATCCAGTTCCTGGACGCAGGAACGGATGGCAGCATCGGTCCCCCGGCCGGCTGTCCGCCAACGTGTGGCTCGGGTGACGAGGCGGTGTTCCTGCGCGAGGGCGTCTTCGCGCCCTGAATCGACAAGCTTGGATCGTTCAGGCCGGCGGGGCGCGAGGTGATGTAGAGGCGGCGTCCCTCCGATCGTTGTCGGCGGATACGCTCGCGGGGTGAGCGATGCCGAGGAGCCGAGCTCCGGATTCGGGCCGCCCAGCGCCGGGCCCCGGGGGTCGAGCCGCTGGGAGAGGTTTTTCGCCGGCGTTCGGCGAGTGAACAGCAATCCGAGGATGGTCGAGACCGCGGCGCACTTGCGTCAGCGACTGCCGGGTGACGACCGGGTCGGCGATCGCCTGTCCACCGCACGCGGTCGCCCCACCGACCTGGCCGTTCGCCATCTCGTCGGGCTCAGAAGCGAATCTCAAGGCGTGATGGGCGAGCTGGGCCTTGGCGCGGTCCAGCTCTGGCAGGCGCTCGCCGAGTCACAGGGCCGCGGTCGAGGCGAGGTCGACGTCGCGGTGATGTTCACCGACCTGGCCGGCTTCTCGAACTGGGCGCTCGAGGCGGGGGATGAGCAGGCAATCGGCCTGCTGCGCGAGGTGAGCGAGGTGATCGAGCCCACGGTCCTCGAGCACCGCGGCGAGATCGTGAAGCGGCTCGGTGACGGCCTGATGGCGGCTTTCCCGGATGGGCGGAGCGCCGTCGCGGCGGCCCTCGACGCGCACGAGCGGGCGGCCCCGATCGAGGTCGGCGGATATCGACCGCGGCTTCGGACGGGCATCCACCTCGGTCGCCCGCGCAAGCTCGGCGGCGACTACTTTGGGGTCGACGTCAACATCGCGGCCCGCCTCGCCGAGGCCGCCAGGCCGGACGAGATCCTGGTCTCCGAGAGCACACTCCCGGGGCTCGACACAGACGGGGTGAAGACGAGGAGGCGCCGCTTTCAGGCCAAGGGCGCGCCGAAGGACCTCGCCGCGCATTCGGTAGAGCGCGCAGCGTAAGCACCCGCACAAGGCCTCGGCTGACCGAATCCCGTCGTCAACCTTTACTTGTGTGTTCGGCATCTGACGACGAGTTGAAGGAGCGACTTGCTGCGGAGCAACGCGCCGTTCCCTTCCTGATCTACCACGACGCGAGCGGAAAGCAGAACATCTACACGCTCGACGGCACTATCTCGCGCAGCGTCCTCATCGGTCGTGAGTCGACGACGGGCCTCCTGCTCGATTGGGATCCGGAGGTCTCGCGCATTCACGCCGAGCTCGAGCGTATCGGCGAGGGCTGGGCACTCGTTGACGACGGCCTATCCAGCAACGGCTCCTACGTGAACGGAGAACTCGTGAATGGCCGCCATCGCCTGCAAGATGGCGACAATCTGCAGTTCGGTGACACCACTGTGCTCTACCGCGCTCCTGTCGATCACAAGTCGAGACTAAGTGCGATCTCCGACTCCCGTCCGCGGGCCGGAGTCTTAAACGAGAAGCGGACTATTGGACCATCACTTACGAGGGACAGGTCCTTCGGCTGAAGGACAGCAAGGGCCTGCGCTACCTCGCCGAGTTGCTTCATCGCCCCGGCATCGAGTTTCACGTCCTCGATCTGGTAGGCGCCGGGGCAGCCAGCCGCGGACTGGGCGACGCCGGCGAGGTCCTCGACTCGAAGGCGAGGGCGCAGTACAAGGAGCGGCTCGAGGACCTACAGGAAAAGCTTCGGGAGGCAGAGTCCTTCAACGACGTTGAGAGTGCTTCAAGCGCACGACAGGAAATCGAGTTCCTAACGCAGGAGCTCGCCCGCGCGGTCGGCCTCGAGGGCCGAGATCGCAGGGCAGCCTCTCCCGCCGAGCGTGCGCGGGTGAGCGTGACCAAAGCAATCAGGCAGGCCGAGCGAAGGATTGCGGAGAGTCACTCCGACCTGGGTAATTACTTGAGCGCCACGATCCGTACGGGTGCGTTTTGCTCCTACCTTCCCGAACTAGGGGCTCCAATCTTGTGGGAGGTATCAACGACGCGTTAGGTCGGATACGTGGCTCAGATCTCGATTGGCTCACATGGCGCCAGTGCTGCGTGACGCGGTTACTTAGTGCATATCGCTCCAGGCCGCCACTTCGCTTCGGTGCTGCCCAGGTTCTTTACCCCGATGCCCCAGGAAGTCGAAGAGGTACTAACCGTTGTGATCAGAGCGAGATCGTTCGAAGCGGTGTCGTATTGGCCTCCAAGCGGGCGTGGATGACTGTTCGGGCACGTGACCTTGACGTTCGAAAATTGACCCGCTGCCACCGGCCTCTCGGGGAGAAAGCCATAGAGGATCTTGATCGTGCCGCTCCTGCCCTTCGGCGACTTTATCTTCCCACCCGCCAGCTTCTGTTTGCTTTTCGGCTCCGACGCGCTCTGCCCGAGACCCGTCGCGGATACCGCAGCAAAGGTTGCCCCAGCAACGATCAATGCGATGAAAACCGGAAACCGAAGCCTCTTGTAAACACTCACTGCAACTCCCCTCCTCGATGGACGGGCGCGAGCCTAGCCGCGATGATCCGGCAAAGCAACCGCGCGAATGACTCCGCTCGACCCGTTGCCGAGGAGCGGGCGCATGGACTGCACCGACAGGCTTCGGATGCAGCGCACGATCTCGGACTCGACGCGATCTCACAAACGGTCGCTGCAGCCGGTTCTGCGTAGTCGTGGGATTGGAGGAGAACAAGAACCTGGAAGCAGAACCTCGACGCGCTGGACGATGTGGCGGACGACGACGTCGCGCGCGCCGCGAAGGGGTGGGTGGGCCCGTTCAGGCGTTCGTTTCCGGACTTCGACATGGAGATCGTTGACCTGATTGCCGAGGGCGACAAGGTCGTGGCTTACTTCAAGTGCTCGGGAACACACCGGGGAGAATGGCTCGGCGTCGAACCGACCGGGAAACGCTTCGAGGGCGTGGACGAGATCTACATATTCCGGATCATCAACGGCAAGCTTGCGTCCGCCGTTGCGGTGGAGGACAACCTGATGGACGTCATCCGCGTGATCGACGAGTTCTGCATGAACCGCAGCGTGATGGTCAACGTGGGCGACGAGAAGGGCGAGATCCTCGACCGTGCCGTCCGCCGGGCATCGCCAAAGCTTCTGCTCGAGCTGGGCACCTACTGTGGGTACAGCGCACTGCGCATGGCCTGCGTGATGCCTCCCGACGCTCGACTGTGCTCGAATCGAGTTCAGCGAGGACAACGCTGCGATCGCACGCCGTATCTGGGACCACGCCGGAATCGGAGACGAGCTGACCGTGGTCGTGGGAACGCTCGGTGACGGCGGATCGACAATCGACCGTCTTCGGGACGAGCACGGGTTCGGCGAGGGAACCGTGGACTTCGTCTTCGTCGATCACGACAAGGCCGCGGTACCTCCCCGACCTCGAGCGCATCCTCGCCGAGCGCTGGCTCCATCCCGGGTCGATCGTGGTGGCCGACAACGTGAGGTTCCCGGGCGCGCCCGACTATCGCGCCTACCTCGACGCGCGAAAGGGCACGAGCTGGGACACGATCGAGGACCAAACCCATGTCGAGTACCAGTCGCTGATCAAGGATCTGGTGCTCGAGTCGGAGTACCTCGGCGAAGGGGTGCCTATGTAAAGCTCTAGCGAGCGAACGCTGTGCGCGACGTGACAACTCCGCCCGCGGCGCGTTCAGGGAGCGTAGTGCGCGTGCGCATCGGACCACAGACGCTGCGCGTCCGCGCCGGGTCTCGCGGGCAACTCACCCTGACAGTGCCGCTTGGCCCGGCCAATCCCGGTCAGCAATTCAGCCCGGGAGTGACCACCCGAGTACAAACAACCGGGGTCTCCTGGCGCGCCGTATCCGGGCCGTAGTCCAGTCGGCGTAGCTTGCGCGGGGTTGAAACGGTCAACACTCAATCGGCTCGGGTGACTCCTTAAACAAGCAGAGCCCCTTTTCCATGTACGACAATTCCTGCGCGATCCAACCCCGCAACTTGGTTCCTGCGGCCCAGGCGTAGACACCGGGCAACTGCCTGCCGCATCCCAGGCCAAAGCTCGTTGCTCCCAGGAGCGCCCACTCTCCGGACAACTCCCGTGCCATCAACGGTCCCCCGCTGTCGCCTTGGCAGGTGTCTTTACCGATATCGCCACCGGCGCAGAGCATCGTCTCTCGCTTGATTCGGTAGCCGCTCAGTCGATAGGCATTTGCGCATTCGGGCGTCGTCGACCACAAGGGCAGGCTGATCATCAAGAGCTCTGCCGAGGACTCACCATTCTCCGAGGTCAGTCCCCATCCAATCGCCCAGGCCTGGGGCGGATGCTGCCTGAGCGCATGACTTAGCAAGTCGGTGGAGGCCACCGCTGGGAAAGCTATCCCGGGAGCATCCTTGACGAGGTAGAGCAGACCCACGTCGTTTCCGGTTTCGACACCACGGTACTCCGGGTGGGGCACCACCCTCTTTACGCCGATTTCCTGACCGGTCGAGAGGTCGTTGAGATTTTGCCGCCCGACGAGCACGCGGACGTCGTCGCCTTCCAGTTGTGCTCCGCCTGTGAACAGGCAGTGACTGGCGGTCACCACGACACGCCGAGAGACGAGCGTGCCGCCGCAAAACTGCCGTTCCCGGTTGTCCGTCGCGAGCGACTTGGCGCGCATGAGAGCCACGGTCCAGGGCCAGTCGAGGTTCGGTGCCTCCTCGCCGCCGATGATCCTTGGCTCGATGCCTCCTGCCAGCGGGTGGTTGCCGCCGCCGGCGCAGCCCGAATTCGGAATCCCGATCGGGTCCGTGAGGTCACAGGGCTTGTCCCTGCCGAACGGAACCGTGTCGGCAAGCTCTTCGTCCTTCTCGGTCGTGGCGGCGCCCAAAACGCCCAGCGCGGTTCCTGCGCCCAGGGCGCAGCAGAGGGTGGCGACCCCCAAAACCACCAGAGCCGAACGACGGATTCCAGTGAACATCGCCAGGCCTTTATTTCGGGAGATGCCCGAGCAGCTCGTTCAGGCGATTCCAGGTCTCGTCCGTCTGCTTCTTCTCTCCCGTCGACGGGGCCCATTGGAGCACCACGTTCTCGAACGGCTTCAGTGCCAGCCAGTATCGCTGGACCGAGCCATCCTCAAGGTGCTCTTCGTGGAACTCCCAGTAGACGCCTGCGGCGTCCGGTTTAATCTTGTTGCCGGCGTCATCCGTCAGCAGAGAGTCCAGAAACGGGCGCTCATAGGCAACGGCGATCGTGAAGATGCCGTACCGTCCGATTAGCTGCTCGATCCGCTTAGCAGCTTTCTTCCTGTCGAGAAGTACCAGGCTGCTGAGGTCGTCCTCGTACACTTTCAGCAGCGGCACGTCTGCCCGCGCGAAGATCCGTATCACATCTCGTGGGGTGTGCGGGAACTCACCCGTCTCCCTTTGTTCGCCCGTGGTACCGCTTCCTTCAGCCGCGCCCCCAACGCTGCGCAGAGCCTGTTCTGTGACGAGCAGCGAACGCGAAGGGAGCTGATCGCTCCCGGAATTTCCGTCCCCACCGCAGGCTCCTACCGCTGGCGGCATCGCAAGCAGGAAGGCAAGAAGGCTCGCCAGCGAGAGCGATGTCGGCCGCTTACCCAACGTCCGTTGCCCTTGCGGCGCTATGCCTCGCGACCTACTCCGGGAGCTGTCCGAGCAGAGTGTTCAGACGATCCCAACAGCGCAAGCGCGAGAAGGCTCCGTCCCCAAAAAGATGTTGACCGCATGCGTCGTCTCCTCAGTAGTTGCCCGACGGGTGACCCTAGTCGCTACGAACCAGCCGCATCAAGGGTTGGGGGCACACGGCCGGTCGACCACGAGCCGCCGGCCATGTGTGATCTCGATCTTCTGCCTGGCAGTCGTGCTAGTCGAGTTCCTGCAGCTGAAGGTCCAGTACTCCTTGGAGTCGGGGGTCACCTTCTTCCCGCCACTCCGAAACAGCTGCGCTTTCATCGTCCAGCGCGAGCCGGACGCGGCGAAATTGCTGACTCGCAGGAGGTACTGCCCTGCAGGCGGGTCATCGACGTAGGCGACCTCCGTTTTTCCCGGCGGCGCGGCCGAGTGAGCGACCCTCTCCAGGCGGTCTCCATTCCGGTAATAGACATCGAGGTCGTAGTCGTCTGGCGTTGGCGCGTCCAGCCTCACTGCGAGCAACTTGGCGCCGTCGTTCTGCGATATCTCGAACGTGCGGTCGAAGCGATCTTGCGGCGACGAGGACTTCGTGTTGTCCCAGGATTGAGCACGGCTCGGGCTGTCGGAGACCGTCGGGAGTTTCTGCGTCACCACGATCGGGCGTGTCGACGGATTCACGTGCCAGGCGAACTGTCCCGAGCTCGGGACGACCATCCTGCTCTGCAGCCTGTCCTCGAAGCGGCTCTTCGTACCCTCAATGCCCAAGGGCGAGGTCTCCGTGACGAACGTCTTCTCGATCTGAAGAATCGAACCGGACGCCGCGCTGCCCGTGAGCACGGCGTGCCTGGTTGCATCGGCCGTGTTCTCCAACGCGACCAGGTACGCGCCGCGGTTGCCCTTGCCGGCATAGGTTCCGTGGCCGATGTACTCCTCGACGGCCTCCTCAAACGGAGGATGAAAACGCTCGAGCTCGTCGGGCCCGGGCCCGATTTCGAACGTGTAACCGAGCCCTCCGGTCGCCCAGTACGTCCAGTCCTCGGTGGTGCCGGTGGTGTCGTACAGCTCGTACCCAGGCTGGTTGTCGTAGCCGTTCTGAGCCGCCATCCGCTCGGCGAGGTCGTTGGAGACCAGCTCATCCGGAGGCGGCCCCTGCGAGCGCAGCCCCGGTGCCCGCAGCACCAGGTTGCCATACGTGTGGTTCGTGATCAGAGTGACGGCCTGGTGCTTCGAAACGAGATCGCGGACGTTGAGCGTTTCGGGCTCCGAGAACGGGCTAGGCCCGCGGTAGGTTTCTTGCTCGCTCGATACGCTTGCCCCTGGGCCGCCCCAGAAGCCCCCGTAGTTGCGGTTCGGATCGACACCGGCGGACCACGACGCCGGCAGACTACAGATTCCGCCGCGAGCGCCCTGGCCGTCGACCACGCGACAGTTCTTCCGTTTGTAGGCCAGCTTGCCGAGCGGTGCTTCGCGCGAGAGGTTGAATCCGTCCGGGTTCACCACCGGGACAACGATCGTCCGGACCGAGTTCATCAGCTCAGTCATGCGCGCGTCTTTGCCATAGCCGTTGACCAGGTCGAAGGCGAACTCGAGCGCATGCTCGCCGGAGGGCCATTCGCGTGCGTGATGGAGGCCGAGCTGGACGAATACCGGCTTGCCGTCGGACACGTTCGGCTGCTTCGTGATCTCGAGCCCGTGCACCTCACGGCCCTCATTCGTCGTGTATCGAAGCGTGATCGCCTTCACGAGGTTCGGATTGCGGCGCGCGAGCATCTTCATGTCTGTCTCGTAGTCCCACAGGTGCCGGTAGCCCGTGTTGCCGCTTGGCAGCTGTGAGCGCTCAATGGAGCGGCGGAAGGCGAGATCAGCACGCGCGTTCGCGCGGTCCGAGGCTGCGAGATCGTCGATCAGGACCTCGTATTCGAGGCCGGCGTTGGCGAGCTTCTGAGCGTCCTCACTCATATGAATTGAAGGCGGAGTCAGCCGTGTGAGAGGCGCCGGCGTGGGCGCTATGACGACATCAACGAAGTCAGGCCCTCCGTGCTCGGTGAGGTCCAGCTCGAGGGTGGTCAGGAGATCCTTCGCGGATTGGGTCGGAGTCCTCACGCGGACGAGCTGGCCCTTCCCGCTGAGATCAGTCGCCGCCGGCTCGAAGTCGACGTTGAGCGCCGCAGTCCGGCTGGATCCGGAGAGTCGGCAGGCTTGCACGCTCAGCGCCCCCTTGCCCGCCACGAATCCTTCGGCCACTTCCGTGTCTCCGAAGCCCGATGCCGCCGCGACCGAGCTTCCCGTCTTGCCGTCGAAGAGCGCCAGGTCCCAGTCGCCGCCCGCCGCCTCGAGCCGGGCCTGCACGAGGCCGCGCGCCGGGGGGTCCACTTGCCTCACGGCGTAGCCGGCCCCAGACGACAACCGTTTCTCGAAACAGTCACGCTCGACGGCAGTGGCGGACGAGACCGTCGCCGACAGCAGTGAGGCGCCGTCCGCCGGGGCGGGGGGGAACATCAGCAAACCGCCGAGGACGAGCAGCAAGAATCGTCCGGGTTTCATCGACCGTAGTTGGTCAGTTGAACGCGGTCGCGGTCGAAGACCACACAGGCAGAGGTGGTTCGGCGCCGGACACGAGCCGTTGTCTATCTCCTCCCCGAGCCATTCGGCAACGCTAAATGACGCGGTGTTCCCGGGTCAACTACGCGGGAGAATCGCCTGCAGCGACTCCGATGGCCCTCGCCATCAGCGATGGTAGTTTTTGGCCCGCCGTGGTGGATAAGGGAGCACGGTCTGCGGCGGGGACCCTTGCCGTCGCCTTCGCGATGGCGACCGGCCTCGGGAGCACGGCCTTTGGTGCGAGCCTCGGAGGCCTGGATTCCAGCCCAAGCTCCTACCTAGCGATGCAGACGGGCCCCGCGGACTATCCCAAGAGGAAGGGCGGCTTCGGCACGCCCTTCATCGGGATCGGGCTCACGGCGAAACTCAACCCGGCCAGATCCGGCATTCCCGTGTACCTAGGTTATCCCTACGGAACTGCAAGCTGCATCGGATTCAACCTGCTCGGCCGCCGCCAGCTAGCACTGAGCGTCTCCAATGCCCACTTCGACTTGCCGTTTGGAACGTCGTTTCAGTGGAGGTCCAGGGTCCAGGTTTATGGCCAACGGTGGCAGGTCCACCCAGCCGGTTTCTTCTGGCACCAAACCTATACCCCTGAGTCCGGCGCACAGACATGGCTGCTGGCTCCTAACACCTGGGTCCGCTTCCGCATCAAAGTCAAGGGACGCGGCCTCTATAGACCGGAGATCATCACGTTTTGGGATACAGGCACCAACACTTCGGGAGAGTGGTGCTATTTCGCCTAGGTGGTGTCTCGATGTTGTGTGGGGCGTTAGAACAGCCGCTGTCTTTCTCGACTGAGCTCGAAACCGTGACCGCTCGGACTTCTGCAAGTAAGTCCAGTCCGCCGTGAGCGGCACCTGAAGGAGCCGAATCGCCGCGATGTCCCGTAAGGAAGGACGCGCGCCCTGGGGTTTTGGACCGTATCCGTGATCTTGACACGCCTCGCCCTGTCACGGCGGTACAGAAAGAAGCCCGTGTCACCCAGGGACAGCAGTTCGCAGCGGATGTATGCACCCGGGCCTCCGGACGAAAAGTAAGAGCACACGATGTTCCGGGAGGGAGTCTGAAAGCTCACGGCCTTCGCAACTGCCGGGATGGATCCGGAGATGGCGAGCACCCCAATGACGAGGAGCGCGATCGCGGTCCGGCTAGGTCCTAGACGGTCAACGTCCTTACGTAGGCAGAGGCGGCTTGGCGGCGACCATCGAGCCGTGGCTTGTCTCACTCCGCCAGCCATTCGGCAACGCTAGTAGAAGCCGCGCCTGCGCGTCAAGAGACAGCAGAACCGGACCGCCCCGGCGGCGGAAACCGGCGGCGACTATTGTGGGCGACGAAGTTGCTCAATGTCGGTTGAGGTCAACGAAAAATCTTGGGATCACGTCCCGCTTCCCGCGGGCGCCACGGTTCGGATCGGACGCGACCCAGCCAACGACATCGTGCTCGAACGCCCGACGGTGTCGCGGTTCCATGCCGAAGTCATCCGACGACCGAGCGGAGTGACGATACGCGACCTCGGCTCGCGCAATGGGACGAGTTTGGGGGGCAGGCCGGTCAGCAGTGCAGCGCTGAAGGAAGGCGCCGAGATCCGGATCGGGCCTTATCGAACTCGCTTCGATGGTCAATCGCTTGCCCTGGCGCACGAAGGAGCGATTCGGCGCCTCTCCGCAGAGGCGGTGTCAGTGACGGTGAGGAAGAAACGGATCCTCGCGCCAACGTCGGTGTCGCTCGAATCCGGTGAGCTCGTGGTGGTCATCGGCGAGAGCGGGTCGGGCAAGAGCACGCTGCTGAAGTCGATGGCGGGCGTCACGGTTCCGACGGACGGCTTCGTGACAGTCGATGGGGAGTCCGTCAGAGCCGTGATCTCGGAGTTCGGCTACCTGCCGCAGGACGAGATCGTCAACGTGCGTTTGACGGTGCGCGAGGCGCTTCGCTACGCGGCACGCCTGCGACTGCCGGACGACACGGACGGCGAGGAGGTCGACGCGTCGATCGACGGCGTACTTGCGCAACTGGCGCTCAACGAGCACGCGAACACCCTGATCGGCTCCCTTTCAGGCGGTCAGCGCCAGCGAGCGGGGCTGGCCCCCGAGCTGCTCAATCAGCCGAGCTTCTTGTTCTTGGACGAGCCGACGACTGGACTCGACCCCGGTCTCGAGACCCGCATGATGAGGCTCTTGCGCGAGTTGGCCGACGGAGGACTGGGCGTGCTAGTCGTCACCCATGCGACCAAGAACCTCGAGCTCGGCGATCGCCTCTTCGTGATGGGCAGGGGCGGCGACCTTTGCTTTCAGGGCAGGCCACGCGAAGCGCTCGAGTTCTTCGGTGGTTCCTCGTACGACGACGTGTATACGGCCTTGGCCGAGCGGCCGGCACCCGAGTGGCGGCGAGACTTCGAGGCCGCGCACGTCGAGGAGCCGGTGCAGCCGGTCGCCCCGCCGGCGGTGGTCCGACGGCGTCGACGCCGAAGAGGGGCTGGATTCTTGCGGCAGACGGCCGTGCTCGGGCACCGTTACGCGCGGACGTTCACCCGTGACCGCCGCAACCTCCTCATCATGCTGGGACAGACGATCCCGATCGCGCTGGTGATCGCGCTCCTCTACGAGGCGAACATCTTCGATCGCCCCGGTGGAAATCCGCGCGGTGCCGCTCAGCTCTTGTTCTTGACGGTGACGACTGCGATCTGGCTCGGGTCGATCAGCGCGGCGCGGGAGATCGTCAAGGAGTGGGGGATGGTGGTGCGCGAGCGCGTGGTCGGCGTGCGCATCTCAGCGTACCTCGCGTCGAAGGCGCTCGTCCTGTTTGCGTTGGCGGCTCTCCAGATCTCGCTGCTCGCACTGGTGATCTTCGCCCTCCGGCCCATGGGGGTGTCGGTAGGTGACTACCTGACCGTGTTCGCGATCCTGCTGCTCACCGGATTTGTCGCAGTCGCGATGGGGCTGCTCATCTCGTCGATCGTGCGTACTCAGGACCAGGCAACGAGCTTCATTCCGGTTGCGCTGATCCCCCAGCTCCTGCTTGGCGGCGCGATCGTCACGGTTGCCGATATGTCGGGCGCCATGAAGGTGATCTCCGGGCTCGTGTTTGCCCGCTGGGCCTTTGCCGGGACCGGTAGCGCTATCGACATGAACGGGCGGATAGACGAATCGCCTCCGTTGGCGCGAGCACGCGAGTTCGGCGACTCGTTCTTCGCTCTCGACCCAGCGGTCTCCCTGCTGATTCTGGGCGGGTTTATCGCGTCCTTCTTCCTATTGACCGCATTCGTGCTGCGGAGACGGACCGACCCACGAGCCGCCTAGATCCCGTCCCCTCCTGGCTCGTTCAGCGGTCGGCTTGGGAGGCGTCGAACCTGACGCTGGAGATGAGCTGCCTTAAGCGACCGAGGTGCTCTTCCACCGGTGATCCAAGTTCAGATCGGATGGTGGCCCTCGTTCGCTGCTTTCCTGATGCGTGGTACATCTCGACTCCGCCGAACAGGTGCTGTTCATCGTCGGCGTTGAAGATGAACACCCGCTGGTAGGAATCGGGCCACGTCTGCGTCGGGCGCAGCTCGAGCTCCCGGTAGCCGTCGAGCGAGCGGCGGTAAGAATCGCCAACCGCCAACGCATACTCTCGTGATGACGCGACGCCTCGGGAGTTCGCCGAGCGGACCTCGAATCTCGCCACCTCGTCTGTCACCGGGAAGAGCAGCAGACTTCCTGCCCGCCGGTCCACGCTCCAATCCGTCGGCACGCCGAAGTGCACGCGCCCGAGCGCGTCCTTGACGCTCTTGTACTTCGGATCGTCGTCGGTCGACCGGTTGAACAGGCTGATTCCTGACACGACTGCGATCACGATCGTTGCGATGACGGCCAATCCTCGGCCCGTTCTGGCTATCGATGCGATGGTTGTGGCCGCAGTGCCGGCCCGGCCGGCCGGCCCTCGCAGCCGGCTCCTCTTCACTCTCGCCCAGAGTCCCCCGACCCGGGTCGTGCTTCTGAGGGCTTCGACCACGTGCTTCAAGTCGTCGCGCCACGACGCGTCGCTAAGCCTTATCGGGCCCTGACGTGCGAGGCGGTCGAGCGATGGCGGCAGCTGTCGAGAAGTGGGCATCTCCGCGTCCTCGATCAGGATTGGAACCACCTTGATGTCGGCGTCAAAGGCGGTCTCGACCTCCAGGCGGACGCTGTCCTCCGCGTTCTCGAGTGGATTCGAGCCGTCCCGCCCGTTCAGCCATCCGTCTCCGATGACCACGAGCACCACGTCACAGGAGGCAACGACCTCCTTGACGGCCTGGACGACGTCGCCGCCGGACTCAGCGGGCTGTACGTCCGAGAAGACCTGCGACGGGTCTACCTGCGTGTGCAGCCAATCGATCAGCCGCCCGACGTGCGCGGGTGCATCACCTGGCCGGTGGCTCACGAATACTCCGCTCAAACGGCGCGGATCCCTTTCAGATCAAGACCACTGCTGGTCCCGCGAGAGCGATCACCCTAGCCATCGGGCGGGCGGAACGTCTCGACTACGCGCTTGAGGATGCGTTCCATGGTCTTGTACTCGTCAGTGCCCCCGACGAAGACAGCGTAGCCCGGCCCCTCTGTTCCGGACTCGTTGAGCAGATAGCCGACGCACGGCTTCTCCCTGCACTCCGACCGCGACGGCCCGCACTTACGATTCTCAAACTGCGCAAGACGTGGGTTCTCGAGCGTCGCATCCTCGCACTCGCTGTCAGGGAAGCTGACCGGCTGGTCCTGAGCGTAGTCGATCCACAGCAGCAAGCTTCCCGGTCCCGAAACCTGGGTATGAAGGCCCTCCGGTGTGGTCCTCGCCTTCGTCCAGCTGCCGCCGGTCGGAACGACCGTCGTGTACCCGGCGGCCACATTCCGGAACGTCGAGTACTTCTGCCCGGCGGAGCCGGCCGTCGTGGTCGGTTTGTCGTCGTTCCGAGCCTTCTCCTTCCGCTTCCTTTCTCTGACGGCACGACGCTTCGAACCAGAGCCGGACTCCTCTTTGCTCCGACGCTCGGCCCTGGTCCGGTTTCGTTGGGGTGCGGTGGTTTCGGGGTGTGACTGATCGACCTCTTCCGCCGCTACAGAGTCCGGCTCATCCGAGGAGTCGCCCTCGAACACGCCGGCTGCCGCAGCGGCCACGAGGATCGCGGCGAAGACGAGCACCAGAAGGCCCATCGCCTTGATGGCCCGCGGGGCGCCCGTAAGCCGGCTGCCCATGCGCCCGAGCCTGCCGCGTATCCCCGTCTTTCGAGAGGCTTGGCTGATTGCCCTTGCAAGGCGCTCGACGTCATAGCTCCAGCGGGCGTCGCTCAGCTCGATCGCGTTGCGCCGGGCGAGCATCGCGATCGATTCCGGCAGATCCTCCGAGCGCGGCATCTGCGCGCCCTCGACCAGGACCGGGATCACGGTCACGCCTCGCTTGAGTGCGGCCTCGATCTCGATTCGGATGAAGTCCTCCGCGTTGTCGAGGCGTCGCCGTCCCTCTGAATCCCGGACCGAGACCCAGTGGTCGCCGATCAGGACCAGGAGCACGTCGCAGGAAGCCACCCACCTCTCGATGTGGTCGACGAAGTCCACTCCGGCGGGGACGGTGTCCACGTCCATGAAGACCCGAGGTTCCCCGAAGCGTGCGCGGAGCCCGTCGTACAGGCGACCCGCATGTCCAGCGGCATCCTCGCGGCGGTAGCTGATGAAGACGTTCGGCACGATCCTCGCCTCCCCTGCGATCGCACGCTGAAGGCTTCCTCGAAAGCGACGTTATACGAATGTGGGAAGGGCGTCCACGAAACCGGGTTGGTATCACCGCCTTGCCCGCGACCATAGGTTAAGCTGCGCGCCCGCGTGGGGAGAGGTCTCGTTTGTCGCGACGCCAACTTTTTCTAGCTGTAGCTGCGATAGCTCTGATCGCTGCCGGCGTCGCCGCTGGCGTCTTGCTCGACTCCGAGGGCGAGCAGGTCGCAACGGTTGACCATCCCGCTGAGAGCGGGAGCATCGGGGCGGCGGAGACGATCGAGGTCGACGAACTGGACAAGCCTCCGCCCCTGAGAACGCGCGAGCTCGAGCGAGAGCTTGAAGAGGAGCCCGGGACCCCAGCTCCACTCGCGCAGGCGGAACTCGTTGAGAGCACCGACTTTGCGCTCACGGAGCTGCAGGATCCAAACGATCCGCGCGCGACGGAAGACGCCTATGGACTGTTCGCCAACAACGACGTCAAAAAGGGTGCCAGCCTTGTTGCGGAGCCCACCGTGGCGGCAAAAGGCGACCGCATGCTCGTCACGTGGAACTGGGGCGTAGCGTTTTCGAAAGACGGCGGAGAAACATTCACTTACGGCAACCCGTACGAGAAGCCCGAGCCTGCTCCCGGTGGGTTTTGCTGTGACCAGTTGGCCTACTACATCCCGCAGCAGGACCTCTGGGTGTGGTTCCTGCAGTACAACCTTCGCGGGAACAGGAACGTCGTCCGCCTCGCGCTCGCAAAGGGCGACGCCGCTTTCGACCAGCGCAAATTTCACACCTATGACTTCTCAGCCAGTGACTTCAAGGAGCTCGACGTGACAGGCGAGGCGATGCTCGACTACCCCAACATCAGCGCCACGAACGAACACCTCTTCCTCGGAATAAACGTCTGTGCGGGTGGAGGCTGCCCGACAGGTCTGGTCATACGCATGCCGCTCCGCGAGGTGGCCGCCGGCGATCCTCCAAATTATCGGTACTTCATAGCGTCCGACGGCGGCGTGGACTTCGTTCACGGGGAAACGAACACCATGTACTTCGCCGACCACGTCGATACGGCATCGCTGCGCGTCTGGCAATGGGCAGACGACGCAGAGTCCCCGAAATCCGCTGTCGTTCCGCATTCCGGCTATCGCCGGTTGTTTTACGGCGGTCCGTACCTCTGTGGGCGAAGTGGTGCTTCGAGGGGGAACTGGTGCGGCCGTACCACCGACGATCGCGTAACAAGCGGCTGGATCAGCGGAGACACGATCGGTTTTGCCTGGAATGCTGTACAGGACCGCCCGAGGGGCTTCCCGTACCCGTTTGTCATGGTGGTCCGGATCGACCGTAAGACGATGAAGCTCGAGGACGAGCCATTCATCTGGAACCCTGAGTACGCCTATCAATTTGCCGAGTTCGCACCGAATGCCAGAGGCGATATCGGAGCGATGGCTCTGTCGGGGGGTGGTGACAGGTACCAAACGTGTACGACGCTGATCAACGATGGGCAAACTCAGGGAAGGTGGGACGCGCGAAGCGTGGCTGCCTCCGACAGCGATCCTGACGAGGACAAAGCGGGCGACTATTTGGGCATTGTGCCGGCGCAGGCCGAATCGAACATCTGGGCGGGATCGTGCATGATGCTGAACGGTGGCTCTTCCCAGCGTAATGTGGAGATCCGCGCGTTCAGATTCGGGCGAGTAAAGGATCGCGACGGTTAGCCGCGTGCAAGCCGGCGACGCCGCTACTTCGGAAGCTGATCGAGGATTCCGTTCAACATGTTCCACCCTTCGTCAGTCTGCTTGTTCTCTCCATCGAGCCACCACAGCACGACGTTCTTGAAGGGCTTTTCGGCACTCCAGAATTTGTACGACTGCCCATCGATTTCGCCTTGGAGCAACTCCCAGTAGATGCCCTCGGAATCCGGCTGAACCTTGTTTCCATTTCTGTCGAGCAGCACCGCATCGATGCTGCGCTGGCTCGTGAGGACGTAGAGCAGGAAGGGCCCGTACTTGTCCGTGACCGCCTGTTCTTCAGCTTCCTCCACATCCAATATGGCGTCGCCGCCTGCGAACTCCTCGGCGAAGAGGGGAACGTCCGACTTACCGAACAGCTCGATCACTTGCTGAGGGGTGTACGGAAAGTCACCTTCGTTCGTCCTGGTGCTCGAAGATTGTTGCTGGGCGCGAATGAATTCCGGGCTCGATACGGTCTGCTCGGTGCTCTGGCTCTCGACCAATGCTTGCTCCAGAGCCGTCTCCCGGTCGCTCGAATCATCGCCCCCGCAGGCGCCCAGCAGCGCTACGGCCGCCAGCAGTAAAACAGCCATCGTGACCCGGATCGCGTTTACGCGCTGTTGACCTGGCATGCGAATGCTCCTCCCCACGGTTGGTGCTCAGATCGCTTCGTCGGAAGCGGCCTGGACTATTGGCGCGATCCTCTCAACTGGCTGAAACGGAAGTCAAGTGAGGTCGATTGGGATGAACGCTACTCGGCAGAAACTGAGCACTCACCGCGGGACGATCTCGAATCCCGCCGTGGCCACGCTTCCCTCCGCCTTGAGGTCGCGGCAGCCCCGATGGACGCCTATCCCGGCCTCGCCGAGGTCGCCGCAGGAGTGCATGGAATTCCCGAAGGATTGGATGAGTACGACAGCTACGTCGGCCAAGTCGCCAGACGGCTGCGAGACGGCGCCGGCGTTGAGGACATTGCTACTTACCTAGGTGACCCGGCGAAAGGCCTGCTCCAACCATAAGTCGAGGGTTCGAGTCCTCCTTGCCCCGTTGTAGTTTGAATCCGGCGCAGTGACGCGGGTGCAGGAAACACCGCTCGGAAGCGGGCGGCTCAATGTCTTCTCTCAGGAGTGCGGGCGAGGTAATGATCGACGCGAGGGCAGGTTTAGCGCCGCACGATTTCGAAGCTGGCACGCGCACGCGTTCCCCTGTTGCCAGCTGCATCAGTTGGGACCGCCACCAGGCGATAGCGACCCGCATTTAGCCGCTTACCTGCGAGTCGCCCGGTAAAGCGGAACTTGTTCCTTCCCTTCCTTCCCCGGTGGGTAAACGTGCCGGGCAGGCCCACTGTCCGCCCACGGCTCAGCCGCTCGATCGTGAAGGTGACAGTGGCGTCCTCAGCCAGGAAGTAGCGAACCGAGCTGCCGACCGACCGAGCGATGCTCGCTCCTGAGGCTGCAGCCCGGAAGCGCCTCGGTCGGACGCCAGGTCGGCGGACGGTGGGGGCGACCGTGTCGCGGAGTCGCGATGCGCCCGCGACCTGAGTGGGCGCCGGAAGCTCACCTGGCAGAGTTGCCGCTCCGATCACCGTTCTGGCAGTCGCCGAGCCCGGCGACACCGCGCCGTTTGAGCTCGTGACGGTGAGGTTGGCGCTGTGCTCACCCGGCGCATCGAAGGCGTGAAGGACACTCCGGCCGCTCGCGTGCCCGCCGTCATCAAATGACCAGTCGTACTCGAGCGTCGCCGACGGGTCGGGATCACAGGCGAATCCCTCGAACCGAATCGGTTGACCCGTTGCTCCGGTTCCGGCAGACGCGCTGACTCGCGCCAGGGTAGTTGGCATGTATTCGAAGGCACCGGGGTCGCGCCTGGCTTCACAATCTCCGTTGCCATCGAGGATCCGCGGTTTGCCCTCGCCGTCCCTCGGGGACTCGTCGCTGCCAATGTCCTCAGGCTTACCGATGTCGATCAGAGGTGAGCTTTGCACCAAGCGAAACAGTCCGTCCGCCGCATTCTCGAAGTGTCCAGGACCTAGGTTGTGGTACACGTAGTCGCCGAACGTAGTGTTTGTCAGGCCGAGGCGGACGAGGCCGAATGTAACGCCGTAAACGAGCGAGTTGTCCACCGTCAGAGATGTTGGCGCGCCGTCTCCATCGAGGCAGCCAAAAATCTGATTTGGAATGGCTGCTCCGGCAACGGTCAGGTGTTCCGCAGAGATCGTGGTGTCGAAACCAGGGGCAGATCCCACTATCGCGATCGAGTCTGGCGCCGCGAGGCACAATCCTGAGGAACCTGGAGGGAGCAGTCTGATCAGAGTGCTGTGTATGTTGATCTTTCCCCCGCCAGCTGCCAGAACGCCGTATCGAGCCTCGATCCGGCTCCGAAGGAGATCGACCGGTGACGGCACATCGCACCGTATCTGCTGTCGTTGCACGACGTCCGCGCACCACGTCACATCTGTACGTACTCCGATGTCCGCCTCTACCGTTGAGTCGCTCATCGTGCTGCCGCTTTCGGCCCAGATGCCGATCGACTCTGGGGCAAGCAACTTGATCGAGCCGTGGTCGAAGCCTGAGTCGATTCGATCCGTTGGGACCAGTAGGTAGCAGGACTTCTTCGGATCTTCCTTGGCCAGGTCGACTGGGGCGCGTTGCATCAGAACGCCGATCGCACCAGTTGCGGTTGAATCGCCTTCAACCGTGACTCTGCTGGCCTGCGCGCCTTCGAGCCAGACACCGGCTCTCGTTCCGCGTATCTGGACACCGAGGTCCGCGATCCTGATTGCGTGCCCAAGGGGACAGCCGAAGTTTCGTAGAGCCATCACGGGCGGTTGCACGAAAGGCGGCTGAGGAGGTGGGAGATCCGGTGCCGTCAGCACGGTCTCTCCACTGCCCGCGCCGACAATCTCGACTGGATCGGGGTTGGCGTACGAAAAAGGGCCCTCGTATGTTCCGGGCCCGATTCGGACGCGGTCGAATCCGATTAAATTGGAAGCGGCGTTCAGTGCGTTCTGGACGAACGACGACTCCCTGTCGCATTTCCACTGCGGCTGGGGATCGACGCAGATATCGGCCGCGCTCGCGCCGGCCGGCATCGCAAAGAACGCACAGGCCATCGTGATGATGGCCGTACCCCCGTGCGGCCAAGCTCTTTTCTTCATCGGCTCGTGCCTCCCCTTGCGCACTATATCCCTGCTTGCGGTAGGGTTTCCAGAGCCAGGCTGGCCGCATTTCAGGCGTCTAAAGGGCCGGCAGATTCGAGGGGGGCATGGGGACGACTCGTTTCAGGCGCTGCCTACAGGGTGCCGGCACCGGGTTTGCCCTGCTGATCTCCCTGTTCCCGGTTTGCCTCGACTCACCCGCGCTGGCCGCCAACGTAGGCAGTACCGGATTTGCTCGCAACTACGAGGCCAGTCCCGGCGAGGTGAACAACATCACCGTGTCGCTGTCTGCTGCAGGCGACGAGTATGTCATCTCGGACGTCATCACGATTGCCGACGTCGATGACGTATCGATCCCCGTTTCTGGCTGCTATGTAATCGGCGGGGAAGCGCGTTGTCCGGTCTCGGGAGATACGCTCTTCATCAGGGCCGGAGACGAAGCGGACCGTGTCACGATCGTGGGCGACGTCGACGTGACTGTTTGCGGCGGACCGGGCGACGATGTTCTTTTGAGTGGTACAGCCGACGACTCACTCGAGGGCGGATCGGGCAACGACACCGTCTCCGGAGGAGGCGGCGACGACTCCATTCGTGGAGGAGCCGTCATCGGCGATCCGCAGTGTTCACAAGACGAGCCGCCGGCGCCGCTCCCGGGCCGGAACACGCTGCTCGGCGGCGATGGTCGGGACAGCTTGGAAGGAGGCGACGAGAGTGACGGGCTCGACGGGGGGGCCGGTAACGACGACCTCTACGGTTTTGGTGGCGACGACTCGCTCGTCGGCGGTGAGGGAAACGATCTGCTCTTGGGATACAGCGGCACTGACGCGCTCGCGGGCGGCACGGGCAACGACGAGCTGGGCGGCGGAAGCGACGACGACTTGCTCGACGGCGGAGAAGGCGACGATGCGCTCGGGCTGACTTTCCAGGTCGACGGCGTTGTTACTAGCGATGAGGGCAACGACCTCATGTACGGCGGTGCTGGGAATGACACGCTCAATGGCGGCCCCGGTGCGACGCTCGCCGTCGTGGGAGGCCTAAACCTGCTTCCTCCTCCTCTCCCGCGATCGAGCGCCCAAAACGGACGCGACAGCCTCATCGGGGGCGATGGCACGGACACCGCCACGTACGTCAATCGAACCAGCCCTGTCGACCTCTCGTTCGACGGGCGTCCAAACGACGGGGGTGCGGGCGAGCAAGACATGATCGGCGCCGACGTCGAGAAGATCGTCGGCGGATCGGGCGACGACACCATCTCAGGGAGCAGCGGAGACGACACGCTCGACGGCGGCGAGGGGGCCGATCTCGTGCTTGGCGGTCCCGGCGATGACACGCTTGCCGGCGGCACGCCGGACGCCGGCCGGGACGAGTTGAGAGGCGGTCCCGGTCAGGACTCGTTGAACGGGAATGCAGGCGATGACTCGCTTGATGGTGAAGACGGCGACGACGGCCTCTCCGGAGGTGGCGGCAACGATTCCTTACAGGGAGGTACCGGAGACGACTCGATTACCGGTGGCGCCGGTCTCGATGCGCTCTTCGGTGGGGTGGGTAACGACACGCTCGACGGGAGCGAGCCCAATCTCGTGGGCGCGGATGGTGCTGACGACCTCCACGGCGACCACGGAAACGACTCGCTCCATGGTGGGCCGGGGGACGACAATCTCGACGGTGGCCTCGGAATGGACTTGCTCAGCGGGGGGGAAGGCACTGACGCCGCCGACTACCGGAACTCCGATACCGCGGTGAACGTGACGCCAGATGGCAAGCGGGACGACGGGCGGGCTCGCGAGAAGGACAACGTGGCACCCGATGTCGAGGGAGTGGTCGGCAGCAGTGCGGACGACTTCGTCACAGGGGGCAGCGGCGCGAGCGCCCTTCGCGGGTCGGCCGGCGAGGACTTCCTCGACGGGGGCCGCGGTGCTGATCGACTCGATGGCGGGGACGGTGCCGACGTAGTGCGGTCGCGTGACAACGCGACCGACCTCGTGTCGTGTGGGGGGGATTTCGATCTCGCGATCGCCGACGCCAGCGACATCGTCAGAGATGACTGCGAGCTCGTCGATCTTGTCGGCGGCAGGCCGCGCGCTGGGCGGTTCGTGGCGTTGAGTCCCCTGCGAGGCTCGGTCGAGTTTCGTCCGCGCGCAATGCAGCGCCTGGTGCCCCTCCTAGACCGGGTTCGAGTGCCAACTGGCTCGTCCGTCGACGCTCGGGAGGGCGCGGTCGAGGTGACGTGGGCGCGGGGCCGGAAGGCGCGGGCGCGTCGCGCCACGGTCGTCACCGGCGGCGCCTTCAGCATTCAGCAGCACGGCGCCAGGCGGCCGCTCACCGAGATAAGACTCGCGGGCGGCCGGTTCAGTCCCTGTCGCCAAACGCCTGCGCAGGGGACAACTCGGATCAGCGAAACTCACCGAGTTCGAGCACTCACCGTCAGGGGTCGAGGAACCCTGCGTTCTGTCGGGCGACGAAGCGCAGCCACCGGGCGAGGAGCAGTTTGGGAAACGGTGGACCGCTGCGACGGCACGCTGACCCGGGTGCGGAGTGGGACAGTCACGGTCCTCGACCTCGAGCGGCGACGCCGGGTCAGATTGCAGAAGGGAGAGAGTCATCTCGCCCCGGCCCGCTAATCGAAAACAGCGCTTCATCCGATCGGCGCTCATGTTCGCCGGCACGCTCTGCGTCCTGGTCATCTCCGCGGACAGCTCGCGCGCGAGCTTTGCCGGCCGCGTAGGGGAAATTCTCGTCTACACCGAAACGGCACCGAACGAGCCGAACGACGTGACGATTTCGCTTGCCGCAGGCACGTACACGATCACTGATCCAGGCGCCAGTATCGACGCATTTCCGGGCTGTACCTATCCGAATCCGACGGACGACCACATCGTGACGTGCCTCGATGTAGGCGTTCAGCAGGTAAATGTCACGGTCGGCGGAAACGACGACGGTGTCACGCTCGACGTGCCGGTGCCCAGCATCATTTTTGGGGGTGTGGGGCAGGACGAGCTGAACGGAGGCTCGGGACCGGACAGCATTCATGGAGAAGCCGGTTCCGACGACGTAAGGGGCGGCAGCGGCGACGATTATCTGAGCCCGGAAGACGCCTTCGCTGTCCTTCCCGCGGAGAACCGAGCCGAGGGAGGCGATGGATATGACACGCTGATCGGGGGCGATGCTGCCGACGTGCTCGACGGCGGCGGCGGGAATGACCAGCTCCTCGGAATGGCAGGAGATGACACGCTGCACGGCGGAGAAGGGGACGACCTGCTGCACGGCCGTGAGGGTACCGACCGCCTCTTCGGCCAGGGAGGAAACGACGAGCTCGGCCTCCGCCAGATAGTCGGGAGCGCCGCGGTGTCTGCCAAGCCGCCCGAGCCGGGTGATGACCAAATGGATGGTGGCCCAGGAGACGACCTGCTGCGGCCCGGCGACGGGCCGGGGGGAGGCGTTTCGGACGGCGACACCCTGCTCGGTGGGGAAGGGCGGGACACCGTCACGTACGAGCGTCGTTCAGACCCGGTTGTAATCACTGTTGATGGTGGCTCAGCGGACGGCTTCCCGGGCGAGGGCGACAACGTGATGCCCGACATCGAGAAGGTCGAGGGCGGAGCCGGGGGCGACTCGATCACCGGGAGCCCGGGGAATGACACGATCGACGGCGGGAACGGTGATGACGTGATCGCCGGGCTGGGCGGAAACGACGGGCTCGAAGGCGGCACCGGCGGCGGCAGTGACCGGATCCGAGGAGGGGCCGGGGACGATCTGCTCTCTGGCAGCGGCGGTGACGATTTTCTGGCGGCCGAAGACGGAAACGACACTGCGGGTGGAGGCGAAGGCTCCGACCTCGCGGAGGGTGGCGAGGGCACCGATCGGCTGAGCGGCGAGGCTGGCTCGGACACTGTCACTGGTGGGCGGGGGAACGACGACCTGAACGGCGGCGATGGTGACGACACGCTCGATGGCGCCGAGGGCAGAGACATATTGAAGGGTGACCATGGCAATGACTCGCTAACCGGCGGGCTGGGATCGGACGATTACGCCGGCGGCGATGGGAAGGACGTGGCGAACTACGAGCTTACTGCTGGGTCCGTGGAGGTCAGCTTGGACAATGTGGCCAATGATGGCGCGCCCGGAGAAAAAGACAATGTCAGAACGGATGCAGAGGACGTCGAGGGTGGCGCCAGCCAGGATACGCTCGAGGGGAGTGACAACGCGAACGCCTTGGACGGCGCCTCAGGAGAGGACTACCTCGATGGTGAGAGGGGGAGAGACGACCTTCGTGCCGGTGGCGCGCGAGACGTTGTGCGCTCCCGCGACGGCAATGCGGACACGGTGAACTGCGGTCGCAGCGCCGACTTCGCGATCGTCGACCGTCGCGATCGCGTGCGCGGCAACTGTGAGCGCAAGGACACCGGAGTGCGAAACCGGCCGAAATCCGGCAGGGAGGTGGTCGTCCAGCCCGCTAGCGGCAGCAATCAGTTTGGCTTGCGGCAGATGCAGCGCAACGTGCCGCTGGAGGACCGCATCAATCTGCCGCTCGAGTCGAGAATCGACGCTACGGCCGGCAAGATAGACGTCGTTGCTGCCGGGGCGGGCGCTGCCGGAGACCAGGATCTGAACTTCTCCGAAGGGGCATCTGAGATCTCACGGCGAGAGGGCGGGCTGACCGAGCTGCGGTTGATCGGAGATCTGAGCGGATGCGGTGCCAACGCTGCCGGGCGTCGTGTACACAGGTCGAGGCGCGGAAAGAAGCGCAAGGGTCGTGGCAAGACGACGACTAACGTGCTCCAGGGACGCCGAGCGCACCGCAGTTCAGGGGTGAGCGCAAGCGCGCGAGAGGCCCGCTCGGCCATCCCGATTACGGGACGCGCAAGCCGCTCGACGCCTTCAAGCGACGGTCAGACGACGGACTGGATCGTCGAGGATCGCTGTGCGGGCACGCTGACCAGAGTGCTCGAAGGCACTGTGACTGTCGTCGACTTCGCGCAGGGCCGCGAGATTGTTCTCCGGGCCGGGGAAAGCTATCTGGCCCGAAATCCAGTTCGCTAGACCCTGTCACGAGGTGTCAGCTGCCCTCAGTCGTGGAAGTAGATCGCCCTCTCCTCGGACGTCAGTTCGCGAGTCAAGCGATCGGCTGCCAGGTTCAACAAATCTTCCATAGGCACGCAAAGCTCGCAACGGAGAACACGGGCGGTTCCGTCCCAGCTCGCACTGACTACCTGCCGCCCGTCAGGGCTGAACGCAACGGTGCTGACAAGGCCGCCTTGCGTTTCACCGAGCGTCTGAAGAAGACGGCCCGTACGCGCGTACCATAGGCGCACCGTCCTGTCGCTGCTGCCTGTGACAACGAGGGCGCCGTCCGGGCTGAACGCCGCCGAATTCACTGCATCTTCGTGGCCATCAAGCTCGGCAACGCTCTTCCCCGTGCGGGCGTTCCATATCCGCGCGGCGCGATCGGCACCGGCGGTCACCGCCAAATCGGCATCGCGGTCGAAAGCCCCTCCTAGTACCTGATCGTCGTGCCCCGGGAACGCTGCGATGTTGCGACCACCGACTGACGTGACCCGCGCCGATTGATCGAGGCTCGTCGAAAGCACCGATTCACCGTCGGAGCTGAATGTTGCGCTGGTCACGGTGTCGCCATGGTGCACAATTATTTTGCTGCGCCCACTTTGCACGTTCCAGAGCCGGACCGTTCCGTCCTCCCCCGCGCTCACTAGGCGGTGCCCATCCGGGCTGAACTCAACGCTCATTACCGACCCATGATGGCCCCTCAGCACCGAAAGGGAACGCCCATCGGATGCATCCCATATGCGAACGGTCCCGTCCAGGCTGCTGGTTGCGATGCTCGCGCCGTCGTGACTGAAGGCTGCTTTCGTTACGTAATGCGCATGTCCTCGAAGGGTCCGGAGGGTGCGACCATCGCGGGCACGCCAGGAACGAGCGTCGCCCTGTTGGGCTCCGTAGTCTCCGCCCGCTGTCACGATTGATTCCCCGTCTGGACTGAAGGCCGCACTCTGAAACTGCGCCGCGTGTCCGCTCAAAACTGTTGAATGGAGATTTTCCTTGAGCTGCCACCGTCGGGCGCTGCCGTCGAGACTCGATGTCAAGAGCTCTCGTGCTCCCGGGCTGAATGAGACGCTACTAACGGAGTGGTCGTGTCCACGCAGGTCGGCGACCAGGTGCCCGGTATGTGTGTTCCAGACTCGAGCGGTCCGGTCGAAGCTTCCTGTCGCGACGAGGCTTCCGTCACCACTGAACGCAACCCCGTCGATGAAGTCACGATGCCCTCTGAGCGTCCTGACCTTCTGACCCGTGTCGGCGTTCCAGATGCGGGCGGTACGGTCGGAGCTGACCGTGGCGACGAGCTTGCCGTCCGGGCTGAATACGGCACGGTTCACAAAGTCGCTGTGACCGCGGAGAAGGTGAGGCGGGCGATTGGATCGCCAACTCCAGATAGCGCCGAGCTTGTCGTCGCTCGCGGTGACCAAGCGGTTGCCGTGCGGACTGAACGCCACGCTCTGAACTTCGCGGGTTCCTTTCAGGACGGACAATTCACGCCCGCTGTTCGAGTCCCACACCCGCGCAGATCGATCCTCGCCCGCGCTTGCGACGAGACCCCGCGAGCCGAAGGCAACGCCGTTCACGTGCCCCTTATGGCTGCCGACGACCCGGATTTCCCTGCCGCTCGATGCATCCCAGAGGCGGACGCTGCCGTCCCAGCTTCCGGTGACGACACGGGTTCCGTCTCCGCTGAACTCGGCCACGGTAACGAAACTCTTGTGTCCCCGCAGCACGGCAGCCGTTCGATTGGTGTGCGCATCCCAGATGCGGGCTGTGCGGTCATCGCCCGCTGTCACGATCCGTTTGCCGTCGCGGCTATACGCGGCAAAGTTCACGGGTCCCTTGTGCCCGCGTAAAGTCGCGCGTACCTTCGACTCGGCCAGGGCCTGGACGAGAAGGTCCTCTGCCTGTGCGGTCCGGCTTCGTCGTAGCGCTTCGGTCGCCAGCAACGCGCTTAGCTCAGGGTCATCGTCGAGATTCGCAAATGCACCCACCGCCAGCAAGCGCGACTGGGCCGTCTGCTTCTGATTGACCGCCTCGTTTCGTTGCGTCAATGCCAGTGCCGCAAGTCCGAGGGCGATGATCGCGGCGAAGGCGACAGCGCCAAATATGATCCGTTGCCGCCGCGTAGTTCCCCTGCGACTTGCGAACACATAGGAGCGCTGCAACGGAGTCGGTTGAGGCCTGCGGTCCTCTCTTTCCTCACTGAGCCAGTGCTCAGCTTCCTCGAGGTCGCTCCCCCGTAGCAGACAGCTCGCATCTTGTTCGCGGTCCTGCCACTCGAGGGCGCGCTCGAGGAACCGGGTATGGGCGCGTACCCAGTCGAGGTCCGTCTCCAGGGCTTGCACGAGAACTTCCATGCCGCGATCGAACTCGTCCTGTTCACGCAGAAAGATCCAGTTGCGAGTGGCAACAGGCGTCGGCACGGCCTTACCGTCCACATCCCTGCGAATGACAGGCACGATGCGCTTGTTCAGGCCAGCTGCGTGCTCGATTTCCTTGGCGCAGATTTCGGAGCTGATCGAGTCAGGACTGAGCACGAACACGAAAGCATCCGCCGACTCGATGCCGCGCCTGACCTCCGCGAGCCAGTCCGCCGTGGCCGGAATGTCCTGCCAATCGACCCAAACATCCTTGCTGTGCTCGTTCAGCGCGGCGCAGAGATCGCGGACGAACTCCTTCTCTTCGCGCGCATATGAGACGAAGATGTCCGACATGGCAGCCGGGCCGACGAGGCTAGCCTAAAGCGGCTTTCCTACACGCAATTCCACGCGCTCGTACGGCGTAGGACGAACGATGCGGGTTGGGTCGTGGACTGGAGCCAACGCTGCCGCATGATTTCCAAATCCCGGGCGTCCCCGATGCACTGCCGGCGAGGACAACCATGGCCAAACCCAACAAGAAAGCAACTGTTACGGCCGCTAGCTTCACCGCCGCTCGATCATATTGCCGCGCTGTCTCAGAAGCTAGGGCGGCGCAAGTTCTCGGCGACGCTCTGTTGGGCCGCCTATTGCCTTAGCGGTTCGCCATCAGCCACGCGCGAGCCGACGAAGTCACTGGTCTCTCCGTCAGCGCTCGGAGGCGGTTCCTGAAGGCGCACGATGCGGAAGCCGGCGAACGCCAGCTTGCGAGGGATGGTGCGCACCGCATCGCGGTCCTTGTCCTTGTCGTCCTGGCTCAGCTCCTGCCAGTCGACCAGGGACGGGTGATGCTTCGCATCCCGCATCGGCCCGCCGACGATGCCGGCGCGGCGCATGTGGGCAGCCCAGCGATCGTGCTCCTCGATCGCGAGCAGCTCCAGCTCCTTGGCCTCGAACTGGAACAAGTCCCCGTTCGGGTCGATCAGGGGCGCGGGCACGATCGTGCAGCCGACCGATCTGAGCTTGGCGCCGATGCCGTCCACAAAGGCGCGATTGGCCTCTCTGGTCTCGTCCGATAGCTGATCCCACGGCACCAGCACGGGGTTCGTTTCCCGCGTCGCTCCCTTTGCCTGCTCGAGACGAACATAGCCCTCGTGCATGAGTGCAGCGATCATCTCGTTGACGCCGCTCGTCAAGAGCCTTGGTGTCAGAACGTTTCCTCGAATGCCGAAAGCATTCACCGCTTGCGGCCCTTCACGGAGCACCTTGGCGGCTCCCGCGTCCTCATTGCCAACCGCGACCGTGATGGGAACGTCCTGCATCGCGTTGTGTCCCGCGAGAGCGAGCGCCAGCTTCGATCCCTCGAGCTCGTCGTCGTGACAGATGTAGACGGCGAGCGGTCGAGCCGCTCCCGCGAGCCATGCTTCGGCCTCGGGCTCGAGAGTGTCGAGAGGGGTGTCACTTGCTCGCACCTCGCAGATGCTCGCCAAGTCGGGATATCTCGACACAAGCTTCGAGCGGTGCGCGCCGGCCATCGGGCCAAGCAGCGTCAGCGTGAACGTGGCGTCGCGCTGCAGGCGAATCTCCTGCCACTCCCGCGCCATGTGGACGACGAGGCTTTCTCCGGTCTTTCCCATGCCGACAAGCACGACATGAGTCTGGCCTGGGGCTGGCCTGGTCGCGAACGGCGGGTGAGCCTCCAGCAGCATCCGCGCGGCGAAATCGTTGACGTGGAAGAACTCCCGGCGGAAACTGACGCTCCGGTCGGGGGCCGCGAGCGCAGCCGCCGTCAGGCGTCGCCACATATCCAGATCGTCCAGGCTGACGAACACGGTGAGCGTTCCGCGACGCCTTCTCTCCGACTCCTTGCTCGCGGCGGCCAGGACGTCCATGTCGATGCGATCGCGTCCGCAGGTCACGAGCAGGTGACGCGCTCGGTTCAGTCCTGCTCTCCTGAGAATCCGCGCGTCGGCGCCGTCGCCCACCAAGACGGTGATCCCTCGCTCCCGGCAGCCCGCGATTGCAGGGTTGCCACGATTCGCCTCGATCGCAACGACTGGGTAGCCCGCACCTTCGTCGGGCTGGTCGAACGTCGTTGCGAGCCTCGAACCGGTGGCGCCCAGCCCCGCGACAATGGTGTGATTCCACATCTTCACGCGGATGAGCATCAGCTGCATCTGCTCGCGGAACAGCGCGGTCAGCCCCTTGATCGCCGCGTAGCCCGTCAGCACGGGGGCGAGGAAACGTGCGATCTGGAGGGGCGTGTTCACCGGCGGGTCCACGGCGCCGGCGAAGCCGAAGAGAGTTATCGCCCGGTAGAAGGCGTCGGCAAAGTTGTAGCTCTTGTACTTGGGGTCGGACGGTGCCCTGTCGTCAGCCCATTCGAGGAAGCCGACGGTGCCGAGCGCGAGCGCCACGAGCGCGAGCAAGATCATGGTCCACGGCCGGATCACCCGCCACGCAGGGCGTATCGACTCCCGCCACAGACGTCGCAGCGCGGGACGCCGCGGGCGCCTGCCCCCGTTGCTTCTCGGTATTCCCGCTTGCCGATTCACAGGCGCGTCAACCGTGCACCGGAACCCGTGAATCCACAGTGAGGCTATAGCCGGCGGCAGCGAGGATCTTCGGCAGCTCCCGAATGGCTTCACGATCCTTCTCCCGCACGCTGTCCGGAAGCTGGTCCCAGGACACCAGCAGAGGATGCAGCGGGGGGTCGTGATCCGGATCCTTCGGTCCGGTGGTCGGCTGCCAGCCGTCGGCGACGAGGTCGCTCACCCAGCGCTTGTGCTCTTGCTCCGCAAGCTCCCCCAGTACGTCCGCTGGGAGCTCGAGATCTGCGGGCGGCGGAAGGGTCGGGTCACGTGGTGCGATGCGACCTCTGAGTCGAGGGATCTTCCGCGCCAAGTCATCCGCGAACCTCCGGTTGGACTCTTTCAGCGGCTCCGGGAGTACGTCCCAGGCGACCAGGGACGGATTGGTGGACGGGTCCTCGCCCCGCTCGAGCTCGTTGCGGACGTAGTTCTCATGGCTTGCTCTTGCAACCGCCTCGACGACCGTGTCGTGCAAAAGCGCGGGGCCGAGTATCCGCCCGATCCCGCCCACCGCGATGATCCGATCCAGCTCCATACCTGTCTGTCCGAGCGAGCGTGCGAGCTCATCGTCATCGGTCAGGGTAAGCACGGGTGCATCGCTTGTGAGCGTCATGGCAACCAGACCTTGCGCTGTAGCGAGGCCGCGCGCAACGTCGTCGTCACAGACCAGCGCCGCGGTCATGTCGTCGAACAGCATTTGGTCAGTCGTCGCCGGCTCCGTCGGATCGACGAGCACGGCTTCGATCGACGCGGCCCGCTCGACCCACGGCGCCGCCTTCAGAAGCGCGTCCCGGTCGCTCGCCGCCTCGGGCCCGATGAGAGTCACCGATAACTCCCTTTCATGGAGGATGAGGCGACGAAGGACATGCCCCGCCGCGCTGGCCCCGATGCTCCCGCGCGCCAGGGCAACGATGTGCGCCGGTCCTTCGCCAGCATAGATCGTCGGCTCGGCGTCCGCCAATGCCCGCCCAGCCAAATCGGAGACGCTCAAGAAGTCGACCCTCAGGCCCCGTGTCTGCATCTTCAACGGCGCTGCGAGGAGGCCGTGCCACAAGAACGGCGATTCGATGAAGACGTGCGCTGTTGAGGGCAACCAGCCGGGGTCTCTGGACAACTCGGCGCACGCGGCGAGTATGCGAAGGTTCCCCGCGTCGCTTCCCGAGCACGCGAAAACGTGGAGCGCGCGGTCGCAGCGCGCGTTCGACTGCACCTCGGGATCGGCGCCATCGCCGAACACGACCGCGATCCCCCTGTTGCGGCATCCTGCCAGGGCAGCGTGAGCGCGGTTGCGCTCGATCACGACAACGCGAAGGCCGGTCTTGGCGAGGGCCGACGCAAGCCGGAAACCTGTGTCGCTGAGCCCCACGACCACGATGTGGCGGCGAGCGAACAAGCGTAGTCGCAACAGCAGCGCTTGATCGCGGAAGAGAGCGATCAGACCGGCGATAGCTGCGTATCCGACGACCAGCGGAGCAAGCACACGGGCGATCTGGAGCTCCGTGGCGACGTGTGGCGGGAGGTCGCCTCCCTGGAAGCCGAACAGACGCACGGCGCGGTACAGGTCGTCCCCGAGGTCGCCCGATGCCGTTGCCGTCGACTGTGAGAACCCGACTAGTCCGAGTAACAGCGCCGTCAGCGCGCCGGCGATCAGCGCGAACGGGCGGATGTCCATCAACAGCGAGCGCAGGCGCCGGTAACGAACCCGAGCCAGGCGCTGCTTGTCCAGCAAGATTGCGCTGTTGGCCCCGGACATCGCTCCAGCGCGAATATGGGCTATTCCCGATCTGGTGTCAAGAAAGGCTCGATTCCTGGGCTGATAGCAGCTTGACCCGGACGCACCGTCGCGGTTAGTTTGGGTTGAGCGGATCGGGGGTGCGGTGCCGGTAGGAGTGCGTCTGGGGAAGCTGTGTTTGGTCGTCGTGGTGGTGCTTGCGGCTACCGTCCCGCCGCTCAAGGCGAAGAGCGCACCGGACCCAGATGGCTTCGACGTGGTCGGCGACAGTTCGATCGCCCCTGACATCGAGCGGGTGCAGCACTCGGTCCATCGGGAGGGCACGCTTCGCAGGGTCGTGATCGGCGTCTCGCTCAGTCGCAGCGACCTCAACGAAGGAGAGCAGGTGGACGTGTTCTTCGACTGGGGGGCCGGAGGGAAGAAGCCTTTCGGCAGCGACGGCCGTTTTGTCCTCATCGGGCACGCGCTGCCCACACCGGACGCGTACGCGTCCTACGTGTGGAAAGGCCGTTGGGTCGCCGTGGACTTCAGCAGGCCGAGTGTTACGGCGCGCGCCGATGGTCGGCTCGACTTCGGTGTGGATTTCGAGCCCGGCGTCACTGAGCCAGGAGACCTGGTGATGCTTGGTGTGCGTGTCAGTTCGACTGCCACTGGGATGGAGCAGGGGCCCGCGATCGACTACGCGCCCGACCTGACCCTTTCGAATTTGAGCTTCTCGCTCATGGCACCCGTACGCCGAGTCGGGAGACGCGGAGACAAGAAGTGCGTCCGCAGCCCGAGATGCTCTCCTCGGAGCCGTCGCCGCGCGGGTAAGTGTTCCCGCGTGACGCCGGGTTGCGGAGTGCCCGGCCGAGATGGTGTCAATCCCAATCCTCCAGAGCCAAATCCCACCGTAGCGTGCGTGCACGCTCGTGTAGAGCTGCGCTCGGCAAACCAGAGACTCACGCTCGCGCGTAGGGCGCTCAGGCGAGCGAGTAGCCAGGCTACGAAACGCAAGCAACTCCGGAGGGTCCGGAGACTGCGAGGAATCCGCTCGAAGTGGAAGCGGTTGGAGCGGTCGGAATGCCGATAGCTGCGTTCAGCCTTGTCGTCGTGGTCATGCTGCTGACCGCTCCGTCGATCGCCACGGCACAGAGCGCTTCGGTGGATCCGCGCGGTTATGACGCTGTCGGTGACAGTCCGGATGCTCCCGACATTGGGAAGGTGCAGCACTCGGTGTACGTAAACGACGCCTTACGCACGATCGTCATCGGCGTCTGGCTCAACCGAAGCGACCTGGCTGAAGGCGAGCGGATTGACGTGTACTTCGATTGGAGACCAGACGGAGAGCCGGCTTTCGGAGGCGACAGTCGCTTTGTCCTCTACGGTCACGCGCCGCCCTCGCCGGACACGTACGCAACAGAGCGGTGGAGCAATTGGAGCAACCGGTGGGTCGCAGCGGTTTTCGACACCGCACAAGTTGTGGCGTTCCGCGACGGCCGGATCTACTTCAGCGCAAGTTTCGATCCCGGCGACTCTTTCCCTCAAGATCCGATCGTGGTCGGCCTTCGCGTCGTTTCGACGCCCGGCGCAGGAGGTGTGACCGACTACGCGCCGGACTTCGGCTTGCAGAACCTTTCCGTCTCCCTTGAACCGCACGGTGCAGTGGACCCGCTCCATCTCTGCACGTATGTCGGCGAATGCTTAAACCCTTCGGATCCCGCGCCCGGTCCCCCCGGGGTCAACCCTTATCCACCTGCACCTGCTGGAAGTCCCCCGGGGGTCAACCCTTTTGGTGCCGAGAAAAATCCGTCCCCAGCCTGCGTGCAGGCGCGCCTAAGGCTGCGAGCGGTCACTAGGAGGCTCTCCCGGGCGCGCCGAGCGGTGGCCCGTGCCGGTACCAGGGGGGCGAAACGCAGGCAGCTCCGCAGGGTCAGGCGACTGAGGCAGACACGTTCGAAGTGGAAGCGCGCGGTTGCTAAGAAATGCTGACGGCACTGGAAACCCCAGAGGCCCGTCCAAGTCGCCCTTGACCGGCGCGGTGGATCGCGGTTAGCCTGGCTAGAGCGAGCGAAAGGGTGGCGATGCTGGCAGGCGTGCGCCTATGCAGTGTGTTGCTGGTCGTGATGGTGGCGCTCTTCGCCGCCCCACAGACCGCCATCGCAGACGACGTGTCTGACGTCGTCGTGCCAATAGACAGCTTCGACGTGATCGGCGACAGTCCAGACGCCCCCGATATCGGTCAAGCGAACCATTCGGTGATCCTGGCCGATCCGTATCGCAAGGTCGTGATCGGCGTATGGCTCAACCGCAGCGACCTTGCTCAGGGCGAGCAAGTGAACGTCTACTTCAACTGGAGAGGCGGCGGCGAGCAGTATTTCGGCGGCGACTACCTCTTCTCCTGGTACGGACGCACGCCCCCTGCCACGGACACATACGCAGCTTGGGCATGGGATAACGGTTGGGTAGCGACAACCGCCGGTAGCCCCAGCGCCATCGCATATCCGGACGGTCGGATCTACTTCTACGTGAATTTCCTTCCCGGAGGCCCAGTGGGTCTGCGCGTGAGCTCGACGCGCGCGGGCGGTTCCGTGATCGACTACGCGCCAGACGCGGCCAAGGGCAACCTCTTTGTCTCACTCGAAAAACACGGGCTGCCGAACCCGCTCGAGGGATGTACCTACAACCCCCAGGGATGCGTCGGCCCCGCGTCGGGTGTCGGCGCGCAAGGCCCCGGTCCCAACACGGGCAATAGTGGAGGAAATAGTGGAGGGCCCGTGAGCGCCGCCTGCGTGCAGGCCCGGCACAAGCTGGCCGCGGTAAGGCAGAGGCTCGCGCGGGCCAAACGGGCGCTGTCGCATGCGAGCACCCGGGCGGCGAAACGCAGGCAGCGGAGCAGGGTCAAGCGGCTGAGGCGGACCCGCTCGAAGTGGAAGCGTGCGGTAGCCGCGAAGTGCTGACGGCTCGAGACTACCCGAAGGGGGGCTAGGCCTCCCTTGACCGACCCAGAGGATCGGGGCTAGGCTGGGAGGAGTCTGAACCGGGGGATGCCGATGTCGGCGGGAGTGCGTCTGGGGAAAATCTGCTTGGTCGTGGCGGCGATTCTGCTCGTCGGTCCACAGGTCGTTCTGGCAGACGATGTGTCGCCGGTATTCATCGACGCTGCCGGCCTGGACCCGGTGGGCGACAGTCCCAACGCGCCGGACATCGGGAAGGTGCAGCACTCAGTTCACCTGGAGGGTGCTCTCCGCGCGGTCGTCATCGGCGTTTGGCTCAACCGCAGCGACCTGGCTGAAGGCGAGCAGGTGAACGTGTTTTTTAACTCGAAAGCCGGCGGACAGCCGGACTTCGGGGCCGATTTCCGGGTTGTCCAGTCTGGCCACTCACCCTCCGCGGACACTCACGCTACGTACGTCTGGGTCGCCGCGACAACGACGGTACCGGCTCACTGGGCTTCACAGTCCTTCAACGCGAGCGTGGAAGCGAAGCCGGATGGTCGGATGTATTTCAGGGTGAATTTTGATCCTCCCGCTACCGACCCGGCGTCACTTGGTCTCCGTGTCACGTCGACGACGACGGGGGGAGTCGTGCAGGGGCCTACGTTCGACGCCGTCCCCGATTATCCCGCGTTCCCGAACATGTTCGTTTCGCTCGGACCACACGGGCTGCCGGACCCGCTCGAGGGCTGCACCTACGACGGCGGATGCGTGGGCCCGGCCTCAGGTCCGAGCCAGGGCGGGCCCGCGCCGAACCCCGGCGGCGGCGGAGAGGGAGGCGGCGGCGGGTCCGTAGGAAGCAAGTCCGCGGGAGGTGGGACGAGCGCAGCCTGCACGCAGGCCCGCAAGAAACTGCGGGCGGCCAAAAGAAGGCTCGCGCGGGCCAATAGAGCGCTGGCACGGGCGAGCACCCGGGCGGCGAAACGGAGGCAGCTCCGTAGGGTCAGGCGACTGAGGCAGACCCGCTCGAAGTGGAAGCGCGCGGTAACCCGGAAGTGCTGACAGCCGGCCCCGCCGTCGCTGCGGGGCCAAGGGAAGCGGTGTTCCTGTCGTATTCCCGTCGCGACAAGGGTTTCGTCGACGCGCTCAGCGCCGCCCTGGACGCCCGTGGCAAGGACGCATGGGTCGACCGCCAAGACATCCCGTACAGCGCCGAATGGTGGTCGGAGATCGAGGCGGGCATACGCGGGGCCGACGCGTACCTGTTCGTTCTGAGCCCGGACTCGTTGAGCTCGGAGGTCTGCGCGAGAGAGCTCGCCTACGCGGTGGATTCGGGGAAAAGGATCGTCCCGGTGCTGCACCGCGACGTGCAGGGGGAGCCGGTTCCAGACCCCCTCGGCTCGCGCAACTGGCTCATCTGGGAGGAGCATCCCAGCTTCGACGCCGCCGCCGACGCGCTCGTCCAGACGCTCGAGACGGATCTGGAGTGGTTGCACGCCCACACCCGGCTGCTCATGCGCGCCAACGAGTGGGAGCAGGCGGGCCGCGACAAGAGTTTCCTGCTGCGCGGAAGCGATTTGCGCAGCGCTGAGGACGCGCTGACGGGGAGCCATGCCGACCCGCAACCGACAGCACTGCAGTCCGAGTACGTGCTCACGAGTCGACGTGCGGCAGGGCGCCGCATGCGCACGACGCTATCGGCAGTGGTTGTTGCCCTGGTAGCCGCCATCGTGCTGGCCGCGATCGCACTCGTGCAGCGCAATCAGGCGGTTACCAACGGCAATATCGCCAAGGCACGAGAACTGGCCGCGCTCTCCACCGAACAGCGACGCACAAATCCGCAACTCGGGCTCGCGCTGGCGCTTGCAGCGGTCGACGTGAAAGGGGTGGGGGAGGCGGATGCGGCGCTCAGGAGCGCCGCCTTCGACGATCATCTAGCACTGGTATTGCGCGGGCACAGCGGGCGCGTCGCCAGCGCGTCATTCGATGGCAGTGGCCGTCGCATCTTCAGCGCCGGAGCTGACGGAACGGCCCGGTTATGGGACCTGGTGAGCGGCGCGCCCACCCGGGTTCTGCGCGGGCACCGGGGAGCGGTTTACAGCGCCGATATAGACGACGACGGGCATAGAGCAATCAGCGCCGGGCGCGATGGCACAGTGCGCGTGTGGAATCTGCGCGGTGGGTCCGGATCACGGCTGCTCACTGGCGGTTCTCTTTCTGCCGTCGATAGTGGCCTGGACGCCACGGGGCGCCATGCCGTGGCCGCGCACGAGGATGGATCGGTCCGCGTGTGGGATCTCGAGCACCGTTCCGACCCGCGGGTGCTGCGGGTTCCGCATATCCTGACCGCGGGCGCGATCAGCCGGGACGGTACCCGCGTCGTGTCCGGCACTGCGGACGGAAGCGTCCACCTGTGGGACCTGCGCCGCCCCGGTTCGCCTCGCGAGTGGTCGGTGCCGGGCCCTGGAGCGCAGGTCTTCAGCGTGGCCTTTTCCCCGGACGGGCGCCAGGTGGTGACCGCGAACGACGACGGTACGGTGAGGGTGCTCGATGCCGACGGCAATACGCAGCAGCGCACGCTCCGCGGCCATCAGGGGCAGGTCTTCGGCGCCGCGTTCGACCCAACAGGACGGCGAGTAGCGAGCGCCGGCGAGGACGGCACGGTACGCGTTTGGGACCTCGAAGATGCAACTCCGCCCATCACCCTCCGCGGTCATCTGGGGGCGGTGTTCAGTGCCGAGTTTGATCGCACTGGGCAGAAGGTCCTGAGCGCCGGCGAGGACGGAACCGTACGTGTATGGGACTTGCGCGGCGGCGGCAACCCCCGGTACCTGCCGGATCACCGGGGAGAGGTCTTCAGCGCGGCGTTCGGCAAGGACAAGCGACATGTGGCTAGCGCCAACGAGGATGGGACCGTCCTGTTGGACGACGGCAGTGACCGATCGCCAGCACGGCCGTTGCTCGGGCACTCGGGCCCGGTGCGGACGATTGCGTTCGATCGGGCGGGGCGTCATGTCGTCAGTGGGGGCGACGACGGCACGGTACGCGTATGGGAGGTGGCGACCCGACGACCACCGCGGGTGCTTGGCGATCACGGTAAGGAGGTTTGGGTGGCCGGTTTCGACTCCTCCGGGCGGCAAGTCGCGAGCGCAGGGCAAGACGGGACGGCGCGGGTGTGGGATCTCGCGACCGATCGACCTCCCCGCGTGCTTCGGGTCGGCTTTGGCGGGATCTTCAGCGCCGCCTTCGACCCCAGGGGGCAAACAGTGGTGACGGCCGGGGAGGACGGTGCCGTGCGCATCTGGTCCATCCAGACCGAAAAGGAGCAACAGGTGCTGCACGGCCACCAAGGCGCAGTCTTCGGCGCTGTTTTCGACGCCACGGGTCGTCATGTGTTGAGCGCGGGCGAGGACGGCACCCTGCGGCTGTGGGACCTCAGCAGCAATAAGACGACGCGCGTCCTGCGCGGCCATCAGGGAACCGTGTTCACGGCAGTTTTCGATCCGTCGGGCGATCGGGTACTAAGCGCCGGGGCTGACGGGACGGTGCGCCTGTGGGATCTGGCGGCAACTGGCACCGCGAATGCTCCGGTCGTTCTGGCGCAGACCAGCGGCAAAGCCTACGCGGCTGCTTTCAGCGTCGATGGGCATGAGGTCGTCGTGGCCACCAGGGACGGGGTGCTGCTAGTCGATTGCACGATCTGCAAACCGGTGCCAGACATCCTGGACCGGGCACGCCGGCGCCTCGCACGCGTTCTTACACCGGCTGAGCGCGAGTTCGTTGCCGAGCACCGCGCCCTGGGTGATTGAGCTCCTCGCTTGTGGAGCTGCTGCGCCTGCTTCTCGTTCGCCTTGCGGAAGTCGTGTCCGTTTCCCTCCGCGTCACGAATCACGTAGCGGACGTTGCCGCCGCGCGTCTCAAAGGTGAGTACTTGGTCGAGCGTGGTCTCGCGTTCCACGGTGTTTTGTGCGTACGCGAGTGATCGGTTCGCAAAAGCCCGAATTCGCCCGGTGTTGAGGTGTGCCACCACCACCAACGAAAACCGGCCCGCACCCTGGCTAGGCGGCGCGCCGCCTGCGAAGCTCGATGCGTGAACCGGCCCAATCGTGGAAGGGTTGCCGCGGCCGGCATGGCGGTCGTCGTAATGCTCGCGGCCGCGGGCTGCGGCAGCGACACTGTCGACTCGAGCAAGGCGGAATCGGGGATCGAGGACTCGGCGCTCTCGTCCTCGACGACGCAGATCACGTCTGCCTCCTGTCCCGGCGACGTGAAGAAGGAAAAGGGCAAGACGTTCACCTGCGATGTGAAGCTGAGCGGCGGGGGCAGGGCCGACGTGACCGCAACCCAGACGAGCGATCACAACACGTTCTCCTATGCCTTCAAATCGGGCAGCGTCGTGCTTCCGGGTTCGACCGTGGACAAGTCGGTCGAGCAGGACCTCGCCGATGCGGGTGTCGAAGACGCAACAGTGAACTGCCCGGAGGAGGTGCCGGTGAAGCCCGGTACTACCGTGACCTGCCCGATCTCGACCGCCAACGGCCGCGAGGCAACTGTGAGCTTCTCGTTCAGCAGCTCCTCGGGGACGGTCGATTCCTCGTCGGTGGAGACGTCGTAACGCGACGGGAAGGAGGAACGAATGGGACTGCTTCGTAATAGAGGCGACTCCGGGGGGACGCACTACCTGATGCGGGAGAAGCTGTTCTCGCTCGGCGACGACTTCTGGATCGAGAACGAAGCCGGCGAGCCCGCATTCAAGGTGAACGGCAAAGCTCTCCGGCTGCGGGAGACATTGGTGCTCGAGAGCCCGTCCGGCGAGGAGCTCTACAAGATCCAGGAGAAGAAGCTGCGCGTGCGCGACACGATGGAGATCGAGCGGGGAGGGAGGACGGTCGCAACCGTCAAGAAGGCACTCGTCAGCCCGCTGCGCGACCGCTTCTCGATCGCGGTTGCCGACGGAGACGACCTGGAGGCGAAGGGCAACATCGTCGACCACGAGTTCAAGATCGAGCGCGGGGGCGACAGGGTGGCGGAGGTATCGAAGCGCTGGTTTCGCGTCCGCGACAGCTACGGCATCGAGATCGCTCCCGGCCAGGACGACGCCTTGATCCTGATCGTTGCGGTCTGCATCGACCAGATGGGGCGCCGCGAGTGAAGGCGTAAGCTCCTCATCACAGCTCGAAACGAGCTGACAGCTGACTCATGAGGAGGAGAACGCGATGGCCGTGACCGAGCACACCCAGGCGACTACCGGAGATTCGGCGGCGATCGCCGAGCTCCACGAGATAGTCGATCGTCAGCGGACTGCTTTCCTGTCCGATCCTTACCCGTCGCTCGACGAGCGCCGGGAGCTCCTGGGGGCGCTCGCGGCGATGGTCATGGGCCACCGCGTCCCGATCCAGGAGGCGATGAGCGCTGACTTCGGCGTGCACCCTACGGTCGCCACCGATCTCATCGAGGTCCTGGGGGTAGCCGGCCGGGCAGGCTATGCCGCCGAGCACCTCGAGACATGGATGGCGCCCGAGCCCCGTGATGCGGACCCGGCGCTGTTCGGTTCGGGGCGGGCGTTCGTCATGCCACAGCCCAAGGGTGTGGTCGGCAACATCGTCCCGTGGAACTTTCCCTTCGACCTCTCGCTCGGCCCGCTGGTCGAGATGCTCGCGGCTGGTAACCGTGTCGTCATCAAGCCGTCCGACTACACGCCTGCCTGCGCCGAGGTGCTGCGCGACATGGTGCGCGCGACGTTCGACGGTGACCGCGCGGACGTGGTGGTCGGCGGACTCGATCTCGCGCGCGCATTCACACAGGTGCGCTGGGATCACCTGCTGTACACCGGCAGCCCGGGGATCGGGCGCGAGATCGCCAAGGCCGCGGCCGAGCAGCTGGTCCCCGTCACGTTGGAGCTCGGCGGCAAGTGTCCGGCGATCGTCACCGAGGACAGCGTCGACGCCGAGACCGTCAAGCAGGTGCTCGGGACGAAGGCGCTCAAGAACGGTCAGATGTGCATCACCGTCGACTACTGCCTCGTGCCGCGCGGCCGCGTCGAGGAGTTTGCGGACCTGGCTGCCGAGCACGCGCGCGAAGCGATGCCCGGCTTTTGTACGTCGGAGAGCTGCACGGGGATCATCAGCACCCGTCACCTCGAGCGCATTCAGACGCTCCTCGACGAGGCCCGCGGCCAAGGGTGCGACGTGCGCCCGCTGGAGGACGTGGGCGAGGCGGACCCGGCCACGCGCCAGATGCCCATGACGCTCGTCCTGGACCCGCCCGAGGACCTCGGGATCATGCAGGAGGAGATCTTCGGCCCGATCCTCCCGATCAAGCCGTACGACGAGCTGGGCGACGCGATCGATCACGTCAACGCGGGTGAGCGTCCGCTCGCGCTCTACGTGTTCGCAAAGGAGGAAGCGGTCGCCGACGACGTGCTGCACCGGACCACCTCCGGAGGCGCCTGTGTGAACGCCGCGGCAGTGCACGGCGCGCTGCCCTCGCTGCCCTTCGGCGGCATCGGCCAGAGCGGCTCGGGACGCCACCACGGCGTCGATGGATTCCGCGAGTTCTCGAACATGCGCGCCGTTTTCGTCCGCGGGCAGGACGACCTCATCGAGGCGTTTGCCCCGCCTTACGGACCAGCGGCGCAAGCCGTGGTCGATGCGGCGTTCGGGGGAGCAGCCGGCTAAGCAGAGCGACACCGACTTGACGACGGGGAGGCGGGGGAGGCTAGGAACGCCCCTCGCTACCGCCGATTGCGACGCGCTCCACGTCCATGCGCGGCAGGACCCGCTCCAGCCAGTTCGGGATCCACCAGTTGCGGCGGCCCAGCAGCTGCATCACCGCTGGAACGAGCACCATTCGCACGACGGTCGCGTCCAGGAAGATCGCCGAGGCGAGTCCGATCCCGAACAACTTCAGGAACACGTCTGGCGCGGCCAGAAAGGCGAGGAAGACCACGACCATGATTGCCGCCGCCGCGGTTATGACCCGGGCGGTCTTGGCGAGGCCGTCTGCAACCGCCCGGCTGTTGTTCCCGTCCTTCAGGTACTCCTCGCGTATGCGCGAGATCAGGAACACCTCGTAGTCCATCGAGATGCCGAAGAGGATCGCGAACATCATCACCGGCATGAAGGGGGCAATAGGAACCTCGTGGTCGATCCCGATCAACCCGCCGACCGCGCCGCCCTTCGCCACCAGCGTCATCACGCCGTAGGCGGCGCCGACTGAGAGCAGGTTCATGACGCCGGCCTTTGCCGCGATCACCGGTGCGCGGAACGCGACCAGGAGCAGCAGGAACGAGAGACCCACGACCGCGGCTATGAACAGCGGCATGCGGCCGGTGATGTAGTCGGACTGGTCCTCGAGTGCTGCGGTCACGCCGCCGATCTGGGCCGTGACGCCCGCGCCATTCAGTGCCGACGGCACGACGTTGTCGCGCAGCCGGTTGACCAGGTCCTCCGTCTCCTGGTCCTGGGGGGAGCCCTTCGGGATCACGGTGACGATCGCCGCGTCTCCGTTCTCATTTATCTGAGGCGAAGGGACGAACGCGACCTCCGGTTCGCTGCGAAGCCGGTTCGCGAGCGCGTCGATGTCACTCGTTGCGGCCCGGTTGGGCAGCTCAGCGGCGATCACCAGCGGCCCGTTCGTGCCTGGCCCGAACCCCTCCGTGTTCAGGTCGTAGGCCTGACGGGTCATGGTGTCGGTCGGATCGTTGCCGGCGTCGGGGAAGCCGAGGCGCATGCCGAGCGCGGGCGCCGCCAGCGCGAGCAAGATCGCCGTCGCCGCTATCGCGGCGGTCCACGGCCGGCGCTGGACCGCGTGGCTCCAGCGCGCTGCGGGCGACTGCCCGTTTCCCTCTGCCTTCAGCGTCCGACCGAGGAACGGAATCCGCAGGCGGTCAACCTTGGGCCCGAGGTAGGAGAGGAGCGCCGGGAGGAGCGTGATCGCGGCGAGCATCACCACGAGCACGGCCAGTGAAGCCGAGATCGCGACACCGTACATGTACGGCAGGGCCGTGAGGCAAAGGCCGAGGACGGCGACCACAACCGTGCCTCCGGCGATGATCACGCTGCGTCCGGCGGTTGTGACTGCCTCTACCACGGCATCGTGGCGGTCCTTGCCCGCGTTCATCGCCGCGCGGAAACGGGTCAGCACCAGTAACGAGTAGTCGATCCCGACCCCGATCCCGATCAGCCCGGAAACCGCCGTGGTCCAGTCGGGCACGTCGACGACGTTTGAGAGCAGGAGGATGAGGCCTCCGGAGGAGATGCCGAGACCTACCAGTGCGATTAGGAGCGGCAGGCCGGCGGCGACCACCGAGCCGAAGGCGATCAGGAGCACGATCGCCGCGCCGAGAAACCCGATCCCCTCGGGGCTCGAAGATTCCTGAGCCTGGTAGATCGGATCACCGCCAAGCTTGATCTGGAGTCCGTCGCCGCTGTTCTTGTCCGCGGCGGCGATCAGCTTCTCGCCGTCTTTTTTGGGTACGTCCCAGCCGTCGGTCGTCAGCGGGAGCGTGGTGGCGCCGATCGTGCCATCCCTCGAGACCCGGATCGGAGTGTGCTCCGCGACGTGATCGACCTTCTCGGCATCGGAGAAGAACGCATTGACGCGTGCCCGGGTGCCGGGGCTCGTCGCGCCGGCCTCGTCTTTCCAGACGACCTGGATCTCCTGCCCCGAGTAGCCGTTGAAGCGCTGCTCGGTGAGGTCGCTCGCGGCCTTCGACTCCGATCCCGGAGTGTTGTAGTCGGCGTTGTACTCCCCGGCAAGCGAGGAGCCCACTGATGAGCACGACCGCTGCGGCTATCCAGGCCAGGACCACGCGGCCCCGGCGGCGGTATGCGATGTCAGCGAGACTGGCCAGAAAACGCGTCATCTGAATGCACCCCTCTGATGTCACCTGGCTTCGATGTCTGCGAGGCCAGGACGAAAATCGGATTCATCAGCACATAAGGTGCGCCACATCGCCCGCCCGAACAATGCGGCTTCCCGACCGATCTATGTGCGGTTAGCCGAACCGCGTGCGCGCGACTAAGTGGCTGCAGGCACGATGCAGAGTTCCGGCCGGTCGGGATCGTTGAGCCCTCGCCGCAGCGACAAGAACGCGATCGCGCCGACGATCAGGGGAAGCCAGAACAAGATCAAGCGGTACGCGAAGACGGCCGCCACGGTCGCAGCCACGGGCGCACCGTAGACGATCAGCGTCCCGATCAGGCCGCCGTCGATTCCGCCGAGGCCGCCGGGTAAGGGCAGTAGTCCGCCCAGCTGACCGATCAGATAGCCCATCAAGATGATCGTGATCGGCGGCGAGGTGCCAACCGCGTGGAAGGTGGCCCACAGCACCGCGTTGTCGAAGGCCCAGTAGCCGAGCGCGCCCCCGAGTACCTGCCGGTCGCGGACGCGCAGTATCTTCACGGCCTCGGCGATCCCGTCGACGAGGGCCCGGCGGGCTGACGCGACGAGGCGGCGCGCGCGGCTTGCATCCGGGCTTGGCGCCGGGCCGGCTCCGATTCTCGGCAGGAGGACGATCACCGCCATCACCAGCACCGCGGCCGCCGCGGGGAAGGCGGTGAGCAGCAGCGATCGATGCGGCCCGAGGATCCCGACGGCCATCAAGGTGCCGAGCAGGGCGACGGCAGCGAAGTTGACGGAGCTCTTCAGCAGGAAGAACGCGACGGAGCGGCGCGCGATCTGGTCAGCCGGCATGCCGCCCTGGCTCAGTATCCACGCCCCGAGCGCGAGGCCGCCGGCGCCGCTCGCGGGAACAATCGACCCTACGGCCAGCTCCGACCAGCCGATCTCGATGCTCGTCCGCCACGGCATGTTCGGGCAAAACATGGGCCTGAACATCACTACGTATGAGAAGCACGACAGCGCCTCGAATACGAACGCCAACCCGATCCACCAGGGGTTGGCGCCTTCGAGCCTGTCGCGCACCTGGCCGAGGCCCGGTGCAAGGAGCACGATCAGCGCGATCGCGCCTAAGGCGATCGCGACCTGCAGGGCCCGGCGCTCGAGGCGGCGCGGCTCCAGCTCGTCGGGCATGCTCACCGGCCCGGGCCCGGTCACTGGGCGCGCGACATACGGCTGTTTCCCGGGCTTGGTCACGACGGCGGCCGGACTCGACTAAGGGGTGACAGTGGCCTTGGCTTCTTGTTCGGGTTCCACCTCGGGTATGTCGACCCCCGCGATCTCGTAGGCCTCGGGCTGGTCGAGCGTCTCGCGCTCCAGCAGGGCGTGGGCGAGCGCGTCGAGTCGGTTGCGCTCGCGCTCGAGCAGCTGGATCACCTCCTGCTCGGCGCTCTGCACGATTCGCCGCACCTCGTCGTCGACCAGCTGCTGGATCGGTGCGGACGCGGGCAACGCGCCGGGCAGAAGCACGCCGTCCTGGCGCCCATCCGTGACGGCGACGGCTCCGATCGCGTCGCTCATCCCCCAGCGCCCCACCATCCCGCGCGCGATCTGAGTGAGGTTCTGGATGTCGGACTCGGCGCCGGTGCTCAGGTCGTTGAAGACGACCTTCTCGGCGGCGCGTCCACCGAGGGCGACCTTGATCTTCCCGATCAGCTCCTCACGAACGTATGTGAAGCGATCGGTCTCGGGAGTGGCGAGCGTTACGCCCAGGGCCTGACCGCGCGGGATGATCGAGACCTTGCGCACCGGGTCGGCACCCGGGGTGAGCATGCCGACGAGCGCGTGTCCGGATTCGTGGTAGGCGGTTCGCTCTCGATCGGCGTCGGTCATGACGACCTGGCGCTCGGCGCCGAGGATCGTCTTCTCGATCGCATCCGTGAAGTCCCGCTGCTCCACGGCTTTGTGACCGCGACGCGCTGCGAACAGAGCTGCCTCGTTGGCGATCAGCGCGAGGTCGGCGCCGGTCGCGCCGGGGGTCGAAGCCGCGATTCGCTCGAGGTCTACGTCAGGCGCCAGCGGTATCGAGCGGGTGTGGATCTTGAGTATCGCGAAGCGGCCGTTGCGGTCGGGAGGCTGGATCGCGATGCGGCGGTCGAACCGACCCGGCCGCAACAGCGCTGGGTCGAGAACCTCGGGTCGGTTGGTCGCCCCGAGCACGATCACGTTCGTGCCGGGCTCGAAGCCGTCCATCTCGGTCAGGATCTGGTTGAGGGTCTGCTCGCGCTCGTCGTTGCCGCCGCTGAGCCCTCCGACGTTGCCGGAGCGCGACCGCCCGACCGCGTCCAGCTCGTCGATGAAGACGATCGCCGGCGCCGCCTCCTTGGCCTGCTTGAAGAGGTCGCGTACGCGGGACGCGCCCACCCCCACGATCGCCTCGACGAACTCCGACGCCGACGAGCTGAAGAAGGCCGCGTCCGCCTCGTTGGCAACCGCGCGCGCCAGCAGGGTCTTGCCCGTGCCGGGCAGCCCGTACAGCAGCACTCCGTGCGGGACCCGGGCGCCGAGCTGCGTATAGCGCTTCGGATTCTTTAGGAAGTCCACCACCTCGACGAGCTCGTCCTCGGCCTCGTCGATCCCTGCCACGTCGTCGAAGGTGACGCGCTCCTGCTCGCCAGGCTTGAGGCGCCGTGCGGTCGAGCGGCCGAATCCGCCGAGGATGCCGCCGCCTCCAGAACCCATCTGCCGGCGGATCAACCAGACAAAGAAACCGACGAGCAGAATTGTGGGAAGGAAGCCGAGCAGGAGCGTCGCCCAAATTGAACGACCCGTGTCCGGCGGCTTCGCGTTGATCACGACCTTCTCCTTGCCGAGCAGCGCCGTCAGCTCGGCGGGATCGATGAACGTCGGCACCTCGGTCTTGAACTTCGTGACCTTGACCGGCTTTGCGTCGCCGGGCGGGTCGTAGGCGGTTTCGCGTTTCAGCTCGCCCTCGATGGAATCTCCCTGCGAGCTGATCTCCTTGACGTTGCCGCCCTCCACCTGGTCGACGAAGAACGGCTGGTAGGGGATCCGGTCGCGGTCCGCTGGGCCGCGCGTGATGAACGCGAGCACGAGGTTCACGGCCAGCAGCGCGAGCAGGATCATGAGGAACTGCCGGCTGCGCGGGATCATCGGCGGCTTGCTCTCGCGTTGCGGCTGGCGCCCGCCGGGCGCTGGGTCCGTGCCTTTGCCGGACGGATCCGTGTTTCGAGTCAGTCGGTTGTCAGCGGGCGAGTCGGAAGCCAGGTAATGCAATCTAGCGGCAGACCCGAGGTTTCGCTGGTGGACAGCCGTAGCTCGGGAGTGGGGCTGCCCGTACAGACTGGGCTGGTGCGGATTGCCATCGTTGGCTGGAACCCGGGATCGAGCGGAGCTCCAAAATGAACCAAGCTGAAAACCAGGGAGACGTGAGCCGCAACCAGTCCGCGACGCCTTTGCCGCCGGGGACTCATGCCCCCGATTTCGAGCTTCCATCGGCGCCCGACAGCACGGCCTCGCTTTCGGACTTCCGGGGCCGGCCGGTGATCCTCGTTTTCTATCCGGGGGACTGGAGTCCCGTCTGCTCGGATCAGCTGGCCCTGTACCAAGAGCTGCTGCCCGAGTTCCAGCGGTTCGATGCAGAGCTGCTCGGTATCTCGGTGGACGGGCCATGGAGCCATCTCGCTTTCGCGGAAGACCGGAACCTGCGCTTCACCCTGCTCGCCGACTTCGAGCCCAAGGGGGCGGTCGCTCGGGAGTATCAGGTCTATCGGCACAGGGACGGCACCAGCGAGCGAGCCCTGTACGTGATCGATGGCGACGGCGTCGTGCAATGGAGCTATATCGCTCCCATTGACGTGAACCCGGGCGCGGACGGGATCCTGTCCGCGCTCGAGAACCTCACGGAGGAGGACGACTCATGAGCACGATCGAGCAGGCCACGCTCACGTTGCCCGTCAGCCCTGACCGGGACCACATCCAGGGTGCCGCGGACGCGCTGGTGACGCTCGTCGAATACGGCGACTACCAGTGCCCGTACTGCGGCGCCGCCTATCCCATCATCAAGGAGGTCCAGGACCGGATGGGCCCAAGGCTCCGCTTCGTGTTCCGCAACTTCCCGATCACGACGTCTCACCCCAATGCCCAAAACGCCGCGGAGGCCGCGGAAGCTGCGGCCGGCCAGGGCCGCTTCTGGGAGATGCACGACAAGCTCTTCGAGAACCAGAAGCGCCTCCGCGACAGGGACCTACGCGCCTACGCCGAGGCGCTCGGACTCGATGTGGAGCTGTTCGGCATGCAAATGGACGGCCACGCTCACAGGGAGCGGGTTCGCGAGGACTTCATGAGCGGCGTGCGCAGCGGCGTGAACGGCACGCCGACCTTCTACGTCAACGGCGTAAGGCATGACGGGTCATATGAGGTGGAGGAGCTGCTTGCTGCGTTGGAGCGAGCCGCGGAGGAGCTGGTTTCCTCGTAGGGCGTGGGTCCCAGACGGGCGCCGGCAACGCCGCGCGGGCCGTGGACGTCCATGTCCGGGCGGCGCCGCTACCTTGATGTAGGTGCGGATAGCGACCTGGAACGTCAACTCGATCAAGCAGCGCGTTCCGCGACTCCTGCCCTGGTTGGACGAGCGGCAGCCGGACGTCGTCTGCCTGCAGGAGACCAAGCTCGCAGACGACGCGTTCACCGAGTTGCTCGGCAGCGAACTATCGGACCGCGACTACGCGGTCGCGGTTCACGGCGAGGCGACCTGGAACGGCGTCGCCATCCTCTCGCGAGTGGGGCTTGACGACGTCGCAGCGGGGCTCGCCGGCGCGCCGGGCTTCCCGCATCCAGAGGCGCGCGCAGTAGCGGCGACATGCGGCGGGATCCGAGTCGTCTCGGTGTACGTACCGAACGGGCGTGTCCCCGACTCGGAGCACTACCGGTACAAGCTCGCCTGGATGAGCTCACTGAAGGAGATGCTCGCCGCCGGCCCGGAGGCGACGGTCGTCTGCGGCGACATGAACATCGCGCCGACGGACGAGGACGTGTTCGACCCCGAGGCCTACATCGGTCAGACACATGTGACCCCACCCGAGCGGGCGGCGCTCGCAGAGCTGCAGTCGCTCGGCCTGCGTGACGTCGTGCGCGACCGCTGGCCGGACGAGCGCGTGTTCACCTACTGGGACTACCGCGCGGGAATGTTCCACCAGGACCTCGGGATGCGGATCGACCTGGTCCTGGCCAGCGCGAGCGTTTCTGACCGCGTCAAGGCCGCTTGGGTCGACCGGCAGGCCCGCAAGGGAAAGGGGCCGAGCGATCACGCACCCGTCATCGTCGACCTCGACGAGGCGCCCGATGGGGACATCGGGCCGGTGGTGCCGCCTCCGTCTGCACCGAGGGCCAGGCGCCGCCCCGCCAAGCTGCCGCAGTCGCCGTAGTGGCCGGCGTGCGCTGGCCGGAGCTCGCCGACCGAGCTTGTACCAGGGTCCTGGCATGGCATCGAAGACAGTGTCTCGCCGGTCCGCCGTAGGACCGATGCGGCCTGCAGGCCTTCAGCGGTACGGTTAACCGAACGTATGCGCCGACCCTCGGGAGGGTATGCAGGCTCTGGTGCGGGTACCCGTATTGCCCACGGGTGCCGATAGGGGAACAATCGGATGCAATGAGTGAAACGATCCTGATCGTCGACGACCACAGTGGCTTTCGAGCCTGTGCACGTGAGCTGCTCACGTCCGACGGGTTCGAGGTCGTCGGGGAGTCCGGCGATGCCGCTTCGGCAGTCGCCGCGGCGCAGGAGCTCCGGCCGGATGTCGTGCTGCTCGACATTCAGCTGCCCGATTTCGACGGGGTGGAGGCCGCGAAGAGGATCGCCGCACTCAACGGCAGGTCAGCGATCGTGCTCACCTCGAGCCGCGACGTCACCGACCTGGCCGGCGCGCTCGCCGAGAGTCCCGCGCTCGGGTTCATCCCGAAGTCGAAGTTGAGCGGCTCCGCCGTTCGCGAGTTGTTGCCGCGAGCTGAGCTGGCTGACTAGTTCGGTGCCCGGGGACGGGCACCGAGAGGGATGTGACGATGGGTTCGCAGAAGCTCGCGGCTTCTGTACGTAGTTAGCGCAAGATGACCGATACGTGACTAGGCAATTGTCGGCTGAACAGTTGTGGGCCCTATGGGGCACCGAACTGTTCACTCGACGATTAGTGTTGTTACGCGGAGGTAACAAAGCTCGTCAAGCGCATTAACCGGCGCACTTCGGTCGGCGTGTCGTCAACTTGGAGATATAGGGGACACTGACCGCAACGACCCACCCTCCTTCGATGCCTAGTCGATGGCGAGAATCGGGGCCATTCCCAGGCCGTTGCCGGGCCGGCGGCTACGTCCGCAAGAACGTCAACACAGCCAGCACACGCCTGTGATCCTCCTGCGCCGGCGGCAGGCCGAGCTTGCCGAAGATGCTCGTCACGTGTTTCTCGACCGCGCGCTCGGTGACGACGAGCTGTTCTGCGATCGCGTGGTTCGAGCGGCCCTCCGCCATCAGACCGAGCACCTCACGCTCTCGCTCGGTGAGCTCCGCGAGAGGATCGTCGCGGCGGCGACGGCCGACCAGGTGCGCGATCACCTCCGGGTCGAGGATCGAGTGTCCTTCTCCGACCCTGCGAACCGCCTCCACGAAGCGCTCCACCTCGGCGACCCGGTGCTTGAGCAGATAGCCGGTGCCGTCGGGCTTGTCTCCGACGAGGTCGAGCACGTAGCCCTCCTCGACGTACTGCGAGAGGACGAGCACGCCAGTTTCAGGCACGCGGTTGCGAATCTCGAGCGCCGCGCGCAGGCCGTCGTCGGTGTTCGTCGGCGGCATCTTTATGTCGACCACAGCCACGTCGGGTTTGTGCGCCTGCACCTTTCTGATCAGGTCGTCCGCGTCGCCGGCCTGGGCGACGACCTCGAACCCCGCCTCCTCGAGCAGGCGCACGATCCCCTCGCGCAGCAGCACGGTGTCGTCGGCTACGACTACCCGCATGGAATCATCGCCGTGATCGTCGTGCCGCGCCCTCGCTCCGAATCGACCTCGAGCTGTCCGTCCAGAGCGGAGACGCGATCGAACAGGCCACGCAGACCGGTGCCCTTGTCGGGGTCGGCGCCCCCGACTCCGTCATCGGACACTTCGACCACCACGCGGCCGTCGGCGCGCACGACCCTGACGGTCGCATGGTCCGCCCCCGAGTACTTCGCCACGTTCGTGAGCGCCTCGGCGACCACGAAGTAGGCAGCGGACTCGACCCGGTCCGGCAGGCGCTCGCCCGGTGTATCCGCCAGCTCGACCGGCAGGGGCGCTCGGATGGCCAACCCTTCGAGCGCAGCATCCAGGCCGCGATCCGAGAGGACGGACGGGTGGATGCCGCGCGCGAGCTCGATCAGCTCCTTGAGCGCGTGGTCGAGGTCCTTGCGCGCCGATTCGAGCTGGCGCGCAGCTTCAGGATCGCCGTCGAGTTTCGAGCCGAGCATTCCCAGATTGAGCGCGAGCGAGACGAGTCGCTGCTGCGCGCCGTCGTGCAAATCACGCTCGAGGCGCCGCCGGGCGGCGTCGCCCGACTCGACGATGCGCACGCGAGAAGCCCTCAGCTCCTCGATCTTTGAGTGCAGCTGTTGCGCTAGGCGCTCGTTCTCGAGCGTCAGCGTCGTCGCCGCTGTGACGGCCCGCACGAGCTCGCGCTCGTCCAGGCGCGACGAGTCGTGGATCAGCAATGCGCTAGGGCTGCGGTGGGGTTCCAGGGGCGTCGCGACCCGGGTCGAGCCGGAGGACGGCAGCTCTACCTGAGCGCCGGACGCGTTGACGTACGCGTCGCGATCGGGATCCCAATAGGCGAACTCGAGCGAGGTGCCATCCAGCGCCTCGTCGAGCACGTGGCAAACGCCCGTGCGCCGCGCGGTCGGATCCCCGAGCCGGGCTACAACCTCGCTCACCGCCGTCGCGCCCGCGACGCGGCTGCTGAGGAGTCCCGCGAGGAACGCGAACGGCACCGTCGGCAGGACCACGTACCGGGCGTCCTCGAGCTTCTGCACAAGATCCTGGTCGAGGTGAGCGAGGTTGGCCGCATACCAAAGGCCGAGCAGGGTCATCACGAGGCCACCGGTCACCAGCACGGGACCAAGGGCACGCTTCTCCGAGCGGCTGGCGCCGGCCCAGCGACGGGCGAGGACTACTCCCAGCGCGGCGATCAGTACGAGGGCCGCCCAGGCACGCGATCGGCTGAGCGTGATCGAGAGATCGCGGTGACCCTCGATCAGCAGCACGTTCTTCGGGAATCCCAGGCGTGACGTGTCCTGGAACAGGACCTGAATGGGATGGACCACCACAGCGCTGAAGTACGTGAGCGCGACGAGCACTCGCTCGAGCCGGCTCTGCAATGTCCCGGTCGGGAAGGCGAGCAGCATGTGGTAGAGCAGCGCCCACTGCAGCGCGATGAACAGGAGCCCGAAGATGAAGACCCACGGCTCCGTCGAGACCCGCAATGCGGCGATGCAAGCGCAGAAGCCGACCGCGGTCATCAGCGAGCCGAACCGGTTCTCGGGCCGCCGCAGCCACGCGAATATCCCTGTGCCGATGAACGCCCAGCCGATCAGCGGGCCGAACACCGCGATCAGCTCGCGCTGGTGGCCGCCTTCGTTGGACAGCGCGAGCACCAGCGGCACCGCGCCGGCGACGAACCCCACAATCCCCAGCGCAAACAGCGCACGCCTGAGGCTACTCATCCAGCAACTCCTCGGTGGGACTTCCGGACGTTCTCCTGGAACTCCGTTAATTGTCGCGCTCCATGCGTTTTAGCGCTGTACGGCTAGCCGTACCGGCGAAACGCCAGTTAGCCGCCTTTCCCGCGGCGAGCCGGGTTGGCACCCTCAACCCATGTCCAATGAAAACGAAGACATCACCGTGGTGACGGCGGCCGATGCTCGCAGGCACCTGGTCGAGCTCGAGGCAGAGCGCGCACTGGCGATCGATTCCGGGATCGGCGCGGTCGACGCATACATGGCCGACCTCGACGATGAGATCGAGACATGGCGGCAGTTCTACATCGGTTCTGCCGTGACCGAGATAGCGATCCTGCGCGGCGAGCTTGGCGGGCGCGACCAGGGCTGAACCGAGTGAACTCGCACCTCAACCGCGACGTGGCGGACACGCTTGTCGCTGACCGGCTGCGCGAGGCGGAGCGCTTCCGCCGCTCGCGAGTCGGGCCCCGCGAGACGCCGGACGAATACGACTCGATCACCGTGCGCCAGGCCGGGCCGGCGGACGCCCATGCGCTGCAGCGCCTGTCGCAGCTCGAGGGCAGGCCGGCGCCGACGGGCGCGACGCTCGTGGCCGAGGTCGGCAGGACCGTGGTGGCGGCACGCTCGCTGGAGACCGGTGACTCGGTCGCCGATCCGTTTAAGCCGAGCGCGGAGCTCCGCGAGCTGCTCGCGCTACGCGCCACCCACATTCGCCATGCGTCCGAGGGCCAGGTCCGTCACCGCCGGTTTCGGCAGTGGCTGCGGGCCCTGAGAAGAAGTCATAAGTTGCAGTCATAGACGCCGGGAGTGCCGGCACACGAGAAAGGAGCCAGCAATGGGACAGCCCGTAGTGCATTTCGAGGTCGTAGGAAAGGACGGCGACAAGCTGCGCAGCTACTACTCGGAGCTGTTCGGCTGGGAGTTCGGCGACACCATGGGGCCGACGAACTATGCAGTCGTGCCGCGCGAGGGGAACACCAACGCCGACGGCGCCGGAATCGGCGGCGGCGTCGGGACCGGGCCCGAGGGCTACGAGGGCCACGTCACCTTCTACGTCGAGGTCCCCGACGTCGAGGCCGCCATGGCGAAAGCCGAGAGCATCGGCGGCACGCGCATGATGGGCCCGGAAAAGATGGAGGACCCACCCATCGAGATCGGCCTCTTCACCGACCCCGAGGGTCACGTGATCGGGGTCGTGAAGTAGGCGAAGGACGAAATTCTGCATCGAATGGGAGCGCCTTCCGCGTAAGTCTCGGGACGGTTGGGATGAAAGCTGTGGTGGGGGCAGCGATGCATGCAAGATTTGGCCCCTATAGGCGGCATAAGAGCGACAGCACCGAGGGCCCCGTGACGAGCCCGCAACACTCAACGCAAAGGGCTCACAAAACGCAAACGCCCGCACATCACCCCTTCGGTGCTCAGTTCAAGCGCAAGCCGAGCCATCGAATGACCTTCTGCATCGAAGGAGGGAGCCCTCGGTCTCAGTCTTGGGACGGTTGACGTCAAAGTCGTAATGCGCCCGAGGCTGCATGCAAGATTAGGCCCCTATAGGCGGCATAAAAGTGACCGCACTTGGAGCCCCATCACAAGAGTGCATCAGGCAACGCAGAAGGCTCACCAAACCCAAACGCCCGCACTCCATCCCCTTCGATGCTTCGTCGAAACCGCGAACGCATCCCGCGGGCCCTGGGTCACGCCCGCAGCTTGTACCCCCGCGCGAACAGGCGCAGGTTGACCGCGAAGAGAGCAGCCGTGGCGGCGGTGAGCGCGACAAGCGACAGCGCCACGCTCGCCTCCGAGAAGCCAAGGAAGCCGTAGCGGACGAGGCCGATCATGTAGTAGACGGGGTTGAAGTGGGTGAGGGTCTGGAACGGCTCCGGCAGCAGCGATGCGGAGTAGAAGACCCCGCCGAGGAAGATCAATGGCTGGAGCACGAACGTCTGCGCGATCGCGACGTCGTCGAACTGCTCGGCGCGGACGCCGATCAGGACGCCCAGCTGTGCGAAGAAGAAGCCAACCAGGAAGAGCGACGGAATCAGCACGAGGATGTGCTCGACGGGGAGGTCGACCAGGAACGAAGCTGCGGTGAAAGTCAGCACGGCCACCAGCAAGCCGCGCAGGAAGCCGCCGAGCGAGAATGCGATCAGCAGCTCGAGGGGGGAGGCCGGCGACGAGAGCTGGTCCTGGATCGCGCCCTGGAACTTCTGCTGGAGGATCGAGGACGAGTTGTTGGAGAAGGCGTTGATCGCCCAGGCCATCATGATCAGGCCGGGGATCACGAACACCACGTAGTCGATCCCGTGTAGCTCGTCGATGCGCGATCCAAGGGCAGCACCGAACACCGAGATGTAGAGGAACGTCTCCAGCAGCGGCGCGCCGATCGTCTGTTTTTTGATCTTCAGGAAGCGGCTTACTTCACGTCTCGTGAGCGTGAAGAAACGGATTTGCGCAGCGGTCACGTCGTGAGCCCCTCCACGCGCGAGCGCGAGAGCTCCTTGCGTCCGACCAGCGCAAGGTAGGCGTCCTCGAGGTTCGCGACGTCGTAGGTCTCCGCCAGCTCGACGCTCGACCCGCCTGCGACGATCTGACCCTCGTTGATGAAGGCGATCTTGTCGCAGAGCTGCTCGGCCTCTTCCAGGTAGTGCGTCGTCAGCAGGATCGTCGTGCCCTCCTGGTTGATGCGCTGGACGTAGTGCCACAGCTCGAGCCGCAGCTCGATGTCCACGCCGGCGGTGGGCTCGTCGAGGATCAGCAAACGGGGCCGGTGCATCAGCGCTCGGGCGAGGATCAGCCGCCGCTTCATTCCTCCCGAAAGGGTGCGAGTGCGTTCGTCGCGCTTCTCCGTGAGGGAGAACGTCTCGAGCAGCTCTCGCGCGCGCTCGCGCCGCTCGCGCTTGGGCATCCCGAAGTAGCCGGCGTGGTAGTCCAGCGTCTCTTCGACGGTCAGAAACCAGTCGAGGTTCAGCTCCTGCGGCGCCAGACCGACGGCTTGGCGGGCCTCACCGTAGTCGTCGATCGCGTCGTTCCCGAACACCCGGATCGATCCGGACGTCGGCTGCGCGAGACCGGTCGCGCAGTGGATCAAGGTCGACTTGCCGGCGCCGTTCGGACCCAGCAAGCCGAAGAACTCTCCGGCTTCGATGTCGAGCGAGACGCAATGCAGCGCCTCGACCCCTGTCGGGTAACGCTTGACCAGGTCCTCGATGTGCAGGGCAAGCGTCACGCGACCAGCGTCAGCCCCTGGTCCTGCGCCCCGACCATCGAGGCGTAGCGGCCGCCGAGCTGCAGAAGCTCCTCATGGCTGCCGAGCTCCGCGACGCGACCGCGCTCGAGCACTGCGATCTGCTCGGCCTCGCGCACGGTCGACAGACGGTGGGCGATCGTCAGGGTCGTCCTTCCCTCCGCGAGCTCGTCGAGCGCGGCCTGCACCGCGCGCTCGGTCTCGGTGTCGAGCGCGCTCGTCGCCTCGTCGAGAATGAGGATCGGTGGGTCGCGCAAGATCGTGCGCGCGATCGCGATCCGCTGCTTCTCGCCGCCGGAAAAGCGGTAGCCGCGCTCGCCGACCATCGTCTCGTAGCCGTCGGGTAGGCGAGTGATGAGGTCGTGGATCTGCGCCGCACGCGCTGCCTTCTCGATCTCCTCGTCGCTTGCCCCAGGCTTCGCAAAGCGAAGGTTGTCGGCGATCGTGGCATGAAAGAGATAGGTCTCCTGCGACACGACTCCGACCGTGGCGGCGAGCGATGCGTGGGTGAGATCGCGCAGGTCCATGCCGTCGATCGTCACCCTGCCTTCCTCGACGTCGTAGAGCCGGGCGAGCAGGTAGGCGAGAGTGGTCTTGCCCGAGCCCGTCTCGCCGACGACGGCCAGCTTCGTCCCGGGCGGGATCTCGAGGTCGACGTCGCGCAGGGTCCACGGCCCGTCCGGCGCGTAGCGAAAGCCGACGCGCTCGAACGCGACGCTGCCGAGCAAGGTCTCGGGGTCCAGCGCGACGGCGCCTTCGCGCTCGTCGATCTCCACGGGAAGCTCGAGATAGTCGAAGACTCGCTCGAACAGTGCCAGCGAGCTCTGGACGTCGACGCCGACCGACAGCAGCGATTGGATCGGAAAGAGCAGTCGCGTCTGCAGCGTGGTGAACGCGACGAGCGTGCCGATCGTGATCGCCTGGCTGCCGCCGGCGATCGCCAGCCCGGCGAAGAGATAGATCAGAGCGGGCATGGCGGCAAAGCTGATCTGCACCGAGGCCATCCGCCAGCGACCCGCCATCCGCGAGCGGACCTCGAGCTCCGCGAGCTCGGCCGACTCCCGCTCGAACCGCTCCGCCAGCTCGCCCGCGCGGCCCATGGTCTTGCCGAGCAGGATGCCCGAGACGGACAGCGACTCCTCGACCAGCGCGGAGATGTCGGCCAGGCGAGTCTGCCGAACCGCGGTGATTCGCCGGCGCTCCTGGCCGACGCGACGCGTGAGCCATATGAAGAAGGGGAGCAGGCCGATGCCTGCCAGCGCAAGCCGCCAGTCGAGCACGAACATCGCGGCTGTCGCGGCCAGCACGGTGGTCACGTTGGAGACGATCGACGTCGCCGTGCTCGTGACCACGCCCTGGACGCCGCCGATGTCGTTGGCGATCCGGGACTGGATCTCACCGGTGCGGGTGCGCGTGAAGAACGCCAGAGAGAGACGCTGCAGGTGGCGATAGACGGCGGCCCGCAGGTCGTGCATGACCCGCTGGCCCACGGTGTTGGAGATCAGGGTCTGAGCCACGCCCAGCGCGCCCGTCGCGACCGCGATCGCGATCATGCCGGCGACCAGCATCGCAAGCAGGGCGGTGTCGTTTTGCGGAATCGCCTCGTCGAGGACGGCCCGCAGCAGGAACGGCGAGACCATCCCGAGCCCCGCCGAGATCACGATTAGGAACAGGACTGCTGAAAGCCGCAGCCGGTATGGCCGGAAGAGCCCTAGCAGGCGGCGCCGGTCGAGTTCCGCGCCGCCGTTCAGCACCCGCGTCCTCGCCCGCCCTTCGCGGCGCAGGTGTGGCCGGCGAGCCGCTCCAAGGAGTCCTTGAGCTGCACGCGCTCGACCTCGGTCAGCGGAGACAGCAGGTCCTCCTCGGCGGCCGCGACGGCGCGCTTGGCGGCGGTCAGGCGCCGCTGGCCGTCAGTGGTCAATCCGACCAGATGACGGCGGCGGTCGGCAGGGTCCCGGGGGCGAACGATGAGCCCGTCATCCTCCAGCGAATCGAGCAGGCCCACCAGGTTGCTGGGATTGATCCGCAGGGCGGACCCGAGCTCCTGCTGGGAGAGCGGTCCCGCCTGCTGAAGGTGGTGGAGAACGGCGAAGTCGTGGGTTCGCATGTCCAGGGCGGTAAGGGCCTCGGCCAGCCGGTAGCCGATCGCCCGGGCGAGCCGGAAGATCAGCAGCGCCGAGCCGGCTGCGCCGGCCTTTTCGGCGATTTCCGAGGTATTCGCTCGTCCCATAGAGGGAACCTTAGCGGAATACCATGTGTGATGCACATCATTCTGATTAACCATCATTGGTGGCTATACTTGTGCAGACTGATCGATGGAAAGAGGCCCAATGGAAACCTTGCTTTTGATCCCCTTAGATGACGCGATCGTCTTCCCCGGCATGACCGCCACCCTGGCGCTCGAGGTCGGCGACGAGGAGCGCGTCCTGGTCGTGCCCCGCAAGAACGGCGAGTTTGCCTCGGTGGGGACGGTTGCCCAGGTCGTGGAGCAGATGCCGATTCCGGGCAGCGGGACCGCCGTCGTCCTCCAGGGACTGCACCGGGGCATCCCCGGGGCAGCTCGGACCGACGCCGCCGGCGTGCTGCGGGTCGAGGTCACGCCCAAAATCGACGATCACCCTCGCGACGAGCGCGTCCGCGTGCTCCAGCGAGAGTACCGCGCCCTGATCGAGGAGATCCTCGAGCTGCGCGGGGCCGATGAGCGCATTGGCGCGTTCCTGCGTTCGATCACCGAGCCGGGCGCGCTCGCCGACACATCCGGGTACTCCCCGGACCTCAGTCATGACGACAAGGTGGAGCTCTTGGAGACCCTCGATGTGGCCGAGCGGCTCGAGAAGGCGCTCAAGCTGCAGCGCGAGCGGTTCGCCGAGCTACAGGTGCGGGCACGGATCCGCGACGACGTTCAGGCCGGAGCCGAGAAGCAGCAGCGCGAGTACTTCCTGCGCAAGCAGATGGAGTCGATCCGCAAGGAGCTGGGCGAGGACGAAGGATCGGTCGTCGACGAGTACCGGAACAAGATCGAAGAGGCCGGCATGCCGGACGACGTCCGCGAGCAGGCCGAGAAGGAGCTCTCCCGCCTGGAGCGGATGGGCGACTCCAGCGGTGAGTCCTCAATGATCCGGACCTACCTGGACTGGCTGATCTCGGTGCCGTGGTCGAAGCGCTCGGACGAGCGGCTCGATCCTGTGCATGCACGCGAGGTCCTCGATGCCGACCACGCCGGTCTGGAGGACGTCAAGGATCGCATCACCGAGTACATCGCCGTGCGCAAGCTCCGGCGCGATCGCGAGATCGTCGAGGAGGGACGGGCCGCGGGCGCGATCCTGACGTTGATCGGACCGCCCGGCACCGGCAAGACGTCCATCGGCGAGTCGATCGCCCGTGCGACCGGGCGCGAGTTCGTCCGGATGTCTCTCGGCGGTGTGCGTGACGAGGCCGAGATCCGCGGCCACCGCAGGACCTACATCGGTGCTCTGCCGGGTCGGCTGGTGCGTGCGCTGCGCGACGCCGGCACGATGAACCCGGTGATCCTGCTCGACGAGGTCGACAAGGTCGGCGCGGACTGGCGCGGCGACCCGAGCGCGGCGTTGCTCGAGGTGCTCGATCCGGCGCAGAACCACAGCTTCCGCGATCACTACCTCGACGTCGAGCTCGACCTGTCCGAGGTGCTCTTCATCGCCACTGCGAACGTCGCCGAGACGATCCCGGGCCCGCTGCTGGACCGCATGGAGGTCGTTCGCTTCGACGGCTACACGACCGACGAGAAGGTCGCGATCGCCCGCGGCTACCTGCTTCCGCGCCAGCTGAAGCGCAACGGGCTGCTGCCCGACGAGGTAGAGATCTCCGACGAGATCCTTAGCACGATCGTGACGGAGTACACGCGCGAGGCGGGTGTCCGCAACCTAGAGCGCGAGCTCGGCAAGCTGCTGCGAAAGACGGCGACGTCGCTCGCCGCCGGCGAGGTTCAAGCGCCGGTGACGATGGAGCTGGAGCCGCTGCGTCAGGCACTCGGACGCCAGCGGTTCTTCCAGGAGTCCGTCGAGCGCACGGCGGTTCCCGGCGTGGCGACCGGCCTCTCCGTCACCGGAGCGGGCGGCGACGTGCTCTTCATCGAGGCCAGCTCGATGCCTGGCAAGGAGGGTTTTGTCCTCACCGGCCAGCTCGGTGACGTCATGAAGGAGTCCGCGCGGATCGCACTCTCCTACGTGCGCGGGCATGCCGATCAGCTGGGCATCGCGGACCACGGATTCGAGAACCGCGAGTTCCACCTTCACGTCCCGGCGGGAGCGATCCCGAAGGATGGCCCGAGCGCCGGCATCACGATGACGACGGCTCTCGCGTCGCTGATGAGCGGGCGGCCCGTCAAGCACAACGTCGGCATGACGGGTGAGGTGACCCTTCAGGGACGTGTGCTCCCGATCGGCGGCCTCAAGCAGAAGGTGCTCGCAGCTCACGCAAGCGGACTGACCGAAGTGATTCTGCCCGAGCGCAACCGCGGAGACCTGGAGGAGGTTCCCGAGGAAGTGCGAGAGCAGATGAAGTTCCACCCGGTCATGACGATCGACGAGGTGCTCGACCTGGCACTCGAGCCCACGCCGGCAGAGCTTGCTCACGCGGCGTAGCCGGTTTCGATCGATCAGGGCGGCCCGGCCGGCTCAGCGATAGCCGGTCGGGTCCGCCGGCCGGCCGGGGTCCTGGACCTCGACCATGTAGCGCCAGCAGTCGGGCTGAGAGCCGTCGAGATCCGTGAAGCCGTACTCCCGGGCCAACTCTCCTGATGAGAACGAGCCGCCGTTGCGGCGATGCACGTCCGGGTCTGCGGCGAGAGCGGCGACCGCGCGTCCGACGAACCGCGGCGTCTCCGAGATCGCCGCGAAGTGCGGGTTGACGGCGGCGCCGTCACGCCAGTTCTCCTCCGTCACGCGGTAGTTGTCGAGCATCATCTCCGAGCGCATCCAGCCCGGCGTCAACGCGACCGCCGTGCAGCCGTGGGGGGCGAGCTCTTCGCCCTGCGTGAACGCGAGCCTGATCGCTGCGGTCTTGGCGAGGTCGTAGAACAGCGACACCCGGTAGCGCTCCGAGTTGTACTCGCGCGTGCCGTCGGTCATCTCGACGACCAGACCGCCGGGCTGCCGGATCAGCAGAGGCAGGGCGAAGTGGCTCGTGATCAGGTGCGTGTCTATCGCCAGGCGCAACATCCGCAGGCCGGCGGCCAGGTCGTGCTCCCACATCGGCGTGTTCCACTCGAACAGCAGCTCACCGCCCCAGATGTCGTTGACGAGCACGTCGAGCCGCCCGCTGTCGGCGTCGATCCGCTGCACAAGCGCCTCGACCTGGTCGGCCTCGAGATGGTCGACCGCCACCGCGATCCCCGTTCCGCCGGCCGCCGTCACCAGCTCGGCGGTCTCCTCGATCGTCTCGGGCCGGTCGTATTCGGAGCGCTGCTCACGGGTGCTGCGCCCGGTGCAGTAGACCGTCGCTCCCGCCTCGCCCAGCGCGACGGCCGTGCCGCGTCCGGCGCCACGCGTGGCGCCGGCGACCAGGGCGACCTCGCCCTCGAGCGATCTTGTGCTGGGCGCGCTCATCGGGCGCGCTCGGTGCCATGCGCGACTATCCAGCGGCAGTGCTCGAGCGGCCGGTTCTCGGGTAGCCACTTTCGCTGGGTCACGATCCGCGGTGAGTAGCCGAGCTCCACGAGGAGATCGGCGCACTGGCGCTCGAGCTCCGCGGAATGGACTTCGATGATCAGGTGTGGCCGGCGGATGGCCAGCAGCTTCTTGGCGCCGGTGAGGGCGGACAGCTCCGCGCGGTCGACGTCCACCTTTATGAAGTCGGGAAGAGGCAACTGGCCGGAGTCGAGCTTGTCGTCGAGGGCGATGCAGTTCTCGGCGACGTTGGTCTCGAAGCCCACGTATGCGTTCTCGATCTCGACGCGGTCCCCGATGGGCGGATTGGCGTCGCAGTTGCGTCGGACGCGTGCGCAGGAGTGGGGATCGGCTTCGAACACGATCACCTTTTCGCCCGTCAGCCGGCTCAGGATCAGGGCGTAGTAGCCGTCGAAGCCGCCGATGTCGAAGCACAGGTAACCGGGCTTGCAGAGCTCCTCGATGTGCTTCGCGATCTCGAACTCGTACAGACCGAGGTACATGTCAAGCGGGGACGTGGGGTCGATCTCGACCCGCAGGCCATGGCCGATGCCGAACGGCAACCGGCGCGGGCCGGTGCTTCGGCCCACGATCACTCGCCTCAACGGCTTGCGCACGAGGCGCCGGGCGGTAGCTGCTGCGCTCATGTGCGGAACGCTATCGTCCGCACTCTGCGCCAGGCCCCGGACATCGTGCTCGTCTCGCTTGGTACGACGTTGGGCTGGCGGCGGGGGGACGAGGCCTTCGTCGAGCTCGTCCGAGAGGCCGGCGCCACCTGCGAGCTCGTGCCGACCCGGCTCGGCTCACTCGGACGCCTGCGCCGCACGATGTTCCTGACCGATCTCGTTGAGGCATACGCCGCCCGCCGCTCGGCCGCCGGCGTGCGCGCGGGCGTGATCGTGTACTCGAGCGTCACCGCTGCGCTCCTGCAGCCATCGCGCGGGCCGTACGCGGTCAGGTTCGACAGCTTCGCGGCGATCAACCGGCCGGGGATCGGCGGCGCCTGGCAGCGGCGGCGCGAGCGCGCCGTGATGCAGCGCGCGCGGCTGCTCTTGCCCTTGGGTGAGGCCGGCGCGACGGCCGCCGAGGCGGCGTTTGACGGCGTTCCGCCCGCGATCGTGTTGCCTCCGCCGATCGAGGCCGTGAACCCGGGCGCCGAGCGCGACGTGGACGCGATCGCGTACGCCGCCAACCCGCACAAGCGCGGGCTCGAGCTCATCTGCGAAGCGTGGGCGAGGGCGGAACGGCCGGACGGCGCCCGGATGATCGTCGGAGGAATCGAGGGAATAGACGCCAAGCGCTATCTGCGCAGGGCCGGCGTGGCCGAACCCCCGGACGTCGAGTGGGCCGGAGCGGTTCCGCCCGAGCGCTGGCTCACCCTCGTCGGACGCTCCGGGGTGTTCGTTAACGCATCGCGCTACGAGGACTGGGGGCTGGCGCAGATGGAAGCCCTGGCGGCGGGAACGCCGCTCGTGACCGTGCAGAGCCCCGGTCTGAACGAAGCGTTACCGCTCGCTCGCCGCCTGGCGCCCGCGCTGGTGGCAGACGAGCCGAAGCCTGCGGCGCTGGCCGCCGCAATCGAGGCCGGGCTCGCGCTCGACGACCACGCTCGCGCGGACTACGGACGCCGGGCCGAGGCCCTGATGCAGCCGTATCGCCGGCCTGCGATCCGCCGCACGATCGCGGAGCAGGTGCTGCCGCAGTTGCTCGGACGGCCTCTGGAACACTCTCCCACCAGGTGAGGTCGATGGAGACGGACCTGAGGGACTTCTACGAGCGCTCGTACAGCGGCGGCAGCGACAGCGATCGCTTCGGCCGCTGGCGGCAGCTGGGCGCGATCAACAAGGCCGAGCACGTCGTGCGCCTCGCCAGGGAGGTGGGGCTCGAGTCGCCGGAGACGATCGCCGAGATCGGATGTGGCGACGGCGCGGTCCTCGACCAGCTCGCCGCGCAGGACTTCGGCCGCAGGCGCGTGGGGTACGAGATCTCGGCCACCGCGCAGGCCCTGGCCGCCGAGCGTTCCGGCGTGACGGAGGTTCACCTCTTCGACGGCAAACGCGTTTCCGCCCCGGATGCGGCTTACGACCTCGTGTTCGCCTCGCACGTCCTCGAGCACGTTACGTCTCCCGGGGATCTCGTCCATGAGATGGCGCGGATAGGGCGACTTGTGATCGTCGAGTGCCCGCTCGAGGCGAACCTGTCTGCCCGCAGGCCCGCTGCACGATCGCTGTCGCGGGGAGCGGGACACATCCAGCGGTTCAGCCGCCGCCACCTTCGGGATCTCGTTCGTGAGGCCGGCCTGGAGGTGCGCGCCGAGCTCCGCGACTCCCTGCCTCTGGCGGTCCACATGTTCGACCGCGTCTCACCCGCCGCGCGCGCAAAGGGGTACGCGAAGTGGGCGACACGGCTGGCGATCGCGCAGGTGCCCGCGGTCGGCGAGCGCCTCATCACGCTTCACTACGCGCTCGCGGCCACGAAGCCGGATCGAGCCTGAGAGCGACTTTCAGAATGAAGCTGCACACCCGGATACGCCCCAGTACCGGCGCTGGATCGCCACCCGCGGACTCGCCGGTAGACACAGCTACCGGCTTCGCCCGCGTGCGGCGCCCAGCTTGGTCCTGGACCGTCCCGGGCGCACAGTCATTCCGAAAGGCGCTCTAAGCGGTCTCAGTGCCCATGCGAGTCGCAGTGGTCGCCGAGTACTACCCGCGCGCTGCCGATCCCGTGCTCGGCGTCTGGGCTCACCGCCAGGCGCTCGCCGCGCGCGATGCGGGGGCAGACGTGCGCGTGCTCGTCATGCATCGCCCGGTGCCCTCGCGCGCGGCGCTGCAGAGCCGGCGGCCGGCAAGGCTTGTGGAACCGCTTCGCCAGCCGCTGCGTGCTGAGCTGGACGGCATCCGCGTGCACTACGTGCCGTTCCTGGCTCCGCCGAGGCCGAACTCGTACGGATCGTGGGGAGCCTGGGCTGCGCCGACGCTCGCGCTGGCCATGCGCCTGATGCGCCGGTCATTTCGATTCGATCTGGTGCACGCCCACTACGCGGCGCCCGCAGGCGACGCCGCGCGGCGCGCCCGGCTCGGAGTGCCGATCGTGATCTCCGTGCACGGCGGCGACGTCTACGCGGTCGCCGAGCAATCGCAGCAGGGCAGGCGCGCCGTGGTGCGCGCGTTCGAGGCAGCCCGGCTGGTGCTGGCGAACTCAGCCGCGATCGCGCGGCGCTGCGAGGAGCTCGGAGCGGGGAGGACCCGGGTGGTGCACCTGGGGACCGACCTACCGCCGGCCGGAGCGGGAACCAGCGACCCACGGCGCATCGTCACCGTCTCTCACCTGGTCGCCCGCAAGCGCCACGCCGATGTGCTCAGGGCCATGTGGCTGCTTCGCGAGGCGGTGCCGGATCTGCGCTGGGTCGTGGTGGGGGACGGGCCCGAGCGCCCGCAGCTCCAAGCGCTCGCGGACGAGCTTGGCCTGTCCGATCGGGTGGACTTCCTGGGAGCGCTCCCCCCCGACGAAGCCGTGGCGACGGCACGCTCGGCGGCGGCGTTCGTGATGCCGAGCGTGGACGAGGCGTTCGGCGTCGCCTACGTCGAGGCGATGGCGGCCGGCGTGCCCGCGGTCGGCTGCCGCGGCGAGCCGGGGCCAGAAGAAATCGAACGCTGCGGCGGCGGCATCGTGCTGGTGCCACCGTGTGACCCGGAGGCCCTTGCCACCGAGCTGCGGACTCTTCTTACCGACGAGCCCTTGCGGCGCCGCCTGTCCGCGGCCGCCCGAGCAACGGTGGCCGAATATTTCACCTGGGAGAGGTGCGGACGCGATACGGTCGGCGCGTACGAGGAGGCGCTCAAAGAGTGAGTCCGCGGGAGGGTTGATGCGGGCCAGACCCGGAGGGAGGGATACATGGCGATCACCACGCCGACGCTGAGCGAGTCGTACTACCCGGCGGACCGAAGCGAGCCAGTGCTCGATACGACGGTCGGAGGGATCCTTCGCGACGCCGCGGAGGCGGTGCCCGACCGGCCCGCACTGATCGGCGGCCATCCCAATCCGGGGGAGCGCCGGCGCTGGACCTATGCCGAGCTCATGGAGGACGCCGAGCGCTGCGCGCGCGCACTGCTCGGACGCTTCACGCCCGGCGAGCGAGTGGCGGTGTGGGCGCCCAACCTTCCCGAGTGGGAGGTCGTGGAGTTCGGCGCCGCGCTGGCCGGCATGGTCCTGGTGACGGTCAATCCCGCGTACAAGCCGGGCGAGTTGAAATATGTGCTCGAGCAGTCCGGCGCGGCGGGCGTGTTCCTGCTGCCCGAGTTCCGCGGCAATCCGATGGCGCAGTCGCTGGAATCGGTTGAGGGCGAGCTCCCAGACTTGCGCGAGGCGATCTCGTTCACGGCTTTCGAGGTGTTTCTGGCTTCGGGCGAGCCCACGCAGCAACTCCCTGCGGTCGGCCCGGACGACCCGGTGCAGATCCAGTACACGTCCGGAACCACGGGTTTTCCAAAGGGCGCGCTCTTGCACCATCGCGGCTTGACCAACAACGCGCGGCTGGTCCTGAGTCGCTTCGAGTTCGCGCCGGGCGAGGCATATGTGAATCCGTTCCCGCTCTTTCACACCGCCGGCTGCGGGCTCGGCGCGATCGGCTGCGTCTCTCTGCAACTGGCTCACGTCCCGGTCCTCGCCTTCGAGGCGGGGCTCATGCTCGACCTGATCGAGTCGGAGAGTGCCGCCGCGCTTGCGGGCGTTCCGACCGTTCTGATCGCGCTCACGGAAGACCCCGCTTTCGACACTCGCGACCTCTCGTCGGTGCGTGCAGCGCTCTCTGGCGGCGCGCTCGTCGATCCGACCCTGGTCAGGCGCATCGAGGACCGGCTCGGCGTGCGGTTCTCGATCATCTATGGCCAGACCGAGAGCTCACCGGTGATCACGCAGGGCCGCCTCGACGACAGCTTCGACGATCGTGCCACCACGATCGGCCGCCCGCTGCCGCAGACGGAGGTGCGGATCGTCGACCCGCCGACCGGCGAGACCGTGCCGTGCGGCGTCGTGGGAGAGCTCTGCACGCGCGGTTACCTCGTCATGCACGGCTACTACGAGATGCCGGATGCGAGCGCCGAGGCGATCGATGCGGACGGCTGGCTGCACACCGGCGATCTCGCTTCGATGGACGAGCGCGGCTACTGCCGTATCGAAGGCAGGCTGAAGGACATGATCATCCGCGGCGGCGAGAACATCTTCCCGCGGGAGATCGAGCAGCAGCTCTTCACACACGCGGCCGTCGGTGACGTGGCGGTGGTCGGCATTCCTGACGCCAAGTGGGGCGAGCAGGTCTGCGCATTCATCCGCGCGGCGCCGGGCGCGACTCCGGACAAGCACGATCTGGACGCTCACTGCCGCGCGGAGCTCGCCGCATACAAGGCACCTCGCCTGTGGGTCTTCGTGGACGAGCTGCCGATGACGCCATCGGGAAAGGTGCAGAAGTTCGTCCTCCGGGATCGCTTCGAATCAGGCGACCTCAGACCGGCCTAAGAAGAACGGTTAGGCATCGCGGGCTGCCGGGTAGCCAACCGTCGAGGCCCATTGAGGCGGAACTTCCGTAGGTACCGAAAGCGGTCGTGCCGAGTCAGTGGGCTTCCCTTCTGCTTCGTGCGCCCGCCTGATGTTTCGCTCCGCCCTCGGCAGAGCACTAGTTCAGCGATATGAACGTTCTGCCCGGCAAGCCGGCCTCGTTGTGGGTCGAAACCAGCACTGACCGCGACTTCCCGCGGCTCACTGCGAACCTGACGGTCGACGTCGACGTCGACGTCGACATCGCGGTCGTCGGAGCGGGTATCACCGGGGTGACAACGGCCCTGATGCTGAAAGAGGCCGGGGCGACAGTGGCGCTGCTGGAAGCCGGCCGCGTGGGGGCGGGTGTAAGCGGCTACACCACCGCGAAGGTGACGTCGCTCCATGGCCTCACGTACCGAAAGCTCAGCTCCAGCCTCGGTGAGGATACGGCTCGCGCGTACGGGGAGGCCAACGAGGCGGGAATCCAGCGCATCGCCGGCTACGTCGCAGACCTCGGGATCGACTGCGACTTCCGCCGCAAGCCGAACTACACCTACACGGAGTCGGCGCACGAACGCGGCCGAATCGAGGACGAAGTCGCCGTGGCGAGCAAGCTGGGTCTTCCAGCTTCCTACACAGAAACAACGGACCTGCCCTTCGCAGTCGCGGCAGCGGTGCGGTTCGACGAGCAGGCGGAGTTCCACCCGCGCAAGTACCTGCTGGCGCTCGCCGATCGGATCCCTGGCGAGGGATCGCATGTGTTCGAGCACTCTCCCGTGATCGATGTGGACGATGGCAGTCCCTGCGCCGTCCGCACGGAGGCGGGAACCATCGGCGCCGATCAAGTCGTGATCGCTACGCACATGCCGCTGCTCGACCGCGGACTGTACTTCGCGCGCGTGCATCCCGAGCGCTCTTACGTGGTCGCGGCGCGGTTGCGCGGCGCCGTCCCAGGTGGGATGTACCTGAGCACCGAGCAGCCGGCCCACTCGATCCGCGCGCACCCGTTCGACGGCGCCCAGCTCCTGCTGGTGGGCGGCGAGAGCCACAAGACGGGGCAGAAGGACTCGAGCGAGCGCTACCTCGCGCTCGCCCACTGGGCCGAGACCCGCTTCGACGTCGAACGGTTCGAGTTTCGCTGGGCGACGCAGGACAACATGCCCGTCGACGGGATGCCGTTCGTCGGCAGGCTGTGGCCTTTCTCGGATCGGCTGTACACGGCGACCGGCTTCAGGAAGTGGGGTCTCGCATCCGGCACGGCCGCGGGCATGATCCTCCGTGACCTGACTCTCGGGCGAGCGAACCCGTGGGCGCACGCCTTCGATCCGCAGCGCCTGAACATCCGGGCCGCGGCCGGCAGCCTCGTGAAGGAGAACGCCGACGTGGCGATCCGTTTCTTCGCCGATCGGCTCTTGAAGCGCGGCTCAGCTTCCGGTCTGCGCCGTGGCGAGGGGAAAGTCGTCGGCTCAGGCCTGCGTCAGGCCGCGGTCTACAAGGACGAGCGGGGAAAGGTCCACTCGCTGTCCGCTCGCTGCACGCACCTCGGGTGCATCGTGAGCTGGAACAGCGCTGAGAAGACGTGGGACTGTCCCTGCCACGGCTCACGCTTCGCACACGACGGACAGGTGATCCAAGGTCCGGCGGTCCACCCACTCGACCCGAAGCCACTCGACGGTCACGCCGGCGATTCCAGATGAGCCGCGCGTCGAGCGTTATCTAACCGGCCTTCCGATCCCTCCGGACGGCGCGCTTTCGTGACGCCGCTGAAGCATTCGCAGGGTGCGGCGCAAGACCGCGTACGGGGCCGCGGATCCGGTGCTGCCGGCGGGCCATACGCGGGCACGCTGACCCGCGCGGATGGTCTCGACCGAGCTCGCGTTTGTCCTCGTGACAGCCAAGAAACCCTCCCTCTCAGTCTGCGTCTCCCCGTCAACACGTGTCGCGAAACCCAACGCTCGTTCCGGGTGAGCGATCGCGTTTGCATCGCGCCCACTCGGGGCAATCTCAATGTTGCGACCCGACGTCGGAAACCGGCGTGGGGTGGCTTATCTCAACGAGGACTTGCGGCGTCCCTGGGCGTCGACGCGGACTCCCGAACTCGACGAAATCCCGAAACGCAAACTGGAGACCGCACCATGGCCGTCCAAAATCATCCGACTCGAGAACAGCCGGTCGCGGAGCGCTCGCTGGCACGACCGGAAAAGCCGACGGACCTCGAGGCGCGCTCATGGATGGGGGTGCTGAGGCGCACGATCCGGGAGTTCAGAGAAGACAAACTCACGGACTGGGCAGCCGCGCTCACCTATTACTCGATCCTGTCGCTCTTCCCGGCCCTGATCGCGTTCGTGTCGATCGTCGCGCTCGTCGGCCAGCACCCCCAGACCACGAACGCGATCCTGGACATCATCGGTCAGATCGGACCGTCGTCGGCGGTCGAGACCTTCAAGGGCCCAGTAGAAACCATCATGACCAACAAGAGCGGCGCCGGAGTCGCACTGATCCTCGCCCTCGCGGCTGCACTCTGGTCGGCGTCGAGCTATGTCGGGGCGTTCATGCGAGCCTCCAACCAGATCTACGAGGTCGAAGAAGGCAGGCAGTTCTGGAAGCTTCGACCGGTCCAGATGCTCGTCACGCTCGTGATGGTCCTCCTGCTCGCGATAGTCGCGATCGCAATCGTCGCTACCGGTCCTCTCGCGGACGCGATCGGAGATCGGATCGGGCTCGGTGGCGCAGCGGTGACGGCCTGGGACGTCGCGAAGTGGCCGGTTCTGCTGGCGGTAGTGATGCTGATGTTCGCGCTGCTGTACTACGCCTCTCCGAACGTGCGCCAGCCGGGATTCCGCTGGGTGACTCCCGGTGGGGTGCTGGCGGTGATTCTTTGGATCATCGCTTCTGCGGGGTTCGCGTTCTACGTCGCGAATTTCGGCTCTTACAACAAGACCTACGGGAGCCTCGCAGGCGTGATCGTGTTCCTCATCTGGCTCTGGATCTCGAACGTCGCCGTGTTGCTCGGAGCTGAATTCAACGCCGAGCTCGAGCGAGGGCGGGAGCTCGAGGCCGGGGAGCCCGGTGCGGAGAGGCAAATCCAGCTCGAGCCGCGCACGGCGGCGGAGACCTAGCGCGAACGGCGCTTCTGACCCACCGCGCGGATGAGCGAAGCCTTGCCCATCTTGGAGCGGCCTTCGATTCCGAGCTTCGCGGCTTCGCGCCGCAACTCGGTCACCGTCATCGCTCCCGCACCGGTGCCGGTTCCCTTCGAGGCGCCGCGCTTGCGCGCCGCTGCCTTCGCCCCCTCACGTCCGAGCGCGGTGCGTGTCTTCTTCGGAAGCTTCGTGATGGTCTTCTTGCGCCGCGCTCCCGCCTGAGCCTTCTTGACGTTCTTGCGCGCGGTATCGCGCTGCTTAGGAGTTGCCATGCCGTGGGATTCCCGATCGTCGGCGGGATAAACCGATCCGATCCCCTCTGCGCTAGCGTCAATCCGGTGGGGATCCTGATGAGCTGGAACGTGGCGGGCCGGATCGCCGCACAGGAAAAGCAGATCGCGTTCCTGGCCAAGCGCACGTTCGACGTGCTGTGCATCCAGGAAGTCACGCCCTCGACGCGCTCTCGCTGGCAGGACGCGCTCACCGCTCATGGGCTGCACGTCGCCGTGAGCGAATACCCTCGCGAGCCGCGGGGCTCGAGGCGCTTCGCGGTCCTGATCGCGAGCTGCGAGCCGTTGGAGCCACTCCCGGCCCTCGATCTACCGTGGCCCGAGCGGCACCTAGCCGCACGCACTTCTGTGGACGGCGCCGAGGTGGAGGTGCACACCGTCCATGCGCCGCTGAGCAACAAGCTGGGACTGGTCAAGGTGCTCACCCTCGAGGCAGTCTACGAAGCCCTTGCAACCACTGGGAGGAACGGGCGGATACTTGCTGGCGACCTCAACACCCCTCGCTATGAAAGCCGTGAAGGCGGGGTGACGAGCTTTGCCCGCACGGCCACCGGCCGGCTGCGGCCGGACCTCGGTGAGCGGCACGATCAAGCGGAATTGAGCTTGATCGTCGGCCTGCCCGCGCTGGGATGGAGCGATGCCTTTCGCGCGCTGCATGGATATGCAAGGCGTGATCGGTCGTGGTACTGGCGCGGCGGCTTCGGTTACCGGCTGGACCACATCCTGGTTTCCCCGCCTCTGCGCCCGACCGCATGCGAGTACCTGCACCACGTGCGCGAGGACGGGTTGAGCGACCACGCCGCGATGGTGGCAGAGATCGAAAGCGGAGGGTGATTGCTTGCGACTTGTCCGGCTTAATGCTCTCTTGCCAGCGAGCCGTTACCGGAGGGTATGCCCTCGATGATCGGCAAGGAGGCGGTCAGCCCGGTCAGCTCCAGCATCCGCCGCACAGGGCCGTCAGCAGGGAGAACGCTGAAGTCGACACCTTTCTCCCGTGACTGGTTCCAGAGCTGGACGATCACGCCCAGCCCGCTCGAATCCAAGAACGTGGTCTCTCGCAGGTCGAGCACGAGCTCCGCGGCATCGCCTGGATCGACGGACGAAAGCCGATCGCGGATGTGCTCCGCAGCGGACATGTCGAACTCGCCGCTGACGCGCACGATCGATGTACTGCCGCTGCTGACTATCTCGACCTCGTATTGAGGTAGATGGGGATGTGGGGACATTGATCAGACCCTCCCGGGGTAACAGGTCAACTCGGAGGTCCAGCCAAGACCGTGGGATAGTCCTGTGTCCCTGCGTATTCGATCGTGCGCACCCGGCTTCGCACAGGACGCTCGTCGCGCGCTAGAGAAAATATAACCCGTTACCAACGAGTGGTGTTGCACTTCGGCGCTAGCCGCTGCCGCTGAGCGCCTTCGCGAGCTCTTCGCGCGACATCTTCGAACGTCCGGGGATCCCCTCATCCTGCGCGCGCTCGTACAGCTCCTCCCTGCTGAGCTGGACAAGGTCCCCTTCGGCGTCCCCGTCGTCGCGCGGAGCACGACCACTCTCGAGGTTCGCGAGGGTTCGCTCCAGCGCCTCCATCAGGTCCGGGACGGGAGCCGGCTCCTTCTCAGGCTGCGGCGCGTGGATGCGCTTGCCCTTCCGCTTGCTGTCGATGACGCGCTTCAGCCGCTCGCGATAGCAGTCGGTGTAGGACTCCGGATTCCACTCGGTCGACAGTTCCTCGATGATCGCTACGGCCTGGTCGACTGCCTGCTTCGAAGGCTTCTTTCCGCCGGTCGGGACGTCGCCGGTCGGCCGCACCTCGTCGTGGAAGCGCATCGTGGTGAGCGCCAGGACACCCTCGCGCACTCTTACTGCCACGAGATATTCCTTCGCCCGCATGACGACGCGACCGAGGGCTATCCGCTCGCTCCGGCTCATTGCCTCGACCAGCAGCCGGTATGCGCGCAGCGTCCCCTCGCTCTCGCCGGCGGGAACCAGGTAGTAAGGGTGATCGAAGTGGATGGGGTCGACTTCCGACAGCTCCGCGAAGGCCTCGATATCGATCGTGCGCGTCTTGCGAGGCTGGACCGCCGCGAGCTCCTCGTCGGTGATGATCACCTGCTTGCCATTCAGGTCGTAGCTGTGCGCGACTTCCTCCCAGGCAACCTCGACATCCTCTTTCGAGCAATAGCGGCGCTGCTCGATGCGCACGTTGTCCTTCTTGTGCAGCTGATGGAAGTGGTAGTCGAGGTCCCTCGCCGCGCTCACCATTTGCACCGGTACATTGACGAGCCCGAAGCTCAACGAACCGCTCCACAGTGCTCGTGGCATGGTCAGCTCCTGGCCTTCGACTTGCGCGAGCCGGAGAGGCTGGCCTCGAGCGCTGCAGCCAGATCGTCGCCCTGCTCGGGCTCTTCCTGTTCGAGCAGGTCGATCTCCTCACCACGAGACTTGCGTTTGATGAGGTCCAGCACGGCCTCGCGGTAGGTGTCCTCGTAGTCCGTCGGATCGAATTTCACGCGCAGCGATTCGACGAGCTTGCTTGCCATCTGGACCTCGCGCGGAGAGGGCTTGCGCCCCCGGATCTCGGGTGCGAAGTCTCCGGTAGGCGCTACCTCGTCGTGAAAGCGCAGCGTGTGCAGGCCGATCACGCCGTCCTGTGCGCGCACCGCGACGAGGTACTCGCGGTCGTGGAACGTGAACCGTCCGATGCCCGCGCGTCCGCTCTTCCTCAACGCTTCGTGAAGCAGACGGTAGGAGTCCTTGTCGTCTCGAGAACCGACGTAATAGGTCTTGACATAGAAGATCGGATCGATCTCGGCGGCATCCACGAACTCCTCGATGTGGACGACTTTGCCGCGGTCGCCGGCGGCAGCCTTGAGTTCCTCCTTGTCGAGCACGACGTACTCGTCCTCGCTCACCTCATAGCCGAGCACGATCTCGTCTTTCGAGACCTCCTTCTCCTCCTTCGCGCAGATGCGACGGTGCTGAATGCGCGCGCCGTCCTTGGCGTGGACCTCGTGGAAGTGAATGGACTTCGACTCGGTCGCCGAGTACAGCTTGATCGGGACGTTGACCATCCCGAAGGTGATCGTGCCGTTCCAGATCGAGCGCGGGGCCACTGCTCTGCGACTCAGGTCCTTTCCTCGGCGGCCCGGTAGGCCGCCTGGAGGAAGTCGGAGATCGTCTCGGCGGCGTAGATGCCGGCGACCAGCCGTGTCACGCGCGGGGAAGTCACGAGGCCGATCGTGAAACCTGCCGCGATCCACTGCGCGACGCAATAAGGACAGCTGAGCAGCTCTCCTACCGCCCGCTGGATTCCTCTCCCTCTAGCCGCTTCCTCGAGCTCGCCATGGCCCGCGGGTTCCTGATAGCGGGTGAAGGGCGCCCGCATGAAGCTCGTCACCTTGTCCTTCGTGATCAGCCGGCTGAGCTTGTGAGTGGCGATGCCGGCCAGGACCAGGTCCCGTGTCTCGACGCGCTCGGGCAGACGCTCTGATCTTGCCAGGACGACGATCGCAATCGCGAGTCCCCCGCCGAAGGTCCCCGACAGCGCGGCGTATGCCGGCAGCGGCCGCTCCTCGTCTGCATAGCCCGCAACCGACACGCCAGCCCCGTCGGCCCTGGTGGTCTCCCGGACGCTCATTCTCCGAGTCTTCCCCCGGATGGAGTGCCGAAACCAGCTCGTCCCCGGCTCGGTTTGAGACTGCTCATGCAGGCCACGACAACAAGACAGGAGACGCAATGCCGAGCAAGAGCGCCAATGTCAAGAACGAAAAGCAGTACGAAGGGCTGAAGAAGAAAGGAATGTCGAAGCAGCGCGCGGCCAGGATCGCGAACTCTCCCGGCTCCTCGAGCAGGGGCGGAAAGCAGTCAGGCTCGGGCTCGAGCTCGAGCCAGGGAGGAACCAGCGCCCAGAAGAAGGCAGCCGGACGCAAGGGCGGCAAGGCGAGCTCATAGGCTTACCCTCGCTCGTTCGGCACCGGTGTCAGGTACAGGCGCGCGACGACCGGGACCTCCTGCTGTATCCGCGTCCGGGCCGACGCGAGCGCCTGCGCGGCACCTTCTGAGTCGAGCCCCGGCTCCATCAGGACATCCGCTGCAACGAGCACATCGCTCGCGCCGATATAAACGGCCTCGAGGCGAGGCACGGCAGCGATTCCCGGCTGTGCCTCGAGGCGGGTTCGCAGGCGCTCCACGTAACGTGCGGGCACGGCTTGATTGGTGATCAGCTCGCGGTTCCGCCTCGCCAGCCGCGTGGCCAGGAAGGCGAGTAGCAGCCCGATCACGCCGACACCGACCCAGAAGTAGTCGAGCTCGCGCGGCTCGAGGAGGGCGTTGATGCCTTCCCAGACCGAGACCGCCCCGCCGACCAGGAACATCCCGATCGCGGCGAGCAGTGCCCAGTAGAACCTTTGAGGCCTACGGAGCCGCGCTCGACTTGGAGCAGCAGGCAAGCCTGCTCTACGAGCAAACCATCGGTCGCGCCGCGAGCGAGGCTGCATGACCGCAGGTGGCTATGCCGACTGGGACAATGGCACGATCAATTGCGGCACGTCGAGAAGTCAGCCACCAACCAGGAGGTAGCCAGATGATCGTCTTGTTCTCCGCCCGTCGCTTGAAGCCGGGCGCCTGGGATCAGTACCGGCGAGCCTGGGACCCCGGCGACGCGAAGCCTCCGGGTTTGCAGCGGGTCTTCCATGCCCGCAACATCCGCGACGAGGACGAGATCATCTCGTTTGGATTGTTCGACATGACGGAGGACGACTACCATCGCTGGCGCTCCGAAAACGACGCCGACGAGTTGCGGCGCGTGGACAACCTGTCGGCGTTCATAACCGCTGAGCCGGTGTCGGGCGTCTACGAGGTGGTCGAGGAGCTGGATGAGTGACGCATGACCTGGCAAGCCGCCGGATCGTCGCCCGTGGTCAGATCGCGGCCTCTCCCGACGCCGTCTTTGGGTTCCTCTCTGACCTCGCCAATCATGCCCGCCTTGCGCCCGGCGCAGTCGAGGTGCGGTCGCTCGAGCGCCACTCGGACGGGGGCGCTCGTGCTCTCGTGCGGCTGAAGGGACCGCTCGGCATAAGGCGCAGCGCCGTAACGGAGCTCCTTCCGGCGGATCCCGCGTCCGACGCGATCGTCGGCCGGGCCAGGATCGGCCGACGCACCGCGGCGTCGGTCGTCTGGACGATCCGGCCGAACGGGAACGGCAGCGCCGTCACCATCCGCGCCGAGATCGAATCGGTCAACCGGCTTGACGGTCTTCTCCTCCGCGCCGGGGCGGATCGCTGGGTCGCCCGGCGGTTTGCCGTGGCGCTCGCAAGGCTGTCGCACGAGCTACGCGCCGCTCCCGCAGTGCGATCGGATGTCGCTCATCTGATGGGGGGCGGCGTGCCGTCCACGCTGGCCGGGAGCGCCGGGTCCCAATTGCACACCTGACAGGCATGTAGGAACGCGGAGCGCCCGAACCCCACCGCGAGCGCGTGAGGATCCGGGTCCGAAAGCACCGCTTCCCAGTCGACCATGAAAAGGCCGAGCCCGGGGTCCCAGTGCGCAGCCGGAGGGGACAGCGTCGCATCACCGAAGTCCTCGGGTGCGGGGTACGCATAGGCAAAGAAGCTTGCCTTGCCGTAACGGCTGTCGCCGGGCCACCACCCGAACGTGAACTCCTGCACGTCCATCGAATTGCGAGTGATGAAGTCACTTCTCGGGGGATCGGCCGGTAGACCGGAGAAGAGGTTCACCGCCAGGTCGAACGACCCCCACCAGGCGTTCACGGGCGTCGAGCGCCCGCGGTAGGGCGCCCTGAAGTCGTCGAAGACGAGGTGCGCGCGCGTGGCCGCGGCGAAGTAGCGCTCTACCTGACCGATGTCGTAGGTCGAGTGCTCGTCGTCCTGGTCGAGCGCCACAGTCCACGACACCTCCTGTGGGGTGGCGTCGATCTGAACGCTCGCGCCCGCCAGCCCGCGGACCGCCTCCATTACCTCTCGCGTGACCTCGCCGACAGGCCTGTCCGGCGTCAGCGCGACGCGCCGCACCCGCCCGTCGCTGTGCTCCGCGACGGCTTCATGCGAGTGCAGGTCGAGCGTGACGCCGAACGCCCCCGAATCATCGGGAGCACGCAGCGGCCGCGTCTCCCAGCCCCGCGCGGTCAGCCGCAGTGCCGCGTGTTGGAGCTGAGGCTCCGGCGGGGCCAGCGCCACCGCGAGCTTGCCGAGCACCTGCGTGTGCGCGTGCAGAGTGTCACACGTCGCGCTCCACGACTGATACGCGGGCAATGGCGGCCACTTCGCCGGCATATGCGCACGGTAAACGAAATGTCGCCAAGGCCGGATTTCATAAGCTCCTTGGATGGGACTCGACCTGCGGGGCGCCACGGTTCTCCTCACCGGAGCGAGCGGCGGTCTCGGACAGGCGATCGCCTCAGAGCTCGCGGCGCGCGGCGCGCACCTGATCCTTACCGGCCGCCAGAAGGAGGCGCTCGAGTCGCTTGCAGCGCAGCTCGGGCCGAGCGCGAGCACGCAGGTTGCCGACCTGTCGGACTCCGGCGACCTCGACGAAGTCGTTGCGAAGTCAGGCGACGTCGATGTGCTGATCGCGAATGCCGGCCTGGAGGCGGCGGAGCCGATCGAACAGCTCGGCCCCGAGAAGATCAGGCAGACAATCGACGTCAACCTGACCGTGCCCGCCCTGCTGGCGCGAGCCGCCCTCCCTGGGATGCTCGCGCGCGGTCGAGGTCATCTCGTGTTCATGTCCTCGATGGCCGGCAAGGTAGCGACGCCCGGCAATGGGCCGCTGTACACGTCCACCAAGTGGGGCCTGCGCGGCCTGGCGCTCGGGTTGCGGCTCGACCTGCAAGGAACCGGCGTCGGGGTCTCGACGATCTTCCCCGGACCGGTTCGTGACGCAGGCATGTTCGCTTCCACCAACGTCGAGCTCCCGAAGGGCGTCGGCACCAGCTCGCCGGAGGAGGTCGCTCGTGCCGTGGCGACGGCGATCGAGCGGGGGAGGGTGGAGGTCGAGGTCGCAGCGCGTGCGATGAGGTTGGGCTCACGCATCGGCGCGGTCGCGCCGTTGCTCGCAGGAGACCTCAGCCGCCGCGCGGGCGCCGGCCACGTGCGAGACCAGATGATCGCCGCGCGAAAGCGGTAGTCAGCCGCTGCGCACGAGCTGCATAGGCACGAGCTCGTACGTGCACGTGCCGCTCTGCACCGCCGGATCCTCTTCGCCGATCGCGCGAGCTGCCTCTGGGTCGTCCAGGTCGAGGAGCCCGAGTCCCCAGGGGTCATCTGGATCGAGCACCGGCCCGAACGCGAGTGCCACATCCCGGTTCAGGAGGTCCTGCCAGTAGGCGACGTGGCGCTGCATCACCTCGGCCTCCGCCGGGCTCATGTCCTGGGCGAAGGTCGCGCGCGGAGGAAGCAGCCGATAGAGGAAGGCCATCGGCGCAGCCTAGATGATCGATTCCTTCTGGGCCGGGCGAGGCTGGTTAGGGGAGCTGTCGAAGCATCCGACCCTATGCTCCCGGGATATGACTATTCAGCGGCTGGACAACGTTCTCATCGTTGTCGACGACCTCGAGGCTGCAAAGGCGTTCTTCGCCGAACTCGGTATGGAGCTGGAAGGCGAGACGACGATCGAGGGGCCTTGGGTGGACCAGACCGTCGGGCTCAACGACGTCCGTACTGACATCGCCATGATGCGGACCCCGGACGGCCACGGCCGGGTCGAGCTGTCGAGGTTCCACAGGCCGCCGGCGGTCAGAGCCGAGCCGGAAAGCGCGCCGGCGAACGCGCTGGGCATGCGCCGCATCATGTTCATGGTCGACGACGTCGAGGACGTCGTCACCCGCCTGCGCAGCCACGGTGCCGAACTCGTCGGCGAGATCGCGCAGTACGAGGACATCTACCGGCTCTGTTTCGTGCGTGGCCCCGAGGGCATCATCATCGGGCTTTCCGAGCAGCTCAGCTGAAACCTCGCCGGCACCTGGGACAGCAGCCTCATCGCCTACGACCACTCACCCGAACCCCACCCGGGTTCGGAATCGATCATCAAGCTTTCTGCCGCAGCGTGGGCGGGAGTGGCGAGCGCAGCGGCTATCGCCGCATAGGCATCCCGGTTGAACGCCAACCCGACGTGTGTCCCACTCACCTCGACGTTGTGCGCGTAGGGCACGACGCACGACTGCCAGCGCACGACGCCGTCTCGTTTCGAGTAGACGCTCGTGAGCCGCACGCTGTCCGGGAACGGCGCCACGTAGTCGCGGGTGAACGAGCAGCCACAGTCCTCGGTCATGCAGCCGCGACGCTCGCGGCGGTCCGTCGTGTGCCGGTGCCACCGTCGCACGAGCGCCACCGCCGCCTGCGTGGGAGCACTGATCGCCATCTGGCGATTGAGGCCCCCCCCGAGCGCGATCACGTGCGAGACGAGCTCGGGCCGGCGTGCCGCCAAGGCCCTCGCCTGGTGCGCACCGCGACTGTGCCCGACCACCGCGACGCGCCTGCCCCCTTCCTCGACCACCGCTTCCGCGCGCGCTTCGATGGCGTTCAACGCGCGCTCCGAGCAATCCATGTTCGTGATGAAGCCGACCCGGCGCGGCCGGTAGCCGATCCGGTGTAGCCAGATCGCCATCGTCGCGAGCGTGTAGTCACCGGCGAGGAAGCCAGGCAGGAGCAGGACCGGCCTGCCGTCACCACGGGGGACGCCACGGCCACGCAGGACCGGGTCCGCCAGCAGCCGAGCGGCGTCCAGCTGCCACCGCAGCTCTCGCAGGTGGTTCCCCCACCAGCGCGGCTCGCGCGCGGAATCGAGTGCCCCGGCCGCCATCCGCTGACAAGTATGACCGTCGGGGTGGATCGCCGGCTTCGATTTCTGCTGCGTTTTGTGAGTCGCTCACAAGGAGCGCAGGCGGATGTTGTCGCCCCGCCAACTGGACCCTGGCGCCTGGAAGGGGGAAGCTACACCCGAACCAGCTAGTGAGAGAGGGAGGACCATGAGCACGGTAACGACCAACGGCCGGGAGACGAAATCAAGCGGCGAGGTGAACGGCAAGCCCGAGAGCGCCGGCCGCGACCTGAGCGCCCCTCTCGACGCGCTGCTGACCGAGGCAACCTACAGCCCGCGCCAGCGGTTCTTCGCCGCCGACGCGACGATCAAGCTCGGCGCGTCGCTCGCCCGCCACCCGCGCACGGTCGCTCGCCGTCTGGCCGGTCTCGCGGGCGAGCTCGGGCGGGTGACGATCGGCCGCGCGGACATCGCCCCCGAGCGCGGCGACCGCCGCTTCGCCGACCCCACCTGGAGCGAGAACCCCGTATTCCGCCGACTGATGCAGGGATACCTCGCGGTCGGGGAAACGCTCGAGACGCTGATCCGCGACGCGGACCTGGACATGCAGACCGAGCGCCGGGTGCGGTTCCCGGCCGAGAACATGCGCGACGCGCTCGCGCCCAGCAACTTCCCGTGGTCCAATCCCACGGCGATCAAAGCGGCGAGGGACACGCGCGGCATGAGCTTCGTGCGCGGCGCCCGCCACCTTGCGTCAGACATGCGCACGCCTCCGCGGCTACCGGCGATGGTGGACACGTCGAAGTTCGAGGTCGGCAAGAACCTGGCCGCGACAACGGGGTCGGTGATCCAGCGGGAGGACGTGTTCGAACTGATCCAATACGCGCCGCAGACGGAGAGCGTTCGCTCCGTGCCGCTGCTGCTGGTGCCGCCGATGATCAACAAGTACTACGTGGCCGACATCGCCCCGGACCGCAGCCTCGTCGAGCACCTGGTGCGGCAGGGACAGCAGGTCTTCGCCGTCTCCTGGCGCAATCCCGAGGAAGAGCACGGGAGCTGGGGGATCGACACCTATGCGGATGCGATCCTGGCGGCGCTCGACGCCACTCGCAGCGTCGGCCGCGCCGAGCAGGCGCACCTGCTTGCGTTCTGCGGTGGGGGGATCGTGGGAGCATGCGTCGCCGGCCACCTCGCGGCAAGCGGGCGGCAGGACGAGCTTGCCGGGCTCACGCTCGGCGTGTGCGTGCTGGACAACGCGCAGGCCGGGATGCCGAGCGCATTCGTCAACCGCGATATCGCCCGGCTCGCGACCTCGGCGTCGGCGCGCCGCGGATACCTCGATGGGCGCGCGCTGGCCGAGATGTTCGCTTGGCTGCGGCCGAACGACCTGATCTGGTCCTACGTGGTGAACAACTACCTGCTCGGGCGGCGTCCACCCGCGTTCGACATCCTGTTCTGGAACCAGGACACCGTGCGGCTTGCTGCAGGCCTTCACCGCGACTTCATCCAGATCGCACTCGACAACCCGCTCGTCGAGGCGGGCGCGCTCGAGCTGCTCGGCACTCCGCTGGATCTCGGCAAGGTCACGCTCGACAGTTACGTCGTCGCCGGCATAGCGGACCACATCACCCCGTGGGAGAACTGCCAGCGCACCACGCAGATGCTCGGCGGCGATGTCCGCTTCGTCCTTTCGACCAGCGGCCACATCGCCGCGATCGTCAACCCGCCAGACAATCCGAAGGCGAGCTACCGGATCGCCGGGATGGACGATCACTCCGACCCGAAAAAATGGCTGCGGACCACGGAGAAGCAGCCCGGCACCTGGTGGACCGACTGGGACGCGTGGCTTGCGGAGCGCTCCGGGCCGACGCGCAAGGCGCCCGCGTCGCTCGGCGACAGGAAGTACAAGGTCGCCGGGCGCGCGCCGGGTACCTACGTGTTGGCGAAGTAGGGGGCCCCGGGCACCGAGGGGGCGAATCTCCGAACCGATCATGTGCTGGCGCGGATTGCCTACGCACGACACGGGGTGGTGACGCGTAAGCAACTGTTTCGCGCCGGGGTGAATGACGGGGCGATCAGACAGCGGCTCGCCACGGGCGGACTCCTCGTCGAGCATCCCGTCGTCTACCGCGTCGGACACCGAGCGCCGGAACTAGCAAAGGTTCTGCCTCCGGTGTGACCTTGCCTCGTGGCCTTCGCCGCCGTCGGCTCGTCGCTTCAGTTCGCAGCGCCGGCGGGCTCGATCTAGGCTTCGAGCTCCTCGACGTCCATGCGCGCGATCAGCCCGTCGCGCAGAACGTAGACGTGGCGCACGCGGTTTTCGACGATGACCGATCCGTCGAGCGCCCGCACCGTCTGAGCGACCTCGACCGCGATGCTCCCGTCCGGGCGGGTGACGACGTCAACCGGCTCGACCGTGGGATCGATCTCCGACCATTGGCGCGTCCAGTAGTCGCGAACGGCTTCGTGTCCAAGCAGGCGTCCGCCTTCCCAGGCGTTGGGCCAGTCGACGTCGTCCGTCATCTCGTCCAGCAGGGCGTCGATCTCGCGCGCGTTGAAGGCCCGGTAGAGGCGTTCGAATCGGAGCAGCCCTGCCATCAGCCGGACACGGCGGCGCGCGCTGACGGACGCTTCCTGATCAGGCGCGCGGCCCCGATCGCGCCACCGAGGTCACCGAGCTCGACGAGCAGGATCGGGGCCGGCCGGTCGACGGTGAACAGGTGCGGCATCGTCGCGTCCTCGATCCGCTTTCGGAACGGCTCGCCCAGGCGTACCCCGAGGCCACCTCCGATCACCACGGCTTCGACGTCGAGCAGGTTCAGCGCGGATGCGATGCCCGCGCCGAGCGCCTCGACGGCGCGGTCGATCAGCTCGATTGCCATCGCGTCCTTCTCATGTAGCGCACGTGCCCAGACCGAGGATGTCAGGCGGCTGCGCCCGCGGTGCTCCATGATCTTGAAGAGGTCCGTGTGCTTGCCGTGCTCCACGAGCCTGCGAGCCCGCAGCTCCATCGCGGCGCGGCCGGCGTAGGCCTCGACGCATCCTCGCCGCCCGCACGTGCAGCGGGCCCCGTCGCGCTTGATCACCATGTGTCCGATCTCGCCGGCGGCGCCGCGGCCGGTCCAGGATTTGCCGTCGAGCACGATTCCGCCGCCGATCCCCGTGCCCCAGAAAACGCCGAGGAGCGACGAGTAGGGCTTGCCGGCGCCGAGGGCGAACTCCGCGTCCACCGCAAGCTCGACGTCGTTCCCGAGCACGACTCGCGTGCCGAGCGCCTCCTCCAGGACGGGACCGAGCGGGAAAGGATCCATCCAGTCGGGCAGGTTCCCGGCCTCGGCCACGGTTCCGGCCTCGGAGTCGATCGCCCCCGGGGATCCCACCCCGACACCCGTGAGCTCGGAGACCACGACACCCGCGGCCTGCGCCGCCTCGCGGCTCGCGGCCACTATCTCGGCTGCCACCGCGGCCGGGCCGCCGTCCGTGGGCGTCTGGCGGCGAGTCTCTCCACGTACGGCGAAGCGATCGCTGACCACGACGGCCTGGATCTTCGTGCCGCCGAGGTCGATTCCCACCTTCATATGAGTGCGAGCGTGCCCGAGTGCGCTAGACGAACCGCTTGACGAACTCGAGCGCGGTGTCGGCGACCTCGCGCCAGCCGCTGTCGATCGTCAGAGCGTGGCCGCGATTCGGGATCTTCTTGATCTCGGTCGGGGACTTGTTGCGGCGCTGCCGCTTGTAAGAGGCGTTGGCGATCGCCCAGGGGACCGTGTGGTCCTTCTCTCCGTCGATGATCAGGAGGGGACCGCGTTCTGGGTTCTCGGGATCGAGCCTAGCCTCGGTCCAGGGGTTCAGGTTGGCGTTCGCCATCTGCATCAGCGCGACCCCTGGCGCCGCCACGTGGTAGGTCTCGTAGAGCTGCTTTGCCTCGTCGTCGCTGAGTGCGTTCGCCCAGCCGTACTTGAACTGGCCCAGCGTGAGCGTGACTGCACGCCCGCGGTTCAGCGGGTTCAGGAGAACGGGAGCAGCTGACCGGAGCGCCGAGATGGGCAAGGGCAGCACCCCGCGAAACGGCCCCGGGTCGATTGCCACGGTCGCGGCCGACAAACCGCGATCCGCGATCATCTGAGCAAGCAACCCACCGGTCGAATGGCCCATCACCGCGGGCTTCCTGTTCAGCCGGCCGATCACCTCGGCGGTGTGATCGCAGATCTGCTTCAGGGTCTTCCCGGCCAAGACGTCGGGATTCTTCCTCGCCTCCTCCACAGTCTCGGGGTCGTCCGGCCAGGACGGCGTCAGCGCCGCATAATCGGCCGCCTCGAAGACCTGGGCCCAGCGGTCCCAGCTGCTGGGCAGCAGCCAGAGGCCGTGTATGAAGACGACCGGAGTGCGTCCCGAGGAGTTCGCCGCCTCGATCTGCCGCGCTTCGCGCTCGGTGACCGTCGCCATTCAGGTCGGAACTTAACCTACCCGCGTCCGTGTGTCACACGGTGCGGGTCGCCGCTTTCAGTCGCTCCACCAGCCGGGAAAGATCTCGCCGTCGCCCTCGTGCCGCGCGCCGACCGCAAGCACCTCGAGCCCGTCCGATCCGGCCTCGAACATGCGCGTGACGCCAGGGGAGACGCGGATCGCGTCGAGCACCGAGACGTCGATGATGTCGTCGTCGAGCTTCATGCGGCCGGAGCCGGCCAGCACGACGTACACCTCCTCGGCCTCGTCGTGCTTGTGCGCGAACGCCTGGCGCTTGTCCGGCTTGACGCGAAGATGGCTGACGCCCGTGTGCTCTGAGTCGAGGTCCTTGGTCGCGAAGCGGGCCTCCTGGACCTCGCTGAACCCGCCCTTGACAGCCGAATCTTCGACGTCGGTGAGCTTCTTGACCGTGTACGAGGCCATCTCAGCCTCCTTTCGAAGTCGTCGGGATCGCGCTTTGCGCGTTTGCCTCACCCGCGCGCGCGGTAACGAATCAGGTAGTGGGGGGGAGACTAGTCAAAGGTAACGCCGGGCTGCTCGCGGTAGCCGGGATGGCGGCGGCGATGTTCGGCGCGACACCGGCGGCCGCCGCGGAGCAAGTGGATGCCGGCGCGCTGCGAGCGACCATCGACGCGGAGCCGTGGCACCTCGGCTTCGACGGCCCGACGCCGCAGGCGCCGCTCGAGGAGGCGGCTGGCACGGGCGCCGGAGCCGTGGGCACGCTTGGGTTCCGCACGCCTGCCGGCTGGTTTCGCGCCACACGGGTGCTCGAATCGCACCGCGAAGGAGACGCATATCTCGCAACGCTGGAAACGAGCGATCCCACCCGTACGCTTGGCCTGCGGGTCGAGCCCGCGGACGACGGCGTGATTGCTCTTGAAGCCTCGGTCCAGGGTGCTCAGACGACCGACGTGCTCGCGACCGGCATCTCCTTCGTGGCGCCGCCAGGCGAGCGCCACCTGGGTTTCGGCGAGCGCTCGAACGCCGTCGACCAGCGCGGGCGGGAGGTCGAGAACTACGTAGCCGAGGGCCCCTACCAATTGATCGAGCGGCCGTTCATCACGGCCTTCGTGCCGCCCGCCGGCTATCACCCGCGTGACGACGCCACCTATTTCCCGATTCCGTGGCTGCTCTCGACGCGGGGAATCGGCGTGCTCGTCACCAATGACGAGACCAGTGTGTTCCGGCTCGGCACCGACAACGCCGGCGCGTGGTCACTCGAGGCATCGGCGCCCCGTCTGGGCCTGCGCGTCGTCGCGGGACCGCAGCCGGCCGACGTCGTGCGACGGTTCAGCGCGCTCGTCGGTCGCCAGCCGCCAGTCGAGGCACCGTTCTACTTCGGTCCGTGGTGGCAGCCGCCGAGCGGGAGCAACGAGCCCGGCAACATCGCGACATTGAAGGCCGCGGGCGCGATCGGGTCGGTTGTACAGACCTACACCCACTACCTCCCGTGCGGCGTCCAAGTGGAGGCGAACGAGCGCGCGCGCACGGATCTGTACCACGAAGCGGGACTGGCCGTCACGACTTACTTCAACCCGATGGTGTGCACGCAGTACACGCGCGCGTACGAGGAGGCGAGGCAGCGCGGGGTGCTCACACGCAACGCGCTCGGAGAGCCCTACGAGTACCGCTATACGGGCACCTCGCAGTTCCTGGTTGGCCAGGTCGACTTCACCCACCCCGACGCCGCCGATTACTTCGGCGACCTGCTCGACGAAGCGGTCGGCCACGGCTACGACGGATGGATGGAGGACTTCGGCGAGTACACGCCGCTCGACGGGCACGGGTACGACGGATCGACCGGCGAGGCGTATCACAACAAGTACGTCGTCGGGTATCACGCCGCTGCGCGGGCGTACGCGCGTGATCGCGCGCCGCGGCCGCTCGCCCGCTTCAACCGCTCCGGCTGGACGGGCGCGGCGCAACACAGCCAGATCGTCTGGGGCGGCGACCCAAGCACCGGCTGGGACTTCGACGGGCTCGAGTCCGCCGTGAAGAACGGACTCACGATGGGCCTGTCCGGCGTCAGCATGTGGGGCTCGGACATCGGCGGCTTCTTCGCGCTCTCGCTCCCGCAGACGACACCTGAGCTGCTCGCGCGCTGGATCGAGTTCGGCTTCGCGTCCGGAGTGATGCGCACGCAGGCGAACGGCTTCGCCCTCTACAGTCAGCCGCGCGCCCAGATCTTCGACCCGGAGCTGCTACCCGTCTGGACGCGCTACGCGAAGCTGCGCACTCAGCTGTACCCGTACCTCGCTGCGGCCGAGTCTGAATACGACCGCAGCGGGCTGCCGCTCATGCGCCATCTCGCGCTCGCATACCCGGGCGACGATCGCGCGACAGCCCGCGAGGACGAGTACCTGCTCGGCGGCGACCTCCTGGTCGCGCCGGTCACGCAGCCGGACGCGCGCGAGCGCTCTCTATACATACCGGACGGCCGCTGGATCGACTGGTGGCGGTCGATCACGCTGGACGGGCGCGGCGCGCCCCACCTCGGGGCCCCGCGCACACTCGCCGGCGCACGCGACGCAACGCTGAGCGCGCCGCTCGACGAGCTGCCCATGCTCGTGTCCGAAGGCGCCGTGCTCCCGCTGCTGGATCCCTCGGTCGAGACGCTGTCCGACTACGGCGGTGGCGCCGCGGTGCGCCTGCGCGACCGTGACGACCGCATGCGGCTGCTCGCCTGGCCGCGTGGCCGCCGCACGGCTTCGATCGGGCCCTCCGAGACCGTTACATCAGAAGAGACGTCGAGCGGCTGGCGGCTTCGTATCGATGGTCGGCAGACGCGCACCTACGAGATCGAGGCCGCGCTCGGCTCGCTCAGCCGGGGAGCGTTCCGGCCATGTGCCGTTCGCGCGGGCGAGCGTGGTCAGGCAGCGGTAAAGCGTTGGCGCTACGACAACCACTCGGGGGTGTTCACATTGCGACTGCACGCGCGTACGGCCAGTGTGGTCGTGCATGCCTGCGGACGACACCAATGATCAGCGCAGCCTCTTGAGCTTGCCCCTCAGCTCCTCGACCTGCGACTCCTTCGCGCTCTCCCTGTCCGCGGCCTGCTGCTCGTCCTTGCGCGCCTGAGCGAGCCTGCGTTCGGCATCCGTGGTGGCCCGCTCCGCCCGAATACGCGCCGAGCGCAGGTCGCGCGCCTCTCGCTGCATGCGCTCGAGGCGCTGGCGCATCTCGCGGATGCGAGAGGGTGAGGGCCCGTCCGGTTTGGCCCGGCCCTTTGTCCGGGTCGACTGAGAGACCGGGCCGGTGCCGACTACGCGGCTCTCCTTCGCCAGGCGGCCGGCGACGCCGAGGCTGTGCCGATCGGGATCGACCGCCATGGCGTGGAGCGTCTCTGCCACGCGTTCGAGGACGCTCCCGCTTAGACCGCGGCCGCTCTCGGTCACGAGGCCCCGCGCCGTCCGTGTCAGCTTCGTGACCGCGGCCCGTTCGGCATCGCCCGCCGCGCGCAGCTCGCCGGCGCTACCTGTCCCCGCAGCGGCTGCTTCGTGCGCCTCTCGCAGACGATCTCCGGACTCGAGCAGGGTGCGCGTGTCCTTTTGCTGAGTGCGCACGAGCTGGTTGACCGCCCAGGCGGCAGGAGACGGCTTCTGCAGGGCCTGGACCTCGTCGGCCGCCTCACGCGCATCCTCGGAGCGAAGCTCACGGGCGAGGTCGTTCCGGGATTTTGTGAACTGCTCGCGCGGCAGCCCGTAGAGAGCGTCGACCCGCTCCTCGAGCTCAGCCGGACGACCGGACGAAGCGGCTGGACGGTCCCGTTTGCTCATCCTGTCTTTGTACCGGGTCGCCGCCGGCCGCGGCGCGCCGTGGACGTCTTAGCGCGGACCGCGGTACGGTTCTCACATGAACGGCGGCTTCATCTCGCGCGGCTTCGGCCGCCACCGCCGCACCCCCGACGAGTTCTCCGACCGCCTCCCCCCGGGCCAGTACGCCGAGCCGGGGTTCCCCGTGCTTACGGCCGGTCCGACTCCGGACGTCGAGACGTCGGACTGGAGCTTCCGGATCGACGGCATGGTGGCCGAGACGGCGGATTGGAGCTGGGACGAGTTCCACGAGCTGCCGTTCGTGGACGTGCCGTGCGACATCCATTGCGTGACCAAGTGGTCGAAGCTCGGCACCAGCTTTCGGGGCGTCTCGATGGACACGCTGTGGGAACGCGCAGAGCCCCTCGGCGCCTTCGTGATGGCCTATTCCTACGGCGGCTACACCACCAACCTGCCGGTCGAGGACCTAAGCGACGGCAAGGCGTGGGTCGTGACAGAGCACGAGGGCGACCCGCTTCCACGCGAACACGGTGGCCCGGCGCGGCTGCTCGTGCCGCATCTCTACTTCTGGAAGAGCGCGAAGTGGGTGGAGGGCCTGCGCGTGTTGGATCACGACGAGCCCGGCTTCTGGGAGATGAACGGCTACCACAACCGTGGCGATCCCTGGCAGGAGCAGCGCTACTGGGGTGACTGATCGGGTGGCTGAACAACCGTTGACCCCCGTCGTGCAGCGAGTGCCGGGCCGCTGGCAGATCGGTACCGTGAGCGCGATCAAGCAGGAGACGCCGCACGTCAAGTCCTTCCGGATCGCACTGCCGATGTGGATGCCGCACCTGCCGGGCCAGCACTACGACGTCCGGCTGACCGCGCCCGACGGCTACCAGGCCCAGCGCTCGTACTCGATCGCATCGTCCCCTCTCGACGAGGGCGGGATCGAGCTCACGATCGACCGTCTCGAGGACGGCGAGGTGTCGCCGTACTTCCACGACGTGGTCATGGAGGGAGACCAGGTCGAGGTGCGCGGACCGTTCACCTCTTACTTCGTGTGGCGCGGCGAAAAGCCGGTGCTCCTCGTTGGGGGCGGCTCGGGCGTCGTTCCCTTGATGTCGATGCTGCGCCACCGCCGCCGAACGATGCCGGAAGTGCCGATGCGCCTCGTCTACTCGGTCCGGAACGCCGACGATGTGATCTACGCGGATGAGCTCGACGGCGACGCCGAGCTCACGTTCACGCGCGAGCCGCCCGCCGAGTGGAGCGGTCACACCGGGCGCATCGATTCCGCGCTGATCGCCGATGCTGCCCAGGACTCGGGGATAGCCTTCGTGTGCGGCTCGAACGGATTCGTCGAGACGGCTTCCCGCCTTCTGCTCGATGCCGGCTACGGTCCGGGACAGATTCGCACGGAGCGGTTCGGCCCGACCGGCCAGATCTAGCGTCTGGTGGCCCTAGAGATCTCGCTCCGAGATCAAGCCACTCTCGAACGCGCACTCCACCAGCCGCGCTCTCTTCTGGTTCTGCGGCAGGTCCTCGATCTCGAACTTCCGGAAGAGCGTGCGCAGATGCGTCTTGACGGCATCGACGCTCAGGTGTAGTTGCTCTGCGATCTCCTGGTTCGTGGCCGGAGTGGCATAGGGGCGCGCCTGCTTGAACGGCTCGCAGAGCGCGACCAGGACGCGTCGTTGCGCGTCGGACAGGCTCGCTGCCGCGGGGAAGGGTGCCGCCACGCGGGTCTTTCCCGCGCCCGCCTCCGCCGGGCTGGTGAACACGGCCACCGTCCTGCCGAAGCGCACCGCGTCACCTGTGCGAAGGCGGCGCCGTCCCTGCACGCGCTCACCGTTCACGAAGGTGCCGTTGCTTGACAGCCCGTCGTCGATCACCGCCCAGCTCTCACCAACCAACTCCAGCTCGGCGTGCACGCCGGAGACCTGGTCGTCCCAGTGCAGGGCGACGTCACACGAAGCCGCTCGCCCGACGATGACCTTGGTCGTGCCCGCGTCGTCCAGCGTGTGGATCCGCTGCTGTCCCTCCGGCTCCCTGTACACGAGGAACGACTGGCCCCGGCGCTCGGCTTCGAGGCGCTCCTTCACCTCCGCCGGCGAAGCGGCGTGAGGCGCAAGTGGAGAGTCTGGAGGGTCGCTCATCCCGGTCGTCGAGTCTGCAGCAGCTTAAGCTCCCACATCTGATGGCGAGGATCGAGGACTACGCGCTGATCGGCGACCTGCAGACGGCCGCGCTGGTCTGCAACACCGGCTCGATCGACTGGTGCTGCTTCCCTCGGTTCGACTCCGGCGCCTGCTTCGCTGCGCTGCTCGGCGGGCCCGAGCACGGGCGCTGGCTGCTCGCGCCGGACACACCGGTCCGCCGGCGCTCGCGGCGTTACCGCACCGACACGCTGATCCTCGAGTCGACCGTCGAGACGGACCAGGGCACGATGCGCGCAATCGAATTCATGCCACCGCGCGGCAAGGCGCCCGACATCGTCCGGATCGTGGAAGGCCTCGACGGCACGGTGCAGGTGCGGTCCGAGCTCGTGATCCGCTACGACTTCGGCCACATCGTCCCCTGGGTACGGCGCGTCGATCACGGGACGCGCGTAGCTACCGCCGGTCCCGATGCGCTCTGCTTCCGCACCTCGGCCAAGACCGAAGGAGTGGAAAGGAAGACGGTCTCCGAGCTCGCGCTCGAGCAGGGCGATCGGGTCGCTTTCACGCTGACCTGGTTTCCATCGCATGAGAATCTGCCAGACCCGATCGACGCGGAGCAGGCGCTCGACGACACCGAGTCCTACTGGTCGAGCTGGGCCACCATGTGCACTCACAGCGGCTTGTACCACGACGAGATCCACAGTTCGGTGCTCGTTCTGAAGTCGCTGACGTACGCTCCGACCGGCGGCATCGTCGCAGCCCCGACGACTTCGCTGCCGGAGAAGATCGAGGGCGTGCGCAACTGGGACTACCGCTTCTGCTGGCTGCGCGATGCGACGCTGACGCTGCTGGCAATGGTGAACGCGGGCTACCGCGAGGAGGCCCGGGCGTGGGCGGCCTGGCTGCGACGGGCGGTGGCGGGAGACCCGGCCGATCTGCAGATCATGTACGGCATCGCGGGGGAGCGGCGGCTCGACGAGCTCCAGCTCGAGTGGCTGCCCGGCTACGAGCGCTCGGCGCCGGTGCGGGTCGGAAACGCAGCTTCGGAGCAGGTCCAGCTCGACGTGTACGGCGAAGTGTTGGAGGCTGCGTTCCAGTCCGCTCGGCACGGCGACGTCCCTTCCCACAACGGCTGGTCCATTAGTCGGACGCTGCTTCAGTGGCTGGAGGACCACTGGCGCGAGCCGGACTCAGGCCTGTGGGAGATACGCGGCCCAGCACGTCAGTTCACTCACTCCAAGATGATGGTCTGGGTGGCGTTCGACCGCGCGGTGCGGATGTGCGAGGAGTTCGGCCTGCCGGGACCGACCGACCGCTGGCGTGCGGTGCGAGACGAGGTCCACGCAGAGGTGCTGACGCACGGTTGGAACGAGGAGAAGAAGGCGTTCACGCAGTACTTCGGCTCAGAAGAGCTTGACGCGAGCCTGCTCCTCATGCCGGTGACCGGTTTTCTGCCGGCGACGGACGAGCGCTTCGTCTCGACCGTGGAGGCCATCCGTCGCGAGCTCACAGTCGATGGACTCGTGATGCGCTACCGCTCCGAGCATGGCGGTGCCATGGACGGCCTGCCGCCGGGGGAGGGAGTGTTCCTGCCCTGCTCGTTCTGGCTCGCGGACGTGCTCGCGCTTCAGGGCAAGCACGACGAGGCAAGAGAGCTGTTCGAGCGCCTGCTCGACGTGCGCAACGATGTCGGCCTGCTGGCGGAGGAATACGACCCGGTCTCGGATCGCCAGTTGGGGAACTTCCCTCAGGCGCTCACCCATCTGGCGCTCGTGAACACGGCGATCGTGCTCGGCGAGGGGCGGGCGATGAGCCAGCCGGGATGATGAGGATGCGTCCGGCCACGGCCGGACGTTTGATGCTGTGTCTTTCGGAGCCTCCCTTTAGGGACAGGCATCGAAGGTGGGTGATCCAGACCGCCCAAGTGAGACGGGACACCGACGTAGCTGGGGCGGGTTGCATGCTTAGCGAGCTTTTGCGGGCTCTTCGTAACAGGCCTAGCCATCGGCTGTGCAGTTGGGGGCCCTATAGGTCGTCCAACTGTTCACTCGATACCTAGCCTCTCACGAATCAGCCCTCTTGCGCGATTCGCGCATGCAACTCGCGAGCTTCCGCAAGCAACAATCCCACCCCCTTTCGATGTCTTCCCGTCGGGGTACGGAACGGTGCAAAAGTTCAGGGACGATCCGCTTGCGATCGCCGGTAGTGTGCGCATCGACGATGAAGCATCGCCAGCGCCTTCCACAACTCGACGCCGGCGTGTTCCTTGGCCCGCGTGCGCGGCGCGCAGATGCGTGATGTGAGCGCAGACGTCGTCGTCGTGGGCGCCGGCCTGGCGGGGCTGGTCGCCGCGCGCGAGCTACAGCGCCAGGGCACGGAGGCGATTGTGCTCGAGGCGCGTGACCGGGTCGGCGGCCGAACGGTCAACCATCCGATTGATGACGGCAAGGTCGTGGAGCTCGGCGGACAATGGGTGGGACCTGGCCAGGACCGCATCAAGGCCCTGATCGCAGAGCTCGGGCTCGAGACGTTCGACACCTACGACAGCGGCAACCACCTATTCGAGCATCGCGGGCAGGTGCAGAGCTACAGCGGTGATCTCCCGAAGGCCCGGCCGCATGCGCTCGCCGACATCGCCGTCTCGCTGACGCGTCTGGAACGGATGGCGCGAGCCGTGCCGCCCGAGGCCCCTTGGACCGCTGCGAAAGCAAAGAAGTGGGACGCGCAGACGTTGGACACCTGGATGCGACGCAACGTGCGCACTCGCCTCGGCCGCGCGTTCGTCGAGATCGTCTGCGAAGCGGTCTGGGCTGCCGATCCCGCCGACCTGTCGCTTCTGCACTTCCTCGCCTACGCGAACTCCGGCGGCGGGGTGGAGAGCCTGATCTCAACTGGCGGAGGCGCTCAGGAGACTCGTATCGTCGGCGGCTCGCAGCTCATCTCCGAGCGGCTCGCCGAGGGCCTCGGTGACGCCGTCGTGCTGAATGCGCCTGTGCGCAGCATCGAGCACGACGATGGTGTGCGCGTCAACACCGGCGACGTGAGCGTGCGCGCGCAGCGCGCGATCGTCGCGCTCAGCCCGACGCTCGCAGGAAGGCTCGTCTACGAGCCGGCGCTACCCGCGCATCGAGACCAGCTCACGCAGCGGGTTCCGCAGGGCTCGGTGATCAAGTGCATGGCGATCTACGACGAGCCGTTCTGGCGCGCGAAGGGGCTTTCGGGCCAGGCCGCCAGCGACGTCGGCCCGGCCAAGATCGTGTTCGACAACTCGCCGCCCGACGGACATCCGGGCGTGCTGCTCGGCTTTCTCGAGGGCTCCCAGGCCCGCGCGCTCGGTCGCTGGACCGACGAGGAGCGGCGCCGGGCTGTGCTGGCCGGCTTTGCCCGGCTGTTCGGGTCGCGAGCGGCGACACCGGTCGAGTACGCCGACAAGGACTGGGCAGCAGAGGAATGGACGCGCGGTTGCTATGGCGCGTTCATGCAGCCGAACACCTGGACCGTCTTTGGCGACGCGCTGCGGACGCCGATCGGGCCGATCCACTGGGCTGGTGCCGAGACCGCCGTGCGGTGGATGGGGTACATGGACGGAGCGGTGTCCTCCGGCGAGCGCGCTGCCGCGAAGGTGCTACAGACACTGCGCGCACCCGACGCCGTGCTTCGGTAGAGCACATGCCTGCCGGCGTGACGCAGGAGCGCCTGGACAAGCTGCGAAGGCGCCTGACCAGCTTCCCTTCCAACACGAGCACTTGGATTCGGTGTAGGTTTTGCTGCTCCTGTATGTAGGTAGTGGGAGCCGAGACACGGGGGAAATCGGGGAGGGAGGACTGATGGCATCGAAGCGATCGGTGTGCCGGCTGACTGTGCTTGCCGGCATCCTTGGCACACTGGCGCTGCCCTCGACTGGGGAGGCGGCGATTCCGAGCATTCCGAACGGGGCGAGCGGCGACATCACCTGCACCGTTCAGACCGGCGCAAATGCCGGCGAGCGTTGGTGCTCGGGCATCTTCACGACGTTCGACGGCGCCCCGATCGACATCAACGTGGGCTTCCCACCCGAGCCTGCTCTGGGCCCCGACGGCGACTTCCCGATCGTCGGTGTCTTCCACGGCTGGGGAGGCTCCAAGCTCGGGCATACCAGCGGCGGCTGGATCGACGACGGCTACGCCTTCTTCTCGATGAGCGACCGGGGGTGGGGCAATTCGTGTGGCGGCATCGATCCGAAGCGGCTCCAGCCCGTGTGCCAGCAGGGCTACAACCACTTGATGGACACCCGCTACGAGGTGAGAGACGCGCAGGAGCTGTTCGAGGCGCTCGCTGACCGTCTTGCGACAGGTTCGCTGTCGGGCGACGGCCTGATCGATCCACAACAGATCGGCGTCACCGGCGGTTCGTACGGCGGCGGCATCTCGATGGCGTTAGGCGCGCTCAAGGACCGCAAGATGGTCCCGGCCAACGACGGGACCCTCATACCCTGGGTGAGCGACGGCGGCAAGGCGATGCGCATCGCAGCGGCCCAGCCGGATATCCCGTGGACCGACCTCGCCTATTCACTGCAGCCCAACGGGCACACGCTCGACTACGTCGCCGACGCCCCATACATGCAGCGCGGCAGGATCGGCGTGATGAAGCAGTCCTGGGTCGCACTTCTCTATGCATCCGGTCAGGCGCTCAGCAACTACGCGCTGCCGGGCACGGATCCGGACGCCGACCTGATTCAGTGGTATGCGTCCATCAACGCGGGCGAGCCCTATGACCAGAACCCGCTTTCAGAGGACATCGTCGACGAGATCACCAAACATCACTCGTCGTACTACATAGATCACTCCCAGCCTCCGGCGCCGATGCTGATCTCGAACGGGTTCACAGATGATCTGTTCCCGCCGGACGAGGCGATCCGCTTCTACAACCGCACGCGTACCGAGCACCCGGGTACGCCGATCTCTCTGATCTTCACCGATCACGGTCACGCGCGCGGGCAGAACAAGGTCCCGGACGGCACTTTCCGCAGCCGCGAGCTGCACAACTGGTTCGACTACTACGTCAAGGGCGTCGGGCCGGAGCCGTTCCACGGCGTGCAGACGCTCACCCAGACATGTGGCGGACCGTCGGGTGGCGCCACTGGCCCGTTCGACGATCCGAACACCGACGAGCCCTTCCGGGCGCCGAACTGGTCGGCGCTTGGTCCGGGAGAGGTGCACTTCACGGATGCTGACGCGCAGGTGATCACGCCGACAGCCGCCGACCAGAACGGCGCCACGTTCGATCCGAACGGTGGCGGCGGAGCCTGCGCCACCGCGCCCGGTGCCGATCAGTCCGGGACGGCGAGCTACAGGCTCGACCCTGCGCCCGCGGGCGGATTCACGCTGATGGGCTCGCCGACGATCATCGCCGACATCAACTCGCCCAGCCCGACGTCGCAGGTAGCGGCGCGCTTGCTGGACATTGACTCGAGCGGCAACGAGACCCTCGTCGCGCGCGGCATCTACCGCCCGGAGATCAACTCGGGCACGGAGGCCACTCGGCAGGTCTTCCAGCTGCACCCCAATGGGTACAAGTTCGAGACCGGCCACATCGCCAAGCTGGAGTTGCTGCCCGCAGATCAGCCGTACGGACGCAACTCGAACGGCCAGGGCCCGGTGACCGTATCCAACCTCGAGCTGAGACTGCCGGTCCTGGAGCAGCCGGGCACCGGCGGCGCCGAGCAGCCTGCGCCAAAGGTCGTCCCGCCCGGGTACCAGCTGGCGGCGGACTTCCTTCCACCGGCCTATCCACGCCCGGGCAGCGGCACGCCGCTGCGGGTGCCGCTCGTGCCCGAGTACGAGCAGTGCACGACTCCGAACACCGTGCACGTCGCTCCGCTCACCCTGCCGGGGTGCTCACCGCCGGTGCAGCAGTCGACGCTCCTGACGACGTCCACGCTCGGGAAGGGCTCCGGGTGGGCGCGGCTGCGCGCGATCGCCGGCGACTCCGGGACCACGGCCGACGAGGCCGACCTCGGCATCAGCGCATCGATGACCGACGTTCGCAGCGCGAGCGGAGGTGGTGACTACACGGGCCGCGTGATCCTGAAGACGAGGATCCGTTTGACGGACGCGCGCAGCGGAGGAGGCGGCGTACCGGCGACCGTGTCGGATGTCGACATCTCGTTGCCGATCGACTGCGAGGCGACGCTCTCGAGCGGCGTCGGCAGCAGGTGCGAGATCGACACGACGCTGGACACGCTGGTGCCCGGTTTCGTCCAGGAGGAGGCGCGGACGATCATGTCCACGTTCTCCATCAACGTCGAGGACGAGGGCCCGGACGGGAACATCGATCCCTCCGTGGACCCGATCGGCAGCGGCTGCCCGCCGACCTGTGGCTCCGGCGACGAGCGTGTCTTCCTGCGCCAGGGAGTCGTCACGCCCTGAGTCAGGAGCGTTCTGCCTGCCGCATCGAAAGGGTTGAGCCGGGTTTTGGGCAGGCAAGAAACCCCGGGCGGAGGGTCTCCGCCTGGGGTCGCTCGCCCTGCTTGACCGCACTACCTCGTCCCCGTTGGTAGCCCGTCACCGGGATCCGGCGCCGTTGGGGTAACACCGGACGCAGTCGGCAAATTCCCCGCCCCAGGGCTGGAAAAGATCGTCGCCGAACGTTGCCAGCTGCGGAACGGGCCTCACGCGGTGTGAGTCCGGGTCCGCATCGCCCCCTTCTGTCCGAAGAGCGAAGCGTCCGACGGAGGAATACGGGCCGCCAAGGCTTCACCCTGTGGTGACTCCCCGGCGATCCGCTAGGCAGTCTAACCCAAAAACGGTTCAGCCGTACCTGTTAGTCTCGGATTACCGATCGCTCGTCGGGCCTCGCCGCAACTCTTCCCTTCGGGCACTTTCTATATGAGGGGCGGAGAGAGAGGTGGCGGCATGGCCGAGCCACCGATTCAGGGAAAGCAAGCTCTGGCGGCGATTTCCGAAGCGCTCGTGAGCCTGCATCGCGAGTACTACGGGAAAGGCCCCACCAAGGCGAAGACCTTTCTGATGAACGACACCGTCCTGTGCCTGCTGCACGGTGGCTTCACGGTTGTCGAGAAGACCTTGATCGACAGCGGCCGGGCGGAAGCGGTGCATGACATCAGGCACACTTTCCAGGCGGCGATGCAGGACCGCTTCACAAGCGTGGTCGAGGACGCGACTGGACGCAAGGTGGTCGCTTACATGAGCCAGGTGCACCACGAGCCGGACATCTCGGCAGAGCTGTTCGTCCTGGAGAAGGCGAAGCAGGAACTTGCTGGGGCCACTGCGACGGAGCTGGAAGTTCAGATGGACGGCCAGGTCGCCACGGCTTTGGACTAGTATCCGGGCTTCGAGGCCCCGGGACGGCGCTGGAAAGCGGCGAAGTCGGGGGCAGCGTCTCCGAGTCACGAAACGATCGATGCCCGCGGCAGCGTGCAGTCGGTTTGGTTCGGGCCCTGCCCCCTTTTGCATGCCGTCCGACGAGAATCTGAAAACCGCCCCGAAGCTCGACGACCGCGACGCCGCGGCGATGCGCGAGCCGTTCCCCGGTGCGAACGGGACCCTTCGCCACGCCATCTCCGACGCGTTCGTCAGCTTCTACAAAGACTATTTCGGCAAAGGGCCGACCAAATGCCGGACCGTCCTGGCTCCGAACCTGATCGTCGTCGTCATGCGTGGTGGTTTCACCCCCCTCGAGCAGACGCTGGTCGACGCGGGCCGCTGGCGTGAGGTACGGGCGACCCGGCTCGCCTGGCAGGAGGCGATGGAGGATCGCTTCAAGAGCAAGGTCGAGGAGCTCACCGGCCGCAGCGTGGAGGCTTTTATGAGCGCCAGTCACGAGAGCCCCGAGGTCACGATCGAGGCCTTCACCCTCGAGCCGAACGATCGCGACTAGGCGGTCCGCAGCCGCGCCTTGGTGCGCGGCGTAACCGGCGCCGGTCCCGTGTGTACCCCCGGTCACCGGTGCCGGCCCGCCATCCCGAGAACCCGACGTCCGCCGCCGAGCTAAGCGCCCTGAGCGACGTCGCCTTCGAGATGGCCGACCGCGTCGTCACGATGACCGTGCGCGACGTTCACCGGGCGATCGCTGAGCGCACGTTCCGGGCAGTCGGCCCCGCGGGCGCGGTCGCCAGGGTGACCCACGACGGGATCGCGGCCGGTGTCTACCGCGCCATCCGGATGGCGAGCGCGGGCATCGGCGCACTGGCCCGCGCCGGCGCGGGCGTTGCTGCCGAGACAAGCGATGCCCCCGCGCTCTCGGCCTCTCCGCGCGGCCGCATGGCGCTCGCCGCATTGAACGGGCTGATCGGCGACGAGCTCGAGGAAAAACCCAGCCCGGTACGGATCGAGCTCGCCCTGCGGCACGGCGGTTGTGACCTGCACGCGGAGCCGGCGGCCCTGACATGCGCGTACCCGGATGCCACCGGCAGGCTCGTGGTCTTCCTGCATGGTTTGATGGAGAATGACGAGTCCTGGCGGCGGAGCGAGCGAGCGGTGGGCGGCACGTATGGCTCGCGCTTGCGGGCGGATCTCGGCTTCACGCCGCTGTACGTTCGCTACAACACCGGGCTGCACATCTCTCAGAACGGGCGCCGCCTTTCGGAGCTGCTTGACGTGTTGGTGGGCTCGTGGCCGGTGCCCGTCACCGAGCTCGTCCTGGTAGGGCATTCGATGGGCGGACTGGTGGCACGGAGCGCCTGTGCTCATGCCGGCGAGCAGGAACTTCCGTGGTTGGGCTTTCTCCGCCACGTCGTCTTCCTGGGATCGCCTCATGGCGGCGCGCCGATGGAGAAGGCTGTCAACGTCGCCGCGTGGGCTCTCGGCGTCGCGCCGGAGAGTCGACCGTTCGCCAACGTGTTGAACGACCGCAGCGTGGGGATCAAGGACCTGCGCTTCGGTTACCTCAGCGATGCCGACTGGCACGAGCGCGATGCCGACGCGTTGCTGGACAACGCACGCGCGGACGTTCCCCTGAGCGTGGGGGTCGGCCACCATTTCGTCGTGGCGACCGTGAGCGCGGAGCCCACACACCCGGTTGGCCACGTAGTCGGCGACCTGCTCGTACGTGTGCGGAGCGCGGCCGGTCACGAGCTCGCGGTCAGTGCCGAGGACTTCCGGCATCTCGGTCGCCTCAACCACTTCGATCTGCTCAACCATCCGTTGGTGTACGACCAAATTCACGGTTGGCTGGCCCCATGCGGCCGCAAAAGCGGTTAAGTTTCCCTTGATGTCGTCCCCACCAGACGGCGCCACCAGCGCCGTCGCTGCTCCTGCTAGCCTCGATACCCAGCCGGTCGCCCACGAGACGTCGGACCGGATCATCACCGGCATAGTCACGGGCGTCCCTTTCGTGGCGCTTCTGTTCGTCGGTTGGCAGGTGTGGGCCGACGCGTTGAGGTGGAGCGACCTCGTCGTCTTCGTACTCGCATATCTCGCGACCGGGATCGGGGTGACGGTCGGCTTTCACCGCTATCTCACCCACCGTAGCTTCGAGACGAGGCGCTGGATGCGGGGTACGCTCGCGATCCTTGGCTCGGCGGCGATCGAGGGTCCCGTCATCTCGTGGGTGGCAGACCACCGCAAGCATCACGCCTTCTCGGACCAACCCGGAGACCCGCACAGTCCGCACGTCGACCACGGTGGCGGCTGGTCGGGGGCGCTCAAGGGGCTGTGGCACGCGCACGTCGGATGGCTCTTCATACACACGCAGCGCGGCGCCAAGCAGCGGTATGCGCCGGACCTGATGAGCGATCCGCTGATCCGCTTCATCGACCGCACCTTCGTGCTCTGGGTCGCGGTCGGGCTTGCGATCCCGTTCGCCGCCGGCATGCTCATCGGCGGATCGGTGCGCTCAGGCCTGACAGGCCTGCTCTGGGGCGGAGCGGTGCGCATGCTCGTCGTGCACCACGTCACCTATAGCATCAACTCCCTGTGCCACTACTTCGGCCGGCGCCGGTTCGACACGGGCGACGAGTCTCGCAACCTGATGTGGCTTGCTCCGCTCAGCTTCGGTGAGTCATGGCACAACAACCATCATGCTTTTCCGACCTCGGCGCGTCACGGCCTCAAGCCGTGGGAGATCGACATTGCCGCGGCGACGATTCGGCTGCTCGAGCTGTGCGGGCTGGCTTGGAACGTCGTGCGGATCAGCCCGGAGCGCCAGGCCAGCAAAGCCGCCGCTTGACTAACGTCAGTGGTCTGTTCGGAAACGTTCGCCAGGAAACGACGCGGGTCCGGGGCCGACAGGCAAGGACGCAGGGAGCCCCCGTACTGATCAGTACGGGGGTGACTGAGGACGCTGCATGTCGGTTCCGGAGGCCGTCGTTTCCGGTGAAACGTTTTCGGGCAGGCCACTAGCCGGCTATGGCATTCGGTCGCACCGGACCTCTGCGTACCGAGCTCGAGCGTACGCTTCCGGCGCGTCCCTTCTCGGTCGAGTTCTGGGACGGCTCGAGCCTGCCTGCGACGTCGAACGGCGGGCCGACGTTGATGGTCCGCACGCCCCATGCCGTTGCGCACGCGCTGCGGGCTCCCGGCCAGCTCGGCGTCGGCAGGGCCTACGTAACGGGAGCGCTCGAAGTCGACGACCTCGAGGCCGCGCTCGAGCTGCTCGGGACGTGGCAGCCACCGGCGCTCGACCGCCGCGCGCGCGCCCGGCTCGCGCTTGCGGCCGTGCGCGCGTGCGGCGTGATCCGGCCTCCGGCGGTCCCGGCCGCGGAGCTGCAACCGCGCGGGCGTCGCCACAGCCGTGAGCGCGACGCGCGCGCCGTCCGCCACCACTACGACGTGTCCAACGAGTTCTTCGCGCTGTTCCTCGACGCGTCGATGACGTACAGCTGCGCGATGTTCTCGCGTGATTCCTCGAGCCTGGAGGCCGCGCAGCGCGCCAAGCTCGAGGTCATCTGCACCAAGCTCGCTCTGCGGCGCGGCGAGCGCGTACTCGACGTTGGCTGCGGCTGGGGAAGCTTCGCGATCCACGCAGCGAAGGAGCACGGCGTCGAGGTGACGGGCATCACGCTCTCGGCTCCCCAGGCCGAGCTCGCGCGCCGGCGAGTCGCGGAAGCGGGGGTCGCCGACCTGGTGGAGATCCGCGTTCAGGACTACCGGGAGCTGACTGGCGAGTTCGACGCGGTCGCCAGCATCGGCATGGTCGAGCACGTCGGCACGAGCCGGGTCGACGAGTACTCCCGGCGGCTCGCCGGCGTCCTGCGCCCGGGCGGGCGCCTGCTCAACCACGGCATCGGCCGCGTCCGCCACGGCGACCCCGAGGCGGGGCCCTTCTCAGAGCGATACGTTTTCCCGGACGGGGCGCCGCTGCATCTGTCCCGGATCGTGCTTGGGCTCGAGCGGGCGGGGCTGGCCGTCGACCACGCTGAGGGCTTTCCCGGCGACTACGTCGAGACCCTCACGCATTGGATGCGGCGCTTCGATGACCGCCTCGAGGACGCCATCCGCCTGGCCGGACCGGAGCGAGTTCGTGTCTGGCGCCTCTTTCTGAGGGCCTCGCGCGACGGCTTCAGGCGTGGATTCATCTCGGTCTACCAGGTGCTTTGCCACCGGCCTTAGGCCTATAAAAGGCCCAGGAATGCCTCTGTAGAGGGAATTGTCGCGTTCAGGCGGGTGTCCCTGGTACCCTCGATCAAGTGCCGATGAAGACACAACAGCAGCGCCAAGCCGAGAAGCGGCAGGAAAAGCTCGACCTGATCGACCAGCAGGTGAAGGAAGGGACCCTCGTGATCAGGAAGATGACCGCCGCCGAGCGCAAGAAGTTTCGCCCCAACACGAGCGGCAAGTCGGCCAGAAGGCCGTCGCGCAAGCGCTCCTGACGGATCAGGCATAGGGTGATGGAGAGGGGCCTTGCGGGCCCCTCTAGCACGCCGTGGGCCGAAACGTGTACCTTTACGGCTCGTAAGGCTGGATCAAAGAGCCAGCGAAAGTAAGTGCAGGGCGTGTCAGTCGGTTGCCATCGAGCATCCTCCGCGTACCCTCAGCACACGAGCCTTGGAGGACTCCTACATGGCAACAGGGACTGTTAAGTGGTTTAACGACGACAAGGGCTTTGGATTCATCACGCCCGACGAAGGATCGAAGGACCTCTTCGTACATCACACCGGCATCTCCGGCGACGGCTTCAAGTCGTTGTCCGAGGGCCAGAAGGTCGAGTTCGACGAAGAGCCCGGGGACAAAGGTCCGAAGGCTGTAAACGTCAAGACCATTTAGACGAGCTTCGGCAAGTCGTTGAAAGGGACCGCCTCCGGGCGGTCCCTTTTTTTGCCACAAAGGAGAAGCTCGCGATTTGCGAAGTGCGCAGACGCGCCCACTTGACGCGCGTCAACGCGCGGCGTACAGTTGACATTGCCTGCCATACGGAGTCGTTAACGCGACGAAGGTGGTCAGGGCAAGACAAGTCTTGCGTCGCGACGGGAAACCGTCGCGACCGAGAGTTCCGCCGGAAGCGGCGTAAGTCGCGACCAGGCGTGAGCTTGACGGGGACCCGGACTCGCTCCGGGTCCTTGTCGTTTCTGGGCCGGGACCTCTCGCATGATCCCACGCGTATGAGTGTTGACGGATGCTTCGCCGACGCTCGACAAAGCTCATCGTCCTTGCCGCGCTTGTGACCGGCGCCGCCGCGGTATCCGTGGCTGGCGGCTCGCATGAGAGCCGGGCGAGCGGCTACTACCCAGGGTTCGGAGGACAGTCCGCGGCACTGGACGGAATCACGGTCACGGGCATCGGCGTGACACGTGTGCCGCGCCCAGCCAAGCTGACGGATCGCACGATTGCTCAGGCGGTGGCCGCGGCGCAGGCCGCAGCGTTCCCCGCCGCGGTGGCGGACGCTCGCGCCCACGCTGATGCGATTGCGCGTTCGCTTGGCCTTGAAATTGGAGCGGTCGAGGCTGTCGCGGACACCGGCGACGCCTACTCATCGGGGGTGGCAGGTAGGTTCGGGACAAAGAGGCACTGCGGTGCCATTTCGCGTCGCATCTTCCGCCACGACGAGACTGGCCGACGCGTGCTCCGGCGCAGCAAGCGACGCCACAAGTGCATCGTCCCCAAGCAGTCTGTCGTCACGCTGACGGTCAGGTTCGAAAAGGGTTGAGGGCGCAGCGGCTCGCGACGGAGTTGGGTCTGGCATCCGGGTGGGGATGACCGTCACGGTGTTGACGGCGACCGGGTCGGAGAAGATCCGTCTCATCGCGCGCAGGAATCGTCCGGAGGAAAGCCGGCGAGCGGAGCTCGCCTGGATCCGTGCGGCGCAAGCGGGATCGACTGAGGGCATGGAGGCGCTCTTCCGGCATCACTGGCGCCCTGCTCATCGCGCCGCCTATCTGATTGTTCGCGACGCGGGCGCGGCGGAGGACATCGCACAGGAGGCGTTCATGTCGGCGCTGCGCGCGCTCCATCGCTTCGACCGCCGCCGGCCGTTCGGGCCCTGGTTGCACCGGATCGTCATCAACCGCGCGATCGACTTCTCGCGCGCCCGCGCGCTGCGACGCGAGGTGGTGGAGGTCCACGGCGCCGAACGCTCTCCTCCCGGCGAGATCACCGGCGACGCCTATTCGGAGGACCTCGCCGCTGCGCTTGCTTCGCTTCCGCCGGAGCAGCGCGCCGCGATCGTGCTGCGCTACCTGCTCGAGTACACGCCGGGCGAGATCGCCAGGTTGCTCGGAGTGCCACGCGGTACGGTCAACTCACGTCTGCGACGGGGCCTCGATCGCCTGGGCAGTCAACTTGCGGAAGGCGAGTCATGAGGGAGGACGGTTTGCGCGAGCGCGTGCGCGACCACCGTGCTCCGGACGAGGAGGCCGCCGAGCAACGGGCCTGGCAGGTCGTCCAGGGAGCATTCGCGGAGCACGAGCATGAACCGATGCCTCGGCGCCTGCGCCGAGGACTCGTCGCCGCGGCGGCGTCGCTCACGTTGCTCGGTGCTGCCTTTACTCCACCGGGTCAGGCTGTGGCGGATTGGGTGCACGACGCGGTCACGCCCGGGCGGGAGCACGCCCGTCAGGCGCTTACCTCGCTGCCTGCGGAAGGACGGCTGCTCGTCGTCTCCAAGCACGGACCGTGGATCGTTCAGCGCGACGGCTCGAAGCGGCTGCTCGGCGACTACGACGACGCCTCCTGGTCGCCGGGCGGTCTGTTCGTAATCGCGACGCGTGGGCGAGAGTTGGTTGCGCTCGATCCGAAGGGCCGTGTGCGCTGGTCAATTGCACGGCCGGGCCTTGCCCGCGATCCGCGCTGGTCGCCGGACGGCTTCCGGGTTGCCTACCGCAGCGGCAACGACCTGCGCGTCGTCGCGGGGGACGGGACCGGCGATCGCCTGATCGCCGATCGTGTCGGCGGAGTCGCCCCGGCGTGGCGGCCAAACGCGAACCACGAGCTCTCGTATGTGGAACGCGACGGCCGCGTCCGGCGCGTGCAAACCGACACCGGCAACCTCGCATCACGTTCAGTGCCCGGCCCGGTCCCGTCCGAGCTTGCCTGGTCAGCTGACGGCAATCGTCTGCTCGCGCTCGCGCCGCGCGAATGGCGTCTGCTCGACGCTCGCGGCCACGCCGTGCGGGCCGACACACTGGACGGCGACGCGCACATCCTGGCCGCCGCTTTCAGCCCGGTGGGCGATACCTTCGCGCTGGTCTCCTACTCGACCTCAGTCAATCGCAGCCGGCTGGAACTGGTAAAGCCCGGCGCGTCGGTGCAGCCGCTCTTCTCAGGCGCCGGTCGCTTTGGAGAGTTGGTCTGGGCCCCCGACGGGCGCTGGCTGCTCGCCGCGTGGCAGGACGCCGACCAGTGGCTCTTCATCCGCACCGACGCAGCGGGAGGGGGTGAGATCGAAAGGCTGCGCGCAGTCGCGAACATCTCACGACAGTTCGATCCCGGCGCGGCAGACGGGTCGGACTTCCCCGCGCTCCGCACCTGGTGCTGTGTCCAGTGAGTTCCGGCCGCAAGACATCTTGCAAGCCTGCAAGATGGGCGCCGGCTGCCGAGCGCAAGTAGGGAGGCGATTTCAGGGAAAGGAGTCACATTGCTTCCCAAATGTCCACGACGTCTTGTTCTTGCCGCGCTGGTTGCGTTGGTTGTGTGTGCGGCGCCCGCGCAGGCCAGCGTTCCGCACACGGTCGAGCCGGGGGAGACCCTTTGGTCGATCGCGGCAGCCAGCAACCTGACCACTCGCGCGCTTGCCGCGTCCAACGGCCTGTCCGAGGACGCGCACGTCGTTGTCGGCGACACGATCCATGTGCCCTCTGTCGACGAGGCGGCTGCCGCGCTCGCCGGTGTACCGGTCGGCTCCGGTTCCGCGCCCGCCGCGAGCACCGGCGCTCCGCCGCCCGCGGGCGCCTACACGGTGCAGCCGGGTGACACGCTCTCCGGCATCGCTGCCGCCAGCGGCATCAATCCCGGTCAGCTCGCCTGGATGAACGGGCTCGACGTCGACGCTCCGCTCCTGTCCGGAACGGTGTTGAAGCTGCCGACCGACTCACAGCTCGCCTCCGAGGCTGCGCCGCCGCCGGTTGTGCCGGCCGATGTGCCGGACGCGGCGCCCTACGCGACTCCCGGTACCGTCACCGCCGGGGACATCGGAGCAGTGGCATCCGCCCACGGCGTATCGCCGTCGCTCGCCAGTGCCATCGCCTGGCAGGAGAGCGGCTTCAACAACGGGTTTGTCTCGGCCGCCAACGCGCGCGGCGTGATGCAGGTCCTGCCCGGCACCTGGACCTGGATCCAGGACCAGCTCGCCGACGGTCCGCTCGACCCCGCCTCTCCGCTCGACAACGTCAAGGCTGGAGTGCTCTACCTGGGTCAGCTGGTGCGGGACTCTGGCGGCGACGAGACCCGCGCAGTCGCCTCCTACTACCAGGGATCGGCGTCGGTGGGGGAGCGAGGCCTGCTGCCGGAAACCGAGCAGTACGTGCACAACGTTATGGCGCTGCGCTCCCGTTTCGGCGGTCCCTGAAAAAAGCATCCGGAAATGACTAACCTCTGGGGGTCGGACGGCTAGAGCCAGGCGACCCCCAGTGAGGAACGTCCGCGAAGACAACACGCTCGCCGGCGGTGGGCACGCAGGAGACGATCTCGCGACGCTTCGCGGTATCTACGAGGCGTTCAACGTAAGAGACATCGACGCGCTCGTCTCCGGCCTCGTCCCCGAGATCGAGATCGAGGAGACGGAGGACATCGGCTACGCCGCGTTGCTACTGCGCGTCCTCGGTCCCCGCTTCGTGATGCTGTCCGGCCACTACCGCGGCCTCGAGGAGGTGCGGCGCCTCTTCGAGACGGTGTGGGAGATCTCCGAGTGGTTCAAAGTCGAGCCGCAGGAGTTCAGGCGCGTCGGCTCATACGTCGTCGTGCCTCTGGCAATGAGCGCGAAGGCGCGGGCGACGGGCATCGAAGGCAAGGCGACGACAGTGCACCTCTGGGCGATGCGCTTTGGCAAGGGAGGGCACCTGCGCGTGTTCGCCACGATGGCCGAGGCGCTCGCCGCCGCGGGCCGCCCACTCGCCTGAATCTAGGCTACGCGGATGGCTGCCAGCTCCGGGGTGCGCGCGAGCTGGGCGAGCGCACGTGACTCGAGCCGGCGGACGCGGTCGCGCGAGATGTCGAGCACGTCCATAACCTGCTCGATCGTCCTCGGGTCGCTGCCGATCCCGTACCTGAGCATGACGACCAGTCGCTCGGGCTCGGGCAGCTTTCGAATTGCGCAGCGCAGAGATTCCTCGCGCATCGCGGCCTCGACCTCCTCGCCCGGCTCCAACTCCTCGCAGACCAGCAGATCGCCGAGGGACTGCTCCTGGTTCTCACCAACCGGGATGTCGAGGCTTGCGACCGTGCGTGCGCCCTCGCGTACCTCCCGTATCTGCTCGATGGGCAGCCTCGCGGACTCTGCTATCTCGGACTCGCTTGGCTCGCGGCCGAGCTCGGCCGTCAGCGCACGCTCGACGTGACGGACCTTGCGCTCGCGCTCGACCATGTAGATCGGCATCCGGATCATGCGCGTGCGATTGGCGACGCCGCGATCGATCGCCTCGCGTATCCACCACACCGCGTAGGTCGAGAAGCGGTACCCGCGCCGCCAGTCGAACTTCTCGGTCGCGCGGATGAGGCCGAGTATCCCTTCCTGGATCACGTCGAGAAGCGGCACCTGGTGAGTGCTGTACTTGCGCGCGATGGACACGACCAGGCGGAGGTTGGAGTTGATCATGCGGTCCTTCGCGCCTTTGTCCCCACGCTCTATCCGCTTCCCGAGCGAGACCTCCTCGCGTGGGGTCAGGAGCGGATAGCGAGCGAGCTCCGCCAGGAACAGGTCGAGCGCATCGACCGTCGTCCCGCGCCCTTGTGCGTCGCTACCGGCTGGTGCGCGGAGCCCCTCGACTACTCCGTCGCTCGAGCTCATGTTCTGTCCTCCCACTGGCCCACCCTGGCCCTCATCGGCAGCCGTGTCCGCGCACAGCCTATCCCTGCCCGCCGTCGAAGGAAAGGCTCTGGCGCCGTTTGCCCGCCCCCGCTTCGGGGATCATTCGGTAGGTGCGGGAGAAATGGCCGTAGCGACCAGAACAAGACACGGGCCCCTGGCCCTCCCGGCGCGCTCCTGGTGGAGCGCCATCAAGCGCGCCGTGGGCAGGTTCCGCGCGGACGACATGATGGACTCGGCCGCGGCCTTGACGTACTACGCGGTGCTGTCGCTGTTCCCGGGTCTGATCGTCCTGGTCGCCCTGCTCGGCCTCGTTGGCCAGTACCCGCAGACCACGAACGCGATCCTCGACATCATCGGCAGGGTTGGGCCGGAGTCCGCGGTCGACACGTTCCGGGACCCGGTGGAGGGCGTGGTGAGGAACAAGGGTGGCGCGGGCGCACTGCTCGGGATCAGCCTCGTCGTGGCGCTGTGGAGCGCGTCCGGCTATATCGGCGCGTTCACGCGCGCGTCGAACAGGGTCTACGAGGTGAAAGAGGGGCGGCCCTTCTGGAAGCTGCGTCCGCTACAGCTCCTGCTCACCACGATCGCCGTGATCGTGCTCGCGGTTCTTGCAGTCGCGCTGGTCCTCACCGGCGAGGTTGCCCGTGCGGTCGGCGACCAGATCGGCGTCGGCGACACGGCGGTGACCGTGTGGTCGTACGCGAAGTGGCCGGTGCTCTTTACTGCGGTGATGACCATCTTCTCCGGCCTTTACTACCTCACGCCCAACGTGCGCCAGCGGGGCTTTCGCTGGATCACGCCCGGCAGCATCCTCGCCGTGGTCCTGTGGGTGATCGCCTCGATCGGCTTCTCGCTATACGTGTCGCACTTCGGTTCCTTCAACAAGACATACGGCAGCCTGGGAGCGGTAGTCGTGTTCTTGATCTGGCTCTGGATCTCCAACATGGCGGTGCTGTTCGGCGCGGAGTTCAACGCCGAGATGGAGCGCAGCCGCCAGCTGGAGGCCGGTGTGCCGAGCAAAGACACGCTGGCCATGGAGCCCAGGGAGGAGCCGGATGAAAGTTAGGGGAGTGACCCCATGGCACCGTGCGCCCGGGGGCGCGCGTGGCCGAGCAGGTCGAGGACGCAGGGCGCGAACTGTGCTGGGGGCACAGGAGTGCCCGAGGACGAAGAGATGCGAAGTGTCACGCGAGTCAACCGGGTGTGCGGTGTTGTGGGGTCACTGCCCGCGGGGAGGAAAACGGGGGCGTTCCTATAATCACCCCTACGCGGGCGTGGTGTAGTGGTAGCACTAGAGCCTTCCAAGCTCTCGGCACCGGTTCGAATCCGGTCGTCCGCTTCCTCGTGATGGAGATCACGGCGAAGGTCGCGGTCTTCGGGCCGCACCCGCTACTGGGCATCACGATCGAACGCTTCGGTGACAGCGACGCCGACGATGTTCATCTCCACTCTGCCGGCCAAGGGGTGTGGGTGGCGCGGATGGCGGGGGAGATGCTCGCCTATCCGATTTTGTGTGGCTTCCACGGCGGGGAGAGCGGCAGGCTGTTGCGGCCGCTGCTCGACGAGCTGCCCGGCGAGGTGAGGTATGTCGACACGGCGACGGCGAATGGCTGCTACGTGATCGACCGCCGGTCCGGTCAGCGCGAGATGATCGCGCACCACTGGAGCCAGCCGCCGTCGCGTCACGAGATGGACGATCTCTTCTCGATCTCTTGCGCGGCCGCGCTGGAGGCAGCGGTGCTCGTCGTGTGCGGACCTGTGCCATCCGAAGCGGTGCCACTTGATGTGTTCCGCAACCTCGTCGCGAACGCCAGGGCAAACGGTACGAAGGTGATCGTCGATCTCTCGCCTCCCCGCCTGAACAGCGCGCTCGAGGGTGGACCGGACGTCGTGAAGCTCAACGACTGGCAGCTCGCCGAATTCGTTGAGGACGATGTCCAAGCGCCGGACAAGTTGCGACAGGCGGCGGAGCGGGTGCTCGAGGCCGGTGCCCGGTCCGTGATCGTGACGCGGGGGGGCGAGCCGGCGCTCGTGCTGCGCGGCGACACGGCCTGGACCCTGACACCTCCTCGTTTCGAGGGAGGTGCTCCGGAGGGAAGCGGTGACTCGATGGTCGGCGCCCTTGCCGCCGCCGTGGCTCGCGGCATCGAATGGGAGGACGCGCTGCGGCTAAGCGCCGCCGCCGGCGCCGCGAACTTCCTCCGCCATGGGCTCGGCAGCGGCTCCCGCGACATCGTGCTCGACCTGGTCGAGCGCGTCGACCTGCGGCCCGTCCGCTAACGCGGGCTGAACGGCGGGACGGCCGGCTCGCCCGCGATGATCGCGGCCGGCCCGGAGCGAGCGATCCAGTCGAGGTGTTGCGCGGTAGTCTCGACTTCGGCTAGCCGCGCCAGGCCGCGAGAGAGCGCGACGGGACGGCCGATGGTGGGGGAGTGCGCGTCTGAGCCGAGCAGATGTACGAGCCCGTGGCCGGCAAGGTCGATCAACGTGGGCGAAGCCGGGCCTTCGGCGATCAGAGCTGCCGTTGCCTGAATCAGCGCGCCGCGCTCGACGAGCGCCGAGAGCTGGTCGTAGAAGTCGACGCCGGGATGGCGCTCGGGATGGGCGATGATGGACCGAAAGCCGCGCTCCTCCAGCTGCCCGACGACGTCCACCATTGTGTCGGAGAGCGGTCCGGGCTTCGGCTCTACGAGCAGGTAGAGCCCGCCCGCCCCCAAGGTCACCGCAGTCAGCGCCTCGTCGTCGAGCATGGGGAGGTGGAGCTCGGCCAGCTCACCGCCGGTCTCGATCCGCGTCGTGACGCCGCGTCGCTTCAGCTCCTCGTTGAGCTCCGCGACGCGTCCCGGCAGCTCGCCCAGAACAACCTCGTGGTCCGGCCGGATGTGCGGCGTGGCGCACACGATCTCGATCCCGTCGGCCTGCGCCTGCCGCGCCATCCCGACGCTCTCCTCGAGATCGCGGGCCCCGTCATCCAGCGCGGGCAGGATGTGACAGTGGAGGTCGATCAATGCCCGCCAGAGGCTATCCTGACCCCTGAACACCCCGGGGCGTAGCGCAGTCTGGTAGCGCACTCGGCTGGGGGCCGAGCGGTCGCTGGTTCAAATCCAGTCGCCCCGATCAACGGCCGCAGACCGCCGCCTGGCGGTCGGCGGCCGTTTCTCGCGGACTGGATTTGAAACGGCGAAGCTGGTTCATCCGGGCTGCTATCCAAGCAGCCCGGAAACTGAGGTCGTCAAGCCCGAGGGGCTTGACGACCGAAGCAGTCGCCCCGATCCTTGGGGGAGGGACAGAAAGCCTCGCGGTTGCGGGGCTTTCCATCTCTGAGCCGACCCTCCCCGTACGTCCGTCGGACAGATATCGGTCATTTTTCAGTGCGACATCGCCTACTCCGAGAGGCCTACGGCTTCGAGGGCATCGGCTTTGCTCTGGAGCGCCTTCATGTAAGTGACCTTGCCGTCGTGCACCGTTACGACGGCCGCGATGCGGGCGACAACCTCAACGTTGTCTCGCCCGACACTGACGACCCGAAGCGGGACGACGACCTGTCCTCCTTCGATGGGGATGAACTCCTCCGGTTCCAGTTGCTGGCGTTTCCACATGCCGCGCAGCCACGAGAACCACTCCTGCACGCCGTCGTAGCCGCGAAAGACAGCGCCATCGAACACGGCGTTCGAGAAATCGAGAACGATATCGGGCGCAAACAGGATCAGGTCGAGCTTCTCAGCGTCGAATTGCTGATTGAACTGCTCCATCCCGCGGCGCACGATCTCCACGTTCTCCTGCGACATCACCTACTCCGAGAGGCCGAGATCGGCGAGCGCGTGCTTCCGGTCGAAGTAAACGACGAACTTCGTGACCTTGCCGTCGCGCAAATGGAACAGGTCGGCTGCTTCCGCCCTTATCTGCCACGCGTCAAGTCCACTCGCTTTACCGCGTCCAGTGCCATGAGTCAATGCGAGGACGCGCTCCTCGTCGAGTTCTCGATACTCGTCCACGTCGATTCGGTATTCCTCCCAAGCGCTCAGCCAGCTCCGAGCGCCTTCCGCCAGCCCCGACAAGCCTCTCCAGCTTCCCGCGTCGGGGCCGTCCGCTCGGATGTACTCGATGTCGGGGTGCGCCCACTCGGTCGAGGTGTAGTCGCCTCGCTTCCAGGCGGCGTATATCGAGCGGACCACTTCCACGTTCTCCTGCGACATCGCCCGCGCAGTATCCCTCAGCACCCAAAACGAACACGAGAAAAGGGCTTCCGCGCGTGACCCGGGAGCGCCGCTTTGACGCCATGCACGCTTCCACACAAGATCGGGGGCGGCGCTCCTCATCGGTCCTCTTGTCCCGTCAGCAGGGAGAAAGGACCTTCGCATTGGCCCCTAAAGGCTCCCCTAAAGGCCAGCAGTCCGTCCGAGGCACACCGCCCCAGTACGCCGTTCTCTACCCGTCGAAGTGAGCGGCTAACCCTGCGATATCGCCCGCGCAGCATCCCGCAGGCGAGAACCGTTTGATGAGCGCGGATTACCGCCGGAGCAGCAAGAGAATGTGCGGTCGCGGCGCACAAGCCGCCTGGATGGCCCTCGCTCTCGGCGCTGTGGTCGCGTACGAGTTCCTCCAAGCGAGCCTCGACAAACGAGGGTCCCAATCTGTGCCGTCCTTTCGGGGAGGAAGAGTCCGGCGCAATGGTCCCGTTGCATGTCGCGACCGCTGGGTCGGAGTACCGCCGAAGCCGAAGGCAGGACAGCCAGACCGAAGGCAGGACCGAAAATCTCCCGCTCTCTCCGAACGCCTTCACGCAGCCTTGATATCGGCTCCCTTACGCTCGGCGGTGTCTACCAATTTCGCGGGGGAACCCGGCTCTGAGGGCGATCTCGGCGCCAGCGCGACTGGCGGGCTCCCACGGAAGAGGAGGGCATCGTGTCGCTGCCATTTTCACGATGCCCTCCCCGTAGGCTCAGTGTCTACCGAGTCCGTCTGCACGAGAATTCGTTCTGCATGATGCCTCTTGGGCGACAGGATGAAACCGCTTGGGTCGCGAGAAATGCCGAAACTGCACGATCTTCGCGGCCGCGCCTCAGCCGTCTACGAGCAGCGCCCGGCGCCGGAGGTCGATCCCGACGACCAGTCTGGAGTGGCATCGCATCGGTGAGATTGACCCGAGGACGGGCGCTTGGACAATTTTTTTAGCGAGATGTAGAGCGCACCGTGAGCCCACGGGATCGGAAGTTTTCGAGGCATTGCGTCGAAGTCCCGGCGATTGAACGCCTCCAACAGCCGCCGCACGATCTCCACGTTCTCCTGCGACATCGCCTAGTCCGAGAGGCCCGCGGCTTCGAGGGCCTGGCTCTTGGACGTAAAGGCGCGATCCCGAACGACCTTGCTGTCGCGGAACTCGTAGGCGAAAGCAGTCGGGGCGTCGATAGGCGCGCCGCTGCCTCTACCGTGACCGCGAATCGCAACCGTCACGACCACCACGTCGCCGCCATCGATGAACTCCACCGGCTCGATGACGTAGTCCCCCCAGATCTCGGCGAAGTGCCGGTCCCTCTCGAGCATCCCTTCCCTTCCCACATATGTCGAGTGGTCCGGCAATTCCGGGAAGTCCTCGAAAACGCAGTCCTCCGCGAAGTAGTCGAGAACAGCATCCATGCCGTGGTCGGTGTAGGCCTTCCAGGCCCGACGCACGATCTCCACGTTCTTTTGCGACGTCGTTCGTTCCGACAGCCCCAGTATTTCGAGGGCCTCAGCGTGGTCCCAGAAGAACTCCAAGGCGAGGATTCTGCCCTTGCGCACCGTGAAGACAGTCGTCAACTCCATGTTCGACTCCGGACCACGGCCTGCGCCATGCCAGAGGAACCTCACAACGACTCGGTCAGCAGCGTCGATGAAGTCGCTGAGCGGTTCCGCGAGATCGGCGTCCCAGGTGTCGTTGAGTTGCTCGAACTGGCGCATGGCCGCCTCGCGCCCGAAGTAAGGCCCGGGCTCAGGCCAACCCTCCGGCATCCGCAGAACGCAGTCGGGGTCATACAGCTTTCGATAGGCATCCATGTCTCCAACATTCCACGCCGCGAAGCTGGCCCGCACAATCTCCACGTTCTCCTGCGACATCGCCTACTCCGAGAGGCCGACGGCTTCGAGGGCTTCCGCCTCGGTCCGGAATGCGCGCCACCAGATCGCCTTCCTGTCGCGCCACTCCGTGACGTCCCAGTTGGTGTGCTCCATGGGGGCGCCGCTCCCGATGCCATGGCCGTGGAGCTGATGCCGCGTAACCGTCAGCTCTCCGAGGTCTCGCACCTCCTCGAGCTCCGTGCTGAAGTCGGGGAAAATGCCGAGCAGGCTCTCCCACCATGTTCGGACACCGTCATGGCCGTGCAGCGTGCGCCCGCCGCTCTCCAGCCCCAGGTGGCGCGAGATGAACACCACGTCGGGGTCGCAGAGGGCGAGCAAGGCATCGAGGTCGTGCCGGTTGAAGGCGTCAGCGGCTCGGTACCTCAACTCCACGTTGTCCTGCAACATCGCCCGTCCAGTATCCCGCCAAGAAGGGGAGGGTGGAAGCGTCGAGGTTGCAGTCCTTGCGACCGCCGGAGCGAAGTGGCTTATGACCCGCAGGAAGATTCTTGCGACCAGTCCGCTATGCCAGGACTGCGGGAAGCAGCTCGCCATCGAGGGAGATCACCGAACCCCGCTCAGCCAGGGTGGCCCCAGATCTCGTAAGAGAGCCCGACCCAATCGTCGGTGACAAAAGCGCGGCATGGCGGATGCTACCCGCGGGAGTGGTTCTTCTAGGGCCGCCGGAAGGCCGAGGCGAGCTCAAACCCGAGCCTCCGCGCATTGGCGGTGTACGCGCCGAGGCGCCTATTCGTATTCGTCGTGGCGCCGTACCCAGAGCGGCCTCGTCTCGCTCTCGTTGCGCCCGATCGGCGTGCGGTCCAACAGGCCGTAGTAGCCCATCGCCGGTTCGAGGCCACGCGCGGTGGTCACGTAGGTTCGGTAAACGGCGCCGTTCGCCTTGATGTATGCGCTCAGGCCCGGTGCCTCGGTGACATAGGCGCCGGTATCGACGCCGCACATCTCGGCGTTCTGCACGACGCTCACTGGGATCTCGCCCTCCAGGAACGGTCGCAGCTGCTCCTCGGTGTGCACGAAGCCGAGGTCGCGGTTGAAGTCGCTGCCCGCCGTGGAGGCCCAGTTCAGGCCCCAGCCCATCCGCTTTTTGTACGCCTGGAGTTTCTTCAGCGGGCCCCGCGAGACGAGCAACAGGGTCACATCCCGAGCCGCCAGGTGGATGGCATTCGGATCGAGGTTGTCCGCGATCGACGAACAGACCGGGCAGCCGGCCTCATAGGGCGGCCCGAACATGAAGTGGTAGATGAGGAGCTGTGAGCGCCCATCGAAGAGGTCGGCAAGTGACTTGGTTCCCTCGTCCGTTTCGAAGCTGTACTCCTTCCCGACCGGTACCCAGGGGAGCTCGCGCCGCTTGCTCGCCAGCTCGTCGCTGCGGCGGGTGAGCTCCTTCTCCTCAGCCAGCAGCTCGTCGCGTTCTGCCTGCCACTCGTCTTGTGTTCCAATCCTGTGCTGCGTCATTTGCCTTGCCTCCATCTCAGTGTCCGCGCAGTACCCGCAGGCTCATGAGTCGTCGTGAGCACCTTGTTCCGACAGCCCCACGGCTGCGAGGGCTTCCGCGGGATCGAGGTAGACCTCGAAACGAACAGCCTTGCCGGCGCGGAGCGTCCATACATGCGCCCAACGGCGTTCAACCTCGACTCCGCTCTCTCTTCCGCGCCCTTGGACTCGGAAGGGCACTACGACGCGGTTGTCGGCTTCGTAGAAGCCCTCGGCTAACAGCCTGAAGTCCTCCCAGGGACCAAGCCACTCCCGCATCGCGTCGCCGTGACCTTTCAGGCCGCGGTACGTGCCCCCGCTGGGAAACTCCCGCGGCCAGACGGACTCGACCTCGGGGTCGAGCAGCTCCGTCCCGGCCCGCAGATTGCCGCGCTCCCATTCGTCGTATACGGGACGCAACAACTCCACGTTCTCCTGCGACATCGCGCCTACTCCGCCAGCCCGACGGCTTCGATGGCTTCAGCGTGGTCCCAGAAGAATTCGGTGCCGAAGATCGCCCCTCTGCGCACCGGGAAAACGCCCGTCACTTCCAAGTCGACGCCGGGTCCATACCCGGCGCCGTGCCAGATGTCCCCGCGATTCCACGCATCTATGCCCGATCGCACGATCTCCACGTTCTCCCGCGACATCGCCTCCCGGCAGTATCTCGCAGCTTCAGGAGTCGGCGTGTCTGGTCAGACGGGAGACGGCTTGGACGATGAACACCACGGAGACCCCGATGACGAGCCAGTCCCAGACGCTGAAGCCCTCGTCTATCCCTTCACCGAGCGTGAGAGCACCGATCAGAGTAAACGCGCCGACCGTCCCCCAGTTACGAACGCGAGAATGCGACCTAGCGATGCCTTCCCTCCTCGGTTGACACGTCGAACGGGTTATATCCGCCCGGCGATTTGGGCACAACCACGGTGCAGCGGAAGGGCGACAGTATTCGCGAAGCGGAGCGAGCTACGATCGCGCAATGAACGATCATCGCCCTGCCCGTCGATTCGCGGCTTTCTTCGTGTGTCTCTTCACGCCCGTCTTCGCGCTTCCCCTGCTCCTGGACCCCTACCGGTGGGCGCGGGCTTTTGGATGGAAGAAGGAGCCGGAGACAGACGTGGGTCTGTATTTCGGCCGCTGCCTTGGCGCGCTTGCTACGGCGACCTGCGTTTGAGGGCGCCCGTGCGGCTCGCGACCCAGAACGGCACCGGTCGTTCTTCCGTTTTGCCGAGCTCGCGCTCCTTGCCGCCGTTCACCTGCGCGGCCTGGTGGAGCGCAGACAGCCGCCGATCGAACACGCCGAGGTCGTCGGATACTCGGCGTTCGCCATCGCCGCGCGCCGATACAGGCCGCGACCCTGAGGGAACTCATAAGGCGTAGCCCGTGAGCGATACTCGTATCGTGACGACCGATACGTGGGACCCCGCGCAATACGAGCGGTTCGAGCGCGAGCGATCGGCACCGTTCTTCGATCTGCTGGATCTCGTAGAGCCGTGCCCCGGAGGTCTCGTCGTTGACCTCGGCTGCGGCACCGGGGAGCTGACCCGCGCGCTGCACGAGCGCATGAGTGCCCGCAGCACGCTGGGGCTCGATTCCTCGGAGGCGATGCTGAAGCGAAGTGCCGCGTACGCGCGCGACGGCCTGACCTATGAGCTCGGCGACATCGCCGAGTGGGAACCGCCTGCGCCGATCGATCTGATCTTCTCGAACGCAGCCCTGCACTGGATCGACGACCACGACGCGCTGTTCACCAGACTCACGGGCGCTCTGTCGCCAGGCGGCCAGCTCGCCGTGCAAGTGCCCGCCAACCACGATCACCCATCGCACGTGGTCGCGGAGCGTGTTGCGGCAGAAGAGCCCTTCCTCGCCGCCCTCGGCGGCTACGTCCGGCGCACGCCTGTGCTGGCTCCCGAGTTGTACGCGCAGCTCCTTCATCGCCTCGGCTACGAGTCGCAGCACGTCCGGTTGCAGGTCTATCTACACGTGCTGCCGGAACCCGCGGCCGTCGTGGACTGGGTCAAGGGCACGCTGCTGACCGATTACAAGCGCCGCCTGCCGGGCTCTCTATACGAGGACTTCGTCAGTCGCTATCGCGAGCTGCTCGTCGCTGAGGTCCCGGACGAGCGACCGTTTCCTTTCTCGTTCAAACGCGTGCTGCTGTGGGGGAAGCTGGCTTAGGCCTCGAGCCGCCTCAGCGCGACCTTCACGACAGCTGCGCGGCTGCGCGGGCCGTGATCGGCGGCCACGAACGGGCTGCCGACGAACAGCGACATGGCGACGAAGCAGCGGGCCTCGACCTCCTCTTCGTCCGGACAGAACTCTCCGAACAGCGAGCGCATGTAATCCATGCGGCGGTTGTCCACGCGTCGAAGGCGCTTGGCCACTTGCTTGTCGCGCCGGGACCAGTCCCGCACCGCGAGGTCGACTTTCAGTAGCTCTCGCACGTCGCGGGAGGAGGCGAGCGCGAACAATCGCCGCAGCTTGGCCCGGGCGTCTCCGCTCTCCCTCTCGACACGGTCGATCACCTCGTCGATCATCACCCGCTCCCACGCGTCGAGCATCTCCTCGAGCAGAGCGCGTCGGTCCTCGAAGTGCCAGTAGAAGCCGCCCTTGGTGACGCCGAGGGCTCGCGCCAGGGGTTCGATGCGGACCGCATCCGGCCCGCCGGCGGCGAGGGCACGCAGCCCTTCATCGATCCAGCTGTTGCGAGGCGTGCGGGTGAGGGCCATTGGTCTCCGATGCGTCCCGCGAGGACTTGACTTCGCTGGGCGTGCTGCGTAATGTCCACTATACGGCACCGTATGGACCTTAAGCTTTTGGACACCGATCACACCTCGCGGCCGTGGCGGATCCACGAGCTCACTCCGGACTTCCGCGTGGAAGACGTGTGGCGCCTGCCGACGCCGGGCGGGCCGGACGATTTCCCTCGGCTTGTGCAGCTCGCGACCTCGCTCGACCCGTCGCGGAGCTCCTCGGTCCCCGTCCGCACCCTGTTCGCGATCCGCTGGAAGGCGGGGGAGCTGCTCGGCTGGGACGGAGAGGACACGGGGCTCGGCTCGCGCGTGCCGACGCTGCGCGACCGGTTGCCGGCGGATCTGCGCGATGCCTCGTCCGGCCCAGGCTTCGATGCGCTCCCCTTCAGCCCGCTGTACCTGCTCGAGGACGAATTGGCGGCCGAGATCGCCAACGGGACCATGCACGGGGTGCTGCACCTCGGCTGGGTCCCGGACGGGGCCGGCGCCTACCGCGGCCAGATGGCGGTCCTCGTGAAGCCAAACGGTCTGTTCGGGCACGCTTACATGGCCGCGATCAAGCCGTTCCGGCACATGGTCGTGTACCCGCCGATGCTGCGAGAGTTCGGGCGGCGCTGGGATGCGCGCGCCACCGAGCCGGCTGTCACTCACTAGTTCACCGCCCGAACGGCGCGATTAGTTTCCTGGCCTTCGCTCGTCTCTATTGGTGTGGCCAAAATGTGAGGCTGCCTGCCAGAGCTACGAGTGCCGAAGGAGGGCGAGCTGAGATGAACACACCGCCGGTGGTTTCCCAAGAGGAGTGGAACGCAGCGCGCGAGCAGATGCTCGCGAAGGAGAAGGAGTTCACCCACGCACGCGACGCGCTGGCCGCCGAGCGCCGTCGCATGCCATGGATGGCCGTGGACAAGGAGTACGAGTTCGAAGGCCCTCACGGCAAGGCGAGCCTCCTCGACCTGTTCGACGGGCGCCGCCAGCTGATCGTCTACCGCTTCTTCTACGAGCCCGGCGTGAGGGGTTGGCCCGAGCACGGCTGCCCCGGATGTTCGTTCGTGGCTGACCAGGTCGCCCACCTCGCCCATCTGAACGCCCGCGACACCACCCTCGTGTTCGTGTCGCGCGCCCCGCAGGCGGAAATCGAGCGGTGGAAGGCGCGGATGGGATGGGACATCCCGTGGTACACGATCACGGATGACTTCGACGCGGACTTCGGCGTCGAAGAGTGGCATGGCACGAACGCCTTTATCCGCGACGGCGACAACGTCTTCCGCACCTACTTCATAAACGAACGCGGCGACGAGGCGATGGGCAGCACGTGGAACTACCTCGACATCACGGCGCTCGGGCGCCAGGAGGAGTGGGAGGACTCGCCGGAGGGCTACCCTCAGACCCCGCCGTACCAGTGGTGGACCCTGCACGACGAGTACGAGCACGCGCAGGGGCGCTGAGATTGGCGTCGCTCCGGAGCAACGCCCGCAGCGTCGTGGCGTGCCGGTATCCGACCATCGGCGCGATCTGGTCGTAGCTCAGATCGGTCGTCCGCCGCAGGTGGCGAGCCCGCTCGACGCGTAGGCGCTTGATCAGATCGTGGGGGCTCAGCCCGGTGCGCGTGCGGCAACGCCGCTCGAGCGTCCGGCGCGTGGTGCCGATCGCGGCGGCCGCGTCGACGATTGTGTGTCCGTCATCGAGGTGCTCGCGCACCCAGTCCTCGAATTCGGTCACCAGGGTGTCGGCGGTGGCGAGGTGTCCGACCGCGGCTTCGATGCTGAGCGCTGGACGCTCGTCGATCAGCAGGAAGCGAGCGACTGCGTCGGCCAGCTGCGGACTCGCGCGCGAGACCAGGCTCATGCCGAGGTCGATGTGCGCGAATGCAGCGCCGGCTGTCGTGACCGACCCGCTGTGGATCACCATGCGCGACATGTCCAGCTCGACCTTCGGGTACAGCCGCCGGAACTCTCCGGCAAGCCACCAGGTCGTCGTCGCGATGCGGTCGTCGAGCAAGCCGGCATCGGCGAGCACGAACGTGCCGGTGCAGGCGGCGGCAAGGGCGAGCTCGTCGCCTGCCGGCGCCAGCCAGCTGCGCAGGCGGCGGATGTCCGCGGACGCGAGCGCCTGCGCCAGCCCGGGCGGCGTCGCGGCGCCAAGACCAGGCACGATGAGCACGTCGAGGTCGGCGAGCGCGGAATCGTCGCCGACGACGTGATCGATCGCCAGGGTCAGCCCACCCGCGGTGCTGACCCGCGCTGCGCTGCCGACGGTTCGGATCTCGATCGGGCCGATCGACGGATCGACCGTCGGCCGAAGGCGCTCCGCCGTGCGAAACACGTCCAGCAGCGAGGTCAAGCCGGAGTCGAAGCAACCTGGCACCACCGTGAGCCCGACACGCATGTCGCAAACCGTAACGGACGGGTCGCATCTGATTCCAGCGCTGCGTCTAGCGTTCTCGCCAGTGAAGGTGGAGATGCTCAACGTGGGGTGGTTCAGGGCCCCCGCCGGGGTCTGGCGCCGCGACGACGACCTCGACCGCCAGGTCCGCTTTCCGATCCCCGCCTACGTGATCGAGACCGACGAGGAGCGGATCCTGGTCGACACAGGCCTGCACCCTGCGGCGGTAGAGGACCCGGCACAGCACTACGGCCCGTCGGATGCGCTCAGCATGCTCGAGCTCGAGCTCGATCAGAGCATCGAAGATCAGATCGACCTGGGCACGATCACCAAGGTCGTGCTGACGCACATGCACTTCGACCACGCCGGAGGACTGGCGCTGCTGCCGTCCTCGGTCCCGATCCTCGTGCAGCGTCGCGAATGGGACGCAGGCCACGACGCGGCCGCAGTCGCAAAGAACTTCTACCAGCCGGTCGACTACACGGCGGCCGACGGCCAGATCGCGCTCGTCGACGGCGACCACGACGTGCTCGGCGACGGATCGATTCGGCTACTGCTGACGCCCGGTCACACTCCAGGACACCAGTCCGTCTGCGTCGGCGAACGGCTGGTCCTCGGCGGCGACGTCGTCATCTTCGCGTCCGGGCTGGACGACCACCGGTTCCCGCTGTTCGCCGACGACCACACCGCACAGGCCGCGTCTGCCGATCGGCTGCGCGCCCTTCGCGATGCGGGCGCCCATGTCACGCCCGGCCACGATCCGGCCGTCCTGCAACCGGGTCCGCTGGTGACTTGACCTGCTGCTGGGCTCGCCGCTCACTGCCGCTCGTGGGCGGAAACAGAGGCGCACCGCGCAACGTCGCGTAGTCCCCCGCGCCGCCCGCGACGGTGATCGCGGAGATCAATGCGAGATAGACGCCGACTTCGCGGCCTGCGCCCTGTGGGAAGTCGAACAGGATCAGCCACGCGATCAAGACCGTCGACACGACGCCGAGCAGATCGGTCGCTCCGTTCAGCGACAGGTCAGGGCGAAAGAGCCCGAACCGCCCGCCGGTGATCGCTGCGCCGATCGCGAACAACCCGACGATCAGGAAGAACACGTCGGCCACCGTCCAGAGCTCCCAGCCGTTGCGCTCTGCGCCCTGGACATCGCCCCAGGGCAGGAACAGGGAGACGATCAGGAGCACACCTCCTGCACCTGCGATCAGCTGTCCCGGGCTGCGCCTGCTCACCGGTCTCGTCGCTCGCGCGCAAAGGTTTCGAGGGCGTCGGTGGTAGCTCGATTGGCCGGGAAGAGCAGCTCCGTCGCGAGCTCGGACGTGGTGACCTCGAACGGAGTGTCGAAAGTCGCGAACATGCCGAAGAACGACAGCTCGCCGCCGTCCGGCGCGCGCACCTTCAACGGGCCGAGGATCTCGCTGCTCCCGGTTTGCGAGCCGCCGTCGTGCGTGCCCTCCGGAACGGGGTAGCCGGCGACCTCCTCGATCAGAGCGGCGAGGCGGGGATCGCTCGTGGCTGTCAGCTGCCGTTCGAGCCGGTCGAGGAAATGCGCGTGCCAGTAGTCGAGGTTGATCATCAGTGGGGCGAGCCCGCGCGGGTGAAGGCCGAGGCGAATCACGTTGATCGGAGGCTCGAGCAGCGCCGGGTCGACCTCGACCATCGCGGTGAGGGCATACATCACCGAGTTGGCGGCGACGAAGTTCCATGCCCTGTCTACGACGACAGCGGGATAGGGCTCGTGGCCGGTGAGGATCAACTCGAGCGCCTCACGCACAGGCGCCAGCTCGGGGCCTTCGAGGGAGCGCTCCGGAAACGCCGGGGCATGGCCGGCCGCGAGCAGCAACTGGTTGCGTTCCCGGAACGGGACCTCGAGCTGCTGCGCGACTCGCAGCAACATCTCGCGACCGGGCTGCGAGCGGCCGGTCTCGACGAAGCTCAGGTGCCGGGCGGAGACTCCCGCCTCGAGAGCGAGCTCCAGCTGGGTGACCCGCCGCCGCTCGCGCCACTCGCGCAGAAGGGCACCTGCCCCGGGTTGTGAGCCGACCGTCGCCATTTCCGTCGCAACTCTAGACACGCGGCGTGGGCCGGTCGATTACCCCGAGGTAATCGACAGCTCGACCTTGCGCTGCGACGCTCGGGCTTGTCCACGATGGGGAGGTAGACGTCATGACGACCGGAATGCTGGAAGCAAGCGCGCAAGGGAGACGCGTCAGCAGGCTCGACGCGCGACGTTGCGCGGGCTTCAGCGGGATCGCGGCCGCAGCGCTGTTTGCCACCGGCAACGCGCTCTGGGCCTTCGACTGGCCGGAGGCCGGGGCACCTGCGGCTGAGATCGCCGACTTCTACCGCGACACGTCGGGGCGGATCGTGGTCGGTGCGAGCCTGAGCCTGCTCGCCGTCGCCGCCTTCACGCTGTTTGCGGCTGCTGTTCGCAGGTTGCTCACTGAAGCTGAAGGCGACGATCTCCTGGCCACGACGGCGTTCGGTGGAGCGGTGCTGGGAATGGCTGCGGGCGTCGGCGCGGAGACGACAAACATGGTCGGAGCTCTGCGCGCCCGCGACGGCGATTTGAGCGATCCCCTCGCTCAGACATTGTGGGAGATCGCGCGCGTGCTCGGCTCGACCGCCGGAGGCGTCGGGTTGGGCGTCTTCGCCCTTGCTACTGCAGCCGTCGCGCTCCGTAACGGTGCCGTCCTACCGCGCTGGCTGGCTGTCATCACTGGCGCGGTTGGGGTGCTGCTCCTGACACCCATCTCGTACATAGGCGAGGTGACGGGCGCGTCGATGGTGGTACTCGCTTTGATCATCTCGGCTGTGCTTCTGCGGAAACCTGTCCCGTATCACTAGAGGTCCCAGCCGAAGTAGACCTCCACTCTCCTTATCCTGTCGCCGTCGAATCCGAAGATCTCGGTGTTGCGAAAGCGCTTTCCGTCGGTCTTCGTGCTCTCGTAGGTCACCAGGACCTCGTCTCCGACCTCGGCAAGTCGCTTGAACTCGAACTCCTCGATCAGCTCCGCGTTGGGCCAGCAGCGCTCGAAGTACGTCGCGCGGTCGATACCAGGGTCGTAGGGGCTGAAGAAGGTGAAGTCCTCGGCGAGCAGCTCCTCGATGACGCGACGGTCGCCCGACTCGTAGGCTCCGTAGCAGGCGCGAACGAGCTCCAGGCGGTCAACGTCAGACATGGCTTCTCCTTGACTCGTTGGGGGCTGTGAGACTAAGACCCCTCCGCAACGCGATACTCATCGCCTAGCCCAATGTCCAGCGAGAGAATGGTCCAGGCAAACGGGGTCGAGCTCTGCGTCGAGGACTTCGGCGATCCCGGAGACGCGGCGATCCTTCTCATCATGGGGGCGGCGGCATCGATGCTCTCGTGGCAGGACGAGTTCTGCGAGCGCCTCGCTGCCGGTCGTCGATTCGTCATTCGCTACGACCATCGCGACACCGGGCGCTCGGTCAGTTACGAGCGTGGTGCTCCGCCGTACACGCTCCGGGACCTGGCCGAGGATGCGGTTGGAGTGCTCGACGCATTCGGCCTGTCGAGCGCTCATCTGGTGGGAATGTCGATGGGCGGAGCGATCGCTCAGATCGTGACGATCGAGCATCCTGATCGCGTCGCTTCGCTGGCGCTGGTCGGGACCAGTCCCTCTGCTCCCGGACCCGATGACCCGGACCTGCCGGCGATGTCGGCGGAGGCACGCGCCCAGTTCACGGAGGTTCCGGAGCCCGACTGGAACGACCGCTCGGCTGCGATCGACTACATCGTTGCGGTAGAGCGTGCGTGCGCCGGTCGTTCACGACCGTTCGACGAGGCGGCCATGCGCGAACTGGCGGGCCGGATCGTCGATCGCACCGTCGACGTCGCGGCGAGCATGTCGAACCACATGGCGATGGGAAACAGCGAGCGCTGGAGGGAGCGGCTGAGCGAGATCGGCGCACCCACCCTCGTCATTCACGGCACGGAGGACCCGGTCATTCCCTACGGAAACGGGATCGCGCTTGGCGGCGAGATCGCCGGTGCGCGTCTTCTCACCCTCGAGCAGACTGGACACGAGTTGCCGCCCGCCGTCTGGGACGTCGTCGTACCTGCCCTCCTGCAGCACACCTCCGGCGCTACGGCGCCAGCCGCGCGGTTAGATTGATCTGCTCTACGCCCGCCAGCGCGCGGGATACCGGGCAGCCGGCCTTCGCCTCCTCGGCGTGCTCACGGAAGTGGGCCTCGTCGATGCCGGGCACATCGCCCTTGGTCTCGAGCTCGATCTGCTGAATCGTCGGCGCGCCCCCGACGTTGCGAAGATGAACCTTGGCAGTGGTCTGAACCGAGCGCGGCTCGTGACCGTGTTCGGCGAGCATGTTGGACAGTGCCATCGTGAAGCAGGCTGCGTGAGCCGCCGCCAGGAGCTCCTCCGGGTTCGTCCCCTCTCCCTCCTCGAAGCGCGAGGCGAATGAGTAGTCGCCTTCCCATGCACCTTTGCCGACCGTGAGCCGGCCGGAGCCGCTCCGCAGATCGCCCTTCCACTCGGCACTGCCGTTGCGCGTCGCCATTTTGGCTCCCTTCGTGCTCGGTTTTGCGTCAGTGTCGCAGCACAGGCTCCTGCGTGAAGACCGGCTTGAAGCGGCGCTCTTGATGTCTGCGAAGAGCTACCGCCAGGCGGCCCAGTACTCGCCGAGCCTGTGCTCGAACGCCTTCGGCTTCTCGGCATACAGTCGCCTTCCGAGCGAGAGTGCCGATTCAAGTAATTCCTTCTGCCTGCGCCGGATCAGGTCGCGGAGCTTCTCGAGGTCGTCCTTCGCAATCAGACCCTGCCGCTTCGACAGGTCCTCTTCCAACACCGCCAGATCGTGGTGGTCGCCGAGCAGATCGGCGAGATCGTGTGCCTCGTCGGCCATCTCGTCCATCGGTCCCGACCACACGTTGCGAAGGATGCGGAGCTGGTACCAGAGGTCCTTTACGCGCTTGCGCCACTCGTGCACGTTTGTCTCACTCGGATCCGCAATCGTTTCGGCATACCTGTCCCGTCCCCGCTGGTATGCGCGCCTCAGACCTGGCGCGAACAGCTTCCAGCCGCCGCCGTTGAGCGGCCACTGCGCCGCCGAAGCGCGTCCGGCCTCGATCTCCGCCGCGGCCCGGTTGCGCGGACCGCCGTCCGAGTTTTCTAGAAGCTCTTCGTTCGCGTCGGCGCGCTCGCTTTCGAGAGCCGCTTTCAGCGGCCTCAGGCTGTGGGTCGGGAACTCCTCGTCGAAGCGCTCCGACAGCGATTCGAGCGTCGCCAGCTTGACCTCCGCATCCCGCGCACCGGCGAGCAGGCGCCCGCTGTCGCGAAAGCGCGCGTTCTCGCGCCGGTAGGCGTCGTCACCGAGCTCATCGCGCACCAGCCGCAGCAGCGCGCGCAGCTTCTTGAGGTCCTTGCGGGTCTCGTGGACCGCCTCCGCCGAGTCGTCGTCGTTGCCTTCACCGCGCAGATGCTCGAGGGCGCACTCGGCGCGTCCGGTCGCGATGCGCCTTACGCCATTCGACGGAGGCTCCTTGCGCTTGAGCCGGTACCGCCGCGATGGTCCGCCGCCGTCGTCGTCAGAGCGCAGAGAACTGACCGCCTTGCCGGCAGCGAGCGCTGCACCGGCGACGACCGCGCCCGCAGCGATCTGTGTGCTGCGGTCAGCGGCAGCGCGTTGCAGCGCCCGCCGGGATCGAACGGAGCGTGACTGGTGGACGGGAACTTCGATCATGTCTGCTCCTCTTCTGGTGGCCCGTGAAGCGCGAGGCTCTCGTTTGCATAGCGACGATCCCCCGTCACCTCGGTGCCGAGCCAGCCGGGAGGCTCGAACTGCGAGCTCGCCTCCTCGGAGTCGAACTCCACCTCGGCCGTGACCATTCCCTCGAGCTCCTGCTCGTATCTGTCCGCCTCGATCGTCGCGCCGTCATGTGGCACCTGGTAGCGGGTCTTGAACACCCGGGCGCCCTCCGTCAGTGGCCAGAGCGCCTCGAACTGGTCCGCAGACAGCTCGATCTCCTCCTCGCGGCGCGTCTCGCCGCTGCCGGTCTTGACGGTGAGCACGGCCTGATCGCCCTTCCGCCGGATCCGCACCTCCCGCTCGCCGTCGACGACCGCGAGGTAGCCCTGGGCGATCTGCTCCGAGGGGTAGTCCCGGAGCCAGTCTGGAGCCGCGGGGATCAGGAACTTGCGCTCGATTTCCGTCGCCATGGGGTCTCACAGACACGTATGCCCGCCATCACTAGCATCCAAGCGGTGCCCGAGCTTCACGTCAGATGCTCGGCATCGAGACCGGCAACCTGGTGCACTTCACGGTGGTGCGCTATGCGGTCCTCGGCGCGCTTTTCATCGCACTCGCCGTCGTGAGCGACGGCGTGTATGCATTGCTTGCGAGGACGGCCGGGGAGCGGCTGCGCCGCTTGCGCGAGTCAGGTCGCGCGCTTGCGCGCGCCTCCGGCGGCATCTACATCGGACTCGGCGTGCTCGCGGCACTGTGCGGTGACCGTCCCGCGAAATAGCTGCCTCTGTAAGCTGGTAAGTGACCGTTACTCGTTCGTTCGAGTTCCAACCGCGGTCCATTCCAAAGGGGAGACGATGGCGAAGGACCTGGAAGGCAACCAAGACTGGATCGCGCGAGACCACGGACGCATACCGACGAAGGGCGCCAAGGCCGCTGAGCGGGCATCTGCCGGATTGGGAACAACCGGCAATGACGTGGCTGTCATGACACGGTCCGAGCTCCCGCGGGCAGTACCCGCAGCGCGGTCACCAAAGGACTCGGAGTCCGACAAGCAGTAAGCGCGGCTCCGTACCGCCCGACCGTACGACGCGTCGCGGAGCTTCTGACGGCGTGAGCGAACGCGGCGACTACGTGTTGCGCAATCGCGCGAGCTGGGACGAGTGGGCGCCCGAGTACGAAGCGGCCGGCAAGCGCAACTGGGCGGCTGACGAGCCGTCGTGGGGGATCTTCGACGTGCCCGAGTCGCAGGTGGGGATGCTTCCGGACGATCTCGAAGGACTGGATGCGATCGAGCTCGGGTGTGGCACCGGCTACGTGTCCGCCTGGCTTGCTCGCCGCGGTGCGCGGCCGGTGGGGATCGACAACTCGCAGGCGCAGCTGGACACGGCGCGGCGGCTGCAGGAGGAGTTCGGGCTCGAGTTCCCGCTGCTGCACGGCAACGCCGAGGATGTGCCATACGCCGATGCGAGCTTCGATCTCGCGATCTCCGAGTACGGCGCGAGCATCTGGTGCGACCCGTTTCTCTGGATCCCCGAAGCAGCGAGGCTGCTGCGGCCCCGAGGTCGCCTCGTCTTCCTGGTGAACAGCGCGCTGCTCATGCTCTGCGTGCCGGACGACGACGCGCCGGCGCAGGACCGCCTCCTGCGTCCCTACTTCGACATCCACCGCTTCGAGTGGCCCAACGACGACTCGGTCGAGTTCCACCTGCCGCACGGCGAGATGATCAAGCTGCTGCGCGAGTCCGGATTCGAGGTCGAGGGCCTGACCGAGATCAAGGTCCCCGAGGGAGCGACGACCCGCTATCCGTACGTGACCGCCGAATGGGCGCGGCGCTGGCCCTGCGAAGAGGTGTGGAAGGCGCGCAGGCGGTAGGTCGTCGTCGCGTTGAGACCGTTTGCCCGTGCGGCTCAGAAAAGGACGGGCATCGAAGGGGGTGACACGAAGGTTTGCGGAAGGTCGCGACTCGCATTCGTGAGTGCCACGAGATCGCCGACTTGTGAGGCGCCACTCGTCGACTGTGCAGTTGAATGACCCATAGACCCCCCAACTGTTCAGCCGATGATTCGGGGTGTCACGGAAAGGTCGTAAAGCTAGCTAAGCGTGCAAACGGGCGCAGCTTCCTCGGTGACTCGTTATGAACCGCACCCTTACTGCAAAACGTCACGACCCAGTGATCCGCGCGAACTCCGGCGTCTCACGGACCGAACGGAAGTCTTCGTCTTCGAGCGCCCAGCCCTTGAGGCGGGCATCGCCTTTGCACGCGCTCGCGAGATGATCCAGCGCTGCGTTGCGGTTGCCCGCGAGCGCGTGGTAGCAGGACAGGTGGTAGTGGATGCGCGGGTGGTCGGGCCAGTGCTCGAATCCCTCCGAGATGATGTCGATCGCGCGCGCGTAGTCGCCGGCGACGGAAGCCGCTTCGGCCACGTACCAGAACTCGAACGGCGACACGGGCAGCGGGCGGTCCGCCGGGCCGCCCACGACGAGCGCGGTTGTTCCGGGCTCGACGGCGACGGCTTCCCTCCGCGTGGACACGTCGGGCACGAAGACGAGCGTCCCTGCGGGCGCATCCGTCTCTTCCCCGTCGAGCGTGAAGGTCGCGCGGCCGCTCATCACGATGTAGAGCTCTTCCTGGTGGCCCGACCCGGATCCGGTCTCGTCATGGAGCTCGATCAGCTGGTCGCCGGCGTTGAGGGCGGTGTAGGCGTTGACGCCGAAGGCGCGTACACCGAGCTCGCGTCGAATCGGTTGGTAGAGCCCGCCCGCGACGTCGATCGCCTGAACGTCGGTCAACCGGATCACGCGGGGCGGCCGTGAAGGAGCGGTCACGGCGCGAGTGTCCCGTATCCTGCCGCGTGGGTCCACCGAAAAAGGAGAACTCGCATGGAGCCGACCTACCACGACGGCTCGCGGAGGTTGCAGGACCGCTTCGACACGCGCCGACTGGCGGATCGCCTCGACGACCGGTTCATCCAGCGCGAGGTGATAGAGCCCGAGGACCGGCAGTTCATCGAGCGCATGGACATGTTCTTCCTGGCCACCGCTGACGCCGACGGCCGCCCACAGTGCTCCTACAAGGGCGGTGATCCGGGCTTCGTGCGCGTGCTCGACGAGCACGCAGTCGCCTTTCCCAACTACGACGGCAACGGCATGTACCTGTCGATGGGCAACCTGCTCGTGAACCCGCACGTGGGGATGCTCTTCGTCGACTTCGTCTCCGAGCGGCCGTCACGCCTGCGTCTGAACGGGGTCGCGAGTGTGGACGAGGACGACGAGCTGATGGCCACGTACCCCGAGGCTCAGTTCATCGTGCGGGTGGAGGCGACGCAGGTGTTCCCGAACTGCCCGCGCTACATCCATCGGATGGCTCTGGTCGAGCGATCCCGATTCGTGCCACGGACCGAGTGTGAGACGCCCGTGCCCGGCTGGAAGCGCACGGAGTGGGCGCAGGACGTGCTTCCCCAGGGCGACCCCGCCCGCGGCTAAAGGGCGACTTTCAGAATGAAGCGCCACACCCGGATCCGGCCCAGCACCGGCGCTGGATCGCCACCCGCAGACTCGCCGGTAGGCACAGCTACCGGCTTCGCCTGCGTGCGGCGCCCAGCTTGATCCTGGACCGGCCCGTGCGCGCCGTCATTCCGAAGGCCGCTCTAAGATCGCGCACCCCAGCTAGCCGATGATCGCTCCCGCCGACAATTCACGACGCCGCCGTCGTGGCCTCCTGGCCATCGTCCTCCTCACGGTCGCCTATGCGCTGCTGATCCAGTCGCAGGGCTGGGCGCAGATCTCCTACTACGCGCTCGTGAGAGCACTCGCGGACGGCACGGCGGAGATCGACCCGTACCACTGGGAGACTCGGGACGAGGCCTACTACAAGGGCCACTACTACTCGGTGAAGGCTCCCGGGCTCGCGTTCGCGACCACACCGCTGTACGGGGCGCTCGACGCCGCAGGCTTCAAGCGCTACTCGCGCTCCGCGGCCGAAACCGCGAGCAAGCACGGCGCCGGCCGGTGGGTCGGTGGCAAGCGGCCGGAGAGCCTCTACGGCGGCAGCGAGGCACGCACGGACCGCATCCGCGCCGAGATTGCCGGCTCGACGCTGATGGTGTGGGCGCTCGGCCTGCTCGGCGCTGTACTGCCGGCGCTCCTGCTCATGCTGCTCGTGCGCGCGGTGGCCGACCGGATCGAGCCGGGCTTCGGCACCGCCGCTGCGTTGACGCTCGGCATCGGCACGATGGTGATGCCGTTCGCGACGCTGCTCTTCGCGCATGTGCTGTCAGCGCTGCTCGTGTTCGCGGCGTTCGCGCTGCTCTTCAAGGAGAGGCAGGGACCGGCAAGGCCGGCGGTGGTCGCCTGCGCGGGACTGTTGAGCGGGCTCGCTGTGACAAGTGAGTACCCGGTCGCGATCGCGGGCGCCGTGCTCGGCATCTACGCCATATCGCGTGGCGACCTCGTGCGGCGGGGGCTGGCCTACACGGGCGGAGTGATCGCCGGAGTGCTGCCGCTCGCCTTCTACAACCTGTGGGCGTTCGGCTCGATCACACATTTCTCGTATGAGAACGCTGTCTCGGTCCAGGGCAAGTCCGGACACGACGTGCTTGGGCTGAACGACGACGGCTTTTTCGGCATCACCGTCCCCAGCCCCCACACCACCTTGGAGCTGCTGTTCTCCGCCAAGGGGCTGCTCGTGCTGTCCCCGGTGCTCGCGATGGCCGTCGTGGGAACGGTGCTGCTTTACCGGCGGGGCTGGCGGGCCGAGGCGCTCACGGTCGGCGGCATCGCGCTCGCATTCCTCACCTACAACTCGGGTTACTGGCTGCCGTTCGGGGGCGGGTCGCCAGGCCCGCGCTTCCTGATCCCGATCCTGCCGTTCATTGCGGTCCCGCTGGCGATCACCTACCGGCGCTTCCCCGCCACCACGCTCGCATTGGCGGTGCCCTCAGCAGTTCTCGCGATTGCGGCCACGGTTACGCTGCCGCTGATCGGCAACGAGGACATCGGTGCCTGGGCCCACCTCGTCAAGGCCGGCGTGTTCGAGCACACCGTGGTCTCGATCTTCGGCGGCGACAACAGCTGGGGAGCAATCGCGCCGGTGGCTGTGGCCATCGTTGCCTCCGTTGCGCTGGCCGTGGCGGCCACGCCCCGCGTCTCGATCCGGGCCGAGCGCGCACGACCGGTGATTGCGCTTGCCTGCTGGGCCGCCGCGGCGACGCTCGGGTTGATACTGCTGAGCGGATCCGAGGCGCCGAGCGACCGCGCATTCTCGCTGCTCGGGTTTGCATTCGGAGCGGCCCTGCTGTCGTTGGCGGTCGCGGCCGCGCTGGAGGCGCGCGCCCGGCCGGCGGGCTCAGGGGGCGAGGCCATAGACGACGAGCTCGCCGCGATCGTCGCGAGTCAGGTCGAGACCGTCAAGCGAACGTCCCGCCGAGCTTTCCCAGGCCGTGCCGGGGGCAAGGCGGCGGTGCAGGACGACGGTCTCGACGCCGAGGGCGCGGAGACGCGCGACGGTAGCCCGGTCAGGGAAACGCGTTAGCTCGGACGTCAGGCGTAGGAATGGCGCGGGCTGGAAGCTCGCGCGCCCGTTCACCATCTCGGGGAAACCGTCGGTCGACCACAGCACGTAGCGGCGGTTGGCAGGCACCGTTATCGGCAGGTGCACCTGCTGCGCCGCGATTCCGGCTGAGCCGGCGGGTGCGGTCGGCACCGGCGGGTGGGAGGGACCGCTGACTGCTCCGTTCCCGCCGAGGTCGAAGCCGGCGCCCTCGATCAGGACAGCGACGACGAGCACGGCGGCGGTTGCGGACGCGATCAGCGCGGATCGTCCCTGTGCGATGCTCGCGCGTGCGGCGAAGCGGATCGTCCGGTGCGCTCCCGCCGCCGCGAGCAGCGCCAGCCCGAGCGAAGTGAGCGTCATCAGGCGGCCCGGAACGCGAATCCCCTTCCACCCGGGCAGGTGATCGAACAGGAGGCGGTAAGGGTGAAGCAGGTTGCTGCCGTCCTCGCGAAAGCCGAGCGAGAGCCAGACGCACATGAGCAATGCGATCGCGAGCCCGGCGCGCAGCCGGCGCGAGAAGGGCGGCCCTGTCAGCCCCACGACCGCGAGAGCGAGGATCGCGATACCTGGGAACAGCGTCTGCTCCGGCACCGAGCTCAGGTCCTCGCGCACCGGCTTTGTCGCAGCGCCCCAGACGAGGTTCTGCTCGGGGGCGGCGATGAACGCCTTCAGCGGCGGCGACAGGCCGGCCACCTGTCTGTGCGTGCGATGCGCCTCGGGATGGTCGTCGAGCACCTCCATGTACGGTCGCGCGAGCAGGTAGGCGGAGCCGGCGAGCACGACCGCGCCGCACGCCGTGGACAGGATCACCGCGCGCGGGACCCGCGGTTTTACTCGCAGCCAGTACACGAAGGCACCCACCGCAAGCAGCACGAGGAGGTAGCCGAGCTGGAGGCCGAGCGTGAATCCGAGGCTGAACTGCCAGGCCGCGACCAACCAGCCCGCGAGCACGGTGCCGGCGCTGCCGCTCCGATACCCGCGCAGCAGCAGGAAGAGCGAGAGCGGGATGCCTCCGCTCGACAGCACGTGCAGGTGGCCGTCCTGCTCCAGCCGCCACGGTGCGTAGGCGAACGCCGCGCCGGCGACAGCGGCACCGGCCGGCCGCACCCCTAGCTCGCGCGCGAGCAGGTAGGCGCCTACGAACGCAAGCGCGTAGGCGAACAGGAACAGCAGGTTGTAGCGCACGACCGCGGCGTGCACGCCCTCTCCGAGCGCGCCCGCCGGTGCATAGCCGACCAGCGCGTCCGAGAACGCGAGAGTGTTGTCCAGCGGCCAGAATGTGTTGGCCTGGAAGTAGTCGAATGGCTGATGCAGGAGCGCGTGCCCGCCCCATGCGACCTGCCACGCTTGGACCAGCGGGTCGCCGATGTCACGCGACACGTCGCTGCCCAGGTGCAGGGGCAGCGGCCAGTGCATCGCGACTGCAAGAACGGACCCCGCCAGCACGGCAAGGCCGATTTCGCCCAGCCTGATGGGCGTCTCTGTGGGGGCCCGCATGCGCGCAAGGTTATTCTGGGGCGACTACAAGCCGAACGGCCAACCCACCAGCCAGCACGACGTCCTGGTGGGTGGGCGAGGTCGAGACTTCCTGTACGGGGGCATGGCTACAACCGGATCGTCGGCGGCCGCGGCAACGACGTCGTGCACGCGCACTTCGGGCACGGAAGATCAATTGCGGCAGCGGGCACGACAAGGTGTACGTGTCGACGAAGAGCCGCAAGCGCTACCTCATCCGGCACTGCGAGAACATCACTCACTGACCGTCCGGGCACTTTTCCGAGGGCCTCGTGCGCTGTACCGTAGTCCTGTGCAGCACTACGCGGCCCTCGAGGGAGTGTTCGAGCCGGTGCAGTTGCCGACGATGTTCGAGGAGACGGTCGAACGACTCGGCACCGCCATACGGCTGGGGTTGCTTGTGCCCGGAAGCCGCCTACCGTCGGAGCGGTCGCTGGCGGACCAGCTCGGGATCTCGCGCTCGACGCTGCGGCACGCGTTGACGACGCTGGTGCAGAGCGGACACCTCGTTTCCACGCGTGGCCGCAGGGGAGGGACGTTCGTCGCCGAGCGACCACCGCTCGCCGAGCGGGACGTGAAGGCGCTCGACGACGAGGTGTGGGCGGTGCTGGACCATCGCGTGGCGATCGAGGTCGGCGCAACTCTGCTCGCCGCGGAGCGGGCGGACTCGGACCAGCTCGAGCATTTGGATGAGCACGTTGAGACGATGGCGGAGGCCAAGGAGTTCGCGCACTACCGCCGCGCCGACATCGGCTTCCACATCGGCGTTGCCGAGGCAGCCCGCTCGCCCCGGATGGTGCGGTCGATGACCGAGGTGCAGGGGCAGGTGAGCGACCTGATCGCGCTCATCCCGCACCCGGAGCAGGTGCTGACGCACTCCAACGCGCAGCACAAGCGACTCGTGACGCTGCTGCGGAAGGGTGACGGCTCGCGCGCCGCAGCGCTGATGCGCGAACACATCCAGGGCACCGAGCACATCCTCGCCGGGAAGGCAGCGATTTCGCGCGTAAGACCTTCGGCGAGGGCGTCTGGCGCCACTACCTCAATTACGGACGGACGGAGCAGCGGCTGTTCGACGAGGTCGTGATGGACTACGAGCGCCGGCGCACGTTCGAGCGCGGTTGATTCCCGCCGTAGGAATCAGCGCGGCGGTCGAGCGCGTCGCCTGGGGTCCGTGGGAGGACAAGGTGTTCATGAGCCCGCACCTGTACGTGACCGCCGTTCAGGATGCGGGTGCGCTGGCGATCGTGCTCCCACCAGACGACGTCGCCGCTGTCAATCCGGATGAGCTTCTCGATCGGATCGATGCGCTGCTGCTCTCCGGCGGGGCGGACGTCGACCCGGCCGCCTACGGCGCGAAGCCGCATCCCCGCACGGGGCACGCTTGGCCCGAGCGCGACCGCTTCGAGCTCGCGCTTGCCCACCGGGCGCTCGAGCGGGACATGCCGGTGCTCGGAATCTGCCGCGGCATGGAGCTGCTCAACGTCGCGCTCGGCGGCACTCTCGTGCAGAACCTGCCCGACGTCATCGGCACAGACGTTCATCGCAAGGTGCCGGGCGCGTTCGGCGAGCACGAGGTCCGTCTCGAGCCGGGGTCGCTGGCGGCCCGCGCCGTCGGCGCCGAACGCGCGACGGTGAAGTCGCATCACCATCAGGGTGTGGACGAGCTCGGCGAGGGCCTGCGCCCGACCGGGTGGTCGATCCCGGACGACGTGATCGAGGCGATCGAGCGACCGGACCGCCGCTTCGCGCTCGGCGTCCTCTGGCATACGGAGCAGGACGTGCGCAGTCGAGTGGTCGCAGCGCTCGTTGAGGCGGTGCGAGCGGGGGCAGGGGCACGATGATCGAAGTCAGGTTGTAGATCTCCCCGATCACGTCGCTACCGCCATCGTCGAGATCCCCGCGCCTCGTACGAAGCGGTAACGGCCTATCGCGGCCAGCCGGCGTAGAGCGAAGAGGGAGCTTTGTCCCCGTCCCACGGCGGGAGGCGGTGGCCGTTCCCATCTCCTTTTCCGTTCTCACCGGCCTGCCCGCGGTGCGTGACCAGCGACCGGCAGAGGAGCATCAGCTCCTGGTACTCGTACGGCTTCAGCCGGTCGCGGTATCTGCGCAGCTCGCCCACGAGCTCGCCATAGGAGGACCCAGCGGCCGCCCGCTTGGCTAAGTGGGATGGCAGTTGCGTGTAAGGGTGCGCGGGCATCGGGTGGTCTTCGAAACCGCGCGGGAGGAGGGACATCTTCTGACACCTGTTCTGGGATGTCAACCGCCGGAAGCGTTATTGCGCCATCCGGCGACGAAGCGCGTTACGGAATCGTGAAATCTGTGGACGGAGCGCCAACTGCCGCCGGATCCCGCCTGCCGATCGGCGCGGCGAGCACCACGTCTGGGATTCCGAAGGCGTCGACGAGCGTCTCCGCGCTGTCCCGCAGCTCGGAGCACAGGCGGTTGACCGTGCGGGTGACCGCCTTGGCGCGCGTGGACGACATGCGCCCATGCTCCTGGAACCAGGCCCGGTCGAGCTCGATGTCGGTGAGCGCGTAGAGGTCGCAGACGCGCTCGAGCAGAGCCTTCGACTGCTCGTCTTCGCAGCGGCTGATGGCCGCGACGAACGCCATCAGGATGCGCAGTTGAACGTGCGCTCGCGCGGTCGCGATCAGGTGATCCTGGCACTCGTTGAACACCTCGAAGGCGTCTTCGCCAGCGTCGATCCCGCGCTTCAGCCGCCGGGCGACGCCCGACAGCAGGTGTTCCTCGCGCCAGCGGAACAGGCCGAGGTGGTAGTCGCGGTCGAGCAGGTCGTGGTCGTCTTCGCGGCCGGGGACGAGATCGTCCGTCAGGCGCTGGATGAACTCGCGAGCTGCGCTGCGCTCCACGATCGTCTCGTACACCTGGCTGGCCACGAAGCCGACCATGTCGATCGCGTTGCGGTCCTCGAACTGATCCTTGTAGTCGGTGAGCAGGGCCTTGGCGACGAGCTGCAGCAGGACGCTGTTGTCGCCCTCGAAAGTCGTGAACACGTCGGTGTCCGCCTTGAGCGCGGCAAACCGGTTGACGCTCAGGTAGCCGGCGCCCCCGCAGCACTCGCGGCAGGTCTGGATCGCCTTGGTCGCGTGCCAGGTGGCGACGGCCTTGAGCCCGGCTGCCATCGTCTCGAGCTCGCGGCGCTCGCGTTCGGGCACCTCGTCGCGGGCGGACGTGAAGACCCGGTGAAGCTCCGCCACCAGCTGCTCCTGCGCGAAGTGGAGAGCGTACGTCGTCGCCAGATCCGGGAGCAGGCGCCGCTGATGTGCGCGGTAGTTGAGCAGCGGCAGCTCCTCGTGGCTCCCTGGCACACCGAACTGACGCCGCCTGTTGCCGTACCGGACGGCGATCGTCTGCGCGCACTTGGCGGCGCTGATCGACGCGCCGCAGACGCTCACCCTGCCCTGGATCAGCGTGCCGAGCATCGTGAAGAAGCGCTTGTTGCGGCTCTCGATCGGACTCGAGTAGACACCCTCCGGGCTGACCTGGGCGTAGCGGTCGAGGAGGGCTTCACGCGGGACCCTGACGCTGTCGAACCACAGCCGTCCGTTGTCCACTCCGTTCAGGCCGAGCTTCTCGCCGCAGTCCTCGATGCTCACGCCGTCCGCGTGGGTGCCGTCGCTGTTGCGGATGGGGACGAGCAGGCAATGCACTCCCTGCGAGGCCCCGTCGACGATCAGCTGCGCGAACACAGCCGCCATCCGCCCGTGGCAGGCTGCGTTGCCGATGTAGTCCTTGCGCGCGGACTCGTGCGGGGTCTCGATCACGAACTCCTGCGTCCCGGCCTCGTAGGTGGCCGTCGTCTCGAGCATCTGCACGTTGGACCCGTGGCCTGTCTCGGTCATCGCGAAGCAGCCCGGCAGCTCCATGGTTCCGATCTCGCGCAGATAGCGCTCGTGGTGGGTGCGCGTGCCGAGGTGCAGGACGGCGCCGCCAAAGAGACCGAACTGCACTCCGCACTTCACGAGCATCGAGAGGTCGCTCAGGGCCAGCGTCTCGAAGGCGGCAACGGAGCCGCCGACGTCGCCGCGACCCCCGAACTCGGGCGGCAAGCCGAGCCCGGTGTCGCCGCTCGCAGCGAGCGCGCGCGTCCACTCGAACACGAGCTCGCGGTACTCGGCGCGGGGAAGGCTCTCCGCCGGCCGCCTGAACTCCGGCCGCGAGATGCGCTCTCGCACCTGTTCGCGGATCTCGCGGTGCTCCCCGTCCAGGAAGCGCTGAAGCGCGGCGGGGTCGGCCTGCGGCTGCTCGTCCACGGGATGGAGGCTATCGGCGTGGCGGCAAGGTGGTTATTTGTCGGCCGCGGCAACAAGGACTGGCATCGAAGGGGAGTGAGACGGGAGGCTTGCCAAGCTAACGACTTGCTTATGTGAGTTGGACAAGATGCCCCTTTTGTTAGCGGCCACTTGCCGGCTGAACACTTGTGGGCCCTAGGGACCCCCTAAGTGTTCAGCCGATGCTTGGGCGTGTTACGTCGAGTTCGCAAAGGCCCGCTAAGCGTGCGAGCCGGCACACCTGAGTCTCTGCGTCGTCTCGTTCAGGTCGCCAGCCGAGTGCCCTGGGATCACTCCCCTTCGCTGCACTTCCCTAAGAACCGTGTCGCACGACAGCCGGCTTGCGCCCTTCATACAGCGCGAGCGTGCCTAGCGGTGTCCGCAACCGATCCCGGACGGCTACGTGCTCGAAGCCGGCGTGCTCGAACAGTCCCGGCAGGGCGCCGCTGACGTTGTCGGCGGTGACGCCGAAGCCGTCGAACACCCGCAGCGGTAAGGATGCGGCAGCCATCACCGGGTCGCTCGGCTTGCCCCAGTCGGCGACGTGCAGCCGTCCTCCTGGCTCGAGCACGCGGTGAAGCTCGGACAGCGTGCGTGTCTTGACATTCCGTTCGAGGTGATGGAAGAAAAGCGACGACAGCACGACCTCGAAGTGCGAGTCCGGAAACGGCAGCTCCGTCGAGAAGCCCTCGACGAAATCGATCTCGACCCCGGCGTCGGCGGCCTTGCGCCGGGCGAGGGCAAGGATCTCCGGGTCCGCGTCGAGGCCGGTGACGCGCGCCCTCGGAATCTCCCGCGCCACCATGATCGCGAGCGTGCCCGTGCCGGCGCCGACGTCCAGCACGCTGTCTCCCGGCGCGATGCGGGCCTGATCGACCAGCTGGCGCTTGAACCGCTGCTCGCGCGTCGTTAGGCGGACGGCGCGGTCGAACACCGGAGTGAGCGCGCGAAACCTGAGCGCGGGCAGGAACGTGCGATCGTCAGGGCACACGGTGCACCTCGAACAGGTTGGTGCCGAGACCCTGACCCTGCAGCCCGGCGGTGATGCCGATCAGCTCACCGGAACGCGCGAATCCGAGCTCTCTCGCCCTCCGCGCGCAGGAGTCGAGCAGGCCGTCGAGATTGTCGGGCTCCTCGTTGAAGACGGCGGTGACCCCGAACAGCAGGTTCAGACGCTTCACGGTCTCGTGGCGGGGTGAGAGCGCGAGCACCGGCACGCGAGGCCGGCGGGCAGAGACCAGCCTCGCCGTGCGGCCGCTGCGAGTCGGCACGACCAGCGCGACGAGATCGAGCTGGTACACCGCGCCGACCGCCCCATAGGCCACGGTGTCCGCGACGTCGCGGTCGCGGCCCGTGCGGTGGAGGAGCCAGTCGCCGTAGGGGAGCTCCTTCTCTGTCTCACGTGCGATCTCCACGACGATCCGCACTGCCTCGACCGGATAGTCGCCGACGGCGGTTTCCTCGGACAGCATGACGGCGTCCGTGCCGTCGAAGATGGCGTTCGCCACGTCGGTGGCCTCGGCCCGGGTGGGTCTTGACGAGTGCACCATCGACGCCAGCATTTGCGTGGCCGTGATCGCAGGCTTGGAATATCGCCCGGCCAGCGACAGCAGCTTCTTTTGCACGAGGGGAACCTTCTCGATCGGCAGCTCGATGCCGAGGTCGCCGCGGGCGACCATGATTGCATCGGCCGCTTGGATGATCTCCTCCGCCCGCTCCGCGGCCTGGCGCTTCTCGATCTTGGCGATCACCGGGGTGTCGTTGTCGTGCTGGGCGAGGCGCTCGCGCACCGGTTCGAGGTCCTCCCGCCGGCGCACGAACGAGATCGCAATCAGGTCCATCTCCTGCTGGACGGCGAAGTCCACCCAGGCCAGGTCGGTTTCGCTGATCGCGGGCAACGGCGTGTCGGCCCCCGGCAGGTTCATTCCCTGGCGCGATGCGACCGTGCCGCCAACCTCGACGGTAGTCGCCACGTCCCCATCCTTGACATCTTTGACTCGCAGCCGAATCTGGCCGTCGGCCAGGTAGATCACGTCGCCTGCGTCCACCGCCTGAGGAAGCCCGGTCCACGAAGACGAGAGGTGCTCGCTGTCGCCTGTCACGGGACGCGTCGTCAGCACGAGCTGTTGCCCGTTTGCAAGCGCGACCGCTCCGCCGGCGATCTCGCCGATGCGCAGCTTCGGGCCAGGCAGGTCTGCGAGCAGGGCCACCTCACGTCCGGCCCGCTCGGATGCCAGCCGCGCCCGTCCGATCAGCTCGGTGTGCTGTTCCGCCGTCCCGTGCGAGAGGTTGAATCGCAGGACGTCGGCGCCCGCGGCGATCAGCTCGGTGAGCACCTCGAGGTCTCGGGTGGCCGGGCCGAGCGTCGCGACGATCTTGGTCCTCCGCATGGCTGTGCGACTGTACACCCCGTACAAGCCGAGGGCCCGGCCTTCCTGGAGACCGAGCCCTGGACCACCGGCTTTTGCGCCTAAGCAACAGCCGACTGTGTTTGCCTGGCGTGCACGCCCTCCGCGAACTCCTCGACGATCTTCGCGCAGAAGGCGTCGAGGTCATCCGGCTTGCGGCTCGTGACGAGCCCGCCGTCGACGTGCACCTCCTCGTCGACCCAGTTGCCGCCGGCGTTGCGGATGTCGGTCTTGATGCTGGGCCACGACGTCAGCGTGCGACCGCGTACGACGTCTGCTTCCACGATTGTCCACGGTCCGTGACAGATGACGCCGACCGGCTTGCCCTGCTCGAAGAAGTCGCGGGTGAATGAAACCGCGGCCTCGATCGTGCGCAGGATGTCCGGGTTGGCGACTCCGCCCGGCAGGACGAGCGCGTCGTAGTCGGATGCGCTTACCTCGTCAAGCGTGCGATCAACATTGAACTTGTCGCCCTTGTCGAGGTGGTTGAAGGCCTGGACCTTGCCCGCCTCGGGGGCGATCAATTCGGCATCGGCACCGGCCTCGGTCACGGCCTCGAATGGACGCGTCAACTCAACCTGCTCCACGCCCTCGTTCGCGACCAGAAAAGCGATTCTCTTGCCTTGAAGGTTGTCAGCCATGTCACTCCCTTCAGGGGTTTGCACTTTCTAAGTTCTCTACTTCGCCTACCCACCGAGCAGAGGGAAAAACAAAGATCGGCGGCCCTTCCTCGGGTTCCGGATAGGCTGGCCCGGTGTCCTGGCGCGAGGGCGTCGTCTACCAGATCTATCCCCGCTCTTTCCAGGATTCCGATGGAGATGGGATTGGCGACCTGGCGGGCATCCGCTCCCGTCTGGACCACCTTCAGTACCTCGGCGTAGACGCCATCTGGCTGTCTCCGATCTATCCGTCGCCGCTGGCGGATTTCGGCTACGACGTGTCGGACTACGTGGGAATCGACCGTGCGTTCGGGACGCTCGGCGACTTCGACGCGCTGGTGCAGGAGGCGCACGGACGAGGCATCCGAGTGCTGCTCGACCTCGTCGCGTGCCACACCTCCATCGAGCATCCCTGGTTTCGGGAGCACCCCGACTGGTATATCTGGTCGGACCGGGACGGCCCTCCCAACAACTGGACCTCCGCGTTCGGCGGGCCGGCCTGGGCGCGGGACGACCGCAGCGGCCGCTGGTACCTGCATTCGTTCTATCCCGAGCAGCCGGACCTCGACTGGCACAACCCGGACGTGGTGCGCGCCATGCAGGACGTGGTCCGGTTCTGGACCGAACGCGGCGCCGACGGCTTCCGTCTCGACGCGATCGACCGGCTCATGAAGGACCCGGAGCTGCGCGACGATCCTCCCTCCGAGGAGCCATTCGGGCTGCCGCTGCTCGAGCACGAGCTGGGACGCGATCTGCGCTACTCGCGCAACTACCCCGGGGTCGAGCGCGCCCTCGCCGCCCTGCGAGAGGCGGCCGGCGACGGGTTCATGGTCGGCGAGGTCTACCAGCCGACGGTCCGCTACGCACCCTACCTGGATCACCTCGACCGCACCTTTGTGTTCGAGCTGCTCTTGTGCTCCTGGCAGGCCGAGTTGCTCGGCCCGGTGATCGATGCCGCGGTGAAGCTGACGGGCCGCTCCGGCGTCGGCGCCGCATGGGTGCTGTCCAACCACGACTTCGGGCGCCTCGGGTCACGTTACGGCCCGGAGAACGAGCGCGCGGCGGCGGTGCTGCTGATGACGCTCCCCGGTACGACGTTCCTCTATCAGGGTGATGAGATCGGAATGCTGAACGGCCGCGGGTCAGATCCGCCGCACGACCGTCTCTGGCGCGACAGCTTCCGCCATCCGATGCAGTGGGAGGATGCGCATGCGGGCGGGTTCACCACCGGCCAGCCCTGGCTGCCCGTCGTCGACTCCGCCGATCGCAACGTCTCGGCGCAGCGCGGCGATCCTTCTTCGCTGCTCGAGCTTCACCGGCGGCTGATCGAGCTGAAGCGCGAGCTCGGCGAAGGGTTCGAGTTGGTCGACGCCGGCGACGGCCTGCTCGCCTACCAGCGTGGCAGTCACCTCGTCGCCATCAACACCACCGGGGAGCAGCGCCGTCCGCCGGACATTGGCGCGGTCGTCCTCGCGACCCATGACGCCGCCTCGGCCGAGAGCGGAACCCTCGAGCCGCACGCCGCCGCGATCTACGGCAACTGATCCGCTTCGGGGGAGCCCTCGAGCAAGAACAGCTCTGACGAGGCCTCGCCCTGCGGGTCGACGCCCCCGATGTAGGCCTCCACCCGGCGCCCGACCGCTGCCTCGATCACGCTCTTGAAGCGGTCTTCCATGATCTGCTGCCAACTCTGCCTGACGTCGCGCACGGTGTCCTCCTTGCCCTCCGCGGCGAGCGTCTTCTCTGCCTGGGTCATCCCGCCGCGCAGTACGCAGACCACGGCCTCGTCGAGGATGTACGTCTTCGCCTTCGTGGGCCCCTTGCCGTAGTACTCCTTGTAGAGGCTCACGAGCGCGTTCGAGATCGCGTTTCGTGTTTCGGAAGCGGTTGCAACAGTTGCGTCGCCCATGCCTCCCTCCCTTGTCGGTGGCCGGCGAGTTGGAGCGCTCTACACGAGAGCGTAGCTTGGAAGGAGCTGCTCGTGTTAGGACTTCCCCTCTGATGCAGCGATCCGGCTCGGTGATCTGTCTGGGCGAGACGCTCGTGGACTTCGTCTGCGAGCAGCCGGTCGAGCGGCTCGTGGACGCTCGCGCCTTCACGCCGTTCTTCGGCGGCTCACAAGGCAATGTCGCCGTGGGGGCGGCCCGCTTCGGCGCCCGCTCGCTGCTCGTGGGTGGCGCCGGCGACGATCCCTGGGGCAGATGGCTGCGCGACACGCTCGTCGCCGAGGGAGTGGACGTCTCGCGTTTCGCCCTGGTCCCCGGCGCGCAGACGCCGCACGCATTCGTCGCCGTCTCGGATGACGGCGAGCCCTCGTTCTCGTTCTACGGCGACGGCGCGATCGGCGTCGCGGTGGGGGCGGAGGACCTCGATCCGGTGATGGGAGAGCGCGGCGTGTTCGTGTTCGGGTCCGACACGCTGATCCGCGAGCCCGAACGCAAGCTGACGCTCGGGGCGCGCGACCGCGCTCTGGAGCGTAGGTGGGACGTCGTCTTCGATCCCAACCTGCGCGCGCCGCGCTGGGTGAGCGAGACGGAGATGCTCGAGACCGCGCTGTCGATGATCGGCGGCTCCACGGTCGTGAAGGCGAACCTGGAAGAGGCGCGCGCGCTCACCGGCCGCGCCGACGGCCGCGAGGCCGCCGCCACGCTGGTGGGGCTGGGCACGTCCACGGCAGTCGTCACACTCGGCGCGGACGGAATCATCGTGGCGTACGGGAACGCCGACATCGCACACGTGCCGGCAGTCGCCACGCGCGTCGAGGACGCGACCGGAGCGGGCGACGCAGTCTCAGCAGTGCTGGCCGCCGCTCTCGCGCAAGGCGCGCGACGTGAGCAGCTCGTAGACGTGGTCGGGCTCGCGACGAGGATCGCGGCGCAAGTGGTCGAGGTCCGCGGCGCGCTCGCCGGCCTGCCCTCCGCGGCGGAGGCCGGTGCGCTGTTGCGGCGCGCGCTCCGGGCTAGGATCGACTGACTTTGAGCCGGCAGGTTTCCGTGATCGGCGGCGGTGTGATCGGGTCCAGCGTTGCGCTCGCCCTCGCGCGCCGCGGGGTCGCGGTGACCCTGCTGGAGGCGGAGCCCCAGCTCTGCCTCGCCGCCAGCGCCACCAACTCGGGCATCCTGCACACGGGCTTCGACTCGCTGCCCGGCAGGCTCGAGACCGAGATGATCGTTCGTGCGGGCCGGCTGCGTGACGAGCTGCTCGACGGACTCGGTATCCCTGTGCTGCGCACCGGCGCGCTGCTGCGACCGCGCGACGACCGCGAGCGCGCCGTCGCGATGGAGCTGGCCGCGGGCGCGCAGTCGAACGGGGTGGAGGTCGAGCTCACCGACGACGGTTCACTGCTCGTGCCGGGAGAGTCCGTGACCGACCCCGTCTCCTACACGCTCTCGATCGCCGCCGCGGCGGAACACGCGGGGACACGGGTCGTGACCGGCGCCCGCGTGGACGGTGTGCGCAGCGAGGGCGACGAGCTGGTGCTGACGAGCGAGGGGGAGGAGCTGACACGCTGCGCGGCGGCGGTCAACTGCGCGGGCCTGTACGCGGCCGAGGTGGCGAGGGCCGCCGGTGACAATCGCTTTCGCGTCTTCCCGCGCAAAGGTGAGTTCTTCGTCTTCGACCCACCCGCCGAGCTGGAGCTCGAGCGCGTATTGCTGCCGGTGCCGAGCGCCCAGACCAAGGGAGTGCTCGTGTTCCCGACCACAGACGGAAAGATCGTGGCCGGCCCGACCGCGCACGACCAGCAGGACAAGCGCGACTGGTCGGTGCGGCAGGGCGCGCTCGCGGAGGTGCGGGCCGGCGCCACGCGCTTGCTGCCCGAGCTGGAGCAGCTGGAGCCGCTCGCCTCCTACGCGGGCCTGCGGCCCGCCGGTGACGGCGTCAACTACGTGATCGAGCGCTCGCCCGCGTGCCCGCGCCTCGTGCACGCCGCGGCCATCCGCTCGACCGGCCTGACCTCCTCGCCGGCGGTCGCGGAGCGGGTGCGCGCGCTGGTCGCCGAGATCGGGATCGAGATGGAGGAGGAACAGCCGCTCGAGCCCGGTGAGCGCGTGCGCTCGGCGGGACCGTGGTGGCGGCGGGCCGCCGAGTACTGGGCGGTGGCGACCCGTTGACTGCGGCGCTGCTGGTCGGCATCGACGCCGGCACGACCGGGGTCAAGGCGGCGCTCCTGGACGAGCGCCTGACTACCCTCGCCGAAGCGCGCCGGCGATTGACGACGAGGCATCCACATCCAGGCTGGGTGGAGCAAGACGTCGAGGAGCAGCTCGAAGCTGTCGTGAGCACAGTGGCGGAGGTGATCGAACGCGCCGACGGCGAGATCGTCGCGTGTGGGCTCGACCACCAGGGCGAGTCCGTCGTCGCTTGGGATGCGCACAGCGGGCAGCCGCTGTCGCCGGTTGTGGTCTGGCAGTGCAAGCGCTCGGAGGTCGTGCTCGAGCGCCTTCGGCAGCAAGGGCTCGAGGACGAAATCAAGCAGCGCAGCGGCTTGCCCCTCGACCCGTACTTCTCCGCCGGCAAGCTGACCTGGCTGCTCGAGAACGTCGACGCCGTGCAGTCGGCGCGCGATGCCGGGACGCTGCGGATGGGGACGCTCGACGCGTTCCTGACCGACCGCCTCGCCGGCGTGTTCGCAACCGACGTGTCGAGCGCGTCCCGCACTCAGCTCCAGGCTCTCGGCGAGATCGGCTGGGACCCATGGCTGTGCGAGCGGTTCGGCGTTCCCCCGGAGCTCCTGCCGCCGGTGCGTGAGAGCGCCGGGCAGCTCGGGACCCTCCGGCACGAGCGCTGGAAAGTCGAGCTGCCGCTGACGGCGCGCGTGGTCGACCAGCAGGCGGCGCTCGCGGGCACCGGTTGCGTCGAGCCCGGCGCCGTCAAGGCGACGTACGGCACGGGCGTGTTCATGTTCGCCCATGTCGGCGAAGACGTCCCGCGCGACAGCGGCGGCCTGCTGCCCACGGTCGCATGGAACATCTCGGGAAGGACCGAGTACGCGCTCGACGGTGGCGTGTTCGCCGCCGGCTCGCTGCTCGAATGGCTGTCGGAACGGATCGGGCTGGCGCCGTCGGCGGCGGCGGTCGCAGCGCTCGCACACGAGGCGCCCGACGCGGGCGGAGTGCACGTTTTGCCGGCGATCGCCGGGCTCGGTGCTCCGTGGTGGAAACCGCAGGCGCGCGGCGTGATCGCCGGCCTGACCGGCGCGAGCGGCCGCGCCGAGCTGGCCCGCGCTGCGCTCGAAGGCATCTGCTGGCGAGTGGCAGACGTGGTCGAGGCGGTACGCGAGCAGGTGGCAGTCGAGAGCGTGCGCGTGGACGGCGGGCTCACGAACGACAGCTTGCTGCTCGAGCTGCAGGCGGACGCGATCGGGGTCCCAGTCGAACGGATGGCCGCCGACGCGACCGCGACGGGGTCCGCGCTGCTGGCGGCGGCCGGAGCAGGCGTGCTCGATCTGGCGGCGGCGCCGTCGCTGCTGTCGCCCGCTGAGCGCGTCGAGCCCCAGCGAGACGAGCGCTGGCGTCGCGAGCAGCACGAGCGCTGGCGCGACTTCGTCCGGCGGGCGTCAGAGCTCTGATGCGGCATCGGGCCGCCGGTCCGGGGTACAGTTTCGCGACGCCATGGTTCGCAGAATGCTTACGGCCATCGCTGCGTGCCTGTGCGCGGGCGCGCTGGCGCTGCCCGCCGACCTGTCGGCGGCGGGAAACGTACACGCGAGCGCGTGCACCGTCCTCGGTACGGGCAAGGCGGACGTGCTCGTGGGCACGAGCAAGGCGGACACGATCTGCGCACTCGGCGGCAGTGACCGTATCCGCGCGCGGGGCGGCAACGACATAGTGTTCGGCGGCCGCGGCGCCGATCGGATCGACGCCGGAAGCGGCAGCGACCAGATCTACGCCGCGCAGGGAGACGATCGCCTGGTCGGCGGCAAAGGGCGCGACGTCCTGAAGGCCGGCGCTGGCAACGACAGGGTGACGGCGACAGACAAGCGGCGCGACGTGGTGTCCGGTGGCAAGGGCAGGGACCGCGCTCGCGCGGACCGAGTGGACAGTCTCGAGTCCGTCGAGGTCGTCTCGCGCCCTCGCAAGCGGTAGAGCTACGCGGCGGCCGCGCGGGGCCGCGCCGAGACGTGGGAGGGGGGCCCGGCAGCGCGCTCGACGAACCTTCTAGCGGACGTGACCGCCACGATTGTGGGCACCATGGTCCATCTACGCTTGCTGGTGCCCCCCGACCGGACCGAAGCGGTGCTGGATCTTCTGAAGCAGTCGCCGTCGGTCAGCAACGTCGTCCACCTGCCGGGAGCAGCGACCCACAGGCCAAAGGGCGACGTGATCCTGTGCGACGTCGCCCGCGAGGACGCGAGCGTGATCCTGAGTGACCTGCGCGACCTTGGGATCGATCGGGACGGGTCCATCGCGCTCGAGACGGTGGACACATCCATGTCGGAGGTGGCGCGGCAGGCCGAGAAGGCCGCCGCCGGCCTGCCGTCGGACGCCGTCGTCTGGGAGGAGGTGGAGTCGCGCACCTCCGAGGGCACCGAGCTGTCGGCCAACTTCCTCGCCTTCATGACGATCGCGACCCTGATCGCCTCGGTCGGGATCATCCTCGACCAGCCGATCCTGATCGTGGGAGCGATGATCGTCGGCCCCGAGTTCGGGCCGCTCGCGGGGCTGATGGTGGCGATCGTGCAGCACCGCGGCGAGTTGGCGCGCCGGTCACTGCTGGCTCTCGCCGTCGGCTTCCCGTTCGCGATCGCAGTCACGACGGTGGCGTCGCTCGTGTTCAAGGAGACGGGGATCGCTCCGGACACGATCCCGCAGCATCCCCTCACCGACTTCATCTCCAACCCGGACTTCTTCTCGGCGTTCGTGGGCTTTCTCGCGGGCATCGTCGGGGTGCTGTCGCTGACCTCTTCGAAATCGAGCGCGCTGATCGGGGTGCTCGTGTCGGTCGTGACGATTCCCGCCGCCGCGAACGTCGGACTCGCCGCCGCCTACGGGGACTGGGATCAGTGCGGCGGGGCGCTTCTCCAGCTCGCGATCAACCTCGTTGCGATCGTCGCGGGCGGTGTCATGACTCTCTACATACAACGGCGGCTGTACATTGCGCGCCGCCGCCGGCACCGGCTGAGGCGCGGCGAGGCGATGGGAGGCGGATGAGTACTCAAGAGCCGTACAGCGTCGTGACCGAGCGGATTGATGGCATCGAGGTGCTCACGCTCACATCGCGGGCGGCGGACCTGCGCGCCTCGTTTGCTCCCGGCGCCGGGATGATCGGCTGCTCGCTGCGCCACGGTGGCGACGAGCTCCTCGATATGGGCGGCGGACTGGCCGAATACGCCCGCACCGGCGCGGCGACGGGAATCCCCTTCCTCCATCCGTGGGCAAACCGGCTCGCCGGCTTCGGCTACTCGTTCGGCGGCCTGAGCGTGGAGCTCGATCCTCGCTCGCGGCTGATGCTGCAAGATCCGAACGGCCTTCCGATCCACGGCCTGCTCGGTGCCTGCCCGCACTGGCGCGTGCGCGATAGCGGCGCGGGCAGCGACGGCGCCGCACTGAGCGCCGAGCTCGACTTCGGCGCCCACGAGGAGCTGATGGCCGGCTTCCCGTTCGCGCACCTGCTGCGCATCGACGTGTCGCTGTCCGGCAACGTGCTCACGGTGCGGACGACCGTCACGCCGACCGGGGATTCGCCGGTGCCCGTTTCCTTCGGCTTCCATCCCTACCTGCGCCTGCCGGATGTGCCACGCGAAATGTGGGAGATCGAGTTTCCGGTCAGCCGCCGGCTGGTGCTCGACGACCGCATGATCCCAACGGGAGCGAGCGAGCCGGTCCGCTACGACCGCGCGCCGCTCGGCGACCGTGTCTTCGACGACGGCTTCGCGGAAGTCGATCCCGACAGGCCGTTCGTGCTCGCCGCCGCGGGGCGGGAGCTGCGGATCGCCTTCCCTTCCGGCTATCCCTTCGCGCAGGTCTACGCCCCGGCCGGCTCGCAGTTCATCTGCTTCGAGCCGATGACCGCGCCGACGAACGCACTGCGGGAGGGGGGAGAGAGCCTCTCGGTCGTAAGCGCGCCGGACAGCTACGAGGCCGTTTTCGAAATCTCGGTGCGGGCGCTCTAGGCCTCGGCGCTTGTACGCGAGCACCCAGCGAGTGAGCGACGACACGGGCAACCTCCGGGGAAAAAGGGGTTGTTCGGGGAGGCAATGGTTTATAACCCAAATGATTCTTGCCTCATAGAATGCAGCCGATGCCACGAGCCCCGATGCGCTTCGACAACCCTCCTCCAGAGCCGCTGGCGAGCGCGACCGGCTTCCTGCTGTCCTGGAACGGGCAGCGGACCGCGTACATGTTCACCGCAGCGCTGGAGCCACTCGGGCTGCGGCCCAGTCACTTCGGTGTGCTGACGCTGATCGAGTCGCATCCCGGCAGCGCGCAACGGGAACTGGTTACGCGCTCGCTGATCGATCCCAGCTCGATGGTGGCGGTGATCGACGAGCTGGAGAAGATGGGCCTGGCTGAGCGCCGCACGCATCCCGAGGACCGCCGCAAGCACGCCGTATATCTGACCGCGCGCGGGCGACGAACACTGGAGCGCGCGCACAGCGTCTCCGCGGAGATGGCCGACACGCTGCTGGCGCCGCTCGACGAGCGCGAGCGCGAGGCATTGCGTAACCTGCTGCGGAAGCTCGCCGGTTTCCAAGACTGACTTGAGATCGCTCGCCAAGTTCGTTTCCGGTCGCCGCACCAAATGGGTGGTGCCCGTCGTGTGGCTCCTGCTGCTGTTCGTGTTCGCGCCGCTCGGCTCGAAGCTGACCGACGAGACCGAGAATGGAACCGAGAGCTTCCTGCCGGAGAGCGCGGAGTCGACGGAGGTCACCCGCATCCTGAACTCGCGCTTCGAGGGCGGGCAGACGCTGAACGGCATCATCGTCTACCGCCGCAGCGGCGGCCTGACCGAGGCGGACAAGCGGAAGATCATCGCGGACGCGCAGCGCGCCGAGAAAGAGCTCCCGCTGGTCGGACGGCCGGTGCTCCCGTTTGCGGGGAAGGGGCGCAGTGCGCAAGTGGCGCCCGGCGGCGACCTCGCCTATACGGTCGTCTTCTTCTCCGACGACTTCAAGCGGCTCGGCGACTGGGGCAAAGAGGTGCGCGACATAACCGGTGACGGCGGCGACGGTCTGCGCGTGTTCGTGACGGGGGACGCGGGCTACAACGCGGACTTTGAGGAGATCTTCGGTTCCATCGACGCCCTGTTGCTGGGCGCCACGATGCTGCTCGTGCTCGTCCTGCTGGGGGCGATCTACCGCTCGCCGCTGATCGCGATCACGCCGCTGATCGTCGTGTTCGTCGCATACGGGGTCGCACAGGGTCTGATCTACCTGTACGCCAAGTCCGGCGGGACGGTGAGCGACAACGTGACGGGAATCCTCGTCGTGCTGATGTTCGGTGTCGGCACCGACTACTGCCTGCTGCTGCTGTCGCGCTACCGGGAGGAGTTGCGACGGCACGAGGACAAGCACGACGCGATGGGGAGGGCGATCCGGCGGGTCGGCCCCGTGATCCTCGCGAGCGGGCTGACGGTCGCGCTTTCGATGCTGGTCCTGCTGATCGCCGACACGCGCTCGATCAGCTCGCTAGGGCCGGTGATGGCGATCGGCGTCGTCTCCGTTTTGCTGTCGGGACTGACCCTCCTGCCCGCGCTGCTGACGATCGCCGGCAGGCGGGCGTTCTGGCCGAGAAAGCAGTCGGTCGAGTACCGCCCCGAGGACCCCGAGGAGCACCGTCGCGGGATCTGGCGTCGCGTCGGCGATCGCGTTCTCCAGCGGCCGGGATTGGCGCTGGCGGCGACCGTGGCCCTCTTCGGTGCGGGGGCTCTTGGCCTGCTCGCCTACAAGGAGGACTACAGCACGACCAATTTCTTCAAGAAGCCCACCGAGAGCGTCGACGGTTTCCGCGCTCTCGAGGAGGAGTTCCCGGCGGGCGCCAGCAACCCCACCACGGTGCTGGTAGAGCGCACCGGCGGTCGTGTGCGCGAGAGCGACATCGCCTTCGTCACCTCCAAGCTCACGACGGTGAGCGGCGTGGCCCGCGTCGTGCCCGAAGCGGAGCGCTCACGCGACGGCCGCATCGCAAAGCTCGACATCGTCCTCCGGAACGATCCCTACACCGACAAGGCGTTGAAGCTCGTGCCCAAGCTGCGCGAGCAGCTCGAAGACATGCCTACCGGCACGGCGGCGCTGATCGGCGGCGGCACTGCCGTGCAGTTCGACTTCGACAAGGCCACCGGCACCGACACGAAGAAGATCGTCCCCCTCGCGTTGCTCGTGATCACGATCATCCTCGGCATCCTGCTGGAGGCGATCGTCGCGCCGCTCGTCCTGATCGCGACCGTGCTCGCGTCGTTCTTCGGTACGCTCGGCCTGTCGCTCCTGTTCTTCCGTTATGTCGTCGGCGACCCCGGTGTCGATGCATCACTGCCGGTGTTCGCGTTCATATTCCTGGTCGCGCTGGGCTGCGACTACACCATCTTCCTCATGGGCCGCGCTCGGGAGGAGGCGCGCAAGCACGGCACGCGCGAGGGCATGCTGCGCGCGCTCGCCGCCACGGGACCGGTGATCACGAGCGCAGGCCTGATCCTCGCCGGCACGTTCTCGGTGCTGATGACGCTGCCGGTGACGTTCGCGTTCAACATCGGGTTCATGGTGGCGGTCGGGATCCTGCTCGACACGTTCATCGTGCGAACGATCATGGTGCCGGCCGCAGTGGAGCTGATCGGCGACCGCATCTGGTGGCCGTCGACACCGAGCGGCGGCCTGGCCCTGGGCGACGAAGCTGCCGGCGCCGAGCCCGCGCCCGCCGGCACGCGGTCGTAGGCCGGCAATGGACCTCGAAGCTGCCCGGGAGTTCATACGCGAGCACCATCGGGCAGTGCTCGCCACGCGGCGCTCGGACGGAGGTGTGCAGCAGACCCCCGTGCTCGTGAACGTCGACGGCGAGGGACGCGCGATCATCTCGAGCCGCGAGACGGCGTACAAGGTGCGCAACCTGCGCCGTGATCCGTGGGCACAGGTTTGCGTCATCACGGAGCGCTTCTTCGGCGTGTGGATCTACGCGGAGGGGAGGGCGGAGGTGCTCTCGCTGCCGGAGGCGATGGACCCGCTGATCGACTACTACAAGCGCTTTCCCGACGAGAACCCCGACTGGAACGATTATCGCGAGCGCATGCGCAGGGAGAAACGGGTGCTGATCCGGATCACGCTCGAGCGTGCCGGCCCGGACCGTCAGGGATAGAGAGAGAGTTGTTTCTAAGCGCTGGCGCGCTGTTCCGCTGCGCGGGCGAGGCGCTTGGCTGTGTCGGCGACGAACCCCCCGAGCTGGCGCCGCAGCAGGGAGCCGGTACCAGGGATGCGGGCGTCGAACTCCGAGCGCCAGCGGATCTCGGTGCCATCGGCGATGTCCGTGAGCGTAATTTCGGCCTTGTAGTCGCGCAACGGCAGGCCCGAAAGCATCTCGTAGGCGAACCGGTTTGGCGGCTCGAAGGCCGTCACCTGCTCGCGCGTCGTGACCGGCTTGCGGACGAGGCGGCGGATCGCACCGACACCCTCGGCCACCGGCGAGCCCTCCTGCTCGAGCTCCGTCGTCTGCCACGCTCCCCACTGGGACCAGGTGTTCACGTCGGCGAGCAGGGCCCAGACCGTTTCGCGCGGCGCGCGCGACCGGGCCCGCGTGTCGATCACGTACTTGCCCACGCGGCCAGGATACTTGTGCGCCGCTAGAGTCCCGCGTCGTCGCACACAAGGAGGAAGCCATGTGGAAGCGCATCAGCCCGCGCCTGACTTTCGCGAACGTCGTCGCATCGATCGCGTTGTTCATCGCGCTCGGTAGTGGCTCATATGCGGCCGTCACGGTCGGCAGCAAGCAGATCGCCAACAACAGCATTCGCTCGCAGGACATTCGCAACAACGCCGTGCGCAGCAAGGACATCAGGAACGGGTCGCTGCTGGCGGGAGACTTCAAGCGCGGCCAGCTCCGGTCTGGCCGGGGCGGCCCGCGAGGTACACGGGGGGCGAGGGGCCCCAGGGGCCTGAGGGGCCTCAGGGGTCCGAAGGGCGATCCCGGCATCTCCTCGACCGTTTGGGCGGTCGTGAGTGAGACCGGCGCGATCGTCCGGTCGAAGGGCGGAGCCACGATCAATCGCGAGAGCGCGGGCATCTACCGCGTCACATTCCCCGGGCAGGACCTGCGCGCCTGTGCCGCAATTGCATCCATCAGCGCCACGGAGGCCGGCGACGTTCTACAAGCAGGGGAAGCCGCGGCGAAGCCTTCGCCGACGACGGCGAACACGGTCCGCGTCGGAACGTCGAATTCGGCAGGCGCCTTCACCGACAAGCCGTTCGAGGTGGCCGTGTTCTGCTGACCCCGCCGCAGTTGAAGCGCTGAACGGCGACGCGGGAAGATATCCCGATGGACGACTTCGAGATCTTCCTCGCGGTGCTCTTCGTCTCCGTCGCGGGACTGAACGTGCTCGCGCACTGGCTGTCGGTTCCCTATCCGATCCCGATGGTGATCGGCGGCCTCGCGCTCAGTGTCCTGCCCGGCATGCCGGAGATCGAGCTCGACCCGGACCTCGTGCTCCTGGTGTTCCTGCCGCCGCTTCTCTACTCAGCCGCGTTCTTCGCCGACCTGCGGACGCTGCGCTCCGATTTGCGCGCGATCTCGATGCTGGCGATCGGCTTGGTCATCGCCACCATGGGGGCGGTCGCCGTCCTCGCTCACGAGGCGATCGGGCTGTCGTGGCCGATGGCCTTCGCGCTCGGCGCGATCGTCTCGCCGACCGATCCGGTCGCGGCGACCGCCATCCTCCGCCGGCTCGGCGCCCCACGCCGCCTGGTCAACGTGATCGAAGGCGAGAGTCTCGTCAACGACGCCACCGCGCTAGTCGCCTACCGCGTTGCGGTTGCCGCGGCAGTCGGTGGCAGCTTCTCGGTGCTCGACGCCGGCTTCGAGTTCGTGACCTCGGCCCTGGGCGGCATCGCGGTGGGGCTTGTCGTCGCGTACGTCGTGTCCCAGATCCGGCGCCGCCTCGACGATCCCACCAGCGAGAACACGATCTCGTTGCTGACCGGCTATGCCGCGTTCATCCCGGCGCACGAGCTCGGGGTGTCCGGCGTCCTGGCAGCCGTCACCGCCGGTGTCTATCTCGGTTGGCTCGCGCCCAGGCTTGCCTCGCCGGCGACCCGGCTCCAGGGCTTCGCGTTGTGGGAGATCCTCGTTTTCCTGATCAACGCGACGCTCTTCATCCTGATCGGGCTGCAGCTGCCCGTGATCATGGACTCGCTCGACTCCTACGGCGCCGGCGAAGCGATCGGCTATTCGGTGCTCGTGTGCGCGACCGTGATCGCGGTCCGGTTCGCGTGGATGTTCACCATGCCCTACGTGATCCGCGCCCTCGATCGCCGCCCCGCCCAGCGCGCGCGGCGAGTCGGACCGCGCCAGCGAATCGTGTCCGCATGGGCGGGCATGCGCGGAGCGGTCACGCTCGCAGCGGCGCTGTCGTTGCCCCTCGAGACCGATGCAGGTGCGCCACTAGTAGACCGTGACCTCGTTCTCTTCATCAGCTTCGCGGTCGTCGTCATAACGGTGGTCGGCGAAGGCCTGACCTTGCCCGCCGTGATACGCCGTCTCGGTGTCGAGGAGGACGGCTCCGAGGAGGAGGCCGAGGAGGTGCGTGCGCGCCTCCTCGCCTCGCGCGCCGCGCTCAAACGGCTGGACGAGCTTGCGAGCGAGGAGTGGACCCGCGACGACACCGTCGAGCGCCTACGCGGGATGTTCAGATTCCGCCAGCGCCGATTCAAGGTCCGCGCCGGAAAGATCGAGGACGAAGACGGCATCGAGGACCGCTCGATCGCATACCAGCGCCTGTTGCGCGAGCTCTACACCGCCCAGCGCCAGGCGGTGGTCGAGCTTCGAGATGGCGGTGAGATCAGCAACGACGTCATGCACAGGCTCGAGCGGGAGCTCGACCTGGAGGAGACGCGACTCGAGGACTGACGGCGGCTACTCGAGGAGCTCGTAAGCGATGCCGGTTGCGCTCGCGTAAACGGCGTGATGGAAGACGTCGATGGCGATCTCCTGCGCGCTCCACTCACGGACCGGAGGGGCTAAACCGAGGGCCGGGAGCATCACGGCCTGCGCGCTCCAGACGGCGGCGCCGTGCACGAGCGTCGCCAGCGTGCCGTGCAGCCCGACGGCGTCAAGCACGCCGCGCACAGCGCCCCAACTCGTGCCGTAGCTCCAGTGCACCAGGTTGGAGAACCTGCTCTCCGCAGCTTCGCTCGCAAACCTGTCGATGCCGAGCACCTTCTCCGCCGCCTTCGCCGGGGCGTTGCTCGGCGGGCGATTGCGCAGCTTCTCTTCGAGTGTGCTCGACACGGTCATCGCGGCCGTTCCCGCCAGGCCGGCGAACAGTCCCTTACCGATGTCCTCGGCGAGCACTTTCATTCAGCGAGCTGCCGGAACTCTCGCGTCGAGCTCGGTGAGCGCGAACAGGAAGATCTCCGAGAACGTCGGGAAGGGTTGGATGACGTCCCGGATCACGTCGAGTGGAACGCCCGCTCGGATCGCGAGCGTCGCCTGCTGCAGCCACTCGCCGGCCTCCGGCCCAAGGGCGTAGGCGCCGGTCAGGCGCTCGCCGTCGGACACGAGCGTCATGAAGCCAGGATCGTCCTCGTACGCGCGCGTGTAGGTGGCCGTCTTCGGGACGTCCTTCAATGCCGCCGTGGCCGTCACCGCTCCCTCGCCCTGGCCGACCGACGCCGCCTGCGGATAGGTGAAGACGACGCGCGGAACGGCGTCGTAGTTCACATGGCGCTCATAGCCGAGGATATTCGCGGCGGCGACGCGGCCCTGGTACTTGCCGACGTAGGTGAGCGGCCATACGCCCGTCACGTCGCCGATCGCCCAGATGCCGTCCGCGGCGGCCATGCGCGAATCCACCTCGATGCCCTGCTTGGCGGCCGTCACCCCAGCATTCTCGAAGCCCACGTCTACGCGCGGCTGGCGGCCGGTCGCTATCAGCAGGCGGTCGCCGCGGAGCTCCGAGCCGTCCTCGAAGGCGAGCACGAACTCGCCGTTCTCACTTCGAGCCGCAGCGGCGCGACGGCCGAGGTGGAGCGCGACCCCGTCCGCCCGTAGCACGGTGCCGAGCGCGTCGCCGAGCGCGCGTGGCTCTCGCGGCAGAATGCGGTCCTGTCCTTCCACGAGGGCGACGGAAGTACCCATGTGCGCGAGCGCCTGCGCGATCTCGACACCCACCGGCCCTCCGCCGAGCGCGAGTAGCCGTCGCGGCGGCGCCTCCAAGGCCATTGCCTCGCGGCTTGTCCACACGCCCTCCAGCTCCGAGAGCCCGGGGATGGGAGGGATCACCGGATCGGAGCCGGTTGCGATCACGATCTGGTCGGCTTCGTACACGACGTCATCCACCGCGACCTCGTCACGCGCGATGATCCGGGCGCTGCCGCGGATCACGTCGATGCCCTTGCTCTCGAGCCACTTCACCTTGTCCGCGTCGTCGTAGTACGAGACCATGAAGTCACGCCACTCCAGGGCGGCGCGCACGTCGAGAGTTCCGGTCACTGCCTCGCGCGCACCCGGCGCCGCGCGCGCCTCGGCAAGCGCCTCGCCGGGTCGCAGCAACGTCTTCGACGGAATGCAGGCCCAGTAGTCGCACTCGCCGCCGACGCGCTCGCGCTCGACGATCGCGACCTCGAGCCCGCCATCGGCCAGGATCGCCGCGCAGTGCTCTCCGGCTGGGCCGGCGCCGATCACCATGACGTCGTAGTTCCTGGCAGCCATCTCTGTCCCTCGGGTATTAGATCGTCTTTTGAAAGCCAGAATCGGCCTGCGCGGCGAAGATGGCTTGCAGTCGTCGCACGGGGTGCTCGTACTCACGCGCAGAGCGGCAATGAACTTCGCCGCCGATGGCCGACCGCTAGTGGCAGCCGTCGAGCCAGTCGACGATCAACTTGCTGATCATCTGGCCCTGGTCCTCCGGGAGGGCGTGCCCGGACTGTGGGATCACGTGATCGATGTCGCGTCCGATCCGGGTGGCGAGCCGTTGGCCGCTCGCGAGGGTAAGGAAGGCGTCGGACTCGGCCCAGAGGAACAGGAGCGGCCGTGGGTCGTGGCGAAGGGCATCGCAGAACGCATCCGCGGCCGCGGCAGCGCTCTTGTCGCCCTTGTGCGGGACGCTCATCATCAACCCCCTCCACCCTTGCGACTCTGGCACCGGGAACGGCGCCTCATAGGCAGCGATGACCTCGTCCCCCGGGTCGTCGAGGCACGTTGCCCGCATCAGCTCCCCAACCGGAAAGTCTTCTGTGCTCTCGACGAACTCACGAGTGCGAACCCAGGTCTCGTTCATCCAAGCCTCGCGGGAGTCGATCGCCGTATCGAGGATGACGATCCGCGCGATACGGTCCGGTTCTGCGATGGCGAGCATCAGCCCGATTGGCCCGCCAAAATCGTGGAGCACCAGGCTCACGTCGTGTAGATCGAGCTCCTCGAGCAATGAGCCCGTCAGCTCCACATGTCGCTCGAATGACTGCCAGCCAGGATCGATCGGCTTGTCGGAGCGTCCGAATCCCGCCAGGTCGGGCGCAATGCATCGATATCCCGCGTCTCGAATCGGCGGGATCACCTTGCGCCAGATGAGCGACCACGCCGGCTCCCCGTGGATCATCACGACCGGCGCGCCCTCGCCGACGTCGATGTGGGCCAAGCGCAGATTCCCGACCGTCCTGTAGTTGGGCTCGAAGGCGAAGTCCGGCAGACTCTTGAATCGCTGCTCGGGCGTGCGGAAGATCCCGCCCGCCGGACGCGATGTGCCTCCGTGGGTCCGAAATGTGCGCTTGAGGACTCTCCGCCTGACCGGCGATTCGCGGGGCAGCGCCAGTACGCGAGCGAGCAGCTGGCGTGACAGTCCGGGAAAGCGCGATGCAATGCGCTCGTCGAGATCCGGGGACACGGCGGCCGCGATTATCTCAGCGAAGCGCGCTCTGTAAGAATTGCGGCGTGTCGACCTACCGCACGCAGGCCCACATCGATGCACCGATGGATCAGGTCTGGGAGCTGGTCGGCAACCCCGCCACCTATCCCGAGTGGTGGCCGGTTGCAGTGGAGATCCAGGGCGAGAAATTCGAGGTTGGCGACCCCTTCACGCAGGTCATGGCGGTCGCCGGACGACGGTTGGAGTACACCCGGATCATCGAGCGTCGCGAGGACTTCAAGGAGCTGAAATGGCATTGTCCGACGACGGGCGGCTTCCAGCATTGGCTTCTGACCGACGCCCGGGGCGGGACGTTCGTGGACATGGAAATGGGAATGAACCCGCCCGCCCTCCGGTACGGGCTATTCGACAAGACGGTTGGGCGCTGGGTCATCAAACGCTGGGCGGAAAAGGCCGTCGACGGATTGCGTAAAAAGCTGGCTTAGAGTCGACTGCCCGCGGCGCGTGGCGTCGACTGTTTATTGGCGCTTTCTGCTGCGATCGGCGCTCGATGTAGCGCCGGCCCATACGATGCGAGCGGCATGTCGACGGGTCAGCGAATGCTGTCCGTGCTTGACCGCCTGCGGCGGCGCCCGCCGGGCGACGCCGAGCTGGTCGAAGCGCTGCGCGCGGGCGACGAGCGCGCCTTCGAGCGCCTCGTCGCGCGGCACTCTCCCGCCCTGCTGCGGGTGGCGCGTATGTACGTCCCTAGCGCGGCCGTCGCCGAGGAGGTGGTGCAGGAGACCTGGATTGGCGTGCTGAACGGCATCGACGGGTTCGAAGCCCGGTCATCTCTACGCACCTGGGTCTTCCGGATCATGATCAACGTCGCCAAGACGCGCGGTCAGCGCGAGGCGCGCAGCATTCCCTTCTCGTCGCTCGCGGGATCTGCCCCGGGTGAGCCTTCCGTGGATCCCGATCGCTTCCTCGGGGCTGACGATCCCGCCAACCCCAATGGGTGGTCGCTCGGCCCGACGAGCTGGCCCACGCCGGAGCGAAAGCTGCTCGAGGGCGAGACGCTACGGGTGATTCTCGGGGCGATCGATCTGCTGCCGCCGGCGCAGCGCGAGGTGATCAGCCTGCGCGACGTCGAGGGATGGACGTCGCAGGAGGTTTGTAATGCGCTCGATCTGACGGAGACGAATCAAAGAGTCCTGCTCCACCGGGCGCGCACGAAGGTGCGCGCGGCGCTGGAGCGCCACTTTGACGCCATGGAGCCGACCGGAGACACGGGATGAGCGAGAGCCGCGGACAAACTGCCGTTCAGGACGCGATGTCATGCCGGGAGCTGGTCGAGCTCGTGACCGAGTACCTCGAGGGGACGATGCCCGAGACGGATCGCCGCAGGTTCGAGGAGCACATCGCCGGCTGCCCGTATTGCACCCGGTACATCGAGCAGATGCGCGAGGTGATCCGCACGCTTGGAAGGCTCGACGAGGAGTCGCTGCCGCGGCAAAGCATGGAGGAACTGCTGGACGCTTTCAGGAATTGGAAGACCGGACCGTAGGACCGACGGTAGGACCGACGGGCGCGACCACCTCGCCGCCGTTCTGCCCGTCGCCGGCCGGCGATGGAGCTTCCTGGCGGTCGGGGATCGTGAAGCGGAAGATGCTGCCGCCGCCGGGAGCCTCGTCGACCCAGATCTTTCCGCCGTGGCGAGCGACCACCTTGTGGCAGATGGTGAGGCCGATGCCCGTCCCCTCGTAGGTCCCCTTCTTGTGCAAGCGGCGGAACATCTCGAAGATTCGAGCCTGATGCTCAGGCTTGATGCCGATGCCGTTGTCGGCAACCGAGAAACACCAGCCGTCGTCGTTGCGTGCGGCCGAGATCCGCACCTCGGGCTCGCGTCCTGCCTCGACGAACTTGAGCGCGTTCGAGACCAGGTTCTGGAACACCTCGGCGAGCTGCACGGGATCGCACATGAGGGTCGGCATCGGGGCGTCCACGCTGACGGTGGCGCGCGCCTGGTCGATCGACGCTCGCAGCGAGTCGATCACGCTCCGGACGATGATGCCGGAGTCGGTCTTGATGGGTGAGTACTCAGCGCTTCCGAGCGTCGAGTAGGCGTTGAGAGCATTGACGAGCGCCTGCATGCGCGTGGCGCCCTCGACCGCGTAGCCGATGAACTCGTCGGCGTCCTCGTCGAGCTGCCCGCGGTAACGGTTGTCGAGCAACTGCACGTAGCGGGTGACCGTGCGCAGCGGCTCGGACAGGTCGTGTGAGGCGACGTGCGCGAACTGGGCGAGCTCGCGGTTGGAGCGCTTGAGCTCCGCCGTCTGGCGCTCGAGCCCGGTCTTGATGCGCGACAACTCCTCCGTGCGCTTGCGCTCGCTGATGTCGTGTAGGAATGCGTTGAAGACAAAGCCGCGTTTGGTGCGGAGGGCGGAGACCGCCATCTCGATCGGGAACTCCCGTCCGTCGCGGTGCAGCGCCGTCAGCTCCATCCGCTTCTTGAGCACCGACCCCTTGCCGTGCTCGAGGAACTGCTTTAGCCCTTGGATGTGTCGCTCGCGGTAGCGCTCCGGGATGACGAGGTCGACGAGGGAGCGACCGATGACCTGCGCGCGAGTCCACCCGAAGGTCGCCTCGGCCTGCTGGTTCCAGTCGGTGATCACGCTGTTCGAGTCGATTGAGACGTAGGCCTCGGTCGCGGTGTCGATCACGCGCCGCAGGTGCTTCTTGCTCTCGCGGATGAGCTGCTCGGCGCTGATGCGCTCGGTGATGTCGGTCGAGATCCCGCACACCGCGTAGGGCTCGCCGAACGCGTCGAGCAGGGGGAACTTGATCGTGATGTAGGTGTGCGGACCGTCGCGGTGCCGGATCACCTCCTCGATCTCGACCGGCTCACCCGCCTTCAGCGCCTTGCGGTCGGTCGCGCGGAAGGCGTCTGCCGTGACCTTCGGGAAGATGTCGACGTCGGTCCTGCCGACGATCTCCTCTTCCTTGATCCTGAAGACCTGCTCGTAGCGGCGGTTGATGAGAAGGAAGTGGCCGTCGAGATCCTTGAGGCTGACGACTGAAGTCGTGTTGTCGAGGATGCCCTTCAGGCGTTCCTCGTTCTCGCGCACTTCGCGATCGAGGTCGCGCAGCCGGTCGGACAGCAGCCCGACCAGTCCGCCGAGGAGGATGAACACAAACGAACGCGTGGCCCATCCGAGCGCGTTGATCTCGAAGTCGTACATGCGCGTGTAGAGCCCGAACAGGCAGATCGCCACGCCGGCGGCCATCAGTCCGGCTCGCGCTCCGTACTCGACCGCGACCAGCGCGATCGGAAGCGCGTAGAGGAGGGCGACCGCCTGCTCGACGTCCTCGAAGAAGAGGCGGGCCGCGAAGACGCTCGCGAAGAGCAGCAGGACGGCCGAGAGGATCAGCTGCTCGCGAAGGACCGACGGCTTCCTGAAGCCGAGCCACGCAACGACGGCATTCTGCTTGCGCAGAGCCATCTGGCTCATGCCTGGAAACGCCTTCCTGGAGTCGAGCTCGATGGACGCATTGTCCGGTGCACCGGTCCCTGCTCACTTATCGGCCAGGAGGGCGCTCGGGCTTGAGCGTGGGGGAGGGCCTGGGATCAGGCCTTCGGGCCCACGAACCGGTCGAGGACGGCGACATCGGCCTTGCGGGAGACGTAGATGGTCTTGGGGCCGGCCGTGGTGTAGCGGAGCCCGAGCCGCTTGCAGGCTTGGCAGAAGATCGTCTTGATGTCCTCCGAGACGTTGCAGAACGAGTATCGGGGGTGCCTCCATTTCGTCCCGGTGTTCATGAACCGGCATCCGTCGGAGTGGATCAGTCCACGTAGGAGTGCCCCGGGCCAGCGGTCGACGAGGCGGGTCTGCCAGTCCTCGAGCACGATCTTTCGGTCGTGCTTCGCGCCAGGGCCGTGCTGAGGAAAGAAGCAGGGCCAAGCCTTCGAGTATGCAGACACATCGACGCAGTTGTACCGCCTTCGATGACAGCCGACCTTGTTCTCGGGCATCACGTCACCGATCGCGCATTTGACCTCGGCGATCACCAATGGGTACTTCAGATCCAATGCGATGCGAAGCCGGTAGACGTCGCGCGGACCAGGGGAGATACAGCCGTCGCCCAGGTACATCCCGAGTAAGTACACGTATGAGGGCGTGAGCGCTTCGAAGTCGTGCTCTTCGTGGCGGCACGATTCGCAACGCGACCAGAACCGATCCGTGTTCGCCTGAGTTCGCCGACCTGTTGGGACTTTGCCGGTAATCCAATCGGCGATCGTCCGACGCGGGATCGCGATCTCGCGCGAAATCTCGGCTGCGTTGAGCCCATCCTCAGCCCGGCGAAGTACGTGAGACACGACCGCCGGAGGGTGAGTCACGGCCGTGCGTGAGAAGTGCGGGCGGAGGGATTCGAACCCCCACGCTCTTTCGAACAATCGGACCTGAACCGATCCCGTCTACCAGATTCCGGCACGCCCGCGTGACTGAACTTTTTCAAATTTAGCGTGTCCAGCCACGCCATCCTTCGTACGTGTCCGGAAAGCTGTGGGCCGGCTGGCGCTCGAAGTGCATGTCTGGAGAATGCAGTTCAAAGCCGCGCATTTGACGCGTGAAAGGTGCCGATCTCCTCACGCCGGATTGACAAGTCGCGCATCGCTAAAATCGCCCTTCGCCAGGGCCCGTTCGTCTAGCCTGGCCTAGGACGCCGCCCTCTCACGGCGGAAACAGGGGTTCGAATCCCCTACGGGCTATAGCTGGTTCAACGACCTACCGATCCTGCTTCCCCGTGGGGTGGAACAGCTGCCCTCTCAGCGCACCGTCTGGGAAGTCGCCGGTGTGCACGTTCACGTAGTAGCGGCGCGAGCGTTTGCGGATGTCGCTCAGGAGCGCGGAGTCTCCGTCGACGCAACCGCTCGACGCGCCGGGGTTGCCGCCCGATGGAGCGCTCAGGGTTACGACGATGGGACCGTTCTTGCTCCGCCTGCCCTTGTGGATATGAGCGGCCGTGGGCGTGGCCACTCCCGTGACCGTGATACCGAAGCAGATGGTCCGACCATCGTGAACAATCGCTGAAAACGATCCCCGTCCGTCGGGATCTCCGACGCGCTTCTTGCCCACTGCATTCACTTCGTTCTTCCCACGCATCACCGCGAACAGCGGCCGGTTTGCAGTCGGCGGCCTGGTGGCCGCGGCTTGGTCAGCCTTGGGACCGTTCGAGCCCACGTCGGCAATCGACGAGGCGGCAAACCCACCCATGACCAGCGCAGCAGAGATCACTACGTACCAAAGCTTCATGACCATCCCCTTCTCTCGCTCAGGGGGATGCTTACCACTACTCAGTCCCGCGCGATCACCAACTTCGTCCAATCGCCCGTGACAAGCGCCTCCGGCGCGTCCTGCCATCCGACCACGCGCGTCGTCACCAGCTCGGGCCGTAGGTTCTGCGACCTGGCCAGCTCGAGGACGTGAGGGATCGCCTCCCGGGCGTGGACCCGGCCGGTCTCGAACGTGATCCCCTTCGTGTACATCTCCAGGAGCGGCATCGGTGTCGGGTCCTTGAAGTAGATCCCGGTGCTCGTGCACGTGCCATCCGGGGCGGTCGAGCGCACGGCTAGCCCCAGGCCGTCCGGGTCGGCGCTCGAGTCGACCGTGATGGGGAAGGGACCGAGGCGCTTCGGGAACGCTCCGACCTGGGTCTCGGCGCCGAGCTCACGTGCGACCGCCGCGCGTCCTTCGTCGGTGTCCGCGTACACGACCCGTTTCGCGCCCAGCGCGACCGCGGCCGCCACCGCGTAGAGGCCGATCGAGCCCGGGCCCGCCCCGCCGACGACGAGCACGTCGGCGCCCGGCTCGCGTTGGAGCGCTGGCCCGACCGTCCGCCACCCGTCCGCGATGTTGTCGGACGCGCTCGCGACCGCAGCCGGCTCGAGGCTTTCCGGCACGGGAACGAGCATGTGGTCTGCGAATGGCACGGCCACCGTGTCCGACAGGAAGCCGCCCCACTGGTCCACCGCGGGGCCGAATCCATAGGTCGACATGAACCCGACACTCGTGCAGTTCGCGGTTCGGCCGCGCCGGCATGCATCGCACGTGCCGCAGGAGATCTGGAACGGCACGGTTACGCGCTGACCAGGAAGGACGCCGGTCACGTCGTCGCCGGCGTCGACGACCTCGGCGACGCACTCGTGTCCGAGCGCGAATGGGGGCGGGAACGGCGACGAGCCTTTGACGATGAGCGCGTCGAGATCGCAGGTCGCGACCGCTATGGGGCGCACGAGGGCCGCCTGATCGGAGGGGAGGGACGGCGCTTTCACTTCTCTCCAGTCGACCTCTCTGGGACCGAGGTATTGCAGCTGCTGCATGGCGGCGCTCCTCTCTAATGAGTAGACCGGTCGTTATACCGCGACCGTAACGCTCGAGGCCGCCACGATCGAAGGAGCACTTCTTCTCCCACGCTCGGAGCGCGACACAGCACCGCTCTTCGCGCTCAAGCGCGAGCTCAAGCACCTGCTGCGACCGAGCTGACGGCTTCCCCGCGCGGCGTCTTGCCCGGGTAGACTGGGCGCAACTACGGTCGGTGGCCCCGCAAGGGCGCAAGTCGACGGTCTGTGGATCCAGAAAGGAACAGATCGCCGGCGCGTGAGGGAAGTCCGGTGCAAGACCGGCGCGGTCCCGCCACTGTGACCGGGAGCGTCCGCCGCACTCCGCGAGGAGGGCGATGGAAGCCACTGGGGAGCTGCGCTCCCTGGGAAGGCGCGGCGGAAGACCCGGAAGCCAGGAGACCTGCCCTGACCGACGCCATGACAACCCTCGAGGAAGGGAAGGCTCGATGAAAGGCAGGTTCATGTTGGCGGCGCTCGTCGCGCTGCTGGTGCTCTGCGCACCGGCGCTGGCGGCGCCGGCGACCGTGCAGCTGCGCGTCGAGGGCGCCAGCAGCACCATTTTCGAAGGCCCCGTGACGACCGACGGGAAGACGATCACGAAGGGACCCGGCTCGCTTGCGTGCGACGGCAGCGCTGCGACGCCGCCGCAGGGGCCCGGGCCGACGATGACGTCGGCGCTCGATGACGGTCTCGCTGCGGCCGGGCTGTCCTGGGAGGCTTCGTTCTTCAACGACTTCTTCATCTCGAGCGTCAATGGAGAAGCAAACGATTTCGCCGCAAACAGATTCTGGGGCTACGCGCTCAACGGCGTGGCGGTATCGGTCGGCGGCTGCCAGCAAACGGTGCAGCCGGGAGACGAGGTCCTGTACGCGTTCGACTTCTTCAGCCAAACGCCGCCAGACTTTCCAGCGAAGCCGTTGCTGAAGCTGGCGGGCCCGGGCAGACTGGCAACAGGTGCGCAGGCGGAGGTGGCCGTCACCAACAGCACAACCGGAACCGCCTTCGCAGGCGCGACCGTGGGCGGCGAGCAGACAGACGCTGCGGGGAAGGCGAAGCTCGGCTTCCCGTCACCCGGCCTGGTGAGTCTGAAGGCCGAAGCGCCGGGTGCGGTTCGCTCCAATGCTCTCAAGATCTGCGTGTCCGCGGATGGCAACGGCGATTGCGGCGTGCCTCCCGAGCAGCTCGGGACGCCGCGTACGTCCGGCGGCGTCAGGGACTCGAAGGCGCCAATCGCTCGCATCTCCGGCCTGCAGGACGGAAAGCACTACACCCGCGGTCCGCGCCTCTTGAAGGGCACCGCACGCGACGACGGCACCGGCGTCAGCATCGTCAAGCTGGCGCTGCGCCGGCACGTCAGCGGCCACTGCACCTGGTGGAGCGGGCGGCGGGAGCGGTTCGTGGGCAGCAACTGCCGCAAGAAGTTCTTCTTCGGGATCGGCAGCGATGCGAACTGGTCATACCAGCTCGCGCGTAGCCTGCCGCCGGGGCGCTACGTGCTCGACGTCAAGGCGTTCGACCGCGTGCGCAACCGCGACGAGAAGTTCGTGCGGGGGCAGAACCGGATTGTGTTCTACGTCGACGGGAAGAAAGCGGGGCGGGCCACTGCGGCCCGCTCCCGCGGTGCCCGGGTGAAGGTGATGGTGGTCGGGCGTGACGGCGACGTCCTGGCGAAGGCGCGCTCGGTGCGAGCGGCCGCCGCGAGGGTGCGCGCCTCAGGCCGGCGCTGCAAGGTGAACGCGTCGACTCCGCTCGCTGCGCTCGTGAAGGCCGGACTGCCGGTTCACGTCCGCGACTACGGCCGCTGCTCGAGGCGCAGCGGGCGCGACTCCGGGCAGCTGTTCGTCGATCGCATCGACGACGACCGCAACGGCGGCCAGGACGGCTGGGTCTACAAGGTTGGCCGGCGCGCCGGGAGCGCGGGAGCGGCCGATCCCGCCGGTCCGTTCGGCTCCGGCGCACTGCCCCGCAACGCCGAGGTGCTGTGGTTCTACTGCCTGCACACCGATGCGGCCGGCGGCTGCCAGCAGTCGCTGAGTGTTTCGTTCCCGGCCAAGAAGGCTCGCGCTGGGCAGACCCTGGGGGTGACCGTCCGTGGTTACGACAACGAGGGGCGCGGGCAGCCGGTTGCGGGAGCGCGCGTCGCGCTTGGTCCCGTCTCCGCGCAGACCGGCGCACACGGGAGGGCCATCCTTACCCTGCCGCAGGCGGGCTCATATGTAGTGCAGGCGACAGCGAATGGGAAGGTGCCGTCGTTTCCGGTTGCCCTCACAGTCGTTTAGCCGCGCTTGCCGCGCTTGTCGCCGCGATTGCGCTGGCAGGCTGCACGCTTGGTCCCGAGAACAAGGGCGCCGGCGCCACTCTGACCGTCACCCGCGACTTCGGCACGCGGGTGCTCGTGCGCGCGCACGACAAGGACTTGCCGAAGGGGGAGACGGCGATTCGCATCCTCCAGCGCCACGGCGACGCCGACACCCGCTACGGCGGTCGCTTCGTGAACGCGATCGAGGGCATCCGCTCCTCGAGCTCCGGCGACTCGCGGCGCGACTGGTTCTACTACGTGAACGGGATCGAGGCAGACGTCGGCGCGGCGGAGAAGCGCCTCTCGCCGAGCGACCGCGTGTGGTGGGACTACCACGACTGGAGCGCCGCCATGCGCACCCCGGCCGTGGTCGGCTCGTTCCCGGAACCCTTCCTGCACGGTGAGGAGGGCAAGCGCTTTCCGGTGCGGATCGACTGCGCTCAAGATGCGGCGGAGACCTGCGACCGCGTCGCGGATCGTCTCGATGCGGCCGGCATCGCGCCGAGCACCACGGCGCTAGGCGCTCCCGCGGGCAAGGAGGTGCTCCGCGTGGTCGTGGGCGAGTGGCCGGAGGTACGCGAGGACGCGGCAGCACGCCAGATCGAGCAGGGTCCCGCCAGGAGCGGCGTTTTCGCTCGCTTCGTCGCGGGGCCGGCGCTGGAGTTGATCGACGACCGTGGGCACGTTCGCCGGCAGCTCCGCGAGAACGCCGGTCTGGTCGCAGCGACCCGGTTCGAGGAGCAGGTGCCCACGTGGGTCGTCACCGGGACCGACGCAGCCGGCGTGGAAAACGCCGTTCGCCTGCTCGAAGAGAGCAAGCTACGGAACCGCTTCGCAGTGGCAAGCGACGGAACCCGCGAGCTGGCACTCCCGGTGCGACCATGATCGGCCTCGCTCCCACCTACCGGCCGACCGGTAGTTCGCTGCACCGCACCCGCACGCCGGTCGCCATCGCGTACCTGGCGCTGCCCGCGCTCGTGGCGATCTGCTTCGACCATCCGCTCGTGCTCACCGCCGCACTCGCGGGCACGGCCGCAGCCGGGATCGCGGCCGGCGTCCGCCGGGAGCTGGCACGCGCAGCGCTGCTCGCGCTGCCCCTCGCGCTGTTCGTGTTGCTGATCAATCCGATCGTGTCGCAGCAGGGGTTGACGGTGATCGCGACCGGCCCCGTGCTGCCAGTGATCGGACCGCTCGATATCACGCTGGAGGCGGTCGCGTTCGGAGCTGTCGCGGCGCTCCGGGTGCTCGTGCTCCTGGTCGCGTTCGCGCTCTTCTCCGCCACGGTCGACCCCGACGAGCTCTTGCGTCTGTTCCGGCGCGTGTCGTTTCGCTCGGCTCTCAGCGCATCGCTTGCGACGCGGCTCGTGCCCGTGCTCGGCCGTGACTCGCTGCGCTTGGCGGACGCGTATCGGCTGCGCGCCGCCGCGCCGGTGCCGGAGTCGGCGCGGTTCCCGCGCGTGCGGCGGGGGGCGACGCTGACGCGCGCGCTCGCAGCAGGCGCGCTCGAGCGCGCGGTCGATCTCGCGGCGGCGCTCGAGGTGCGTGGCTACGGGCTCGCCCGCCGCGCGCCCGCGGCGGCGCCGGCAGCGTGGTCGCGCGCCGACCTGGCATTCGGACTCGCGGCCGCCTGCGGGTGGGTGCTGATCATCGGCTCCGCCGTCGTGGGGGTCGCGCACTTCGAGGCCTATCCGCGCCTGGAGGCCGATGGCGGCCCGGCAACGCTCGCGCTGTCGGCGGCGATCGCCGGCGTGCTGGTCGCGCCGTTCGCCTTCCCAAGGCGCAGGAACGCGCGGTGAGCGCTTCCCTCCTCAGCCTCCAGCGCATCTCCTACCGCTATCCCGGTGCGCGCGAATGGGCGCTGCGCGAGATCGACCTCGAGCTCGGCGAGGGCGAGCTCGTTCTCGTCGCGGGCGCGTCGGCGAGCGGCAAGTCGACGCTGCTTCGCACGGGCTCGGCGCTCATCCCGCACTTCCACGGCGGCGAGTTCTCAGGCCGGGCGCTCGTTGGTGGACTCGACACGAAGAACGAGGGACCCGCCGCAGTGGCCGCGGTCGCTTCATCGCTGTTCCAGGACCCCGAGGCCCAGGTGGTCATGAACGGGGTGCGCTCCGAGCTGGCGCTGCCGCTCGAGAACCGTGGCGAGCACCCGGCCGCGATTGCCCGCGCGGTCGAGGAGACTGCGATCGCACTCGGCATCGAGGAGCTGCTCGAGCGGCCGCTGTACACGCTCTCTGGAGGCGAGCTGCAACGCGTCGCGCTCGGGGCGGCCGTTGTGACGCGCCCCCGCCTGCTGCTGCTCGACGAGCCCACGTCGCAGCTCGACCCGGTGGCGGGCGACGAGCTGATCTGGCAGCTGCGACGGCTGAACGAAGAGTGGGGGACGACGGTGCTGCTGTCAGAGCACCGGATCGAGCGCTGCCTCGCGGCCGCTGATCGTGTCGTTGTGCTCGCGCGCGGACGGCTGGCTTTCGACGGGACGCCGCGTGGGTTCGTCGGCTGGGCGGCTGCGCAGGCGCCGGAGCTTGCGCCGCCCGCCTCGCGCATGTGCGCGCTCGCCGGCATCGAGCCGCTGCCGCTCGGCGTGAAGGACGCGCGGCGCGTCCTTGGCGAGCACGGTCTGCTCGTGCCGCCGGACGACGACGAGCCGCCACCGGCCGTTTTCGATCGCCCCCGGCGGTTCATGCGCAGACGGCGCAAGACGGACGGCGAGCGCCTCGCCCTGGAGGGCGTGTGGCTCGAGTACGACGGCGAGGGGCGCGCACCGATCGAGGCGCTGCGCGGCGTCGACCTGACGTTCGGCGCGGGTGAAACCGTGGCGCTGCTCGGGCAAAACGGCGCCGGCAAGAGCACGTTGCTGAGGATCGCGGCCGGACTGCTCGAGCCCGGGCGCGGCCGCGTGCGGCGCGCCGGCGACGTTGCGCTCGTCGTACAGAACCCCGCCGACTACTTCCTGCACGAGCGCGCGAGCGACGAGCTTCCGCGCCGCTACGCGCAGGCCGCCCTGGAGGAGCTCGGCCTGGCGGGAGCAGGCGACAGCGATCCGCGCGACCTGTCGGGTGGAGAGCGCCAGCGCCTCGCGCTCGCGATCGTGCTGGCCGGGCGCGGCCTCGGCGGCGGCGATGCGCCGGCGGTGATCGCGCTCGACGAGCCGACGCGCGGCATGGACCGCGCACGCAAAGTCGCGCTCGCGGAGCGGCTGCGCGCGCTCGCCGCCTCGGGAGCGGCAGTCGTCGTCGCTACGCATGACGTCGAATTCGCGGCCCGCGTTGCGGAGCGCTCCGTCCTGCTCGGGCGCGGAAGGGTGATCGCAGACGGACCCGCACGCGAGGTACTGTGCGGCGGGCGCTACTTCGCCACCGAGGTCGGGCGCGTGCTCGGCGCACAGGCGCGTGTCGTGCTACCCGAGGACGGCGCGCGGCTCTTGAGGGATCGCGCTACCGCTCCCCGTGCGAGCGAGGCGATCCGTTGAGCTGGCAGGCCGCCAGCACGCTGCTCGTGCTCGCCGCGCTCGGGATCGGGTTCCTGTGGTACGAGCGCTCCCGCCCTTCGTCGAAGGTCGTCGCCGTCGTCGGCGTCATGGCGGCGGCCGCCGTCGCCGGCCGGGTGGTGCTGACGCCGATTCCCAACGTCCAGGCGACGACCGACGTGTGCCTCATCTCCGGCTTCGCGCTCGGCGCCGGGCCCGGTTTCGCGATCGGCGCGATCGCGGCGCTCGCCTCGAACTTCTTTCTCGGTCAGGGACCGTGGACTCCGTGGGAGATGCTGGGGTGGGGAGCGGCCGGCGTGCTCGGCGCGGCGCTCGCGGGAGCAGGGGTCCGGCCGCGCCGCGCGATCCTCGCGCTCGTGTGCGCGCTCGCGGGCCTGGCGTTCGGCGCGTGGATGGACCTCTTCACGCTGCTCAACTTCACCGCGGAGCGAACAGGCGACACCTATCTCGCGATCTCGGCGGCCAGTCTTCCCTTCAACCTGGCGCACGCGATCGGCAATGCCCTGCTCGCAATCGCTCTCGGGCCCGCACTGTTGCGACTGCTGACGCGTTACCGGCGCCGGTTCGAGGTCAGCTGGCGGCCGATCGAGGTGCCCGCTGCGACGCTCGCGCTCACGGCGGCGCTTGCGCTGTTGCTTGTGGCCGCGCCGTCGGTCGTCGCGGCCGGCCCCCGCGACGCCGTTCGCTACCTGGAACGCGCGCAGAACAGCGACGGCGGCTTCGGCGGCGCGCCCGGGCAGCGCTCGAACCAGCTCATCACCGGGTGGACAGCGATCGGACTCGAGGCGGCGGGGCGCAATCCACTCGACGTGCGGCGGGGAGGCCATTCGGCGATCGACTACATGCGTTCGGGGGCGGGCTCCTTGAAGGAGACGGGCGAGCTTGAGCGCACCATCATCGCTCTGCGTGGCGCCGGAGTGAGCGCGAGATTTGGCGGCAACGACCTGGTCGCCGCGCTCCTTCGCCGCCAGCGCGGCGACGGCTCGTTCGACGGGCTGGTCAACTGGACCTCGTTCGGCATTCTGTCCCTGCGCGCAGCCGGACGCGCCGAACGTTCGCGACCGGTTCGCAGGGCGCGCAGCTTCCTGCTGTCGCAGCAGAACGACGACGGCGGGTTCACATTCGGCGGCCGCGGCGGCGCCAGCGACGTCGACGACACCGGCTCCGCCCTGCAGGCGCTGGCGGCATCGGGCGGCCGGCGCTCGGGCGCAATCAAGCGCGCCGTCTCGTACCTGCGCGGCGAGCAGAACGACGACGGCGGCTTCGGGCAGCTCGAGGGCTCGCGGTCGAACGCGCAGTCGACAGCATGGGCCGTGCAGGGCCTGGCGGCGGCCCGCCAGGACGCGCGGCGCTTCGGCAGCGGCCGCTCGCCGCTCGCGTATCTGCGTTCCCTCCAGAACGACGACGGCAGCTTCCGCTACTCGCGCACCAGCGCGCAGACGCCGGTATGGGTGACCGCGCAGGCGCTTGCCGCGATCAAGCTGAAGGCGCTCCCGCTGAGAGCGCCCGCGCGCCGCGCGGTGCGGCAGGCGACCTCGCCAAACCACGCAGCAGGCAAGCCGTCACGCCGGGAGCGTGCGACACGGGACCGCGCCCCCGAAAGCACGGCGACCCCGCGCCCTCTCGAGGTGACGGCGCCGCCGCAGGCTCCACCCGCGACTGCAGCCGCCAGCCGCGACGCCGCCGAGCGCGGTTCACTTGAGGATGAAGAGGGGCCGGTTGCATCATGGGGCCCGCTGCTCGCCGTTGCCGTGGTTGCGTTGCTCGCTTGCATGGGGCTGAGGGCCCTGCGTTCCCGGCGAGCTTGAGAGGAACCTGTTAGGGTGGCCAAATTAGGCAGCCCTAACGTCTTTGTCTCTCGCGTTCCCGGCCCAGTGCGCCTCAGAAAAGCCCGATCCTTCCAGCTCGCCCTGGCGCTCGTGGGCGCCATCGCCCTGACGTCGGCTTGTGGCAGCAACGGCGATGACAACGCGAGCTCGAATGGGGCGGCCGGAGCTGACCTCGGGGCGGTCAAGCGCTACCTCCTCCAGCACACTGAACGGCTCACCCGCGAGGTGGCCCAGATCGAGGCCGGCGCCGAGAGCTATTACCAACTCGCCAGGGCGGCGGATTTCAACTACCGGCGCCTCCTGGCGAGCGATCGTCAGCGGCTGCGGGATTGGATAGCGGACGCCCAGAACGATTTCCGGCGCGCCAACCCCGCGTATGAAGAGATGGAGGGCGTTGTCGCCGGTGTCCCCGAACTCGCGGACTACGACGTCATCATCGACGCCGGCAGCGACGCCAGCGACCCCGAGAACGCGGTTCCCTTCGACCTCGAGACTCCCGCGGGACGCACGCTGAAGCAGCCCGGAAACTTCAATTTCCTGATCGAGACCTCCGTGTTCGGCACGGAGCCGAAGTTCGCCGCGAAAGGGGTCAAGCCGGACCTCGACGGCGACGGGAACCTCGAGTTCGGCGAGGCACTGCCGGACGCCGACTTCTACGTCGCCGCGGCGCGCGAGTTCGCGCGCAACACCCGCGAGCTGGACAAAGCCGCGCGCAAATGGGAGCCGAACGAAGCGGATGCGTTCACGGCGCTGGTCGTGATGACCCCCACTATGTCCGAGTACTTCGAGGCGTGGAAGCACTCCCGCTTCATCGCCGGCGATGAAGCGACCGAGAAGGCGTTCGTGGCTGCGTCCCGGCTGCAGGACATCGCCGACATCCTCGGTGGCCTCGTGCTCGTCTACGACAGCGTGCGGCCACTCGTGGCGACCGCCGACGCACAGCAGGCACGGCAGACGGGCGCCAGCCTGCGCAAGCTGCACTCGTTTGCCACCAAGCTGCGCGACACCGAGAGCGCAGGGCGCAAGTACACGGCCGAGGAGGCCGACACGCTCGGCTCGCAGGCGCAGGATCGTGCGGAGGCGATCGCCGGGCAGGTGAGCCAGGCGGCGGCCAAGCTCGACATCAAGGTGCAAGAGGGCTGATGGCTTCGTCCAGGACTGTCCTGGCAGCGGTCCTGCTCGCAGCAGCCCTGGGCCCGCTCGCCGCTACGGCCGAGGGCAAGGGGGAGACACCGGCCTGGCGTGCGGTAGAGCAGGTGCGCGACGGCATGTTCGATGTGCAGGCGGCGCTGCTGCTGGACGAGCCGGCATCCGCGCGGCGGCTTGCGACGCGCGCGCGCTTGCGTTTCCGCGGACCAGCAGCACGCGAGCTGCGCGCCGCTGCGCCCTCGGCTTACGCCGACGCAAGGCGATCGCTCGATGCCGGTGTGCGAGCGGCCACCCGCGGGGACGAGGTCGCGCTTGCAGGGGCGCGCGGGCGCCTGCGCGCGGCGCTCTTCCAGGGCAGCTATGTCATCACGATCGCAGCGATCCGGCGCGGCGACGCGACGCGCGCGCGGCAGTGGCTGCTGGTGCGGGAGTTCCGTAAGGCGACCCGCTTCAGCCGCCTCGGTGTCGACGCCACGGTGGCGATACGCGATCTCGGCAAGGGTGAGGTCGACTCCGCCGATGCGGCTCTCGCCGTCAAGAAAGACCTGCTCGACGCCTACCAGGCGCGGTTGCTCGACGCGCTGGGTGACGCGGAGCAGGCCCATGAGCGTGGCTTCGACTCCCGCCTCGCCGAGACCGCCTCTATCGCGGCGGGCTACTGGAAGATCCTCGCACCCGAGTACCGGGTGCAGCGCGGGCCCAAGGCGGCCGCTGCCGCCGGGGTCGCTTTCACGCGTCTCGAACGCGAGGCACTCGCGGGTAGTGCCGGGCGCTTCGAGCACGCACGCCGGGGGGTGCTGCGCTCGCTGCACGCCTTCACCGCCGCTCCGTTCACCGCGGAGGAGCAGGCACGCCGCGCGCAGCAGCTGATCCGCTTTCTGGACCTGGTGCCCGTCGAGTATGGGCGGGGCGTAAATGACGGCCACGTCACTGCGCAGTTCGAGATCGAGGAGGCGATTGCGTTTCGCGACGGCGCGCAGTCTGCCTTTTCCGACCTGGAGGCCGTGCTCGAGCGCCGCGATCCGCGGCGGACCGCGGTCGTGGCGAGCTCGCTCGACGCACTGAAGAGCGACCTCGAGCAGACGATCAGCCTGCGCCGGGTGGCACCCGAGCAGGAGATCGAAGCGGCGCACGATCGCGCCGCCAATGCCCTCGATTTCGTGATGCCGGAGCAATGGAAGGAATCCAGCAGCCAGTCCGACTTCGACCTCGTGTCGCTGACGCTCGACCGGATGGAGGCCGCGATCGGCGCGGGCCGGTGGGGCCAGGCGGAGCAGGCTCGCCTCGAGGCGTACGCGTTCTTCGAGTTCGGTCCCGAGCTGACTTTGAGGTCCCTGGCGCCGTCCATCGCTTCCAGAGTCGAGGGGCTGATCTGGTTCGGAGCGGACGGGAAGCCGGGACTGGCGGCGCTGATCGCGAATCACAGGCCGCGCCGCGACGAGCGAGAGACGCGCATCGCGCTCGACGAGGCGCTCGCCGAGGGCGCCGGCACGCTCGGGGACGGGACGACGACGACCACGGTCGTGATCAACTCCGCCGTGATCGTGTTCCGCGAAGGGCTCGAGGCGGTCCTCATCCTGGCGGCGGTGATGGCCAGCCTCACCGGCGCGAGCCAAGTGCGGCGCAAGCCGATGCTGATCGGCGCGGGGTTCGCACTCGTTGCCAGCGCTGTGACGTTCATGCTGGCGCAGACCGTCCTCACGTCGCTTGCACGCTACGGCGAGAAGCTCGAGGCGGTGGTCGGCCTGATTGCGATCGCGGTGCTGCTGCTCATCCTCAACTGGTTCTTCCATCGTGTCTACTGGACGCAGCACATCTCGAAGTTCCACAAACGGCGCCGGCGCCTGCTCGACATCGCGGGCGGCGGACTTGTGTCGGCGCAGGTGCTCGGGTTCGTCCTGCTCGGCTTCTCGACCGTCTACCGCGAGGGTTTCGAGACTGTCCTCTTCCTCCAGGCGCTCGAGCTCAATTCCGGGATGCTCGTCGTGCTCGAGGGAGTGTTGCTCGGCTTGGCGGCGGTGGCGGCCGTTGCCATCGTGACCTTCAAGCTCGAGCGCAAGTTGCCGTACAAGCGCATGCTGATCGCGACCGGGCTGCTGCTGACGCTGGTGCTCGTGATTATGGTCGGCAAGACGGCGCGCACCATGCAAGGAGTCGGCTGGTTGCCGATCACGCCCCTCGACCTGGACCTGCCGTACTGGGTCGGGCTGTGGCTGGGCGGTTTCCCGACGGTCGAGACCTTCAGCGCCCAGGTCGCGGCCGCGGTGCTCGTCATCGGTAGCTACCTCGTCGCGGAACGCATACGCCGGCCGCGCTCATCGCGAGCGCCCGCGCCCGCGGCCGCTACGCCCTCGAGGCATCCTGCATCCGCGCGGCACTAGTAGGGTTAGCCGATGCCCGCCAAACCATTCATAGACGCGCTCAACGAGCAGATCGGCCGTGAGTTCGGCGCCGCACACCAGTACCTGTCGGTCGCCCTCTACTACGACAACCAGACTCTTCCACAGCTCGCGGGGTTCTTCTACCAGCAGGCGCGCGAGGAGCGCGGCCACGCGCTGATGATGGCCCAGTACCTGCTCGACAGCGAGACTGAGCCCGAGATTCCGGCGATCGGCGCGCCGCGGGGCGGCTTCGCCGACATCGTCGAGCCGGTGCGGCTCGCGCTGGAGCAGGAGCGCGCCGTCACGGACCAGATCTCGGCATTGGTTGCGATCGCGCGGGACGAGAACGACTTCGTCAGCGAGCAGTTCATGCAGTGGTTCCTCAAGGAGCAGGTAGAGGAGGTCTCGACGATGTCGTCGCTGCTGGAGGTCACCGAGCGCAGCCGTGATCGCCCGATGGAGGTGGAGCAGTACATCGCCCGCGAGGGCGCGCGGCCCGCGGCAGAGGATCCGACCGCCCCGGAGATCGCGGGCACCACCCCGTAGCCCTCCGTAGGGCAGACTCGCGTTTCCTGAACCGCACCGTGTTCAAGGCGATGCTGCGCGTTCTGGACGTCGCTCCGTTCGTGGCGGGGGAACGCAGGCGGTTCACGCGGCTCGATCCCGACGGACGAAGGAGGGACGGCCGTGACCGTGCGGCCGACCGGCGAGGACGCGTCCAGCGACGGAACCGGTGCGTTCGTGCCGCAGGAGGTCAGGATCGTGAACGTTCCCGGACAGACCACTAGCTGCGCACCGCCTCTTCCTCTATATATGTCCGCTGTGGCCGTGCAAGACGATGCCTTCAGGGACTTCGTGCTCGAGCAGCTGCGAGATCTGCCGGCGGTCGACTGCCGTTCGATGTTCGGTGGCCACGGGCTCTACCTCGGCGGTGACTTCTTCGCGATCGTCTACGACGACCGTCTCTACTTCCGCACCGATGACGAGTCGCGCGCGCGTTACCTGGAGCATGGGTCGCAGGTGTTCCGACCCAACGAGCGCCAGACGCTGAAGAGCTACTTCGAGGTTCCCGGCGACGTGGTCGAGGACCGCGAGCGCCTCGTCGACTGGGCGGCCGAGGCGGCCGCGACCAGGAGGCGGTAGCCGGTGCGCACGCGGGCGGAGGCGCTTCAAAAGCTGACAAGCGAGCGCTACGACGTGGTCGTAATCGGCGGCGGGATCACCGGCGCGGGCGTCGCGTTCGACGCGGCGACGCGCGGGTACTCGGTCGCGCTCGTGGAACGGGATGACTTCTCGTCCGGCACGTCGAGCCGCTCGTCGAAGATGGTGCACGGCGGGCTGCGCTATCTCCAGAACTTCGACCTCGGGCTCGTGCGGGAGGCACTCGTGGAGCGCCAGTTGATGGTGCGCCTGGCGCCGCACCTCGTCAAGCCCCTGCCGTTTCTCGTGCCGGGCTTCGAGGGCGCGCGCCCCGACATCCGGGTGGGCATGGCACTCAACATGTACAACGTGCTCGCCACCCGCCGCCGCAAGCACCGCCGGCGCGCCGAGCGCGAGGCGGCCGAGGAGGGTGCCGAGTATTGGAGCCCCGACCGCCACCGCATGGTGCCCGGCGAGGAGGTGCTCGAGCTGATGCCGGCGCTCGAGACACGCCATCCGACGTCCGCCTACCTGTTCTATGACTGTCAGACGGACGACTCGCGCCTCGTCCTGACGATCCTCGGCGAGGCCGAGCGCTTCGGCGCCGTGTGCCTGAACGGCAGCCCGGTGGTGGAGCTGATCGAGGAGGGCGGACGGGCGGCCGGCGTGGTGTGCGAGGAGGAAGCCTCAGGCGAGCGGTTCGCGATCGCGGCGGACAACGTCGTCAATGCGACCGGTGTGTGGGCCGACCGCATCCGGCCGGAGGAGCTGCGCGAGGAGGAGGACGTCCCGGTGATCCGGCCGAGCCGCGGGACTCACATCGTGATCGACCGCGAGCGGCTTCCCCTGCACGCTGCCGCGATCGTGCCCGCGGGGCAGGGGCGGACGATCTTCGCGCTGCCGTGGCTCGGGCAGACCCTGATCGGCACCACCGACAACGACTATGAGGGCGGGCTCGATCACCCGCAGCCCTCGCAGGAGGACATCGCCTACCTGCTGAAGGCGGTCAACCGTTTCTTCGATCGCGACTTCGGATTCGACGAAGTCGCCGGCGCCTATGGCGGCGTCCGCCCGCTGATCGCCGCCGGCGATCCGAAGAAGAGCGTCGACATCTCACGACGGGCCGAGCTGTACGAGACCTCGTCCGGCATGGTCACGATCACAGGGGGAAAGCTGACCACCTGGCGCCGGATGGCGAAGGCGGTCGTCGACCGCATCGCCGAGCGCGAGTTTCGCGACGCGCCGTGCCGTACGCAAGAGATCCCCCTCGGCTACCCGGTGGAGGCAACAAGCCTGGCGGCCGTGCCGGGAGTGGGGATGCAGGCGCGCGAGCACCTCGCCAACCGCTACGGCCTGTTCGCGGAGCGCGTGCTGAAGATCTGCGAGGAGCAACCGGCCCTGGCCGGGCGGATCGTGGAGCCGCTGCCGGACTTGCTGGTCGAGGCGGTCGTGGCGGCCCGCTTCGAGCAGGCGCGCACGGTCGCGGACGTACTGCTCCGCCGCACGCGCGTCGGCTTGCTCGCAGCGCGCAGCCTGACCGACGACCCGGAGCCCGCCCGGCGTGTGGCGCAGGCGATGGCGCCCGAGCTCGGCTGGAGCGGGCGCGACGCTAAACGCGAGGGACAGGCGTGGCTGGAGGCGGCAGCGGCGGAAGGGCTGGTGCCGGAGGAACCCGACGTGACCCCGGAGCTACTCGACGAGGTCGAGACCAAGCGCTGACGCAGCCGGTGGAGCTCATCGACGCGGAAGAACGGATCGCGGTGCTCGCAAACGTGCCGATGCGCGCTCAGGCCAGCGGTATCGCTTGTCTCGACGATGGTTGACGGCTTGATCATCCGGATCGAGGAGTACTACGACTACGACGAAGCCCTCGAAGCGGTGGGGCTGTCGGAAGACGTCCGCACTTCCGCACTTCTGCCTAGGCCTAGTTATCTGCTCCGCATGCGGTACTTGATGTGCGTGACGCCCGGCGCCTCGACCGCGCGCACCTGCTCTAGCTCGATGCCGGCGTCGCCGAGGTTGTCGAACAGCCTGGCACCGCCGCGCAGGAGGTTTGGAACGACGGAGATGTCCAGCTCGTCGATCAAGCCGGCGGCCAGGTACTGCTGGGTGACGTTTGCGCCGCCTATGAGCATGACGTCCTCGTCGCCGGCCGCTGCCTTCGCCTGCTCCAGCGCGGGCTCGATCCCGTCGGTGACGAAGTAGAAGGTCGTGCCGCCCTTCATCTCCAGCGGCTCGCGTGCGTGATGCGTGAGCACGAACACCGGTGTGTGGTAGGGCGGATCGTCACCCCACCAGCCTTTCCAGGACTCGTCCCAGGGGCCCGGTCCACCGCCGAACATGTTGCGGCCCATGACGTAGGCGCCGATGTTCTCCAACCGCTCGGCGAGCACCGCGCTGCTGGCGTTCACCTCGCCGCCCTCCCGGCCATGCGACTCGCGCCACGCCGCGAGCGGAAAAACCCAATCGTGAAGCTCCTCGCCGCCGATCCCGAGCGGGTTCTCCTTGCTCTGCTCTGGGCCGGCTGCGAACCCGTCGAGCGACATCGTGATGTTGAACCTCAGCTTGCTCATCGCACCTCCTCGTGCTGTGTTGGTCGGTGGCTCGGACCACCCATAGGACGGCCGGGAGGCGGGAAACTAATCGGACGACACCCTGAGGCGCGGTGTCGTGGCCTTCGTGTGGGCCGGATCCTCCCGCCTATACCGGGAGGATCCGGCCCGCCCCGTTCGACTGGGCTGGTTTCACCGCGTATATGACGGTCAAAATGGCCCGCTCACAGCATGTCGCGCCGCGCCGGCGTGAGATGTCGGTCGTCAGGTGTTGCCGGCCGCGAACTCCGAGGGATCAGGGATCTCGATCGGGCCCTCCTTCGGCTGGCCGATCCGGAGGTGGTTGCCGAACGGGTCGCGCAGGCCGCAGTCCGTGCCGTAGAAGCGCTCGGTCGGCTCCTCGGTGAACTCCACGCCCTTGGCGAGCAGCTCCTTGTAGGTCTTGCGGATGTCGTCGACCGTGAGGATGCCGGCCATGCCCATCGCTCCCTTGGTGACGAGCTCGCGGATCACCTCCGCGGTCGCCTCGTCGTGAGCGGGCGGGCCGGGCTTCTCGAGCAGGAGCTGATGCCCGGGATCTCCCGGCACGTTGACGGTCAGCCAGCGCATGAAGCCGAGATCGGCGTCGGTGTTGACCTCCATGCCGAGCCTCCCGACGTAGAAGTCGAGCGCCTCGTCCTGGTCCAGCACGTATACCTGTGTATGTGTGATTTGTTTGAGCATGGGCGCGATGCTAGCCATGCCCGGGTCGCTCCGCTTCTCCAAAACTGCTCGGTCTCGTCCACGCCTTTGCGAAGCAGGCGGGAACGGCCCGCAGATCCGCGGCCGCGTCCCGGTAGCTGGTCGGTGACTCGCCCACGATCGCGCGGAACGTGCGGCCGAACGTGCCGAGGCTTGTGAAGCCGACGTCGAGGCAGATCTCCGTCACGCTGCGGTCGGTCTCGCGCAACAGGAACATCGCCCGCTCCACCCGCCGCCGCTGCAGATAGCGATGCGGCGTCTCGCCGAAGGTGGCGCGGAACGTGCGTATGAAGTGCGCCTCGGAGACGTAGGTGATCCTCGCGAGCGCCCGGATGTCGAGCGGCTTTGCGTAGTCGCGGTCCATCGCATCGCGCGCCCGCAGCATCCGCCGGTTGGTCTCCTCGACGGCGCGGCTCAACGCGGGTGGAAGAACAGCATGAACCCCACCAGCGCGACGGCGCCGGCCGCGAGCACCAGCCCAGTCGAGATGCCGAGGATGAACATCGTGAACACGCCCATCAGCACGAGCGGGAAGCCGACGCCATACGCGGGCCCGGCTGCCCAGGGCGAGCTCTTCTCGGGGAACGAGTAGCCGCAGCCCCTGCAGCGCGCCGCGCGTTCACTCACGCGCCTCTTGCAGCGGGGGCAGGTCTTCTTCGCCATCGGCCCAGAGACTAACCTCCTGTTGATGGCCTCCACCCCCGCACGCAGGCTCGTGCTCAGGGACCGCACGCTCGAGCTCGGAGAGCGGCCGCTGCTGATGGGGATCCTGAACGTGACGCCCGACTCGTTCTACGACGGCGGCGCCCACCCCGACCTGGAATCGCGCGTGCGTCGCGGCGCGGCGCTGCTGGCCGGCGGGTCGGACCTGATCGACGTGGGGGGCGAGTCCGGCGTCACGACCGGACCTGCGGTCGATCCGCACGAGGAGATCGAGCGCGTGGCGCCGATCGTCGAGCGCCTCACCTCCGAGCTCGGCGCCGTCGTCTCCGTCGACACCTACAAGCCCGCGGTCGCCCGCGCGGCGATCGAGGCCGGTGCTTCGCTGATCAACGATCCGAGCGGGCTCATCGATCCCGGGGTGGCGGAGGTCTGCGCGGACATGGGAGCGGGGCTCGTGATCACTCACACGCGCGCGCGGCCGAAGCAGAAGCTGCCCGATCCCCGCTACGCCGATCTCGTCGAAGACGTGCGGCGCTTTCTCGCCGCACGGATCGAGCAGGCGATCGCTCTCGGCGTCGAGGAGGACCGGCTGATGCTCTGCCTGGGACCGGACCTCGGCAAGGAGCCGGCCCAGACGATCGAGCTGTTGCGGCGGATGGAAGAGCTGCACGACCTCGGCCGGCCGCTGCTGCTCGCTGTCTCACGCAAGGACTTCGTCGGGGCGCTCGTCGAGCGGCCACCGCGCGAGCGCCTCGCCGGCACGCTCGCGGCCGTGGCCTACGTCACCGAGCGCGGCGCACACGTGCTTCGCCTCCACGATGTGGCCGAGGCACGTGATTTCCTGACGGTGTCGGCCGCGCTCGAAGGGAAGTCCCGGGTGCCGTCGCAGCTTCGACTTGCGGATGATCTAAAGCGGGAGGCTTCAACCGGATGAGCGACATCCATTTCAAGATCGCCCACATCTCCGACATCCATTGCGGGTCGCCGCACTTCCAGCCCGACCTGCTCGAGCGCGCGATCGAAGAGATCAACGAGCTCAGCCCGGATGTCACGATCGTCAGCGGCGATCTCACCACGGACGGCTTCCGGCCCGAGTACGAGCTTGCGCGGGAGTACCTGGGCTCGATCCGCTCGGAGGCATTGATCATCGTCCCGGGCAACCACGACTCGCGCAACGTCGGCTACGTCCACTTCGAGGAGATCTTCGGGCCGCGCACCGCGATCATGCACAAGGACGGAGTGTCGATCGTCGCCGTCGACTCCTCCGAGCCCGACCTCGACTTCGGCCAGATCGGGCGCAACCGCTACCCCTACATCGAGGAGGCGTTCTCACATCCCGCGGACCTGCGCATCTTCGTCATCCACCACCACCTGCTGCCCGTTCCGGGCACGGGCCGCGAGCGCAACATCGTCTACGACGCAGGAGACCTGCTCGAGGTCCTGATCCGCTCAGGCGTGGACATCGTCCTGTGCGGGCACAAGCACGTTCCATATGCCTGGAAGATCGAGGACATGTTCGTGGTATCGGCCGGCACGGTGTCGTCGCTTCGCCTCCGCGGTCACACCCGTCCCTGTTACAACGTGATCGAGATCGGGACCGATCGCGTGTACGTCTCTCGCAAGTACCCGTTCGACGTGCGCGAGCCGATCGTCGAGTTCACCCCGGGCACGCCACACGAGTACCACAAGGCGGAGGCCTTCCGGGAAGGGGTTCGCTGACGCAAGCGCGCCGGCGTGTTGCCGATGCGAGCCATTGCCCTCATAGACGGTGAGCACCACCCGGCGGTCGCGCGCGACGCACTCGCGCTGGTGGCGGCCGAGCACGACCTGCGCGAGGTGGTGTTCGTGGGCGGCGAGGAGAAGGTCGCCGACGCGGTGCTCGCGGACCCGGCCGCGCCCGGCCACTACGGGCGCGAGGTGTTGATCGCACCGGAGGATCCCGGCGCCGCGCTGCGCGAGGTCGCGGGTGGGGGTGCCGATGTTGTGATCGATCTGTCGGGTGAGCCCGTCCTCGGCGGCGATCGGCGGATGGAGCTCGCCAGTGTCGCGCTGTCGCTCGGGCTCGAGTACCGCTGCGCCGGATTTCACGTGGCACCGCCCCCGCGGGAGCGGGTGGACGCCACGCGCCCGGTGATCGCAGTGATCGGCACCGGCAAGCGCACCGGCAAGACTGCGCTCGCGGGTCATTACGCCACGGTGTTGAGGGATCGTGGGTACAGCCCGGTGATCGTCAGCATGGGGCGGGGCGGGCCACCCGAGCCGCAGCTCGTGCGGGCGGAGGAGCGACCCAATACGGCGCGCCTGCTGGAGATCGCGCGGAGCGGCGGGCACGCTGCGTCCGACTACCTCGAGGACGCCGTGGTCGCCGGTGTGGCCTGCGTCGGTTGCCGGCGCTGCGGTGAGGGACCGGCGGGCGAGGTGTTCGACTCGAACGTGGTCGAGGGTGCGCGGCTTGCTCTCACGCTCGACCCGGACCCGCTTCTCCTGGAGGGAAGCGGCGCGGCGCTGCCGCCCGTGGCCGCCGACCGCACCGTTTGCGTGACGACCGCGCAACGCGCGGGACGTGAAGCGCTGGGGTACCTCGGCCCCTACCGGCTGCTCTGCTCGGACGTGCTGGTCGTGTTCGGGGCGGAGGCGGTCGACGCGGCTGCGCTAGCGGACGTCAAGCAGCGGCTCGCCCGCTGGATCGCGCCGGAGTCGATCGTCGCGTGTGCGCTGGTGCCCGAGCCGCTCGGGCACATTGCGGCGGGGTCGCGGGTGGCGTTCTTCTCCACGTCGGAGGCGCACGAGGGGCCGTTGCGCGAGCGGCTGGAGCAAGCGGGCGCCGAGCTGTGCGTCGCTTCGGCGAACCTGGCGCGCCGCCGCCACCTCGAGCCCGATTTGGAGCTCGCAGCCCGTGAGCGCTGCGATGTTTATTTGACCGAGCTGAAGGCGGCTGCGATCGAGGTCGTGGCAGAGGAGGCCGAGCGCCTCGGTGTGCGCGTCGAGTTCGTGCGCAACCGCCCGCGCCCGCTGCCCGGGGAGCCCGATCTCGACGAGCGCCTGGCAAGGCTGTATGAGGAGGCCCTGACGCCGGCATGAACGCGCACCGCCCGGATCGCATAATCGTGGTTCGCAGCGACTACGGCCTGCCGTACTCGAAGGGTCTGATGGCGCAGTCGATCATGGGTGCCGGCCTGTCGCCGGAGCGCTCGCACGGCATCGCGCGCAGGATCGAGCAACGCCTCGACGAGCGTGACGATCCCGAGGTGAGCGTCGAGGAGCTGCGTGCACTCGCCGAGCAGGTGCTGCTGGACGAGGAGGGCGAGGCGGTCGCCAAGCGCTTCCGTCAGTGGGGGCTGGCCGAGCGGGTGGCCCGGCCCGTAGTGATCCTGATCGGCGGCGTCACCGGGGTCGGCAAGTCGACGATCGCGACCCAGCTCGCGAACCGGCTCGCGATCACGCGTGTCGTCGCGACCGACCAGGTGCGCCAGGTCGTGCGCGCGTTCCTCTCGCGCGACTTCATGCCCGCGGTCCACTATTCGTCGTTCGACGTCGCGCGCCACATCCCCGAACTGGGCGAGGGGCGCGACGCGACGATCGCCGGCTTCCTGCGCCAGGTGGCGGACATCGCCCCCGGCATCGACGCGCTCGTGGAGCGGGCGGTCTCCGAGCGCAGCCGGATCGTGATCGAGGGGGTCCACCTGCTGCCCGAGGTGCCGAGCGTGCGCCTGTGCAAGCAGGCCGTGACTGCCCGCGTGCTGATTGCGGTCACCGATGAGCAGGCTCACCGCTCGCATTTCCACATGCGCGGCATAGAGTCCGCGCGGCCGACCCGCCGCTACCTCGAGGCGTTCGACCGCATCCGCACCATGCAGGAGTACCTGATCGCGCGCGCCCGCGAGAGCGGCACGCCGGTCGTGGACGAGGGCAGCCTGGAGCCGGCGTTGACCCGGGTGATGGAGGTGGTGCTGGACGAGATCGCGGCGCAGACCGCCGACGCCGATCCCGGCGCTAAGGTGTTAGGGGAGCAATGAGATTCTTCATCGACACGGGATCGGTCGCTGAGGTCGAGGAGATCGCCGCCTGGGGCATCCTGTCCGGCGCGACGACCAATCCGAGCCTGCTCGCCAAGGAAGAGGGCGACCCCGGCGACATCATCCGCCGCATCTGCGATCTCGTGCGCGGTCCGGTCAGCGCAGAGGTCGTCTCCGAAGACGCGGCTGGGATGGTTGAAGAGGGCCGGGTCCTGAACGCGCTGCACGAGTACACGATCGTGAAGGTCCCGTTCTCGTCCGAGGGTCTGAGCGCCACGCGGACGCTCGCGGACGACGGCATCACCGTCAACATGACGCTCGTGTTCTCCGCCAACCAGGCGCTGCTGTCGGCGCAGGCAGGCGCGGGCTACGTCTCCTGCTTCATGGGCCGGCTCGACGACATCTCGATCGACTCCGCCGCCGTGCTGGCCGAGATCGTCGAGGCCCTGCGTCCCGGCGGCACGACGGCCCAGGTGCTGGCGGCTTCGATCCGCCACCCCGAGCATGTCGTCACCGCGGCACAGCTGGGCTGCGAGGTCGCGACCGTGCCGGGCAAGATCTTCCGCCAGATGCTCCAGCACCCGCTCACCGACCAGGGGCGCGAGCGCTTCAAGAGCGACTGGGAGACGCGCCCCGAGTTCGTCGAGTGGCTGGAGGCTCTCGTGGCCAAGCAGCCCACCTCGGCCTAGATGGCCCTCGCTTCCGAGCTGGAGGGCAAGAGCCTCGCCGAGCTCCACGAGCTCGCCGCGGCCCGCGGGGTGCCGGGCTTTCGCGCGCTGCGCCGCGCGGAGCTGATCGAGGCGCTCGGCGGAGGTGGCGAGAGCCACCCCGAGATCGACACGCTGGACGAGGCTCTGGACGAGCTCGAGGCCGAGGACGAGGCCGAGGACGAGGACGAGAGCGAGGAGTCCGCGGCGGCCGACGAACCCGAAGAGGAGGCCGAGACCGCCACCGGCGTGCTGGAGATCATGCCCGACGGCTTCGGCTTCCTGCGCGTGGAGGGATTCGGCCGCTCCCGGGACGACGTGTTCGTGACGCGCTCCCAGATCAGGGCGCTTGGCCTGCGGACGGGTGACGAGCTGACGGGCCCCCTGCGCCGGCGCCGGCGCTCGGAGCGCCACTCATCCCTCGGCGAAGTGAGCATGGTGAACGGCCGCGACGCAGACGACCTTCAGGACCGTCCCGATTTCGCCGAGCTGACACCCACGTACCCGAGCAACCCGTTGATGGTGGCCGCCGGCTCTGCCGATCTCGACCTGCGCATGCTGGACTTCGTGGCGCCGCCCGTCAAAGGCGCCCGGCTTTTGATTTCAGGCCCGCCGCGGAGCGGGACCACGACGCTCATGCGCAGGCTGCTCGACGGCGTCGCGTCCGACGGGTCGGTGCTTCCGTTCGTAGTCCTGGTGGACGCGCGCCCTGAGGAGCTGGCCGACTGGCAGCGCTCTGCCTCGTATCCGGTGTATGGCTCCGCGGCCGATGCAACGGCGGACACCGGAGTCGAGCTCGCGACCGTCACCCTCGAACGCGCGCGCCGGCTCGTCGAGCAGGGCGATGACGTCCTGGTAGCGATCGACTCCCTCTCACGCCTCGCTCGCACTCATGGGCTGGCGCGCTCTCGCGGTCGCGGCGATGAACCGGGCACGGGGTTCCAGTTTGCGAAGCAGTGGTTTGCCGCCGGCCGCAACACCGAGGAGGGCGGCTCTCTCACGATCGTCGCTACCGCTCATGCCGCGGGGCCGCTGCACGAGGCGCTCGCGGACGTGGCGACCGCGGAGGTTCGGCTCGACGGCGACCTCGCCGCGGCGGGCAACGAGCCTCCGATCGACGTCAGGCTTTCGTTCACTCGCCCGGAGTCGCTGCTCGCCGGCCAGGCGGACGCGTTGCGCCGCCTGCATGCCGCGGTTCAGCCGCTACCGGTGCGCGAGGCCTGGCAGCACGTCGCGGACCAGGTCCGCGGCTAGTGGCCTAGCGGCGGTACGCCGCCGGTTCCCAGGAGGGCTCCGGCGCGAGCTCGATCAGCTCGGAGTTGCGGTCGCGTTGCAGGTAGCCGAAGCTCTGCGTGTCTTCGCGGAAGACGATGTCGAGCTCGCCCTCCTTGACGCGCTGGTCGAGCCAGGCGCTGCGGAAGACGAGTCGGCGCAGCCAGTGCACGAGCGAGCGGTCGGCCGGGCCGACGAGCTCGAGCCAGCGGCGGTTGACGTGGTCGCCCAGGGGAGAGGCCGGCTCCCGGATCTCGCCGTTGACGGCGAGGTTGACTAGGTCGTCGAGCTCCTCCTCGCTCAACCCGGGATCGACGAACCCCAGCTTGACGGCGGCCTGCTCGACGCGCTGGCGGAAGTCGTTCTCGTTGAACGTGAAGCGCAGCTCGCCGTACTCGAGCACGTAGTCGTCCCCTGACTCGTAGTTCCCTCGTCTCTTGGTTTCGTGCTCGGCCATATGCTGTGCGCCTCGTCTCCCGTTCATTATCGGGCGCGAGGCGTCTTCATGTTACGACCATCTCCTTTTGCGAGGGGGAGCTATGACAGATGCGTTGCAGGGAAAGGTTGCGGTGGTCACCGGCGCGACGTCCGGGATCGGCGAGGCGACGGCGAGGCAGCTGGCGCAGGCGGGAGTCGCCGTGGCGCTCGCGGGACGCCGCGCCGAGAGGCTCGAAGCGCTCGCCAAAAACATCGAAAACGCCGGTGGCAAGGCGATTGCGGTCACCACCGACGTCACGAAGGAAGACGAGGCAAAGGCCCTGATCGAGCGCACGAAGTCGGAGCTCGGCAGGCTCGACATACTCGTCAACAACGCGGGGGTGATGTTGCTCGGACCGGTGCAAGATGCGGACACCGAGGAGTGGCGGCGGATGCTGGACGTAAATCTGATGGGGCTGCTCTATTGCACGCATTCCGCGCTGCCGATCATGCGCGAGCAACAGTCCGGGCACATCGTGAACGTGTCCTCAGTGGCGGGCCGCACGGCCAGCCTCGGCGTCGCCGTCTACAACGCGACCAAGTGGGGGGTGGTCGGCTTCTCGGAGGGGTTGCGCCAGGAGGTCCTCCATCTCAAGGTCCGCGTCACGGTGATCGAGCCCGGTTACGTGCTCACCGAGTTACAGGCTCACTCCACCAACCCGATGGCGAGAGCGGCGATCGATCAGATGGAGAAGGACACCGAAGCTCCGCTGCAGGCGCAAGACATCGCCGATGCGATCTACTTCGCGGTCTCCCGCCCGCAGCACGTGAACGTGAACGAGATCCTCGTGCGCCCGCTCGAGCAGTCGCGCTAGGAGTCAGCTCAGCCGCAGGCCGCCGTCGGTCGTGACGGTCCAGCGCGGGTTGTGGGCCACCTCCCACGGGTGACCTTCCGGATCGATGAAGACGGAGCTGTAGCCGCCCCAGAACGTCTCTGCCGGCTCGCGGCCGATCGTGGCGCCGGCGGCGCGCGCCTCCTCGGTGACGGCGTCAACCGCTTCACGCGAGCCGACGTTGTGCGCCAGCGTCACACCGCCCCAGCCGCCGCCGTCCTCGACGCAGCTGTCCTCCGCGAGGCGCGAGCGGTCCCACAGCGCGAGCACCATGTCGCCGGACTGGAAGAAGACGACGTCGTCGCCGGGAGCGGCTCCCGTCTCCCAGCCGAGCGCTTCGTAGAAGCTTCGCGCACGGTCCAGGTCGCGCACGCCGAGAGTCACCAGTGTGAGTCGCGGTTTCATGCGCGCCTCCTCGCGTTCGCTACTGAGCCAGCTCGGCCAGCAGGGCCTCGATGTCCTGCTCGCTCCTTACTGCTTCGGGCAGCGGTATCCACGGCTTGTCCTCGGCCGAGTATGTGCGCGTCGGGTCCTCGTGCGTGGTTGCCATCTCTCCTCCTTTCGTTGCTTTACAGGAACGCTACTCGCCGCGGTGAGCAAACGCTAGAGGCGGCCGGAAGCACCAGCGCAGCCCTCCGGCCTCGGTTCACCGCGCGCGACGGATGGGCATCGAAGGAGGGTGTGACGGAAGGTTTGCGAAAGGGCGCCACTTGCATGCGGGAGTGTTACGAGACGACCGATTCGTGAGGGGCCACTTAGCGGCTGTGCGGTTGGATGACCTATAGGTCATCCAAACGTTCACTCGCTGATTTGCGGTGTGACGGAGAGGTCGCAACCCTCGCAAAGCGCATAAACCTGCACGACGGCGTCGGTGTTTCGTTACCTCTCGGCCGGGTCGCTACACCGCACCCGCAATGACCCTCCCTCCTTCGGTGCCCGGACCGAAACGGCTTCCCGGCGCCACAAGGGAATCGCTACGGTTCAGCCCGTGCGCCCGACGATCAAGGCGGACAACCTGCTCGAGCGCATGGCGCTGCGGCTCAACCTCGCGCCGGCGCCGGTCGTGGAGGCGCTTTTCTATCCCGCGATCGCGCGCACCGTGATGGGCGGCGTGCGGCTGGGAGTGTTCGAGCGCCTGTGCAAAGGAGCGGCGACGGCCGACCAGCTCGCCTCCGAGCTCGAGTTGACCCCGGTCGGGGCGCGCTTTTTGCTCGACTCTTTGGCGGCCGCGGGCCACGTGCGCCGCGAGCGCGACACCTACTCGATCACCGACAGAGCGCGGCGCTGGCTCGATCCCGCTTCGGACCGGTACATCGGCACCTACATCCGACACACCTACGACTACTGGGAGTGGTGGGAAAGCATGGAGCAGGTGATCCGGACCGGGAAGAGCTTCGAGATCCACGATTTCCCGCCCGATGACCCGAGCTGGGACGTCTATATACGGGGACAGTTCGAGTTGGCGCGTCTGTCAGCGCCGGAGGTGGCGCGCGCCCTGCGTCTGCCGCCGAAGGCACAGTCGCTGCTGGACGTGGCGGGCGGCCACGGGTGGTTCTCGGCTGAACTCTGCCGGCGCCACGATGGCCTGCGCGCGACGGTCGTCGACCTGCCGGGCAGCGCGCGAGTGGGCCGGGAGATCATCGCCGAGGCGAGCATGAGCGATCGCGTGCGCCACGTCGAAGCAGACCTGACGACGGCGGAGCTCGGCGGGCCCTACGACGGCGCGCTCTGCTTCAACATCATTCATCACCTCACGCCCGAGCAGAACTTCGCGCTCTTCCGGCGCATCCACGATGCGCTCGCGCCGGGCGGGACGTTCGCCGTGCTCGACCTGTTCACACAGCCGCAGGACAAACGCCCCGACGCGGCTGCCTTTCTCGGAATGTTCTTCTACCTCACCTCGGCGGCCGCGACCTACGGTCCCGAGGAGCTGTTCGGATGGCTCGACGAAACCGGGTTCGAGCGCCCGCGCAAGGTCAAGATCAGGCGGATACCGACTCAGACGTTGTACGAAGTACGGCGGAAGTAGATTGGCGCGGCTCGGGCACGTCGGTCGCTGGATTACAGACGGAGAACGCCGCGTCATTGTTTTGCACGGGTTCAACATCGTCAACAAGCTGCCGCCCTACGATCCGGCGGCGATCGGATTCGACCGGCGTCACGCCGCGTTTCTGCGCGAGCACGGCTTCAACACGATCCGGCTCGGTCTGATCTGGAAGGCGATCGAGCCCGAGCCCGGCGTCTACGACGACGGCTATCTCGACCGCATCGCAGCGACCGTCGATGCGCTCGGCGCGGCTGGCGTGCACGTCCTGCTCGACTTCCACCAGGACATGCTGAACGAGCGCTACAACGGCCAGGGCTTTCCCGACTGGGCGGCGCTCGACGACGGCATCAGGCCGTGGCCTGACGTCGGCTTCCCGGGCAACTACGCTGTGATGCGCGCGCTGTGGCGCGCCTACGACCACTTCTGGCGCAACGATCCCGGGCCGGGAGGCATCGGCCTGCAAGACCGCTACGCGCAGGCGTGGCGTCACGTTGCCGAGCGCTTCAGCGCGCACGAGGCCGTGTTCGGCTACGACATCTTCAACGAGCCGTTCCCGGGGTCGGCCGTGGTGCGCTCCGTGCGGCCCGGCGGCAACGCCGACTTCGACCAGCTCCTGAGCGCGTTCACGCGCCGGGTCATGCGCGCGATCAGAGCAGTGGACCGCCGGCGGCTCGTCTTCTACGAGCCGAGTGCGCTGTTCGACTACGGCGTGGACACGCGCCACGAGGCCACGGGCGATGAAAACGCCGGCTTCAGCTTTCACGCGTATTGCATCGCCGCATCGCCCGGCATGCCCGGGTTGCGCGGTCCGCTCCAGGACGCCGCCTGTGGCAAGCAGGAACGGCGGGTCTTCGCCCTCGCCGACCGCCACGCCGGGCGCAACGACGAGGCGCTGTTGCTGTCCGAGTTCGGGGCGAGCGACGACGTGCGGCTCGTCAAGCGGGTGGCCGACATCGCCGACGAGCGCATGATCTCGTGGCAGTACTGGGCTTACTGGAATCGCGACCCCTGCTGCGAGCGCCCGCACGAAGGGTTGGTGCACGATCTCGGGCGGCCACCGGACGGGGACAACCTGAAGCAGGAAAAGCTCGACGCGCTCGCGCGCCCGTTTCCGCGCGCGGTCGCGGGCACGCCCCTGCGTTTCCGGTTCGATCCCGACGCGCACGCGTTCGAGCTGCTGTACTCGACCGCTCGCCCCGGCGGAGGCAGGTTCGATGCCGGGACGGAGACCGAGGTCTTTTTGCCGCCGCGCCGCTTCGGTCGCGGCTACGAAGTCGAGATCGGAGGTGCCGAGGTCGCCTCCGAACCCGATGCGCCGCTGCTGCGCCTGCGATCGGTGGCGGGAGCGGGCCGCGTCGCCCTTCGCGTCGTAGCGCAAGTCGGCTAGACTTCGCGCGGGCAATAGGGGAGGGACGATGTTCCGTCGGATCGGTTGTTTGCTGGCCGTCGCAGTTGCAACGCTCGCTGCTGCTCCGCAGGCATTTGCGTTGCCGCAGCATCGCGCTGACGGCAACCTCAGCGAGTGGGTCGGCGACCCGACCTGGCTCTCGGGCGAGACGCGCATCTCGCGCGGCGAGCTGATCCACGACGACTGGCTGTACGACGACTACGGCGCCGACCTCGACCAGGCGTCGAATCCGCCTGTCTTCCGCAGCAACCTTGCCCCCACACGGGGCGACTACCGCTATCCCACGAACACGGGGCGCTACGGCTACAACGCGGCCGACCTGCGGCAGTTCAGAGTGGCGGCCACGACCCGCGGGCTGCACTTCCTCGTGTACCTCCAGACGATGAAGCAGCGCGACGCCGCTGCGGTCACGGTCGCGATCGACGACCGGCGCACTCGCGCGAAGACGAGCGTGTGGCCGGACGGAGCCGGACTCAACACTCCTCTCTCCGACTACTACATAACCTTCTGGGGCACCGGCGGCGTGATCACCGAGTCCACCGGTTACCGGGAGCGGCTCCGGGCGCAGGCTGTCAACCTCGCCGAGAACGCGATCGAGGTCGACGTGCCCTGGACAGCGATCCGCAACATGCGAGGCAAGGCGCGCATGTCGATCGTGACCGGACTAGCCAACCCCACGGCCGGCGGGTACATGAGCGTCCCGGCCGGGACGCCGACGGGCACGTCGCCCGGCGGCGGAGCACCTGGATCGACGGCCGTCTTCGACCTCGGGTTCGACTCCACCGAAGTCGCGACCCGCGCGATCGGAAGTCACTGGGGCGAGGAGCGGCAGTCCGCCGCACTGTCCACGCTCGACATCTCCGAATACGGCTACGACGTCGACATCGACGAGCTGCGCAAGCACGGGTCCGACAACTACACGCCTCAGGCCGGCCGGTTCTACAACCGCATCTTCCGCTCGACACAGGACTTCGGGGAGGGGATCGAGACCAAGCAGGGCAGCCCCGGCGGCAGCCCCGAGCCGATGTTCCTCTCGCGCCACCAGCCCTACGGGCTCTACATACCGACCGGCTACACGCCCGGCACCCCGGCGCAGCTCCTGCTCAACGGGCACTCGCTCGACGTCAACCAGAACGAGTACGCCGTTGTGTCGCCCAACCTGTACAGCCAGCTCGGCGATCAGCGTCGCAGCATCGTGGTGACGCCGCTCGCCCGCGGCACCGACACGTGGTACATCACCTCGGGCTTCAAGGACGTGCTCGAAGCCTGGGACGACGTCAAGGCTCACTACAACGTGGACGACGACCGCACGCACATCGGCGGCTACTCGATGGGTGGCTACATGACCCACAGGATGGGCCTCCTGATGCCGGACCAGTTCGCGAGCGCGATTCCCTACGTTGGTCCGCCGGCCTATCAGCTCTGGCCATACCCGAGCCCGCCGCAGCCGTCGAGCGACTACCAGGTCGCGGGCCAGACGAACAACATCGTCTTCAACGGCCTCAACCTCCCGTACGAGATCAACAACGGCGCGGCAGACGAGCTCGTGCCGGTCGCGGGAGCACAGCAGCACGCGGCCACCTTCCAGCAGTTCGGCAACCCGCACCTGTTCTACCTGTATCCGTCGGCCGACCACTTCGCGCTGATCGTGGCCGACGAGTGGGGTCACACGCGGGACTGGATGAACCAGAACTTCCGGCGCAACGAGACCCCGACCGAGGTGCGCTACAAGCGCTATCCGTCGATGGACCTGCCTCAGTACGGGCTGCGCTTCGACGGCGCGTACTGGGTGGACGACATGGTGGTGCGCACGCCCTCGAACACGTGCACGCCCGGAGACTCTTCCTGTGAGCAGTCGTTCGGCCAGGTCGAGGCCTACAGCCAGGGCTGGGGTCGCAGCCGCTCCGTCGCGACGAACGTGAGCTTCGCGTATCCCGGTCCGCCCTTCCCGGCGGACGTCCAGGGCTCGACCCGGTCGGACACCTCGGTCGTGCGGCGCGACTTCTTCGACGCCAGCCTGGTGAACCTGAGCGGGATCTCCTTCGACATGGCCAGGATGGGCATCAACACCGACGCGGTGATCGAGGGCCACCTGACGGTCGGTGGTGCCGGGCCCGTCACGGTCAAGTTGAAGGGCAGCTTCGGACCGGTGAGCGCGACGCTCGACGGCCAGCCCGTGGCGGTCACCCCCACCGTGGACGGGATTCAGATGACCCTCACGCTCACCTCGCAGCATGACCTGGTCCTAACGCCCCAGTAGGGGGCTGCCCGCTCAACCTTTCCCGGCCCACCGCCGATTGAGCGAGTGGGCCGATGGACCGGGCGCAGACGGGAGAGCACTCGCTGGCTGTTGGGCGGCCATGGTCTCGGGTCGAGCGCCGTGCGCGCACGAGCCGGGAGCGGCTGGCCTGGTGGATGGCTGCGGAGCTCGCAGTCGACGTCGTCATGCTCGCGCTCGCCTGGGTCGGGTTCGACCGCATCTTCTCCGTCTCGCCGCAGCCGCCTGACCCGGCTGTCTGGCATTTGATCTTCTCGGTGCTCCTGATCGCCATGGTCGCCGCCCGGGGCTTCTACAGGCCGCGGCTAAGGCTGCAGACGCTCGACGACCTGGCCGTGCTCGCGGTCGCCGGCGCAGCCGCGGCGATGACCGTCATCACGGTGCGGGTCCTGCTCGACGAGAACCCCTACACGACCTGGACCGTCCACTACTGGCTGTTTGCGGCCGGGCTGCTCTCGGTGGGCCGGGGCGGGCTTCACGTCGCGCAGGCAAATGCCCGCCGGCGGGGGGAGGCGGTGCGCCGCACCCTGATCGCCGGCGCGGGCAGGATGGGCCATCTCGTCGCGCGCAGGCTGCTGGACCGCCCGAACCTCGGGCTGCGACCGGTCGGCTTCATCGACAAGGAGCCACTCGACGTGGGCAGTGACTCGGTCGGCCTGCCCGTCCTTGGAGCCAGCTGGGACCTCGACCGCATCATCGCCGAGCACGAGGTGGAGCACGTGATCGTTACCTTCTCGACTGCTCCTCATCACGTCCTGCTGGCACTGGCCCGGCGCTGTCGCGAGCTCGGCGCGTCGGTGTCGATGGTGCCGCGACTGTACGAATTGGGGGGCCGGCGCGTTGTCGTCGAGCATCTCGGCGGAGTGCCGCTCGTGTCCGTCGACCCCGCGGATCCGAGGGGTTGGCAGTTCGCCGTCAAGTACACGGTGGACCGAGTGATCGCCGGCGTCTTGCTCACCGTAATGCTCCCGATACTGCTCGCTGTGACGGTCCTGATCCGCTTCAGGATGGGATCGCCGGTCCTCTACCGCCAGCAGCGGGTCGGCCGCGACGGCAGGCGCTTCGAGATGCTCAAGTTCCGCACCATGAAGGGCGACCCGGCGAGCGAGGGCGAGGCCGACGCGGACTGGGCGCGCGAGCAGATCGGCGCAGACCCGCACGACCAGTGGCCCTCGGCGAGGCCTGGGGCGAGCGCTCATCGCGGCGACGGATCGGCAGACGACAGACGGACGCGACTCGGCCGCATCCTGCGTTTCTTCTCGCTCGACGAGCTGCCGCAGCTACTGAACGTGCTGCGCGGCGAGATGTCTCTCGTCGGCCCCCGACCCGAGCGCGCGAACTACGTGCAGCGTTTCGAGTCCGAGATCTACCGCTACGGCGACCGCCACCGCGTCAAGTCGGGCATCACCGGGTGGGCACAGGTAAACGGCCTGCGCGGCAAGACTTCTCTGGCGGACCGAGTCGAGTGGGACAACTTCTACGTCGAGAACTGGTCGCCATGGCTGGACGTGAAGATCGTGCTCCTGACGATCTGGTGCGTGGTGCGCGGCCAGCATGAGAAGGATCCGTACGAGCTCTGAGCCGAGCCGTCCGCGGCCCTGCTAGTCCCTCAGGATCGCGCGCCACATGTCCGCGATCCTCTCCTGTTGAAGCTCGTGGCGGCGGTTGGCTCGCTCATCCGCGGTAGCGTCCTCATCGCTTCCCCACCGCATGGGCGCCGGCCAGCGTCATGCAAATGAACTGATTGAGGCTCACGCCCTCCTGTTCCGGCCAGTACCAACCGCGCGTGCAGGCTGGTCGGTACGCGCAGCCGAAACTGGCCGCTGTACGGACGCTCCGGTTCCTCGCGCTCAGGTTCGGCCTGTCCGAGTCGGTTCTCGAAGCGGGGGGTGTCCTTGGGAAAGACTGGTTCCGACATCGGAACCGCAGGTGATACCGACGTCCATGCGACTGCTCCGTGCATGAGTGAACGGACGGCTTGACCAGGAGAACCAAAAAAACGCGGGGACCATCGAGATTCCGAGGGACACCTTCGAGGGTGTGCTGGTACCACCGCTGGGACCGGCGGCGGTACCGGTTGCCCGGGAAGGCAAGGGGTAGGCCGAGGGTAGGTCCGTCCTCGCCGCGTCGCTCACGCAAATTCAAGTAAATCCGCGCCTCGCTCGATAAATGATCTGAGCGCTCACGGCCTCTAGCCGTGCCCGATCCGCGAGCGAGACTTGACTCAGAGCAACGGCTCCAGAAAGCAGACGCAAGTGCTGGTCATCGACGACGACCAGGACATGACGCGCATGCTGGGCCGCGTGTTGGAGCGGGCCGGCTACGAGTGGACTCTGGCGACGACGACCGATCAGGCGTCCGAGCTGCTGCAGACCGGACAGTTTCCGCTTGCGCTTTCCGGGCTGGAGACTCCGGGCGAGCGTAGCCTCGAGCAGGTTCGCCACGTGCTCTCGAACCATCCGGACGTCGCCCTCGTTGTCGTCAGTGCGATCGACGATCCCGAGTTCGCCCGGACGGCGCTCGAGTGCGGTGCCTACGGCTACATCATCGAGCCCTTCACGCCCAGCGAGCTCGAGATCGCCGTCGCCAATGCATTGCGCCGGCACCACCTGGAGATCGAGAACCGGGCGCAGCGCCAGGCGCTGGAGCAGATCGTGAAGGTGCGCACCGCCGCGCTCGAGCGCTCGGCTCACCAGCTCAAGCTGACTCGCGAGGAAACCGTGCGCCGGCTCTCTCGCGCGGTCGAGTATCGGGACGAGGAGACCGGCAACCACACCGAGCGCATGAGCCGCTACTGCGCGCTGATGGCGCGCCGCACCGGGCTCGACCCGGAGTCCGTGCGGATCGCCAGCGCGCTGCACGACGTCGGCAAGGTCGCCGTTCCCGACCACGTGCTCCTGAAGCCGGGGATCCTCAACGACGATGAGCGGCGCGAGATGGAGCGCCATACGGAGGTCGGCTACCGGATCCTCCACGGATCGGGCAGCTCGCTGCTCGAGCTCGGAGCCCTGATCGCGTGGACTCATCACGAGAAGTTCGACGGCTCGGGCTATCCGCGTGGCCTTGTCGCTCACGAGATCCCGCTCGAGGGCCGGATCGCTGCGGTCGCCGACGTCTATGACGCGCTCACGACCCATCGCCAGTACAGGCCCGCCTTCCCGGCCGAGAAGACGCTGGCGATCATGACCGCCGAGCGCGGAAAGCACTTCGATCCGGACCTGGTGGACTACTTCCTCGGCTCCATGGACGAGGTCACCGAGATCCAGCACTCGTACGCGGACGACTCTCGCGAGCCTGCGCTCACCGTCTAGCCGGCGGGTGAGATTTCGGTCCGCGTCGGGGGCCTCGGCTAAAGCGGCGCCGGGGAGCTGACGATGGTTGCTCGCGGTGCCCTCCCCGAGCTCCACAGCGAACCATCGCGCTCCTGGCGAGCTGGCGGGGCGGGTGCGAGAGCTGATGCAAGACGAGCGTGAAGGGTCACAGCGCATCGCTGCCCGAGACGGGCTGAGCGATCTACCCTTCCGCACGGCCTTCGCCGGCTGGCCGCACGGCATGGCCATCGTCAGTCTCGACTCGGGCATGCGTGGTCGCTTCCTGGAGGTGAACGACGCGCTCTGCACGATCACCGGGCATTCGCGGGCGCACCTGCTGGCGAGCGGCTTTCCCGCGGTCGCGCACGAGGAGGACCGCGACCGCTACGACGAGTTCCTGCAGCGCTCCGTCTCGGGCGAGGCCGCCGCAGCCGAGCTCGAGGCGCGGCTGATACGGGCTGACGGCACGATCGCATGGACCCACCTGGACCTGTCCGTCGTACGGAACGACAAGGACTCCGTGCTCGGGGTGGCGGAGTTCCACGACACCAGTGCCGAACACGAGACCGAGGATGGCGACGCGGAATGGGTCGGCAGGATCCGCCGCGCCCTGGAGCGCAACGACTTCGTGCTGTTTGCACAGCCCGTGATGGACCTTCGCACGGGAGAGTTCACACGCTCCGAGATCCTGCTGCGCATGCGCGGCGAGGAGGGAACCAAGGAGCTGATCGCGCCCGGGGACTTCCTCGAGGTGGCGGAGCGAACGGACTTGATCGGCGACATCGATCGCTGGGTGCTGCGCGAGGTGATGCCACTGCTGCGCGCCGACCAGCAACTGTTCGTCAACCTCTCCGCCCGATCGATCGGCGACCTCAGCCTGACGGGTGACATCGAGGCAATGCTGGGCGACCGCAAGATCGAGCCTGGGAAGCTGACGGTGGAGATTCCGGAGTCTGCCGCCGTGGAGGACCTGCAGGCCGCCCGCCTCTTCTCCGAGCGCCTGCACTCCACCGGATGTGCGCTGGCCCTCGACGACTTCGGCACCGGCTATGGCAGCTTCACCTATCTGAAGCACCTGTCGATCGAGTGCCTGAAGATCGACATGCAGTTCATCCGCGACCTCGTCCACAGCGAGTCGGATCGCCGCGTGGTGCAATCCATCGCTCGCATCGCCGACGACTTCGGGATCGAAACGATCGCCGAAGGGGTCGAGAACGAGGAGACGCTTCAGCTGCTGCGCGAGTACGGGGTGAACTACGCCCAGGGCTACCACCTCGGGCGTCCCGCGCCTGCGCCGGAGCTGCGATCGAGCGTGGCGCCGCCGGGCGTAATGCCCGGCTAGCGCCTAACGCTTCTTGGCGTCGACAGCTCGCTGCAGTTGGGACTTGCTCATGTTCGAGCGTCCCTCGATGTTGAGCTGCTTCGCCTCGTTGTAGAGCTGGTCGCGCGTCCGTCCGCGCGGGCCGCTGCGGCCCGCGCGCCGGCCGCCGCGCTGTCCTGACGACATGTCGCGTGTCGACGTGCGCGAGCGGGTCCGCGACTCGCCCGACCGTGCGCGCTCCTTGTTCACGGTGCGCGCCGCGATCTCTTCCGCGCGGCCTTCCGATGCGCCGCGCTGCCTGGTGCTCTTCTTTATGTGCCCGTACTGACGAGCACGCTTCGTGCCTTTTTTAACGCCACGGGGTGGCATCCGAGACCTCCTAGAACAGGATGATCAACAGGATGACGATTACCAGAAGTGTTCCGAGTCCGATGTACATGGTTCACCTCCTTCTTCAGCCACGGCGTACCCGCCATCGGCCCTGGATATGCGGCGAAATGGTCTAGTTTTGATGCCCATGGCATTGGACAGCGAGCTGTGGCAGCAGGCAGAAGCAGCCGCGCGCGCGGAGCGTGCCGGCGGGCGGCCGAGCGAAAACGTGCCCGTGGTGCGGGTGCGCGGCGCGGGCGCCGAGCGCGCCACCGATGTCGTGGCGGCCGAGGAACCACTCGAGATCCGCCTCCAGGGCGAGAGCGTGGCCGTCACGATGCGAACGCCGTCACCGGGGCATGACGTGGAGCTGGCGGTTGGCTTCCTGACAGGGGAGGCGATCGTCGACGCGGCCGCCGTCGCGCGCGTCAGCGAGTGCCGGTCGCCCGGCGGAGATGGCGGCATTGCGGACGTGTGGCTCCGGCCCGGTTCGACTCCCGCGGACGGATGGCAGCGCAGCTTCTATGCGACGTCGTCCTGCGGGATCTGCGGCAAGGCGAGCATCGACGCCGTCCGGCTTGCCGCTCCAGCGGTGCTGGATGGCCCCGTTATCGACCGCGAGCTGCTCAACGGGTTGCCGGGGACGTTGCGCGCCGGGCAGCAGGTCTTCGAACGCACCGGTGGGCTGCACGCGGCGGGACTGTTCAACGTGCGCGGCCAGCTCGAGCTCTCGCGCGAGGACGTCGGCCGTCACAACGCGGTTGACAAGCTCGTCGGCCGGGCGGCGCTCGACGGGCGCCTGCCACTGGCGCGGAGCGTCCTGCTGGTGTCGGGGCGCGCTTCGTTCGAGATCGTGCAGAAGGCCCTGCTCGCGGGCATCCCGGTCGTCGCCGCTGTGTCGGCGCCCTCCGGCCTCGCGGTCCGCCTGGCGCGCGAGTCGAACATGACGCTGATCGGGTTCCTGCGCGACGGCGGCTTCAACGTGTATGCCGGGGACGAGCGCATCGCCGGCGCCTGAGCCCGGCCGGAAGTCCGCAAACTCCGCAGTTCAACTGTCCCCACCGTCTCTCGAGGCGGCTATATTCGCCCCCCGTGCCCGAACGCAGCAGGAAGGCTGCGGCTCCAATGAGGCCGAATGCCGCTCTCATCTTTCTCGCCCTGACGGGTGCTTTTCTCACCGTGCTCGCCGCACCGGCAGCTGCGGCACCGCCCGTCGCATCCTTCACAGCCTCGCCGGAGTTCCCTCGCAGCTACGACCCCGTGTCATTCACGTCGACTTCGTCGGACCCCGATGGGGAGCCGATCGAGGTGACGGAGTGGGACCTCAACGCAGATCCCGACTTCGAGGTAAGCGGGGCGACGGCATCCCGAGCCTACTCGCGTTCCAACACGTATCTCGTGCGGCTGCGAGTCGTGGCAGGCGGGGAAGAGTCCATCGCCGAGGGCACGATAACGGTGCTGAACCGGCCGCCCGAGGCGTCGATCGCCGCCATCCCCAGCAACCCGCTCGTGGGTCAGGAGATGACGTTCGTGTCCACGTCGAGCGACCTGGACGGGTCGATCGGGGGCCAGGCATGGGACATGGACGGGGACGGGTTCGACGACGGCAGTGACATCTACGCCACGAGGATCTTCACCGCCCCGGGGCAGTACACCGTTCGCCTGCTGGTGATCGACAAGGAGGATCCGCCGGCATCCACGGTGGCCCAGGCGATGGTGATCGTGGCGGCCGGCGGCGGTGGCCAGGTCATCGGTGCATCCACCCTCCGCTTGATGGCCCCGTTCCCGATCGTTCGCATGGCAGGCCTTGTCCGACGGAAAGGGATCAGGCTGCGCCTGCTGACCGTCAACGCGCCGATAGGGGCATCGATCACCTTCCGTTGCAAGGGTCGTGGCTGTCCGTTCAAACGCCGCACGCGGATCGTCAAGGCGCCCAAGAGGAAGAGCGCGAGTGGACTTCCCACCGCGGGCCAGGTGCAGATCCGGCGTTTCCCGCGGCGCATCGTTCGTGCGGGTGCGTTCGTATCCGTCTACGTCACAAAGCCCGGATCGATCGGCAAGTACACGCGTTTCCGTGTCCGCAAGGGCCGCCCACCCGCGCGTCGCGACCGCTGCCTCCCGCCCGCCGGGACGTCTCCGATTCCCTGCCCCGGGAGCTGACGCGCTTGAACTAGAGGCCTGATGCGGGTTCTCCGCACGCACGGCCAACCCACATCAAACCTCTAGGGCGTGAAGAGCGACTCGCGCAGGTAGACGCGCTCGTCCCCGCTCCCGCACGTTGGCGGGCAATTGGATCCGAACGCTCCGTCGGGTCCAGGGTCGATCAGGTTGATCCGCGTGAGCTGGAAGATCGACCGCCTGCCACCCTTGGCGAACCCGGGCAGCGCGGTGTCGGCGGTCGTGGACAGTGAGCATCTGCCGCCGAGGTCGGGATTGGCGGTTGCGGTGCATGCGACCGGGAGGCTGACGACCATGGCAACGGTGGCCGGCACACGCTCGAAGACTCCACTGCGCCTGTCGGTCGTGAGCATGCTCAGCTGAAGCGCGGCAGTGCCCTGGAAGTCCGATCCGGCGCCGCCGGGGCACGGCGTGTTCGCCGTCACGCAGAGCACATCGGTCGCCTGCGCCGTGATGGCGATGTCGCCTTCATCCGGGGTGGTGCCGGTGTTGTCCGGTATGGCGATCAGTTTCACGAAGCCAGATCCGCGTCCAAGCGAAGACGTCGTGAGCGTGTTGGATTCCCTGTTCGGCGGTGTGCACGCTCCGAGCGCGAGAGGCGTGACGTGCACGGAGTTCGGGCTCGTGCACGCCGCGTACCCCGGAGCAAGCGGCACGCGCACGGGGGTGCCGCTGCCAGGTCGCGGATAGGGCTCGATCTCCGTCACCTGGCGCACCTCCCCGACATTGATCGCGACGTAGTAGAGGGCGCCTGGGGTGAAGATGACGTCCGTCGGCCCGCCGGCTCCAGTGACGAACTGGCTCACCGGCTCGATGATGTCGCTTCGCCCGGCATTGACGTCAGCGCGATAGATGTTGCTCGAGCTGTTGTCGCCGAAGAAGTAATCGCCACTGAACGGGCCGAAGCCGGCCGGGGCGAAGTCCCCGCCGATGATCGTGCGCCCGAGGCTGCCGGTTCCGCTCAGCGGGTAGGTGAAGATGGGGGCAACGTCGTCCGGCTCGGTCATGCATCCGGGCGGCTCGGTCCCCTCGCAGCGAGGCCATGAGTAGTTGCCGCCGGCTATGACGATGTCGAGCTCCTCGAACGCCGACTGGCCGACGTCCCCGGCCCAGAGGCGGCCGGTCTGGTTGTCGAAGCCCATCCTGAACGGGTTGCGGAAGCCGTAGGCGAACACCTCGGGGCGCGCGCCTGGAGTGCCGGCGAACGGATTGCCCGCAGCGGGGGCGCCGGTCAGCTCGAGGCGCAGGATCTTGCCGTTCAGCGAGCCCAGGTCCTGAGCGTACGGGTTGGTCGAGGCGCCGGGGGGGCCACCGTCGCCGAGGCCCGAGTCGCCGACGCTGACGTACAACTTCCCGTCCGCCGGTCCGATCCGCAGTGTGCCGGCGTCGTGGTTGCCGTTGTCGGTGCGAATGCCGGTGAGCAGGACCGCGAGTGAGGACAGGTTCACCGTCGAGCCGGTCATCGTCACGCGGATGACCTGGTTGAAGCGCCCGACAGCGTCGGCGCAGGAGCCGCCGGCGTCGGCGGCCGAGCGGTACAGGTAGATGAAGCCGTTCGAGGTGAAGTTGGGATCGACCGCCACCCCGAGGAGCCCCATCTCGGAGGCGCTGCAGACCGGGATCGTGGCCAGAGTGGTCACCCCGGATCCGGTCGCGAGCTTGAGCGCGCCGCCCTTCTCGGTGATCAGCATTCCGCTGTTGCCGGGCAGGAACGCGATCGCGGTCGGGGCGCTCAGGCCCGTAGCGACGGCAACGTCCTCGAAGCCGCTCACGGGCGTGCCGGCCTTGGCGGCAGAGGGACCGGCGGCGAGGGCAAGACCGACCAGGAGCGTGGTCAGAACAGCTTTTGCACGCACGTTGGCAGGTTATACCCAGAGTTCGGCAGATGCCAGGCGGCGCCAACAACCCGATTCTGGGAAGATCGTGGTGTGGAGGAGGAGGGAAACGTGGGAGTGGTGCGTCGAGTCTTCGATGCGCTCTCGCACCGTGATGTGCCCGCCCTGCTGGAGCTGGCCGCCCCCGACATCGAGTTCTTCGCGCCCGCGACCGCCGCTTTGACGCGGCAGGGGCGCTCCTACCGTGGTCACGACGGGATCATGCGCTACATGCGCGACGTGGGGCGGGTGTGGGACGAGCTGGAGCTGATTCCGACGTCGTTCTCCGAGTCCGGCGACGGCCAGGTGATCGTGAGGGGACGCCTGCGTGCCAGAGGCCGAAGCGGAGTCCTGCTCGACGAGCGGGCCAACTGGCTTGTCGAGTTGCACGACGGCAAGGTCGTTTGTTCGCGGCCGCTGGGCACCGCGGAGTCGGACACGGCCGAGCTGCAGGCAGCGGTCGAGCAGCAGGACGAGACAGCCCGAGCCTGACGACCGCCCCTGCCAGGCCAGCACGCGTCCGCTCTCGCAGTCCCGACAGCGAGCAGCGGGTCACGCCGCTCGAGCTGTTCTTCGACCTCGTCTTCGTGTTCGCGCTGACTCAGGTCACCGGGCTGCTGGCCGCCGATCCGACGTGGGCGGGCTTAGGCCGCGGCTTGCTGATCCTGGCCGCGCTTTGGTGGGCGTGGGCCGCCTACTCGTGGCTGACGGATTCGGTTGACCCGGAGGAGGACGCCGCACGCGTGTCGGTGTTCGCGGCGATGACCGCGATGCTGATCGCCGCGCTCGCAGTGCCGGGCGCATTCGGCGGCGATGCGCTGCTGTTCGGATGCGCCTACTTCTTGGTGCGCGTGATGCACATCGTCCTGTACTGGGTCGCCGCCAGAGACGATCCCACATTCCGGAGCGCGGTCGGTCGGCTGGCGCCCGGGGCGATCATCGGTCCCTCCCTGCTGATCGTGGCGAGCGCGTTCGACGGCACCGCACAGGCGGCGATCTGGGGCGTTGCCCTTCTGATCGACTACGCCGGCGCGGCGCACGCACGCGGCGAGGGATGGAACATCTCGCCGGCGCACTTCGCGGAGCGCTACGGGCTGATCGTGATCATCGCGCTCGGTGAATCGATCGTGGCGATCGGAGCGGGAGGTGAGCTCGAGCTCGGCGTCGGCGAGGTGCTCGCCGCGGTGCTCGCGATCATCATCTCGGCCGCTCTCTGGTGGGCGTACTTCGACGTCGTCGCGATCGTCGCGGAACGCAAGCTGACAGAGGCAACAGGTGCCGCCCGCACCGATCTGGCACGGGATTCCTACAGCTACCTGCACCTGCTCATGATCGCGGGCATCGTTCTGCTCGCGCTCGGGATCAAGAAGACGCTTTCGGGTGTCGACAAGCCGCTCGACACGATCCCAGCCGTTGCGCTCTGCGGTGGCGTCGCCCTCTACCTGCTCGGGCACATCGCCTTCCGGCTTCGCAACGTGCACTCGCTCAACCCTCACAGGCTGGTCGCCGCCTGCGCGTGCCTGGCGCTGATACCGCTCGCGCTCGAGGCGGATGCGCTGGTGGCGCTGGCCGCGGTGACCGCAGTGTGCGTGATCCTGATCGTCTACGAGATGACCCGGTTTGGCGAGGCGCGGGCGCGGTTGCGGGCGTCGGCGCAGGGGTGATGCAATGAACCGCGGCGGCTGACCGCTTCCTTCAGGGCGTGCTTTTTACGGACGGGCATCGAAAGGGGAGTGATCCCATGGCGCTCGGCTGACGACCTAAGTGGGACGAGACATCGGCGTACCTGTGCGGACTTCTACGCTTCACGACCGTTTACGACATCCCCGTAACACCGCCAATCATCGAGTGGTCAGCTTGGGGGTCTATAGCCCCCTCAACTGACCACTCGACAGGTGGCCTCTCACAAATCGGTCACTTTGTCCCACACACGCACGCAAGACACGAGCTTCCGCAAACCTTTCGTATCACCCCCCTTTCGATGCCCGTCCCTGCGGCCGTAAACGAGTACTGGTCTTACCCGGGCCCGGCCCCTCCATCCGCATGCATCTCCGCCACGAGCCTTTCCCGCCGTGACGGCGGCTTGCCGGTTCGGAACTCCTTCCTGTACACGTCGAAGTCGGGGAGCTCGGCGAGGAACTTCTTCGCGGCCTCCCTGCCGGACTCGTAGAGCTTCTCTGCGCGCTTGCGGGACAGTCCGAACTCGGTCGTGCCCACGCCGAGCGTGGGGATCGGAATCGTACGGACGAAATTGTGCTCCTCGACATAGCGGCGGTCGCGTGCCTCGAACATCGTGAGAAGCATGCTCTTTCCGTAGTCGATCAGACCGCTGAACAGAATGCGCTCTCGGGCAGGAGGAGGCAGGCGGGCACCCAGCTGTAGGCCGGGGTCGTCCTCGACCAGCAGCAGCCCGAAGGTCCACCAGCGAGGATCATGGGGAACATCGAACGTCTCTACGGGGAAGTTCGAGAGCAGCCCGCCGTCCACGAGCAAATGCTCCTTACGGATCGGGTCCGACGTCACGTGCCGCACGGGCTTGTAGAAGAAGGGGAGGCTCATGCTCATGCGCACTGCCGTTGCGATCGACATGTCGGCAGGCTCCATGCCGAGGTGCCCGGCAGATGGCGGCAAGGTCAACAGCCGCCGGCACGTGACGTCGGATGCGATCACGAGCGCCCGGTAGCGAAAGCGCTCCTCCACCTCGCCCGCGAAATCGGGATGGATCAGGTCAGCGAACGTGCGTTTTCCCTTCTCCTCCAGCAGGTCGCTCATCCGCTGCAGGAAGACGTTGCCCTCGTTGACGCCCTTGTGGAGGACGAGGCTCAACGGCTTGCCGACGAACGGCACCCTCGCTGCCAGTGTCGGGTCCTCGAGCGTGCGGAGATCGAGCGCGAGGGTGAGCTCGAATATCTCCTCGGGCGTATAGCCCGCGGCGAGCAGGGTGGCTGTGATTGCTCCGGCGGACGCTCCCGCGATCCGCTCGAACGTGTATCCGCGCTCGCGCAGGACCGCCGCGGCGCCGAGCAGGCCGATGCCTTTCACGCCTCCGCCTTCGAGCACGAGGTCGAGCTGTTTGGGGCCCCTCGCCATCGTCAGAGCCAGTAGCCGGACGCCAGCGCCCGCAGCGCGGTGATGCCCGGCGCGAAGAAGTAGCCGCCGCCACGCGTGTCCACGAAGGGTGACTCCGGCGCGGTGATGAAGTTGGGCGGCTTGCCCTGGATCGTCATCCTGCCCTGCCCGGGGACCTTTCCGGGGACTGGGTAGAAGGCCTCGCCGGCTTCGAGCATGTCCTGCTCGCCGCCGAGCCAGAATGAATCGCCGTCGTTCAGCCAGTGCATCTGGACCAGCTCGAACTGACGGGCGATGTTGGCCTGGAAGCAGACGAAGAGCAGGCCGCGCTCCTGATCGTCGCGCAAATTCGGGTCGAACAGCCCGCTGCGCTCGTGGTCCCGGGCGGCGGGATCGTAGGCGGGCGGACCGTACGGGACACCGCGCCTGATCAGGCGGTGGCGCCTGGTCAGCTGGCCATCGAAGCTCATTGCGTCCCGTGGATTGGCACGCCGCACGTGAGCGCCGAGCGGGCAGCGGTAACCGGTCGGATCCTGGCCGTAGCGAAAATGGTTGATGTGCTTGGGGTCGAGCTCCCAGTCCTGTCCGTCTGGACTGTCCGAACGCACCAATGAGCGCCCGTCCTGCCAGCGGCCGATCATCTTCGCCGCCAACCGGCGCTGCCGCTCGGCGATCGCCTCAGCCGTCAGCGGCTCACCCTCGGATTCCAGCTCCGGTATGGCCTTCTCGCGAAGATACTTGCGAAACGCGCTCACGTTTTGGCGCAACTTCCTGACCACCATGTACGAGCCGCTGCGCCCGAGCGGCGCAGCGGGTGCCGGAGGGCGCTCGCCGTCCTCCCCCTCGTAGCCGAGCACGAACTCGCCGGGCGCGACCGGTGACCAGTCGCCACCCTTCTGAGGCGTTCCCATGCCGTCCTTCGTATCGGGACCGGCGTTGCCGCGGATCGCCGGCTGCGAGAACCCGTCCGCAAACCCGAAGTGCTCGCGCGCGTACAGGTCGTCCGGACGATCAGGATGTACGAGCATGTCTATCGGCTGCTCGTAGCGCAGGACCAGGCCGGGCGTCGCTTCGATGCGCTCGGCCAGTTCATCCCAACACTCCTGCCGTCGCGCTTCGGTGCGGGCCATTACGGTCACGAGCATCTGCGGCTTCTTGAGACCTTTTTCCCATTTTTTTGGCCTGCTCTCACCGACGTCTCCGAGGCGCTTCGCGCGCTTGCGCATCCCCTCGCGGAACTCGGCCGGAAACCTGCCCAGCACCACCTCCGGGACACCAAGCGCTTTCAACCCCCGGTGCGTGAATGCGATGTTGAGCGTCTCCGTGGGCTTGACCCCGTGACGCCACGGGACGGCGGTCGTGACCCTTTCGCACAGCTCCGCGAGCCACTCGCGGCCCGCCCTGGCGTCGTCGATGCGCACGAACAGGTGAACGCCGCAGGGAAAAGAGCGCCCGTAGCCACACAGGATGTTTCCCTGCAGGTCGCGCTGGTCGACCTGATGCCTGCGGAGCGAGCGGATCATTCGAGCAACTGCTTCTGTCGCAACTGATCGCGCAGTGCTTCGCCGCGCATCCCCTGCAGCTCGACCGAGGCTTCGCCGAGTCGGTTCGCGATGTTCAGCGCCCACAGCACTTCCTCCACAGTTACCCCGTCGTAGGCGGCGACGGCCAGACCCTCTTTGACGACGTGGTTGAGCAGGAACTGTTTGAGCTGCGCCGCGGTCTGGCCGTTGAAGCCGCACGGCCCCCAGATGCTCTTCACCCGCTCGCTACCCAGGTGTTCGTAGAGGTCGGTCAGGTACTTCGGCACGCAATCGTCGAACCAGGCCGAGAACATCAGATAGGAGGTCGGGTCCCGCTTCATCCTCGGCGGCGGCTTGAGGCTGTCCACGTAGGACCAGCGAGCGAAGTGGGTGGTCGGCGGAAAGTGATCGGGATCCTGTTCGAGGCGCTCGAACTCCTCGAGCATGTCGGTCCGCTGCGGTGACTCGATCGCCGTCATCGCCGTGAACGACTTGGTGCTGGCATTCCGTCGCGGCGGGGGAGGGTCGTTGATCGCCTCGACCCGCTCGAGGAGCATCTCCCAAGCTTTGTTCAACCGCGCGGCGTCCGCTCGGTGGGCCTCGGCCTGGAACGCCGCGAGCAGCTCCTGCACCCGTAGGGCGGTTCGCACCACCTTGGTCGACGCCTGCGGATACGCGCTGTAGTGATGCAGGACGCGGGAGCGGTTGTCGTTCACGTAGTCGATGAACTTGCTCACCTTCTTCGGATCCGGCACGTCGTACGCGCCCCTCCCGAAGATCCCCCACGCCGCCCGCAGAGCGGTGGGCGCGACCATCGCGAAGGACTCGAGGTAGTGGTCCGTGTTGCCGTTGAAGTTCGATTCGAACACGAGGTAGGGCTTTTGCAGCCGGCCATTACCGCCGGGAGGAGTGCCCGGCTCGCGCTCGATCAACGACCAGCGCGCGATGTTGAGGATCGAGAGCCTTTTAAAGCTGCGCATGCCGAACCTCGCATAGCGCGGCGCGAACCACGAGAAGTAGAACCGGAGCCACCATCCCCACGACGTGTGCACCGGCGCGATGGTCGACAAAGCGACCGAATAGCCCTTGCGGTGGCGCTCCACGACCATTTCAGGCCGACCCTATCCGCGTTCCGCGGCGGATACAACGCGTGGGCGGCGCGAACTAGACTCCTGCAAAAGGAGGTTTTTGTTGGGGGGGTCAAATGACGCCAGCTTCGGGAGGCATGCAACTCCCGACGCACCGGTTCCGATGGTGGACCGGTTCAGAGAGCTCGCGGAGCTCGAGGCAGCACTCGCGGACGCCCGGACGCGACACGGTCGCGTGATGCTGCTCTCCGGGGAGCCCGGCATCGGCAAGACGCGGCTCGCCGAGGTGGCTGCAGAGGTCGGCGCCGCGAAGCACATGCTCGCGCTCTGGGGGCGGTCGTGGGAGACGGCGGGTGCGCCCGCGTACTGGCCCTGGACGCAGCTCCTACGCACTTTGATCTCGACGCGCGACACTGCCAGGCTCGAGCTCGAGGTCGGCAGCGGCGCACGCTGGCTGGCCCAGGTGCTGCCCGAGCTGTGCGACCTCCTGCCCGGCACGGTCGCGAGCTCGCAGGCGTCCGAGAAGGCGCGCTTCGCGATCTTCGATGCGGTCGCCTCCTTCCTGCGCCGCGCAGCGGCAAGCGACCCCCTCGTGATCGTGCTCGACGATCTGCACGCCGCCGATCCGGCTTCGCTGCTGCTGCTCGAGTTCGTGGCGCGCGGCATCGCGGACTCTCGCATCCTGCTGCTCGGGACCTACCAGGAGGCGGCCGCGCGCCGGCGCCCGGAGGTCGAGAAGCTGATCGGTTTGCTCAGCCGCCAGACCCCGACCATCTCGCTCGGAGGGTTCGAGGAGGAGGATCTCGCGCTGCTCGTCGAGTACCGGACGGGCGGACGCTGGTCCCCGGAGCTCGTCAAGGCGCTGCACCGCGCTACCGAAGGCAACGCCTTCTTCACGAACGAGCTGATCGGGCTGCTCGCGGCAGAGGGAGAGATCAAGCCGACCATCGATGCGCGCGGCGAGCACCATTTTCCGCTGCCTGACACGGTGCGGGAGACCGTGCGGCGGCGCTTCGAGCCGCTCGATGCCGGCACGATCGCAGCGCTCGAGGCGGCCGCCGTGATCGGGCGGGAGTTCCGCACCAGCACCGTCGAGCGCGTGACAGGCGAACCGGCGCTCGATCACATCGACGCCGCGGCTTCGGCCGGCCTGGTGCGTCCCGTTCAGGGGACGATCGATCGGCACCGGTTCACCCACAACCTGATCCGCGAGACCCTGTACGCGGAGTTGGCAGCCTCGCGCCGCGTCGACCTTCACCGCGCCGTGGGCGAAGCGCTCGAGGCCGTCTACGGTGAGGATCCGGAGCACTACGCCGAGCGCGCACACCACTTCGCCGAGGCGGCGAGCGCGGGCTATGCGGACAAGGCGCTCGAGTACGCGAAGAAAGGAGCGCGCGAGGCCGTGCGGCTGTATGCATACGAACAGGCCGCCGAGCTCTACCAGCTCGCTCTCGACGCCGCTCAGCTGCTCGAGCCAGATCCGGAGCGCAAGGCGGAGCTCATGCTCGCAATGGGCACGGCCCGCCGCGGCGCCGACCAGCTGGGGGCGACCGAGACGCTGCTCGCAGCGGCGGAGGCGGCGCGCGGGCTCGATGATCCTCGCCTGTTCGCCGAGGCCGCGCTCGCAGTGCGTGCGTTCTTGCGCGGGGCGGGTGTGGTCAGCGACCAGCCCAGCGCTGTGTTGACGGAGGCGCTCGAGCGGCTGGAGGGGGGAGACCCTGCGCTGCGCGCGCGCGTCATGGCGCGGCTTGCCACCTGTCAGTACTACTGGCCCGGCTCGGACTCCCGGCGCAACACGCTGGTCGAGGAGGCCGTGAACCTTGCGCGGGGCCTGGACGATCCGGCGACGCTTGCGCACGTCCTCAGCAACGGCCAGTTCGCGACCGGTTCGGCGGACACGATCGAGCGCGACCTGGAGTGGCTCAACGAGTTGCTGGAGCTCGCGCGACAGATCAGGGATCCCGACGTCGAGCTTGCGGCGCGCAATCGCCAGATCGACGCCCTCATCGAGGTCGACGACGTACCGGCAGCAGGCGCCGCCGTGCGCGAGATGGAACGTTCGATCACCGAAAGCTCCGATCCCCGCACGTACGGGTACCTGTGCGTGCAGCGCGCCCGGCTGGAGATCATCGCGGGGCGGTTCGAAGCGGCCGAGCGGCTGAACGCGGAAGCGTCCGGCGAGGGCCTGCGGTTGCGGGACTCGCTCCTGATCGGGCTGGCCCGCGACCAGATCTCGGCGCTGCGCTGGTGGCAGGGACGCTTCGAGGAGGTCGAGGCGCGGGTGCGCGAGCTGGCGACCCAGCACGTCTTCCTGACGTGGCCAACGGCGCTCGCGCTTCTTCACTACGACAACGGGAACCTGGCCGAGGCTCAGCGCCATCTCGAGCAGGTCACGATCGAAGAGCTGAGCGACATGCGCCGCTACAACGACTGGCTGCTGGAGATGGCTCTGCTGGCCGAGCTGTGTTTCCGCCTCCGTGACGGGCCACGCGCCAGGAGCATCTACGAGCAGCTGGCGCCGTACGCCGGATACAACGTGATCTCGAGGCAGGCGGCGTTCCTCGGCCCGGTCTCCCACTACCTGGCGCTTCTTGCCGCAACCCAGGACGACGTCGAGCTCGCCCTGGAGCACCTCGGACAGGCTCGCGATGCGGCTGCGCGCCTCGGCTCTCCGGTCGTGCTGATGCGGGCCGAGCTCGCGGAGGCGGACGTGCTCAGCAGACGTGACCAGCCCCAGGATCGCGACCGCAGCGTTGAGCTGCTCGCCGACGTCGCGCGGATCGGCGAGGAGCTTGGCCTAGAGCGCGTCGTCAAGCAGGTACGCGAGCGCCTCGACGGGCTCGGGGGCGCCCCGCCCGCAGCGCCCGCGGTCCTGGCCGACGGCGACGTGGCCGCGTCGCTGTGCCGTGAGGGCGACGTGTGGGCATTCGGGTTCGAGGGCCGCTCGGTTCGCGTCCGCGACGGCCGCGGCGTGCGGCATCTCGCCGTCCTGCTCGCAAATCCGGGAGTCGAGGTGCACGCGCTCGAGCTCGCCAGCCCCCAGGGGAGCGTCGAATCTGGAGCGGCCGGCCGCGGCGATGCCTCGCTGCGGGTGTCCGCAGACGACGCGGGTCCTGCGCTCGACGCCGAGGCGAAAGAGGCTTACCGCCGCCGCGTCGAGGAGTTGCGGGACGAGATCGAGGAGGCGGAGTCGTTCAACGATCCCGAGCGGGCGGCGCACGCCCGCGAGGAGATGGAGTTCCTGGCAGGTGAGCTGACGGCCGCCGTGGGGCTTGGGGGGCGCGATCGCAAGACTGCGTCGAGCGCCGAGCGTGCACGCGTGAGCGTGACCAAGGCGATTCGCGCGCTGATAAAGAGGATCGGCGACCACGACGCCGCACTCGGGCGTGAGCTCGAGGCTACGGTCCGCACCGGCACGTTCTGCGCGTACGAGCCCGATCCGCGGCGCCCCACGGACTGGCGGATCGATGCAGGATGACAATGACGTTCTGCCAGCCGGGTAGATTGCGACCGTGACGACTCCAAAGGACGCGGTCGAAGCGATCACGAATATCTCCGGCCGCTTCCCGGGCTGCCGCCCGGCGCACGCGAAGGGGACGATCTGCTCCGGCTACTTCACGCCGACGCCGGAGGCCGCGGAGCTGACGCGGGCGCCGCACATGCAGGCAGGCAGGACGGAGGTAACCGTGCGGTTCTCGAACATCGTGGGGGATCCCCAGCGCCCGGACCCGAGCAAGCAGGTCCGGGGAATGGCGACGCGGTTCCACCTCGACGGGGACTCGCACATGGACGTCGTCGCCATCACGCTTTCGCGATTCTCGTCGCGCAACCCGGATGACTTCGTAGCGCTCAACCGCCTGGCGAGCAAGCAAGGTGGTCCGATCAAGAGGGCCCTGAACTGGACCCGGTTGGCGCTCTTCCTGACCAGGCACCCCGAGGCTGTGCGGACGCTGCTCGAGACCACGGTCTACGCCCCGCGCGCTGCGAGCTATGCGACCTGCCGTTACAACGCTCTCCACTCGTACAAGTGGATCGACGCCGACCAGCGCGAGCGCTACGTGCGCTACAGCTGGCTCCCGGCTGAGGGGGAGAAGAAGCTGTCACGGCGCCAGGCGCGCGGACTCGACCCTGACTTCCTCCAACGACAGCTGCGCTCGCGCCTTGGCCGCACGCCCTCACAACCCTTGCGGTTCCGCCTCCAGCTGCAGCTCGCCTCGGTGGACGACATGATCGCGAACCGGGTTTCGGACCCGACCGCGGTGTGGCCCGGTAAGCAGGGCGAGATCGTGACGGCGGGCGCGGGAGACAGGCGCAATCGCCTTGTGACCGCCGGACTGTTGGAGCTGGATTCGATCTGGAACGGAGAGCCCTCGGGCGCGGGCCTGGCACCCTTCAACGTGGTGCCGGCGGTGGACGGGATCGAGCCCTCGGACGACAAGACGCTGTCCTTCCGGCCCGCGGCCTATCAGCTGTCGTTTGAGATCAGGACAGGCGCTAAGGTGGGCGACACGTGACCCTCGCAAGCCGTATCGGCAACCTGCTCGGCATCCTCCTTCCGGCCGCGGGCCTCGTGCTCGCGATCGTGCTGTTGTGGGGCAGCCTCGTCGGCATCGAAGCGCTGGCGATCACTGCGGCGATGTATTTCCTCACCGGCGGACTCGGGATCAGCGTCGGCTTCCACCGCCTGTTCTCGCACCGCTCATACGAGGTAGTGCGCCCGGTGCGCTTCGCACTCGCTGCGCTCGGGACGATGGCGATGATGGGACCGATCGTCAGATGGGTCACGAACCACCGCAAGCACCACGCCTACACCGACGAGGAGGGCGACCCTCACAGCCCGCACTTGAGCCGAGGCAACGGCATTCGCGGCGCGATATCAGGGCTCTGGCACGCCCACGTCGGCTGGATCTTCACCGACGAGCGCGCATCGCCGGAGCGCTACGCGCGCGACCTGATCGCCGATCCGGTCGTGATGTTCGTCCAGCGCACGTCGGCGCTGTGGGTCGCGCTCGGCCTTGCGCTTCCCTTCGCCGCCGGCTGGGCGATTGGCGGAACGCTCGAGGCGGCGCTGATCGCGCTGCTGTGGGGTGGAGCAGTACGGATATTCCTGGTCCACCACGCCACGTTCTCGATCAACTCGCTCTGCCACTTCGCCGGCCGCCGCCGCTTCCCCACGGAGGACGAGTCCCGAAACCTTGGCTGGCTCGCGCCCCTCTCGTTCGGCGAGTGCTGGCACAACAACCATCACGCCTTCCCGACGTCTCCCTTCCATGGCCTGCGCCGCCGAGAGCTCGACCCGGGCCGGGCCGTGATCCGGGCCCTGGAGCGGCTGGGCCTGGCCTGGAACGTGAAGCGCGTTCCCCCGGAGCGGCAGCAGGCGAGGCTCGAGGGCTCTTCGGTGGCGCCGGGCGTCGCGCCCTTTTCGCGCTGAAGCCCGGGCATCAAAGGGGTAGGAGGGAAATCCCGCACCTTTACTCGGCCTGTCACGGGATCCGCGTCAACCATCCCGAGGCTGACACGGAAGACTCCCTCCTTCGATGCAGCAGTTGGTCCCTAGGGGCGGTCGCGCGCATCTGACGAGGCACCGAAGGGGGGTGACGCTCGGAGGTCTGCCTTTTGGGAGCCCCTCGGATGGAACGATGCACTTTCGGGATGGGGTCCCCGTTGCTGTCGCTCTAATGCCGCCTATGGGGGCCAAAGCTTGCATGCTGCCGAGAGCGCATCACGGATCCCGCGTCAACCATCCCGAGGCTGACACTGAAGGCTCCCTCCTTCGATGCAGCAGATAGTCCCTCCGTCCGGCTTCGCGCTATCGACGAGGCACCGAAGGGGATGGTGGAGGTCAGCCCTTCGCGAGCCCTTCGCGTTGAACGATGCACTCTCGCGATTAGGCCCCGATTGCTGATGTAGTTATGCCGCCTATAGGGGCCGAAGCTTGCATGCCCCCGAGAGCGCATCACCAATCCCGCGTCACCATCCCGAGGCTGACACTGAAGGCTCCCTCCTTCGATGCAGCAGTTGGATCCCGCGGTCCGGGTTCACGGCTTTCGTGGTCACCGCAGGGTCGTGTCCCGAGGTCCGCCTCCTGCGAGCCCTTCGGATTGAACGTGACACTCTGGCGATCGTGGCAGCGCGTCGATCGTCCCGAGACCCACGCAAAGCCGCAAACCCCCCGCAAAAAGGCCAGATCCGCCTCTGTAACGGCCAGGTAACGATGTTCCACGCCATTTCACGCCTCTTAGGCAAATGGCGCAACAGAGTGCAGATCAGCGAAGCACGGACGGCTCGGGCACGGGCCGCACCACCGAGGGGGAGCTGCGAGCGATCATCGAGGCGCTCGGGAAGCGCGAGCTCCAGCTCGCCCAGGCCCAGCGGATCGCCCACATCGGGAGCTGGGAGTGGGACATCGCCCCGGACCGCGTTGCCTGGTCCGACGAGCTGTACCGGGTCTTCGGCGTGGATGGCGACAGCGCTCCGTATGACTACTCGGGCTACGTCTCCCTGATCCACCCCGACGACCGCGATCAAGCTGAGGCGGAGATCGCCTGCGCTCTCGCCGAGGGAACGGCATTCGAGTTCGAGCATCGCATCGTGCGTCCTGACGGAAGCGTCCGGATCGTGCACTGCCACGGCGAGGTGGTCAGGGACGCCGAGGGCGTTGCCCAGCAGATGTTCGGCACTTGCCAAGACGTCACCGATCGGAGGCGGTTGGAGGAGGACAGCGCGCGCTTCTGGAGCCTGTCGCTGGACCTGCTCACGATCGTCGATGCCGACGGACGAATCGAGGCGGTCAATCCGGCCCACCGTCAGCTGCTCGGTTACGAGGCCGGCGACCTGGAAGGTCGCCTGTTTGCGGATCTGGTCCATCCTGAGGACCGAGCCCGCAGTCTCGAGAAGCTGAAGCGGCTCGTTGGGGGCGGTCCGGAGACGGCCGACTACGAGGTGCGGGTCAGAGCCAGGGACGGCTCTTACCGCACCCTCCTTGCAAGCGCGCGCTACAGCGCACAGCAGGGTCTTGTCTACGCCGCAGCCAAGGACGTGACCGAGCGCAGGCGCGCGGAGGCGCAGGTCGAGCTGGAACGCGAGCTGGCGGTCGCGATCGGCGAAGCGAGCAGCTTCGAGGGTGCGCTCGGATTGGCGCTGTGCGTCATCTGCGAGCGCACCGGATGGGTGATCGGACAGGCCTGGATGCCCGCCGAGCACGGCTCGTACCTCGAGTGCAGCAGTCCCTGGCACTCGCAGCTGGAGCGGCTCGAGCCGTTCCGGCGTCGCAGCGAGGAAATGACGTTCGGGCCCGGGGAAGGGCTGCCGGGGAGGACCTGGTCGACCAAGCGGTCCATCTGGATGGCGGACGTGCGTTCAGACCCAGGGTTCGTGCGTTCGCAGATCGCCCGCGAGGTCGGGATCGGCGCCGGTCTCGGCGTCCCCGTCCTCGCCGGCGATGAGGTCGTGGCGGTGCTCGAGTTCTTCGTGCCCGAGGCCTGCGCGGAGGACGAGCAGCTGGTCGGGCTCGTGTCGGCCGCCGCGGCTCAGCTCGGTTTCCTCGTTCGCCGCAAGCAGGCCCAGGAGGCGTTGCGCACGAGCGAAGAGCGGTTCCGGCTGATGCTGGAGAACGTGCGCGAATACGCGATCTTGATGCTCGACGCGAGCGGCCACGTCGCCAGCTGGAATCCGAGTGCCCAGCGCATCACCGGCTACAGCGCCGACGAGATCGTCGGGTACCACATCTCCCGCTTCTACCTGCCCGAGGACGTTGCCGTGGGCGAGGCGGACCGGGAGCTCGAGCGGGCGATGGAAGAGGGCCGCAGCGAGCAGTCCGGCTGGCGGGTGCGCAAGGACGGCCTTCAGTACTGGGCCACCGTCGTCATAGCCGCGCTGCGCGACGACGCCGGCGAGCTGCGCGGATTCAGCTACGTCACGCACGACAGGAGCGAGCAAAAGCAGGCCGAGGAAGAGCTGCACAGGCTGTCCGCGATCGTCGAGAACTCTGACGACGCCATCATCGGCACCACGCCCGAGCGCAGCATCGTCACCAGCTGGAACCGCGGCGCCGAGCGCCTGTTCGGCTACTCGGCGCGCGAGATGATCGGCCGGCCGGTGACGGCGGTCGTCCCGCCCGAGGAGCTGGCGGCGCTGAGTGACGCTCTCGACGGTCTGCGCGCCGGCAAGCGCCTCGATCAGGTAGAGATGCAGGTACTGCGCCGCAACGACAGCCGCGTTGACGTGTCGTTGACGATCTCGCCGATCCGGCGCATGACGGGGGAGCTGAGCGGAGTGTCGCTGATCGCGCGCGACATCACCGAGCGCAAGCGGTCGCAGCGCACGCTGGAGCAGGCGCTCGGCACCTACCTCGACGCCGACGTTGCCGAGCACATCCTCAGGCACGGTCCATCGCTGGCGGGCGAAGAGGTCGACGTCAGCATGATGTTCGTCGACATACGCGACTTCACCGCCTTCGCCGAGCGGTTCGAGCCGGCTGAGGTGGTCGAGACTCTGAACCAGTTGTTCGAGCTCGCCGTGCCCATCATCGAGGAGCACGGCGGTCACGTCGACAAGTTCGTCGGCGACGGCCTGCTGGCCGTGTTCGGCACGCCGCAGCCGGAGCCCCGCCACGCATGCCACGCGCTGATGGCGGCGCTGGAGATCGAACGCGCCGCCGGTGAGCGCTTCCAGGGCGATCTCGAGATCGGGATCGGCGTTGACTCGGGCCGCGTGGTGGCCGGCAACGTGGGCGGCGGCGGCCGGATGGACTTCACCGTCATCGGCAGCGCGGTCAACACGGCCTCACGCGTCGAGGCAGCCACGCGCGAGACCGGCGACACGCTGTTGATCACCGAGGCCACGGCACGCCGCGCGGGCGACTGCGGGGTAGTGCTCGAGAAGCGCTCGAACATCCTCCTCAAGGGCAAGAGCCGCGCGATCCCGCTGTACGCCGTGCTCGGTTCGCCAAGCGGACGCGACGATGAACGCCGCTGAGGAGCGTTGCTTCGGGACCCGGCAGCGTTGACCAACCAGCCAGTATCCTCGGCCCTCGTGGCCGCGGCGCCTCCACCTGTCAGCTCGAACCCGCTGCGACTGCTGTGGCAGGACTGGCGCGCGGACCGGCGGGCGCAGGTCGCGTTCCCGCCAGGGGACATGAACTTCAGCCTCGCGCGCATGCGCCGGTTCGATCGCGACCCGCTCTCGCTACTCGTCGAGTGCTACGAGCGCTTCGGACCGATCTTCACGCTCAGGATCTTTCACCACAACGCGGTCTTCATGCTTGGACCGGCGGCCAATCACTACGTGCTGGTCTCGCACGCGAAGAACTTCGTCTGGCGCACCGGCCACTTCCGCGACCTGACTCACCTGATGGGGGATGGACTGCTCACGATCGACGGCGCCTTTCACCGCACTCATCGCAAGCTGATGCTGCCCGCCTTTCACAGCGAGCAGATCCGCGCCGCCTCAACCGTGATGCAGGAGGAGGTGGACCGGGCGATCACCGACCTGCGGCCGGGCGAGATCGTCGACGTCTACGGCTGGACGCGGAGCGTCGCCCTGCGAGTCGCGATGCGAGCGCTGTTCGGATTCGATCCCGACGCCGCCCGCGCCGGCGGCATGAATGCAGCCGAGGAGTTCGAGTCCGCGCTCTCCTTCTATGCGCACGACTTCCTGCTCCAGATGCTGCGCGGCCCGCTGACGCCGTTTTCGCGGCTCGTGCGTTCGCGCCGCCGTCTCGACGAGCTCGTCTACGCGGAGATCGACCGCCGCCGCCGGACGGGGGAACGCGGGATGGACGTGCTGTCGCTGCTGCTCGACGCCAGCGACGAGGAAGGCGAGTCGCTCGAGCGCCGTCACGTGCGCGACGAGGTCATGACGCTGCTCTTCGCGGGCCATGACACGACCACGTCGACGGTCGCGTTCATGTTCTACGAGCTGTCGCGCAACCCGGAGGTGCTCGACGACCCGAGCATCTCCGTCGAGATGATCCTCGACGAGACCCTTCGCAAGTACCCGCCGGCCTACATCGGCCCGCGCCGCGTCGTCGAGGACTTCGAGTTCAACGGGTACACGGTCCCCGGTGGGGCGCACCTGTCGTACTGCTCCTGGGCGAGCCACCACCTGCCGGACGTGTTCCCGGAGCCGGAGGCGTTCAGGCCGCACCGTTTCAGCGAGGAGGCCAAGGCGGCGCTGCCGCTCGGCGCGTACGTGCCATTCGGCGGCGGTTCGCGCACCTGCATCGGAATGCGGTTCGGCCAGGCGGAGATCGCGATCATCGCCCGCGCGATCCTCGAGCGCTACAGGCTCGAGCTCGTCCCGGGTTACGAGCTCAGCATCAGGCACGCGCCGACGATCTCACCGCGCGAGGGAATGCCGATGCGAGTGGTGCCGGCGGAGCGCCCGGCGGCCGTGCTCGCAGGCGCCGCGCAAGCGGCGGCGTAGAGGCGGGCTCAGGTCCGGTGGCCGGCCTGCGCCGCGGCCGGCGGCTGCTCCAGCTCGTGCCACGGTGAGTCGTCCGCCGTTGCGCCGGCCCCGCGACGCTTCGCGCGGTACAGCGCTTGGTCCGCCACGCGTGTGAGGTCGTCAAGCGTGTGCCCGTCCCGATCGTATATCGCGACGCCGAAGCTGATGCCGACGCGGGTCGCGCCCACATACGTGTGGTCGCGTACCGCGTGCCGAATCCGCTCCCCGATCTCCCGCGCTCCTTCCTCGTTCGTGTCGGGCAGGATGATCGCGAACTCGTCGCCGCCGACGCGGGCCGCAACGTCCACGGCGCGCAGCTCCGAGGGCAGTCGCCTGCCGAGCTCGGTGAGCGCCGCGTCTCCCGCGACATGGCCCAGGCGGTCGTTTATCTGCTTGAGGTGGTCGAGGTCGGCGAGCAGGAACGCGAACGGGCGCTCGGTGCGGATTGCCCTCCCGACCTCCTGGGCGAAGTGCTCCTCGAAGGCAAGCCGGTTCGGCAGCCCCGTGAGGCGGTCGGTGCGGGCCGCTCGCTCGAGGTCGGCGACGAGCCGGGCGATCCGCGCGCTCAGCATGCTCACGACGATCGCCGAGCCGATCACCAGTCCGATCGTGCTGAGCCAGCGGCTGACGCCGATGGCGCCCGGGTCGATTGCGATCAGCGTGATGGCGTACGCGAGTGCGATCAGGCCGGCCTGCAACGTCGTGGCCAGCGGTCCGAGGAAGTACGCCGCGTACAGGACCACCCACAGGTAGTACATCTCGTCGCCACCTGCCGGGCCGCCGTGGCGCTCGCCGTTGAACAGCAGGGCGAGCGAGATGAGCACCGTCCCGGCCGCGACCACGGCGTGGAAGACCCAGCCCGGGAGCCGCTCCGCACGCGCCCTCAGCAGCGCGGCCATCAGCCCGGCAGCGCCGGCTACGGCGGCGAGCCCGGCCTCGTCCACCTCGGGCTGGTGCGGAAGGACGAGCCCGGCCATCGTGACAAGCGAGGCGCCGCCGAACAAGAGCGCGCCGAAGCGCGCCATTTGGCGGCGATGGGCAACCGTGCCTGCCTGTCCCGACGCTTCCCGCATCTTCCGGGACAGGTATCGGCCTGCCGTGGTCCGGTCTGAAGAATCACCTCCGGAAGAAGACGGCCGCGCCTACTCCGGCCAGGAGCACGCCGGCCCAGAAGATGCCCTGGGCGCCGGAGGCGCCGCTGACGGCCCAAGCCATCAGCACGCCGATCACGATCAGCGGCAATCCGACCTCCCACCGCCAGCGCACGGTGGTGCGGCCGGCCGGTTCCCGGAAGCCACGCTTGCGGGTATCGCGCAGGCGACGCACGGCTCTCCTATCGTACGGACGCATGCCGGCCCGCGGCATCCTGTTATGCGCGACGATCGCGTTCGGCGCGTTCGCGTCCGCATCGGCGGTGTCCGGCGACAGCTCGTCGATCGCCGGCCGGTCGGTGCGGGACCGGCAGATCGTCGCCGTGCGATCGGGCGACGCGAATGCACGCACGCGCGTACTGGTCGTCGGCTCCATCCATGGCAACGAGACCGCCGGTCACGCGGTCGTGCGGCGCTTGCGCGCGCTGCGGCCGCCCGGTGGGGTGGCATTGTGGACGGTGCGCAGCGTGAATCCCGACGGCGTCGCAGCAGGGACCCGTCAGAACGCTCGGGGCGTGGACCTGAACCGCAACTTCCCGTATCGCTGGGGAAGGCAAGGCGAGCCGTTCAGCACGTTCTACTCGGGACCGCGACCACTTTCCGAGCCGGAGTCGCGCGCGGTGCGCACACTGGTGAGGAAGGTACGTCCAACTTTGACGATCTGGTACCACCAGGCACTGCGACTGGTCGATCTCGGCAGCGGCGCCGACCGTGCGCTGGTGCGCGCGTATGCGCACCGGGTCGGACTGCCCGCCCGCATGATCGGCTTCCTGCCGGGGGTCGCCACGCGCTGGCAGAACAGAAGCTTCCCGGGCACCAGCGCCTTCGTTGTGGAGCTCCCCGCCGGTCCACTGTCTGCGCGCCAGGCAAAGCGCCACGCCCGGGCGGTACTCGCGGTCTCGCGCCGCGCCGCGCGCGCGAGCGCCGTCGAGCCACCGCCGGTGCGCCAGCACCGGATCCCGTTCGGCGCGCAGCGAAAGCGAGACATGCGGCGGTATGCGCGTCGCCACTACGGGATCGACGACTACCGGCTGAAGAAGCCGCGCGTGATCGTGCTGCACCTGTCCGTCACCGACACCGCGCAGCAGGTGTTCAACACGTTCGCGCCCAACAGGCCCGACCCGGAGCTCGGGGAGCTGCCGGGCGTTTGCTCCCACTACGTCATCGATCCGCGTGGCCACATCTCCCAGCTCGTGTCGCTGCGCATCATGTGTCGCCACACGGTCGGGCTCAATTACACGTCGATCGGAATCGAGCACGTCGGCCGCCGCGAGTCTCAGGTTTTCGGCCACCGGCGCCAGCTACGCGCTTCTCTACGGCTCGTGCGCTGGCTCCAGTCCCGCTACGGCGTCCGCACGCGCAACGTGATCGGGCACAAGGAGAGCCTGCGCAGTCCCTACCACCGCGAGCGCGTGCGCCGCCTGCGCACCCAGACTCACGGCGACTTCCCGGCGGTGGACGCTAGCCGTTACCGGCGGCTGCTGGGACGCCTACCCAATCCCTAGCCCGCGGGCGCGGGCGCGGGGCGGGAGGCTCGTCCCTGTCCCTGCGCGCGACGCGGCCCACTCCCCAGGCGAGCGTGCCGAGCAGGAGCGCGAACAGTCCCAGGACGACAAGCGATGCGCCGCCCCAAAGCCAGCTCGGAACGCCGAAGTCGCGCTCACGCTGGAGGATCTCCGCATCTGCCTGGACCGGGCGTGTGACCGACGCCGGCGCGGGCACCTCGGCGGCCGGGATCGCCGGGTCCGCCGGCAGGAACACCGGCACGCCCAGCACCTGGCGGCCGTTCTGGAGCCGGATGATCGACTTCCAGTCGCCGTGCACTGGGATCGGCTCGGTCGTGCGGTAGACGCCTTCTCCGATCCGCTTCAACTTGTCAACGTGCAGTCCGCCGCCCTGCCACGCTGTCGCCGTGATCCAGGCCGGGCTGTCGGCGAGCGTGGGAGGGTCGAAGCGGACGACCGCATTTGCCTCGCGTCCCTTCGCGGGAGAGTTTTCATCGGTGAGCACGAGCGTCGCGCGCGCACCGCTGGGGTCGCTCGTCATGACGCCGGCAGCCACCGAGACGCCGATGGCGCAGATCGAAAGGACGGCGATCGCTCGAGCGAGCCCAAGGCGCGGGAGCTCTCCCCGCAGCCCGAGCGCGAGCAAAGCACCGAGCAGGCCGGCGGCGATGCCAGTAACGGTCGCGCCGAGCAGTGCCTCGGGCAGGATGTCGGCGTTCCACGGCAGGCGGTAAGCGATCTGTGTCCAGCCCCATTCCGCGCCGAGTCCGACCGTGCCGATCAGCGCGCCGCTCGTCGCTCCGACGGCGAGCGGACGACCGGCGAACGCAAGTGCCGCTGCCTCGACCAGCAGTGCCTCAGCGAGGTAGAGCGGGATGGCCGGCGTCGTCTCTCCGATCACTGGCCCAACGAGCAGGCTGACCGCGCCGCGCGTGACGATGAAGAAGAGCGCGGCGCCGATCGCACCGCCGCGCCCGATCCACAGCCGGGCGGCGACGAGCGCGACACCCGCCGCACCGGCGATCAGCAGCGGCTGCAGGACGAGCCGGTACTGCGGCACGCCGAAGTCGAACTCCGCCTGGAAGGTCGAGAGGCCGATCAGCAGGCCACCGAGCAGGCCGACACGGCGGATGGACGCCACCATCCGCGGGCCCGAGCGGAGGCGGGGTGTTCCCTTGCGCGAGCGCATGCCCTCGGCGAGCAGCACGCACTGCCCGATCAGCGACAGCCCCGCGCCGCCGATCAGCATCAGGTGCGTCGGGCCCCAGAGAGTGACGTCCTGCCCGAACAGGCGGTGCCACACGTCGTCGAGGGGGAACGCGACCAGCGCAAAGGCGCCGCAGGCCGCCGTCAGCACACCGCCGATGGGCGCGTACCAGCCCGGCGCGATGCGGATGCCGCCGCCGGCGGGCCGGTCGCCCTTGGGGAGCACGATTGCCAGGACGCCAGCAGCGAACACTCCGAACAGCCCGGCGAGGATGAAGTAGTGCGCCGGGTTGGCGAGGGGGCCCGGGTCGCGGCCCTGGTCGATGTGCAGGGCGATGTCCCAGTACATCCCGAGCAGGGCGACGTTCAGGGCGAGTCCGGCCACGGTGCCGGGGAAGGCGGCCCACCCCGGCAGCCCGGATACGCGCTCGAAGAAGGCAGCGATGCGCGCCAGCAGGTTGATCCGGCCGGTGCGGTGTCCATGCGCGAGTACGAGCAGCGCGCCCGTCGCGATCGAGGCGCCGCCGGTCGCGATCGCCACCTGAAGCGGTTCGGCGCCGCCGGCGGGCTTGGCTTCGGCGAGCGGGAGAAGGAGCGAAGCGACGGCTTGAGAAATCACCCTGTACCTCCAAGTGGAGCGATACCCTGACCTGATCGTCGGAAACCGTACCATCATTTGATGTCGCATGTCAAGGTGTAGAGTCCATCCGTGACAAAGGACGCCGAATCCGGCGCCGAGGCGCTCACGATCGACGAGCTGGCCCGAAGGGTTGGCATGACGGTTCGGAACGTGCGTGCACACCAGTCGCGCGGGCTCCTGCCGGCGCCCGAGATTCGCGGCCGCACGGGCTTCTACGGGCCCGAGCACATCGCGCGGCTGGAGCTGGTGAAGGACCTCCAGGCGGAGGGCTTCAACCTGGAAGCCATCAAGCGCATCGTCGAGAGCTCGCCCGGCACCTCATCCGCCGAGATCCTTCACTTCACCCGCGCGCTGGCCGAACCCTTCGGCGACGAGCAGCCGGAGGTCATCGATCTGGACAGCTTCAGGGAGCGATGGGGCAAGCAGGCAACGCCGGAGGCGCTTGCCCGCGCAGAGAAGCTGGGCTTCGTGAGACCGCTCGGCCGGGACCGCTTCGAGATCCTGAGCCCGCGTCTAGAACGCGCCTCGCAGGAGTTGGCGGAGCTCGGCGTCCCGCTCGAGACGGCGCTGGACGTCACCGCGACCCTGAAGCGCCACGGCGCTGCCGTCGCCAAGGCATACGTGCAGCTTTTCCTCGACCACATCTGGCGCCCGTTCGAGGAGGCCGGCGAGCCCGAGGAGCGCTGGTCCGAGGTGCGCGACGCGCTCGAACGCCTGCGGCCGCTGGCGGGCGAGTCTCTGGTCGCCGTCTTCGGGATCGTGATGACGCGGGCCGTCGAAGAGGCACTGGAACGCGAGCTGGCGCGGATCGGGCGGGGGAGCGCGAAGGCGTAGCTCCTTTGCCGGTCTCGCCCTTTTCACGGGCACCGAAGGGGTGATGTTCCGGCGTTTCCTTCAGTGCGCTCATCGCGCTGAAGTTCGCACTCTCGCGATGGGCGTCCACTTGCGGATGTAGTTATGCCGGCTATAGGGGCACAATCCTGCACGCTGCCGGGGGCCGATCACGGGTTCCGCGTCAAGCATCCCGAGACAGCGCCGCGGACGCACCCGTTCGGTGCAGAAGTCCCTTGGCGCCGATCGCGCGGCGATCAGACCTACGGCGCCGGCGTCTTCGAGTCGATCGAGCGCAGGTAGTCGACCACGGCGCGGCGGTCGCGGTCGTTTGGTAGACGGTCGGCTACCTTGCCGTTCTGCGTGCGGTGCTTCACGTTGTTGACGACGCAGGCGAGGGTCTCGCAGGCGCCGTTGTGGTAGTAGGGCGGCAGCACGTTGAGCCCGAGTAGCGACGGAACGTTGTAGCCGGTGCCCCTGCCGTCTCCGTTGTAGTCGATGCCGAGCGCGTCGGGCGCCGCGCCTGCGGCGCCGGCCGCGTTCAGGGCGGCCGTAGCCTTCTCGACCCCGCCGATGTTGTTGGCGAGCGGGTTGCCGGCATTGGTCACGCCGAGGTTGAACGAGCCGATGTCGCGCAGGAAGCGGTTCAGGTACTGGTTGGGAACCGGCGCGCCGATCGTCGCTGCGGGCGAGGTCTCGGTGAAGATCTCAGTGCCGGCCGGCGGTGAGGGGAAGTCCTTGGTGCTGAGCGTGAACTTGCCACCGACGTGGCAGGTTGTGCAACCGGCCTGCACGAACAGCGTGTGGCCCTTCGTGACCTGGGATTTCGACAGCCGGTTGCCGACGCCCTTGCTGGTGGACGCGCCTCGCGGTGTCCGGACGGCGCGCCGGACCCATTCCCGCAAAGCGGTCATCGCCGGCACCGCCCTGTTGCTGCCCGGGAGGGTGAGGGTCAGCTGGGCCCTCTCGGCGTTCGACTTGGCGAACGCGTTGATCACGCACGGCGCGAAGTTGACGTCGCCGTTGTCGCCGATCAGCAGTCCGTGGTTGGGATCCTGGACGCTCGTCGCCGGTGGTGGCACCTGACACGGCAGCGCGGCGGCGGCGGCGAGGTTGCCGGGTCCCGAGACGGTGCGAACGTTGATCTCGAAGTCCTCGACCTCGTCGAAGATCGCCGAGTAGTTGAGGACGCGCTGCTCGTTCTGGTTGTTCGGGTTGAAGCTGGCGTTCAGCGGAACCGACTTCCTGGGCCCCGTGCCGAACTGCCACACGATGCCGTCGGTGAGCCCGCGAAAGTGACAGCTAGAGCAGGTCTGCCAGCCCTCGGACGACAGGCGCTCGCTCGTGGACACGCCGGCGCCGGCAGGCCGGTTGAAGTTCCCGCGCGAGGAGAAGAACATCTCCGCCCCGACCTCGACCAGCTCGTCCTGCGATCCGGGTGCGGACAGCGGCGCGGTGCGGATCGCGGCGATCACCCTGTCGGTGGTGAGATCGACTACCGAGACGTTGCGCGAGACGAAGTTGAAGGTGTAGGCGCGCGTGCCCTTCTTGTTGATCACGATCCCCTGCGGGTTCTTTCCGGCAGCGTCGCCGCTCGTCACCGGGTTGGCGGGATCGTTCAGGTCGATGTAGCGCGTCGTGTCGCCGTCGGTGGTGAAGCTCAGCTTGCCGTCGGCGGCGACGTTCACCTTCACGAGCAGGTCGCTGCCCGAGGAGATCGCATAGGCGGCGCCTGGACCGCTCTTGTTGGTGAACGCGATCCCCCACAGGTTCGCGAAGAAGAGCTTCTTCTTACCGGGCTCCGGATCACGCGCGCCGAGGTGGAGGTTGAGGAACTTGTTGGCTCCGGTGTCGATCGGCGCGCCGCTGCTGACCCCGTCGAGCACGTTCACGAAGGCCTGGGTGTCGACGTTGAAGCGGAGCGGCCCGCTCGGTGATGCCGCGATGCTCGGCACGTAGGCCTGGTTGCCGTGGATCACGACGCTCTGCATCTGGTTCGGGAACGCGGAGGTCGGGTCCGGCGCGCCGTCACCGGTGGAGTCGACCGTGAAGCCGGTCACCTGGGGACCGATCGTGATCCTCTGCGCCGGCCTGTAGCCCTTGATCCGCTTCGACTTCGTCTTGATGTTGAGCCGGCAGACGACCCCTTCCTTTCCGTTGTCGTCTGCCTGCCGGCCACCCGCGCGGGTGAAGGAGAGGAAGGCGGTGACGTAGAGCCGCTTGCTGTTCTTGGTGACGGCGAGACCGCGCGGCTGGAAGCGGCGGCTGCGGTCGGGGTCGTTGCAGACGCTCTTCTGCAGATTGACGTGGCCGATGATGTGCGGGCCCTTAGACCGCTTGGACTTCTTCGAGCGGCGACCACGGCGGCTCTTCGACTTCTTGGCGCGGGTGGCGTCGATCACCGTGATCGTGTCCTGGCCGCTGTTGGCTACGAAGACGCGCCGCCCGTTGGGTGAGACCACGATGTTCCACGGCTCCGCGCCCGTGCGCAGGCTTCCCCTCTTCGCCACCTTCTTGTCGGGCTTGCCGCGCAGCTTGCTCGACGTTGCCTTGCTGATCCTGATCACCGTAACGGTGCCACTGGCCGCGTTCGCGACGTAGGCGTAGCGGTTGTTCGGGTCGAGCGCGATGCTTTGGGGCTCGTCGCCGACCTTGATGCGCCCGATCAGCCGGTTCGTCTTGGTCGAGATGATCGTGACCGCGTCGGCGCCCGGATTGACCGACCACACATACTTGCCGTCCGCGGAGAGGGCGATCGGACTCGAGTACGTGGGCCCCGAATAGCGGCGGGCGCCGGCGACGGTGGGGAGGAGGAGCGACAGGGCGGCGACCAAGACTATGCCGCCGAGCGCATGGCGGGCGATCCTCCGTCTCGTGGTCATGTGGGACTCATGCTTCAGAGAGGACGTCGAAAGGCCGACACTCTCACAGCCGATATCCCGTGTCAACGAATCGGCAACCTTCTCACCCCGTTCTCCATTCATTCACCGGCTCGAGGCGGCCCGTCCGGCAGGGCGTCGAGCTGGCGCAGCAGCTCGATCGCTTCGGCCCGCAGGCCCGAGTCCAGCTCGCGCCAGTCACCACGGGAGAGCTTGCCGGTGCGATAGTCGAGCTCTGCCTCCCTGATCTCGCGCAGCTTGGCCTCCTTGGCGGCTTCGAGCTCGGCGCGCTCCGCGCTCGCGCTGCTGTCGGCGTCGGCGCTCGCCCCGCTTGCATCGGACCAGAGCGGCGCGGCGATCACCACCACGACTATGGCCAGCACGACCAGCACGAGCACCACGTCCATCGCTATGAGTTCTAAATCAGGCCCGGCCGAGCTCGCGCGCGAGCCGCGCTGAATAGGCGGCCTTCACGCGCCGGGTCGCCCCGGTGGGCGGCGGCCAGAGCGTGATCAGACCACCCGTGAACACGATCAGCGCTCCGAGCCAGATCCAGGTCACCAGCGGGGAAACGAGCACCCGGAACGTGGCCGGAGGTGCCTGCTCGCTGTAGCGCTGCACGAGCTGGCGCAGCGCCACGCCGAGCGCGGCGGCGCGCTCGTTTCGCGGCAGGGACTGCGCGCCCTCGAACACGCGGTCACCGCGCCTGGCGATCGCCTCCAGCGAGCGGATGTCGGGCGCCACAGTGGTCCAGAAGTCGCGCCGCAGGCCCATCCGCAGCCCGACCTCGCTCGTCGACTCGCCGGCAAAGTAGCGCGACACCGGACCGAGGGACGGGTCGTTCGACGGGAAGTAGCTGCGCTCGGTATGGACCGCCCTGGTCTCGCCGTCGCCTTCGCGCACTCGCAGATCGGCGCCGAGGTCGATCTTCTCCAGCGAGCCGTTGCCCGCCAGGTTGATGTCTCCGGTCGGACGCACGTACGTGACCTCGTGCCCTCCGACGCGGGCGCTCTGACCGGGCGCCAGCCGCACGTCTTCCACGTCCTGGAAGGTGGAGGAGGCGGCGATGCCGACGAACAGCACGGCGATCCCGGCGTGCACGATGTAACCGCCGTAGCGGCGTCTGTTGCGCCGGATCAGCGAGGCGAAGGCGCGCGGGACCGAGTCACTCGACATCGCGCGGCGCGCCTCGATGCCGCGCCAGAACTCCTGCACCACGACGGCGAACACGAATGCCGCCAGGCAGAACATCGTGAGGGCGAGTGGCTTGCGCGCGACGTCGCCGGCCGCCAGCAGGACGATCAAAGTGACGAGGGCAGCGGCGACGGGGATGCGCAGTGCCCGGCCGAGGTTCGCCGGGCTGGCGCGCTTCCACGCGAACACGGGCCCGAGCCCGGACAGCAGGACCAGCACGAGCGCGAGTGGTGCCGTGTAGCGACCGAACCAGGGCGGCCCGACCGATGACGCGTCGCCGGTCACCGCCTCCGAGATGAGCGGGAAGAACGTTCCCCAGAAGATGACGAAGCAAAGGCCGACCAGCACCACGTTGTTGAGCAGGAAGATCGCCTCGCGTGAGAGGAGCGAGTCGAGCCGGTGCTCGGATCGCAGCTCGCCGGCTCGCGTCGCGACGAGCACGATCGATCCGACGATCATCGTGACGATCAGGATCAGGAACGGCACGCCCAGCGTCGACGCGCCGAAGGCGTGGATCGAGTTGAGGATCCCCGACCGCACGAGGAACGTACCCAGCACGGCGAGGATCCCGGTCGCGAGCACGAGCGAGACGTTCCAAACCTTCAGCATCCCGCGCCGTTCCTGGATCATCGCCGAGTGCAGGAACGCAGTGCCGGTCAGCCACGGCATCAGGGCGGCGTTCTCGACACCGTCCCAGCCCCAGTAGCCGCCCCACCCGAGCTCCGAGTACGACCAGCGCGCTCCGAGCACCACGCCCGTCCCGAGGCAGAGCCAGGCTGCGAGCGCGAACGGCCGTGTCGTCCGGATCCAGTCGAGACCGAGGCGCCGCGTGACCAGCGCCCCGACCGCGAACGCGAACGGCACCGTGAAGAGCGTGTAGCCGGAGTACAGCATCGGCGGGTGGATCATCATCGCCGGGTGGCGCAGCAGCGGCTCGAGCCCGGAGCCCTCGACCGGCGCGGGGCTGAGCTCGGTGAACGGGCTCTCGAGGAAGATGATCAGCCCGCAGAAGAACGCCGCCAGCCCGAGCAAGACGGCCGCCGCATAGGGGGCGATCTCCTGCGCGCGGCGGCGGGTGAAGTAGAGGATCAGGCTCGACCAGCCGCTCAGCAGCATCACCCACAGCAGCAGCGATCCTTCCTGGGAGGACCAGGCGGCGGTCGCCCGGTAGAAGGCTGGCGTCGTGGTGGACGAATGGGTCGCCACGAGCTCGAACGAGAAGTCCGAGCGCAGGAAGGCCAGCTCGAGCACGGCGAAGCAGACGATGGTGGTGCCCGCCAGCGCATATACGGCGCGTCGCCCCGAGGCGATCCAAGCGCCGGCCGTCCGCCCCCCGGATGTGGTGGCGCGGCCGGAGCGCCTCAGAAACGCGCCATACAGCGAGGCGACGATGCCGTAAAGGGCGATCGCCAGCGCGAGTACGAGCAGCGCACGCCCGGCAAGCAGCATGGGTCAAGTGTATTTAGGCGGCCGCGTAGCCGCCGCAGGCGGCGCAGCGGAGAAAGCCGCGCGGAATTCGTTTAGGCGAATTCCGGCTTCTGTGGGTCCCGGCGAAGCCGGCCGGGTGTGTAAGAGCACGGGAACGGCCGAACTACACTTGGAGGCGCTTTGGGCAGGGGCTTGTCGGTGGGCGTGATTGCCGCTGCGGCGGCGCTGGTGGCGCTGCTCGCGTACGGCGTCGTGTCTCAGGGCACCGACTCGACAATCGACGACGCGCTCAAGAAGGGCGAGCGTGTCACGGCCCCGGCGACATCGCTGCCGGAGCTCGGGGGGTCCGGAGAGCGGTCGCTCAGCGACTATCGTGGCAAGGTAGTGGTGCTGAACTTCTGGGCTTCCTGGTGTCCGCCCTGCATCGACGAGCTGCCGCTGCTGGAGCGCACGCAGCGCCGGCTCGGCAGGCGCGACGCGCTCGTCCTGGGGGTCAACTACAAGGACATCCCGGAGGACGCTCTCGAGTTCGTGGACCGCTTCCACCTCAGCTACCCGAGCGTGCGCGACCGCGATGGTGACTACGCCAAGGACTACGGCGCGCGGGCATTCCCGGAAACGTTCGTGATCGATCGGGGCGGACGCATTGCCGCCCTGCGTCGCGGCCCGGTCGATCAGGACTGGCTCGACGAGACGCTGCCTCCTCTATTGCGGGAGGGGACATGAGGATCGGGACACTGCTCGCCTGCATCTGCGCGATGCTCGCGCTCGCCGGCACGGCGTGGGGCGCCGAGCCGCGCACAACGCTGCCCGACGTCGAAGACGAGGTGATGTGCGTCGAGTGCAAGACGCCGCTCAACCTGTCCACCGCCGCGGTGGCCGATCGCGAGCGCGCGTTCATCCGCCGTGAGATCGCGCGTGGAAAGACGAAGCAGGAGATCAAGGACGAGCTCGTCGATCGCTTCGGCCCGGCCGTCCTGGCAGAGCCCGAGGACAAGGGCTTCGGTCTCACGGCCTACGTGGTCCCGGTTGTCGTGGTTGGGCTCGCTCTCATCGCCGTTCTATTGACCGCGCGCCGCTGGCGCCGCCCCGCGGCGCCGTCAGAGGACGGCGCGCGTGAGGCCGATCCATCCGAGCTGCAGCGCCTCGACCGCGAGCTCGCGCGCTACGACGCCGACTAGATGACCGATTCCAAACCCCCGCATCCCGCGACGACCCTGCGAACCTTCGCTGGGTCGGCGTCCTCGCGTTCGCCCATGCCCACCGGCATGGGCTTCACCCTGCGTCCTTGCCCAGCTTGGTTCTCACGCCCTCGCGGGCGCGCGGGTTCGGAATCAATCATCTAGGCGCTTTCTCAGAGAACCCACAGACAGCTCTTCGAGATTCCTCAAGCGCTAGGGCTTTGATGAACCTGCTGTCCAACGACGAGCAGGAGGAGCGACTTGTTCTACGTGAGCTACATGCTGTCCGAGCTGGGGCGGCGCAAGGGACGCACGCTCTTGACCACTCTCGGCCTCGCTGTCGGTGTCGGCCTGGTCGTGACTGTGAGCGCTCTGTCCAACGGCCTGGACGATGCCCAGGACGAGGTGTTGAAGCCGCTCACCGGTGTCGGAACCGACATGTCGGTTTCGCGTCCCATCCGAGCGTCTGGCTCCGGCTCGGACACGACCTTCCGGGCGGGACCCGGCGGCGGCCCCGGCGGCCTCTCCGATGAGGAGCAGGAGCAGCTCCGCAAGGAGAACGGTGGCGCACGCTTCGGCCTGCGCGACGTCGGCAAGCCGGGCGAGCATTTCACGCGCGACGACTTCATATCGACCAGCCAGCTGAGCTTTCCGCAGTCAGAGCTGCGCAAGGTGGCGGCCATCGACGGCGTTCAGGCGAGCGCGGGCGCGCTGACGCTGTCCGCGATACACGCTTCTGGCACCGTGCCCGCGCAACCGCCACAGGGAGCGCGGGGCGGCGGCCCGGTGATCGCGCAGGGCCCGCGCGACATCAACGTCAAGCAGCGCACGATCTCCGGAATCGACGTGAGCAAGCCAGAGCTCGGGCTCGTCACTCCGAGCCAGGTCGCGACCGGCGCCTATTTCAAGGACGGCGCCAGCCGCGAGGCCGTCCTCAACCAGAGCTATGCGCGGCGCGAGCAGATCGGCATCGGCGACCAGATCGAGCTGGCGGGCAAGAAGTTCCGCGTGATCGGGCTGGCGCAGCTGCCGCTGGGTGGACAGGCATCCGACATCTACGTGCGCCTCGGCGAGCTGCAGAAGCTCTCGGACCGCGAGGGCAGGATAAACGTGATCCAGGTGCGCGCGACGGACTCCGGAGCGGTGTCGTCGGTCTCGAAGGAGATCGAGCAGACCTTCTCGGGCTCGAAGGTGACGACGGCGCAGGACCTGGCCGACCGCGTGTCGGGATCTCTGGTGGACGCCAAGGACCTCTCGAACAAGCTCGGCACCGCGCTCGCGATCGTCGCGCTCGCGGCCGCCTTTCTCATCGCCGCTCTGTTGACGCTGTCCTCGGTGAACAAGCGCACGCGCGAGCTCGGGACCCTCAAGGCCCTCGGCTGGTCGCAGCGGCTGGTCGTGCGGCAGGTGACGGGCGAGTCGCTCGCTCAGGGAGCGCTCGGCGGCGCGCTCGGCGCGATCGTCGGCATCGCGGGAGCAGCGCTGGCGGGAGCGCTCGCGCCCGAGCTCGAGGCAAACGTTGCATCGGCGGCAGGAGGCGGCGGCCCGGGACCGTTCGGTTTCGGCCAGCAGGTCGCGTCGGGCTCGAGCAAGGTGGCACTTGACGCGCCGGTGGACGCCTCACTGATCCTGCTCGCGATCGGGCTCGCCCTGCTGGGCGGATTGATCTCCGGCGTCGTCGGCGGGCTGCGCGCGGCGCGCCTGCGCCCGGCTGCCGCCCTCAGAAGCGTGGAGTAAGCGCGACCAAACCTCTGGCGGAAAGGAGAAACGAAATGCTGCAAGCGATCGACCCGCTCACCTACGAGCTCAAGAACGTGACGAGACACTACGGCGAAGGAGGTACGCGCGTGCACGCGCTGCGCGGCGTGTACCTCGGCATACGGGAGGGCGAGTTCGTCGTGATCGCCGGACCGAGTGGATCCGGCAAGACCACGTTGCTCCAGCTCCTCGGCGCGCTCGACCGCCCATCGTCGGGTGAGCTGCTGTTCGAAGGCCGCGAGCTGTCAGGGCTTGGCGATCGCGAGCTCGCAGCGCTCCGGCTCGGCGCGTTCGGGTTCATCTTCCAGCAGTTCAACCTGATCCCCACGCTGTCCGCTCAGGAGAACGTGGAGGCGGCGCTCGCCCCGACCGGCGTGGGCGGCACGACTCGCCATGAACGCGCGCGGGAGGTGCTCGGACAGGTTGGGCTCAGCGCGCGCCGGGACCATTTACCGACTCAGCTCTCCGGCGGTGAGCAGCAGCGCGTCGCCATTGCCCGCGCGCTTGCGAACGAACCGCGCGTGCTGCTCGCGGACGAGCCGACGGGCAACCTCGACACGGCGACGGGGGAAGAGGTGCTCGAGGTCCTCAAGCGGCTGTCGCGCGAGCGCGGGCAAACGATCATTCTCGTCACGCACGACCGCGACGTGGCCGACCAGGCGCCGCGCGTCGTGAGGATGCGCGACGGCACGACGGTCGACGGGGGAGACGAGTTGAGGGTCGCGCAGACGCTCTAGGCCGACTCGGCGAGCGCCTTGCGCAGCAGGTCGCGCAGGGTTCGCTGCTCGGCGACCGGCAGGCGCTCGAGTGCGGCCGGCGGCTCGAACAGGCGGCTGAGCATGCGCTCACGCAGATCGGCGCCCTTGGCGGTGATTGCGAGGCGGCGCACGCGGCGGTCGGCCGGGTCGGGGCGGCGTTCGATCAAGGCGCGCTCCTCCAACCTGTCGACGATGCCGGTAACGTTGGAGGCGTCGCAGTGGAGCGCCTCGGCGAGCGCGTTCATCGGCAGCTCCACTCCGGGCGCCAGCGCGCGGATCATCTTGAGCTGCTGGGGGGAGAGGTCGAACTGGTGCGCGACAGAAGGAATGCGGGGCGGTCGCTCGTCCATGATCAGGTCGAGCAGCGCACGCCATGCCTCCGCCGCGGGAGAGTCGGTGGCGGGATCGTTCTTCGTGGAAATGGCCATGAGGTGATGATAGTCACATATGCGGATACTTGACAACCTCGACTATTGGTATACGATATCGCCTCATGACGGATTCTCAAAGCACAACCGCGTCGCACGCGGGCATCGAGGCCGAGAGCCTCGTCAAGCAGTTCAAGAAGGGCCCGCGGGCGGTCGACGGCATCGACCTGCGGGTGGAGCCGGGAGAGATCTACGGCTTCCTCGGCCCGAACGGGGCGGGCAAGTCGACTACGGTGCTGATGCTGACGACGCTGCTTCCGCCCACGGCTGGGACGGCGCGCGTCGCGGGCCACGACGTCTTGCGCGAAGGACCGCAGGTGCGGGAGGCGATCGGCGCGGCGCTTCAGGAGGTCGCGCTTGACGCGCACCTGACGGCGCGCGAGCACATGCGGCTGCAGACCTCTCTGCACGGTGTCCCGAAAACCGAGCGCCGCCGCCGCGGTGACGAGCTGATCGAGCGCGTCGGGCTGACCGAGGCCGCGGACCGCAAGGTCGGCGCCTACTCGGGCGGCATGCGCCGCCGCCTGGACCTGGCGCTCGCGCTCGTGCACCGGCCGCGCATCCTGTTCCTCGACGAGCCGACCACCGGTCTCGACCCGCAGAGCCGTACCGCGCTTTGGGACGAGGTCGCGAAGCTGGCCCGTGAAGACGGCGTCACCGTCTTCCTCACCACTCAGTACCTGGAGGAGGCGGACTCGCTCGCGAACCGGGTCGGCATCATCGACCACGGCCGGATCGTGGCCGAGGGGACGCCCGCTGCGCTCAAGGCGCAGATCGGCGAAGCGAGCGTGGAGGCGGTGCCGGCGGATGCGGCAGACCGCGCCCGCATCGCGCAGGTGCTCCAGCCCTTCGCCGCCCCGGGCGAGGCGCCGCACACAAGCGAGGCAGGTGTGGCGGTGCGCCTGGCGCCCGGGAACACCGGTCTGGCGGACGTGCTGCGCGCGCTTGACCACAACGACATCCAGCTGGCGCACCTCCAGCTCAATGCACCGTCGCTCGACGACGTGTTCCTGGCCAAGACCGGCCGCACGCTCGAAGGGTCGGGGGACGGGGGCGCGGGACCGGAGGGCAACGGGCGCGTTCACACCGAAGCGGAGGCGCGATGAGTGGCGGTTCGCTCGAGCGCGTCTACGAGCTTGCCCGGCGCTCGGTGCTGCGGACGCTCCGCCAGCCGGCGCAGATCGTGCCGGCCATCGTGTTCCCGCTGTTCCTGCTCGCGGTGAACACGGGTGGGCTGGACGCGGCAAGCAACATCCCGGGCTTTCCAGCCGACTCGTACCTGACCTTCGCGATCGCCGTTCCGTTCCTGCAGGGCGGACTGTTCGCCGTCATGAACGGCGGGACGGACCTGGCGCGCGACATCGAATCCGGTTTCTTCAACCGCCTTGCGCTCACGCCGCTGTCGGGGCCCGCCCTGATCGCCGGCGAACTTGCGGGCGTGCTCGCCCTGGGAGCTTTTCAGTCGATCGTGTACCTGACGGTGGGACTAGCGGCGGGAGCGCACTTCGAGGCCGGGGTGCTCGGTTTCTTCGTGCTCATGACGCTCGCGATCTCGATCGCGTTCGCGTTCGGCTCCATCGGCATACTCGCCGCCCTGAGGCTCGGCTCTGGCGAAGCGGTGCAGGGAATCTTCCCCGTCCTGTTCGTGTTCCTCTTCCTGTCCTCGATGGCCCTGCCGCGAGACCTGATCCAAACAGACTGGTTCCGGACGGTCGCGACGGCAAACCCGGTCTCCTACCTAATAGAGGGAATCCGCAGCCTCTTCATAGACGGATTCGACCCGGAAGCCCTCACGCTGGCGTTCGCCATAACGGCAGCGATCGCCGCCATCTTCATAACAGCATCGACGGTGGCACTTCGCACGAGGCTGGTCAGAACATGAACCCACGCACGCGTGCAGAGAGCCGGGCTGGGGGTCGCCGCCCGAGGACACTAAAAGGCAGTTCCGTGGCCTCGGGTGGTGGCCCCCAGACCGGGTCCCGCAGCGGCATGACCAGCGGCAGGTTCAGGTCCGTCGCGCTCGCCGTGGCATGGCGCAACCTCCACAACTACTTCACCAACCCGGCGCTGGTGGTGCCGTCACTGCTGTTCCCCCTGTTCTTCTTCACGGCGTTTGCAGGCGGACTGTCAAGGGTGGAGCAAGCGCCGGGATTCGACTTCCCAGCCGGCTACACGGCCTTCCAGTTCGCATTCGTGCTGCTGCAGGCATCGGCGTTCGGAGGGATCTTCACCGGATTCGGGATCGCGGCCGACTTCGAGTCGGGCTTCGGCCGCCGGCTGCTCCTGGCAGCTCCGCACCGCGGGGCGATCCTGGCCGGCTACGCGGTGTCGGCGCTCGTCCGCGCCGTGACGGTGTGGAGCCTGCTGTTCGCGATCGCCCTTGTGGCCGGCATGAACGTGGAGGGCGGCGGGGTGGACCTGTTCGGCCTGCTCGGGCTGGCGGCTCTGGTCAATGCGGCCGCGTTGCTTTGGGCGGCAGGGATCGCGCTGCGGTTTCGTAGTCTGCAGGCGGCCCCGCTGATGCAGACGCCCACGTTCCTCATCCTTTTCCTTGCGCCCGTGTACGTGCCGCTGTCTTTGCTCCACGGCTGGATCCACGCAATCGCGAGCGTCAACCCGGTGACAGCGATCATCGAGGCGGAACGCAGCTTGATCTCCGGCCAGCCGGATGGCGTCGCGCTCGCATTTGCCGTCGCAGTGGCCAGTGCTCTCGCACTGTTGACCTGGGGCATTCGCGGCCTTCGCAGCGCAGAGGCCGCGGGCGGCTGAAAGCCACTCTGGCGTCTAGGCGCGCTTCGTATATTCGTCCGAGTCCTGCGTGCGGCGGACGGATGTAGGTAACAACTAGATAACCGTGGCTGCTTCACGCGGCAAGCTGTCGGCGCTTGTTCCCACGCATACTGTGCGCGCTCCCAGTCTGTTGGTTGGGTTCTCGGCAGTGCTCGCGCTGTCGCTGGCCGGACTCGCGATTCTGCTGGGCTCGCATCTCAGGAACAGCATCGTCTCAGAGCACCAGCGAGGTGCCGAGACGACGGCCAAGACGTTCGCGTCGATTGTGTTGCACGACCGCGACTTCCGAGGCGAACGGCTCAGAAAAGGTGCCCACCGGCACCTGACGAATGCGGTCGCCGAGGCGACCGACGTCTCCGGTCTGCGGGTATGGGACACGAGACACCGGCTGCTGTATGCCTACACAGAGGAGCTGCGACACGCGGGGGAGGTCCCCTCGCAGCACTTCCTCGCTGCCGTGCGCGGCGAGATCGGTTCGGACATCACGACCGAAGCCGATGAGCAGGCCGAGCGCGAGGGATCCGCGAGCTTCGAGGCCGGCACACAGATCGAGGTCTATGTTCCAGTTCGCCGCGCGGCGCAGTCGCGACCTCACGCCGTGGTGGAGGCCTACATGCCGTACGACCTCCTGCGTGACGAGGTCGCAGGCGCAACCCGGAGGCTGTACGTGACCCTCGGCTCCGCCGCGATCCTGCTGTACCTGGCCCTGCTCCCAACCCTGATCAGAGCGTCGCGCCTGCTCTCCGATTTCTACGAACGCCAGAACCCGTCGCTGCAGCGACGCATGCGCAGGGCGATGCGCAACAACGAGCTGATCGTCCACTACCAACCGAAGCTCGATCTCCGGAGGGGCCGGATCACGGGAGTGGAGGCGCTGCTGCGCTGGCGGCGCCGGGGCAGGCTCGTGCCACCCGGCGAGTTCCTGTCGCACATCGAGCAGACGCAGGTCATGAAGCCCCTGACGCTGCACGTAATCGAGCTGGCGCTCAAACAGGTTGCGCAATGGGAGCGGGAAGGCCTGACGCTCGGCGTCGCCGTCAACCTGTCGCCGGCCAACATCGCCGACGAGAACCTGCCCGCCGAGCTTGCGCGGCTCGTCCAGAGATACGAGGTGCTGCCGGAGCAGATCACGCTCGAGATCACCGAGACCGCGATGATGAGCGATCCGGAGAGCGCCGCCCGCATCATGAAAACGCTGGGAGGGCTCGGTTTCCGGCTCTCGATCGACGACTTCGGCACCGGGCAGTCCAACCTCTCGCGCCTCGACCAGCTGCCGTTCCGTGAGCTGAAGATCGACATCAGCCTGATCCGCGCGCTGGCGGCCGGCGGCGACGACACGCTCGTGAAGTCGATCGTCGGGCTCGCGCACCAGCTCGAGCTATGGGTCGTGGCCGAGGGCGTCGAGTCCGATCATGCGAAGGAGCGTCTAAGCGAGCTCGGATGCGATGTCGCCCAGGGCTTCCTTATCAGCCAGCCGGTCGAGGCCGAGCGAATCGTCGACCTCGTCCGCGACTACGACTTTCGCTCGCGAATCGAGTCAGCGCCGAGCGACGGCGCTTCCATGTTTCACGCGGCCGGCTTGTAGACCGACACGACAGCGGCGCCGCCTAGGCCGATGTTGTGCTGGAGCGCCACCTTCGCGCCGTCGACCTGGCGTGCATCGGCCTCGCCGCGCAGCTGCCACGTGAGCTCGGAGCACTGCGCCAGCCCGGTGGCACCGAGCGGGTGACCCTTGGAGATCAGCCCGCCCGAAGGATTGACGACCCACTTCCCGCCGTAGGTCGTGTCCTCGTTCTCGACGAGCTTATGGCCCTCGCCCTCGGAAGCGAGCCCGAGCGCCTCGTAGGTGATCAGCTCGTTGGCGCTGAAGCAGTCGTGCAGCTCGATCACGTCGACGTCCTCGGGGCCGACCTCGGCCTCCTCGTAGGCGAGGCGGGCTGCTTCCGCCGACATGTCGTAGCCGACGATCTTGATGCAGGAGCGGTCCTCGAAGCTCGACGGCATGTCCGTGACGAGCGCTTGACCGGCGATCTCGACCGCACGCTCCCACAGCTCGTGCTCGTCCACGAAGCGCTCGGATGCGACGACGACCGCCCCCGAGCCATCCGAGGTCGGCGAGCACTGCAGCTTGGTCAGCGGCTCGTGGATCATCGGCGCTTCCTTGATGTCGTCGATCGAGTACTCGGTCTGGAACTGCGCGTACGGGTTGTTGACGGAGTGCTTGTGGCTCTTCCAGCCGATCCACGCGTAGTGGTCGGGCTGCGATCCGTAGCGATCCATGTGCTCGCGACCTGCGTTCCCGAACATCTGGGGCGCGAACGGGGACTGCTCCGGCTCGCGCACCTCGAACATCGACATCAGGTGCTTGTCGATCGGGTTCGTGCGATCGGTGTACTTGACTCCGAGGGAACCCTTCTCCATCTTCTCGAAGCCGAGCGCCAGCACGCAGTCCGCGAGCCCGCCCCTCACGGTCTGGCGCGCCATGTGCAGGGCGGTCGAGCCAGTCGAGCAGTTGTTGTTGACGTTGACGACCGGGATTCCCGTCAGGCCGAGGCCATAGACCGCCCGCTGTCCCGAGGTGGACTCGCCGTAGCAGTAGCCGACGAACGCCTGCTCGACGGCGTCATAGGGAATGCCCGCATCCTCGAGCGCCTTCGTGCCCGCCTCCTTCGCCATGTCCGGGTAGTCCCACTCACGCCGTCCAGGCTTCTCGAACTTCGTCATGCCGACTCCGACTACGAATGCGCGCTCGGTCACTGATCGCTCCCTGTGTCTTGGTTGGTGCGGTGCGGAGGAGTTTGACAGGGATGCGCGGGTTCGGGCAAGGACTGGGGCACCGAAGGGGTGGTGTTCTAGCGTTTGGTTTCGGTGAGCCCTTCGCGTTGAAGTTCGCACTCTCGTGATGGGCGCCGATTTGCTGTCACTCCTATGCCGCCTAGAGGGGCACAATCTTGCATGCTGCCCGGGGGCACTCACGGATAACGCGTCAATCGCCCGAAGTCGTGGCGTAAGGCTCTCGTCATCGACGCAGGAAGCTCATCGAACGAAGCCGGACTCGCCCTTCGGAGCGTGCTTTTCTTGGACCCTCGCCGAGCGCTAACCGCCGGCCAGCACCTCTGCCGCCGCGCGCTTGCCCGACCGCACCGCGCCGTCCATGTATCCGTTCCAGTAGGTCGAGGTCTCGGTGCCGGCCCAGTGGATGCGGCCGACGGGCTCGCGTAGCGCCTCCCCGAAGTCGATCAGGGTTCCCGGACCGAGCACCGCGACCGGGCAGCCGCGGCTCCACTCCTCGGTCGACCAGTTGTACTCGACGACGTCGATGGCACTGAGCGCTTCGCTGCCGAAATAGTTGGCGAGGTTCTGCAGCGCTGCGTCGAGGCGCTCTTGCGCGGGCCGGTTCTGCCACACGCGTGCGTCGTGCCCGCCGATGAAGCCCATCAGGATCCCGGGCTCTCCATCAGGCGGCGTCGTGTCGAACGTGACCTTGACGGGCCCGTTCTCGCTGATGGCCTGGCCGGTGAGGCCGTTGGCGCGCCAGAAGGGCGTGGGGTAGATCGCATCGAACTTTATGAGCGTCCCCTGCGGCATGCGCTGCGTGAGCTGGTCGCGCAGCGAGGGCAGGATCGGCTGGTAGTCGATGCGACCGGCGAGCGTGGGAGGGATGGCGACGATCACGCGCTCCGCAGTGGCCGGGAACTGGTCGCACACGACGGTCACGCCGGACGCAGTTTGCTCGATGCGGCGCACCGGCGCGTTCAGCACCACACGCCTGCCGAGCTGCCTCGCGACGCGCAATGCGATCGTGAACGCGCCGCCGGTGAAGCGCCGTTCCTGCGCGCCGTCGGTGGTGTTGAAGTTCCGTTCGAATGTGCCGACGTTCTGCTCGTCGCCCGATGCGGCGATGTAGAAGAGCGTGTAGAGGAGGGAGAGGTCACGTGGCTCGCAGCCAAAGATCGCGTCGGTGGCCGCGGACACCACCGCCATGAACTCATCGCTGCCGCTTGTGTTGTCGCGCAACCAGGAGTCGAGCGTTTGCCTGTCCCAGGCTTCCGCGTCGGCAGCGGTCCACGGGCTGTCGACCGGCACGGTCGTCGCCATCTGATCGAGCTGGGCGACGGCAAGCGCGATGTCGCCAGCCACGACCGGGTCAGGCGGCGCCGTGCCGAAAGGCGTCGATGTCGGGTACTCGAGGCGCCGCCCGTTCGCCCAGAAGACGTTGTTGCCGGTGTTGTAGGTCGGGAACGTGCTGACGCCGACTTCGCGGGCCAGCTGCTCGATCTGCGTTTGTGTCGGGCCGTAGAACATGGCTCCGAGCTCGGCATAGTCGCCGTTGCCCAGCGAGTGGTTGAGGAGGCGCCCGCCCACGCGGTCGCGTGCCTCGAGCACGATCACCGTCTTGCCCGCCTTGACGATCTCTCGCGCGGCGGTGAGGCCGGCGAGCCCCGCGCCGACGACGATCACGTCGGCCCGGCGCATCGCGGTCGCCGCCTGGCTGGCCGTGGCGGGCATGGCCGCCACGGCCGCTCCGGCCGCCGCGGTCCCGATCAATCCACGGCGGGTGATTGGCTTCGATTGCATCTGCTCCTCCCTCACGCTGGCGCGTGGCCGCGGCCACGCGCGGGCGCCTCACTATATAAAGCGGCACGTGACTCTGGAGCGCGAACGGGATCAGGTCGCGGCGGCGGCCAGGCGCCTCGCCGGCGAGGGGCTCGTGATCGGAACCTCCGGCAACGTGAGCGCCCGGCACGAGGACCAGGTCGCGATCACCCCGACCGGCGCCGACCTGGCGCGCCTAGCCCCCGATCAAGTGGCGGTCGTCGACCTCGACGGGCGCCTGATCGCCGGCGATCTGGAGCCGAGCTCCGAGCTGGGGCTGCATCTTGGTGTCTACGCGCGGTACGGCGCAGGAGCGGTCGTTCACACCCACGCGCCGATGGCGACCGCGCTCGCGTGCGTGCTCGACGAGTTGCCGTGCATCCACTACCAGATGCTCCTGCTTGGGGGCCCGGTCCGCGTGGCCACCTACAAGACGTTCGGAAGCCCCGATCTCGCCGAGGCGGTGCTCGACGCGCTCGACGGGCGCACCGCCGCGCTCATGGCCAGTCACGGGGCGATTACCTACGGGTCGGACCTCGAGGGCGCGATCGAGCGCTCGCTGCTGCTCGAATGGGCGTGCACGGTCTACTGGCGCGCGTCTGCGATCGGAACTCCCCGCATTCTCGACGAGCGCGAGCAGGAAGCGGTAATCGCCGCGGCGATCGCGCGCCGGTACGGCGAGCTACGCCCGGCGGCCGGGAGCGAAGAATGAGCGGCCAGATGAACGCGATCGCGATGGGCGTGCACGTGCTCGATGTGCTCGTGCGCCCGGTCGAGACGATCCCCGAGGGTCAGGGCGGCCAGCTGGTCGACCAGATCAGGATCGGTCCTGCCGGATCCGCGGGCGGCACCGCGATCACCCTCGCAAAGCTCGGCGCCGAGGTGCGCAGCGCCGGCGCGATCGGGACAGACCCGGTGGGCGACATGCTCGCAACGCTGCTCGAGCGCCACGGCGTCGACGTCTCGCTACTGGTGCGGCGGGAAGAGGTGCAGACCTCCGCGAGCGTCCTGCCGATCCGTCCCAACGGCGAGCGTCCCGCGTTTCACGTGATCGGCGCCAACGGCACGTATGGTCCCGACGATGCTCCGTGGGAGGCGATCGCCTCCGCCACCCATCTTCACCTGGGCGGGCCGGAGTTCATGGGCGGCGAAGCCGCGGCGCGCATCCTGGCGCACGCACGCGAGCACGGCGCCGTCACCTCAGCGGACGTGCTCGCACCGGGCGAGCCGGGCCTGCTCGAGTGGATCGCACCGGCGCTGCCGCAGCTCGACTACCTGCTCCCGAATGCCGAGCAGGTTATGGCGTTCACCGGGACGTCGGACGTCGTCGGCGGTTGCCGCGTCCTGGTGGAGCGCGGTGCCGGGTGCGTCGCGGCGACCCGCGGCGCCGACGGTGTCCTCATCGTTGACGCGGACAGCGCTGAGGTCGTGCCGGCGTTCGCGGTCGATGTCGTCGACACGACAGGTTGCGGTGACGCGTTCTCGGCCGGCTTCCTGCGCGGGCTTTCGCTTGGCCGCGACCGTAGCGCGGCAGCAGTGCTCGGCTGCGCGACGGCTGCGCTGGTTGCCGAGGGACTCGGCTCGGACCACGGCGACTTCGACCTCGCCGCGGTGGACGCCTTCGCGGCCGAGACGTCCGTAGCGGACTCGGCGCTCGCGGTCGATTAGCGTGGCCGAGCGATTGCTCTCGCCGCGCGCGCTGAATCGAGCGTTGCTCGCGCGCCAGCTCCTGCTCGAGCGAGCGCGCGCTCCACTGCCGCGGACGCTGGAACGTGTGGGAGGGAGTCAGGCGCAGTACGCGCCCTCTTCATACATAGGCCTGTGGACCCGGATCGAAGGGCTCGAGCGAGACGACCTCACGCGCGCGCTCGAGCGGCGCAGCGTCGCGCAGGGAACGCTGATGCGAGTGACGATCCATCTCGTCTCGGCCCGCGACTACTGGCCGCTCGCGGTCGGCATCCGCAAGGGCAGGCGAGAGCTGTGGTTGAAGGCGCGCCGGCACGAGTTCACGGCTGCGCAGATGGCCCGCCTCGCGAAGCGCTTTCGCGCGCACCTGAAAGGGGGCACCGGGGCGCGGGACGAGCTCGTCAAGATGGCCGGCAACGCGGCCGCCTGGAACGGAGTTGGTCTGTGGCTCGATCTCGTGCGCGTGCCGCCGTCGGGCACTTGGGAGCGAAGGCGTGCCGACCTGTACGCGCTCGCCGACGAATGGCTCGGCCCCGCCGACGCGAAGGTGTCAGAGAAGGCCGCTCTGGAGCTCATCCTTCGCCGCTACCTCGGCGGCTTCGGTCCGGCCTCGCTGAAGGACGCCGCCAACTGGGCGGGCCTGCCGCCGGCCACCCTCGCGCCGGCGGTGGCGCGGATGAAGCTACGCCGCTTTCGCGACGAGCAGGGGACCGAGCTGCTCGACCTGCCTCGCGCACCGCTGCCGGACGCCGACACGCCCGCCCCGGTTCGCTTCCTGCCCACCTGGGACGCGACGCTGCTCGCGCACGCTCGCCGGACCGAGATCCTCGCGGAGCACCACCGGGGACACGTGTTCAACCCGAAGACGCCGCAGTCGGTGTCGACCTTCCTCGTCGACGGATACGTGGCGGGCACGTGGAAGCACGAGCGCGGCAAGGTTGCGCTGAAGCCTTTCGGCCGCCTGGACGCCGCAGTGCGTCGCGAGCTGCGCGAGGAGGCCCAGCGGCTGGAGGAGTTCCTGGCTTGAGCGAGTCGCGGAGCGTGGCGGTTACCGAGCGGTGCGCGTTGCGCGGTCTCGCTCGAAAGCTCGGGGCATTGAAGGAGGGTGGGTCGTTCGGTCAGTGTCATCGATCTGGCCCGAAGTTGACGAGGCGCCAACGGAGTTGCGCCGGCTTTAGCGCTAAGCGAGCGTTCACGACACCCTCGTAACAACGCCCATCATCGAGTGAACAGTTGGGTGCCCTATAGGGCCCACAACTGTTCAGCCGACAAGTGGCCCCTCACAAATCGGTCATCTCACAACACTCGCGTACGCAAGCAGTGAGCTTCCGCAAGCTCTGCGTATCGCTCCCCTTCGATGCCCGGCCTGTGGCGCGCTTGCGTCACCGCCTTCAATGCTCGCGTAATCGTTACGCGCTCCAATGCAGAGGGCTCGAGCGAGTAAAAGACCCCGGCGCCGGGGAGGGGGAGGGAGCCCCGGCGCCGGGTTACGTGAACAGGACCGGCGTTGCTCGGTCCAGTTCTCGCTTGACGACGTGTGCCAGCTGGACGTGGAGCCGCGCGATCTCGCGCCGGAGCGACTCCTTCTTGCGGTCGTCCGCCTGGTCGAGCCGGCGCTGCTCGGCGACCAGTTGCTTGATGCGGTCGATGAGGCGGGCGACCTGCGGGCTGGCTGTCGCCGTTCGGGGGGACATCTACGCCCTCGCGCCCTCCGTCTCGGCCGCGCCGCGGCGCTCGCGCGACAGCCGGGGCAGCCAGCTCAGGGACTCGGGCAGGTACCAATTCCACTCACCGAGGAGCTTCATGGTTGCGGGGAGGAGCACCGCTCGGATCACGGTGGCGTCGATCAGCACGGCGGCGGCCAGGCCGACGCCCATCTGCTTGAACTCGATCGTCGACAGCGTCGCGAACACCGCGAAGACGGCAACCATGATCGCGGCCGCGCTCGTGACGACCCCCGCGGTGGACTTGATTCCGTGCGACACGGCTTGGTCGGTGGACATGCCGCGGTCCACCAGCTCGCGGATCCGGCTCAGGATGAACACGTGGTAGTCCATCGATAGTCCGAACAGGACCACGAACAGGAACAGCGGCAGCCATGAGGTGATCGCGCCTGTCGACTCGAAGCCGAGCAGCGACTCGCCCCAGCCGTGCTGGAAGATGATCGTCAGCAGGCCGTACGCGGCGCCCACCGAGAGCAGGTTCAGCACGATTGCCTTCAGCGGGATCACGATCGAGCGGAACGTGACCAGCAGGAGCAGGAACGCCAACCCGAGCACGAAGGCGAACACCCAGAAGATGCGCGACTCCATGAGTGCGTTGAAGTCAGTCGTCCCCGCAGTCTGGCCGGTGACGTTGGCTTCCACGCCGTCGACCTGTCCGACCGTCGCAGGGATGATCCTGTCGCGCAGCTCGGAGAGCGAGGCGGTCGAGCGCTTGTCGGTGCCGTTCCCTGCGATCGGCAGGGCGACCGATGCCACCTCGCCGTTGGGGGCCACCTTCACCGTCGCGGGCTCGGCGAAGCCGCCGCTCGCGACGGCCTGCCGGCGCATGTCCGCGATCGCTGTCCGCACCTCGGGCGAGCGCACGTCGTCTGCGCTCACCGCCACGACCGCAGGGATCGGGTTCCCCGGGAAGGCCGTCTGGATGCGGTCGTACGTCTTCATCACTGCGAGGTCGTGCGGGAACGTGTCAGGTCCGGGGAGGGCGGTCTTCATCCCCAGCACCGGTGCGGCCAGCGCCAGCAGCGCGGTCGTTGCGACCACGGCCGAGACGAGCGGCCTGCGCAGGGCGCGGTCGATGATCCAGCTCCATCCGCGCGCGTCGTCCGCACCGCGCTTACGCCGGCCGATGATGGGCACGCGCCCCTTCTCGACGCGGTCCCCGAGCCATGCCAGCATGGCCGGAAGCACCGTGAGGGAGCCGATCACCGCAATCGTGACCACGAGGATGGTGCCGATCGCGAACGCGGTCCAGATCCGGTTGCCTCCCAGGAACATCCCGGCCATCGCGATCACGACCGTCAGGCCCGACACGAGGACGGCGCGGCCCGACGTGGCAGCGGCAACTGCCAGCGCGGCGTCCGGCTCGCGTCCCTGCGCGCGCTCCTCGCGTTCGCGGCGCAGGTAGAACATCGAGTAGTCGACCCCGACGGCGAGACCGATCAGCAGCACCACCGAGCCGATCGCTTCCTCGACCGGTACGAGGTGGCTGATGGGCCCGATCAGGCCGATCGTGGCCGCGACCGCGGTCACTGCCAGCAGCAGCGGGATGCCGGCCGCGACGAGGGCGCCGAAAGCGACGAACAAGATCAGGAGCGTCAGCGGCAGCGACAGCGTCTCTGCCTTCTGGAAGTCATCGGCAAAGCGGTCGGAGAGCGCCTTGCCCGCGCTGGCCTCGCCGAACTGCTCGACCCGGATCTCGCCGTAGCGCTTGTCGACCTTGGAGACAGCGGACGTGACCGCGCCGACGCGATCCTCGGTCTCGCTCATCTTGCCCGTGATCTCGAAGCTGACGAGCGCGGAGTGACGGTCGTCGGAGATGTCGCCGGAGCGGTACGGAGAGCGCACGTCGCGCACGGAGGGCTGCCCGGAGACAGCGCTCACCGTGTCACGAACGGCAGCGCGGAACTGGCCATCGTTGACCGTGAGGTTCTTGCTCTGCACGAGCACCGTTTCGTCCGCGTTCTTCGCGAAGGCGTCGTTCAATGTCTTGTCGGCCCGTCCCGACTCGCCCGGGCCGCCGTCGCTCGGGTCCGCGGTCTTCGTGCCGACGGCACCGCCGATCACGACCAGCGCGATCACGAACGCGAGCCACCCGCCGATGGCTGCCTTGCGGTGAGTTGCACTCCAGCGCCCGGCGCGGGCCGCGATGTTCCGGCTGTCGGTCATCTCTGATTCCCCCTTGGAAGCGTTGGGTCCAGGCACGATCAAGAGGCTCCCAGCCGGGGGGCACCGCTCCAATGCGGCCTGCTGGCGTCTCCCGGTGCGGTTAACCGCACGGTGTTGTGTGTCCGCGGACACACGGCCGCGGCAGGCGAACTGGCAGGCCTGCGGCCGGGTGCGGCTAGCCGTATTGCCCTCATCGCCCGTCCGCGCCACAATCCGTACCGCAATGGGGAAAACGGTGCTGATCGTGGACGATCACGGCGGCTTTCGCACGAGCGCGCGCGAGCTGCTCGAGGCGGAGGGATTCGAGGTCGTCGGAGAGGCGGGCGACGCTGCCGCGGCGGTGGAGGCGGTGCGGGCGCTGCGCCCCGACATCGTCCTCCTCGATATCCAGCTCCCCGACCGCGACGGCGTGGAGGCTTCGAAGGCGATCGGAGCCGAGAACGGCGGGTCGGAGATCGTCCTCGTCTCCAGCCGCGACGTCTCCTACCTCGGCGGCGCCCTGAAGGAATGCCCCGCCTGCGGTTTCATTCCCAAGTCCGAGCTGAGCGGTGCCGCCCTACGGAAGCTGATCGCATGAGGATCACCGGGGGACGGGCGCTGGCGATCGGTGTGGCTGCGGTGATCGTGGGCGGCGGGCTCGCCGCGCTTGTCGCGACTTCGGACTTCATGCACGACCGCGGTCTTTGGGTCGCGCTCGACCTCGTGATCGGCTGGTCGTTCGTCGGAGTGGGCCTGTTCGCCTGGTACCGGCGCCCGGACAACCGCGTCGGGGCGCTGATGGTGCTCACGGGGTTCGCGTTCTACCTCAACGTCATGGGCGGCGTCGACCCCGACGTGCTTTTCACTCTCGGCAACCTGCTACAGAACCTCTTCGTCGCCACGGCGATTCACCTCGTGCTGGCGTTCCCTACCGGGAGGCTGGAGACGAAGATCGACCGCCTCATCGTCGGCTTCGGCTATCTGACGACGACCGTGGGCTTCATCCCGTTCGCGGCTTTCGTGGAGCCGGCCACGCTCGGATGCATGAATTGCCCCGACAACGTATTCCTGATCCATTCCGACCCCGGATTCGCTCTCTCGTGGCTGGACGGGTTGTCCTTGTGCGGGGTCCTTCTTGCGGTTCCGGTGGTCACGCGTCTCGTGCAGCGCTGGCGCGAGGCGAGCCCGCCGCTTCGCCGCATCGTGACGCCCGTGTTCCTCGGTGTCGGGCTGCTGTACGTGACGCTCGCCGTGCTGCTTGCGATGTATCTCCTCGACATCGGCAGCGACCAGCTGAAGATGGTCCTGTTCTACTCGGCGCTGGTGCCCTTCGCCCTCGTGCCGTTCCTCTTCTTGGCCGGCCTCTTGAAGGGTCGTATGCTCCGCGGCCGGGGAGTAGGCGCGCTCGTGCGCCGACTCAGCGCCGGCATCGGCCCGCGGGAGGTGCGCCCGGCGATCGCGGAGGCGCTCGGCGATCCCTCAGTGGAGCTCGTCTACTGGTTGAGCAGCTCCCACCAGTACGTGGACGCCGAGGGACGGCCTGTCCTGCTGCCTCCGGGCCGCGCCGTCACCGAGGTGGAGCGGGAGGGTCGGCGGATCGGCGGGATCGTGCACGACCCTGCGCTGCTCGACGACCAGGAGTACGTGCGGGCGGCCGGCGCGGCCGCCGCGCTGGCGCTCGAGAACGGACGGCTCGAGGCCGAGCTGCGGGCAAAGGTGGAGGAGCTGCGCGCCTCGCGCATGCGGCTGGTGGAGGTGGGCCTCAGCCAGCGCCGGCGGCTCGAGCGCGACCTCCACGACGGGGCGCAGCAACGCCTCGTCTCCCTGGCGCTGACGCTGCGCCTTGCGCGCGAGAAGCTGAACGGCGGAGCGCCTGAGGCGGAGCGCCTGCTCGACCGCTCTCGCGACGAGCTCGAGGAGGCGCTCAAGGAATTGCGCGAGCTCGCCCGTGGCATCCACCCGGCAGTGCTCTCCGATCGCGGGCTCGCAGCGGCGGTGGAGGCGCTCGCCCACCGTGCGCCGCTGCCGGTCGAGGTCGGCGAGCTGCCCGCCCGAAGGTATCCCGAGCACGTGGAGCTGGCCGCGTACTTCGTGATCTCAGAAGCGCTGACGAACGTCGCCAAATACGCGTCGGCGAGTTACGCGACCGTCACGGTCGCCCAGACCAACGGGCGGCTCACGGTCGAGGTCGGCGACGACGGGATAGGCGGCGCCAGCGTGGAGGGGGGCAGCGGCCTGCGCGGGCTCGCAGCGCGGCTGGAGTCGATCGAGGGCCGGCTCGACGTCGAGTCCGAGCCCGGACGCGGAACGATCCTGCGCGCCAGCATCCCTTGCGAGTAGTCGTAGCCGAAGACTCCGTTCTGCTACGGCAGGGGATCGTGCGCGTGCTCGAGGACGCGGGCTTCGAGGTCGCCGCCCAGGCCGGCGACGCGGACGATCTCCTGCGGAAGGTGAACGCCCACAAGCCCGACGTCGCGGTGGTTGACATCCGGATGCCTCCCACCAATACCGACGACGGCCTGCGCGCCGCTCGCAAGATCAAGGACGAGCGCCCGGACACCGGCGTGCTCGTGCTGTCGCAGTACGCCGACGAGGGCTACGCACTCGATCTGGTCGCCACCAGCGCTGAAGGCGTCGGCTATCTGTTGAAGGACCGGATCGCCGACGTGGAACGGTTCGTCGAGGCCGTGCGCAGGGTGGGCGAGGGCGGTTCAGCGCTCGATCCGGAGGTGGTCTCGTTGCTGCTCGGGCGCCGCCGCCGAGACGATCCGCTCGAGGCGCTGACCGGGCGCGAGCGGGAGGTGCTCGAGCTGATGGCCGAGGGACGCTCGAACCTGGCGATCTCCCAGCACCTCGTGATCACTGAGCGCGCAGTGGAAAAGCACGTGACCGGCATCTTCTCGAAGCTGGACCTACCGGCCACGGCCGAGGACCACCGCCGCGTGCTGGCGGTGCTGACGTTTCTGCGGGCGTAGACGTGTTGCGTTGACTTCCGCCTTGTTTGCCTCGCACTGAGGGACTGGCATCGAACGGAGGTGAGACAGAGGCTTGCGGAAGCTCGCGAGTTGCATACGTGAGCGTTGCGAGATGACCGATTTGTGAGGGGCCACTTGTCGGCTGAACAGTTGTGGGCCCTATAGGGCACCCAACTGTTCAATCGATGATGGGCGTTGTTACGAGGGTGTCGTGAACGCTCGCTTAGCTTCGCCCCCTGGATTGCAAGTGCACGGGCGTTGTGCAATCCCGGTAGGGTCACCCACACCGGTGGCCACCCCGAATGAGAGTCTGATCGATCGGTTCTACGCTTCGTTCGCCGAGCGGGACGGCGGGTCTATGGCGGCTTGCTATGCCCCCGACGTGCACTTCTCTGACCCGGTCTTCCCTGATCTGCACGGCGGCGAGGCCAAGGCCATGTGGCGCATGCTCACCGGGCGCGCCAACGACCTGAATGTCGAGCTGCTCGAGCGCGAGGCAAACGGCGATCGCGGCTCTGCCCACTGGCGTGCCCACTACACCTTCAGCCAGACCGGACGTCCGGTGGTGAACGAGGTGACGGCCTCGTTTCGCTTTGCCGGCGGGCAGATCGTCGATCACCACGACGAGTTCAACTTTCACCGCTGGGCGCGGCAGGCACTGGGACCGGTCGGGCTGTTGCTGGGCTGGACGCCGTTGCTGCGGGCCTCCGTTCGGCGCCGGGCGCGTGCCGGGCTCGAGGAGTTCCGGGCGAAGGAATGATCCTGGTCATCGGGCGGGTGAGGTGCGATCCCGAGCGGCGGGACGAGCTGGTCGCGCTCCTTCGCAGGATGCAGGACGACTCACGCCGGGAGGAGGGCTGCCTTCGGTACGGGTTCTTCGCCGCCGTGGAGGATCCGAACAGCTTCGTCGCCGTCGAGGAATGGGCCGACCGGGATGCGCTCGATCGCCACTTCGCCGAGCCTCACCTGCACGCGTTCGCGCGCGGGCTGCTCGCCGTGGTGACGGAGCAGCCCGAGGTGGCGATTCACGAGATCGCCGGCACCAGTCCCTTTCAAGGAAGCGCGGGCACGAGGCCGGGCGGGGGCGACGTTGCCTGATTTGACATATATATCGGCCCGATATATCTTGCCGATATATGGGCCAGGTGGAATTGAGCAAGACCGCCTATGTGATCCTCGGAATGCTGCAGCTCGGCCAGCGCACGGGTTACGAGATCAAGTCCATAGTCGACATCTCGACGCGCTTCTTCTGGGCTGCCAGCTACGGCCAGATCTATCCCGAGCTTGCCCGGCTCGAGGAGCTCGGGCTCGTCAAGGGCGAGGCTGACTCCAGCAACGGGCGCCGCCGCAAGGCATACGAGCTGACGCGAGCCGGAGAGGAGGCCCTGTACGACTGGCTCACCTCCGAGGAGCCGTTCCACATCGAGTTGCGCCACGAGGGAGCCCTGAAGCTGTTCTTCTCGGACGTGCTTTCGACCGAGGAGCAGCTCGCCCAGTTGCGGCGCGTGCGGGAGACGCACGAGGCGATCGCGGCCCAACTCAAGGAAATCGAGCCTGCCGCACATGAAGCGGCGCAGGAGAACGAGCGCCGGTTCCCCTACATGACGCTCGATTTCGGCATCGCATACCAGGAGTTCATCGCCGGCTGGTGCTCGCGCGCCGAACACGAGCTCGAGCGCGAGCCGGCAAAGAGGAGGTAACCGTGTACCGACTGATAGTGAGGCAGATCCTGCGGAAGGCTTACCGCGCCATGAGCGCCGGTGACTACGAATACGTGGTCAGCAAGTTCGGGCCGGCGTCAGTGTTCGAGTTCGCCGGCACACACGAGCTCGGCGGCGAACGCCACGGCATCGACGCCGTGCGCGAAGTGTTCCAGCGTATGTTCGATCGCTTTCCCGACCTCCGGCTCGAGCCGAAGGCGATCGTCGTGAACGGCATGCCCTGGAACACCGTGGTCGCCGTGCGCTTCGTCGTGAGCGCGACGGTGGCCGGCGAGCCCTACCGCAACGAAGGCATGCAGTTCCTGCGCCTGCGCTTCGGCCGCGTCGTCGAGGATCGCCTGTACGAGGACACGCAGAAGCTGGCGGCCGCGCTCGAGCGCGTGGCGAGGGAGCGGGCCGAGCTGACCGCCGCGGCTTGATGCGCGCCTACCGGGCACTGATCCGCTGGCTCGGCCACCGGCGCTGGTTCGCGGCTTTCGCTGTTCGCTTCGGAGCGCGCATCGACCGGGTCATGTACCGCCTCACGCGAGGGAAGCTGACCGCGACAGGATCGGTGGCGCCGATGCTGCTGCTGACAACCACGGGTCGGCGCACGGGTCGTGAGCGCACGACGCCGGTCATCTATATGCAGAACGGCAGCGGCTTCGTCGTCAGCAGCGAGGAGTTCGGCCAGGAGAAGCGGCGAGCCGCGTGGCCGCGAAACCTCGACGCAAATCCGCACGCGAAAGTGCAGATCGGGTCACGGGTCATCGAATGCCGGGCGCGCCGTCTCAGCGATGCGGAGGCGGACGGCTACTGGCCGCGCCTGGTCGAGCTGTGGCCGGCGCACGAGACCTACCGCGCGCGCAGCGGCCGTCGGCACACGTTCGTGCTCGAGCCGAAGTAGTAAACAAACCGGCCCCGCGACCGGAATCGCGGGGCCGGTTGCAGGAAGGCCGCTGTTCTCTAGCCGGCCATCGAAGTCATCGCCTCGGCGGCGCGCTTCTCCATCTCGTCCGGCGGAACGTCCTCGACGTGAGTGCCGACACTCCACTTGTGTCCGAACGGGTCCTCGAACTGCCCCATGCGATCGCCGTAGAACTGGTTCTCGGGATCGCGCAGGCTCTTCGAGCCCTCCTGCAAAGCGCGGTCGAACACGGAGTCCACGTCTTCGACGTAGACGTTGATCGTGACGGGCGTGCCGCCGATCGACTTCGGTCCGAGCACGCCCATCTCCTTGTACTCGTCGGACAGCATGATCACCGAGTCGCCGATGGCGATCTCTGCGTGACCGAGCTTGCCGTCCGGAGCGGGCATGCGCATGCGCTCCTTCGCTCCAAAGACCTTCATATAGAAGTCGATCGCGGCGCTCGCGCCATCGATGGTGAGGTACGGCGTCACCCGCGGGTACCCCTCGGGGATCGGGTTTACGGCCATGGGGGACTCCTCTCGGTAGGCCTGGACTTCCAGCCACAGCCTACGCCCATCTCCTAGTCTCTTCGGCGATGACCAGCGCTCTGGACGAGCTCACTCACCGTGTCCGGCCGCCGGCGGGCGAGCCGGCCGGACTGTTCGTGCTCCTCCATGGCCGCGGCACCGACGAGAACGACCTCTTCCCGCTCTTCGAAGCGCTCGATCCCGAGGCGCGACTGCTCGGGGTCACCGCGCGCGCCCCGCTCACGCTGCCCCCGGGCGGCTACCACTGGTACGCGGTCAGGCAGGTCGGCTACCCGGATCCCGAGACCTTCCACGCCAGCTTCGATCTGCTCACCCGCTGGCTCGCCGCTCTCGGCGAGGAGACCGGCATCCCAATCGACCGGACCGTGCTCGGCGGCTTCTCGATGGGCTGCGTCATGTCCTACGCGCTCGCACTCGGCGCCGGACGGCCGACTCCGGCCGGGATCATGGCCCTGAGCGGCTTCATGCCGACGGTCGAAGGCTTCTCGCTCCAGCTCGAAAGCCGCGAGGGAATGAAGGTGGCGATCGGACACGGCATCTACGACCCCGTGATCGACGTCGCGTTCGCGAGGGATGCGCGCAAGCGCCTGCAGGAGGCTGGGATCGAGCCGTCGTACGGCGAGTTCCCCGTTCCACACACGATCGACCCGGCATTCATCCCGGAGCTGCGCGACTGGCTCGCCGAGACCGTCCGACCGTCCTAAACCAGTCCCTCCGCGCGCAGCCAAGCCTCCGTGCGCGCCATCCCCTCATCGAGCCCGACCGCCGGTGACCAGCCAAGCAGCTCGCGCGCCTTTGTGATCCCGTACGTGCCGCGACGGAGCCCCAGGTAGCGCACGCCGTCGGGCGTCACCTCGTTGACCTTGCCGCGGAGGCGCGCGACTGCGCTCTGCGCCGCGGCGCCGACGAGAGCGACGCGCATCGGTACCGCCGGCACGCCGCGGCGTCCGAGCATGCGCGCGTAGTGGCCGAAGAACGTCCGCGTCTCGACTCCGATGCCGCTACTCAGTGTGATCACCTGTCCCGCGGCCGCGTCGCTCTCCGCCGCCGCGATGATCCCCGCGACCAGGTCGTCGACGTAGACGGGGCTGTGGATACCGCGCCCGCCCGCCGGCAGGGCGAACCGCCGGGCCTTGATCAGCTCCACCGGCATCACGGTCCAAGGTCGCGACGCCGGTCCGTAGATGTCGCCCGGACGCACGACGGTCACCGCGGCCTCACCGGACGCATGCGCCTGCAGCACCACCTGCTCGGAGGCTATCTTCGTGTCGACGTATGCGACCCCGGTGGGATGTACCGGCCAGCGCTCGTCGACGCCGTCCGGGAAGTCGAGCCCGAACGTGACGATGGAGGAGAGATGGACGAGCCGCGCCCCCGCTTCGACAGCTGCATCGAGCGCCAGGCGGGTGCCGCGCACGTTCACCTCCCAGAAGCCCGACTCGTCGCTCGGCATGCCGACCAGCGCGGCGGTGTGAACCACGATGTCGCAGCCCCTTGCGGCGCTCTGCCAGTCGCCGGGCTTGGACACGTCGCCCACGATCACGCCGTGCTGCGGGTCAGCGACCCGGTCAATGCCGACCACCTCGGCGCCACGGCTACGCCACTCCTCGGCGAGCCGCCGACCGATGAAGCCGCTCGCACCTGTGATGAAGACGCGCGTCACAGCCGGCGAAGGCTACCGCTCAGTCGTCGCGCTTCCGGTTGTGGCCGCGGCCGTGGCGGCGGCAGCCGAGCAGCTTGACCTTGAGCTTCCCGTCGCTGACGACATTGAGCTCGGGCTTGCAGCCGACACGCGCGCGGCTGGCGTCGATCGTCACCGCCGAGACATTCGTCGCAGTGATGTCGAGCTGCTTGGCGAGCGGGGTAGCCGGCGGGTCGCCCCAAGTCCTGAGCTGAGACGTGAACGGGACCGCCAGGAAGGTCGCGCCGCCCGCGAGTACGCCGCTGCCGGTCTGTGTCGCGCTGACCGGCGGATCGCCCACGCCGAAGCCGTGAGAACGCACGTCGATCGTGCCGAAGGCGTCGGCCGCCGCGGAGCGAAGCTTCACGCCCGACACCCAGTAAGCATGACCACCGCTCAGGCCGACCTGCGGCGAGTCCATCGACCGCTTGTAGGCATACGTGACGTGGGCAGGATCGCGCTCGGCGAGCGCGTCGTCGAGGAAGTCCGCCGCCGGTTGGTACTGGTCGTTCAGGGCGAAGAAGATGTGGTCCGGCACCGGTATGCCGAGGATCGAGAAGTTGAATGGCGCGAAGGAATCGAGCTCGTAGCGGTACCCGAGACGGTCGAGCTCGTCCGCGTTCGGCTTTGCGAACAGGTACGGCACCGTCGTGTCTCCAATCCCGAGCCAGCTCAGCACGGGGACGTGCCGCAGCGACGCGAGCAGATCGGTCGTGACGGTCTCTCCGAAGGGCGCGAGGGTCTGCGAGTTGCCGAGAAACGGCGGGCCGACGGTGGGTTGCGCGCGCGTGAACAGGTCCGGGAACTGGACCGCGAGCTTCCACGTGCCGTAGCCGCCCATCGAGTAGCCCGCGACGGCCGTTCGGCGCGGCGCGAGATGGTAGCGGCGCGCAACGTCCGCCCACACCTCGAACACGTCGGCGCCGGGGTGGCCGAAGTAGAAGCCGTCGGGGCCGCGCGCTTCCGGGGTGATCACGATCGACCCCGGGCCCCGCGCGGCGAACTGGGTGATATGCCTGGAACCAAGGAACTGGTTGTAGTTGCCGGCGAGCGCGTGCAGGAGGAGGGTCAGGCGGTAGCCGTCCGCCGGCTGCTGCGGCGGCACGTAGATCGCGTACGGCTGCAGCTGCCCCGTCAGTTCACCACGGCACGCGGAGTTGAACGCCGTGGTGGTCACGCCGTTGGGCGTCTGGGTTGCCGTCAAGCAAGGATTGGAGTAGTCAGTGCCCTGCCCGGTTTCGAAGCGGCTGACGAGGATCCGATTGATAGGGCCGGTCTGCGGCACGCCGCCGCGCTGTCCGGGCATGTCGTCATCGAGGCCGGCCACGAGCTTTGCGAAATCGACGTCGGCGTGGAACGGCGTCAGGTTTCCGCCGGCGAGCGAATTGCCCTGAGCGCGATCGCGCCACCAGCCGGGATCCAACAGGACGGTGAAGTCGGGCTTCTGGATTGGCTCGTCGTAGCGAAACGCGGCGTTGAAGAACCCGGTCGGGGCGGCGAGCGTCGAGCCGCCGGGGTGCGTCGCGTCGGCGGCCGGCTGGGGAATCAGGTAACGGTCGTTGACCTTGTCCCACAGCCCGACGCCCGCCGCCAGGCGCACGATGCCGGTGCCCGGGTCCCAGACGGCGTGAGGCACGCGCATCTCGATCTGACGCCGCTCGAGGTCCACGCTCACACTCGGTTGCTCTGGGGCCGGCGTGCCGGTGGCGGCGTCGAGCAGGTCTGCAGTGTTGCCGTGCACGGTCAGGAACCACTGGGCAGGCGCCGACGCGTTCGCGCCATGCGGGAACGGGTGCGGCGTCGCCGAGTCGCCGATCGCGATCGTCGCCGCTACGAGCGAGGGATCCTTCAGGGTGTTGACGGTGAGGCGGAAGGCGGTCGAATCTGAAAGCGGCTTGACGCGCAGCTCCACGATGTCGGCAGCGTTGCCCGCATAGACGGGGTCGGTCGGGTAGGTGTAGGTGCCAGAGGGAACGGAGAAGCTGTCGATCGGCGTGCGCGGGTCGCCGGGATCACGGGCGCCGCCGCGCGCACCGTGGTCGTCGTACAGGAAGTCCTGGTACAGGAACTCACCGTCGCGATAGGCGCTTGCCCCAGAGATGAGAATCGGGCGCGCGCGCCATACCCCCCTGTTCTCGAGCTGCGGCGAGTGTGGGCGAGGCGCATACAGGATGTCCGGACCGGGACGCTGACCGGAGGAGAGTGAGTGCTTCCACCAGTTCGAGTGCGCATCCGCGCCGGCGGGTGCGAGCGCGGTCGCGACAACGGCCAGCGCCAGTAAACGCACGATCCGTCCGCGTTCCGCCATCGAATCCCTCCCGCTACAACGTGTCCAAGAGCAACCAGCTTACCCCGGAACCACCACCGCATCAGGCCTCTAGTCCTCGACGAACAGGTCCGTGATCAGATCGGCGTCCGACCCGCCGTACGAGTAGCGGCTGAAATCGGTGACGCCCTCCTCGGCCAGCACGTCCTCGGCGAGGAAGAAGTTGCCGGTCGTCTTCCGTGACGGGCGGATCAGGATTGCGTGTGCTGCGTCGGACATGATCTCCGGCTTGCGTGAGCCATTCATAGCGGCCTCGCCGCCGAGCAGGTTCTGAACAGCGGCGGTCGCCACGAGCGTCCGCGGCCACAGCGCGTTGAATGCAATGCCGTCGTCGCGGAACTCCTCCGCCATGCCCAACGTGCACATGCTCATGCCGAACTTGCTGAGCGTGTAGCCGACGTGGTTCTTGAACCACTTGGGGTCGAGGCTGAGCGGCGGCGACAGCGTCAAGACGTGCGGGTTGTCCGCATTCTTCAGATGTGGGATGCACGCCCGGCTGACCACGAACGTCCCGCGCGTGTTGATGTCCTGCATCAGGTCGTAGCGCTTGGGCTCGAGCGCCTCGGTGCCCGCGAGGTTGATGGCACTCGCGTTGTTCACGCAGACGTCGATGCCGCCGAAGCGCTCGACGGCCTGCGTGACCGCGGCGGCAACCTGCTGGTCGTCGCGGATGTCGCCCACGATCGGGAGCGCGTGGCCACCCGCCTTCTCGATCGCCTCGGCTGCGGTGTAGATCGTGCCCTCGAGCTTCGGGTGCGGCTCCGCTGTTTTGGCGATCAGCGCGACGTTCGCGCCGTCAGCGGCCGCGCGCTCGGCGATCGCAAGCCCGATGCCTCGGCTGCCACCTGAGATGAACATCGTCTTGCCTGCCAGGGACCCCGCCATGGCCGCACATTACCCGGCAGGGCGCGAATTTGACGGCCCGCGAAGTGCTAGCCTGGATTAAGCTTGATCGCTCGTTGGGGATGTCTCTCTTCCTTCCGCGCGAACCCGTTATAGAGGGGCAGGAAGGTGCTGTCGATGGCCAGAAAGGAACCGGCCGGCGCTGTGGATGAACAGAAGCGGGCGGTGACTCGAAGGACCCGGGGGCCGCGGATCCTCCGCCGCCGGCCGCTGATCGCACAGGTCATCAAACGGCAACGCCTGCTGGGCCGCGGCCGCGAACGAGCAGTGGCCGATCCCGCAGAGCCGGGGGACTAGAGTCACCCCTCTGCGTCGGAGCATGGTGAGACTCAGCGAGCGGTTTCGCCGTGTCGGAGAGGCCCCACCGGATCACGCTGACCGTTTCGACGCTATCGAGAGGCGGCTTCGCCACCTCGAGACGTTGCTCGAGGGGCTCCAGGACTCGGTCCACCGCGAATCCGTTCGCCGCGAGAAAGAGATCCAAGAGCTCAAGAAGAAGACGGAGCCTGCTCAGCTATCGCGCGCGCTCAGCCAGGACGCACGCAAGCGCGGGATCTGAATGAGCAACGGCGCATCGGACCACCGTCCCGAGTTCGCGATCGCGCTCGCCCAGCCGCTTTGGATCGTGACCAATACCGCCCGCGCAGACGGCAGCGGCGACGTCGCCGGCTATGCCCTGGCGGTTGGATGGGATCGGCCGCAAGGGACGACGTTCTACCTATGCAGCGATCCGGGACTGCCGCGTCCAGTTTGGATTCCCGAGGAACAGGTTGCTGCACATTCGATCAAGCCGCTCGACTAGTACGCTGATAGAAGGTCGGTTACGTACAGGCGCTTCATAGCCCACCGGATCCAAGCCAAGCGCCATTAAGGGGGCCGTCATGGCCCAAGCGTTCTCTTTCACGTCGGACAGTGTCGGCGCCCACACCGAGGTGCTGACGCTCGAGGGCACATGCGACCTGTCGGCGGCACGGGAGGCTGAGCGGTGGATCATCGACGCGCTCGACGCCGGGCGCAGGGACATCGTCTTCGACCTACGGGGGGTTAGCACGCTCGCCCCCGCGGTCCTTCAGGTGCTCGTTCGAGGGATGATTCAAGCGAAGGTCAAGAGCGGCAGTCTCGTCCTCATCCGCCCGAATGCATACGTCTGGGCGCTGTTCGAAGAGAGGGGGATAGACGACAAGTTCGCGTCGTTCCAGGATCTGGAGCACGCGCTGATGAAGGTCCCCGAGCCGGGAGAGGCGCTCTAGCCGAGGACGGCTATCCGCCGATGTCCTCCTCGAGGTATTCCAATTTCTTCGGCACTCCCCAGCGCACGCCTCTGGACCTGCGCTCGCACATCATCCAGCAGTAGAGCCGCAGCTCGTCACCCTGCGCTTCCGAAAAACTGCGGCCCCTGAGCTCGCGACTGCGCGCGTCGACGTGGTCGAGTAGCTGTCCGAGCGTGGCGCCGCGTTCAGCACGCTCCGCCAGCTCCACCCGCGTTGCAGCTCTGATGCGTTCGGTGACCACGTGGACACCTACTGAAGAATCCGGCGCCGAAATCTCAACGCACCGATCAAGGCGGCTCGCTGAAACGAGCTGAGCTCACCGAGCTTGATATCGGAATTAATGGTTGCCGCCCGCATGTATTCGCTCACGAGCGTGTCGTTGCTTCCTTGGATCCAGCCTAGGAACTCACGCACATCTACCTCTCGCACGTCGTTGGGCATCCTGAACACGACGCTCGCAGCAAGTGCCCGCGAATCGTTGATGCCCTCCGTCACACGTTGGCCGAGCAGGGTTTTGAAAGAGCTCTTGTCGAGCTGCTGACTATCGAGTAGCTGGCTCAGTAGTGCCCCTTGAACTCCGCGACTGCGTGGTAGGTCAACAGGTCGATCATTCCCTGCTCGGCCTCGGTCAACAGCCGGTGGCCGTTGAGGTGTTGACTGATCTTCTCGGCCGACATCCCTCTGCCGGCCAGATCGCGGATCTCAACCCGCATCTCCCGCAAGACATGGTCGCGGGCGTGACCGTTTTGAGCTGGCATTTCGTCCTCCTCGGGTGATTTGCTTTCCCCGCCGAGGGAGGCGCTAACAAAGACTAGAAAGAAGAACCGCAGCCGTTTCGCTAGATCGGACGACAGTGCCTCCGCCCCGTCCAAGCCTTTCGCCATCCCGACTTGGGGCGAGTCCGAAAAACTGAGTCATCCTAGCCGCCTAGCCAGGTTCCGCAAGGGCTTGGCGTCTGTTTACGCCGCTTTTTCCGAGGATCGAATTCTGAGAGGTTCGGGGTGGTAGTCTGGGTTGGATCGGGTCGAGCTCTTTGACCGATCCCGACCGCTCGTCGGGCCTTGCCGCAACTCTTCCCTTCGGGCAGCACCACTCAGGAGGGGCGGAGGAGGTGCTGGCGATGACGCAGGCACCGCAGGGTAAGCAGGCTTTGGCCTCGATCTCGGAAGCGCTCGTGACCCTTCACCGGGAGTACTACGGGAAGGGGCCCACTAAGGCGAAGACGTTCCTCAACAACGGCACCGTTCTGTGCGTGCTCCAAGGCGGCTTTACGGCCGTCGAGAAGACGTTGATCGACACCGGAAGGCATCAGGCCGTGCACGACATCCGGCACAGCTTCCAGGCCGCGATGAAGGAGCAGTTCACAAACGTCGTCCAGGATGCGCTCGGACGCAAGGTGATCGCTTACATGAGCACGGTTCACACCAACCCAGACCTCTCGGCTGAGCTGTTCATCTTGGAGCCGAACGGGGAGGACCCCGTTCTCGTGGAGCACGCGGAGGACGTGAAGGAGCAGCGATGAAGACACGCGTCATCAGGACGAGCCGGAGTCGACCGGGGGCGAGGCGCCCACGAAGCCGAAGGTGAAGCCGACATCCACCCCCACACCGGGGCCCGCCTAGGAGGCGCCGACCCTTGAAGACTTCCCGCCGACCGGAATCGGTTTCAGCCGAGTGATTTTGGCTGCTGCTAGGGCCACCCACGAACCCGCCGTGGACCCCGCGCGGGTGTAACGAGCTCGCCGGTCCTAAAGAAGCGCCGACGCTCGCCAAATGGCGGGCGTCGGTCGTTCTAGGCTGGACCAGGCGAGTGCGCTGGAGACGACGCCTCGCTGGCAAGCTCGTAAGCGGCAGGATCGAAGTGCTGCAGCTGCCTGCGGTAGCGCCAGGTGAAGTCGGGCCAGGTCGTCGTGTTCCTGCCGTTGGCATCGATGTACCAGCTCGAGCATCCGCCCGAGTTCCACACTGTGCTGGGCATGCGGCTCTGAATGTCGGCGTTGTAGGCGTCCTGCGCGGCGCGGCGCACCTCGACTCGCGTCGCCCCGCGCGCGTCGATCGTGCGCAGCGCGTCCATCAGGTAGTCGAGCTGTGCCTCGATCATGTACACGAGCGAGTTGTGGCCGAGGCCCGTGTTCGGCCCTGTGATCATGAACAGGTTGGGGAACCCGGCCACCGTCGTACCGCGGTAGGCCTGCGGGCTGCCCTGCCAGACGTCGGACATGAGCCGGCCGTCACGGCCGCGCACGATCTCCGCGAACTTGACGTCCGTGACGTGGAAGCCGGTCGCGAACACGATCGTGTCGACCTCGTGCAACTCGCCGTCCTCCGTCACGATGCCGTTCGGCCGCACCTCCTTGATGCCGGTGGTGATGACGCTGACGTTCGGCATGGTCAGTGCGGGGTACCACTCGTTCGAGGGCAGGACGCGCTTGCAGCCGAACGAGTAGGCGGGCGTCAGCTTGGCGCGCAGAACGGGATCGGCGATCTGCTTCTCCAGATGCCGGCGCGCGACCCGCTGCGGCAGCTTCATCAGCTTGGGCCGGTGCACGAAGCCCGGCACCAGTGTCTCCCGGCTGAAGTAGACGGCGCTGCGGACCGCGCGCTGGAGCGCGGGAAAGCGGCGGTAGACGCGCCGCTCGATGTCCGTGATCGGCCGGTCCCGGTGCGGCATCACCCACGGTGGCGTGCGCTGGTACACGTCGAGGTGATCGACGATCGGTTGGATCTGCGGAACGGTCTGGATCGCCGAAGCGCCCGTTCCGACCACCGCCACGCGGCCGCCGCTGAGATCACGGTCGTGGTTCCAGCGCGCGGTGTGGAAGCTCACACCTTCGAAGGTCTCGATGCCGGGCAGCGCGGGCGTGGACGGCTCGCTCAGGAAACCGGGCGCGGCGATCAGCAGGTCGACAGTGAAGCGCCCGTGCGCGGTGTCGACCTGCCACACGTTCTGGTCGTCGTCCCACTCCGCGCCGGTCACCGCGCAGTCGAGGCGAATGTGGTCGCGCACCCCGTAGCGGTCCGTGACCTCGCTCAGGTACCGCTTCAGCTCCGGCTGAAGGGGATAGGTGCGGCTCCAGTTCGGGTTGGGAGCGAACGAGAACGAGTACAGGTGGGACGGAATATCGCACTGGCAGCCGGGATAGCTGTTCGACCACCAGGTGCCGCCGACTTCGCTGTCGCGCTCCCAGATCACGAAGTCGTGGATGCCGGCCTGCTTCAGCTTGATCGCAACGCCGAGGCCGCCGAAGCCGGCACCGAGGATGCCGATGCGATGTTGGGGACTCGCCCCATTGCCGCCCTGATCTGGAAGCACCGTCATCTCTGCGCTTCTAGGCCGCCGGCTCGATGTTCTGGTTCAGCCGGAACACGTTGTCCGGGTCCCACTTGCGCTTTACCTCCAGCAGACGCGCGTACTTCTCCGGCCCGTACGACGACCGCAGCCGGTCGAGGTCCTCGTCCGTGGAGATGAAGTTGGGGAATGCCGCCGAGCCGATCCCGAACGGAGCCATCGCGTCGGCGAACCCGCGGGTCCAGGCGATGTTCTGGGTGTCCTCCGCCGGGTCCATCCACATCGTCAGGCAGAAGTAGGCCCACTTGGCGTCGGGGATGTTCAGCGCGACGTCACCGTTCGTCCTCCCGACCGCCCCGCCCATCGGCGCCAGGATGATCTGGCCGAACGGCGCCGGCATCGACTCCGCCTGCTCGACCGCGACGTCGATCGCCTCGTCGGGCAGGTCGTCGAGCCAGTCGATTTTGAAGTACTCGTGGATCCCGTGCGGGTTGCCGGCGTCCAGCATCTGCTGCAGCGCGGCGTAGGGAATCGGCTGCACCATGTCGAGCGCGGGCGACGTCTCCTCGCGGAACGAACGGATCGCCTCTTCGCCTGCCTCGATGGGGCCGACGTAGCAATACACGATCCCGAGCGCCGGCTGACCACGGAGTTCCTCGGGGACGAACTCCTCCGGCGGAGCCGTGATCAGCGCGGCCCCGCCGCCGACCTGGTCCGACGACCGCGCGATCAGGTCGCGATAGGCGCGCAGGACCGCCCGCGCCCGCGCGCGGGGGTAGACCAGCATGCCGCCCATCACGATCGGTCCGACCGGGTGAAGCCGAAACTCGAACTCGGTGACGATGCCGAAATTGCCGCCGCCGCCGCGCAGACCCCACAGCAGGTCCGGGTTCGTGTCCTCGCTCGCGGTGACGACCTTGCCGTCAGCGGTCACGACCTCGGCCGACAGGAGCGATTCACACGTGACCCCGTACATCCGCTCGAGCCAGCCGCTGCCGCTGCCGAGCGCGAGCCCCGCGACGCCGGTGTCGGACACGCGGCCGCCGGTAACGGCGAGGCCGTGCTCCTGTGTGGCGGCATCGAGCTCTCCCCAGATCGCGCCACCCTGCACGCGCGCGGTGCGGTTCTCAGGATCGACCTCGACACTGTTCATGCGGCGGAGGTCGATCACGATCCCGTCGTCGCACGTGCTGTACCCGGGCGTGGAGTGAGCGCCGCCACGCACCGACACGATCAGATCCTGCTCACGAGCGAAGGTCACAGCCTCGACCACGTCCGGGGTCGACGTGCACTGCACGATCACTGCCGGCCGGCGGTCGACCATCCCGTTCCACACCTTGCGCGCCTCCTCGTACGCGGGGTGGTCGGGGATGACCACTTCGCAGCGCACCTTCGAGCGAAGCCGTTCGACGGTGCCGTCCTCGAGCGCGAGCGGGCTCATTGTGTTGCTCCTTTCATCCGCAGGCAGGGAGGCCACGAAAGTTAACCGCCGGGCTGGTGCCTCGCAAACGGAAAGTACCCTAGCGCCGTGGACATCGCCCACGACGACCTGATCAGGCGCGAGTTCGCGCAGCAGGCCGCCAGCTTCGAGGAGCGCTGGGCGATCGTGGTGGCCGAGCGCTAGGTGTAGCTCCTAACCACGTTGTTTCATCCGGCCCCCCTTGGAGGCTGAGGGTGTCTCGCCACCCAGCCCCAAGGAGGACACCGGATGAAGCTTCACCGTAACGCCACGACCTGCCCGAACAGCCGCGCCCTGATCGCAACGCGAGTGATGAAGGAGGGCTGGTCGCTCACGCAGGCGGCCGAGGCCGCCGGCGTGAGCGAGCCGACGGCGCGCAAGTGGGTCCGTCGTGCCCGGGCCGGCCAACCGCTCGAGGACCGCTCCTCACGCCCAAAGCGAAGCCCCTCCCAGCTGCCCAAGCGCCTGGTAGGTGCGATCGAGGCACTGAGGCGCCTCTGGATGACCGCGGCCGAAATCGCGGAGATCCTGCATATCCCACTCTCGACGGTGTCGCTTTGGCTTCGAAGGATCGGCCTCGGCAGGCGCTCACGCCTTGCGCCGCCCGAGCCTCCCAACCGCTACGAGCGCCGCCGCCCCGGCGAGCTCGTGCACGTCGACATCAAGCAGCTCGGTCGCATCTCGGCGCGCGGCGCCGGCCATCGCATGGTTGGCCATCGCGAGAGCCAAATCAAGCCCGGCCACAAGCGCAGGCAGACGGGCTTCGAATACGTGCATGTGATGGTCGACGATCACTCGCGCCTGGCTTACGCGGAGGTTCTCGAGGGCCTCAACGCCAGCTGCGCCGTCGCTTTCCTCGACCGCGCCGTGGCTTGGTTCGCCGAACGCGGAGTGAAGATCCAAGCGGTGATGACCGACAACGGCTCCTGCTATGTCTCCGACGCGCATCGAGCTGCATTGCGTGGACTGGGGCTTAGGCATCTACGGATCAGGCCTTACCGCCCGCGCACCAACGGCAAGGCGGAACGCTTCATCCAGACACTCCTGAACGAATGGGCCTATGGCCGCCTCTACGGCAGCTCAGCCGAGCGGGCGGCGGCACTGCCGCCCTTCCTCGAGCGCTACAACTTCAGGCGACCGCACGGCTCCCTTGGCAAACGAGTGCCGGCCACGAGGTTGAACAACCTCGTTGGGAACTACAGCTAGGCCGCGAGTGGCGCGGCGCCGATGCGCGCCGGCGCGTGGGCGCGCACGAATTCCTCGACTTGTTCGAGCGAATACTCGATGCGCGGCATCAGGACGAGCCGGTTCACACCGGCGCGACCGAAGGCGGCGATCTTCTCGGAGTCCACGCGGCCGCGCGGAGTGACGCTGACCTCGAAGTCGTCCTCGGCTCGCCCGGCTTCGGCGAGCCGAGCACGCAGGCTCGTGACCTGCTCGGCGGTTTCGTCCACGTTCAGCATGAAGCCGTACCAGCCGTCGGCGTGCTTGACCGCGCGGTGATGCGCGGCCTGGCTGTGGCCGCCCATGATCACCGGCACCGGCTCCTGTACCGGCCGCGGGTGGGCGTTGACGTCAGAGAAGCTGACGAACTCGCCCTCGAACGACGGCCGCTCGTGCTCCCAGAGCGCGCGCATCGCCTGCAGATACTCGATCGCGCGGGTGGCGCGCCGCTCCATCGGCACGCCGACGGCGCTCATCTCGGGCTCTACGTAGCCCACCCCCATGCCGAACACGAGCCGGCCACCGGAGAGCACGTCGAGGCTGGCGAGCTGCTTGGCGAGCACGACCGGGTTGCGCTGCGGCAGGATCACGATCCCCGTCGCGAGCCGCACTCGTTCCGTGCATGCCGCCAGAAACCCGATCCCGACGAGCGAATCGAGGATCGGATCCTCGGGCTCCATCGGCGAGGGCGGACGGCGCGGGTCGGGAACGACCACGTGCTCGCCAAGCCACAGCGAGTCGTAGCCGAGCTCCTCTGCAAGCGCGCCGACACGAGCCATGCCCTCACGATTCGCTGCGGCGTACTGGTTGACGGCGAACAGGCCGAGGGAGGGTGGGGCGGAGGGCGACGGGTCGGGCATGGGCGCAGACGATACGGAGTTGCTTGGGACGTCCCTACTTGGGACTGGCATCGAAGGGGGGGTGATCCCATGGCGCTCGGCTGACGAGCCAAGTGGGACGAGACAGCGATGTAGCTGTGCCGGGTTCTGCGCTTGGCGACCGTTCATCACATTCCCGTAACAGCGCCGGTCATCGAGTGGTCAGTTAGGGGGTCTATAGACCCCTCAACTGCACACCCGACAAGTGGCCTCTCACAAATCGGTCAACTTCTGGGACTCAGGTACGCGACTCGCGAGCTTCCGCAAACCCATCGTCTCACCCTCCTTCGATGCCTGTCTTTCGCGGCGCTTTGGCCAAGGCGGCAGTAACGCGACCCAAGCACTATCGCGGCCGCCGGAACAGTTCCCGCACATCAGCCACCGGCCCGAGGTGGCGCAGCTTGTCCGGATTGACGATCGAGCTGACGGTCTGGATTTGTCCCTCGGCGACGTGAAGCGACAACACGGAGATCACCGCGCCGTCGCCGTCGAGAAACAGTGCGCCCGGCTGACCGTTGACCTCGACCGGCCGATAAGACGCTCCGGGGATGTGCGCACCGGCGCGTATCCAGTTCAACAGGGTGCGCGCCACCCGGTTGCGGCCGTGCACCGACCGTGCGAGCGCGGGCGCCTTGCCGCCGCCGTCGCCGTGCAGAACGACGTCCTCGGACAGCAGTGCCTCGAGCGCTCCAAGGTTCCCCTCCTCGGCGGCGGCGAAGAAGCGGCGCGCCAGCTCGTCGCGCTGCTCGCGCGAAGCTTCGAAGCGCGGCCGCGCGTCATCGACGTGGCGACGGGCACGCACCGCGAGCTGGCGGACGTTGTCTTCCTGCTTTCCGAGGATGCCGGCGATCTCGCTGTAGCCGTAGTCGAACACGTCGTGCAGCAACAGCACCGCGCGCTGTTCGGGGGAGAGGCTCTCGAGCAGGACGAGGAATGCGAGCGACAGTGAGTCGGCCATCTCCGCGTGCCTGGCGGGGTCGCTCCCCGCGTCGACGACGAGCGGCTCGGGCAGCCACTCGCCGACGTAGCTCTCGCGCCGGGCCCGGGCCGAGCGCAACTGGTCGATGGCGAGCCGCGTCGTGACCGTGGCCACGTACGCGCGCGGCGACTCGAGCGGCTCGCCCTCCTCGAGCGCGTGATGCACCCGCAGCAGCGCCTCCTGCACTACGTCCTCTGCCTCGGCCACGCTGCCGAGCATCCGGTAGGCGATCGCGAACGCAGGGGGGCGCAGCTCGTCGAGCAGCTCTTCGTGGTCAGGGCTCACGCCGCCGCCTTGGCGAAGCCGTCACGCCAGGTGCGATGACGGGGCTGCCAGTTCAGTTCGCGCTTCGCCTTCGCATTGGACGCTCCTCGCGTCTCGGTCATCATGACCGCCGCGGCCTCACCGCCCACCAGGCGCCCGATCAGGCGCGGAACGTGGCGGGGCGGCTTTGCGTGCAGCGCCGCCGCCGCACCGGGCAGCCATACCGACGCCGGTGCCGGCTCGTCGTCGACGATGTTGTAGATACCGCGCCTGCCGTGCTCGATCGCGGCGAGCGTTGCTTCGGCGGCATCCTCGATGTGGATGAACGACCACAGTCCGGCCCCGTTACCAACGACCGGCATCCTGCGCTTGCGAATCAACTCGACGAACTCACCACCGTCGGCGTCCAGCGAGGTGCCCGGTCCGTAAAAGCCGCCGTAGCGGAGCACGATGCCCTCAGTCCATGTCGCCTTCGTGACGGCGTTCTCGAGATAGCGGATGGCGTCGAGAGTGCTCCGCATTGCCGCGGGCGGTGTCGGATCCAGCGCGTCGTCCTCGCTCTTGATCGGTCCGCCGGTGCGGGCGAACGTCCAGCCGGTGAAGCTCTGCGCGACGAACTTTTTCACGCCGACCGCCCGACCCGCAGCCAGGAGGTGGTCGGTGCCCTCAGTACGCAGTCGATTCGTGGCCGCGAAGTCACGATCGAAGCGACGCAGGTTGAGACTGCCGGACAGCGCGGTCAGCTCGTGCACGATGACCTCCGGCTGTGCCTGCGCCACCGCGCGCGCCACCTGGTCGGGGTCGAGGGCGTCGGCGACCACCGGGCTCGCTCCCATCGCGCGGATTGCGTCCTGCTTGGAAGGGGTGCGCGTCATTCCGACCACGTCGTGACCGGCCGATACAAGTCGCGGGACGAGTTGCTTTCCGAGCGCACCGGTGGCGCCGGCTATCAGGATTTTCATGGCGTGTCCTCTCGTTGCCTATCCATGAAGACGAGATGGAGGCACTCTTTGTGACAATGCCGCCGCCCTAGCCGCGGCGCCCGAGCGTGGAGAGTTGATCCATGCTCGCATCGACCAGCGCCTGACCCGCATGGGTGAGCGAATACATGGTCATCTTTCCCTCGCGCCGAGAGCGCACCAGACCCTCAGATCGCAGCGAGCGCATGTGATGAGAAACGAGATTCTGGCTTCGCTCCGCGATCCACGACAGGTCGCAGACGCAGAGCTCACGGCCGTCGCGCAGGGCCATGGCCAGCGCGAGCCGGGTCGGATCGGAGAGGGCGCGGAAGCGCCCGGCGACCTCTGCGGCGACCTCCGGTGCGGGGCGAGATCGTCGCAGCGCAATGCCCGTCCTGTGGTCTATGTGCAGAAGCTCGCCGTGTGCAGTGCCCGAGGCCATACCAACATACTAACGTTCGTTGATATGTTTATGTGACCCATGGAGCAGGCCACCGCACATCCGGAGTCCCACGGGGCGAACCTCAATGCGCTCGCGACGAGCGCAACCCTCCACTGCCTGACCGGCTGCGCGATCGGCGAGTTCAGCGGCATGGCGATCGGGACGGCCATGGGGTGGGGGAACCTCTCGACTACGGCGCTGGCGATCGCACTCGCCTACTTCTTCGGCTTTGGCCTCACCGCGATGCCTCTGATCCGCGCCGGGCTCGCGGCGGGCGTGATCGTGTCGACGGCGCTGGCCTCCGACACGGTCTCGATCACGATCATGGAGGCGATCGACAATCTGATCATCGTCCTGATCCCCGGCGCGTTGGACGCCGGGTTGGCAGATGCGCTCTTCTACGCCAGCATCGCGGCCGGGTTCGCGATCGCTTTCCCGTTCGCGTGGTGGGCCAACCGTTATCTGATCGCGCGCGGCAAGGGCCACGCGGTCGTGCATCAGTACCACGGCCACTAGGGCTCGCCCTCTCTCAAGCACGTAGCAGTCACGGTCGATCTGTGGGGACGTGAGCACGGCTCCTCCCGCCACCCTGTCCTCCACTGCGCCTGCAAGAGTGCGGGCCGGTCAACTCGTGGCCGGGCTTGGGGGCGGCGGGCTGATCGCCTCTTTGTTTCTCAAGTGGTACGGGATTGGGCTGCCGGCCGGCGCCCAGCAGGCCCTCGACACCAGCACCCAGTCCATGCCGAACGGTGACAGCGAGCTCGCTCAGGCGTTCGGGCATGCGATCCTGCAGTCGTTCGCGAACTTCGGCGGCAACGCGTGGGAGATGTTCGGTGTCGCGGACATCGCACTGCTTGCCTGCGGGGCAGTGGCGCTTTGCGCCACTCTCCTCGCCATGGGAGTGATCGGATCGGCGAAGCTCGGAGCCGCGGACCTCGCGCGGGTGAGCGCGATCGCGGGCACCGTTGCGCTCGGGATCGTGGTGGTGAAGATGCTCGACCAGCCCGAGCCCGCTGAGATCTGGAAGCTCGAGTCCGGGCCCTACGTGGCACTTGCCGCAGCCGCCGCGATCGCTCTCGGCGGTCAATCGGCCAGATCCCGGTAACGCCTAGTCCGCGCCGGTCAGGTCGACCGCATCCTGCTCGGTCAGGCCAGATGCCGCGAGCATCTCCTCGCGCGCGGGAAAGATCTGGAACCGGGCGACCTTGTCGTCGCGAAAGGTCCATAGATGCCCGATCCGGTTGACGATCTCGGCGCTGCTGCCTCGCGGCCGTGAGCGCGCCACCAGGAACACGGCGACCTGGTCGCCGCGCATGAAGAACTTCTCGGGCTCGGCCGTCACCTGCTCGAACGGCTCGAACAGATCCTCGAAGAACCGCGCGATCACCTCGCGGCCCTGATAAATGCCCGGGTTGGTGATGCGATCGGCCGTCTTCAGCTCCATGTCCGGATGGGCGGCGCTGAACGCGCTCTCCCAGTCGCCGCGGTTGAACGCCTCGTATCCGGCGAGCAGCGTTCGTATTCTTGAACCCGGCATGTGGCTAAGTATCGCGTCCGCCTATAGCCTGCGAATCCCACGGATCACGACGACTGGAGAGAAGGCATGAGCACGGCACAGGCAGGACCGGCGGCGCAGGACCAGGCAGCTCCGAACCCCGAGGCGATACTCCAGCTCGGCACCAGCTTCTGGGCCTCGAAGACGCTCCTCAGTGCTATCGAGCTCGGTCTGTTCACCGAGCTCGCGGCGTCGGGACCGCTGGACGCAGAGACGCTGCGCAAGAAGCTGGATCTGCACCAACGCAGCGCGCGAGACTTCTTCGACGCGCTGGTCGCCCTTCGGATGCTGGAGCGCGACGACGACCGTTACAGCAACACGGCCGAGACGGACCTCTTCCTCGACCGCAACAAGCCGAGCTACGTGGGCGGCCTGCTCGAGATGCTGAACGCGCGCCTGTTCGGCTTCTGGAACTCGCTGACGGAGGGACTGCGAACGGGCGAGCCACAGAACGAGGCCAAGACGGGAGGCAACCTGTTCGAGGCGATCTATTCAGATCCGGCTTTGCTGAAGGGCTTCGCGCGGGCGATGACCGCGAGCAGCCTCGGTCCGGCGATGGCGATCGCGTCCCGATTCCCGTGGGATCGCTACAAGACCGTGATCGACATCGGGTGCGCCGAGGGCTGCGTTCCGGTCCAGGTCGCGCTGGCACACGCGCACATGAGCGGCGGAGGGTTTGACCTGGCGCCCATCGAGCCGCTATTCGAGGAATACGTCGCGTCTGCGGGCCTGAGCGACCGCGTGCGCTTCTTCACCGGTGACTTCTTCGCCGACCCGCTCCCGAACGCGGACGTTCTGGTGATGGGGAGGATCCTGCACGACTGGAACCTCGACGAGAAGCGGCTCCTGCTGGAGAAGGCGTACGCGGCGCTCCCCGAAGGCGGCGCGCTGATCGTGTACGAGGCCATCATCGACGACGAGCGGCGCGAGAACGCATTCGGCCTTCTGATGAGCCTCAACATGCTGATAGAGACGCCCGGCGGCTTCGACTACACCGGCGCCGACTGCCAGGGCTGGATGAAGGACGCCGGCTTCGCCGAGACATATGTGCAGCACCTCGAGGGACCGACGTCGATGGTTGTGGGGATCAAATGAGCGGCGCGCAAGCACAGGTAACACTCCGTGAAGTCGAGCCGCGCGACACCGACGAGTGCACGCGGATCGTGTTCGAGGCATTCGGAGACATTCACGACCACCACCGCTTTCCGCGCGACTTCCCGGTGCCTGAAGCCGCGGCCGCCATGATGCAGGCCTGGATCCCGAACCCGGGGATCTGGGGCGTGGTCGCCGAGATGGACGGGCATGTGATCGGCAGCAACTTCCTCGACGAGCGCGACCCGATCCGCGGCGTCGGACCGATCACCATCGATCCCAAGGCTCAGAACGCGGGCGCCGGCCGCAAGTTGATGGAGGCCGTGCTCGAGCGGGGAGCGGACGCCCCGGGCATCCGGCTCTTGCAGGACGGCTTCCACATGCGCTCGCTGGCCCTGTACACGTCGCTCGGGTTCGACGTGGTCGCTTCGTGCGTGGTGATGAGCGGCGAGCCGCGAGGGGACCCTGAGGACGGGGTCGAGGTCAGAGTCGTGACCGAGGACGACGTCGACCAGTGCGAGGCACTCTGCACGAAGGTGCACGGCTTCGAGCGCACGGGTTCGCTGCGTGATGCGATGCTCGGTCCGTTCCCGCCGTTCGCTGCTGTGCGCGACGGGCGAGTGGTCGCGTATGCCACTGCCGTGACGTTTTGGCCGATGGCTTACGGCGTCGCCGAGACCGACGACGACATGAAGGCACTCCTGCTCGGGGCGGCAGCCGCGGTCGACGAGCCAATCGCCCTGCTCGTACCGATTCAGTCCGGACTTTTCCGCTGGTGCCTCGACCAGGGCCTGCGGGCGTTGAAGCCGATGAACCTGATGGCGCTCGGCGACTACCGCGAGCCCGACGGCTCGTGGTTCCCATCGGTGATCTATTGAGAGGAGGAACCGACAGGCCGGTTTGGCTCGTTGCTCGTAGGGAAGGCAGCGAAAGGGGTGTGACGGGAGGTTTGCGGGACTCGCGAGATGCGTACGTGAGTGGGAGGAACTGACCGATTTGTGAGCGGCCACTTATCGGCTGAACCGTTGCGGGCCCTATAGGGCACCTAACTCTTCACTCGATGCTTGGCCGTGTTACGCGGAGGTCGTGAAAAGTCGCTAAGCGCGCAAAGCCGCACATCGGCGTCGGCCTGACGACCATTTTGGCTGTATCTCGACACCGACCGCACGGACCACCCTCTTTCGATGCCGTATCTGACTGGCGCGCTCGGCAATAGCAGGCTCTTTACGGAATCTTCAAAGGCGGCGCGGCAATCCTCACGCGCCCTTGACGGCGTATCCCCTAGAACACGATGCGATGACCCGTCGCTCCAACGTCGTCATCCTCCTCTCGCTTGCGTTCCTGCTCGTCGCAGCGCCGACGGCGATGGCGAGGACCATCATGGTGACGCCGGGCAAGTCCATCCAGGCCGCGGTCGATCGTGCGAACCCGGGCGACACGGTGCTCGTCAAGCCGGGCACCTATCAGGAAGCCGGGACTCCCTGCCCACTGCGGCCGACACGACTGTGCGCGGTCGTGATCACGGAGGACAACATCAAGCTGATCGGCTCCGGCCACAGGCGGACGACCTTGCTGAACCCGGGCGGTCAGGGCGAGGGCATCACCGTCGGTGAGAACCGCGATCCCAACTGCGCCGGCACGATCGGTGGCAGCGTGCACAGGTCACTGGTGAAGGGCTTCACCGTCAAGAACTTCGACAACGACGGCGTCCTGCTCCGCTGCGTGGACTACTGGCGCATCACAGATGTGTGGGCGGTCGGCAACTTGAGCTACGGGACCTTCCCTTCCCACGTCGGTCCGGGCAGGCTCGACCACTCGTACGCGTCCGGTGCGAACGACACGGGCCACTACGTCGGTCAGTCGCACGACGTCCGCATGGACCACAACACAGCCACCGACAACGTGAGTGGCTTCGAGATCGAGAACTCCTTGCGGGTCAGGGCGGATCACAACCTGGCCTTCGGCAACACCGGCGGCATTCTGTCCTTCGCGTTGCCGTTCCTGGACGTGGACGTCAATACCGACAACGTGATCGAGCACAACACCGTCACCGCGAACAACCGGCCGAACACCTGCGAGGACCCCGATGACGCGGTCTGTGGCGTGCTGCAGGGAACGGGCATCCTGTTGCTGGCGGCCGACAACAACATCGTGCGGAACAACACCGTCACCAACAACGACACTTTCGGTATCGCCGTGTCCAACTTCTGCCTCGGCACCGGGACACCGCCTGAGATCTGCGCGCTGCTCGACATCGATCCGGACCCGGACAACAACCAGACGACGAACAACACCGTCACGGGCAATGGCGGCAACCCGGACCCGCGGCTTCCTTTCGCCGACTTCGCGAAGGATCTCACCTGGGACACGACGGGTGACGGCAACTGCTGGTCGAACAACGTGTTCGGGACGCAGTTCCCGGACCCGCTTCCCCCCTGCTAGCGACCGGCGTCTAACCGGATCAGCGTCCGGTGCGGCCCGCTAGGATGCCGCGCCATGACACGCCGCACGCCAGCCCTGCTCCTCGCCGCCCTGGCGCTTGTCGTCGCCGGTTGCGGCGACGACGACTCCTCCACGACCTCGAGCGCGCCTGCGACCGAGACCACGACCACCGCGACGACCCCCACCACCGCCTCGGGGGACAAGCCGAAGGTGACGGTGCCCAAGGGCGATCCGCCCAAGAAGCTGGTCATCAAGGACCTCAAGAAGGGCGACGGACCGGTGGTCCGCCGCGGCGACACCGTCGCGGTGCATTACGTCGGCGTCGACTACAAGACGGGCGAGCAATTCGACGCTTCCTGGGACCGCGGCGAGCCGTTTCCCCTCCAGCTCGGCGCCGGCCAGGTGATCCCGGGCTGGGAGAGGGGTGTAGCCGGCATGCGAGTTGGCGGGCAGCGCGAGCTGATCATCCCGCCCAAGCTCGCCTACGGGTCCCAGGGCCAGCCACCGGCGATCGCTCCCAACGCCACGCTGGTGTTCGTGATCGACGCCGTCGACAAGCAGTAGCGCGCCGGGACTACTCGGGCCCGGGCGGCTCGTACCGGACGGCGTCCTCCGCCTTCCCCGCCATCAGAAAGCCAAGGGGGACCTGCCGTTCCTCCGCAAGATGCGCCAGGAGCCCTGCCGTGCGCGCGAGGATCGGGACGGCCTTGACTGTGGCTGACGGGAAGCCGAGGTCGAGCATCACCGCCGCGATGGGCATCGAGACGTTCATCGTGAGCGGCTTGCCCCAGGCCTCTTCGACGCCGTCGCGGAAGGCGCGCGCCAGCAGCACGTGGGGACCGCTCACTCCACGCTCGCCGGCGAGCTCGAGGATCCGCTCGGCGCGCGGGTCGAGGGGCTTGTGAAGGGGATGGCCAAAGCCGGGCAGCCTGCCGCCGGCCGCGTGCGCCGCCCGCGCTGCTGCGGCAGCGACTGCGCCGGGATCCTCGCCGGCGGCGACCTTCGCCTGCGATTCCTCCAGCAGCCGCGCGCAGGCCTCGGCCGTGCCGAGAAGCACCGGGCCGGCGCCGAGGATCCCCGCCGCGACGGCGCCCTGCAGTGATCCCGGGTCGGCGTCGAGCGTCATGCGGGCTGCGACGTTGGTGGGCATCATCCCGTGCTCGGCGATCGCGACCAGCAGCAAATCGAGGAAGAAGCGCTGGTCCTCTGTCGGCTCGCGGCCGGTGATCAGCAGGTGGAAGTACTCGGTGAAGCTGAGCCTGCCCATCACATCGCCGGTGAGGTCGCGACCACGCACCTCGACCCTGTCGGGATATGCCTGGCTGATGTGAGTGACGGGGGTCACCGCCTTGCCGATCTGAGCCATGGAGGGATCATTTTGACGACCGGGCTCGCGCGTAGGGTCCTGCCGTCGTGTGTGGCCGGTTTACGAACACCAAGGGCAAGTCGGACGAGGCCGAGCAGAGGCTCGCGGCGATGCTGGGCGTCGAGCTGCCCGATTCGGACCGCGGCTTCGGGCGCTTCAACGTAGCCCCGTCGCAGGAGGTCGTAGCCGTCGTGGAGGACGGCGGCGAGCGACGCATGGACGCACTGCGCTGGGGTCTCGTCCCGCACTGGGCGAAGGACATGAAGGCCGGCTACAAGATGATCAACGCGCGCGTCGAGACGCTCGCCGAGCGCCCCGCGTACCGTGGCCTGGTGCGGCACGCAAAGCACCGCTGCCTGATCATTGCGGACGGCTACTACGAGTGGCAGAAGCCCGAGGACCCACGGCAGCCGCGGCGGCCGCTGCACTTCTCGCTCGCCGACGGCGATCCCTTCTGCTTCGCCGGGCTATGGACACGCTGGACCGCACCCGACGGCGCCGTCGTGCCGAGCTGCACGATCATCACCTGCGATGCGAACGAGCTGGCGCGGCCGATACACGACCGCATGCCGGTGATCCTTGCCGACGCCCACGCCTGGGAGGCCTGGCTCGATCCGGCCCTCGATCCCGCGGCGGCCGCAGACCTGTTGGTCGCGGCACCCTCGGAGCGGATGACCGTGCAACCGGCAAACCCGGTCGTGAACTCAGCGCGTCATGAGGGCATCGATTGCCTCGCGGCGCTCGCCGCCTGAGCTACCGCTAGGTCTGCCCGCGCGCTTCTCCAATCGCAACCCGCTCGACGTCCAGGCGCGGCAAGATCCGTTCCAGCCAGTCCGGGATCCACCAGTTACGGCTGCCGAGCAGCTGCATGACGGCGGGAACGAGCACCATTCGCACCACGGTCGCGTCCAGGAAGATCGCCGAGGCGAGTCCGATCCCGAACAGCTTCAGGAACACGTCGGGCGCCGCCAGGAAGGCGAGGAACACGACCACCATGATCGCCGCAGCGGCGGTGATCACGCGCGCGGTCTTCGCCAACCCGTCGGCAACCGCCCGGCTCGTGTTCCCGTCCTTCAAATATTCCTCGCGTATGCGCGAGATCAGGAACACCTCGTAGTCCATCGACAGGCCGAACAGGATCGCGAACATCATCACCGGCATGAACGGCGCCACCGGCACCTCGTGATCGATCCCGATCGCAGAGCTGAACGCTCCGCCGTTGGCCACCAGCGTCATCACTCCGTAAGCGGCGCTAACAGACAGCAGGTTCATGATCCCGGCCTTGAGCGAGATGAGCGGTGAATGGAAGGCGATCAGCAGCACCAGCAGAGACAGACCGACCACCGCCGCGATGAACAGCGGCATGCGGTCGGTGATGTAGCCGCTCTGGTCCTCGAGCGCAGCGGTCACGCCGCCGATCTGGGCGGTGATGCCCGTGCCGCTCAGTGCCGCAGGTACGACGTTGTCGCGGAGCCGGTGGACCAGGTCCTCCGTCTCCTGGTCCTGTGGTGAGCCCTTCGGGATCACCGTGACGATCGCCGCGTCGCCGTTCTCGTTGATCCGTGGGGGCGCGACGAAGGCGACGCCGGGGTCGCTGCGGAGCCGACCCGCGAGCGAGGTGATCTGGGCCTTCGCGCCCGGACCCGGGAGCTCGGCGGCGATCACCAGCGGCCCGTTCACGCCCGGCCCGAAGCCCTCGGCGTTCAAGTCGTAGGCCTGGCGCGTCATCTTGTCCGGCGGGTCGTTGCCCGCATCGGGGAAGCCGAGTCGCATGTCGAGCGCGGGGGCTGCCAGGGCGAGCAGCAGTGCCGTGGCGGAGATCGCCGCCAGCCAGGGCCGGCGCTGGACCGCGTGGCTCCAGCGCGCCGCGGGCGACTCGCCGCTTCGCTCGGTCTTGAGCGTGCGGCCGAGGAACGGGATCCGCCACCGGTCCACGTTCGGTCCGAGGTATGAGAGGAGCGCCGGCAGGAGGGTGATCGCGGCGAGCATCACGACAAGCACCGCCAGGGACGCAGAGATCGCGACTCCGTACATGTAGGACAGTCCCGTCAGGAACAGCCCGAGGACGGAGATCACGACGGTGGTGCCGGCGATGATCACGCTGCGTCCGGCGGTGGTGACGGCTTCGACCACAGCGTCGTGGCGGTCCTTGCCGTCGGCCAGGGCCTGACGGAATCTGGTCAGCACGAGCAGCGCGTAGTCGATCCCGACCCCAATCCCGATCAGCCCTGACACCGCCGTCGTCCAGTCGGGGACGTCGACAACGTTCGCAAGCAGGAGGATGAGGCCACCGGAAGAGATGCCAAGCCCGATCAGGGCGATCGCGAGCGGCAGTCCGGCGGCGACCACCGAGCCGAACGCGATCAGCAACACGATCGCCGCGCCGAGGAAGCCGATCCCCTCGGGGCTGGAGGACCCTTGCGCTGCGTAGATCGGATCGCCGCCGAGCTTGATCTCCAGCCCGTTGCCACTGTTCTTGTTCGCGGCGTCGATCAGCTTCTCGCCGTCCTCCTTGGGCACATCCCAGCCCGGGACGGTGAGCGGGAGCGTCGTGGAGCCGATCTCGCGATCGCGCGACACCCGGATCGGTGTGTGCGCCGCGACGTGGTCGACCTGCTCGGCCTCGGAGAAGAAAGAGTTGATGCGCGCGCGGGCGGCCGGGCTCAGAGCTCCCGCCTGGTCCTTCCAGACGACGTAGATCTCCTGCCCCGAGTAGCCGTTGAACCGCTGCTCGGTGAGGTCGCTCGCGGCCTTCGACTCCGATCCCGGCGTGTTGTAGTCGGCGTTGTACTCCCCGGCCAGGGAGGATCCGACCCCGATGATCACGACCGCCGCAACGACCCAGGCCAGCACCATGCGGCCACGGCGGCGGTATGCGATGTCGGCAAGACGGGCAAGCAGCTGCGTCATTCAGCGTCCCTTTCTGTTCGTGGGAGGGTCCAGGAGCTAGGACTGCGGGGATCGCGGAAAGTCATCGCGAAATTGCCAGCCAGAGGGTACTGACGGAAGTGGCAGGCCCGGCGCTGCAATAGTGTTGGTTACAAATGTCGCGTGAACACGTCGATGTGCTGATCGTGGGGGCCGGGATCTCCGGAATCTGTGCCGGTTATCACTTGCATGCGACCTGCCCGGGCAAGACTTTCGCCATCCTCGAGGCGCGGGGATCGATCGGCGGCACGTGGGACCTGTTCCGCTACCCCGGGATCCGCTCGGACTCGGACATGTACACGCTCGGCTTCAGGTTCCGCCCGTGGCCGGATGCGAAGACGATCGCCGATGGGCCCGCCATTCTCGACTACGTGCGCGAGACCGCGAGCATGTACGGGATCGATCAGAAGATCCGCTTCCACCATCGCGTCGCCCGCGCCGAGTGGTCGACGGAGGAGGCACGCTGGACCGTGGAAGTCGAGCGTACCGACACGGGGGAGACGGTAAGCCTGACCTGCGGCTTCCTGTTCCTGTGCCCCGGTTACTACCGCTACGACCAGGGCTACACGCCGCAGTTCGAGGGGATCGAACGGTTCACCGGTCGCGTCGTCCATCCGCAGCAGTGGAGCGAAGACATCGACTACGAGGACAAGCGAGTGGTGGTGATCGGCAGCGGTGCGACTGCGGTGACCCTCGTCCCCGCGATGGCCGAGCGGGCCGCCCACGTCACGATGCTGCAGCGCTCACCCAGCTACGTGGTCTCCTTGCCGGGAGAGGATCCGCTCGCGAGTGCCCTGCGCCGCTTCCTTCCGGCAAGGTTCGTCTATCCAATCGTGCGCTGGAAGAACGTGCTGATGACGATGCTCGTGTTCCAGCTCAGCCGCCGCCGGCCTGACCTGATGAAGCGCTTGATCCGGAGGGCGCTCGAGAAACGGCTGCCTGCCGGCTACGACATCGACACGCACTTCAAGCCGCGCTACAACCCATGGGACCAGCGGATGTGCCTGGTGCCGGACGGCGATCTGTTCGAGGCGATCTCCGCGGGGCGCGCTTCCGTGGTCACCGATCAGATCGAGACGTTCACTGAGGAAGGTCTAAAGCTGGCTTCGGGCAGAGAGCTCGAGGCAGATCTGATCATCACCGCCACCGGCCTCAACATGATTCCGCTCGGCGGCTTGGAGCTCGCGGTTGACGGGCGAGAAGTCAAGCTGCCGGAGACGGTCACCTACAAGGGAATGATGCTGAGCGATGTCCCCAACCTGGCGTTCGCGGTCGGGTACACCAACGCGTCGTGGACGCTCAAGTGTGAGCTCACCTGTGAGTACATCTGCCGCCTGCTCAATCACATGGACCGGGCGGGCCTCCAGGTGTGCACACCGCGCCGCGATCCGTCCGTCACCGACGAGCCGCTGATCGACTTCTCTTCCGGTTACGTCCTGCGCGCGATCGACACGTTCCCGCGACAGGGCTCGAAGGCGCCGTGGCGCCTGTACCAGAACTACGCCCGCGACCTGCTACTGCTCAGGCACGGGCCGATCGAGGACGAGGCGATCGAGTTCTCGAAGCCGATGCCCAGCCCGGGTGCGCCCGCACGGGTTCCTGCCTGACGCTGGCGCGCACGCCGCTGGGAAGAACGCCGTCGCTCTCTCCGGTTGTTGACAGCGTGCACCACCACATGAGAGGGTGGCAAAAGCAGGGATTTCCACAGTAGAGGAGTACCGGCGGGGATTCGGAAACGGAGGTCCGTAGCACGGGGATGTCGAGCCATGCGTCGTTTTGGGTTCGCCGATGACGCGAACCTCGACCGCTTGCTCGACTCCTGAGGAAGGCCTCCCTACCAGCGATGAGCAGCCCAAGTCGAGCAGCAGCGGGTTGCATGGAGCACGGCCGGGTCCGGCGGCGGTACGCGAAGCAAGGAGGGCAAAGCAGGGATGTCACATCGAATAGCAACGAAGAAGGAAGCGATCATGCGGCGGCCCCTTGGGGCGGCGCTACTGGTCGCGTCTGCGCTCGCCGTAGTGTTCGCAGTTGTCGGTTCGGCGGTCGCGACGACACCCGGACCAACAGGCTGTACAAACACGTCGACTCTCGATGGCAGTGCGTTCGAGATCGACACGAACGCGAACCTGGTCGTCAACACGACCAACTGCATTGACTGGCTCGCCGACGGGGCGAATAGCTCTTTCCGTTCAGGCGTCCTGGCAAAGAACGACAAGCCGAGCGGAGGCAGTGACGACTCATTCGGGCAGGGGACCGCTGAGGACAACCCCAATCCGACGATCGTCGATGGATCGATCCCGCCGAACAAGAGCGATCTGAAGGCATTCGGCGTCCACACGGAAGAGGCGTTCCTCGAGCTGTTCTGGTCGCGCGTTCAGAACCCGAGCGGCACGACCAACATGGACTTCGAGCTGAACAGGGAACTCTGTGACGGGACCGCGACGCATTGCGCAAACAACGGCTCGTCCAGGAACCCCGTGTACGTGACGCCGAAGCGGACGTCCGGCGACAAGCTGATCACCTACGACCTTTCGAAGGGCGGCACGGTGCCGTCGATCTCGATCCGGACGTGGACAGGGTCGGCCTGGGGCGCGGCGACCGTGATCAGTGGTGGTTCGAATCCGGATGCCCTCGGCTCCATCAACACCACCGCGATTCCGGCAAGCGGAACCGGGGGAGTGAGCGGGGGTCTGACCACGGCTCTGGGATCACAGGACCCGTTCACCTTCGGAGAGACGGCTATCTCGTTCGAAGCACTGTTCGGCTCCGAGGCGTGCGGGTCGTTTGGCTCCGCGTACCTCAAGAGCCGCTCCTCGGACTCGTTCACGTCCGAGCTCAAGGACTTCGTCGAGCCCGAGCCGGTGCAGGTGAGCAACTGTCCGAGCGACTTGACGACGACGGCGACTCCGTCGGCGACCGTCGGCCAGCCGATCAGCGACACAGCACACCTGACCGTCGGCGCGGGTGCGGGCGGAACCATCACGTTCCACCTGTACAGCGACGCAAGTTGCACGACCGAGGTCAACACCGGCCTGAGCCCGGTGACGGTCAACGGCCCCGGGGACTACAACTCCGGGAACTACCCCACCACCGCGGCCGGAACGTACTACTGGACTGCGGTCTACAGTGGTGACTCGACCACCGATGGCTCGTCGACCGAGTGCGGAGACCCGGGCGAGACGAGCGTCGTGACCAGGATCCAGTCAGGGATCTCGACGACGCAGTCGGTCTACCCGAACGACTCCGCGACCATCACGGGCGGAGGAAGCGGCACCGTCAGGTTCCGGCTCTACGCGGGAACGACGTGTTCAGGCACGGCACTTGTCGACCAGACGAAGCCGGTCAGTGGTGGAGCAGCTGCCACGGATAACACGACAACAGCCGTGGCCGCAAACGGCACCTACTCCTGGCTCGTGGAGTACAGCGGTGACGCTAGCCACACTGGCGCCACCAGTGCCTGCAGTACGGAGCGGTTCGTTGTGACGTTCACGAACGGCTAGGCGCACGGCAGCACCTAAGTGCAGGCCCCCGGAGACTCCGGGGGCCTGCGCATGTCCGGGCAGCGTCTCCGTAGCGCGTGCGCCAGATGACCGAGCTAAATCGCCCCGTATGTGGGCCGTGCGCGAGAAACGCTCGCATTGTTCTCAAAGCGGAAGCGGGCGACCGGTGTCCCGTTTGGGAATCCCTAAGCCGCCCGGCAAGCGCGTCGGGGTCGGTCAGCGAGGCGAACACCCGGTCCGGCGAGGCGCTGATGACTCGGACGGCGGCGTCAGTCCGACCCATCGCGGGCGCGCCCGTGGCGCTCGTAGATCACCCGAGAGCTGAACGTTCTGGTCTCGATCGCGCATCGACGGATCCGTCTCCCACACGAGCATCGTCTCGTAAAGGCTGCGGCCGCAAAGAAAGCCGCCGAGCTCGCGTACCTGCGCGAGGTGGAAACCAAACAGCTCTTCGCTAGGGGCGGTCCACTCGAACCCGCCCTCGCGGTCGGCGATAAAGCCGTCCACCGAGACGCTCATCGAGTAGATCAGCATGGGCTTCACGGGCGCGGCATGCTATTGCTGGGGCGTGGCGGGCAAGGCATCGGAGCGGTTCGTCTGGGCGGTCGACACGCTGGAGGTCCGCCCGGCCGACCGCCTGCTCGAGGTCGGCTGCGGCCACGGCGTCGCGGTCTCCCTGGTCTGCGAGAGGCTGACGACGGGAACGATCACCGCGATCGACCGCTCGCCCAAGATGATCGAGATGGCCACGCGGAGGAACCGCGAGCACATCGACGCGGGCAGGGCTGTGCTCGAGGCCATCGCGCTGGAGGACGCCGACCTCGGCGATCGGCGCTTCGACAAGGTCTTCGCCTTCAACGTCGCTCCCTTCTGGCAGCAGCCGGAGGCGGCGCTCGGTGCCGTCCGCGAGCACCTCGCCCGGGATGGGGCCGTCTACATCTTCTGGGATGTGCGCCACTCCGCGCCGGAGCGAGCCTGGGACCTCGGGAACGAACTGGCTGACCGGCTACGCAAGGGGGGATTCTCTGTCGACAGGGTGCTGGTCGAGGACCTGCGCCCGGTCCCCGCGGTCTGCGCGATGGGGCGACCCCAGGGCGGATGAACATGGACCGCAACACCGAGTCGCGTTCCATGGCGAGCAGCAGCCACCCGCGTGGCGAATCTCGTCGCTGATTGGGACGAAACTCGGGCGTCTTCGACGACGCCGATCGGCTCTCGCAATGCGCGACGAGCGGTTGGCGGGAGCAGATCGTCGCCAGTCGCCTCGGCGATCGCCACGGCGCGCGGATCATCCACAGGCACGTCGAGCGCAACCGCCGTATCCCTCGGGCGAACCTCGAGGAGATGCAGGAGGCGGGACTCATCAAGATGGCGAAGCTGGACCAGACCCGCGTCCGGATCAGAGTGACCGCCGGTGGCCACCGCCACGCGGAGGCAATACGCGCGCGGTCCGCACCGGCGGGCGCACCGGCCGAGTCGTCAGTGCTGGCGAAGCTCGCTACCGGGGGTATCTAGAGAGAGCCGAGCCCACCCGCGGCCGGCTCCCGCTTCGCGCGACGGATGAAAGTCAAGTCCCGCTAGACGGCCGACCTCCTTTTTGCAAGAGTGCGCCTGGGCGCGGGCGAGCCCGAGCTAAAGCGCAGGACTGGGGCGAGTGTCCTGCCGCGTTGCTTGTCTCTTCGGCAAGAAGATGACTTCACTAATCGCGCCCCACTGGGACACCCGCGCCCTTCCTATTCCTTTTGGCTTGCCAGTCCGCAACGGTTCTGCGGTAGGCGACTTCGGCTTGCCGGGCGAGCTCTCGCTCGGCCCTGCCCATCGCCTTGTTGGTCGACCAAATGCCTGGCTTGACCTTTCCTCGCTCGGCACCGGCGGTGAGCTCCAGCCGTCGCAGCTTCTTCTTTGTCAGTGTCGGCTGCGCGAATGCGTAGTCCTCCTCGCGCGTGAGCAGACACCAGAAAAGACACGCCAGCTTGCGCGCCACGGCGACGATCGCGACCTGGGAGCCGCGCCGCACACGCACTCGCTCATAGAAGGCGCGCAGCGGACCCGGCTGGCGAACCACACTCCAGGCACCCTCGACGAGCGCATAGCGAGCAGGCGCCGAACCCTGTTTAGAGATCCGACCGTGCTTTGCCGGACCGGGGCCCGACTGGCGAACGCGCGGATCGAGCCCGAGGTAGCCGACGACCCGGCGGGGCGTCGCAAAGCGCGAGGCGTCGCCGATCGCAGCCACGAACGTCGCCGCCGTGATCACGTTCACGCCCGGGACGGTCATCAGGCGCTTGACCTGCGGTGAGGCAAGCGCGTCGGTGGCGATCGCCCGCTCGACCTCGGCGATCTCGCGCTCGAGGAAGTCGATCTGACGCAATGAAGCATCGATCGTCTCTCGTTCCTCGGCCGGTAGCTCGAGCTGATCGAGCCAGCGCCTGCCAGCCAGACCGAACAGGTCGCTCACGTTTGGCTTCTTGACGAGCTGCCTGATCAGCGCGCCGTGGACCTCGTTCTTCGCTCGCGTGCGCGCACGGACGAGCTGCGCTCGGCGCTGAAGACGCCGGCGCAGGGCACGGGTGCGCTCGTCAGGCATCCAAAGCCCTGTCAGCGAGCCGGTGGCGAGCAGCTTCGCGAGCGTGCGCGCGTCGAGCCGGTCGGTCTTCGCCCGCGCCTGGCGAATGCCCGTGTCACTCGGGCTCACGACCACCACGCCTGCGACGTGCGGCTCGATGATCCGCGCCACCTCCCAGGCGTTGCCCGTCACCTCGAGCGCCACCCGATCATCTCGGCCGAGGCTCTGCGCAAAGAGCTCGAGCTCCGCCGGAGTCGTGGCGATCCGCCCCGCCGAGCGGATCTCACCGGCCTCGACGACCGCGACCTCGCAGAAGTCGCGGTGAATGTCCAACCCGATGTCTCTCACCTGTCCTCCTTCGTCGACGACACAGCGGAGAGAACCGGTGGGCAAACGACAAAGACGGATTCGTGCTCTCGGCACAACCGGGCAAGTCGCAGGGGCGGCCACCGAAAAGTCGGGCTCTCAGCCCATCGCGCGTGAAACGGCCTGCCCAGCCTGCGTTCTCCCAGAAAGCCCCTCGTCCCGGTCAGCGGAACCTATGCCCGCGGCCGGATATCACTGAGCTTCCGGGTCAGAGTTTCATGCCCCGAAATGGAAAGCGAACTGCTACGGCGCGATGGGCTGGAGCTCGTCCTCCGAGATGCCCAGATCCCTAAGGGGGGGATGGCGTTAGTTGCGGTTAGCGGCCGCGGCCGAGCGCTCTGCTTGCAAGTGTGTCCGCTTCGAGGTTCATTTCCCGAGGAACCCAAGATAGCTGGATGTCTGCGAACTCCTTGACGAGGAGACCTGCCTTCACGCACAGGTCCTTGAGGTGCTCGGGCTGGAGGTTCCAGTCGCCGTTGACAGTGTTGACCACGAGTGCCGAGTCGGAGAAGACCCGGATTCGATCGAGCGCGGGACGGCGGGCCAACTCAAGACCGGCAATCAGAGCTTTGTACTCCGCTTCATGATGGTTTCTAGCCCGTCCGATCCGCTTCGATATCTCAGCTACATCACGGTGCTTATGGTCCTTCAGCACGACTCCGATTGCTGCCGGACCCGCGGCTTGACCGTGCTCAGCCGTTATTCCGCCGTCGGTTTTGAGGACGTAGAACCCCGGCTTCGGCGCGGGATCCTGCACGAGCTCCCCATTCTGCGACGTCATACGCGCGACTCTGTCCCGGCTGCCGGGCTATCGCTTATCGCGCATTGCGGCAGCGCGGCTTCTATCGCCATGAGCAAGCATTCAATACCGCTCCAGGTCACCAGCCAGGAGGTAGTGGCTGACTAATTGACGGTGTCAGGGAGCGCCTTTAGGATCTCCAGAGGGTTGGAATGAAGTTCATAGCCCGTCTTGGCATAGTGTGCACGGCGCTCTCGCTTGTGCTCCTTGTTGCCGACGCCCCCGCGGCGCCCAAGCCGATCAGCGGCAAGCTGAGCAAGTCCGGCTACACGGTGATCGCGCTGACGACGAACGGCCACGCGAAAGCGGCCCGGGTGAGCGGCAGGAGGTTCAGGCTGAGACCGCCGGCCAAGAGCGTGGCCTTGCACCTGCGGGCGCCGAACGGCGTCTATGCCGGCCCGGTCGTCCTCGGCAGCAAGCGCAGGGGGTCACGGGCGGTCCTCGGAATCAGATCCGGAGCGCGGCTCGGTTCGATCAAAGTCCGACGGGGCTACGCCAAGGTCAGGAAGCGGCTTGCGAAGCGGTTCGGCGACTCGCGGTGGGCTGCGCGGGCGCGCAAGGGGGTCCCGATCGGCGCCGGAGTCTTCGGGCGGGTGCGCTCGCGCCCGCCGCGAAGGCCGCCGCCAGGCGACCTGGACTTCGACGGCGTTCCCAGTTCGCTCGACGTCGACGACGACGGCGACCTGATCCTCGACGATCTAGATCGCTCGCGCCCGACGGGGGCGCGCGCAGCTCAGGAGTTGTTCGATTCCCCGTTTCTGAGCTACGTCCTCGAACTTACGGCGACCGAGACGGTGAACGTCAACGCCGGCTCCACCGACAAGCAGATCGAGGAGGACCCGCTCACCAGCACTCTCATGGGTGGCATCGTCTCCGATCGATCGCCTGCTCTGCGGATCGGGTTTCCCCAGGGGGCGGCGTCGGCCGAACTCGACTGCGGAAAGGACGACCCCGGGACCCCCCAGCGTGAAGGCTGGATCTACTGTTCAACCGGGACTCCCCCTAGCAAGGGAAGGATCTTCCCGAACGGCCCTACCCAGCCCCCGGGGGTGTTTCCGGATTGCTGCGACTCCGACAGTGACGGCTTTGGCACGCTCCGCAGCGTCGGCCTCAACACCGGCGTGATGGACCTTCACTACACCGGATCGACCGCGGACATGAGGACAGGCCAGACGCTCCTCAAACACGTCACGAACGGCGACCCGAGCCGGTGTCCGCCGCCACCAACCGAATCGAACCCGGAGTGCTTCACGTTCTCCTCCGCGCTGCGCTATGTCTTCGCCACGGTCCCCGCGCTCGTGTCCTACGGCGACGCACAGGGAAACACCGGCACTATCCAGTATCCCGTCGTCGCGGGCAGTCCCGGATCTGCGGGCAATCCCTCGCTGGTCGCGGCCGGGCCCGACGGCAAAGTGGTCGTATCCGTAACGCTTTGGCAGCCGCAGCGCCGGCCGACCTCAACGGCCGAGTGCGTGCAGCCGTCCCAACCGGTGTGCACAAGGAAGGAGTGGATCGACATCGGAGGGCTCACGTATTCCTCGACCGTGACGACCGGCCCCCACGTTGCGCCGTTCCAGAGCAGGCAGTGCCCCCAGGACGCCTATTCCATCCCACCCGGACAACCCCTCATACAGGCCTCGCCGGTAGGACCTGACACGAATCGGGGGCTGACGGACACGCTCCCGGATCGCCCTACGAACCCCGGCAACAAGCTCACCTTCACGCTGAACCTCACGAAGTGCCTCGGCGGGCTTCCCTGGAACCCGGGACAGACCACGTCCGTCGAGTTCCGAGCATCAGGACAACCGCCAGCCCCGGGCGTCGACGCGGGCCACACCTCACAGACCAACGTGGTGTTCAAGCGCGGGTGACCGCGCCGCTCGATCTCGCGCGAAGCGGCGGCGGCCAGATAGTTATCGCAGCTGATGATCAGTCGCCCGCGCTGCGGACCGCGATCCTGAACGTCAGGCGGGCACGACCGGAACTGCCGGTTACCCGCCAACAGCCCGGGCTGGCGAATCTGGGCCAGGTCGCCCAGAAGTGCGGCGATCGCGCGGTGGGACCTCGCCCAACCGTTAACCGCAGCCGACGAGTGTGCCCATCAAGCCGTCTGCCCCTGATCCTGAGCTTCGCCGCTGCAGATCTCGATCCCCACCACGCGAACTTGGTGCTTAGCGAGCCATCGGGGTAGATCTTCCCGAATGTTGTCCCAGCCAACCAGGGCTCGGCCTACGTGTTCGTCGGCCTACATCGATAGGTCTGTTCCCTTCTGATCTACGAAGGCGCCACCGTCGTCGAGGTCGCACGACAGCTCGGCCACTCGCCGACGATGACGCTCAACACTTCCGGACATGTCTTTGACGAGTTCAGGGCGCCGAGCGCTTGTCCGCGGAGGAGCAGATCCGCAGAGCGCGAGCAGAGCATGTGTCCGTTTTGTGTCCGCCCGAGGACACTCGACCCCTGTCTAACGAACAGGAGTCAGTGAAACCCCTGCAAAAGGAAAGTGGGCGGTGCCGGGCTCGAACCAGCGACCCCCTGCTTGTAAGGCAGGTGCTCTCCCAACTGAGCTAACCGCCCGTCGGGGCGATTCTAGAGGCGAACTGGGAGCCCGCGGCATAGCCGCGAAGTATCGGGTAGGCGCAGCTCAGAACCAGGCGGTTTCGGTTATGTTGGGCTTCCGCCTACGCTCGAAGGAAGGGAGAGGCCGTAATGGATGTTCTTCTCCTCATTATCGTCGCGGTTCTCCTTGTTCTCTGCGCGGTCATCGTCCTGAAAGGACGCGGCGAGCGGCGGGCGACGCGGGAGCACGAGCAAGCTGAGGCTCGCGTCAGGGCCGAGAAGGGGAAGGCCCAGTACGCGGATTCCCAGCGCCGCCAAGCCGACGTCAAAGCGGCTCACGCCGAACAACGCGCTGCAAGAGCCGGGACCGATACCGACGTAGAGAACGCACCCTGAAGAAGCGCAACGCCGCTGCGATCTACCCAGTGCGTTCTGGCCGCGCCTGTCTTGCCGCCGTCTCGCCTGCTCTCACCGGGCCCGGCATCAGCGCGGCCCCGAATATGACGAGACAGAATGCCGCGATTCGACCGACGATCTCGAGAGCGCCGTTCCCTATCTCGTCGTGAAAGACAAGGATGGCCCCGATGATGGCGGCGAGGTTCGCGGCGACCGAGGTGAGGGTGATGACTTCGATGCCGGGTCCGAGCTGAAGGCCCCGGGCGGAGCTGTAAAAGGCGATCACTGACGCCGCCAGCGCAGCCACCGTCCACGGGCTTACGAGCGACAGCGCGCTGTCGAGCACCGGGTCGGCGAGGTACTTGATCGCCACGTCGGAGACGCCGAAAAGGGCCCCGGCAGCGGCACCGAGTAGCGCGCCCTGCCTCGCACGGAGCCGCTCGACCCTGAGCGAGACCGCGACCAGCAGGCCGCCGAGCGCGAGGACACTGGACTCGAAAGCGATCAGTGCCGCCAACGAATACTCGGACTGTTCGACGTCCGGCTGCTCGCTACCCGTTATGCCCACAAACGCGAGTCCCGTAGACGTGACCGCGAGACCGAGCCACTGACGCCGGCCGAGATGGAAGCCGAAGAAGCGCTCGGCAAGTACGGCGAGGAATACGAGTCCGCCGGAGATGACCGCCTGCACGACCGACAGCGGCGCGAGCGCTAGCGCCGCCACGTGCAGCACCCAAGCGCCGACCGCGATCGAAAAGCCGATCGTCCACGCCGGCGTCCGGAAGAGGTCCGCCGCGCTGTGCAGCAGGTGGCGAGCATCGACGGCCGGGGCGGCCACGGCGCCGCGGTGCTTGAACAGAAACGCGAGGTTGGTGGCGATCGCGGTCAAGACGGCGAGTGCGAGGCCGAGAACCATCGAACGGGTGCAGCCTAATTGGGCTAAGGTGGCTGTGGACGGTCGCTGAACCCGCCGACAGGCACCAGCGCCGACGAGATTGGCCTCCGCCTGAGTTCCGCACCCCCTAGAGGGACTCACGGCCCTGGGCCAGACCCAGGGGATTGAGGACCTGGAGGAGATTTAATGCATCGAGTCGCATCGCTGCCGCCCGAGGCGGACGTCGTCCTGATCGAACACGAGACGCGCGAGCGCCTGGTGAGGGTGGTGGCCACCGCGGCGCCACTGGCCGCGGTGGGGGCGGCAGGATGGTTGGCATGGGGCGGAACCCTTCATTGGCAGGACCTGGTCGTGATGTCGATCACCTACGTGCTGTGCGGGTTGGGCATCACCGTTGGCTATCACCGGCTGTTCACCCACCGCAGCTTCAAGACCACGCGCGCGGTGCGGGCGCTTCTGGCCGTGTTGGGCTCGATGGCGATCGAGGGTCCGCTGATCGAATGGGCCTCCACCCACCGCAAGCACCACCGCTTCTCCGATCGCCCCGGCGATCCCCATAGCCCCCACGTGGACCAGGGCGCGGGGTGGGGCGGTGCACTACATGGTCTGGTGCACGCGCACCTGGGCTGGATCTTCCGCGGCAAGGACATGGCAAACCCCCGCCGCTATGCCAAGGACCTGCTCGCAGACCGCGACCTGCGGTTCATCAGCCGAACGTTCCCTCTCTGGGCCGCGGCCGGGCTGGCACTTCCCTTCGCCCTCGGCGTTGCCCTGACCGGCTCGCTGCTCGGTGGGCTCACCGGACTTCTGTGGGGCGGGGCCGTGCGTATCTTTCTCGTGCACCACGCGACCTTCAGCATCAATTCGCTCTGCCACTTCTTCGGTCGCCGACCGTTCGCGACCGGCGATGAGTCACGTAACCTCGCCTGGCTTGCGCCTCTGAGCCTTGGGGAGGCCTGGCACAACAACCACCACGCGTTTCCGACCTCCGCCCGTCACGGTCTCGGGCGCTGGCAGCTAGACCCCTCCGCCTGGCTCATCACCGCGATGGAGCGCTGCCGCCTTGCCTGGGACGTCGTGCGGATCACGCCTGAACGGCAGCACACCAAGCGCGCGTTCTGATAGCCCATCGGGGCCAGGAGGCACCGCCCGTCTGCGCGAGCTCGTCTGATCCATTGGGCACCCGCGCGCTCCCGGTGCCCAAATCGACCTCGCTTCACCCTAATCGGGCCTAATTCGCTGCCGCCCCAGACGTGCTGCGATCCCGCACCACATGCGGCGTAGTGCGGGATCGCAGTGTTTCAGTGTTCAGTCTTGTAAGGCAGGTGCTCTCCCAACTGAGCTAACCGCCCGAAACGGTGATTCTAGAGGCGCTCCGCTTCGACCACTCGGCCAGTTAGGGCAGGACGCGGGTCGTTTGCACAGCCGTATTGTTGCCCGGGACCGGGTCCGTAGGCTGCACAAGCGCGACGAAAGCACCGCTGCTGACGGTTCCGGTCCGAATTGCTCTCACGCTGACCGCGACCGTCGCCAAGCCGGCACTTGCAAGGTCCGAGAGGAAGCAACGGAGTCCTGTACGGCGAAGCGAGCACACTCCGCCGTGCGTCCGGACCGATCGAAGGCGAAGACTCCTCGGAAGCAAGACATTGAGCGTCACGCCCGCAGCCGTTGAGGGACCGTTATTGCGAACCGCGACCGTATACGTGAAGGGCTCGCCGGCGAACACCGGATCGGCAGAGTCCGAGTTGGTCAACCCAAGGTCGGCAGAAGCGATGCGAGTAGCCACCTCCGATCGCACGGTCGGCAGGGTCGCGTAGAACCTGCCGCCCGGACATTCAGTGGCAGCGACGTCGCGATGCCCAGCGATGTTGGGAAAGGTCGACTGCGCGCCGGATACGGGGTTCGTATAGAGAGAAGAACCGAGGGGATCGATCCCGTGTCGTTCGGCCTTCCACGCAAGCAGTCCCTCCAGCGCATCGCGGGCTTGCTGCGTTGCATCCCGGTTCGTCAAGGTGCCGAGTAACGCGACCCCAGCCGTGCCCGAGTTGTAGCCCTGGGCATGTGCGCCGGTCACGCCGTTCCCGTTTAGGTCCTCTCCGGTCGGGGACTCGGTTAACGCGTAGCTGCGCGAGTGGCGTCCCTCGTAGAGGATTCCCGACTCGTCGATCAAGAAGTTGTAACCAATGTCTCCCCAGCCCTGGGTGACAGCGTGGTAGTAGTAGATGGAGCGGATCGTGGCAGCCGGGTTCGGGTCGTCGTTGCCAGTCGCCGTGTGGTGGACGATTAGCTTCTGGATCGGGAAGAACGTTGGCGGCCAGATCTCGTTTCCGTTCGAATCGGATCGAAGCGATTCGTCGGCGCCCCAGCCTTGCCTCGATATGACGCTCGGCTGCGGCACATGGATCGCCGAGGACACGGCAGGAACAGCACGGGAGCTTCCTTCGTCGCGCAGTACGAGCAGGGAGACCCGTGTGAGCCGGCGGGTCGTCCAGACGCGCACCGCTCGTACGCTTGGACTCGCAACGAGCGAGCCAAACTTCTCGTCGCCGCCTCGCTGCTCGCCGACCTCGTCCATCTGCACACGACGCGCGGGGCGAAAGCGCCGCCCATCTCGGCTGAACGCCCAGCGTAGGACGGCCGACCTCGGCCCCCGCCAATGCAACGCAACGTGCGTTGCCCGCCGGTGCAGGTTGAATGTCTTGCGGTGCTTGATCGGGCTCGAGAGCTCACGCGCGGCGGTCGGATCCGATGGGTCCGCATGAACACCTGGTGACATGACGCCGAGGCCAGCGGTAGCCAGGACTGCTGCAAGCAGCGAAGTCAGCCAAATCCGTGGTGAGTCGCCATAGCTGCGGCGCATAGCCTGTCTCCACCAACCCATCAGCGGGGGTATTTTCGCAGCGCAGAGGGCGGCGGCCGACTTGACAGTCGACCCTCGCTCGGAGAGGGTTGCCCCGAACGAGGGGGAGAGGAACTCCTATGGAAAGCCTCGCGCGATCAGTCGGGCCTGGAAGGCCGAGCTGTGATCCACCGGGCGCCATTTCCCTCTCCTATGGGTCGGTCAACTGGCGAGGGGGGCGTGAATGAGTGGCAATGGGGTTCGACGGATGCGGCTGAGGACGGCATTGCTGGTCTCGATGACCGTGATCGCGATAGGCGCGCTGCCTGCAGCGAGCGCGTCAGCGCAGCTCACGACCGAGTCGCTGTCGGCGACGCTCACTGCGCAGGACCTCGCGAACAGCCTGGTGGGCTCGGGGGTAACGGTCTCCAACGTCACCTATACCGGCGCCGATGTCGCGGCCGGCACGTTCGCCGGCGGTGGCGGCGGGATCATCGGCTTCGACAGCGGCATCATCCTCAGCTCGGGCGATATCGCGAACATCCTCGGTCCCAATGTCGCCGACGACATCACCGGCGCGAACGCAACGCCCGGTGACACGGACCTCGATTCCATAGCCAGCTTCTCCACGCAGGACGCAGCCGTGCTGGAGTTCGACTTCGTCCCGAGTGCCTCCACCGTCACGTTCAGCTACGTGTTCGCTTCCGACGAGTACAACGACTTCGTCAACTCGGACTTCAACGACGTGTTCGGGTTCTTCGTGAACGACGTCAACTGCGCAACGGTCGGCACCGATCCGGTATCCATCAACACGATCAACAACGGCAACCCGTTCGGGACTGACCCGCGGTCGCACCCCGAGCTCTACCGCAACAACAGCCCCACCGACCCCGGGCCTCCGACATCACCGACGATCGACACCGAGATGGACGGGCTCACGATCGTGCTCACCTGCACGGCAGCGGTGAACTCGGGCGTGACCAATCACATGAAGCTCGCGATCGCAGACGCCAGCGATGACTCCTACGACAGCAACGTCTTCCTGCAGGCGGGCAGCCTGACGAGCGCGAAGTCGACCTCGACTACGTACACGGGCGCCGGGAGCGTTCAATATTCCGACGCGGCGTCGCTGTCCGGCACCCTGCTCGACACGAGCGTCTCCCCGAACGTCGGTGTCGCCGGCAAGCAGCTCGACTTCACCATCGGCAGCCAGACCGCGAGCGCAAGCCCGACCGACGCGAGCGGCAATGCGTCGACCTCGCTGGTCGTGACCCAGGAACCCGGCTCGGCCACCAGTGTCGCGACGGCGTTCGTAGGGGATTCGACCTACGCGCCTTCGAGCGACGGCGACGCGTTCGAGATCACCAAGGAGGACTGCACGCTCACCTACACCGGCGACACGCAGGTCGCGGCCGGCGCGGCCACCAACCTGTCGGCCGACATGGGCGAGCCGGACACCTCGCTGGGAAACCGGTCGGGCAAGACGGTGACGTTCAGCGTCCTCGCCCTCGGCAGCAACGTGCAGACGTTCACCGCCACGACGGGCAGCAACGGAAGCGCATCGACGTCGGCCTCGCTGGCGGCAGGCACGTACACGGTGACCACGTCGTTCGCAGGCGACGCCTTCTACAACCCGTGCACGCTGGCCGGCGTCCCGGTCACGGTCGCGGGGGACGGCGGGCCGCCTCCGCCCGGTCCGTCGGTGCCATGTGAGATCGACGCCGATGGACGCATCACCGCCGGCAACGGCGACAAGGCGGCGTTCGACATCGACGTTGAGTCAGGCACGACCCCGTCCGGCAAGGTGCGCTACCGCGACTACGGCTCAGCGGACGCGCTCAAGGTGAAGTCGACCGCGATCAGCGATGTCACGGTCAGTTCAGACGGCCGGGAGGTCACGATTGAGGGGAAGGCGTCGATCGACGGCGAGGGGTCGTTCGACTTCACGGTCGATCTGGAAAACGTGAAGGGAGCGCCCGACACGTTCCGCATCCGGCTCTCGAACGGCTACGACTCGGGCACGCAGGAAATCCACCACGGCGACATCGACGTCGAGTGCGAGTGCGAGGTCGGGGCCGTCGGCAAGATCAAGGCGAGCAACGGCGACAAGGCATGGCTCAACCTGTGGGCGGACGTAATCCCGCAGAGGGGAGGGCTCTACTACCGGGACCACGGTCCGGCCGCTGCCTTCAAGCTGAAGTCGACCGAGGTCAGCAACGTGTCCGTGAGCGCTGACGGCATCGCGGCCAGCATGGTCGGCAAGGCGGCGACCAAGGACGGGCCCGTGGTCGACTTCACCGTAGACGTGAAGGACATCCCCAACGCGCCCGACACGTTCCGGATCCGGCTCTCCAGCGGCTACGACTCCGGCGAGCAGCTGATCAAGCCCGGCGGCGTCGGCATCGATTGTGGAGGCGACGATGACGACCACGGGAAGCATGGAAAACACAAGGGCCATCACTAGCTCCGGCTGAGGAGACGGGAAAGGCGAGCGCTTACAGGAGCGCCCGCCGCACCATCCAAACGCGGTGATGCGGCGGTAGGCTCCCATCGTGGAGCACGCTGAAGCTGACGTCTGTGTCGTCGGAGCCGGATTCGCCGGACTGGCTGCCGCCCGCCGGTTGAGCCAGGAGGGCGTGTCCACGATCGTGCTCGAGGCGAATGACCGGGTCGGCGGCCGCACGCACACCGAGGTGCTCTCGGACGGCATCACGATCGACCACGGTGGCGCCTGGCTCGGCCCCGGACAGGACGCGGCGTACGGGCTGGCGGCGGAGTTCGGAGTCGAGACCTATCCGACCTACACCAAAGGCGCGACCGTGTACGTAAAGGACGGCGAGCCGAAGCGCTACACGGGTCTGGTCCCGCTCTCGATGGGTCCCCTCCAGATCGCGAACCTCGGTGTTGCGATGCGGCGGCTGGACCGCATGGCAGCCCAGGTCCCAGTGGAGGCTCCCTGGGAAGCGCCGCGGGCGAGGCGATGGGATTCCATGACCCTCGCGACCTGGCTCGACCGCAACATGGTGCCGGGAAGGGCCAAGCGCGTCTTCTCGAATGTCCTCAAGGACCTGTACGTGGCCGATCCCGCCGAGGTCTCGCTGCTGTACGCGCTCTACTTGATCGGCTCTCACCATGGCGGCCTCGACTTCCTCTTCTCGATGGAAGGCGGCGGGCAGCAGGACCGCGTCGTGGGGGGCATGGGCGGCCTGGCCGATCGCGTGGCTGCCGAGCTGGGTGACGACGTTCGGCTCGCCGCGCCGGTGCACGCGATCCGGTGGGATGGCGGCAGGGTCGAGGTCGAGGGCGCTGACGTATCCGTTGCCGCCGCTGCAGTCGTCGTCGCGGTGCCGGCATTGCTCACGGGGCGCATTCGTTTCGACCCGCCGTTGCCGGTCGAGCGCGCACATCTCACGCATCGCATGCCGATCGGAGCGGTCACGAAGGTGGCGCTCGTCTACGACGACGCATGGTGGCGCGCCGACGGGTTGAACGGCTCCTCGCTGGACGTCGACTCTCTCGCCTCGTTGACGCTCGACGGTTGCGCACGCACCACGCCGCCAGGCATCCTGTCCGTGATCATCGCGGGACCGCAGTCGATCTCGTTCAACCGCCTCGACGAGCGGCAGCGCAGGGAGCTCGTGACGAGGGAGATGGTCAAGCGCTTCGGGTCAAAGGCGGGAGCGCTCGCCGACTACCACGAGCACGACTGGGGGGCGGAGGACTACAGCCGCGGCGGCTACATGTCCCACATGCCGCCCGGAGCGCTCACCGGCTTCGGCGGTGCCCTGCGCGAGCCGGTCGGGCCGATCCACTGGGCGGGCACGGAGACCGCGACGGTCTCCCACGGTTTCATCGACGGAGCGATCCGCTCGGGCGTGCGCGCCGCGAACGAGGTCCTGGCAAGGGACCGGGACTACGCGCAGGCTGCGACGATCGCCTGCTGACGATCATCGAACCCAACGTTGTGCCGGTTATAGGTGCATAACGTTGGTCGCTTGAATCACGGCGGAAGGGGATCCCGGCCAATCGTCACGGCTCACCGCCCATTCGCCACCACTCCGATCTCTATAAGGACCAGCCTGATCACCCACCCTGTCGGTGCCCGCAGTTAGTTCACCTCGCGGCCCGCAAGCCAAAAGTGGGACCTACGCCGTCGCGGCAGCCTGGTCCGGCACGACTTCGAGGAACTTCGCCGTGTCCACGAACTGGCGGAACCGCACGGCCTTGCCGTCGCGGACTTGCCAGACGTGAACGACGGAGAGGTCCAATTTCTTGCCGGTCGCCTTTCCGGTGCCCGTATAGCGCACGACGGACACCACCGTGTCTCCCGACGCGATGATCTCATCCGGCCGGACAGCGAAATCCGGTACGTCGTCGATGAGTGGCCCGAAGACGTTCTCGGCGACCGCTTCCGGGCTGCGGTAGACGCCGCCGTAGGGCATTCCCTCGGCCTCATTCCACTCGATGTCGCCCGCCATTGCCCCAAGTACCGCCGGTACGTCACCGCGCCCGAAGGCCTCGTACACGCCTTTGACCACTTCGACGCTTTGCTCGCCCATGAAAACCCCTCTCGATCGCAGTCCAGTCTCTCGCCAACCTAACACCTGACGAAGCCCGCGTCAGGATCCGGCGCTTTAGTCTGGGCACGAGGGCTTTGCCAAGGCGGTGTCCATTTCTGCCTCCGCCGTTCGTCTTCGACGCGACCAAGCCCTACGAAGGAGGATGCGATGAAGTACCTGCTGTTGATCCATCAAGGCAATGCACCGACGCCGAGGGACCCGGTCGCCTGGAGCAAGCTGTCGGAGGAAGAGCAGAAGTCCGTCTACAGCGACTACCAGGCCATCAACCAGACGCCCGGCGTCACTCCCGGCCTCCAGCTCGACTCACCCGAGACGGCAACGACCGTTCGCGTCGAGGACGGGCGGACCCTGACCACCGACGGCCCCTTCGTCGCGACCAAGGAGGCGATCGGCGGCTACCTCATGTTCGAGGCGGACGACTTGGACGCCGCGATCGACCTGGCCGGACGGATCCCGGCGGCCCGCCTCGGCGGCGCGATCGAGGTGCGCCCCATCGTCGAGTGGTAAGTGCACCCACTCTCGACGAGGTCTTCCGCGACGAGTGGGGGCGCGTCCTCGCGGCGCTGATCGGCTTCCTCGGCGACTTCCAGCTCGCCGAGGAGGCCGCTCAGGAGGCGTTCACGGTCGCCGCCGAGCGCTGGCGGCGCGACGGGACGCCGGACAACCCACGCGCATGGCTCGTGGCGACGGCGCGCAATCGCGCCATTGACCGCATCCGCCGCGATCGCACGCTCGCCGAGAAGACCCGCTTGCTCGACCTCCCGGAAGCCATGGAGGACGAATTGGAAGACACCGAGATCCCCGACGAGCGCCTGGAGCTCATCTTCACCTGCTGCCATCCGGCGCTTGCGCTCGACGCGCAGGTGGCGCTCACGCTGCGCACGTTCGGTGGGCTCACCACGGACGAGATCGCGCGGGCCTTCCTCGTTCCCGACGACACGATGGCCAAGCGCCTCGTGCGCGCCAAGCGAAAGATCAAGAACGCCGGGATTCCGTTTCGGGTGCCGCCGGCCCATCTGCTCCCGGATCGGCTCGCGGCGGTGCTCGCGGTCGTCTACCTGATCTTCAACGAGGGCTACGGCGGCCGCGGCGACCTCGCGAACGAGGCGATCCGGCTCGGGCGCGCGCTGGCCGAGCTGATGCCCGACGAGGCGGAGGTGCACGGCCTGCTGGCGCTGATGCTGGTGAACGACGCCCGCCGCGGCGCGCGCTTCGCCGGCGGCACCGTGGTGCTGCTGCGCGATCAGGACCGGACGCTGTGGGACTTGGACGAGATCGGAGAAGGACGCACGGCGCTCGATCGTGCTCTCGCGCTCGGCGGCCGCGGTCCCTACGTGCTACAAGCGGCGCTCGCGGTGCTGCACTCCGAGGACCCGCAGGACTGGCCGCAGATCGCGGCACTCTATGGCGAGCTCGCCCGCGTCACCGGGTCTCCGGTAGTCGAGCTGAACCGGGCCGTTGCGGTCGCCGAGGCCGGCGAGGTGGACGCCGCGCTGGCGCTGGTCGACGCCCTCGAGCTCGACAGCTATCTCTATCTACATGCGACGCGTGCGGAGCTGCTGCGCCGGCTAGAGCGCCCAGACGACGCCCGCGCGGCGTACGAGCGGGCGCTGGAGCTGGTCGCGTCCGACGCGGAGCGGCGCTTTCTCGAGCAGCGGATGGCCGAGCTGGGAGGAGCCGCGTGAGCGGCACACAGGTCGCCGTCCGGCGCGCGACGCCCGCGGACGCGAAGGTCGTTGGCAGGCTGCTTCACGACTTCAACCGCGAGTTCGACGATTTCACTCCCGGGCCCCGGGCCCTCACCAAACGCATGCGGGAGCTGATCGCCGACGGGGAGGCCACGGTACTGCTCGAGGCGAGCGGACCGGACGGGCTGGCAGTGCTCCGCTTCCGCCCGTCGATCTGGTCGGAGGCGCTCGAGTGCTACCTGGCGGAGCTGTACGTGGTCCCGGAGCGGCGCGGGCAGGGGGTCGGGCGGGCGCTGATGGAGGCCGCGATCGAGCTCGCCCGCGCGGAGGGCGCCGACTACATGGACCTGGGCACGAGCGAGGACGACGTCGCGGCCCGGTCGTTGTACGAGAGCCTCGGTTTCAGCAACCACGAAGGCAAGCGTGGCGGGCCGGTCAACTACTACTACGAGCGGGACCTCTGAGCAGCGCCGGGAGCGGTTGCGCCAGCCGCTACGGTGTGTGATTAGCCATGTCGGTGGTCTCGCAGCCAACCCTGCCCACGCTGTCCCGCTCGACCGGGATCCTCGAGCAGTTCCACCCCGCGGTGCGCGTGTGGTTCGAGCGCAGGTTCCCCGGCGGGCCGACCGACGCCCAGACGGGGGGCTGGCCCGCGATCGCCGCCGGCGAGCACACGCTGATATGCGCTCCCACGGGCTCGGGTAAGACGCTGGCCGGGTTCCTTGCCGCCATCGACGCCCTCTACCACGCCCACGAGGCCGGGCAGGAGATCGAGGGGGCGACCCAGGTCGTGTACCTCAGTCCGCTGAAGGCGCTCGCGCTGGACATCCACACGAACCTCGAGGAGCCGCTCGACCAGATCGCGGAGGTGGCGCAGGAGCTCGGCCACAAGCCGGCGCCCATCACGGTCGCCGTCCGCACCGGGGACACCACCTCTTCCGAGCGCCAGATGATGATCCGCCGGCCACCGAACCTGCTCGTCACGACGCCGGAGTCTCTCTACCTGTATCTGACGGCGGAACGGTCGCGGACCACGCTCGACACGGTGGAGACCGTGATCGTGGACGAGGTCCACTCGCTTGCCCGCGACAAGCGCGGCTCTCACCTGACGCTCTCGCTCGAGCGCCTGGCGGCCGTGACCGAGCGGCGACCGGTCCGCATCGGGCTGTCGGCGACCGTCAAGCCGGTCGAGACGGCCGCGCGGCTGCTGGTGGGAGCGAGCGAGCCGCTGCCGACCGTCGTGGACAGCGGCCACCGGCGCAGCCTGGACCTGTCGCTGGAGCTGCCCGACGGCGAGCTCGAGGCGGCGCTCTCCGGCGACCAGTTCGGCGAGATCGTGGACCGCATCGCCGCGCACGTCGCCGATCACAGGACGACGCTGGTCTTCGTCAACACGAGAAAGCTGTCGGAGCGGGTGGCGCACGAGCTGGGCGAGCGGCTGGGCGAGGACCAGGTGGCAGCTCACCACGGATCGCTTTCGCGCGAGCGTCGCCAGCGTGTCGAGCACCGGCTGCGGGCGGGCGACCTGCGCGCTCTGGTCGCGACGGCCTCACTGGAGCTCGGCATCGACGTCGGGCCGGTCGAGCTCGTCTGCCAGATCGGCTCGCCGCACAGCATCGCCACCTTCCTGCAGCGGGTGGGACGGGCGAATCACCATCTCGCCGGAGTGCCGCGGGGGATCATGTATCCGGGCACCCGGGACGAGCTCGTCGAATGCACCGCGCTGCTTGCCGCCGTGGAGCGGGGGCGGCTCGACGCGCTTCACCCGCCCGAGCAGCCGCTCGACGTTCTCGCCCAGCAGGTCGTGGCGGAGGCCGCAGCGAGGGGCGAGGAGGGAGTGGGCGAGGACGAGCTGTTCGAGCTCGTCACCCGGGCCTGGCCGTACCGCCGGCTGAGCCGGGAGGAGTTCGACGAGGTCGTCGAGCTGGTGTCGGTCGGCATCGAGACCGGGCGCGGCCGGCGCATGGCGTACCTGCATCGCGATCGCGTCAACGGGCGCCTGCGCGGGCGCCGGGGCGCGCGGCTGGCGAGCCTGACCTCGGGCGGAGCGATTCCGGAGACCGGCGACTACCGCGTCCTGATGGAGCCCGGCGACGTGTTCATCGGCACCGTCAACGAGGACTTTGCGATCGAGTCGTTCCAGGGCGATGTCTTCCTGCTCGGCACTCATCCGTGGCAGATCGTGCAGGTGACGAACGGCGTCATGCGCGTTCGCGACGCCACGGGCCGGCATCCAACGATTCCCTTCTGGGTCGGCGAGGCCCCGGGCCGCACCGACGAGCTGTCGGAGGAGGTGTCGCGCCTTCGCACCGAAGTGGCCGAACGGCTCGACGGCGGCGGCCGGGAAGCGGCCATCGCCCACGTGCAGGCGGTGTCCGGCGTCGACGAGGTCGCGGCGGCAATGGTCGTCGACTACCTGCGCGCGGGCCGGGCCGGCCTCGGCGGAGTGCTGCCCACGCACGACGACATCGTTTTCGAGCGCTTCTTCGACGAGTCGGGTGGGATGCAGTTCATCGTCCACGCGCCGCTGGGCGCGCGGATCAACCGGGCGCTCGGGCTCGGCCTGCGCAAGAAGTTCTGCCTCAACTTCGACTTCGAGCTGCAGGCCGCCGCCAGCAACGACGCCGTGTTGCTGTCGCTCGGTCCGCAGCACTCGTTCCCGCTCGAGGACGTGCCCGCCTTCCTGCGCTCGCACAACGCCCAGGACGCGGTGTCGCAGGCGGTGTTGCGCAGCCCGATGTTCACCGCTCGCTGGCGGTGGAACCTCAACCGCTCGCTCGCGGTGCTGCGGCGCAAGGGCGGTCGCATCAACCCCTTCAACATCCAGCGCATGGAGTCGGACGACCTGATGGCCGCCGTGTTCCCGGACCTCGCCGCCTGCCAGGACAACGCGCCGGCCGGTCCCACCGAGATCCCCGATCACCTGCTCGTGCGAGAGACGATGAACGACTGCCTCACCGAGGCGATGGACATCGATGGCTTGAAGGCACTGGTCAAGCGCTTCGAAGAGGGCACCGTGCGCATGCACTTCCTCGACACCGTCGAGCCGAGCGTCCTGGCACACGAGATCCTGAACGGAGCTCCGTTCACTTACCTCGACGAGGACACGGAGATCGGTGAGCGCCGCTCGCGCGCGGTGCCGTTGCGCCGTGGACTGCCGGTGGAGCCGCGCGAGCTGGGCAAGCTCGACCCCGAGGCGATAGAGCGGGTGCGCGTCGAGGCGACGCCGGACGTGCGCGGAGCGGACGAGCTCCACGACGTGCTGCTTTCACTGGTTGCGACCCGTCCGCGGGAGGAGTGGGCCGAGCATTTCGAGGCGCTAGCCGAGGCTGGGCGGGCGTTCGCGGTCCACGTTCCCGGCGCGGACGGCGTGCTGTGGGCGGCGACCGAACGCCGGGCGGAGATCGAGGCCCTCTACCCGGGCGCGCGGTTCGAGCCGGACCACGCGCTCCCGGCGGGCATGGCAACCGACAAGGACACTGCGACCCTCGCCGACGAAGCGGCGGTTGCGCTGGTGCAGGGACACCTCGATATTTCCGGCCCGGTGACGGTGGACGATTTCGTCGCCGCCACCGGCCTGGCGTCCTCGTCTGTGACGATCGCGCTCGAGGCACTGCGGGGGCGCGGGTTCGCGGTGGGCGGGCAGTTCGAAGCCGACCGCGGCGACCAGTGGTGTGCGCGGCGGCTGCTGGCACGCATCCACGGCTACACGCGTGAGCAGCGGCGGGCACAGGTCCGTCCGATCAGCCAGGAGGAGTGGCAGGAGTTCCTGCAGTCCTGGTGGCACGCGGCACCCGCGACGAAGCGCCACGGCAGGCTCGGCGTCGCCGAGGTGATCGAGCAGCTCCAGGGCTTCGAGCTTCCGGCCGGCGACTGGGAGCGTCTGTTTGCCGAGCGCGTCGAGTCCTACCGGCCCGAGTGGCTCGACGACCTGTGCATGTCGGGCGAGGTCGTTTGGGGCCGGCTGTCGGTGGTCGATCCCGTAGCCGAGGGCGAGGACCCCGCCGCCGGGGAGCCGCGCCGCTCGGGCAAGACGCCGTCGCGCCGCACGCCCATCACCTTCATGCTGCGGCAGGACCTTCCATGGCTGCTGCAGGCGCATCGCGGCGGGGTGGCACCGGCAGAGCCGACGGCCGGCTCCGGCCGCGAGGTGCTCGACGCCCTGCGCCAGCACGGCGCGCTCTTCCACTCCGATCTGCAGACCATCACGCATCGCCTCCCGACTGAGGTCGAGGAGGGCCTGTGGGACGGAGTCGCGCGCGGAATCGTGAGCGCCGACGGGTTCAACGCCGTGCGCTCGCTGCTGCACGCGCGCACCCGGTTCGCGCGTCGCCAGCGACCCTACCCGCGCCAGGGCTCGCGCGGCCGGCGGGGGTCGTGGCGGCAGGGAGTGGAAGGTCGCTGGACGCTGTTGCCGCCGGTGCAGCAGATCGACGACGTCGAGGAGCTGGCCGAGACCGTCGCTTGGGAGCTGCTGATGAGGTGGGGAGTCGTGTTCCGCGACGTCTACCTCAAGGAGCGGCTGGCGCTGCCGTGGCGGGAGATCCTGTGGGCGCTGCGCCGCCTGGAGGCACGCGGTCTCATCCGAGGCGGGCACTTCGTCACCGGCGTGACCGGCGAGCAGTTCGCCGAAGAGACGACCATGCCCTTACTGCGCGAAGCTCGGCGCGCCGCCTGACGCAAGAGGATCTCACCACCCGGAAGATCGAGCTGCCGAGCGGCCGGCTCCGCCTCCTGCAACCGACGGACGCTGCCGAGCTGCCGGATGACGGCGCGATCGAATGGGCGCCGATCGAGCCCTACTGGACCGTGCTCTGGCGCAGTGGCGTGACGCTCGGGCGCGAGGTGGACGGCATGTCGCTCGGCGGCCAACGCATTGTCGAGCTCGGCTGCGGGCTCGCCGTCCCAAGTCTCGCCGCCGCGCGCGCGGGCGCCGACGTGCTCGCGACAGACGCAAACGCGGACGCGCTCGCCCTGGTCCCGCGCAATGCGCAACTGAACGACGTGCGGATCGAGACCGCGATGGTCGACTGGGGTGAGCCGGCCGCGCTCGTCAAGCGCGCGCCGTTCGACCTCGCGCTCGCCGCCGACGTGCTCTACACACGTGCCGCCGTCGCGCAGCTGCTGTCGCTGCTGCCGCGTCTCGCCCCGGAAGCCTTGATCGCCGATCCCGGACGCAGCAGTGCCGACGCGTTCATCGAGGAGGCATCGCGCAGGTGGGAGGTGGAGACCGTTCACCGCGGCGTCGCGCGGATCCATCGCCTGCACATGGGCTGACGCGTCAGCTCTTCTTCTGCTTGCGGTCCGTGTCCCGGCTCGGCTGGACGCGCTTCGGCTCGCCCGGCATCTTCGGGTAGTCGGGCGGGTAGGGCATGTCGGTGCGCCCCTGCTCCTCGTACAGCTCGAGCAGCGGCTCGAGCGAGTGCGCGACGTCGTCGATGTCCTCGTGCAGGTCGCCGACCTCGGCGAAACGCGTGGGCATCGTCGCGACAGTGAAGTCCTCCGGCTGGACCTCGGTCAGCTCGTCCCACCTGACCGGCGCGGACACCGTCGCGCCCGGCTTGGGGCGCACGCTGTAGGCGGAGGCGATCGTGCGGTCACGGGCGTTCTGGTTGTAGTCGACGAACACCCGCTCGCCGCGCTCCTCCTTCCACCACTTGGTCGTCACCTCTCCCGGGCGCCTCTTCTCGAGCTCGCGTCCGAACGCGATCGCCGCGTGGCGGACGTCGGTGAACGTCCACTTCGGCTCGATCCGCACGTAGATGTGCACACCGCGACCGCCCGAGGACTTCGGGAAGCCGGCAAAGCCGAGGTCGTCGAGCAGCTCGCGCGCCGTCCCCGCGACGCGCACCGCGTCCTCGAAGTCGGTGCCGGGCTGAGGGTCGAGGTCGATTCGCAACTCGTCGGGGTGGTCGACGTCCGTGCGACGCACCGGCCACGGATGGAAGGTGATCGTCCCCATCTGCGCCGCCCAGCCGACGACCGCGACCTCGGTCGGGCAGATCTCGTCGGCGGAGCGCCCGGACGGGAACTGGATGCGCGCCGTCTCCACGTAGTCAGGCGCGCCGCGCGGGATGCGCTTCTGGTAGAAGGCGTCGCCGCCGCCTTTCTCGCGCGTAGAGAGGACGATGCCCGGGTGGACGCCTTTCGGCCAGCGCTCGAGAGTCGTGGGCCGGTCGCGCAGCGCGCGCAGGATCCCGGGCCCGACCGACAGGTAGTACTCGACGATGTGGAGCTTTGTCACCTCCTCGGTGCTGTCGGTCGCCGGGAAGATCACGCGCTGCGGATTCGAGACGCGTAGTGCGCGCCCGTCCGCGTCGATCTCGACGGCTGGATCAGCCATGGCACCGGAAGCTACCGGGTGCGCCGCGGGGTGTCTTTTCAGCCGCCGGCCGTTCGTCTTCCCTTAAAGACGACAGCGAAGGAGAACTGGCACGTGCAAGCACGAATGGACAATCCCGTGATGATCCTCCCCGACGCCATGCAGGCCCTGCTCGCACTCAGCAAGTCCACCCTGCGAGCCGGTGTGCCGCGCCGCACCCTCGATCTCGTCAACCTGCGTGCTAGCCAGGTCAACGGCTGCAGCGTCTGCGTCGAGATGCACGCCCGAGACCTCAAGAATGCGGGGGAGACAGACGAGCGCCTGTTCGCGGTGGCGGCCTGGCGCGAGGCGCCGTACTTCACCGACGCGGAGCGCGCCGCACTGGCGCTGACTGAAGCCGCGACACGGATCAGCGACAGGACCGATCCGGTGCCCGACGAGATCTGGGAGGAGTGTGCCCGCCACTACGATGAGTCAGCGCTGGCCGCGCTGGTCCTGGCGATCGCGAACATCAACGTCTGGAACCGTCTCAACGTCGCGACCAGGCAGGTGGCGGGCTCGGTTGCACGATGATTACCGTGTGATAGAGCTCCGGCAGATTGGCATCGTCGTCTCGTCGCTGACCGATCCGGCGTTGGCGCCGAAGCAGGGTCACGAAGGCGCTCCGGAGGCGCGGCTCGTGTTCGAGTCGGACATGCTGGCCGCGCTGGACGGCATCGCGCCCGGGGACCGGATCGTCGTCCTCACGTGGCTGGATCGCGGGGACAGGGACGTCCTGCGCGTGCATCCGCGCGACGACCGGGCAAATCCGGTCAAAGGCGTGTTTGCCACCCGCTCGGAAGACCGCCCGAACCCGATCGGGCTGCACGAGGTAGAGGTGCTCGCGGTCGATGGTGCGACGTTGAGCGTTCGGCCGCTCGAGGCGGTGGACGGTACGCCGATCGTCGACGTCAAACCGGTCATCTAGTGACCTAGCGACGCGTCCGCACCCGCAGCCCGAGCGCGCGGCTACGCCGGCCGTCGCGGTTCATCGCGACCACCCGGTAGCGGTACACGGTGCCGGGACGCAGGCGCCGGTCGCGCAGCCGGCCGCGGGCGCTGACGCGAACGCGCGCGCGGTGCTTGCGGCCCGCCCGGCGGCGCGTCGCGCGCAGGTCGACACCGTCGCGAATCTTGAAGACGATCGAGACGCTGCGGCGGCCGACGCGAAGCCGGCGCAATTTTGGACGCTTGGGGCGAGCGCCAAGGATCCATGCGCTCTCCGGCAGCGCCTCCCGCAGCCAGTCCCGTAGCGCCTCGGCGGTGGTGGCGGCCCGGATGCCGTAGCGCTGGCCGATCCGGTTCCCCGGGCGGTTGTAGACGCGGCGGTCCTGGACGAACATGACGTTGAACGTGCGCAGCAGCCAGTAACGCACCCAGTCGGGGATCGGCGCGTAGTTCGTGTGCTCCTGCCCGTAGTCGCTGTAGGGGACGGCGAACGCGAGCGGCTCGAAGCCCGGGATCTGCTCCGCCATCAGGCTGCGGCCGGCAAGGACGTCGGTGGTGACGCGGCGCTTGAAGGCGCTGAAGCGCTCGCGCACGCCCTTGCGGTAGATCAGGTTCGCGTAGTAGGGACCGGTTCGTTTGCCGGGGCCGGTAGGGATGAGCGTGTGGCCTGCGTGCGCGTGCTCCTGCAGCTCCCACCGGCCGCTCGCGGCCATCGTGCGTAGCAGCGGCCAGCTCAGATAGCCGGCCTTTGCCGCTGCGGCGTATCCCGTAATCACGAACATCGTCGCCCGCATTCCGTAACGCGCCAGGACCGCGTCGGCTCCCTGGTAGCTGTCGAGGCGGCCGTCGTCGAAGGTGATCAGGATCGGCCGTTCCGGCAGTCCCGCTACGTCCCCGGCGGCGAACCGCGCATACTGGGCGATCGAGATCGCGTGAAAGTCGTTCTGCGCCAGCATCGCCATCTGGCGGGCGAATTCCTCCCTCGTGATCGAGTAGTCATCGCTCGGGCGCGTAGCGTCATCGATGCCGTGGTAGACCAAGGCGGGGACGACGCCGCGGTAGTCGTGAACGCGCTCGTCAGCTGCGGCGGAGGCTGAGCCGGCGCACCACATCGAGAGCGCGGCAACGAAGAACAGCGAGCAGAGCACTGCACGGGCGCGCACCGGCCCGACCTTCATGCAGCCGCCCGAACCCGCGCGCCGAGCTCGAGCAGTACGTCAACGAGCAGGTCAACGTCCTCCTCGCGGGTGCGCCAGTTGACAATCGCGGGCCGGAAGGCGACCCTGCCGTCGTACGTCGTCGTGCCCGCGTAGACACGTCCGTCCTCGAGCAGCGCCTCGCCAAGCGCGCGGTTGAGCTCGTCGAGCTCCGCTTCCTCCGCATCGGCCGGCCGCCACCGGAAGCAGACGATGTTCAGACGCGCGTCGGCGAGGAGCTCGAGCTCGGCCCCGCCTTCGATGTGTGCCGCGAGCCTGCGCGCCAGCGCGAGGTGGCGCTCGACCATGGCGCGGTAGCCGTCGCGCCCGTAGGCGCGCAGCGTTGCCCACACCGCCAGCGAGCGCGCGCGGCGGGAGTTCTCGGGAGCGAGGTAGCCGAACGACGGGCGCGGGTCGTCGGTTGCCGGCAGATACGGCGCGCCTGCCGCGAAGGCGGCGGCGAGGCGGCTCGGATCGCGCACGAACGCGACGCCGCAGTCGTAGGGGACGTTCAGCCACTTGTGGCAGTCGGTGATGACCGACTGAGCGCGCTCGACGCCGGCCGCGAGCGGCGCCGCTTCAGGCGTGACGCGCGCGAACAGGCCGAATGCACCGTCCACGTGCAGCCAGGCACCGTGGCGCTCCGCGAGATCGGCCAGCTCGTCCAGCGGGTCGAAGTCACCGGCGTTCACCTCGCCGGCGTTGCCGATCACGATCGAGGGTGCGCCGTCGAGCGCGGCGAGCTCGCGTTCCAGCGCATCGACGTCCAGCCGACCAGCTCCGTCGCGCGCGAGGGTGCGCGCGTTCCTGCCGACGCCCAGCAGCCCGAGCGCCTCGACCGCGCTCGGATGCAGGTAACCGCTCGAGAAGACGGGCACGCGCGGAGCACCCGCCAGCCCGTCGCGCTCGACGTCGATCCCGTGTCGCTCGCCCCACCAGTTGCGGGCGGCAGCCAGCCCCGTGAAGTTCGCCATCGTTGCCCCGCTCGTGAGCACGCCTGCGAAGTCCTGCGGCAGCGCGAATAGCTCCCTCAGCCAGCCGGTGGCGATCTGCTCGAGGCGGGCCGCCAGCGGGGAAGAGACCCACGCGAAAGCGACCTGGTCGATCGCGGACGTCAGCCAGTCGGCGGCGAGTGCCGCCGGCGTGCCGCCGCCCATCACGAAGTGGAAGAAGCGCGGTCCAGCCGAGCGCAGTGCCGAGGAGCGGCAGAGCGCCGCTAGTTCCGCGACCGCATCGGTGGCGCCGCTGCCATCCGCTGGCAGCGGCGTTGCGAGCGCGGGCAGCGCGTCCTCGGCTCCGACGGGCTTGACCGGCTCGCCGTCAATCGCTGCCAGGTATGCGCGGGCCTCGCTCGCGGCGGCCGCCAGCACGCCGTCCAGCTCGTCGCGCAGCTTGCCTGGGTCGGCCATGCGCGCATGCTAACCGCGCGCAATTTTCGGACAGAAACCTCGCTCAGCGGCGGCTGATCGCGGCCCGCATGCGGCGCGCAGCCATCCTCGCGCGCCGCCCGGTGGGGTGGTGAACGAGTCGTGAGCCGGTCACGGCGTGGACGAGCAGGAACGCGCCCCCCGTTTGGCTGATCGGCGGGCTCCTCTTCCTGCTCGCCGTCGCCGGCAGTAAACCCGATGTCTAGCTGATCGCCGCCCGTAGGTCCTTGCAGGCCTGCTCGCAGCGGCGGCATTGGTTCGCGCATACCTGGCAATGCTTGACCGCGTGATCCTATCCTCGCGTCATGGCCAGTACGAGCCCGATCGTCCCGGAGCTTCCCATCATCCGCGCCCGCCAGGAGGGTGAGCAGCGCGCGACCTTCTTCGAGCTGTTCTTCGACCTCGTCTACGTCTTCGCGGTCACCCAGCTGTCGCACCATCTGCTCGACGACCTCAGCTGGGCGACCGGGGCCGAGACCGCGTTCATGCTCGTCGCGCTCTACTGGGCGTGGAACTACACCACGTGGATGACGAACTGGTTCGATCCGGACACGGTGCCGGTCCGGCTCGTGCTGATATTCGTGATGCTGGCAAGCCTGCTGATGGCTGTCGCCATCCCGGAGGGATTCGGCGAGCACGCGCTCTTGTTCGCCTGCGCCTACTCGGGCATGCAGATCGGGCGGAACGCGTTCGTGGTTGCGGCTACGCCGCGCGGTCGCTTCAACCAGAACTTCCGCCAGATCCTCGCCTGGAGCGTGCTCTCGGCCCCGCTCTGGGTGGCAGGGGGCGTCGTCGACGGCGACGGGCTGCGCTGGGCGCTTTGGCTGGGAGCGCTGGGGCTCGACCTGGTGGCGCCGCTGGCCACCTACTGGCTCCCTCACCTGGGCCGCACGCCGATGAGCCAGTGGCAGATCGAGGGCGCCCACTTCGGCGAGCGCTTCCAGCTGTTCGTGATCATCGTGCTCGGGGAGAGCATCGTGCTGGCGGGCGCGACCGCCTCGGACACCGGGTTGAGCATCGAGGTCGTCGCCGCGCTGCTGCTCGCCTTCCTGTCCTCGACGGCACTGTGGTGGCTGTACTTCGGCCAGGTCGCCGGCACGGTCCTGGAACGGATCCGCGTGGCCACGCTCGAGGAGCGGGGCCAGATCGGCCGCGACATCTACACCTACCTGCACCTCCCGATCGTCGCCGGGATCGTCCTCGTCGCGGTCGCCGACGAGCTGGTGATCGCGCATCCGGCGGACGAGCTCCACGACGCGGGAGCGCTCGTCGCCCTCGGGGGCCCCGCACTCTTCCTCGCGGGTCTGATGGCAGTCGCCGCCAGGATCGGCCACGCCCAGAGCGGGCCGCGAGCCGCCGCCGTGGTCGCGCTGCTCGCGGCCGTGCCGCTCGCCGCCGGCGCCAGCGGGCTGCTCGTCGCGGCGCTGCTCACCGCGCTCCTGGCGCTGCTGGTGGTGGCCGAGCAGCTGCGCGCGGGGTACGGCTGACGGAGGCTTCACGATCCTCGCGTCGGCGCCCCCAGAGCTGATGGCGACGGGAACGTCTTAGGACGATGAAGCTGATGCTCGCGAAATCGCATGGTTGGTTCGGGATCGAGATCGAGCGCCGCCGTGGTCGCCGCGGCCCCGGTCCAACTTTGGAGCCATCAGGCCGCAACGCTGGAGAGCGCCGTCGCGAGCTTCGTGTCCTGACGGATTCGCCCAGCGCGCGAGTCGGTGACTGAGGCGGGAGCCGTGGTGTGGAGCGCGCAATTTCCGGACAGACGACACGCGGGAACCCCAAAAAGGGGGTGAGAAACCGGCGCTCACAACTTCACCGGACACAGGGTGTGATCGTGCCGCCACCGGCGGCCCCAGGAAGGAGGCGCCGTGAGCGCGAGCGAGATGGAGACGATTCTGGTCGTGGAGGACGATGACGCGACGCGAGATTTCCTCGCGGACAACCTGCGTGCGGACAGTTTCAGCGTGGTGACCGCCGCGACCGGGCGAGAGTGTTTCAACCTGCTCCAGATGAAGGAGTGCGACCTGCTGCTGCTCGACGTGATGCTGCCCGACGCCTCCGGATATGAGCTGTGCAGCCGGGTACGCGACTCGGACGGCCTGGCGCAGCGTGTGGACCCGAGCCTGCCGGTGATCCTGCTCAGCGGCCGCGGCTCCGAGGCGGACCGGTTGCGCGGGTTTGCGCGTGGCGCGGACGATTATCTGGTCAAGCCCTTTCACTACCCCGAGCTGGTCGCGCGCATCGGCGCAGTTCTTCATCGCTCGCGTAAACGAAAGGGCAGCGGAGTGCTCCAGGTCGGGGAGCTTCGCATCGACCCGGTGTCGCGGGAGGTAACGCTCGACGAGCGCAGGATCGAGCTGTCGGCGAAAGAGTTCGCGCTGCTGCGCACACTCGCGGCCGAACCGACACGCGTCTTCACCAAGGAGGAACTGCTCCGCGACGTGTGGGGATTTCGCGCAATGGGCTCGACTCGCACGCTTGACTCGCACGCGAGCAGAGTGCGGCGCAAGCTCTCTTCCTCCGGGCGCCGCTGGATGGTCAACGTGTGGGGCGTCGGCTACCGGCTCACCGATCCCGTCGATGGGGGAGAGGCGTGAAGCGCGGGGCGGAAGTGGCTCACCCGATGCACGAGTTGCGCGGTGCGCTTGCGGCGCTCGACCTCGGACTGTCACTGGTCGAGCGCGAGCAGGAGCTCGCGGGGTGCGCCGACGGGCTGCGCCTGCAGCTGGAGCGCGCCCGCGATGCCCTGGACGAGATCGATGCACTTCGTTCGAATCGGTCGAAGCCGCGCGAGCGTGCCATGGTGGATCTGTGCGCGGTCGTCGGAGGGCGAGCGACGGCCTGGTCGCAGCTCGCTCCTGCGTACGGAGCGGCGGTTCGCTTCAGCTGGCGCGCTGGGCGAGCCTGGTTGCGCGGGGAGCGCACATTGCTCCTGCAGGCGCTCGACAACCTGATCGGCAATGCGCTCGAACACGGCGGCGGACGAGTGCTCGTCGACGGCGAGCGCTGCGGTTCGAGCGTTCGAATCGCGATCTCGGACGGAGGCTCCGGCCTGCGGGCCTCGCCGCACCAATTTGGCGACACGCCGGTGTCCTCGCGCCGGGGTCACGGTCTCGCGATCGCGAGGAACGCCGTCGAGGTGCTCGGCGGCAGCATCTCCACGGCGGTGAGCATGGGTAGGGCGGCGGTCGTGGTCGAGCTGCCGCTGGAGCTCGCCGCTGAGGGGTTGGCGCAGCCGGCACAGGCGGCGTGACCAGACGCGCGCGGGCGGTGTCGCTGCTCGGCGTCTCCGCGGCGTGTGCAGGTCTCGCGGCATCGCTCGTCAACGGCTACGCGAGCGACGTCCGCTCGCAGGTCGGTTCGCCCACGCAGGTGGTGGTCGCCGGCCGGAACATCCCGCGCGGCAAGATGTTCACGGCACAGAACCTCAGCGACTTGTTGGTCGTCAAGCGAGTGCCCGCGCGTTTTGCTCCACCGACGGCGCTCAGGACCACGCTCGATGCCGTCGGGCTGCGCAGCGTCGTCGCGAGTGAGCGCGGCGACTATTTAGAGAGTGGGGATCTCGCGGCACCGGGAGCTGCGCGGGCGCCGGTGCCGACTGCGCCGAGCGCCCGGCTCGTGGAAGTGCCGGTCGCGGGCGCCGCAGCGCTTGGAGACCTGCTGCGTGCGGGCATGCGGGTGGACGTGCTCGTGACCAACAATCGCGCGAGCTACCTCGCACTCCAGCGAATTGCTCTTGTCGGGCTGAAGTCTGGCGGGGAAGAGCGCGGCGGAGCACCCGCCGACGGCGTCGCCACCTTGCGCGTCACCCTGCGCCAGGCAGTGCTGTTGACAGCGGCGAGCAACTTCGCGCGCGAGGTGCGGCTCGTTCCGCGACCGGCACGCGACGACCGCCTGCTCGGGCCGACCGCGATCAGCGCGGGCGAGCTGCGACCGTGAGCGCGATCGACGAGCTGGCGAGCGGCCTGCGGCGACGCCTGGTCGACGAGGCGCGGGTGGCCGGTGGACCTCTCGGCGGTGATCGAGATCAGCTGCGCGCCCGGATCGCGGACCTCGTCGAGGAGGGCGCGGAAGTGCTCGAGGCCGGCGAGCGAGAGGAGCTCGTGGAGCGGGTGCTGTCGGCGACGCTTGGCCTGGGACCGCTCGAGTCCCTACTCGCCGACGCAACCGTCGACGAGATCATGGTCAACGGCCCCGGCGTGGTGCTCGTCGAACGGGCCGGGCGGATCGAGCCGACGGGGGTCGGCTTCGATTCGGGCGAGTCCCTGATGCATGCGATCGAGCGGATCCTCGCTCCGCTCGGCCGTCGTATCGACGAGGCAAGTCCGCTCGTGGACGCGCGGCTGCCTGACGGCTCGCGGGTCAACTGCGTGATCCCGCCGCTCAGCCTCGACGGTCCGATCCTCACGATCCGCCGCTTTCGCAGAACGGGATTCAGCGCGGACGAGCTCGTATCGCTCGGCACGCTCACCGGCGAGCTGCGCACGTTCCTGGATCGCTGCGTTCGCGCACGCCTGAACCTCGTCGTGAGTGGCGGCACCGGCACCGGGAAGACGACGCTGCTGAACGTCCTCTCCTCTTTGATCGACGAACGCGAGCGCATCATCACGATCGAGGACGCTGCAGAGCTGCGGCTTCATCAAGATCACGTCCTGCGTCTGGAGAGCCGGCCACCGAACCTCGAAGGCGAAGGCGAAGTGACGATCCGGACGCTCGTGCGCAACGCGCTGCGCATGCGGCCCGACCGCATCATCGTCGGCGAGGTGCGCGGGCCGGAGGCGCTCGACATGCTGCAGGCGCTGAACAGTGGCCACCACGGGTCGATGACCACGGTGCACGCCAACTCGGCCGCGGACGCGCTGCGGCGGATCGAGACGCTCGCGCTGATGGCGGACGTCGCGCTCCCGCACATCGCCGTCGAGGAGCAGATCGCGAGCGCGCTGGACGTCGTCATCCACCTCGAGCGCATGCGGGAGGGAGGAAGGCGCGTCGCCGCTGTCGGCGAGGTCGTCCGCGCTGCCGGCGGCGTTGGCCTGCGCGAGCTCTACGGCGTGCGCGGAAGCGAGGTGCGGCTGCTCGCGGCCCCGGCGGACGACCTCGCCGAGCGCCTGGTGACCGAGTGGTGAGCACGACGCTGGCAACGGCGGTCGCTGCCGCGGGCGCTGCGCTCGCGGTGCCCGCACTCGCGATCCTGGGGGAAAGCGCGCGCGCTCTCGTACCCGGCTATCTCGAGCGCGCCCTGCGGCCGCTGCGGCTTGCCGGCGAACAAGGTCTCGCGCCGTCGGATCGCGAACGCATGAGGCTTCAGCTACTGACAGGGGTGGCCGGGTTCGTGCTCGGCCTCTACATATGGGGCGTGCTCGGCGCACTCGTGCTCGGGCCGAGCTCCGCGTGGCTGGGGTCACGCGCATTGGTGTGGCGGCGCGAGCGCTTCCGCCGCGCGGTCGACAGGGGCGCGGCGAACGCCGCAGTCGCGCTGGCGGACGCGCTGTCAGCAGGCCGCTCGGTGCGGGGCGCAATCGGGATCGTCGCCCCTGATGTCCCGGGTGCGGCAGGCGTGCAGTTGCGCGCGTCGGCGCGCGAGCTCGAGCTGGGCGCCACCACGGAAGCGGCGCTCGAGCGTATGCGTGCCGCTTGCCGTTCGCGCCGCATCGACCTGATCTGCGCTGCGATCCGCATTCAGCGGCGTTCGGGCGGCGCGCTTGCGCTATTGCTGCGCGAGATCGCCAGGACGATCGAGGGACAGGACCGCCTGCTCGACGAGGCGCGCACCGCCACCGCCCAGGCGCGCTTCACGTCCTGGGTGGTGCTCGCACTTCCCCTCTTGGGAGTGCTGCTCGGAGAGCTGGTCGCGCCTGGTCTGGTCGGCGCGATTGCCGGCTCGCCGGCGGGCCGGTGGCTGCTCGCGGCGGCACTGGGGCTGCAGGTATGCGGCGCGCTGCTCGTGGTCCGGCTGTCGCGGGTTCAGCCATGAGCACTCCCGTCGTGCTGATCGGTATCGCCGCGGTGTCAGGCGTCTTGGGCGCAGCGCCCCTGCTGGAGGATCTGCTCGGTGCCTGCGCAGCACGAATCCGGCTGCAATTGCCCCTGCGCGTCCGCGTCCGCGTGCGCCGCGCCCGCCCTGATGAATGGCGCCGCCTGAAGCTGGCTTGCGGGACGGTTGCCGCGCTTTTCGCGTGGCCGTCGTTCTCCGGGTCCTCGCTACGAGTGCATGTCTTGCTGACCGCGACGGCGGGGGCGGCTGGCTACGTCGCCCCCGACCTGTGGCTGGCGAGACAGTCCCGCCGCCGGATCGAAGCCGCGCTGCGCGACCTGGCGGACATGCTCGACCTGCTCCGCGTGGCAGTCGCGGCCGGTGCGCCGCCGCTGCGCGCCCTCGCGCTCGTGGCCTCCGAGTTCCCGGGTCCACTCGCGACTGAGTGGCAGCGAGTCAGCACCGCAGCCGAGCTCGGTCTGCCGCAGGAGCGGGCGCTCTCGACTCTCGTCGAACGCGTCCCGCACGACGATATGCGCACTTTCGTCGACACCCTGCGCCGCGGCCACCGCCACGGTACGCCGCTTGCCGCCGCCCTCGCGGCTCAGGCCGCCCGTGTGCGCCACGCTCGCGCGCAGCAACTGCGCGAACGCGCTGCGCGAGCGGGCCCGAAGATCCAGCTCGTCGTCGCCCTGGTGCTGGTTCCGTCCGTGCTGCTGTTGCTGGTGGCCGGCGTGGTGGCTGAGCTTGGGCGCGCGGGGCTCTTGATCTCGAGCTAAAGAACGCCGCTTCGACTTGTGCCGGGGGACGGCGCGCGGCCGTAGGTGCTGGCACCGCCCTCGGCCATGGAGCGATGATGCCAGGCGCGATTCGTCGCTGGCCACGCTGTCGAATTTTCGCCGGCCCGAGAGGCGATCGCCTTCGGGGCCGTGCGCGTCCCGTCTCGGGGCTTTACTAAAAAGCCCTCATTTGCAGGGCGAAACCATCGTCGGAGCCGTGCCTGAGCGGCCGTATGGAATTTCGTGGGCCAGGGTGTTGCAAAGTGGGGGAGAGTGGGGTACAGTGGGGCCATCTAATCGACCGGGGTGGCGGGGTTCCTCCCACTCCGCCATCCCACGGTCGGGGAGAGGGACGACGGACTTGGCCAACACCCTGAGTGCAGACGGCAAGGGCGGCGGAGCGGAAGTAGTTGGCATTTCTAGGGCAGTACGAGCACACGCTGGACGCAAAGAACAGGCTCACGATCCCCTCCAGGTTCAGAGCCGCTCTCTCCGACGGAGTGATTCTCGCGCGCTCGCTCGACCCCTGTATCTGGATCTTTACGCCCGACGGATGGGAGAGCTTTACCAGCACGTGGATTCGCAGCCGCGACCCATTCGACCCCGAGGCGCGCAAGGTGGAGCGCTTCTTTCACGGCGGCTCCTTCGACACGCAGTTGGACGCGGCCGGCCGGGTGATGCTGCCGCCGCTCCTGATCGAGCACGGCGGGCTGGGGAAAGAGGTCGTCGTGGTGGGCTGCGACAGTCGCATCGAGGTATGGGAGCGCGGACGCCTGCAAGAGCGCCAGCAGGAGGACGAGCCGACCGTCGCCGACTCGGCGCGCCGCCTGTCAGCGACCAACACCAACCGCTAGACAAGTGACACTTCTAATGGACATGACGAAGGTGCACATCCCAGTCCTCGCGGGCGAGCTGATCGAGGCGCTCGACCCCTCGCCGGGGCAGGTTGCCGTCGATTGCACGTTCGGATCGGGCGGTCACGCGCGGCTGGTGGCCGACCGGCTCGGCTCGCGCGGCGAGCTCGTCTGCATCGACCGCGACCCGCACGCGCGGGAACGCTTCGACGACTTCGCCGCCGACGTGCCGTGCGCGACGCGCTTCATCAGGGGCGACTACGCGGACGTCCTGCCCGAGCTGAAGCGCGAAGGCCTGCGCGCGGACCTCGTCTACATGGACCTCGGCATCTCGTCGCTGCAGGTGGACGCGCGCGATCGCGGCTTCTCCTACTCATACGACGCGCCGCTCGACATGCGCATGGACCCCGACCAGGCGCTCGACGCCCGCGAGATCGTGAACCAGTGGCCCGAGGAGCGCCTGACCTCGATCTTCCGCGACTACGGTGAGGAGCGCTACTCCCGCCAGATCGCGCGCGAAGTCGTGCGCACGCGCCGCCGCGCAAGTCTCGATACGACGACGGACCTCGTGACCGCGATCAAGCGTGCAGTGCCGGTGCCGGCGCAGTTCGGCGCAGGCCATCCGGCACGCCGCGTCTTCCAGGCGATCCGAATCGCGGTCAACGACGAGCTGTCATCGCTTGACCGCGCGCTGCCGGCGGGGTGGGACCTCCTGCGCCCGGGCGGCCGGATGGCGGCGATCTCCTTCCACTCACTCGAGGACCGGCGCGTGAAGCGCTTCTTCACCGAGCTCGCCCGCGGCTGCGTGTGCCCGCCGGAGCTGCCCGTGTGCGTGTGCGGGCGCGAGCCGCTCGCCGAACTCGTCACGCGGCGGGCGGTAAAGCCGACGGCGGGCGAAATCGCGCAGAACCCGCGCTCGAAGTCGGGACGGCTGCGCGCCGCACTCAAGCTCTCCGATGAAACACCGGCGGCCGGAGGCGAGCAATGAGTCCGCCGAGCGCCACCACGGCGGCTGCGCGGACGCGCCCCGCCGTGCGCAAGGTCGCGAAGGCCGCCCAGCCGAAGGCTAGAGCGGCAGCCAAGCCGCGTCCCGCGCCACGAGCCCCGGCGAAGAAGCAGGCCGCGCGCAAGCCCCGTCCGGCCACGCGCTCGACGCGTAGCCGCGGCGGGCGCGCAGCCGTCTCGCGCGGCTCACGTGGCCACCGCCGCGTCTCCGGCCCGGCGCGAGTGAGCGCCGCCGCGACCGCCGCGACGGCCGCGCTGCCGCAGCTGCCGGCATTGCCGCGCCTGCGGCCCCTGCCCACGATCGGCACGATCGGCAGCCACGCCTTCCGCGTTGGGAAGGGACTCCCGGATTCGCGTCTGCTCGACCGGCTGCTGCGTGGACGTATCTGGATCGGTCTGATCGCGGTGTTGTTGTTCGGTCTCGTGTTCCTGAACGTGTCGCTGCTGAGGATGAACTCAGCGGCAGGCAACAACGCCGAGCAGGTCAAGGAGCTGCGGATCCAGAACGACCGCCTGAACGCCAAGGTGTCGCGACTGCAGGGCGGCGACCGCCTCGATCGCGTCGCCGGGCGGCTCGGCCTGGTGATGCCAGAGCCCGGCAGCGTCCACTACCTGTCAGCGCGAGAATCGGACGTCGAGCAGGCCGCGCGTGCGCTTCGTGGCGGCCGGCGCGACCCGTCCGCGACGGGACTGGAGGGGACGGTTCCGACCGTGCCGGCCGGTGACATCCGGATCGAGCCGGTCAACAGCGGTGAGGTACCGGTAGCGCCGGCGGCGCAGCCCACTCAGGCGCAGCCAACCACGCCAGACCCGAGCGCCACGCAGCCGGCGGAAACGCAGGCCGTGCAAACGCAGCCCACCGGGACCCAGCCGACCACCCCGGCCACTCAACAGCCCACCGCGACCGGTGGCGCCGGAACGGTAGGCGCACCCACCACTCCGTAGTGGCCCACGGCAGCCGCCGGCGGCGGACACGGACGGCGCCCCGGCGTCTGATCGAACGCCGCATCGGACTGCTGTTCTGCGTCTTCCTGTTCCTGCTCGGCCTCGCGACCATGCGCGCCGGCTACCTGCTCGCGTTCAAGGGCGGTGAGCTCCGCCAGCGCGCGGCCAGTCAGCAGGTCGAGAACAACCACGTGCCCGCCAAGCGCGGGACGATCAGCGACCGCAACGGCAAGACGCTCGCGGTGTCCGAGGACGCCGCGACGGTGTACGCGACGCCCTACCTGATCAAGGACCCCGTGCGCGCTGCGCAGCGGATCGCGCCGCTGGTGGGCAAGTCCGACGAGGAGCTGGTCAAGGTGCTGGCCGACCGCAGCAGCGGGTTTGCGTATCTCGCGCGCAAGCTCGACATCCGCAAGGCGCGGCGGATCAAGAAGCTGAAGATCGACGGTGTCGGCCTGCTCGACGACGAGCGCCGTTACTACCCGGAGGGCTCACTTGCGGCGCAGCTGCTCGGAACCGTCGGTATCGACAACGAGGGGCTGTCCGGGATCGAGCACCAGCTCGACGACGACCTGCGTGGCAAGGACGGCGAGCAGCGCGTCGTCAAGGATGCGCTCGGCGACGCCGTCTCGCTCAAGCAGGTCGAGGGCGAGCGTTCCGGAGGCGACGTCAGGCTGACGATCGACTCCGCACTCCAGGACCGCTCCGAGGCCGTGCTGGCGGAGGTCGGATCGACCTTCCAGCCCAAGGGCGCGACGGCGATGGTGATGAATCCGCGCAACGGCGACATCCTGGCGATGGCGAACTGGCCGACCGTGAACGCGAACCGCGTCGAGCAGGCGCCGCCGTGGGCGCGCGCCAACCGCGCGATCGGCTTCACGTACGAGCCGGGATCAACCTTCAAGTCGATCACGGTCGCGGGGGCGCTGCAGGACGACATCGTCTCGCCCAACACCACGTTCACGGTCGGGCCCCAGATCCAGGTCGCCGACCGCGTGATCAAGGAGGCGCACGGTACGGGTGGTGTGTTCAGCGTGTCGCGCATCCTGGCGCAGTCATCGAACGTGGGCGCGGTCAGGATCGGTCTCGAGGAGGGGCCGAAGCGCTTCGACGATTGGGTGCGGCGCTTCGGTTTCGCCCGCAAGACCGCCGTGCCCCTGCCCGGCGAGTCGCAGGGGATCGTGCCGGGCGTGAAGGACTACTCGGGCTCCTCGATGGGGAACCTGCCCATCGGCCAGGGCCTCGCGGTGACGCCGATCCAGATGGCGGCCGCGTACTCGGCGATCGCCAACGGCGGCACCCTGCTGAAGCCGCGGCTGCTCCTCGACGACACCCTGCCCCCGGGGCGGCGGGTGATATCGGAGCGCACCGCTCACCAGCTCCAGGGCATGCTCGAGGGCGTGCTCGGTCCGACCGGCACCGCTCCCGAGGCTGCGGTGGCCGGCTACGACATCGCCGGCAAGACCGGTACGGCGGAGAAAGCCGAGAACGGCGGCTACTCGGAGGACCGCTTCGTCGCCTCCTTCATCGGTTTCGCGCCTGCCCGCGACGCTCGCATCCTCGTCGCGGTGATGGTGGACGAGCCGAAGGGCGTGCACACCGGCGGCGAGGTGGCCGCGCCCGCCTTCGAGCGAATCGCAAGCTTCGCCTTGCCGTACCTGGGGATAGCGCCTAAGTAGGCTTCCATCGTGATCTTGCGCGACCTGATCGCGCGCGCCGGCCTCGATCGGCCGGTGCCCGGGCTGCACGAGAGGCCGGTTCCGGTGCTGGGCGAGCGGCTCGACCTCGAGGTCGCCGAGCTCGCCTATCGCAGCAGCGACGTCGAGCCGGGGACGCTCTTCTTCTGCGTGCCCGGCTTCACCGCCGACGGCCACGACTTCGCGCCCGAGGCGGTCGAGCGCGGTGCCTGCGCGCTCGTCTGCGAGCGCGAGCTCGAGCTCGACGTCACGCAGCTCGTGGTCGAGAGCGTGCGGCGCGAGATGGCGCCCATCGCCGCCGCCTTCTTCGGCAACCCGGCCGAGGAGCTCGCGGTGGTCGGCGTCACCGGCACGAACGGCAAGACCACCACCGCGTTCCTCGTCCGGGAAGTGCTCGAGACGTCGGGTCGCCGGACCGGCCTGCTCGGCACCGTGCACTCCGTGGTCGGCGGGGTCATCGAGGAGGTCGAGCGGACCACACCAGAGGCGATCGACATCCAGCGCACCCTGCGAAGGATGGTCGACGCGGGCGACCGCGCCTGCGCGATGGAGGTGTCGTCGCACGCACTGGCGCTGCACCGCGCCGACGCGATCCGTTTCGCGTGCGCCGTCTTCACGAACCTGACCCAGGACCACCTCGACTTCCACGAGACGCTCGAGGAGTACTTCGGCGCCAAGCGGCGTCTGTTCCTGCCTGAGTCGTACGGGCCGCCGCGCGTCTCCGCAGTCAACACCGACGACAGCTGGGGAAGGCGTCTCGCGCAGGAAGTGGTCGACGAGCAGACGTTCGCGATCCGTGACGAGAGCGCCGACTACCAAGCTTCGAAGCTGCGCTTCGGCGCCGACGGCGCCGGCTTCCGTTGCCACACCCCGAACGGCGACGTCGACGTGCGCATCGCCCTTCCCGGCCTCTTCAACGTCTACAACGCGCTCGCGGCGCTGACAGCATGCAACTCGCTAGGCATCGACCTCGACACCTGCGTGCGCGGGCTCGAGAACGCGCCCGCCGTGCCTGGCCGGTTCGAGACGATCGACGAGGGGCAGCCGTTCGCGGTGATCGTGGACTACGCGCACACCCCCGACTCGCTCGAGAACGTGCTGCGAGCGGCACGCGAGCTGCTCGAGCAGGAGGACGAGGGCGGGCGGCTCATCCTCGTGTTCGGCGCGGGCGGGGACCGCGACCGCGAGAAGCGGCCCCTCATGGGCGAGGTCGCGCGGGCGCTCGCGGACCATGTGATCGTCACCTCCGACAACCCGCGCTCCGAGGACCCGGACGCGATCATCGCCGAGATCGTCGCGGGCGCCGAACGCGCCGCCGGACTGGGCGCGAGCTCCGCCCGTGAGGTAGTGCCCGATCGTCGCGCGGCGATCGCGCGGGCGCTGCACGAGGCGCGGCCGAGCGACGTCGTCGTGATCGCCGGCAAGGGCCACGAGCAGGGCCAGGAGTTCGAGGGCGGCCGGAAGATCCCCTTCGACGACCGAGTCGTTGCACGGGAGGAGCTTCAGAAAATTCCGGGTTTCGCTTAGGCGCGAAGCCTGGGAGCTCAGGGCTGCCCCCGCCGCGTCCGCTGGTCAGCGGGTGACGAGCTTGTGGATCGGGTTGACCTCGGGCTCCGCCGTCGGCGGGGGCTCCTCCCCGGCGAGCTCTTTGATCGCAGGAAGCAGCTTCGCTTCGCGAAACCGACGGAAGGCCTCGCGCGACTCCCATACCGTGATCACGCGCCATCCTCCTTCGACCGGCCCGCCGATATGGAGCTCGCATCCGTCAGGAAGCTGGTCGCCGGGCATGACCTTGCTGGTGAGCGCCTCGTACATCTCCGCGTTGAGGCCCGGGGAGACGGCAGACACGACGACCGACATGGGATCTCCTCCCGGTAGTTGACGCGCCACAACATAGTCAACCAGCGTTCAGGCGTCCAAGTTCAGCGAAGGCGATTCAGTGGGCTGCTGGGGCGAGGAACCGGTTTCCGAAGCAAGGCCGAGATCGGCGAATGCGTTGTCGCGGTCCCAATAGAGGATGAGCTTTGTCACCCTGCCGTCGCGGAGGTGGAATAGGTTGGCTCCCGCCCTCTTCGTACCCATCTGCCCTACCTCCAGTCCGCTCGTCTTGCCGCGCCCGCAATGGAGCATGAGCACGAGCACGCGTTCGCCGTCCAGCTCTCGGTACTCCTCAACTTCAACGCGGTAGTCCTCCCAGGCGCTGAGGAAGTCACGAAAAGCTTCCGCCATCGCGGCCACTCCCCTCCAGGTCCCGGGGGCGGGTCCGTCGTCGTTCACAAGCTCAATCTCGGGGTGCGCCCACTCGGCCGAGCTGAAGTCGCCTCGACCCCAGCCTGAGTAGATCAACCGCAGCAGGTCCACATTCGCTGACATCACACGCTCAGTATCCCGATTCCTAGCCGCCCCTCGGTATTCGCGCAGAGGGAAAGCGGCTGGTCGGCCTAATGACGAGAACCTCGATCGGGACCGATGAGATTCGGGACCTCAGCCGGTCTGCTGATTACAGGGAAACTCACAGTTGCAAATCACCGAGTTCGACGAGAAGTGAACCATGAGCGTCGCGTTTCCAGGAGAGTCACCGGAGTACAGGGCGGCGCGCGATCGGCTCCTGGAGCAGGAGATCGAGCTGCGCCGTGCGATGGAGGCAGTCGCCGCTGCCAGGCGCGAGCTTCCACCCGGCGGAGCCGTTCCCGAGGACTATGTCTTCCAGGGGAAGGGAGCTGACGGAACGCCGACGGACGTGAGGCTTTCGGAGTTGTTCGCGCCGGACAAGAACTCGCTGGTGATCTACAGCTTCATGTTCCCGCGCGACCCCGGTGACGACCGGCCGGGGCCGGCGAGTGGACAGACGGCGCTCCTGCCTCTCCACGAGGGTCCGTGTCCCTCGTGCGTTGCGTTTCTTGACCAGCTCGACGGCGCTGCGAAGCACGCGAGCCAGCACGTCATCTCGCGGTCGTCGCGAAGGCCTCGCTTGCGCGCCTCCTCGAGTTCGCCCAGGAGCGTGGCTGGCGAGAGTTGAGGCTTTTGTCCTCGGCCTCCAACACGTACAACCGCGGCTACCTCGCCGAGACCGCGGAAGGAGCGCAAAGACCGATGCTGACCGTGTTCCATCGCGACAGCGACGCGATCCGCCACTTCTGGAGTTCAGAGGTCTTCTACGCGCCCTGGGACCCCGGACAGGATCCCCGCCACGTTGGCACCCTCGAGCCGCTCTGGAACCTTTTCGACCTGACGCCAGAGGGACGCCCGACCAACTGGGACGAGCAGCTGCGCTACACCTGACCGAGCCGATCGGCTCTGCGTGAATCCCACGACCCCACGCTGTCGCTGCTCGTGCAAGGCGACAGCCGCGCCAGTGATTCCGATTTGGAGTCTGGGCTAGGAGTCGTACTTACCGCCGAACTCCGCTCCCTGAGGCCTACTTTTGTGCCCGGCTTCTTGAATGATCGGCGGAACCTCCGGGTCAGAGAGGAAATTCTGAAACCCCTCCTCATCCCAGTCAAAGAGGACCCAGACCCGATCCTCCTCGTTGGGATCGCGAAAGACGGTCGCACCCTTGGACCCGTGCTGCTTTCGCTTCTCAGCACCTTTGGTTGAGAAGATGTTCAAGAAGCGGTCGAAATCCTCGACCGTCGTCGTTGCCAGGATCAATTCTTTTCTCCTCTGTATGGAAAGGTCGCCGCGCTAGCGCGGCGCCGGCATCGATCAGCCATCAGGGATGCGTGGTACGAACCGTTTGACCTACAAGGGCTATCGCCGACGCGGCTACGACCAGAACTCGTCCCAGGCATAGAGGTCGTGAAAGTGCTCCCGACCGTCAATAACCCGGCCGTCCTTCAGCTGGAAGACGATGCAGTTGCCAACATCCAGGTGCTTACCGTTCCGGTCCGCGGTGCTGCGCTGGATGCCGATCACGCGGTCGTCATCATCTCCAACTAGTTCCTGCAACTCGGCTTGGAAGGTCCCTCCCGACTCCTGCCCAATCCGGCCGAAGTAGGCCAACGTCGCGTCGCGGCCCTGGTAGTCATTGGCCATCGCGCTCCGCCCCGGCAAGTGCCACACGATGCTCTCGTCGAAGACTTCGATGAGCGTGTCCATGTCGCCCTTGTTGAAGGCGTCGTAACCGCGCTGCATGATCGCTACGTTTTCATCTGCTTTCATCGCTTCCCCTTCTGTTCGCGCTCTCGGTCTGCCTCGAAGACCCTAGTTCGCTTGTCACGAACGGGTCAAGGCGCTTCACGAAATCTTGTGACCGACGCGTCTCAGGATCGGGAGGGCGCTCCGGCTTTCGCTATCGGAGATGGATGCGAGCTTCGATGCACCGTAATCCGGCGGCGTCGCCCCGTATCGTGCGTGCCTGACACGTGCTCGACCTGACGCCAGAGCGGATCAAGGAGGTCTGCGGCGCGGCCCTGCTCGCGGGTGGGCCCAGCCAAGCCGCGCCGACCGACGCCCCCACACGGGCGGTGGTCGACTCACGCGATGTCCGGCGCGGGGACCTGTTCGTGGCAATGCGCGGCGAGCACGCGGACGGCGGAGAATTCGCCCGCCAGGCTGTGGAGAACGGTGCCTGGGGCGTGATCCTGCGGCCCGAGCACGCGGCCCCGGTGGCCGCCATCGCCGGTGGGCGGGTACGCCTGTTCGGGGTCGAGGATCCGCTGCTCGCGCTCGGCAAGCTGGCGCGCGCGTGGGTCGACCGCCTGTGGGCGGGTGGCTGCAAGGTGATCGGGATCACGGGCTCGACCGGCAAGACCTCGACGAAGGACGTGCTCGCGGCGCTGATCGGGCCGCCGCTCGAAGGGGCGGTGCACGCGAGCCCCGAGAACTACAACACAGAGATCGGGCTACCGCTCACGGTGCTGTCGGCCGAGCCGGGCACACGCGCGCTCGTGGTCGAGATGGCAATGCGCGGGCCGGGACAGATCCGCGAGCTGACCGGGATCGCACCGCCCGACATCGGCGTGATCACGAACGTCGGGCCCGTGCACCTCGAGCTGCTCGGCACCGTCGAGGCGGTGGCGGAGGCGAAGGCGGAGCTGATCGCCGCGCTGCCGCCGGAGGGAACCTGCGTCGTGCCCGCTGCCGCCGAGGCGCTGCGCCCGCACCTGCGCAGCAATGTGCGGACGCTGACGTTCGCGGAGTGGCCGGCGCCCGCAGGGAACGCGATCGCGGACACGGAGCGCATCGCCGGCGCCGCCGCGGACGTGCGCGTGATCGGCGCCGAGCCGGTCGCCGTCGGCGAGTCTGACGGCCTGCGCACCGAGATCGCCGCTGGCGCCGACCGGGCAACGCTCGAGTTCAACTTTCGCCAGGCGCACAACGTGATGAACGCGCTCGCGGCAATCGGCGCCGCCCACGCGCTCGGCCTGCCACTGTCCGCGCTCGCGGAAGGGGCGCGGGCGGTCCGTTTCTCGGCATGGCGCGGCGAGCGGCTCGAGCTCCCCGGCGGCGTGATCGTGATCAACGACTCCTACAACGCAAACCCGATGTCGATGCGAGCGGCGTTGGACCACCTCGCACAGCTGGCGGCGGAGCAGGGCGGCGCCCGCGCCGTCGCCGTCCTCGGGGACATGGCCGAGCTCGGTCCCGACGCGGCCCGCTTTCACCGGGAGATCGGCGCGCACGCAGCCGAGCGCGGCGTGGACGTGCTGCTTGCGGTCGGCAGCCTCGCCGGCTCGTACGCGGACGGCTACGCCGGAGCGGGAACGGTCGAACGCGCAGCCGGGGCGGAGGAGGCAGCAGCCGCCGCGCGAGACATCGTCAAGCCGGGTGACGTCGTGCTCGTAAAGGCGTCGCGCTCGGTCGGACTCGAGTCGGTGGCCGAAGGGCTCGCGGCGCAGGTGCAGCGCTCGTGAACGACATCGTCCTCGGCGAGATCCTGATCGCAGGTCTGGCGTCGCTGTTGATCTCGATCTTTCTCGGCCCGAAGTTCATCCAGTTCCTGCGAGAGCGCGAGTTCGGGCAGTACGTGCGCGAGGAAGGGCCGGAGGACCACCGGATCACGAAGGCCGGCACGCCGACGATGGGCGGCCTCGTCGTGTTCACTGCGATCGCGATCCCGTACCTGATCCTGTCCAACCGGGACGCCGCCAGCCTGGCCGTCTTCGGAACGGCGCTGGCGTCGGCGGCGATCGGCTTCGCCGACGACTGGCTGAAGATCGTCAAGGCGCGCTCGCTCGGATTGTCCGCGCGCACCAAGCTCTTCTTCCAGCTCCTGATCGCGATTGCGCTCTGGTACGTGGCGACTCAGGAGATCGGCTTGCACGAGGAGGTCAACTTCCGCATCTTCGATGCCCAGATCGACATCGGCGCGTTCTACGTCGTGCTCGTCTTCCTGGTGATCGCGGGCGCGACGAACGGCGTCAACCTCACCGACGGGCTGGACGGCCTCGCCGCCGGCTCCTGCGCGATCGTCCTGCTCACGTACACGGCGATGTCGTTCGTGACCGGCGGCCAGGACGGGCTGTCCGGGGCAGAGCGCGAAGGGATGGCGCTGCTCGGTGCCTGCCTGGTCGGCGCGTCGGTCGGCTTCCTGTGGTTCAACTCGTTCCCGGCGGCGATCTTCATGGGAGACACCGGCTCGCTCGGGCTCGGCGGCGCGATCGCCGGCTTCGCCGTGATGACCAAGTCCGAGGTGCTGCTGATCGTGATCGGCGGCATCTTCGTGATCGAGGCGCTGTCGGTCGCCCTCCAGGTGTTCTCGTTCCGGGCCTTTCGCCGCCGCATCCTCCTGATGGCACCGATCCATCACCACTTCGAGCTGCTCGGCTGGTCGGAGAACAAGATCATCGTGCGCTTCTGGATCACGACCGCGATCGCGTGCGCCATCGGCTTCACGATCTACCAGCAGAGCGTCGGGGCTTGAACACACCCGGCCGGCTTCGCCGGACACCTATCAAAGGCTCGAGAGTCGCCTGCGCCGGCTGCGCCGGCTACGGCGCCTCACGATGAAAATTAGGCCGCCCCTTCCGAGCGGCCCGTACCTGATCGTCGGACTGGCGCGATCGGGCGTGGCCGCCGCCCTCGCGCTACGCCGAGCCGACCCCGAGGCGCGAATCGTCGCCTGCGACATGGGCCGCCCGGTGGAGGCGGCCGAGGCTGAGGCAGGGCTAGGCGAGGCGGGCGTCGAAGTTCACCTGGATACGGATGGAACGCAGCTACTCCTCGCCGAACGGCCGCCTCGCACGGTGGTCAAGAGCCCCGGCGTGCCGCAGGAGGCGCCGGTGCTCGAACGCGCGCGCGAGCTCGGGATCGACGTCGTAGGGGAGCTCGAGATCGGCTGGAGGCTGGTTCCTGGCGACTTCTGCGCCGTGACAGGGACGAACGGAAAGACGACCACTACCGAGCTGCTCGGCGAGATCTACCGCCGGGCCGGCATGCCGGTCGCCGTCGCGGGCAACGTCGGCTCGCCGGTGAGCTCGTTCGCGGGCAAGCTCGCCACGGACACGACCGTGGTGTGCGAGGCGTCGAGCTTCCAGCTCGAGGACGCCGTCGCCTTCGCGCCGGAGGTCGGCGTCTTCCTCAACTTTGCCGAGGACCACCTCGACCGCCACGGCAGCGTCGAGGCCTACCTCGCCGCCAAGCTGTCGCTGTTCGAGCGCCAGGACGAAAACGACGTTGCGGTCCTGAACGCCGAGCAGCCCGTCGATCCCGGGGGCGCAGCGCGTCGGGTCTGGTTCGGGTCCGACGATCGCTCAACGCTGCGGCTGGAGAGCGGTTGGCTGCTCTGGCACGGAGAACCATTCATGGAGGCCGGCGACGTCGGGCTGCGTGGGCCGCACAACCTGCGCAACGCGATGGCGGCCGCGGCAGCGACGCTTGCCCGCGGAGTCGACGCCGAGGCGGTGTATGACGCCTTGCGAGAGTTCGGCGGCGTCCGGCACCGGCTGGAGGACGTCGCCGAGATCGACGGCGTCCTCTACGTGAACGACTCAAAGGCGACGAACCCGGCCGCGGCCGAGGCGGCGCTTCGCTCGTTCGAGGGCGGCGTGCACGCGATCATGGGCGGGTCGCTCAAAGGCGGCGGCTTCGGGGAGCTGGTGCCGGCCGTGAAGGAGACGTGCGTGCGCTGCTACCTGATCGGCGAGGCGGCGGACCGTCTGGCGGCTGACCTCGGACCGAGCGGGGTGGAGCTGGTCCAGTGCGGCAACCTCGAGCGCGCTGTCGCCGAGGCCTCGCGCGCGGCTCGCGCAGAGGAGGTCGTGCTGCTGGTGCCGGCGTGCGCCAGCTTCGACCAGTTCCGTGACTTCGAAGAGCGCGGCGACACCTTCGTCGAGCTCGTCAAGGCTCTGACGTGAAAATCCCGACGCTCACCTCCGGCGAGAAGGTCACGTTCGAGCTGTCGATGCTGCGCACGGCGACGCTGTGTCTGATCGCCTTCGGCGCGATCATGGTCTACAGCGCCAGCTCGGGCACGACGTTCCTGTCCGAGGGCGGCGACAGCTCCTACTACCTGAAGCGCTACGTGTTGTCGGCGGCAGCGGGTCTGGTCGTGATGGCGATCGCGGCGCGCGCCTCGCTCGACGCGGTGCGCAGGCTCACGCCGGTGCTGCTGGCGTGCGCGTTCGGCGGCCTCCTGCTCGTGCTGGTGCCCGGCTTCGGCATCGAGGCGAACGGCGCACACCGCTGGCTCGGCGCAGGTCCGCTGCAGGTTCAGCCCTCGGAGGTGGCGAAGCTCGCGCTGGTTCTCTACGCGGCGGCGGTGATCGCGGCCGACCCGGCGCGCACGCGCTCTCTTTATGGAGTGAGGCAGCTGCTGGTCGTGGGCGGGTGCATGGCGGGCCTCGTGCTGATCGAACCCGACCTCGGCACTGCGATGGTGATCTCGTTCGTGCTGGCCGCGCTCTTGATGGTGGGAGGCATCCAGGGCAGGCACCTGGCCTTCCTCGGCGGGGCGCTGGCGACGCTCGCGCTGCTCGCAATCCTGTTCGAGCCGTACCGAAGGGAGCGGCTGCTGACCTTCCTCAATCCATGGGCTGACACGCAGGGGTCTGGCTTCCAGTCCGTGCAGGCGATGATCGCGATCGGATCAGGCGGCCCGTTCGGCGTCGGCCTCGGCGAGAGTGTGCAGAAGCTCTTCTACCTGCCGGAGGCGCACACCGACATGATCCTGGCGGTGATCGGCGAGGAGCTCGGCTTCGCCGGCATCTTCGGCGTGCTCTTCCTGTACGGCATGATCGCCTACGCGGGGTTGCGCGCTGCGCGCGCGGCGACCGATCTGTACGCGAAGCTGCTCGCGGCCGGAGTGACGTCGGTGATCCTGCTGCAGGCGACGATCAACTTCTTTGCGGTCCTCGGCGTGCTTCCACTAACCGGCGTGCCGCTGCCGTTCATCTCGTACGGAAACAGCAACCTGGTCGTGCTGCTGGCGGGGATGGGACTGCTGATGAACGTCGCCCAGCAGGGTGCGAAGAGTGGGCGCAAGCGGCAACTGCGGGTGATGGAGGGCGGGCGCTCCGGCGAGGCCCGCCGCTCGCGGGCGAAGCGCGCCCGGGCGGGCCCGCGCAAGCAGGGGGCTACGGTTACAACGGTTATAAGGAAGCTGACCAATGCCGAGGATCGTGATCGCAGCCGGCGGGACCGCCGGGCACGTGGTTCCGGCGCTGGCGATCGCCGACGAGCTGCGCGCTAGCGGCGCCGACGTTTCGTTCGTCGGCACGCGCGACCGCATCGAGGCGGAGCTGGTGCCGGCCGCGGGCTACGAGATCTCATTCCTGCGCATGCGCGGGCTCGATCGCACCAACCCGCTGCGGGCAATGCGGGCGGCCTTCGGGGCCGTTCGCGCCACCACTGAGGCGCGGCGATTGCTGCGCACGGCTGGGGCCGATGCAGTGCTGGGGGCAGGCGGTTACGTCGCCGGTCCGGTCGGCCTTGCCGCCGTGCGCGAGCGCACGCCGCTCGTGCTCGCCGAGGCCGACAGCAAGCTCGGCCTGGCCAACCGCATGCTGGCGCGTTTTGCTCGCCGGGTTTGTCTGGCGTTCCCGATCGCGGGACGCGAGGGTGACCGCTACGTGGTCACCGGCAGGCCCGTGCGGGCAGCGATCGTGCGAGCCGACAGGCAGACGGCGAGAGCCGCGCTCGGGATCGAGGCCGAGGCGCCATGCCTGCTCGTGTTCGGCGGCAGCCAGGGCGCGCGTTCGATCAACCGGTCGGCCTTCGATGCCTTCGCGACGCAGCAGGTCATGGTCAGAGATCGCGAGCTCGCGGTCCTGCACGTCGCCGGGCGGCGCGACTACCAGGAGCTGCGCGCGCGCTTCGAGCGCGAGGGCCCGGCGTCCGGCTACCGCTTGATCGAGTACATGCCCGACATGGCTGATCCGCTCGCCGCCAGTGACCTGGTGCTCGCGCGCGCCGGCGGCTCGGTGTTCGAGCTCGCGGCTGCGGGGCGGCCTGCGCTGCTCGTGCCCTATCCGCATGCGAGCGCGAACCACCAGGCGCAGAACGCGCGCTGGATGGCCGATGCGGGCGCCGCGCTGGTGATCGAGGACTCGCAGCTGGAGCCGGCGCGGCTCAGGCATGACGTGACGGAGCTGGCGAACGACCCCGAGCGGCTCGCCGCGATGAGCAGCGCGGCCCGCGCCCTGGCGCGTCCTCAGGCTGCGGCCGACGTGGCGGCGGAGGTGCTTGCGGCGGTGAGGAGTCGATGACCGGCACGCCCTCCGACACCCCCTGGTTCGGCCGGCGCCTGCACTTCGTCGGCATCGGCGGCGCGGGCATGAGCGGCCTGGCTCTGATCGCAAAGCGCCTCGGAGCGGAGGTGTCCGGCTGCGAACGCGCCGAGTCGCCGTATACCCGCATGCTGCGCGAAGCCGGGATCGAGCCCGAGCTCGGCCACTCGGCGGATCACGTCACCGATGGCGCCGAGCTGGTCGTCTCGACCGCGGTCTCGCCGGACAACCCCGACCTCGCGGCCGCGCGCGAGCGTGGCGTTCCCGTCCTGCACCGGGGCCAGCTGCTTGGTCAGGCCGCCTCGCAACGGCTGCTGATCGCGGTGTCCGGCACCCACGGCAAGACGACCACCGCTGCGATGACCGCTCACGTGCTGTCGGAGTGCGGTCTCGATCCGAGCTACCTGATCGGCGCCGAGCTTCGAGGCGCGAACGCCGCCTGGGGCCAGGGCGTGTGGATGGTCGCGGAGGCAGACGAGTCCGACCGCTCGTTCCTCGAGCTGCGCCCGGAGGTCGCGGTCGTCACCAACGTCGAGCTCGACCATCACACGACCTACCGCTCGCGGCTGGAGCTGGACCAGGCGTTCCGGGACTTCCTCGCCGGCCTCACCGTCGCCGGCGTCGCCGTCGTCTGGAACCGTCCCGAGCTGGCGGCCCTGGCGCCCGAGCGCGCAACGGTCGTGACCTTCGACGTCGAAGAGGACGGCCGGCGCCCGGCGACACTCGCGGCCCGCGATCTGCGGCAGGGTGCGGGCGGCGTCGACTTCGAGCTCACGCGCGAGGGAGTCGCGGTGTGCCGTGTCGCGCTGCCGGTGCCGGGCACTCACAACGTCCTCGACGCGCTGGCTGCGCTCTGCGCCTGCGAGCTTGCCGGCTGCGAGCTCGAGCGCGCGGCCGCCGCGTTGCGCACGTTTCAGGCCGCCGGCCGGCGCTTCGAGCTGAAGGGCGCCGGCGGAGGGATCCTCGTTTACGACGACTACGCGCATCACCCGACCGAGGTCACCGCCACGCTCGCGGCCGCGCGCGCGCTCGAGCCGCGCCGGCTGGTGGCCGTATTCCAGCCCCACCTCTACTCGCGCACCCTCCACCTGCATCGCGAGCTCGGGCGCGCGCTGGCAGCGGCGGACGTGGCGGTTGTGCTCGACGTGTATCCGGCTCGCGAGCGCCCCGAAGGCGAGCTGGCGGGCGTGAGTGGCAAGCTCGTCGCCGACGCCTGTGCCGAGGCCGCCCACGGCCGCCCCGTGTGGTGGCTGCCGACGCTCGGCGAGGTGGCCGCCGTGCTGCCGGGGCAGCTCGAGCAGGGCGACCTGGTCGTCACCCTCGGAGCGGGGGACGTCGACACGCTTGCGGACCGGATCGCGGCGGATCTCGCGCGATGAGCCGGCCGGCGGGCATCGAGCGCGACTTCGACCTGGCGCGCCTCACGACCATCCGCACCGGTGGCCGCGCCGACTACTTCGCCCGGGTCGGGACCTTGGCGGACCTCCAGAGCGCCCTGGCCTGGGCAGTGGATGCGGGTCTGGCGGTAGGAGTGGTGGGCTCTGGATCGAATCTTCTTGTGTCTGACGCGGGATTTCGCGGATTGGTTATCAAGCTCGAAGGAGATCTGGCCGGCATCGACCACGACGGCGAGCGCCTCGTCTGCGGAGGCGGCGCCCGCCTGCCGCAGGTTTCCGCCCGTGCGGCGTCGCTGGGCCTCAGCGGGCTGGAGTTCGGGGTGAACATCCCGGGTACCGTCGGCGGCGCGGTGCGCATGAACGCCAACGCCTACGGCGGCGAGCTCCAGCGAGTGCTCGATTGGGTCGACGTCGTCGCCGGCGACGGCGTATCGCGGCGCCGGCCATCCGACCTGGGCTTTTCCTATCGTCGCTCGAACCTGAAGGCGGGCGAGATCGTCGCCCGTGCCTCCTTCCAGCTCGAGCCTGGAGACGTGAGCGAGATCAAGCAGACCCTCGCGAGCATGCGCACCCGGCGCCATGAAGCACAGCCATCCGGGATCAAGACCTTTGGCTCCACCTTCAAGAACCCCGACGACGCGCGCGCGGAGGGCCGTACAGCGGGCCAGCTCCTGGAAGCAGCCGGCTGCCGCGGCGCCGAGCGCGGCGGGGCGCGTTTCTCGCCCAAGCACGCCAACTTCGTCGAGAACCGTGGCAACGCGACCACCGCCGACGTGCTCGAGCTGATGGCTGACGGGGTGCGCCAGGTGCGCGATCGATTCGGCGTCACGCTCGAGCCCGAGGTGCAGTTGCTGGGCGACGTCGAGCTCCCCGGGGAGCTTCGTCGCGGGGAGCAGGCCACGTGACGCTGGCGCGGCGGGCCCTCGAGCACCGGCTTCTGACGGTGGCGGCCGTGGTGGCCGCGGCGGTTGGGGCGTGGGCGGGGTGGATGTGGCTGCGCGACGTTTCGCTCCTGCGCGTCAAGCACGTCGAGATCGAGGGAGTGCAGGGGCGCGAGTCGCCCGCCATCGAGCGCGCGCTGCGCCAGACCGCGAAGCGGATGACGACGCTGCACGTGCGCGAGGACGAGCTCGAGCAGGCCGTCGAGTCGTTCCCCGTCGTGCGCTCCGTCTCCGCGTCGGCTGATTTTCCGACGACGCTCAAGATCACGGTCGACGCGCACGAACCGATCGCCGTGCTGTCGAGTTACAACGGGCGGCACGTCGCCGTCTCGGCCTCCGGCATCATGCTCGAGGGGATCGGCGCGGGCGCACGCCTGCCGGAGGTGAAGGTGCCGGCGCTGTCGGACTCGCGTGAGATGCCGGACGGACCGGGACGCAAGCTCGTCGGCGTGCTGGGCGTCGCGCCCAAGGAGCTGCGTCCCTACCTGGTCCGGGCGTACGCGAACCGCGATGGCGTGCGGGTGGCGGTCCGCGAGGGCCCGGTGCTCGAGTTCGGCAGCCCTGTCCGCATCGCCGCCAAATGGGCTGCGGTCGCGCGCGTACTGGCCGACCCCGGCTCGAGCGGGGCGGAGGTGATCGACGTGCGCCTGCCGGAGCGTCCCGCCGCGCGCGGCCAGAGCGCCGAGGAGCAGGAGTCGAGCACCCCATCCACGTCCGCGGACGCCGCAGTTGCGGGGGCGGCCGCCGCCGCGGTCCAGTCGACGGCCGCCGGCACGGCCACGGGCCCGACGGCGGTGGGAGTCACGGGCGCGGATGCGACGGGCCAATCAGGAGCCACGGGGCCCACGGAGGCATACGCTCAACCTTAGGTCGAGCCTCTGCCTACGCTCGATCACTGGTCGAGGGTTCTGGCGCACCAAATCTTGTCCGGTATTTGACACGAAGAGGAAAGTTCACCTATCGTGCCGAATCTGAGGAATCCCTGGAGTCCCGGGGCTTTGCTGGAACCTCAAGCTAGACTGGAGCGTTCAGCCGTAGCCGCAGGACCGGCAGGCCATCCGCGGGGAACGAAATGGAGAGCTCGAGCTATCTAGCCGTCATCAAGGTCGTCGGTATCGGCGGCGGCGGAACGAATGCCATCAGCCGCATGATCGACGCGGGCCTGAAGGGCGTCGAGTTCATCGGCATCAACACCGACAACCAGGCGCTGCTGATGACGGACGCCGACGTCAAGCTGAACGTCGGCACGCAGATCACGCAGGGCCTCGGCGCCGGCGCCAACCCCGACGTCGGATTCGCGGCCGCCGAGGAGAGTCACGACGAGATAAAAGAATCCTTAAAGGGCGCGGACATGGTGTTCGTGACGGCCGGCGAAGGCGGCGGCACGGGTACCGGCGGCGCCCCCGTGGTGGCAGAGATCGCACGCGACGAGATCGGCGCGCTGACGGTCGGCGTCGTCACCCGTCCGTTCGAGTTCGAGGGCTCAAAGCGCGCGGAGCAGGCCGAGGCCGGCATCCGGGCGCTGCGGGAGAAGGTCGACACGCTGATCGTGATCCCGAACGAGCGCCTCCTGTCGATGGTGGAGCGGCGCACCAGCATCCTGGACGCGTTCCGCGAGGCGGACAACGTCCTGCGCCAGGGCGTCCAGGGCATCACCGACCTGATCACGGTGCCCGGCCTGATCAACCTCGACTTCGCCGACGTGCGCACCATCATGCGGGACGCGGGCTCGGCGTTGATGGGCATCGGCGTCGCCGCCGGCGAGAGCCGCTCGGCGGAGGCGGCAAAGAACGCGATCTCCTCGCCGCTGCTGGAGGAATCCGTGGACGGCGCCACCGGCATCCTGCTCAACATCACCGGCGGCAAGGACCTGGGCCTGTTCGAGGTCAACGAGGCGGCCGAGATCGTGACCGCCGCCGCCGACAAGAACTGCAACATCATCTTCGGCTCGGTGATCGACGACGCCATGCAGGACGAGGTGCGCGTGACGGTGATCGCCACCGGCTTCGACGGCGGCCGCGGCCGCCGCACGCCGCGCATCGGCGCCGGACGCCGCGAGGTCGTGATGGACGACCGCGTCCGCCGCGAGCTCGAGATCGGGGACGACGAGATCGACATCCCCGAGTTCCTGCGCGAGGACTAGCGAGCCCGGGGGCTTGCGACCAGCTCCGCTTCGGTGACCGTCGGGACGGGCACCGAAGGGGTGTGTGACCGAGGCTTCGCGGAAGCGCGCGAGGCGAGTATCTGGGTGGCATGAGTTGACCCATTTGTGAGGGCCAGTTGTTCTGTGATGAGTTGATGGCCCTATAGGGGGGCCAACTCACCACATAACGATCTGGGGGCCTACGGGGAGGTTGCAAAGCTCGCGAAGCATCTCCCTCGATGCCCTCCCCCGAAGACCGTCAGTGCTCGTCCCTCTCCAGGGCGCCTGCGGAACGGCATCACCCACCACGCCTCAGCGAAATATCACGCCAGTCACCCTTTACGAGCGCTCCACACCCGGATAAATTCGGTACTCGAGTGAGGGCTCCGCACATCTAGAAACACCAGGAAAGGGGACGTGCATGTCCACCGATGCAACCGCCTTGGGAGTGCCGACAGTTCCCAACGGCGACCTCGAGGAGCTCCGGGCCCAGCTGAGGGGCGCGGCGCACAGCCCGGCGGACCTCGACAGCGCCGAGGTCAGGCAGGGATTCAACGCGATGCACGACGGCCGGCCCGAGATCACCGTTCAGTGCACCGGGACCGCCGACGTCATCGACGCGGTCAACTTTGCCCGCGAGCACGGCATGGACGTGGCCGTCCGTGGGGGAGGACACTCGATCGCGGGCCTCTCGGAGATCGACGGCGGCATGCTGATCGACCTATCGCAGATGAACGGCGTTCAGATCGACCCTGAGAAAAAGCTCGCCCGCGTGCAGGGCGGCGCGCTGTGGGCAGACGTCGACCGCGAGGCGCAGGCCTTTGGTCTCGTCACACCCGGCGGCGTGGTGTCCGACACAGGCGTCGCGGGCCTGACGCTCGGCGGCGGGTACGGCTGGGTGCGACGCAAGCTCGGCCTGTCGTGCGACCACGTGGTCGAGGCTCAGGTCGTGTGTGCCGACGGCAAGGTGTATACCGCGTCCGCCGACTCGAACCCGGACCTGTACTGGGCGATACGCGGCGGCGGCGGCAACTTCGGGGTCGTCACGTCGTTCACCTTCAGGCTGCACGAGCTCGGCCCGATCGTCGCGTTCGCTGCGACGTTCTACCCGATCGAGGAGGTCGCGGACGTGATGCACGGCTGGCGCGAGTACGTGAACAAGGCGCCGGACGAGATCACGTCCGTCATCGTCACGATCACGTTCCCGGCCAACCCTGAGATGCCGGAGGACGTGCACGACCGGGCCGTGGCGATCGTCGGCGCCGTCTACTACGGGGACGCGGACGAGGGGATGAAGGTCCTGCAGCCCCTGCGCGAGCTGGGCACGCCGCTGTTCGACATGTCCGGCCCGACTCCGTTCACGGCGGTGCAGCAGGGCTTCGACCCGCTCTTCCCGCGCAAGGAGCTTCACGCCTACTGGAAGTCGCAGTACGTGAACGAGCTCACCGACGACGCGATCGACACGCTCGCGCGCCTGGCGCAGGAGCGCCCGGCGCCGCTCACGCTAGTGAACACGTTCCACATGGGCGGGGCGATCGCGAAGGTCGGCGAGGAGGACACGGCCTTCCACACGAGGTCGGCGCCGTTCATGATCTCGCTCGACGGGATGTGGACGGACCCCGCTGACAGCGCGGACAACGTCGCGTGGGTGCGGTCGGCGTTCGACGAGGTCTCGAAGTTCGGCACCGGCGACGTCTACCTCAACTTCACCGGGCTCTCCGAAGAGGAGGCGAGCGCGGGCGTCGACAGCGCCTTCGGCCGCAATCTGAAGCGCCTGGCCGAGGTCAAGAAGAAGTTCGACCCGCACAACTTCTTCAAGCGCAACAACAACATCGCGCCGACGAGCTAGCTGATCGGAGGAGACCATGGCAAAGGTGATCAACTGCGAGTGCGGCTACACGGTGCGCGGCGAGACCGACGAGGACCTGCTCACGGACGCCCGCAGTCACATCGAGGCGGAGCATCCCGATATGGCAGAGAGCGTCACCGACGAGCAACTGCTCTCGATGGCCGAGGAGGCATAGCCGCGCAGCTATAGGAATCCCGCGGAGGCGGCGGCACCTGCTCGTCGCCTCCACCGACCCGCTGCTAGGTTTGCGGAGCGTGTCCGCCACCGCCGCCGACCTCAAGCGCACGCCCCTGCACGATGCCCACGTCCGGGCCGGCGCGCGCATGATGCCGTTCGCGGGCTGGGAGATGCCGGTCCAGTACGAGGGCATCCGGGCCGAGCACGTCGCCGTGCGTACCCACGCGGGACTGTTCGACGTCTCCCACATGGGCCAGATCGAGACGCGCGGGCGCAACGCCACCGCATTCATCCGCCATCTGCTCAGCAACGACATAGAGAAGATCGAGCCGGGCGGCGCGCAGTACGCGCTTCTTTGCCGCGAGGACGGCGGCGTTCTCGACGACCTCTTCACCTACCGCTTTCCCGGGCACGAGCCACGTTTCCTGACCGTGGTGAACGCATCGAACACGGACTCCGACTTCCGCTGGTTCGCGCGCCAGGTGCAGGACTGGGATGACGTCGAGGTGATCGAGCGCTCGCTCGACTACGCGATGCTGGCTTTGCAGGGCCCGGAGGCGATCTCGATCCTCGAGCCGCACCTCAAGGACGCCGAGGTGCCGAAGCGCTTCCACTTCACCGAGGCCACCGTCGCGGGTGTGCCGGCGCTGGTCTGCCGCACCGGATACACGGGAGAGGACGGCGTCGAGCTGCTGCTCACGCCGGGCGACGCCGAGACCGTCTGGAACGCGCTCGTGGGCGCGGGTGCGACGCCTGCGGGCCTCGGCGCGCGCGACACTCTGCGCTTGGAGGTCTGCTACCCGCTCTATGGCAACGACCTCACGCGCGAGCGCACTCCGATCGAGGCGGGGCTCGGCTGGGCGTGCGCGCTGGACAAGGACTTCATCGGCGCTGAGCGGCTGCGCGAGCAGAAGGAGCGGGGGCCGGCGGAGAAGCTGGTGCCGTTCATGTTCACCGGTCCCGGCATCCCGCGACCGGGCTGCGAGGTGATGGTCGGCGGCGAGCGCGCCGGGACGGTGACCAGCGGTACTCTGTCGCCCTGCCTGGAGGTGGGGATCGGGATGACCTACCTGCAGGCAGGCCTCGCCGCGCGAGGGACGGAGATCGAGGTCGACGTGCGCGGAAAGCTGCGGACCGCGCGCATCGAGTCCAAGCCCCTATACGAGAAGGAGTGACGCCGCCTTGCCCGAGCCTTCGATACCGGAGACCTATCCCGACGACCTCCTCTACCACGCCGAGCACGATTGGGCCCGGATCGACGGCGACGAGGCGACGTTCGGCGTCACGTGGTACGCGCAGAACGCTCTCGGCGAGGTCGTGTTCTTCGACCCGCCCGGGATCGGGTCGTCGGTGAAGGCCAACGAGGTCTACGCCGAGGTCGAGTCCGTCAAGGCGGTCTCGGACGTGTACGCGCCGCTGTCGGGTGAGGTCATCGCCGTCAACGAAGCGGTGTCGGAGACGCCTGAGCTGATCAACGAGGACCCCTACGGCGCCGGCTGGCTCGTGCGCCTGCGGATGTCGGACGCCTCCGAGAAGGACGCGCTGATGGACGCCGCCGCCTACCAGGCGCTGCTCGAGAAAGAGGAATAGGGCAGGCGCGGGAGCCGCCCCTGCCGGGCGGCCTGCGATCCTTTCTCTATGACGCGTTACACGTCCGCCACCGACAGCGATCGCTCCGAGATGCTGGCGGCGATCGGCGCCGGCGGGATCGACGACCTGTTCGCCGACATCCCCGCCGGGGTGCGCCTGCAGCGGGCGCTCGATCTGCCCGACGGCAAGCCCGAAGCCGAGGTGCTCGAGGAACTGGCCGCGCTGGCGGCGCGCAACGTCCACGCCGACGCGGAGATCACGTTCCTCGGCGCGGGGATGTACGACCACTACGTGCCGGCGATCGTGGACTCGATCACCCAGCGCTCAGAATTCCTGACGCCCTACACGCCATACCAGCCCGAGATCTCCCAGGGCACGCTGCAGGCGATGTTCGAGTTCCAGACCGCAATCTCGGAACTGACCGCGCTACCGGTCTCGAACGCGGGTCTGTACGAGGGCCCTTCGTCGGTGGCGGCTGCCGGATACCTGGCCATGGGCGAGAGCGGGCGATCGCGCTTCGTGGTCTCGCGTGGCGTACACCCCCACAGCCGCGAGACGCTCGCGACCTACGCGCGCGGCTTCGGCGCCGAGGTCGTGGAGGTGCCGCTGTCTGGCGGTGGCACGGACCCCGACGCACTGGCGGCGGCGGTCGACGACTCGACCGCGGCTGTCTTCCTCCAGCAGCCGAACTTCCTCGGCGCGGTGGAGGACCTCGCGGCGCTTGTGCCGGCGGCAAAGCGCACCGGCGCGCTCGCGATCGTCGCCTGTGACGCGCCGACCCTCGGCGTGCTGCGGCCGCCCGGCGAGTTCGACGTCGACATCGCGGTGGGCGAGGGCCAGCCATTCGGCAACCGGCTCGACTTCGGAGGCCCATCGTTCGGGTTCTTCGCGGGCCAGGAGCGCTACATCCGCCGCATGCCCGGTCGCATCGCGGGCGAGACGACGGACGTCGACGGCAGGCGCGGCTTCGTGCTCACGCTGCAGACCCGTGAGCAGCACATCCGGCGTGAGAAGGCGACCTCGAACATCTGCACGAGCCAGCAGCTGAACGCGCTCGCCGGCACCATTTACCTGTCTTGGCTTGGCAAGCGGGGCGTCGTCGAGCTCGGCGAGTTGATGCTCAAGCGCACGGCCTACGCGCGCGAGCGGCTGGCTGCGATCGATGGCGTCGAGCTGCTGCACACCCGTCCCGTCGTGCGCGAATTTGCGCTCGCCCTCGATGCGCCGGTCGAAGCCGTGCTTCGCCGCTGCGCCGAGCGTGGCATCAACGCGGGCTACCCGCTGGCACGCGACTATCCCGAGCACGAGAACGGCCTGCTGGTGGCGATCACCGAGCGCCGCTCGCGCGAGCACATCGACGCGCTCGCCGAGGCGCTCGAGCGCGCGCTCGCAGGCGGGCGCTTCACGCAGCAGAGCAAGGCGGCGGTGCAGGCATGAGCAATCCCGGCCACGTTCCGCCCGCCGGCGCGGAGAGACGGCGCGACCAGACGCCGATGCAGCGCGAGCCCGTCGTGACGATCTTCGAGCGCTCGCGACCGGGACGGCGTGCAGCTGTGCTGCCGGCGCTCGACGTCCCCGACCGCGATCCCGCGGACCTCATCCCCGCCAATCTGCTCCGCGAGAATCCGCCTGAGCTGCCCGAGGTCTCCGAGCCGGAGATCGTCCGCCATTACAACCGGCTCTCGCGCCGTAACTTCGACCTCGACACCGGCTTCTACCCGCTCGGTTCGTGCACTATGAAGCACAACCCGAAGCTGAACGAGCGGGTCGCCGCTCTGCCGGGGCACGCGCGCCTGCACCCGTTGCAGGACCCGGCGCGCGCTCAGGGCGCGCTCGAGCTGATGTGGCGGCTGCAGGGGGCTCTCGCCGAGATCTGCGGGCTGCCGCACGTGAGCCTGCAACCGTCAGCAGGCGCTCACGGCGAGTTCGCCGGCCTACTGCTGACGCGCGCCTACCACGAGGATCGCGGCGAGCACCGCACAAAGGTCCTGACCCCGGACACGGCGCACGGGACGAACCCGGCGACGGTGACGATGGCCGGCTACGAGGCGGTGAAGGTGGCGACCGACGAGCGCGGCGGCATCGACGTCGAGGACCTGCGCCGCAAGGCCACACCGGATGTCGCGTGCCTGATGCTGACGAACCCGAACACGCTCGGGCTGTTCGACGAGCGCATCGAGGAGATCGCGCGCATCGTCCACGACACAGGGGCGACGCTCTACTACGACGGCGCCAACCTGAACGCGGTGATGGGGATCTCGCGACCGGGCGACATGGGCTTCGACATCGTCCACGTCAACCTGCACAAGTCCTTCTCGCAGCCGCACGGCGGCGGCGGGCCCGGTGCTGGGCCGATCGCGGTGTCTGAGCGGATCGAGCCTTACCTGCCGCGCCCGCAGGTCGTCCTGCGCAGCACCGACAACGGCGGTGAGCCGTACTTCGACCTCGACTACGAGCGTCCCAAGGCGATCGGCCGGTTGCGCGGATTCCAGGGCAACTTCGGTGTTTTCGTGCGCTCCTACGCGTACATCCTCAGTCTCGGTGGTGACGGCCTGAAGGAGGCTTCGGAGACCGCCGTCCTGAACGCGAATTACCTGCTCGCACGCATGAAGGAGGGACGGGCGGGGCGCTACCTGCCGGTCGCGTTCGATCGCCTGTGTAAGCACGAGTTCGTGTTGTCCGGCGCGCGCGCAAAGAAGGAGCTCGACGTCAAGACGCTCGACGTCGCCAAGCGGCTGCTCGACTTCGGCTACCACCCGCCCACCGTCTACTTCCCGCTGCTGGTCGACGAGGCGCTGATGGTCGAGCCGACGGAGACGGAGACCAAGGAGACGCTCGACTCCTTCGTCGCCGCGATCGAGGAGCTCCTGACCGAGGCGGAGCAGGACCCGGAGATCGCGCGCAACGCCCCCTACGCGACGCCCGTGCGACGGCTGGACGAGGTGGCTGCCAACAAGCGGCCGCGCGTGCGCCAGACGCTCTGACCGCCCCCCAGCCCGACAAGCTCGAGACGGTCCGTCGCGGCTATGAGGCGTTCAACGAAGGGAATGTCGAGGGGACGCTCGCGCTGGTGCATTCCGACATCGAGTGGCGCACGTACCTGGTTCCGGGTCCGGGGGGAGGCACGTACCGCGGTTACGACGGCGTGCGGGAGCTCTGGGCCGACGTGCGAAACGTCTTCGTCGACTACCGCAACGACCCCGAGCAGATGATCGAGATCGGGGACAAGGTCGTCTCATTCATCTGCATCCGCGGCCGCGGCGCGCGCAGTGGCGTCGAGGTCGAAGCGCGCATCGCGCACGTGTTCACGTTCCGCGAGGGCAAGATCTTGCGCGTCGAGAGCTTCGAGGACAGGGAAGATGCGTTGCGCGCCGCGCGGGAGGCGGGCTAGCGCGGTGTCGAAGGAGAACGTCGCGGTCGTCGGCGCGATCTACGCGGCCCTTGCCGAGGGACGCGTTCCGTTCGAGTTGCTCGATCCCGAGATCGAGCTCGACCTCACCGACCGCGTCTTCAACCCAGCCACATTCCACGGCCACGAGGGCATCGAGCGCTTTTGGAACGAGGTCCAGGAGATCTGGGAGGAATGGAGCACCGAGCCCGACGAGCTCATTGATGCGGGCGACAAGGTCGTCGCCCTGGTGCGCTCACGGGGCCGCGGCCGGGGAAGCGGGGTAGAGGTGGAGGAGCTGTCCGCGAACGTGTGGACGGTCCGGGACGGGAAGGCCGTCAAGTACCACCTCTACCGTGACCGCGACGAGGCGCTGCGCGCCGCGGGTGTTCGGTGACCGTGTGATTGAGACGAGGCACTGACGGAGCTGTGCCGGTTTGCACGCTTAGTCAGCTTCATGACCTGCCCGTAACACCACCGCAGCTCGAGTAAACAGTTAGGTACCCCCTGGGGTCCTCAACTGTTCACCCGACAATCGGCCCCTCACAAGTCGGTCAACTTGTTCAACTCGCGTACGAAAGTCGCGAGCTTCCGCAAACCTTCGTCCACACCCTCCTTCGATGCCCGTCCTGCCGGGACGAAGCGAAGTAGGGATGAGCTAACAGCGAGCCGCCGTCGACGGCGACTCCCGCCCCCTAATCCATCTTGACGTTCTCGATGGCCGTGGTCGGACGGTGGTCCGCCACGGTGCCGCCTTCTGGCTCGAGCGGCAGGCCCGCGTCCGCCCAGGCCTGGATGCCGCCGGCCATGTTGTAGGCGTCCATGCCGCTGGCGGCAAAGGCCTCGGTGGCGAGTGCCGACCGGCGCCCGATGCGGCAGTGGAAGACGATCGGCTTGTCACGGTCGATCTCCTCGGCGCGCGCGGCCAGGTGCTCGAGCTCGATGTGCAGCACACCGGCGATGTGGCCGGCCTCGTACTCATAGGGCTCGCGCACGTCGACGAGCTGTGCCTCGCCCGATTCGATCATCTCCGCCACGCGCTGCGGCGTCAGGTCACGTTCCGTCGCCTCGAAGGCCATACCCAAAAGCTACTAGAGGCCTCTACTAGTCCAGAAAGCTGACGTATGCGTCCGGCGGCTCGCGCCCGGGAGGCTCGGCGGCCTGAGCCGCGTGGCCGAGGTGCAGCAGGCCGATGAAGCGCTCGTCCGGCTCGAAGCCGACCGCGTCCCGCCCCGCCTCCGTGGCAAGTACCCCGGGCGTGCGCCAGTAGCCGGCCAGGCCACGGGCCTGCGCCCCCAGCAGCACGATGTAGGCGGCGACGGCGGCGGCGTAGCGGTCCTCCTCGTCCTGGACCGGATCGCCCGTCTGCCGGGCCGAGCACACGACCAGGGTCGGCGCCCGGTCGAGCTTGGCGGCAGCCGCCTCGGCGACCTTCTCGCGTTCCGCGCCGGGGGGAGCGTCGGCGACGGCCAGCTCGCCGGCCGCGCGCTTCAGGGCCGCGAGCGCCTCCGGTCCGAGCACGCGAAAGCGCCACGGGTTGGTGAGGTGGTGATTCGGCGCCCAGCGCGCGAGCTCGAGCAGCTCGAGCAGGGTCTCCCGGTCGACCGGCTCGCGCTCGAACGCCTTCACGGTGCGGCGGGTACGGATGGCTCTTTCAACGTCCATGGCGTCACGGCAGGTTAGAGGCCGCGTCCCTGCGCAGGGCTATGCTTGCCTGCCGTGTCAGCGACGCAGCAGCAGGCGGAGAAGGGGGCTGGAGGCCCCCCATCGACGCGCGAGCGAGTGTTCTCGGGGATGCGTCCAACCGGGCGTCTGCACATCGGCCACTGGTTCGGCGCTCTCAAGAACTGGGTCGCGCTTCAGGACTCCTACGACTGCATCTACTGCGTCGTCGACCTGCACGCGCTGACAACGGGGTACCGGGACGTGTCCCGCATTCACGAGGACGGGCTCGAGATGCTCGCGGACTGGATCGGCGCGGGCGTGGATCCCGAGCGCTCGATCGTCTTCAGGCAATCCGAGATCGCCGAGCACTCGGAGCTGGCGCTGCTGCTCGGCATGGTGACGCCGAAGTCATGGCTCGAGCGGGTGCCGACGTACAAGGGTCAGATCGCGGAGCTCGGCGAGGAGATCGACACCTACGGCTTCTTCGGCTATCCGGTGCTCCAGACCGCCGACATCATCCTGTACCACGCGACCAAGGTCCCTGTCGGGCAGGACCAGCTCCCGCACCTGGAGCTCGCGCGCGAGATCGTGCGGCGGTTCAACCACCTCTTCGGCGGCGGTGAAGGCGAGGAGATCTTTCCGGAGCCCGAGGCAGTGCTTACCGAAGCTCCCGTCCTGCTCGGCATCGACAATCGCAAGATGTCGAAGAGCTACGGCAACGCGATCGAGCTCGGCGCGCCGCCTGAGACGATCGCCGACATGGTCGGGCGCATGATTACCGACCCGCTCAAGCAACGGAAGGGCGATCCCGGCAGGCCCGAGGTCTGCAACGTGTTCAGCTACGAAAAGCTGTTCGGGACCCCCTCCGAGCGCGTGGCGGAGATCGATCGGACGTGCCGCACCGGTGAGCTCGGTTGCCGCGAGCACAAGGACGAGATCACCGAGCGCATCGTCGAGTACCTGCGGCCCTTCCGCGAGCGGCGCGAGCAGGCGCTCGCCGACCGCGGTCAGCTCGAAGCGATCCTCGCGCGCGGCGCCGAGCGCGCCCGCGAGATCGCCGTCCCGATCATGGAGCGAACGAAGAAGGCGATGGGGCTGTGATGGAGACGGAACCCCGACCCACGGTGGACCCGTCCGCCGGCATGCCGGCGGACGGCCTGTTCTCTGTGGACCTAGACGTGTTCGAGGGCCCGTTCGACCTGCTGATCACTCTGATCTTGAACGAAGAGATCGACCTGCTGGAGGTCCATCTCGCCGAGGTGGTGCTGGCCTATCTCGAGCGGCTAGAGCAGCGGGGCGAGCTCGATCTCGAGGCTGCGACCGAGTTCCTCGTGCTGATCGCCGCGCTGCTGGAGCTGAAGTCGCGCCTGATGCTGCCCGGCGAGGAGTCCGAGGGTCTCGAGATCGAGCCGCAAGAGGCCATCGAGGAGCTGCTGGCACGCATGCTGGAGTACAAGCGCTATCGGAGCGCCGCCGAGGCGCTGCGCGAGCTCTTCTCCGAGCAGAGCGGATACAGCTACCGATCCGCGCCGCTGCCGCCGGAGCTGCGCAGAGTGACGCTCGACGCGGCGCGCCAGAGCTACGACCCGGCGCTGCTGTCGGGTTCGATCGATGCACTGCTGCGAACTCCGCCTGCCGTCGACACGAGCCACCTGCACAGGATCACCGTGTCATTCGAGCGCCGGCTGCAGCACGTGCGCGACCTCCTTGCCTCCCGGCGCCGCTTCTCCTTCGACGAGGCCGTCGCCGGTGAGGACAGGATGACCCAGGCCGTCACGCTGTTCGCTCTGCTCGAGCTGTACAAGAGCGGTGAGTTGACCTGGAAGCAAACGGAGACGTTCGGAGAAATCGAGATCGAGGCGGTGCAACAGACATGAGCGAGCTTGCCCGGTTGTTGATGGCGACGCTTTTCTGCTCTCCCCAGCCGGTGTCGGCGGAGGAGCTGTCCGAGGCGCTCGTTTGCGCGACGGCCGAGCTCGATGAGGCGCTCGAGGAGGTGGAGCGGGAGCTGACCGGCGGACGGCTGGGAATCGTGCTCCGCAACGTCGCCGGCGGCTGGACGCTTGCCGCCGCGCCGGAGGCCGAGGCGGCCGTGCGGAAGCTGCTCGCCAAGCCACGCACGCCGCCCCTGTCGCAGGCGCAGGCCGAGTGCCTGGCCGTGACGGCTTACCTGCGGCGCATATCGAGGCCGGAAATTGCGCGGATTCGTGGCGTCAGCTCCGATTCGGCGATGGCTACACTCGAGGAACGGGGCCTGATCGAGGAATGTGGACGCTCGCGGTTCGGTGCAATTCAGTACCGCACGACGCCGCTGTTCGAGAAGCTGTTCGGGCTCGAAAGCCTCGACGCGCTGCCGGATCTGAGCGGCTTCGAGCCGGATGCCGAAGAGGCTCAGGAGCTGCGCGACAAGCTGCTGAAAGCCGGGGAACAGCGGGCTGCTTAGCTAGCTAGGACCATACCCGCGGGGCGCGGGTCCTGTCGGGGGCGGGCGCTGCCGCAAAGTGGACCCTCGGTGCTCGTAGTAGCGGGACAATGCGGGCTCATTCGACCAAAAGGGGGCCGCGTTGGACACGACGAACCTGAACGGGAAGACCGTGCTCGTTACCGGGGCTGGGAGCGGGATCGGGCGGGAGACTGCGCTCTTGGCCGCGCGGCGTGGCGCGGATCTCGTGATCTGTGACGTGAACGAGGGCGCGCTTGTCGAGGTCAGGGCACAGGCGGCCGACCTTGGACGCAATGTGCTCGCCCGGCGCGTGGACGTCTCGAATCGCGAGGAGATGCGCTCGCTTGCCGAAGCGGTGCACGCCGATGGCGGCGCGGTCGACCTGCTCGTCAACAACGCCGGTGTCGGCCTGGTCGGCGGGTTGCTCGACACCGAGCTCGAGGACTGGGACTGGATCGTCGGGATCAACCTGATGGGGGTCGTCAACGGCTGCCACTTCTTCCTGCCGAAGATGATCGAGCGCGGCATGGGCGGACACGTCGCGAACGTGTCGTCGATGGCGGGCTTCCACGCGAGTCCGGCGCTCGTCGCCTACACGACCACGAAGTTCGCGGTGCTGGGCCTGAGCGAGGCGCTGCGCGAGGAGCTTCGACCGCACGGCATCGGCGTCACAGCCATCTGCCCCGGGATCATCAACACGCCGATCACGACCAACGCACGGGCGCGCGGCGCCGCGGCTGATCCCAAGGTGCGCGAGCGAGCGGTCGCTTTCTACAAGCGGCGCAACTACGGACCAGACCGCGTCGCGGAGAACATCCTCAAGGCCGTGCAGCGCAACCGCACCGTGGCGCCGGTCGCTCCCGAGGCGTGGCTGTCCTACGCGATCAAGCGGATCTCGCCCCGGCTCGCCGGTTGGGTTGCGCGGCGAGCGGCCGCGGGAGCGACCTAGCCTTACTTGCCGGCGACCGAGGAGACGTATTCGGCGACGTCCTCCGCCTCCTTGCCGGTAACGATGTTCGCCGGCATGGTGCCGCTTCCGAGCCCACCCTTCTCGATCGCGCTGAGTACGAGGGACTTGTTGGGCTTCACGTCGTCCAGGTTGGGGCCGACCTGCCCGTTGGTGCCGGCGTCAGAGAGCGTGTGGCAGGTACCGCAGTTCTGCGTAAAGATCAGCTTGCCCTCGGCGGATGCGGTCCCACCGCCTCCACCTCCACCAGATTCGCCACCGCCGCCGGTCGCACCTTCGCCGGTCGCTCCGCCCTCGGAGGGAGCCGCCTCGGCGGAACCGCCACCACCGCCACCGCCGGTCGACTCCTTGTTGTCGTCGATGACGAGAGCGGGGATGCCGAGGCCGAACACGACGATGATGGCGCCGATCACCAGCCAGGAGCTCGGGACCCGGCGCAGGAGGATGCCGCCGACGAAGACGGCGACCCCGATCAGAAGAAGTACCCAGATGGTGTCCAAGGGGCGCGGATTATATGTGGGAGGCCAGCGGCGAACGCCGGGCCGGGCTCTTACCTTTGTCGCATGCGACTCGCGCGCTACCTGGCTCACTGCGGCGTGGCCTCGCGGCGGCGGGCGGAGGAGATCGTGGGGGCGGGCCGGGTGGTCGTGGACGGCGAGCTCATGACCGACCCGGCTCGCGACGTCACCGACCGCAGCGTGGTGACCGTCGACGGCCTGAGGGTGCGCCCCGAGGCCCACGAGGCCTACGCCCTCAACAAGCCGGTGGGCGTGGTCTCGACTGCCGACGACCCGCAGGGAAGGCGGAAGGTGGTGGACCTCGTGCCCTCCGCGGCGCGGCTCTACCCGGTTGGCCGTCTCGATGCCGATACGAGCGGGCTGATCCTGCTCACGAACGACGGCGAGCTCGCGAACCGGCTCACGCACCCGAGCTTCGAGGTGGAGAAGGCATACCGCGCGCGCGTCATGGGGCAGGTGTCACAGCGCGACCTCGAGCGGCTGCGCGCGGGCGTCGAGCTGGAGGATGGGCCGACCGCTCCCGCTGAGGCGCGCATCATCGAGCCGGGACCGCGATCGACCGTGCTCGAGCTCGTGATCCACGAGGGGCGCAAGCGTCAGGTGCGGCGCATGTGCGAGGCCGTCGGTCATCCGGTGAACGCGCTCGAGCGAGTGCGGTTCGGCCCGCTCGAGCTCGGCGATCTCGCCCCGGGCCAGTGGCGTGCCCTCGGGGCCGCCGAACTGGAGGCGCTGCGCGCCGCGGGCGCCGGGTGACAGAATCCCGCGGTCGTGCCCGAAGCCTCCGACACCCGTCTGCACGCTCTGCGCGGCGCTGTCTCGGTCGAACGCAACGACGCCGACGCGATCCTGTCGGCGACTCGCGAGCTGCTGACCGAGCTGATCCAGCGCAACGACCTCGAGTCGGATCAGATGGTCAGCTGCATCTTCACCGCCACCAGCGATCTCGACGCGGAGTTTCCGGCTGTAGCTGCGCGTGACCTCGGCCTCAACCGGGTGCCGCTTCTGTGCGCGCGCGAGATCGACGTCCCCGGTGCGCTGGCGCGCGTCATCCGCGTGCTCCTCCACTACTACGCGGACAACGGCCACAAGCCGCAGCACGTCTACCTGCGGGAGGCGCGCGCGCTGCGCGCCGACCTCGAGGGCGCACAGTAGCCTCAGCATTAGGGGGTAGGGTTTTCCCATGGTCACGTTCGCCGAGAAGCTCGCCCGCATCCCGCACTACGACTCGGGTACGAACAGCGTGGCCGGCGCGAAGGCGAAGGTGTTCGGCGAAGTCGCGCAGATGGCCTCCAACGAGTCTCCGTACCCGCCGGTGCCGGAGGTGGTCGAGGCGGTTCAGCGCGCGGCGGAAGGGATCAACCGGTACCCCGACCCGGGCGCCGGCGTACTGCGCAGAGCACTAGCCGATCACTACGACTACCCGCTGGAGCGCATAGCCGTCGGCAACGGCTCGTGCGAGATCCTCCTCGCCGCCGCGGCGGCGCTGCTCGAACCGGAGTCGAACGTGGTGTACGCGTGGCCGTCCTTCTCGATGTATCCGCACCTGGCGGCGATCACCGGCGCGGAGGAAATCAGGGTCCCGCTGGCGCCCGGGTACGTGCACGATCTCGACGCGCTGCGCTTCGCGATCACCGACGACACCCGCATGCTGCTCGTCTGCAACCCCAACAACCCGACCGGGACGCACCTGCCGGCGGATGCGATCGCGAGCTTCCTCGAGAAGGTCCCCGCGCGCGTGCTGGTCGTCCTCGACGAGGCATACGTCGAGTTCCAGCTCGTCGAGGATCCACACGAGAGCCTCGACCTGCTGAAGCGCTTCCCGAACCTGGTCCTGCTGCGGACGTTCTCGAAGGTCTACGGGCTCGCCGGGCTGCGCGTCGGCTATGCGCTCGGGTCAGAGGACTTCCGCCTGGCGGTGGACCGCGTGCGCCAGCCGTTCTCCGTCAACCAGCTCGCACAGGCGGCAGCGACCGAGGCGATCCGCCACCAGGACGACGTCGCCCGCCGCGTGGAGCGCAACGCCACCGAGCGGCTGTGGCTGGCGGAGCAGCTGTCCGAGCTCGGCCTGGAGGCGCCCGACAGCCAGGCCAACTTCCTCTGGCTGCCCCTGCCCGAGGACGCCGACGAGGCCGACGTCACGAGCGGTCTGCACGCCCGGGCCGTCGCCGTGCGGGGCGGCGCCGGCATCGGCGGCCCAGGCCATCTGCGCATCACGTACGGCACGCGGCCGGAGAACCAGCGCCTGATCGACGCGCTGCGCGAGCTACTCTAGACCCGGCTGGCCTTTCCTTTTTTCCAGCAAGCTGCTAGAAGTTGCGCCAGGCATGGCGCAGACTTCTCTGCCAACCGCTTCTCGACACGGCCGCGACGCGGCCTCGCGTTGGCGCGCCTCTTCCTATCTCTGGCGATTTAGCTAGGCACTCGGCCATAGCCTCGCTGGACCATTCCTTCGGGTCGGGTGCCGGAACTCATGAGCCCCTCGCGGCGGGCGCATAGAGCCGCGCTGAGGAAAGAACAGGATCGAACCGACAGAGGTAGAACAAAGGCGATGAGGAACAGGAGCAATCCATGATGATCGTGATGAAAGAGGGCGCGACCCGGGAGCAGGTCGACGCCGTCGTGGACCGCGTGGAGTCGGTAGGGGCTCACGCCCACGTATCGGAAGGGGAGGTGCTCACGGTGGTCGGCGCGATCGGCGACCGCGAGCGGATCGCGAACCTCGACCTGGTCGGCGCTCCGGGAGTGGATCGGGTCGTCCCGATCAGCAAGCCGTACAAGCTCGCTTCGAAGCAGTTCAAGCACGGGGAGTCCACCATCGTCGAGGTGGACGGGCGAAGAGTCGGCGGCTCGAGCTTCTCGATGATCGCCGGGCCCTGCACGGTCGAGAGCCGCGAGCAGCTCTTCGCGACCGCTGAGGCGGTCAAGGATGCCGGCGGCTCGATGCTGCGCGGCGGTGCGTACAAGCCGCGCACGTCTCCGTACAGCTTCCAGGGTCTCGGCGACGAAGGCCTGCGTCTGCTCCAGGAGGCCAAGGAGGAGACCGGGCTGCCGATCGTCACCGAGCTGATGGACCCACGCGATCTCGAGCCGGTGCTCGAGGTGGCTGACGTCATCCAGGTCGGTGCGCGCAACATGCAGAATTACTCACTGCTCGCCGAGATCGGTCGCTCGGGCCGCCCGGTGCTCCTGAAGCGCGGCCTCGCGGCCCAGGTCGAGGAGCTTCTGATGGCGGCCGAATACATCCTCAAGGAGGGCAACGATCAGGTGATGCTGTGCGAGCGTGGCATCCGCACGTTCGAGACGGCCACCCGCTTCACCCTCGACATCATGGCCATCCCGGTCCTGAAGGAGCTGTCGCACCTGCCGGTGGTGGTCGACCCCAGTCACGCAGCGGGTAGGCGCGACCTCGTGCTGCCGCTTTCGCTCGCGGCCGCGGCCGCCGGCGCGGACGGGATCATCGTCGAGGTACACCACGACCCCGACGCCGCCATCTGCGACGGTCCGCAGGCGGTGCCGGCGGCGGACTTCGCCGACTACGTCGAGCAGGTGCGCAGCGTGTCGGAGATCGTGGGCAAGGAGCTGTCAGCGGCCTGAACGTCGGGTTGATCGGCGTCGGCCTGATCGGAGGCTCGATCGGCCTGGCCGCGCGTGAGCGCCTGGACGGTGCGAGGGTGCGAGGCTTCGACCCGAGCGCGCAGTCGCTCCAGCGTGCGCTCGAGCGCGGGGCGATCGACGAGCCCTGTGCGAGCGCGGAGGAGGCGGCCGCCGGCGCGGACGTCTGCTTCGTGTGCTGCCCGGTCGGAGTCCTCGGTGACGCGGTACGGAGTGCCCTTGCCGCGGGCGGCGACGTGGCGGTCACGGACGTCGGCTCGGCGAAGCATGCTGTGCTGGCGGCGGTCGCGGGCGCAGACCTCCCCGAGCAGGATGCGACGCGCTTCGTCGGCGGTCACCCGCTGGCCGGGGCCGAGGCGGCGGGAGTCGACCACGCTCGCTCCGATCTGTTCGATGGCGCGGTCTGGTACCTGACACCCACGGAACGCACTTCCGGCATCCATTACGACCGCCTCTACCGCGCGATCTCCTCGCTCGGTGCACGACCGTCCGCGATCGGGGCGGAGACCCACGACCGGCTGATGGCGGCGGTCAGCCACGTCCCGCACGTGCTGGCGAACGTGCTCGTCTCGCAGGCAGCACGAGCGCTGCTCGAGGAGGAACAGCGCCTGCCCGCGACCGGGCCGAGCTTCCGCGACGCGACGCGTGTGGCCGGCGCGAACCCTGCCCTCTGGCGCGACATCTTGGTCACCAACCGTGAGGCGATCGAAGCCGAGCTGGACGCCTGCATCGCGGCGCTCGAGAGCGTGCGCGAGGACCTGCGCGCGGGGCGCAGCGAGCAGGTCGAGCGCTGGATCGAGTCGGCGCGCGGCGATCGCCAGCGCCTGCTCGAGACCGAGCTCACCGGCGGACCGGTCGGCGAGATCCGCATCTCGGTCCCGAACCGGCCGGGAATCGTGGCGCAGGTGGCGCTGGCGCTCGGCGACGCCGGCCTGAACATCGTCGACATGGCGCTCTACCCGGCCGCGGACATGCGCTCGGGCGCGATCGCGCTCTGGGTGAGCGGCGAGCGGGAGACCGAGCGCGCACTGGACCTGGTGGCGAAGCTCGGCTATCCGGCCGCCGTCGTCGAGAACGGTGGCGAGGACCACTGAATGCGCTTCGATCCCGCCGCCGGCCTGGTCGGCGAGCTCGCCCCGCCTCCGGACAAGTCGGTTTCCCATCGTGCGGCGATCCTCGCCGCGATGAGCGACTCGGAGGTGCGCGTCGAGCGCTACCTGCGCTCCGCGGACACCGAGTCGACGCTGCACGCGGTGGGCGCGCTTGGCGCCGACGTGAGCGAAACCGCTGCCGGGCCTGGCGCGCTGGACGTGACCATTCGCGGCGTGGGGCTGCGGGGCGTGCGCAACCCGCGTAAGCCGATCGAGGTCGGCAACGCGGGCACGCTGATGCGCATCCTGCCCGGTTGGCTCGCGGGTCAGGGCTCCGGCTACTGGATGCTCGACGGCGACGACAGCATCCGCCGCCGTCCCGTCGACCGCATCGCGGAGCCGCTGCGGGCGATGGGGGCACGCATCGACTGCCGCGATGTCCGCTTCCCACCGCTCGAGGTGCGTGCCGCGCACCTGCACGGCATCAGGTACGAGCTCCCGGTCGCCAGCGCACAGGTGAAGTCGTGCGTGCTGCTGGCCGGCCTGCTCGCCGGCGGAGAGACGACGGTCGTCGAGCCAGTGCCGAGCCGCGATCACACTGAGCGCATGCTGGCCGCCGCCGGTGCCGCACCCGCGGTCCGCGCGGACGGAGGGGGCAGGGAGATAACGGTGCGCGAGCTCGAACGCCTGGCCCCCGAGCCCACCACGATCCCGGGCGACTTCTCCTCCGCTGCCTTCTTCCTGGTCGGCGCGGCGCTGCTGCCGGACTCGGAGCTGCGGCTGGTAGACGTGGGAGTGAACCCGACCCGCACGGGCCTGCTGGACGTGATGGAGCGAATGGGCGCGCGCGTGGAACGCGAGCACGAGCGCGTCGTCGCCGGCGAACCCGTCGCCGACCTGATCGCTTGCCACGCCGCGCTGCGCGCGACCAGCGTCGAAGGCGCCGAGGTGCCGCGATTGATCGACGAGCTCCCGCTCGTCGCTCTGCTGGGCGCGCTGGCCGAGGGACGCACGACCGTGTCGGGGGCGGAGGAGCTGCGCCACAAGGAATCGGATCGCATCGCGACCGTCGTCGAGGCGCTGCGCGGTCTCGGCGCGGACATCGAGGCGACCGATGACGGGTTCGTCGTGAACGGGGGAGCGGAGCTGGCGGGTGGGCGCGCCAACTCCCACGGTGATCACCGGCTGGCCATGCTCGCCGCGGTCGCCGGGCTTGCGTCACGTGGCGGCGCCGAGGTCACGGGCTTCGAGGCCGCGGCGGTGTCGTACCCGGGCTTCGCGAACGATCTCCGCTGCCTCACAACCTAGGCAATAATAGTACGATATAGGACTAACTCCGAAGTGATCGAAGAAGGAGGCAGTCCATGGACGCACGAACCCCAGAACACGTGATCGAGCTCTTCTCGTCTGCGATCAACGATGGCGACGTGGCCACTGCGATCGGCCTGTATGAGCCGGAGGCGAGCTTTGCGCCGGAGCCGGGTGCGATCGCCACCGGCGCGGAGGAGATCCAGGCGGCGCTTCAGCGTTTCGCGGCGCTTTCGCCGACGATGCGGGGCGAGATCGAGAAAGTGATCGAGGCCGGCGGCGTCGCGCTCGTCTGCAATCGCTGGTCGCTCTCGGGCACCGGACCGGACGGCGGAACGATTTCGCTCGAGGGGCGCAGCGCAGACGTGATGAGACGTCAGGCGGACGGCTCGTGGAAGATCGTGATCGATGATCCGTGGGGAGGAGCCTCGTAGAAGCACGAGCTCTCACGACCGACAACCTCGGCTTCCTCCTGGCTAAGGCCTCGCAGCGTTGGAACGAGCGCCTCTACGAGCAGTTCCGTGACTCCGGTTTTGCCGAGGTGCGACCCTCGTATGGGTCGATCCTTCTGCCCCTGTACGAAGAGGACCCGCTGCGCATGGGAGAGCTCGCGACCCGGGCGCGACTCTCCAAGCAGACGATGACGACGCTCGTGCGTCTGATGGAGCGCCAGGGGTTGGTGGAGCGCCGACGCGATCGGCGCGATGGACGCGCGTGGCTGATTTACCTGACGCCACGGGCGCGAGCGTTCGAGCCAGTCGCCGAAAAGGTGGTGCGCGAGCTCGAGCGAACTGTCGAAGAGCGCATCGGCCAGCGTAAGCTTGCGCTGTTGCGCTCGGCACTTCACGACGCTGCCGACCTGGTCGGCGACGAGCGAGGGTAGACCCCATGCCGATGGCCCCGCGTGAAGGGGAGTCGATGCAGGAGGTCTACCGCCGGCGGCGCCGCACGGCCCTCGGGCTGATATTGGGCCTGCTGATCCTGCTGGTGCTCGTGACCAACCCCTTCGGCGGCGGAGGAGATGACACCGCGACCGCCGAACCGTCTGAGCTGCCGCGGGGAGGACGGGTCGTACTGCCGCACAACCGGGTCGTGGCGTTCTATGGCGCGCCGCAAAACGAAGAGCTCGGCGTGCTCGGCATCGGCACGCCCGACCAGGCGGCGCGCAAGCTGCTGAAGCAGGCGAAGGCCTACGAGCGCTCGCGGCGCCCGGTGCTGCCGGCGCTGGAGCTGATCGCGACCATCGCGCACGAGGCGCCGGGCGCCGACGGCATGCATCGCGAGCGCCAGCGCACCGAAGTGATCCGGCGCTACCTGGCCGCTGCGCGCAAGATCAAGGGCATCCTGATCCTCGATATACAGCCCGGGCGGGGCGACTTCGTCGAGGAGGCACGGGCGCTCGAGCCTTTCCTTTCACAGCCCGACGTCGGCCTGGCGCTCGATCCCGAATGGAGTGTCCCGGAAGGCGTGGCGCCCGGCGCGCAGATCGGCTCGACCGACGCGACCACCGTCAATGACGTCTCCTTTTACCTGTCCCTGCTGGTGCAGCGACGCAACCTGCCACAGAAGCTGCTGATCGTGCACCAATTCACCGAAGATATGGTGACCGACCGCGCACGGATCGTGCCGCGGCCCGGCCTCGCGATCGTGTCGAACGTCGACGGCTTCGGGACCGCGGAGCTGAAGAAGGGCGTGTTCGAACGCTTGACCGCCCCCGACGCTCTCCCGAGCGCGCCCGCCGCTTCGCATGTCGGTTTCAAGCTCTTCTACCGCGAGGACACGGGACTGATGGCGCCGAAGCAGGTGCTCGCCTTGCGGCCACGGCCGGACGTGGTCGTGTACGAGTGACTTGCTCCGTGACGTTCTTTGGAACTGGCATCGAAGGAGGGTGTGTCGTTGAACACCACTCGCTCACGTCACCCGTCGACCGTTGCGCCACGGTCCCACAGCCATAATCAACCCATGATCGTCGCCATCGACGGGCCGGCCGGGAGCGGCAAGAGCACGGTCGCGCGCTCGCTCGCGCGCCGGCTCGGCTTCACGTACCTGGACTCGGGCGCGCTGTACCGGACGATCACTCTGCTGGCACTCGAGGCAGGCGCCGATCTCGACGACGGGCCCGAGCTTGGGCGGATCGCGGAGGGTGCGTCGATCGAGCTGCGCGAGCGCGACGACGACAACGTGCAGGTGCTGGTCGACGGCAGGGACGTGAGCGCGGAGATTCGCGAGCCGCGCGTCACCGGTGCTAGCTCGACGGTCGCCGCGCACCCGGAGGTGCGGGAAGCGCTCCTTCGTAAGCAGCGCGAGCTGATCGCCGCCGGCAACTATGTCGTCGAGGGACGCGACATCGGCACCGTCGTCGCGCCCGATGCTCCTGTGAAGGTTTTCCTGACGGCGGATCCTGACGAGCGCGCGAGGCGGCGGGCCGACGAGCTGAGCCGGCGCGGGATCGAGTCGGAGGCCGACGAGGTGAGAGCCGCGATCGAGCAGCGGGACCGGCTCGACTCCACACGCTCCGCGGCTCCATTGCGCACGGCGGACGACGCGGTCGTCATCGACACCACCGGACTGACGGTCGACGAGGTGGTCGAGCGGGCAGCCTCGCTCGCCGAGGCAGCGGCGAAGCGATGAGCGCTCCCAAGATCGCCATCGTCGGCTTTCCGAACGTCGGCAAGTCGACCCTGGTCAACCGCCTCAGTGGCACGCGCGAGACGGTCACCCATCCCGAGCCGGGGGTGACGCGCGACCGCAAGGAGGTGGAGGCGGAGTGGAACGGCGTTGAGTTCCTGCTCGTGGACACCGGCGGCGTTGACCGCGAGGACGCGCGCGACCTGTCGCGCCAGGTGCGGGAACAGGCGCAGCGCGCCCTCGCCGACGCGGACGTTGCCGTCCTGGTGGTGGACGCGCGTGCGGGGCTGCGTCCCGGTGACGACGAGCTGGCCAAGGTGCTCCGCGCCTCCTCGCTGCCCGTCGTCGTCGCCGCGAACAAGCTCGACACCGGAGCGGACGCCCCGCTCGCAGCGGAGTTCCACGGTCTCGGCCTGGGCGAGCCGGTGCCCGTATCGGCCGCGCACGGTACGGGCACGGGAGACCTCCTCGACAGGCTGGCGGCCGTCGCCGCTCAGTCGGGCGGCGCTCGGTCGGAGCTGCCCGGAGACGCCGTGCGGCTGGCGGTGATCGGGCGGCCGAACGTCGGCAAGTCCTCGCTCGTCAACGCATTCCTGGGCGACGAGCGAGTGATCGTCGACGCTCAGGCCGGCACGACGCGTGATGCGATCGACACGCGGCTCGAGGTGGACGGGCGCACGATCGTGCTGGTCGACACGGCCGGGTTGCGCCGGCGCTCCAAGGTCGCCGGCACCGTCGACTACTACGCGCAGATCAGGTCCGAGCAGGCGGCGGAGCGAGCGGACGTGGCGCTCGTCGTCTGCGACGCTCAGGAGGGAGTGACCGCGGAGGACCTGCGCGTGGCGGAGCTCGCGATGCGCGAGGGCTGCGCGACCCTGATCGTCCTGAACAAGTGGGACGTCTCCAGCACCGACCTGGAGGACGCGAAACACAGGGTCGACCAGAAGCTGCGCCTGCGCCCGCGCGTGATCACGTCGTCGGCGCTCAGCGGCCGCAACGTCTCGCGCCTGCTGGTTGAAGCCGTCGCGCTCGCGGACCGTTCGCGTGGTCGCATTCCCACGCCGGAGCTGAACCGCTTCCTGTCAGAGGTGCAGAGCGCGCGGCAGCCGCCCACGGTGCACGGCAAGCGGCTGCGCATCTACTACGGCTCGCAGATCGAGACAGGGCCGCCGCGCTTTCGCTTCCACGTCAACGATCGCAGGCTGCTGCCGCGTGACTACGTCTACTTCGTCGAGAACCGCCTGCGCGAGCGCTACCGGCTCGAGGGCATTCCCCTCGTGATCGACTACGCGGACCGTCCCCGCCGCGGTCGCGGACAGTCGCGCTCCGCGCCGGCAGTAACCAAGCCCTAGGGCATCTAGCCCCCCTCAGGGCCCTTAGCATCCCGCCACATGCGACGACTGCGCACGGCGATCCGCTCGCGCCTGACGCTCGGCCGCCTGCTGATCGCAGTCGTGGCAATCGCCGCCGTGCTCGCGCTGGCGTCGGTGTTGCAGGGCGCGGACGACGGTTCACCGAGCGACGACGCCGTCCGCCTGGTCCCGGGCACGGCCGTCGTCTACGTGCACCTGAACTCCGATCGCGACTCCTCGCAGTGGAAGAACGGTGCTCGCCTGATGGGACGGTTTCCGCTCCTGGTCAGGGAGCGGAACCGCCTGCTACGCAGCCTCACCGGGCGCGGCGTGCCCCTGGACTTCGAGCGCGAGGTGGAGCCCTGGCTCGGCGACGAGGCGGCGCTCGCGCTGATCCCCGATCGGCGAGCGACGGCGCACTCCTTGATCCTGCTCCGGGTCTCGGACAAGGATCTAGCGCGCTCGTTCCTCGAGCGTGCGATCGGCAAGGAGAGCCGGTCGAGCTATCGGGGCATAGAGCTGCGTTCATACGGCGCACTGGCGACGGCGTTCATAGGCGACTTCCTGGCGATCGGACGGCCCGAGTACGTGCGAGCGGCGATCGACACCGGTGCCGGACGGGAGCTGTCGCTCGCGCGCCTGCCGGCGTTCAGACGCGCGCACGCGGCGGTCCCCGACCGCGATCGGCTGCTGTTCGCCTACGCCACTCGCACGGGCGCGAAGCGCGTGCTCGCGATGCAACCCGGGATCGGCGGACGCCTGGTGCGGCTCGTGGACGATCCCGCGCTGCTGGGAGTCGCCGGCATCCTGAGCGCGGAGGAGGATGGGGCCCGCGTGGATCTCGCCAGCGCGTTGGACGACACGCCGGCGGTGCTGGCCGCAGCAGCCCGGCGCCCGTTCACGCCTCAGCTCGTCAACGTCGTGTCAGAAGACGCGCTTGCCTACCTGGGAATGCTCGGCGCCGACCGCGTGCTGAACGCCGTCGCGAGGTTCGCCGGCGGCAAGCTTCCGTTCACTCCCGAGCTGCGCCAGGTGCGCGCGGACCTGCGGCGCGCCGGAGGCCTGCGCGCGCTGCGCCAGCTGGAGCCGCTGCTGAAGGAGGAGGCTGCGCTGTTCGTGAGCCGCTCGGGCGCTGTGCCGGTCGTCACCCTTGTCGTGGACGACGTCGACAAGGAGGAGGCCGACCAGCTACTCACAGAGCTCTCACGCCTGCTCGCCCGCCTCGCGCGCCGGCCGCCCGAAGCAGGCCGCGTGCCGACGCTCGAGCCGACCCGCGTGGCCGGCGTCGATGCGCTGACGCTGCGAATCGGGCCGGCGCTCGAGCTCACCTATGCGATCTTCGACAACCGTGTGGTGGTGGCGACCAGTCCAGGCGGGATCCGCAGGGTGAAGCTGACCCGCACCCGCCTGACCGACAACGAGCTCTTCGCCCCCGGCATGCGTGGCGACTTCTCGCGGGTGTCGTCGGTAGTCTTTCTGGACCTCGAGCAGCTGCTCGCCCTGGGCGAGCAGGCCGGGCTCGGCCAGTCCTCCGGTTACGAAAGACTGCGATCGGAACTGGGGCCGGTGCGCGCTGTAACCGCGATTGGGCGGCAGTCGGGGGCGACCACGTCAACGGAGATCTTCATCGAGGTGCCATGAGCTCTTTCACCTCCCTGTCAGACAACGAGTATCTGTTCACGTCAGAGTCCGTGACAGAGGGCCATCCGGACAAGATGGCCGACCAGATTTCAGACTCTGTGCTCGACGCGATCATGGCGCAGGACCCATCCGGGCGCGTCGCGTGCGAGACGTTCGTAACGACTGGCCTGGTTCTGGTCGGCGGCGAGATCACCACCTCCGGTTACGTGGACATCCCGCGCATCGCGCGTGGCGTGGTCGAGGACATCGGCTACACCGACGCCGGCATCGGATTCGACTGCACGACCTGCTCCGTTCTGACCTCGATCGACGAGCAGTCACCGGACATCGCGCAGGGAGTGGACGAGGCGTACGAGTCGCGCCACATCCCCGGGGACGACGACCCGCTCGACAAGGAGGGAGCGGGGGACCAGGGGATGATGTTCGGCTATGCGACGCGCGAGACCAAAGAGCTGATGCCGATGCCGATCCAGATCGCGCACACGCTCGCGCATAGGCTCGCCGAAGTGCGCAAGGCCGCCGTGGTCCCGTACCTACGGCCGGACGGCAAGACGCAGGTGAGCGTTCGCTACGAGAACGGCAAGCCGGTCGAGATCGTGAAGATCCTCATCTCCACCCAGCACAGGCCCGACATAGACGGCGCCACGTTGATCAAGCCCGACCTCTGGGAGCACGTCGTCGAGCCTGTCCTGCACGCCGACTACCGCGAGCTGTACACCGAGAGCGCTCTGCGCGAGAACGTGCTCGTCAACCCGACCGGTAAGTTCGAGATCGGCGGCCCGATGGGGGACGCGGGACTGACCGGCCGCAAGATCATCGTCGACACCTACGGCGGCTCCGCCCGGCACGGCGGTGGCGCGTTCTCCGGCAAGGACCCCTCGAAGGTCGACCGCTCAGCCGCATACGCGGCGCGCTACGTCGCAAAGAACGTGGTCGCGGGAGGACTCGCAGACCGCTGCGAAGTCCAGGTCGCCTACGCGATCGGCGTCGCGCACCCTCAGTCGCTGATGGTCGAGACGTACGGCACCGAGCGCGTGCCGCGCTCGCGGATCGTCGAGCTGATCGAGAAGCACTTCGACCTGCGTCCCGGCGCGATCATCCGTGACCTCGACCTGCGTCGGCCCATCTTCCGCAAGACGGCCGCCTACGGCCACTTCGGCCGCGACGACGGCGACTTCACGTGGGAGAAGACCGACAAGGCGGACGCGCTGCGCAAGGACGCGGGCATCGACGAGCGCGCCGAGGCAGAAGCAGTCAGCAAGTAGCCGCCGGCGGGCGCTTGCCCGTCACTCGCAGACCACGTTCAGGCACTGAGCAGGATTTCCGTTGTGCGCGGCGCGGTTGCCGCCGCCGTCGTCGATTACCGAACTGGTTTCGATCCCCAGATCGACGTTCTCGTTGGCCTCGTTGGACCTCAGGGTCGCAAGGCCGCCGTCGATGTCGATGCCGTCATCTCGGTTTCGGTGTGCAGCGTTCCTCTCGATCAGGTTGGGGCCAGGTCCTCGCACCAGTATCCCGTCGGCGCCATTGTCGAGCGCGCGGCTGTCCCGCAGCACGTTGTCGGTGGAACGGCCGAGCTCGATTCCTATCGACCCGTTGTGCTCCGCCACGAAGTGCTCGATCACGCTGTTGCTCGAGTCGTTGAACGACCCTCCCGAGAGCGTGTTATTCGAAGCCGTGTTGTCCGCGATCCTGTCGCGGCTGCAACCGAAGCAGAGGATGCCGTAGCTGTTGCCAAGCGCCACATTGCCCACTATCGAGCCATCGGTGAGAGATGTGATCAAGATTCCGACGTTTGCATTCGCAGTGACGCGATTGTTGTGAACGCGAGAGCCCGGTCCCAGGTAGACGTGGATTCCGTACTGATTTCTCGATACGGAGTTTCTGTCGATTCTGACGCGGTCACTTCTGTCGCCGACCAGGATGCCGTCGCCTCGGTTGTCATCGGCAATGTTGTCGGCGATCACTGTGTCGTGGGCGGGTCCCTGGAGCACGATTCCGTGGGAGTTGCTCACCATCAGGTTGCGCTTGATCTGGTTCCCCTGCGAGCCTTCGTCGAAGAATCCGGACCGGAGGAAAATGCCGATTCCCGCGCCGGACGTGATGGCGTTTCGGCTCAGGACGTTCAGGCTCGATTCGAACAGCTCGATTCCGGTGATCGTGCTGTTCGCGATCTTGTTTCCCCGCACTGTGTTCCGATCCGAGCCGATGTCTATGCCACGGCCGGCGATCAGGATGTCGTTGGAGGAAACCTGGTTGCCGTCGCCGATCGCTACGGCGATGCCTGCACTGCGACTGCCGGCGCGGATGGTGTTGTCGGAGACAACATTGTCGGCGCCGAGTATGACGATGCCGTTGGAAATGCCGACGGGGTCGGCTGCGACGTAGTTTTTGAGGACGAACGTTTCGGTGGCGTACTGGACTGCGATCTGTTCCAGGCCGGAGTTGTCGGCCACGTGATTGCGCCTGACGAGCGTCTTCGTGCAGCGGTCCACGGAAATGCCGGTGCTGCCGTTGCGGTCAGCGATGCTTCTCGAGATCGTGTTGCGGTCGCAATTCCTGAAAAGGCGCATCCCGTACACGCCGTTGTCAGACGCTGTCACGCCGACCATGCGGTTGTGCAGTCCAGCCTCGAGCTGAACGCCATACTGGCCGCTGCCCGTTGCAACGCTGTCCTTGACCATGCTGTCCGTCGTCCGGTCGAGCTGGATACCGGTCGAGCCGCTGGCGGTCACCTCAAGTCGACGCACTGAGTTGTCTGCGGCGTCGGCGGCCAGGACGCCCACCTCGAACTCCTTGATCTTCCCGTCGAAGACCCGGAGGCCGTCAAAGCCGCCCCTGTTGTCAACCCCCTCGCCGACACCGGTGCCGTCGATCGTGTGGCCGTTGAGGTCGAGATCGACGCCGTCGGAGGCGATGACTACGCCGTCGTCGAGGCAGTCGGGCAGATCGCTGTCGAGGGTGGTATCCGCCGCGATCGTGTCCCCGCATTGAACGTGACTCGCGAGTGCACCCTGCGCCGGGATTTCGAGCAACACCAGCAGCGTCGCCACGGCGATAACCATTCCCTTTCGCACTCCCGACCTCCCCTCGTCTGGTGGCTCGACACTAACCGCGCGCCCCAACTCACGCAAGGGTGCGCAAGAACGTCCTTTGGCGTCGGGGCCGGGACGGCGCGCTTACGCCGGAGCGTCCGTGCCGGTTCCTATCGTCGGGGGACGATGGCCGCGATCGCAAAGGTCGAGCCGCTGACGACAGCCCGCGCCCTGCGCGGGCCGTTCGACTACCGCATCCCCGTCAGCATGCAGGGCGTCGACGTCGGCACGATGCTCCTGGTTCCGTTCGGTCGCCGGCGCGTCCTGGGGGTGGTGGTGGACGTCGCCTCCGAGAGCGCCGTCCCGCCCGAGCGGCTGGTCGAGCCGATCACGGCGCTCGAGTCCGGCGCCCCGGCTGACTTGGTGCGCCTCGGGCTCTGGCTCGCAGAAGACTTCTGCTCGACGCCGGCGCGCGGGCTCGCGCTGGTGCTTCCACCCGGGACCGGCACCGGCGCCCGTCCCGCCGCGCGCACGCGCAGGCGCATGGTGGCCGAGCTCACGGATGCAGGTCGGAAGGCGCTCGCGCCGGGCGCACCGGTACGCCTGAGCAAGGGCCAGCGATGCGCCCTGGAGTCGCTGCGCGACGGTGCACTGGCGGCGACGGCCGTCGCGTCACAGACGGGATCGGGGCACGGCGCGCTACGGCGACTGTCGCAACGCGGCCTCGTGACGCTCGACCAGCGTGCGGTGCGGCGGCGCGTCGACGACGTCGCTCTTGGCACAGATCACGTGCGACCCGCGCGCACCGGCGCGCTTGCGCTCAACCCGGCGCAGGCGGCGGCGTTGAGCGACCTGCTGACGCCGCTTCGCGAGCGCCGCCATGAGCAAGTGCTTCTGCACGGCGTCACGGGCAGCGGCAAGACCGAGGTCTACCTCCAGGCCGCCGCGGCGGCGCTCGAGGCCGGCCGCAGCGCGATCGTGCTCGTGCCGGAGATCGCGCTCACCCCACAAGCCGCGCGCCGCTTTCGCGAGCGCTTCGGCGACAGTGTCGCCGTTCTTCACTCCCAGCTCGGGCTCGGCGAGCGCTACGACGAGTGGCAGCGGCTCCGCCGCGGCGAGGCGCGCGTGTGCGTGGGGCCGCGGTCGGCTGTGTTCGCACCGTTGCGCGACCTCGGCCTGCTGGTCGTGGACGAGGAGCACGACAGCGCCTACAAGCAGGAAGGCGATCCGCGCTACGACGCGCGCCGCGTCGCCGCGCGAAGGGCCGAGCAGGCGGGCGCCGTGCTCGTTCTCGGCAGCGCGACACCGCGACCCGAGAGCTGGCTGCGCACGCGCAGGCTGGAGCTGCCCGAGCGGGCCGACGGCATGCGGCTGCCGCCCGTCGAGCTCGTGGACATGCGCGACGCGCGCCACGTCCTGCACCGCACCACGCGCGCTGCTCTCGACGAGCTTCGCCGCGACGGCGGCAAGGGGATCATCCTCGTGAACCGGCGCGGCTGGTCGCCATTCCTGGTCTGCCGCTCGTGCGGGGAGACGTGGACGTGCCCGCACTGCGACGTCACGCTCACGATGCATCGCGAGCCACGCGGCCAGGTCTTGCGCTGCCACCACTGCGGCCATGCGTGCGCGGTGCCGTCCACCTGCCCGACCTGCAGCTCGACGCACATCGCTCGCCACGGCGCCGGCACGCAGCGGCTCGAGTCTGAGCTGCGAGAGGTGCTTGACCCTCTCCCGGTGTTCCGCCTCGACAGCGACGCCGCCCGGAAAAAGCACGGGCTCGCCGAGGTGCTGCGTAGCTTCGAGCGCGCAAAGGCAGGGATCCTCGTCGGCACCCAGATGGTGGCCCAGGGCCACGACTTTCCCGAGGTCTCTCTCGCCGTCGTGCAGGACGCCGACGCAGGTTTTCGCTTTCCCGACTTCAGGTCGGAGGAGCGGACGTTCGCGCTGGTGGCGCAGCTAGCGGGTCGCAGCGGACGCGGGACCGCGGGTGGACGTGTGCTCGTGCAGACGTTGTGGCCCGATGCTTCGTGCCTGCGGTATGCCGCGGCCCACGACGCGCCCGGCTTCCTCGCGGGCGAGCTCGAGCGCCGGCGGGCCCTGCGCTACCCGCCGTTCGTGGACCTGGTGCGCGTGGTCGCCTCCGCATCCGATCAGGCGCGTGCCGACGCCGCCATCGCAACGGTTCGGCGCGGGCTCGACGGGGCCGTGCTCGAGGTCCTCGGTCCGGCACCGCTGTTCCGGCTCAAGGATCGCTCGCGCGCGATGCTGCTCGTGAAGACGACCGACCGCACGGCGGCGGTGGCGGCAGTGGGGAAGGCCGTGCAGGATGCGGTTTCAGATCGTGCGCTGCGGGATGTGGCCTTGTCGGTGGATGTTGATCCGCAGTAGGCGAACCTGCCTTGGCGCGACCGCCCGGTCAATCCTTCCGACCCCTTGAGCGCTTGTGGGGACGGGCACCGAAAGAGGGTGTGACGGGAGGCTTGCGGAAGATCGCGGCTCGTGTACGTGAGTTGCGCAAAATGGCCGATTCGTGAGGGGCCACCCATCGGCTGAACAGTTGAGGGCCGGCGGCTTCAGACAGTCAACGCAACAGCTCTTCCATCTTCTCAGCCGGGTTCTTCCAATCCAATGTCTGTCTGGGGCGGCCATTGAGCGAAGCCGCGATCTCGTCTAGCCGGCGCTGAGAAATCTTCGAGAAGTCACTCGTCTTGGGCAGGTATTGGCGCAGCAGGTAGTTGGTGTTCTCGTTCGACCCCCGCTGCCAGGGGGAATGGGGATCACAGAAATAGACAGCGACCCCGGTCTCTGCGCTGAAGCGCTTGTGGGCGGTGAGCTCCTTGCCCTGGTCCCAGGTGAGCGAGAGCACGAGGTGGTCGGGCAGCGATCCGATGCGCTTTTTGAGGGCCGCGATCACGTGCTCGGTGGTGCGGTCGCTGCCAAGGCGCGCCAGCAGCACGTAGCGGGTGTGGCGCTCGACCAGCGTCGCCACGTAGGAGCGCCCGCCCTTGCCGACCAACAGGTCTCCCTCCCAGTGGCCTGGCACGGCCCGGTCCTCGACCTCCGGCGGGCGTTTTGAGATCGGCACCATGTCTGGGATCTGGCCCCGCCGCTTGGCGGCGCCTGAGCGCTGCTTTCGCCTCGTGCGCTGGGTTCTCAGGTTGTTGGTGAGCTGGCGCCGCAGCTCGCCGCGCGACTGCACGTAGAGCGACTGGTAGATCGTCTCGTGGCTGATCTGCATGTCGGGATCGTGGGGGTGCTCGGCCTTCAGTGTGGCCGAGATCTGCTGGGGCGACCACAACTCGCCGAGGCCGGTCTCGACCGCCTCGCGCAGGCGCGGCAGGCGCGAGAGCTTGGTCGGCTTTGGCCGCCGCAGGCGCTCCTGGGCATTGCGCTCGGCGCTCAGCGCGCGGTAGGTGTGGTGGCCGCCGGAGCGCCTGATCTCGCGGTTGACGGTCGAGGGCGGGCGGCCGAGCTGACGGGCGATCGCGCGCTCGCTGATGCCGGCGGCAAGGCCGCGGCTGATCTGCTCGCGCTCGGCAAACGAGAGCCGGTAGTCGGAGTGCTCGACCCGGCGCCCGCGCAGCCGCGCCTCCTGGCGGATGCGCCAGATCGTGAGCTGCGAGCAGCCGAACGCCTCAGCGACCTCGGTCCAGTGCTCGCCCTGCTTGATGCGTCTTGCCACCTCTGCACGCTCGAGCAGGTCCAAAGGATTTCCACGTCGGCCTAACAGCGTTTGTGCCATGGGGCCTCCTGTCTGTCATCGCAAACCGGTCAGTGTTGCGATGACCGATGGAGACCGCCGCCCTATAGGGCACCTAACTGTTCACTCGATGATTCGCGGTGTTACGGAAAGGTCGTACAGCTCGCCAAGCGTGCACACCGGCACAGCCTCGTCGCTGTTTCGTGCACCCGGTTACTGTGCCGCAACGAGCTACCCCCTCGATGCCCTTCCTTAAAAGAGGCTTCGGAGAACACGCCTCCTGGCAGAACCGACCCCCCCCGAGCCGGCGAGACCCGTTGCTATCCTCGCCCGCGTGGCGGAAGAGACCCATGAGAACGGCTTCGGCGAGCCTGCCGAGGACGAGCACGAGAGCCATCTGGATGCCGAGCGCGAGGCGCGACGGAGCGCCGCGCTTGCGCAGATCAGGACGTTCGGCGACCCGGCGCTGCGCACGCGCGCCGCGGAAGTGGATCGTTTCGACGACGCGCTGCTCGACGAGGTCGAGCGTATGACCGAGCTGATGTATGAGGCGCTCGGCGTCGGGCTCGCGGCTACCCAGCTCGGCGTGATGCACCGCCTGCTCGTCTATCGAGCCGGTCCGGATGCGCCGCTCGTCGCCGTCGTCAACCCGGCGATCGAATGGAAGTCGGAAGAGCTCGAGACCGCGGAGGAGGCCTGCCTCAGCCTGCCGGGCGTGGCGATGGACGTCGAGCGTCCGCTCCACATACGCGTACGCGCGAAGGACGAGCATGGGGAGCCGATTACGATCGAGGCGTCGGGCCTGGAGTCGCGCGTGATCCAGCACGAGATGGACCACCTGGACGGCGTCCTGATCCTCGATCGCACCTCGCGGGCGCACCGCAAGGAGGCGCTTCGCGCGCTGCGCGAGGGCGGCACGTGGTCACCGCCGACCGCGGACGAGGAGCTCGAGCCCTCGACCGCCTGACGGCAGGTGCCGTCTCGCCCATGCGCACCGTCTTCATGGGGACTTCCGACTTCGCGGTGGACGTGCTGCGAGCGCTAGCTGCCTCGCCGCACAAGCCCGAGCTGGTCATCACCCCTCCAGACCGGCCGAAGGGAAGGGGTCGCAAGCTCAGCGCACCGCCGGCCGCCGGCGCCGCGCGCGAGCTCGGCATCGAGTTGCTTCAGGCCAAGAGCGTGAACGAGGAGGAGCCGCGCGCAGCGATCGCCGCCACCAAGCCGGAAGCGATCTGCGTTTGCCAGTTCGGGCAGCTGATCAAGGAACCGTTGCTGTCCGACTACCTGATCCTGAACGTGCACACCTCGGTGCTGCCGCGCTGGCGTGGAGCTGCACCCATCGAAAGAGCGTTGATGGCCGGTGACGCAGAGAGCGGCGTTACGATCTTCCAGATCGAGGCCGGCCTCGACTCGGGTCCGGTGGCGCTCTCAGCGCCGGAGCAGATCCAGCCCGACGACACGGCTGGCACGCTGGCCGCGAGACTGGCCAAGCTGGGCGGCACGCTGTTGATCGAGGCCCTCGATCGCGGCGACGCCGGGTCGCTCGAGTTCACCGAGCAGCCCGAGGAAGGCATCACCTACGCGGACAAGATCGAACCGTCGGAAAGACGGCTCGCCGTGACGCGCCCGGCCCCTGAGGTCGAGCGCGTGATACGGGCACTGACGCCGCACATCGGCGCCTACATCGCGTTCGAGGACGGCGAGCGCCTGGGGGTGACGTCAGCGAGCGTCGCGGACGAGTCGCTCGATCAGGGGAGCGTGCAAGCCTCGGACGGGCGCGTGCTCGTCGGATGTGCGGATGGCGCACTCGAATTGATCGAGGTGCAGCCGCCGGGCAAGCGGCCGATGCCGGTTGCGGCATACCTGCGCGGACACACCTTGCCCGCGCGTGTCGAGCTCTAGCGCAACCGCCGCGAGAGAGTGCGCGTTCGCGGTCGTGCGCCGCGTGTTCGAGCGCGGCGCCTACGCGGACGTCGCCTTGCGGGCCGAGGCGCAGAAACGGAACCTCGACGCACGCGAGCGCGCATTTGCGATGCGGCTGGCCTACGGAGCGATCCAGCGCCGCGCCACCCTGGACTACGTGATCGAGCAGTTAACCGGCCGAGCCATCGACAAGCTGGACCAGCCGGTGGTGGCCGCGCTGCGCCTCGGCATCTATCAGGTCGTCTATCTCGAGGGGGTGGCCGACCACGCGGCCGTCGACGAGAGCGTGGAGCTGGTCAAGGGAGCGCGGAGCCGCGGTCACGGCCTCGTCAACGCCGCGCTGCGACGGGCCACCCGCGAGGCACTCCCGCTGGTGCAGGGCCTGGGCGAAGGGACGGCTGCCGAGGCCGCGCTCAAGCATTCACATCCCCTTTGGATCGCGGAGCTGTGGTGGCGCACGCTTGGCCCCGAGCAGGCGGTGGCGTTGATGTGGACCGACAACGAGCCGCCGGAGAGCGCGGTGCGCGCCAACACGTTGCGCATGAGCGCAAAGGATCTCGTGGCAGAACTCGCCGCAGACGGGGTGAAGGCCCGCAGCGACGAGCTCGTTCCCGAGGCGGTCGTCCTCGCAGAGCCCTACGACGTGCACGGCTCGCCACCGTTCGAACGAGGCGACCTGATGCCGCAGGCCCGCGCCTCCATGCTGGCCGCGCACGCTCTGGACCCGCGCCCCGGCGAGTCGGTGCTCGATCTGTGCGCGGCGCCGGGCGCGAAGACCACCCACCTCGCGGCCCTGATGAAGGACGAGGGCAAGGTGCTCGCGGTCGACATGGCGGAGCGCCGCGCGGAGGCGATCGCCGCCAACTGCACGCGGCTCGGCGTGAGCTGCGTGGAAACCCGTGTCGCGGACGCGCGCCGCGCGGGCGATCTCGGCGTCTTCGACCGCGTGCTGGTGGATCCGCCCTGCTCGGACCTCGGCACACTGCAGTCACGCCCCGACGTGCGCTGGCGCAAGCAGCCCGGCGACGTTCAGTCGCTGCGTGCCCTGCAGGCGGAGATCCTGCAGGCAGCGGCCGCGGCGGTGCGGCCGGGCGGTCGGCTCGTGTACTCGACCTGCACGATCAGCGAGATCGAGAACGAGGACCAGGTGCGGGACTTCCTCGCTCAGCAGCCAGATTTTTCTCATATCGACCTATCCGGGCCCTATCCTGAAAAGCTACTGACGGGAGGCCGCGGTGCTATCCGCACGCTCCCACACCGTGATCGCACCGACGGGTTTTTCATCGCCGCATTTCAAAGGACGTCGTAGCTCGTGACCGATCAACACCGGAGTTCGAGCGAGACCGAGGAATCGATCGACCTGGGGCCGGAGTGCCCCGGCTGTGGCGAGCCGTGGCTGCGCGAGTCCCAGCTTCCGGGCAGCTATCGCTGCGTCTACTGCTTCCAGCGCTTTCAGCTCTCCTCGCACTGCCCGCACTGCGGTGAGCACTCGACCATCGTGCGCATGCGCGACACCGCGCAGCTCCACTGCGTCATGTGCGGCGGCTCTATGCTGAAGCCGGTGTGAGCACGATCGCGAACCGGAGAGGCGGGCGTCCGGCGGGGCGCGCCGGCGAGATCATGCGCTCTTTGCAGGTGGAGCCCTCGATCTTGTCCGCCGACTACGCGCGCTTGGGAGAGGAAATCGAGCGGGTGCTCGACGCCGGCGCGCGCGCGATCCACGTCGACGTCATGGACGGCCACTTCGTCCCTCCGATAACGATCGGTCCGGTGATCGTCGAAGCGATTCGCGACCAGGTACACGACGCCGGCGCGATCATCGACTGCCACCTGATGGTGGAGCACCCGGAGCGCCAGACGGACCAATTCGTGGAGGCGGGAGCCGACTCGATCACGATCCAGCTAGAGGCCACTCCGAACATCCACTTCGCGCTCGGCAAGATTCGCGACGCGGGCTGCCAGGCCGGTCTCGCCATCAACCCGGGCACGCCCGTGTCGGCCGTGGAGGACCTGCGCGAGGGTGCCGACTTCGTTCTCTGCATGACGGTGAACCCGGGCTGGGGAGGACAGGCCTTCATCGAGGGATCGATGGAGAAGGTGCGGCGCCTGCGCGAGCTGCTCGGTCCCGACCTGCCGATCCAGGTCGACGGCGGTATCTCCGCGCAGACGGCGGCGGCCGTCACCGATGCCGGCGCGACGCTTCTGGTGGCCGGATCGGCGATCTTTCACGCCCAGGATCCGGCCGAGGCATATCGGGACATCGTCAGAGCCGCCGGCGCTTGACGCGCGAAGAGCTCGCCGCACTGTTTCGGATTCAGTCGCGCTACTGCAGATTGCTCGGCTCGCCGATGTACGAGCTCCTGCTCGCGCGTGCGGCGGACGACCTGCTCGCGGATGGTCCGACGCTGCACGTGTTGCGAGGTCACGAGAACGATCCGCCGCGGTCCTTCCTGCACCTGCGGCTGATGGGCTCCGTGCACCGTCTGGTCCTCGCTGGTGAGGCGCCCGAGCTGGCGGCGCTCTACCCGTCTGCCGGAGGGACTGCAGAGCTGGACGAGGTATGGCCGGTCTTCCGGGCGACGCTGGAGAGCCTCGACGAATCGATACGTGCGGGCATCGACGCTCCGGTCCAGACGAACGAGGTTGGGCGCTGCGCCGGCCTGCTCGGCGGCTTTCTCACCGTCGGGCGGCGAACCGGCCTTCCGCTGCGCGTCCTCGAGGTCGGCGCCAGCGCAGGTCTTCTCATGCATTTCGATCGCTACCGCTACGAGTCCGGTGCCAAGAGCTGGGGAGACCCGCGCTCGCCCGTGCGATTTCACGACTTCATCGACGGCGACTCGTTCCCGTGGGGGGTGGAGGTCAGCGTCGCGGAGGCCCGCGGCTGCGACGCCAACCCACTCGACCCAAGCGATCCAGCCACGGCGCTCCTGCTCCGTGGCTTCGTCTGGCCGGACCAGACCGAGCGCTTCGAGCTCCTCAGCGCGGCTCTCGACTTCGCTGCCGCGAACCCGATTGGGGTGGAGAAGCAGGACGCAGGCGAGTGGGTGGAGGAAGCACTGGCGTCTCCGCGCTCCGGCGTGGCGACCGTCCTCTACCACTCGGTCGTGCTGCACTACCTCAGCGACACGAGCCGCTCGCGCATGCTGGCGGCGATCGAGCGGGCGGGCGCCGGCGCGAGCGAGGCCGCGCCATTCGCATGGCTGCGGCTGGAGCTGGGCGGCGACATGGCGGCCGTCGAGCTGACGACCTGGCCCGGCGGCGAAGAGCGCCTGATCGCCCGCGCCGGCTATCAGGGCCAACCGGTCAGGTGGCTGAGTTGAACAGGCTGCCTCCCGGACAGCGCGCTCGGGCCTCGTTTCCTCGGTTTGGCGTACCGTTCGCGTTTCGCCCGCTCAGGAAGCCTGCGCCAAGCGCGATACAAATCCGGGGGGCGATTGCTCACGAGCTCGAGGTTGCGGTCGCCCGGCTGCGCGACATCCAGCGGGAAACCCTGGTCGCTGACTTCCACTGCGTGACAGGGTGGTCGACCGAGGGACTGCGCTGGGGCGGCGTTCAATTCCGCACGTTCTACACCGAGGTGATCGCGGCTGAAGCAGAGCCTCGGCTCGGGATCAGCCACGTCCTGTTCCGCGGCGCGGACGGCTACCGCTCTGTCCTCACCATCGAGGACGCGCTCGAAGAGGATGTGCTTCTCGCCGACGAGCTCGACGATCGTCCGCTCTCAGATATTCACGGCGCGCCGGTCCGGCTGGTGAGCCCCACGCACTATGGCTACAAGAGCACCAAGCACCTGTGCGCGATCGAGCTCCACACCGCAGAGCCGAGGGATCGTTACGCGCACAGATCGCGCCGCGTGCTCGACATTGCTCTTGCGGCGCACCCGCGAGCTCGTGTCTGGGAAGAGGAGAGGCACCGCTATCTACCGGCCTGGGGCGTTCGGGCGTTGTACCGCGGCCTGATCGCGCCGACCGTGAGGTACTGGAATCGAGGCAATTGAGCCGCCCGCGGCCGGGGCGCCTCGCCTATGTTCCCTCGTCCGCCGCCGCCAGCCGCAGCTCCAGCTCCTCCGTCGAGCCAGGTCGGACGGCCTCCTCGCCGGCCGCGACCGGTCTGCGGTAGACGGCGTACAGGAAGGTCGACAGCAAGGCCGCGGTGGCGATGAACGCCACCTCCACCTCGCGCACGACCTCCATGCTCCCGATCAGCAGGAAAGAGACGAAGAACGTCGCTGACAGCGCCCAGCCAATGGCGGCGATCCGGGCGCGGCCCTGCGCGAGCGCCGCCTGGTTCAACGTGGTGGCGGCCAGGTAGAGGCCCGTGCCGGCGGCGACCAGCGCCAGGCCGAAGCGGTCGTAATCGAAGCCCGATCCGAACAGCAGCCGCATCACCTCGGGCCCGACGGCGAGCACGCCGAGCACCGTCGCAAGCCCGAACCCGAGGCAGGCCAACACGGTCAGGCGCACGCTACGCCGGAAGTCGCCCTCGTAACGCGCGTCTCCCTCCCGCACCATCAGGCGCGTGAGGTGGGGGAGAAGGGTGGTGGCAACTGCTTGAAACAGCTGGAGTGGGGCCCGCGCGATCATCAGCACGGCGAACACCAGCGCGGTCAGGTACGTGCTGCGGGTGTCGACCCTGACGATCAGAACGCCGGCGTTCAGGATCAGCTGCTCGGAGAACATGATCAGCAGCACTGCACCCGCGAACGCGACGCCGCGCGAGAGGGTGAACTCGCCCTCCGTCGAGTCCGAATGCGCGGCCGCCGCCGACGCCCGCCGGACGTGGCCGCGCAGGGCCCACGGAACCACGCATAGGCTCACGAGCGGGGCGGCCGCGATCGCGAGCGCGGCCACGCTGCGTTCGCCCGACACGCCGACGACCAGCAGGATGCCGACCGCCACGCGGGAGCTCGCCTCGAGCAGCACCAGGCCGCCATACAGGCCGAACATGCGCTGCCCGGCGAGGTAGCCGCGAGCGAAGTAGCTCGCCGCGTAAAGCGCGACCGCGACGATGAACGACCAGTAGAGAGTGGTGTGGTCAGAAAAGAGCCGATGCTGGATCTGGTCGCGCAGGAGCAGCGCAAGGAGGATGAACACCAACACGAGCGCGAGCTGGATCGTCGCCGCCACGCGCAACGTGGGTCCGATCGAGCGATCCCTCGCCCGCTGCTCGGCGATGGTCCGCGACAGCAGCTGCTCGACCGGCCGGTAGATGACGGAGGCGGTCAGGAAGACGGCGGCCCACAACGTGGCGATCGTCCCGTATTCGTCGACACCGAGCGCATGGGCAGCGAGCGAGTGGAACGCATAGGTCAGGAGTCCTGTGGCGCCGATCAGCGCCGACAGAAGCGCGGCTCCGCGGCCGTACGAGATCCCTTCGTCGGCGTCCGCGGGCTGCGTGCGCTCGGGTGCGTCCGGCACTTAGATGATTGATTCCGCGGCCGCGTGCGCGACCGGGGCGCGGCAGATCAAGCTGGACAAGGATCTCGCGCTTCGCGCTCGCACCGGCGCCTTCGGCGCCTCGCGAAGCCCATGCTGGTTGCATGGGCGAGTCCGAGGACGCAGGTCCGGCGCAGGTATGCCGCGTCATCGGCGCGTGCGTGGATCGTGGGATCAGTCATCTATCTCAGCCGACCCGGACGAGCGCCATCGTCCAGGGGAACGGCGAGCGGAGCTCGGCGACGTCGCCGTGACGGGCGAGCATCCGCGTAAAGCCCCGCTTGGACCAGTGATTCAGATGGCCCGGTGTGTTGCCGAAGTCGCGCAGGTACGCGCCGCGGGCCACGTTGAGCGCGCGCCACAACGGCTCACGCGGCACGCTGGCTAGCAGCCAGCGGGATGAGACGCGCGCCATCTCGCCCACCACGCCCTCAGGGTCGGGCACGTGCTCGAGCACCTCCATGGCGGAAGACAGCTCGAACTCGCGATCGCCGAACGGCAGCGTGTCGCCGGTGCCGACCGCGAACTTCAGGTTGGCGCAGTCGCGTCGCTCCCATTCCACCCGCAGCTTCGGGTCGTCCAGGTCGATCCCGACGATGCGGGCCCCGGAGTAGCGGCGTGCCCACTGCTCGGTGAGGACTCCCTCGCCGCAGCCCACGTCCACGATCGAGCGCGGTGAGGCCTGGTCCATGAGCTCGCGCATGTCGCGCTCGAAGCCCGCCATCAGGCGCTTTACGACCGGGTTCGTCGAGCCGTACTTGTCGTACGTGTTGCCCGTCGGTACGGACTGCGGCTCGGCCGGTGCCGTCCGGGTCACGGCGGACCCTCGCGGGTGGTGATCGGTGTCGCCGCGCGGGTTTCCTCTTCCACGGGCACTTCGCCCAGGCTCGACGGGGGCGCTGCCGGCACGGGTGAGCCCGGTTCGTAGTGCGACGGCTCGACCCCGAGCTTCAGCTCGATCCTGCGCGTGCGCTCGAGCGAGCGCTGGATCAGGACGCGGTTGTTGGCCAGCAGATCGCCGATCACGCCGAGCGCCGCCAGCTGAACCGCCACCACGAACAGCATCGACCCGAGCACGACCGACTGGACGTGGCCCTGGCCCTCGCCCTGGATGAACAGGACCGCGAACCGGCCCCAGACCACCAACGCTGCGAGCGCGACAACGGCGGCCGCGGTCAGGAACACGCGCAGCGGCTCGTAAGTCGTGTAGATGCGGAAGATCGCGAGCGTGTTGCTGCGCACGTAGGACGAGATCGACTTGAACAGGCGGGACTCGCGCATCTTCGGGTTGGTCCGGATCGAGACGTGGTCGATCGCGACGAGCATCTTGCCGGCCTGGATCACGGTCTCGAGCGTGTACGTGAACCGAGACACGACTTGCACCTGCAGCGCGGCCTCGCGGTTGTACGCACGAAAGCCCGACGTCGTATCGGGGACCGACGTCTCGGACGCGCGGCGCACGACCCAGCTGCCGAGGCGCTGGAGGAGCTTCTTGGTGGCGGAGAAGTGGTCGACGGTCTTCACCTCACGGTCGCCGATCACCATGTCCGCCTCGCCACGCAGGATCGGCGCCACCAGCTTCGGGATGTCGCGCGCGTCGTACTGGTTGTCCGCGTCGGTGTTGACGATCACGTCGGCGCCGAGCTTCAGGGAGGCGTCGAGCCCCGCCTGGAACGCGCTGGCGAGTCCCTTGTTGTTCGTCAGGCGCACGATGTGATCGACGCCGTGCTCGCGTGCGACCTCCACCGTGCGGTCACGTGAGCCGTCGTCGATCACCAGCCACTCGACCTGGTCGAAGCCCTCGACACGGCGCGGGAGGTCGCGCAGGGTGACCGGGAGAGAGGTCTCCTCGTTGAGGCAGGGAATCTGGATGATCAGCTTCATCTCACCAAGACGAGCCGGCTGGTGGCAGCCGTCGGCAGCCCGCTGGGCAGCGAAAAGCTACTCGTCGGTCCGGAATGATTGCGTAAACTGCTCGCCAATCATCGCACGGAGGCCCGCGCCCTCGGCCGTCCGCATGTGAGCCTCCGCCGATAGCCAGATGGAAAGCGCAACCGTTCAGCGTGACGCGCCCCGATCGCTGGGCGCCTTGACCCGCGTTCGCGCACTGCCCGCCAACCAGCTCGCAGTGATGGCGTTCGTCGTCCTGATCGTGCTCGCGGTGGTCGGCTTCTTCCTGCGGCCGACCTATCCGAACTACGACAGCTACTACGCACTGTTGTGGGGGCGCGAGGTGCTCGATCTGCACCTGCCGAGCTTCGAGGCCTACCGCGCTCCGACCGAGCATCCGCTTGCGGTCGTCTTCGGCGCCGTCCTGTCGCTGTTCGGCGACGGCGCGGACCGGCTGTTCGTGCTGGTCACTCTGCTGTCGCTGGCCGTGCTTGCCGCCGGCGTGTACAGGCTCGGCCGGGTCTGCTTTACGCCCTTCGTCGGCGCGATCGCGGCGCTCCTGGTGCTGACCCGTTTCGACTTCCCGTCGCTCGCCGTGCGCGGCTACATCGACATCCCGTTCATGGCGATGGTCGTCTGGGCAGGTGCGCTCGAGGCAACGCGGACGCGCCGCGGGTTGCCCGTCTTCCTGCTGCTGGCGGCGGCCGGCCTGCTGCGGCCGGAGGCGTGGCTGTTGGTGGGCGTGTACTTCCTGTGGATGAGCTGGGGGGCGAGTTGGGGCGACCGGCTGCGGTATGCGGCGCTGACCGCGATCGGACCTCTGCTGTGGGTGTTGACCGATTTCATCGCGACCGGGGATCCGCTCTTCTCGCTCAACTCGACGCAGGACCTGGCCGCGGAGCTCAAGCGCCAGAAGTCCGGCTCGGTCGTGCTCGACGTGCTGCCCCAGTTCCTGCGTGCGACCGTCAAGACGCCGGTGTACTTCGCGGCGATCGCCGGCTTTCTCATCGCGCTGTGGCGTTACCCGCTGAGGCTCGTGATCCCAGCCGTCCTCTTCCTGACCGGCGTGTTCACGTTCGTTGCGACGGGCGTGGCCGGACTGTCCGTGATCGTGCGCTATCTGATGGTGCCGTCGGTGATGATGTGCCTGTTCGCAGCCGTTGCAATCGGAGGCTTCACGATGCTCCCGCGCGGCTCACGGTTGCGCACCGCGTGGTCGCTGGCCGCAGCCGCGGCAGTGATCCTCGGCCTCGCCTATACGAGCGTCAACCCGCCGAGTCTCACCCGCTTCGACTCCGAGCTCACGTTTCGCGGCGACGTCAGCCGCAGCCTGCGGTCGATCCTGCACAAGCCGGCCGTGCAGGACAGCCTGAGCTGCGGCGCGGTGTCCGTGCCGACGCACAAGCTGATTCCCGATGTGCGCTGGATCCTGGACGTAGGGGAGAGCAAGGTGGTCGCCCGCTCGGATCCGTCCGCGACCTCGCAGCGCAAGGCCAAGTACGGGCTCGCGCTCTTCCCCGTCGGGCGCAGGAACGTGCTGCGCACCGGCTTCGCGGTCAACACAGAGACGCTCACCCAGGTGCCCGCCGCCGGGTTCCGGCGCATCGCCACGGACCGGTACTTCGCCGCGTACCTGCGCTGCCCACCCGGGCGCGCGTAGCGACGAGCGTGGCGAAGTACCTGCGCGCACCGTCGCGCTGGACGCTCGCCGTCGCCGCGCTTCTCGGCGGCGTGCTGGCTCTCCGCCTGTGGGGCGTCAAGCACGGCCTGCCCTACGTCTACAACGTCGACGAGAACTCGAACTTCGTGCCGACTGCGATCGGCTTCTTCTCGGGCGATTACAACCCGCACTACTTCATAAACCCGCCCGCGTTCTCGTACCTCCTGCACGGCGTGTTCGCGGTCTGGTTCGGCGGAGGCTGGCCGTTCGGCGCGAGCGATGCCGTGTACGACGCGTACGCCCTTCACCCGACCGAGGTGTTCGTGGTGGCCCGGGTGGTCACGGCGCTGCTGGGAACCGGGGCGGCGGCGCTCGTCTACGCCACCGGTGCCCGCCTGTTCGACCGGCGCGCCGGACTGCTCGCGGCGGCCGTGCTCGGCACCGCCTTTTTGCCGGTCTTCTACTCACACCTCGCACTCAACGACGTGCCCGCGCTCTTCGCGCTGACTCTGTCGGTGTACGGCAGCGCGGGCGTGCTGACGCAGGGGCGGCGGCGAGACTACGTGCTCGCGGGCGCCGGTCTCGGTCTCGCTGCTGCGACGAAGTACACGGCCGCGATCGCCCTGGTGCCGCTGCTGGCCGCGAGCGCACACGGCCTCACCTCCCCTGACCTGCGCCGCCGCGCGCTTCAGGGCCTTGCGCTGGCCGGCGCGATGGCCGTGGCGGCCTTCGTGGCGGCCAACCCGCACGCTGTGCTCTCGTTTCACGAGTTCTGGGACGACGTCCAGAAGCAAGAGCGTTCCGCGGGCGACCTCGGAAAGCTCGGGCAGACCTACGACTCGGGGTTCGGCTACTACCTCTGGGTGCTGACGTGGGGGATCGGGTGGGTGCCACTGGTGTTGGCGGCGGTCGCCGTGCCCGTACTCGTTCGCCGCGATATCTGGCGCGCCGCCTTCCTCGTTCCTTGGCCGGTCCTGTTCGTCCTGTACATGGGCCTTCAGGACCGTTACTTCGGGCGCTGGTTGCTGCCGGCGCTGCCGGCGGTGGCGCTGCTCGCGGCAGCGGGCGGTGTCTGGCTAGTGGATCGCGTGCTCGCCGGTGAGCGGGCGCGCGCGCTCGCGCTCGGCGTCGCGATTGTCGCCCTGGTCGGCCAGGGACTCGTCTACAGCGTTCACCTTGACCGTGTCCTCTCGCGTGACGACACGCGCAACCTCGCGCGGGCCTGGATGGTCGACCACGTCCCTCCGGGCTCGAAGATCGTCGTCGAGCCAATCGTGCCGGAGGCGTGGTTCGCGGATCCGGGCAAGCCGAAGCCGTTCACGCCGTCCGGGAAGCGCTGGATCAAGTTCCTCACCACGCGCACGACGATCGACGTGGATACCGGCCGAAAACGCCGGGGCGGCGTCGGCACCACGATCTCGATCGAGGACTACGAGCGCACCCTGCGCCCCGAGCTCGTCGGCGCGTACGAGCGCGGCGGCTACTGCTGGGTCATGATCGGATCGACCCAGTACGGCAGGGCGCTGGTGCAGCCGGAGCAGGTTCCGAACGCGCTGCCCTATTACCGCGCGCTCGCCGAGCGCGGCCGGCGGCTGTACCGGATCGATCCGTACAAGCCCGGCGAGGGGCCGGTCGAGTTCAACTTCGACTGGAGCTTCGACTACTACCCGCTGGCGTACGAGCGGCCCGGACCGACGGTGATCGTGTACCGGCTGGACCGAGGCGCATGCGCCGGGCGCCCGCGGGGCGCCGAGTAGAATTGACTCGCGAGTCAACAGACGCTGCCTTCTCAGGCCTCCCGCCGCTGGCCTCGAGCGAACGCGTCGGACCGTCGCTGAGGACCGAGAGTGGTGACCGAGCAGGACCAGGAGCACCTTAGAAGGGCGATCGAGCTAGCGCGCCGCGGAAGCGGGCACGCGAGTCCGAACCCGATCGTCGGGGCGGTGATCGTGCGTGACGGCGACATACTCGGCGAGGGCTTCCACAGCGCCTATGGCGCCGAGCACGCTGAGGTCGCGGCTCTCGCCAGCTGCAGGGAGGACCCCGTCGGTGCCACGTTGTACGTGACGCTCGAGCCCTGCTGCCACCAGGGGCAGACGCCGCCCTGCACCGACGCGATCATGAGCGCCGGAATCAAGCGGGTCGTCGTCGCCTCCGATGACCCGAGCGAGAAGGCCGCCGGCCGGGGGCTCGGCATCCTGCGCGACGAGGGCATCGCGGTGGAGACAGTGGACGGCGAGTTTGCCCGCGAGGCGCGCCTGCTCAATCAGCCGTTTCGCAAGCTCGCGCTCACCGGTCGGCCGCATGTGATCTTCAAGTCCGCGATGAGCCTGGACGGAAGGGTCGCCACGCAGACAGGCGACTCGAAGTGGATCTCCGGCGAGGAGAGCCGCCGCCTCGTGCATCGCTGGCGCGCGGAGGTCGACGCCGTCTGCGTCGGAATCGGGACGGCGCTGGCCGACGACCCGCTGCTGACCGCGCGCACCGACGAAGCCGTTCGCCAGCCCAAGCGCGTCGTGTTCGACTCGGAGGGCAGGCTGCCCATCGACAGCGCGCTGGTGCGCACTGCGCCGGAGGTACCACTGATCGTCGTCGTATCTCGCGCCTGCGGGCGGGTTGCGGCCGACGGTCTGCGAGCGGCCGGCGCCGAGATCGTGACCGCAGCGGGCGGCAACGAGCAGGAGCGCGTCCACGACGCCCTGGAAAAGCTTGGCGAGATGGGCATCCAGAGCATGCTGCTCGAGGGCGGCCCGCGGCTCGCGGGCGCTTTCCTGGACGCAGGCAACGTGGACGAGATGCGGCTGTTCATCGCCCCGATCGCGCTCGGCGGCCGCTCGGCGCGGGGAGCGTTCGAGGGCGAAGGAGCGGACTCGATCGCGGTCGCCCAGCGCGCGCTGCGGATGAGCTGCAGCACGATCGACGAGGACGTGCTCATCGAAGCGACGCTGCAGGAGTGGTAGGCCGCTGATGTTCACGGGCCTTGTTCAAGCGGTCGGCACCGTCCAGTCGCTTTCCGGCGACGATGCCGGAACGCGCCTTCGGATCTCCGCGCCGCTTGCGTCGGAGCTGAACGAAGGCGACTCCGTGCTCGTGAACGGCGTCTGTCTGACCGCGGTAAGGCCGTCGGCAGACGCGTTCGAGGCGGATCTCAGCTCTGAGACCCTGAATCGCAGCTCGCTAGCCGACGTCTCCCAGGGGGACCGCGTCAACCTGGAGCTCGCGCTGCGCGCGAGCGACCGTCTCGGTGGCCACGTCGTGCAGGGGCATGTCGACGGCGTGGGCGAGGTGAGCGCGGTCGAGGACGACGGCAGCTCGCGCGAGGTGCGGATCCAGGCGCCGGCCGAGCTACTGCGCTACGTCGTGGAGAAGGGGTCGATCGCCGTCGACGGTGTCAGCCTCACGGTCACCGAGGTGAACGAAAGCGAGTTCGGCGTGGCCCTGATCCCCGAGACGCTGTCGCGCACGACATTCGGACAGGCCTCGCCAGGCCGGAAGGTTAATCTGGAGGTCGACGTGTTTGCCAAGTACGTGGAGAAGCTCCTGGGGGCCCGGGCGCGGTCATGAGCCAGCCGGCGTTCAGCACGATCGAGGAGGCGCTCGAGGACGTCCGCGCCGGCAAGATGGTCGTCGTCTGCGATGCCGAGGATCGCGAGAACGAAGGCGACCTGACGCTCGCGGCGCAGTTCGCGACGCCGGACAACATCAACTTCATGGCGCGCGAGGGCCGCGGGTTGATCTGCCTCGCGCTCACGCCGGAGCGCTGCGACGAGCTTGGTCTCGATCTGATGGCGGCGAAGAACGAGTCGTCCTTCGAGACCGCCTTCACCGTCTCCGTCGAGGCGCGCGAAGGGGTCACCACCGGCATCTCCGCGCACGACCGCGCTCGCACCATCCAGGTCGCGATCGACTCGCGCTCGCAGCCGGCGGACCTGGTCCAGCCGGGTCACGTCTTTCCGCTCAAGGCACGCAGTGGCGGCGTGCTCGAGCGCACCGGGCAGACCGAGGCGGGCGTCGACCTTGCGCGACTCGCCGGTCTCATCCCGGCGGCTGTGATCTGCGAGATCATGAACGACGACGGCACGATGGCGCGGGTCAAGGACCTGATCCCGTACTGCGAGCGCCATTCGCTGAAGATGATCACGGTGGCGGACCTGATCAAGTACCGCCGCCGCACCGAGCGCCTCGTCGAGCGCGTCGCCGAGGCGGGGCTGCCGACCGAGTTCGGTGACTTCAACGTCGTCGGCTACCGCTCACTGCTCGATAACAAACATCACGTAGCGCTCGTCAAGGGCGACGTCGCCGCGGCGGGACGCCGCGGCGATGCTGTCATGGTGCGCGTGCACTCAGAATGCCTGACCGGAGACGTGTTCCATTCGCTGCGTTGCGACTGCGGTGACCAGCTCGCAGATGCGCTGCGCAAGATCGAGGACGAGGGCCTCGGCGTCCTGCTCTACCTGTCCCAGGAGGGACGCGGCATCGGCCTCCTCAACAAGCTGCGCGCGTACAAGCTTCAGGAGAACGGGTTCGACACCGTCGACGCCAACCTCGAGCTCGGGCTGCCCGCCGACCTGCGCGACTACGGCATCGGCGCACAGATACTCGTCGACCTCGGATTGAGCTCGATTCGCATCCTCACGAACAACCCGAAGAAGATCGTCGGGCTCGAGGGCTACGGCCTCACCGTCACGGACCAGATCCCGATCGAGCAGGTGCCGGGCGAGCACAACCGGGACTATCTGCGCACCAAGCGCGACAAGCTCGGCCACACGCTCCATCATCAGGGCCTGCCGCTCGACGAGGACATGTTCCGCGAGGAACGCCAGGCCGACCGCGACAGGAAGGTCGCCGAGTCGAGGCTCGTGACCGGGATGGTCGATCAGTCCGATCTCGAGGACCTCGAGAAGACACGTGAGTAACGGTCGCTTCGCGATCGTCCGCGCGACTTTCTACGAAGACCTCGCCGAGCGCCTGACCCTCGGCGCGAAGCGCGGTCTCGCCGAGGAAGGCGTGAGCGAGGACGGCGCCGACGTCCACGACGTGCCCGGCGCCTTCGAGCTGCCGCTCGCCGCAAGAGCATGTGCGCAAAGCGGACGCTACGCCGCTGTGATCTGCCTCGGCGCCGTCATCCGCGGCGAGACCGACCACTACGACCACGTCTGCGCGGCCGCGGCGTACGGGATCCAGCGCACGCAGCTCGACACCGGAGTGCCGTGCACGTTCGGTCTGCTGACCGTGGAGAACATGGACCAGGCGCTCGCCCGCTCGGGCGGGGACAAACGCGATCAGGGCTACGACGCGGCTCGCACCGCGGTGCGCATGGCGCGTTTGCTGGAGGGGCTGGGAGGTCGGTAACTCGTTCCTAGTTGGGTCGGCTGCGCGGTTTTGACTGGGCACCGAAGGGGTGGTGTCCGGGCGTTTGCCTCTTGCGAGCCCTTCGCGTCGAACGGTGCACTCTCGTGATAGCGGCCCAGTTGCTGATGTAGTTATGCCGCCTAGAGGGGCCTAATCTTGCATGCTCCAGAGGGCTCGTCCCGTATCCCACGCCACTCGTCCCGAGACTGAGGCTGAAGGCGCTCTCCTTCGATGCTGCAGTTGGTCGGTTGGCCCACCTTCGGGCTATTGGCCGGGCACCGAAGGGGTGATGTGCGGGTCGTCTCGGTTTAACGAGCCTTCTTCGATCCTCCCGGAAACATCCCAAGACGAACACCGAAGGCTCACCCTCTCGATGCGGCAGTTGGTCCCTGGGCTGCGCTTGTCCCGCGCCCCTCGGCCAGGCACGCACAACAGACGCGCCGCTACACTTTCGCCCCCATGGCAAAGGTATGTCACGTCTGCGGTCGCAAGCCGGCCTTCGGCCACAGCCGCAGCCACTCGATGGTCGCTACCAAGCGGCGTTTCAATCCCAACCTGCAGAAGGTTCGGGTCAACGAGGGCGGGACGCACCGGCGCGTTTACGTCTGCACCCGCTGCCTCAAGGCGGGCAAGGTCACCAAGGCGGCCTGAGGGTTCGCGGGCGCCGGTAGGCGTCGTTTGGCCAGCCGCGTGCCGTCCGGGGGCGCTGAGCGCTAGCCTGTCGGGCGTCGAGTGCCCGAGACCTCAATAGAACGGTTCCGCAAGGTCGTCGCGGCCGCTTGCGCCCAGCTCGAGGCAAGACGGCAGGAGGTCAACGATCTGAACGTGTTCCCGGTCGCCGACGGCGATACGGGAGACAACATGGCCCACACCCTGCGAGCGGTGATGGGTGAGCTCAACCGCTTGAACGGGCAGCCGGTGGACGACCTGGGTCGTGACGAGGTCGTGAGCGCCGTCGCGCGCGCAGCGCTGCTCGGGGCACGTGGGAACAGCGGCGTCATCCTGTCGCAGATCGTTCGCGGTGCGGCAGAGGAGTTGTCCAGCCGGCCGGGCGAGCTCGTCGATCCGGTGCTCGTGTCGGCGGCGCTTGCTCGCGCAGCCGATGCGGCCTACGCGTCGGTGCGCGATCCCGCCGAGGGGACGATGCTCACCGTGATACGCGAGATGTCGCACCGCGTGGCGACCGAGCTCGCGAAGCTCGAGCGTCCGCGGCTCAATCACGACGTCAGCGCCGAGGAACAGGACCGCGTGCTGGCCGATGTGCTCGAGAAAGCGCTCGAGTCCGCGAAGGCGTCCGTCGAGCGCAGCCCGGAGCTCCTGCCGGTGCTGCGCGATCACGGCGTCATCGACGCCGGCGGCTACGGCGTCACGCTGCTCGTCGCAGGAGTGATCGCCGGGTTGCGGGACGAGCACGCCGTGGTGCCCGAGGTCGCGCACTACGCGCCCGCCGAACTGCACAGCCCGCACGAATCGAGCCGCTACCGCTACTGCACGAACTTCATCGTCAGCGGCGACGCGATGGACGGGCGCACGTTCGTCGCTCCGCTCGAAGAGCTTGGCGATTCGGTGCTGGTCGTCGGCGACAGCCGCACGCTGCGCGTCCACGTGCACACCGACGACCCCGGCCGCGCAGTGTCGGTGTTCTCCGGGACAGGGACGGTCGATCGGCTCGACGTCGCGGACATGCACGAGCAGCTCGGCCAGCGTGCGGCGCGGTTGCGTGACGGCACGGCGCACTCGCCGCCGGAGGCCGAGCGCTGCGGCGTCGTCGCCGTCGCCGCGGGGGCCGGCATGAAGGCGCTGTACGAGCAGCTCGGCGCACACGTCGTGGAAGGCGGATCGACGCTCAACCCGAGCACGTACGAGATCCTGGCGGGCATTCACGAGACTCCGGCCGAAGAGGTAATCGTCTTCCCCAATAGCGCCAACGTCGTGATGGCGGCCGAGCGTGCGGCGGAGCTGTCCGAGAAGACGGTGCACGTCGTAGAGTCGTTGTGGCCGCAGGCCGGGCTCGTCTGCCTCATCGAGCACGACGCCACGCTCGGCGTCGAGCAGAACTCCGTGCGCCTGCGCCAGGTGCTGGCGGGGGTTGCCACGGGCTTCGTCGCTCCCGCGGCGCGAGACGACAGGAAGGGCCGCTTCAGCGCCGGCGAGGCGGTCGGCTTCGTCGCCGAGGAGCTCGAAGCCTGGGGCGATCCGGCACGGGTGCTCGAGACCGTGCTCGCCGGCCTCGGGGACGGTCGTGAGCTCCTGACCGTGGTCGCCGGAGACGGCGCCCCGCTCGAGCCCGAGGCGGTTGAAGGCCTCGCTCCCGAAGGCGTTGCGGTCGAGGTGCACGACGGCGGCCAGCCCCACTACTGGTGGCTCGTGGCGGCCGAGTAGCGCGCCCCTGGGTACGCCAGTCCTGGCTGCCACACTGGAGCCATGGCAAGTGAGAACGTGGAGAGGATGCGGGCTGCCTACGAGGCGGTCGGGCGCGGTGAGACGGAGGTGATCTTCGACCTGATCGATCCCGACGTCGAGATCAGCGACCGGCCCGAGCTCCCGGACCCCCAGACCTACAGAGGCTACGCGGGTGTCGCGGAGGCGCTCGGTCAAAGCGACGAGACCTTCGAGTCGTTCGAGTTCATCCCTGAGCGCTTCATCGAGGTGGAGGACAAGATCGTCGCCGTCCTGTTGTTGCGCGGAAGGGGCCGCGGCAGCGGTGTCCCCGTCGAAGACCACATCGCGCACCTCTGGACCTTGCGCGAGGACAGGGCATACCGGCTGCAGGTCTACTCGGACCCCGAGGAGGCGATTGCCGTGGCATCCGGGCTCGACCGAAACGCCGCCGAGCGGTAGTCTCGCTGGTGGAGATGGGACGAGACGACGATCTCGAGCTGGTGCGGACCTCGATCGAGGCGCTCAACGCCCGGGACTTCGAGCGAGTGCTCGAGACGCTCGACCCTGACGTGGAGCTCGTGACCGCGAAGGGTGTGTTCGAGGGCGCGGAGCCCTATCGGGGCCACGAAGGGTTCCGCCGCTACCACGCGGACATGTCGGAGGACTGGGAATACTTCGACTACGACCTCGAGCAGCTCAAGAACGTCGGCGACGGGCTCGTCCTCGTCGCGGGCCGTTTCAGGGCTCGCGGGCGGGACACGGGTAACGAGGTGACATCGCCCGGCGCCTGGCTTTGCAAGGTCCGGGACGGATCGATTCGCAGTGTGCACTTCTACGCGAACGCCGAGGCGGCGCTGGCAGCCGCCCACGAGCTCGCCGCGCACTAGCCGCTTACCTCCGTACCTTTCCTGTGATGGGCAATGAGGCACTGGAACCGCCGCGCGCGCTCGGCGGCAGGAAGCAAACCTTGCGCGGCCTGCTCTCGGTCGAGTTGCGTTCGCTGCCGCGGCCGAGCCGGCTCGGCCGCTCGCTCGAAAGCCTGGCCGGGGTTGGTCAGGCAACGGCGCGCACCGCGGCCAAGCTGGGCCTGCACACCCTCGCCGACCTGCTCGAGCACCTCCCGTTCGATCACCGCGACTACGAGCGTCGCCGTCAGGTGGCGGAGCTGGCCCTCGGCGAGGAGGCGACAGTGTCGGTGCGCGTGCGCAGCTGCCGGGTGCGACCAACGCGCCGGCGCCGGCTGAAGCTGCTCGAGTGCCAGGTCGCGGACGACTCGGGGCCGATGCGGGCGGTGTGGTTCAACCAGGCCTATCTGGCCGATCAGCTGAAGGAGGGCACGCCCGTGCTGCTGCGCGGGAAGCTCGAGGGCGGGCATGGCGGCCCCGCCTTCCGCGTTCGCGAGCACGAGATCGCCCACGGCGATGAGGACCGGACGGGTCATCACACGACCGGGCTCGTGCCCGTTTACCCTGCCACGGAGGGCCTGTCGGCGAGGCGGATTCGCGAGCTTTCGTGGCGGATACGCGGCCAGGAGGTTCACTCGCCCGAAGCGCTTCCGGCCGCGCTGCGCGCGCAGGAGCGTCTGCCCTCGCGCGCCGACGCTCTGGCCGCCGCGCACTTTCCGCGCGAGCGCGGTGACGTCGCCCTGGCCCGGCGGCGGCTGGCGCTGGAGGAGCTGTTCCTGTTCCAGCTCGCCCTGGTCGCACGCAGGCGCTCGCACCGGGACGCGCGCAGCGCGGAGACCGTCGGCCCGCCCGGCATCCTCGTCGAGCGCTGGCTCGCCTCGCTCGCATTCGAGTTGACGGGGGACCAGCGCAGCGCGCTGGCTGCGATCGACGCCGACCTTGCGGGCGCCGGGACGATGCAGCGCCTCCTGATGGGCGAGGTCGGGTCCGGCAAGACCGTGGTCGCGCTCTACGCCATGCTGCGGGCGGCGGAGGCCGGCATGCAGGCAGCGCTGATGGCGCCCACCGAGACCCTGGCCGAGCAGCACTTCGCGACGATGGAGCGCCTGATCGCCCCCGACCTGTTCGCGGGCATGGAAGCTACGCGCATGGGGGCCCCGATCGGGCTGCTGACGGGGTCCACGCCCGCGCGCGAGCGCCGCGCGCTGCTGGAGCGGGTCGCGAGCGGTGAGCTGAAGCTGCTGGTCGGCACGCACGCCCTGATCGAGCAAGCGGTGGAGTTCGACCGGCTGGCGCTGGCCGTGGTCGACGAGCAGCACCGCTTCGGCGTGCGGCAGCGCGCGGCGCTCGACGCCAAGGCGCGCGGTGATCTCGCGCCACACCTGCTCCATCTCACCGCCACGCCGATCCCGCGCACGCTGTCCCTGACGCTCTACGGCGATCTCGACACGACCACGTTGCGAGAGCTGCCCGCCGGCCGGCGCCCGGTGAAGACCTGGGTCGTGCCCGAGCACAAACGCGCGGGCGCCTACGAGTTCATCCGCGAACGGTTGCGCGAAGGCCGCCAGTGCTTCGTCGTTTGCCCGCTTGTCGAGGAATCCGAGCAGCTGCAAGCGCGAGCGGCCAAGCGCGAGGGCGAGCGCCTCGCTGCGAGCGAGTTTCGCGATTTCGAGGTCGGCGTGATGCACGGTCAGATGGCTGCCCGCCAGAAGCGCGACGTGATGGCGCGCTTTGCATCAGGTCAGACGAACGTCCTCGTGGCGACCAGCGTGATCGAGGTCGGGATCGACATCCCGAACGCAAGCGTGATGGTGATCGAGGAAGCCGACCGCTACGGGCTCTCACAGCTACATCAGCTGCGCGGGCGCGTCGGCCGCGGCGAGCACGAGTCGTACTGCATGCTCTTCTCCGAAGCGCAGTCCGAGCTCGCGACCCGCCGGCTCGACGCAATGAGCAAGGAGCGCGACGGCTTCAAGCTCGCCGAGATCGACCTCACGCTACGAGGAGAGGGCGACCTGCTCGGCACGAAGCAGTCGGGGCTCCCGCAGTTCCGCGTCGCTCGGCTGCCCGAGGACTTCGAGCTGCTCGAGCGCGCGCGCATGCTCGCGATCGAGCTGCTGCAGACGGACCCCGAGTTGGCAGAGCCCGAGCACGCGTTGCTGCGCGACGCGGTCCTACGCCGTCACGGCGCTGCCGAGTCCGAGCCCATCGCGGCTTAGATGACTGATTGCAAACCCCCCGCACCCGCGACGACGCTGCGAACCTTCGCTGGCCGGCGTCCTCGGGTTCGCCCATGCCCACCGGCATGGGCTTCACCCTGCGTTCTTGTCCAGCTCGGTTCTCGCGCCCTCGCGGCCACGCGGGATTCGGAATCAATCATCTAGGATCGGGCGCGGCTCCCTGTTCGATGCGGGTAGTCGCGGGCAGCCACAAGGGCCACAGGCTCATGGCCCCGAAAGGCGCAACCGCCAGGCCCACCGCCGACCGCGTCCGCGAGGCCATCTTCAACCTGCTCGGCTCCGTCGAAGGCGCCCGGGTGCTCGATCTCTACGCGGGCTCTGGTGCGCTCGGGATCGAGGCGCTGTCGCGGGGGGCGGCCCACGCGACATTCGTCGACTCGAACGCACTCGCCGTGCAGGCCGTGCGGTCGAACCTCGAGAGGCTGGGTCTCGAGCAGGCGCGCATCGTGCGCGCGGGCGCATCGTCCTTCTTACGCAGGGCGGCGGTCGGCGAGGAGCGCTGGGGCCTCGTCTTCTGCGATCCCCCGTACCGCTTGGCAAGCCGCCTGAGCAGCGAACTCGGCATACTGCTACCCCCTGTGCTGGCCACCGGGGCAAGAATCGTGTGCGAAAGCTCGCGTAGACAACCGCTCAGGCTCGACCTCGAGGTCGTTACGGAGCGGACCTATGGCGACACCGTCGTGACGATCTACTCACATGTCTGATGGCCGCACCGTCATCTGTCCAGGTTCGTACGACCCGGTCACCTACGGCCATCTCGACATCATCGAACGCGCCGCGAAGGTGTTCGCAAAGGTCATCGTAGGAGTCGTGAACCTGCCGCAACGTAAGCAGGCGACCCTTTTCACGGCCCAGGAAAGGCTGGAATTTCTCCTGCAAGCGACGGAAAAACTCCCAAACGTCGAGGCTGAGGTGTTTGATACCCTCCTGGTCGATTTTGCCCACAGGCAAGGTGCCACGGCGCTGGTGAAGGGGTTGCGCGCGATCTCGGATTTCGAATACGAGTTCGAGATGAATCAGCTCAACCGCAAGCTGGCGCCGGAGATCGAGACCGTCTACTTGATGGCGTCACCCGAATACAGCTTCATTCGCTCAAGCGGCATCAAGGAGATGGCGACGTTCGGGGCAAAGGTCGACGATCTCGTCCCCGCGCCTGTTGCGACGGCCCTGCGCGAGCGCATTTCGCGAGTGCAGGGGTAGGAGACACAGCTAGCGAACTAAATACAGGGCCGGAGGCCAATTGGACGTTCTCGTACTGATAGACAAGCTCGACGACCTGGTGCACAGCGCGAAGCCCGTGCCGCTCACCGATCAGGTGCGCGTGGATCGCGAGGAGATCTACGACCTGCTCGATCAGATGCGAGCCACCATCCCCGAGGAGATCAAGCAGGCACGCTGGATCGTCAAGGAGCGCCAGGAGATGCTCGCCGAGGCAAAGCGCGAGGCCGAGAGGATCGTGAAGGAGGCGCGCGACCAGCAGCAGCGGCTCGTGTCTCAGGAAGAGGTCACCACGCAGGCTGAACGCGCCGCCGAGGAGATCGTCGAGGACGCGAACGCCCGCGCCCGTGAGATCCGGCTCGGCGCCGAGGACTACGCGGACGAGATCCTGAACACGCTCGAGGTCAACCTCCAGAAGTTCCTCGCCGCCGTGCAGCGCGGTCGGGACCGGCTCGCCGGGCGCGAGCAGGAACCGGCCGAAGTCGGCTAGCGCCCGCTCGCTCTCACTCACGCTCGGCGGACCGCCATCACAGAGCGGGACCGGCCAGCCTCTAGGATCTCTTCGTGGCCGCGATAGAGGTGAGGGGACTGCAGCGCCGGTTCGATGACGTGGTCGCGGTCGCCGGCATCGATCTCGAGGTCTCGGAGGGCGAGATTTACGCGTTCCTCGGCCCCAACGGCGCCGGCAAGACGACCTCGGTGCGGATGCTGACGACGCTGCTGCGACCGACGGGCGGGACCGCGACGGTGGCGGGTCACGACATCGTCAGCGAGGCCGCCGACGTGCGCCGCTCGATCGGTGTCGCGCTGCAGGAGGCGGCGCTCGACCCTCTCATGACCGGGCGGGAGCTGATGCACCTGCAGTCGACGCTGCACGGCATCCCCAAAAAGGAGGGCGAGCGGCGCGCGACCGCGCTGCTCGAGCGCGTCGGGCTGACCCAGGCGGCCGACCGGCGCGTCGGCACGTACTCCGGTGGCATGCGGCGCCGGCTCGACCTCGCTTCCGCGCTCGTTCACGACCCGCGCGTGCTGTTCCTCGACGAGCCGACCACCGGGCTCGATCCGGTCAGCCGGAGGGCGATCTGGGAGGAAGTGAGCAAGCTGAACGACGAGGGCACGACCGTTTTCCTCACGACGCAATACCTGGAGGAGGCGGACCAGCTCGCCGACCGCGTCGGCATCATCGATGACGGGCGGATGGCAGCCGAGGGGACGCCGGCGGTGCTAAAGGCTCAGATCGGGCGGCCCCGGCTCGAGCTCACGCTCGCCGATGACGGGGCATCTCGCGTAGAGGGGGTGCTGGGGCGCTTCGGCGAACCGCTGCCCTCTCAGAACGGCCTGGTGATGGTGTCTCTCGAACGCGGAGCGGAGGACGTCGCGGCGGTCGTGCGCGCGCTCGATGACGCGGGGTTCTGCGTCGAGTCGCTCAACCTCGTGCAGCCGTCTCTCGACGACGTGTTCGTCGCGAAGACCGGCAAGCACCTCGAGGGCGCCGAGCAGAAGGAGGGCGCAGCCGAGGAAGCCGTCACTTGACGGCCAGCCTGATCTGGAACGCGCGAGTGGTAGGTGCGCTCAGCAGGCGTTCGGTCGTGCAGGCATTCCGGCGCCCGCAGTTCCTCGCGCCGATCATCGTCTTCCCTTCACTTTTCCTCGCCGTCAACGTCGGCGGCGCCGGCAGGGCGACGGACCTGCCGCAGTTTCCGGAGGTGAACGGATTCCTCGACTACCAGCTCGCGGGCGCGATGCTGCAGTCGACGATGCTGGCCGGCGTCAGCGGCGCGATTGCGCTGGCGATGGACATCGAGATCGGCTTCATCGACCGGCTGGTCGCAGCGCCGATAGCGCGCTGGTCGTTCGTGCTCGGCAGGCTCGCCGCGACCGGCGTACTGGGGCTCGTATCGGCTGTCTGGTTCATCGCGATCGGCCTCATCTTCGGCGCGCAGATCGAATCGGGTGTGGGGGGCACGTTGCTCGTGATCGTGCTCGTCGCGCTGAATGCCCTGGCGTGGGGCAGCGTCGGCGCGGCGATCGCCCTCGGGAGCGGGCGCGCGAGCGTTGCGCAGGGCATCTTCCCGATCGTGTTCGTGATCCTTTTCCTGTCGTCGGCCTATTTCCCGCAGGGGCTCCTGCTCGAGCCCGCAAAGACGATTGCTGACTGGAATCCGATGAGCCTGATCGCCGACAGCCTGCGCGACCCGATCATCTCGACGGTGTCACTTGGGACGACGCTGAAGGGGCTCGGCGGGATCGCGATCGTGGGCTCGATCGGCACCGCGCTGAGCGCCTACGCGATGCGCAGGAGGGTGATTACCGGATGAACCTGCGTCTGGACCTCACGATGACCTGGGCGCTGATGCGGCGCGGCTTGAACGAGGTCGTCCGGGTGCCGGGCGCTGCGGTGCCGGGCATCCTCGCTCCCACCATCTTCATCTGCGGCCTGACCGCGGTGTTCGGCAGCCTCACGCTGCTTCCCGGCTTCTCGACGGAGGACTACATCACGTTCATCCTGCCGGTCGGGTTTCTGCAGGGCTCGGGCTTCACCGGGGCGGCCACAGGCGTGAACCTCGCGCGCGACATCGAGCTCGGTTGGTTCGATCGCCTGCTCGCCTCGCCGGCGCCGCGCGGCGTCTTGCTTGCCGGAACCGTGCTGTCGGCGAGCCTGCGCGCGCTGCTCCCGGTCACCCTCCTGATCATCGTCGGAATGTCGCTTGGCGCGAGCTTCCCCGGGATCGACGGACTGGCGATCGCGGTGCTGTTCGCGGCCGGCTTCGCGGCGGTGGCCGCCTCCTACGGCGCGACGATCGCGCTGAAGTTCAAGACCCAGGCCGCCGCACCCCTGATGCAGGCCGGCGTCTTCATGGCGGTGCTGTTTACGACCTCGTACGCGCCGCAGGCGCTGCTCGAGGGTTGGCTCCAGGACGTCGCCAAGTTGAACCCGGTCACGCAGATCCTCGAAGCGGTCCGGCAGGGCTTCGTCGGCGACGTCACCTGGGCCGACACCTGGCCGGGGTTGCTGTGCCTAGCCGGCCTCGCCGTGGTCGTCGTGGCACTCGCGATGCGCGGGCTGGAACGCTCCTCAGAGTAGAGCCGCCGCCTCTACCATCAGCTGCATGGCCCAGAAGGCCGACACGATCGATGTCGACTCCCTCAACCTGCGCTCGGGCGGCGGGGCGCGCTTCGACGCCAAGGTCGGCATGCAGCCGGTGCATGTGGGCGGCCAGGAGTACTCGGTCGGCGGCGGAGAAATCGAGGCACATGTGGACGTCTCGCGCACGACCTCGGGGTTCGCTTTCCGGCTGCGCTTCGAAGCCCCGCTGGCGGGACCGTGCATGCGCTGCCTCGCCGATGCCGAGCCGGTGGTGAGCGTGGACGCCCGCGAGGTAGAGCAGCCGGGAGAGGCGGAGGAATTCCACAGTCCCTACTTCTCCGACGGCCAGCTCGAGCTCGCGCCGTGGGCGCGCGACGCACTGGTGCTGGCGCTGCCGACCCGCCTCCTGTGCCGGGATGAGTGCCAGGGGCTGTGCCCGGTCTGCGGCGCAAACCTCAACGACGCCGATCCGCAGGAGCACAGGCACGAATCGGGCGGCGACCCGCGCTGGGCGAAGCTGCGCGAGCTGAAGCTGGAGTAGCGGGCGGACGAGCCTCACACTTTCTTTCCTTGCTGCTCGGGTAGGGTCGGGCCGAGCGTCCGGGATCACGGAGGGTCGCCCGCACGCCAAGCTGGATTCGCAAGGGGGGCAGCTATGGGGTGTGCACGCGACCCGTCGGCTCGGAACGGAGGACGCGTAGTGCGCTTTCTCCTGATCGCGGGAGGTGCCCTGCTGATCGCGGGCCTGGTGGCGATGCCGGCCTCCGCGCAGACGACCGGGACACTCATCGTGACGAAGGACGCTGTGCCCGACAGCCCGCAGGACTTCAATTTGACGATCAACGGCGGCGGGGTGAGCGGCTTTTTCCTTTTCGACGACGATGCCGACCCAACCCTCCCGAACACGCGGACGTTCACCGTCAATCCCGGCAACGTCTTCGTGAACGAGAACGGTCCGCCCGCGGGCTGGTACCTCGCCCAGGCCACATGCAACGACGGCAGCGTGCCCCCCAACGTCTCCGTATCGGCCGGAGAGACCGTCACCTGCACGTTCGTAAATCGGCATACGGGAACGCTCATCGTGAAGAAGGACGCGGTCCCCGATGACCCCCAGGACTTCCTCTTCCTCGTAGCGGGCAGCTTCTACAACTTCGATGACGACGCCGACCCGGCTCTCCCAAACACGCGAACGTACTCTCTGGCTCCCGGCGGTTACTTCGTGGGCGAGTCGAACGTCCCCGCAGGCTGGTACCTCGCCCAGTCTTCGTGCGACGACGGGAGTCCAACCAACAGCGTCTCCATATCATCCGACGAGATCGTCACCTGCACGTTCATAAATGCGCGGACATACGCTCGTCCCGCCAGCGCGACGCCGCTGCGTGTGCCGCTCGTGAACGCCTACACGCCGTGCACCGCCCCTAACTCCACGCACGTCGGCCCGCTGAACAGGCCCTCCTGCACCCAGGTCGCGCTCGAGTCCTCCCAGCTCAAGACGAGAGCGGTTGGATCCGCGAGCGGATTCGTGCTGCTGAAGGACCTGCCCGGCGACCCGAACACTCCTGCCGACGAGGCCGACGTCCAGATCACGGCTCAGACCACGGACGTGCAGCGCACTTCGAACAGCACCGACTACACCGGCAACGTGATCGTGGCGATGCTCCTGCGCATCACGGACCGGGCCAACAATCCGAATGGGGTGACCTCGGCGACGGTGCAGGACTATCCGTTCGGAGCACCGATGAGCTGCACGGCCACCGGGGGCGTAGCCGGCGCGGCCTGCAATCTCTCCTCGACGCTCGACACATTGGTGCCGAACATCGCCCAGGAGGGCAAGCTGGCCGTTTTCCACGCCCTCGAGGTCTCCGTCAAGGACGCCGGCCCAAACGGCATCATCGAGCCGCCCGGCTCGCCCACCTGCCCGCCCACATGCGGCGACGGGGACGAGCAGCGGTTCATGAGGGAAGGGGTTTTCACGCCCTAGCCGGGCCCGCAATAGCCTCTCGCTATCCTTCGCAGGCCTCATGGCCGTCCCAAAGCAGAAGCAATCGAAGTCGCGTCGCGACAAGCGGCGGGCCCAGCACAAGATCTCGTCGCCCGCGTATGTGACGTGCCCGCAGTGCCATTCGCCGCGGCGGCCGCACCGGGTGTGCCCGGAGTGCGGCTACTACGCGAAGCGCCAGGTGATGGAGCCGGCCTCCTCCAAGGGCGCAGAGGAGGAGTAGTAGCCCGCATCGCGGTAGACGCGCTCGGCGCCGACCTCGGCGCCGGCGAGGTCACGGCCGGAGCGGTGCTGGCGGCGCAGTCGGGCACCCATTGCGTGCTGTTCGGGCCGCGCGGCGAGATAGAGGCTGCCATGCCGGGTGGCGGTCGCGCGGAAATCGAGATCGTCGACGCGCCGCAGGGGATCGCCAACGACGACGAGCCCGCCAAGGCCGTGCGCTCTACGCCCGACGCCTCGATCGTGCAGGCGGCGCGTGCGCTCGGATCAGGCGACGCCGACGCCGCCGTGAGCGCGGGCTCCACCGGCGCTGCGCTCGCTGCCGGCCTCCTGTACGCCAAGCGCCTGCCCGGCGTCTTTCGCCCCGCGGTGGCGGTGTCCGTACCTGCGCCCGCCGGCCGCGTGCTGCTGCTTGACGCGGGCGCGAACGTGGAGGTGCGCCCGGAGCACCTGGTCCAGTTCGCATTCATGGGCGCCGCGTTCAGCGAGCGCCTGCTCGGGGTCGAGCGCCCGCGGGTTGGTCTGCTCTCCGTGGGCGAGGAGCGCGGCAAGGGCACGCCCGCTGTCGCCGAGGCGCACGCCAAGCTCGCGGCCAGCGCGCTCGACTTCGCCGGCAACGTCGAGGGCAACGACATCCCGGAGGCGAAGGTCGACGTGGTCGTGACCGACGGCTTCACTGGCAACGTCGCGCTCAAGGTGATGGAGGGCACCGCCCGCGCCGTCACCGGCGCTGTGCGCGAGGCGGCTCGCTCCGGCCCGCTTGCGACGCTCGGCGGACTGCTGCTCCGGCCCAAGCTGGCGGGATTGCGCGCACGACTCGATCCCGAGGAGGTCGGCGGCGCCTACCTGCTGGGACTGCGGCGCCTGATCGTGATCGCCCATGGGCGCTCGACGCGCCGCGCGATCGCCAACGCCATCGCGCTCGCGCGGCGGGGCGTCGAGGGGGACGTCGTCGGAAAGACCGCCCACGCGCTTGCCGAGGCGGGCGTCCTGCGCGGACGCGAAGATGACAGCGGAACCGCCGGCTCTGTGTCCGTTGACGCTGATAGCGTCAAAATCACCTCATGACCAGCGCCAGCCGCGAGGACGTGCTCCACCTCGTTCGCTCGCACCTGTCCGAGGAGCTCGGGCTCGACTCGTCCGCAATCGAGGAGGGCACGCGCTTCAAGGAAGACCTCGAGGCGGATTCGCTCGACCTCGTCGAGCTCGTGATGGAGCTGGAGGACCGTTACGGGATCCGCATCAGCGAGGAGGAGGCGGAGCGGATCAAGACCGTCGGCCAGGCGGTCGACTTCGTGCTCGCGCACGCGCCTACAGGCTCCTGAGCGAGCAGCTTGAAACGCTTCGGGCTCTGCTGGACGAGCTGCCGGAGGACATCACGCGCCAGGCCTTCTCGCATGCGTCGTGGGTCGACGACCGCGCCACGTCGTTCGAGCGTCTCGCCTTCCTGGGCGACAGCGTGCTCAACCTGGCCGTGTCGCGCTCGCTCTTCCCGCGCTTCAAGCGCCACACTGCGGGCAGGCTGACGAAGATCCGGGCGCAGACGGTCAGCCGGCGCTCGTGCGTGCAGGTCGCCAGGGCGCTCGACGTGCCGGACCGCATGCGCGCCGTTGCGCCCGCCGGCCAGGTTCCGCTGGTCGAGGCCCCGATCGCCTCCGAGAGCGTCCTCGCCGAGGCGCTCGAGGCCGGGATCGGCGCCTGCTTTCTCACCTACGGGTTCGAGCGCACCGCGAGCGCCGTGACGGAGGCTTTCGAGCCACAGATCGAGCTGGCGATCGCGACCATGTTCGACTTCAAGAGCGAGCTCCAGGAGCGGCTCGCGCAGCGAGGCGAGCTCGTCACCTACGCGGTCGTGGACGAGCAGGGCCCGCCGCACGACCGCCGCTTCGAGACCGTCGCAGAGGTCAACGGCCGCCGGCTCGGCGTGGGCGTCGGGCGCTCCAAGAAGGAGTCTGAGCAGGAGGCGGCAAAAGAGGCATTGGCCCAACTTGGAGAAATGTGAGGCGGCGGGGTCTGCCGTCGCCGCTACCTTGAGCCCTCCATGCACCTGAAATCGATCACCGTCAAGGGCTTCAAGTCCTTTCCCGACCGCACGCGCCTGGAGTTCGGTCCCGGCGTGAGCGTGATCGTCGGTCCCAACGGCAGCGGCAAGTCGAACATCACCGACGCGGTGCTGTGGGCGCTCGGCGAGCAGAGCCCGCTGGCGGTCCGGGGCCAGTCCATGCAGGACGTGATCTTCTCCGGCTCCCAGGGCGTCAGGAGCCGAAGCGCGGCGGAGGTCGAGATCGTGATCGACAACGCCGCCGGCAACCTTCACTCCGAGTTCTCGGAGATCTCCATCATGCGCCGGCTCGACCGCTCCGGAGAGGGCGCGTACCGCTTGAACGGCGCTCGCTGCCGGCTCGTCGACGTGATCGAAGTGCTGTCGGACAGCGGCCTCGGCAAGGAGATGCACTCCGTCATCAGCCAGGGCCGGGTGGAGGCGATCATCCACTCCAAGCCGATCGACCGCACCGCCTTGATCGAGGAGGCGGCGGGCCTCAGCAAGCACCGCAAGCGCCGCCACCGCGCGCGCCTGAAGCTCGAGCGCACCCAGGACAACCTCGACCGCGCGCTCGACGTCGAGCGCGAGGCCCGCTCGCGGCTGCGGCCGCTCAAGCGGCAGGCCGAGGCGGCGGAGCTGCACGCCCGGCTCGAGCGGCAGAGCCTCGAGCTGCGGGGCAGCCTCAGCTCCGACTCCTTACGTCTGACCCGCGCCGAGCTCACCGCGGCCGAGAGTGCGGCCGCCGCCGGACGCGCGCGACGCAACGAGCTCGACAACGAGCAGAGCGCCGTGGCGCATCGCCGCGAGGCGGTGGAGAACCGCCTGACGGAGCACAGCCGGGCGCGGGACCGACTCGCCGCCGGCCTGTTCGACGCTCGCTCTGCGACCGAGCGCATCTCGCTCAGGCTCGACTCGGTGCAATCTACGGCGCGCGCTCTCGAGGTGCGGATCGAGCGTGCTCGTCCGGCACTGGCGCAGCCCGCGGACGACGGTTCGCAGGCGCAGTCGAAGTTGGACGAGCTGGAGGGCGAGCTGCAGAGCCTGGAGCAGCGGATCGACGCTGGCCTCGGCGCGGAGGTGGAGGAGTGCGAGCGAGACAGGCGCGAGGCTGAGGCTGTGGCGACCGAGCTCGAAGGGGCCGGCCGGGCCAAGGAGGCCGCGGTCGAGGCGGCCGAGCGCGCCGTCGAGGAGGCGCGCGCCGCCGCCGCGGGCGCGGGCGAACTTGCGCAGGCCCTGGTGAAGGAACGCGCCGGCCTGGAGGCAACGCTCGAGCGCATCGACGCGCTGCGGCGCATCGACGGCCGCGGGACCGGCCCGGTGCTTGCCGACGGCGTTCGTGCCGACGCGGGCTTCGAGGCTGCGCTCGCCGGCGCGCTCGGCGACCGGGTCCGCGCGAGCGTCGTCGAGGACCTGGTTCGCGGTGCGCGGGTGATCGACGAAGGCGGTCGTGCACTCGTAAAGGGTGGGCCGTCGCCGGCCAGCCGGTCCGCCGCTCCGACCGCGGATGCCGTGCCTCTGCTGGACTATGTGCACGCCGACCCCGATATCCGCGCGCTGATCGAGCTCGTGCTCGCAAACGCGTGGGTCGTCGACCGCATCGACTCCGTCCCCACCGACTTCGCGGGCATCGCCGTCACGAGGGCCGGAGTCTCGTATCACGGTACGTTGCGCGAGCTGCGCGGCGCGGCGGACGGAGCTTCGCTGTCGGACCGTGGCCGGCGCGACGAGATCGCGGCGGAGCTGCGGCGGGTGAGCGCCGAGCTCGAGGCCGCGCAGGCGGCCACAGAGGAGGCCGAGCGCCGGACGAAGGACTCCCGCGAGCGCCTGGAGCAGGTCGAGCAGGAGCTGCGCGAGGTCAGGCGCCGTGCGCGAGGAGGCGCTCGAACGGTCGCGGCGAGCGGCGTGGCTCGTCGAGCAGCGGCGCGAGAACGCGAGCGCGCCCGACGACCTCAGGCGGCGTGAGCTACAGGCTGAGATCGCCGCCGAGCGGATGCTCGCCGAGAACCTCGCACGTGACCGCGCGCAGCAGGAGGCGAGGCGTGAGCGGCTGCGGGCCCGGCTCTCCCGTGACGAAGCGTTGCTGCCCGTGGCACGCCGCCTGGCCGCGGCGCTCGCCGAGGCGCGCGACGCGACGGCCGGGCGTGTGACCGAGCTGCAGGGTGCGCTGGAGGCGGACGAGGCGGTCGGCGAGCAGGCGGCGGCGGAGCTGCGCACGCTCGCTCAGTCGGAGTACGACCTGCAGGCGCGGCTGCGCGAAGCCGGTGAGCAATTGACCCAGCAGGAGGTGCTCGTGGCGCAGGTGCGCGACCGCGAGCAGGCCACGGCCGCCGAGCTGGCGCAGATCGAGCAGCGCATCGGCTGCGCAGTGGAGGCGGAGGAGCTCGACGAAGAGCAGCGCGCCGAGACCGAGGCGAAGCTCGAGCGCGTCGAGCGCCGGCGCGAGCGGATCGGGCCGGTCAATCCACTCGCCGAGCAGGAGTACGGCGAGGCGCTCGAGCATGTCGAGGAGCTGGAGGCCCAGCGCACCGACCTCGAGCAGGCGCTCGCCGAACTGCAGGGCCTCATCAAGGAGACCGACAAGCGCATCCGCGAGAGTTTCCACGAGACCTTTGAGATCGCGGCCCGCAACTTCGAGGAGATGGTGCAGCAGCTGTTCCCGGGCGGTACCGGACGCCTGCGGCTCGTACAGCCGCAGGGCCCGCGGGTGGTCCTCGGTGGCGCGGACGCTGACAAGGAGCCGGAAGCCAAGGAGCAGGCGAGCCCGTTCGGCGACGCGGTCGGCGTCGAGGTCGACGATGCGCCGCCGCCCGCCGACCCGAAGGAGCACACACCCGGCATCGAGATCGAGGTCACGCCCGCGGGCAAGGCGACGAAGAGGTTGTCCCTGTTGTCGGGCGGCGAGAAGTCGCTCGTCGCGCTCGCGTTCCTGTTCGCAGTGTTCCTCGCGCGCCCGTGCCCGTTCTACATCCTCGACGAGGTCGAGGCGGCACTCGACGATCGCAACATCGACCGCTTCCTCGACCTGGTGCGCCGCTTCGCCGACCGCTCGCAGTTCATCGTCATCACGCACCAGCGACGCACGATGGAAGCTGCCGACGTCCTCTACGGCGTGAGCATGGGCAAGGACGGCATCTCGAAGGTGGTGTCACGCCGCCTGGAGACCGAAGGGACCGAGCCACAGACCGAGGAGCGCCTGACCGAAGCAGCGTGAGCCCGACCGTACCGGGCACGATCGTCTTCCGAGGCCCGCTCGACAGGGCGCGCATCGCCCTCACTTTCGACGACGGTCCGAGCGACTGCACCACCAAGGTGCTCGAGTTGTTGGATCGACACGGCGTGAAGGCGACGTTCTTCATGGATGGACGGCAGGTTCTGGAGTTCCGCGACGTCGCACGGCGGGTGCGAGATGCCGGTCACGAGATCGGCCTCCACTCGATGAAGCATCTCAACCACGACGAGAGTGGCGAAGACGCGCTGTGTGACGTCCGCGAGGGCGCAGAGGTGATTGAGCGCGAGCTTGAAGTGAAGCTCACCCTGTTCCGCGCTCCGTACGGTCATTTCGTCTTAGCGACGCTTCTCGAATCGGAGCGGCGCAACTGGACTCCCGTCTACTGGAGCGCATGGGGGGAGGACTGGAAACCGGAAGAGACGGCCGAGTCAATTGCCGGCCGCGTGATTGCTGATCTATCGCCAGGTGCGATCGTGCTTCTGCATGACGGTCGTCGGGAAAAGAGTTTTGAGTGCCCACGCTTGCTCGATGCGCTCGATCTCATTCTCGATGAGGCGCGTTCCCGTCGCCTCGAGTCCGTGACCGTCAGCGAGCTTTTGACCCCTCCGTAGAATCGCCGCCCATGGCCAAGGGCTGGAATGACGTCTTTCGGACCGCAGACGGCGCCGCACCGGCGACCGCGCCGGAGCCTGAGGAGCAGCGCAGCGGCTTCTTTCGCCGGCTGCGCGAGAACCTCTCGAAGAGCAGGGAGGCGCTTGCAGGCGAGCTGAGGGCGAGCTTCACCGGCGCGCTCGACGACGAGACCTGGGAGCGGCTCGAGGAGGCGCTGATCTACGCCGACGTCGGCGCACGTACGACGGCGAAGGTCGTCGAGGAGCTGGAGCGCGAGGCGGAAGAAGGCAGGATCGCAACCGGGGAGGACCTCGGACGCCGGCTACGCGAGTCGCTCGCCGAGCTCGCGACGAGCGACGACGATCACATCGACGTGTCGCACTCGCCGACGGTGATTCTCGTCGTCGGCGTCAACGGCACCGGCAAGACCACCACGATCGGCAAGGTGGCCTGGCACCTCCAGAAGGAGGCCGGCCTCTCCGTGGTCATGGCCGCTGGTGACACGTACCGTGCCGCAGCCCAGGAGCAGCTTGCGGAATGGGCCAAGCGGGCGGATTCCGACATCGTGCGCGCGACCCCCGGCTCGGATCCCGGCGCGGTCGTGTTCGACGCGATCGAGGCGGCACGTGCTCGCGGCCACGACGTCGTGATCGCCGACACGGCGGGGCGCCTGCACACCCAGGAACCGCTGATGGAGGAGCTGTCAAAGGTCAGGCGCGTGATCTCGAAGCAGATCCCCGACGCCCCGCACGAGACGCTGCTGGTCGTCGACGCCACCACGGGCCAGAACGGACTACGCCAAGCGAAGCTGTTCCAGGAGACGGTCGACGTCTCAGGCATAGTGCTGACGAAGCTCGACGGCACGGCCAAGGGCGGCATTGCACTCGCGATCGCCGAGGAGCTCGGTCTTCCCGTCAAGCTGATCGGCATCGGCGAGGGGCTCGAAGACCTGCGCCCGTTCGACGCGGAGGACTTCGCAAACGCGCTGCTAGAGCCCTAGTGACCTAGCCCCAGAAAGGCACCGACCCCGGCGGGACCGGGGTCGGTGCGGCGGGAGGTCGGTGGCTGCAGCGAATTACGGCAATGCGGGCGGGAAGGAGACTAAACCGCGCATTCGCCCTCACCGCGTTCCACCTTGTACGGATCCTTCCGCTCCCAGTCGATGAAGTGATTCAGATTATCGATGCCGAATTCGACGGGCATTGAGAGGTCTTTTACCACTCCGACGAATTCGTTTTCATCGATGCGCTCGACGAACTCGTTGAAGGTCTCGCCGTCGTTGCGCCGGTCCTCGTACAGGCGCACCCAGCGCTCGACTGCCTCCGGCACGCGCTTCGCGGGGAAGCGCACCTTCAACCGCTTCGCCAGCTTGACGGTGCCGTCCTCGTACTGGCCGCCGACGTGCGCGATGTAGGCGGGCAGGTGACGGTCGCCGATCTTGATCGAGGCGCCGTAGAAGCCGATGTTGGCGATGTGGTGCTGGCTGCAGCCGTTCGGGCAGCCGCTCATCTTGACGTGGATCTGCTTGGTCAGCTCGTCCTCGATCTGCATCTGCTCGAGCCGCTCGCGGATCGCGGTGTTCAGTCCCATCGACGCAGTGATGCCGAGCTTGCAGCTGTCGGTACCGGGGCAGCTGACGACGTCGGTGATCTCGTGCGCGCCGGAGCGCCCCAGCTCGAGCTCGTTCAGCCGCAGCCAGAGGTCGTACAACGCCTCGTTTCTCACCCAGCGCAGCACGAAGTTCTGCTGGATGCTGGTGCGCGCATGGCCGCCCGTGAAGTCACGCATGATCTGCGCGAGCCCGCGGAACTGCGCCGGTGACAGGTCGCCGCGGATGACGCGGACCTCGGCGGTGGAGAAGCCCTCCTGGCGCTGCGGGCTGACGTTCGACTCGACCCAGCGCTCGAACTCGCTGCGGTCGCCGTTCGGCGTCGCGTAGCTCTCGGGGACGGCGGGGGCGTTCGCCTCTTCGTCGTGCTCGAATAGCAGCGGAGCGGGATCGTGGTCGCGCTCAGCCACCCAGTCGCCCTTCAGCTCCTCGTCGACCTGCTCGCGGAACGCGTCGATGCCGATGCGGTCGATCATGAACTTGATCCGCGCGCGCGTACGGTTGGCGCGCAGGTCCTCCTGGCGGTTGAAGATCCGCAGGATCGCCTCTGTGACCCTCAGATACTCATCGAACGGGACGAAGTCGTACAGCGTGTAGGCGACGCGCGGCATGATCGACGTGCCGCCACCGGTGCGCATCTCGAATCCGTACTCGGTCTGGCCGTCGCGCTCACGTGCGCGCGGCAGGAAGCCGAGGTCGTGGATGCCGGTGATGGCGCGATCCTCGTCCGTGGACGTGAACGCCACCTTGAACTTGCGGGGGAGGAGCTGGCAGACCTCGTTGCGCACGAAGTAGCGCACGAAGGCGCCGACATAGGGAGTCGGGTCGAAGAGCTCGCCCTGGCACACCCCGGCCCACGGATCGCCGCTGACGTTGCGGACGGTGTTGCCGCAGGCCTCACGCGAGGACAGGCCGGCCTTCGACATCAGGCGGATCGCCTTCGCGGCGTCCGGCAGCGGGATGTGGTGGAACTGGAAGTTCTGGCGGGTCGTGATGTGGCCCTTGCCGAGCGGAGCAAAGCGCTCGGCGATCTCGGCGAAGGCCTCCATCTGCTCCGGCGTGACGCCGCCGAAAGGGAGCTTTACCCGGATCATCTGGACGTCGGGCTGGCGCTGCCCGTAGACGCCCTGCTTGAGCCGGAACCCGATGAACTGGTCCTCGGGCATCTCGCGGTCGATGAAGCGGTCGACCTTCGTGTCGAAGTCGTCGAACTCCTGTGCGAGGATCGGGATTACCTGGCCGGGCACGTTCTCGTAGCGCTCGGGATCCTTGCGCGAGCCCGTGCCGTTGGGCTGAGTGTCTGTCTGGTGTCGCGGTGGGGCCGAGACTGGTTCCACGGGGCCTCCTCCTAGCCGGCGGTGCGGGCCAATATAGCAAAAAGGCGAGCGGAAATTAGGGATTTCACCCTGACGCTAGGCTCGGACGGTGCCCGGCAACGCCGAAATCGTGCGCCGTAGCTACGAGGTCTGGAACAGCGGCGACCTGGACGCCTTCCTCGAATTCCTCTCACCGGACCTGGAGATGGACCTCACCGAGCGCGTGTTGAACCCGGGTTCCTACCGCGGGTTCCAGGGCTTCCGCCAGTGGGCGGCGGAGGTGAGCGAGGTGTGGGAGGAATGGACGATGGAGCCGGAGGACGTAGTCGAGGCGGGTGACCAGGTCTTCGTCACCGTACGCGCGCGCGGGCGCGGTAGGGGCAGCGGAGTCGCGATCGAGCAGCTGGGATACAACGTGATGACGGTGCGCGACGGCAAAGCGGTCCGAATCGCCTTCTTCTATGACCGCGAGAAGGCCCTCCAGGCGGCCGGATTGCAGGACTCCGAGCCCGCCGGCTGAATCGGTCCGCTACTCGCGTGCAGCCTCGCGCTGCGCCGCGCGCAGCTCGCGCGCCACCGTCTCGCGCTGGTTGGCGAACTGCATGCGCTTTTCGAGTAGCGGGATCGCTTCCTGGGCGCGACCCGAGAGGCGCAGAGCGCGGCCGAGGTTGTAGAGCGCATAGGCGTACGTCAGATCACGGCTGTCGCTCGAGAATGCCGCAACTGCCCGGCGGAGGACCTGCACAGCCACTTCATTGCGCCCGCGCCGCATCAGGCGGAAGCCTTCGTCGTTGAGCCGCACACCGCTGGCGGGAGAGAGCTCGGACGGTTGAGGCCGGCTTGCCGGCGCCTGTCGCGTTGTCTCGCGCCCGGAGCGGTTGTCTCCAGTGGCGCCGCTGTCCTCGTCGGGGCGTTCTTGGGCAGCCTGTCCACCGCTGCCACCGTTGCCGCTGTCGCGGCCGAGCAGGACGCCCCCCACGATTCCGGTCAGGGACGCCGCAGCGAGGACGAGCGCAATAGGGGCCACCGCAATCAGTCGCCGCCGGCGCCGGAACCCATCCTGCGCCGGTGTCGCAAGTATCAGTTGGGGCGGCGCAGCGACTGCGGGCGCTGCCGGTACACGGGGGCCGAGGACCCGCGCAAGCGCATCGACCAGTGCACCCGCACTGGGCCAGCGCTCCGCAGGCTCCTTCGCCAGTCCCCGCGCCAGCACATCATCTATCGCGGGGGGCAGCTCGGGCCGGATTGACGTGGCCGCCGGCGGCTCGTCCTCGATGTGGGCACGTGCCTGCTCAGCGAAGTTGCTCCCGCTGAAAGGCCGTGAGCCCGTCAGCAGCTCGAGGATCACGACCGCGAGCGAGTAGCGGTCGCTGGCGGGGGTACCTGCTGCTCCCTTTGCCTGCTCCGGCGATATGTAGCCCGCCGTTCCAAGCAGCTCGTCTGTGCGCGTGAGCGTCTGATCGGTAGCGGCGCGCGCGATCCCGAAGTCGGCGATCACGAGCCTCTCGCGAGCATCGAAGAGGAGGTTCGAGGGCTTTACGTCGCGATGCACGACCCCGCGCTCGTGCGCGTAGTCGAGCCCCGACGCGGCCTGGCGCAACCAGTCCAGCAGCCGATCGTTGGGGATCGGGTCGTCTGCGCGCAGCCGGTCCGCCAGCGTGCCCATGGGTAGGTACTCCATGACGATGTGGGGCCGGCCGTCGTAGGTGCCGACGTCGTGGATCGTGAGGACGTTGGGATGCCCCGACAAGCTTGCCGCCGTGCGCGCCTCGCGCTCGAAACGCCGCACGAAAGGCTCCTGTGCCGCGAGGTTCTCCGCGAGCACCTTGATCGCCACGACGCGGTCCAGAACGTCGTCTCTCGCTGCCCAGATGGAGCCCATGCCACCTGTGGCGATCAGAACAGGCAGGGCGTAGCGCGCTGGGAGGGGCGGCGTCCCGGCGGTGGGATGGCGATGAGGTGAAGCCGGTCCGTGCCCCACAAGGGTTGGACTACCCTCGATTGGGGCGAAGGCAACACCCGCTTATCCTTCAAGCCAGATGTTCGACACTCTCTCCGACAAGCTCCAAGGCGTCCTCTCAGACGTCCGCTCCCGCGGCAAGCTGAACGAGGACGACGTCAACAAGGCGATGCGCGAGATCAGGCTCGCCTTGCTTGAGGCGGATGTCAACTTCAAGGTCGTGAAGCAGTTCACGGCCACCCTGAAGGAGCGCTGCCTTGGCTCCGAGGTGCTGGAGAGCCTGAACCCCGGTCAGCAGGTAGTGAAGATCGTGAACGAGGAGCTGACCGCGTTGATGGGCGACTCCTCGCACGAGATCGCCCTCGCGTCGAAACCCCCGACGGTGATCCTGATGGCGGGGCTGCAGGGATCGGGCAAGACGACGGCTTGCGGCAAGCTCGCCCGCCTGCTCGGGTCCGAGCGCGACAAGCAGGTAGCCCTTGCGGCCTGCGACGTCTACCGGCCGGCGGCGGTCGATCAGCTGGTGAAGGTCGGCGGTCAGGCCGGCGCCACCGTGTACCAGCAGGGCACCGACCGCGACCCGCGCGACATCGCCGCGTGGGCACTCGACCAAGCCACGCGAGACGGCAAGGACGTGTTGATCGTGGACACCTCCGGCCGCCTCCACATCGACGAGGACCTGATGAAGGAGCTCGCCGACATCAAGAAGCGGATCAAGCCGCACAAGGTGCTCCTGGTCGTGGACGCGATGACGGGCCAGGACGCCGTCAACGTAGCCGAGCAGTTCGCCGAGACGGCGCAGTTCGACGGCGTCGTGATGACGAAGCTCGACGGCGACGCTCGCGGCGGCGCCGCGCTCTCGATCAAGGCCGTCACCGGCAAGCCGATCCTGTACGCCTCGACTGGCGAGAAGCTCGCGGAGTTCGAGCCTTTCCACCCCGACCGGATGGCGTCGCGCATCCTCGGCATGGGTGACGTGCTCACCTTCATCGAGAAGGCCGAGCAGACGGTCGACGCGGAACGCGCGCAGGAGCTCGAGCGCAAGATCCGCAAGCAGCAGTTCGGCCTCGACGACTTCCTCGACCAGATGCGCCAGGTGCGCAAGATGGGCCCGCTCTCGAACGTGCTCGGCATGATGCCCGGCTTCGGCCAGTTCAAGCAGCTCAAGAACGCCAAGGTGGACGAGCGCGAGCTCGATCGCCTCGAGGCGATCGTTACCTCGATGACCCCCAAGGAGCGCCGCAACCCGAACACGATCGACGGCTCGCGCCGCAAGCGGATTGCGGCGGGCTCGGGGACGACCGTGCAGGCGGTCAACAACCTCGTCAAGCAGTTCAACCAGATGCAGAAGATGATGCGCCAGCTGCAGCAGGGCAAGATGCCCTCGATCGAGCAGCTGACGCGCGGCATGTAGAGAAAAACCGGTTTTCGCTTAGGCGCGAAAACCGGGAGCTCCGAGGGCCCGCTATTCTTTCGCCGCCATGGCCGTGAAGATCAGATTGACTCGCGTCGGCGCGCGCAACAACCCCATCTGGCGGGTGGTCGCGGCCGACGGGCGCTCACCACGTGACGGGCGCTTTCTCGAGGTGCTCGGTTACTACAACCCGCAGACCGACCCGTCCACGATCGAGCTGAACGAGGAGCGCGTCCGCAGCTGGCTCGGCCGCGGCGCGCAGCCGAGCCAGAGCGTGAAGAACCTGCTCAAGGCAAAGGGCATCAGCGCAAAGGGCTCCGCCTGAAGGAACTGCTCGAGTTCCTCGCCAAGACGCTGGTCGACCGTCCGGATCAGGTCGAGGTCCGTGAGTTCGAGGAGGACGAGGACACGATCGTGCTCGAGCTGAGCGTCTCCGACGAGGATCGGGGACGGGTGATCGGGCGAGACGGCCGCACGGCGAAAGCGCTGCGATCCGTGCTGAAGGCGAGCGGCGTCAAGGACGGCAAGCGGGTCCTGGTCGAAATCGTCGACTAGGCGACGACTAGTTGGAGACTTCCACGGGATCCCCGGGACCGATGCCGTTCGCGCGTGCCCAGCCTGACCTGACCTCCAGCACGCTGTCGATTGCCTGCCGCGGCCGGTAGAGCGGCAGCTCGGAGTCGCGTGTCCCGGGCTTGGGAGCGGGCACGCTCGGGCTCACCTGACTCACGCGCCCCTTGTCGATCCACACGATGTCGATCGGAAAGCGCATGTCCTTCATCCAGAAGGGCTGGCGGCTCGATCCGGCGAGCTCGAACAGCATCCCCTCGTCCGCGGCAAGCGGCGGCCGACCCGATAGCCCTTTCGCTTGCTCGGCCGGCGTGTCGGCCACTTCCGCGTGTACCTCGGCGTCGCCGACCCTGACGGTTGTGCCTGACCCGTTACCGCCACAGCCGGCAATGGCCACCAGCAGCAAGACCGCAGCAGTTCGCACGCGCATAAGCTTGGTTTCTACTCGATGAACATCGACGTCTTCACGCTCTTCCCCGAGTGGTTCAACTGGTTCACCGGCCAGCGGCACGTCCGCAACGCATTCCGGCACGGACACGATCTGCGCTTGTTCAACTACCGCGACACGACGCCGCTCCCGCACGGACAGGTCGACGACACGCCGTACGGCGGGGGCGCCGGCATGGTGATCAGGGTGGATGTGGTCGATGCGGCGCTCGAGGCCGTCTACGGACGGGAGCGCGAGCGCGGGCCCGGATGGCGGATCGCGGTGCTGGCGCCCTCGGGCCGGCCGTTCGACGACGCGCTCGCAGGCGAGCTCGCCGGGCTCGAGAGGCTCACCCTCCTGTGCGGGCGCTACGAGGGGATCGACGAACGCGTGCACGAGCACCTGGCCGAGGACGTGCTTTCGATCGGGCGCTACGTGCTGTCGGGGGGCGAGCTTGCCGCGATGGTGGTCGCCGATGCCGTGTTCCGCAAGCTGCCGGGGACACTGGGCAGCGATCAGAGCGTGCACGAGGAGTCGTTTTCGCCCGCTCTCGGGGGCGGGCCGGAGTACCCGCATTACACCCGGCCGGCCTCCTACCGGGGCTGGGAGGTGCCGGACGTGCTCCTGTCTGGAGATCACGAGCGAGTGCGGCGCTGGCGCCTCGATCAGAGTGGGGCGCGGGCCGGCGGACAGCCGGGCGCTGTCCGCTAACATCCCCGCTCCCGCGAGCCTCTTGGGCCGCTTGTATCCGTTGCCGGCCCGTGTCCGGCACGTGTCCTCCTCATGAGCGAAGTGATCGAAAGCATCGAGCGCCGCCAGATGCGCCGCGATATCCCGCGCTTTCGGGAAGGCGACCGCGTGCGGGTCCACTTCCAGGTCGTAGAGGGGACGCGCCGGCGCACCCAGGTGTACGAGGGCGTCGTGCTCCGTCTCCAGGGCCAGGGATCCCGCCGGACGTTCACGGTGCGCAAGATCTCGTTCGGGGTCGGCGTCGAGCGGACATTCCCGCTGCATTCTCCGAAGGTGGAGCGGATCGAGGTCGTGGCCCGCGGCCAGGTGCGGAGGGCAAAGCTCTACTACCTGCGAGGGCGCGTCGGCCGCCGGGCGCGCGTGCGCGAGCGTCGCGATCTCGGGCCGGAAGAGCTGATGATCACGGGTCTTCCGGAGGAAGAAGTCCCCGAGGTGTCGGCCGACGGCGCCGGCGAAGACGGCGCACCCGAGGCGGAGGCCGGCGAGTCAGCCGCCGCCGAGCAGGGGGACGAGCGGGTCGAGGCGACGGCCGAGGAAACCGAGCCGGTGGACGACGAGGGGGAGCCGGAGGCCGCGGAAGCGGCGGAGGGCGAGCCGGAAGCTGAACCAGTGGCGGCCGAAGCCGGCGACAACACCGAAGCGGCCGGCGACAACGGGGAAAAGACCTAGTCTGGCCTTCGTGTCCAGGCAGGGATCCCGGAGCGGCGCTCGCTCTCTCATCGAGCTTGTCCTGATCGTCGCGGCGGCGCTTGCTTTCGCCCTGCTGATCCAGGCCGTGCTGGTCAAGCCGTACCGGATTCCGAGCGAGTCCATGGAGCCGACCCTCGACGTCGGCGAAAGAGTTCTCGTAAATCGCGTCAACTATCGCTTCTCGGACCCCGACCGCGGCGACATAGTCGTCTTCCATCCTCCGGCGGGCGCGGACGGTAACCGCTGCGGCGCCCAGCACTCACCCGATCAAGCCTGCCCGAGGCCCACTCCAGACAGGTCCAACCTCAACTTCATCAAGCGGGTGGTGGCGGTGGAGGGCGACACGCTTGCCATTCGCGACGGCCACGCAGTCGTTAACGGCAAGGTGCAAAAGGAGACCTTCATAAACCCCTGCGAGGGAGTGGGTCAGTGCACATATCAGCGGCCGATCAAGATTCCGCCAGATCACTTTTTTATGATGGGCGACAATCGTGGCCAGAGCGACGACAGCCGATTCTGGGGACCAGTCCCGAAGAGATGGATCATCGGCCAAGCCTTCTTCACCTACTGGCCGATCAAACGGGTCGGGATCCTCTAACCGCAAGCCGCGCAGGCGCACCGCCGCGCGTCTGTTCAAGTTCGATCGCTCGCTCGGCTCGCGCTTCGTCGCGGGCGCGGACGAGGCCGGGCGCGGCAGTCTCGCCGGCCCGCTCGTAGCGGCGGCGGTGCTGTTCGACTACGAGCGCTTGGGTAGCCGCCAGGCGCGCGCCCTCACGCAGCTCGACGATTCGAAGGTGCACGACTTCGAGCAGCGCGAGGCGCTGTTCCCGCTGGTGCTCGAGGTCGCGACACGAGTGGCGGTCACCTCGCGCTGCGCGCGGGGGATCGACGAGTACGGACTGCACAAGACCAACCTGCGTGCATTGCGCGATTGCCTGGCGTCGATCGCTCCCTGCGCGCCCGGCACGGTCTGCCTCGTGGACGGCTTTCGCGTCCCCGATCTCGACCACCCGCAGCAGGCGGTCGTCGACGGCGACGCGCGCAGCGCCGCGATCGCAGCAGCCTCCGTCGTCGCGAAGGTGACGCGCGACCGCTACATGCTGCGGGCCGCAAAGGAGCACGACGGCTGGCACTTCCACACGAACGTCGGGTACTCGACCCCCGAGCACCGAGACGCGATCCAGGCGCTCGGCATCAGCGCGCTGCACCGCAAGTCCTTCCAATCGATCGCATACCAGCAGCTGGGGCTCGAGGGTTAGGGCGTGGGGTGACTGCCGGTGGTGTCCGCCCCTTTCGCGGCGTGGCTCGTGAAGGAGGTGGCATCGAAGAAGTGAGACCGGAGGTTTGCGGAAGGTCGCGAGTTGATTACGCCCGTGCTACGAGATGACCGATTTGTGAGGGGTCACTTGGTCGCCTGAACGCTTGGGTGACCTAGAGGCCAACCAACTGTTCACTCGACGATAGGGCGGGTCACAGGGAAGTCGTAGATCGTCGTAAAGCGTGCGAACCGTCACGGATTCTTGGATGTCTCGTGGGCTTTGGCCCGCCAGTGAGGACATAGCGGGATTCGCGGGTCCACAGATTCGCCAGGTCGTCGCAACCCGCCCTGGGATCACCCCCTTCGATGCCCGTCCCTAAAGAACGACCCCGACAAGGGCGGCTTAGAACGCGTTCTCCACGTGCTCCAGCGATAGGACCGCGCCCGCGGGCGAGAGCGTGACGCCGACGGCATCGAACCGCACGTTCGGGCATCCGCGCGCGAGCGTGGCGTGCTCGGACATCCAGGAGCGGGCGATGCGCCGCACCTGCGCGCGCTTCGCGTTGCCCACCGCCTCGAGCGCGTAGGCGGGGCCGCGGCCGCTGCCGCGCGCGACGATCGTCTTCACCTCGCAGAACACGAGCACCGGTTGCCGTCGCGCGACGATGTCGAGCTCGCCCTCGCGCGTGCGGTAGTTGCGCTCGATGACCGTGAAGCCGGCGCGCTCGAGCGTCCGCGCCGCCAGCCGCTCGCCAAGGCGGCCGACGCGCATACGGGGATCGGGTGCCTGCGACATTCGGACCCACCGTAGGGCGCGCGCAGTGACGCCTTGCGCGCGGAACGCAAAGATGCGAAGGCGAGCGCGATCGCTTACAAACGCGCGCTGCCGCGTTCAACGGCGCCGCCTAGCGTGCGGGACGTGCTCGCCCGCGCCGCCACGTTCGCGCTGATGGGCGTCGACGCGCTCGAGGTGACGATCGAGGCGGACATCAGGCCCGGCCTGCCCGCCTTCACGATCGTCGGCCTGCCCGACACCGCCGTGCAGGAGTCGCGCGAGCGCGTGCGGGCGGCGCTCGCCAACTCGGGATTCGAGTTCCCGCTGCGGCGGATCACGGTCAACCTCGCGCCCGCCGACTTCCGCAAGGCCGGGCCGGCGTTCGATCTCGGTCTCGCTGCTGCGCTATTGGTGGCGAGCGGGCAGGCGACGGGCGACGCGCTCGCCCGCCGCGCGGTCTGCGGCGAGCTCGGCCTGGACGGCTCGTTGCGACCGGTGCGCGGAGCGCTGGCGGTGGCCGACGCCGCCCGCCGCTCCGGGTATGCCGGCCTCGTGCTGCCGCGCCCCAACGCCGCCGAGGCGGCGCTCGTCTCGGGGCTCGACGTGATTGGCATCGAGACCGTGGTTGAGCTGGCCGCGTTCCTGTCCGGCGAGCGCCCGTCTTCCGCGCCGGCAGTCGACGTGTCCGCACTGCTCGACGGCGGTCACGACGGCGAGCACGACCTCGCGCAGGTGCGCGGTCAGCGCGGACTCAAGCGCGCGCTCGAGGTGGCGGCGGCGGGTGGGCACAACCTGCTGATGATCGGGCCGCCGGGAAGCGGCAAGTCGATGGCCGCGCTGCGCATGCCAACGATCCTGCCGCCGCTGACGATGCCGGAGGCCCTCGAGTCAACGCGCGTGCACAGCGTCGCCGGCCTGCTCGGCAGTCAGCCGCTTGTCTCGAGCCGTCCCTTTCGGGCGCCCCACCACTCGATCTCGAGCGCCGGCCTCGTGGGGGGTGGATCGCCGCCCTCCCCGGGCGAGGCGAGCCTCGCACACAACGGCGTGCTGTTCCTCGACGAGCTCGCGGAGTTCTCGCGCCCGGCGCTCGAGTCGCTGCGCCAGCCGCTCGAGCGCGGATCGGTCTCGCTCACGCGCGCGCAACGCACGGTCACGTTCCCGACGCGCATCTCGCTGGTCGCCGCCACCAACCCGTGTCCCTGCGGCCACCTCGGGGATGGACGACGCGAATGCGCCTGCTCCGCCGCGTCGATCCAGCGCTATCGCGAACGGTTGAGCGGTCCACTCGTCGACCGCATCGACATCATCGTGCGCGTCGATCCGCCGGCTCGGAACGAGATGATCGACGGGCCGGCCGGCGAGGGATCGGCGGCGCTGCGCGAGCGCGTCGTTGCCGCGCGCGCCCTGCAGTCGAACCGGCTGAAGCGCTCACGCGCTCGCACAAACGCGGACATGGGTCCCGCCATGGTGCGCCGGCACTGCGCGCTTGGCCGGGATGCCGTCGCCGTGCTCGAGCGCGCATACGACCGGCTCGGCCTCGGCGGTCGCGGACACGACCGTGTGCTGCGCGTCGCGCGCACGCTCGCCGACCTCGACGGCGGCGGGCAGATCGAGCGCCGCCATGTCGCGGAGGCGGTCGCCTACCGCGAGCAGGCGCGGTGACCGGCGCCTGCAAGCTCTGCCTCCGGCGCTCGGCACTGCTCGCCCTGCTCGCGCCTCATATCGAGCATCTTGGCCGCGGCCGCGGTCGCGTGCCCGAGCTGCTTGCCCTGCGGGACCGGGAGCTGGTCGACGCCGTGTGCGGCGAGGAGGACGCGCCGCGGGCCGCGATGCTTCTGCGCCGCTTCGACCCCCGCGCCGCGCGAAGACGGGCGGAAGCGGCGGGCCTCGTCGCCGTCTGCCGCCACGACGAGCGGTTCCCGCCGCGCCTGCTCGACGCCCCCGACGCGCCCGCGCTGCTCTACCTGCGCGGCGACGGCGATCTCCTCGAGACGCTCACCGCCGAGCCGGCTGTCGCGCTGGTCGGCTCGCGGCGGGCGTCGCCGTACGCCCTCGAGGTGGCGCGCTCGCTTGGCGCCGAGCTCGCCGGCTGCGGCGTGCCGGTCGTGAGCGGGTTGGCGTTCGGCGTCGACGCGGCGGCGCACGAGGGTGCGCTCGAGTCTGGCGGCCCGACCGTAGCGGTACTCGGCGCAGGGGCTGACGCGCCGTCGCCGCGCTCACAGCGATGGCTGTACGAGCGCGTCGCGCGCACCGGCCTCGTCGCCTCGGAGTTCCCGCCCGGTTTCTCCGCGCTGCCATGGTGCTTTCCTGCTCGCAACCGGATCATGGCCGCGCTTGCAGCGATGACCGTCGTCGTCGAGGGCGGCGAGCGGTCCGGTTCGCTCATCACCGCGCGTTTCGCGGCCGATCTCGGCCGCGAGGTCGGCGCCGTGCCCGGGCAAGTCACGTCCACATTGGCGCGCGGCTCGAACGCGCTGTTGGCGGACGGCGCATGCGTGGTGCGCTCCGCCGCGGACGTGCTCGACGCGCTCTACGGGGCGGGCCAGGGACGGCGCAGGCTTGCGCGCAGGGAACGCGAGCGCCTGGCGCCGGCTCTGCGTGCGGTGCTCGCGGAGGTGGAGCGAGGGAACGCCACGATCGACGCGCTCACCCCGCCGGGTGGCGACGCCTCAGCGGTGATGGCCGCACTGACCGAGCTCGAGCTGAGAGGGTTGGTCCGCCGCGAAGGCGGCCGCTACGTGCGCAGGGCTGGGTAGAAGCGGAGGGGCAGGGTAGGTGGCCCTCCCCGAAACGTGCCACCGGAAACGGCGGTCTCTCGAACCAACATGCGGCGTCCTCAGTCGCCCGCGTACTAACAAGTACGCGGGCTCCCTGCGTCCTTGCCTGTCGGCCCGAGTGCCGCGCCGTTTCCTGGTGGACGTTCCGAGAAGGACCACCTCCTATCCTGAAACCCATGGCTGAAAGGCACCCTCCTGTCCCCCGGCTGCTCTCGATCGCCGGCTCTGACTCCGGCGGCGGCGCCGGCATCCAGGCCGATCTGAAGGCCTTCGCCCGCTGCGGCGCACACGGCATGACGGCGATCACCGCGGTCACGTGGCAGAACACCGTCGGCGTCCAAGGCGTCACTCCGATCCCGGGCGAGGCGATCGTCGGACAGGTGAAGGCCGTCGCCGAGGACATCGGGGTCGACGCCGTCAAGATCGGCATGCTCGGCTCGGTCGAGACGATCGAGGCGGTCGCGGCCGCGCTCGATCTGGTCGGGGACGCGCCGATCGTGCTCGATCCGGTGATGGTGGCCGAGAGCGGGGCGCCGCTGCTCGAGCGCAACGCTGTCGGCGCGCTCGTCGATCTGATCGTCCCGCGAGCCGCGGCGGTGACCCCCAACCTGCACGAGGCAGCGGCGCTGCTCGGCACGGCGGGGACGGCAACCGACGAGGCCGCACGCGCGATTCACGCCCTCGGACCGGGCGCCGTCGTCATCACAGGCGGCCACGGCGACGATCAAGACCGGGTCGCGGACCTCTTCTACGACGGCAAGCGCTTGGAGACGATCGAGGGACCGCGCTATCCGGGGGGCGCCTCGCACGGGTCGGGCTGCACGCACTCGTCGGTACTGGCCGCGCAGCTGGCGTTGGGACGCGATCCGCTCGATGCGGCACGCGTTGCGCACCAGCTCGCATCCGAGGCCGTGCGCGACGGCCTGCGCGAGCTCGGCGCGGGTTCGGGACCGGTCGATGTCCTCGGCCTCCGGCTCATTCGCGCCTCATGGAATAATCAGCGCCATGAAGTTTCTGCGCCTGATGCCGGGTAGGGGCGAAGTGGTGCTCGCGGAGGGTGACCCCGAGCTCTCCGAGGACGAGCAGCGCCTGCTCGAGGAGTTCCGCCGCCAGCTCGACATGGGCATGTGGGCGGCGGTGCCGGTTGCCGACGGAGCGACCGGTCGCCGCGAGGCCGTCATGGTGAAGGACTTCGCCGAGGTTCCGCGCGAAGCCGAGCGGGTGATCTTCTTTCCGCGCGCGGCTGGTGGAGCGGGTGTAGTACCGCCCGTCGTCTGAGAGCCAACCGGTGTTGCTTGCCTTCAGCATCATGGCGCTGATGGCGCTTGCGCTTGTCGGTTACCTCGCCGCCGGCAGCGTCAAGGACGTCGTCAGCCGTCGCCGTGCAGCGCCGCGCGTTACACGGCGCCGCACCGCGCGGATCGACCCGGGCAGCGAACGGCGCGCCGAGCGGCGAGCGCGGGCGCTCTTGAAGTCGATCGTCAATCCGGATGAGTGGGAGATGTACCGCGACCTCGGCTTCATCCGCGTTATCGGGCAGGGCACCGACGGACGGGGTGGATCGGCGAGCTACGGCTACCTGATCTACCCGCACAAGCCGATCGTGGCCTACCTGCCGGGTTCGAACTCTCTCCTCAGCGAGTACTGCGTCGAATTTCCCGACCGCACGGAGTCGCTGCACGGGCCGAAGCTGCCGGACTCGGACGACGTGCTGGCGAAGTGGATGATGATCTGCGCCGATGAGCACCGGCTGATCCGCGACGCGAACATGCACCTGCCGGGAAGGCAGGTCGATCCCCAGCACGTGCGCCGCGACCTGTGGCGGCTCGCCGAGTGGGAGCGTTCCCGCGCGCGCGAGCGCTCGGCGCGGGTCGCCGTGCATGAGGGCAGGACGTGAGCAGCGTCGGCGTCGATATCCGGCGGCGCAGCCGCGTCGTCGTCGAGGGCCCGGACCGTGCGGCTGCGCGTTCCTACCTGTACTCGATCGGGCTCACCGAAGACGACCTACGCAAGCCGATCGTGGGCGTCGCGAACACGTGGATCGGAACGATGCCGTGCAACTTCCACCTGCGCCGGCTGTCGGCGCGCGTCATCGAAGGCATTCGCGCCGCCGGTGGCACGCCGCTCGAGTACAACACGATCGCGATCTCCGACGGCATCACCATGGGCACCGAGGGAATGAAGACGTCGCTCGTCAGCCGCGAGGTGATCGCAGACTCGATCGAGCTCGTCGCGCGCGGCCACCTGTTCGATGCCGTCGTTGCGCTGTCGGGGTGCGACAAGACGATTCCGGGGTGTGTGATGGCGCTTGCGCGCGTCGACGTTCCGTCACTGATGCTGTACGGGGGCTCGATCGCGCCCGGGCGTTTCCAGGGACACGACGTCACCATCCAGGACGTGTTCGAGGCGGTCGGCGCCCATGCGGCGGGCAACATGTCGGACGACGACCTCGCCGAGCTCGAGCACAGCGCGTGTCCCGGACCGGGGGCGTGCGGAGGCCAGTTCACCGCCAACACAATGGCGACCGCCTTCGAGGTGATGGGCATCTCGCCGATGGGAAGCGCGATGGTGCCGGCGATGGACTCCGAGAAGGACGATGCCGCGTTCAAGGCGGGGGAGCTGGTGATGTCGCTGCTCGGGTGGAACCTGCGGCCGAGCGACGTGATCACGAAGGCATCGCTCGAGAATGCGATCGCCGCGATAGCGACGACCGGGGGGTCGACGAACGGCGTCCTTCACCTGCTCGCGGTCGCCAAGGAGGCCGGGGTCGAGCTCACGCTGGAGGACTTCGACCGCATTTCGGCGGCGACGCCGCTGCTCGCGGACCTCAAGCCCGGTGGGCGCTTCGTGGCAGCGGACCTCTACAGCGCCGGCGGCGTCGCCCTGGTCGCGAACCGGCTGCTCGAGGCGGGTCTTCTGAACGAGGGCGAGCAGACCGTCACGGGGCGCACCATCGGCGAGGAGGCTGCCGAAGCGCGCGAGGCTCCCGGCCAGCAGGTCGTGCGCCCGCTCGACGACCCGATCAAGGAGAGCGGTGGGCTCGTCGTGCTGCGCGGCAACCTGGCGCCCGAGGGATGCGTGGTGAAGGTCGCCGGCTACGAGCGCACGTACCACCGCGGCCCTGCGCGCGTGTTCGAGTGCGAGGAGGACGCGATGGTTGCGGTCACGCAGGGGGAGATCCGCGCGAACGACGTGGTCGTGATCCGAAACGAGGGACCGAGCGGTGGCCCGGGTATGCGCGAGATGCTCGCCGTCACGGCCGCGATCGTTGGCGAGGGGCTTGGCGACTCGGTCGCGCTCCTCACCGACGGCCGCTTCTCGGGCGCGACCCGCGGGCTGATGGCCGGCCACGTCGCGCCGGAGTCGGTGCGGGGCGGGCCGATCGCGGCGCTGCGCGACGGCGACCAGGTCGTCTTCGATATCGACCGGCGCAGGCTCGACGTCGACCTTCCCGAGGCCGAGATCCGCACACGGATCGAGCAGTGGACGCCGCCCCCGCCGGCCTACGAGCGCGGTGTGATGGCGAAGTACGCGCGCCTGGTCTCATCCGCATCCGAGGGCGCGGTCACCGGCTAGCTCCGGTCGCGGTGGACAACGCCCAGATCGCCGACCGCCTGGAGGCGTTCGCGGCGCTTCTCGAGCTTGCGGAGGCGAACCCGTACATGGCGCGCGCCTACCGCCGCGCCGCCGAGACCGTCCGCGGCGCGCCCGTCCCGGTCGCTGATCTGGTGAAGACCGGGCGCGTGCGCGAGTTGCGGGGGATCGGCCGTGGGATCGAGGCGCGCCTTCGCGAGCTCGTCGAGACGGGCACAATCGCCGATCTCGCGGAGCTCGAGCGCGAGCTCGCGCCCGACCTGGTCGGGCTCGGCCGTTACCTCGGGCTCAGTGCCAAGCGATCGATGGAGCTGGCGCGTGCACTCGACGTCCACACCGCCGACGAGCTGCGCGACGCCGCTGCCGCCGGCCGGCTGCGGGGCGTCCCGGGCATCGGGCCGAAGACCGAGGCGCAGCTCCGCGATGCGCTCGCGCGCGGGTTCGAGCCACAGGCGCGGCGAGGACTGCTGCTAAATCGCGCCTTGGAGCTGACCGGTGCCGTCGCGGCCGCCCTCGGCGGCGCCATTGCCGGCGACGTGCGGCGCTGGCGCGACTCCTGTGAGCGGCTGGCGGTCGTGTGCGCCGTTGCCGACCCGCAGCCCCTGGTCGATCGGTTCGCGGCGCTGCCGCAGATCGTCGTGCTGGTCGAACAAGGAGAGCGGAGCGCGGTCGGGGTGACCATCGAGGGCGTGCCGCTCGAGCTCGTCGCGGCCGGCCCGGAGCGGTTCGGGACCGCGCTCGTGCGCGCAACGGGCTCGCCGGCGTACGTAGCGGACCTGGAGCCGCTGCCCGATGGGCCCGACGAGGAATCCGTCTACGGCGCGCTCGGCATCCCGTGGTGCGCGCCGGAGCTGCGGGAGGAGCCGTTCCGCGGCGAGCCGCCGCCGCTCGTCGAGGAGGCAGACATCCGCGGCGACCTGCATTGCCACACGACGTGGTCCGACGGCAGGGCGAGCGTCGAGGAGATGGGTCGCGCCGCCAAGGAGCGAGGGTATGAGTACCTCGCGATCTGCGATCACACGCCCGCGGTGGGCGCCGTGCGCGGGCTGACCCCGGACGACCTTCGCCGCCAGGCCGAGGAGATCGCGAAGGCGAACGAGCTGCTGGCCCCGTTCCGGGTCCTGCGCGGCACCGAGTGCGACATCCTTCCCGACGGCCGCCTCGACCTTCCCGACGACGCACTTGCCGAGCTGGAGTGGGTGCAGGCCAGCGTCCACGGCGGCCAGCGCATGCCCCGCGCCGAGATGACGAAGCGGGTAGAGGAGGCGATTCGGAACCCGTACGTGCGCTGTCTCAGCCATCCGAAGGGCCGGTACATCAACCGCAGGCCGGAGAATGCCCTCGACCTCGAGCGCATATTCGAGGTCGCGCTCGAGCAGGACGTCGCGCTCGAGGTGAACGGCTTGCCCGACCGCCTCGACCTGAGCGGCGAGCACGTCCGCGAGGCGCTACGCGCCGGCCTGCCGATCGTCTGCTCGACGGACTCGCACTCCATCCGCGGGCTTGCGAACATGACCTTGTCGGTTCACACGGCGCGACGAGGGTGGGCGCCGCCCGAGGCGGTCCTCAACACGCGGCCGTTACCGGAGCTGCTGGCCCGTGGGAATTAACTAATCCCGCTTTTTGGACTAGGCACCGAGGGGGTTGGGTGCGGTCATTTGCGTTTGGTGAGACTTCTGCGCTGAAGTACCAACTCACGTCATAGGGCCCCAGGTTGCTGATGTAGTTATGCCGCCTAGCGGCGCCAAACCTTGCACGTTCCTGGGCCCCGATCACGGATCCCACGTCAGCTCTCCCGAGAATGAGACCAAAGGCGCACCCCTTCGATGCAGCAGTTCGTCCCTTCGCGGGACGAGGCCCTAGGACGCGAGGAACTCCTCCAGCACCCGGTTGAACCGCGCCGGGCGCTCCAGCATCGGCACGTGGCCCGTGTCGTCGAAGATCTCGAGCCGGGCGCCGGGGATCATGGCCGCGTATTCGTAGGCGTCCTTGACCGGGACGATCTGGTCGTTCTTTCCCCAGATGACGAGGGTCGGGCTCTTGATGTCCGGGATCCGGTCCCAGTAGTGGTAATCGGCGAGCGCGACGGCCGCGTCGAGGAAGCCGGGCTTGCCGGCGCCGCTTGCGACCTCGTAGCAGAGCTCGGGGCGCAGGAGCTCCGGGTGTGCCGCGACCATGGACATCAGCAGCTTGCGCGATCGCGGCCGGCGCACCAGCCACTCCCGCCGCGCGAAGATGCGAGCGACGAGCGGAGCGGTGAGGCGTGTCGCGCGCTGGAGCGATTTGGCCCAGCGGTCGTGCCACTCACGTAGCGTCGGCCCACCCGCGGCGTCAACGAGCACGAGCTTGTCGACCCGGCTCGGGTGTGAGATCGCGGTTTCCGCCGAGATGAACCCGCCCATCGAGTTGCCGACCAGGTCGCAGCGCTCGATGCCGATCTCGCCGAGGAAGGCGTCGATGAACCGCCCGTAGCCGGGGATGCTGATCTCCCAGTTCGGCATCTCGGACTCGCCGAATCCGACCAGGTCGACCGCGATCACACGGTGCGTGCGCGCGAAGTGGGGGATGTTCTCGAGCCAGTTCTGCCAGCACCCGGACAGCCCGTGGACGAAGACGAGTGGCGGGCCTTCGCCCATCTCGACGTAGTTCACACGGCTGCCGTCGTGCCGGACGGAGCGCAGATGCTCGCGCCAGTCGATGTCGAGCCACTCGGCCCGGCCGGGCGTGCCGTAGGGCTCCGCCTCGAAGGCGGCAGCTGTGCCGATGCCTGGGACCTTGGTGGTGGCCATCTCCCCGGTCCTTTCAGTGTATTGGGAGGCGGCCGGATCCGGCCATCCGGCCTCTAGTCATCTCTAGGCGTAGCCCATTCGCTCCAAGACCGGGATCTCGTGGATCTGGGGAGGCTGAAGGTGATCCCACAGGACCCCGCGCGGGCGCGGACGGGTGCGCTCGACCTCGATCGCCGCCCGCGGGGTGACGATCAGGTCCACGGGGATGTCGTGCAAGGTCGTGAAGAGGTCCTCGTTCAGGATCTGGACGGGGTGCACGGTCGTCGCGATCGTCGTCTTGTCGGACACCTTGCGCGCCTCGGCCAGCAGCGCGTACTCGAGATCCGAGAAGCCGCCGCCCTTTCCGACCCGCTCGCCGTTCAGGTTGACGGCCACCGAGCCCGTCAGGATCAGATCGAGGCGCGGGACCTGCTCGAGGTCGATCACGCGCCCGTGGCGGAGCGCGCCCTTGATCGTGGCCGCTTCGCGCAGCTCCTTCTTCGTCAGCTTGGACGGGTCGAGCAGCCGGAACGGATGATGGTCGCGCAGCCGCGGCACCGCCATCACCAGCATCTTGCCCTGCTCGAGGGCGAGGCGGCGCGCATGTGTCTGCGGGGCGTCCGGATTCGCCTTGATCGTCTTGGCCTTTTTCCACGTGGGGTGGCTGGCAAGACGCTCGCCCGCGGCGCGTGCATCCTCGAAGTTGGGGATCCGGCCCTGCGCCCCCGGGAATCGAGAAACGCCTTCACGGTCCATCGCATTCCAAACGCCGCGGCGGATCGCGTCCTTCGACCTCACGCGGGCAATCCTATAATCGCGCGACGCCGTGACCGTGCGGTTGCCACGACACAGCGCTCACTCCCGGCGGAGCCCGCGATGAACGACGCTGCTACTTCGACCAACAGGCGCATACTGGTCACCGGCCTTTCGACGTACTGGGGAGGCCGGCTCGCCCAGGCGCTCGAGCAGCGGCCCGACGTCGACGTGATCATCGGCGTCGACTCGCAGGACCCTACCCGCGAGCTCGAGCGGACGGAGTTCGTGCGGGTCTCGAACCAGCACGGGCTGATCAGGCGCATAGTCCGCGCGGCCGAGATCGACACGGTCGTCGACACACGGCTGGTGGTGGACTCCGCGGTCACGACTCCGCGGTTGGCCCACGAGAACAATGTGATCGGGACCCTCAACATCGTGGCTGCTTGCTCGGAGATCGATTCACCGGTCCGAAAGCTGGTCTTCAAGAGCTCTGCGCACTACTACGGTTGCCACCGCGACGATCCGGCCTTCTTCACCGAGGACATGCGACGCACGCACGCTCCCGAGACCCCGATCGAGCAGGACATCGTCGAGGCCGAGGCGACCGTGGACGAGTTCCGCGAGAAGAACCCCGGCCTGATCGTCACCACGATGCGCTTTTCCAACGTGCTCGGACACGACATGCGAACCTCCCACTCGCGCCTGTTCTCCCTGCCCGCGGTTCCGATGATCCTGGGGTTCGACCCGCGCTATCAGTTCACCCACGTCGACGATGTCGTCAGCGCCCTCGAGCACGCGATCGAGCACGACCTCGCAGGCATCTACAACGTCGCCGGCGACGGCGTGCTCGCGTTCTCCGAGGTGATCGGCCTGCTCGGCAAGCGTCCGCTGCCGATCATCTCGCCCGTCGCGACGCGCACCTCCTCGGCCCCGCTGCGCGCGCTCGGCGTGCCTCTGCCGCCCGAGATGTTGAGTCAGCTTCGCTACGGGCGCGGGCTGGACAACCGCAAGCTGAAGAGCACCGGCTTTCAGTTCGCGCACACCGCGCGTGAGGCCGTGATGCGCTACGGAGAGCACCTGCGCCTGCGCTCCGTCCGGCGCGGCATCGGCGAGCCGTATCGCTATGAGAAGGAAGTCGAGGACTTCCTGCGCTGGAGCCCGAGCGTGCGTCAACGCTCTGCACCGGGCCAGCGGCCTTCGTTCGGGCCTGCCGACAGCCTGTAGACCGTACAGGTGTAGGGAACTGGCGGATTCCGCCGAATCGCCTGATTACCCTTTTCGTAACGAATGCTTCGAGACCGCCGAATCCGCATAGCTCTTTACGTCGCCCTGGGGACGCTGGTCGTTCTCACGGCGAGCGCGTGGGCATATGACTCCTCGCGCAAGGAGCGGATCGCGAACGGGGTTACGGTCGGCGGCATCGACCTGGGAGGCCTCGAACGGACGGCCGCCGAGCGCCGCCTCGCCGACCAGCTCGCTGGACAGCTCGAGCGACCGGTCGTGGTCAGGGTGGCCGGGAAGCGCTTCCGCCTCACCGCGAAGCGCGCCAGGCTCGGCGTCGACGTCCCAGGCATGGTCCAGGAGGCCATCGAGCGTGGCCGGTCGGGCGGCCTCGCCACTCGAGTGTGGCGGGGGCTGACGGGCGGCGACGTGGACGCCGAACTCGAGCCGCAGGTGTTCTACTCGAAGCTCGCCGTGCGCCGGTTCGTGAAGCGCGTGGTGAGCGCGGTCAACCGCCCGGCCCGGGATGCCTCGGTCAAGTTCCAGCTGGCGAGCCTGCCCGCCGTTCCCTCGGAGACGGGGCTGCGTGTGCGGCGCACCAAGCTGCGGGTCGAGGTCGAGAACGCGCTCACGCAGCTCGGCGCGGCCCGGAAGCTGCGCGGCGAGGTGAGGGTGGTCAAGCCCGATGTGACGACGAGCGAGCTCGCGAAGAAGTATCCGGCAGTGATCACGATCGACCGCCCCGCGTTCAGGCTTCGTTTCTTCAAGGACCTCCGGCTCGCCAAGACCTACAAGATCGCGGTGGGACAGGCCGGGCTCGAAACGCCGGCGGGCCTGTACCACGTACAGAACAAGGCGGTGAATCCGTCCTGGCACGTTCCGAACAGCGACTGGGCCGGCAAGCTCGCCGGCAGGGTGATCCCGCCGGGGCCGGACAACCCGATCAAGGCACGCTGGATGGGTATCTACGACGGCGCCGGCATCCACGGCACCTCGGACATCGGCTCGCTCGGCACCGCCGCCTCACACGGCTGCATTCGCATGGCCGTGCCCGACGTCGAGCAGCTCTACGACAAGGTGCCGCTGCAGGCGCCGGTGTTCGTCCAGTAACGCCAGGCTTTCCCCACCTAGGCAGAGTGGTCGTTCTGCCGTAGAGGCCACTAGCGCCGAGGGACGGGCATCGAAGGGTGTGTGACGGAAGCTTGCGCTTTGTCGCGACCGGCGCGCGTGAGTCGGACGAGAGGGTGATCTCGTTAGCGGTTCCTGGTCGGCTGCAGCGTTTCGGGGGCTATAGCAACCAAAACGCTTCAACCGATGCTGGGGCCTGTTACGAAAGGCTTGCAAAGTTCGTAACGCGTGCGTGAGCGCACGGCTTGGGCACAGTCGACGGGGCACCAAAGGGGATGGGCATCCCTCAAAGCCCGCGATCGCGGCTAGCGCTCGGATCGTCCCGAGACTGCGACCAAAGGCGCACCCCCCCTCGGTGCAGAAATGCTTCGAGACGGTTTCGGGCTCCCATATCCCAACCATCGCGGCCCGGACCCCTCACCCCCTCCATGACCGTTCTACAGCGATCGACCAGTTGCCTGGGCCTCTACGGGCCGTTGATCTAGCTGTTGTGTCTTACTGTCGCAGGACGACAGCAGGGCACCACGGTTGCCCAGAACAGGGCTTCCCGGGCGGCGCGGCGAATGTAGGCCCATGAGCAAGCTGCCCGCTGTCTGGACCACCGCGCTCGCGCGCTTCGACGAGGCGCTTACGGTCCACGGACGAGCCGAGGGCACTCGCCGCGCATACGGGCGCGACCTCGGAGAGTTCGCGGCGTGGGCCGCCAAGGTCGGCGCCGGCCCCGAGGCCGTGCGCTACCGGCTCCTGCGCCGCTACGCGGCGCACCTGTCCGGCTCGCGCCGCGAGGGCGGGCGCGAGCTCGCGGCTCCGACCGTGGCCAGGAAGCTGGCCGCCGTGCGCAGCTTCTTCCGCTACATGGTCGAGCGCGAGGAGCTCGATCAGAATCCAGCCGATCTCATCTCCTCGCCGCGCCGTCCGCGCCGCCTGCCACGCTTGATGCGTAAGGAGGACGTGGCCACTCTGCTCGAGCGCATCCCGGCAGACACCCCGCTCGAGCTGCGGGATCGAGCCCTGTTCGAGCTCGCGTACTCGTGCGGGCTGCGCTGCGAGGAGATCGTCAACCTCGACCTGCACGCCGTCGACTTCGACGCCGAGGAACTGCGGGTCGTCGGCAAGGGCTCGAAGACCCGCATCATCCCGGTCGGGGAGCCGGCCCAGCGAGCGATCGAGCGCTACCTCGAGCGAGGGCGCCCGCAGCTTGCCGGGCGGTTCGCCGAACCGGCGCTGTTCGTCTCCAAGAGCGGCCGGCGGCTGTCGCCGTCGGACGTGCGCAGGCGCCTGCTTGCCTGGGTTCGCCACGCCGGCCTCGCCGGCGGCGTCTCGCCCCATTCCCTGCGGCACTCCTTCGCTACCCACCTGCTCGAGGGCGGTGCCGACCTGCGCACGATCCAGGAGCTGCTGGGCCATGCCAGTGTGTCCACCACACAGGTCTACACTTTCGTGGAGTCGGGTAGGCTGCGAAGCCAATACGAGCGGAGTCATCCCCGCGCGTAGTCCCTGTCCCCATGGATACCAGCGTCAAGGCAACAGAGCTCCGCGAGCTCTGGCAACGCTATAAGAAGGACGGCGACGAGAAGGCGCGCGAGCGACTTGTCCTCGCGTACTCGCCGCTCGTCAAGTTCGTGGCCGGCAGGATGTCGAGCGGCCTGCCCGCGCACATCGAGGAATCCGACCTCATCTCCTATGGGCTGCTCGGGCTGATCGGCGCAATCGAGCGCTTCGACCCCGACCGCGAGATCAAGTTCGAGACCTTCGCGGTCGCGCGCATCAAGGGCTCCATCATCGACGAGCTGCGCTCGCTCGACTGGGTGCCGCGTTCGGTGCGCGCCAAGGCACGCGAGATCGAGTCCGCGCATGCAAAGCTCGAGCGCACTCTCGGGCGCACTCCGACCGACGAAGAGGTCGCCGCCGAGCTCGGCGTTACCAACGAAGAGTTCCAAGAGAGCCTGCTCCAGATCTCGAACTCTTCGGTCGTCGCTCTCGACGAGCTGTGGTCGGTGTCGGACGCGAGCGGCGACCAGGTGTCGCTGCTCGACACGATGAAGGACCCGAGCGCGGTGGACCCGGCCCGCGAGCTCGGGGTGAGCGAGCTCAAGGACAGGCTCGCTAACGCGATCTCGCGACTGCCCGAGCGCGAGAAGCTCGTCGTCGCTCTCTACTACTACGAGAACCTGACGCTGCGGGAGATCGGCGAGGTCCTAGGCGTGACCGAATCGCGCGTCTCACAGCTGCACACGAAAGCCGTCCTGCGACTGAAGGCGCGCTTGCAGAGCGAATCCGAGGAGTAAATAGGCGGGCCTTCTGAGGGCGAGCCCTCGCGGCTCCTCGCTTACGCCTGAGCAAATGGCGGCCGTCTCATAGAATCGGTGACTCCTGCTGCCTTTGAGTGAGAGGAGAGAGAGCTGATGGCGCACAAGGGCGCGCAGCGCATCAGGAATGTGGCGATCGTCGGGCATCGCGGCTCCGGCAAGACGTCGCTGAACGAGGCGCTGCTGTACGAAGCCGGAGCGATCAACCGGCTGGGATCAGTCGCCGACGGCTCGACTGTTTCGGATTCGGAGCCGGACGAGGTCGACCGCGAGATGTCGATCTCGGCGAGCTTCTCCTCCTTCGAGCACGACGATCGCAAGATCAACCTGATCGACACCCCGGGCGAGCCGAGTTTTGTGGCCGACGCTCTTTCGGCGCTGCGCGTGTGCGAGAGCGCGGTGTTCGTGATCAACGGCGTGATGGGCGTCGAGGTGACGACGGACCGCCTGTGGCAGCGGGCAAACGAGCTCGGCCTGGCAAGGCTCGTGTTCGTGAACATGCTCGATCGCGAACGGTCGGACTTCTTTGGGGCGCTCGACGCGCTCAAGGCCGCGTTTGGGCCGCATGTCGTGGCGACCGAGATCCCGATCGGCACCGAGCACGAGACGAGCGGCATCGTCGACCTGATCGACATGAAGGCTTACGAATACGACGGGACCGACCGCGGCAGCGCGAATGAGCTTGAGATACCGGAGGAAGTCGGCGAACAGGCCAACGAGTACCGCGAGAAGCTGATGGACGAGGTGGCGGAGAACTCGGACGACCTGATGGAGCGCTACCTGGAGGGCGAGGACATCTCGCACGACGAGATCGTCGAGGCGCTGAAGGACGGCGTCACCAAGGGGTCGATCTTTCCGGTCACCTGCGGCATCGCCACCAAGAACTTCGGCACCGACCGGTTGCTCGACGCACTCGTCAACGACCTCCCTTCGCCGGCGAAGAAGGGCGCGATCACGGCCAACGATGCGGATGGTGGCGAGATCGACCTCGAGCCCGACGAGTCCGCGGACGCCGTCGCCTATGTCTTCAAGACGCTCGCCGACCCGTTCGCCGGCCGGATCAACCTCTTTCGCGTCTACTCCGGCCTGCTGAAAAGCGACTCCCAGATCACGAACGTGCGCGCCCACTCGAAGGAGCGGCTTGGACAGCTGCTGATCCCGCAGGGCAAGGAGATGAAGCAGGCCGACGAGTTCGGCCCCGGCGACATCGGCGCCGTGGCGAAGCTGAAGGAGACCCACACGGGTGACGTTCTGTCCAACAAGGACAGCGGCATCTCGTTCGCCCCACCCGAGCTACCCGCGCCCGTGATGGCGTTTGCCGTCGAGGCAAAGTCGAAGGGTGACGAGGAGAAGGTCGGCACGGCGCTCCGCCGACTGCAGGAGGAGGACCCGACGCTCGACTTCCACCGCGACCCGCAGACGGGGGAGCAGATCGTCGCCGGCCTCTCGCAGGTGCACGTCGAGGTGATCGTCGACCGCATGAAGCGTCGCTTCGGCGCCGAGGTCAACTTGAAGCCCCCGCGCGTCCCCTACCGCGAGACGATCAAGGGACAGGCCAAGGCGCAGGGCCGCTACAAGAAGCAGACCGGCGGCCGCGGCCAGTTCGGCGACTGTCACATCGAGCTCGAGCCGCTGAAGCAGGGAGATGGGTTCGAGTTCGTGAACAAGATCAAGGGCGGCGTGATCCCGACGAGCTTCATCCCGGCGGTCGAGAAGGGCGTCCGCGAGGCGATGCAGAAGGGCGTCGTCGCGGGCTACCCGGTCGGGGACCTCAAGGTCACGCTCTACGACGGCTCGTTCCACACCGTCGACTCCTCGGAGATGGCGTTCAAGATCGCGGGCTCGCTCGCCTTCAAGAAGGCGGCCGAGCAGGCGCAGCCGACTCTGCTCGAGCCGATCATGCAGGTCGCGGTGCTGGTGCCCGAAGACGCGGTCGGTGACGTGATCGGGGACCTCAACGGCCGCCGCGGCCGGCCGCTCGGCATGGAGCCGAAGGGCACGGCCACCGAGATCAAGGCCGAGGCGCCGATGGCGGAGATGCTCAACTACGCCCCCGACCTGCGCTCGATCACGGGCGGCCGGGGCGACTACACGATGGAGTTCCTGCGTTACGAGGAGGTGCCGCAGCACCTCGCGCAGAAGGTGATCGCGGACTCGCAGCAGGACGAAGAGGAGGCGGCCGTCGCGCGATGAACCCGTCGCGGGAATCAGCAAAGCAGCTCAAGGGCCTCGACGAGCAGGTCTCGTGCGACGTGTGCGGGCGCACGATGCTGAAGGGCGAGCGTCCCGACGTCTATCTCGCGCCCTCGCGCGAGCGCAAGCTCGTGTGCCAGCTCTGCGCGCAGCGTGCGCAGAAAGAGGGCTGGATCCGCGAGTCCGCCGACCGCGACGTCCCGGTCCAGCCACCGCGGCCGACAGAGCGCCGCGGCCTCCTGCGCAGGTTGCGCGGCACCGTGGCTGCGAACGGCGGCCGTCAGCGGCCGAGGCCGGAGCCGTCACCTGTCACGGAGCCCGCCGAGAACGGCAGCACCTGGACGCCCGCGACCGCGGATCGTCGTCGCTTGCCGCGTGATCCCCGCCAGATCAGGGCGGTCCCGACCAGCGCCGACCTCAAGCTGGAGCGGGCGGTTGAGCTGTTCAATGCCTCCGAGCACCCTCGCACGGTGGCCGGCATCGCGCGCACCCTGGGGGAGCCTCATGTGAGCGCCTGCGCGTCCAGCGTCTCGGCCGCCAAGGTCCTTCTGACCGTTGCCTGGGAGCTGTCCTGGTACCAGTTCGCCGTGGACCTGTCGGACACCACCGAGCCCGTCCGGCTGGACGAGCGCGGACACGAGCTCGACGAGCTTCCATCCAAGGTCCGCCACTGGAATGCCGGCGTGGACGAAAAGGGGAGGATTACCATGGGCTCGAGCGAAGATTCGGATGGCGAAGCGCCGGACGACGACCTATAGTGGCCTACTCGCGATGATCTACTGCGTTGTTCCAAAACCGCTTGCCGGCGAGCTTTTCAACAAGCTCAGCGACTACTACAAGGACGACCCGAACGTCGAGGTGATCGTCGATCGGCGCGAGAGCGAGCGGCGTGCGCGCGGCTCGTCGTCCGGTGGCCACAAGCGCGAGCTCCGCGATCGGCGTCGCCGTCGCGTCCCCGGCAGCTTCCTGAAGATCGACGCAGCCTAGAGCTGCCTGTGCCCGAGCAGGCGCGCCCGCAGCGCGTCGTGGCGTACGTGGACGGCGGGGCGCGCGGCAATCCCGGTCCGGCCGGCATCGGAGTCGTCCTGACAGATGAGGACGGCAACGAGCTGGACCGGGCGAACGACTTCATCGGCGTCGCGACTAACAACGTCGCCGAGTACCGGGCTCTGCTGCTCGGCCTCGAACGCGCGCGTGCCCTTGGCGCAGAGCAGGTCGAGGTCGTGAACGACTCCCAGCTCGTCGCTCGCCAGCTGACGGGCGAGTACCGGGTCAAGAACGCTGACCTGCGCCCGCTGCACGCCGCTGCGCTGGATGCGCTCGGAGATTTCGCCCGCTGGTCGGTGCGATCGGTGCCCCGCGAGAAGAACGAGATCGCGGACGCCCTGGTGAACGCGGCCCTTGACGCAGGGGAATCCACGACCACCGAGGACGACACCTCCTAGAATGAACAGCCGGGGGAGAGGTGCGAGCAGCGACCTCCCCCTTTTGCCGTCTTAGCGAACCCCTTGACGGGAGGGCATTGCCGGAGAACGACCCAACCAATACCGGTGGCCTTTTCATCGGCCGCAGACCCGGAACCGCGCCACTGCGCTACCGGGAGCCCCCGCCGGAGGCCGCCGCGCATCGGCGCCGGCGGGACCGCGTTCTCGCCGCGCTGCTCCTCGTGCTCGAGACGCTGGTGTGCGCGACGCTCTGGGGTCCCCAGCCGGCGGCCTGGCTGTGGGTCGGCTCGCAGGTCGATCACCTCACCGACAACGTCGTGCTCGGGATCTGCACCGCGTTCGCGGGCATGATCACGACGATGCTCGGCACGATCGGTATCGCGATGCGGCTCGACCACGCCTGGAAGCTGGTACGGCGGGCTGCGGGCTACGAGCAGAAGGAAGGCATGCTCGAGCGCATCTTCGTGATCAGCGTGTTCATCGGCGCCATCGCCTTTGCGTTCTGGCTGTTCGTGATCCAGGGTCCGGGGTCCGACTTCGCTCCGAGGCAGTAGACCGGGAGCGGACGCGGATGGGACTGCTCGACTACTACCGGCAGTTCGAGGACATCGGTGAGAGCGAGTACAACCAGATCCTGCGCGAACGCCGCGCGCGGCAGAAGGCGCTCGCGCTCGAGGAGGTGCCGGAGCTCGACCTGTCGGGTACGGAGTGGCCGGAGTTCCCGCACGCGGACGTCGTGCAGGCCTCGGTCTTCTCGGCGCGCGGCCGGCTGAACGGCTACCCGGACAGCCACGCGACTGCGCTGCGGCGCGCCCTCGCGGAGCACCACAACATCAAGGCGGACCAGATCGTCGTCGGCAACGGCGCCACCGAGCTGATGCAGACGGCCGCCTACCTGCTGCTATCGCAGGGGGACGAGCTCGTGACGCCGTGGCCGAGCTACTCGCTCTATCCGCTGATCGCCCTGCGGGCAGGCGCGCGGCCCGTGCCCGTCGATCTCGTCGACGGGAGGGCCGATCGCGAAGCCCTGCTGGCCGCCACCGGGGAGCGCACGCAGGTGCTCGTGCTGTGCAACCCCAACGATCCGACCGGCGCGTATCACTCCGCCGACGAGGTCGGCGCGCTGCTGTCGGCGCTTCCGGAGCACGTTCACGTCCTGCTCGACGAGGCCTATATCCAGTTCCAGGACATCGAGGACGAGGACGCGTGCATGCGGCTCGTCGAGGCGTTCCCGCGCCTGCTCGTCTTTCGCACGTTCTCGAAGATCTACGGGCTCTCGGGCCTGCGGGCGGGTTACGTCGTCGGATCGGCCGTCTCGAGCTCACTGCTGGCGGCCCTGGCCCCGGTCCGCGGCGTGAACAGCCTCACGCAGGCGGCCGCCTTGCAGGCGCTCAGGCTGAGCGAGCGCGAGATCAGCATGCGGCGGGCGATGGTGATCGAGTCGCGCGGCCAGCTTTATTCGGAGTTGAGTGAGCTGCCGTTCGAGGCTCCGGCCTCACAGACGAACTTCATCTGGCTGCGGCCCACGACGATGAGCGGCAACGAGCTGGCGGATCGGCTCGAGCGCAACAAGGTGCGGGTCGCTCGCGGGGGCCCGCTCGGCGACGACGACCACGTACGGGTGAGCATCGCCAACTCGGCGGCGACCGATCGTTTCGTCTGGGCACTGAAGCAGGCGCTGTAGGCTGGGCAAGACCTTCTCTGCTGCTCAGTGGGCGAGGGTCTGCGCTTCTAGCATGTCCACCGACAACGTCGAGATCGTCAAGCGCGCCTACGAGGCGTTCAACGAGGAGGGATCGACGGGCACTCTGCCATTCCTCCACGAGGACGTGGTGTGGGACGAGTCCGCGCTGCCGGCCCGCAAGCCGGGCGTCCTGCGCGGCCACGAGGGCATCCTCGAGCTTGCGCGGCAGAACGCGGAGCTGTGGCTGGAGATCAGGGCCGAGGTCGAGGAGATCGTGGACGCGGGCAACGGCCGGGTGCTGGCTTTTCTGCGCGCCGTCGGGCGTGGACGCTTCACCGGGGAGGAGGTCGTCTTACCGCTATCGCACGTGTGGGTGCTGCGAGAGGGCAAAGGCGTGAGCGTGACGCTGTATCTCGACCCCCTGCGCGCGCGGGAGGCAGCGGGGCTCGAGGGGGAGAGGGCGTAGGGTCGCGGCCGCCCCTCGGGTTCGGGAAAGCAAGCATCGAAGCGGCGAGTCCGGGTTGTGGATAAAGGAAAACCTCAGGATCGCCACCCCTTCGGTGCCCATTCCTCCGGGGTAGGCGACGGTCTTACGGGGTAGGCCACGGGCCACGGCGGTTTCGTCCGCCCCCGCGGCAATACTGGTGGCGTGTCCAGGGCGTCCGCCGGCCCCGTGCAGCGTACGAATGGGCGGCTCGAGGAGTCGCTCGCCGTCCCACCCAGCGCGCCCTGGAAATGGCGGCTCGACGACCGTGGCCGGCCGTGCTGGATCCCGCCGGTGGACGGTGCGTCGTGGGCGACCGTGTTCGAGTGGGAGTTGATCGTCGGTCACCTCGTGCACGTCGAGATGCCGCTGATCGTGCCTCCTCAGGGAGCCAACGGCCATCTCGCGGACACCTCGACCACGCTTGCCCGGCGGGCCGCCGGTCTGCGCGACCTCTACAAGTGCAGCAACGAGTACATCGCCCGGCAGCTCGCGCTGGGCGGGTCCTCCGATGACGCTGCCGCGCGCGCCGCCAAGCGGCACGTCAGGGAAGGACGCGGGGTCCTCAACGACGCCGGCGTCCTGCCGTGGGCCGCGTTCGAACCGGCCGGCCGGCTGCCGAAGCGCTGGTGGCGTGAGGCGGCATTCCTCGGCGCGCTCGGAGAATGGCGGCGCCAGGCCGTCTCGATGCTCCCGGGTCGCACCGTTGGAGACGCCGCGCTCGAAGCGCTTGCGGCGGCGTGGCGCGTCGAGCGCGAGCTGCTGCTGCGGGCGCCGGCGCTGATCCGCCGCGCCGTGCCTCACCGCTGAGCGCGGGCAGTCCAACCCGGCGTGGCTTCCTGCGCGGCGGCGCACTCGGCGCCGCCGGAGCGGCGCTCGGCCTGTGGCGGCCGTGGGGCGAGGAGACGGCGCTCGCAGCGTCCGAGGCGCTCCCGGTGCCTGCCAGGACCTCAATCGTCTCCAACCCTCCGCTCCACAACGACGACTACTGGCGCTTCGCGGACTGGCTGCAGCCGCGCATGGATGATCTGTGGAACGAGTCGGAGACCTCGTATACGACCGACACGCGCATTGCCGCGCTGGGGTTGGCCACTCATGCGATCGCCGCCTTCGTGGGCCACGAGGGAGAGACGCGTCGCGACGAGCGCGCGCGTGCGATGGCGCTCCGGCTCTGCCAGGCTCCGCCGTTCCTGCCGACACGTAACGGCCGACCGACCCCGGCCCGCGATCCGCGCTCGGAGAGCCAGGCGCATCGGCCGGGCTTCGTCAGCAACGTCCGCAACCCCGGATCGAGCCAGCACATCACCGTTGATCCGAAGGTCGCGCGGGCCCTCTATTACGCGTGGCGTGCGCGTGACCAGCTGAACCTTCCGCAGCCGACCGTCGACTTGATCGTGAGCCGGGTCCGCTCGGTCGCCTCCTCGCCTTTCTTTCGCTATCCCAACATCCGCCTCAACCAGATCAACTTCGCCGCGGAGATCCACGCCTGCGCGACGAGCATGACCGGCGATGCGAGGCTGCTGCGCGACGACTACCGGCGCCAGCTCGGTCGCTTTCTGAACGGCGCGAAGCGGTCCGTGCGGCCCTGGCGGATCGCGAACCTGGGGCCGAGCTACAGCTTCCATCGCAACCCGTTCCAGCGCGCGGGCGCAAACCAGAACATCGAGTCGGCGGAGTACGCCAACATCGTGCTCGACGTCATCTACTACTACGAGCAGGCGCGGCGCGAAGGGATGCGGCCGCTGTCGAGCTCGCAGGCACGCACCCTGCGCGCGTGGGTGACCCGGGCCCTGCCCGCGTACTGGACGCACAGCGGCTACATGAACTGGGACACCGGGCTCTACCTATACCGCTGGCACCTGTCGCGCTACTGGGCCTGGGCGTGCCAGGGACTGATGGCGATCGCGACCGCGAAGAACTTCGTGGACGACCACGAACGCCGGTGGGCGAAGTGGATCTTCGATCGCTCGTTCGACACCTACGAGCGCCTGTCGGCGCGCTGGGAAGACGACCGCCGCGAGCCCGGCAGCAGCCTGTTCGGGATCACCACCAAGTTCAGCGAGGGACCGCACTTCGAGCTGGCGCGCTTCCAGGCCCTCGCCGCCGAGGCCGTGCTGCGGAACATGGGCGACGACCCTGCCGAGGAGCCGCCGCCGCTGTATGCCTTCGATCCGCAGATCGGCCGACTGACCGTGACGACCCCGAGCTACAACACCGCGATCTTGGCCGTGAGCAACGGCGCCTTCCCGTACGGCGGCATCGAGCTCGCGCGCCTGTACGACTCGCGCCAGCGCGTGGTGTCGCACATCGGCGGGCGCGCGCCCCTGGGCATCGGGATGGTCGTGCGCGCGCCGAACGGCTCGGTTGTATCCGCCTCGCAGCGCCCGCGCACCGTGCTGCGGCCCGGCCGTCGTCCGGTCATCCTGACCCGCTCGCCGCGCGGAGCGATCCGCAAGGGACTGCGATACCCCCGTATGCCCTATGCCGGCCGCTTCTCGGTGCTGGAGGCGAACGGGCTCTCGGACCGCGCCGGCGTGCGGTTCAGGTCCCGTTACCGGTTCGGCACGGACCGCATCGACATCGGCTGGCGGGTCACTCGCTCGCGTACGGATGCATTGCAGCTCGAGGCGACCTTCCCGAGCTGGGAGAGCGCGACGATCAATGCGATCCTCAAGGCTGGCGGCGTGCAGCGCTTGACCGGCGATCCGCCGCTTGTCCCGCAGGTGCAAGTCGCGACCGCTGACTATTTCTTCATCGACGGCAGCGAAGGCGGCTACGTGGTTCTCCCGCTCGCCTTCCCGCCGGGCACCCTGGCGCGGGTACTGCGTCCCTCCGAGCAGAGCTCGAACCCGCGTCCGGGACCGAGCATGACGCTGCGGCTCGCGCCGCCGAGCCGCTGGCAGGACCTGAGCATGGAGGTGACGATCGCGCTGGCTCGCGATCTCGGGGAAGCCGCGACGGCGGTCGCCCGCCTTCGTGGCGCCGTTTGACGGAGTCTGCTCGAGCCCGCACTCGATTGTCGCCACGGAGAAGTCCAAGCCGTGTAGGATGCAAAGCGTCCTCTCGTCACCCTCCGGGTGGCGAAGCTTTGGGGGGAGGCACTTCTTGGCAGTGGTTCGCAGGGGCGCGGTGGCCCGCAAAATCTTGGCATTCTCGGTAGCGGCTGTCGCCGCGGCTGCAGCGGCATGGCCTGCGACTGCGGCTGCAAACCACAGCGTGCAAGAGCTGCTGTCAACGGGTCCCACCGGCGGCAACGGAACGTTCCATGCCGGCTTCCGCGGCAGCACTTCCGACGGAGCCACCGTCTTCTTCACCACGAACGAGAAGCTCGTGAGTGGCGACACGGACAACTTCAACGACGTTTACCAGCGCTCCGGTGGCGTGACGACCTTGCTCTCCGTCGGGCCGAGCGGGGGAAACGGCGCGATCGCCGCCGACTTCGACGGTGCGTCGGCGGACGGCTCAAAGGTCTTCTTCCACACCAGGGAGTCCCTGGTCGCAGCCGACACGGACAGCCAGCTCGACCTTTATCAGCGATCGGGCGGCACGACGACGATCCTGTCCCAAGGAACGGCCGGCGGCAACGGGCCAGACGAGGTGTTTTACACCGGCGCTTCCACGACGGGGGACCGCGTCTTTTTCGTGACATACGAAGCACTCGTGGCCGCAGACACCGACAGCAATCGTAGGGACGTGTACCAGAGCTCAGGCGGCACCACGACCCTGATATCAACCGGTCCTTCCAGCGGCGGACCGTTCGGCGCCGACTTCGAAGCGGCCTCGGATGACGGTACGCACGTCTTCTTCGTCACGGACGAGGCACTAGTCGCCGGGGACACCGACGGCTCGAACCGGGACATCTACGAGCGGGTGGGCTCGACGACGACGCTCGTGTCGACCGGCCCGACTGGCGGCGGGGCCGGGCTGCCTGCCTACTTCGGGGATACCTCCCCGGACGGGACGCGCGTCTGGTTCCAGACCGGCGAGATGCTCGTTGCCGGCGACACCGATGGTGGTTGTCCCGACGCCAACGGCAACCCCACCGAGCCCTGCGCGGATATCTACGAGCGATCAGGAGGCACCACCACGCTGATCTCGACGAGCTCCACGAGCACGAACGGGCCTTACAGCGCGGGGTTCGGCGGCGCCAGCCAGGACGGCACGCGGGTCTTCTTCACCAGCGATGAGCCCCTCGTGAGCTCCGATACCGACAACGGCTGCCCCAACGGGGTGGGCAGCCCTGTGCTGAAGTGCATCGACGTATACGAACGCTCGGCGGGCACCACAACCCTCGTCTCGACGAGCCCGACCAGCCCGAACAGCGCCAAGCACGCGAGCTTCGCGGACAGCAACGACAGCGGCAGCCGTGTCTTCTTCACGACTCAGGAGAGTCTCGTCACAGGGGACACCGACAGCGCTGCGGACATCTATGAGCGCAGCGGGGGAGCGACGTCCCAGGTCTCGACTGGACCCGCGGGCGGCAACGCCTCGGCGAGCGCGGGTTTCCTTGCCGCTTCCACTGACGGCACGCGTGTGTTCTTCCAGACCCTGGAGGCCCTCACGAGCTTCGACACCGATGCGGGTTGGTTTGACATCTACGAACGCTCCGCCGGCGCCACCACGCTGATCTCCACCGGGCCCGCGAGCCCGAACGGCGTCCACAACGCGGAATTTTCCGGCAATACAGCGGATGGCACGCGCGTGTTCTTCAACACGACCGAGCCGTTGCTTGCGAGCGACACCGATGCCTACCAGGACGTCTACGTGGCGATTGCATCTGCCTCCAGTTTCCCGAGGCCGGCCAGCGCCACTCCGCTGCGCGTCCCGTTCGTCCTCGCGTACAACAGCTGCGTGGCCCCGAACTCGACGCACACGACCCCGCTCAACCTTCCCGCCTGCACTCCGCCGGTCCGGGCGTCGACTGAGCTGACCATGGGCATCGCGAAGTCGAGCGGTTTCGCGAAGTTCCGAGTGCTCCCGGGCAATCCGGCCACGCCCGAGGACGAAGCAGATATCAGCATTTCCATCTTTGCAAGCGACGTGCGCAGGGCGAGCGACGGACTGGATTACACGGGACAGCTGATCCAGAAATCCGCGATGCGACTCACGGACCAGGCCAACGGCACGACGCAGGAGGGCATCGGCACCATGCAGGACTTCGAGTTCTCCGCTCTGGTCGATTGCGTCGCCACACCCCAGCCGGATCCTCAGATCCCGAACACGCGGGGATCGAACTGCAGCACGGACACCACCGTCGACGCACTTGTGCCGGGCGCGGCGAAGGAGGGCAAGCGGATGATCATGTCCCTTGCATCGATCGAGCTTCTGGACCTCGGACCCGACGGCAGCGCTACGCCGCCACCTCCCGGACTGGGATGTCCGCCGAGGTGTGGCAGCGGCGACGAGAAGCCGTTCATGGTCGAGGGCGTGTTCACGCCATGACGATCGACCGGGCTCGGCCCGGACAGCGCATCAAGGTTTCATCAAGATGACCCCGACCGCCTTGACAACGTGCGCGCCATCTGGTCGGGTAGTGACAGGGAGGTCGGAATGAGAAAACGAGAAGGGGGCTCAATTGTGAAGAGACTGATAGGCAGTCTCGTAGTGGGCATCTTGGCGTTTGGAATCTTCGCTGCATCAGCAAGCGCGACGCATTCAAACGGCCAGGGGCCTGACAAGGACTTCATCAACGGAACGTCAAAGAATCTGGTGGACATACCGCCACAGCTAGGCGGTGGGACGCGCGAATCGCACCAGCACATCAACGCGCAAGCCGATGCGCAGGGTGCGGGGAACGCGGACGGATACTTCTTCCTGACTCTCTTTGAGTTCCCGATTACCGGGTTCCAAGCCAACGCGACTGGACCCGTCTTGTGTCTCGACGTGGTCCTGAACCAAGCGATCGACCGCTCGCTGATCGAGAGCTCGGACCCGCCTGGCTTCGCGGGTTTCGGCCTGCTCGGAAAGCGCATCGACGCCGGTGAGCCGGGGCATGGCCCGCCGCCCGACCTGGTCGGCGGCACCCTGACCCCAAACCCGGGCCCGAGCCCGGTGTGCCCGCCCGGGAACACACCGTTCCCGACGCAGCCAGTGGAGCAGGGCAACTACGTCGTTCACGACGGGATCTAGCCCGACTCTGTCAACAAGAGGAAGCGGTGCCCGGTTCATCCGGGCGCCGCTTCTTCGTTTGACTAGTGCAGCGCCGTTGGGAGAAAGCACCTACGCTTGATCACGTGCTGCGGATCGGTTTCCTACTGGGGGCGATGATTGCGATCGGAGCTCTCTCCGCCTGCGGAGGAGACGGGGGCGATGCCCAGGCGCCGCAGGCCGGAGTCACTGCGAACGCGGGCGGTACGGCGACCGGGGCGACGGGGACGACCGGGTCGACGAGTCCCTCCGCCCCACGACAGAGCGCCCCTGCCGCGGGGGAAGAGAGCGAGTCCGGGCAGGCGAACGTGCCGACTGGGGAGCAGGCCGGCAGCCAGAGCGTCCCAACCGAATCGCGCGAAGCCGGCAATTCAAACGGCGCGCGAACGAAGCACCAGAAGAAAAAGGACAAGGGCAAACAACAGTCGGCCTGGGACAAGGTGTCGAAGCGCAGGCTCTACCGCGATGCTCGTGTCTCATGCCGGGTGTTCGGGCTGCGCCAGGTAGCCACCGAGTACAACGCGAAGAGCCTGACGGCGGCGGACGCTGCAGAGGCGTACGCAGACGCCTTCGTCAGGACTGGTGCGCCGGAATGGACTCGGGAGCCCACCTATGACGGGTGTGTCGCAGGGCTCACCGGGCATTGAGGAGTGTCGTGATTATTCTCAGGAAACTTGCAACGCGGTCGATCGTGGCACGACGACTCCCGGCCTTTGTAGCCTGCTGCTTCGCGAGCGCACTGCTGGTCTCCGTTTCGGCTGCGCAAGCGAGGCCGCCCGTCTTGCTCACGGTGGGCGCCGACGGCGGCCGTGCGACCGCGCTGTGGGCAAAGGAACCTGAGATGAAGTCGCGGTTCGTCGAGATCGCGACCCAGCCGGACGTCAACGAAAACGGGTATTTCCGCGGGGTGAACGTCTTTTCGTTCTCCACGGTGGGCGCCCAACAGACCTCGTTCAAGGACGCATGTCAGCCTTGCGTCCTGCAGGTCGGCAGGAAGTACTTCGTTCATGTCGCCACGGAGGACTCCAAATACTTCGGTAAGTGCCCCGGACGGGAGTTCTCGAACACGATGAGCCTGGTCCTGAATCAGGACAACACGACGACGGTCGAGGATCTCGGCGGCGGCCATCCACCCTGCCCGCGCACGCCGGCCGGCACCATCAGTGGCGGCACCCCGCCGCCAAGCGCGGGCCCCGGTCCAGACCGGCTCGCGCCATTCTTGTCGCTCAATGCGCGCAGGCGACAGGACATCGACAAGCTCCACGTGACCGTGCGGCCCAACGAGCAGGTCACTGTCAACGCCACCGGCCGCGTCAACACATCCGGGGGGGCCGCGAAGGTGCTCCGGTTCAAGCGGGTGACACGGAGTGTCGCCGCGCAAAAGAGGACAAAGCTACGCCTAAGACTGACTCGCAAGAGCCTGCGCACGGTGAAGCGGACCCTGCGGCGCGGCAAGCGCCTACGCGCAAAGCTCACCCTTACCGCAAAGGACCGGGCCGGCAACACCCGCGTCGACCGCGTGAGCGTGCGGCTGCGACGGTAAGTCTCCGGGCGCCGCATGATCCGCGTCGGCCCCTACACGTTCACCGACCTCAGCTACGCCGCCTTCACCGATGAGCTCGACGCCTACCTGGGCGGCCGCTCGGGAGGCGTCGGCAAGTCCGCGAAGGAGCTGCACGTCTGGTACTACGCGGACGAGGACTACGCCGAGCTGATCGGGATCACGCTCATGGGCCCGCGCCTGATGCTGAAGGAGCTCGGCGCAGTGAAGGTGACGCTGCCGGACGGCGAGACCGTGGAGGCCGAAGGCGTGACCGAATATCTCCAAGGGCTGCCCGGCCGCAGTGACTGGCCCGACCTGGACTGACCGCGCTCCACTATCTCCGCTCAAAGGAAGAGCGGCCCGCAGGCCGCTCGGATGCGAAGCGGATGATGGGACTCGAACCCACGACCTTCTGCATGGCAACTTGTCTGGGTCGGCGGTTCGATCCCGCCTTTTAGCGAAATCTCGTTTCGCGCTCAGCGCGTAAAGCATCCCTTTCGCGCCCAAGTGGCAACAAATCGGCAACAAAAATCGGAGGCAGCGGCGGGGTGATTCGTCGCCGTCCGGTCGAGTTCGCAAGATCGCCTCGTGCCGACGATCAGCCGCTTCTATGGGATCACGATCCAGATGTTCCACAAGGAACACGGGATCCCACACTTCCACGCCCGTTATGGAGGGGACTCCGCGTCGTTCTCCGTCGACGACCTGGCCGTGCTCGAGGGCTCGTTGCCGCCGCGCGCCGAGCGACTCGTCCGTGAGTGGGCGCAGCAGCACCGTGCAGAGCTTCTGTCAAACTGGGAGCTGGCGCGAGCCGGTGAGCCGCTGGTGCAAATCGAGCCGCTGAAATGAGCGAAATTCGCGACATCGTCAAGGTCGAAGTGCTCCCGCCCTACGGGCTGCGAGTCACGTTTGACGACGGAGAGGTACGCGAGGTTGACCTTTCGGGCGAGCTCGACGGTGGGGTCTTCGAGCCGCTCCGCGATCCTGCCCGGTTCGCCGAGGTGCGAGTCGATCCCGAAACCGGAACGGTGGCGTGGCGTACCGGGGCCGACCTCGATCCGATCGTTCTCTACCGCGGCTTGCCGCCGCTGAACGCCGTCAAAGTGGAGACCGCGGATCGGACGTAGGCCGCCGGGCGGTGAGCTCGGCGCATCACGATCACGGTGCAGGACAAGGCTTGATGCGACTCGTCATGCGCTGCCGCAACCGGCTTGTGCAACCCCGCGAAAGGGACGCTCTCGGCCGATGCGGAGTATCCGCCTAAACGCGACCTGCGAGATACTGCGCGGGCGATGTCGCAGGAGAACGTGGAGATCATCAAGGCCATGATCGAGGCCATCAATCGCGCGGACTGGGACGCCGTGTTCCAAGACGCGGCTCCTGGCTTCGAGTTCGACTTGTCGCGAGCAGAGGGTCCGGTGCACGGCGTGTTTACCCTTGATCAGGTTCGGGGGGTCACGGAGGCAGCAACGTGAAAGGAAGGCATGATGTACGTAGTCGTTCGCAGTTACTCCGGGCAGGGTGCGTCCGAGCTCTTCGATCTCCTCGGCCAGCGCGAGGAGGACGTGAAGGAGCTCATCAGCGGGGTTCCCGGCTTCGTCAGATACGCAGCGTTTCGAAGCGGGGACGGCGGGATGACCGTGACGATCTGCGAAGACAAGGAAGGCACGGACGAGTCGTCCAAGCGCGCCGCCGGCTGGGTCAAGGAGAACGTCACCGGGACGGTCGACCCGCCGACGATCACGGAGGGAAGCACGGTCCTCGAGTTCTGATCGTCGACCCGGGACTTCGCTGCGTGCCGCGAAGAGGGCTCGAAGCCGGACGTCCCGGAATAGTTCTGTCTGTCAGCTGCTGCATCGCGCGACGGATGAAAGTCAAGTCCCGCTAGACGGCCGACCTCCTTTTTGCAAGAGTGCGCCTGGGCGCGGGCGAGCCCGAGCTAAAGCGCAGGACTGGGGCGAGTGTCCTGCCGCGTTGCTTGTCTCTTCGGCAAGAAGATGACTTCACTAATCGCGCCCCACTGGGACACCCGCGCCCTTCCTATTCCTTTTGGCTTGCCAGTCCGCAACGGTTCTGCGGTAGGCGACTTCGGCTTGCCGGGCGAGCTCTCGCTCGGCCCTGCCCATCGCCTTGTTGGTCGACCAAATGCCTGGCTTGACCTTTCCTCGCTCGGCACCGGCGGTGAGCTCCAGCCGTCGCAGCTTCTTCTTTGTCAGTGTCGGCTGCGCGAATGCGTAGTCCTCCTCGCGCGTGAGCAGACACCAGAAAAGACACGCCAGCTTGCGCGCCACGGCGACGATCGCGACCTGGGAGCCGCGCCGCACACGCACTCGCTCATAGAAGGCGCGCAGCGGACCCGGCTGGCGAACCACACTCCAGGCACCCTCGACGAGCGCATAGCGAGCAGGCGCCGAACCCTGTTTAGAGATCCGACCGTGCTTTGCCGGACCGGGGCCCGACTGGCGAACGCGCGGATCGAGCCCGAGGTAGCCGACGACCCGGCGGGGCGTCGCAAAGCGCGAGGCGTCGCCGATCGCAGCCACGAACGTCGCCGCCGTGATCACGTTCACGCCCGGGACGGTCATCAGGCGCTTGACCTGCGGTGAGGCAAGCGCGTCGGTGGCGATCGCCCGCTCGACCTCGGCGATCTCGCGCTCGAGGAAGTCGATCTGACGCAATGAAGCATCGATCGTCTCTCGTTCCTCGGCCGGTAGCTCGAGCTGATCGAGCCAGCGCCTGCCAGCCAGACCGAACAGGTCGCTCACGTTTGGCTTCTTGACGAGCTGCCTGATCAGCGCGCCGTGGACCTCGTTCTTCGCTCGCGTGCGCGCACGGACGAGCTGCGCTCGGCGCTGAAGACGCCGGCGCAGGGCACGGGTGCGCTCGTCAGGCATCCAAAGCCCTGTCAGCGAGCCGGTGGCGAGCAGCTTCGCGAGCGTGCGCGCGTCGAGCCGGTCGGTCTTCGCCCGCGCCTGGCGAATGCCCGTGTCACTCGGGCTCACGACCACCACGCCTGCGACGTGCGGCTCGATGATCCGCGCCACCTCCCAGGCGTTGCCCGTCACCTCGAGCGCCACCCGATCATCTCGGCCGAGGCTCTGCGCAAAGAGCTCGAGCTCCGCCGGAGTCGTGGCGATCCGCCCCGCCGAGCGGATCTCACCGGCCTCGACGACCGCGACCTCGCAGAAGTCGCGGTGAATGTCCAACCCAATGTCTCTCACCTGTCCTCCTTCGTCGACGACACAGCGGAGAGAACCGGTGGGCAAACGACAAAGACGGATTCGTGCTCTCGGCACAACCGGGCAAGTCGCAGGGGCGGCCACCGAAAAGTCGGGCTCTCAGCCCATCGCGCGTGAAACGGCCTGCCCAGCCTGCGTTCTCCCAGAAAGCCCCTCGTCCCGGTCAGCGGAACCTATGCCCGCGGCCGGATATCACTGAGCTTCCGGGTCAGAGTTTCATGCCCCGAAAGTTAGAAGCGAGCGCCCACTACTCGATTACGTGGCGCAAATCACCAGCGGCGTGCGGAACGCCCCTCAAAAAAGACCGACTACTGCTTCGGCCCTTGATATCGGATCCTGTCGGTCATAGAGATAGAGAAAGGGGCACGATGGAAACCCTCCTTGTATTTCATGAAGTGGACGACGTCGACCATTGGCTCGCCTCACCAAAGCGAGAGGAATTCTTCGGACCCCGTGGGATGACTGTACGCACGTTTCGGGACCCAGAGGGCTCGAACCGCGTCGGACTGATCGTGGAGATTCCCAGTATGGCCGCCTGGCAAGAGGCGCTACAGACCGAAGAGGCGGCAGAAGCAATGAAGTACGACGGCGTTCGCCCCGAGACGATCCTGGGACTTGTCGAGGCATAGCACAACCATCCGTTTCTCCTATAGCGATAGCGCCGACGACTAGGCGCTGACCTTCTTGCGTGCTGCGAGCAGCTGGCACCAGCCGACTGCTGCATGTCGCGCTTAGCGACAGCGGCCCGCGGTCAAGCGTTCAGGAGGAGTCGGTCTGAGCGTCTTGCTCCGACAGGCCAGCCGCCGTGAGGGCACCTGCTCGGTCAGGAAAGGTTTCCCACCGGACGATTCTGCCCCGGCTGAACGTCCACACCTGTGCCCATTTCTCATCAAAAGGAACACCGCTACCTCGGCCACGCCCTCGCTCGTGCACAGTCAGGACGACGCTCGATCCTGCGTCGATGAGTTCCTCTGCATCGATTTGGTACTCGTCCCAAGTCCCCCAGTAGTGACGAGAAGCCTTGATGACGGCGTCACGGCCTACGTACACGTCGTCGAGATCGAGAAACGGGCGGTCGCGCAGGTCCCATACAACGTGATCGTCGAGCAGTTCCCAGAAAGTCTCCACGCTCTGCATCCCGCGTCGAACGAGCTCTACGTTTCCTTGCGACATGGCCGCTCAGTATTCCGCACTTTTCCGTGCGGTCGTCACTTCTGGTCATCGCGCGTTGCGATAGCGCGCGACTTCGGCGTGACGCCGTCGCCTCCGCTGCCGCTTTCATTGGGAAGCGGCACACTCTCGTCCTCCGTCGCATTTTCCGCGACCGCGCTTTCGCTTTGCGCCGATAGAGATCGCGATGCGTGTCAGAAGCGATCGCGCCGCTGAAATGCCATCGGCTGGTGTTTCTCAGGCGTCGTAGTCGACGGTGACGGTCGGGCTGGTGGGGTGTGACTGGCAGGTGAGCACGAACCCCGCGTCCAATTCGGCCTTGCTGAGAGCGAAGTTGTGATCCATCTCGACGGTGCCGTCGACGAGCTTCGCTCGGCAGGTCCCGCAGGCCCCTCCCATGCACGCGTAGGGCGCGTCGGGGCGCGTCTGCAGGGCCGCCTCGAGGATCGACTCGCCGGGGTTGAGCTCGACTGCTTCCTGGCAGCCCGAGAGCGTGAACGTCACTTGCGCAGCCTGCGCATGCGCCGCTGTCGGCTTCTCGCCGTTCTGGTCGTAGCCGTAGAAGAGCTCGAGGTGGATGCGCTCGGGCTCGACTCGATGCTCGACCAGCGTGTCGCGGACCATCGTCACCAGCTCGATCGGCCCGCACAGGAACCATTCATCGACGGTCTCAGGCGCAAGCGTCCCGGCAAGCCAGCGCTCGAGCTTCTCGCGGTCGATGCGCCCACTGAGCTCGGGACTGTGGAGCGGGTCACGCGAAAGGACGTGCAGGATCTCGAGCCGGTCGGCGTAGCGCGACTCGAGCTCGTCGAGCTCTGAGCGAAACATGGTCGTTTCCTTCGCCCGGTTGCCGTAGATCAGGGTGAAGCGGCTCTCGGTCTCGATCTCGAGCGTGGTCTGGAGCATCGAGAGGATCGGCGTGATCCCGCTGCCGACGACGATCGCGACGTAGTGCTTGCGGTTGAGGGGATCAAGCGGGGTGCAGAAGCGGCCCGTCGGCGTCATCACCTCGAGCACGTCGCCGGCCTCGAGCTGCTCGCAAACGAAGGTCGAGAAGGCGCCGCCGGGGATGTGCTTGACCGCGATCCGCAGCATCGCGCGGGTTGCGGGCGCGCAGATCGAGTAGTTGCGTCGCACCCCCTCGCCGCCGAGATCGGTGCGGACCGTGACGTGCTGCCCGGGCTCGAAGCGAAACTCGTCACGCAGCTCCTCGGGCACCGCGAAGGTGACCAGCGTGCTGTCGTCGGTGATCGGATCCACCGAGGCGACGGGCATTCGGTGAAAGACCGCGTGCGGGGCGCTCGAGCCGTTCGGCATCCGTACCGGCAGCACCTTGAGCAGCTTGCGGTTCAGCTGCTTCCACTCGCGGAACTCCTCCGGGTCGAGCGACTTGCCGAACGCAGTCGAGATCGCGGCGTCACGCTCCAGGTAGGCCTCCTCGTTCCGCCGCCAGGTCTTGAGGTAGCGGTAGAAGGGGATCGAGGGGTGCAGGTGATGGACGAGGTGGTAGTTCTGGGAGAGCATCAGCGGGGTGAACAGCCACTCCATGCCGACCCGGTTGCGCGTCGCGCGGTAGCGGTTCTCGCTCTGCGTCTCATCGAGCCCGTGGTGGGGCAGCCAGTCGAACCACCACGCGAGCGAAAACATCGCGACCCGCGCCGGGATCAGATAGACGACCGCGAGCTGCCAGATGTTGCCGGTGACCAGCGCTGCCGCGATCACCGCAACTGACGAGCGCGATCAGCGCCGCGGTCTCGATCAGCTCGGCCTTCGGCCGGCGCTTCAGGTTGCGCGCGTAGAACACCACGTAGGGCACGTCCATCAGCCGCGAACCGGACGGGGAGCTGCCACCAGGGGCCGTGGCTGGCGAAGTGGTCAGGGTCGTGGTCGTCGTCGTTGGTGTGACGGTGGTGCTCGATGTGGATGAATCCGAACGCCGGAAACGACAGCAGCGGCGAGACGAACAGCATCGCTACGCGGCCGAACACGCCGTTGACCCAGCGGTGCGAGCTGATCGAGTAGTGCGAGGCGTCGTGCAGCACGGTGAACATCACGAAGATCGCGATCGCGTTCATGGCGATCGCCACCGCAAGCGGGAGATGGTCGCCCACCGCCGCCCAAGTCCCCGACGGCGAACAGCGCGAGCGCGCCCGTGAAGATGCCGACGATCGGCCACGACAGCGCGGGGACGGGCTCGCCGGGGTCGGGGAGCGCATGCCCGGAGGACGGCATCGGGGTGGGCGTATCGACTGTGGCTGGGGTGCTCATCGGCGACTCTCTGTAGGTAGACACACTGTGTGCGGAGAGTACAGTAATGTTCGCATAGTGTCACGCAGGTTCTGCTTGGGTATACTTCTGTCCGGTGGCGACTCCGGCCTCATATGTGATCAGCGCCCTGCCCGGCGTGACCGAGGCGTCGGCCGACGGCGTTCTGGTCGCTTCACCGCGCGGGCGAATGCTCGACGCGATGACGGCGACGGTCGCCGAGTTTGGCTACGCAGCAACGAGTATCGCCGAAGTGATCACGCGGGCGCACGCCTCGCGCAGCACCTTCTATGAGCAGTTCGCCGACAAGGAAGACTGTTTCCTTGCGGCCTATCAGCTCGCCAGCGACCACGTTGCTACGCAGATCGGTAAGGCCGCGCAGTCCAGCCAGCCCAACCTTGCCGACCGCCTGTCTCAGATTTACGAGACCTACCTCGACGAGCTGGCGCGCTATCCGCTCGCGGCCCGCGCGTTCCATGTCGAGATACGTGCCACAGGAGCGCCCAGCCAGGAACATCGCCGCGCCGTCAACGATCGGTTCGCAGAGCTGCTGCTGGTCCCTGGCAGCGATGACGATCCTCTGATGAGAATCGCGGCCGTCGCCGCATCCGAGGAAATCGTCGTCCGCGAGATCACCGATAACGGAGCCGAAGGCTTGCCGGGACTCGCCGCTCCGCTCACCGACCTCGCCATGCGGATCCTTACCCCTGCATCTGGCTAAGACCGCCGGGCTAACCGGATTTAGATCCATCGCTGCGGCGCGAAGGAGACGCGCGCGCCGATCGGTCGCGCGACTCCGTCGGCCACAAAGGCGTCGCGGCACGCTTTTCCTTTCGGCGGCCGCCTCGGTGATTCCTATCGGCGCAAGCGATAACGCGGTCAAGCCGGGTGGGCGAGGGTGCTGCTTCCCCTGCAAGCGACACTCCGATCGAGGCCGACCCGTATGCGCCGCGGGCTTCCCCAACCGCGTGGTTGGGCAAGCGGTGAGCCACGCCAGTTGAGCATCGCGAGAGCCGGGCCCTGGTGAACAAGAGGGAGCTCGGGCTCCCCGAGGTAATGGAGCGGATGCGCCACAAGGACGAGCGCATGACGCTGCGGGTGTACGCGAAAGTGATGCGCAGTCGTCAGTCGCAGGTGGACACCGCGCTCGACGAGGTGCTATCTGCTCCCAAGCTGCTCCCAAATGGCGTGAGCGATACTCGCGATGCAGAGGCCGTGGCACAGAAAACCCCGCCGCAGCGGGGATCTCATGAGAGCGGATGATGGGACTCGAACCCACGACCTTCTGCATGGCAAGCAGACGCTCTAGCCAACTGAGCTACATCCGCGAGAGCTGCCCAGTATAGCCCCGGCCCGAGCGGGCTTTCCACACAATCGGGCGGCGCCGCCCACAGCTAACCTAGGGCCCGCGGCGACGTGGCCGAGGAGCTAGGCAGCGGCCTGCAAAGCCGTCTACGCGGGTGCAAATCCCGCCGTCGCCTTACCCGGAACGGACGAGGGCCCCCTCGCGAGGGGGCCCCCTTCATTCCGAAGAACGTGCCGCCGGCTGGAACAAACCTCCCGCCGGCCCGTCGGTTCTTTCTTAACCCAGGGCCGCGGCGAGCGGCCCCTTCGTGTAAGAGAAACACGAGCCGGGTCTTGAGGTTTCTTCGGCAGGATTAAGGTTTGGTTGAGTCAAGATTCCATAAAGTCCGGGGTACGGAAGCTCGCTCGACGATGGGAGGCCTCATGAAGTACCTGATCACCGGCGGCTCTGGCTACATCGGCAGCAGGCTCGTCGAGCTGCTCGCCACCAGGGAGGACACGGAGCGGATCGTGATCATGGACCTACGGCCGCCCGCCTTCTCGCGGCCGAAATCGACGTTCGTCCAGATGGACGTCCGGGACCGGGCCCTGAGCGGGCTGCTCGCGGCCGAGAAGCCGGACGCACTCGTCCACCTCGCCTTCGTCCTGAACCCGATCCGGGACGAGCACAAGATGTACGACATCGACGTCAACGGCACCCAGAACGTGCTCGATGCCGCTTCGCGCGCCGGGACCGAGCAACTTCTCGTCGCCTCCAGCACCACCGCCTACGGCGCCTGGCCGGACAACCCCGTCCCGCTCACCGAGGACGACCCCGTGCGCGGGATGCCGAACTACGAGTACGCGCGGGACAAGACCGAGATCGACCGCATGTGCCAGCTGTGGGCCGCGAAGCAGCCCGACCGCACGATGACGATCGTACGTCCCTGCATCGTGTTCGGCCCGAACGTCGACAACTACATCATCCGGTTCTGGCAGAACGCAACCTTCATCGCGTTGCCGGACGGCGTGGACGCCGAGATTCAGTACGTCCACGAAGACGATGTCGTTGACGCGATGTCGCGGCTGCTACTAGACCGCAAGGACGGCATCTTCAACCTGACCGGCGACGGCACTGTCCGATACTCGGAGGGTGCAGCGCTGGCCGGCATCAAGACGCGCACGGTTCGCTCGTCGGTCTACCGGCGGATTGCCGCGGCGCTCTGGCGAGTGCGCTTCCCGCGCGTGGAGGCGCCGCCCGGCCAGATCGACTTTGCGATCCATCCATGGATCGCGTCGAACGAGAAGATCAAGCGCGAGCTCGGCTGGCAGCCGAAGTACACGAGCCGCGAGACGTTCGCGGCCGCCCTGCGGGCGAAGGGGAAGCTGGCCGCAACGAGCGCGGGCTCGAGCGCACCCGAGCCCGCGTCCGTTACGTGAGGCGCTAGAGCTTCTCCTTGAAGGAGGAGCGGGTCGTTACGGCCGGCCCTGAGACCGGAGTCTGCGTGACCTTGAGCTTGAAGGTGCGGCTGCGGCCGTGCTTCAAGAGACTGCGCGAGCGCTCGCTGACGCGCACCGCTCCGTCGTCCAGGGCCACGGTCGCCTTGGCCACGCCCGCCGCGGCCACGCCCGTGAGCTTGACCGTGTGAGAGTCGACGAACTCGAGGTCGTCCGCGAGCCTGCTGCGCACGACCGACAGGTTCGAGCCGAGCTTCACCGTCAGCTCCTTGATGTTGGCGGCGTTCGGGTGCTTCGTGACCTTGGCTGTAAACCTCGGCTTCGAGCTGATCGGCTTCGACAGGTTCCCGGACACGCCCGGACCGCAGCCCATCACTTTGGCGGCGACCTTCGTGTCGTTGGTGTTCGCGCCGTTCCAGCCGTAGAACTTGACGAGAGAGTTGACCGTCTTGAACTTCGACGTCGAGCTGCCCTTGAAGCAGAGGTTGGAGCGATTCTGGAACACGCCCGTCGTCCTGCCGCCGTTGAGCGCGACCTCCAGCTCCGACACCGGGAGCTGCGGTGCGTTCAGCGCTAGCGACTGGATCTGTGTGTTGTTGACGAGCGACGTCTTCGTCTGGATCTTCACGTGCGCCCGTCCCCTCAGGTCGAGCAGCAGTCCTGGCAGCGACTGCCCGGACTGCTGGACGAGGTACACGGGGCCGCCGAGCGATCCGCTCAGGAACGGGCTCTTGGCGGTCGCCCAGCCGAACTTGGAGTTGCCCGGGCAGGAGTCCGAGTTCGCCTGGTCCTGCGAGCACAGCTTGTAGGCGGAGTTGTTGCTGTTCAGCGCCGTGGGCAGGGTGATCTTGTTGCCGAGCATGTCCGCCTGTCCCGCCGGCTGTGTGATTTTGATGACCACCGGCGGATAGCCGTTCTGCTTGGTGGTTCCCTTGTCGCCGATCTGGACCGACAAGCCCGGCCCGAACGGCACCGAGCTGCAGCCCGTCGTCGTGAATGTGTAGGGCGGCCCGTCGACCAGCGTCCCATCTGCATAACCGGCGGCCTGACCGGTCGAGGTCTGTGGTCCGCACGAGGTCGGATTGCGCACGTACTTATTGGTGGCTCCGTTCAGCAGGAACGACAGCCCCGTCACCTGTACCGGGCCCGGGAGCGGCGTGATGTTCGTGAGCGTCCCGGTCAACCCGTAGTCGGTCGCGCCACGAGGCGTGATCTCGAACGGGATCGATGACACGAGCGTTGTTCCGAGCGCCGGCGCCGGGGTGACGACGCCGAGTCGCCCGGGCTCGTTGCCGAGTGGTTCGGCGTTGTAAACCGTGCCCGGGAAGCTGCCTGCCGCGTTCGTATCGAGCCGAGACGTTCCGATCGCGCTACCAGCCGGGCAGGTCGACCCGAAGCTGGGGGACTCCAGTGCGGACTGCGGGCACTTGGGCGCCGACTCAGGGTTGCCCAGCAGACCCGCGGCGAAGTTCGTGATTGCCGTCTTGATGTCCTCGGACGCGTTCGGATACGAGAACGTCGAGAAGGAGCCGGCGTCGGGGTTCGCCGCGGCCTGGAGCGTGGAAGGCCCGTCCCCGGGGGTGCCGGCCGGCGGCAGGTTGGAGATGATCTTGTAATTGGTCGTCGTGACGGCCGCCGACGAGGGCGCTGCCGCCGCCGCGAGCGCCGCGGCCGCGAGCGTGATTGCCGCCACTACTGCGATCCGGCGCTGCGAGCGTGCTGCGTTGCTCATTCGACCTCCTTGTCGGGGGAAAGCTTGCGATCTATATCGGCACGCATCTGGGAATCCTTTGCTCTTGCAGGGAAACTTTCACCCAGAGGTGCCTGTTCGGCCATGACCCGCGCGATCAGCTCTCCCCAGCGGTGCGTCTGCAGCCAGGTGGCGTACTTGGTGGTGACGTGGCGGGCCGGCGTGGGGTGGACCTGGCCCTCGAGGTGGTAAAGCTCAACGTCTCGAAGGTACCAATTGGTACGGCCGCGCTGCGCCAGTCGCAGGCAGAGCTCGGAGTCCTCGTAGCCGCCGCGCGCGTAGCGATGGTCGAGGCCGCCGAGCTCCTCGAATAGCGCGCGCTCGATCATCAGGCATGCGCCGGTGACCGCCGGTACGGCGCGCGTGACGTTCGCAGCGGGAAAGTCACGCGGCACGACACCCTTGAAGTAGTGGAGGTCGCCCCACAGACCGGATGCGGGCTCGCGCTCGAAGTACATGCCCGCGTGCTGCACCGATTCGTCCTCGAACAGCAGCTTCGGCCCGAGCGCACCGATGCCGGGCGTCGAGTCGTAGAAGCTCGCCATCCGCTCGAGCCAGCCGGGCCGGTCGGGAATCACGTCCGAGTTGAGGAAGAGCAGCAGCCGGCCCCGCGCCAGCGACGCGCCGATGTTGTTGGCGGTTGCGTAGCCCGCGTTGCGCGTCAGGTGCACGACACGGAAGGGGATGCCGTGGAACGCGTGCAGGCCGGCCGCCATGTCGGCAAGCGGACCGGCCAGCTCGGGCGAGTCGAGCACGTAGATCAGCTCGACCTGCCGCATCGCCGGGTCCTGCGCGAAGTGCAGGAGGTGATGCTCGAGAAAGTCGATGCGCCGGTAGAGGGCGACGACGACCGACACTGTCGGTGACGGGGGAGGGGCGCCGTATTCGACGACGCTCTCGATCTCGACCGCGTCGCGCTCGCGGTCCTGCAGCCTGTCGAGCGCCGGCAGCAGCTGCCGCACGCGCAGCTCGTCGGCGTTCGTGCGCTCCTCCCCGAACTGCACGAGCAGATGCTCCTTCACCGCGGCTGCGTCGTGCAGGACGGGGGGAGCTTCCGTCTGCACGCCGGCGCCGGACGCGTCGCGCAGCTCGACCAGCCAGCCGTTCTCGAGCGGGCTCGGGGCGGGCAGCTCGAAGAATTTCGCGAAGCCGTGCAGCTGGCCGGGCCGGGCGGAGCCGGCGTACGCGTCCTCGACATCGCGTCGCCTCATCCGGAAGGCGTCGCTCAGGTCGGCCTCGTAGCCCTCGGGGGACACGACCGTCAGCCGGTCGAACGTGCCGTCCTCGTCCCTCGTCCAGCCGCTGATGAAGAAGCCGCGGCCATCAACGGCCGAGAGCGTCTCCACTTGCACCGCCTGGGGGAAGTCCTTGGCGATCGTCGCCTGCGGCAGGGGGTCGCGAAGCGCGTCCCGGATCACGTGCAGCGACCGGCTGAGCGAGAACCCGCCCGGTCCAGCGAGCGCTGCAGCCGCGCCGGCGAGGACAGATCGCAGCACTTCAGCCCGCTGTTGCGCCTCGAGCTGCGGAGCTTCCGCGCCGAGCACGGACTCGAGCTCTGCCTCGGCTCCCGGACGCATGGCCAGCGCCAGGAGCCGGTCTGAAAGACCCGCCGGCGTTCCCGCCACTACTCGAGCGCCAGTGCCGGCGCGCGGTCCGTCCGTTCCAGGCAGCTGCGATAGAGGTGCATGAGCTCGTCCACGTGCTCTTCCATCGAGCGTACGGGCGGGATGCCGGCGGCGAGCCGGTCCCACAGCCGGGGCCGCGTCACCGCGTCGCGGATCGCGTCCGCCAGCGCCCGCGGGTCCCCGGCCGCGAAGTGCAAACCGTTGACGCCGTGCTCCACTTTCTCCGCCATCGCGCCGATGCCGCTGCATATCACGGGCCGACCGTGAAGGAAGGCGTCCTGGACGGCGAGCGGAGAGGCCTCCCACCAGCGCGACGGCACGACGACCCAGTCGACCTGGCTCATCAGTTGTGGCAGGTCGGTGCGGCCGCGGCCGGTTACCAGCGTGACGTCGACGTTCTCTGCTGCCAGCATCCCCATTGCGCCCTCGAGCACCTCGATTCCCGCGTAGGGATCGGCGTCGCCGAAGAATCCCAAGCGCGTTCTCGGCCGGTCGCCCCGGCTTTCCGGCGCCCGTTGAGCTGGCGGCCGTCCGTACTCCTCGCAGACGATCCGCTCGGGCGCGATCCCCCAGTCCACGAAGCGCTCGAGCAGGAACCGGCTCGGCGCCACGAACCGGTCGACGTGATTGAGGTGCGCCTGGATGAACCGCGTGCGCAGAAAGAAGTCCTCGTCCGCCACGTCGGGAAAGCACTCGTGGCAGCGCAGCGGCGAGGCCTGCATGCAGAGCGCCTCGCTGCCCGTCCGCACGAACCTTCCGTCGCGGTGGCAGATGAGCGAGTAGTCGTGCAGCGTGTAGACGATCGCGGCCCCAGGCAGCAGGTACCGGACGAGTGAGATCAACTCGCAGCCGACATACAGCGAGTGGTGCAAGTGGACCACGTCGGGCTCGTGCGCGCGCAGGAACTCGGCGAAGTAGCGCGTGTACATCGACTTCTCCGTGTACGTCATGTGGAAGAAGTCGAATCCGTCGCGGGGTATGTAGACCAGGAACTGGTCGGGATCGCCGTTGAGCGTTCCGATCGGGGCGCCTGGCCGCTGGCGCCGCTCGACCCCGTCCTCAGATCCCATCCGGGCGAGCAGGGTCGGGGCGAGGCCTTCCAACCCTCGCATGGCTTCGAACAGCTCGAGCACGTAGGTCTCCGGCGCACCGGCGCGCAGCGACGGATGGTTGTGCAGGACGTGTAGGACCTTCGTCTTTGCCTCCATCGCCATGAGGCTACATCTGGAAGACTGGCGCCGCCATGGAACGCCTATCCACCCGCCTGGACGGACCCGTGCTCGTGCGGCCGGTGGTGCACGGGGACGAGCGTGGCTTCTTCCACGAGACGTACCGGCGCAACCTCTTCGCCGGGCTCGGCATCCCGGAGGAGTTCGTTCAGGACAACCACTCCCGGTCGGGGCGCGGGGTCGTGCGGGGGATGCACTTCCAGATCGGCGCCGGCATGGCCAAGCTCGTCCGTTGCGCGCGCGGGGCGATCGTGGACGTCGTCGTCGACATCCGGCGCGGCTCGCCGACGTACGGGGAGTGGGAGGCCTTCGAGCTGAACGACGAGAACCTGCACCAGCTCTACTGCCCGATCGGCTTCGCGCACGGGTTCTGCGTGGTCAGCGACATTGCGGACGTGATGTACAAGTGCTCGACCTACTACGACGACGATCTGGAGCGCGGCATCAAGTACAACGACCCGGAGCTCGCGATCGAGTGGCCGGACGTCGAGCTCGTGCCCTCACAGCGCGACGCGAAGGCGCCGAGCCTGCGAGAGATCGAGGACGAGCTGCCGTTTCGCTACGACAGCTCTGCTCGCCGCAAATAGTCTGTCAGCGCGTCGCGCCAGGGACGTAGCGGCGACAGTCCGAATTCGGCGAGTCTGCGTGACCGCAGCACCCCGTTCAGTGGCCGCTGCGTCACCCCCGGGCCGCTCTCGGTCTCGCCCGGTTGGACCGAGGCGTCGATTCCTGCGAGCTCGATGATCGCCTGCGTGAACTCGTACCAAGAGCACTCGCCCGCGTTAGTCAGGTGGAGCAGCCCGCTTGCCCCGGCATCGACCGCCTCGACGACGGCATCCGCGAGGTCCGCCGTGAACGTCGGAGACAGCCACTGATCGGCGACCATCTTGATCTCGCCCTGATCGCGAGCCCGGGCGACCATGCGCGTGACGAAGTTCCCTCCCTTCGATGCGCTTCCCTGCAGGCCGTACAAGCCTGCGCTGCGGATGACCAGAGCACCTGGCGCGTAGGCCAGCGCCGACTGCTCGCCGGCGAGCTTGGAGATCGCGTAGACGCTGCGGGGGGCGGGCCGGTCGTCCTCGTCGTAGGGGTCCTCTCCGGTGCCGTCGAAGACGTAGTTGGTACTGAAGTGGACCAGCTTCGCATCGACCGCCTCGCACCTCTGTGCGAGCCGCTTGACTGCGCGTGCGTTGACCGCGAACGATCGATCCTCCTCGCGCTCGCACACGTCGACGTTGTGGAACGCCGCGCAGTTGATGACGAGCGTGGGCGAGAGGTCTGTAAGGACGCCTGCCACCGCGTCGTCGTCGGTGATGTCGAGTTGGTCGTGCCCGGCGGCGACGAGCTCGTCGCTGTCGGCCAGCAGCTGCGCGAGATCGGATCCGAGCTGACCGCGGGCGCCCGTGATCAGGACTCGGCCGTCCCTCAAAGGACCGTGCCGAAGCGCTGCACCCGCGGTCCGATCTCGTTCAGCAGCTCGAACCACCGGATGTTGTAGTAGCGCGGGTCGGTGAGCATCGTGCGGTCGTCTGGATCGATGCGGGCCAGGACGTCGGCGACCGCCTCCACCACGGAGCGCGCGGGGGTGAAGCCGAGCCGCTGGGACAGCTTCGCGTTCGAGCAGCGGTAGTCCCGTGTCAGCGCGGGGGCCTCGGTCTCCTCCAGTCGGACGTGGCGGCCGAGCAGCTGGACGGAGCCGGCGACGAGCATCGCCAGCTCGCGGATCTGGTAGTTGGAATGCAGGACGTTGAAGATCTCGCCTTGCACGAGCTCCGCGGGAGCCTCGAGCGCGGCGACCATCGCGTCGGCGATGTCCTTGACGTCGACGAGCGGCCGCCACATCCACCCGCCGCCGTGCAAGGCGAGCCGCTCGTGCAGGAGCGCGTCCTTCACGAACGTGTTCACGACCAGGTCGAAGCGCATCCGCGGACTCCATCCGTAGGCGGTGCCGTTGCGCAGGATCACCGGGCACAGACCGGCGCCGGCGAGCTCCAGCAGTCGCTCCTCGGCATAGCGCTTCGAGGTCGCATAGGCGCCGTAGGGCTCGAGCGCGGTGTCCTCGTCGTGGGTCCCCGGTGGGAGGCGGTCGTACAGCGAGCACGACGACGCGAACACGAACCGCTCGATCTCGCGATCGACGCAGGCTCGCGCGAGGGTCTCGGTAGCGATCGCGTTCATCTGCCAGTTGGCCTCGGGGTCGTACTCGGCCGTCGGGTCGTTGGAGAGACCGGCGAGGTGGATCACCGCGTCGACGCCGTCGAGTACGGTCGACGGCAGCTCGCGCACGTCGGCCACCACCAGCTCGACCCGGTCGCGAACCTGCTCGAGCGGCTCGTGCCCCCAGTACAGGCGATCGAGCACCCGCACGCGGTAGCCCCGCTCGAGCAGCCGCGCGGTCAGGATGGCGCCGACGTAGCCGCCGCCACCGGTGACGCACACCGTCAGCCCCGGGACCGGCGCCTCGGGCGCCAGGCCGTTTGCCTGCGCGTCGCTGCCGGGCAGCCGTGGGTGTTGTCTTTCCCCGGTCATTCCTCCGCACAGTACAGCGGAGGACGCCGCGACGGCTACGAATACGGGGGCCAAATCGCGGTTGATGTTCGGATCCTTCCGGGACCCTTTTTGGGGGAGGGCATCGAAGGAGTGAGCGAGGGGCGGCCGGGCTGACGACCGAAGCGAGCTCAAAGACTGACGAAGCCGCGCCGTTTGCACGCTTAGCGAGCTTTACGACCTTTCCGTGACATGCCCAATCATCGACTGGACAGTTCAGGGGTCTATAGGTCAGTCAAGTGTTCAGTCGGCAAGTTGCCTCTCGCAATTCGGTCATCACGCGCCACTCCGCTATGCAAGTCGTGACCTTCTGCCACCTCTCGTCCCACTCACTTTTCGGTGCCTGTCCTGTAAGCGGCTGGCGCTTCCGCCGTAGGCGTCCGCGGCGAGCTAAACTCGGCATCGACCCGGGCGCATAGCTCAGTTGGGAGAGCGCCAGCTCGACAAGCTGGAGGTCACTGGTTCGAGCCCAGTTGCGCCCATCGCACCTGAGCACAGAGCGGCGGCATGATCGACGGCTCGCTGAGGGGATACTGCGCGGGCGATGTCACGGGAGAACGTCGATCTGGCCCGGAGAGGCTATGAGGCATTCGCTCGCCGGGACCTCGACGCCGTGTTCGAGCTGTTCGACCCGGAAATCGAGGCCCATGACCCGCCGGAGATGCCAGACGCGGCGATTCATCGCGGACACGAGGCAGTGCGGCGGGACTGGGAGCAAACCTACGAGCTGTTCGAAGACTTCTCGGTCGAAGTCGAAGAGACTCTCGACCGCGGCGACGACGTCATCGTCTTCCTGCGTTATCGCGGGAGAGGGAGAGAAAGCGGCGCTGAGGTCGAGGCGTCGATGACGCATGTCTGGACCGTCCGAGACGGAAAGGCGACACGTCTGCGGCAGTTCGTCGATCGAGAAAAGGCCCTCTCGACCCTGGGGTTGTCGCGGCAAGACGCTCAAGCAGACTCCTGAGCCGCTCAAACCATGGTTTGCACGTCATCAGAAAAATCACGCGCTCTGTCCGAGTGCCTTCACGCGGGCTTGACGGGAGCTTGTCTAGCGTCGGACTTACGGCGCTGCGAGTGACTCGGCACGGGCCGGCGCCGTAGCCCGGGGGGAGGGCGATCGTGGCTGCCACACAACGCCCTCCCCTGCCTGTTGGTGAAACGCCGAAACCTCTGTGTCGCCTCTGGTGCCCCCCGGGCAGGAAAGCGAAACCGCCTCGCTCGGAACGGTTTCGCAATCTGCGCGTTTCATCGCATTGCAGAGCCCTTTCCGGCGCGATAGGGCGCGGATATACTCGGCTCGCAGCGCTCTCTCCACAGGGAGGTAACGCATTGTCTTCCAGTGCGGGGCCAAGTCGTGTGCGCTCTCACGATGGCCCTTGGAAAACTCGAGCCCGACGGCGCGTGCGCGCCTTTTCGTTCAGTGGGCGGCGCTTGGTTAAACCCGGTGCGAACGAGCGCCGATAGCACGGCTGATGAGGTACCGGGGTGGACCCACCACGCGGTAGACCCCAGGTGAGGACAAACGGGGTGCAGCGGCAATCGCCGCATGAGGACCGGTTGTTCGGCGGCCGCTTTCAGGCGAGGCAGCGGCTGAAGGACGACAACTCGATCGCGACGCTGCTCGGGACCGACCTCGAGCGCGGGGGCGAGGTAATCATCAAGACGGCGTCCGTGGCGGCGGTGCCCGCCGGGATCCAGATGCGCTTGCAGCACGAGGCGGAGGTGCTGGGCGCGGTTCGCAGCCCGCACCTGACGCCGCTGCTCGGGATCGGACGGGAGGACGGGCTCCTCTACCTGACGATGCCCTACGTCCCGGGCATCACACTGAAAGAACGGCTTCTCGAAGGTCTGCTCGAGCCCCGTGACGCGCTCACCGTCGCGACCGCGATCATGGACGCGCTGCAGGAGGCGCACTCGAAGGGCGTCCTGCACCGAGACGTGAAGCCCGCGAACGTGATCGTGGACCCGCTCACGCCGGTGCGCAGCGTTACGTTGATCGACTTCGGGTTCGCCCGCAGCGTCAGGCTGGGCGCCTCCATCCGCGACCTGCTGGCGGGCACCGCGAACTACATCTCGCCCGAGCAGGCCGGGCTCGTGCACCAGGAGGTGGATGAGCGCGCAGATCTCTATTCCGCCGGGGCTGTCCTGTACGAGTGCATCGCCGGCCGGCCACCATTCGAGGGCCTGACCGTGGGAGAGGTCCTGCGCCAGCACGTGACGGCTCCTCCTCCGGACGCGCGCCGCGACGCGGCGGGCACCCCGCGGGCGCTTGCGGCCGTCGTCCAGCGGCTACTTCAGAAGGATCCCCGCGATCGCTATCAGAGCGCCGAGGCCGCGGCAGCCGACCTGCGCGAGATCGCCGACGCGCTGGACCGCGGCGAGGTCGACCCCGATGTCGTGATCGGTGCGCAGGATCGCCGCCGTACGCTGACCGAGCCGGCGCTGGTGGGCAGGGAGCAAGAGCTCGCCGCGCTGGTCGATGCGCTCGGGGAAGCACGTGAAGGTAGAGGAGGGTTGGCATTCGTCGAGGCGGAGTCGGGCGGCGGCAAGACGCGGTTGCTTGACGAGCTGGCCCGGCGCGCCACCGAAGACGGCGCGTGGGTGCTGGGCGGCCAGGGTGGCGATCAGGTCGCGCAGAGCCCGTTCCAGGTGCTCGCCGGAGTCGTGTCCGAGCTCGTCTCGACCGCGCAGGCCGAACCGGCGCTCGCGGAGCGCCTCCGCGTTCGTCTCGCCGGCCGGGAGGGAACCGTGCTCGCGGCGCTGCCGGCGCTCGCGCCTCTGCTTGCTTCGGTCGAGGACGCCTCATTCGGTCCGGAGGACCGGGCCGAGGTGCGCACGACATCCGCGCTTGCGGTCCTCATCGACGCGCTCGGCAGCGTGTCGCGGCCCGCGCTCGTCATGCTCGACGACTGCCAGTGGTGCGACGAGCTCACGATTGAACTCGTGCGCGTTTGGTTCGAACGCACACGCAGTGCGGATGAATCCCATCACGTCATGCTGGTGGTCTCATTCCGGTCGGACGAGGTTGCCGACGACGATTCGCTTCGCAGCCTCGAGCCTTCTCCGCACGTAGATCTACAGCCGCTCGACGAGGACGACGTCAGGCATCTGCTCGAGTCGATGGCCGGGCCGTTGCCCGAAGACGCCGTTTCCCTGGTGACGCGGCAATGCGACGGCAGTCCGTTCATGGCCGCCGAGCTGCTGCGCGGCCTCGTGGAAAGCGGAGCGCTCGAGCACGACGGCGACGCATGGCGAACCGATCGGGAACGGATGGCCGATGCGCAGTCCTCGCGTCGCGCCGGAGCGCTGATCGCGCGCAGGCTCGATCGCCTCTCGCCGGACGTTGTGGCGCTGCTGTCGGTGGGAGCCGTGCTCGGCAAGCAGTTCGATCTCGCGTTCGCGGGCGCACTGGCGGACCAGAGTCCGCTCGATGCAAGCACCGCGATTCAGGAGGCTCGCACGAGGCACGTCGTGCTCGCGGATGCGGACGGCGCTGCCTACACGTTCGTGCACGACCGGCTGCGTGAGGCGCTGCTCGACCGCCTTGACCCGGACGAGCGCAAGGCGCTCCACCGCCGGGCCGCGCTCAAGCTCGAGGCGACCGATCCGGAGCGGGTGTTCGAGCTCGCTTATCACTTCGACGCCGGCGACACCGCCGAGCGCGCGCTGCCGTACGCGCTCGCGGCGGCGGAGGACGCGCGCTCGCGCCATACGCTCGAGGTGGCGGAGCAGCAATGCCGCATCGCCCTCAGGGCAGGGGGCAGGGCCGACGAGAGAACGCGAGCGCACATCGAGGAGCTGCTTGGCGACGTGCTGATGCTGCGGGGCCACTACGACGAGGCCGCGGAGCATCTCTCCGCGGCACTGGCGCTGGCGCGCCAACCGCAGACGCAGGCGAAGATCGAAGGCAAGCTCGGCGAGCTGGCTTTCAAGCACGGTGACGTCCGCAAGGCGCGCGAACGGATCGAGCGCGCGCTGCGCTCGCTCGGCCAGCGGGTGCCGCGCACGAGAGCCGCTTTCGCACTGGCCCTCGTCTGGGAAGCATTCGTCCAAGTGCTGCACACCGTCTTCCCGACGCTGTTGGTTGGCCGCCGCTCGCCGTCACGGGCGCGTGACGAGCTGCTCGCCATACATCTCTACAGCCGCCTGGCCTACGTGTACTGGTTCCAGGCGGGCCTCGTGCCCTGCGGCTTCGCTCACCTGCGCGAGATGAACCTCGGAGAGCGCTACACGCCCACCGCCGAGCTCGCCCAGGCCTACTCGGAGCACGCTCCGGTGGCGACGATGGTGCCCGCTTACCAGCGCGGCATCAAATACGTGGAACGGTCGCTGGCGATCCGCCGGCAGCTCGGAGACGTATGGGGCGAGGGGCAGTCGCTTGGCTTCTACGGCACCGTGCTGTACGCGGCGTCCCGTTACGAGGAGGCCATCGACAAGTGCAGCGAGGCGATCGAGATCCTGGAGCGCACCGGCGACCCGTGGGAAGCAGAGACCGCCACCTGGCACATCGCCCTCAGCCAGTACCGGCTCGGAAACCTGCGCGAAGCGGTCGCGATCAGCAGGGGCGCTCACCAGACCGCGCTGCGGCTGGGCGACCACCAGGTCGCCGCGATCAGCCTCGGCGCCTGGGCAAAGGCGGCGAGCGGCCAGATCCCCGAAGAGCTGGTGCGCAACGAGCTGGCTCGCAGCGGCGACGACGTGCACGCGCTGGCAGAGGCGCTCCAGGCGGAGGCGCTGCGGTTACTTGCAGCCGGTGATCCCGCCGCGGCGGTGACGGTGCTCGAGCGTGCGCGCAAGCGCGTGCGGCAGGCCGGGCTGCGCCAGGAGTATGTTGCGCCGGTGCTGCCCTGGCTGGCGACCGCCCTGCGCTGCGAAGCCGAGACAGTGCCGCCGTGGGCGCCAGGTCGCCGGCGCGCGCTGCTGCGCCGGGCGCGCACGACCGCCAGGGCGGCGCAGCGCACGGCGCGCCGCTACCGCAACAACCTGCCACACGTCCTGCGGGAACGCGCGCTCCTTGCAGCATTGGCGGGGCGCCCGCGCAAGGCGCGTTCCCTCCTTGATCGCTCGATCGTGGTCGCCGAGAGCCAGGGCGCGCGCTACGAGCGCGCGCAGAGCCTGCATGCGCGCGGCGAGCTGAGCGCAGCACTCGGTGATTCCGGTCATGAGGACATCGCTGCGGCCCGCCGGGAGCTCGAGGAGATCGGCGCGCCGCCGCCGCCGTGGCTACCCGGACCCGATGCGCCCGCACCAGGCCCGCACACGGTCGCCGACCGGCAGGCGGACGAGCAGCAGACCCTGTCGCTGCTCGATCGCTTCGCGACGATCGTCGACTCGGGCAAGCAGATCGTCTCCGCGCTGACGCGCGAGGCTGTCTTCGACGCGGTGCGAGAGGCGGGCGTGGTGCTTCTGCGCGCCGAGCGGTGCCTGGTGCTCGACGTGGCGACCGATGGGGAGGTGCGTCCCGCGACGCCCTCCGACCAGGGTGAGCTCTCGAGCTCGGTCATCGCGCGCGCGCTCGCGCAGGGCCGCCCGGTCGCGCTGGACGGAGGCCTGCGCGGAGATCCGAGCGAGAGCGTGACGATCTCACGGGTGCGTTCCGTGCTGTGCGCGCCGATCTACGTCCGCGGCCGCGTCGCGGTGTGCATGTATGCGACACATGCAAGCGTCGGCGGCCTGTTCGAGGCCGAGGAGGAGCAGATCGCCCAGTTCATCGCATCGCTGGCGGGCGCTGCCCTCGAGAACGCCGAGGGATTCGCGGAGGTGCAGTCGCTGTCGCGCTCTCTGGAGATTCGCGCCGAGGAGCTCGAGCGCTCCAACTACGACCTGCAGCAATTCGCGCACGCGGCCTCCCACGACCTGTCGGAGCCGCTGCGCATGGTGTCGAGCTATCTGCAGCTGCTTTCGAGGCGCTATCGCGGCAAGCTCGACACCGAAGCCGACGAGTTCATCGACTTCGCGGTCGAGGGCGCGGTCCGCATGCAGGGGCTGATCGACGGGTTGCTCGTCTACTCGCGTGCGGGAACGGCCGATTATGCGATCGGTCTCGTGAACTGCGACGAGGTCGTGCGCGAGAGCCTGCAGGCGCTGGAAGCGCGGATCAACGAATCCGGCGCGCAGGTCGCAGTGGGGCAGCTGCCCACGGTTCGGGCCGATGCGACCCAGCTGGCGCAGCTGTTCCAGAACCTCCTGTCGAACGCGATCAAGTTCGTCTCCGGCAACGCGCCGCGGGTGCAGGTCACGGCGGTGCGGCAGGCGGGCAGCTGGCTCTTCACGGTCGAGGACAACGGCATCGGCATCGAAGCACGCCACGCCGAGCGCATCTTCACCGTCTTCCAGCGCCTGCACGGCCGCGAGGCCTATCCGGGCAGCGGCATCGGCTTGGCGATCTGCAAGCGGATCGTCGAGCGTCATGGGGGGCAGATATGGGTCGAGCCGGTCGAGGGCGGAGGCAGCCGCTTCTGCTTCACGCTCGCGGACACGTAGCCGCCCAGGCCAGGCTAAGAGCGACTTTCAGAATGAAGCGCCACACCCGGATCCGGCCCAGCACCGACGCTGGATCGCCACCCGCAGACTCGCCGGTAGGCACAGCTACCGGCTTCGCCTGCGTGCGGCGCCCAGCTTGGTCCTGCACCGGCCCGGGCGCGCCGTCATTCCGAAAGGCGCTCTAAGTTGCCTCGCGACAGGATCGCCCTCATCAGAAGAGTCTTCGACGGCTTCACTCGCCGTGACGTGGAGGCCGTGCTCACGCTCTGCGACCCCGACATCGTGCTCGAGCTTCCGACCGCCCAGCGGGCAAACCAGGGCCAGCCGTACCGGGGGTACGACGGGATCCGGCGCTACTTCGAGGACGTGGGGCGGGTGTGGGACGAGTTGCGCGTGGTGCCTCAGGACTTCCGGGAGCTCGAGGACGGCGTGTTCGCCTCCGGGCGCGTCTACGCACGCGGCGAGAGCGGCCTGGTCGTGGACTCCCAGGCCTTCTGGCTGTGGCGGATCCGGGAGGGCCGGGTCCTGTCCGGTCAGGTCTTCGAGAACCGGGACGTAGCGCTAAAGGCCGCGGGGCTTACTGGCGACAACAAGGGGTAGCAGAGTGCTCGGATCCCGGCGGTGGGCTCCGAAACTTCCGCTAGCTTATGGCGTATTCATCGTTTACCTTGGTCGAGGCGCGCATCGGGATGAAACGGGCGACTACCCAGGCTACGGACAGCCGCACCCACGGCGTGGAACCGCCGGCCGGCTATTGGATCATGAAGAGAGCGATTGACATCGCGGTCTCTGGGGTGGCCCTCGTTCTGTTGGCGATCCCGATGCTGGTGATCGCCCTGATCGTCAAGGCGGGAGACCTCTCCGCCCCCGTCAGCTTCCGCCAGAAGCGCTGCGGAGCCGGGGGCCGTCGTTTCGATCTGTACAAGTTCCGCACGATGGTCAAGAACGCCGACGAGCTCAAGGAGCAGCTGCGGTCCCAGAGCGTGGTCGCATGGCCCGACTTCCGCGTCTACGACGATCCGCGCACCACTCGCGTCGGCCGCTTCCTGCGCAAGACGAGCCTCGACGAGCTTCCCCAGCTGATCAACGTCCTCAAGGGTGACATGAGCCTGGTGGGACCGCGCCCGACCAGCTTCGACGTCAGCACGTATCAGCTGTGGCACACCGGGCGGCTCGAGTTCCGCCCCGGCATCACCGGCCCGTGGCAGGTGCTCGGGCGTGACTCCATGGACTTCGACGAGCGCTGCCGCCTCGAGATCAGCTTTTTCCGGCACCCGTCCATCTGGGCCGAGATACGGCTGCTGATGGCGACGGTGCCGCTCGTGGTGCGCAGGACGGGGACAGCATGAACTCCCTCACCAGGCTCAGCCGCTCCGGGGTGACGCTGATCACGGTCGCAGTCGCGACGATCATCTTCTTCGCCGGCATCGCCTACGCGCTCGTGCGGCCGGTCACCTACGAGAGCTCGGCGACCCTCGTCCTCGTGCCGAACCCGCCGGCGGGTCAGGAGGGCGACCTGGCAGGGATCCTCGACTCCTTCCAGCGGTCGGGCACGGCCGTGACATACGTGGAGCTGCTCGCGTCGGGCGACCTGCTCAGGCAGGCGGGCGATCCACCGGTGACAGTCACCGTGCGCTCGGTACCCGACTCGCGCATCATCAGGATGAGCACCTCCGCCACCGACGAGAACATCGTTCAGCCCGCGCTTCGTTCGATCCTCACCGCCGCGGAGCGCGAGCAGGCGAAGCTCGTGGACATCTGGGACCTGCGGACACTCCAGGCCCCGAGCGACCCGACCAAGGCGAGCACAAGCACCAGCGTGATCCTGATCGCGACCCTCCTCCTCGCGCTGCTGGGCGCCGTCGCAACGTGGACACTCATTCGCCGCTACGGCAGCGGCCCGCCTGATGGCCGGGGCGGCACTGGGCGGCCGGGTGACGGGGCGCGCGCAGAGGCGCTGGCAGCGGCAGGCTGGCTCACCAGGGAGGGTCCGCGCTACCCGACGAGCCGTTGAGTGGCGAGAGTATGGCCGTGATTTGCTTAGACGCAAATCACGGGAGCTCCGAGGGTAGGCGCGGATTACGTGAGCACTGAGGAGTTTGTAGGGGTTTAGATGGAGGGTCACGCCCAGGGCCTCCCGTACTCTCCCGGCGGCAACGGAAGGTCGAACGGGGGCGGACGTGTCCCCACTCAGCAGCTGGCGGCCGACGCGGCGATCGCGGCCGGCGCCGTGCTGCTGGCGGCGACGCTGCCGCTGATCGCGCTGCGGTTCCTGTCGCTCAAGCCGGGCCTGTTCCCGTTCCTGGTCGTCGGTACGGCTCTCGGCATCTTCCTGCTGCGCCGTCCCGAGTGGATCGTGCCCTGCTACATCGGCGTCGTGTGGACGTCGATCGAGGCGGCCTATTTCGGGGGCCTGCCGTCCCCGATCGAGGTGGGCGGCATGGTGCTGCTCGGGTACGCGACCTGGGAGGCGACGCGGCGCACCGCCTTCGCGAAGGAAGTGCTCATCGTCTGCGCGCTGCTCGGCCTGCCTGCGTTGATCGCCGCGCTCGAGAGCCCGGCCGGCTACAGCATCCCCGTGCCGGCGCTGAAGAACCTCACGTTCCTGTTCCTGATCGCCCTCGCCATCCGCAGAGTGTCGGACGTCGAGCGGGCCGCGGTCACGCTGTCCGGCGTCGGCATCTTCCTGGGCGCCGGCTCGCTCTTCTCGGTTTTCGTCCATCCGACCCGCCTCTTCCCGCTCAAGGCGCCGGAGTTCGCCTTTCAGGTGGTCGCGCCGCGCGCCGCCGGCCCCATTGGCGACCCCAACTTCTTCGCCCTCGTGATGGCGGCGCTCGTGCCTTTCGCGCTCTATCTGATCGCCCGCGGCGACAAGAAACGCCAGCTGCTCGGCCTTGCAGCCGTGCTGATCCTGATCGGCGGCGTCTTCGCCACCGGCTCGCGCGGGGGACTGATCGCGGTCGCGGTCGGCATCGTCGGGACGGGACTCGCGCTGCCGTCTCGCCGGCTGCGGATTGCGGCGATCAGCGTGATCGTGGCGACGCTCCTGTTTGGCTTGCCTCTGTTCGCGGTCCAGCGTCAGGATGCGTCAGCTCGCTCGGACAAGGGACGGTTGAGCGAGAACCTCGTGGCGCTTGCGATGTTCGCCGACAATCCGGTGACGGGCGTCGGGCCCAAGCAATTCCCCAACTACTACCGCGACTACACACGCGACATCGGAAGCGACCGGCGGCAGGTACGTGAGGCGCACAGCCTTCCGCTCGAGATCGCGGCCGAGCAGGGCATCGCCGGCATCGTCGGCTGGCTCGTCGGGCTGCTGACGGTGCTCAGGTTCGCGATCGCGCGAGGCGTCTGGGACCTCATGATCGGGCGCACCGTGATGGTCTCGATCGGGGCGTTCCTGACGGCAAGTCTTTTCCTGCACGGAGACACGATCCGTCTCCTCTACGTGCTGCTCGGAATGCTGCTCGCACTGGGATACGCGGCATCGCGCGAGCGAGAGGGATTACGCGGGTGAAACTGCGCGAGGCCTGGTTTTGGGGAAGCGCGGCCGGAGCGGGATGGGTGCTCATCGGGTATCCCGCGGCCCTGCTTCTACTGCGCGAGCGGCGCTGGCGGCGCGACGACGCCACACCGTCGGTGAGCCTGCTCGTCCCGGCCTACAGGGAGCGGGAGGCGCTGCGCGACAAGCTGCGCGCGCTCGCCGATCTCGATTACCCGGCCGACCGGCTCGAGGTGATCGTGACCGTGGACGAGGACGAGGAGCTGGCCCGGATCGCGCGCGAGGCACGGCCGGACGCACAGGTGCTGTTCTCGGCGGAGCGCGCGGGCAAGTCGGCGGCGCTCGAGCGCGGCCTGTCGGCGGCCGGGGGAGACATCGTGTTGATGACCGACGCCAACAACCTGCTCGATCGCGGCAGCGTGCGCGCCGCCGTGCGCCACTTCGCCGATCCCGAGGTCGTCGCCGTGGCCGGACGGCGCGGCGAGCGCGGCAGCATGTATGACCGCTACGAGGATCTGGTGCGTGGGCTCGAGAGCCGGTCGGGCAGTGTGGCCGCGATGTCCGGCGAGTTCATGGCCGTGCGCCGGGACTGGCTGCCGGCCATCCCGGCGGGAGTCATCAACGACGACTTCTGGCTTCTCTGCAGCCTGGTGCGCCGTGGTGGGCGCGTCGTCTACGAGCCTGAGGCCTCCTCTCACGAGGACGCCGTGCCCATGGCGGGCGAGCTCGCGCGTCGGACGCGCATGAGCGCGGGCCGCGTGATGGCGCTGTCGGAGCTGCGTGACCTGCCGCCGGGCTTTGCCTGGCGCGCCCTCTCGCACAAGTACGGACGGCTCGCCCTGCCGTTCCTGCTGCTCGGCGGACTTGCCTCGTCGCTCGCGCTCGCCCGGCACCGCCCCTACCGGCTCGCGGCTGGTTTGCAGGCAGGCGCCTACGCCACCGGCGGTCTCGCGGTTGCGGGTTTCGTGCCGCCCGGGCCCGCCGGCCGGCTCGCGCGGGCGGCCGGTCAGTTCACGCTCGGCAACGTCGCGGTGGCGCTCGGCGTCGTGCGCGGCGCGCGCGGTCGCCAGAAGGCGCACTGGACACCCGTGCGCTGAACGCCGGGAGCGACTACGTCTCGGCCGCGATGCCGCTGAGAAAGGCGGACACCCGCCGGGCTTCCGCCTCCAGCGTGTGCTCTCGCACGTGCGCCAACCCGGTGCGGACGAGGTCCGCGCGCAGCTGGGGCTCGTCGCGCAGGCGCTCGAGCGCCTGGGCCGCTGCCTCCGCCTCACCGGGCGGGATCAGGAGCGTCGCGTCACCGAGAGCCTCCTCGACTCCGCCGACGGCCGTGGCAACGACCGGGAGCCCGGCGGCGAAGGCCTCGAGCAGTACCTGCGGCAGCCCCTCGGTCCAGGACACGTGCAGGAAGGCGTCGCCGGACCGGTAGACGTCGACCAGGCCGCCATCGATCGGCACGTGACCGCGCAAGTCCGCGTGCTCACGCAGGCCGAGCGCCGCGATCCGCTCGGCGAGCTCGTGCTCGAGCGGCCCGTCGCCGCACACCACGAGGCGCCAGCGCGGGTCCTGCTCACGCAGGCGGGCGAGCACGTCCGCCAGCATCAAAGGGTTCTTCTCGCGATCGAGGCGGCCGACGCTTACCACCGTGAAGCGGCCGTTCGAGCTCTTGCTCTCGCTGGGCGAGACGATGTCGCGCTCGTGGACCAGCGAGACCGAGATCTCCAGCTTGCGCGGCGCGAACGCGTAGTTCTGCGCCAGGCCTGGGCCGACCACGACGATCGGGAGCCGGCGCGCGAGCAGTCGCCACGCGCCTTCCAGCATGTCCGCGGCGCGCTGGATCCAGCGGCGCCGCGGGTGCCGGTTGCGAATGTATTGCGGCATGTCCTGTCGCACGCCCAGCACCACGTGCTTCCGGCGCAGCGTCGCCAGCGCGACCAGCACGATCGACAGCGGGTAGGGACCGAGCACCCACACGGAGTCCACGTCGTCGAGCGCGTGCCACATCGTGCGCACCGATCCGGCGAAGGCGCGGCCCGCCAGGAGCGGATTGGACGCGTCGCGATACCACGGCAACGGCGCGAAGTCGAGCTCGTCAGACAGGCGGTAGAAGGAGCGAGCGGGCTCGGGGTCGAGGCGCCCGATCACGACCAGCCTGTCCAGGGAGCGCGCCAGTTCGCCGAGGAACACGACGAACGCTCGCGCCGTGTAGATCGCACCGGCCTCGCTCCAGTAGGCCTGGTCGTTGTAGACAGCGACGCGCGGCCGGCGTTCGCTCATGGCCGGGTCAGCGGCGAACGCCGCCGTTGATGCTGGCGACGAGCGCCTCCTCGGCTTTCTCGGCCACCGTCTCCCAGCCCGAGCGCTCGAGCACGCGCCGCCTGCCGGCGGCGCCCATGCGGCCGGCGAGGTCGGCGTCCGAGACGACCCGCTCGAGCGCATCGGCGAGAGCGGAGACGTCGTTGGGCGGGATGACGATTCCGGTTTCCCCGTTGACCACTGCCGAGCCGAGGTCGCCGACGTCGGTCGCGATCACGGCGCGACCCATCGTCATCGCGAGATGCACGACGCCGCTCTGGTAGCCGACGAAGTACGGGGTGGTGACGACCCGCGCCTCGGCGAAGACCGACGGCACTTCCTCCATCGGCACGTAGTGGTCGATCACCTTCACGCGCCCGCCATGTCCTGCCGCCCACTTGCGGATCAGGTCCGGATCGATGTCCTGCCGGGACGGCTTGCCGGCGATCGTCAGTTGCACGCTCGGACGCCGTGCGGCGAGCGCGTCGAATGCATCCATCAGCAGTGGCATTCCCTTCACCTTGCGCCAGTCCCCGAAGAACAGGATGCGCTCCTCGCCGGCGGGTGGCGGCGGGTCACCGAACACGCGCTCGTCGCCGTGCGGAATGACGGCTGTCGGAACTGACGGGAATCTCTTCAGGAACTCGTCGCGGCTGCGCTCGCCGTGGACGAACACCAAGCGGATGCGCTTCAGAAGGCCTATGTGGATCCGGACGACCAGGCCCGGGCGCTTCGAGAACATCTCCTCGCCACCCCAGCGGTTGAAGGAGCGCACGTTGTGGCGAACGTGGGCAACGGGCGGCGCGCCCGGGAGCGCAGCCAGCAGGTAGGCGCTCGTGATCGCGACCGAGAGTCCGATGTCGCACGTCACGAGCACGACGTCGTAGCGGCGGCGGCGCGTTTCGTACAGGATGCGCGCCCATGCGCGCGTGAGCCGGATGGCGATTCCCGCCCGCCGCATGAAGATCGAGAGCTTGCCCGGTCGTGGCTGATCGGCCGACGGCACCGGGGGCGCCAGTATGGCCCGCATGTTGGCCGCGCCTGGAATCCTCGCGAGCTCGTTGTCACGGGGCGTGATCAGGTCGACCTCGTGCCCGCGCTCTGCGAGGGCGTTTCCGAGCTGCACGGCATAGTGCAGCAGGCCCCCGAACGGAGCGGTCTCGACCACCGCGACGCGCATGCGTCTCATCGTAGCCTCGTGCTCAGCGACCTTGCTCATGGTGGGTGCCGCCACAGATTAAGTAGTCGGCTGAAGGGGTCGATGATCTTAGGGTTGAGCCCCTGCACGGCTGATCTGAGATAGCCCTCGCAAGGTACCCCTACCATCGAGCCGTGGATACCAGCCGCCCGTTGAGGGTGCACGCCCTGATCGCCTCTCTCACGTGGGGCGGCGCCGAGATGCTTCTGTCCGAGTTTGCCGCCGGGGCGCAGGCGGCGGGCATCGAGCTAACCGTCGGGTTCCTCGACGACCGCGACGGCAGCCCCGCCGCCGAGCGGCTACGCAGGCGGGGTGTCGAGCCGATCCTGGCCGAGATCAACGGACCTCGCCCGCTCCTGAACCGCACCGACCACCGCGTCGTTCGCGAGCATCTGGCGGCGGTTCGTCCCGATGTGTTGCACACGCATCTCGGCTACGCCGACATGCTGGGCGGGATGGCTGCACGTTCGCTCGACGTTCCCATGGTGTCGACGCTGCACGTGATGCAGTGGTACCGCAGCGTCCGCAACCCGTCGCTGTACGCGAAGGAGCGATTGATGAGCCTCGTGCGCCGGCGCTGCGCTGCGCGCGTCATCGCAGTCTCCGAAGCTGCTCGGCGTGCGTTCCTGGAAACCGGCTGGGATTCTCCGGAGCGCGTGATCACCGTGCACAACGGGATCGTCGCCGAACGGCAGCCCGGGTCGGGCCGCGCGCTGCGCGAGCGCCTGGGCATCGGTCCCGACGACCTCGTCGCGACCATGCTCACGGTGTTGCGACGCGGAAAGGGCCACGACACCGCGGTGGCTGCCGTGTTGTCGTTGCGCGAGCGCTTCCCGGGACTGCGGCTTGTGATCGCAGGCGACGGCCCGGATCGCGAGGAGATCGAGCGCGCGGCGTCGGTCCTCGGTGACACGGCGGTGTTGACCGGCCACGTCGACGAGGTGATGCCGTTGCTCGACGCGACCGACGTCCTGCTGCACCCGACACTCGTGGACGCTTTTCCGACGGCGCTGCTCGAAGCGATGGCGGCGAGCGTGCCGATCGTTGCATCCGCCGTGGGCGGCATACCGGAGATCGTGGAGGACGGACTCACCGGAGTGCTGGTGCCCGCTCCCCCGGACGCCGAGCACGTGGCCGCCGCGCTCGCGCCGCTGCTCGAGGACGCCGCGGAGCGCCGCCGCCTCGGTGAAGCCGGCCGCGCGCGCTACGAGCGCGACTTCACCGCCGAGGCCTGGGCGCTGCGGATGCGGCAGGTGTACGAAGCCGCGATGTCGAACGGCGCGGACCGTGGCTGACCGGTCGCGGAACCTCGGCACGCGCACGCTGCGCGGGATGATCTGGGCCTACAGCTCCTACATCGGCGGTCGCATGATGACGCTCGTCGCGACCGCGATTCTCGCGCGACTGCTGACGCCGAACGAGTTCGGCCTGGTCGCACTGGCGATCGCGTTCATGCTGCTGCTCGAGACGCTCTCGGACCTTGGCGTCTCACAGGCGCTCGTGGTCGTGAGCGAGGACGAGGAGCTCGAGTACGCCGAGACCGTATTCGTGTGGAGCATCGGGATCGGGGTGACCTTCTCGGCCATCACGGCCGCGCTGTCACCCCTTGTGGCCACCTTCTTCGACGAGCCCGAGCTGGGCGGCCTGCTCGCCGTGATCGGATTGCGGTTCTTCATCCGCTCGCTCGGCGTGACCCACTTCGCGCTGGCGCAGAAGTGGATCGACTTCCGCTCACGCACGGCAGCGCAGCTCGGCGACGTCCTGACGCGCGGCGTGGCCCAGATCGCGTTCGCGATCGCCGGCTTCGGGGCATGGAGCCTGGTGCTCGGCTACCTGATCGGGAACTGCGTCTGGGTCGTGGTGATGTGGACGATGGTCCGTTGGCGGCCGAAGCTGCAGCCGAACCGCGCGTACCTCCGGTCGATGCTGACGTTCGGCAGCAAGATCACGGGCGTGAACGTGCTCACCGCGGTGGAGACGAGCATGGACAAGTTTTTCATCGGCCGCGTGCTGGCCGCCTCACAGCTGGGTCTGTACACGCTGGCGTTCCGGCTTCCCGAGCTCCTGATCCAGAACCTGTCGGTCGTCGCCGGTCAGGTTCTGTTCCCGGCGTTCGCCACCGTCGAACGCGAGCGACTGGGGCGCGCGTTCTCGCTCGCGTTCCGCTACACGCTGATGGTGGCACTGCCGATGGCGGCGGGGCTGGCCGTGCTCGCAGACCCGCTCATACTCGCCCTGTTCGGCGACCAGTGGGCCGACGCGGCGCCCGCGATGCGCGTCCTCACCCTATACGCGCTCGCGATCGCGATCTCGATCCCCGGGGGCACCGTTCTGAAGGTCACGAACCGGGCAGGCGTGCTTCTCGTCGTCTCCATCCCGGAGGCGATCCTGCTCGTCGTGGCACTCGTGATGTTCACCGACAACGGCATCGTCGCGGTCGCGGGATGCATGGCCGCGGTCATGGGGTTGACGGCGCTCGTCACGACGGTAATCGGGATGCGGATCATCGGCACCGGCGCCCGCGCCGTCTGGGAAGCGTCCTGGGCGCCTCTGCTCGCCACCGCCGGCATGGCGGCGGTGCTGTTACCGATCGAGCATGCAATCTCGAACTCCTGGCTCGCGATCCTGGCCGGCGGCGTCGCGGGCGGCCTCACATATCTCGGGCTTCTGTTCCTGCTTGCGCGCGATTCGCTCCTGAAGCTGCGCGACACCGCGCTGGCACGCGGCCGCAAGGAGGAGCCCGACGTCCGCGAGCCGGACTCGCTTGCGGTCACGCCCGACGCGCCGAAGCCTGTCTGAGCGCTCCCGTGCTCGAGCACCGAAGGGGTGGTGTCCCGGCGGATGCCTTCTGCGAGCCCTTCGCGTCGAACGACGCACCCTTGCGATTGGAGCCAAGTTGTTGATGTAGTTATGCCGGCTATAGGGGCCAAACCTTGCATGCTCCCGAGCGCCCATCGCAAGTCTCACTTCAGTCGTCCCTAGACCGACACCAAAGGCTCCCTCCTTCGATGCAGCTGTTGGTCGCGTTGTGTGGTTGCGCGCTTTAGACGGGCACCGAAGGGGTGGTGTCCGGGGCGAATGCCTTTTGCGAGCTCTTCGCGTGGAACGATGCACTCTCGTGATCGTGCCCCCATCGCTTACGCAGTTAGCCACGCTATAGGAGGGAAATACCGCACCTTCCCGGGCGCCCATCACGGATCCCACCTCAGTAACGACCCATCCGTCACAACCATCACGAGCCTGTCCCACGCGTCTAAGGGACCGCTGGACATATTTCGGACCGGCCCTCGGGCCCGGCTGCAGGGCGCCGGGGAGGCGTCGATGGAGACGGAAAGGATCGCCGCCTCCCGATAAAGGCAAACCCGTCGCAAGGCGGGGACGCAAAGCCACGGGGCCCCCGGACGGGGTCGGCCGGGTTGCCGAAGGACTGGCACGGGTTGGTGGCCCGCCCAAGGAGGGGCAATGCACACCCAAAGCACCGGTTACGGCGGAGGCGGCCTGCGCGTCATCAGCGCGCTGCTGGCAGCACTCTGTCTCACCCTTGCAGCGGCGCTGTTGCTACCCACGACCGCTGGCGCAGGGGTCCATTCGTTTCGTGCGATGAAGGTGAAGAACGGAGTCGCGACGTTCGCCGTTAAGCGGGCGCGCAAGCTCGATATCCGTTCCGCGAAGGTGGTCACGCCGCGCGGGAAGGTGAAGCGAATCTCAGTCCGGCGACTGAAGCGGGCGGCGCGCAAGGGCGTGTTGCGCGTGCGCATCGCGCGCAAGCACTCACGCAAGCGCCAGGCGCGGCTTCGCCTCCGCTCGCGTGCCGGCAAGTCGGGCAACCGCAACGGTGAGCGGCGCAAGCGGCCGAAGCAGCCTTCGCAGCCCGACGCTCCCGCGCAGCCTTCACAACCAACGCAGCCCTCACAACCCGCACAACCGGTCAGCCCGCCGCCGCAGGACCCGACGCTCGTGATCGACACGAACGACGGCAACACCGAGGCACAGGGTGGATCGTGCGCGGGCGGCACCGCCGCGACGTTCTCGGATCCGAGCGGTTTCGGCTACCCCAACTGGCCCTCGGCCTGCTGGCGGCCGTTCGCCGACGGGACGCCCTTCAACCAGCGCATCTCGGCAGGGACGAGGTTGGTTCCCAATTCCGGTCAGATCGTGGCGAACCTGAACTCGCTCGGACCGATCACCCACGGCCGGGCAGGGATCGCCGACACGTGCGACGACTACCACAAGGTCGTCTACTGGGCCAAGAGCTCTGATCCGGTCTGGACGATCCGGGGCGGCTCCGTGGTGTCGCCATACAACATCGATGGTGCGCAGCTGCGGATGCCGGAGACGGCACGGCCGGCCGGCTGCACACAGGCCGGCGGCTCGGACCGTCACCTGGCAGTGGTCTGGAACGGCTACGAGTACGGGATGTGGAACGTTCGCATCGATCGGGCGACCCACACCATCTACCCGAGCACGGGACGCAAGCTGCCGGTGAGCGGCGACGGCTTGAACGGCTCGTGCACCGAGGCGCGGTTCACGTGCCTGGCCGGCCGCATCCGCTACCAGGAGCTCGAGGCCGGTCACATCGACCACGCGTTGTTCGCGAGCTCGAACCACATCCGGACGGGTTACTCGTACCCGGCCATGCAGGGCTCGCAGGACAACCCTGGCCTGAACGGCGACTGGCCTCAGAACGGCACCCGCCTGCAGCTCGATCCGAGCTACGCCACCGATGCCTGGCTGGCGCAGTTCCCGGCCTGGAAGCGAGCGATACTGCGCGCCCTGCGCGACTATGGCGCCTACTTCGGCGACGACGGGGGTTCGAACCTGACCGTGACATCGTTCGAGTCGGGCACCGGCTACACGTCGTTCGGGCTCGCCGACCCGTTCAGGGACTACGCGCGGTCGCACGTCGGACAGAGCATCTTCGAGTCCGGCGGCACGTACTACTTCGACGTGCGGAGTGGTGTCGACTGGTCGAAGCTGCGCGTCGTCGATCCGTGCGTCGCGCAGAGGACCTGCTGACGCAACGCGAGGTTCGCTGAGAGCGCCCGCCGAGCCGTCACGCGCGGCGAGGCGGGCGCTCAGCCTTTCCTTAAAGCCCTCTTATATAAGCGTGCGCTTTGTTGCTTTTTTGAAAGCACTTGACGGGCTTGGTATGTGTATACGCGATCGCTGCAAACCAACTGCAGTCCGTCTTGGCTAATTCGGGCGCGGTTAAAAAAACACCTGCGTTTGGCGTTTAGAGATGCGGCGTGTGAGGCATGACTGGTACAGCCGCGAGTCGGACGGACTGGCTACAGGATGGCTAAGGGAGACGCGAAAGGAATTCGAGGCAGGGTGAGGGCGCCGCTCGCAGGCGTCGCATGCCTCCTGCTCGTGGCCTTCGGGCTATCTACCAGTGCCGGTGGGGCCAGTGGGACGGTCCAGCGGTCGTTCGGCATGGAGACCGGCGACTTCGCGCTGTTCAACTCGACCACTGCGACCAACGGCCTCCTGAGCATCGACCCCGGCCGCCGCTACGGCGGCCAGTATGGCGCCAAGGCGAGCTATTTCGGCGGCGGCACGCCGGGCAACGCCCGTGCCCAGTTCTGGCTCGACTGGCAGGCGGGCGACGAGGTCTGGTACGGCGGGGCGTATTTCCTTCCGGCAGGATCCCTCGCGCGCCTCACGAGCGGCCTCGAGATCGCCGGCTGGGACAGCAAGCGCACCGCCGGCGGCGGCAGGGACAGCGGCGGCGTGTGGATCACTCCCGGTGGTCTCGCCTCGCTGTTCGGAGGGCCCTCGACAGGCCAAGCCGCCCTCACGACTCCGGTCGCCGTCCCGGAGGGCCGCTGGTTCTTCCTCGAAGTACGGCAGCGCTTGAGCGAGACGAACCCGCTGAACGAGGTCTACATCGACGGCGGTCTCGCCACCAGCTCGAGGGCGCGCAACTATTTCGGCCGCAGGATCCCGGTGGTGCGGTTCGGAGTCGTCAGCGCCAACCAACCGCTGCCGATCGATCTTTGGTTCGACCGTGTCGTCGCGCGTCGCACCGAGACGGGCGGCTCCTGCGCGTTCAACGTGAACGCCAGTCCGGACATGGTGCCCGGTGCCCTGCGGGGCAGCGACGTGATCGCTGCCAAGCACGTGGACGGCTGGCCGGTCGCGTGCTGGCGCCCGTTCAGCGACTCGAGCCCGTTCAACCAGGAGCTACCCGCGGCGACTCGACTGGCGCCCAACTCGGCACAGGTCGTCTCGAACCTGAACTCGCTCGGGCCGATCACCGACGCGCGCGCCGGCATCGCCGACACGTGCGAGGACTGGCACAAGATCGTCTACTGGGCGAAGAACTCGGACCCGGTGTGGACGATCGAGGGCGGATCTTCAGTGGAGCCCTACAACATCGACGGCCTGCAGCTGCGCATGCCGGAGAACGCGCGTCCTGCGGGCTGTCAGACCTCATCGACGTCCGACCGCCACCTCGCGGTCGTGTGGAACGGCTACGAGTACGGCATGTGGAACGTGACGCTTGATCGCGTCAACCACATCATCCGTCCGAGCTCCGGCCGCAAGCTGCCGGTGACCGGAGACGGCACGAACGGCTCTTGCACCGAGGCGCGGTTCTCCTGCCTCGCCGGGCGCATTCGCTACCAGGAGCTGGAGGCAGGCCGGATCAACCACGCGCTGTTCGCAACCTCGGATCACGTCCGCACCGGCTACAGCTACCCGGCGCTGCAGGGATCGCAGGACAACCCGGGCCTTGATGCCAACTGGCCGCAAAACGGCACGCGCGTCCGTCTCGATCCGAGCTACGCCACGGATCAGTGGCTGGCGCAGTTCCCGGTGTGGAAGCGGGGCATCTTGCGCGCGCTGCGCGACTACGGCGCGTACTTCGGCGACGATTCCGGCTCCCCGTTCACGATCACTGGCTTCGAGTCCGGCACGGGCTACACAGCCTTCGGGCTCGCGGACCCGTTCGAGGAGTACGCCACCGCCCATGTAGGCGAGGACATCTTCCGGTCCGGCGACATCTTCTACTTCGACGTCAGCCGAGGCGTCGACTGGTCGCGGCTCCAGGTCGTCGACAGCTGCGTCGCCGAAGGCACCTGCTGAATAACGCCGTCATTTGCTTAGGCGCAAATGACGGGAGCTCCGAGGGCTCTAGCGCGTAGCAGCCGGAAGCGGGCGCTCGGGCACTCCTTCTAGCCGAATCCCGGCACTGGCGAGCACTTCTCCGAGCGCGCCGAGCAGTCCCGCCACGTACTGATCGGGGCCGTAGCTGCCCAGCGCGACTTCGCGCGCCCTCTTCGTCATCGCGCCGACGGCAGCGCGGTTGGAAGGTTCGAGCACCCAGGTGAGCGCTTCGACGAGCGCAGCCGGGTCGCGTGGCGGAACCACCAGTCCGGTCTGGCCGTCCGACACGTACTCGCGGACTCCCATCGTGTCCACGACTATCACGGGCTTACCGAGCGCCATCGCGTTCAGGTAGGTCTGTTCGCCGGCGCTGCGATCATCGCGCGCCGCGAGCGCCACCACGATCACGCTCGCGCGGCGCATCATGTCCACATACTGGGCATGGGGGACGCGGCCCGGCGCGTGGACGTTGCCGGTCAGGCCGCTGCGCTCCTCGCTGGTGAGGCGTCCGGTCGCAAGCACCACCGGCACATCGATCCGGCGGGCGGCCTCGATCAACGGACCATAGTCGCGGTGAGAGTCGCCGCCGGCGAAGATGGTCCCGTCCTGCTCGGTCGGCAGTGAGAGTTCCTCCTCCGAGAGCGTGTAGTAGTAGGGAGTGACGTGCACGCGTTCGGAGTCGACGCCCCAGAGCTGGGGGAAGAGGTCCCGCTGCGCGTGGGAGTGGACGCAGTAGTGGACGTGCGGGCCGTCGAGCAGGCGTAGCGCCGTACGCACCATCAGCCGGTCGGCGAACCCGCCAAGTCCCCACACGCAGTCGGCGTACATGATCCGGGGCGGCCGGCGGCGGCGCCCGATCAGGATGCCGGCCGTGAGCTCGTCGAGCGGCGACCCCGACCCGTTCAGCACGATCGCCGAATAGTGCTTGCTCTCTCGCACCAACCGGCCGACGACGCCGCGGCGACTCATGTGCGCACGGTCGATCGTCTGCACGCACGCCTTCCAGGCGGCCCGGCGGGGGAAGTGCAGAGTGGAGAGGGCCTGCTTCCTGGCCGCACCCGTCACACAACCATTATCGGACGGCTCAGGACGGACCTGCAAGCAGGGTTTCACGCCTGCGCTGGTAGCTTGGCTGCGAGAGCGCCCAAACCGATCGCGATGCTGAAGTAGCCCGCCCCTGCTGCCGAATCTAGAAGCAATGACCCGCCTCTCCCTCGACCTCGACTCGCTCGGGGATCTCGACAGCGCCAGGGAGACCTGGGAGCCGCTCGCCGAGCGCAGCGGAAACATCTTCTCGACCTGGGAATGGGCCTCGGCGTGGTGGGAGGTGTTCGGCCGCGACCGACCCCTGCTGCTGGGCGCCCTGCGCAACGGCTCCGGCGAGCCCGTCGCGATCGTTCCGCTGTACCTGTCCTCCCGCCGGCCGGTCCGCACCGTCCGCTTCCTCGGCCACGGGCCGGCGGACCAGCTTGGACCGGTCTGTGACGCGGCCAGCCTGGACGACGTGATGCAGGCGCTGCGTCGCAACCTCGCCGAGCAATCCTTTCCCTGGGGCGTCTTCCTCGCAGAGCGCCTACCCGGCGACCACGACTGGGATGGCCTGCTCGGTGCGCGTACGCTGGAGCGGGAGTCGAGCCCGGTGATGAGAACGGGCGGCATGAACTGGGAGGAGTACCTGGCTTCGCGGAGCCGCAACTTCCGCGACCAGGTGCGCCGGCGCGAACGCAAGCTCGCGCGCGAACACGTACTGAGCTTCCGGCTCGCGACACGGAAGAGCTTCGAAGAAGACTTCGCGACGCTGGTGCGGCTACACGACTCTCGCTGGGGTGAAGAGACGGATACGTTCACCGGCGACTTCATGCGCTTCCACCACGCGTTCGCGTCACGCGCGCTCGACCGCGGCTGGCTGCGGTTGTGGGTGATGGAGGTGAACGAGCAGCCGGTGGCGGCCTGGTACGGCTTCCGGTTCGGCGGCGCGGAGTTCTATTACAACTCGGGGCGCGACCGGAGCTGGGACGAGTACCGCGTCGGTTTCGTGCTGCTGGTCAACACGATGCGATCGGCATTCGACGACGGCATGAGCGAGTACCGGATGCTGCGCGGGGGAGAGGAGTACAAGGGACGCTTTGCGACGGACGATCCGGGCGTCGCGACCGTGGCGCTGTCACGCGGGGCGGGCAAGGCGGCCTCAGCGGTTGGCCGCGTGATCAAGCGCACGATGCCGTACAGGGTGAGAAAGCGCATCGCGGCGATGGTGGGGTCGTGAACGCTTCCCCGGGCCGGGACGTGCTCGTTCTCTGCTACCACGCGGTGAGCCCGCGGTTTCCGGCGCGGCTGTCGATCACTCCGGAGCTTCTCGAGCAGCACGTGCGGCTCATGCTCGATCGCGGCTATGTCGGAGCTACCTTCACGGAGGCCGTGACGTCGCCGCCGGCGCGCCGCACGTTCGCCGTCACGTTCGACGACGCCTTCACGTCCGTGCTGGAGCATGCGTACCCGCTGCTGTCGGCCGCGGGCGTCCCCGGCACCGTTTTCGTCCCGACAGCGCTGATCGGCGGCGCGCCCATGTCCTGGCCGGGCATCGACGAGTGGACGGGCGGGCCGTACGAGCGCGAGTTGACCGGCATGACGTGGGAGGAGATTGGCACCCTCGCGCAGGCCGGCTGGGAGATCGGATCGCATACGCGCACGCACCCGTACCTGACGGAGCTCGACGACGCCGCCCTGGTGGAGGAGCTGGAGGGATCGAAGGCGGACCTGGAGCGCATGCTCGGAAAGTGCGAGTCGCTCGCCTATCCATACGGAGGGGTGGACGAGCGCGTGGCCGCCGCCGCCGGAGCGGCCGGCTACCGGACCGCGGCGGGGCTCCCGGGCCAGTACGAGCCTCCCGACCGCCTCCGCTGGCCGAGGGCGGGGATCTACGTGTATGACGACATGCGCAAGTTCAAGCGCAAGGTCTCGCCGACCCTGCGGCGCGCACGGGGCTCCGCCCTGTGGCCTGTGCTCGATCGCACAAGGCGCAAGGTAGGGATCTAACGGCGAGCCCTCGCAGCTCCCGTCATTTCCGCCTAAGGAAATGACGGCCTTTTCCTCCGAGGGTACGTGGCCTGCCTTCGGTGCACCCCCAGCATCGGTTGAAGCGTTTTGGTTGCTATAGCCCCCGAAACGCTGCAGACGACCAGGGACTGACGAGATGCCCTCCCTGGGCGCTCGTGGCCTCTACAACAAATGACCACCTGCCATGACGGCCTTTCTTCCGAGGGAGCGGCGAGTCGCCTGTTTCCGTGGTTTACACCGGTTATACTGCCGCGCTTCGCGCCGCCCCAGGACGAAGGCTGGGTCTTCGGGGTCGACGCCCACACGGATGTTCAAGCCCACGCAAAGGACTCTTTCCGCCGCGCTTGCGATCGCTGTCCTCGGAGGGATCACGATCGCGGGCTCCGCGCTGCCCGCTTCCGCGCCGGCCGCACTGGACCCGTGCTCGCCCGCATATCCGTCGTTCGGCGTGGGCGCGTGGCCACCCGCCTGCTGGCGTCCCTACGCGGACTCCAGCCCGTTCAACAAGCCGATCCCGCCCAACCCCGCTCTGCACTCGCGCTCGCGCCAGATCGTGGAGCGCCTGCTCTCATCGGGTCCCCCCGCCAGGGAGCGGGTCGGCAACCAGGGTGGAGAGGACTTCGGCAAGCCTATCTACTGGGGCCGGCCATCTGATCCCGTCTACACCGTGCGCGGCTCGGACCCGGTGGAGGGAGACCGCATCCACATTCCGGCTGGCGCACAGCCCGCCAACGGCAGCGACGGCCACATGACGATCATCCAGCCGGACGGATGGGAGTACGACTTCTGGCGCGCGGACCCGCCGTCTGGCGGCGAGGTGCACGTGTCAACCGGCCGGAAGACCCGCATCGACGGCGACGGCATCGGCAGCGGGGTGGTCGAGGCGCGCTGGGGCAGCCTCGCCGGCCGCGTCCGGGCGGCTGAGATGCAGGCAGGCCAGATCAACCACGCACTGATGATCTCGGTCGAGTGCACGGACGGCGAGCTCGTGTGGCCGTCCGCGAACCGCGGTTCGCGCTGCGGCAATCCCGCTGACGCCCCCTCCCTTGGCGATCGCTTCCAGCTGGCGATGGGCGACGGCGAGATCGCGGCGCTGCCGGTGCCGGCCTGGAAGAAGACGATCCTGCGCGCGCTCGCGCGCCACGGCGCCTACGTCGGCGAGCAGGCCGGAGTCTGGGGCCTGCTCGGCTTCGAGGGCGGTCCGACCTACACCAGCTTCGGCTATCCGGACCAGATGGCCACGTTCGCCGCCTCGGTCGGCATCAAGTCCAGTGGCGGCTCCTACAGCTTCGACATCGCCAGCGGCGTGGACTGGAACCGTCTGCGGGTCATAGATCCCGCGGTGTCGCGCTCGTCACCGGCCGACCAGCGCTCGCGCTCGCTGCGCCTGACCAGGCTCTCGGTGCGGCCGCGGCAGGCTCGCCGCAGCCGCAGGGCACGCGTGCGCTTCCGGCTCTCCCGTGCGGCGACGGTCAGTTTCACGCTGCTGCGCGCCAAGCGGTCGCGGCGCACGCCTTTCGCCGGCGCGGGCGGTTTCACGATCGCGGGCAAGGCCGGCCTCAACCGGCGCCGGCTCCCGAAGCGCGTGAACGGAAAGCGCCTGCGGAAAGGCCGTTACCGTCTGGTCGCCGTCGCCACGGACACCACAGGCGCGCGCTCCGCGACGAAGCGGGCGGGCTTCAGGCTGATTCGACGGTAGTCGCCGGCTGAAGCACGGCGGCTGTGTCTGCGCTCTCGCGCAGGGCGATCGTCCATTCGAGCTGGCGCGCGATTCCCTCCGCCAGGCCGGTGGCGGGCACGAACCCGATCCCTTCCGCCGCACGGTTGCCGTCGGCGCAGGTCTGGCGGGCGTCACCGCGCTGGTCCGAGCGGAAGACGATCTCGAGCGGGCGCTCGAGCAGCTCCTCCAGCACGCCGACGATGTCGATCACGGACGTCGCGTTGCCGCCGCCGACGTTGTAGACCGAGCCGGGCTCGCCGTGGGTCGCCGCGATCGTGCCGCCGACGACGTCGTCAACGTAGGTGAAGTCGCGGATCTGGCGTCCGTCGCCGTTGATCGGCAGCGGCTCGCCGTTGAGCGCCCTGGCGATGAAGCGCGAGAAGGCCATGTCGGGACGCTGCCGCGGCCCGTAGGCGGTGAAATAGCGCAGCCCGACGACGGGAACGCCGCCGGTGCGGTGATAGACCTTGGCGATCTCCTCGGTCGCGACCTTGGTCATGCCGTATGGCGAGACCGGGCACAGGTCGGCTTCCTCGGTGGTCGGGTAGGTGGCCGTGTCGCCGTACACGGAGGACGAGGACGCGTAGACAAACCAGGCCACCGGGTTGAGCGTCGCCTGCTCGAGCAGAGCCTGCGTCGCGAGGACGTTGTGCTCGACGTAGTGGGCGAAGCCCGACCCGAAGCTGCCGCGCACACCGGGCTGTGCGGCCAGGTGGTACACGCCGGAGATGCCGTCGAGCAACCCTGTCAGGTCCGCGCTCGTGAGGTCGATCTCCCGCAGCGTGAAGGCCGCTTCGCTGCGCAACCGCTCAAGGTTGCGCTCCTTGAGAGCGCGTGCATAGAAATCGGTGAAACAGTCCACGCCGATGACCTCGTGACCGTCGGCGATCAGGCGCTCACACAGGTGTGAGCCGAGAAAGCCTGCGCAGCCGGTGACGAGGACGGGCTCCCTGCCCGGATCGACCTTCATCATGACCTCCCTGTCGCGTGCTCGAGTGACGCGGTGGGACCTGCTTCCACCAGCGCTCCTTCGGAAACCAGCTGCTCCGTGAACGCGCGCTCGCTGCGCCGCATTGCCCGCGCGTGCTCGATCAGGGTCTGCAGCGTGACGCCGTCCTCCGGGAAGGAGGCCCAGCCCAGGGCCTGGCCATTCAAGCGCTCGGCCAGCCTGCGCTCGAGACCCTGGCGATCGAAACTGTATGCGTCGAGGAGCGCGTAGAGCTCGGATCCCTTGGCGCCTCTTCCGAGCGTGACACTGTCGGTGATCCGGAAGGACTCGAGCAGGTCAGCAAGGTGGCCGTCGCCGGCGCCGTTGAGGGGCACCAGCAGAAGGTGGGCGGGTTCCTCGCGCCTACGGCACCAGGCGAGATGACGCTGGAGGTCGCCGTTGACGTCGCTCGGCAGCTGCTCCCGGCGGGGGTTGAGACCGCTCGCCAGCGCGACGGCCGCGCCGCCGACGATCCAGGACCAGGTCGGCGTGGACTCGAGCAACGCGATGGGCAGCATCCCCAGGGCGGTCAGCAGGCGGACCTGAATGGGCGCCTGGATCAAGTACAGGGCTATCACCGCGCCGCCGGCTGCCAGCGGGATGGCCGAATTGGCGATCACCAGCGACCCCAGAAGGGCGGCAGCGACGACCCCGAGCCAGACGATCACCGGGGCTATCGGTCGACTGAGGAAGGTTGCCGTCACCGACCAACCCCGTCCGGCGCGCAGAGGGATCGGTTGGGGGTGCAGGCAACAGCCGGAGCTTCCGCCTTCCAAGCGGTCCCGGCATGACTTGGCGATTCCTGCCTATTCATCAATCCTTGAACACCCACCGCCGACCCGTCCGTGTGAGCCGTGCGATGGCCCCAACGACTAGTTCCGTCTAGCAACGCGTCCCTCCGGCACGCTCGTGCCAGTCTACATAAATGGTTTCCGTATTTCCCTTTTTTTCGGCGTTCCAAGCCGTTCACTTAAGGGGTCTGTCACGCTCTCGCCAGTCCCGGCATGTCGCGCCCGGGGTCTGGCGGGGGCGAATCGCGACTTTTGGACTAACTCGCTTTCCGTAACGATGGGAGAGGGCTTTTCCTTCGCTCCGAGTTGTCCGGGCCCCGGGTCCCAGCTGCTGGACGCCCTCGGACGTACTCGAAGAGAGCAACGGAAGTTACACAGCCCCCCGGAGAGATCCGGGGGGCGGGGTTACTATTTTCTGCATGGCCGGGCGCTCCTGTCCCAGTTGCGGAACCGATAATCCAGAGCAGGCGCGCTTCTGCATGTCCTGCGGGTCGGCGCTGGAGCGCCGCTGCCCCTCCTGCGGGGCGGAGGCGCCCGCCGAGGCCCGGTTCTGCATGTCCTGCGGATCGGCACTGGATGCGAGCGCTCCAGCGGCCGCTCCGTCCCCCGCGCCCACGGTGCCGCATGGCCAGCCGGAGGCCCCGCTGGCGGCGGCCGCACGCGAGACCCCGCCCGAGGAGCGGCGCCAGGTAACGGTCCTGTTCGCGGACCTTTCCGGCTACACGGCCGTTGCCGAGCGCATGGACCCGGAGGCGGTCAAGGCGCTGGTTGACCGCTGCCTGCGCCGGCTCGGCCAGGAGGTTGAGCGCTACGGCGGCACGATCGACAAGTACATCGGCGACAACGTGATGGCGCTCTTCGGCGCGCCGGTCGCCCACGAGGACGACCCCCAGCGTGCCGTGCGGGCCGCGCTCGGGATGCAAGAGGCGATGAAGGAGATCAACGAGCAGCTGTCAGCCTCCAATGACGTCACCTTCGCGCTGCGCGTCGGCGTCAACACCGGAGAGGTCGTGGCCGGCGCGGTCGGAGACGGCTACACGGTGATGGGCGACACCGTCAACGTCGCCGCCCGCCTGCAGGCGGCAGGCCGCCCGGGCAGCGTCACGGTCGGCTCGCGCACCGAGTCGGCGACCCGCTGGGTGATCGAGTATCGGCTGCTCGAGCCCCTGAACCTGAAGGGCAAGGCGGAGCCGGTGCCGGCCTGGGAGGCAGTCGGCTTGTTCGCCGCCCAGGCGGAGCGGCGCAGCGAGACCCGCAGCGAGGCGCCCCTGGTGGGCCGTTCCGACAAGCTCGACCTGCTCGAGTCGCTCTACGACCGGGTCGGCCAGCAGGACCGCCCCCACCTGGTGACGATCCTCGGCCAGGCCGGCGTCGGCAAGACCCGGCTGCTGCTCGAGCTGCGCAAGCGACTGGCCGAGCGCGATCCCGAGCCGACCTTCCGCGAGGGCCGCTGCCTGCCGTATGGCTCCGGAGTCGTCTACTGGGCACTCAGCGAGGTGATCCGCGCCGAAGCAGGCATCCTCGACAGCGACGGCTCCGACGCGGCGTGGACCAAGCTGTCGACGAAGATCGAGGACCTGCTCGGCCCCGAAGGTGAGGAGTCCGCCCGCCGGGCGGCGCTGATCGGACGTCTGCTGGGCGTCGAGGTCCCCGATGGCTTGGCGCCGGTGGACAGCGACGACCCTCAGCGCATGCGGGAGAGCTTCTTCTCGGCCGTGCGCTCGAGCATCGAGGGGATGGCTCGCCGTAACCCTTTGGTGCTCGCGTTCGAGGACATCCACTGGGCCGACCAAGGAATGCTCGACCTGATCGAGTACCTCACCCAGTGGGTTCGCGCTCCGATGCTGGTGCTCTGCCTGGCGAGAGACGAGCTGCTCGAGCGTCGCACGGGCTGGGGCGGAGGCCGCCGCGAGGCGACGTCGATCCTGCTGGATCCCCTCACCGTCGACGAGACGAGCGAGCTTGTACGAAACCTGCTGCCGGGGGGCGCGTCCGACCCCAGCTCCGTCACGCTCGTGGCCGAGCGCGCCGGCGGGAACCCGTTCTTTGCCGAAGAGATGGCGCGCCGCCTGGCAGAGGGCGGTGGCGAGGAGGCCGGCAAGATGCCCGACACCGTGCAGGCGCTGCTCGCCGCCAGGCTCGATTCGCTCGAGCCGCTGGAGCGCCGCCTCGTGCAGCACGCAGCGGTGGTGGGCCGCACGTTCTGGGAGGGCTACCTGGAGGCCATCGTCGAGGACCAAGGAGACGGGCTGTGGCGCGCGCTGAACTCGCTACAGGAGAAAGAGATCGTGGTACCCGAGTCCGGCGCGAGGCTGGCGGGCGAGCGCGAGTTCGCGTTCAAGCACGTCCTGATCCGCGACGTCGCCTACGGGATGCTGCCGAAGACGGTGCGCTGCCGCAAGCACTTCGAAGTCGGGCGCTTCATCGAGGAGCGCGCCGGCGACCGCAGCGACGAGGTCGTGGCGCTGCTGGCCGAGCACTACGGGCGCTCGGCGACGCTCGGCGAGGAAGCCGGCGTCGAGTACGACGAGATCGAGCCGATCTACGAGAAGGCGATCCACTTCCTGGAGGCTGCCGGCGACGCGGCCGCCGCCCTGTATTCCAACCCGGAGGCGTTCGCGCACTACGAGTCCGCCCGCAAGCTGCGATTCCGGCACGACCCCGGCACGCTCGCGCGCATCGGCGAGAAGCAGGGAGACGTCGCGCTGCGCGTCGGGCGCGTCGACGCCGCGATCGAGGTCTGGGAGGAGTGCCTCGAGTACCACCGCGCGCAGGAGGACCTGAACCGCGTCGCCGACCTGCATCGCAAGGTCGGCGCGGGACTCTGGCACAAGGGCGAGCGTAAGCAGGCGATCGAGCGTTACCAGAAGGGAATCAACCTGCTCAAGGACGGACCGCCATGTCTGGAGCTCGTGCGTCTATATGAAGAGGCGGCCTCGCTCTACATGCACGCCGGCGACAACATGCTCGCGATCTACGCCTCCGAGAAGGCGCTGCGCCTGGCGGAGCGGATGGGGGAGACCCGTGCGGCCAGCCGCGCCCACGGGATCTTCGGACGTGTCTTCGGGCGCATCGGCGACACGGCCAAGGCGCGCGAGAATCTCGAGCGCTCCGTCGAGCTTGCGCGCGAGTCCGACCGCGGCGAGACCATTCGATCATTGCTCACGCTCGGCCACCACCTGGAGGTATCGGAGGCCGACTACGAGGGTGCCGGCGCCGCGTATTCGGAGGGGCTCGAGCTCAGCCGCCAGATTGGCGAGCTTCCCGCTCAGGTCGAGCTGCACGCCGCGCTCGCGCAGCTGGCCGTCTATCGCGGCGACTGGGACTCGGTGCGCGCCTCGACCGACGCGAGCGGAGACCTCGCCGAGCGCGAGGGACTGGTCGGCACGCTCTGCTTCCCCTACGTGATGCGCGGGCTGCTCGCGTGGCGCGAGGGAAACTGGGAGGTCGCGCAGGAGGAGTGCCGCCGGGCGTACGAGCTTGCAGACCAGGTCGGGTGGTCCGAGGTCGCCTTCCAGGCCCTGTATTGGCTCGCGACCACGCTGCGCGACTCCGGTGACTTCGCCGCCGCCGTCACGGAGCTGGACCGGGCGCTCGACGTCTGCGAGCGCGCCGGCCTGATCGCGCAGTCAATCGAGGCCATGTCCGCCCGCGCTGTGACGCTCGCGCTCGCGGGCAAGCTGACTCACGGCCGCGAGACGGCCGAGGAAGCGGGCTATCTGGCCGAGCGCCTGCACTACCCCGTCGGCCACGCGGCCGCGCTGGAGGCACGCGGGACGACCCACGAGGACCCGACCGAGGGGGTCGAGCTGCTGCGCGAAGCGCGCAAGCTGTGGCAGGGCCTCAGCCGCCCGCTGGACGCCGCCGCCTGCTGCCTGCTGATCGGAAAGGTGCTGCGCGACGTGGACCCGGATGGCTCCGCTCGTGCGCTCGCATCAGCAGCCGAGTCGTTCGAGGGCCTGGGCGTCGCGCACATGACGAATTACGCGCGGGAGATGGCAGCCCATTGATGGGTCGGAACCCCGATGTCCTCCGGCGATCTTTGAGGGAATGGCATCGAAGGGGTGAGGGTGGCGGCTTCCGAGCGAAATTGGACGAAACACCGATTCGGCTGTGGCGGTTTGCTCGCTTAGCGACGCTCTGCGAGCTCTCCGTAACGCGCCCGCCCATCCGCTGAACACTTAGGGACCCCAGGGGGTACCACTGTTCACCCCCTTCGGTGCTTCGTCCCTTCGGGCCAGAGACGGCCGTCATTTGCTTAGGCGCAAATGACGGGAGCGTCGAGGGACGCCGAAACCGCCTCTCTAAACTCCTCTTATGCCTGTTCTGAAGCTGCCCGACGGCGCCGAGATCTACTGGGAAGAGCGCGGGCAGGGCCCGCTTGTCGTATTCGCGATGCAGTTCTTCGGGATCCCGGCGACCTTCGAGTCGCTGATCAACGATCTCGAGCAGGACCATCGCGTGGTCACATACGACCTGCGGGGCACGGGCCGGTCGACCAGGCAGGGTCCCTACAACATCGCGACCGACGCCGAGGACCTGGGCGCGCTGATCGAGGAACTGGGCCCGCCCGCGGTGGTGGTTGGGCTTGCCGACGGCACCAACAGGTCTGTGCTGCTGGCGGTCGACCGCCCGGAGCTCGTCAGCAGGATCGTGACGCCCGGTGGGAATCCGCTCGGCCGGCGTGCGGCTGAGGGGACGGACGCGCTTGCCGCCTCCGAGTCGGTCGTACAGGCCCTGCTCGGGCTGCTCGAGACCGACTACAGGGCAGGGCTGCGCACGATGATCGACACCGCCAACCCGCAGCTGGACGAAGAGGCCTTGCGCGATCGCGTCAACAGGACAGTCGAGCACATCTCACACGACGTCCTGGTAACCCGCATGAACGAGTGGGTGCGCGCGGATTCCATCGAGGAGGCTCGAGCGCTGGGTGACCGCCTCTGGATCATCGAGCACGGCACGAACCCCTGGTTCCCGATCGAGGTCGCCCGTCGCACGCAGGAGCTCCTGCCCGAAGCTCGCATGGAGGAGGTCGAGGACGGTCCGCTCACGCGACCCGACCTGACGTCCGCATTCATCCGTGAGGCAACCAAAACAGCCGGTTTTCGCTTAGGCGCGAAAACCGGGAGCACCGAGGGTTCTTACTTGGCCGAACCCTCGGAGCTCCCGTGATTTGCGCCTAAGCAGGCCGCGACCCTCGGAGCTCCCGTGATTTGCGCCTAAGCAAATCACGGCCTTCTTCACCCGCAGACGGGCCAGGGCGAGCTGCCGCTGCGGCGCAGCAGCATCGCGGCGCGGCGGTCCTGTTCCCGCTCCGGAGCCGCGGCAGGGTCGCCCTTGCCGCCGACGCTCTTCCACGTGCCATACGTGAACTGGTACTTGCCGCGGAACGAACCGCTGCCGCTGACGGCGCGCGGGTTGCCCTTTGACTCGCAGTGGGCGATCCGGTTCAGCCGCACGCGCACGGCGGACGTGAGCCCGGCGTGCTGGTCGCGGATCTGCTCGCGGACCTTCCGGACCCGCTTGCGCAGCTTCCGGATGGCGCGCCGCAGGCGACGGCTCGACCAGTGGACCTGGTCGGCCTTCCGCACGGCGCGCGGCTTGTGGTGATCGCGCTTGGCGATCAGCCGGTTTGCCCGCTTCCTCAGTCTCAGGAACCGCTTCACCTGTCGTTGTTGGGTTGCTTGCTTTGCCGTTTGATTCAGTGTCACGACCGGGGCCGAACGCTCTTCCGCCGCCCCGGCGTTGTCGATAGCCGATACCGCAACTGCTGGTGTCGCTGCTGCGATGCCGACGCTGATCACGGCAATCAGGGGGGCCTTCATCGGTCCTCCTCATGTCGTTGGTCAGTGGTCGGCCTCTCTCCCTCGTGCAGCGTTCGCCAGGCAACCTCCTTGAGCGGCTTCCTCAGGACATCCGGAGCAGCATTTGCCGCCGGCTTGGGCGCCTTCGTTGGGCCCTCACCCGTGCCGGCACGCCCTCGAGGCTTTGCCGTGTCGTGTTTTGGTCGATCCCTCCGGCCCATGGGCGGGAGGGCGGTCAGGTGCCGCGCCGTGGGTGGAGCGTCCTGGCGGCCTAGCTGACCGATTGGTCAGTCAGTTAATAGCAGAGAACCCGGAAAAGTTTCGGCGGCCTCTCGTGTCGAATGCCACGACATGCCTTTCTCTCACGAACTTCTCGAGGCGGTATTGCCGCTTGGCGCTGCGGATAGTCGGGAAATTCGGCGCCCTGGCACTCGCTAGCATCCTGCTCCCGTGAAAGTGATCCTGCCCGACGAGACGGAGCTGGAGCTCGAGGACGGCGCCACCGGCGCCGACGCGGCTGCGGCGATCGGAGCAGGCCTCGCGCGGGCGGCTCTGGCGGTCCGCGTGGACGGCGAGCTGAGGGACCTGAGCGCTCCGCTGGCAGACGGCGAGCGGATCGAGATCGTCACTCCAAAAAGCGACCAGGCGCTCGATCTCGTGCGCCACGACGCCGCCCACGTGCTGGCGACGGCGGTTACGGAGCTCTACCCGGGCGTGAAGATCTCGATCGGCCCGCCGATCGCCGACGGCTTCTACTACGACTTCGAGTTCCCCGCCGGCGTGAAGGTGTCGGACGAGGACCTCGCACAGATCGAGAAGCGGATGCAGGAGCACGTCAAGGCCGACGAGCAGTTCGAGCGCAGCGAGCTGCCCACGGACGAGGCGGAGCGCTACTTCGCGGCGCAGGATCAGGACTACAAGGTCGAGCTGATCAGGGACCTGGTCTCCGAGAACGGCGTGCACACGGTGTCCCTGTACCGGAACGGGCCGTTCACCGACCTCTGCCTCGGCCCGCACGGGCCCTCGACGGGACGGATCAAGGCCTTCAAGTTGCTGTCGCTCGCCGGGGCCTACTGGCGGGGCGACGAGCACAACAAGATGCTCACTCGCATCTACGGCACCGCGTTTTTCTCCAAGGAGGACCTGAAGCACCATCTCGAGCAGCTCGAGCAGGCGCGCGCCCGCGACCATCGCCGGCTCGGCCCCGCGCTGGGACTGTTCACGCTGCGCCCGGAGTCACCCGGGATGCCGTTCTTCCTCCCGAACGGCATGGTCGTGTTGAACGCAGTCCAGGAGCGCGTGCGCCAGCAGCTCGTGAAGCGCAACTACAAGGAGATCCGCACTCCACAGATACTCGACGTCGAGCTGTGGAAGCGCTCCGGTCATTACGACCACTACCGCGAGAACATGTTCTTCACCGAGAGCGGGGACGGCGGTGGCGAGGGCAAGCGCATGTACGCCCTCAGGCCGATGAACTGCCCGGGCGCCTGCCTCGTCTACAAGAGCAACCGCCACTCCTACCGAGACCTCCCGCTGCGCCTCGCCGAGTTTGGCCTGGTCACGCGGAACGAGCGCGAGGGCGTGCTGCACGGGCTGCTGCGAGTACGCGCGTTCGTGCAGGACGATGGTCACGTCTACTGCACCGAAGAGCAGATCGTCGACGAGGTGCGCGACATCACCGAGGCGATCGACGAGCTGTACTCGACGTTTGGTTTCGACGACGTGCGCGTTGAGCTTTCCACGCGCCCCGACGATTCGATCGGCACCGCGGAGCAGTGGGAGTACGCGGAGCGGGCGCTGACCGATGCGCTCGAGTCGATGGGACGCGAGTACAAGCTGAACCCGGGCGACGGCGCGTTCTACGGGCCGAAGATCGACTTCCACATCACCGATGCACTCGGTCGCTCGTGGCAATGCGGGACCTGCCAGCTCGACTTCTTCATGCCGCAGCGCTTCGAGCTGACCTACACGGCGGCCGACAACTCCGAGCGCGTGCCGGTGATGATCCACCGTGCCCTGCTCGGTTCGATGGAGCGCTTCCTCGGCATCCTGATCGAGCACTACGCGGGGGAGTTCCCGGTCTGGCTTGCCCCGGTTCAGGCGCGCGTGCTGCCGATCGCCGACCGTCATGTCGACCACGGGCGCGCCGTCGAGCGCGAGCTGCGCTCGTCGGGCGTGCGCGTCGAGCTCGACGCTCGCACCGAATCAGTCGGCAAGAAGATCCGCGATGCGGAGCTCGCAAAGATCCCCTTCATGCTCGTGATCGGCGACAAGGAGGAGCAGTCGGGCACGGTCGCCGTGCGCCGCCACGGACAGGGGGATATCGGCTCGATGACGGCTGTCCAGCTAGCTGAAAATTTGCAGAAATGAGGCTTGAGGCTCCGCTATACTCGCCGCAATGAGGAGCACCAACCGATCGCCTGTCCGCAGCCGCTAGGCGCTTCGTGCTCTCTCGCTTTTCGTTGTCACCTCACTCCCACGAACGAGTCTTGCAAGCTGACGCTTTGAGTTCGTAGTGCCGATCCCGCGCAGGTTCGATCGGCGCCCGCCGGAGCGGGACACGACACGGATCAACGAGCGCATTCGCGTTCCGGAGCTGCGGCTGATCGGAGAGGACGGCCAGCAGATCGGCATCGTGAAGAGGGACGATGCGCTCTCATACGCCCGTGAGCGGGATCTCGACTTGGTGGAGATCGCGCCCGAGGCCAAGCCGCCCGTCGTGCGCGTGCTCGACTACTCGAAGTACAAGTACGAGCAGGAGCAGCGGCGCAAGCAGGCGCGCAAGCACCAGCAGCAGGTGACGATCCGCGAGATGAAGCTGCGCCCGAAGATCGCTACGCACGACTACGAGACCAAGAAGGGCCACATCCTTCGCTTCCTGAAGGACAACAGCAAGGTGAAGGTGACGATCATGTTCCGCGGGCGCGAGGTGGCGCACCCGGAGCGCGGCGAGGCCCTGTTGCGAAAGCTCGCGGAAGAGGTGTCCGAGTTCGGGACGATCGAGCAGGAGCCGTCGCAGGAGGGGCGCAACATGACGATGATGATGGCCCCGGTGAGAGCTGCCCCTGCGCAGAAGCAGGAGCGCCCCGCGCGCCGGGACGGCGGGCAGGAGCGCCCTAGGCCGAGGGCGGCCGACGCCCCCGCGCCGGCCGCCGAGCAGCACGACTCGCCCTAGAGGCGCGGCCAACCCACATCAGACCTCAGCTCTGCTGAGAGTCCTGCGAGGGCGACTCCGTCTTGTTCTCGGGGACGTCCTGACCCTTCTTGGGCGCTGCGCGCCTGACGGTCTCGCACGAGCCCCTTGGTGACTTCGCCGTCGCGTCCACGATCACGTCGACGCCATCCAGCAGGGCCGTGTCCTTGCCGGGACCGCAGAGCACCGAGTCGGGCTCGTTGTCCCGGGTGTGGATGCCGTCGTTGCCGGGACCTGCCTCGATGCGGTCTGCTCCAGGCAGGGGACCGTCGCTCGAGGCGAGCGCCCACAGGTCGTCGTTGCCGACGCCTCCGTACAGGAGGTCGACACCCTGATTGCCGAACAGCTTGTCGTTGCCCGCGTCCGCGTTCAGCGTGTCGTCGCCCGGACCGCCCGAGATCGTGTCGTTGCCTTCGTTGCCGGTCACTACGTCCGCGTCGGCGCCACCGTGCACGCGATCGGGTTCCGCGCCGCCGGTGAGGCGGTCGCGGCCCGGACCGCCGAACATCGAGTCCCGCCCGGGCGCGCCGGTGATGCCGTCGTCGCCGTCGTTCCCGGTCAGGAAGTCGTGCCCGATGAAGCCATCGATCGTGTCGTTGCCCAGATTGCCGGCCACGCGGTCGTTGCCGACTCCGCCGCTCAGCAGGTCGCTTCCGGATCCGCCGAGCAGCTTGTCGTTGCCGAGGTTGCCGTAGAGGCGGTCCGCGCGCGTTCCACGCCCGCCTGACAGCAGGTCGTCGCCGGTGCCACCGCTCGCTATGTCACGTCCCCGGCCGGCGTATACGACGTCGTTGCCACCGAGGGCGCGCACGCGGTCGTTGCCGCCACGCGCCTTGATCGTGTCCGCGTCGTCCGTGCCGGTGATGCGCTCGCTGCGATTCTTGCCGCTGAACAACTCGGCGCCGACCGGCGTGGCGAGCACCAGTGAGCTGCAGGCGACCGCCGTAGCCGCGACAGAGAGTACGAGGCGATTCATGACTTGACCTCCTTGTCGTCCTGTTTGGAGTCGTGCCGCTTCTCCTTGCGGTCTTCGTCCGGCTTGGGCGCTGCGCGCTTGACGATCTCGCACGAACCGTTCGCGTTCTGTGGCGTCGCGTCGGCGATCACGTCCACGAGGTCGAGGAGCGCCTTGTCCTTGCCGGGACCGCAGTCGATCACGTCCGGCTCTCCGTCACGCGTGCGGAACCTGTCGTTTCCGAGCTCGCCGTGCAATGTGTCCACTCCGGGTAGCGGCACATCCGTGCGGGCAAGGGCCCACAGGGTGTCCGCCCCCGGTCCCCCGAACGACTCGTCCACGCCCTGGTTGGCGAAGATCGTGTCGTTCCCTGGGCCACCGCGCGACTGGTCGTTGCCCGGACCGCCGGCGATCAGGTCCGCCCCGAAGTCGCCGGAAGTACGATCGTCCCCGAGGCCGCCGTGCATGCGGTCCCGACCCTGTCCGCCGTGCAGCTGGTCGTTGCCGGCGTGACCCCAGGCCCGGTCATTGCCGCGAGCCGCCCGGACGACGTCATCTCCGCCGAGGGCCAGGATCCGATCCTTGCCGCCACGGCCAAGGATCGTGTCGGGCCCGTTCGTGCCGACGAGCCTTTCGTTACCGCGATTGCCGGAGATGAGGGCCGCGGAGGCAGCGGCCGTCAACGCTAGAACTGCGACGGTCGCGGCCAGCAGGGACCCGCCTGCTGTGAGACGACTAACCATGAATCCCCCTTTGTCGTCCCCCTTCGCACAAAGGAGGGTAGGGGACGGACAGACGTCAGGCGCCGGTTCGCTAGATAATTCGCGAATGTCCGCGGAGCAGGATTTCGAGGTCGTGTGCAAGGCCTGGGCGGCGTTTGGTCGCGATGAAATGCCGGCCGTGGTCGCCCTGGCGGCCGAGGACATCGAGATCATCCCGTTCGGAGCCGCCTTTCAGGGCAGGGCCTACCGGGGGCACGAGGGAATCATCGACTGGTGGGAGAACGAGATCCTCGCCAACTGGGAGTGGTTCCACACGCTTCCCGAGGAGTTCCGGGCGGTCGGCGACCGGCTGCTGGTCTTCGGCCGCTGGCGTGCGCGCGGGCGCGCCAGCGGCGTCGATCTCGACATGCCCGCTACGTGGGTGGTCGAGGTCCGCGACGGAAAGATCGCGCGTTGGCAAACCTTTACCGATCGCAGCGAGGCGCTCGAGTCAGTCGGATTGACGGAGAAGGACTTGGAGGCGAGCTAGGGGGCCGGCTCGACGCTGCGCACGAGTAGGCATCGCGTCCGTTCAGGGCCGCCCACCGTCCATCTGCTTCAATTCGGAGCCAATGCCGAAGATGAAAACCCACTCCGGCGCAAAGAAGCGCTTCCACAAGACCGGCAGCGGCAAGGTGCGCCGCCGGCACGCGATGACGAGCCACAACCTCGGCAAGAAGTCCTCGAAGCGCAAGCGCCGTCTCGGGCGGCCGGTGCTGGTCGACCGGGCGAACCGCGGCGAGGTGAAGGCGCTGCTCCCGGGAAGGAGTGGACGATGACGCGCGTCAAGCGCTCGGTCAACGCCCGCAAGAAGCGCCGCGCGGTGCTCGCGCGCGCGAAGGGCTATCGGGGCGAGAAGCACTCGAGCTACCGGCGCGCCAAAGAGCAGGTGATGAAGTCGGACGCCTACGCCTATCGCGACCGGCGCAACCGCAAGCGGGAGTTCCGCAGCCTTTGGATCGTCCGCATCAACGCGGCTGCCCGCCGCGAGGGCCTCACTTACAGCCGGCTGATGGCAGGGCTGCGCGAGGCCGGCGTCGACGTCAACCGCAAGATGCTGGCGGACGTCGCCGTGCGCGACCCCGAGACCTTCCGGCGATTTGCCGACCGAGCCAAGGAAGCCCGGGGGGTGGTCGCTGCCGGATCCTGAGAGGTGGCGGCAACTTGACTTTCCGGGCGGGCCGAGCGGTTCGCCCTTTTTTGTTCCAGGACTAACACATGACGACCACGATCACGAGCAAGCACAACGAGAGACTGAAGACGCTGCGAAAGCTCCACGACCGAAAGCACCGCGAGCGCGCCGGTCGGTTCACCGCCGAAGGCGAGGATCTGCTGGCGGAGGCGCTGCGCTTCGGGTGGGAGCCGGAGGCGGTCTTCTACGACGCCGACCGGGCCGCGGAGGACGATCCGCCGCTCGCGACCCTGGCCGCGACTACCGAGCGGGTGGCGGTCACGGGTGAGGCGCTCGACAGCGCGAGCGCCCTCGGGTCCGGCTCCCGGGTGATCGCGCTGTTCAGCATTCCGCAGGCCGCTCCACCCGACCTCGGCACTGTTGACGTGGCGCTGTACCTGCACGAGGTCGCCGACCCGGGCAACGTCGGCGCCGTGCTGCGATCCGCGCTCGCGCTCGCCAATGCAGGCGTCTTGATCAGCCCTGCCACCGCCGACCCGTTCGGCCCCAAGGCCGTGCGGGCCAGCATGGGGGCGGTATTCGGACAGCCGCTGCAGCGCGCCGGCTTCGACGAGCTCGGATCCGCACTCGGCCCCGGCTGGCGCACCGTGGCGCTTGTGCCGGGGAGCGGACAGCCGCTCAGCCGGGTCGAGCCGAGGCCGAAGACCGTGTACTGCCTCGGGGCCGAGCGGGACGGACTGCCCGTGGAGCTCGCCGCTCGCTGCGACGAGGTGGCGCACGTACCGCTGCGGGAGGGCGGCGCCGAATCGCTGAACGTGGCGATGACGGCAACGCTGTGTTTGTACGAGGCCGCGAGCCATATCCTTCCCGGCTCATGAGTCCCGAGCATCCCGACAGCCTCGATCCGGACCAGGCGCTCGAGCGCCTCGCCGCGATCGCCGAGGAGGCTCAGGCGGCAATCGCGCATGCGTCGACGACCGGAGAGCTCGAGGAGCTGCGGGTGCGGTACCTGGGGCGCAAGGCGGAGCTGCCGCAGCTGCTGCGGGCGATCCCGCAGCTGCCGCCCGAGCGTCGGGGGGAGCTCGGCCGGATGGGCAACGAGACACGCCACGCGCTCGAGACGCTCGTGCAGCAGCGCACCGCGGGCGTCGAGGCCGCGGAGCTGGAGCAGCGTCTCGCCGAGGACCGCATCGACGTCACCCTGCCCGGCGACCCGCCCCTGCCCGCCGGCCACCTGCACCTGCTCACTACCACCAGGCGCGAAATAGAGGACATCTTCGTCGGCATGGGCTATCGCGTCGTCGAGGGGCCGGAGGTGGAGGTCGACCACTACAACTTCACCGCGCTCAACATCCCGGCCGGCCATCCGGCGCGCAACGAGATGGACACGTTCTACTTCTCGGACGAGATGCTGCTGCGCACGCACACGTCGCCGATGCAGGTGCGCTCGATGGAGGCACAGCCGCCACCGATCTACATCATCGTGCCCGGCGTGGTGTACCGGCGCGACTCCGACGCCACGCACACCCCGATGTTCACGCAGGTCGAGGGCCTTGCCGTGGACGAGGACATCACGCTCGCCGACCTGCAGGGCACCCTGCTCGAGTTCGCGCGTGCGACGTTCGGCAAGCGCCAGCGGGTGCGGCTGCGCGCGGGCTACTTCCCCTTCACCGAGCCGAGCGTGGAGGTGGACGTCTCGTGCTTCGTCTGCGATGCGCGCGGGCGCCGCAGCAACGGGTCGCTCTGCTCGCTCTGCAAGGGCTCGGGCTGGATCGAGATCATGGGAGCCGGGATGGTCGACCCGAACGTGTTCGGGTTCGTGGCCGACAACGGCTACGACCCCGAGCGCGTGCAGGGCTTCGCGTTCGGCATGGGCGTCGAGCGCATTGCGATGCTCAAGCACGGCGTTCCCGACCTGCGCCTGTTTTTCGAGAACGACCTCCGCTTCCTGGAGCAGTTCTAGCGGTGATGCTCGTGCTCCATCCCGCGGATCACACCGGTCGCGCGACGCTGCAAACTGTCGCCTGCCCGCGTCCTCGGTCGCCCCTGTGCAACCAGCACAGGGGCTCCCTGCGTCCTTGCCAGTCTCGGTTTTCGCGCGCGAGAACCGGCGCGACCCTCGGGATGGAACACCGATGAAGGTTCCGAAGACATGGCTGAACGAGTACTGCGACCCCGGACTGACGGCGGCGCAGATCGGCGAGAAGCTGTCGCTGTCGGGGGTGGAGCTGGAGCGCATCACGCGCGTAGGCATACCGTCTGCGGACGGCAACCCGAGCTTTTTCCGGATCGGCAAGGTGCTGAGCGCCGATCGCCACCCCGACGCCGAGCGTCTGAGCGTCTGCCAGGTGCAGCTCGCCGGGAAGGACACCCGCACGATCGTCTGCGGCGCGCCCAACGTCGCCGCCGGCGAGACCGTGCTGGTCGCGCTGCCGGGAGCGGTCCTGCCCGACGGCACGAAGCTCGGCCGGGCGAATCTGCGCGGCGTCGTCTCGGACGGAATGATCCTCTCGGAGACCGAGGTCGAGCTCGGCGGGGACTCTCAGGGCATCATGGTTCTGTCGGACTCCTTCGAGGTCGGCGAGCCGGCGGACACCTACATCACGCTCGGCGACGACGTGCTCGAGTTCGAGATCAACCCGAACCGGCCTGACTGCATGTCCGTGTACGGGATCGCGCGGGAGGTGCACGCCGTCACGAGGGCACCGCTCGCCCCTTCGCCCACGGAGGACGATGCACCGGACACCGGCGAGGGCAGCGCGGAGGACGAGCTGTCGGTGGAGGTCGAGGACTTCGATCTGTGCCCGCGCTTCACCGCGCGCGTGTTCGTCGACGTGAAGGTTCGTCCGTCGCCTCTGTGGCTGAAGTCGCGGCTGATGGCTGTCGGCCAGCGCCCGATCAACAACGTCGTCGACATCACGAACTACGTGATGTTGCTCTGCGGGCAGCCGATGCACGCCTACGACCTCGACCGGCTCGCCGGCCCTGTCCTGCGAGTGCGTCGTGCGCGGGAGGGAGAGCGGATCGTGACGCTCGACGGCGAGGAGCGCGTGCTCGACGACGACGTCGTGCTGGTCTGCGACGCCGAACGCGCGTCCGGCATCGGCGGCGTGATGGGCGGCGCCGACAGCGAGGTGTCGGACGACACGGTGCGGGTCGCGATGGAGGCGGCCACCTGGAACGGGCCGAACATCCTGGACACGTCGAAGAAGCTGGGCCTGCGGACCGAGGCCAGCGCGCGGTTCGAGCGCCAGCTGCACCCGGAGCTCGCCGTCCAGGCTCAGCGGCTTGCCGCCCGGCTGATGGTCGAGCTGTGCGGCGCCCGCATGCTGTCCGGCACGATCGACGCGCACGGGGAGCTGCCCGAGGCGCGCACGATCGAGCTGCGCGAAAGCCGCCTCGAGCGCCTGCTCGGACAGCCGATCGAACTGGCGACGGCGAGCGAGATCCTCGGCCGCCTCGGCTTCGGCGCCGGCGAGCGGGATGACTCGCTCGATGTCACCGTGCCCTATTTCCGCCACTACGACGTCACGCGCGAGGTCGACGTGATCGAAGAGGTCGCTCGCGTGCACGGGCTCGACAAGCTGCCGACGACGCTCCCTTCCCGCAAGCAGGCCGTGGGAGGGTTGACGCGCGAGCAGAAGCTCCGGCGGCTCAGCGAAGACACGCTGCGCGGTCGGGGGTTGAGTCAGATCGTGTCTTATTCGTTCGTATCGCCCGAGGCGATCGCCGCGCTGCGCCTGCCCCCGGACGACGAGCGCATGCGCCTGCTCCACGTCTTCAACCCGCTCAGCGAGGACCGCTCGGTGATGCGCACGACGCTTCTGTGCGGGCTGCTCGAAGCGGCGCGCCGCGGCCTCGACCGCGATATCGACGAGGTCCGCCTGTTCGAGGCCGGACGGGTCTTCCTCTCGAACGGGCTCGAGCGGATACCGGACGAGCGGCTTCATCTCGGGGTGCTGCTGGCGGGAACCTTCCTGCCCGCGACCTGGCGCTCGCCCGCCCGCAAGGCGGACTTCTATACGGTGAAGAGCCTGCTCGTCACCCTGCTCGACACGCTGGGCGTCGACTGGCATCTCGCCGACGGCGGCCCGTCCTTCCTGCATCCGGGGCGCGCGGCCGAGGTGCTCGCCGGCGGGCACGAGGTTGGCTGGCTCGGCGAGCTGCACCCGCTCACTGCGCGCGCTGCCGGGCTCGACGAGTCGCCCGCCGCGTTCGAGCTCGACCTGGAGGCGGCGCTCGCGGCCGCGGCGGGTCCGGCGCAGTACCTCGAGCTGAGCACGTACCCGGCCACGTTCCAGGACATCGCGGTGATCGTCGACGAGGCGGTCGAGGCGCGCACGGTGGTGGACACGGTCCAGGCCGCGGGCGGGACCGAACTGCGGGACGTGCGCGTGTTCGACCTCTACCGCGGCGAGCAGGTGGGGGAGGGCAAGAAGTCGCTCGCACTGCGCCTCGAGTTCCAGGCCGCGGATCGCACGCTCACCGACGACGAGGTGGGCGTCCGGCGCGAGGAGATCAAGGCCGCTCTCGCGCGCCAGATCGACGGGACACTCCGTGAGTGAGGTGCGCGCGTGCGTCGTGGGCGCATCCGGGTTCGCCGGGGCGCTCGCCACGAGAATCCTGTGGCGCCACCCGCGGGTGGCGCTGGAGACGATCACCGCGCGCACCGACGCCGGGCGTCGCCACGACGAGCTCTACCCGCGTTACCGGGTGCCGCTCGTGCTCGAGCCTTTCGACCCCGAGCGCCTGCGCGACCTCGACGTCGCGCTCGTCTCATATCCACATGGCTCAGCGGCCGAGGTCGTCGCGACCCTGCGTGATGCGGGGCTGCGCGTGATCGATCTCTCGGCAGACTTCCGTTTGCACGACCTCGCGGAGTACCGGCGCTGGTACGGCGATCACGGCGCGGCCACTCTGGTCGCCGAGGCGGTTTACGGGCTGACCGAGCTGCACCGCGGCGAGGTGGCCAGCGCGGACCTGGTGGCCAATCCCGGCTGCTTCTCGACCGCGGCCCTGCTCGCGCTGGCGCCGCTGGCGCGCGCGGGCCTGATCGAGGACGCGGTCGTGGACGCCAAGAGCGGGGTCTCGGGAGCCGGCCGCGACAACACGCAGACGACGCACTTCGTGTCAGTGGACGAGAACCTCAGCCCCTACGGCGTCGAGGGCCACCGCCACGCGCCTGAGATCGACCAGGAGCTGCTTGCACTCGGCTGCAGCGAGCGCGTCACGTTCACGCCCCACCTCGCGCCGCTCGACCAGGGACTGCTCGCGAGCTGCTATGTGACTCCCACCCGCACGCTCGACGGCGACGAGCTGCGCGCGCTGTTCGCGGAGGCGTACGGCGGCGAGCAGTTCATCGAGCTCGCCGATCGCCCCCCGGGCGTGCGCGATGTGCGTGACACGAACATCTGCCGCATCTCGACCGCCATTGAGAGCCGTACCGGACGGCCGATCGTGTTCGCCGCCATTGACAACCTCTGGAAGGGCGCCGCGGGCCAGGCTGTCCAGAACATGAACGCGATGCTCGGGTTCGACGAGGGCGAGGGACTGTGGTGACGAAGCCGCAAGCGTTCTTACGGTCGCGCTGGGTGGAGCGGCCGCCGCACGTGACCGAGCTCGACCGCGACCGGCTGCCGGCCGGGTTCCGGGCAGCGGGCGTAGCCTGCGGCATCAAGCGCAGCGGCGACCGCGACGTCGGCCTTCTCGTCTGCGACGCGTCCGAGCCGGTGTCTGCCGCCAGGTTCACGCGCAACGCGCTGGTGGCGGCGCCGGTCACGGTGGCGCGACGCGCTGACCTCGCGCACCTGCGCGCGGTGGTGGTCAACTCCGGCAACGCGAACGTCTCCAACGGCGAGGCGGGCATCGCTGTGGCGCAGGCCATGGTTGCGACCGCCGCCGGGGTGCTCGGCGTGCACGAGGCGCGCGTCGGGGTTGCCTCTACCGGCGTGATCGGCCTCGAGCTCGAGCGCACGCCCGTGCTCGACGGCGTCGAGGCCGCCGGCGCGGCGCTCGACACGGGGGCAGGCGAGTTCGCCCAGGCGATCCTCACCACCGATCGGTGGCCGAAGTACGCGACGCTTTCCGTAGAGCTGTCCAGCGGCCCGGTGGTGCTGGCGGGCCAGGCAAAGGGCGGGGGCATGATCTCGCCGTCGCTCGCGACCATGCTCTGCTTCGTGGAGACCGACGCCGCCATCGACCCGCCGCTATCGCGCCTCGTGGATCCCGCGATCGAGCGCTCTTTCAACCGCATCTCCGTGGACGGGCAGATGTCCACCAACGACTCCGTGTTCGCGATCGCGGGCGGCGCGTCGGAGGTGCAGGTCGAGGCAGGCAGCGACGACGAACGGGTGTTTACCGCCGCGCTCGTGGCGCTCCTGAAGCAGCTCGCCCTCGAGATCGTGGCCGATGGAGAAGGCGCGACCCGCGTCGCACGAATAGTCGTGCGGGGACCAGCGGGCTCGACTGAGCCGGTCGCGCGCTCGGTCGCGAACTCGCCGCTGGTCAAGTGCGCGCTGCACGGGGCAGACCCGAACTGGGGACGCGTCGTGGCGGCGGCCGGCCAGGTGTTGCCGGACGCCGGCGACGTCGGCTTCGATCTCTCCATCGAGGGCATAGAAGTGGCGCGCGGCTCGAATGCGGTGCGGCTCGACGAAGCCAGCCATCTCAGGCTCGAGGAAGCCATGCGGGCCCCGGAGGTGGAGATGTCCCTGTCGTTCGGCACCGACGAGGAGAGCGAGGTCTACTTCTGCGATCTCAGCCACGAGTACGTGGACATCAACTCGGAGTACTCCTAGCCCAGTGGGCCTTCTCGGAACGTTCGCCAGGAAATGGCGCGGCCCCGGGGCCGCCAGGCAAGGATCTCGCGCTTCGCGCTCGCACGGCGCCCTTAGGGCGCCTAAGCCGGCGTACTCGGTGAGTACGTGGGCGACTGAGGACGCCGCATGGCGGTTCCGGAGACCGCCGTTTGCGGCGAGACGTTTTGAGGAGGCCCGCTAACTAACGATGGCCAACAATGCGCGACAGCCACAGATCGCGACGCTCCTCGAGGCGCTGCCCTACATCCGCGACTTCCATGGCAAGACGATCGTGATCAAGTACGGCGGCGCTGCGATGGCGGACGAGACGCTGAGGGAGGCGTTCGCGACCGACGTCGTGCTGCTGAAGTACGTCGGCCTCAATCCGATGATCGTGCATGGCGGCGGGCCGGAGATCACCGAATACATGAACCGGCTCGGGATGAAGGTCGAGTTCGTGCACGGATTGCGGGTGTCGAGCGCCGAGACCGTCGAGGTCGCGAAGATGGTGCTCGTCGGCAAGCTCAACAAGGACATCGTGCTGCGACTCAACCGCCACGGCCAGTCGGCGGTCGGTCTGTGCGGAGACGACGGCTCGCTGTTCCAGGTCTCGAAGCAGGTGGTCTCCGAGCCCGGTGGGGACGAACGTGATCTCGGGTACGTCGGATCGATCGAGCACGTGGACGTGAACGTCCTGAACCACATCGCCGAGGACTACATCCCGGTCGTCGCGTCCGTGGGCGCCGATGCCGAGGGCGCTTCCTACAACGTGAACGCGGACGAGGCAGCCGGAGCGGTGGCTTCCGCGCTGGGCGCGTACAAGCTGATCTTCCTCACCGACGTCGAGGGCTGGCTCGCCGATCCAGACGATCCGTCGTCGCTGATCTCCGAGGCCGACATCGGTCGCGTGCGCAGCGACCTCGCCCGCGGCGCGGTGGGCGGCGGGATGCTTCCAAAGCTCAAGGCGTGCGCCGACGCGGTGGAGTCGGGAGTCGGCTTCGCTCACATCGTCGACGGGCGCAAGCCGCATTCGCTGCTGCTCGAGCTGTTTACGGATGCGGGGATAGGGACCAAGGTCGCACCGTGACCAGAGATCAGAAATTGGAAATTAGAAATTCCTCGAGCCAGGAGCTGGCAGCGCTCGACAGTTCGTACGTCATGCGTACGTATCCCCGTCAACCCGTGGCGTTCGTACGAGGTGAGGGGGCGACGCTCTATGACGCGGAGGGAGGTGCTTACCTCGATTTCCTGGCCGGCATCTCCGTCTGTAACGCAGGTCACTGCCATCCGCAGGTGACCGAGGCGATCCGCGAGCAGGCCGAGCGGCTCGTGCACGTGTCGAACCTTTATCTGAACGAGCCAATGGTGCGCCTGGCCGAGCGGCTCGCGACGAGCTTCGAGCCGGGGGCGCGCGTCTTCCTGTGCAACTCCGGGGCGGAGGCGAACGAGGCCGCGCTCAAGCTCGCTCGCAAGCACCGGCGCGGGGGGGAGATCGTCATTCTCGAGGGCGCCTTCCACGGCCGCACGATGGGCGCGCTGTCGGCGACTCCCCAGGAGACCAAGCAGGAGCCGTTCGCACCGCTGGTGCCGGGATTCGTGACGGTGCCGCGCGACGATCCGGCTGCTCTCGACGCCGCCGTGAGTGAGCGCACCGCCGCGGTCCTGCTCGAGCCGATCCAGGGCGAGACCGGCGTCTGGCCGGTCCCCGCGCGAGTGCAGCGGGCCGCGCGCGAGGCGTGTGACCGCACGGGCGCGCTGCTGGTGTTCGACGAGATCCAGTGCGGGATGGGGCGCACCGGCACGCTGTGGGCCTTCGAGCAGGGAGGCGTGCGTCCGGACGTCTTCACGGCCGCGAAGGCGCTGGCGAACGGGTTGCCGATCGGGGCCTGCGTGGCCGGCGCCGGGACAGCCGACGTGCTTGCGACAGGCGACCACGGCACCACCTTCGGCGGCGGCCCGCTCGTCGCCGCGGCCGCACTCGCGACACTCGATGTGATCCAGGACGACGCGCTGCTGGCGTCGGTGCGGCGGCTGGGCTCACGGCTGCGGGCCGGCCTCGACGATCTGCGCAGCGCGGGCAAGCTCACAAAGACGCGCGGAGCCGGCCTGATGCTGGCCGCGGACCTGCCAGAGGCGCGGGCCGCGGACGTCGTCGCCGCCGCGCTGCGCGAGCGCATCGTCCTGAACGCGACCGGCCCGGCCACGCTCCGCTGCCTGCCGCCGCTCGTGATCGACGAGGCCGATGTCGACCGGGTGCTCGCGTTCCTGGAGCGGGAGCTGTGAGCGAAGCGCGGGTCCCGGCCACCCCGACCGCCTCGTACGAGGCGCGTCCCGAGGAGGTCTCGCGCGTGCTGCTCCTGTACTCGGGCGGGCTCGACACGTCGGTGATGCTGAAGTGGATCCAGGAGGAGTACGACGCGGAGGTCGTTGCGCTGACAGTCGACCTCGGCCAGCCGGGCGAGGACTTCGAGTTCGTGCGCGACAAGGCGCTGCGCCTGGGCGCGCTCGACTGCGTCGTCGTCGACGCGAAGGAGGAATTCGCGCACGATTACGTACTTCCCGCGATCAAGGCGAACGCCCTCTACGGCGGCGGCTATCCGCTCTTCACCGCGCTCGGCCGCCCGTTGATCGCGAAGCTCGCCGTCGAGCAGGCGCGTGCAAGCGGCTGCGACACGATCGCGCACGGCTGCACCGGCAAGGGCAACGATCAGGTGCGCATCGAGGCGACCGTCGCCGCTCTCGACCCGCAGCTGAAGGTGATCGCGCCGGTACGCGGCTGGCAGATGGGCCGTGAGGAGGAGATCGCGTACGCGCGGGAGCACGGCATCCCGATCAAGGGCGGCACGGAGGTGCCGCCGTACTCCGTCGACGACAACATCTGGGGCCGCTCGTCGGAGGGCGGCCCGATCGAGGACCTGTCCGAACCTGCGCGCGACGACGTGTTCGAGATAGTGACGCCACCGGAGCAAGCGCCTGACGAGGCGCAGACGATCGAGCTGGAGTTCGAGCGCGGCTGCCCGGTTGCGCTCGACGGGGAGCGGTTGGGGCTCGTGGACCTGATCGAGCGCGTCGCCGAGATCGCCGGGCGCCACGGCGTCGGCATCGTCGATCACATCGAGGACCGCATCGTCGGCCTCAAGGTGCGCGACATCTACGAGGTCCCGGCAGCGCAGGTGATCCTCGCCGCGCACCGCGAGATCGAGAAGCTGGTCGGCACGATCCACCAGAACAACTTCAAGCCGGGCCTCGACCGCCACTGGGCATACCTCGTGTACGCGGGCCTTTGGTACGAGCCGCTGATGGGCGACCTGAACGCGTTCATGGACTCGGTCAACGAGCATGTCACGGGCATGATCAGGATGCGTCTCTACAAGGGCAATGCGATGGTGATCGCCCGCTCGTCGCCGAACGCGCTGTACGATGCCGCGCTCGCCGGCTTCGGCGAATCGGGCGGACTGTTCAGCCAGCAGGCGAGCCCGGGCTTCATCGAGCTGTGGTCGCTGCAGAGCCGGATGGCGTATCGCATACGAAACCGCGATAGCGGGAAGGACTAGCCCGAGATGTTCTACAAGGCCATCGGATTCGTAATCTGGAAGTTCGCGAGCGCGTACGTGCGCCAGCGCTACGGCCGCGCGCTGCGCGTGGCGCTCGTTGCCGGGATCGCGTCGATCCTCGCCGCCGGCTACCTCGCCCAGCGCTCGGGCGACGAGTCCTAGTGGTCTGTCCGGGAACGTTCGCCCGGAAACGACCCGGCTTCGGGGCCGACAGGCAAGGATCTCGCGCTACGCGCTCGCACGGCGCCTTACGGCGCCTAAGCCCCCGTACTGGTCAGTACGGGGGGCGGCTGAGGACGCTGCATGTCGGCCCCGGAGACCGTCGTTTCCGGTGAAGCGTTTTCGGGCAGGCCACTAGACGCCCGCGACCTCGTGGCGGCGAGCCTCGGGCTCGATGAAGCGCGCCGTCTGCTTGGCCTCGGCGCGGATCTCGGCCCGCGACTTGCGACGGATCTCAACATGCGGGGTCACCGTGACCTGCACGGCGTCACGCGAGCGCTCGAGCTTCCAGCTCGCGGCAACCCGGCCGTCGACCGTCACCGTCTGGTCGCCGCTCAGCGTGAGCTTCAAGGGTTGCACCTCGAGCGGGACGATGCGTTCGCGATCGGCATAGGCGAGCAGCGGCTGGTCCCAGCGCGCAAGCAGGCGTACGGGCAGCGGCGTGGACGCCGGCGGCAGCGGACGGCCCGGAAGATCGAACAGCTCGATGCCCTTCTCGTCGCCGAAGCTGACGGTGCGCAGGCGCGCCCAGGCCGCGGCGAAGTCGCGCTGCGGAACGCCGGCCCATGCGGCGGCGTCACGGCGGCTGGCAGGTCCGAATGCTGCGAGGTAGCGGCGTAGCACCAGCGTGGCCGCCTCGTCCGCAGCCGGGAGAGGGCGCATGTCGATCACGAAGCGCGGCCTGCGCCGCTCCCTCCAGAAGCCTGCAGGCGGCAGCTGCACCAACGGAACGAGGGTGCGGGCGAACATCACCTGGGACCACTCGCCGTCCCCGACGCCGCCGTACTGACGCACTTGCTCGCGGATCTCCTCGTTCGTGCGCGGCTCGCTGAGCCAGGCTGCGAGGTCGGCCGCAACCTCCTGCTCATCGAGGTGCGGATGGTTCTTGCGCCAGGCCCGCATGCGCGCCTGCCGCGCGAGCTGCGCGTAGGCCGGATAGTCGCCGGCATGGACGAGGTGCAGCGTGATGCGCATGATCGTCGTCTTCACGATCCTGGTCGACTCGAGGTCGGCCTCGAGGTGCCGGGCGTCGAAGCCCGCGACGCGCGCGGCGAGTGCGACGTACGGGGCAGGAGGGTCCTGACCCTGGAGCGGCGTCAGCCTTCGGATTGCCGCGGCCGGCTTGAGCGGCTGGCGGTCGAGCAGCATCTGGCGGGCCGCGAGCGCGGCGGTCAGCTCAGGCCGGGTCAGCGTGCGCATGGCCTATGAGCCTACGCGTACTCCTGAATATCTAGCCGGCTTCGCCGGACCACACGAGCCGGAATTCGCCTATGCGAATTCCGCACGGTTTCTTCGCCTGCGCCGGCTGCGCCGGCTGCGGCGTCTCATAATCTCCGTATATGTGGCGCAACTGGGCAGGGGACCAGCAGTGCGTGCCGGCCGCCATCGAGTGGCCGGCCAGCCTCGACGAGGTGAGGCGGGCGGTCACCCGCGCCACCGAGGCGGGGCGCACGGTGCGCGTCGCGGCCTCGGGGCACTCCTTTACCGACATCGCCTGCACCGACGGGCACATGTTGCGTCTGGAGCGCATGGATCGGGTGCGCGAGGCGGACCGTGAGTCCGGGCTAGTCAAGGTCGATGCGGGGATCGGATTGCGTCGGCTGAGCGAGGAGCTCGACCGGCTCGGGCTCGCCCTCGAGAACATGGGCGACATCGACAGGCAGACGCTCGCGGGCGCGCTGTCCACGGGCACGCACGGCACGGGTGCAAGGCTCGCCAACCTCTCAGCACAGGTCGAGGGCATGGAGCTCGTGCTCGGGGACGGCAGCGTGCTCGAGGCGACGCGCGAGTCGGACCCGGACACCCTGCGGGCGGCCCGCGTCGGTCTCGGCGCGCTGGGCGTGATCGCCACCGTCACGTTGCGCTGCGTGCCCGCGTTCACGCTCAACCGGCTCGATCACCCGCTCCCGCTCGACGAGATGCTCGCCCGCCTCGACGAGTTCGTCGACGGCAACGACCATTTCGAGTTCTATACGTGGCCTCATGGCGGCGTAGCGCTGCTGCGCGAGTCGAAGCGCGACGATGGTCCGCCACGCCCACGCGGCCGGCTCGAGGAATGGTTTCAGGAAACCTTCCTGGAGAACCAGGTGATGGGCCTCGTCGCGCGCACCGGCCGCCGTTTCCCCGGCCAGATCCCGCGCCTCAACCGCACCATCTCCCGCGTGCTGTCGGGCTCGCGCAAGGTGGACCGCAGCTTCCGCGTGTTCGCGAGCAGGCGCACCAACAAGTTCACGGAGATGGAGTACGGCTTGCCGCGCGAGCACGGAGCGGACGCGCTGCGGGCGGTGCTGGAAATGGTCGCCCGGCGCGGATTCGCCGTCGGCTTCCCGATCGAGGTCCGTTTCGTGGCCGCCGACGACGCCTATCTCAGCCCCTCCAGCGGCCGCGACACCTGCTACATCGCGGTCCACATGTACCGCGGCATGGAGTGGTACCCGTTCTTCCGCGCGGTCGAGTCGATCATGGACGGCTTCGAGGGCCGCCCCCACTGGGGCAAGCGCCATTTCCAGTCGGCCGCGACCCTGGCGCCCCGCTACCCGGACTGGGACCGTTTCCAGGCAGTCCGCGCCCGGCTGGACCCGACCGGCGTGTTCGCGAACGAGTACACGGACCGCGTGCTCGGGTCGGCACGCGCCCCCGTCCTCTCCGCTTCCTGATCGCCCCCCCGGGCCGAGCTTTGGTGTGTCCTACTGTCGCCACACGACAGTTATGCACCTCAGCTAGAGAAAGCAGCGGCCTTCGCCGCGGTAGGTCGGCACCTCATCCACGATCTCATCCCCCGAGACGAGGAAGAGGCTCCCGAACCGCTCACACAACTCCCCGGCTTTCGTGTGGCGGAAGTAGACCCGGTCGCCGTGCCGCAGGCCGGCCGCAGGCGCGCCGAGCAGCGGCGTCTGCACCTCTCCCGCGCCCTCGAGCGAATCGAGTCGCAGTCCTTCTGGCAGGTAGGGCGAGGGCAGGCGCGACCGCTCACCCGGGCCCGATGCCAGGTAACCGCCGCCGAGTGCAGTCGCGATCGACGGCGCGGGCTTGCGCACGACCGGGATCGCGAACATCGCCGCGGGCCGCAGGCGGAACGCGGTGTAGTTGTCGAACAGCGTCGGAGCGTAGAAGCCGGACCCCGCCGCGATCTCCGTGACCGCGTCCTCGCTCGCGGTCAGCTCGATGCTGCCGGTCCCGCCGCCGTTCACGAACTCGAGCTGCGCGATGTCCGAGACCGCCGCGACCACCGCTGCCCGGCGCGCGCGCATCTCCCGCGCGGATGCGCGCTGTATCCGCTGGATGACCGCGCTTCGAAGCCGCTTGCCGGGAACCCGGTCGCCGAGCCCGGCGATGTGTGCCTCGTACGCCATGATCCCGACCAGCCGTACGCCGGGACGCCGCTCGATCTCACGCGCAAGGGCGACCGCTTCAGCCGGTGTGCGGATCGGTGAGCGCTTGGCGCCGATCTTCACCCGCCCGCCGAGGATCCAGTAGCTCACGTCCAGCTCGATCGCGACCCGGACCGGCTCACTGCCTGTCTCGATCAAATCGAGATGCGCCGTCGAGTCCACCATCAGAGCCGGAGCTCCATCCGGGTCCGCGTCGGTCACCCGTGCGAGCTTCGCAAGCGCTTCACGATCGGTGGTCGGATAGGCGACGACGAGGTCGCGCAGCCCCTGCTCGTACAGCCACAGGGTCTCGGGCAGGGTGTAGGTGAGAAGACCTTCGAAGCCTGCGTCGTGAGCAAGGATGCGCTCCAGCAGCGGCCGGCAGCGCACCGACTTGCTCGCTACCCGGATCGGCTTTCCGTGTGCCCGCCGGAGCATGTCGGCCGCGTTGGACCACATCGCTTCCAGGTCCACGAACGCGAACGGCGCGTCCACCCCGGCAAAGGCCCGCTCATAGCGCTCGTGGACCTGCTTCGGCGCCTGGTATGCGCTGACGGCGGCGGGCCCGCTGTGTGTATGCACGCTCACGGACACGAGCCTACAACCGCGACCCCCTCCGGGGACCCTTGTTGCTAGAGTCACCCGCTGATTTGCAGGTCAAATAACCGCCGAGTCCCCTTCCGGGCCGACCGGATCGGGAGCGGGGGAACCGAGGGTGGCAAGCCTAACCAGCTCAGCCGCCGGGGCGAATGGAACCGAGCCAACGGAGCTCCCGGGATTTGCGCCTAAGCAAATTCCGGCTGTGTTCCTAGCGCGACTCCTTCTGCGCGAGCCCGTCAGCTAACCCCGTAGGCGCCCGAAGGAGGCAGTACGAAGCTCAGCGCCCGCATGCTGCTCGTCGTGGCCGTCTTGGCGGTCATCCTTGCGCTGCCCCTCGCCTCCGCTCAGGCGGCGGACATCGCTTCGCTGCAGGCGAAGGTCGACCAGGCTCGCTCCCAGGCACGCAACCTTGCCTCCGGCGTCCAGATGCGCACCGCCGAGCTGCAGGCTGCCTCTTCCCGCGCCGCCGCCGCGAGCGCGCGACAGGCTGCGCTCGAGGACGCGCTCGTCCGTGGCCGCGCGCGACTGGCGCGCGTGCGCTCAGCCGCCGAAGCGGCCCACCAGCGCCTGCTCGTGGCGCAGGCCCGCTACCGCCGCTCCCAGCACCTGCTGTCGGTGCGCCTGGTGTCGATCTACAAGAGCGACGTGCCCGACATCACGACCGTGCTGCTCGAGTCCGACGGCTTCAGCGACCTGCTCACGCGCGTCGCCTACCTGAAGGAGATCAACCGCGCGGACAGCGCCCTCCTGTCGCGGGTCGAGGCGCTGCGCGACGGCGTTCGCTCCTGGCTCGGGCGCGTGCGCGAGCTGCGGGGGTTGGCAGCGGCTGAGGTGGGCAGGATGACGAGTGCCCGCGACGAGGTCGCGCGCATCCGCGCCGCAGCGGAGCAGCGCGCCGCCGCGCTCACCCGTGCCCGCGCCGCTCAGCAGGCCGCGCTCGCATCGCTGCGCTCGCGGATCTCCGGCTGGACCGCTCAGGTCGCCTCGCTCCAGGCCGCGATGGGACAGGCAGGCAACGCCGGGTCCACGGTCGGCCAGTGGCTCGGCGACTTCTCGATCCCGCAGTCGGTCGTGATGTGCGAGTCGGGTGGCAACTACCGGGCGAAGAACCCGAGCTCGGGCGCCGGCGGCGCGTACCAGTTCCTGCCCGAGACCTACAAGGGCCTGGGCGGGAAATATGCGGCGCCGGAAGTCGCCCCCAAGTGGGAGCAGGACCAGCTCGCGGAGAAGCTCTGGAACGGCGGGGCCGGGGCGGGCAACTGGGAATGCGCCAAGTAGGCGCGGCCCAACGAGCTCTAACCCGGAATTTCGGCAAAGCACCACCCGCTGGCGTCAGACGCGTCTCATAAGCTCACAATGTGAGCGCAGCGGCGGTCCACCTCCACGTCCATTCCGAGTACTCGCTGCTCGACGGCGCCTGCAAGATCGAGGCTCTGGCGGCCCGCTGTGCCGAGCTCGGCATGCCCGCCCTCGGGCTCACCGACCACGGCGTCATGAACGGCGCGGTCGAGTTCTACAAGGCGTGCCGGAAGCACGACGTGAAGCCGGTCATCGGGCTGGAGGCCTATCTGGTCGACGATCGCAACGACCGCGACCGCGTCCGCTACGAGCGCAACCACCTGACCCTGCTCGCCCGCGACGGAACGGGGTTCCAGAACCTGATCAAGCTGTCGTCGGCGGGCTTCCTCGAGGGCTTCAACCGCGGCCACGCAAACGTCGACACGGAGTTGCTGGAGCGCCACTCCGAGGGCGTGATCGCGCTCACCGGCTGCCTGCAGTCGCGGCTGTGCCAGCGCCTGCTTCAGGAACGCGTTGCCGACGCGCGCGTCCACGCCGACGAGCTGATGGGGATTCTCGGCCCCGAGAACGTCTACTTCGAGCTCCAGAACAACAAGATCCCCGCCCAGGACAAGGTCAACGAGGGCGTCGTGCGCATTGCCCGCGAGGTCGGCCGCCCCATCGTCGGGACCGCCGACGTCCACTACCTGCGGCGCGAGGACTACTCGGCACACGCCGCGCTGCTGTGCGTACAGACGAAGTCGACCCTGGCGGAGCCGAAGCTGCGCTTCGACACCAACGAGTTCTATCTGAAGACCCCCGAAGAGATGGCCTCGTCGTTCGCGGCGTGGCCCGAGGCCGTGCCGACCACGCTCGAGATCGCCGAGCGCTGCAACGTCGACATCGAGCTCGGCAAAATGCTGCTGCCGAGCTACCCGGCTCCGGACGGCGAGAGCCCGACCTCGTACCTGCGCGTGCTCACCGAGCAGGGGCTGCGCGAGCGCTACGGCGATCCGCCGCCGGCGCACGCGCGCGAGCGGCTCGAGTACGAGCTGGAAGTGATCGAGCAGATGGGCTTCGAGTCCTACTTCCTGATCGTGTGGGACTTCGTCAAGTACGCGAAGGACAACGCGATCGCCGTCGGCCCCGGGCGCGGCTCCGCCGCGGGCTCGATCGTGAGCTACGCGCTCAACATCACCGACGTCGACCCGCTGGCATACGACCTGATGTTCGAGCGCTTCCTGAACGCCGAGCGCCGGTCGATGCCGGACATCGACATCGACTTCTCGGTGAAGGGCAGGGAGCGGGTGATCCGCTACGTGCAGGCGAAGTACGGCTCAGACGCGGTGGCGCAGATCATCACCTTCGGCAAGATGGCGCCGCGCGCCGCCACCCGCGACGCCGCGCGTGTGCTCGGCATGGACTACGCGACCGGGGACCGGATCGCGAAGCTGATCCCCGAGCCGATCATGGGTCGCAACCCGAGCTTCGAAGAGTGCCTCGTCGCCGGCTCCGAGTTGCACAACGTCTACAGCGCCGAGCCGCAGGCGAAGCAGATCGTCGACGTCGCGCGCGGGCTCGAGGGCATCGTCCGCAACAACTCGATTCACGCGGCGGCGGTCGTGATCGCGGATCGTCCGCTGACGGAGATCGTGCCCCTCCAGCTCGCCGAGGACCGCAGCGCGCCCGCGAACGGCGACAACGGGAACGGCCGCCCCGAGCGCTCGTTCAAGACGGTGACCCAGTACTCGATGAAGCCGATCGAGGAGATCGGCCTCCTAAAGATGGATTTCCTGGGGTTGCGCAACCTCGATGTGCTCGAGAACGCGGTCGAGATCATCGAACGATCCGGCGGCGAGCGGATCGACCTCGAGTCGCTGCCGCTGGACGACGCGAAGACCTACGCGATGCTCTCGCGCGGCGACTCCATTGGCGTATTCCAGCTCGAGTCTGAGGGCATGCGCGAGGCACTGAAGAAGGTAAAACCCACCGAATTCCAGGACATCATCGCCCTGGTCGCGCTCTACCGGCCGGGCCCGATGCGCTTCATTCCCGACTACGCGCGCGGCAAGCACGACCCCTCGTCGGTGCGCTACCTCGACGACCGGCTGCGGCCGATCACCGAATCCACGTACGGAATCGCGCTCTACCAGGAGCAGCTGATGCGGATCGCGCGCGACATCGCGGGCTTCCCGGGCCCGAAGGCGGACACCCTGCGCTCTGCGATCGGAAAGAAGAAGCGCGACCTGATGGCGACGCTGAAGGAGGACTTCATCGCCGGCTGCAAGGCGAGCAACACGTCCGCCGCCGTCGGCAATCAGCTGTGGTCCCTGATGGAGGCCGCGGCGGACTACTCGTTCAACCGCTCGCACGCCGCCTGTTACGCCATGATCGCCTACCGCACCGCGTACCTGAAGGCGAACTACCCGGCCGAGTACATGGCCGCCGTGATCTCCAGCGTCATGCAGACGAAGGACAAGGTCCCGTTCTTCGTCTCGCGCTGCGAGGAGATGGGGATCAGCGTGCTGCCTCCCGACGTCAACGAGTCCGCTCATGACTTCGTCGTCGTCGGCGGCGCGATCCGGTTCGGCCTGGACGCGGTCAAGAACGTCGGCTATGCCGCGGTCGAGAAGATCACGGAGGCGCGCGAGAACGAGACGACCGGCGGACGGTTTGTCTCGATCTGGGACTTCTGCGCGCGCGTCGACTCGCGCACCGTCAACAAGAAGGCAATCGAGAGCCTGATCAAGTGCGGCGCCCTCGACTCGACCGGGGCAACGCGCAAGGGGATGCTCGAGGTGCTGGCGCAAGCGCAGGGCGCAGGCCAGAAGCAGCAGGAGGACGCCCTGTCTGGACAGGGCTCGATCTTCGACCTCGAGGACGGCCAGGACGCGGCGAGCGCGCCGATAGCCATTCATGCTCCCGTGCCCGCAGACGAGTTCGAGCGCGCAGAGCTGCTGCGGCTGGAGAAGGAGACGCTCGGCCTGTTCGTCTCGAGTCATCCGCTGGCCGACGTGCGCGAGGCGTTGCGCGCACGCGTCGACTGCTCCTTGACGGAGCTCGCCGCCAAGGCGGACGGCGCGTGGGTCACCGTCGGCGGGCTGATCACCGAGGCGAAGCGGATCCGCACCAAGAACGGCGAGCCGATGATGTTCGCAACGCTCGACGACCTCGACGGACAGGTCGAGCTGATCATCTTCAACTCGGCGTACGCCGCCGCGGAGTCGACGGTCGGCGTCGACAGCCGCGTGATCGTGCGCGGGCGCGTCGATCACAAGGACCGCGGCGAGACGAAGCTCGTGGTGCAGGAGGTGCAGAGCTTCGACCCGACGCCCGAGGAAATCGAGGCTGCGCGCGGGACTCAGCCGTCGGTGTCCGCCCCACCGGCACGGCGCATGATGAACGGCGATCCGTTCCGCGTCACCGTCAACGCGCGCCGCTGTCCCGACTCTCTGATCGGCGAGCTGAAGGCGGTGCTCGAGCACTTCCCGGGGGACACCGACGTCCTGCTGGAGATGGAGACGAGCACCGGATTGCGCACGCTTCGCTTTGGCCCCCGCTATCGCGTCAGCTGGTCGACGCACCTCGAGGCCGAGGTGCACGATCTGCTCGGCCCGGACGCGATGGTTGCTTAACCTAGGAACAACGAGAGACGGCGCAACGCCCGCGTACCGGAATTCGCGCCTAAGCGAATTCCGCCTCTTAGCGTCCGGCGAAGCCGGCCAGATATTCCGGGGTACGCAAGGGCGTCGCGGCTCCTAGCAGATAGACCTGACCGATCGTCCAGAACTTGCTGCGACGCTCTTGGTGCCCCTGGGTACACTTGCCCCATGGCCGTACAGGCAAAGACCAGTGAGGCGACCGAGTGTCGCCGCTGCTGCAGTTTTTGCGACAAGCTGATCAGCCCCGCCGGCTGCATCGAGATGCAGTGCCCGTTCCTCTACACCTACGAGGACGAGCGCAGCGGCCGCAGCTACATGGGTTGTCTGCAGAAGGTGTTCGGCGTCGAGATCGACGTCGGGATGTTCCACAAGGCGGAGCGCACGCGCCAGGGCTTCGGCGGCGTGAAGGCCATGCGCGAGCCGCTCTCGATGTGCCCGTTCAGCGTCGAGCGTTCCTACGAAGGAAACGGCGACGCGTTCGAGTGCGTCAACCCGCGCTTTTTCGACGTGACCGAGTCGGGGCCCGGGAGCTACCGCGCTTTCGACTTGCGCGAGCTGGTTTCTTAGCAGTCCCGCCGGGACATAACCGCTTCGCGATCTCGATCTGCGCGCGATCGGGTCCGTGACCGTCAGGCCCCGGCACCTCCAGCAGCACCGGCAGCTCGCTGAAACGGGATTCGGCCAGGAACACTCGAATGCCTTTCTCGCCGAGCTCGCCGTCCCCGAGGTTGGCATGGCGGTCGCGGTTCGAGCCAAGCGGCGTCATCGAGTCGTTCAGGTGCAGGCAGCGCAGTCGTTTCAGCCCGACGACGCTGTCGAAGCGGTCTACGACCTCCGTCAGGGCAGCCGGCTCCCGGATCTCGTGCCCGGACGCCAGCAGGTGGCATGAGTCGAGGCACACGCCCAGCCGCTTGCCGTCGCCGGAGCGTTCGATCACCTCCTCGAGCTCGTCGAAGTGGCGCCCGACAGTGAAGCCGGTGCCGGCCGTGTTCTCCAGCAGCAACGGGCAGCTCTCGCTGCCTGCGAGCGCGCGCTTGAACGCGTCCCCGATGAACTTCATGGTCTTGGCGCGCGTGGCGCCCCTGCCGCTGCCGGGGTGCACGACCACTCCGTCGGCGCCGATCCCGTCGCCCACCGTCAGAGCGTGCGTCAGCGACTGCAGCGACTTGCGACGCACCGCGGCGTCGTCACTGGCGACGTTGATCAGGTAGACGGCGTGAATGAAGACGGACTGGACCGGGCTGTCCGCGAAACGCTCGCGGAAGGCGTCGAAGTCCGCTTGCCCGTAGGCGGTCGGCCGCCACATGCGCGGGCTCTGGTTGAAGATCTGCATCGTCTCGCAGCCCATCTCCTCCGCGCGCTCGAGTGCGCGCACCAAGCCGCCTGAGGATGAGACGTGACCGCCGATTAACATCGCGAGGATGCGCGTCCGCTTCGCACCGAGCCCGACGGGCTACCTGCACGTCGGCGGAGCGCGCACGGCACTCTACAACTGGGTGCTGGCGCGCCAGTCTTCCGGCGCTTTCGTGCTGCGGCTCGAGGACACCGACCGCGAGCGCTCGACTGACGAGGCGATAGACCAGATCATCGAGGGCCTGCGGTGGCTGGAGCTCGACTGGGACGAGGGCCCGTATCGGCAGACCGAGCGCTCGCAGCGCTACGACGAGCATCTGGAGCGCCTGCTGGAGTCCGGCGCGGCCTACTGGGACGCGGCGACCGCGGACGACGTCAAGCGCGCCAAGGAGGGCTCGGGCAGCGCGGGCTATCGCGGCACCCAGGTCCCGCCCGGGACGGAGGGTGCGGCCGTAAGGCTGCGCGTGCCGGACGAGGGCGCGAGCGTCGTCACGGACGTGATCCGTGGGGAGGCGCGGTTCGAGCATCGCCTGCTGGACGACTTCGTGATCGCGCGGGCAGACCGCAGCCCTCTTTACAACTTCGCCGTCGCCGTGGACGACCTCGACATGGGCATCACGCACGTGGTGCGCGGCGACGACCACCTCTCCAACACGCCGCGCCAGCTGCTGGTGATCGAGGCGCTCGGCGGCACTCCTCCGGTCTACGCGCACCTGCCGTTGCTGCACGGGCCCGACGGCAAGCCGCTGTCCAAACGCCACGGCGCCGTCTCCGTGCAGGAGCTCGAGCGCGCCGGATACCTGCCCGAGGCGGTGCGCAACTACCTCGCGTTGCTCGGCTGGGGCTACGACGAGACGACAGAGGTCTTCAGCACCGAGGAGCTGATCGAGCGGTTCAGTCTCGAACGCGTTTCGCGCTCCCCCGCTGTCTTCGACGAGCAGAAGCTGCGCTGGATGAACGGCGTGTACCTGCGTGAGATGTCGGTTCCGCAGTTGACGGAGCGCGTACGCCAGTATCTGCGCGCTCACGATTTGCCGGGCGCCGACGATCCGCGCCTCGAGCAAGCGGCGGCGGCCGTCCAGGAGAAGATCTCCACGCTGGCGGAGTTCTCGAGCCTGGTCGGCTTCGCGTTCGGGCGTGCCGAGATCGATCCGACGTCCTGGGACAAGGTGATGACCAAGGACGGGGCGAAGGAGGCGCTGACGCTCGCACGAGCGTCGCTGGCGGAGGCCGAGCCGTTCGACGAGCAGAACGTCGAGCAGGCCCTGCGGCGGGTGGTGGACGAGCTCGGCACCAAGCCCGGCAAGGTCTTCCAGCCGCTGCGCGTGGCGATCACCGGCAAGACCGTCTCCGCCGGGGTCTTCGAGAGCGTTTCGCTGCTCGGCAAAGAGGAGACCCTGGAGCGGATAGACAGCGCTCTCGCAAGGCTCTAAGCCCGGCATCAACATTTCGTCCGCAGATGCCGATACGTCTTTCGACGATGGCCACGAGCAGCGCACGGAAGCCGCGCACTACACAGAAGGTGGGCCCGGATGCCTCGAAGCAGAGCGCTCCGACTGCCAACCAACTCGCCGCCGTCCATCACCACAACGAGGGCCACGGCCGGCGACTGACCGCCGCCTTCGAGGCGTTGGAGGCTTTCCCGGCGCTTGCAGAGTCACGGCGACGTGTTCTGCGGCTGGTGAACGAGGACCCGCCGTCCGTCTCCGACATGGTGGCGGCGATCGAGGCCGACGTCGCGCTCGTGATCGCGGTCATGCGGCTCGCGAACAAACACGCCGGCGGCCGCGGCAAGGTGCGCACGGTGCCGGAGGCGATCGAGGTGCTGAAGCCGGCTGGCGTCGAAGCGCTGATCGGTGCCACAAAGACCTTTGACTTCTTCGAGCGCACGCCCGGCTGGGACGTCGCGCCCGAGCGCTTCCGCCTGCACGCGGTCTCGACGCAGCGCGCCGCCGACCGGCTCGCAGCGCGGCTCGAGTTCCCCGACCGTGACGCGCTTCTGATCTCGTCGCTTCTGCACGACATCGGCAAGCTGGTGCTCGTGCAGGCCTACCCGGGCTACCCGAAGCAGGTGCACCAGACCGCTCGCACACCGGAGCAGCGTCTGCACTCAGAGCGCCGCGAGCTCGGCATCGACCACGCGCTTGTGGGCGGAGTGCTCGCACGGCGTTGGGGACTGCCGCAGCCGCTCGCATCGGCGATCGAACATCACCATTCCGACGACTCGGGCGAAGAGGCGGGCGTGATCAGGCTCGCCGACATGCTTGCCCACTACGGGCAGGGCATGCCGATCGCGCCCGACCAGCTTCTCGCCGTCGCGCGCGGCATCGGGCTCGGTCCCCAGGACCTGCGCGAGGTCCTCTACGAGCTTCCCGGCCCACCGCCCGACCGCCGGCGCGCCAGCTCCCCGTGCCCGCTCTCGACGCGCGAGCTCGAGGTGCTGCGCCGTCTCGCCGAGGGCAAGGTCTACAAGCAGATCGCGCTCGAGCTGGAGCTCTCGACCAGCACCGTCAGGACCCACCTGCACAACGTCTACGGCAAGCTCGACGCCGTGGACCGCGCGCAGGCCGTGCTGATCGCCTCAGAGCGCGGCTGGCTTTAGAGAACATTCCGGTTTTTGCTTAGACGCAAAAACCGGGAGCGCCGAGGGTCCCGTGTCTTGCTTAGACGCAAAATCCGGGAGCTCTGAGAGGCAACTCGTTCTATAAATAGGAGATGGCCGAGAGCCAACTCCAGGAAAAGCAGTTCGATCTCCTGCTGAAGGAGCTCAAGCGATTGGGCGACGAGCTGGAGCGGATCGAGCGCAGGCTCGACGCCCTCGAAGCACTTCCCGCCGCGCTGATGGAGCTGTCGCGCCTGTCCGCGTCGCTCGAGTCACTCGCCTACGCCGCGCTCGGCCGTGAGGGTCCGATCGTGCGGCGCCGCCGGCGCGCGTAGAGCCGAGTTACGAGCAGGCAAGCGAGTCCGATGCCGATGGCATCGATCAGCACGTCCACCGGGGTGCCGCTCCGTCCCTCCACGAATGTCTGGTGGAACTCGTCTGTCACGGCATAGAGGACGCTGATCAGAGCGGCGCCCCGCAGCTGGGCCGCGAGCGAGCGACTGAGCCCGAGTTCGCGTAGGGCGCGCCACCAGGCGAGCGCGAGAACGAAATAGCCGGTCACGTGCCCGAGCTTTCGCAGCAACACTTCCATGAACGGCTTGTCCTCGTGACCGCTGGGCTGCGCCGAGAGAATGAAGATGATCGCCATCACGACCAAAGCCGGTCCAAGCGCGACCGCGAGCCTGCGCAGACGAGCGTAGGGTCGGAGGCCCGGACTAGACTCCTTCCCAGCGGAACGTCGCCGTTCATTGATCACCATCACGTCCAAATCACGCTACGCCATCGCGGCGCTGGCAGAGCTGGCCCGCATGGGCGCGCTGCCGGGCGGCAAGCCGGTCCCGATTGCGGAGCTGGCCCGCAGGCGCGAGATCCCGCTCCAGTTCCTGGAGCAGCTGTTCGCGACCCTCCGGCGCGCCGGGCTGCTCCACAGCCAGCGCGGCGTCAAGGGCGGCTACACGTTCGTACGCGATCCTTCGGAGGTGAACGTGCTCGAGATCGTCCAGCTGCTGGACGGTGAGTTCGCGATGGAGGAGGCGAGCACCGAAGCGGCCGGCGTGTGGGTGGCCGCGGTGTCCGCGTTACGCGCGGTGCTCGCGGCGACGACGATCGGTGACATCGTCCAGCGCGAGAGCGAGGCCGCGGGCGCGCAGATGTACTACATCTAGCGAGGGTCGCGCCCCATTGGGTGCCTTCGCTTCGTAGAGCGAAACACGATCCGCTCTCAACCGCTCTGCGGGGCACACGACTGTCCTGCCAGAGTGGCGTCTCGACTGATCAAAGAAACGCCCGTCATGTCCTTCAGCTGCTAGCCGCGCATCCGCTCCGTGGCCCGCTCGAGCTCAAGCCCTTCAAGGTCGTCCTCGGCGCAGATGCAGGCATCCACGCCGCCCTCGTGCAAGAGCGCGCTCGGTGACATCGCACGAAAGTAGAGCTTGTTCGGACCGTCATTGCGACCGTTCTCGGCCTTCTGCAGACTTCGGGACAGGGACTGAGCGTCCTGTCGGGACGGCGCGGTCGCCACCGTCTTCCAACTCGGGGCGCCGTCGGACTGTTGCACGTAGCACCTGGGCACAGTCGCCTCCTCTTCTGCTGCTTGACAGCGGCGCGCTCGAAGTGGTCTCCGAACGACAGCTGGACCTTGCGGGCGATCAGTCGCCCAAGAAGTAGTGCACCGGCCCCGCAGTCAAAGCCACTGGCCCCCGCCTATCGCCTCGTGGCGCGCAGTGCGCCGTCGGTGGCATTCCGGCTTGAACTGAGGATTCTGGCCGCAGGGCCAGCACTCAAATCACACGGTACTCCTATTGAAGGTGTTTGTGTATGAGCAAGCCTCACCGTGCAGTCTGAGTTCTTCGAAGGGCCTGCTGCATCTCGAAGTCGTGAACAAGGAGCTCAGGACTCGGCGTGAGCGTCTTGCTCCGACAGCCCCACGGCTTCGTGGGCTTCGGCCTCGGTTCCGAAGTTGTGCCACCAGGTCGCCTTGCCGTCTCGCGCCTTGATTGCCTGCCATCACACTTCCTCGAAGGGCACACCGCCTTCGACACCGTGACCGCGGACTCGGTTGCTGACGATCAAGGAGTCGCGCCGGGGTTCGCGCACCTCCAGAACCTCACTACCGAATCGGGGAAGACGGCGAACAGGGTCCGCCACGCGATGAAGTCCTCCATCGCCGCCCGCACGATCTCCACGTTCTCCTGCGACATCGCCCGCGCTGTATCCCTCACCACCCAAAGCGAACACCAGAAGGGCTTCCGCGCGTGACCCGGGAGCGCTGCCTGACGCCATGCACGCTTCCACACAAGATCGGGGGCGGCGCTCCTCATCGGTCCTATTGTCCCGTCAGCAGGGAGAAAGGACCTTCGCGTTGGCCATTAAGGCTCCCCTAAAGGCCAGCAGTCCGTCCGAGGCACACCGCCCCAGTACGCCGTTCTCTACCCGCCGAAGGGAGCGCCTAACCCTGCGACATCGCCCGCGCTGTATCCCGCAGGCTCAGGAGCCGGCGTGAGCGTCTTGCTCCGAGAGCCCCACGGCTTCGAGGGCGTCGGTCTTGTCGTTGTAAACAGCCATCCGCACGGCAATTCCGTCACGCATGGTCCAAAGATTGACTGTTTGAGCTTCGACTTCGACTCCACTTCCCTTGCCGCGCATCTGCAGGCGCAAGAGGACGACAACGTGGTCCCCACCTGCGTCGATGATGTCCTCAGGCTCCATCCGCACGTATTCCCAACTCTCGAGGTAGTCAGCAAGGAAATTCCGGATGGCCGCACGTCCGTAATACATTCCGGCGTAAGGGCCAATCGCAGCCGTGATGTCGTATTCGGCATCCGCATGGAAGTGTTCAAGGAGGGCGTCCAAGCCTCTGCTGTTGAACACCTCATAAGCCCTGCGGACCGTTTCCACGTTCTGGTCAGAAATACGCCCTCATCTCCTCCAGCAATGGGCGGGTTCATCCGTCGCGTGTGACGACTGACAGGGCGTCATGGCCTCTCCTGCGACATCGCTCGCGCAGTATCCCGCAGGCTCAGGAGTCGGCGCGAACGTCTTGCTCCGACAACCTGCACGGCTTCGAGGGCCTCGGCCTTGCTCTGGTACCCCTTTATGTAAGCGACCTTGCGCTCGCGCACCGTCATGACCAGTACCGCATGGGCGACAGTCTCGACATCGTCCCTGCCGATGCTGACTATCCGAATCGGGACGACGACCTGATCCTTGCCGACCGGGATGAACTCCTTCGGTTCGGTCTGTTGGTGCTTCCACATCCCCCGATGCAGCGACAACCACTCGCGCAGCCCATCGTGGCCGTGATAGACAGCGCCGTCGAAAGTCGCGGCCAGGTTGTCCACCGTAACGTCGCGAGCGAAGGAACTCAGATCGACCTGCCGCTTGAAATGCTGGTTGAACGGCTCGATCGCTCGGCGCACGATCTCCACGTTCTCCTGCGACATCGCCCGCGCAGTATCCCGCAGCGGCCGTCGGCTCTTCGCCGCGGTCCCTGCGGCCGATCGGCACGGCAGAAAAGGAACGAGCGCCCGCCCTGGCGCTCGTTCTATCCCCTCTCCCTCTGAGAGTCGGTCATGGGGGAATGACCTCGCGAAAAAGTAGCCGCGATCGGGCCGCTCGTGTTGACGAATTCGGGGGCACCTCGAAATCGTCCGCCACTCGCCCCATGTCGGTCACGACCTCGCGGCGTCGATCGCCTGCTCGCGAGTCGCGTACTCGCGCCCGCTCACGATCAGGCCGTCCCGGACCGTGCACGTGACGTAGTAGTGGCCGTCGGCCGGCACCCCACTCACACGCCCTATCCCGGAGTTGTGCACCACGACCGCGACCCGGTCGCCGTTCTCCGCCAGCACCTCCTCGACGTTGGCTTGGAGCTGATCGAACGTCTCGATCCAGTCCTGGTAGTAGCGGCGCAGTCCCGCGTGACCCTTGATCACCCCGATGTCATCTGCGGCGCCCTCGACCGCGCGCCAGTCGATGTCGGGATGCCAGAACTCGGCGACCGCGTCGAGGTCTCCGCTCGCAAACGCCGCGAATTGCGCGCTCACCACGCTCGCGGCACCATGCTCGGAGCGGCCGACGGCAGCCAAGGCGCTTTCCCTGTCGACGTATGAATCCATCCTCATGGACCGGCCGTCGCGGATCGTCCAGACCTGCGTGACGCGCTGCACCGCCTCGATGCCGCTGGCGCGTCCTCTACCGAGGATCCGGACCGGCACCACCACCCGCTCACCGGCATCGATGAACTCCTCGGGCTCGATGCGGAACTCCTCCAGCACCTGCATTGTCGTCTCGAACCAGCGCCGCATCGCGTCGTGTCCGCGCACGACCTGCGGCTCAGGTCCAATCTCCGGCGGCAGGTCCATCTCGAACTGCGGATCGATATACGCGAGCGCGGCGTCGATGCCGCCCTCGCGTAGGGCGTCGTAGCCATTGCGGACGAGCTCGATGTTCTCCCGGGACACCGCGGTCGCAGTATCCCGAATGGCGTGCATCCGGACCGGACGAGTGATCGATCGCCGGACCCATAGCCCGTCCATCGTGTCCTGAAACGGGTTTGCGAACGGCAATGACGCGTAGGATGCTCTGCGCAGGGTAGGACCAGAGACGATCGCCGTTACGACATGGTCCCATCGGTCGGCTTTGGCTTGGCGGGAGGATGGCTTCTTCGACGCGAACCGAACCAGCTGAGAGTTCCCGGCGTTCGCTCCTCGCGAAGGCCGGACTGCTCGCCGGCGGCGTCGGCGCCGTGCTGCTGCACGGCTCGGAGCAGGCGCTTGCAAGGAGCCTGCGCGAGGACCTCCGGATAGTGCCCCCGGCGGGACGCGCGGCGCTGACGCTTGTTCCCTCCGGTCCCGTTCCGCCATCGGTGTCCGTCGGCGGCGCCGTCAACCTGGACAACACGCGGTCGACCGGTGCGGGCCTGGTGCTGTACTCGAACCAGGGCGCCGCCGCCCAAGGGCGCCTGTTCGTCGTCAACCAGGCCAACCCCGCTAACCCACAGGCAGCCGCGCGGATCCAACAGGCCGGCACCGGTCACGCGCTGTCGATCTTTCACGACCCGGCCGGCGGGAACGGCGACGCGACGGCCGAGGCCCTCGACGTGGTGTCGACGAACGAGCTCGACACCGTGGTCGGCGTGAGGGGCCAGCAGGTTGGCCGTGCGACCGTGAAGGTCACCCACGAGAAACCCGACTCGTTCGATGGAAATGCCGCTGCTCTTGCACTTTCCGTGCAGGGAGCCGGTACGGCGTGCCAGGGCCTGTTCATCGGAAACGACGTCGGCGACGCGACCACCGGACCGCTGCTGCACGTCCGCAACGGTGGTCCTGGAAGCGAGCGTCTGTTGCTGACCGCCGCGGGGCAGCTGGAGCTTCCAGTCCAGGGCGCCGCCGGTGGGGTCTTGATCGGCTCGGACGCGACGCTGTATCGGTCCGCGCCGGGCGTGCTCGCGACGACCGGTGGCATCCAGGCGCAGGTCCTCCAGGGCGACAGCGTCCTGGTTGAGGCGACGACCGCGGATCCGCCGGCCCCGGCGCCCAACCAGGAAGCTCGCCTGTACGTGAAGGACAGCAAGCTCGTGGTCCAGTGGAACAAGGACGGCACCGTCCTTTACACGACGATCCCGCTCGACACCAACGGGCCGTATCCCGCGGTGCCGCTCGTCACGACAGACACGGCGGCTCCATAGACTTCAGAGCGTGCCGCAGGACGTGCCCGAGACCTTCACGCTCGAGCTGACGCTCGAGGAGATGGGCTTCCTGCGCCTGCTCCTCACCAACGCGACGATCCAGCCCGCGGAGTTGAAGAAGCTGTGCGGAGAGGTGCAGGGCAAGATCGAGGAGCACATCGGTCCCCTGCCGCCGCCGGCCCAATGACCGGCGCCGCCTGACCGGCAGGTGGTGTCCGCAGCCGTGCTCGACGCGGTCGTGATCGGCGCCGGCCACAACGGCCTCGTGGCGGCGGCGTACCTGGCGCGCGCAGGCCTCGACGTCCAGGTCTACGAGCGGCGCGACATCGTCGGCGGCGCCTGCGTGACCGAGGAGCTGTGGCCCGGGGTGCGCGCGTCGCCCGGCGCCTACACGCTGTCGCTGCTGCGCGTCGAGATCATGCGGGAGCTCGACCTCGCCTCGCACGGATTGCAGGTCGCGGTCCACGAGCCCTACCTGTTCGCACCGTTCCCGGACGGGCGCAGGGTGGTGAGCTGGTCTTCGCGCGAGCGCACGCGCGCACAGCTCGCGGAGGAGTGGACGCCCGCAGACGCGGACGCCTACGCGCAGTGGAGCACGCGCTGGGAGATCGCGGCGGCGCGGGCACGGCCGCTGATGCTGGAGCCGCCGGACCGGGAGCGCTGGCTGGCGGCGATCGGTCCGGAGATCCTGGACGGCTCCATCGCGGACGACCTCGCCGGCATTCCTTCCGAGGAGGTGCGCGTGCCGTTCGCGCTCCAGGGCGTGATCGGGACACTGGCGGGCCCCGGCGATCCGGGCACCGCGTTCGTCGGTTTCTACCACGACCTCGGCGAGGCGGCCGGCGTGCCGGGGGCGTGGGGCTACCCGCGCGGCGGCATGGGCGCGGTCACCACCGCGCTGCGGGCGGCTGCCGAGGCGGCGGGGGCGCGCGTGCAGGTCGAAGCCCCGATCGCGCGTGTGATCGTCGAGGACGGGCGCGCCGCCGGCATCGTGCTCGAGAACGGCGACGAGGTGCGGGCGCGCGCGGTCCTGTCGAACGCCGACCCGCGGCGCACGTCGGCCCTGGCCGGCCTGCCTGAGCCGCGCCACTGGCGCCAGGAAGGACCGGTGGTGAAGGTGATGGTGCTGCTCGACGGCCTGCCCGACTTCCCGAGCTGGCCCGGGCATGAGCCATGGGCGGGCACCATGGACATCGGCTACACGCTCGACGAGCTCGCCGACGCCGCGGCGGACGCACGTGCGGGCCGGCCAGCCGAGCGGCCGTGGATCGAGGCCGCCTGCCAGACGGCGGCAGACCCGACGCTCGCGCCGGCGGACCGGCACGTGCTCTCGATGTTCTGCCAGTGCTTTCCGACCGACGTCGACGCCGGCGCGGCCGCCGACGCCGCGATCGCGCGCTTCGCGCTTGCGTGCCCGCAGTTGCCGGACCGGATCGTGGACCGGATCGCGCTCGGGCCCCGAGAGCTGGAGGCGCGCTTCGGCATCACCGGCGGTCACATCTTTCACGGTGAGATGCTCGGCGATCAGTTGCTCGAGCGGCGCTTCCCGCCACGGCGATTCGGCGGGGTGGATTCGCTGTATCTCGCCGGCTCCGGCGCGCACCCCGGCGGCGCGGTCACTGGGGCGCCGGGCTATCTGGCCGCCCGCGCGGCGATCCAGGACCTGCGCGCGCCTAAATCAAATCGCGAGCCGCGTTAACGGCTCGCTCATAGCTGCCGTAGACGTCCACCCGCACGATCTTGCCGTTGCGCAGCCGGTAGACGCTCCCCCATCTGACGTCGATCGGCGCGCCGCTGGCCTTGCCCCTGCCCCAGGTGTGGATCCCGGCCGCGACGGCGTCGCCGTGCTCTGTCATCTCCTCGATCTCCGTTCCCGCGCGGTCGAACTCCTCCATGAGCGCGCGCCAGAACGCTTCGATCTCGCCGGGGCCGCAACAAACGCGCGGCCCGGGAAACTCGGACGTGTTGTGCCACTCCGCCTGGGCGTCGAAAGCGTCGAGCGCCTGTTCGTAGCTCCCTTGCAGCAGCGCCTCCACGACGCTGCGGACGACATCCACGTTCGTCGACACGCCCGCGAAGTATTCCTCAGCGTGTAGCGTCCTTCGGCGATGCCGGTCGAGACGACACCTCTGCGCTGGGAAGACGGCGCACTGATGGTCCTCGACCAGCGCGCGCTGCCTGAGGAGGAGGTCTGGCTGCGGTGCGAGACCCCCGAACAGGTCGCGGACTGCATACGCACCCTGGCCGTGCGCGGAGCGCCGGCGATCGGACTTGCCGCCGCGTACGGGATTGCGGCGGCGGCGAACACGGGCGCGGACGTCAGCGCCGCCGCCCAGCTTCTGCGCGGGACGCGGCCGACGGCCGTGAACCTCGGCTGGGCACTCGACCGCGCCCTCGAGGCCGACGATCCGCTCGCGCTGGCCCAGCGTCTGCACCGCGAGCAGGAGGCGGCGGACCGGCGGCTCGCCGGGCTGGGCGCGGAGCACTTCGAGTCCGGTGACCGGGCACTCACGCACTGCAATACCGGAGCGCTCGCCACAGGCGGGTACGGCACCGCCGGCGGCGTGCTGCGGGCGGCGTGGGAGCAGGGAAGGCTTGCGCACGTATGGGTTGACGAAACGCGGCCGCTGCTGCAGGGGGCTCGGCTGACTGCGTGGGAGCTGCGCAGGGCGGGCATTCCATTTCGGGTGGTGGCCGACTCGGCCGCCGGCGGCCTGCTGGCGCGCGGCCTGGTCGACCGCATCGTCGTCGGGGCCGACCGCATTGCCGCGAACGGAGACGTCGCGAACAAGGTCGGCACGTACCCGCTCGCCGTGCTGGCGGCCCGGCACGGCGTTCCGTTCTACGTGGCGGCGCCGGTATCCACAATCGATCCAGCGACGCCGAGCGGCCGCGAGATCCCGATCGAGGAGCGCGACCCCGCGGAGGTGACGGCGGCGGGCGATGCGTTCAATCCCGCCTTCGACGTCACGCCGGCGGAGCTCGTGAGCGCCATCATCACCGAGGCGGGCATCCTGGAGCCCCCGTATGAGCGCTCGATCGCCCAGGTCACGGCCGACTGAGATGACTCTTCGACGGGGTGCGGGCCGGAGGCGGCGTTGCCGTCTCCGGCCCACGATTCTGTCTTTGTGGCGGCGGCTGGGAGGGGATCTTCCTCTGGGGTGAGGGTGACCGGGGGGCCCTCCTGTTTTTTGGGCGCTGCCACCACGCCGGAACCATTCCGGGAGGGATGATTTGGCCCGGTATCCGGGGGACTACCCCTGTGAAGGGATCCAAAACCGACTTTTTGAAATCTTCACACGATGGCGACGGTTTTCCGGCCGACGCTCGTTACGGTTCTAATGAGGCGGTCGGGGCAGGGACCGCTTGGGCCGCCTCTATCTCTCTCTCAGCGGCTCACCACCGCGACATCCGGGTGGCGCACGTGTTTCTAGCCCTGGATAAGGTTTCTCAGCCCACCAACTGGGGAGACTGACGGCATTCCGCCGTCTGGTGGGAGCAGTCGACGCGAAGGAGAGAGAACGTTGCGCAAATTGATCGCAATCGGCCTCGTCGCGGCCGCGTGCATGATCGTGACACAAGTTGCTTTCGGAGCGGTCACGAGCACGCTCGAGGTCGTCCCGCGGCCGAACAAGGCCAGTACGAAGAAAAAGGTGCGACCGATCACGCTCGAGATCAACGTGGCCACACAAGATCCGGCCGCCACGCAGCCGCCGCCCCTGAAGCGGGTCCAGATCCGCTTCAACAAGGGCGGGCAGTTCAACGGCAAGCTGTTCCCGAAGTGCAGCTTCTCTAAGCTGCAGGCGCAGGGACCGAGTGCTTGCCCGAAGGGCTCGAAGGTCGGCTCGGGCACCGCCACGGCGTCCGCGAAGCCGATCATCGACCTCGTGAACGCCAAGGTCACCATCTACAACGGCCAGCCCAAGGGCGGGGTGCCGACGGTGCTGCTCTACAACGTGCCGGACATCAGCTCGCCGATCGTCGTCCAGGGGACCGTGGAGAAGAAGGGTGCGGTCTCGTGCGCCGGCGGCAAAGGTCAGTGCGACTACTTCCTGACCTTCGACGTGCCGCTGATTCCGACGCTTCCGAACGCACCGCCCGCTTCGGTCCTCAGCGTCAAGACCAAGACGTCCCAGGTCTTCGTCAAGAAGAAGAAGAAGGTCAAGGGCAAGAGGCGCACGGTCAAGATCCCTTACGTCGGTGCGCCGAAGGAGTGCAAGGGCAACTGGGTGGCCGACCTGAACATCACGTTCCAGGACGGTCAGACCTCGACCTCCGAGGCATCGCTGCCCTGTAAGAAGTAGCTAGCGCTCTAGCTGTATCCGAACGCGCGCAGCGCGTCGGAAAAGGCCTCATTGGACACTTCCTGGAGGGAGGGGCTGAGCTCCTCCCTCCAGCGTCCAACGGACGCGCTCTGGTCGGATGCCGTGATGTGGAACGACTGCCGGTCGCCCCTGCGGGTGCCTGCCCGCTCGAGCGTCTCCCGCACCGTGGCGGGATCGGAAGCGAGCCCGAGCGCCTCGAGCAGCGAGCCGAGCGTCGGCTCGGACTCGAGCACGAGATCCTCGTAGCGGACGAGCACCGACTGCTCGCGGCGGCGCTCCCACGCTTCGAGCAGGCGCCGCGCGCGCCGCGCCAGGTTGTTGCGCACGAAGTCCTCCTCCGTCCCCGCCGTCCGCAGGCCGAACGCCGGGCGGCCGATCCTCTCGCTGTAGGAGAACATCGAGCAGACCACGTCGCGAAAGTCGCGCACGAGAAACAGCTCACGAGCGCCGGGATAAAGCTCGCGCACCAGGGAGCCGGCGAACCAGCCCGGGTCCCAGCCGCGCTCGACGAAGCAGCGCGCTTCCAGCTTGGACTGCTCGCCCGCGGCGCGGGCGTAAAAGCGATCGATGCGCTCCTGGCAAAAGCGCGCGGTGTCCTCGACCGCGTCACGCGCGAGCCAGGCATCGAGCCCGGGGTCGAAGGACAGGTCCGCCGCAGCGGCGGTGCGCGCTTCGCCGGTCCACCAGTAATCGCCCTGGTAGTGCGGGCCGAGCTCCTGCGACCAGCTCAGCGGGTCGCTGAGCATCCGCAGCATGCTCGCCCAGTAGGTGGCGATGCGGGGCTCGAAGCGAAAAGGCTCGAAGGCGACGATCTCCGGGTGGGAGCCCAGCAGATGCGTGACCCAGGTGGAGCCCGAACGAGGCTCGCATGTGAGGACGAGCGGATCGAGCTTTGGCTGGAAGCCTGTCTCGATTGCGTCGCGCCGCACTCGCAGCGATGCGATCGTCTCCCTGCCGCCGCCCTGCAGCACCGCCTGAAGGCGCAGCTCGCACTCGAGCGGCAGACCCAGCAGCGTCAGCGAAGCATCGAAGCCGCTGTGCAGCGCATGCGCGGAGGCCGGGAAGCGGTCGCGGACGTCGTTACGCAATACGGCCGGGAACGAGCGAACGGTGGGGGTGTGGTTCTCATCCGCACGGAAGCCGACTACGACCGCCTCCAGCCGCGCGGAGCGGGGCACGGCCCAGCCCGTGATTCGCAACACGTAGCCCGGCAGCGTCGCACCGGCGCGCGGGGCCTCGAGCTCGGCCGCCTCGAACCCGGCAGCCGCGCGCGTGTCGACGTCCAGGACCTCGATCGTACGAGCCGTCATGGGATATAGGGTGATGGAATGGACGCTCCGGCACCATCGCGGTCTCGACTGGTGATACCGGCAAACGTCGCCGACCTGGTCGGAAACACGCCGATGGTCAGCTTCACGCGCATGGTGGGAGACCTCGGCGTCGAGCTGATCGGCAAGCTCGAGGCCTACAACCCGGCGGGCTCGGTCAAGGACCGGATCGGGATCGCGATGATCGAGGCGGCGGAGGCGGAGGGCCGGATCGAGCCGGGCGTCACGACAGTGATCGAGCCCACCTCCGGCAACACCGGAATCGCGCTCGCGTTCGTGTGCGCGGCGAAGGGCTACAGGCTGATCATCACGCTGCCCGAGGGGATGAGCAGGGAGCGCGAGTCGCTCATGCGCCTGTATGGCGCGGAGGTGATCGTGACGCAGTCGATGGGCGGCATGCACGAGGCCGTGGACGAGGCCGAGCGGCTCGTGCGCGAGATCCCGGACTCGTTCGTGCCGCAGCAGTTCAACAATCCCGCCAATCCCGAGATCCACCGCCGCACAACCGCTGAGGAGATCTGGCGCGACCTCGACGGGAAGCTCGACGTGTTCGTCGCCGGGGTCGGGACCGGTGGCACGATCACCGGCGTGGGGGAGGTGCTGAAGCAGCGCAACCCCGACATCCGCGTGGTCGCGGTGGAGCCGGCGAGCTCGCCGGTGCTGTCGGGCGGCGCGCCGGGGCCGCACCGCCTGCAGGGGATCGGCGCGGGGTTCGTGCCGTCGATACTGAACCGGGAGGTGATCGACGAGGTCATCACCGTGACGGACGACGACGCGATCGAGACGGCGCAGATGCTCGCAAAGCGCGAGGGCGTGTCGGCCGGAATCTCCGCCGGGGCGGCGACGTGGGCTGCCCTTGCGCTCGCGCGGCGGCGGGAGTCGAAGGGCAAGCGGATTGTGACCGTGATTCCCGATTCGGGCGAGCGCTACATCTCGCTGCCGTTTTTCGGTCCGTAGCCGCTTCGCCCCCGCGCGGAGCAGCAGTGTACGGCGATACTGGCTTTTGACATGAGGGACGAGATCGTCCGCTGGGAGGTCGAACCGCTCGAGCGCTCCCGCCGTGGCCTGGACGACCGCCTCTTGATGGCGGCGCCGTGGCTGCGGCGCGTGTTGACAGGCTTCGTGCTGCGGCGCCCGCCTGGCTCACCACTCCGCCGGTCACTGCTCACCCGCAACATGCGGATTGTCATCGCGGCGATCAACCGCGGCGACTACGGGTCGATGTCGAGCCTCCTTCACCCGGATGTCGAGCTCCACATGCAGCCTGACAATCGCGAGCGAGCCCCGGGCCTCGACCCCGTTTACCGGAATCGCACCGGCTACGTTCGCGCCCTCGACGACTGGAAGGAGGCGTTCGGCGCTCATCGGTTCGAGTTGCGCGAGATCTTCGATCCGGGCCAGACCAGATTCGGTGGCCGAATGGAGGAGATCGCGCGCGGCCTCGGGAGCGGGGTCGAAGTACGCCAGCCGTCCTTCTATGTCTGGGAGATCGAAGGCGCGGCGCTTCGCCGTCAGTGGATCCTCCGTACGCCGGAGGCGATGTTCCAATTGCTGAAGACGAATTGACGGCGGAGTAGGGCTGCTGGTCTTGTGGGACGCCTCCAGCCCGTCGCGTACCCTTTGCGTGTGGCATCGCAGACGCAATCCGAACAGCCGCTTGCCGATCGCTCCGTGCTCGTGATCGGCGCCGGCGCGCTCGGCGTCGCGTGCATCTCGCATCTCGCGCGCGCGGGCGCGGGGCGGCTCGGGATCGTCGACCCGAAGCCCGAGCTCGCCGAGACCGTCGCCTCGCGACTCGCAGCAGCGGACGATGCGGCGCTGGCGGAGCCCTATCCCGCGCGTTTCGAAGCCGCGAACGCTGCCGCGATCGTGACGGGTGCAGACGTCGTGGTCGACTGCACGAGCGATCCTGACGTCCATCACGCGGCCAGTGACGCCTGCATCGCGCAGGCGGTGCCGCTCGTCGTCGCGGGTATCACCGACGGGCGCGCGTGGCTGACCGCGATCACTCGCGACAGCGGCTGCTGGAGCTGCGTCGAGGAGCACGTCGGTGAGGGAACGGGACGCGCACCCGAGGCCCTGGAGGGGGCGATTGGTTCCCTGGCAGCGCTCGAGGCAATCAAGCTGATCGAGGGAGTGGGCGCGCCCGTCGCGGGCCGCGTCCTTGTCCTGGACGGGGCAGCCGGCAGCTCACACGAGCTGGCCGCTCCGCGGCGCGAGGGGTGCCCGTCGTGTGCGCGGGCTCGCAGCGAGGCGGTGGCCTGATGCTCGGACTGGGCCTCACGGCACGCGTCATGCGAGAGGTGCGCGACGACATCGCGGCGGTGCGCGAGCGCGACCCCGCGGCGCGCTCGGTCGGCACGGTGGAGATCCTCGGTAGCTACGCCGGGGTGCACGCGATCCTCGGTCATCGCGTCGCGCACGCCCTGTGCGACGCCGGCGTTCCCTTGCTTCCGAGGATGCTCTCGAACGTGAGCCGGATGGTGACCGGCATCGAGATCCATCCCGCGGCGCGCATCGGCAGCGAGTTCTTCATCGATCACGGCGCCGGTGTCGTGATCGGAGAGACAGCCGAGATCGGCGACCGCGTCACGCTCTACCAGGGCGTCACGCTCGGCGGCACCGGCTTCGCGCGCGGCAAGCGCCACCCGACGGTCGAGGACAACGTCACGATCGGCTCGGGCGCCAAGCTGCTCGGTCCGGTCAGGATCGGTCACGGCGCCAAGATCGGCGCCAACTCGGTCGTGATCCACGACGTGCCTCCGCACGCCACCGTGGTCGGCAACCCCGGACACCCGGTGAAGGTGGAGGGGCGGCGCGTCGAGGAAGGCCCGGACACGGACTGGGTGCACCTGCCCGACCCGGTCGCGGACGCGCTCAAGGGCCTCGCCGACCGGATCGGCGAGCTCGAGCAGGCCGTCGCCGACCTCACCGGGACCGAGCACAAGCAGGCAGAGGTACGGCCGCTTCGCCGCGGCGAGGGTCATGACCCCGCCGGTGGGTAGCCGGCTCGCGGCGGGCTCATCCTGCCGCGAACCCGTCGATCCGCTTGCGGATCGGCGGCCTCTTCTCGAGGGCTTGAACCCGCCGCAGCGGGAGGCCGTGGTGCACGCCGGCGGCCCGCTACTCGTGCTCGCGGGCGCGGGCTCCGGCAAGACGCGTGTGCTCACTCACCGGATCGCCCACCTGGTGGCGACCGGGCAGGCGAAGCCGTCCGAGATCCTCGCGATCACGTTCACGAACAAGGCGGCGGGGGAGATGCGCGATCGCGTCGAGGGCCTGGTGGGCCGGCTCTCGCGCGTGATGTGGGTGATGACCTTCCATTCCGCCTGCGCGCGCATCATGCGCGCCGAGGCCACGCGTCTCGGCTACACCAGCCGCTTCTCCATCTACGACGAGGCTGACTCCGTGCGCCTGGTCAAGCGCTGTCTCGACGAGCTCGCGATCGACCCGAAGCGCTTCGCGCCGCGTGCGATCAAGGCGCAGATCTCGCGCGCGAAGAACGAGCTGCGCGACGCCTCCGCCTACCGCGAGCAGGTCAGCTCCTTCTTCGAGCAGACGGCAGCGGACGTGTACGAGCTGTACGAGAAGCGCATCCACGAGATGAACGCGCTCGACTTCGACGATCTGCTCTTCCGCACGGTCAACCTGCTGGAGCTGTTCGACGAAGTGCTCGAGCGCTACCGGAACACGTTCCGCTGGATCCTCGTCGACGAGTACCAGGACACGAACCACGCGCAGTATCGCCTGCTGCAGCTGCTGGCTGGCGAGGAGCGCAATCTGTGCGTCGTCGGCGACGACGACCAGTCGATCTACATGTTCCGCGGCGCCGACATTCGCAACATCCTCGACTTCGAGCGCGACTTTCCCGGCACGACCGTCGTCAAGCTGGAGCAGAACTACCGCTCGACCCAGACGATCCTGTCGGCGGCGAACGCGATCGTCGCCAACAACCGCGGACGCAAGTCCAAGGAGCTGTGGACCGAGATCGGGACGGGCGATCCGGTCCACGTGCGCGAGCTCCAGGACGAGCACGAGGAGGGGCGCTTCGTCGCCTCGGAGATCGAGCGCCTCGCCGATGAGGGCATCTCCAGACGGGAGATCGCTGTCTTCTACCGCACCAACGCGCAGAGCCGCGTGCTCGAGGACACGCTCGTGCGCTTCGGCGTCTCATACCAGGTGATCGGCGGCACGCGCTTCTACGAGCGGGCCGAGGTCAAGGACGCGCTTGCCTACCTGACCCTGCTCGTCAACCCGCAAGACACGGTCTCGTTCGCACGCATAGTCAACTCTCCCAAGCGCGGCATCGGTCAGACGAGTCAGGGCCGCATCGTGTCGCACGCGAACACCGTTGGGATGTCTGTGTGGGACACGGCCGTGGTGCCGGAGGACATACCCGGCCTCGGCGCGGCGGCGATAAAAGCGGTGGATTCGTTCATGTCGATCATGGAGCGGCTGCATGAGCTGGCCGAGCGCGCGAGCGTCGGCGAGCTGCTCGAGGCAGTGCTACAGGAGACGGGCTACTTCGAAGCGCTCGAGGCCGACCGTACGATCGAGGCGCAGGGCCGGATCGAGAACCTGCAGGAGCTGGTCGGCGTGGCGCGCGAGTTCGACGCCAACTGGGAGGGCGAGCACGGGCTCGGCGGCCTCGCCGAGTTCCTCCAGCAGCTGTCGCTCTTCTCCGAGCAGGACGCTCTCCGCGACGACGACGAGGTCGTGACGCTGATGACGCTGCACAACGCGAAGGGACTCGAGTACCCGGTCGTCTTCATCATCGGCTGCGAGGAGGGCGTGTTCCCGCACTCGCGCTCGGTCGAGGAGGGCAACCTCGAGGAGGAGCGCCGCCTCTGCTACGTCGGTGTCACGCGGGCGAAGCAGCAGCTCTTCCTGACCCACACGCAGGCCCGCTCTCTCTACGGCACGCGCTCCTACAACACCTCGTCGCGCTTCCTCGACGAGATCCCCGCCGAGCTGACCGACGCCGAGGTCGCCCCCGAGCCAACGAAGTGGGGCGACGCCGCCCCGGCTCAGGCACACGCGCCGCTTGCGTTCCGGATGGGCGACGACGTCGTCCACGCGACGTTCGGCGAGGGCGTGGTGACGGGGCTCGAGGAGGGCGGGATCGTCGTGGTGCAGTTCGCCGCCGGCGGCGCCGAGCGCAAGCTGATGGCCGACTACGCGCCCTTACGGCGGGCGTAGGAAATACCATCGCCGCCGTGGCTCAGATCATCGACGGCAAGGCGATCGCCACGCAGGTGCGCGCAGAAGTGCAGACAGATGTGGAGCGGCTCGTCGCTTCGGGCAGTCCGCCGCCCGCGCTCGCGACCGTGCTCGTCGGCGACGATCCGGCCTCCCAGATCTACGTCGGCGGCAAGCAGCGGGCCTGCGAGGAGGTCGGCATCCGCTCCATCGGCCACCAGCTGCCCGCGAGCACGACGCAGGACGAGCTGCTCGCGCTGGTCGCCGAGCTGAACGACGACCCCGGCGTGAACGGCTTCTTGGTCCAGCTACCGCTGCCCGATCAGATCGATCCCGCGGCGGTGGCCGCGGCGATCGAGCCGCTCAAGGACGTGGACGGCCTGACCCCGACGAACGCAGGGCTGCTCGTGCAGGGGCGGAAGGAGGCACTCGTGCCGGCGACCCCGATCGGCGTGATGCGGCTGTTGCGCGAGAGCGGCGCAGAGCTCGAGGGTGCCGAGGCCGTCGTTGTCGGCCGCAGCGACCTGGTCGGCCGACCGCTCGTTTCGCTGCTGCTTGCCGAGAACGCGACGGTGACGACCGCCCACTCGCGCACTCGCGATCTCGGCGCCGTTTGCCAGCGCGCGGACGTGCTCGTCGCGGCTGTGGGCCGGCCGCGGCTGATCGGCGCCGACATGGTCCGCGAAGGCTCGACCGTGATCGACGTCGGCACGACTCGGACCGAGGACGGGCTCGTCGGCGACGTCGACTTCGAGGCCGTCAAGGAGAAAGCGCGTGCGATCACGCCGGTCCCGGGCGGAGTCGGGCCGATGACGATCGCGATGCTGCTGCGCAACACGCTCACGGCGCGGGCGCTGCAGGAAAGACGCGGCTCGGTAGTGTGACTGCCGGATGGACCTGAGCAAGCTCAGGACCGGAGAGCTCGTGGCGGCCGTCGGCGGCCTCGTGCTGCTTTTCTCGCTGCTGTTCCTCAACTGGTACGGCGGCTTCCCGGTCGGTGGCTTTGCCGAGAGCGGAGAACTCGGCGCGTGGGACGACCAGGGCTTCTTCGGGACGATCGCGAACCTGATCATCCTGGCCGCGGCGCTGGTGGCGATCGGCCTCGCGGTGATCACCGCAACCTCGCGCACCGTTGCGTTGCCGATGGCGTCGAGCGCGATCACGGCCGGGTTCGGGATCGCGGCGGTGGTGTTGATCCTGGGCCGCATGTTGATGCAGCCCGGGCCGAACGGCTCCGTGGACCTGAAGTTCGGCATCTACCTCGCGCTCGTCGGCGCGGCAGCGATCGCATGGGGCGGTTGGCGCGCGATGCGGGACGAGGGCACGTCGATCGGGGCCGCCCGCGACCGGACGCGGACGCGGGTCGACGGTGCAGCGCGTCGGCGAGAGCCGCCGCCTACAAGTGACGCGCCGCCGCCGGTCGAACGAACGCCGCCCGGTTCCTCCGGCCAGCCACCGGTCGGCCCCCCGCCAGGCCCCTAAGAGCCCATTACGGAAACACCCGCAACGCCTGACGCGGCTGCGAACCTTCGCCATCCTGCGTCCTCGGTCGCCCGCATACCTCACGGGTATGCGGGCTTGAGGCGCCGAAGGCGCCGGTGCGAGCGCGAAGCGCGAGATCCTTGACTGGCTCGATTCTCACCGCCTCAGGCATCACGGGCATTTCGTAATGGACTCTAAGCAGACGTGGCAACGCGCCTGTCTCTTCGGTTAGGCTTGCGCACGTTGTTGGAAACACGCTGCCCTCTGGGGGGAAAGGCTGGCGATGCTGTACGCCTTTCTTCGGGGCCGTCGCCAGTAAAAAGGGAGGAAGACCAGTGCCTGAAGGCACCGTCAAGTGGTTCAGCAACGAGAAGGGCTTCGGCTTCATCGAGCGCGAAGAGGGAGAGGACGTGTTCGTTCACTTCTCGCAGATCGAGCAGGACGGATACAAGAGCCTCCAGCAAGGTCAGCGGGTGAGCTTCGAGATCACAGAGGGGCCAAAGGGGCTTCAGGCAGCGAGCGTGAAGCTCGCGTAGTGGCGAAGGGCTCCAACAGCGGGCACCGAACGGGGTGGGATCGGCCTCTGTGATGACTTCGGTGCCCCATGGGGTACCGAATCGATCACAAACCGGTCGGCACCGCGCGGGCCGCGGCCGCTCGCCGGACGCTCACTAAGATCTACCCGGTGATAGATCGCCAGCAGGTTCTGCACGTGGCGCGGCTTGCTCGTCTTCGGCTAAGCGAGGACGAGGTCGGGCCCATGTCGAGCGAGCTTTCGAGCGTGCTCGATCACATCGAGAAGATCAATGAGCTCGACCTCGAGGGAGTTGAGCCGACCACGCACGTGGTGGAGGTCGTGAACGTCCTGCGGCCGGACGAGCCACGACCAAGCTGGCCGCGCGAACGCATCCTCGACGGTGCCCCGGATCCCGCGCAGGACGGGTTCCGGGTTCCCACTCCCGGTTAAGAGCGACATTCGGAATGAAGCTGCACACCCGGATACGCCCCAGTACCGGCGCTGGATCGCCACCCGCGGACTTGCCGGTAGGCACAGCTACGGGCTTCGCCCGCGTGCGACGCCCAGCTTGGTCCTGGACCGTCCCGGGCGCGCAGTCATCCCGAAAGGCGCTCTAAGCCGTGTACGACGCGACGGCCGCCGCGACCATCGAGCGCCTGCGTGCCGGCGAGGTGTCACCGGCCGAGGTCTTCGCCGTCTACCGGGACCGCATCGGGAGGCTTGATGACGAGCTCAACTGCTTTCTCTGGGTTGCTCCCGATCCCCGCGAGCAGACCTCGAACGGCGCTCCGCTGGCGGGTATCCCGGTCGCCGTCAAGGACATCTTCTGCACCGAGGGGGTGCCCACCACCGCGGGCTCCCGCATCCTCGAGGGCTACGCGCCCCCATACACCGCGACCGCCGTGCGCCGGCTCACGGACGCCGGCGCCAGCGTGCTGGGGAAGACCAACATGGACGAGTTCGCGATGGGCTCGTCGAACGAGAACTCCGGTTACGGGCCCGTGCGCAATCCGTGGGACCGCGCGCGCGTGCCCGGCGGCTCGAGCGGAGGGTCGGCGGCGGCCGTCGCCGCCGGCCTCGCACCATGGGCGATCGGGACTGACACCGGCGGCTCGATCCGCCAGCCGGCTGCGCTCTGCGGAATCGTCGGCCTGAAACCCACTTACGGCTCGGTCTCCCGGTACGGGATGATCGCCTTCGCATCCTCGCTCGATCAGTGCGGTCCACTTACGCGCGACGTCACCGACGCCGCCCTGCTGTTTCGACACCTGGTCGGACGCGATCACTGCGACTCGACGTCGCTGGACCGCGGCGGCGACGTCGAGCTGCCGCGCCGGGAGGACCTGAAGGGCCTGCGCTTCGGCGTTCCCGCCGAGCTCTCCTCGCAGGCAGAGGGAATCGAGCCGGGAGTGACCGAGGTCTTCCAGCGCACCGTCGCCCTGATCGAGGAGCTCGGCGGCTCGGTCGAGGAGACGACGCTCCCGCACGCTTCGCACGGGATCTCGGCTTACTACGTGCTCGCGCCTGCGGAGGCGTCCTCGAACCTCGCCCGCTACGACGGGGTGCGCTTCGGCTTGCGCGCGACGACCAATGGCGACCTGCTTGACCTTTACGAGACGACCCGCGCGCAGGGATTCGGAAGCGAAGTCAAGCGCCGCATCATGCTCGGCACGTTCGCTCTTTCTGCCGGCTACTACGAGGCCTACTACGGTCGCGCGCAGCGTGTGCGAACCAAGATCGCCGACGACTTCAGGGCGGCGTTCGCGCAGTTCGACTTCCTGGTCACGCCGACGTCCCCGACCGTCGCGTTCGAGCTCGGCGCGCGCACCGCCGACCCGCTCGCGATGTACATGTCCGACTACTGCACGGTGCCGATGTCGCTGGCCGGCATCCCGGCGGTCTCCATGCCGGCCGGGCTCTCCCAGGGCCTGCCGGTCGGCTTCCAGATCGCGGGACCGGCGTTCTCCGAGAACGGCCTGCTCGACGCGGCCTACGCCCTCGAACGGGCGATCGGATTCGAGCTGCGCCCGGGAGGCCTCGATGACTAGCGAGCAGCTATACGACGGGTATGAGGCGGTGATCGGGCTCGAGATCCACTGCCAGCTTGCGACGCGCACCAAGATGTTCTGCGGCTGCGCGCTGTCGTTCGGCGAGGAACCGAACACCTTCACGTGCCCGGTCTGCCTCGGCCACCCCGGCACGCTGCCGACGCTGAACGCGCAGGCGATCCACTTCGGCCTCATGATCGGGATGGCGCTCGGGTGCGAGATCGCCGAGCGCTCGATCTTCCACCGCAAGAACTACTTTTATCCCGACCTGCCGAAGGGCTACCAGATCAGCCAGTACGACCGCCCGCTCGCGATCGGTGGCGAGCTGGCGGTGCCGGGCGGCCCGGTCGTGCGTATCACGCGCGCGCACCTGGAGGAGGACGCTGCGAAGCTGGTGCACATCGGCGAGTCGGGGCGCATCCATGGCGCCGGACATTCGATCGTCGACTTCAACCGCGGCGGCACGCCGCTGGTCGAGATCGTGACCGAGCCCGACCTGCGCTCGCCGGCAGAGGCGAAGGACTTCCTCCAGCTGCTGCGCACGACCGTCAAGCAGATCGGCGTCTCCGACGCGAACATGGAGGAGGGCTCGCTGCGCTGCGATGCCAACGTGTCGGTGCGCGAGCCGGGCGAGCGGGGCTTCCGGACCAAGACCGAGCTGAAGAACATGAACTCGTTCCGCTTCGTCGAGCGCGGGATCGTGGCCGAGATCGAGCGCCAGGTCGCGATCTGGAAATCTGGCGGCGAGGTGACCCAGGAGACCCTTCACTTCGATCCGCAGTCAGGCTCGCTCACGTCCCTGCGCTCGAAGGAGGAGGTGCACGACTACCGCTACTTCCCCGAGCCGGACCTGGTCCCGGTCGTCCCCACCGAGGAGATGCTCGAGCGCGCCCGCGCGGCGCTGCCCGAGCTGCCAGCGGCCAGACTGGAACGCCTGGCCGCCGACTACGAGCTGCCGGCCGACACCGCGAGCGTGCTGGTCACATGGGCGGAGCTCGGCAGCTTCTACGAGGAGGCCCTTGCGGCCGGCGATGGCGGTGGGCCGGCTCCCGGCCTGCTGGCGCGCTGGACGACGGGGGAGCTCGTGGCGGCGCTGCGCGACAGCCGGTTGGACGACCCATACGAGTCGAACCTGACCCCAACCGCCCTGGCCGAGTTCGTGGGCATGGTCGAGCGCCGGGAGCTGTCCCAGTCCGCCGCCAAGACGGTGCTCGACGAGCTGGTTCGCTCCGGCGGCACGGCGCGGTCGATCGTCGAGCAGAAGGGTCTCGCGCCGATCGCCGACGCCGGCGAGCTGGAGGGCGTGGTCGACCGCGCGATCGCTGCCGATCCAAAGGCCGTCGAGCAGATACGCGCGGGCAAGCAGCAGGCCGTCGGGGCTCTCATCGGCGCCGTCATGCGCGAGACGAAGGGGCGCGCCGACGGCGCCGAGGTGCAGCGCCTCGTGCGCGAGAAGCTCGGTCTTTGAGCAGCGCGAGCATCCCTGTCTTCATCACCTGTCGCGACCGCGTCGACGCGCTGCCGCAGCTGATCGACTACCTCGAGCGCGCCGGCTGCTCCGACATCTACCTGCTTGACTGCGACTCCTCATACCCGCCGCTGCTGGAGCTGTACGAGAGCACGCCTCACCACGTGGTCGACCTCGGTTTGAACCTCGGCCACCAGGCGTTGTGGAGAGCCAAGGTGCTGGAGCGCTTCGGCGTCGACGGTCGCTTCGTCCTGACCGACTCCGACATCGTTCCGATTGAGGACTGCCCGCCGGACGCGATCGAGTACTTCGGCGACGTCCTCGACCACTATCCCGACCGCCTCAAGTGCGGGTTCGGCCTGAAGATCGACGACCTGCCCGACCACTACCGCCTGAAGAAGGAGGTCGTCCTGTGGGAGTCCGGGCTCTGGGAGAAACCGATCGCGCCGCGGCTCTACGAGGCGCCGATCGGCACCACCTTCGCCCTCTACCAGCCGAACGCCTGGTTTCACCGCATCCCCGCGATCCGGACCGGCTACCCCTACATGGCGCGTCACACGAGCTGGTACGTGAACAGCGACGACCTCCCCGAGGAGCAGCGGTTCTACCGGGAGAACGTGCCACCCGACACGACGCGCTGGGACCGCGACACGCTGTGGCATCAGATCGAGTGGCGCCTGCGGCGCCAGGGCAAGATCGAGTGATGGCGACTCGCCGTGACAGTGCCGGCGGCGAGGGGCGCGGGCTCTACCTGGTCATAACCGTGATCGCCCTGGTGATCGCGGTGTACCTTGCTTTCCAGGTGATCGGTTTCCTGGTCAGGCTTGCATTGCTCGTCGCGGCTGTCCTGATCGGCATGGCCGCGTACCGGGCCTGGAAGCGCTCACCGTGAAGGGAGCGACAAGGTGTACGGCGCCGCATATGTAGTCATCGCGATCTTCTTCGGCCTCGCGACCGGCATCGTTGGCAGGATGAAGGGCAGTTCGTTCTTCCTGTGGTTCGTGGTCGGCGCGGTGCTGCCGGTCGCCGGGCTGATCGCGGCGCTGCTGTACCGCTGGGAGAACCGCGAGCCGAAGATGCGCTGCCCGACCTGCGGCAAGGTGATGCCGATCTCCGTTCAGGTGTGCACTCGCTGCGGGGAAGACATCGTTTGGAGATGAGAGCCTCAGGCATCACTGGCATTTCGTTAGAGGCTCTAAGGCCGATTGGTACACTCGGGACCCTGGCCGGGCGGGGGTTTTGCGCTTTGGTTTTCTTTGGATTTGCGGGGAAATCTTGCGGCATTCAACCGCCGGGCACGCTTATACGACGACGTAGCTGGAAGGAGGTAGCGCAATGCGTGCAGTCGACGCGATGATGGAATGCTTGAAAGCCGAGGGCGTCGAGGCCGTATTCGGGATCCCCGGCGGCGCGAACCTCCCCACCTACGACGCGCTCTATGACGCCGGCATCCGCAACGTGCTCTGCCGTCATGAGCAGGGCGCAGGCCATGCGGCCGAGGGTTACGCGAAGGCGACCGGAAAGGTCGGTGTCGCGCTCGCGACGTCCGGGCCGGGCGCCACCAATCTCGTGACCGCGATCGCCGATGCGGTGATGGACTCGGTGCCGACCGTCTTCCTCACCGGTCAGGTGCGCACGGAGCTGATGGGCACCGACGGCTTCCAGGAGGCGGACACCATCGGCATCACGATGCCCGTCGTCAAGCACTCGTTCCAGGTGCTCGACCCACGCGAGCTGCCGCACCACATCCACGAGGCGTTCCACGTCGCTCGCAGCGGTCGCCCGGGACCCGTGCTGGTCGACATCCCGCAGGACCTCTCACGCGCGGACATCCCGTACGAGCCGTCCGAGGCGGCAGAGGTCGAGCTGCCCGGCTACAAGACGTTCGAGGAGGGCAACGTCAAGCAGATCCGGCTCGCCGCCAAGGCGCTCGCGAACGCGCGCCGGCCGATCATCTACTCGGGCGGCGGCGTCGTCAACGGCAACGCTGCCGAGGAGCTGCGCGAGCTGGTCACGACCGGGCGATTCCCGATCACCTCGACCGTGATGGGGTTGGGTGCGTTTCCTGCTCCCCACGACCAGTGGCTCGGAATGCTCGGCATGCACGGCACGCGCACGGCCAACTACGCGATGGACGGGGCGGACCTGATCGTGGCGGTCGGAGCGCGCTTCGACGACCGCATCACCGGCAAGCTGTCCGAGTTCGCGCCGCGCGCGAAGTTCATCCACATCGACGTCGACCCGGCCGAGATCTCGAAGAACGTCCCGGCCCACATCCCGATCGTCGGCGACTGCAAGAAGATCCTCCCGAAGCTGACCGCTGAGTACCGCGCGCTCGACACCGACCCCACGCGTCTCGACGAGTGGTGGGAGAAGCTGCGCGGCTGGCAGGAGCGGTGGCCGCTGCGCTACGAGCCGACGCGCGAGGGAGAGATACCGCCTCAGCGGATGGTGCAGGCGCTCTACACGGCGACCGGGGGCGAGGCGATCGTCACCTCGGACGTCGGCCAGCACCAGATGTGGGCCGCGCAGTGGTACCCGTTCTCGCGCCCGCGCCAGTGGATCAACTCCGGCGGGCTCGGCACGATGGGATTCGGCCTGCCGTCGGCGATCGGTGCCAAGATCGGCCGCCCGGACGACCTGGTCGTCTGCCTGGCCGGCGACGGCAGCCTGATCATGAACTGCCAGGAGATGGCGACCGCCGTCGAGCACGACGTCGCCGTGAAGGTGTTCATCATGAACAACGGCTACCTCGGCATGGTCCGCCAGTGGCAGGAGCTGTTCTGGGACAAGCGCTACAGCGCGGTCGAGATGGGCTCGAGCCCCGACTGGGTCAAGCTGGCGGAGGCGTTCGGCGCCGTCGGCATGCGCGTCACCCACGACGACGAGGTCGAGGACGCGATGCGCACCGCGATCGAGACCGACGGTCCCGTCGTGCTGGACGTGCACGTGCGCAAGGAGGAGAACTGCTACCCCATGATCCCCGCCGGTGCGCCGGCGCGCGACATGGTTGGCGGCGAGGAAGGCGAGCCGTATTGGCCCGAAAGGCCGAGAAAGGAAGAACCAGAAACTAGAAACTAGAAACTAGAAACTAGGAACTCAGGACGAATCCATCCCTAATCACTAATTTCTAATTTCTGATTTCTGATTACTGACATGGGCGAACCAGGCACACAAGAAGTCGTCCGCCTCGAGGACCTCGAGGCGGCCTCCATATACACGGGCCGCAAGCACGTCCTGTCGGTGCTGGTCGAGAACAAGCCGGGTGTCCTGACCCGGATCGCCGGCCTGTTCTCGCGACGCGGCTTCAACATCGACACACTGGCTGTCGGTCCGACCGAGGACCCGACCGTCTCGCGCATGACGATCGCGCTCGACGGCGCCGCTCATCCGATCGACCAGGTCACCAAACAGCTCCACAAGCTGGTGAACGTGATCAAGATCCGGGACCTCGAGCCCGAGGAGACGATCGCGCGCGAGATGGCGCTGTTCAAGGTGCAGGCGGACGGTGCGACGCGCGGCGAGATCATGCAGCTCGCGGACATCTTCCGAGGGCGCATCGTCGACGTCTCGAATCGCACCGTGACGATCGAGGTCACCGGCACGCGCGACAAGATCGAAGCGTTCGAGCAGATGGTGCGGCCGTTCGGCCTCGTCGAGATGGTGCGCACCGGCGAGATCGCGATCGCGCGAGGCAAGGGCCAAACCTGAGATGAGCTAGCGCGGTGAGCTCCGACCGGCTCGAGCTCGGCTCGGCGGAGACGGAGCTTCGCGAGAGGGTCTCGCGCGCGGTCGCTCGCGCTCGCCGAGGCGGCCGTCCTGTGGTCGCGAGCGTCACCATCGGGCTGGAGGGAGAGCGCGACGTTGCTGCGTGCGTGTTCCGGAGCCGCCGCGCCGAGGAACGCTATTTCGTCTGGGAGCAGCCCGAGCGGGAGTTCGCGCTGGCCACGCTCGGGGCGGCGTGGACGGTGGAGGGCATCGCGGCGCCCGATCGCTTCGCCGCGGCGGCGCGCGAGTGCGCCGACGTGCTGCAGGACGCGCTTGCGGACAGCGACGTCGACCGGCCGGCAACGGGGCCGGTGTGGGTCGGCGGCTTCGCGTTTGCTCCGGACGGCGGGGCTTCACCGGAGTGGGCGGGCCTGCCGCCCGTCCACCTCGTGCTGCCGGAGCTGTCGCTCGTGCGCAGCCAGGGAGACTGCTTCGCGACGGCCTCCGTCATTTGCCGGGACGGCGACGATGCGGCGGCGCTGGCGCGCGCGGCGCTCGCCCGTTTCGCGGCGCTCACCTGGGAGCCGATGCCGCTCGAGGATCCCGAGCCTGCGGCCGCGCCAAGGATGTACAGCGCCCGCCCGCCGGAGGACTACGAGCGGGCGGTCGCGCAGGCGCGTGAGCGGATCGAGGCCGGGGAGCTCGAGAAGGTGGTGCTGGCGCGCGAGGTGCTGGTGGAGGCCGCCACGCCGTTCCGTCCCGGCCCCGTGTTCGGAGAGCTGCGGGCCGCCTACCCGAGCTGCTTCTGCTTCTGCGTCGGCGCTCCGGACGCGGCCTTCCTGGGCGCGAGCCCGGAGCTGCTGCTGCGGCGGGAAGGCGCCGGGCTCAGCACGGTAGCGCTCGCCGGTTCCACCCGCCGCAGCGCCGACCCGGCGGTGGACGACCATCTCGGGCAGCGCCTGCTGCAGGATGCCAAGGAGCGCTCAGAGCACGCGATCGTCGCGCGCAGGATCGAGCGGACGCTTGCGCCGCTCTCGATCTGGGTCGCCGCGGCGGCCGAGCCGTCGCTCGTGAAGGTCGCGAACATCCAGCACCTGGCGACGCCCGTGCGCGCGCAGCTCGCGCAGCCGCGCAGCGCGTTCGAGCTGGCCGGCCTGATGCACCCGACGCCGGCGGTAGGGGGCGAGCCGTGGGAGCGCGCCCGCGAGTTGCTCGCGCTGGAGCAGCTCGACCGCGGCTGGTACGCGGGACCGGTGGGCTGGATGGACGCGACGGAGGACGGCGAGCTGTGCGTCGCGCTGCGCTGCACCCTGCTGGCGGGCCGGACCGCCCATTGCTACGCGGGGGACGGCATCGTCGCGGGCTCCGACCCCGAGGCGGAGCTGGCGGAGACCGAGGTCAAGCTGCAGGCGGTGCTGCCCGCCCTCACCGGGGGCTGAGGCGGGACTCTTCCCTCACTGCCGCCGCGACACGGGCAAACAGGGCGCGGTGCAACTCGACGTTGCGCGCCCGGTCGAGCGGCACGTCCACGAGGCCCGGCTGCGAGAGGGCTGCGGACAGCTCGCGGTGCGACGAGACGCGCGTATAGGGCAGCTCGTAGAGCGCCGCCACGCGTGCGAGATCGAGCCCGGTCGGCGTCGCGAACAGCTCCTCGTAGCCGTCGGCGACATCCGCGATCGGCAGGAAGTCGAAGATCGCGCCACCGCCGTTGTTGAGCACCACGATCGTCGCCTCCACTCCGAGCCGCTTCATCGCGAGCAACCCGTTCATGTCGTGGTAGAGGGCGACGTCGCCGAGCAGCACGAACGTCGATCCGGCCGACGCGGCCGCCGCGCCGAGTCCCGAGGAGACGATGCCGTCGATGCCGTTCGCGCCGCGGTTGCAGAGGAACCTGATCGGCGTGCCGGTGGCCGGCAGGAAGGTCTCGAGGTCCCGCACGGGCATGCTCGACGACACGAACACCGTGTCGCCAGGCGCGACGACCGCAGCCAGCGCACGGTGAACCCGGGGCTCGAAGAGTTCGTCACCGAGCGAGGTCAGGAACTCGCCGATCGCCTGCTCCGCTGCCGCGGACGCCCGGCTCCACGTATCCGACCACCCGGTCGTCTGCCTCGGCGTGAGCGTGCGCGCAAGCGCTTCGCTCAAAAGCGCCGGATCGGCGCGCACGATCTCGTCGGCTAAGTGGGTCGGCTCGTTCCATGCGCCGTCGGGGTCGATGACGACCTGGCGCGGCACCGGCTCTCGGACGAGCCACTGGCGAACCGCTTTCGAGGTCACCATGTCGCCGACGCGCAGCACGAGCTCGGGGCGCAGGCTTTCCGGGGGCGTCCGCAGGATGGCGTCGTAGGCCGGTGCGGCGAGACCGGAGTCGGGCGCACCTGCCCGCAGCTGCGACGTCGGCTCGGCGAGCACCGGGTAGCCGGCCGCGCGCGCCAGCGCGTACACCGGCGCGGCGAGTGCAGCGTCACGCTGGCGTCCGGCGAGGACGAGCCCGCGCGGCGTGCGCTCGATCAGCGCGGCGAGCGAACGCAGCACGTCGTCGCCCGGCGTGGCTGGCGCGGTGCGCACGCTGGTGAGCGGCCGTCCGTCGGGCCGCCCCGACAGGGCGAGCTCAGAGCTCGCCTCGACGTCGGCGGTATCGACGGGAGCAAGCGGCTCCTGGAGGGGCACGTTCAGGTGGACCGGTCCGGGCCGCCGGCCGCCCGCCTCCGCCACGGCGCGCACGCCGGCGGAGCGGAAGTGGATCAGCCCGGCGTCGTCGGCGCGCTGAACGCCGAGCTCGCAGAACCAGCGCACCGACCTGCCGAACAGCTTCAGCTGGTCGATCGTCTGGCCGGCTCCGCGCCCGCGCAACTCCGGCGGGCGATCGGCGGTGATCACGATCAGGGGTACGCGGGCCTCGGCGGCCTCCGCCACCGCAGGGTGGAGATTCGCCGCAGCGGTGCCCGAGGTCGTCAGCACCACCGCCGGCCGGCCGGTCTGCTGGGCGAGGCCGAGGGCGAAGAAGGCCGCGCAGCGCTCGTCGACGTGGCTCCAAACCCGCACCCGCTGCTCGCTCCACAGCGCCAGCGCGAGCGGAGCGGACCGCGAGCCCGGCGCCACGCAGGCGTGCTCGACTCCTGCCCGGGCAAGCTCGTCCACCAGAGCGGATGCCAGAGCGGTGTTCCGGTTCCTTCGGTCCACCTCACGAACGCTACTCCAGCCCGTATGGCGCCGGCCGACTACCGGTGCTGCCACACTGGCTCGCGCTAACGCTTGTCCCCGCCACGCTCGATAAGGAACGGATGAGGATCGCGCGCGCCCTCGCGATGTCGCTGGCGCTTCTGGTGCTCCTGCCGGCGACGGCAGGTGCGGCCGGCGGGTTCGAGCATCGGTCGCTCGGCGGCGCCGGCGTCCAAGGCACCGCCGGTTACGTCCCCGGTGAGGTGATAGTGCGCTTCCGCGCCGGCGCGAACGCCGATGTCCGCGCAGCGACGCTGGCGCGTTCCGGCGCGCGGGCAACCATCTCCCTCGGCTCGCGTGGGTTGAGGCTAGTGCGGCTGCGGCGCGGGCAGTCGGTGCGCTCCGGGGCGGCCGAGCTCGAGCGGTCAGGCAAGGTGCTGTACGCCCAGCCGAACTACCGCTACCGGCTCGCGACGGTGCCGAACGATCCCCGCTTCGGTGAGCTGTGGGGCCTCGCCAACAGCGGCCAGCCGGTGCGGGGCGTCGCCGCGATCCCGGACGCCGACGTCGACGCCACGGACGCGTGGTCCGTCACGACCGGCAGGCGATCCACGACTGTGGCGATCGCCGACTCGGGAGTGGCGTACGACCATCCCGACCTCGCGCCGAATCTGTGGCGCAACCCCGGAGAGACCGGGCGCGGGAGGGAGGACAACCGCCGCGACGACGACCGCAACGGATTCGTCGACGACTCCCGAGGCTGGGACTTCGTCGATCGCGACAACGACCCGATCGACCTCAACGGGCACGGTTCACACGTGGCGGGAATCGCGGGCGCGCGCGGCAACAACGCGTTCGCGGGCGGCGGCGTGAGCTGGCAGCTGAACCTGATGGCGCTGCGCGTCGCCGATGCCGAAGGGGTCGTGAGCGACGCCTCGATCGTGCGCGGATTCGAATACGCGGCCGACAACGGCGCACAGGTCGTGAACGCCAGCTTCGTCAGCCCCGCCTACTCCGACATCCTGCGCGACGCGATCAGGTCGCATCCGAAGGTCCTGTTCGTCGCGGCGGCGGGCAACGGCGATCCCGACGGGATCGGCGACGACAACGACCGCTCGCCGCAGTACCCGTGCAGCTTCGAGCTCGTCAACCTGCTGTGCGTCGCCGCCAGCGATCCGGGCGACCGGCTCGCCTCGTTCTCGAACTTCGGCCGCAGGTCGGTGGACGTGGCGGCGCCCGGCGTGAGCGTGCTGAGCACGGTGCCGGCCTACGCCACGCTCTTCAGCAACGGATTCGAGACCGAGCTCGCGGGGACATGGGAGACAGGCGGTGTCAACAACACGTGGGGTCGCACGCAGATCGTCGCCAACAGCGGCAGCTGGTCGCTCAGCGACTCGCCCGGCGCCGAGTACCAGAACAACACAGACAGCTTCGTGCGCACCGTGGCGCCGGTCAGCCTCGCCGGTCAGCACGGTTGCCGCGTCGAGTACGCGCTGCGCCTGGCCACGGAGACGGCAGTCGACCGGCTGCTGTTCGAGGTATCCACGGACGGCTCGTCGTGGACTACGGTCAGCGACTCGAGCGGATCCTCGCAGGGCGCGTTCGTCGGCATCTTCGACGACATCTCGCGCCTCGACGGCGCAGGTGCGCTCTGGCTTCGCTTCCGCCTGGTCACGAACGGGTCGGTCACCGGCGACGGCGCCCAGATCGACGACGTCGCGGTGCGATGCCTGAGCGCCACCTACACGGGCGCGGAGCTCGCCTTCAACGACGGCACCTCGATGGCGGCCCCGCACGTCACCGGCACTGCGGCCCTGCTGAAGTCGCGGTACAAGAACCTGGGCGTGGCCGCAATCGCCCACGCGGTCACGCGGGGTGCCGACGCCAAGCCGAGCCTTGCCGGCAAGGTGGTCAGCGGCGGCCGGTTGAACGTCCTCGGCTCGCTGCGCGAGGGCGGTCGGCTGCTGCCGAAGCTGAAGCTGTCCGGCGCGAGCCGGCAGCGAGCCGCTCGCAAAGGCGCCATCGTCCTGACGGCGCGGTGCAGCCGCCGCTGTACAGCCGCCGCCGGGGGGACGCTGATCTTCGGCAAAGCGACGATGGGGCCGCGGCTGAAGCGCGCGCTGCGAGCGATCGGTGCACGCAAGCGCAAGCGGCTGGTGGTGAAGCTGTCGCGCAAGGGACGGGCACGCGTAAAGCGGGCGCTGGCGCGCGGCCGCCGGGTCAGCGTACGCGTGACGGTGATCGCGACCGACAGCCTCGGCAGCACCGCGCGCGCGAAGCGCACGGTGCGGATCGCGCGCTAGTCGGAGCCGCGCAGTACTCGAAAAACGGGCACCGAAGGGGGAGGGTGCGGGCGTTTGCCTTTAGTGAGCCCTTCGCGTGGAACGATGCACTCGCGCGATGGGACCGCGCTTGCGGTCGCTCTAATGCCGCCTATAGGGGTCAAACCTTGCATGTTCCGGAGGCGCCGGCGGGCTAGTCGAGACGCACCCGCGCTAGCGCATCCTCGTCGATCTCGACCCCGAACCCCGGAGCGTCCGAGGGCGTGAGCGTCGCGTCTCGCACCTCGCACTCGACGGACGCGACGCGGTCGGCGAACAGCTCAGCGGTCGCCAGTCCGTGCGCGCGTGCGGTGATGTCGTCGTCCGGCAGGACCTGAGCGAGATGCGCAGCGGCAGCGATCCCGATCGGTCCGTCGAGCGCGCTCGACAGGTAGGTGGGGAGGACGCCGGCGATTGCGCGTCCCGCGGCGAGCCCGCCGACCTTCGCGAGCTTCACCGTCACGTAGTCGCAGGCGCCCAGCGCTGCGGCCTCACGCGCCTCGTGCAGGCGAGCCACGCTCTCGTCGGCGGCGATCGGCACCTCCGTGCGCATCCTCACCGCAGCGAGGTCCTCGAGTCCTGGCGCCGGTTGCTCGGCGAGCTCCAGGCCCAGCGGGCCCAGCTGCGCGAGCTTGGCCGCGGCCTCGTCTCGCGACCAGACAGCGTTCGCGTCCACGCGCAGGCGAGCCTCCGGCCCGACCGCATCTCGCACCGCATGCACCTGCTCGACGTCGCCCTCCACGCCGACCTTGAGCTTGAAGGACCGGAAGCCGCGCGCCGCCCACTCGAGCGCGTCGTCGGCCACCTCGCCGGGCGGTCCCGCGACGAGGGTGGCGTTGCAGGGCACCGCGGCGGCGCGCGCGGCGCCGAGCAGGCGCCACACGGGCTCGCCGCGGAGCTTGCCAGCGAGGTCCAGCAGCGCGAGCTCGAGCGCATACAGCCCGGCCGACACGCCCCGGTCGGCGCACTCGACCACCAGATCGTCCGGCTGGGAGGGGTCGAACGGCGCGCCCTCGAGCAGCGGTCGTACGCCCTCGTCGAGCTCCCGCTCCATCTCCTGGAGGGAGGCGCCGCCCCGCAGGGCGAGGGGCGCGGCCTCGCCGAGCCCGGCAGCGCCGTCACAGCGGAGCCGCACGAGCAGCAGCTCGCGCTGATCGAGCCGTCCCCGTGCCGTTACGTACGGCTTGCGGAAGCGCAGCGCGTAGCGGACGGTCTCGAGCCGCTCGATCTTCACCCGGACAGCAGCAACCCCGCGGACAGCAGCAGTGAGTAGAGCGCGAGCAGCCGGCCGGTGCCGGCGAGCGCGGCGTTCAGGGACGGGCCGTCCGTGCGGGTGCGGACTGTGCGTACGAGCGGCGGCGCGAGCAGGAACGCGGGCAGGGCCAGGAGCAGCCAGGGCTCGGTGCTCGCATTCCCGATCGTCGCCCCGAAGGCGAGACCAATCGTGTAGATGAACACTCGCCGTGCCCGGTCGCGGCCCAGGCGGACGGCGAGCGTGCGCTTGCCGGCGCGCCGGTCGGTGTCGACGTCGCGGATGTTGTTGACCATCAGGATCGCTGCCGCCAGCAGCCCGACCGGAATCGCGAGCGTGAACGCCCGCACGGTGAGGTCCTCGGTCTGCACGTAGTAGGACCCGACGACGGCGACGATGCCGAAGAAGAAGAAGACGAACAGCTCGCCGAGGCCCTCGTAGCCATACGGTCGCGGCCCGCCGGTGTAGAGGACGCCCGCGAGGATCGACACCACCCCGACCACGAGCAGCTCCCAGCCGACGAGCGCGATCAGGTACGCGCCGAAGGCGACCGCCACCGCGAACGCGAGCCACGTCGCCGTCAAGACCTGGCGCGGCGTCACGAGTCCGGCGGCGGTCACGCGGACGGGTCCGAGCCGGTCGGCCGAGTCCGCTCCTCGGCGCGCGTCCGAGTAGTCGTTCGCCAGGTTGGTCCCGATCTGGATGAAGATGCTGCCGCCGAGCGCGGCGACGAACGCGAGCGGCCGGAAGACGTCCTCGGAGCCTGCCAGCGCCGTGCCGACCAGCACCGGCGCGACCGCGGCGGGCAGCGTGCGCGGGCGGGCGGCCGCCAGCCAGATGCGCAGCGGGACCCTGCCCCCGGCGACGCGGATGGAGGCGTCGGCCACCCGGGTGACCTACGGCCTGCGCGGGAAGCGCGTGAAGTCCGGCTTGCGCTTCTCGACGTATGCGTTGCGGCCCTCCTGCCCCTCCTCCGTCATGTAGAAGAGCATCGTCGCGTCGCCGGCGAACTGCTGCAGTCCGGCGAGGCCGTCGCTGTCGGCGTTGAAGGCGCCCTTGAGCATGCGCAGCGCGAGCGGCGACAGGGCCATCATCTCCCGGCACCACTCCACGGTCTCCTGCTCGAGCTGCTCGAGCGGGACGACCGTGTTGACGAGCCCCATCTCGAGCGCCTGCGCGGCGTCGTACTGCCGGCACAGGAACCAGATCTCACGCGCCTTCTTGTGGCCGACGATGCGCGCCAGGTAGCCCGCGCCGTAGCCGCCGTCGAAGCTCCCAACCTTCGGTCCCGTCTGCCCGAAGCGCGCGTTGTCGGCGGCGATCGTCAGGTCGCATACGACGTGCAGCACGTGGCCGCCGCCGATGGCGTAGCCCGCGACCATCGCGACGACCGGCTTGGGCAGGCGCCGGATCTGGACCTGCAGGTCGAGCACGTTGAGCCGGCCGATGCCCTTCTTCGCGACCGCATCGTCGCCCATATAGCCGTCGTCGCCGCGGATGCGCTGGTCACCGCCCGAGCAGAACGCCTCCGGACCTTCGCCCGTCAGGACGACCACGCCGACGGCCGGATCATCGCGCGCGACCTCGAACGCGTCCGACAGCTCGAACAGCGTCTGCGGCCGGAACGCGTTTCTCACCTCGGGGCGGTTGATCGTGATCTTCGCGATCCCCTCGGCCTCGCCGGTGCCGGTCTCGTACCGTATGTCCGTGTAGCTTCCGCTCGCGGTCCAGCCGAACGCCATTCCACCTCCAGTCGAGTGCCCTACGTCCCGGCCAGCACGATAAACCCCTGCGACTGGCTCTCGCGCAGCGCCGCGACGGCGCCCGAGCGCGTAGCGCTGATCGCCGAAGGCAGGCGGACCACGTTCGCCGAGCTGGAACGCGAGGCTTCTTTCACCGCCGAGCGGATGGAGCTCCGTGCGGGCGAGCGCTTTGCTTTCACGCCGCATCAGTCGCGCGAAGACGTCGTCCTCCTCCATGCGCTGATGAAGGCGGGCGCCGTCGCCGTGCCGCTGGACCCGCACCTGCCGCCGGAAGAGATCGAGCGCAGGGCCGAGCGCGCGGGCGACGATGCCCGAGAGCGGGGAACCGGCCTCGACGCCGTGCACAGCGTGATCCACACCTCCGGTACCGCGGGCGAGCCGAAGGCCGTCGAGCTGACATATGCCAACCACCTCTGGAGCGCGCTCGGCTCGGGAGCCAGGATCGGCGTCGACCCGTCCGACCGCTGGCTCTGCTGCCTGCCGCTCCACCACGTCGGCGGGCTCGCGATCGTGCTCCGCAGTGCGATCTACGGCACGGCCGTGGTGCTGGAGACCTTCGACGCCGAGCGCATTGCCGGGCTGATCAGTCCGGAGCAGATCACGCTCGCGTCACTGGTAGGGACGACGCTCGCGCGACTGCTCGACGCCGAAGCCGAGCTCGACCGCCTGCGCTGCGCGCTCGTGGGCGGCGGCCCCGCGGGCGAGGGAGTGCTCGAGCGCGCGCTCGACGCAGGCGTGCCGATCGCGCCGACCTACGGCCTGACCGAGGCGGCGTCACAGGTGACTACGCTGCCGCCGGGCGAGGCGTCCCGCCGCCCCGGTTCTGCCGGCACTCCTCTGCTGCCGACCGAGGTGCGGGTGGAGGACGACCAGATACTCGTACGCGGCCCGACCGTCGCGCCAAAGGCGGCGGACCACGACGGCTGGCTCCGCACCGGCGACCGCGGACGCATCGACGCCGACGGCCACCTCTACGTGCTCGGCCGCGGGGACGACGTGATCGTGTCGGGAGGCGAGAACGTCGCGCCGGAGGAAGTGGAGCGGGTGTTGATGGACCACCAGGCGGTAGCCGACGTGGCTGTGGTGGGCGAGGCAAGCACCGAATGGCAGGAGGCTGTCATCGCAACGGTCGTTCTGCACGACGGCGCCGACGCAAGCGAAGAGGAGTTACGCGACTTCTGCCGCCAAAGGCTCGCACCGTTCCAGGTGCCGAAGCGCATCCGCTTCACCGGCGACCTGCCCCGCGACGCGCAGGGCAAGCTGCGGCGTCGTCACTTGAGCGACGAGTAGACCGTGGCGTTCTACTGTCGCAGGACGACCGTAATGCACCACGCTTGCCCGAATATCCGCGGCTGATACGCTCGGCCCGGATGGCCGGGCCGAACTCAGACGTCCTCTACGACAGCGATGCCGATCTCTCGAAGCTCGAGGGCAAGACGATCGCCGTGATCGGCTACGGCTCGCAGGGACACGCGCATGCGCTCAACCTGAAGGACTCGGGCGTGAACGTCGTCGTCGGGCTGCGGCCAGACTCGAAAAGCCGCGCCGAGGCAGAGGCGGCCGGCCTGCGCGTTCACGACGTCGCGGACGCGGCGAGCGAGGGCGACATCGTGATGATCCTGCTCCCGGACGAGAAGCAGGCCGAGGTCTGGGAGAGGGAGATCAAGGACGGCATCGCGCCGGGCAACCTGCTGCTGTTCGCGCACGGCTTCACCATTCACTTCGGGCAGATCGAGCCGCCGTCCGGAGTGGACGTCGGCATGGTCGCCCCCAAGGGGCCGGGCCACCTCGTGCGGCGCCAGTTCACCGAGGGCAGCGGCGTCCCCGGGTTGATCGCGATCCAGCAGGACGCGAGCGGCAATGCCGGGGCTCTGATACTCGCTTACGCCAAGGGCATCGGCTGCACGCGCGTGGGGGTGATCGAGACCACTTTCAAGGACGAGGCCGAGACCGACCTGTTCGGGGAGCAATCGGTGCTGTGCGGCGGCGCCACCGAGCTGGTGCGCGCCGGCTTCGAGACGCTGGTCGAGGCAGGCTACGATCCGCGCCTCGCGTACTTCGAGTGCCTGCACGAGCTGAAGCTGATCGTCGACCTCATGTATGAGAAGGGGATCACGGGCATGCGGGACTCGATCTCCAACACCGCCGAGTACGGCGACCTCACCCGCGGGAGCCGGGTGATCGGTCCCGAGGTGCGCGAGGCGATGAAGAAGATCCTCGCCGACATCCAGTCAGGGGAGTTTGCCAAGGAGTGGATCGCCGAGAACCGCGCCGGGCAGGAGAACTTCCAGCGCATGCGCGAGGAGCAGAAGGGCCATCAGGTCGAGAAGGTCGGTTCCGGACTGCGCTCGATGATGCCCTTCACCAAGAAATAGCCGGGGCTTTCACTTGAACCGGGCCATCAGGCTCCACGTCAGGGACCCCGACCTCCAGCGGAACCGGCTCACTGTCGGCTTCCGGCTCATCCTCGCCATTCCACACCTGATCTGGATGGCGCTGTGGTTCTTGCTCGCGACGACGGTGGCCACCGCCCAGTGGCTCGTGCTGCTGATCCAGGGCACCCCGTCGCCGATGCTGCATCGTTTCCTGGCTTCCTACGTGCACTACGCCGCACAGGTCGTCGCCTACGTGACGCTCGCCGCGGACCCCTATCCGCGTTTCACGGGCGACCCCGGCTATCCGGTCGACGTCGAGATCGACCCGCCCCAGCGCCAGAACCGCTGGGTGACCGGGTTCAGGGTGTTCCTGGCACTCCCGGCAATCCTGCTGGCGGACACGCTGATGGGCGGCGGTGTGAGCTTCTCGGGGGGAAGCGCCACCACGACGGGCGGGGTCGCCGGCACCGTGGCGTTCCTCGCCTGGTTCGCCTGCCTGGCCCGCGGCCGTATGCCGCAGGGCTTCCGTGACCTCGTCGCCTACTGCATCGGGTACTCGGCGCAGGTGACCGGATACCTGCTGCTGCTCACGGACCGCTATCCGAACAGCGACCCCGCGGTCTACGAGGCCGCCAACGTCTACCGCACCGATCCAATCCGGCTGACGGTCGACGACGATCTGCGCCGGTCGCGACTGACGGTGTTCTTCCGCCTGGTGCTCGCCGTCCCGCACATCGTCTGGCTGATTCTGTGGGGCATCGCCGTCTTCTTCGCGCTGATCGCAAACTGGTTCGCAACGCTGTTCCGGGGCAGCTCACCACCCGGTCTGCATGGGTTCCTGGCCTCCTACGCGCGTTACCAGGTACACGTCTTCGCCTACCTTCAGCTCACGGCAAATCCGTTCCCGGGCTTCACCGGCCGCCCCGGCACCTACCCGGTCGACATCGAGATAGATCCCCCGGGGCGCCAGAGCCGTCCGGTGACGGGCTTTCGACTGATACTCGGCGTGCCGGCCTTTCTGGTGTCGAGCGCCCTTGGTGGGGCCGGCTGGGTGGCCGCCGTGCTGACCTGGTTCTACGCGCTCGTGCGCGGCGAGGCGCCGAGAGGCCTCAGGAACCTGAACGCCTTTCAGCTTCGCTACTACGCGCAGACGATCGGATACGCCTACCTGTTGACCGACAAGTATCCGTACAGCGGCCCGTCGGCCGGCTGGCAGATGACGCTCGTCCCTGAGCCGGCGCCTCAGCCGCAGCCGCAGCCGGAATCCTGATCTCGCGCCTGAAGTGGATCGCGCTGGCCGTCCTGCTGGCGGGGGGCTGGTTCGTCGCGGCCAGGGCGCTGTGGCCGACACAAGTGCCGGACGATCTCCATCTCCCGGATCTGGATGCGGCCGGTTACTTCACCGCATCCGAGCTGGAGAAGGCGCGCGACTACGAGCGCTTCCTGCGCATCACGGGCTTGCTGTCGCTGGCCGCGCTCGTCGTCGTGCTGGTCGTGTACGCGCAGAGGGGCGAGCGCTTCACGCGCGAGTCCGCAGCCGGGCGGATCGGCACCGGGATGCTGCTGGCGATGCTCGGCTTCGCGATCGTGTGGCTGGCGCAGCTGCCGTTCGGACTGGCGACGCTCTGGTGGGAGCGCAAGCACGACGTCGCAAAGCTTGGCTACCTCGAGTACGCGGTCAACAGCTGGCTCTCCCTCGGCAGCGTCTTCCTCTTCATCTCCCTGGCGATCCTGATCGTGATGGGGTTCGCAGGACCGCTGCGCGACCGCTGGTGGATCGCGGGGGCGCCGGTGTTCGTCGCGCTCGCGCTGCTGTCCGCCTGGCTCTCGCCCTACCTGATCCCGGACCTGCACCGGCCCCGCGACGCATCCCTGACGGCGGAGATGAAGCGGCTCGCCCGGTCGCAGGGCGAGGAGGAGATCCCGGTCCGGGTCCAGGACGTGAAGAAGTTCACGACGGAGCCGAACGCCGCGGCGGTCGGACTCGGCTCGACCCGTCGAGTCGTGCTGTGGGACACGCTGCTCGAGAAGCCTTTCACGGGCCGCGAGGTGCGCGTGGTGCTCGCTCACGAGCTTGGGCACCAGTGGCGTGACCACATCTGGAAGCTGCTCGGCTGGTACGCGCTGTTCGCTGTCCCGGGCACCTTCCTGATCGCCGTCGCCACCCGCCGCCGGGGCGGCATGTACGAGCCGCGCGCGGTGCCGCTCGCGTTACTGGTCCTCGTCGTGCTCCAGATCGCGGCGACCCCGGCCCAGAACGCCGTCACCCGGCACTACGAGGCCGAGGCCGACTGGGTCGCGCTCCAGGCCACTCGCGACCCGAGCGGCGCCGTCGACACGTTCGCCGAGCTTGCCAAGACCACCCTTTCCGACCCGGACCCGCCGGCATGGACGCAATTCCTCGAGAGCACGCACCCGACGATCATGCAACGGATCGAGATGGCCGTGGAGTGGGGAGACCGCCACGGCCGAGGCGAGCGTTAGGCTGCGACCGAACCGCTCCGAGATTGGAGGAGAGATGGAAGCAGCACCGCCGCAAGCACCGCCTCCGTCCGCCGCCGGCTACCCGGCTCGCTTCGACATCGAATATCCGCAGAGCCTGTCGCGCTGGAAGATCTTCGTCAAATGGCTCCTGGCGATCCCGCACTTCATCATCATCTACCTGCTGCAGGCGGTGAACTCCATCCTGGTCTTCATCGCTTTCTTCGCGATCCTGTTCACCAAGAGGTGGCCGCGGGGCCTGTTCGATTTCTCGGTCCAGATCCAGCGCTGGACGTTCAACGTCTATGCCTACGCGGTGACTCTCCAGCGCGACGAGTACCCGCCGTTCACGGGGGAGACCGGTCAGTACCCGGTGACGCTCGAGGTGGAGTACGACGACAACCTGTCGCGCTGGCAGATCTTCCTGAAGTGGCTGTTCGCGCTGCCGCACCTGATCATCGTCACGTTCCTCGCGCTCGCCGCGATCATCGTGGTCTTCATCGCCTTCTTCGCGATCCTGTTCACGGGCAGGTACCCGCGCGGGATGTTCGACTTCGTGACCGGCACCCTCCGCTGGTACACGCGCGTGAACGCATACGCCTTCTGGCTGATGACGGACCGGTACCCGCCCTTCTCCCTGGACTAGGAAAGGCCGTCATTTCCTTAGGCGGAAATGACGGGAGCTCCGAGGGTCCGGAAAGGCCGTGATTTGCTTAGACGCAAATCACGGGAGCCCCGAGGGTCCGGGAATGCGTTCGCTATTCTCGGCGGCCAGCCAATGAACGTCTTCAACAAGGACTATCTGATGACGGCGGGTCCCACCCCGCTGCCGCCGAGCGTGTCGCAGGTGATGGCCGAGCCCATCTTGTATCACCGCGCGCCGGTCTTCATCGAGATCTACGAGCGCGTGCTGGAGCGCCTCAAGATGGTGTTCCAGACCGAGAACGACGTGCTGGTGTTCGCGTCCTCCGGTACCGGCGGGATGGAGTCGGCGGTCGCGAACCTGATCGCGCCCGGCGACAAGGCGCTGGTGGCCTCCTGCGGCAAGTTCGGCCAGCGCTGGGCGGAGCTGTGCGAGGTCTACGGCGCCGACCTCTATCACCACGACGGTGAATGGGGCGCGCGGATCGAGCCCGAAGAGCTCGAGCGCGCCTTCCAGGGCGCCGGCGACGACGTGCGTGCGGTCTTCACCACGCAGTCCGAGACCTCGACCGGCGTCCTGAACGACGTCGCGGCACTCACGGAGGTCGCGCACCGGCACGGCGCGCTCATGTGCGTCGATGCCGTGTCGGGCCTCGGGGTGGTTGATCTGCCGACCGACGCCTGGGGCGTCGACGTGGTCGCGTCGGGATCCCAGAAGGCGCTCATGTGCCCGCCCGGCCTCGGGTTCGCCGCGGTGTCGGAGAACGCACTCGCCGCGGCGAGTGTCGCCCGCAAGCACGGCGCGCGCACCTATTACTTCGACTGGGAGAAGACCGTCAAGGGCCAGCGAAAGTCACCGGCTGACAGCCCGTTCACGCCGCCGGTGACGCTCTTCCGCGCCCTCGACGTCGCGCTGGAGCTGATCGAGCGCGAGACGCTGGCTGGCGTCTTCGAGCGCCACGCCGTGCTCGGCCGCGCCGCCCGGCAGGCGGTCAAGGCGCTGGGCCTCGAATTGTTCGGTCCCGAAGACGAGAACGCGAACGTCGTGACCGCCGTCAAGGTTCCCGACGGCGTGGACGGTACAGCCGTTCCGAAGCTGATGCGCGACCGCTACCGGGTCACCGTCGCAGGCGGCCAGGGTCATCTGAAGGGCAAGATCGTGCGGGTCGCGCACTGCGGCTACTACGGGGCGTTCGACATCCTGAGCACGACCGCCGCGCTCGAGATGGCGTTGAGCGAGCTCGGCGCCGAGGTCAACCTCGGCGCCGGCGTCGCAGCAGCGCAGCAGGTCTTCCTCGAGGCCGGTGTGCCCGTGGCGCAGCCGGTCTAGGGCTAGGCGTGACAGCCGGCAACCACTACAAGGTCCTGGTCAAGGAGAAGATCGCCGACACCGGCGTCTCGCTGCTGCGCGAGCACTTCGACGTCGATGTCCTGGTCGAGATGCCCGACGACGAGCTGCGCGAGGCGATCGCCGGCTACGAGGGGATCGTGATCCGCTCCGCGACGAAGATGACCGCCGAACTGATCGAGCGCGCCGAACGTCTCAAGGTGATCGGACGCGCGGGGATCGGGGTCGACAACGTGGACGTGCCCGCCGCGACGAAGCACGGAATCATCGTCGCGAACGCGCCGGAGTCGAACACAGTCGCCGCCGCCGAGCAAACGATTGCGCTGATGCTGGCTCAGGCCCGCAACGTTCCGCAGGCGCACGCCTCACTCAAGGCGGGCAAGTGGGAGCGGAGCAAGTTCGGCGGGGTGGAGGTGTTCGAGAAGACGCTAGGCATCCTCGGCTTCGGGCGCATCGGCCAGCTGGTGGCGCAACGGGCGCGCGGGTTCGGCATGAACGTGGTCGCGTTCGATCCCTATGTATCGGCGGAGAGGTTCCGGGAGCTGGGCGTCGAGCACGCGGCGGACGTGAGCGACGTCTATGCCCAGGCCGACATCATCACCATCCACCTGCCGAAGACGCCGGAGACGACGAACTTCCTGAACGCCGGGGCGTTCGCCGAGATGAAGGACGGCGTCCGGATCGTGAATTGCGCGCGGGGCGAGCTGCTCGACCTGGACGCCCTGAAGGGCGCGATCGAGTCGGGCAAGGTCGCCGGCGCGGGACTGGACGTGTTCCCCGCCGAGCCGATGACCGAACATCCGATCTTCGCGCTCGAGAACGTGGTGGTGACTCCCCATCTCGGCGCATCTACGACCGAGGCGCAGGACCGCGCGGGCGTGATCACGGCCGAGCAGGTCGTGGCTGCTCTGACCGGAGGCCTCGTCACGAACGCGGTCAACATCCCGACCATTCGCGGCGAGGACCTCGCCGTGCTCGAGCCGTACATGCCGCTGGCCACCCAGCTCGGCCGGCTGGCGATGTCGCTCGCAGCCCGCACCTCCGTCGACCGCATCGAGATCTCGTTCCTCGGCCGGCTTGCCGAGTTCGACACGCGCCTCGTCACGCTGTCCGTCCTGAACGGCGCCCTGGCCGGCCGCATCGAGGAGAACGTGAACCTGGTGAACGCCTCGACCATCGCCGAGGACAGGGGGATCGGCGTCGTCGAGACGAAGGAGCACGAGCTGCGCGACTACGCGAACCTCCTGTCCGTCGCGGTCGTCGCCGACGGTGAGCGCGTCGAGGTCGCCGGCACGACGTTCGGCCCGCGCCACGTGCCCCACCTCGTCGGGGCATACGGGCAGAGCTTCAACATCGAGCTTGCCCAGCACATGTTGATCTTCCGCTACTCCGACGTGCCCGGCATGATCGGCAAGATCGGCACCGTGCTCGGCGAGCACGGCATCAACATCGCCTCCACGGCCGTCGGTCGCGAGCCCGACCACGAGCCGGGCCGTCCGGCAGGCGGAGGAAGCGGCCGGCTGGCAGTCATGGTCGTCACCACCGACTCGCCCGTGCCCGAGGAGACGCTCGCTGCGATCGTGTCGCTCGAGGGCTTCCAGGACGGGCACGCCGTAACCCTGTGATGGTGGGAGGCGGCCATTAGGCCGACTCACGAGATGTTTGGTGTCCGGCGCAGCCGGCTCGATATTTGATGGCGCGGGTGGCGGCGATCGCGCCCGATCTGTTCTTCGCCTCCAAGATCGAAGCGACGCTGACCGCGGCGGGGCACGAGGTGACCGTCGTCTCGAGCCCGGATGACCTGGCTGACGCCGACGTCGTGATCGTCGACCTCGACAACGCCGGACCTGACCGCGTTGGGCCGCTGGAAGTTCCTGCGCTCGGCTTCTACTCCCACGTCGATGTCGAAACCCGGGAGAAAGCTGAGGCCGCGGGGTACGACCTCGTCGTGCCGCGCTCACGCATGGCACGCGAGATGCAAGTGCTGGTGGATCGGCTCGTCGCCGGTTAGGGTTGCGCCGTGAAGGCGCTGATGCTCGTCAAGGCTGGGCCGCCCGAGCAGGCGCTCGAGGTGCGCGACGTTCCCGACCCGACGCCGGGCAACGGAGAGGTGTTGATCGACGTTCGGGCCGCGGGGCTGAACTTCGCCGACGTGATGGCCCGGGCCGGCCTCTATCCCGACGCCCCGAAGACTCCCTGCGTGATGGGCTACGAGGTGGCGGGAGTGGTCAACAGCGCGGGGAACGGCGTCGAGCGCTTCGAACCGGGGCAGCGGGTGGTCGCTGCGACTCTCTTCAACGGCTTCGCGGAGCGCGCGGTTGCGATGGCCACCGACGTGCTCCCGCTGCCGGAGGGGATGAGCTTCGAGGAGGGCGCGGCCCTGCCTGTCGCCTATGGGACTGCTTACGCAGCGGTCGGCCTGCTGGCGGCCGTGCGCCCAGGCGAAACCGTGCTCGTCCACGCGGCGGCCGGCAGCGTCGGCATTGCCGCGACCCAGTTGCTGCGCGACCGAGGGGCCGAGGTGATCGGCACCGCCTCGGCGTCCAAGCACGACGCGATCCGCGCGCAGGGCGTCTCGCACGCGATCGACTATCGCACCCAGGACTTCAGGCAGGAGGTGCAGCGGATCACCGGCGGCCAAGGCGTCGACGTCGTGCTCGACGCACTCGGCGAGTTCAGGAGCAGCTACGCATCGCTGCGCCCGGGCGGGCGGCTCGTCATGTACGGGGCCTCGAAGCTGCTCACGGGCGATCGGCGCAATCTCGTCAGGACGATCCGGACCGTCGCCACGCTGCCTCGCTTCAACTCGCTCAAGCTCATGAACCAGAACAGGTCCGTCATGGGGCTCAACCTGCTCAAGTTGTGGCAGGCACGTGGTTCGCTCGAGGAGCTGATCGAGCCGCTCACCGACCTGGTCCAACGTGGTGTCGCGAAGCCCGTGGTGGCGAAGGTCTTCCCGTTCTCTCAAGCCGCCGCCGCCCACCGCTTCATCCAGGAGCGCCAGAACATCGGCAAAGTCGTTTTCGTACCGGACTCCGTCCTGTAGGATCTGGGTCGTGAACGTGAGGACCTCAGCACCGGCTCTTCTCACTCGCGGCCGTGCGCTTGCCCTCGCGCCCTCGGAGCTCCCGGAATTTGCGCCTAAGCAAATTCCTGCTCTTCTTCTCCTCCCCCTGCGGGGGGAATAGGCACTTCGCGGGCCGCGGCCCGCACAGCGCAACAGGGATAAGTAAGACTCAGGAGAAGGAGACAGACGATGACCGAATCACGCCCAGCGGGGGGCCAGAGCCCGAACGGAAAGCAGCCGGACCGCGTATTCATCTTCGACACGACGCTGCGCGACGGCGAGCAGTCGCCCGGCATCTCGCTCAACGTGCAGGAGAAGCTCGAGATCGCCCACCAGCTCGCGCGCCTCGGCGTCGATGTGATCGAGGCCGGTTTCCCGATCACCTCGCCCGGCGACTTCAAGGCGGTGACGGCGATCGCGAAGGCGGTCGAGGGCCCCGTGATCTGCGGGCTGGCGCGCACGGCGTCGCAGGACATCGACACCGCCTGGAACGCGATCAAGCACTCGGAGCGCCCGCGTATCCACACCTTCATCTCGACCTCGGACATTCACATCCGCCATCAGCTGCAGACCACGCGCGACGACGTCAAAGGCCAGGCACGGGCGGCGGTCGCGCATGCGAAGCAGTACTGCGACGACGTCGAGTTCTCGCCGATGGACGCCACGCGCGCCGACGTCGAGTTCACGGCGGAGGTGTGCCAGATCGCCGTCGAGGAGGGAGCGACCACCATCAACGTTCCCGACACGGTCGGCTACACGATGCCGCACGAGTACGCCTCGCTGTTCGCCGATCTGCTTCGCCTCGTGCCGCAGTTGAAGGACGTCGTGCTCTCGGTTCACTGCCACGACGACCTCGGTCTCGCCGTCGCCAACTCGTTCGCGGGGCTGACGGCCGGTTGCCGGCAGGTGGAGTGCGCCGTGAACGGCATCGGCGAGCGCGCCGGCAACGCATCTCTCGAGGAGATCGTGATGCTGCTCAGGACGCGCTCCTCCTCGGTCAACCTGGACACCAAGCTCAACACGGGTGAGCTGGCCCGCACCAGCCGCCTCGTTTCGCGGCTGACCGGCTATCCGGTGCAGCCCAACAAGGCGATCGTCGGCCGCAACGCGTTCGCCCACGAGTCCGGCATCCACCAGGACGGCGTCCTCAAAGAGCGCACCACGTACGAGATCATGGATGCCCGCACGGTGGGTCTGGAGACGAACTCCATCGTGCTCGGAAAGCACTCGGGCCGGCATGCGCTGCGCCAGGCGCTCGAGGAGCTCGGCTACAAGATCTCCGGCCAGGCGCTCAACACGGCCTTCAAGCGGTTCAAGGAAATCGCTGACAAGAAGAAGCACGTGACGGCGATGGACCTCGAGGCGCTCGTCACGGACGAGATTCGCGAGCAAGCGGAGGCCTACAACCTCGCGGCGTTCGAGCTGCACGACTCCTCCAGCGAGGCGCCGCGGGCGCGGGTGACCGTGACCACGCCGGAAGGCACCTCGGTGAGCGGAGAGGGAAGCGGCGACGGGGCGGTGGACGCGCTCTTGAAGGCGATCAACACGGCGATCGGCAAGCCGGCCGTGCTGAAGGAGTACCACGTCAGCGCGGCAACGGCGGACACCGACGCAATCGCCGAGGTGTCCACCCTGGTAGAGCTCGACGGCAGACTCGTGTCCGGCCAGAGCATCTCCACCGATACGCTCGAAGCGACGGCGCGTGCCTACCTGCGGGCCGTGTCGAACGCGATCGCCGGGGGGACCGGGTCGGCCACTGAGCCATCGCTCGCGACGCCGCTCCCGAGTGAGCGCGGCTAGCGACCAGGACTTCACCTTCGTAGACGGCGAGCGCCTCGTGCGCTTCGGTGCGACCGCGCTGGCCGACGCTCCGGCGCTGCTGCCGGCGCGGGGGTTCGACGGCTACGCGCTGATGACGACGGAGCGTGCGCTCGCGTCGGCGCCTGCGCTTGGTGATGGAGCGGCGATCGTCCTGCACGTGCCGCCCGGTCCGGTGCCCGAGGCCGCGGCCGCAGTGCGCGGCGAGGTGGGAGGGAGGCCGCTGGCGGCGCTCGGCGGTGGGCGCGTGATCGACGCAGCGAAGGCGATCGCGGGCACGGACGGCATCAGCTGCGCGGCCATCCCAACGACCCTGTCGGGCGCCGAGATGACGCCGTTCCACCGCATGCCGGCCGGAGTCGACGAGTGGAAGCTCGTGCGCCCGTCGCTCGTGCTCGCGGACCCGTCGCTGATGGCGTCGCAGCCGTTGCCGAGCCTCGCGGCCAGCACGATGAATGCCCTCGCGCACGCGGTCGAGGCGCTGTACGCGCCGATGGCGAACGCCTTCACGGAGGTGATCGCGGTGCGGGCCGCGGAACTGCTGGTCGAGGGCCTTGCTCCGGAGAGCCCTGATCGGCCGCAGCTGGCGCTCGGTGCGCTGATGGCCGGCTACGCCGTCGGCATCACCGGCTTCGCCGTCCATCACGCCGTGTGCCAGACGATCGTGCGCATGCTCGGCACCCCACACGCCGAGACCAACGCCGTGATGCTGCCGCACTTCGTGCGGATGATGGAAGAACGCGTCCCGGCCGTCATGTCCGAGGTCGAGTCGGCCGAGGGCATCGCTGCGCTTTCAGCCCGCTGCGGCGTCACCCGCCTCGGCGAGCTCGGCGTGCGCGAGGAGCAGCTCGACGAGGTCGTGGCCGCGGCGCTGGGGCACCCGGCAATCGGCAACACGCCGCCGGCGGCACCGACCGCCGAAGAGCTGCGGGCAGTGCTTCGGGCCGCGCTCTAGCGAAGCAGTCGATGGAACTCAAGTGAGACGAGACACTGACACTGGTACGGGCGGTTTGTGGGTCTAGAGAGGTTTGCCGGCTCCCCGTAACACGCCCAATCATCGGCTGAACACTTGAATGACCTGTAGGTCAGTCAACTCATCAGCCGACAAAGGGTGCCTCACAGATCGGTCATAGGGTGCCGTTCGCGTATGCAAGTGACGACGTTCCGCACACCTCCCGTCACACACCTTTCGATGCCCGTCCCTTCGCGCGTGGAAGCGCACTCCACAGCATACGTTTGTATGTGATAGCGTACGCCAGAGATGACGCCTGTCGCAACGGACAACGGCGCGGTCGCTACCCGCATCAAGGCGCTCCGAGAGGCCATGGACCTGTCCCTCCGCGACCTCGCCGAGCGCAGCGGGGTCTCGGCGCCGATGCTGTCGCAGGTCGAGCGAGGCGAGACGAGCCCGACGCTTGCAGTGGCGGGCAGGATCGCCTCCGGGCTGGAGCTGTCGCTGTCGCAGCTGCTGCGGCTGGACGAGGGTGACGGCGTGACCGTCGTGCGCGCCGGCGAGCGGCTGGGCGGGGGACGCCACCGCGGGCATCGCTACGAGGTGCTGACGCCGGGGCTGCCGGGACAGCGCGCCGAGGTGTCCGAGCACGTGCTCGCGCCCGGCGCGTCCACGGGAGGCCCGGACGATCCGCCGATCCACGAACCGGGCAGCCGCGAGACGGCCGTTGTCCAGCGGGGGACGCTGCGGCTCGTCTGCGACGGCGTGTCATACGAGCTCGCGAAAGGCGACACGGTGACCTTCGACTCCGATCTCCCGCATCATTTCGAGAACCCCGGGCGTGCAGAGACGCGGTTCATCTCGGTCGTAGCCGCCGGACTCAGAAGGAGCTAGAAGTGGCCCTCCCCGCGACGTCACACCTGAAACGGCGGCCCCAGATCGCCGCCAGGCGGCGTCTTCGGTCGAGGCCATGCCACTAGCATGGCTCTCTCCCTGCATCCTTGCCTGGCTGTGCCTGGGTCGCGCCGTTTCAGGCCCGACGTCACGAGGAGGACCACTAAGACATGCCCAAGACCATGCTCGACAAGATCTGGGAGGCGCACGAGGTGCGCCCGCCGGAGCGAGAAGGCGGTGCGTCGCTTCTATACATCGACCTGCATCTCGTGCACGAGGTCACCTCCCCGCAGGCGTTCGAGGCCCTGCGCCTCGCGGGCCGCAAGGTGCGCCGGCCGGAGCGCACGCTCGCGACCGTCGACCACAACGTCCCAACCGATCCCAGCGAGCGCACTGCGCTCGATGCGATCCGCGACAAGCTGTCGCGCAACCAGGTCGAAGCGCTGGAGCGCAACTGCGCCGAGTTCGGTATTCCCCTGTACGGGATGGGGAGCAGGAGGCAGGGGATCGTTCACGTGATCGGCCCCGAGCTCGGCCTCAGCCAGCCGGGGATCACGATCTCGTGCGGCGACTCGCACACCTCGACTCATGGAGCACTGGGCGCGCTCGCGATGCCGATCGGCACGTCCGAGGTCGAGCACGTGCTCGCGACGCAGTGCCTGCTGCAGCGCAAGCCGAAGACGATGCGCATCACCTACAAGGGCGAGCCGGGGTTCGGCGTCACCCCGAAGGACATGATCCTCGGCACCATCGGGCAGATCAGCGCCGCCGGCGCCATCGGACACGCGATCGAGTACGCGGGACCACCGGTCGAGGCGCTCTCGATCGAGGGACGGATGACGATCTGCAACATGTCGATCGAGGCCGGCGCCCGCGCGGGCATGATTGCGCCCGACGAGACGACGTTCGAATACATCGAGGGACGGCCGGGGGCGCCGTCGGACTTCGCGGCCGCGGTCGAGCGCTGGCGCGAGCTGCGCAGCGATCGGGACGCGAGCTTCGACACCGAGATCGCCGTAGACACGAGCGCTCTCAGCCCGCAGGTGACGTGGGGTACCAACCCCGGTCAGGTCGTACCGGTCACCGGGCAGGTCCCCGACCCGGACGAGCTGGAGGGACCGGCCGACCGCGAGGCGGCCGAGCGGGCACTGGCCTACATGGCGCTGGATGCGGGCACCAGAGTCGAGGACATCGCGCTCGACCGGGTGTTCATCGGCTCGTGCACGAACGCGCGCATCGAGGACCTGCGCGCCGCTGCTTCGATGATCGAGGGCCGCAAGGTCGCCGGCAGCGTGCGTGCGATGGTCGTGCCGGGATCGCAGCAGGTCAAGACCCAGGCCGAGCAAGAGGGCCTCGACGAGATCTTCCGCGGCGCCGGGTTCGAGTGGCGCGAAGCCGGATGCTCGATGTGCCTCGGCATGAACCCCGACATCCTGGAGCCGGGGGAGCGCTGCGCGTCAACGTCGAACCGCAACTTCGAGGGGCGGCAGGGACGCGGCGGGCGCACCCACCTGGTCAGCCCGCAGATGGCGGCGGCGGCGGCGATAGAAGGGCACTTCGTCGACGTCAGGGAATGGGGGCGGCGATGAGGCGGCGCTCGCCGGGCGCTGGCTGGCAGCAGGAGGAGGCGCGCTGATGGAGCCGGTGCGACAGGTATCGGGACGCGTACAGGTGCTGGACCGTGCCGACGTGGACACCGACCAAATCATCCCGAAGCAGTTCCTGAAGCGGATCGAGCGGTCGGGCTTCGGCGAGTTCCTCTTCTACGACTGGCGCAACGAGGGGCTCGAGCTCGACGACTCGTGTCCGATCCTCGTGACGGGCCGCAACTTCGGCTGCGGGTCCTCGCGGGAGCACGCCGTGTGGGCGCTCGAGGACTTCGGCTTTCGCGCGATCGTCGCGCCCAGCTTCGCGGACATCTTCCACGCCAACTGCTCGAAGATCGGCGTGCTGACCGTCGCGCTGCCCGAGGACGACGTGCGCGCGCTGATGCAGGCCGGCGAGGCGACGGTTGATCTGGAGCGCCAGGTCGTGTCCTTCGACGGACGCGACGTTGCATTCGACGTAAATCCGGAGATTCGCGACCGTCTCCTCAAGGGCCAGGACGAGGTGGCTCTCACGCTCGAACATCTGGCCGAGATCGAGGAGTTCGAGAGCGACCACAGGCTTGGCCCTGGCACGACGGCTGTATAGTCGCGCCATGGTGCGACCTCGCGCCTGATCCATACATCCACTGCCATGGGCGATCCAACCAGACCGACGCAGCCGCTTGGTGCGGCCGGCCAGCAGCCACCACGAGAGCGCATCGTCGAGCGCGAGGTCCCGGTCGAGCCCGATCCCGTCGTCGAGGAGCTGCGGCGGGTCAGGTTCTGGGCCATCTTCGGTTCGGTGGTTGGGTCGGTGGCGGCGATCCTTGCGGCGGTGGCGCTGATCGTGGCGCTCAACAACAACAACAACGATGGCGGCGGGCAGGACGCCAGCGCGCAATCCGTGAGCGGTCTCCGCAGCGACGTCAGCAGCCTGCGCAACGACGTTTCTGATCTGAAGTCCTCGGTCCAGGACAACTCCGACCAGCTGGACTCGTTGTCGAACCGCGTCAAGCAGCTCGAGCAGGCAAGCGACAGCTCGAGCCAGGTCCAGCAGGACATCAAGACCCTCCAGCAGGACGTCACCGATCTCAGCGACCGCGTCGATCAGATCGAGAGAGCACAGGAAGAAGCCGCGTCGGGCGGTCCGTGACGCCCGACCGCTCGTTCCGGATAGTTGCGCTGCCCGGCGACGGGATCGGGCCCGAGGTGACGGAGGCTGCGCTCGAGCTGCTGCGCGCCCTCGAAGCCAGGGCAGGAGCCCGCTTCGAGGTCGAGACGCTTCCAGTCGGCGGGACCTCGATCGACGAGCACGGCGTGCCGCTGCTGCCGGAGGTGCTGGAGCGCTGCGCCGAGTCTGACGCAGTGCTGCTCGGGGCCGTTGGCGGTCCGCGCTGGGACACGACCGATCCGGACGCACCACGTCCCGAGCAGGGACTGCTCGGCCTGCGCAAGGGCCTCGAGCTGTTCGCGAACCTGCGGCCGGTGCGGATCAGCCAGGCTCTCACGAACGCGAGCCCGCTGCGGGAGGAGCTCGTACGCGATGCGGACCTCGTGATCGTGCGCGAGCTGACCGGCGGCATCTACTTCGGCGATCGCGGTCGCCGGAACGGCGTCGCGCACGACACCTGCGTGTACTCGGTCCCGGAGATCGAGCGCATCTCGCGCCTTGCGTTCAGCCTGGCGGAGTCGCCCTCGCGACCGGGACGGGTGACGTCCGTGGACAAGGCCAACATCCTGGAGACCTCGCGCCTGTGGCGCGAGACGGTGGAGCGCCTGTCGGGGGACTACGGGGGCGTAGAGCTCGAGCACATGCTGGTCGACAACGCCGCGATGCAGCTCGTCTCGCGTCCATCGCAATTCGACGTCCTGCTGACGGAGAACATGTTCGGCGACATCCTCTCCGACGAGGCCGCGATGATCGCGGGGTCGATCGGGCTGCTGGCCTCCGCCAGCCTCGGCGAGGAGGGCAAGCCCGGGCTGTTCGAGCCGGTGCATGGCTCGGCTCCGGACATTGCGGGCGAGGGGATCGCCAACCCCCTCGCGATGTTTGGCTCGGTGGCGCTGATGTTGCGTCACTCGCTCGCGCAGGAGGAAGCGGCGGCGGCGGTAGAATCAGCAATTGACAGTGTCCTGGAGCGGGGATTGCGAACGCCGGATCTCGCGTCCGGGCATTCGTACAAAGGTCCCGACGAATCAGGTCCGGGACCATCAGACATACCGGAGGAGATCGAGGTCGGCACGCAGGAGATGACGCGGGCGGTTCTGGAGGAGCTCGCTTCGCCCGGAGCCGGCCAAGAGCGACTTTCAAAATGAAGCTGCACACCCGGATACGCCCCAGTACCCGCGCTGGATCGCCACCCGCGGACTCGCCGGGAGGCACTGCTACCGGCTTCGTCCGCGTGCGGCGCCCAGCTTGGTCCTGGACCGTCCCGGACGCGCAGTCATTCCGAAAGGCGCTCTAAGGAGGAAGCCCTTGCCAATCGAGAAGGCCGAAACGATATGGATGAACGGCGAGTTCGTGCGGTGGGAGGACGCCAACGTACACGTGCTCACCCACGGCCTTCACTACGGCTCCGGCGTGTTCGAGGGGATCAGGGCGTATGAGACCGATCGTGGCCCCGCGGTCTTTCGCTTCCGCGAGCACCTCGAGCGGCTGCAGCGATCGGCCCATCTCTATTACATGGATCTGCCGTACACGATCGAGGCCCTGCGCGAGGCCACGCATGAGCTCATCAGGACCAACAAGCTTCGAAGCTGCTACATCCGTCCGATCGCCTACCGCGGCTACGGCGAGATGGGGCTCATGCCCCTCAAATGCGATGTGGACATCGCGATCGCGGTCTGGTCCTGGGCGCTATACCTCGGCGAACAGGTGATCGAGGACGGCGTCCGCTGCAAGGTCTCCTCGTGGCGCCGCATGTCGCCCGACGGCTTCGTCCCGCAGGCGAAGGCATGCGGCCAGTACCTGAACTCGATCCTCGCCAAGGTCGAGAGCGCGAAGGCGGGCTATGACGAGGCGATCCTGCTGGACGACCACGGGAACGTCTGCGAGGGCTCCGGCGAGAACGTATTTCTGGTGCGAGATGGAGTGATCTCCACACCACCGCCAACCGCGTCGATCCTGGACGGGATCACCAGGCGGTCCGTGATCCAGATCGCTGCGGACCTGGGTTTCAAGGTGGTCGAGCGTGACATCGCGCGGGGTGAGCTCTATCAAGCTGATGAGCTGTTCTTCACAGGCACCGCCACGGAAATCGCCCCGATTCGCGAAGTCGACGATCACAGGCTCGGACCGACCGGTGAGATCACGCGTGCGATCCATGCTCGCTTCAAAGACGCGATCCACGGCCGGCGGCAGGAATACCTGGAATGGCTCGACTTCGTCGACGTCGGGGAGCCGGAGGTGGAAGAGCGAATTACGGGCACGGCGGGCCGCTAGAGCTCGCCGTCTCGCGCGGCGTCCATTTGCGTCGCTTTCGTTCCCCTTCCTCCACCGAAAAGGAACCTGATGACCGGCAAACAGATCTACCTCTACGACACGACCCTTCGCGATGGCATGCAGGGCGAGGGGATCTCGCTCTCGGCCGCGGAGAAGCTGCGCGTCGCGCGCCGCCTGGACGAGCTCGGGATCCACTTCATAGAGGCCGGCTTCCCGAGCTCGAACCCGAAGGAGGCGGAGCTGTTCGACCTGCTCGCTCAGGAGAGCTTCGCGACCGCGACCATCTGCGCCTTCGGGATGACTCGCCGGCGCGAGCTGAGCGCGCAGGAGGACCCGGCTCTGAAGCTGCTCGGAGACTGCTTCGCCCCCGCCTGCACGCTTGTCGGCAAGACGTGGAAACTGCACCTCGAGAAGGTGATCCACGCGGATCCCGAGGAGAACCTGCGCATCATCTCCGAGTCCGTCTCGTATCTGACGGCGCTGGGCAAGCGGGTCGTCTACGACGCGGAGCACTTCTTCGACGGCTACCGCGACGATCGCGACTACGCCCTGCGCTGCCTGGATGCGGCGTTGGCGGCGGGCGCGGAGAACGTCACGCTCTGCGACACGAACGGCTCCAGCCTGCCCTCGCAGGTGGGGAAGGCGACCGCCGACGTGGTGGGCGCGCTGGGATCCGAGCGGGTCGGCATCCACACCCACAACGACGCCGAGTGCGGGGTCGCCAACTCGATCGCGGCCGTGGAGCAGGGCGCATCGCTCGTCCAGGGCACGATGAACGGCGTGGGCGAACGCTGCGGGAACGCGAACCTCGTCTCGATCCTGCCCTCGCTTCAGCTCAAGCTCGGATATAGCTGCGTGCCGGACGACAAGCTGGCGACGCTCGCCGAGGTCGCCCACTTCGTGGACGAGGTATGCAACCTGAGTCCGGATCCCAACCAGCCGTACGTCGGGCGCAACGCGTTTGCGCACGGGGGCGGGATGCACGTCGCGGGCGTGCGCGCGGACGCGCGTACCTTCGAGCACATCGATCCATCCATGGTCGGCAACCGGCGCGAGCTGCTGGTTTCCGAGCTGTCGGGCAAGGGCACCGTGATCGCGCGTGCAGAGGACTCGGGGCTCACGCTCGATGCCGATGCGAGCCGGCGCGTGATCGACCGCGTCAAGCAGCTCGAACACCGCGGCTACCAGTTCGAGGCGGCCGACGCTTCCTTCGAGCTCCTGCTGCGCAAGGAGGCCGGCTCCTACGAGTCGCTGTTCCGGCTGGAGAGCTTCCGCGTGATCATGGACAAGCGCGAAGACGGTCGGGTGCAGACGGAGGCCACGGTCAAGATCTGGGCCGGCGGTGAGCGCTACGTCCGCACAGCGGAGGGGAACGGACCGGTGAACGCGCTCGACAAGGCCCTGCGGATGGCGATCGCGGACCTCTATCCGCGCCTGCGCGAGATCGACCTCGTCAACTACAAGGTGCGGATCATCGACGAGCACAAGGGCACCGGTGCGGTGACGCGTGTCCTGATCGACGCGTCAGACGGCCACGACAGCTGGGGCACGATCGGGGTCTCGGAGAACATCATCGAGGCCAGCTGGGAAGCGCTCGTGGACTCGCTCGAGTACGCGATGCAGCCGCGTCCGGCGTCGAAGCCAGCGTCCGGCACCACCGAGCTGCCGCTCACGAAGTGAACACCGCTACGCGGCGGGTCCCTCTCGCACGGCCAGACATCGGCGCGCGCGAGGAGGAGCTCGTGCTCGAGGTGATGCGCAGCGGGCGGCTGTCGCTCGGGCCGATGCTGGAGCGCTTCGAACGCGACTTCGCGGGCTGGATCGGAGCGTCAGGCGCCGCTGGCGTGTCGAGCGGGACGGCGGCGCTGCACCTCGGGGTGCGGGCTCTCGGCTGGGAGGCCGGCTACGAGGTCGTGACGAGCCCGTTCAGCTTCATCGCGTCGGCCAACTGCCTCCTGTACGAGGGGGTCACTCCGGTCTTCTGCGACGTCGATCCGGTCACGCTCAACATCGACCCCGCGGCCGCGGCCGCGGGGTGTGGCGAGCGCACGGCGGGGCTCGTGCCCGTGGACATCTTCGGCTATCCGGCGGATCTACCGGCCCTGCAGGACATCGCTCGCGCACGCGGCGTCGGGGTGCTCGAGGACGCCTGCGAGGCCGCCGGCGCCGTCGATCGCGAGGGCATCAAGGTCGGCGCGCGTGACCACCCTGCCACCTTCGCCTTCTACGCAAACAAGCAGCTGGTCACAGGAGAGGGTGGAATGCTCACCTGCGGCGACGGCGAGTTGCTTGCCCGCGTTCGCAGCGAACGTAACCAGGGCCGCGGTGAGGACATGGGCGAGATCGTCCACGACCGTCTCGGCTTCAACTACAGGCTCACCGACGTGGCGGCAGCGATCGGCGTCGCACAGGTCGAGCGCGCGGACGACATCCTCGCCACGCGCGCCCGGGTCGCGGCGCTCTACGGCGCCCAGCTGGCGGACGTCGACGGCCTCGAGCTCCTGTGTGACGACCGCGCTCCCGAGCGCCGGAGCTGGTTCGTGTACGTCGTCCAGCTGCCGGACGGCATCGACCGTGCCCGGGTGATGGCGGACCTGGCGTCGCAGGGAATCGAGAGCAAGGCCTACCTGCCCTGCATCCATCTCCAGCCGCTGTATCGCGAGCGGTTCGGCTATCGCGAAGGTGAATTCCCGGTCGCCGAGCGCGCCGCGCGGCGATCCCTCGGACTTCCCTTCTACACCCGGATGACCGAGGACGAGGTCGAGCTCGTGTGCGCGGCTCTGCGGACCGCGCTCGGACGCTGAGTCCTAACTGGAGTCTTATAGCCCGTCGAAGAAGGCGAGCAGCGAGCGCGGCTGTCCGCCTGCAGTCGTGAACTGGCCACCGGCCGCCAGCGTCGAGCCATCGCTCGCCACGTCGTAGACGACCTTGTCGGGGCCGGGGTTCCACCCGTCCGGGGAGCCGTCGGTCCTGTTGGTCTGCGCGAGCCGCAGGCGGTTGATGCCCTTCACCTGGTCGAACGCGCCCGCGATCGTGACCATGGACGTCGAGGCATGGACGTCGTAGACGGTGCCGGACGCGGGGCCACCGACGGACGTGACCGAGGGGTCCCAGCCCGTGGCGACGTCGGTGAGGTAGAGGTGGACCTCGGCCGCCCGGCTTCGCGTCAGGCCGCCGATCAAGCCGAATTGCCCGCCAACGTAGATGGTGGACGACGAAGTCAGGTCCAGCGCGCGCACCGCGCCGTCGGGCGCCGGGTCCCAGGCGGTGGCCACGCCGAGCGTGCGGTCGAGCTCGACGAGGTTGCGGTTCGCCAGTCCGACGATCAGACCGGTACCGCCGGCATAGATCCGCGTCGGCCCGACCTCCACGGTGAAGACGGTGCCCGCTGTCACCTCCGGGTTCCAGGAGGTGCGGAGGCCCGCACCGGTCAGCGCGAGCTCGGCAATCGGGCCGCTCGGCTGGGAGTTCAGCGATGTGAAGGCGCCGCCGGCGAAGATCGAGTTGGCGCCGAGCCCCAGTGAGTGAACGGTCCCGTCCGCGTTGGGATTCCAGGCGGTGAGGGTCCCGCCGCCGCCCGTGCCAATCGCCGCCAGCCGGCCGCGCGCCTGCCCGTTGACGGTCGTGAAGCTGCCCGCGATGTAAAGCGTCTGCCCGTTCGCGGACAGGGCCATCGCGCGCACTGTGTCGTCGGTGGCGCCGTTGCCGTCGTTGGTGGTCGGGTTCCAGCTGTTGTCCACCGTCTTGTCGCTCTTGATGTGTGCGATGTTGCCGTGCGTCGCTCCGCCGACCGTGGTGAAGTTGCCGCCCACGTACCAACCGCCGTTTCCGTCGGGCAGCACCGAGCGCACCTCCGTGCCGGTCACGTTCGGCCAGCCACCTTCGGGCGTGCCCGACACCACCTGCTCGTCCACGAGCCACCTGTGGGTCGCCGGCGTCGGGTCGGGGGTGCCCTTGGAGTCGAACGTGCGAATGCTGAGGATGTGCTCCCCGTAGGACAGGCTCGTGAGGTCGAGCGGGCTCTGACAATTGGGCAGCACGGCACCGTCGAGCACGCATTCGAAGGTGCTGCGCGACTCTGAGCTCGAGAAGGTGAAATGCGCGTCCCGGTCGGTGGTCGGGTCGGCCGGCTTCGGATCATTGATCGTCGTCTGCGGTGGTGGGTCTGCGAAGAAGGCCAGGTGCCTGCGCGGGGTCTCGCCCGAGTAGGTGAACTCTCCGGCGACGGCAAGCGTGCCCGCATGGAAGGCGGTCTCGTAGACGATCGGCGTGGAGCCCGGGTAAGTGAGCGCGGGATTCCAGTCCGTCGGGGTGCCGTCAGCGCGGCTCGTCTCGGCGACGCGGCTGCGGCTGATCTCGCCCTTGAGGAAGTTGAACGTGCCCCCGATCACCGCCGTGTGCGGGAACACCATGATGTCCTCGAGGTAGCCGATAGTCGAGTTGTCGGGGTTGCCCGCGACTCGAGCCGATGGATTCCAGCCGGTGGCCGCGCCCGTTCCCACGCTGAACTCGGCGGCCTTCTTGCGCTGCACGCCGCCCTGGACGTTCACGAAGTTGCCGCCCGCAAAGATCGTCGAGGAATCGAGCTCCACGCCCCTGACGTTGTGGTCCGGCCCCGGGTTCCATGAAGTGGCAGCGCCCGTATTGCGGCTCAGCTCCACCAGCGGTCGCGTCACCCCACCGACCTGAAGCGTCCTGAAGCCACCCACGTACACGCTCGATGAGCTGAGTGCGAGCGAGTAGACGAGCGGAGGCGTCGCTCCCGGCGGGTCGAGCTGAGGCGTCCACGCGGTCGGCGCTCCCGTGCCGGCGAGCGGAATCTCGGCGACGTAGTTGCGGGTCTGTCCATTGATGCGCGTGAACAGACCCCCCGCGTACACGCTGTTGGAGCCGAGCGCGAGCGCCAGGACCCCCGCGGGCGTTCCGGAGCCGTCGGTAGCGTTCGGATTCCAGGCAGTCGGCCCGCCGTTGGCGGCGTTGACGTTGAGTGCAGCAAGGCCGTTACGCGTCGAGCCGTTGACCGTCGTGAAGCTCCCTCCTATGTAGAGCGTGTTGCGGTCGGACGACAGGGCCAGAGCGTTGACCGTGCCGTTGGTGGCAGGGCTCCACGTGTCCACGGTCTTGTCGTACTTGATGTGCGCGACGTTGGCATGTGCCGCGCCGCCCACATGGCTGAAGTTGCCCCCGACGTACCAGCCACCCACGCCGTCGGAGATGACGGCCCCCACGACCGACCCCGCCGTGATGTCGGGCCAGCTCGTGTCGGGGGCGTCCTGGAACGTCGGCAGCGCCTGGGTGCTCCAGTCGAATTGCGCAGGGGTGGGATCGACGTTGCCGGCACGGTCGGTCGCCCTCACGAGCATGGTGTGATCCCCGTTCGGGAGCCCGTCCCACGTCTTGGTGTAGGTGACCGGACTGCCGGCCGGCAGGCTGTCGGCGTCTGCGTGAGTCCCGCATGGCGCGTAGGCACCGCCGTCGAGCGAGCACTCGAGGAGGCGGGCGAGCTCGCCTGCCCTGTACCTGACAGTGACCTCCGTTGCGAAGACCGGGCTCGCCGGGCCCGAGAAGATCGTGGTGTCGGGGTTCGTATTGTCGACCTGCCATGCGTAGCTCACGGGTGTCGGGTCCGGCACCGCGCCGTCCATCGCGCGCACCGTGAAGGTGTGCTTGGCGTCCAAGAGCCCGGAATAGCTCTTACTGCCGCTGTTGCAGGCCGTGAAGGCGCCGGTGTCGAGCTTGCACTCGAAGCCGGTCGCGCCCGGCGAGCCGGTGAACGTGAACGTGGCGGTGGCGCGGTCTGAGAGCTTCAGCGGCTGGTTCGCGTTGGCAGTCAAGGTGGTCTCCGGCTCCCCGGAGACGATCGTCCACGCATAAGAGGCGGGAGACTGGTCGCGGTTGTTCCACGGGTCCACTGCCCGCGCCTCGATGGTGTGGTCGCCGGTGCCGAGGTTGAACGTGTCCGTGCTCTGGCAGCTCTGGAAGCCACCCCCATCGAGGGCGCACTCGAAGTCGCTGCCCGGCTCGGTAGCGGTGAACGTGAACGTCGGCGAGGTGTCGCCGCTCTGCGACCCGGGCTTGACCGTGATGCCGGTATCCACGGGCAGGACAGGCGGATCCGTGTCGGCGGGGCAGCTCGACTCCGAGCACTGCCTGTCGGCGGCCAGCCTGCTCGACAGGTCGGCGATAGGAGGATCGTTGCGAGGGTCGCCATCCCTGAGCAGATTCGTCAGCTGGTAGGGATCGGTCGTGAGGTCGTAGTACTCGCGCGCGACCGCCGTGTCGTCGTCCTGGGCAGGGATCGTCTGGCCGCCGTCGACGTAATCGGCGGTGGGGGTCGGCGGATCGGGGCCTTCAACCCCATCCGGGTCCGAGTAGCGCTCGGTGTACTGGAAGGTAGGAGTCCGGATCGCCGCGAACTGGCCGGCGTTCGTGTTCGCTGTGGCGCCGAAGTGCTCGAGCAGGAGCCGGTTGCGCCTGAGCGCGGGGTTGGAGCGGATGTCGAACACAGAGGTTCCGTCCGCGTGGGGAGGATCCGTGTCCGCCAGATGCGTGGCGTCGAGGACGCTCGGCGCCAAGTCGATGTTCGCCACCAGCCGCGAGTCGGTCGTCCCGGTCGCGACGCCCCCGTCCGGATAGCGCATGAAGAGCGGCACCTTCGCGGCCTCGTCGTACGGCGCCGCCTTACCGCCCTGCCCGTGCTCGCCCCACATGTAGCCGTTGTCGGAAATGAAGACCGCGAGCGTATTGTCCGCTTCGCCGTGTGCGACGAGGTTCTGCATCACGGACTCGACCATGTCGTCGGCGGACATCAGCATGCGAAGCTGAGCTGCGCGGATGTCCTGGACCTCGGCGTCTCCCGTCGAGGCGGGCTGCTCGCTGAAGGGCTTGTCGAGCGGGTCCTGCTCGAAGTAGGAGGGAGGGGGGGTGAACGCCGGCACGGGCGCGTTCGCGTACTGCGGAGCGGGAGTGAACGGGCTGTGCGGCGTGGTCGGGGCCAGGTACAGGAACCAGGGCCGGGCGTCGTCGTCCTCCGCCTCGGCGAGGAACCCGTCGACCCGCTGCGAGATGTACGTGGTCTCGTATTCCGGGATCGTCTTCACCGTGCCCTGTTCGTTGGCGGTGAATCGCGAATGCGCTCCGATGCTCCACACCGAGTAACGGTCGAAGTACGGCGGCGGGTCGGCTCCCGTGATGTCCCAGATGTTGAAGTACTTGCCGAACAGGCCGGTGAAGTAGCCGTTCCATCCTGGTCCCGACGCTTGCTTGAGGTGGTACTGCAGCGTGCTCAGCTGGCCGGGCGACGTGCCGTCGGTGCCCCAGCCGTCCGGCGGCGCGTGGGTGACGTCGGTGTTCGTCTCGACTCCACTGCGGTGGGCGTACCGGCCCGAGAAGATCGAGGCGCGGGACGGGCAGCAGAGCGGGGTGGTGACGAACCCGTTGGTGAACTCGGTTCCGCCCGTGATGCCTGGGGCGCCGTCCCGGAACCACTTCAGCGTCTTCGGCATCACGGCCGTGCCGGCGAGGTTCTCGTCGTCGGTGACGATGAAGAGGACGTTCGGCTTGCTGCCGGCGGGGCCGACGTGGCTGGCCGGCGCCGCAGGGGCAAGCGCCAGGCTCGCACCCGCAACCACCAGAAGGGCCGCCACAAACGCGACGGCCGTTGCTATACCGCGCTGTCGGGGAGCGCCTTTGTTCAGGTTCAGCCGACCGCCACCTCCCAGCCAGAGGCTAACCGATCCCGAGAGCTCCTCGCCCGACCTTAAACTCTGGAACGTGTCACGGTTCCGCGGTCCACCTGATCCGGGGTTCGAGAAGCTGAACGCCTCGATCGGCTTCGACGTGCGGCTGTGGCCGCAGGACATCGCCCAGTCGCGGGCGCACGTGGCGATGCTGGCGGGCGCCGGGATCCTGACCGAGGAGGAGGCGCGGGAGCTGACCTCCGGCCTCGACCGGGTGGCCGTCGAGCTGGCCGAGGGCACCTTCGCGTTCGATCCGGGCGACGAGGACGTGCACATGGCGATCGAGCGCCGCTTGACCGAGCTGGTCGGTCCGGTCGGCGGCAAGCTGCACACGGGCCGCTCCCGCAACGACCAGGTGGCCACCGACGTGGCCCTCTTCGTGCGCGAGCACGCCGAGCGCGCACGGTCGCTCGTCACGGACCTGATGACTGTCCTCGTCGAGGCCGCGGAGCGCCACGCCGACTGGCCGATGCCGGGTTACACGCACCTCCAGCGCGCTCAGCCGGTCTACCTCTCCCACCACCTGCTCGCCTACTTCTGGATGCTCCGGCGCGACCGTGTGCGGTTCGAGCACTGCGCGGTGGCGGCGGGCGATCTTCCCCTCGGCGCCGGCGCCCTGGCCGGGGTCAACTGGGACACGAACCGCGCGGCTGTCGCCGAGGAGCTCGGCTTCGAGTCTGTCGCCGACAACTCGCTCGATGCCGTGTCGAACCGCGACTTCGTGCTCGACTACCTGTCGGCGGCGGCTATCTGCACGATGCACTTGTCCCGACTCGGCGCCGAGATCGTTCTGTGGTCGAGCGAGGAGTTCGGCTTCCTCGAGCTGAGCGACGCGTGGAGTTCGGGGTCGAGCATCATGCCGCAGAAGAAGAACCCGGACGCAGCCGAGCTCCTGCGCGCGAAGGCGCCGCGCGTGGCCGGGCGGCTGCTGTCGCTGCTCGGGGTCATGCACGGGCTTCCGCTCGCCTACAACAAGGACATGCAGGAGGACAAGGAGCCGCTCTTCGATGCTGTCGATACGGTGGAGCTGTGCCTGCAGGCGGCGGCCGGCATGATCACGACGGCGAGCTTCCGGCGCGAGCGTCTCGCCGCCGCAGCGTCGGACGAGATGCTCGCCGCCACCGACGTCGCCGACCTGCTCGTCCGGAGAGGGGTTCCGTTCCGCGAAGCGCACGCGATCGTCGGGGCGCTGGTCCGGCACGCGCTCGAGGCGGGCAAGGAACTGTCCGAGCTGGAGCCGAGCGACCTCGCGCGGTTTTCCGACGGGCTCGACGACGAGTATTACGAGGTGTTGCGCGGACGCTCGTGGCTGGAATCGAAGGTCTCCGAGGGCGGCACCTCGTCGGAGCGGATTCAGGAGCAGCTCGAACGGGCGCGCTCGGTCCTCGCCGCCGAGAAGGAGTCGGTGGATGCCAAAGCGTGAGCCGCGGATGGTCCCGCTCGGCTATGGCAAGTACGCGCGCGCCGACCGGATCTACGCCGTGGTGCCGCTCGATCCCGGTGAGCGCGGAGACGGGCGGCGGACCTTCGTGCACGTCGACGGGCTGGACCAGCCGCTCGTCGCCTCGCGCTCGGAGCGGGCGATCCTCACCGACGTCGAGGCGGCACTGACAGAGGCGGCCGGCATCCCGCGGCGGCGCCGGGGGAAGGGGCAGGAGGGGCTCTTCTAGTGGCGGTGGCCCTCGGGCCGCTGGCGGCCGGCTTCTTCGACCGGTCCGTGCACGACGTGGCGCGGGACCTGATCGGTTGCACTGTCTCCCACGCCGGGACGTCGGGTGTGATCGTGGAGACCGAGAGCTATCACGCGGACGAGCCCGCGTGTCACGCGTTCAACGGGCGCACGGCTCGTAACGCCGCGCTCTTCGGGCCGCCCGGCTACGCGTACGTGTACTTCTCGTACGGCATGCACAACCTGCTCAACTTCGTCACCGACCGCGAGGGTGAAGCATCGGCAGTCCTGATTCGCGCGCTGGAACCGGAGGAAGGCGTCGACCTCATGAAAGAGCGGCGCGGCGTCGGCCGGCTCGAACAGCTCTGCTCGGGGCCGGGCAAGCTCACCGAGGCGCTGGCGATCGGACTCGAGCTGAACGGAACGTCGCTCGAGAGTGGGCCGATCCGGGTGTATCCGCGCCCGGATCCCTGGCGCGATCCGGAGATCGTGAGTAGTGCAAGGGTCGGAATCAGCAAGGCGACGGACCTGCCGTGGCGCTTCACCGCGGCCGGCAATCCGAACGTCTCCCGCCCGCGACCGCGTTCCTGACCTGCCGCGCTAGGGTGGCGCGCCGGCGCCACCGCCACCGGCGCCGGCCGGCCCACCCTGTCCGGTCGGGCCGCCACCCTGGCCGCCGTCGGGCGGCGGTGTGGGGGCCGGCTCGGTTGGCTGCGGCTCGGGCGGCGGAGCGGGCTCGCCGCCTGCGTCCGGCGCGGGCGCCTGCCGCTCCGGCTCGCGCTGCTTGCGGCGGTTGTCCTTGTTGCCGTTGCGATCCGTCTTTGGCTGCGCCTCGCCACCGTTGGTCGGTCCCTGCGAGGGCGCCGCTCCCGGCGCCGGGATCAGCAGCTCCTGCTCCTCGTCGGGCTTGCGCCGCCCGTCGCGGATGCTCTTCACCCGCAGCATGAAGTCCTTCCAGATCTCCGCCGGATAGGTGCCACCGGCCACGGGCTTGCCGCGGTACTCGGTCTCCATCGGCTTGCCGCCGGTCGGGTAGCCGACCCACACGGCGACAGTGAGGGTGCTCGTGTAGCCCACGAACAGGGCGTCGACGTAGTTCTCCGTCGTTCCGGTCTTCCCGGCAGCGAACTCTCCCGGGATCGCAGCTGCCTTTCCAGTCCCGCCCGAGATCACCGTCTGGAGGATCTGGGTCGCCTGCTGCGCCACTCCGTCGGGGATCACTCGCTTCGTCTTCGTGTGGTTCTCGTCGTCGATGCTTGCACCCCTCACGTCCGTGTATGCGACCGGACCGTCGTCGTAGGCGGCGAGGGTGCCGCTCACGCGGCTGCCGCTGTGCGCGAGCGTGAGGTAGGCGTCCGCGAGCTCGAGCGGGGTCACGCCGGTTCGCAGCCCGCCCAGGATCATCGCCGGGTTCGTCGACAGCTTGGTCCGGATTCCCATCTGCCTCGCGGTGCGCGCGACGTTCTTCGTCCCCACGTACTTACAGCCAAGCTCCGCGTAGACCGAGTTGTCGGATGTCGTCGTCGCGGTCGCAAGCGACGCGGTTCCGAGGTAGCGGTCCTCGTAGTTGCTGACCTCGAACGGTCCGGAGGGACAGTCGAGCGTCTTCTTGGTGGACGTAAACGTGCGGCCCGGCGAGATTCCCTTCTCGAGCGCGGCGACCAGCGTGAAGGGCTTGAAGGCCGATCCTGGTTGGCGGTGACCCTGGGTGGCCAGGTTGAACGGCGTCTTCTCGAAGTCGTTGCCACCGACCATCGCGCGCACGCCGCCGGTCTTGTTGTCCAGCGCGACGAGCGCCACGCTCGGGCCGACTCCCGCGAGCCGCGCGACCGCCTGCTCGGCTGCCTGCTGGTAGCCGAGGTCGAGGGTGGTACGGATCTTCAGTCCGCCGCCGAACGTCGCGCCGGTGCCGTAGCGGTCGACCAGCTGCTGCTCGACCCATGCGGTGTAGTAGGGCACCTTGCTGATCTTCCGCGGCGTCCTTATCTGTGACTCCGCCGGCAGGGCGCGCTTGCTCAGCTCCGCATACTCCCGTTCGTCGATGTAGCCCTGCTCGCGCATCTGCGACAGGACGAGGTTGCGCCGCTTTAGCGCGGTGGCCGGGTCGTGAATCGGGCTGTACGCCGACGGTGAGGCGACAAGCCCGGCGAGCAGCGCGGACTCGGCCGGGTCGAGGACGGATGCGCAGTGCGGCTCGCAGCCCGGGTGAAAGGACCCGAAGTAAACGCGCGCAGCGGACTCGATGCCGTACGCGCCCTCACCGAAGTAGACGGTGTTCAGGTACTGGGTGAGGATCTTGTCCTTGGGCCACTTGCGCTCGAGCTGGTAGGCGAGCGCCGCTTCCTTCAGCTTCTGGAACACGGAGCGGTTGGTCTGGGCGACGAGGGCGTTCTTGACGAACTGCTGAGTGATGGTCGAGCCGCCCTGCACCGCGCGCTGGCGCCGCACGTCTGCCCACAGGGCGCGGGCGATGCCCTGATAGTCGAGTCCCTTGTGCCGGTAGAAGCGCCGGTCCTCGATCGAGACCACGGCGTGCTTGATGCTCGGCGAAATCCACCTGCTGCCGACGAGGATGCGGTTCTCGTTGCCGGTCAGTACCGCGATGCGGTGCTTGTCGGGATCCTTGCCCGAGTAGGTGTGGTCGTAGAGGACGGAGTTGTGGGAGGCCTTGAACTCCTTGGTCGCCTCGAGTGAAGGAAGGTCCGAGGCGACGGCCATGAGCATCCCGAACACGGTGGAGATGAGCGCCAGCACGCCGAGGCCCAGCAGGACGAAGAACAGCCGCAGCTTGTTGACGCGGGGGCGAGGCCGGCGGGTAGAACGGCGCGTCCTGCCCGCGCCGTTTGGGCCGGGGCCGGCAGAGGTGCGGTGGCCGTCGGAGGAGCTTGCAACCCCGTTGCCGTCCGCCTCCTTGGACTTCTCCGACTTCTCCACCACCTGCAGGTGGCGGCGCCCGCCCGCCGAGCGGCGGAAGCGCTCTCGTCTGGGTTCGTCGTCCGGCATTCGAAGCAGCGGACGTTAGCATTGCCCCGGATGGCGAAAGACGCTGGTCAAAGCGCTGGTTTTCTGGCGAGAAACGCCGTCGATTCCCTTCCAGAGGGCGAACTGGAGCGAAAGCTGGAGCGCGCGGCGGCGGCCGGCAAGCCGCTGCGAGTGAAGTTCGGCATCGACCCGACCGCGCCCGACATCCACCTCGGGCACGTCGTCGTTCTCCAGAAACTGCGCGAGTTTCAGGACGCCGGGCACCTGGTCGTCCTGATCATCGGCGACTACACCGCGCGGGTCGGGGATCCCTCGGGCCAGTCGCAGCTACGACCCATGCTTGACCCCGACGAGATCGACCGCAATGCCGAGACGTTCAAGGAGCAGGCGTTCAAGGTGATCGACCGCCGGCGCACGGAGGTCCGTCACAACGGCGAGTGGTTGAACATGACGATGGAGGACCTGCTGCGGCTCGTGCGGCAGGTGACGATCGCGCGCGTGCTCGAACGCGACGACTTCCAGAACCGCATCGAGGCGGGGCGCCCCGTCTCCCTCCTGGAGCTGCTGTACCCGGTCCTCCAGGGTTACGACTCGGTGGCGGTTGAGTCCGACATAGAGCTCGGCGGGACCGACCAGAAGTTCAACCTCCTGTTCGCCCGGGACATCCAGCAGGCCTACGGTCAGGAGCCGCAGGCGATCATGACGATGCCGATCCTGCCCGGCACAGACGGTGATCGCCGCATGAGCAAGTCATACGGCAACTACATAGGAGTGACGGAGCCGCCGGAGGAGATCTTCGGCAAGGTGATGAGCGTGCCGGATTCGGCCATGGACACCTATTACGAGCTGCTGCTGGGCCAGGAGCGCGATCCAGCAGTGGCGCCGGTGGCGGCAAAGCGCGCCCTCGCGCGGGCGCTGGTCGCCCGTTTTCATGGTGAGCCGGCGGCGGAGGAGGCCGAGGCCCATTTCGACCGTTTGCACCGGGAGCACAAGCCGCCGGAGGAGGTCGCGGAGGTGACGCTGTCCGCCGACCTGGTCGGCAACGGCACCGTGCACTTGCCGGCCCTGGTGGCGGAGCACTTCGGCAAGTCACGCAGCGAGGCCCGGCGCCTGCTCGAGCAGGGGGGCATCAAGCTGGATGGCGAGCCGCTCGGGCCCGATGCAATGGACATCGACGTGGAGCGCCTCCAGGGGGCGGTCCTCCAGGTCGGCAAGCGCGATTTCCGGCGCATCCTGGCCGAGCCGTAGGCGCTATATTGACCACTGGCCCTGACCGTCCCTTGGCCGTTTTCCAAGTGGGAAAAAGGCCGCCAGGGTGTTCAGAAAGCCTAAAACGGGTGCTACACTACCTCGTTGCCCCTATAGGCACTGTTGGGAGAGATACGGCACAGACGGAGAGTCCGACTGAGACAAGTCCCTGTAAAAAGGGCAAGTTTTGGGGCCTCTCCGGCGAGAGGCTTTTTTTCTGCCAACGGGGTCTCGAGGGGCGAGCCGAGAGGCTCCGGTCTTTGAAAACTAAACAGCATGTGCGCTCCGGGGATGTCCGCCCATGGTGGACGATGTATTCCCGGATCGCGTCCAGGTTCGATCCGCTCCTGGAGCCTGCTCGCGTCAAGCGAGCTGGAGCTGGGAGCGGCAATCAAACCCGTCACGTTTCCGTGCCCGGTGTACGGGCGCGGACCCAAGCGTGACACTCTTCGCATTGACAGAGGAACCGGGCGGCGCTTCGGTGCCGGCCGGATGACTCGCAAGTCTTTTACGGAGAGTTTGATCCTGGCTCAGGACGAACGCTGGCGGCGTGCTTAACACATGCAAGTGGGGCGACGAACCAGGCTTCGGCCTGGGGCAAAGCCGCGAACGGGTGAGTAACACGTGGGTAACCTGCCCCGAAGACTGGGACAACCCGGGGAAACCCGAGCTAATACCAGATGTGGTGACCGTCCAACAAGAACGGTCACTAAAGGAAGCTTCGGCCTCCGCTTCGGGATGGGCCCGCGGCCCATTAGCTTGTTGGTGAGGTAACGGCTCACCAAGGCGACGATGGGTAGCTGGTCTGAGAGGACGATCAGCCACACTGGGACTGAGACACGGCCCAGACTCCTACGGGAGGCAGCAGTGGGGAATCTTGCGCAATGCGCGAAAGCGTGACGCAGCAACGCCGCGTGGGGGAAGAAGGCCTTCGGGTTGTAAACCTCTTTCAGGAGGGACGAAGCTTCGGGAGCGAATAGCTCTCCGGAGTGACGGTACCTCCAGAAGAAGCCCCGGCTAACTACGTGCCAGCAGCCGCGGTAATACGTAGGGGGCTAGCGTTGTCCGGAATCATTGGGCGTAAAGAGCGCGTAGGCGGCTGGAATAGTCCGGTGTGAAATCCACAGGCTTAACCTGTGAATGCCGCTGGAAACTGTCTGGCTAGAGTCCGGAAGGGGCGAGTGGAATTCCTGGTGTAGCGGTGAAATGCGCAGATATCAGGAGGAACACCAATGGCGAAGGCAGCTCGCTAGGACGGTACTGACGCTGAGGCGCGAAAGCGTGGGGAGCGAACAGGATTAGATACCCTGGTAGTCCACGCCGTAAACGATGGGCACTAGGTGTGGGAGGTGTCGACTCCTCCCGTGCCGTAGCTAACGCACTAAGTGCCCCGCCTGGGGAGTACGGCCGCAAGGCTAAAACTCAAAGGAATTGACGGGGACCCGCACAAGCAGCGGAGCATGTGGTTCAATTCGACGCAACGCGAAGAACCTTACCTGGGCTTGACATGTTGGTGACAGCCGTGGAAACACGGTTTTCCTTCGGGACACCATCACAGGTGGTGCATGGCTGTCGTCAGCTCGTGCCGTGAGGTGTTGGGTTAAGTCCCGCAACGAGCGCAACCCCTGCCCCATGTTGCCAGCGGATAATGCCGGGGACTCATGGGGGACTGCCGGTGACAAACCGGAGGAAGGTGGGGATGACGTCAAGTCATCATGCCCCTTATGCCCAGGGCTACACACGTGCTACAGTGGCCGCCACAGAGGGTTGCGATACCGCGAGGTGGAGCGAATCCCTAAAAGGCGGTCTCGGTTCGGATTGGAGGCTGAAACTCGCCTCCATGAAGCCGGAGTTGCTAGTAATCGCGGATCAGCAATGCCGCGGTGAATACGTTCCCGGGTCTTGTACACACCGCCCGTCACACCACGAAAGTCGGCAACACCCGAAGCCGGTGGCCTAACCCGCAAGGGGGGGAGCCGTCGAAGGTGGGGCCGGTGATTGGGGTGAAGTCGTAACAAGGTAGCCGTACCGGAAGGTGCGGCTGGATCACCTCCTTTCTAGGGAGAATCATGGGCCCCTCGTCGAGCACGCTCGCCGAGCGGATTTACCTAGGGTTCCGGGTTTTCGTTGCATTGGGCAACGGATGCCTTCCCGAAACGTCGACCGAGTCTGGAATGGGCTTCGAGCCCGCATGCTGTTTAGTTTTGAGAGACCGGGCCGGCGCCGCGCGCGTCGGTTTGCCTCTCTCCGGACCTTGAAAACTGCACAGTTGGCCAAGACAAAACGAGCAATTTCACCGTCAAGATATGAAGGGCATACGGTGGATGCCTTGGCACCAGGAGCCGAAGAAGGACGTGGACGGCTGCGATAAGCCACGGTGAGGCGCTGAACAGCCTTTGACCCGTGGATGTCCGAATGGGGAAACCCGGCGCTGGTAATGCGGCGTCATCCCGTGCTGAATACATAGGCACGGGAAGGCAAGCGGGGGAAGTGACACATCTCAGTACCCCGAGGAAAGGAAATCAACCGAGACTCCCTGAGTAGTGGCGAGCGAAAAGGGAATAGCCCAAACCCGGCAGGTGTAAGCGGGCACGCGTTGCCTGCTGGGGGTTGTAGGGCGTCTGTTCCGGGCTGTGCCTGGCCCGGCGGGAGTTACAAAGTCATGCGCTAGCCGAAGCACGTGGAACCGTGCACCACAGAGGGCAATCGTCCCGTAGGCGAAAGTGTGTGACCTCCCGCAGATGTCCCTGAGTAGGACCGTGCCCGTGAAACGCGGTCTGAACCTGGGGGGACCACCCTCCAAGGCTAAGTACTCCCTGGTGACCGATAGCGGACTAGTACCGTGAGGGAAAGGTGAAAAGTACCCCGGAAGGGGAGTGAAATAGTACCTGAAACCGTGTGCCTACAAGCGGTCGGAGCACTTCGGTGTGACGGCGTGCTTTTTGCAGAACGAGCCGGCGAGTTACTCGTCTGTGGCGAGGTTAAGCGATGAGCGGAGCCGTAGCGAAAGCGAGTCCGAACAGGGCGAATCAGTCGCAGGCGGTAGACCCGAAACCGAGCGAGCTACCCATGGGCAGGTTGAAGCGGGGGTAAGACCCCGTGGAGGACCGAACCGACCTAGGTTAAAAACTGGGCGGATGACCTGTGGGTCGGAGTGAAAGGCTAATCAAGCTCGGAGATATCTGGTTCTCTCCGAAATATATTTAGGTATAGCCTCCGGTTATTGCGTAATGGCCGTAGAGCACTGCTTGGACTAGGGGCCCTACCAGGTTACCGAATTCAGGCAAACTCCGAAGACCATTATGTGAATCCGGGGAGTCAGTCCGTGGGGGATAAGCTTCACGGTCGAGAGGGGAACAACCCAGACCACCAGCTAAGGTCCCTAAGTGCTAGCTAAGTGGGAAACGATGTCTGAATGCTCAGACAACCAGGAGGTTGGCTTAGAAGCAGCCACCCTTTAAAGAGTGCGTAACAGCTCACTGGTCAAGTGTTCGGGCGCGGACAATGTAACGGGGCTCAAGCTAGCCACCGAAGCTGTGGGTTCGGCGATCCTTCGGGATCGTCGAGCGGTAGGAGAGCGTTCTGTTGCCAGCGAAGCGGCGGCGTAAGCCAGCCGTGGAGGCAGCAGAAGTGAGAATGCCGGCATAAGTAACGAAAGAGGGGTGAGAATCCTCTCCGCCGATTGTCCAAGGTTTCCTGAGTAAAGCTCGTCTGCTCAGGGTCAGTCGGGACCTAAGGCGAGGCCGAAAGGCGTAGCCGATGGCCAACGGGTTGATATTCCCGTACCACGTCACATCCGTTTGACCGATTGGGGTGACGAGGAAGGGTAGGGGAACCCAGGCGATGGTCGTCCTGGGGTAAGCGCGTAGCTAGCGGCCGTAGGAAAATCCGCGGTCGTGTTGATGCGAGGCGCGATGCCAGCTGGCCGAAAGGCCGGCGAGTCCCCGAACCCATGCCTCCGAGAAAAACCTCTAGGGAGGATGTGCGTGCCCGTACCAAAACCGACACAGGTGGACAGGCAGAGAATGCCAAGGCGATCGAGATAACCTTCGTTAAGGAACTCGGCAAATTAGCCCCGTAACTTCGGGAGAAGGGGCGCCCCGGTAGGGTGAAGCCACTTGCTGGCGGAGCCCGAGGGGGCCGCAGTGAAAAGGCCCAAGCGACTGTTTACCAAAAACACAGGCCTCTGCTAAGTCGTAAGACGACGTATAGGGGCTGACGCCTGCCCGGTGCCGGAAGGTTACGCGGAGGTGTTAGCCGCCCTTCGGGGTGGCGAAGCACCGAAGCTAAGCCCCGGTAAACGGCGGCCGTAACTATAACGGTCCTAAGGTGATGGAAATCGTTGCCCCTTGTCACAGTAATGTGACAAGTGCATCTGGCTATATGCTGGAAAACCCGAGTATCCGTCCGGTACTCGCCCTAAGGTGATTCCTCTAACCAAGGAGGGTTGCCGGTGGGCAGTGACAATCCGGACGGTGCGGAAAATCAGCAGGAAAGGCTGATCAAGCTAGGTTGGGTTATTGGTTTTGTAGACGGAGAAGGATGCTTCTCAATCGGCTTCGTCCGGCAACCCTGTCGGACCCGCCGGAAAGGCTACAGAGCCGGCTATCAGGTGTTCCATCGATTCGTGGTCACGCAAGGTGCTCGTAGTAAGGCCTGCCTCGAGGACATAAGAAGCTTCTTCGGGGTCGGCAATCTTTACGAGAACAGGCGACACGATAGTCATCGAGAGCATCTGATCCAGTACCACGTGAGCCGTCGAAAGGACCTCCTGGGAGTGATCATTCCGTTTTTCCGGGAGCACCCACTTCGGAGCTCAAAGCAAAGGGACTTCGAGACCTTTGCGCGGTGCTTGGAGATCGTTGAAAGCGGGCGGCATTTGAGCTCTGAAGGGCTCATAGAGATCGCTGTCCTCGCAGAGACGATGAACCGTCAAAAGCCCAGAGGTGACTTGATCAGAATCCTCAGAGGCCATACGCCAGGCACCCTGGACACTGGGTGAAGAGATGGTCCCTTCTGCATGGCGACATGCAGGGATGGCGCAGTGCGGCTAGAGGATGTGCCGTCCGTCTAACAGAAGTGACACGTTAGGCAAGACTAAAGCGAAATTCCTTGTCGGGTAAGTTCCGACCTGCACGAATGGCGTAACGACTTGGGCGCTGTCTCAACGAGGGGCTCGGTGAAATTGTAGTCTCGGTGAAGATGCCGAGTACGCGCGGCAAGACGGAAAGACCCCGTGAACCTTTACTACAGCCTGATATTGGAGTCTGGGGCATCTCGCTCAGGATAGGTGGGAGGCTTTGAAGCAGTGGCTTCGGCTGCTGTGGAGCCAACCTTGAGATACCACCCTTGATGTTCTGGGCTTCTAACACCTCACCGTGAAGCCGGGAGGTGAACAGTGTCAGGTGGGTAGTTTGACTGGGGCGGTCGCCTCCTAAAATGTAACGGAGGCGCCCAAAGGTTCCCTCAGCACGGTTGGAAATCGTGCGTAGAGCGTAAAGGTATAAGGGAGCTTGACTGCGAGACTGACAGGTCGAGCAGGTACGAAAGTAGGGCTTAGTGATCCGGCGGTTGCAAGTGGAAGCGCCGTCGCTCAACGGATAAAAGGTACTCCGGGGATAACAGGCTTATCGGGCCCAAGAGTCCACATCGACGGCCCGGTTTGGCACCTCAACCATGGGGTGAGCCAGTCGAAATACTGGCTTTAGCATCGGCTAATAACGGTGGAGCCCACCTGCCTGTGCGTTTAGAACGACGCGAAAAGGATGGGTAATACCGTGGGAAGTCTGTCGGAAGGGAAGACCATTAGAAGCGTCCCTCCGCAAGTGACCCCGTAACGACTGAGGCACTCGGTGCCGAGGTGGCGATCCTGCTCCAAAAGGGGCAAATCCTGGACGCCACAATACGCCGACCCCTCGCCTTTGGTCAGGCAGGGTGAAGTTATAGTCTGCGCCACCGGTAACGGTGGAATTACGTGCGATGTCGGCTCGTCGCATCCTGGGGCTGAAGCAGGTCCCAAGGGTTGGGCTGTTCGCCCATTAAAGCGGTACGCGAGCTGGGTTCAGAACGTCGTGAGACAGTTCGGTCCCTATCTGCCGTGCGCGTTGGAGAGTTGAGGGGAGTCGTCCCTAGTACGAGAGGACCGGGATGAACGGACCGCTGGTGTATCTGTTGTCCTGCCAAGGGCACTGCAGGTTAGCTACGTCCGGACGGGATAACCGCTGAAGGCATCTAAGCGGGAAGCCCACCTCGAGATGAGCTCTCCCATCCCCTTGAGGGAGTAAGACCCCTGGTAGACCACCAGGTTGATAGGCCGGATGTGTAAGCGCAGCAATGTGCTCAGCAGACCGGTACTAATGGGTCGAGGGCTTGACGGATATTTTTTGCTCTTGTCCTGTGCCAACTGTGCAGTTTTGAGGGTTCGGGAGAGGCCGCCGGTGCGTCGGAAGCGGTTCGCCGGGCCGACGTGACAACAGTTTCCGGTGGCTATCGCGAGGGGGAAACACCTCTTCCCATTCCGAACAGAGCAGTTAAGCCCCTCAGCGCCGATGGTACTTGGCCCGCAAGGGCCCGGGAGAGTAGGTCGCCGCCGGTTTTTGATTCAAAGGCTGCCCTGCGGGGCGGCCTTTTCTTTGGTCGGGCTGCGGTCGATTGCCTCGGCGTCCCGACGTGGATACGATCGAACGTCTTCGATGGCCTCACCCGCCGAATCCGTGGCCAGGCGAGCGCGTGTCATGTCAGCGATACGCGCCGGCGTGGGAGTGCTCGCGGTCGTCGCTCCTGAGCGGGCGGCGACCCTGTTCGGATACCCAAAGCGTCACGTCAACATCACGACTGGCGTGTTCGGCGGTCTCTTCGGCGTGCGAGAGCTCGGTCTGGCTGCGATCGCCCTTGACTCTCGTGGGGATGCCGCGCGCCTGCGTCGAGCGGCCCTGATCAACGCCGCCTGTGACTTCGGGGATGCGTTCGTAGCAATGCGGGCACTCGTGCGACGCGATGGCATCGACCGCGCCGCCGTGATGACGGTCGTGCCGGCCCTCGCCGGCACCGCGGGATGGGTCGCCGTCGCGCGCAGCGCCGGTAACAGCGCGCGCTGATGCCCACTCGCACCCGCCGGTTTCGCCGCACTCGGAAGCAGCCGCCGACGCTCACGCTGCTTGCCCGCGGCGACACGATTCCCAACTACCACTGGCCGACCGACACCTACGAGAACGTCGAGCCCACCATCGTCGCCCGGGCGGTCGAAACAGGTCGCGAGCTCCTGCGCGCGATCGACGCCGAAGCGGCCTAGGGCCTATGCCGGAATAGGTCCTTAGCGGCCGGCCCAGGTGCAGGGCTGCTGCGAGGCGGGAATAGAGCCGCCGCGCCTGAGGCGGTGGTCCGGACGACTCGGGCGCCTGGGAAACGCGGTCTCGGCCGGCCCGTCGACCTGCGGGCACGGCGGGGTGACCAACTGCCCGTCGACACGGGCGCATGGCACGTTCGACATGCCGATGTGAGCCCTGGTCTCCGCAGCCACTGGAGTGCAGCGCGGGGGAGCGGGCTGGCGGGCGGGAGTAGCGGCTTGCGGCTCCTGCCGGGACTCACTCTCCGGCTCGTCCCCGATCAGGTCGTAGGCGCCGAGCGTCGCGAACTCGATCGCCACCCGGAGGCGGTCGGCCAGATCCTGTTCGATGCGTCGCCAGAACATAGGTTCGCCTAGGCTAGGAATGACGACGGACGGAATGAGCGATCTGCAACCAGGGTTGCACCAAAGGGCCGGAATCCGCTCTCCAATGGGAAATCACGGGCCGAGCCCGTTCTTCTCGAGGAACGACTGGATCGCGCGCGACAGCTGCGCTCCGCGCCACGCGAGCGGGGAGGAGCCGGGCTCCTCGCTGACCAGCTCCGAGTGCGGGATGTGCTCCGCATACTCCAGGGCCACCGCATAGGGGTGCTCGGGGTCGGCGTCGTCGCGGCTCGCGACGATCAGGGTCGGTGCCTCGATCCGCTCGAGTTCTCGAATGTCCCGGAAGGGCAGCGAGCGCGAGACGACGCGCAGCGCATCGGCGACCGCCTCGGGATGGCGGTGGCGCTCGATCCGCTGCCGGACCGCGCGCTCGACGATGCCTTTGAAACGGGAGTCGACCGGGGGGTCGCCATACGCGCGCATGAAGCCGTCGACTCCGTCACGCTCCAAACCGTCCGCAAGCGCGTCCCAATCCTTCTTGTGCGCGGTCAGGTCCTGGTCCTCGCCGCGGTATGCGGGCGTGATCTGGATCAACGCGGACACTCGCTCGGGATCCTCCAGCGCGAGCAGCGCGGTCGTCGCCGCGCCCATCGAGACGCCGCCCATCACGGCGCGCTCCAGGCCGAGCGCGTCCAGCACCGCCCGCAGGTCGCCCACAAGATCCGGATATTCATACGCGCCGGGGTCCGGCGCCGGTGACGAGTCCCCGTGACCGCGGGCGTCGTAGGTGATCACGCGGTAGCCGGCCTTTGGAAGCAGCCGCGAGCCGTGCAGCGCGTAGCGCCGCGTCGCCGTCAGGCCGTGAAGCAGCACGAGCGGGGTGCCGCGGCCTCCCGTGTCCTCGACGGCGAGCGTGACGCCGTCGGATTGCACCTCCCGGATGGTCGGCTCGGTCGCCGCTACAACGTGCTCCAGATCTCCATCTTCGTCCGCACGCGCGCGATCGTCTCGTTGGTGAACTCGGTGGTCGTGGAATGCCCGCCGATGTCGGGCGTCGCGACTCCGGACCCCGTCGCCTCCATCACCGCCTCGTAGATCGCCCGGGCAGCCTGCTCTGCGCGCTCCAGGTGGTGGCGCTCGGAGACGAAGCGCAGTAGCGCTCCCGCGGCGAGGATCATCGCCATCGGGTTCGCGATGTCCTTCCCCTCCAGAGCGGGCGCGGTGCCGTGCGGCGCCTCCGTCATCGCCACGCGCGTTCCGAAGTCCTCGTCGAACGACAGCAGCACGGACTCTGCGCCGGCGATCGACCCGAACAGGCCAAGCACCAGCTCGGAGAGCGAGTCACCGTCGCGGTTGAGTGCAGGTATGACGAGCGGCGAGTCCGCCGCGCCGCCGATCAGGCCGGCGTAGGTGGCGTCGATCAGCTGCGGGTTGTAGGGGACGTCGGAGTGGCGCCCGGCGGCGGCGTCCATCTCCTCCTTCAGCATCCCCTCGTAACGCGGGCTCACGGTCCACTTCGGGCCGCCGTAGACGCGCGCGTGCAGCCGCTGCGCGCTCCGGAACGCGTACTCGGCGACGACGCGGCAGGTCGAGCGCTCGATGCGTTCGGTGCGCAGCGCCACCTCGTCGCCGTCCTCGGCGCGCCGCTCCTCCTGCGCGCCGTACGCGTCGCCGACCGCCATCCGCACGACGGAAATCGGGTAGTGCGCGCCGGCGACCGGCGGCACCCCGGGAATCCGGCGGCCCGTGCGCACGATCACCTTGGCGCCGATCCGCTCGCGCAGCAACGTGTTCGGGCTGCCGACGTCGTCTGCGCCCTCGGGGGTGATCGTCGCGGCCTTGATGCCAAAGCCCGCCTCGACCATGGCTTCCGCGGCCGCCAGCACCACCTCGTTCCCGGTGCGGCGCCGGTTCTCCAGCGACAGGTCGTAGTGCTCGAGCTCGAGCTCCACGCCGCAGACGGCGGGGTCGAGCAGCCGCAGAGCCTGCTCGAGCAGCTCCTGGCCGGTCTGGTCGCCCTCGAGCACGATGATGCGGGGGCGGTCCGCCATCGCGCGCAATCTAGTGGATAGACAGGAGAGTCACGTGGACGCCGACCCTGCCGTCCGATCCACTCGCAAACCTGACCCCGAGCCGGTGACCAGGTTCGGACGCACAGACAGCGAACGGTGTCCAGGAGGACCGGCGGCGGCTGTTACGCTTCTGCGGGCTCAGCTCGCCTCAAGCGCCATGGACAAGTTCGTCATAGAGGGCGGGTTCCCGCTGTCCGGCACGGTCGTGCCGGCCGGGAACAAGAACGCGGCGCTGCCGATAGTTGCGGCATGCCTCCTCACCGAAGAAGAGCTCGTGATCGGCAACGTGCCGCGCATCCGCGACGTCGATTACATGCTCGCATTGCTCGAGGACCTCGGCGTGAGCGTGATGTGGCGCGACGACCACGAGCTCGCGCTGCGCGCCGACGCGCTGCACAGCGGTGACGTCGACTCCGAGCTCGGATGCAAGATCCGCGCTTCGTTCCTGCTCGCGGGACCGCTCGTCGCGCGCCTGGGCGAGGCGCACATGCCTCCGCCGGGCGGCGACGTGATCGGACGCCGGCGGCTCGATCCTCACCTCGACGCGCTGAAGGCGCTCGGCGCCCTCGTCGAGGGCAACCGTGGCTACCGCATGTGGGCGCCCGACGGTCTGCGGGCAGCGACCATCTTCATGGACGAGGCAAGCGTGATGGCGACCGAGAACGTACTGATGGCAGCCGCTCTCACGCCGGGCGTGACGACGATCGCGAATGCCGCCTCCGAGCCGCACGTGCAGGATCTCGCAAAGCTGCTCGTCGCGATGGGTGCGCCGATCGAGGGCATCGGCTCGAACGTGCTGGTCGTGCACGGCCAGGAACGGCTCGGGGGAGCGCGCTACAACATCTGCCCGGACCACATCGAGATCGCGAGCTTCATGGCGCTGGCCGCTGTCACCGGCGGTCACATGCGTATCAAGGACACCGTTCCCGGTGACCTGCTGATGATCCGCGCCGTCTTCGAGCGGCTCGGCCTCACCTCCGAGATCGATGGCGCCGACCTGATCGTTCCCCCGGAACAGCGCCTGCGCGTACGCGACGACGCCGGGGACGCGATCCCGAAGATCGACGACGGTCCATGGCCGGCTTTCCCCGCAGATCTCACCAGCATCGCGCTTGCCGTCGCCACGCAGGCGGAGGGGACGGTGCTGATTTTCGAGAAGATGTTCGAGAACCGTCTCTTCTTCGTCGATAAGCTGACATCAATGGGCGCTCGGATCGTGCTATGTGACCCCCACAGGGCAATCGTCAGCGGTCCGAGCCGTCTTCATGGTGAGCGCATGGATAGCCCTGACATCCGGGCGGGCATGGCGATGCTCATCGCGAGCCTGTGCGCCGAGGGCGTGTCGGAGATCGGCAACGTCGGTCAGATCGACCGCGGATACGAGCGCATCGACGAACGGCTGCGCGACCTTGGGGCGCGGATCGAGCGCACCTCGGGCGACCGGGTTACCAGCTAGGTCCAGCAGACGCGGCCGGGCACAGAGGGGGGAGCGATGCCGAGCCTGATCCCGCCGGGGACGCGAGACATCCTGCCCGACGAGATGCGAGAGCTGCGACAGCTCTCCAACGCCTTGCTCGCGACATTCGACCGGTTTGGCTACGGCGAGGTCTGGACGCCGACGATGGAGTACGAGGACGTTCTCGTGCAGGGCGACGAGCGCGCCGCCGGCATCAGCTACCGGCTGTTCGACGAGCACGGAAGGGTGCTCGCCCTGCGGACCGACATGACGATCCCGATCGCGCGCCTGGTGGCGACGCGCTACCCGCACGCCGAGCCGCCGCTTCGCTTCTCCTACCTGTCGCACGCCTACCGCGCGGTCCGTCCGCAACGTGGGCAGCAGCGCGAGTTCCTGCAGGCGGGGGTGGAGCTGATCGGCGCGGAGGCGCCCGCGGGCACGATCGAGGTGATCGAGGTCCTGTGCGCCGCGCTGGACGCTGCCGGCCTGGCACGTGCGCGCATTGGGCTCGGCGACGCGGGCCTGTTCCGCAGCCTGCTCGCAGGACTGGGCGTGGACCAGGAAGCGGGCGACCGCATTCTCGGCGCGCTCGAGCGCCACGACTTCGTGGAGCTGGAGGCGCTCGTGGGAGAGCTCCCGGTTCCCTCCGACAAGCAGGACGCGCTCGTGCTGCTTCCTCAACTCCGTGGCGGGCCGGAGGTGATCGGCGCCGCCGTCGACGTCGGCGGAGGCGAGGTCGAGCACGCCACGTCGCGGCTCGCCGACGTCGCGGCGGGCGTCGAGGAGCGCGGGCTCGCAGATCGGGTGCTGCTCGACCTCGGACTTGTGCGCGACCTCGGCTACTACACCGGCGCGATCTTCGAGGTGTACGACCCGGCCCTCGGCCACATCCTCGGCGGCGGCGGACGCTACGACGACCTGCTGGGACGGTACGGCCGGTCGCTGCCCGCGTGCGGCTTCGCCCTGTACGTCGAGCGCGTGCACGTCGCCCAGGCGGAGGAAGAGCGGCGGGCGCGCGAAGCGGCAGGAGAGCGCACGTGAACGAGCCGCTCAAGCTGGCCGTGCCGCAGGGAGCGCTCTTCCCGGACACCCTCGATCTGCTGGACAGGATCGGCATCGACAGCTCCCCGCTGCGCGCGAACTCACGCTCGCTGCTCTTTCCCGGCGCCGAGGTGACGCTCGTGACGCTGCGCCCGAGCGACGTGCCGACGTACGTCGAGGCGGGCGCGGCGGACCTGGGCATCACGGGCAAGGACGTGCTGCTCGAGCAGCATGAGCGGGTCGTGTACGAGCTCGCCGACCTCGGCTACGGCTTCTGCCGCATGATCGTCGCCACCAAGGCGGGCGACCACTTTGCCGATGAGCTCGAGCGCAGGCTCGGCGCGATCAGGATCGCGACCAAGTACCCGCGCCTCGCCGCGCGCTACTTCGAGGAGAGCGGCCGCCAGGCCGAGGTGATCGAGGTGAAGGGATCCGTCGAGCTCGCGCCGCTTGCCGGTCTCGCCGATGCGATCGTCGACCTGACGGCCAGCGGGCGCACGCTGCGCGAGAACGACCTCGAGATCCGCGAGGTGATCGCCGACTGCACCGCGCGACTCGTTGCCAACCGTGTCGCGCACAAGCTGCGCCAGTCCGAGATCGACGGGCTGCTGGAGCGCATCGATGATCGCTGAGCGCTACGCCCTGGCCTCGGCCGGGGAGGCGGCCACGCTTGCGAGCAGCCTGCGCGCGCTGGCGTCCCCGCCGCCGGAGCTGGGGCAGGAGGTGAGGGACATCCTGGCCGCCGTCTTCCGCGGCGGCGACGCGACGGTGGTGGAGCTCACGCGCCGGTTCGACTCCGAGCGGGCCCCGGACGATATGCGCGTGTCAGGGCAGGAGATTGCCCGTGCGCTCGACTCGCTCGACCGCCAGGTGCGCTCCGGCCTCGAGACCGCGATCGCGAACGTGCGCGCCGTGAGCGAGGCGGACCAGCCACGCAGCGCAAGCGCTGACCTCCCGCAAGGCCAGCGCGTCGACCTGCGTGACCTGCCGGTGCGGCGCGCGGGGGCCTACGTGCCCGGCGGCCGGGCGGCGTATCCCTCCAGCGCGGTGATGTGCTGCGTTCCGGCCCGCGTGGCCGGGGTGGAGGAGATCGCGGTGACGACTCCGCCCGGTCCCGACGGCCACGCCAACCCCGTGGTGCTTGCCGCCTGCGCTCTGTGCGAGGTGGACGAGGTCTATCTCGCCGGCGGGGCCCAGGCAATCGGCGCGCTTGCCTTCGGGACCGAGACGGTCGCTCACGTCGACGTGATCGTGGGTCCCGGGAACCACTACGTCCAGGAAGCGAAGCGGCAGGTGTCGGGGCTCGTCGGCATCGACGGCGTCGCCGGGCCAAGTGAGCTCACGGTGATCGCGGACGCCGGCGCACCGTCGCGATTGATCGCGCTCGACCTGGCGGCGCAGTCGGAGCACGGACCGGACACGCTGCTCGTGCTGATCTCACCGGACGATTCCCAGCTGGACGCGGTCGCGCGTGAGCTGGCCGAGCTCACCGACACGCACGAGACCGTCTCCGATGCGCCCGTTGCACTCGTCGGCGTGCCGTCGCTCGAAGCCGCCGTCGCGCTCGCGAACGAGATCGCTCCCGAGCACCTCGAGCTGGCCTGCGCGGACGCCGAGCGGCTGGCCGCCGGCGTGCACGCCGCCGGCTGCGTGTTCATCGGACCGGGCGGCGGTGCTGCCTTCGGCGACTACGTTGCGGGCTCCAATCACGTCTTGCCGACCGGTGGGGCAGCGCGGTTCGCGGGACCGCTCGGCCCGGCTCGGTTTCGCCGTACACAGGCGCTGGTATCTTTGCCCGCGGCCGCCGCCCGCGCGCTTGCCGGGGCCGCGAGCAGCGTGGCCTACGCCGAGGGATTCCCGTTGCACGCCGAATCGACCCTCGCGCGGGCCGACCAGGACGGCCGCGAAGACGAGCGCTAGCGAGGCCTTTCGAAGATGGCTACTACGACACCACCACGAGCCGCCAGCGTCGATCGCGCGACGAAGGAGACGGAGATCAAGCTCAAGCTCGCGCTCGACGGATCCGGCAGCGCCGATCTCGCCACCGGGGTCGGCTTCCTCGACCACATGCTCGAGCTGTTCGCACGGCACGGGCGTTTCGATCTCGATCTGCGCGCGACCGGTGACCTCGCGACGGGCGCGCACCACACGACGGAGGACGTCGGCATCGTGCTGGGGAAGGCGCTCGACGAGGCGCTCGGCGACCGCTCGCGCATCACGCGCTACGGCGATGCGACGGTGCCGATGGACGAGTCGCTCGCCGTCTGCGCGATCGACATCAGCGGCCGGCCGTTCTGCGCATTCCAGGCGGAGCTGCCGGCGACCTCGATCGCGGGCTTCGACACCGAGCTTGCCGAAGAGTTCTTCCGCGCGGTTGCGAACAACGCGAAGCTGACCCTGCACCTGTACGTGGTCGAGGGCACCAACGCGCACCACATGATCGAAGCCGCGTTCAAGGCTTTTGCGCGAGCGCTGAGACAGGCGGTCACCGTTGATCCGACAGCTCAGGGCGTGCCTTCCACGAAGGGTGTGCTGTGACCGCCGGCTCCCCGTTGATCGCCGTCGTCGACTACGGCATGGGCAACCTCCGCTCGGTCGAGAAGGCGCTCGAGCGCACCGGCGCGCGCGCGGCGATCACACGTGACCACGGGCTCATCGGCGAGGCCGACGGGCTCGTACTGCCGGGCGTCGGCGCCTTCCCGAAGGCGATGCGCGAACCTCCGCGACCTCGGGCTCGCCGACCTCGTGCGCGCTCGCGCCGGCGACGGTGTGCCCATGCTCGGCATCTGCCTCGGGATGCAGCTCCTCTTCGAGTCCTCCAGCGAGATCGACGGCAGTGCCGGCCTCGGCCTCCTCACGGGTAAGGTCGAGCGCCTGCCTGCACCCGGCCTGAAGGTGCCGCTGATCGGATGGTGCCCGGTGACGTGGACCAAGCGCACCGCGCTGATCCAGGACCTGCCCGACGAGTGCCCCTTCTACTTCGTGCACTCGTTCGCGCCCGTCGACGCGGCTGAGGAGGACGTCCTCGGGCGCGCTGAGTACGGGCTGCCGTTCACTTGCGCGGTCGAGCGCGGCAACGTGTTCGGCGCACAGTTCCACCCCGAGAAGTCGAGCGCGGCCGGCCTGCGGCTGCTCGGCAACTTCACCGGGATCTGCGCCGCCGTCGGCGCGCTTTCGTAGTGGCGGTTCTCTACCCGGCGGTCGACATCGTCGGAGGCCGAGCGGTACGGCTGGAGCAGGGGGACTTCGCGCGCCAAACCGACTACGGCGACCCGCTCGACGCGGCGCGCCGGTGGGTCGACCAGGGAGCACGCCGCCTGCACGTCGTGGACCTCGATGGCGCGCGCGAGGGCAGGCCGGTCAACCACGGTCAGCTGACCAGGATCGCCAGCGAGCTGGGATCCTCGCTCGAGCTGCTCCAGTACGGAGGCGGCTTGCGCGACGCCGACTCGGTCCGCGCGGCGCAAGCAGCCGGCGCAGGCCGGGTCGTGCTCGGAACCGCTGCCTTCCGGAACCCGTCGCTGCTGGACGAGGTCTTGAGCGACGATCCCGAGTGCGTCGCGGTCGGCGTAGACGTGCGCGATGGACAGGTGGTCGTGCACGGCTGGCAGGAGCGCAGCCAGATGGACCCGGTGGACGCGATAGGCGGCCTCGTGCAGCGAGGAGTGCGCACCATCGTGCACACCGACGTCAACCGGGACGGCACGCTCGGAGGGATCGACGCGGAGGGAGTGCGCACTTTCTCCGCCGCGGTTGGCGAGGCACGGTTCATCTGCTCCGGCGGAATCGGCACGCTGGCGGATCTCACCACGCTCGCCGGCCTGCAGCTCACTAACCTCGAGGGCGTGATCGTCGGGAAAGCGCTCTTCGAGCGGCGCTTCACGGTTGAAGACGCCGTCGCCGCTCTGTCAGGCTGATGCTGCTCAAGCGCGTCATCCCCTGCCTCGACGTGGACAAGGGGCGGGTCGTGAAGGGAACGAACTTCGTCGGCCTGCGCGATGCCGGCGACCCGGTCGAGCTCGCCTCGCGCTACGACGAGGAGGGTGCCGACGAACTCGTCTTCCTCGACATCACCGCGTCGCACGAGGCGCGCGAGACAATCGTCGACCTGGCGCGGCGCACCGCCGACAACGTCTTCATCCCGTTCACCATCGGCGGCGGCATCCGTTCAGCAGAGGACGCGCAGGCGGTGCTCGACGCCGGCGCCGACAAGGTGTCGGTGAACTCGGCGGCTGTCGCGTGGCCGGGGCTCATCACCGAGCTGGCGGAGACGTTCGGGTCGCAGTGCGTGGTGCTGGCGATCGACGCGAAGTGGCGCGAACGCGTGACCCAGGGTCCGGACACCGGTCACTCGCTGTACGAGGTGTACGTGAACGGGGGGCGGCTGGGAACCGGCCGCGATGCCGTCACGTGGGCGCGCGAGGGCGTCGAACGCGGAGCGGGGGAGATCCTGCTCACGAGCATGGACCGCGACGGCACCGAGGACGGCTACGAGCTCGAGCTCACCGAAGACGTCGCGCATGCCGTGGACGTCCCGGTGATCGCCTCAGGAGGTGCCGGCACGCTCGACCACCTCACCGAGGCGATCAAGGAGGGAGGAGCTGACGCCGTGCTGTGCGCGTCGATCTTCCACTACGGCCGCTACAAGGTGCGCGAAGCGAAGAAGCACCTGCACGCGGACGGCATCCCGGTGCGGATCTAAGCCTTGAGAGGTCGATCGTCCTGCTTCGGTGTCGCACCACGACACTAAGTCAGGACGGCTGAGAGTCGCGACGCCTACGTCAATTCGAACCGTCTCCGCCGCGCCGCCCCTTCGGCTCGAGCTTCGTGATGCTCGAATGGCCGGTGAGGTAGATGCGCTCGCCGTCCGAGACGACCGGGTTGTAGGCGCCGCGAGGGAAGCTGAACAGGCGCTTCCCGGTCCCGGCGCCGACGCCGTAGGTGGAGTCCGAGTCGAGGTCGGCGAAGTAGACGATGCGGCCGATCACGGTCGGACCGCCGGAGATGCGCCCGCCGCCGCGGGCGGTCCAGCGTGTCGAGCCGGTGCGGGCGTCGAGCGCGTACAGGTTGCCGTCGTAGGAGCCGATGTAGACGGTCGCGCCGGTTCCCTCCACGTTCGCCACCGCCGGGGAGGAGTAGACGTAGCCGCCCGTCGACTTGGACCATGCGAGCTCGCCGCTGCGGGCGCTGAACGAGTACACCTTGCCGTCGGTGTTGCCGGCGTATACGCGCCCGAAGTCGACCGCCGGCGTTGAGTAGAAGTTGCCCGCGGCCAGCCCGAAAGTTCCGCCGGACGTTCCCGATGACCAGCGGCCGCGGCCGGTGCGCGCCCAGACGGCGTGCATGCGTCCGGAGTAGTCACCGACGTAGAGCGTGCCGCCCGACAGCGCGGGCGATGCCTTCACCGCGCCGCCCGCCTTGTACGTCCACTTGACTGCGCCGGTGCGCGCCCACAGCGCGTACACCGTCCCGCTCTCCGAGCCGATGAAGACGACGCTGCCGTCCACGACGGGCGAGGACTCGGTGCGGCTCGGCAACGACTTCTGCCACAGCACCCTGCCGTTGCGCGCGCGCAGGCAGACGATCTTCCCCGTCAGCGACGTGACGAAGATGCGGCCGTCTGCGAACGCGGGAGAGGAGGCAGACAGCACACCGATGCGCTTCTTCCACTTGACCTTCCCGGTGTCTGCGTCGATCGCGTACGTGCCGCCGTTGTTGCGAATGAAGTACAGCGTGCCGTCGACCACGATCGGCGGGAACTCCATCAGCACCTTGCCTCCGAAGATCTTCCTGTGCCGGTACGGCGGGCTCACGCGGGCGGCGAGGAAGCCGCGATGCGCGGCGTCGCGATGGTAGAAGGGCCAGTCGGTGCGGTTGTCCTGGACCGGCTTCGGCGGCGGCTTGGGTTGGAACTCGACATCCTCGCCGCGGTGAACGTCGTCGTTGCGGTTGCTGAGGATCACGATCGCGACGGCGACGCCGGCGGCGAGCGCAATCAGCGCGCCGATGATGATCGGCAGGCGACGGCGGCGGTGCGTCTCCGAGATGAACGGCGGCTGCCGCGAGGGAGGAGGCTCGCTGGGCACCGGGTCAGGGTAGCCACGGGTCCTGCTGTATCCGCCGGTTGGCGGACGGGCTAGTCCAGATCGATACGCACGGTGGCCGGCGTGCTGTGCATTGCCCGCACCACGGCGCCGTTGAACTTCAGGCCCGGTCTGCCGCGGCCCATCGTCCGCAGGCGCTCGCGCCAGTCGTCGTCTGGGAGCGCGTGCGCGCTGCCCGCGCGCCAGCGGCCTTTGATCCGCACCCGCACGCGGGGATTCGCCTGGATGTTGCGCACATAGGCCGCTCGCAGGCCGTGCTCGGCGACGACCCAGACCGTGCCCTCTTCGACGCGGCCGCCCACCGGTGTGCGCCGCGCCTGGCCGCTCTTGCGCCCAGTCGTCTCCAACAGCAGGACACCTGGTGGCGGAACGCCGATCGCAATGCCCGCCTTGACGAACGGGTTGATCGCGTACTTGGCCGCCATTGTCGCGATGCGCCGCTTGTCCACGCTGGGAGCGTAACTGACGTTTTCGATGGTGGTAGCTGGGACAATCGCTCGGTGGCCGACGCCGGAGACACGGGCTCGCGCCGGCGACGATCGCGCCTCCTGACATTCATCGCAATCGCTGTGGTCCTCGGTGCTGGAGCGATCGCCGTTGCAGCGCTGTCGTCGGGTGACGACGTCCAGGAGGACACTGTCGGGACGGCACCCGGCAATACGACGACCGAGCCGACAGGGGCGACCGCCAGCGGGAGCGCGAGCGCCGAGGAGGCCCGGCGCCGCGTTCGCCTGAAGCGCATCGGCACGTTCGACGACCCCGTGTTCGTCACCGCACCTCCCGGCGACCAGCGCCACGTGTTCGTCGTCGAGCAAACGGGGCGAATCTCCGTGCTGCAGGGCGGGCGGCGCACCGGCCGTCCGTACCTCGACATCAGGGGGCTGGTCACCAGCGGTGGTGAGCAGGGACTCCTGTCGATGGCGTTCGCTCCCGACTACGCGCGCAGCGGCCGCTTCTACGTCTACTACACCGACAACGACGAGAAAGAGGTGGTCGCGGAGTTCAGGCGCTCGAGCGCCACGCGCGCCGACCGGTCGACTCGCAGGCAGGTGATGCGGATGGACGATCCGTTCCCGAACCACAACGGCGGGCTGCTTCTGTTCGGCCCCGACGACCTGCTCTACATCGGGACAGGCGACGGCGGCAGCGGTGGCGACCCGTTCAACAACGCGCAGAACCTGAACTCACTGCTCGGCAAGATCCTGCGTATCGATCCGCGGCAGTCGGGCTCGAGCCCTTACAGGGTGCCCGGCTCGAACCCCTTCGTCGGCCGCAACGGGCGTGACGAGATCTACGCTTATGGCCTGCGCAACCCGTGGCGGTTCTCGTTCGACCGCCGCACCGGCGACCTCTACATCGGTGATGTCGGCCAGGACTCGCGCGAGGAGATCGATTTCGCCCGCCGCGGCGGCGCCAAGGGACGCAACTACGGCTGGAGCTGCTTCGAGGGCAAGCGCCGCTACGACGATTCCCGCAACTGTCCGGGCGCCTCGCCGCCGGTTCTGGACTACGACCGCTCGGACGGTGAATGCTCGGTGACGGGCGGGTTCGTCGTGCGCGACCCAGGGCTGACGGCACTGCGCGGACGCTACGTATACGGCGACTACTGCCGGGGTCAGATCAGGAGCCTGCGGATATCGGGCGCTCGCGCCACTGACGACGGCTCCCTGGGGCTGAGCGTGCCCGAGCTGAGCTCCTTCGGGCAGGACGCACGCGGGCGCGTCTACGCGACGTCTCTGAACGGGCCGGTGTACCGGCTCACATCCCGCTGAGCTCCCGTCATTTCCGTCTAAGGAAATGACGGCCTGTTCCTAGACGGGGCAGGCCGCCAGCGCCTCCAGGTACTCCTCCTGGTTCCGCGCCTCGCCGGGGTGCGTGACGATCTTGCGGGCGATCTTGCCGTCCTTGTCGATCACGAACGTGGCACGCGTGGCGATCCCCGCCTCGTCGATGTATGCGTCGTACTGCTTTGCGATCGCGCCCTTCGGGTGGAAGTCGGACACCAGATGCGCTTTCAGGTTCTCGTCGCGCTTGAAGGCGTTCATCACGAACGGGCTGTCAACCGAGATCCCGACCACCTCGGCTCCGGCGGCGTCGTACTTCTCTGCCTCCCCGGTGATGTCCACCAGCTCCTTCGTGCAGGTTCGGCTGAACGCAAGGGGGAAGAACACGAGCAGGACGTTGCGGCCGCGCAATGACGACAGCTTGAACTCTTCGAAGTTCTCGTCGCGGGTGGTGAAATCGGGCGCCTCGTCTCCGACCTCTAGTGCCATGGTGCTCCCTCCGGGCTCGATTTGCAGGGACTTCCACTGGGCTTTCGAGCGCCAACCTAACAGGGGCCAAGTGACAGCGCTCTTAGAATCGATGCTCCATGACCCAGCAGATCGCGGTCGAGACCCTGATCCTGTCCCACGCGAACACCGATTTCGATGCGTTCGCCGGGATGCTCGCCGCCCAACTGCTGTATCCGGGAGCGCGTATCTGCCTGCAGGGCGGGGTGAATCGGAACGTGCGCGAGTTCTACAACCTCCACGCGGAGCAGATCCCGAGCATCGAGCCCTCGGCAGTGGACGTCGAGTCGGTCAAGCGGCTCGTGCTGATCGAGGTCTCCGACCCGGCCCGCCTGGGCGAGCTCGAGCCGCTCGCGACCCGCGACGGGGTCGAGCTGGTCGTCTTCGATCACCACGGCCAGACAGCGTTCGAGGGCGCCACGTCGTTCCTCGCAGAGGACGGCAGCGTCGTGACGGCCATGCTGAGGCTTCTGCTCGAGCGCGGGTCAAAGCTCACGCCGATGCACGCAACCGCCTTCGCGCTCGGCATTCACGAGGACACCGGATCGCTCACGTACTCGTCCACCACGCATCGCGACGTCGAGGCGCTGGCCGCATGCATGCGCGGAGGGTCGAACCAGGAGCTGCTCGCGCGCTACCTGCGCGGTCCGCTCCAGGCCGAGCAGCGCGACGTCCTGCGCCGGCTCGAGGAGTCGCGCGAGCAGCGCGACGTGGACGGGCTGCGCGTGATCGCCGCAGCGGCCGAGGCGCCCGCGTACACGGAAGACGTTTCCACGCTCGCGCCCCGCATCGGCGACATCGCGGACTGGGATGTGCTCGTGATGGCGGTGTCGATGGAGGGAAGAGTGCTGGTGGTCGGGCGCAGCCGCACAGAGGCGGTCGCGATCGACGACGCGCTAGCGCCGCTCGGCGGCGGCGGCCACGCGCAGGCGGCATCGGCGATCGTGCGCGAGAAGGACCCGCAGGCGGTGCTGGAGCGGGCACTCGCGGAGGTGGCGCGTGTCGCAAAGCCGCCGCTGCGCGCCGGAGACGTCATGTCGCGGCCCGTCCACACCGTCTCCAGCGGCGACGACATCTCGAGCGTGCTGATCGAGTGCCAGCGGCTCGGCCTGAGCGGGATCCAGGTGTCCGACGACGGTGACTTGACCGGGATCGTTGCGCGAGAGGACCTCGATCGTGCGGTGCGTCATGGTCTCAGTCACGCGCCGGTGAAGGCGGTCATGAGCGCCGGGGTGCCGGTCGTGGGCAAGGAGGCGACGATCGGCCAGCTGCGCGACCTGCTCGCCGGTGGCAGCGCCGAGCGCCTGGTCGTCGTGCCCACCGGTCCCTACCGCAAGGAAGAACAGGTGCCGTCGGCGAGCGCCGAGGGCGTGGTCACGGGCGGGGACGTCCTGCGCGCGCTGCGCGAGCCGGTCTCCCTCGAGCGGCCGGCGCCGCATCCCGAGGCCACGGTCGCTGTGCGCGCGGTGCTCGACAAGGTTGAGCGCCTGCAGCGCATCCTTCCGGCCGTGCAAGCGGTCGCATCCTCCTACGACGGCGTGTACCTCGTCGGCGGCGCGGTGCGGGACGTCCTGCTCGGCGAGCAGAGCTTCGATCTCGACCTGATGGTCGAGGGTGACGCGATCGCGTTCGCGAACGAGCTGGCCGCCGAGCTCGGTGTGCGGAGCCACCCGCACGAGAAGTTCCAGACCGCGGTGGTCAAGGGGACGGCCGACGGCGACGAGATGCGCGTGGACGTCGCGACTGCGCGGACCGAGTTCTACGGCTCGCCGGGCGCTCTCCCCGAGGTCGAGCGCTCGACTCTGCGTCACGACCTGGCCCGCAGGGACTTCACGATCAACGCGATGGCCACGTCGCTCAAGGCCGAGGACCTGGGATCGACCTACGACTTCGTCGGCGGCTTTCGCGACCTGCGCCAGAAGACCGTCCGCGTGCTGCACAACCTCAGCTTTGTCGAGGACCCGACGCGGCTCCTGCGGGCGATCCGGTACGAGGCCCGGCTCGGATTCCGCATGGACGGGCACACGACCTCTCTGGCCCGCGGGTCGATCGAGGCGCGCCTGGTCGGCGACCTCGCCTCGGCGCGCCTGCGCGACGAGCTGCTCGACATCCTTGCCGAGGAACGCGTCGGCGCGGCGCTGGCTCGCATGGCGGAGCTCGGCATCGATCGCGCGCTGCATCCACGCCTCGACGCCGGACCCGAGACTGTCGCGCTCGTCGAGCGCACGCGCCAGCGCGCCGCCGGCCCGCCGTATGCGGGGCTCGTACGGTCCGAGCTCGTAAAGCTTGCGATGCTGTGCCGCAACATGGCGGCGGACGAGATCTACAGCTGGCTCTCCAAACTCCGCATGCGACGCGCGGACCAGGACGTGATCGCGGCGACGGTAACTGTCGCTCCGCTGATCGTCGAGAGGCTGGAGGACGACGTGGCGCCGGCGCCGTCCGAGCTGCGCGAGCTGCTCGACGGACAGCCGCCCGAGGCGTTGCTCGCGGCCGAGCTCATGGCGCCTGACGGGTCGCCGGTCGGCGACCGGCTGCGCGCATACCTCGAGGGCGTGCGCGGCGTGCGGCTCGAGATCACGGGCGACGACCTCAGGCGTGAGGGCGTGCCGGAGTCGCCTGACCTCGGCCGCGCCCTAGAGCAGACGCTTGCGCTCAAGCTGGACGGCTTCGTCTCGGGACGCGACGAGGAGCTGGCGGAGGCGCTGCGGCTCGCGGGGCACGGATCGGTTCAGAACGAACAGCAAGGGGGATGAGGGTGGAACAGAACGGAAAAGAGAACGTGCTCGTCACCGGCGGGTCCGGGTTCGTCGGTGGCTGGTGCATCGTCGAGCTGTTGAAACGCGGCTACAACGTGCGCACGACCGTGCGCAGCCGCTCGCGCGAGAACGAGGTGCGCACGATGGTGGGAGCCGAGGTGGACGCTGGCGACCGCCTGTCCTTCTTCGAAGCCGACCTGGGCGCCGACGCGGGATGGGACGAGGCGGTCCAAGGCTGCGACTACGTCCTGCACGTCGCCTCGCCGTTTCCGCCCGAGGCTCCCGACGATCCGGACGAGCTGATCCGGCCGGCCACCGATGGCACCCTGCGGGTGCTGCGCGCGGGCAACAGTGCCGGCGTGCGGCGCTTCGTGGTGACCTCGTCATCCGCGTCGGCAGCGGGCCCGAGCGACCCGCCCCCGAATCCCGTCACCGAGGAGCACTGGACGGACATCGTGAACCTGCCCGCCCGCGCCTACGTCCAGTCCAAGGTGCTCGCCGAGCGGGCAGCCTGGGACCACATGCGTGCGGCCGGGGCGGAGAGCAAGCTCGCGACGGTGCTGCCCAGCGCCATCCTCGGACCCGTGCTGAGCCCCGACCTCTCCTACTCGGTCCAGGCGGTCGAGCGGCTGATGAAGCGACAGATGCCCGGCATACCGCGGATCGGCTTCTCGTGGGTCGACGTGCGCGACGTCGCCGACCTGCACGTCCGGGCGATGACGGCTCCCGAAGCCGGGGGCGAGCGGTTCCTCGGCGCGGGACCATTCCTCTGGCTCGCGGACGTCGCGCAGGTGCTGCGTGACCGGCTCGGGGCCGAGGCCGCCCGGGTGCCGACACGCAAGGTGCCGAGCTTCGTCGTGCGTGCCGCGGCGCGGTTCGACCCCAGTCTGCGGCAGATAGTGGGACAGCTCGGAAAGCAGACGATCTTCTCCTCCGAGAAGGCGAAGACGAAGCTCGGCTGGACGCCGCGCCCGGCGGAGGAGACGATCGAGGACTGCGCCCGCAGCCTGCTGCGCCAGGGAGTGGTCGAGCCACAGCCCGCCTGATCAGGGGCGAATAGGATCCAGGGGTGCCAGAGCGCTGGAACGCCCTCCAGTGGCAGGGGCAGCCCGGTCACTACGAGGTCTACTACCTGACGTTCACCGATCCCGGGACCGGAGTCGGGTTCTGGATCCGTTACACGATGGTCGCGCCGCTGCCCCAGACAGGGGAGCAGGCAACGTGCTCACTGTGGTTCCTGGCCATGGACCCGGCGGACCCGGGGCGCAACGTCGGCGAGAAGGTCAGCTACCCGGCCTCAGACCTGTCCGCGGACGCGGAGCCGTTCGCGCTACGCGTCCATGACGCGCTGCTGACCGATCGCGGCATGACCGGGTCATTCGAGAGTGGCGGCCGGCGGCTGGCCTGGAACCTCGAATGGTCGCCACGCCTGCCGGCCTACGGGCACGTGCATCCCGTACTGAGGGCGGCAAAGATCGCCAAGACGATCCTGTTCCTGCCACATCCCGACGTGGAGATCAGAGGCACGGTCGATATCGGCGACCGCCGGATCGAGGTCGCCGGTGCGCGCGGGGGCCAGGCGCATCTGTGGGGGTCAAAGCACGCGAATCGCTGGGCGTGGACGCACTGCAACGACTTCACGTCCGCGAACGGAGAGCCGCGGCGCGAAGCGTTCGTGGACGGAGTGAGCGTGTTCGTGCCCCGGTTCGGACGCGAGATCGGTCCGAACACGCCGGTGGTCGGCCGCGTCGACGGTGACGACGTGATGTCGATCTCGCCGCTCGCGGTAGCGCGAAACGAGTCGACGTTCGACCTCACGAGCTGGCGGTTCGAGGCTCGCACGGCACGGCGAAAGCTGGCCGGCGCGGTGTCGGCGCGCAAGGAGGACCTGGTCGGCGTCACCTACCACGATCCCGACGGCCAGCTCGCCTACTGCTACAACACGGAGGTGGCCGACATGCGCTTGGAGCTGTTCGAGCGCGCGGGTCCGTGGACCACATGGACCAAGCGTGACGAGCTGAAGTCCGACGGACACGCCCACTTCGAGTACGCGCAGCGTGAGCCGGTCGAGGGCGTGGAGCTGAAGATCCGGTGACGATCACCAACGAGGAACTCGCCGACAGCGACATCCGTCTCCCCGAGCTCGGCGCGCTGTTCGAGTGGCGGCAGGGCGAAGGTCCCGTCTGGATCGAGGCCGCTCTGCCGGGTGCGAGGGCGGCGTTCAGCACGAGGCTCGGAGGGAACAGCTTCGGCGCCTACTCGTCGCTCAACCTCGGCATCCTGACCGAGGACGATGCGGACCTGGTGGCGCGCAACCGAGAGTCGCTCGCGCGCGCGCTCGGGCGCGATCCCGAGGGAATCGCGATGGGATTCCAGGTCCATGGGGCCGACGTCCAGATCCACCGCGAGCCGCCCGCGTCGCCCGGGTACGCGCGCCGTGTCGAGCTCCCCAAGGTGGACGCCCAGGCGACCGACAGCGCAGACGTCACCCCGCTCGTGCTCGCGGCCGACTGCGTGCCGCTGGCGCTGGCTGCTCCTGGTGCGGCCGCCTCCGTTCATTGCGGCTGGCGCGGGGTCTCGGGCGGGATCGTGGGGCGCGCGGTCGAGACGGTCGCGCAGCTTGCCGGTACCGATCCGTCGCAGGTGGGCGCCGCGCTCGGTCCCGCGATCGGGGCGTGCTGCTATGAGGTTGGCGACACCGTGCGCGAAGCGTTCGCCGGCCGCGGGCACGAGGCGCCGACCGGCGTCACGTTCGACCTCCCGGGCGCGATCCGGATCGAGCTGGAGTGGGCGGGGGTCGATCCCGGCGCGATCGCGGACTGCCGCCTCTGTGCGAGCTGCCATCCGCAGCTCTTCTTCTCGCACCGCCGGGACGGCGGCGTGACCGGCCGCCAGGCCGGCCTCGTGTGGCGCAGCAGTTAGAGGCCTGATGTGGGTTCTCCGCACGCGCGGATGACGCGCGGATACCTTCGCTGGGTCGCGCCCGTCGGGACTTGCCCATGCCCACCGGCATGGGCTTCGCCCGCCGACCACGCCAAGCTCGGTCCCGCGCGCCCCCGCACGCACGGCCAACCCACATCAAACCTCTAGCTTCCATCGACCCCGAGCGTGTGCGCGCGAACCTCGCGACCGCGCGAGAACGGATCGCGGCGGCCAGAAGGGGGGCCGGCCTCGGCCCTGGGCAGGTAGATGTGCTCGCTGCCACCAAGTACGTACCGCTCGAGCAGTTCGCGGGCCTGGTCGAGGCCGGGATCGAGCTGGTGGGTGAGAACATCGCCCAGGATCTGGTCGCGAAGCACGACCGCTACTCGGACCAGGTCACCTTCGACTTCATCGGCCACCTGCAGAGCCGCAAGACGAAGGACGTGTTGCCGCGGGTGCGGCTGATCCACTCCGTGGCGAGCGAATCCGTCCTGCGCCAGCTGGAGCGCCACGCTGAAGCAGAGGCCCAGGTCCTGGTCGAGGTGAACGTCGCCGGGGAGGAGTCCAAGCAGGGACTCGATCCGGATGCCGTCGAGCCCTTCGTCGAAGCGGCCGCCTCCTACCCGAAGGTGAGGTTCGCGGGCCTCATGACCATGCCGCCGCTGGCCGCGGACCCAGAGCTGGTGCGCCCGTACTTCGCCGCCGTGCGCGAGCTCGGCGAGCGCCTGCGCGGAAGCTGGGCGCCGGAGCACCCCTTCTCGGTCCTGTCGATGGGCACGAGCCAGGACTACGAGGTGGCCGTCGAGGAAGGGGCGACGGTAGTGCGGCTCGGCAGCGTTCTTTATGCTTGAGCGCGAGAATCGGCCTTTATGGAGGGCTTTCTCGCCGAGTTGAAGGATTTGTTGCACCCCACGCGAAACTGGTGACGTTGGAGGCCGCTTTGGCGGCCTCAGAGGACTTGTTAGGGGTCGGCGCAGCCGATAGGTATTTATGGCACTGAGAGACACCTGGCATCGCGCGCTCGTCTACTTCGGCCTTGCCGAAGACGACCGCTACGTGGACGAGGAGGAGCCGTTCGACGACGGCGAGCCCGAGGCCGAGCTCGAGGAGCGCTACCGCGATCGGTCGCAGGTGCGCCGGGTCAACCAGCGCCGCCGCGACGAGATCGACGAGATCTTCGCCGACGAAACGCCGTCGCGCCGCACGCGCGTGCTGCGCTCCGTCGGCAACGGGCGCGGCTCGGACCAGGTGCGGGTGCATCTCGTCGTCCCGAAGAACTTCAACGACGCCCAGCAGATCGCGGACAAGTTCAAGGACTCGATCCCGGTGATCCTCAATCTCCAGGGCGCGGACACCGATCTCTCCAAGCGCCTGATCGACTTCGCCAGCGGGCTTACGTACGCGCTCGACGGCGGCATGCAGCGCATCGCCGAGAAGGTCTTCCTGCTCACGCCGCGCAACGTCGAGGTGTCCGCCGAAGAGCGGGCCCGCCTGCTGGAAAAGGGCTTCTTCAACCAGAGCTAGTGGTCTGTCTCGGAACGTCCGCAGGGGTCCTGGGCGCGGCGTGATACTCGGTCTGATCGGCGCGGGCAACATGGCTTCGGCGCTGGCGGAGGGCTGGGCATTGTCGGAGTCCGGGCCGGACCAGTTGATGTTCAGCGACGTCGACCAATCCCGGGCGAGCGCGCTTGCGGATAAGGTGGGCGGCCAGCGCGCCGGGTCGAACCGGGAGCTCGCCGAGAGCGCCGACGTCGTCGTGCTGGCCGTCAAGCCCGATGCGCTCGAATCCGTTGCCAAGGACATCCGCGTCACCGTCAGCGAGCGCAAGCTGCCATTGGCATCGATCCTCGCCGCCACCAGCATCGGCACCCTCGAGGAGGCGTTCGGTCCCGGGACGGCGATCCTGCGCCTCATGCCCAACGTCGCCGCGGGGGCGCGCGTGGGGACGTTCTGTTACGCACCCAGCGGCTCGCTCGACCCGCAGACCGAGCGCAGCCTGCTCGACCTGTTCGGGCTGCTGGGGGACCTCGTGCCGGTGCAGGAGCCATTGATGAACGCGGCCACCGCGATCTCCGGCTGCGGGCCCGCATTCTTCGCGGTCGTGGTGGAGGCGCTCGTGGACGCCGGAATCCGCCAGGGCCTAGGCGAGCGCCAGGCCTCGGAGCTCGCGATCAGCACGATGGCCGGCACCGCCGAATTGCTGCGACGGCGCGAGGGTGACGCCGTCGGCCTGCGGCACTCCGTCACCTCGCCGGGAGGCGTGACCGCCGCCGGTCTCGCTGCGCTCGAAGACCGCGGCCTGCGGGCGGCCTTCGACGCGGCCGTGGAGGCGGTCGTGAGGCGCGAGAAGGAAATGGCGTCTGGAGGAAGCAAGTGATCGGCCTGTTCGCCGCCCTCACCCGCGACGACATCGCCGACTACGTGTCGGCTCTCTTCCTCGTGTACATCATCCTGATCTTCATCCGCATCTTGCTGAGCTGGATCCCGCGGATGCCCTACAACCGCATCCTGAACGCCTTCGTCACATTCGTTCACGACGTCACCGACCCGTACCTGCGCCTGTTCAGGCGCGTCCTTCCGCCCGTGGGCGGAGGCGGGTTCGCGCTCGACCTGAGCCCCATCGTCGGGCTCATCGTCCTCTACATAGCGCAGGCCCTGATCGTCGGACTGATCCGAGGCTGATCCGGGCCTCACCCTCGATGGCGAGCACCAACCGCAGCGGCGCGTGGGCGCGAGCGCTGACGCTTGCCGCCTGCGTCGTCGCGCTCGATCAGATCACCAAGCAGCTCGTCGATTCCAACATCGTTCCGGGCGACTCCGTCGAGATCGCGTTCGGGATCGAGATCACGAACGTGCGTAACAGCGGAGTGGCCTTCGGCCTACTCGCGGGCGGCGCCGGACTGGTGGTCGCGTTCACGCTCAGCACCCTCGCCCTCGTGGTCGTCTACTTCCTGATGCACGCCGACAGGCCGGGACTGTGGATCGCTGTCGGCCTGCTCTGCGGAGGGGCGCTCGGCAACCTCGCCGACCGCCTGCGCGACGGCAGCGTGATCGACTTCGTGAACCTGCCCCTGTGGCCCGCGTTCAACCTCGCCGACGTGGCGATCGTGATCGGTGTCGGGCTGCTCGCCGGTCTTCTGATCGCGGCCGAGGGCTCGGGTGAAGCAGCGCGTTGAGCACCTGGTCCCGGAGTCGGGAGCCGGCGCCCGGCTGGACGCGTGGCTCGCGGACGTGCTCGAAGGCGGCTCCCGCGCGCTGGCCCAGCGCCTGATCGACGCCGGCGCGGTCGAGGTCGACGGCCGCCCGCGACCCAAGTCGTTCCGCCTGCGCGGGGGCGAGCGCGTGCGCACCATGCTCGAGCCTGAGCAGCGGGAGAGCGAGGCAACCGCGCCGCCGCAGCCGCGCATCGTTCACGAGGACGGCAGCCTGCTCGTGGTCGACAAGCCCGCCGGGCTGGTCGTGCACCCGGCGCCGGGCCACGGATCGGTAACCCTGATCGAGCTGCTGGAGCGAAGGAGCGGGCCGGAGCTCGATCCGCGTGTCGTGCACAGGCTCGACCGGGACACGTCCGGTCTGATGGTGGTAGCTAAGGGCGAGCCCGCACAGCTGTCGCTCCAGCACTCGCTGCGGCGGCGAGAGATCGAGCGTGAGTACCTCGCGCTCGTGAAGGGCCGCCTCGGCTCGCGCTCAGGAACCATCGAGGCGCCCCTCGGCCGCGATCCGCGCCGGCGGACACGCATGTCCACCCGCACCGAGAAGCCGAGGGAGGCTCGCACCCACTTCACGGTCGATCGCTTTATCGACGGCTACACCCTCGTGCGCGCTCGGCTCGAGACCGGGCGCACCCATCAGATCAGGGCACACTTCGCCGCGATCGGCCACGCTGTCTGTGGCGATCCCGAATACGGCGGGCGCGGCCTGCTGGGGCTCGAGCGGCAGTTCCTGCACAGCGCGCGCCTGGCGCTGCCACACCCGGAGACCGGGGAGAGGCTGGAGTGGTCGTCACCGCTTCCAGACGACCTCGAGGCCGCACTGGCTAAACTCCTCCACTGAGCGTCCCGCTGGTGCGGGACGCGGTTTCTGTAGTCCAAGCCCCGGCCAGTGCGGTTGTGGCCCTGCCCGGATTGCGAGCCTCAGCGGCTCGGCGCTCCGGGTCCACGACGGCGGGACCGGGATTCCAGGTCCAAACCACAAAGGGAGCACGCGATGGCTCAAGTCGGCATACGAGAGCTGCTCGAAGCCGGTGTCCACTTCGGTCACCAGACGCGCCGCTGGCATCCGAAGATGCGGCGCTACATCTTCGGGGAGCGCGACGGCATCTACATCATCGATCTCGAGCGCACAGAGGTGCTGCTCGAACGGGCGCGCCAGTTCGCGCACGACGTCGCCGCCCGCGGCGGGGTCATCCTGTTCGTCGGCACGAAGAAGCAGGCGAAGGACGCGATCAAGGACTACGCAGAGGCGGCCGGCATGCCGTTCGTCAACGAGCGCTGGCTGGGCGGCCTGCTGACGAACTTCCAGACCATCAGCAAGCGCATCGAGCGCCTGCACGACCTCCAGCGACAGGTTGAGGAGGGGCAGCTCGACCTCCTGCCGACGAAGGAACGGATGTCGATGGAGGCGGAGCTGCGCAAGCTGCAGACGAACCTGAGCGGCGTCAAGGACATGTCGCGCCTGCCGGACGCGGTGTTCGTGATCGACCTGAAGGTCGAGGAGATCGGCGTCCGTGAGGCCCGCCGGCTCGCCATCCCGACGATCGGGCTGGTTGACACGAATTGCGACCCTCAGCTCGTCGACTACGTCATCCCAGGCAACGACGACGCCATGCGCTCCTGCGAGGCGATCATCCGCGCGATCGGGGAGACCGCGCGTGAGGCGCGCCAGGGTTTCCTGAAGGAGGAGCAGATACGTCTCGAGGCCGAGGAGAAGGCACGCAAGGAGGCCGAGGAGAAGGCGCGACGCGAGGCCGAGGAAGCCGCTGCGCGCGAAGCCGAGGAGCAGGCCAAGCGCGAGGCGCAGGAGCGAGCAAAGGCCGAGGCGCAGGCCGCGCAGGCACGCGCCGAAGCACAGGCGCAAGCACAGGCACCGCCGGCCCAGGCTCCGGCCGCTGAGGCCCCCGCGGCGAAGGAGGCGCCGGCGGCACCCGCAGAGCAGGCTCCGGCCGAGGCGCCGGCCGAGGAGGCAAAGCAATGAGCATCTCCGCATCGGACGTGAAGGCGCTGCGCGACCGCACCGGCGCGGGGATGATGGAGTGCAAGAAGGCGTTGGAGGAGGCCGCAGGCGATACGGACAAGGCCGTCGACCTACTGCGGGTGAAGGGCCAGGCGAAGGCCGCCAAGCGCGGCGAGCGCCAGGCCACCGAGGGCGCCATCTCCCACTACGTCCACTCCAACCACAAGATCGGCGTGATCGTCGAGGTCGACTGCGAGACCGACTTCGTCGCCCGCAACGACGAGTTCAGGCAGTTCGCTCGCGACGTCGCGCTCCACGTCGCCGCCGCCGCCCCGCGGTGGGTGTCCGAGGACGAGGTGCCGGACGACGCGAAAGCCGCCGAGCTTGCGATCTTCGAGCAGCAGGCCTCGGACAAGCCCGAGAACGTCCGCGCGAAGGTCGCCGAGGGCAAACTGCGCAAGTGGCTGGAGGAGGTCGTGCTCCTGAACCAGCCGCATGTCAACGCCGACAGGTACGGCGGGCAGACGATCGAGCAGATCAGGGCCGACGTCTCGGCCAAGACCGGCGAGAACGTCGTGATCCGCCGGTTCGCCCGCTTCGCGGTCGGCGAGTAGCAGAGAACCTATCCCGATAGAGGTCGCGCCCGTGAATACGTCCTGGATGACTTCACATTGCTTCGTCCTCGGGCCCCGATACTGCCGGTATCGGGGCTCCCTGCGTCCTTGCACCGCTCGTCCCCAGACCGTCCCACGGACACGTCCCCTACCGGCATAGGTTCTAGGCGATAGTTTTTCAGCCGTGCCTGGTGAAGAACTGGTTGAGGGGGACGGTAAGCCGGCGTTTCGCCGAGTGCTGCTGAAGCTCTCCGGCGAGGCTCTGCTCGGAACCCAGCAGTTCGGGACCGATCCCGAGCGCATCCATTCCATCGCCCGCACCGTCAGGCGCGTGCGCGAGCGCGGGGTGGAGGTCGCGATCGTGGTCGGGGGCGGCAACATCTACCGTGGCCTCGAGGGAACGGCGCGCGGCATGGACCGGGCGACCGCCGACTACATGGGCATGCTTGCCACGGTGCTCAACGCGCTCGCGCTCCAGGACGCGCTCGAGCACGAGGGCGTCGACACGCGCGTGCAGTCGGCGATCGCGGTCTCGGAAGTCTGCGAGCCTTACATCCGCCGCAGGGCGATGAGGCACATCGAGAAAGGGCGAGTGGTGATCTTCGCCGGTGGCACCGGCAACCCGTTCTTCACCACCGACACGGCCGCCGGACTGCGCGCGCTCGAGATCCATGCGGAGGCGATCCTGATGGCAAAGAACAACGTGGAGGGCGTGTACGACATGGACCCGCTGCTGCACGACGATGCGACCTTCCTGCCGGAGATCACGCACGGGGAGGCGATTGAGCGCGGGCTCAAGGTGATGGACTCGACCGCGCTCTCGTTGTGCAAGGACAACGGGCTCCCGATCTACGTCTTCAACATGTCGGACGAGAGCAACATCGACCGCATCGTGCGAGGCGAGCGCGTGGGCACGCTGGTGGCGACATGATCGACGACCTGCTGAAGGACGCCGAGGATCGCATGAGCAAGTCGATCGACGCCACACGCAACGAGCTGGCCACCGTTCGCACGGGGCGCGCCTCGCCGCACCTGCTCGACCGTGTGACCGTCGACTACTACGGGACCAGCACTCCGCTGAAGCAGCTGGCCAACGTCGCAGCGACGGAGGCACGGCTGCTGACCGTGACGCCGTACGACAAGTCCGCGATCAAGCAGATGGAGAAGGCGATCATGGAGTCCGACCTGGGGCTGACGCCGTCGAACGACGGCAACCTGATCCGGCTCCAGATCCCGGAGCTGACCGAGGAGCGCCGCAAGGAGCTCGTCAAGGTCGTGCACGGCATCGCCGAGGAGGGTCGGGTCGCCATCCGCAACATCCGGCGCGACTGCATGCACGATCTGCGGGAGCTGAAGTCCGAGGGCGAGGTCGGCAAGGACGAGGAGCATCGCGCAGAGGGAGAGCTGCAGAAGCTGACCGACAAGAAGATCGGCGACATCGAAGAGCTCCTCAAGGGCAAGGAAGAAGAGATCCTGACGCAATGACAAACCGTCAGTCCGCAAGCGGACTGACAGGTTCGGGGCGGGATGGGCCCGAGCACGTCGCCATCATCATGGACGGGAACGCGCGCTGGGCCGCCGAAAACCATCTGCCCGTCCTCGAGGGTCATCGCCAGGGCGCGAAGGCCCTGAAGCAGACGGTGCGAGATGCGCGCGAGCTCGGAGTTCGCGAGCTGACCGCGTACGCCTTCTCGACGGAGAACTGGACGCGACCGGACTGGGAGGTGGCGGGCCTGATGGAGATGTTCGCCGAGCTGATCGATTCCGAGATCCCGGAGCTGCATGAAGAGGAGACGCGCGTCCGCTTCATCGGGCGCCGGAACCGGATCTCCGAGCGCCTGCGCGAGCGGATCGAGTGGGCGGAGGGACTCACCGGCGCGCACCGCGAGCGCACGCTCTTCATCGCCTTCGACTACGGCGGCCGCGCCGAGATCCTCGACGCGGCGGCTCGCTACGAAGGTGGCGGCGAGGACGCCTTCCGCGCTCTCCTGTACGCGCCCGACATGGTGGAGCCCGAGCTGGTCATCCGCACTAGCGGCGAGCAGCGCCTGTCGAACTTCCTGCTTTGGCAATCCGCGTACTCCGAGCTGTACTTCTCCGACAAGCTGTGGCCGGACTTCGATCGCGAAGAGCTGGAGAGGGCACTGGCCGAATACGCCTCCAGACAACGACGCTTCGGAGCTCGGTAGTGGTTGTGATCGGCACGTAGTGGCCGGTCGGGGGACACGCGCGCGGCGTCCGCGCCGGCCGCCGCCGCGGCGGCGCGCGCGCAGGCCCAGCACCACCGGGGCGCGCGTCGCGGTCGGTCTTCCCCTGGCCGCCCTCGCGACGTTCGTCATCTGGACCAGCGAGGACCTCGTTGCGGTGACGGTGATCGTCTTCGGGGTCATCGCCATGTCGGAGCTCTACCGGATGCTCGCCCCCGTCCGTCCGGTCTCCCTGGCCGGCTTCGCCGGCATGGTCGGGCTGGTTGCCGCGGCGCGCTTCGGCGATCAGTTCCAGATGATCCTGGTGCTGGTCGCCTCGGTCCTGCTCACCTTTCTGTTCGTGCTGGCGCAGCCCAACCGGCGTCATCCGGCGCTCGGTATCGCCGGGACGATGTTCGGAATCGTCTGGATCGGGCTCGCCTTCTCGCACGGAGTCCTGCTGCGCGGGATCGAGCACGGGGACGCGCTCGTGTTCGACGTCGTGCTCGCCACCGTGGTGCACGACACGGGTGCGTACTTCGGCGGCCGGTTGTGGGGCACCCGTCCGCTCGCGCCGCGGATCTCTCCCGGTAAGACGGTCGAGGGCCTCGTCGCAGGCGTCGTCGCGGGCACGATGGCGTTCTGGTTCGCAGGCCTGTACCAGAACTGGCTGTCGGGCATCGACGCGCTGGCGATCGGCGCCTGCGTCGCAGTCGTGGCCCCCCTTGGCGACCTGTTCGAATCGTTGATCAAGCGCGACCTCGGCGTCAAGGACGCAGGCAACGTGCTGGGGGAGCACGGAGGCGTGCTCGATCGCATCGACGCGCTGCTGTTCACGCTGGTAGTGGGCTACTACGTGTCGCTAGCCGTCCTGTAGGCCGGCGAGCGCCCACGGGACACATCCAACGCGAAACCGAGCCCATGGACCAACAGCTGCATCGAAGGAGGGAGCCTTCGGTGTCAGTCCAGGCACGACTGAGGTGGGACCTGCGATGGGACCTCGGGAGCATGCAAGGTTTGACCCCTCTAGGCGGCATAAAAGCGACAGCAACTGGGGTCCAATCGCAAGAGTGCATCATTCGTCGCCACGGACTCACAAAAGGCACGCCTCCGCTGCACCCTTCGGTGCCCAGACACAAAGCGCGCAGCCATCCCAAAGGAAGGACGCCGCCCCACCAGAACCAAGATCGACGGCCGGTCTGCGTGGGGTGGCAGTAGCGGCCCACCTGGGAAACTGACCGCATGCGCAGGCTCCTGATCCTCGGCTCCACGGGCTCGATCGGTACGCAGGCCCTCGACGTCGTGCGCGCGAGCGGCGACTTCGATCTGGCCGGGCTGGCGGCCCAGCGCAACTGGGAGCAGCTGGTCGCTCAGGCGAGGGAGCACGGGGTCGAGAGGATCGCCCTGTCGGATCCCGACGCAGGCGCGCGGGCATCAGAAGCCTGGACCGATGGGGAGGTGCTGACGGGGCCGGAAGGCCTCGTTCGCCTGATCGTGGAGTCGAAGGCAGATCTTGTCCTGAACGCCCTGGTCGGCGCGGCGGGCCTCGGGCCGACCGTGGCAGCGCTCGGCGAGGGCATGGACCTCGCGCTCGCCAACAAGGAGAGCTTGGTCGTGGGCGGCGAGCTGGTCACGCAGCTGGCCGAAGCGACGGGCGCTTCCATCCTGCCGGTGGACTCCGAGCACTCGGCGCTCTTCCAGCTTCTCCGCCACGAGGGGCCGGGAACCGTGGAGTCACTGGTCCTGACCGCTTCGGGTGGGCCATTCCGCGGCCGGGACGCCGACTCGCTCCGCGATGTCACCGCCGAGCAGGCGCTACGCCACCCGACCTGGGACATGGGTGGCAAGATCACGATCGACTCCGCCACGCTCATGAACAAGGGACTCGAGCTGATCGAGGCGCACCACCTGTTCGGAGTTCCCTACGAGCGCATCTCCGTCGTCGTTCATCCCGAGTCGATCGTGCACGCGCTCATCCACCTGAACGACGGCGCCTCGCTTGCGCATCTCGGCTATCCCGACATGCGCGTCCCTATCTCGTATGCGCTCCACTACCCGGAGCGCGCCGACGTAACGGTCTCCACGCTCGACCTCACGTCCGTGGGCAAGCTCACGTTCGAGCCGCCCGACCTCGATGCCTTTCCGTGCCTCGGCCTCGCGCGGCAGGCGGCGGTGGCCGGTGGCACCGGGCCGTGCGTTCTGAACGCCGCAAACGAGGTAGCCGTGCACGCCTTCCTCGCCGAGAGGCTCGCATTCGCGGACATCGCGCGCGTGATCGCGGGGACGCTCGAGGCGAATGAGCCACAGCCGGTGCTCCAGTTCGAGGACCTCTACGAGGCCGATGCGGAAGCGCGTGACGACGCTGCCGCGCTGGTCGCCAGGCTGGCAGTCAGCGCGTGAGTTGGTTCCTCGCGTTCGCGGGCTTCGCGTTCCTGATCATCATGCACGAGTTCGGGCACTTCGCCGTGGCCAAGCTGACCGGGATGCGCGTCGAGCGCTTCGCGCTCTTCTTCCCTCCGCTCATCTTCAAGGTCAAGCGCGGCGAGACGGAGTACGGAATCGGTGCTCTGCCGTTCGGGGGCTACGTGAAGATCACCGGCATGAACCCGGAAGAGCAGTTGGACCCGGAGGTCGCGCCGCGCGCCTACTACAACCAGCCGGTGTGGAAGCGATGCGTCGTGATCCTCGCGGGCCCCGCGATGAACGTGCTGATTGCGTTCGTGATCCTGTTCGCGCTCGCGTTCGACTTCCAGGAGGAGATCTCGCAGGTGGCTGTCACCAGAGCAAACTCGCCGGCCGCGCAGGCGCTGCGCCCGGGCGACCGCATCGTGTCGGCGGACGGCGTACGCGGCGACCCCGAGATGTTGCGACAGGTCATCTCGCGCCATCGCTGCCGGGGCAAGCAGGTCAACAACTGTGTCGCCGCCACTCCCGTGACGCTCACGGTCGTGCGCGACGGCCGCGTCGTCACCGTCCGCGTGCGCCCTCGTTACGACGCTGCCGCACGCCGCCCGCTGCTCGGTTTCGCCTTCGACACCCGCCCGATCGACCCGGGTCCCGCTGAGGCTGCGCGCCTCGCGCTCGACCGGATGTGGTTCGTCACCCGCGAGACCATTGAGGTGATCGTGCAGATATTCAAGCCCGAGGAGCGGAGGCAGATCGGGAGCGTCGTGGGGGGTTACGAAGTGACGAGGCAGAGTTTTTCGGAGGACACGCGACGCGCGCTGATCGTGCTCGCGGTGATCAGCCTCTCGCTCGCCCTGATCAACCTCTTCCCCTTCCTGCCCCTCGACGGCGGCCACGTCTTCTGGAGCCTGGTGGAGAAGGTGCGGGGCCGGCGGGTCCCGTACGCCGTGATGGAGCGTGCCAGCGCCGTCGGCTTCGTCCTGATCTTGCTGCTGTTCGTGATCGGCCTGACGAACGACATCGATCGACTGTCCAGCGGGGGTTTCGACAACCGGTAGGCTTCGCCCAGAAGGGTGTGCATCCGCACAAGGGACTGAGGAGGAGAGGTCTTGGAACGCACCACGATCGACAGGTCCGGCACCAAGCCCGGACTCCAGGCAGACACGGTCGCATCGGCATTCACGGCGACAGTTGGTGGCTGCGCTGACAGGGTGGCGCTGCGCACGCGCGGCGGCGAGCAGGAGCTGACATGGGGCGAGTACGGCGAGCGCGTCGACCGCTTCGCTCACGGCCTCAAGGCGCTGGCGCTGGAGCGCGGTCAGACCTACGCGCTGATGCTCACGAACAGACCGGAGTTCCACGTCGCCGATGCGGCGGCGATGAGCCTCGGCGCGACGCCGTTCTCCCTCTACCAGACCCTGACGCCCGACCAGATCGCTTACCAGCTGAACGACTCCGGCGCGCGCATCGTCGTCACCGAACCCGCCTTCATCGATCGCGTGCTCGAGGCGCGCCAGAGCGCTCCGGCCGTCGAGCACGTCGTGATGGTCGACCCCGACGGCCGCGACGGTGTTCTCTCCTATGACGAGCTGTTGGAGACAGAAGGCGACCCGGACGAGATCGCCGCCTCGCGTGCGGCGGTGGAGCCGGACGACCTCCTCACGCTCATCTACACGTCCGGCACGACCGGTCCGCCCAAGGGAGTCCAGCTCACACACAGCAACATGACCAGCGCGGTCAAGGCGTTCGACGACGTGATCGACTTTCCAGTCGGCGCACGCGTCGTGTCCTACCTGCCGATGGCTCACATCGCTGAGCGAGCGGTCGGCCATTACCTGCCGATCGTGCTCGGCCACACCGTCACGTGCTGCCCGAACCCGCGCGAGGTGATCGCCTACATGCCCGAGGTGCGCCCGACCTGGTTCTTCGCCGTGCCGCGCATCTGGGAGAAGCTGAAGGCGGGTCTGGAGGCCATGGTCGCCTCCGAGCAGGACCCTGAGCGCAAGAAGGCATTGGAGTGGGCGCTCGACGTCGGGCACAGGAAGGTGCGCGCCGAGCAGGCCGGGGAGGAGCTGCCGGCGGAACTCGCCGAGGAGCACCGCAAGGCCGACGAGATGGTGCTGTCGAAGCTGAGGGAGCAGCTCGGGCTCGATGCGCTCGAGGCCGTGTACGTCGGCGCTGCCCCGACACCGCTGACCGTGCTCGAGTTCTTCCATGCGATCGGTGTGCCGGTCGCGGAGCTGTGGGGATTGTCGGAGAGCACCGGGTCGGGCACCGTCAACCTGCCGGGCAAGATCAAGCTCGGTACTGTCGGCCAGGTGACGCCGGGGATGGAGCTGAAGCTCGGCGACGACGGCGAGGTCCTGATCCGCGGCCCGCAGATCATGCCGGGCTACCGCAACCTGCCGGACAAGACCTCCGAGGCGATCGACCACGAGGGCTGGCTGCACACCGGCGACATCGGCGAGATCGACGAGGACGGCTACGTCAAGATCGTCGACCGCAAGAAGGAGCTGATCATCACCGCCGGCGGCAAGAACATCTCGCCCGCCAACCTGGAGGCGAAGCTGAAGGCTCACCCGCTGATCGGGACCGCATGCGTGATCGGAGACGGCCGCAAGTTCCTTTCGGCGCTGGTTGTGCTCGATCCTGACGTGGCACCCGCGTGGGCAGCACAGCAGGGCATCGAAGACACCTCGCTCGAGGCGCTGGCCAGGGACGACCGCACACGAGCGGAGATCCAGAAGGCGGTCGACGACCTCAACTCGCAGGTCTCGAGCGTGGAGGGCGTGAAGAAGGTCACGATCCTGCCGGAGGACTGGCTCCCCGGCGGCGACGAGCTGACGCCCACCATGAAGCTGAAGCGCAAGCCCGTCGCGGAGAAGTACGCCGCCGAGATCGAGGAGATGTACTCGGGCTGACTAGTAGTGGTCTGTCGGGGAACGTTCGCCGGGAAACGTTTTCGGGCAGGCCACTAGGCCCTTTGGTCAGTCGTCGTCATCGTCGCGGTCGCCGTTGAGGTAGCGCTCGAACCACGCCAGGACGCGCCGGTAGGCTTCCGCGGCAGCGGCGGGGTTGAACCTTGCCCCGGTGTCGTTGAAGAACGCGTGGTCCGCGGCAGTGAACTCGACGATCTGGTACTTCAACCGGGCCGCCTTCAGCGCTGCTTCCGCCGCGTCACGAGTGTCGTTCACGCGCGTGTCCAGCCCACCGTAGATGGCGAGGACCGCTGCCTTGGAGCCTTTCAGGCTCGCGTTCTCGGGAAACGGGCCGTAGAAAGGCGCCGCGGCGGAGAGGCGCTTCTCACCAGAGGCGAGCAGTCGCCACACCATGCCGCCGCCGAAGCAGAAGCCGATGGCCGCCAGGTCCTTGCCATGCAGCCGGCGGCCGAGCTCAGTGACGCCGGCCTGCATATCGGCGTCGAACCGCTCCGGTGGGACGGCCGAGAGCGCGGCCATGACCTCCGCCTCGCCGGGAAAGGCCCCGGTGCCTCCCTCTTCCGAGAGCAGATCGATGGCGAGCGCCGAGAAGCCGCTGGCAGCGAGCCTGCCAGCGACGGAGCGAATGTGGTCGGTCAGGCCGCGATTCTCATGGATAACGAGAGCGCCGCCGCGCGGCTTGTCCGCGGGCGCCCAGGCGCCGAGGAGGGTGCCGTTCGGCCCGGGGAAGGTGATCGCCTCCGTTGCTGCCGGCGCCCACTCGACGAACGTGTGGCCGTTGTGCTGGGACTTGCGGGACTTGCGAGGGTCGTGGTGAAGTGAGCGGCCCTTGCGTGCGGGGGCGCCGGAGGCAAAACCCGCCAGGAACGACGACGCGGCCACCGTACCGAGGCCGAGCAGGCCCAGACGACGCATCGCCTCCCGGCGGTTGATGATCCCGTCGGTGTGGTCCTCGGCCACCTCTTCCGCCAGATACCGCTGAAGCTCGGTCATGGGGCACCTCCCTACCGGTTGACACGGATCGGTATCGATGCTCCCAAAACACGCTCGGAGCGGCGCCGGTACTGCAAGACCGCTCATCCAAGGGAGTGAGATCGGGCTTTGTGATGACTTGATGGGGTTATAGCCACATCAATCGATCACAGAAGCATTTGGACCCTGGTTCGTCGGCAGCACGGAGTGATAACACGCGCACAGTTGGTCGAGTTTGGACTGAGCCATGAGGCAATTCGTCACCGCATCACCAGCGGCCGGCTCCATCCCTTGTTGCGCGGCGTCTATGCCGCGGGTCGGCCACAGCTCACGCAAGAGGGACGCTGGATGGCCGCGGTGTTGAGTTGTGGCCAAGGTGCGGCGCTGAGCCATGACGACGCAGGTGCCCTACTCGGGATCCGGCCTCGGCGAAGTGGCGCGATCGAGGTCTCGGTCCCCGTCGGTGCCCCGCGTCGGAGACCGGGCCTCATCATCCACCGCCGGCGCAACCTCACCGCCGCAGACATCACCGCCCGCAAAGGCATCTCGGTCACGACGCCCGGCCTGCACCCTGATCGACCTGGCAACCCGGCTCGACCAAGGCCAGCTCGAGCGCGCGATCAACGAAGCCGACAGGCTCGACCTGATCGACCCCGAGCGCCTCCGTTCGGTGCTCGACGAAGTGCCGCGCCGCCGAGGCCTCGCCGCCCTGCGCAAGACGCTCGATCGCCGGACCTTCTTCCTCACGGACTCCGAGCTCGAGCGAGTGTTCATCCCGATCGTCCGCAAGGCCGGCTTTGCGCGACCGCAGACGCAGCAATACGTCAACGGCTTCAAGGTCGACTTCTACTGGCCCGATCTGGGCTTGGTGGTGGAGACGGACAGCCTCAGCCATCACCGCACGCCGGGCGAGCAGGCCCAGGATCGACTACGCGACCAGGTGCATACTGCAGCCGGTCTGACGACGCTGCGCTTCAGCCACGGGCAGGTGTGGTACGAACGCGGTCGTGTCGAGCTGACATTGAAAGCTGTACGTCGGCGCCTAAGCTGACCTCGCGGGACGGCTAGAGGTGGGTGCTCGCCCGAGACCGAGCATCGTCGATCACTTGGACCGCCTCCTGCCGCCCGCCAAAGCCTCTCGTCGCGGTCTTCTTCTTTTCGAGTTCCTTGTAGACCTTGAAGAAGTGCTCGATCTCGTCGCGGAACTCGGATTGGATGTCCTCGAGGTCATGCACGTGGAGCCAGGCGGGATCGTGCAAGGAGGCGCAGATGATTTTCTCGTCAGGACCTTTCTCGTCGGTCATGAAGAACACGCCAACCGGCCGGGCGCGTATGCGGCAACCCGGGAATGTCGGGGCGCCGACCAGGACCAGCGCGTCGAGTGCATCGCCGTCGCCGCCCAGCGTTCCCTCGATGAAGCCGTAGTCCGCCGGATAGCTCATCGAGGTGAAGAGCCGGCGGTCCAGCACGATGGCGCCGAGAGCCGGGTCGTACTCGTACTTGTTGCGCGAGCCCGTCGGGATCTCGACGAACACCATCACCTCATCGGAGTTCATGGCGCCGGTCAGGCTTTCGATCCGGTGCGCGATTTTGGCGACCACTGCGTCACCGGGCGCTCCTGCAGCTCGCCGTCGACCTCGATGTCGGCGCGCTCGTTGAAGAACGCGAGGTATCCGGTGACTCGCGCTGCGTCGTGCCTCGGCTCCTCGTAGAACCAGACTAGGTCGTCCTCCAGCTCGTCGTCGGCGCGCACGGACCAGTACGAGGCCTCGCCCTTGTACGCGCACACCGTGTGGTTGTCGCTCGCGACGAGGAAGTCGGAGCGCACGTCCTCGGGCGGGATGTACCAGCGCGGCGGCAGGCCGGTCTCGAACAGCACGCGGGCCCGGCGCGTATCGGCAACGACCTCGCCGCCGACCAGCACACGAACGTGACGCGACGTGTCCAGTACGTCGATCCGGTGGTACGGGTCGCGCGCGTGGCCGATTGCGAGCTCGTCCTCCTCGTACCACTCGTCCATCTTGTCCCAGTAAAAGGCGAAGTAGCCCGCGAGCGGCGGTGCATCCTCCAAGGGCTCCGGATAGCTCCAGGCTGCGTTCTCGGACTCGCGCTCACCGACCCGCACCGTCCAGTGCGACGCGTCGCCCTTGTACGGACAGTGCGTGCGGTGGTCGGTCGGGACGAGCAGGTCCATGCGCACCTCGTCCTCGGGAAAGTAGTAGACCGCAAGAAGCCGCTGCTCGTGGAGCAGCTTCGCGTGACGGCTGTCCACGACGGTCTCGCCGTTGAAGATCGCGCGCATGCGCCTGGGCGGGTCCTCGAACCAGATCACGCCTTTGGTCCGCGGGCGATCGAAGTTGAAGACCCCTCCGGGCCGGTGCCCAAAGGGGCCTGTTCCTACAGTCAGTGCCATACGGATGAGTTTACGGACGCCGGTGGCGCGGCCGGAAGTGCATCAAAGCACTGTGGCCGACGCCGAACGTCGGGGACCGGCCGCTGGTGAGCGACGGCGTGACGATCCAGTGCAACAGCCCGCCGCGGATGCGCGCGATGTCGAGTCCCTCCGACTCGCCCACGATGAAGCGCTCGATCTCGAGCCTGCGCTTGCCGTTGCGCGTGTCGATCGACCAGACGCGGAAGGGCCCGCCAGTCTGACCGGCGAGCAGCAGCCGTCCCTTGTAGAAGGTCCCACCGGTGACGCCGCTCGGCGGCACGGCTCCCGGCAGACGCACGACCGGCTGCAGCAGCGGCTCCGCCGGCGCTGCGTTGGCCGCGCTCACTTCGGTCATGCGGTACGCCAACAGGTCCTTGCCGCTGCCGCTCGAAGTCCACAGCAGCTTGCCGTCGGGCGAGGCCTCCGCCCACATCGCCTTGTCGATGAAGGCCGGGTCGAGCTTGACGTAGTAACGCCAGCGCAACGTGTGGGGGTCGGCGACGCCGATCGAGCCGGTCTTGCACGTGTTGCCGCCGGCGAGCGGGTTGTAACACTCGAGCGGCAGCAGCAGGCGACCGCCCTCGGCCGCGTCCCACGTGAGGTCGCCGATGTGGTTGTAGCCCTCGCGCATGGAGACGTCTGGCGGGATCACGTTCGGGATGGAACGCGCCTGCTCGCCCAAGCGGGGGCCGGTGCGATAGAGGCCGGTAAAGGTCCCGTCGAAGTAGAGATGCTTGCCGGGACCGGACGTCACGCCCTGGAAGTACTCGAGCGGGATCCTGGACGCGCCGGTGTAACGCCAGCGCTTAGGAGCGCCGATCGCCACTGTGGGCAGCAGGCACAGCAGCGCAAGGCAAGCGAAAAAGAAGCGCAACTGCCGCTGGACGACTATTGCGAGCCTTCGCGCAACCGCGCTGCGGCGGCCTCGCCTGTCTCTTCCGAGAGCCAACCCTCCAACAGCGGATCTTCTTCGTCTTCGACGATCACCTGAAGCTCGTCCAGCAGATCGCCGCGCACCTGGTTCTTGACGATTCCGTACGTCCCGCGAGGCAACTCGCTCATCGTGCGGGCGACCTCGATCGCCCTTGGAACCACATCCTCCGGCGCCGCGAGCTCGTCCACCAGCCCCAGTTCCAGCGCCCGCGGCGGATCGACCAGGTCCCCGCCCAACGTCAGAACGCGTGCGGCTGGGGGCGACAGCTCCCATCTCACCATCGCCATCGCGCCCGCAGGATAGGGGACGCCGGCCCGCACCTCGGTGAGACCGAGCTTGCCTTCGGTCGCGCCGATCCGGTAGTCGCCGGTGAGGGCGAGTATCAGGCCGCCCGCGATCGCATGCCCCGTGACGGCGGTCACGACGGGGCAGAACACGGAGCACCACGCGGCAACCATGCGGTTGATGCCCATCACCATCTCGGCCTGCTCTTCGGGGCCGAGTGTGGGAACCACCTTGAGGTCCAGCCCGGCGGAGAAGAAACCTTCACGGCCAGCGAGCACGACCGCGCGCTGGTCCCCTTCCATGAGCAGCTCGGCGACGTCGATCAGCTCTTTGCCGAGCTCACGATCGAGCGCGTTGGCCGGCGGCCGGTCCATTCTGACCACCACGACTCCCTCGCGCTCCGCGATCGTCACGTACCGCATCCCCGGGGAGTATCGCGTGTCAGGAGCTCTAACATCCCCCTGTGCCCTCCAAGCGCCAGATCTGGGTCGGCAGCGTGCCTGTCGGCGGCGGCGCACCGGTCGTCGTGCAGTCGATGACGAAGACCGACACGAGCGACGTGGAGGCGACGCTCGAGCAGATCGGCAGGATGGTCGAGGCGGGCTGCGAGCTGGTGCGCGTGGCCGTTCCGCGCGACAAGGATGCCGTCGCGCTCGAGACGATCGTCAAGCGCTCGCCGGTGCCGGTGATCGCGGACATCCACTTCAACTACACGCTTGCGCTGAAGGCGATCGAGGCCGGTGCCCATTGCATCCGCCTCAACCCGGGCAACATCGGCGGCCGCGACAAGGTCGCGCAGGTCGCCAACCGGGCGACCGAAGCCGGCGTGCCCATGCGTATCGGCGTCAACAGCGGCTCCCTGCCCAAGCACCTGCACGAGCTGGAGAGCGACGACCCCGTCCAGGCGCTCGTCACGGCGGCGGTGGAGTTCGTCGAGCTAATGGAGGACCTCGCCTTCGAGAACTTCAAGGTCTCGATCAAGTCGACGAACGTCCCGAACACGATCGCCGCGAACCGCCTGCTCGCGCAGCGCATCGACTACCCGATCCACCTCGGCATCACCGAGAGCGGGACCAAGTGGTCGGGGTCGCTGAAGTCGGCCGTCGGACTCGGAACCCTGCTCGCGGACGGGATCGGCGACACGATCCGGATCTCGTTGTCCACCTTCCAGGCCGAGGAGGAAGTCAAGGTCGCGTGGGAGATCCTCAAGTCGCTCGGCCTGCGAGATCGTGGGCCCGTTCTGATCGCCTGCCCCACGTGCGGCCGACTCCAATTCGACATGGACACCGTCGTGACCGAGATCGAACGCCGGCTCGAGCGCTACGAGCAGCCGATCGAGGTCGCGGTGCTCGGTTGCGCCGTGAACGGGATCGGCGAGGCATCGCACGCAGACTTCGGCATCACCGGCGCCAAGAACGAGGGCATGATCTTCGCCCACGGCAAGCCGCTGCGAAAGGTCCCGCAGGACCGGCTCGTCGAAGAGCTGTTCGCCGAGATCGACCGTTCAGTAGCCGCCGGCGGGGTGGAGGCCGACGAGCGCAAGGCCGCCGAGGCGGCCGAGTGGCTCGAGCGTATCGAGCAGGAGAACGCGGGCGAGCTGACGCCCGAGCGGATCGCTCAGATGGAGGCCGAGCGCACCCCGGACGCCGCCGAAGAGGTCCTGCGCGAGCCGGTCGACGTCTCGGGTCGCCGCTTCAAGCGGGCACAGGCGTAGGTAGGTAGCCGCCGTTAGCGCGCGAACGGCGGCGCGACGGCAGGCGCCGCGGCCCTGCTCGTGCCGGCGGACGACCGGAAGCGATAGGTGCCGAGCGGTCGCCGGACCTCGAAGTAGCCCTCGTCGTTGGTCTTCACCGGACCACCGTCCGGAACGAAGCGCCCCCCTGTCAAGCGTTCCAGCCGTACCTCGCGCTCACCTTCACCCGGACGGACAAGGCCCCATACAGTCGCATCTGGCCCATCGTCGAGGACCGCGATCGGCAGCCGCCACGCATTCCACACCGGCTTCCTGCGGCCGTCGTGAAAGCGCAGCCCGGTCTGGAAGCCCGACCAGATCTCCTTCTCGGTCGTTCCCGGTCGGGCCGGGTCGTCGCGGATCAGGTATTGGGCGTAGCTGCGTAGGCGGGGGTAGTCGTACGAGAACTCTTCGCGCTCGTTCAGGAGCGCCGCCTGCTTTGCGAGCGTGGTCGAGACGGTGGGGTCGGGCGGGTTCGACTGGAGGCCGAACTCGGTCGCGTAGATGGGCAGTCCCGCCGGCACGCGTCCTGCCTGCGCCGCGCGGTCCAGGTAGGCGCCGAGGCGCCTGATCGCGAGCAGGTTGACGACGTCTCCCTTTTTGACAACCCGCTGCGCCGGGCCGTACGGGTGGTGAGCGAATCCGTCCACGTCCTGGTCGCTGAAGCCGGCGCAGCCCTTCCGCTCGGCAGCTGCGCTCGTGAGCCGGTTGAACTGCTCGTCGAGGCACAGCCAGCGACGCACGAACCTGGCGGGCCCCATCACCTTGCCCGCGCGCCCGGATGGGGCTGTCTCGCCCACGAGCACGCGTGCCTCACTCGCGGCGTTGGCGCGAATGCGCGGCAGCGCCGCCGTCACGAGGTCGCGGTAGATCTCGGGCGAGTCCGATGTCGGCTTCAGGAACAACTCGTGGTTCGGCTCGTTCCAGATCGAGAACCAGCGCACGCCGGGAAGGCCGCGGAAGTCGCCGGAGTAGCGGCGCGCGACCGCGGCGGCGAAGTCGCCGAACTCCCTTGCGCTCGGGCGGAAGTTGACCGTCTCGGCCGTGGCGGGCCGTTCGCCCTCGGTCGCCCAGCTCGGCGCGTCCGGTGCCAGCGTGATCAGCACCCGCAGCCCGTGCTCATCGGCTTTCCGCATGAGGTCGTCGTAGGGGCCGAAGCCGGGATAGGCGGCGGGGTCCGACGCATCGAAGCTGGGCCTGTCCGCCGAGCGCGGATTCGGCGCGATCTCATTCCAGCGCGCGAGCACACGGATCGTGTCGGCCCCGAGCTCGTCTACCTCGTCGAGCGTCGCCTCGCGCGTTGCCGCACCGCTGGTGACCATCAACGCGTGATCCTCGATCAGGGACCAGCGCGACGCGGACGGCTCTGGCAGGAGGTTCCCGTCCGTCGCCTTCAAAACGACGATCGCGGCTGCGCCGGCCGCGATCAAGACGAGCAGCACCATCAGGCCGCGGATGCGAAGCCGGCGGCGCCTGGCCACGTTCATGTCCGGGTCCTACCCGATCGGAGCCGCGGTCCGGCTACGCCCAAGCAGGACCAGGCGCCCAGCGGAGTTGCGCCCGTACGCCTTGAAGAAGAAACGGCCCTTGCGAGCGCGGAGCGCCGCGAAGTAACCGCTGGAGCCTGTACTGATGCGGCCGCCGGATCGCCGGCCACCCTTGTAGAGCTGCACGAAGCGCTTGCCGGTCCCCGGCCTCACGAGCCCCCAGATCCGTGCGCCTCGCCGCCCGCGGCGGTGGACGACGATCGGGAAACGATAGGCATTCAGAGAGGGCTTGGCACGGCCGCTGAAGAAGCGGAGACCGGTCTGGAATGCGGACGAGGCGCGGTCGTCGTAGAGCAGGTACTGCGAATAGCTCTTGAGCCGTGAGTAACGGTAGGAGTACTCCTCCTTCTCGTTGAGCAGCCGGGCCTGACGTGAAGGGGTGGTGCTCACCGAGCGATCGGGCGGGTTGGTCTGCAGACCGAACTCGGTGTTGTAGATCGGCATACCCCGGCGCAGGCGGCCGGCGCTTGCTGCACGGTCGAGGTACTTGCCGAGAGTGCGGATCGCGAGCATGTTGATGATGTCCTTGCCACGCGGGACACGGAACACCGGCCCGTACGGATGATGTGCGTAGCCGTTGGCCTCGATGCGCTTGAAACCGCGACAGGAACCACTCCGCACCGCGCGCAGGCGCTTGCTCAGGCACAGCCAGCGACGCAGGAACGCCTTCGGGCCGGTGACCCGGCCCGCCCGACCGACCGGCGCGGTTTCACCGACGAACACCTTCGTCCCGGACGCAGCGGCCCGGCGTATGGCCGGAACCGCCTGCCACACCATCTGGCGGTAGACGCCCGGCGCGGCGCTCAGGGGCTTCATGAACTGCTCGTGGTTCGGCTCGTTCCAGATCGTGAAGTAGCGCACCGCGGGCAGACCGCCGAAGCGACCGGAGTAGCGCGCCGCGACCGCGCCCGCGTAGCGGGCGTATTCACCCGGGCTCGGTTTGTAGTTGGCGTTGGCGAAGCTGGTGCTGCGTCCCCCGGCGGTGGCCCAGCGCGGCGCATCGCCGCCGATCGTGACCATGATGCGAAATCCTCGCGCGGTCGCCCGCCTGATCAGGTCGTCGTAAGGGGCGAAGCCCGGGTAGGCCGCGGGGTTGCTGGCGTCGAACGCCGGCTTGTTCCGAGCCGACCGGGACGGGACGACATCGCTCCAGCGCACCTGGATGCGCAGCGTGTCGGCGCCGAGGTTCTCGATTTGCTCGAGCGTGTTCTGCCGTTTGGCCTCGCCCGAGCCGACCAGGTTGCGGTGATCCTCGAATACCGACCACTGCGATCGACTCGCAGAAGCGGCGGGCGGAACGGCCGCGAATCCGATCCCCACCACCACGAGCGCAAGCTTCAGCGCGTTCCCGCGCCCGAGCGCAAGCACGGTCCGTCCCTACTTCGGGGCCGAGCTGGAGCGGCTCGTCCCGAGCATCTCCACGCTGGTGGACGAGGTCGTGCCCGGCTTTCCGAAGGCCTGGAAGCGATACGTGCCGCGGCTCACCTTCGTCGTGAAGTATCCCTTTGAATTGGCCGTTATGCGCGAGCCGCTGTTGACGTAGCTGCTGCCGGAGCGGCGTTGAAGCTGTGCGAAGCGCGCGCCGATGCCGGGCCGGATCCGTCCCCAGACCAGCAGCTTGCTGCCGCTCTTCTTCAGGACCAGCGGGAACTGGTAAGCGTCGTATGCCGGCTTCTTGCGGCCGTCCGCGAAACGCAGGCCGGTCTGGAATCCCGCCCAGCGGGCCGACGGAGGACCGGGTCGCGCGGGGTCGTCGTAGAGCTGGTACTGCGAGTAGCTCTTCAGTCGCGAGTAGCGGTACGAGAACTCTTCCTTCTCGTTGATTATCTGCGCCTGGCGCGTAGGCGACGTCGAGACGAAGAGGTCTGGCGGGTTGGACTGGATGCCGAACTCGGTGTTGTAGATCGGCAGTTTCTTCGTGATGCGTCCGGCATTGCCGGCGCGGTCGAGCGCCTTCGCAAGCCGCTTGATCGCAAACATGTTCACGATGTCCACGCGCTCGGAGACCGCGCCGGGCGGTCCGTACGGGTGGTGCGCGAACCCGTTCGCGTTCACCTTCTTGAAATTCGTGCACTTCAGCTTGCGCGCGGCCTTGCCACGCAGGCGCTTGTTGTCCTTGTCCAGGCAGAGCCAGTTCTGGAGGAACTTCAACGGCCCGAGACCCTTCCGCGGCGTCGGCTTGAGCTCGCCGACGAAGATCCTCGAGCCCGGCGCCGCAGCGGCCTTGAGGGCAGGGACGCCCTTGTCGACGATGCCGCGGTAGATCACCGGTGCCTGGGAGGTCGGCTTGATGAATTGAATGTGGTTGGGCTCGTTCCAGATCGTGAAGAAGCGCACGACCGGCAGGTTGTTGAAGGTGCCGGAGTAGCGCTTGCCCACGGCCGTCGCAAAGCTGGCGTACTCGGAGGCGCTCGGCTTGTAGTTGCCGCCGCGCGCCCCCCCGGTGGCCCACACCGGCGCGTCACCCGTGATCGTGATCAGGACGCGCAGGCCGCGGTTCGTAACGCTCTTGACGAGCTCGTCGTAGGGACCAAAACCCGGGTAGGCGGAGGGGTCGCGGGGATTGAATGCGGGCTTCTTCTTCGAGTAGGCGGCAGGCGCCACCTCGTTCCACTTGACCTCGACGCGGATCGTGTCGGAACCGAGCTCCCGCTGCACTTCGTCGAGTATGCGCTCGCGCGTCGTCGGATCGGAGCGCACGAGGTAGGGGTGGTCCTCGAAAATCGACCACTGGTCCTTGCTCGCGAACGCGCTGCTCGGCAGCGCGAGCGCCGCGATCAGGACGAGCAACGTCGAGACTCGAGCCGCCAAGCCGGCCGTGAATGCGAATCGGCCTCCGTGCATGAAGTGCGGCATCGTAGCTAGTGGTCCACCCAGAAGATGCGATGGCGGCTGGGATCGTGGCATTGGTTTCAAGCTTTCGTGGCTGGGTCGGGGGCGGCGTAGGGATCCTGCACAGGCATCAACGTCTGCCATCGGCCTGCGTTGCGTCCGCCTTAGCGTTCTTCATGCCCGCTTAACCTCACTGTCCCTCGGTAGCGGCGAGGCGCTGAATTGCCTGTTGCACGATCTGAAAGCTGGGCTTGCGCTCGCCTCTGTCGTCCACCAGCCCCTTTTCGTTCATCGGCGGGTGCGGCGTCGGGTTGCCGCCGTCGTAGTCCGGCTTCACACGGAAGTCCTTGAGGATCCAGACGAGGGCGCCGTTGAGCCACGGCCGCGCCGCATAGACCGAGAGGTGGTACCCAAGCAGGTCGCTCTGGAACGCGTACGTTCCCTTCTGGTTGAGCGGTCCCGGATGATTCGCCTCGGCCCCGAACTCGGTCACGAACAGCGCCTGGCGCGGATACGTCTTGTGCAGCACGTCGAGATAGGGACCAAGACCGGCGCGATCCTCGACGGTGCCGCCCGGGCCGGGATACCAACCGAAATAGGAATTGACGCCAAGCGCGTCGAGGCCGCGGTACAGCGAGATTTCGCCGGTGTTTGGGTACCCGGGGAATGCAAGTCCGATCAAGCGGGCGGGGTCGAGCCGCTTGACCGCACGGCGCGCCTGCCGGATGTAGCGGCGAAAGCCGACACCGGGTCGGTTCGTGTTCTCGTTGCCGAGGCTCCAGACGATCACCGACGGGTGATTGCGGTCGCGCAGCACCATCTCGCGCGCCATGCGCACGCTCAGCGAGCGCACGTGACGGTCCCGGAAGAGCGTGTCCTGCATCTGATAGACCGGAATCTCCGACCAGACCACAAGCCCTTTTCGATCGGCGATCTCGAGGGCGAGTGGGTGGAGCGGGTAGTGCGAACGCGTCATCGTCGCGCCGAGGTCTCCCAACAGCTCGAAGTTGGCGCGGATGTCTTCTGGTGTCAGCGCCGCGCCTCGAGCCGGATCGTCCTCGTGCATGCTCGCGCCCCGGAAGTCGACCGGCTTGCCGTTCAGGAGCATGCGGCCTTCCTTCACCTCGATCTTGCGGATCCCGGTCCGGAGCGTGTAGCGCTGCGCCACCGAGCCGGATGCTTTTCGCACGGCGATCTTCACCGTGTAGAGGTGCGGGTCCCGCGGGCTCCACAGCTTCGGCTCCTCGATGCGCAGGCTGCCGCGGATGCGGCGGGCCTTACCGGGTCGGACGTTGACCGGCTCGAAGGAGAGCGTGTGCCCGCCGACCGTCGCCTCGGCGGCGGCCTCCTGGCTGCGTTTGCTGACGTTGTGGACGAGCGCCTCGATCGCCACCTGCGCCGAGCAGGTGGCGCAGTTCACCTTCGGGCGCACGAAGACGTTGCGCAGGTCCAGGCTGTCGACCTGGCGCAGGTAGACCTCGCGCAGGATGCCGGTGTAGTTCCACCAACCGCCGGTGAAATGACCGCCGCCGCGCTGGACGAGCGACGGCACGTCGAGCTCGCCACGGCGGCTGTCGACCCTGACCACGAGTCGATTGACGCCGCGACGCTTGATCGATTCCGCGGGTACCTCGAATGGGAGGTAGGCGCCCGTGTGGCGACCGATGCGACGCCCGTTCAGCCACACCGTCGCGCGGTAGTTGACAGACTCGAAGCGCAGGATCCAGCGCGAGCGGGCACTGGCGTTCGGCACGAAGAAGTCCTTGCGGTACCACTGCACGGAGCCGACATAGCTCTTGACCGAGAAATCCCCGGCGTTGGCGGCGTTCGGGATCTGTGTCGGCAGCCAGCCAGTCAGGCTGGTGGCCCTGAACAGGCCGGTCTTCAGCCCGCGATCGCCGGGATCGGCGCGGGTGTGCCAGCCACCGTTCAGCAAGAAACGGCCGGAGGGGCCGTCCTCGTAGAGCGTGCGGTTCGACGGCGAGTCGGCCGCCATCGCGGCTCCCGGCGCGAGCAGGGCGCAGGCGGCCACGGTCGCGATGGCGCGTGGGATTAGGGCAGCTGTTCGCCTCACGGCTGGTCGAAACAGGGACGGATCTCGAAGGTAGCGGTCGCCGGCGGGTCGGTCCGGACGGCGACTTCGGAGGCATCAAAGCTACAGATCGCCCCCGCGGGACCGGTCAGTACGCTAAGAGCCCATTACAGAAACACCCGCAACGCCTGACGCGGCTGCGAATCTTCGCCATCCTGCGTGCTCGGTAGCCCGCATACGGCACGGGTATGCGGGCTTCCTGTGTCCTTGACTGGCTCGATTCTCACCGCCTCAGGCATCACGGGCATTTCGTAATGGGCTCTACGACGCTTTCCCCATGACGCGACTTTCCAGCTTCTTCCTGCCAACCGTGAAGGAGGCGCCCGCGGACGCCGAGGCGCTCTCGCACATCCTGATGGTGCGGGCCGCGCTCGTGCGCCAGGTTGGGACCGGCCTTTGGACCTGGATGCCGGCGGGCTGGCGCGGGCAGCGGCGGATCGAGCAGATCATTCGCGAGGAGATGGACGCGATCGGCGGCAACGAGCTGCTGATGCCGGTGTTACAGCCGGCGGAGCTGTGGGAACGCACCGGTCGCGCAGGGATTCCCGAGCTGTTCAAGCTCAAGGACCGCAACGACCGGCCGCTGGTGCTGGCGCTGACGCACGAGGAGGTCATCACCTACCACGTCTCGCACGAAGTGCGTTCCTACCGCGACCTGCCGCTGATCCTCTACCACCTGCAGATCAAGGAGCGCGACGAGCCGCGACCGCGCGCCGGCGTCCTGCGCACGCGTGAATTCATCATGAAGGACTCCTACAGCTTCGACCGTGACGAGGAGGCGCTCGACGCTTCCTACTCACTGCACATCCAGGCATACGACCGCGTGCTCGATCGCTGCGGGTTGCGCTGGTACAGGGTGGAGTCGGACGTCGGCATGATGGGCGGACTCGGTGCGCACGAGTACATGGCGCCGTGTCCTGTCGGCGAGAACGAGGTGGCGCTGTCCGACGCCGGCTATGGCGCCAATGTCGAAGTCGCCCGTGGCACGGCCCCGGATCCGGCGTTCCCCGAGCCCCTGGCGCAGCCGGAGGTCGTGGATACGCCAGGCGCCCGCACGATCGAAGCGGTTTCCAGGTTCCTCGGCGTCGACGGCGCGACTTTGATCAAGGCGCTGCCGGTGGTAGTGGACGGGGGAGGGATGAGGCTCGCGCTCGTGCGCGGCGATCACCGTCTGAACGAGATCAAGCTGCAGAAAGTCGTCGGGGCGCCGTTCCGGGCAGCCACCGAGGAGGAGATAAAGAAGACATTTGGCACGGATCCGGGCTTCATCGGCCCGGTCGGAGTGGACGTCGACGTGGTCGCCGACGAGGCGCTCGAGCGCGGCACCTGGGTGACCGGCGCGAACCAGAGTGGCAGGCACCTGCGCGGGGTCGAGCCGGGGCGTGACTTCAAGGCGGCCTTTGCCGACATCCGCTCCGTCGAGGAGGGCGATCGCGACCCGCTTGGTGGCACGATCAGGATCGAGCCCGCGATCGAGGTCGGGAACATCTTCAAGCTGGGGACGCGCTATTCGGAGCCGCTCGGCGCCAACTATCTCGACGAGCAGGGCGTCGAGCGCCCGATCGTGATGGGGAGCTACGGCATGGGGCCGGCGCGCATTGCTGCGTCCGCGGTCGAGCAGTTCGCCGACGACAACGGCATCTCATGGCCAAAGGCGATCGCGCCGTTCGACCTCGAGCTGGTGTCGCTCGGCAACGTGGGGACGCCCGAGCACGAGCTGGCGGAGCGACTTTATGGAGAGCTTCGGGACGAGGGCTTCGACGTGCTCTACGACGATCGAGACATGCGTCCCGGCGAGAAGTTCGTCGAGGCGGAGCTGCTCGGCCTGCCGCTGCGCGTGGTGGCGGGCAAGCGCAGCCTCGACAGTGGCGAGCTCGAGGTCCAAGTGCGCCGCGGCACGCAGAAGCGCTCGGTGCCGCTCGACGGTGCCGCGCCAGCGCTGCGCGCGTTGTGGGAAGAGATCCCGTAGAGCCATCCGGGGTGGGGCGGACCCGGCCGCCGGGCATCGCCGGGCTGATCGGCCTGCGAAGAAGCCGCGCCGGCCCGCCACAGACTCGCGCGGGCCAGCCGCTGCATCCGCTCACGATCCCCAACCTCGTCGGCTTCGTGCGCATCGGGATGATCGTGGCCTTCCTCGCGATCGCCCTTTCCTCCGACGACGGGCGAGTCACGATCGCCACCGTCCTGTGGGCCGCCGCGGCTGGAAGCGACTACCTCGACGGCCTGCTCGCGAGGATGACGGGCCAGTACAGCCGCCTCGGAGCCCTGATGGACCCGCTCGTGGACCGCGCGCTGGTCCTGTCCGGCGTGATCGTGGACTGGAAGTTCGAGCTGCTGCCGCGTTGGGCCCTCGCGGTGCTGGCGGCGAGGGAGGTCCTGATGCTGGTGCTGGTGGCGGGGGCGCTTCGCCTCGGTCTCGACATCGAGATCAACTGGATTGGCAGGCTCGCCGTCTGGCCGACCATGGCGGCCGTGGGCGGGGCGCTCATATTCGACGGCTGGGTCGTCAATCTCGTCCTCTATGCAGGGATTTTGGGTTCGCTCGCGGCCACCGCCATGTATGTGCGCGATGCGGTGCGCAAGCTCCGCCAGCGCGATGACGCCGGAATGGCGGGAGCGAGGGGCCACTAGACTTCGGCCCCATCGCATGTATCTCTTGAGCGCCCGATCGGCCTCCGCCTGGGTCCCCGCCGCGACCGGATGCTCATGAATCGGAGAGTGAGCTCGTGAAGGCAGTGGTCATGGCGGGTGGCGAAGGCACGCGCCTGCGCCCCCTCACGTCCAACCAACCCAAGCCGATGGTGACCGTGGCCGGACGGCCTTGCATGGAGCACGTCCTCATGCTCGTCCGCAACCACGGAATCACCAACAGCGTGGCGACGCTTGCCTACATGCCGCAGATCATCCGCGGCTACTTCGGAGAAGGCTCTCACCTCGGCATCGAGCTCGATTACTCGATCGAGGAGGTGCCGGCCGGCACCGCCGGCAGCGTCAAGCTCTGCGAGCACTACCTGGACGAGACCTTCATCGTCGTGTCCGGCGATGCTCTGACGGACATCGACCTCTCCGCGGTGATCGACTTCCACAAGCGCTCGGGAGCGGTCGCAACCATCGCGCTCAAGCGCGTCGCGAACCCACTCGAGTTCGGCGTCGTGATCACCCGGGAGGACGGCCGCATCGAACGGTTCCTCGAGAAGCCGGGGTGGGGAGAGGTGTTCTCGGACACCATCAACACCGGCATCTACGTTCTCGAGCCGGAAGCCCTGGAGACGATTCCGACAGACGAGGCATTCGACTTCTCCAAGGACCTGTTCCCGCGCCTGCTCGATGCGGGAGCACCGCTGTACGGCTTTGTCGCGAGCGGCTACTGGCAGGACATCGGCAACATCGTCCAGTACCAGGAGGCCAACCGCGACGCGCTCGACGGCAAGGTCAAGCTCGAGATCCCCGGCGTGCGCCTGCGCGAGATGGTCTACCTGGGGGAGGGCGCATTAGCGGAAAACATCGAGCGCATCCAGGGGCCCGCCGTCATCGGCAACTACTGCGTCATCGACCCGACGGCGACGATCGGTCGCTATACGGTGCTCGGCAACAACGTGATCGCGAAGGAGTTCTGCGAGACGCAGTATTCCGTGGTCGACGCGAACACCTACCTCGGCCCGCGCTCGCAGGTGTTCGGGGCGGTCGTGGGTAAGAACTGCGAGGTGCGAGCGCACGCGATGATCTCCGAGGGCGCGGTCGTCGGCGATGAATGCTCGATCGGCGCGCAGAGCGTGATCGCGCCAAACGTTCGCGTCTACCCCTTCAAGCGCGTCGACGTCGGCGCGCACGTGCAGCGCTCCTTGATCTGGCAGCCACGCGGCGCGACCTCGCTCTTCTCGGGCGACGGAGCAGTGACCGGAATCGTCAACGTCGACATCACACCCGAGACCGCGACCCGCCTGGCGATGGCATACGGCACCACCGTGAGCCGCCACGACCGCGTCGTCGCGAGTCGCGACCCTCATCCGGCGTCGCGCATGATCAAGCGCGCGATGATCGCGGGCATCGTCGCGACCGGTGTGTCGGTGGAGGACCTGCGCGTCGCTGCCAGCGCAGTGAACCGGTTCGAGGTCAAGAACACCGCAGCAGGGGGTGGCTTCCACGTTCAGGTCTCGGCGCGCGACCCGGAGCTGATGGAGATCTTCTTCTACGAGAGCAACGGCGTCCTCGCCACCGAGCAGACACGCAAGGACATCGACAAGTACTTCAACCGCCAGGAGGTTCGGCGCGCCCTTCTCAACCAGCTCGGCGAGCTGTCGTTTCCGCCGCGGGTGAACGAGTCCTACGTCGAGGAGTTGCTGCGCCACATCGACGTGGAAGGCATTCGGTCGAAGCGCTTCCGAATCGCGGTCGACTACGCGTTCTCCAGCGCCGGCCTCGTCATGCCGGCCCTGCTGCGACAGCTGCGGGTCGAGTCCTTCTCGGCGCACTCGTTCATGGACCCGGACGAGGAGGCGATCCGCAGCGCGGACCTGCCCACGTTCACGGACCAGTGCCGCCGTCTCGTCGATGCCATGGGCGCCGACCTCGGTGTCGTCTTCGACTACGCGGCTGAGCGCATCATCCTGATCGACGAGCAGGCGCGCGAGATCCCACCCGACAAGACACTGCACCTGTTGCTGCGCCTCGTCGCTCGCCACTCCAGCCCGGGCGGTCAAGTGCTGCTGCCCGCGAACGCGTCCATGGTGGCCGCGGACATGGTCGAGCGCGAAGGGCTCGAGGTGGTCCGCGGCCGCATCAGCGCCGCGGGGCTGATGGAGGAGGCGGCGCGCGACCGGGTGCTGTTCGCGGGCTCTCCCGACGGCGGGTTCATCTTCCCGGACGTCATCGCCGGCTATGACGCGGTCCTCAGCCTCGCGAAGGTGCTGGAGCTGCTGGCGCACGAGCGCAAGCCTCTGTCCGAGCTGCGCGACGCGGTGCCGGCCGCGGCCCTCGTGCACGAGCGCGCTCCGGTGCCGTGGAGCATGAAGGGCATGGTGATGCGCGAGCTGAACGAGCGCATTCGCGAGGGCAGGATCGACCTCGCCGACGGCATCAAAGTCGAGGACGACGGAGGGGGCTGGGCCCAGTTCGTGCCGGACCCCGACGAGCCGCTGTTCCACATCTACGCGGAAGGGCAGACCAGCGACGAGTCGGCTGAGATCATGCGCCGCTACCGGACGCTCTTCGAAGACGTCCTGCAGACCGCGCAGGCTTGACAGTCAAAGGCCGTCATTTGCTTAGGTGCAAATGACGGGAGGGTAGAGGGCTCGCCGTGCCTACCCTCAAGCTCTGGTTGACGGTTCGCTTAACCGGCCTATAATCGGGCGTCCGCCTCCCGAAACCGAGAAGGAGACACATGGAAGACGACGTTTTTCCAGACCTTGGCTCGCTCTCAGACGTAGAGCTCAAGGACCTGATCAGCAAGCTCACCGAGGAGGAGGAAGAGGTCTCCTACCGCCGCCGCATCCTGCACGGCAAAATCGACATTCTGCGCGCCGAGCTGGTCAACCGCCTCCGCCGCAAGCGCGAGGAGGGCGAGCCCGTGATCTCGGGCGCGGACGTCCAGCAGCTGACCGACATCCTTGCCGGACGGGCGGCTCCGGGGGCGGGGGAGGACGGCCAGTAAGTGCACTGCCCCGAATGCGGGTTCGTCAACAGCGAAGGCGCCAACTTCTGCCAGAAGTGCGGAGCTCATCTCGTCGTTGACGAAGGCGGCGACCAGACCACCATCACCTACAAGGTCGACGAGACCGGCGAGCTGAAGGCCGTCGACCTCGAAGAGGTCGTCGAGAACGAGGGGGCGGCGTTCGTGATCCGCACGGGCGGCGGGCGCGCCGGCGAAAGCTTTCCTCTCGACGGCGAGCGGATGGCAATCGGTCGCAGCCCGGATGCGGACGTGTTCCTCGACGACGTCACCGTGTCGCGCAACCACGCGCTGGTCGTGAGGCGGCGGGACGGCCTTTACATCGACGACCTCGGCTCGCTCAACGGCACGTACGTCAACCGCCGCCGGATCGAATCGCACAAGCTCCAGGCCGGCGACGAGCTTCAGATCGGCAAGTACAAGCTCGCCTATCTGGAGAGATAGGGAGGTTCTCGATGGAAGCAGGGACACTCCAGCGCTCTCGGGAGCCCCGCCGAGGCCAAGAAGGAGGGAGTGCCCCCGACCTTCTCGGCGACGCTCCCGGGCGCCCGCGCACGTCACTGACGATCGGCGCGGTCTGCAAGCTGCTCCAGGCCGAGTTCGCGGACGTGTCGATCTCGAAGATCCGCTACCTCGAGGACCAGAAATTGATCTCGCCGCGCCGCACCCCGGGCGGCTACCGGCTCTACTCACCGGCGGACGTCAGTCGCCTCCGCACGATCCTGCGCCTCCAGCGTGACGAGTTCCTGCCCCTGCGTGTGATCCGTCAGGAGCTTGCCGCGGGACGCAGCTCCGAGGACAGCGTGGACGCTGCGGCGGAGCGTCCCCGGATGACGAGCCTGACGACGGAGACTTCGCCGGCTTACTCGCTCGACGACATCCTCGACTACACGGGCGTCGACGAGCGCCTCGTCCAGGAGCTCGAGGACTTCGGGGTGATCAGGGGCAGCGGCCGCCAGGGAGTGCGGCGCTACGACGAGCTCGAACGCGAGATCGTGCGCGCTGTCGGTGAGCTCAAGCGCTACGGCGTTGCCCCCCGCAACCTGCGTGTGTTCAGGACCTCCGCGGACCGGGAAGCAGCGCTGCTCGAGCAGATCCTCGGACCGGCGCTTCGCTCCCGCAACCGCGAACGCCGCAGCGAGGCGGTCGATGCGCTCGAGAACCTGGCCGCGGTCGTCTCGCATCTCAAGCACCTGCTCTTGGTGCGTGACCTGAAGGCGCTGCTCTAGTGGTCTGCCCGGGAACGTTCGCCAGGAAACGACGCGGGAGGCCGTCGTCTCCGGTGAGACGTTTTCGGGCAGGCCACTAGAAGCGTGCCCAGGGCGAGGCGTACGCGCCTGATCGCGGCCAAGCGCGAGGATGTCTGGCGCGTCGTCTCCGATCCCTTCCAGCTTCCGCGCTGGTATCCGAAAGTGGTGCGCGTCGAAGGCGTGCAGGAGCGCCGCCGAGGCAGCGGCACCCTGTGGACGAAGGTGCTGAGGACGAGCGGTGGTCGCGACGTGCGAGCGGACTACCGCTGCCTGCGCTCGGCTGAGCCGTCCGAGTACATCTGGGAGCAGGAGATCGAGGGATCGCCGTTCGCGAAGGTGTTCAAGTCCGCGCAGACCGCGATCGCACTGGACGAGGAGGGGGACGGGACCCGCGTGGCGATCACGGTCGACCAGAAGCTGCGGGGGATGTCCCGGACCGGGGGGTTCATGGTTCGTCGTGCCACGGGGCAGCAGCTCGACGACGCGCTCTCATCGCTTGCGTCCTTGTTCGAGGGCGAGCCTGCGGACGCCGGCGAGCCCGAGGCCGAGACGCACTACCGCGAGCCGCCCGCCTCCCGCCCTTCGCTGGGAGAGAAGAGGGAGCTCGATGCCTGACCTTCCCGCGATGAAGTGGTGGGGATGGGGTGAGCCAGGCAAGCAGACCGAGCTCCCGCCAAGCGGGCTCGCCCGGCTGCGGCAGCTGCTGCGAGCGCCCGAGCGCAGGGGGGACCCTGTCGCGCTCGAGTCGATCGAGCTGCCGCGATCCGAGCTCTCGGGGTCCACACGCGAGCGACTGGACGCGATCGTTGGCGAGCGCTGGATACGCGACGACGCCCTCAGCCGGATCCAGCACGCGGCCGGCAAGGGCTATCCGGACCTCGTGCGTGCGCGCCGCGGATTGATCGAGAGCGCTCCCGATGCGATCGTCTATCCGCGCGGCGAGGAAGAGGTGCACCAGGTGCTCGAGCTGTGCGTAGACGAGGGTGTCGCCCTGGTGCCGTTCGGCGGCGGCACCAGCGTCGTCGGGGGCGTCGAGCCGGTTCGGGACGGCTTCGACTCGTTGATCGCGCTCGACCTCGCGCGCATGAACACGGTCGGTGCGATCGATCGGCGGTCGCTTACGGCCCAGCTCGGCCCCGGCCTGCGCGGTCCGCAGGCGGAGGCGGGCCTGGCCGCGGAGGGGTTGACCCTCGGGCACTACCCGCAGTCCTTCGAGTACGCGACGGTCGGCGGCTGGATCGCTACGCGCTCGGCGGGACAGGCCTCGACCGGCTACGGGAAGATCGAGGACATGGTCGTCGGGCTGCGTTGCGCGACCCCGTCCGGCCTGCTCGAGATCGAGCCACTGCCCGCCAGCGCCGCCGGCCCTCAGCTGCGCGAGCTCATCGTCGGCTCGGAGGGAGTGCTCGGAGTGATCACGGCCGCGACCCTGCGCGTGCGCCCCCTTCCGCGAGAGCGGCGCTTCGAAGCCTGGATGTTCCGCGGCTTCCCGGAAGGTACGGAGGCCCTGCGCGGACTGGAACAGGCCGGCATCGCGCCCGACGTTGCGCGACTGTCCGACGAGGTGGAAACGACGCTGGCACTCGAGATGGCGGGCAGCGGCGGCCTGCGGAAGCGACTGGGACGCACCTACCTGCAAGCTCGCGGTTACTCCGGCGGCTGCCTTGCGATCTTCGGCTGGGAGGGCGACTCGACTTCGATCATGCGCCGCCGTTCGCAGTTTGCTCACGCGCTGCGCTCGGCGGAGGCCGTCTCACTCGGCACGGGTCCCGGGCGTGCCTGGGAGCATGGCCGTTACGCCGCTCCGTACCTGCGCGATGCTCTGCTCGACAACTGCATCATGGTCGAGACGCTCGAGACCGCCACCCGCTGGTCCAACCTGATCGATCTCTACGTCGCCGTGGGCCAAGCGATCCGTGAATCGCTGGAAAGCCGCGGGACGCCTCCGCTCGTGATGTGCCACGTGTCGCACCTGTATCCCGTCGGCGCGTCGCTCTACTTCACCTTCTTCGCAGCCCAGCAGGAAGGCGAGGAGCTCGAGCAGTGGCGCGCCGCGAAGTCGGCTGCCACCGACGCGATCGTAACGGCCGGCGGCACCATCACCCACCACCACGCCGTCGGGCGTGACCACGCCGCCTGGCTCGAGCGCGAGATCGGCCCGCTCGGCCTCGAGATGATCCGTGCCGCAAAGGAGCGGCTCGACCCCACCGGGATCATGAACCCGGGCAAGCTACTGCCTGCCAACGGAGGCACGAGGTGAGCGAACACCCGATGGAAATCCTGCCGATGGAGCGCACGCTCGTAGGGATGATCGGAGTCGAGGTCCTCGAGCACGGCGACGATTTCGTCCGCGGTCGCCTGCCGGTCGAGGACCGCGTCCGCCAGCCGTACGGCATCGTCCACGGTGGAGCGATCGCGACCCTGGCGGAGTCCCTCACCTCGATGGCGACGGCGGGCGGCGTGTCAGGCGACGGCAGGATCGCAATGGGACAGGAGATCAACGCCAGCTTCATGCGCCCGATCTCGAACGGTCACGTGAACGCGCTCTGCACGGTGCGCCGCAAAGGCCGCACCGCCTGGAACTGGGAAGTCGAGGTCACGGACGACGACGGCCGGCTGTGCGCGCTCTTGCGCGCCACGATCGCCGTGCGCGACGCGCCACAGGTGACCCCCCGCTCATAGGTCCGGACGTGGCGCTTTACATAGGGACGTCGGGCTGGGCATACCCCGAGTGGCGCGGGACCTTCTACCCACCCGGGCTGCCCCAGCCGCGTTTCCTAGGGCACTACGCCGGCGAGCTGACTGCCTGCGAGATAAATGCCACCTTCCGCCGGATCCAGACGCCGGCAGCGATCGGGCGCTGGGCGCAGGCAGTGCCGGCCGCGTTCCGGTTCACCATCAAGGCGCACAGGAGGCTCTCGTACCGCAAGGAGATCACGCCCAACGAGGCGGAGCGCGCCTTCGTGGCCGAGTTCCTGGACTCGCTGGCGCCGCTCGGCGACCGGCTCGGTTGCCTGATGATCCAGTTCCCACCCTTCCTCGAGCGAGACGACGCCGGCCTGGACGAGCTGCTTGGCCTGCTGCCCCGCGATCTGCGGTTCGCATGCGAGTTTCAGAATCCGTCGTGGGACGTGCCCGAGGTCGCGGAGCGCCTGGCCGAGCGCGGAGGCACCGTGAGCCTGCGCGAGGAGAGCAGCAATGCACCGAAGAAGCTGCCGCCGGGCCCGGTCGCGTACGTCCGCCTGAAGGGCCGCTACGAGGAGGGCGAGCGGGATGCGCTGGCGGACCTGCTCGTCTCCGAAGGAAGAACCCGAGACGTGTACGCGTTCGCGCGCCACAAGGACGTGCCGGGGGACGATCCGCACACCGGGCTGGGACTGGCGCGGTGGCTCGTTGAGCGGGCTGGGTGATTGAGCCCGTCAGGACGGACCTTACGACGTGGTAATCAGAGCGCGCAAATTCTTGCCCGCCCGCTGCCATGACCACGTCTGGGGCGCTTAAGAGGGGCGGACCACACTCACCGCGGATGGAAGAAGAACAGCAGCCCCGCGAGCGTCATCCCGCCTCCAAGCAGCAGCAGCGCGACCGACGAGCCAGCGATGAAGATGATGAGGATGCCCATCGTCGCAAGCGGGAAGCCGACTCCCATCGCGGGACCGGCAGACCAGGGTGAGCTTTTCTCAGGGAAGTTGTAGCCGCAGTGACGGCAGCGCGCGGCCCGTTCGCTGACGCGGGCCTTGCAGCGCGGACAGGTCTTCTTGGCCACTCGGCTCCAACCTAATCACGAAACTTGTTCGTGATGGGCAAGCGGCGGTCGCGTCCGAAGGCCTTCACGCTGATCCGCACGCCCGGCGGCGCCTGGCGCCGCTTGTACTCGGCGCGGTCGACCATCTCGATCACCCGGGTCACGATCGCGGGCGGAAAGCCGCGGCGGACGAGTTGGTCGCGGCCCTGATCCTGCTCCACGTATGCCTCGAGGATGGGATCGAGCACGTCGTAGGGGGGAAGAGTGTCCTCGTCGCGCTGACCGGGCTTGAGCTCGGCTGAGGGCGGCCGCTCCAGCACCGACGCCGGCAGCAGGTCGCGCCCCGCCCGCTCGTTGCGGTAGCGGGCGAGCCTGTAGACGCGCGTCTTCATCACGTCCTTGAGGACCGCGAAGCCGCCGGCCATGTCGCCGTAAAGCGTCGTATAGCCGACCGAGTACTCGCTCTTGTTGCCGGTCGTGAGGACGAGCCAGCCAAACTTGTTCGACAGCGCCATCAACAGGTTTCCCCTGATGCGCGCCTGGATGTTCTCCTCGGCGATGTCCTCCTCGGTGCCGGCGAAGGGGGAGGAGAGCGCCTGCTGATAGGAGACCATCAGCTCACCGACGGGCAGCTCGTAGCGCTCGATGCCGAGGTTCTCGGCAATCTGGCGCGCGTCGTTCTGGGTTTCCTCGGAAGAGTGCGGCGACGGCATCACGGCGCAGGCGACCCGCTCAGGGCCCAGCGCGTCGACCGCCACCAGCGCGGTAACAGCTGAATCGATGCCGCCCGACAGCCCGATCAGGACCCGCTCGAAATCGTTCTTGTCGACGTAGTCGCGCGTTCCAAGCACCAGCGCCTCGTACATCTCCTCGTCGGGCTCCATCGGTTTCGCGCGTGGGCCCCCGACTTCTGCGGGCTCGTGCTCGGCGGGCGCCGCTAGCTCGCCGAGCAGGACGACCGATCGCTCGCGGCGGGCGGACGGGCGGTGGCGGGGATCGCGCAATCGAGCGGCGTCCACGGTCGAAGGGTCGATCTCGCACAGCACGAGCTCCTCCTCGAACTGGCGACCGCGGGCGACGAGCTCCCCGTCCTGATCGACCACGAGGCTGTGGCCGTCGAAGACCAGCTCGTCCTGCCCGCCGACCAAGTTGCAGAACACCACGTAGGACACGTAGTCCCGCGCACGCTGGATCAGCATCCGCTCCCGCTGGGCCCCCTTGCCGTGGTGGTAGGGCGAAGCCGAGATGTTGACGATCACCTCCGCACCGCCAAGGGCCTCGTCACTGGCCGGCGGGCCAGGCTCCCAGATGTCCTCGCAGACGGTGAGGCCGAGCGTCGCCTCGCCCACCCTGATCACCGCCGGCGAGCCGCCGACCTGGAAGTAGCGCTGCTCGTCGAACACCCCGTAGTTGGGCAGGTAGATCTTGCGGTATACGCCGCGGATCTCGCCGTCCGCGAGCACGGCGAGCGAGTTGTAGACGTCCTCTGCCGGCTCTGCGAAGCCGACCAGGGCGACCATCCCCCAGACGTCGGCGGCAATGTCGGCCAGCGCCTCCATGCCGGCAGCGAGGAAGTTCGACTTCAGCAGCAGGTCCTCGGGCGGATAGCCGTTGACGGCGAGCTCGGGGAACACGGCGATCTGCGCCCCGCTGCCGCGGGCGCGGGCAAGGTACTCGCGGATCTTTGCCGCGTTGCCTTCGACGTCCCCCACCGTCGCGTTTATCTGGGCGAGGGCGATGCGCAGCGGCTGGGCGTCCCCGTACATCCTTCTGATTTTACGGTCGGTCAGCTCGGGCGGGCCGGGACGGCGTGCTTCTGCAAAGGCCGTAGCGGGGCCGGGCTTTTACGCCTCGCCGGACAGCCGCACGCGCAGGAACTCCCCGCGGGCGCTCTTGCCGGTCTCGGTCGCGACCTCATCGGCCAGCTCCAGCAAGGAACGGTTCAGCCCGGGCAGCTCGAGCGCGTCGAGCAACCGCTGGGCGCCCCCCTCGGACAGCGGACCGACGAGCAAGTCGATCTTGCGACGGCCGTCCTGGAACATCACGGAAGCGCGCTTGCCCACGATGTAGGAAGCGAGGTTGGCCGAGAGCGCATCGGTCACGAGCACCGCGTCGGACAACCGTTCGAGCGAGAAGTCCGCCCGCGCCGCAAGCATCGCGATCAGGCGGCCGAGCACCGGCGCCATCAATGGCCCCGGCGTGATGTCGACGCCGGCGGCGAGCGTGCTGTCGTCGGTGGGCGGCTCCGGGGCGTCGGCGGCGACCGCGCCGTTGGGGGCGTCCGGCATCTTCGCCCCCTCCGCCAGGAGGAAGACCATCCTCACCACGATCCCGCGCTCGGAGCCGCCGTGGATCTCGAACCGGTCCGTGAGCGCTGCGATCAGCGGCAGCCCAAGGCCGGGGGAAGGAGCGTCGCCGCCTCCGGCAGAGGCGTGCGGCTGCATGCCCTCGCCGTAGTCGCGCACGGTGATGACCACGTACTCGTCGCCGGGGTTGGCGTCGATCTCCATCGTGCCCTCGGTCTCGTCCGAGTAGGCATGCAGGACGACGTTGTTACAGGCTTCGGTGACGGCGGTCTTGATGTCCGCCACGAGGACCGGGTCGACCTCGATCGCGTCGGCGATCCCGGATACCGCCTGCCGCACGAGCGCAACGTTCTCTGGACGAGCGGGGAGCCGGAGCTGGACCTCGGCGCCCGTCATGAGGCGCTCTGCGGCGACCGTGCTGTTTGGAGAGCCTCCTCTCGATCGGAAAGGACCGGAAACACGGACATCAGGCCCGTGACCTCCAGGATGCGACGGACGCCCGGCCCTTCCCCGTTGCTGAGGGCGACCGCGAATCCGAGGCCCTGCTCCTCGGCCTGCCTGCGCGCCTCGAGCAATACTCGAAGAATCGACGAGTCCACGAAGGTGGCCGGGGTGAGATCAACGATGAAAGGCGCCTTCTCCTCGATGACGGACTTGATCTGGTCCCTGAGAGAAGGCGCGGTGTAAACGTCATGTTCCCCGATGACAATGACAACGACAACCCCGTCGTTCGTGCGGTCGAGCTCTACCCGGTTGGTCTCCACGCGCGCAAGCATATCGTCGCCTGCACACGTTCAGCTTCTTCCCAGCCCGGCCCCAAGCCAAACCCCGGGACGCGCCCCGGCCGGTTCCAGAGTGAGCCCGAAGGAGTCATTCCCCGATCGGGAGGGGCGGGAAATTCGCCGTCAATGCGGGCTCCGCTCGAAGCTGGCTCTACCCAAGCCTCAAGCCCTCGAACCTTTGCGTTAGGCTGCCGCCGCTCTGCGGGAGAAATCGCAGCCGCTCGGGGCGATGGCGCTCCGGCACGGTTTCCCTTGAGAAGGAGGGGATTGTGAAGCTCATCATCGGAATCGTTCGTCCGGAGAAGGCGAACGACGTGTTGGAGGCTCTCTACCGGGCGGATGTGCGTGGGGTCACGCTCGGCCAGGTCCAGGGCCACGGGGGCGAGCTCGACCGCGTCGAGACATACCGCGGGACGACTGTGAAGATCGGCCTTGCGGACAAGGTCCGCTTCGAGATCGCGGTCTCCGATCCGTTCGTCCAGCCCACCATCGACGCATTGTGCGAGGGGGCTCGTACAGGGGAGGTGGGCGATGGCAAGATCTTCGTCCTGCCGCTGGAGCGGGCAGTTCGCATCCGTACCGGCGAGACAGACCAGGGCGCCGTGACCCCGGTGGGTGCCTAATGGACGCCCTGATCCTGGCCCAAGCAACCGAGGTCGACACCGGAGATACGGCGTGGATGCTCACCGCGACCGCGCTCGTCCTGCTGATGACGCCGGCGCTTGGACTCTTCTACGCAGGACTCGTGCGAGCGAAGAACTCGCTCAACACGTTCATGATGTGCGTCTCGGCGATCGCGATCGCGGGCGTCACGTGGGCGCTCGTCGGCTACTCGCTTGCATTCGACGGAACCGGCGATCTGATCGGAGGGCTCAATCACGTCGGGCTGCACGACGTGACCTTCGAGCCGCGCGACGGCACGACGATTCCGCACCTCGTTTTCATGGCTTTCCAGGCGACGTTCTGCATCATCACGGTCGCCCTGATATCCGGCGCCGTCGTCGAGCGCATGCGCTTTGGAGCCTGGATGGTCTTCGCCGCGCTCTGGTCGGTGCTCGTCTATTCCGTGCTGGCCCACTGGGCCTTTGGCGGCGGCTGGCTGATCGAAGGGGGAACCCTCGACTTCGCGGGCGGCGTGCCGGTGGAGATGGGTTCCGGCTTCTCCGCGCTTGCCGCGGCGCTCGTCGTCGGAGCGCGCAAGGACTACGGCCGGCAGGCACTGCTGCCGCACAACTCGATCTACGCATTGCTCGGCGCCGGACTGCTGTGGTTCGGCTGGTTCGGCTTCAACGGTGGTAGCGGGTTCTCGACCGGGAACCCGGGCGTGCTCGCCTTCACCAACACGCTGTTGACGCCGGCCTGCTCGCTCCTCGCCTGGTTCGCGCTCGATCTGATCCGCGGCCGGCGGGTGACGGCCGTCGGCGCGGCGACGGCGATCATCGTCGGCTGCGTATTGATCACGCCCGCCGGCGGCTTCGTCAGCCCGGGCTGGGCCATGGCGCTCGGGTTCGCCGGTGCCATGCCCTGCTACGCGGTGATCGTCTTGCGCCCGCGGACGAGGGTGGACGAGACGCTCGACGTGCTTGCCGCGCACGGGATCGCGGGGTTCACCGGCATCCTCTTCATCGGCTTCTTCGCGCAGCAGAACTGGAACGGCATATCCGACGGAATCGTGTACGGCAATGCCTCTCAGCTCGGAGACCAAGCGCTGGCGGCGCTTGCGGCGCCCGTCTACGCGTTCACGGTGACGTATGTGCTCCTGACCGTGATCGGAAAGCTGATGCCGCTGCGCGTGACCCCTTACGAGGAAGCGCTCGGGATGGACACCGTGCAACACGGCGAGGAGGCTTACCCGACCGGCGAGGGCGCGATCCTCGTCTCGCCCGAGTCCGGTAGGGAGGGGGAGGTACTGGTCGCCGACCCCGGCGCTCGCGGCCGGCCAGGCTAGTGACGACGATCGAAAGGACGTGACAGCGATGGCAAACAGCATCAACCCGGAGCCCGAGACCACGATCAAGGACATCCTTGATCGGGTGGAGAAGGAGGACATCTCCTTCATCCGCCTGTGGTTCACGGACATCCTCGGCCAGCTGAAGAGCTTCGCCGTGGGCAAGGACGAGCTCGAGGGCGCCCTGACCGAGGGGATGGGCTTCGACGGCTCGTCGATCACCGGCTTCAACCGGATCGAGGAGTCGGACATGATCGCGATGCCCGACCGCGACACCTTCGAGGTGATCCCGTGGCGGCCGGCCGAGAAAGGCGTCGCGCGGATGTTCTGCGACGTGCTGGTGCCGGGCGGAGATCCATACGAGGGTGACCCGCGCTACGTGATGCGGCGCGCTCTGGCGAGAGCCCGCGACATGGGCTTCGACCACTTCTACCTGGGTCCCGAGCTCGAGTTCTTCTACTTCCGCTCGGACCAGCTGAACGGCGGCCCGCCCGAGGTGCTCGACAAGGGCGGCTACTTCGACCTCACCACCCTCGACGCGGGCTCGGACCTGCGGCGTGACACCGTCCTGGCGCTGGAAAAGATGGGCATCAACGTCGAGTACACCCACCACGAGGTGGGACCGTCCCAGCACGAGATCGACATGCGGTTTGCCGACGGGCTGCGAATGGCTGACAACGCGATGACCTACCGCATCGTGGTGAAGGAGATCGCGATGAAGTACGGCGTGTACGCGACGTTCATGCCGAAGCCGCTGTTCGGCGAGAACGGCTCGGGCATGCACGTCCACCAGTCGCTGTTCTCCGGTGACAGCAACGCTTTCTTCGACGCCGACGATCAATACCACCTGAGCTCGGTGGCGAAGTCGTTCATCGCCGGGCAGCTCAAGCACGCCCGTGAGATCTCCGCGCTGTTCGCGCAGTGGGTGAACTCGTACAAGCGGCTCGTGCTCGGCTACGAGGCGCCGGTCTACATCGCCTGGTCGCGACGCAACCGCTCCGCACTGGTGCGCGTTCCCGTCTACCACCCCGGCAAGGAGCAGGCGACGCGCGCCGAGCTGCGCTGCCCCGACCCTTCCTGCAATCCGTACCTGACGTTCGCGGCGATGCTGCACGCGGGCCTGGAGGGGATCGAGAAGGGCTATGAGCTACCGGACCCGATGGAGCGCAACCTGTACGACCTCACGGCCGACGAGCGGGCCAGGCTCGGCATCGAGCAGCTGCCGGAGACCCTGGGCGAGGCGATCGAGGAGCTGGCGAAGTCGGAGCTGGTGCTGAAGGCGCTCGGAGAGCACATCTTCACGCGTTACATCGACCTGAAGCGAGCGGAGTGGGACGAGTACCGCGTCGAGGTCAGCCCTTGGGAGCTGAACCGCTACCTGTCCATCCTGTGAGCGGCGGTGGCGTGCGCCCCGTCCCACGTCGTGCCGAGAGGGATGGGCATCGAAGAGGGTGAGACTGGAAGTTTGCGGAAGGTCGCGAGTTGCGTACGTGAGTCGTACGAGATGTCAGATCTGTGAGGGGCCATTTGTCGGCTGAACACTTGACTGACCCAGAGGTCAGCCAACTGTTCAGTCGATGATCGGGGCTGTCACGGGGATGTCGTAAACCGCGACAAGTGTGCAAGCCGGCACTGCTTCGTCGTGGTCTCGTCAAACTCGCTGGCTTTTTCAGCCAAACCGCTCCGGACCACCCTCCTTCGATGCCCGTCCCAAAAAGGGCGCCTGGGCATCCGTTGGCCTTCCGAGGCCGCGTGCCTCAGCCCACCGATTCGGTCCCGCCGTTGCGGGCCGAAGCGGTCGTGACCGCGGAGGCGGCCCTGCGGGCTGCCGCCGGTGCCTCCAAGTCGGCCGGCGCAGGCAGGCCGGCTGCCACACGCAGCTCGTCGATCGAGTGCTCGAGCGCGGCGACGAAGTTGTCGAGGTCATCCATCGCGTCGAAGTCGCCCAGCAGGCCGAAGTTCAGCTTGCCGTTGTAGCTCATGATCGCGATGCAGAGTGCCTGACGCTGGGCGAGCGGCGCCAGGGGGAACAGATCGATCAGCTTGCGGCCGAGCACGAACAGCTCCATCTGGGGGCCGGGCACGTTCGTCACGACGAGGTTGAAGAAGCGCTGGCGCGCCTGAAGTCGAGCCGCCTGCGCCAGCACGGTTGGAGGCGCGAAGCCGCCGAGCTCCGTCAGGATCTGCGCGCCGATCGCCTGCTTTCCCTCCTTGAGGTTTCCCATCGACTCGCGCAGGATCTGCAGCTGCTCGATCGGGTCCGCCTCGTAGACCGGCAGCGGCGCCATCATCGCGGCGACCCTGTTGCCGGTCATCCCGTACTCCTCGGCCTGGCGGACGCTGACAGGGACCATCGCCTTCAGCTTCAGCGAGTCGACGTCCTCGCCGCGCTCCTCGAGGAAGCGGCGAAGGGCGCCCGTGACGACGGTCAGAACCACGTCGTTGACGGTGCCGCCAAGCTCGTTCTTGATCGCCTTGAAGAGGCTGAGGTCCCCGCGCACCCAGTCGAAGCGCCGGTGCGGACCGATCTCCACGTTGAGCGAGCACGAAGGAGCGCCGAGGCCCGACCGGGCGAGCGCACCGATCGCGGTGGCGCTGTCGACGGCGCGGCGCGCAAAGTGCCTGGGCGCGCGCAACGCAGCCCGGGCGCCGCGCGCGATCTCGGCCGGGCTCGTGGCGCGCTCCAGCAGCGCCTCTCCCAGCAGCTGGGCAGACGTCGGCTCCGGCCGTGGCACCCACGCAGGGCCGCTGGCCGTGGGAGTCTCGGGCTCGGGCGCGGTGTCGAACAGCACCGACGTCAGGTCCACGCCAGCGACGCCGTCCACGAGGCAGTGATGGGTCTTCGACAGCAGGGCGAACCGCTCCGCCACGTCGGCCGACGCACCGGCGCGGTTCAGGCCCTGAACGAGCCACAGCTCCCACATCGGCTTGGTGCGGTCGAGCTGTTGTGAGAAGACTCGGCTGGCGAGGCGCTTCAGCTGCTCCTCGTCACCCGGCGGAGGCAGCGCGGTCGTGCGCACGTGATAGTCGATGTTGAAGTGTGGATCGTCCACCCACACCGGCCGCCCCTGGCCGAGCGGCACGAACCGCAGCCGCTGGCGAAAGCGCGGGACGAGCGCGAGCCTGCTCTCGATGTGATCGGCCAGCTCACGGTGGCCGGGAGGAGGACCCTCGAAGACGGTCACCCCGGCTACGTGCATGTGGGTCGCGGCATCCTCCATGTGGAGGAAGGAGGAGTCCAGCGCTGTCAGGCGATCGGGCATCGAAGCTGAATATTTACGCATCCGGACGTGCGACGCCAAGCCCCTGCCTGGTCTCGCAGCTGGTTGACGAGCGGATGCAGGTGTGCTGAAGCTGACACTGTGAGCCCAAGCAAGGATACGAATCGAAAGGAAGGCGCAGATGGACTGGAAGCTCGAGCTGGTTGCCGTTCCCGTCTCGGACGTCGACCGTGCGAAGGCGTTCTACGTCGACAAGGCCGGCTTCCACGCCGACCACGACCACGAGGTCAGCGACGAGATCCGCTTCGTGCAGCTGACGCCACCGGGGTCGGCGTGCTCCATCGCCCTCGGCAGGGGGATCGTCGACACGCCGCCCGGCTCCGCGCAGGGCCTCCAGCTCGTCGTCGCTGACGTACGGGCAGCGCGGGCGGAGCTGGCCAACAGGGACGTGGACGTCAGCGACGTCCAAGAGTTCCCCTGGGGGTCATTCGTCTTCTTCCGCGATCCCGACGGCAACGGCTGGTCGGTGCAGGAATTGCCCAGCCGGGCCTAGGGCCCTCATTTATCGGCCGGCAGGTAAGTAGCGGTCAGGCGGGGTCCTGTGCCGCCGGCGGGTTGCTGAGATCGAAGGCTCCGGGCGGAGCGGTGATCTTCGGCGTCTTGTCGTAGTTGCTGAAGGTGATCTCGTCGCCTGGCTGGTCGCGGGAGCTCGGATCGTTGCAGTCGGGGTCCGGTTTCCCGCCGGGCCGCTGCTTTCCCGTCACGATCACTCGTAGCGGAAGAGGCGGCCCCTCGGCCGCCACGTAGAGCTTGCCGGGCGTTCCGCCGGGGCGATCGCCCTTGTCCACGACGACGACCGCGTCACGTCCCGTCACCGTCGCTTTGCCCGCGACCCGGAGCGTGCCGTGGTTCAGGACCAGGCAGCGGCTGAGGGTGGCGACGTTGAGCGTCTTGGTCAGGTCTCGAACGTCCCCGGAGGAATCGGGAGCCTTCACCCACCGGTTCGCGAGCGCCCCGGCGCCAGGGCCGGCATCCAGCTGGCCCCAGTACTTGGCGTTGGCCTTCAGGTAGAGCTCGCCGCCAACCACGATGATCGTCACCGATGCGCCGCGCTGGTCCATCGCCATCCGAATGCTTGCGGGTGGCTCGAGGTCTGCCTCGAGCTTGGTCGGGACGCGATCGACGGTTTGCGTGCCCTCGATCCGCACGCTGTCCACCTGCTTGAGCGCCGCAGCCGAGTCGCGCACGATCTGCTCGGCCGGCTTGGACTCCACGCGGTTGCTCTGCGGTGAGCCGCCGCCGTCGCCGCCGCAGCCAAAGACGCCAACGAGCGGCAGGATCGCCAGCAAAGTGACACGGGAAGCGATGGCGACGATCGTAACGGGAGGGCCGGTTCACCTCGCCTGGTCGTCGCGCGGGTCCTCCGTCGGCATGCCGTGACGGAGCAGATAACGCCGCTCGTCGTAGATCCTGATCGTCTCGTAGGCGATCACCGCCCACAGCAGGACGTTGACGCCGGCCAGCGTCACGAGCGCCGACACGCCGAGATCGACGGGACACAGGGCCAGCAACAACACGGCGAGCGCAAAGCGCTGGCGGTTGAGTGTGCGAGCGTTGCGGAGCCGCAGCAGGACGTGAGCGAGCAGGTAGACGGCGAGGCCGCCGAGCAGTGCAAACCGGTGCACGTCGTCGAGCGGGTCCGCGACGTGCGCGAGCGTGTCCTCGAGACCGACGGCGATCAGCACGATTCCCGCCACCATCGGGAAGTGAAGGTAGGAGTACGAGTCGCGCGCGAGGGCGTTCTGCTCCCGCCCGCGGGCCGCCTGCACGAGGCGTCGTTCGGTCACCAGCGTCACGACATCGAAGTACATCCACCACAGAGCTGACGCAAGAGCGACGCCCAGCACCGCCGCGGCGATCACGCCGGCGGTGAGGTCGCCCTCGGCGCCGATCCCGAGGGCGACGATCGACTCTCCGAGCGCGAGGATGATGACGAGGTTGTGCCGCTCCGCGAAATGGGCCGGGACGAGCTTCCATCCCTCCAGGCCGAACATCGCGGGGCCGACCGTGTCCACCGCGATCGCAAGCGCCCACATCGCGCCCTGCGCCGCGCCGTCGAGTGACGACGCCACGAACAAGAACGCCACCGCGAGCGAGGTGCTGACCGCGAGATCGACGACCGATCGGCGCAGTCCTGGATCGTCGCGGCTCGCGACCACGAAGAGCGCGATGTGGCCCAGGCGCACGACCGCGTAGGCGACCGCGAACGCGAACGCCCGCGAACCGAACGCCTGGGGCACGCACAGCGCGACGATCAGGAGGGCGGCCATCGCCACAAAGATCGCGATCCTGACCGCGCCCTCCTCGGGCTCCACGACGCTCGTCAACCATGCATATCCCGCCCACGCCCACCAGAGCGTCCCGAGCACGAGCATTCCCTGGCCGACACCCTCCCAGCTCGCTTCGGCGGTTATCAGCGCCGTGCACTGGGTGAACCCGAGCACGAACACGAGGTCGAAGAAGAGCTCGAGCGGCTTGACGGTCTCCTGCTCGCGCATCTCGGGGCCGAGCCTGCGGCCACGTGAGCCCGAGGCGACGCCGGTGGTCAAGAGCCCAGGAACTTGCGCAGCGCGGCCTTGCCGCCACCGATCAGCGGTTCGCCGTGCGCGAACAAGAGGTGGTCGAAATCCAGGTCGAGCAGCCTGCGTAACGAGTCCTTCAGTGCAGCTCGCACGGCTGCCGGATCATCTCCCATCAGAAACCCGGGCACAAAGGTCAGGCCGCCGCCGCGTGGGCGTGTAAGGCCATCGGCAAACGCGAGCACCCCGCCGCGCTCGGTCTGGATTTGGAGCGCGGTGTCGTCCGGGCAGATGGCTCCTACCTGGTGTGCGATGACTCCAGGCGCAAGCTCCGCCTCGAATGCGAAACCATCGACCGCCGGTCCACCGGCGAACTCGTGCAAGCCGGCGTCGCAGCAACGGATCGGGCAATCGAACGCCTCCGCGAACCGCTCGCTGTCGCGGAGGTGATGGCGGTTTGTGAGGACGATTTGGCTCGGCGCCCGCCGTCCCACGAACCACTCGAGTCCCTCGCGTGGCACCATCGGGTCGAGCACGATGCCCGCGGACTCGATGTAGTGCGAGTCCACGGGCAACCTGATCCTGGGGTGGATCCCGCTCCACTGATATACGCCGGGCAGCACTGCGCGAATCGGACGTCGCGATGCGAGCTCGAGCACGAGCGGGCGAACGAACTGGGGCCAGGCGGCGCCAGCGACCTCGACACCAGTGCCGGCGAGCCGGCGGACGCGATCGAGCGGCGTCATGCGCGAATCATGACGCCTCTAACCTTCATTGGATGAGCGAGCTCGGCCCATCGTTGCGCGCGGCGGCGTTGACCGCCTTCTTCGCGGGCGTCGCCCTGGTGCTGCTCGACCCGCCGTCGCTCGAGGGGCTGCGAAACCTCGTGCTGGTGCTGCTGGGAGCCGTGGCGTTCGTGGTCTTCGTCGCCTGGGTGACGGTGATGATGATCGGCGACGACGAGATGCCAGAGCCCGAGTACCGGCGGCTCACCGAGCGCAGCGAGGCGCTCGCTGCGATGCCGCCGCCCGAGGTGGCGCCGAGCGACTTCGACCTGCTGGTGATGCAGGCGCTGGACGACCTGCCCGACGAGTTTCGGGCGACGCTTGCGCGCACCCCGGTGGTCATCTCCAACCACGGCCGCGAATACCATGCCTACGGCCATTACATGGGCGGCACCATTGCCCGCGACATGTACGCCAATCGCATCGTCATCTATCAGGACACCTTGGAGCGCGACTTCGGCCACGACCCCGGGCTGCTGCGGGCGCAGGTCGAGCGAGTTGTGCGTCACGAGCTCGGCCATCACCTGGGATTCGACGAGCGCGGCGTGCGCGGCCTGGGTCTCTAGACCGCCAAGCGGTGGCGCGCTTGGCCTGGCCGGCGACCACAAGCTGCCTAGACCCTCGGCAGCGGGTATACGCCCGTCATGACCGCGATCGATTGGTCCACCGCCGAAGTCCACGACGGGACGCTCGAGGTGAAGATCGATGGTAAAGCGAAGAAGGCGTGGACCGGACGTTTTCGCGCCGTCGTCGGTCAGCTCGACCGAGCGGGCCACGACTGGGGCGAGATCTCGATCGCCAAGGGCACGATCACCGTCCAGGCGGTACAGCCGGGCTCCGAAGACCGGCTCCGCCATCTCCTCGAAGCCACCGCTCAGCAGGTGAACGCCGATCTTGAACGGCCCGAGGACAGCGCGGACGACGCCGATCAGCAGTCAGCGGCCGACCGGGAGATGACCGAGACGTTCAGGGCCTTCGCTCCCGACTCCGACTCCGAGCAGCCCTCCGTCCGACACGGCGACTAGCTTCGAGCCGCCACTTTCCCCGAAGAGGAGGAGTTTCGAATGAACAAGGCGGAGTTCGTCGAGCAGATCGCCGAGAAGACCGAGTTCAGCCGTCGTGATGCTGAGCTCGCCGTTGACGCGGCGCTCCAGACGATCGAAGAGCAGCTCGCCAGCGGAAGCGAGATCTCGCTGACCGGGTTCGGCAAGTTCCACGTCGCCTCTCGCAGCGCTCGCCAGGGCCGCAACCCGCAGACCGGCGAGACGATCAAGATCAAGGCTTCGCGCGTCCCGCGTTTCAGCGCCGGCTCGAAGCTCAAGCAGGTCGTAAACAGCTAGCTCTAGGGCTTAGCTCTGGCTGGCGCGGGGCAGGTCGCCAAGCGACCGCTCCGCTGAAGACGCGGCGGGCACCTGATTGCCCGCCGCGGCGCCGATGGCGCTCTGGAGCTCCATCTCCGTCTGATGGACGATCTCCTCGCGGGTCATCTCGTCGTACTGGCAGTCAACGGCGACTGCCGCCATCGTGGGCTCGGCGCCACCCAGCGTGCGCAGGTGCTTGCGGACGTGGTCGGCCAACCGCCGCGCAAGAGTGGCGCCGTCGCCGCCCTCGGTAGCCAGCACGGCAAAGCGGAGCACGCCGACGCGGGCAACGCGGTCTTCCGTGCGAATGCCACCGAGCAGCGCCTCCGCCGCCTTCGTCGCGACGAAGCTCAGCTTCATGCCGGCATCCGCCGGTGCCGCGAGCTCGATCAGGATGTACGAAAGCGGGACTTCGTGGCGTGCCGCGCGCGCAAGCTCCACGTCGAGCGCCTGGACCATCCCCTCGGCGCTCAGGAGACCTGTTTCCGGGTCGTATCTCTCTTGGGGAGCCTCCAAAGCCACGTGCACCTCCAACAGAGACCATCGGCAGTCTTTTCAGTGCCCTGAAGCTTTGAAAGGATCAGGCTCATGAATCTCGGCCAGAGGGGACGGCGGGCGCTCGACGCGATCTGCGACACGTTCGTTCCCGGGGAGGACGGGCTGCCGTCCGCGAGTGACATGCAGGTGCCCGATGCCGTGCTCGCGGCAGTTGCGTTCAATCCGCGCGAGGCCGAGCGCAAGCAGGTGGCACAGCTGCTCTCGCTCTGGGACACGCCGCCGATAACGGCGATCGGGGGAGGGGGCCTCAACCGCTTCAGCGCGCTGTCTGCGGAGCGGCGCGAGAAGGTGCTCCTGTCGTGGTGCGACAGCCGGGTACCGCAGCGCCGCGCTGCCTTCCAGGCGCTGCGCAAGGCGGCGCTGCTCATGTACTACATGCTTCCGGCACCGAACGGCGATGGTGCAAGTCCGGTGTGGGATCGCATCGGCTACCCGGGCCCTCTCGGCGCTCCCGACAACCCGCCGCCTCCCGCGATCGAGCCGCTCACGATCGATGCGGACACCACGCTCGACTGCGACGTCTGCATCGTGGGCTCCGGGGCCGGCGGCGGTACAGCTGCAGCCGTGCTGGCCGCGGCGGGTCTCGACGTGGTGGTGCTCGAGGCCGGCGGCTACTACACCGAGGCGGATTTCGACGGCGCGGAGCACACGGCGTTCTCGAACATGTACATGTACGGCGGCGGAGCTGCGAGCCACGACCAAAGCGTGGGGCTGCTGGCAGGCTCGTGCCTCGGCGGCGGGACCGTCATCAACTACTCGACGTCGTTCCGCACACCTGAGGACGTGCGGGAGGAGTGGGCCGGGCACGGCGTGCCTGCGTTCACCGGACCGGACTACGAGCTAAGCCTCGACGCGGTCTGCGAGCGCCTGGGAGTGAACCAGGAGCACAACCAGCCGTCCTCGCGCGAACAGGTGATGCACCGCGGGCTCGTGGAGCTCGGCTGGCATTCGGACTACATGCCGCGCAACGTGCGCGGCTGCGAGCAGGGCAAGATGTGTGGGTATTGCGGCTATGGGTGCCGCCTGGGCGCCAAGCAGTCGGTGCTCAAGACGTGGCTCGTGGACGCGTTCAGCGCGGGTGCGCGGATGCTCGTGAACACGCGCGCCGAGAGGGTGATCGTGGACGGCGGCCGGTCCCGTGGCGTCGAAGCACGCACGAACGAGGGCCATAGGGTGACGGTACGCTCGCGCGCTGTCGTGTCGGCGTGCGGCACGCTGCACACGCCGGCGCTGCTACGACGCTCCGGTCTGTCGAACCAGAACATCGGCAAGAACCTGCGCCTGCATCCGGCGACGGTCGTTTGGGGGGTCTTCGACGAAGAGGTCCGCCCGTGGGAGGGCACGATGCAGGCGATCTATTCCGACGAGCACCGCTATCTCGACGGCGGCTACGGCGTCAAGTACGAGACCGCGGCGACGCACCCGAGCCTGCTCATCGCGTTCGCCCCATGGCGCGGCGGACGCCAGCACGCCGAGCTCATGCAGGCGCTTTCGAACACCACACCGGTGGGAGTGCTGCTGCGCGACCGCGACGGGGGAGAGGTGCGGGTCGGCCGTGATGGCCAGCCGGTCGTCAGATACCGCCTCTCCGAGTACGACGCCAACCACGTCCGCAAGGGGGTCGACGGCGCGGCGCGCATCCTCGAGGCGGCCGCCGCGCAGCGAATCTATTCCTCGCACGCACGGTGGGTCGCTTACGAGCCCGGCCGCAGAGGTGACCGCGCGCAGTTCAACCGCGAGGCCGATGCCGCCGGCTATGGAGCCGGACAGTGCACGTTCGTGTCATTCCACATCATGGGCTCCGCCGGTATGGGCGGGTCACCCGCGACCTCGGCCTGCAATCCGCAGGGCGAGACCTGGGACGTGCGTGACCTGGTCGTGTGCGACGCGTCGTGCTTCCCGAGCGCGTCGGGCGTCAACCCGATGATCTCGATCGAGTCGATCGCGCACATGAACGCGCGGGCGTTGGTGTCAAGACTCGCGTAGGGCCAGCCCCGACTCCGGCTGCCGGCCGTACAGGGACTAGATCATGGGCCGGTAAGCGGCAACCGCAGGGAGGACGACCTAGCCGGAATACAAAGCGTCGATCTCCGACGCGTACTTCTCGGCGATCGGCTTGCGCTTCAGCTTCAACGTCGGCGTCAACTCGTCGCCGCCCGGTTCCCACTCGGCAGCGACGACGTGGAACTTCTTGATCTGCTCGACGCGTGACAGCTGGGAGTTGGCGACCTCGATGGCGGCCGCGACCGCGTCGACGGTGACCTGCTCGCCTGCCAGGGCGGTGGGGGAGGGATCGCTCAGCCCGTGCTTGGCGGCGAGTGTCCCGCACCCGTCCGCGTCGAGCACGATCAGGGCCACGTTGTAGGGACGGCGGTCGCCGATCGTGACGGCGTGCGCCACCAGCGTGCTCGCGGCCTTGACCTTCGCCTCGATGTTTGCGGGCGACATGTTCTTGCCGGCCGCGTTGATGATGAGCTCCTTCTTCCGATCGACGATGGTCAGGTAGCCGTCGTCGTCGATCTCACCGATGTCACCGGTGTGGAACCAGCCTTCGTCGTCGATGGCCTCGCGTGTCTTGTCGGGCAGGTTGCGGTAGCTGGTCATCACCATCGGGCCGCGCACCAGGATCTCGCCGTCCTCGGCGATCTTCAGATCGACGCCGGGGATGGCCGTGCCGACGGTGCCGATCTTGATCGTGCCGGGCGGATTGATGGTCACCAGAGCGCTCGTCTCGGAAAGACCCCACAGCTCCGCGATCTCGATGCCGAACGCGTCGAAGAACTCGACCACCTCGGGCGGGGTCGGTGCCGCACCGACCGCGAACCACTCGACCTCGTCCAGGCCGAGGGCGGCGCGGAGCTTCGAGCCGACCAGCTCATCGGCCTTACGCCACTCCTCGTCCAATTCCGGAGGAACGGCGCCGGCCTGCTTCGCCCGGGCGCGCCGGAGCCCGACCTCGAGCGCCCACTGGGTCGCCTTGCGCCGCTGCTCATCCTGCTCGGCGGCGAAGCCGGCTTCGAGCGCGGACTTGAGCTTCTCCCAGATGCGAGGGACGCCGCCCCAGACGGTGGGACGCACCCCGATCGAGTAGGCGACCATCTCCCGCGGGTTCGGGCAGCAGTGGATGGTCTGGCCGTAGAACATGGACGAGTAGTGCTGCGCCCAGCGATCGGCGACGTGGGCGCTTGGTAGATACGAGATGGTGCGGCCGCCGGGACTCGTCGGGTAGACGGCGTCGAGCGCGCGCCACTCGCTGACCATGTTGTGGTGGGTGAGCTGCACGCCCTTGGGCGGGCCGGTCGTGCCGGAGGTGTAGATCAGGCACAGGACGTCCTCCGGTTCAACCGCTCGCCACGCGGCCTCGAAGTCGAAGTCTTCGGCGCCAAGTGACTCGAACTGCTCGATCGACATCGTTCCGGGCGGCGGCTCACCGTCCACGACGATGAGGTGCTCCAGGGACGGCACCCGCTCGCGCACCGCGAGCAGCTTCTCGAGGAACGCCTGCTCGGTCACCACCAGACGTGCACCGGCGTTTGAGACCAGGTATTCGATCTGCTCGGGTGACGAGGTGTTGTAGATCGAGAAACACGTCGCGCCAGCGTGCATCGCGGCAGCGTCGGAGAGATGCATTGACGGGCGGTTCACGAGCATGAAGCCGACGACGTCGCCGCGACCGATGCCGAGCGCTGCAAAGGCGGCGGCGCGCCGGCGGACCGTCTGCGCGTATTCGCCCCAGGTCGCTTCGTAATCGGTGTCCTTGAGCCGGAGAGCGGGCCGGTCTGCGTGCTCGGCGGCGGTGATCTGAAAGGCCTCGCACATCGTCGCGGCCCTGAGGGCCCGAGGGCGTTGCGCGGTTGTGGCGGTCTCGATTGCGATCAGCGCATCATCGCGGCTGCGATGCCCAATCGCAACGGTTGGGGCTCAGCCGCCGCCGTAGACGACCACGAGGTCGGTGATGAGCCCGGCCATGAAGCCGAGCGCGATCATCCACAGTCCGAGCTCGCGGTGGCCGAACCGCCGCATCCCGTTCCAGACCTCGCCGATCACGTACAGGATGGCTCCGCCCGCTAGCGCATAGAAGCAGAGCTCGAGCGGCTCGGAGTTGATCTCGTAGCCGACCATCGCGCCGACGAAGGTGGGTCCGCCGGCGACCAGTCCGGCGAGCAAGAGCCAGCCCCAGGTGGGACGCACGTTGCCGAGCGGGCCGACGATCCCGAATCCCTCGGTGGCGTTGTGGAGGGCGAAGCCGATGATCAGCACGGTCGCCAGGCCGATCTCTCCGGAGCTCGCAGAAACGCCGATCGCGAGGCCCTCGCTGAAGTTGTGCAGCCCGATCGCGGCGGCGATCGTCATGCCGACCCGCAGTGCGTCCGAGCGGGCGCTGCTCGCTTCTCCGACGAGCCGCTCCGCCTCCTGGGAGGTCACTGCGCCAGCGGCGCCGCCGGCGATCGGCGGACCGGGAGAGCGCTTCGGCCGGATGCGGGCCTCGATCGTTCCGAGACCGGCGCTGCCGGCGGCGAAGCCCAGCGCGAGCATGGCCGTGAGACCGATCGCCTTGCCGATCCCGTTCTCGCCGTCCTTGTAGCCGACGACCGCCTCCTCGACGATCTCGAAGGCGTGCTCGAACACGTCGACGAACAGGAACGCGAGGATCCCCACGGCAAACATGGAGAGCGCGACCCGCGTGCGCGTGCTGAGGCGCTGGACGCGTGCAAACGGAAGGCCGACGTAGATCGTGAAGCCTGCAATGGCGCCGAGGGCGACCGTTTCACCAAAAGACACGCTTAGAACCCCCTGTCCGAGTGCACGGTTAGGGCACCCTAACAGATCTTTGGGAGCCCTAACAGCGGCCCCTCGGAACAGGTGTAAGCGGTCTTACCCGACGATCGCCTCGGCCTCGATCTCGACCTTCCAGCGCGCGTCCAGAAAGCCCGAGACGATGACCATGGTCGAGGCCGGGCGGGCCTCGCCGAACACGTGCCTGTGGGCGCGGCTGATGGCTTCCCAGTCGCCGCCGTCGGTCAGATAGGTGCGGGTCCGGACAACGTCGCCGGCCGACGCGCCGGCGTCCAGCAGCGCGTCGCAGATGATCTCCAGGCAGCGATTCGCCTGCAGCTCCGGGTCGGGATCGCAGGAGCCGTCGGCCCAGATCGGGGCGGTGCCCGACACGATCACGCGGTTTCCCACCCGCACAGCGCGGCTGATCCCGATCAGGGGCTCGAAGGGCGACCCGGACGAGATGTGCTGGCGCTCAGGCATGGAACCGGCAATTTAGCCCGTGCCCCGGCCAATGCGCGAGAACGAAGGTTATGTCAACTCGCGAGAAAAGGCCATGATTTGCTTAGGCGCAAATCGGGAGCTCCGAGGGTTCCCCACCTCAGGACGCCTGCATCAAGGCCCACTGAGGTCTCGACAGGCCCAATCGGGGTCGCGCGACGGGCTTTGGAGGGCCCACAATGGAGCCGTGGGCCCACGGAGGGGGAAGCGCACACTGGGTTTCGCAGCTCTGGTCTTGGCGGTCGTGGCCGCCGCCGTCGTCATCCTGCTCTCGCAAGCGGACGAGCCGCCCGTGCAGCCGATCGGCGAGGAGACCGCGAGGGCCGAGCGTCACGAGGGCCGGATCCTGGCCGAGAAGGACCCGATCGGCAAGCCGATCCCGAACGCCCCGACTCGCTCGCGGCGCATCGCCAAGCGGGTCATCCGCATCAAGCAGCGCTCGAGCGCCCCTCTCGCTGCCAAGCCGCGATCGGCACCACCGAGATCCAAGCGGCCCGCACGTCGTCACCGGCGCGATCAGACCAAGCGCCACCGCTCGCGCAAGCGGAGCGGACACGAGGGCGCTCCGGTCTCACCGGCCGTGGCCCCGGCCCCGCCCCCGCCGGTCGCGAGTCCAGCCCCTCCTGCCAGCGCGCCTGCGCCGCCCGTCCCCGCCCAGCCGGTTCCGGCTCCCGCTCCGGAGGAGCGGCCGGTGGTGATCCAGATCGAGCACGGCAAGCTGACCAGCGGCTTCAACTTCCTCGTGTACTCACGTGGACAGCGGGTGCGACTCCACGTCACCTCAGATGAGAGCGTGGTCGTTCAGATCCCTGGCTACGGCATCAGCCGGCCCATTGCCCCCGGCGTTGGCGCGCTGATCGAGTTCGACGCCACCCGCAACGGCCTGTACGAGGTGAAGCTCCAGGGTAAGAAGAAGAAGCTCACCACCCTGGCTTTGATCCGCGTACGCGACTAGACGCCCAAAGCGAGCCTTTGGCGCCCGCGGTCTATCCTGATCCACATGGCTGTTGACGCAACCGAGGAGACCTTCGGGCAAGCAGTAGTCGAGCGCTCCCGGGAAGTGCCGGTGCTCGTCGACTTCTGGGCCGAATGGTGCGGCCCCTGCCGCGTGCTCACTCCCGTCCTCGAGAAGGCAGTCGAAGCTCGCGGCGGCGACGTCGAGCTGGTCAAGGTCGACACCGACGCGAACCCCGGCATCTCGCAGCGCTTCGGCATCCGCGGCATCCCCGCGGTCAAGGCTTTCCGCGACGGAGAGGTCGTCGACGAGTTCGTCGGTGCGCTGCCGGCTCCGGCGGTCGAGCAATTCATCGACCGCCTCGTTCCCTCGGAGGCGGATGCCCTGGTGGCCGAGGGCGATGAGCAATCGCTTCGCCGCGCCCTCGAGCTCGATCCCGACAACCCCGCCGCAGCGGTTGCTCTGGCGCGCATGCACCTCGAACGGAACGAGCCCGAGCAAGCGCTCGAGCTGGTCAGGTCGCTGGAGGGCGACTTCGCCGCCGAGGGTCTCGCGGCAAGGGCGCAGCTCACTCTCTCCGGCGCCCGCGACCAGGACGGCGACCTCGGTGCCGCACTTCAGAGCCTGGACGAAGGCGACATCGAAGCTGCGCTCGAGCGCCTGGCGTCAGCGGTGGAGACGGCCGACGAAGATCAGCGCGAGCTGATCCGCAAGCTGATGGTCGGCATCTTCACGGAGCTCGGCCCCGATCATCCCCTCTCGACGGCCTACCGTCGACGCCTCGCCGCCGCGTTGTACTGAACCGTCATTTCCTTAGGCGGAAATGACGGGAGCTCCGAGGGCTCACTTGGTCGTAATCTTGACGTCGTTGATCACGACCGGCGACACCGGCCGCTCCTGAGTCGTCTGCACCGCGCCGATCTTCTTAACGACCTCGAGGCCACTAGTGACCCTGCCGAGCACCGCGTAGTCGGGCTCGAGGCCCGAGTCCACAGCCGTGACGACGAAGAACTGGCTTCCCGAGGTGCCCGGCGGCTCGCTGCCGGCCTTCGCCATGGCAGCGACACCCTCGGAGTAGACCGTGTCCGACGGCGGGCGCTCGCGCACCTTGTAGCCGGGGTCACCGGTGCCCTCGCCCTTCGGGTCGCCGCCCTGGATCACGAAGCCCGGCACGATCCGGTGGAAGCTGAGGCCGTCGTAGAAGTTCTCGCGCGCGAGTGTGACGAACGAGCCCCCTGTCTTCGGCGCCTGCTTGGAGTCAAGGCTGATTGCGAAGGTGCCGCAGCTCGTCTCGATGGTCGCCGTATACGTCTTGTCACGGGCCAGCACGAAGCTCGGCGGCTTGCGGTCCTTGACCTGGCGCGGCGCCGGCTGGTCGACCTGCTCGCACTCCGTATCTGCGCCCGCCGTCGAGCCCTGATCCGCGGCCGAGCTCTTGTCGCCGCTGTCGTCCCCCCCGCACGCGGGCAGGACCAGCGCAGCAACGATGGCGGCGATGGACAACTGGAATATTCGTCTTCTCCAAGTCACGGCCGGGCAGCTTAGCGGGACGGCCGCCCGTCCTCGCCGGTGCGCTAGATTGGGGCTCCGCCCGCCGCGCGAGAGCGCTCACCTTTTCCGGGAGGCCGAGATGAAGCCCGTCCGCATCGCCAGCGTCCTCATCATTGCTGTCGCACTCCTTCTCGGTGCCGGCTGCGGCGGCGACGACGACGGCAGCAGCGACACAACCAACACGACCAGCACCGCACCGGCGGCAGGCGGCAACGGCGATGCCGGCGGTACGACCACCGTCTCCATGGACGAGTACTCCTTCGATCCGGATTCCCTCACAGTCAGCAAGGGCGCCGCACTCACCGTCAAGAACGACGGCAACATCGGCCACAACCTGACGATCGAACAGGGCCCCGACCCGAAGAAGAAGACCAAGAAGCTGGCTGGCACATCGACGTTCCTGGGCGGCAAGAGCGAGGACCTGACCGTCGACCTGAATCCCGGCAAGTACGCAATGGCGTGCACCGTCTCCGGTCACCGTGAGCTCGGGATGACTGGCACCGTCACTGTCAAGTAGCCGATTTTTGCTTAGGCGCAAAAATCGGGAGCTCCGAGGGCACCCCAACTAAAATGCCTGCATGTGTCGGCTGTTTGGCGTCGCAGCCACTGCGCCCGTGGACATCTCGTTCGAGCTGCTCGAGGCTCACAATCCCCTGATCGACCAGGCGCTGCGCCACGATTCCGGCTGGGGCATCGCCTCATACGAGGACGGAACGCCCCGCATCCAGCGGTTCCCCGTCTCCGCCCAGGCCGATCCCGAGTTCCGCGCTGCCGCCCGCGCGGTCGCGCGGCTCGGAATGGTGCACGTGCGCCGCGCGACGATGGGCGGTCTCGGGCTCGACAACACCCACCCATTCGCGCGCGGACCGTTCACCTACTGCCACAACGGGACGATCCTGCATCCGCGGAGGCTGCTCGATCTCGCCGAATCGCGTCCCCGCGGTGAGACGGACTCCGAGCACTTCTTCAACGTCCTGATGGCGCAGATGGACCCCGACGACGTCGTCGGCTCGCTGCGCCGCACGGTCGAGCTCGTGGTTGAGCGTTGCAGCTTCTCCGCGCTCAACTTCGTCTTCTGCGACGGGCGGCGCCTGTACTCATACCGGCTCGGCGTCTACGAGATGTTCTGGCTGGTGCGCAATCTGGACCTCGACGCCGATACGCGCACTCACTACCACCTGCACCTCGAGCGCCCGCACGGCGAGCACGTGGTTCTGGTGTCGAGCGAGAAGCTCACCCCGGACGAACCCTGGGGCGCCTTCGAACAGGATCAGCTGGTGATCTGCGATCCCGCGGATCCGGACCATCCGCGCATACAGCGCTTGCTGGGCCCAGCCGCGGACGGGATCGAATTCGTGCCTATGGACAGCCCCGACCATCTCAACGGCGCTGCTCGCGGCGAGTGGGCTGCGCGCCGCGCGGAAGCGGGCGCTTGAACGACGGTCCGAAGCAGCTGCGCACCGGACCGGGGCCGGTGGCGACCGGGATCGGTCGCCTGATCAACGACGCCGTCGTGCGCGCGCCGTGGCTGTGGCCGCTTCTGCGTGGCCGCGTCACGCGCTTCTTCGATCGGCTGGCGGGCGGCTGGGACGAGCGCACGCAATCCGACCGTCCCGAGCGAGTGGCGCCGCTGGTGGCGGCGCTCGACGCGATGGAGCGCACTCCCTCGCGGGTGCTCGAAGTAGGAACCGGCACCGGCCGGGCCGCGTTCCTCATGGCCGACGCCTATCCCGACGCCGAGGTTTTGGGCATCGACATCGCGCCGCGCATGATCGCCCAGGCGCGGGCGAAGCTGACACCCGAGCATGGCGAGCGGGTGCGCTTCGAGGTGGCGGACGTGGCAGATGCCGGGGAGCTCGGGCGTTTCGACCTGGTGGCGATGTTCAACATGCCGCCCTTCTTCGAGGCCGTGGCGAACCTGCTCGAGCCCGGCGGATACGTGGCCTGGGGCTCCTCGTTCGGATCCAAGACGCCCTTCTACACCTCTGAACGGGCGCTGCGGCGGGGCTTCGAGAAACAGGGCCTGCGCACGGTCAGCGCAGGCGCTGCCGGGATGGGCACGTACTACCTTGCCAAGCGAAGCGAAGCGTGACAGCCGAAGCGAAGAGCGCCTGCCTGATACTGAACCCGGCCGCCGCCGGCGGCCGGGCGGCGAAGCTGCTGCCGGACGCGATCCGCGAGCTGTCTGCGCTCGGCCTCGATCATCGTGTGGTGGAGACACGCGACATCCCCCACGCGACGGCCGCGGCGAGGGAAGCCGCCGGCGCCGGCGAGATCGTGGTGGCGATGGGCGGCGACGGCCTCGTCGGCGCGCTGGCGGGCGCCGTCCGCACCGACGGCGTTCTCGGTGTCCTGCCCGCCGGGCGCGGCAACGACTTCGCCCGCGAGCTGGGCATACCGCAGGAGGTGGGGGCGGCGTGCAAGGTCCTTGCCGACGGCGTCGAGCGTAAGCTCGACCTCGGCGAGGTGAATGGAGTGCCGTTCGCGTGCATCGCGTCGACCGGCTTCGACTCGGATGCAAACCGGATCGCAAACGAAGCCCGCGTCGTGAAGGGCAACCTGGTCTATCTGTACGCGGCGCTGCGCGCGCTTGCGGCCTGGCGGCCCGCCCGCTTCACAATCCTGCTCGACGGCATCGAGCACCAGTTCGAGGGCTACACGCTCGTCGTCGCCAACACGCGCTTCTACGGCGGCGGCATGCGCGTGGCGCCGGCCGCCAAGCCCGATGACGCCACGCTCGAGATCGTGTGCATCGGCAACACCTCGAAGCTGCGCTTTCTCGCCAACATTCCCAAGGTCTTCGCCGGCACGCACGTTTCCGTGGACGGCGTGACCACACACCGCGCCCGTGAGGTCGAGGTCAAGGCCGACCGGCCGTTCGCGGTCTACGCCGACGGCGAGCATTTGACGGACCTCCCAGCCACCGTGCGCCTGATCCCCGCCGGGATGCGCGTGCTCGGGCCGCGCTGACCGTCGTGCTCCGGCTCGCCACCGCAATCGCACGCATCGTCGGCCGGCTCTCGCGCGCGAGCCGCCAGGGTGGGGGCACCAGCTTGCCAGGCAAGGTGCTGCTCAAGCTCTCCCCCACCGCTGTCGCAAAACTCGGCTCGCAGTTGCCTCGTGGCTCGGTGATCGTGAGCGCCACCAATGGGAAGACGACCACCGCAGGGATGATCGCGAGCGTGCTCGCTCAGGGCGGCGTGACCGTCGCTCACAACAGGGCGGGAGCCAACATGCCCGGCGGCGTGGCGTCCGCGCTGCTCGAGCGCTCGCGCGGCGGTCGCATCGAAGGCGCACAGCTTGGGCTGTTCGAGGTCGACGAGGCCTGGGTCGAGACGCTGGTGGACCAGCTCGCGCCGCACACGCTGGTGCTCGGCAATCTCTTCCGCGACCAGCTCGACCGCTATGGCGAGCTAGAGCGGCTGGCCGACGGCTGGGCGGCGCTCGTGGACAGCGGCAAACGCCCTCGCACGCTCGTCCTGAACGCGGACGAGCCGCTGATCGCCGACCTCGGGCGCGATCACGAGGGGCGCGAACGGGAAGGCGTCGTGTACTTCGGGGTGGAGGACGCCACGCACGGGCTGGAGCGAGCCGAGCACGCCTTCGACGCCAAGCACTGCCGCCGCTGCGGCGCCACATACGAATACAGAGTCACCTACCTCGGACATCTCGGCCACTACTCGTGCCCGAGCTGCGGCAACGCGCGGCCCAAGCCCGCCGTGGCCGCGCAGCGGATCGAGCTGGCCGGCATGTCCGGCTCGCGCGCGACCATCGCAACTCCCGCCGGGGTGCTCGAGCTGTCTCTCAGACTGCCCGGCCTCTACAACGTCTACAACGCGCTCGCCGCCGTCAGTTGCACGGTCGCGCTCGGCTGTGAGCTCGACCACATCAAGGCAGGACTCGAGTCCTTCGCCACCGCCTTCGGTCGCGCCGAGCGCGTCGAGGTCGGCTCGCGACCGGTGTCGATCCTCCTGATCAAGAACCCTGTCGGTGCAAACGAGGTGTTCCGCACGCTGGCATCTGAGCACGAGCGCGACGGCAACGGCGGCCTCGACCTGCTGATCGCGCTCAACGACCGCATCGCCGATGGCCGCGACGTGTCGTGGATCTGGGACGCCGATTTCGAGCTGATCGCAGACGAGGCCGCGCGCATCGTGTGCGCCGGAACTCGTGCTCCCGAGCTCGCGCTACGGCTCAAGTACGCGGGCGTAGACACCGAGCGCCTCGAGATCGTGCCCGCGCTTTCGCACGCGCTCGACCGCACGACGGCCAACGGCAACTCTCCCCTTTTCGTCCTTCCCACCTACACCGCGCTGATCGAGCTGCGCGAGCTGCTGGCGGAGCGTGGCCACGCCCGGCCCTTCTGGCAATGACCGGAACCGGCACCGATGACAAGGTCGTCTGGCACGACGTCGAGTGCGGTGCCTACGCCGCAGACCTGCCGCTGTGGACCGAGCTGGCCGATCAGGTCGGAGATGATGGCTGCGACGTGCTCGAGCTCGGCTGCGGGACGGGGCGCGTGGCGCTGCCACTTGCTGCCTTGAAGCATCGGGTGACCGGAATCGACACCGACCCGGAGCTCGTCGAGGAGCTGAACCGCAGGGCGAGCGACCACGACGTCCCCGTGGAGGCCGTCGTCGACGACGCGCGCTCGTTCACGCTCGGGCGCGAGTTCGATCTCGTTGTGGCGCCGATGCAGGTTGTTCAGCTACTGCGCAGCGGCGCCGAGCGGACGGCGATGCTGTCCCGCATCCGTTCTCACCTGCGTCCGGGCGGGATCGCGGCGATCGCGTTGCTCGGCCCCGAGGAGGAGTGGACGGCCACGCCCGATGATGCTCCGCCTCCCGACATGCGGGAGGAGGAAGCCTGGGTCTACTCGAGCCTCCCCGTCGCCGTACGCCTGGTCGATGACGGCGCGGCGCTGCTGCTCGAGCGCATGCGCCAGAGAGTCTCGCCGAGCGGCGAGGTGTGGGAGGAGCCGTGGAGCATCCGGCTCGAACTGGTGCGGCCGGAGGCGGTCGAAGAGGAGGCGCGGGCGGTCGGCCTCGAACCGCTGTCGAGCCGGGAGATCCCAGCCACCGACGACCACATCGGCAGCACCGTCGTCCTGCTCCGGCGCCCCGAGCAATGACCGAGCCTGTGCTGAAGATGCTCTGGCTCTACCCGGAGCACATGAACATCTACGCCGACCGGGGCAACATCGCGGTGATCGAGCGGCGCTGCCGCTGGAGAGGGATCGGATTCGAGCTCGGGCGTGCCGGGCTGGGAGAAGGCGTGGACCCGGACGGGTACGACCTGCTGTACATGGGCGGCGGTCAGGATCGCGACCAGGCTCTCGTGGCGCGCGACCTCGTGGACACCAAGCGCGACGCCATCGCGGCAGCGCTCGAGTCGGGAGCCTCGCTGCTGGCCGTCTGCGGCGGCTACCAGCTGCTCGGTCGCCACTACGACCTGCCCGGCGGCGAGCGGCTGCCCGGACTCGACCTGGTGTCCGTCGAGACCGTCCGCGAGCCCGGCCCCCGTCTGATCGGGAATGTCGTGATCGAAGCGGATCTCGGCGCCGGCCCCGAGGAGATCGCCGGCTTCGAGAACCACGGCGGGCGCACATTCCTGCGCGACGGAGAGCAGCCGCTCGGCCGGGTCGTGTCGGGCTTCGGCAACAACGGCCGCGACGGTCACGAAGGCGTCCGGCGAGGCAAGCTGATCGGCACCTACCTGCACGGGCCGCTCCTGCCCAAGAACGCCTGGCTCGCCGACCGCCTGATCGAGTGGGCGCTCGAACGCCGCCTCGGCCGCCTGCCCGAGCTGAGCTCGCTCGACGACGGCCTCGAGCGCCAGGCACACGATTCCGCGGTGCGCGCGGCGCTGGGTTAGTCCGGGTCGAGACCGATCGCCTTGAGCCCGGCCGCGCGGGTCGGAAACATCTCTACGCGCACGATCTCTTCGTCCTGAATCGTCCAGATGTGCGGGAAGCTTGGCGTCACGATCTCGGCGCCGCTACTCCTGTGGCGTCCGTGCATGCGCACCATGGCGAGCACGCTATCGCCTTCCTCGATCGTCTCTTCGATTTCGGCGTGGAACTCCTCGAACGTCTCGTGCCACATGCGCCAGAACTCCATCACGCCCTCATGGCCGCGAAACTCGCGGTCTCCTTCGGGCAGGACGTCCGGGCCGAGCCAGACGATGTCGGGGCTCATCCCGTCCAGGGCGGCATCGATGTCGCGGCGGTTGAAGGCCTCGTACCCGCGCACGATCCGCTCGACGTTTCCGGTGGGCATCAGCGCACACCGGTCGAGCCGAAGCCCCCAGCTCCGCGCGCGCTCTCGGTCAGCGCCGCCGCCTCCACGAACACCGCCGTGACGACAGGTGCCACCACGAGCTGAGCGATGCGGTCGCCTTCCTCGATATGGAACGGTTCCTGCTTGTCGGTGTTCAGCAACAACACGCGCAGCTCGCCGCGGTAGCCGGCGTCGATCAGACCCGGCGCGTTGACCAGCGTCACTCCGTGACGGACGGCAAGCCCGGACCGCGGCAGCACGAACCCCGCATACCCCTCGGGGATCGCGACCGCGATTCCGGTCGCCACGCTGCCGCGCTCACCCGGCTCGATCACGGCGTCCTCGGCGGCGAACAGGTCGAAGCCTGCATCGTGCTCGTGCGCCTGGGACGGCGCCCGGCTGCCCGGACGCACGCGTGTGAACTCGACGATCAAAGGTCCGCGTCTTCGTCGTCGGGACGGCTGCCGTTGAGGTCGTAGGGGCGCAAGTGCTCCGCAACTGCGGCCGGCACACGTGCGCGCAGGCGCACGCCATGCTCGGTGTCGACGCGATCGATGTCCCGGCCGAGCTCGTGCAGCCGGGAGATGATGCCACCCTGCTCGTATGGCACGAGCAGCTCGACGGCTGTGAGGTCGCTCTCGAACGAACGCCGGATGCGCTCTCGCAGCTGCTCCAAGCCCTCGCCGGTGTGTGCGGAGACGAGCACCGCGCCGCGGTGACGGCGCGCGAGGCGCTCGCGCTCATCCTCATCCAGCAGATCGATCTTGTTGAGGACCAGCACTCGCGGCCGCGCGCCCGCGCCGATCTCTTCGAGCACGTCGTCCACCGCACGCGTCATCTCCTCGCGCACGTCCTCGGGCGCGGAGGCATCGACCACGTGCAGGATGAGGTCGGCGATGGTGGTCTCCTCCAGTGTCGCCTTGAACGCCTCGACGAGTTGGTGGGGAAGCTTGCGGATGAAGCCCACCGTGTCTGTCAGCAGGTAGGAGCGGCCGTCGTGCTTGAAAGCGCGCGTGGTGGGATCGAGTGTGTGGAAGAGCCTCTCCCCCACGCCGACGTCGGCATCGGTGAGCGCGTTCAGCAGCGTCGACTTGCCGGCGTTCGTGTAGCCGGCCAGCGCGACGGTGGGAAGCGCGGACGCCTCCCGTCGCTTTCGCATCAGCCGCCGCGAGCGCTGGGAGCGATCGATCTTGCGCTTGAGCTGCGCGATGCGGTCGCGCGCGAGCCGGCGGTCGGTCTCGATCTGGCTCTCCCCCGGTCCACGCGTGCCGATCCCGCCGCCGAGCCGCTCGAGGTGGGTCCACAGGCCGCGCATGCGGGCGAGGTTGTACTCCAGCTGCGCCAGCTCGACCTGCAGCTTGCCCTCAGCCGATGCAGCGTGGTCGGCGAAGATGTCGAGGATGATCGCCGTGCGGTCGATCACCGGCACGCCGGTCTCCTGCTCGAGGTTGCGTTCCTGGCGCGGGGCGAGCTCGTCGTCGCATGCGATCAGGTTCGCGTTCGAGGCCTTCACCTTGCGCTTCAGCTCCTGGATCTTGCCCTTGCCGAGGTAGTGGTTCGGGTCCGGGTGCTGGCGCTGCTGGACGATCTCGCCCGTCACCGCCACACCGGCCGTCCGCAGCAGCTCCTTCAGCTCGGCTAGGTCCTCGTCCTGCTCGATGACCGTGCGCGGGAGGGCAGCGATCAAGACCGCGCGCTGGCGCGCACGCGGATTGAAGACCCCTGCTCCCTCCGCAGCCGTGTAGCGCGACGGCTTGGAACGATCCTTGCGTTTGGTGCGCTGCACTGACTCGATTCTAGACGCGGCGGCGCTACCCGCCGAGGCTCTCGCACATCCGCTCGACGGCCTCGGCAAGGCGATCGTCGGCGATCGTGAGCGAGATCCGAAACCAGCCCTCTCCGCTCGGCCCGTAGGAGGACCCCGGCGAGACGATCACACCGGAACGCTCCAGCACCTCTTCGGCGAACGAGGACGAGGTGTGGCCCGCAGGGACCGGCGCCCACACGTAGATGGTGCCCTTGGGCGGCTCGATGTCGATCCCGATCGCGTTCAGCGCGTCGATCACCAGGTCGCGGCGGCGCTGGTAGAGCTCGCACATCTCGCGCACGTGCTCCCGCTCGCCCAGGAGAGTCTCGGCTGCCGTCAGCTGCAGCGCCTCGAACATGCCGGAGTCGACGTTGGTCTTGAGGCGCCAGTAGTCGTCGACCGCCTCCGCATTGCCGGCGATCGCAGCGCAGCGCCACCCGGTCATGTTGTAGCCCTTGGACCACGAGAAGACCTCGACCCCGACGTCCATCGCCCCCGGCGTCGCAAGGAAGCTCGGCGCGACGTACCCCTCGAAGGTGATCTCCGAGTACGCGTTGTCGTGCACGACGAGCAGGTCGTGCGCCCGTGCGAACGCGACCACCTCCTCGAAGAACCCCTCGGGAACGACGGCGCCGGTCGGGTTGTTTGGGTAGTTGAGGAAGAGCAGGCGGGCGCGCTCGAGCTTGTCCACCGGGACCGCCGACAGGTCCGGAGCAAAGCCGCGCTCCGGCACCAGCGGCGTGAGGACGGGCTCGGCGCTCGCGAGCAGCGGGCCGCCGGTGTAGACCGGATAGCCAGGGTCGCTGGCGAGGGCGACGTCGCCAGGGTCGAGAAAGGCGAGGTTGACGTGGAAGACGCACTCCTTGCCTCCCATGGCGGGAATCACCTGCGTCTCGGGGTCCAGCTCGATGCCGAAGCGCTCGGCGTAGAAGCGCGCGACGGCCTCCCTGAACTCCGCCCGGCCGCGGTTCGATGGGTACTGATGGGTGGCGGGATCGTGCACGTACCGTGCCATCGCCTCGACGGTGCCCGCGGGCGTCGGCAGGTCGGGGTCGCCGATGCCGAGCGAGATCACGTCCACACCCGCAGCGCGCTTCTCGGCGATCTTGCGCTCCAGCTCCGCGAATGGATACGGCTTGATCTGCTCGAGCCGCTTGGACCCGCGCGTCACGTCGCTCCCACGGCGTCCGACAACTCCGTCGAGAACTCGCCCGCGAACACCGGCTCGGCCCAGCCCGTCAGGGTGAGGTCGAGCTCGTCGTTGACCGCGACCTCGAGCTCGCCGCCGTCCAGCCGCACAGTGACGGGGCTGGAGGCGCCGTTCAACACCGCGGTCACGGCAGCGCCGCATGCGCCGGTGCCGGAAGAGAGCGTCTCCCCCACCCCCCGCTCGAAGATGCGCGCCCGCACGCTGCCGTCGGGGTCGATCCGGATGAAGGAGACGTTGGTGCGGTTCGGGAACAGCGGATGCCTCTCGATCTCGGCGCCGAGCCGGGCCACGTCGAGCTGTTCGAGGCGTTCACCGATCACGACCACGCACTGGGGATTGCCGACGTTGACGTGCTGAAAGGCGATCTCCTGCCCGTTTGCCATCAGCGTCCCCTTCCCATCCGGCCCGCCGGAGGGAAAGTCGCGCGACTGCAGGCGTGCCTGTCCCATCGCGACCCTGCACGTACGCTCGTCGACGATGGTGGGCGTGATCTCGCCCGCCAGCGTCTGGATCGAGAAGCTCTCACCGTTCGTCCAGCCGTGTCTGTGGATGTAGAGGATCGCCTCGCGCGCCCCGTTGCCGGACAGCTCCGCCTCGGATCCGTCCGGGTTGAAGATGCGAAGGCGCGCCGCGATCCGATCGTCGTCGCTGCGGGCGAGCAGCAGGATGCCGTCGGAGTGGCAGCCGAAGTGCGGCTCGCATATGCGCCGCACGCGCTCGGGGGTGAGCTCGAAGGGGAGCGTGTCCTCCTCGAGGATCACGTAGTCGTTGCCGAGCGCCTGCCACTTCTCGAACGGGATCGTCATCGGGCGGGAAGGCTATCGAGGCGCTCAGCGAGCACGGCCGCGGTGTCGGAGTCGTTCAGCTCCGTACGCTCCACGATCTCGATCCCTGCGAGCTTGCGCATCCACGTCAGCTGCCGTTTCCCGTACTGGCGGTGCCGGCGCGCGATCCGCTCGGCCACCGCGTCCCGGGCCACGTCGCCCTGGACGAGAGCGGCGAGCTCGGCGAAGCCGATCGCCTTCCGCGCCGTGCGCGACGCTTGGCGCTCCAGGGCAAGCTCGACCTCGTCGATGACGCCTTCGCCGAGCATGCGCTCCACCCGGGCATCGATGCGCTGTTCCAGGACCTCCCGCTCCATCACCAGGCCGAACAGGACGGTCGGATGGCGGAGGTCGTTCGACCACAGCTGGTCCGAGCGATCATGGACGCTCTCCCCCATCTGCTCGAGCTCGAGCGCCCGCACGATCCGCTTGCGGTCGCTCGGATGGACCACGCTTGCCACCTCCGCCGGCAGCCGCGCGTGCAGCGCCTCGGCTCCCAGCTCGTCGAGGTCGCGTTCGATCTCCGCGCGCAGCTGCGGCTCCGCCCGTGGCTTGAGGTCCAGGTCGGTCAGCGCGGAGCGCATGTAGAGGCCGGTCCCGCCGACCACCAGCGGCGTGCGCCCTTCCTCGAGCAGCGCGTCGATCTCGGCGTGCGCGCTCTCCGCGAACTCGGCGACGCTGTATTCCAGGTTCACCGGGACCGTCGACACGAGGCGGTGCTCGAGGCGCGCGCTCTCCTCCGCGTCCGGCTTGGCGGTCAGAAGGTCGAGACCCTCGTACACCTGGAAGGCGTCGGCCGACACGGCCACCGGATCGTCGCCGCGTGCCCGCAGCAGGTCGGCCAGCTCCAGCGCCACCGCGGTCTTGCCGACGGCGGTCGGGCCGATGATCGCGATCAGCTGTTCGCTCACGCAGCGCGCGACAACAGCGATTCCTCGCCGGCGAGCGTCGTCGAGGTCGCCCTGGTGATGTCCACCTGGACGAGGTCGCCCGGGTCGGCCAAGCCGGTGAAGTTCACTGTCTTGTTGTGACGGGTGCGGCCGCGCATACGGGCCGGGTCGGTGCGGCTCGGTCCCTCGACGAGCACCTCCTGGCGCGTGCCGACGAACCGCTCGCTGCGCTCGAGCGCGCGCCGCTGCACGAGCTCGACGAGCCGCTCCATGCGCTCGCGCTTCAGCGGATGTGGGACCTGGTCGCCCATCGACGCTGCCTCCGTCCCGCGCCGCGGCGAGAACACGAAGGTGAACGCGGAGTCGTAGCCCACCTCGTTCACGACCTCCAGCGTCTGTTCGAAGTCGCGGTCGCTCTCGCCGGGAAATCCGACGATGATGTCGGTGGTGATCGCGCAGTCGGGAACGTGTTCGCGGATCATGTTCACGCGCTGCATGTAGCGGTCGCGATCGTAGGTGCGGCGCATCGCCTTCAGCACCCTGCTCGAGCCGGACTGGAGCGGCAGGTGGATGTGCTCGCAGACGGAGTCGAGCTCTGCGTGCGCGCGGATCACCTTTTCGCGCATGTCCTTCGGGTGTGGGCTCGTGTACCGGATGCGCTCGATACCGTCGATCGCGTCGACCGTGGCGAGCAGGTCGGCGAAGTCGATCCGCTCCGCCTTCGCCAGGTCGCGGCCGTAGGAGTTGACGTTCTGGCCGAGCAGCGTCACCTCCCTGACGCCGTCTGCCGCCAGGTCGGACACCTCGAGCAGGATGTCGGCGGGCCTGCGGCTCTGCTCCCGCCCGCGTGTGCTGGGCACGATGCAGTACGAGCACACGCAATTGCAGCCCTGTGAGATCTGCACCCACGCCTGGTAGGGCCGCTCACGCCGCATCGGCAGGTCCCCGGACACGCCCTCGAACTCGAAGAAGCCCTGCGCGGTGAGGTCGTCGGCCTGCAGGAACTCGCCGAGCCGGTGGATCTGCCCCGGCCCGAACGCGACGTCCACGAACGGGAACTGCTCGAACACCTCGTCCTTGAGCGACTGCGACCAGCAGCCGCCGACGCCGACGATGCGCGCCGGATCCTCGGACTTCAACCGCTTCGCCTCGCCGAGATTGCCGATGAAGCGATTGTCGGCGGACTCTCGGATCGAGCACGTGTTGAACAGGATCAGATCGGCATCGTCACGAACGGCCGCCCGCTCGTACCCAAGCGCGTCGAGCATCCCCATCATCCGCTCGGAGTCGTGTTCGTTCATCTGACAGCCGAACGTGGTCACGTGGTACTTCTTCATGGCTTCAACAGGGTAACGGCGGTGTAGCACCTACTTCGCATACTCGACCGACCGGCTTTCCCGAATGACGGTCACCTTTATCTGTCCCGGATACTCCATCTCCTTCTCGATGGCCCGGGCGATCTCCCGCGAGATCAGCGCCGTCTCGTCGTCGTCGACCTCGCCAGGACGGACCATCACCCGGATCTCGCGCCCCGCCTGCATCGCGTAGACCCGCTCGACGCCGTTGTGGCGCTCGGCGATCTCCTCCAGGTCCTTGAGGCGCTTGACGTAGTGCTCTAGCGACTCCCCCCGCGCCCCTGGCCGCGCGCCTGAAAGCGAGTCAGCCGCCTGCACGATGACGGCCTCGACGGTGCGCATCTCGACCTCGTTGTGGTGGGCCTCCATAGCGTGCGCGACCGCTTCCTGCTCCTTGTAGCGGCGGGCCAGCTGGCCACCGACGAGGGCGTGCGGGCCCTCGACCTCGTGGCTGACGGCCTTGCCGACGTCGTGGAGGAGGGCGGCCCGGCGTGAGGTCTCCACGCTCGCGCCCAGCTCGCCGGCCATCATCGCGGCCAGCCGCGACACCTCGATCGAATGCGCGAGCACGTTCTGGCCATAGCTCGTCCGGAACCGTAGCCGTCCCAGCAGCTTGATGAGCTCGGGATGAACCGAGTGAACGTTGGCCTCGAAGGTTGCTTGCTCACCCTGCTCGATGATGTGGTTGTCGATCTCCGATTTGGCTTGGTAGTAGGCCTCCTCGATCCGGGCCGGATGAATGCGACCGTCGAGCAGCAGCTTGTCGAGAGTCAGCTTCGCGATCTCGCGCCGCACGCCGTCGAAAGAGGACAGCACGACGGCAGACGGGGTGTCGTCGATGATGAAGTCGACGCCGGTGAGGTTCTCCAGCGCCCGGATGTTGCGGCCCTCCCGCCCGATGATGCGGCCTTTCATGTCGTCGGAAGCCAAGCTGATGACGGATACGGTGGTCTCCGCGGCATGGCCGGCTGCCAGGCGCTGCATGGCAACCGAGAGGATGTTTCGCACCCGCTTCTCGCCCTCGTGCCGGGCCTCGTCCTCGAGCTGGCGGATCATCTTGCCGGCCTCATGACGAGCCTCGGCCTCCAGCTCGCGCACAAGTACCTGGCGCGCCTGGGCCTGTGTGAGGCCGCTGATCCGCTCCAGCTCTCGCAGGTGGTCGTTGCGCGTGTGGCGGAGCTCCTCCTTGAGGCGCTCTGCGTTCTGCTCACGGTCCAGAAGCGACTGCTCGCGCCGCCCGATATCGGAAAGGCGCGCCTCCAGCGATTCCTCCCGCTTGAGGATCCGCTCCTCGATCCGGACTATCTCAGCGCGACGTGTGCGGTGCTCCTCCTCGAGCTGCTCCCGCAACCGCGCAAGCTCTTCCCGCCCGTTCGCGAGCAGGACCGCGCCGTCTTCGACTTGTATCTCGGGTTTCACTTCCCGCTCCGGCCGTACATCCTGCGGCCCCGAACGGGAGACATTGGTTTCGTACGAGTGACCGCGCAAGAACCACGCCAGCCCACCGGCGAGCGCGGCTGCGGCGACCACCGCAATCACAATCTCCATCTTTCTTTCCTCTCCTCGAGGAAACCGTCAGAAAGTTCCCTAAACGAACGCTGTTAGTGATCATGAAGTTGATCATCGATAAACCTCTAAGCCTCCGCCCCATTGACGGCCGAAGCCGAGCGGCAGCTCGGCTTCACGAGAGAGAACGCGTCTCGATTTTTGGCTCCCTGCGCACAGCGCAGGCGACATGTGATGTGTCTACGAGCTCAGCGGTTTGGGGTAAACGGACCTCTCCCACATGAGGCTCGTGGCTTGCTTTTCACATCAGGAGTCAGAACCATTCGATAACGCTGAGAAACTTGCCTTTTTGCAGGTTGTATTCCCTGTCGTGTCGGCCGAGCGGCCGCCCCGGGATGGTATTACCGGGGCACTCATTTTTCAATCTGGCGCCAGCGTGCATGCGAGTTTGAGCGTGAAAATCACGCTTCGCAGAGCAGACGACGTGTATCAGTGCTTCAGGCGGCTTGCTGCTCGGCCTGATCGCCGTTCTCGGACGCCTTCTCAGGTGCCGCGGCCGCCGGTGCGCCCGCGCCCTCGGTCCCGAGCGCCTCGTAGACCTTGGCCTCAATCGCCTGCATCATCTGTGGCTGCTCGCGCAGGAACGTCTTCGCGTTGTTCCGCCCCTGGCCGAGCCGCTCGCCGTCGTAGCTGAAGAAGGCGCCCGACTTCTGCACGACGCCGTGCTCGATGCCGAGATCCAGCACGCAGCCCTCCTTGGAGATGCCGACGCCGTACTCGATGTCGAACTCCGCCAGCCGGAACGGCGGCGCGACCTTGTTCTTGACGATCTTGGCGCGCACGCGGTTGCCTACGGCCTCGGTGCCTTCCTTGAGCGTCTCGATGCGGCGGATGTCGATGCGCTGCGAGGCATAGAACTTGAGCGCGCGTCCGCCAGGCTGCGTTTCGGGGCTTCCAAACATAACCCCGACCTTCTCGCGGATCTGGTTCGTGAACAGACAGATGGTCTTGGCGCGGTTCAGGTTGCCGGCCAACTTGCGCAGCGCCTGCGACATCAGGCGCGCCTGGAGGCCGACCGTTTGATCGCCCATCTGCCCCTCGAGCTCCGAGCGCGGCGTGAGTGCGGCGACGGAGTCGATCGCGACGATGTCGATCGCGCCGGAGCGGATCAACACGTCCGCGATCTCGAGCGCCTGTTCGCCGTGATCGGGCTGCGAGACGAGCAGCTCGTCGATGTCAACCCCGATCCGCTTTGCGTAGGCGGGGTCGATCGCGTGCTCGGCGTCGATGAACGCGCACACGCCACCCGTCTTTTGAGCCTGGGCGATGATCTCGTAGATCAGTGTCGTCTTACCTGAGGACTCGGGGCCGAAGATCTCCACGATCCGCCCGCGGGGAACGCCTCCCACGCCGAGCGCCAGGTCGAGCGACAGCGCTCCGGTCGGGACCACCGCCACCTTCACAGCCGCGGCGTCGTCGCCAAGCCGCATCAGGGAGCCCTGGCCGAAGTCCCGCTCGATCTGCTTGATCGCGGCATTGAGCGCCTGGCCGCGCGCAGGGTCGCGCTCGGAGCGCGCCTTCTCCAGCGGCGTCGGCGTGCCTTCCGCCTTGCCGTTCGCCGCTCCGTTGCCTCGTCCGGCGGACTTGCTCGAATTCGTCGTCTTTGCCTTGCCCGTCTCCATCGATAGACCCCTGTTCGTGTGTTGACCGGTCGAAGTTAGAGACGTGGTCGGACGTCTCCGCGGTCGCTCATGGCTCCAAGCCGGTGCCGGAAATCAGCGAGAGCCTATGGGTGGAAATCGCACGCGTAGCGCGCAGAACCTCGAATACGTCTCAGGGGCGCATGACGAATGAGCATGTAGCCGTGGTGGTACGGTCACCTCGCCATTCGACCGGCGGCAACCGCCTTCACGCGGGAGCAGGCGTCAGCTCACCACGCGACCCGGCGCGGACGTTGATCTCGGGCCCTCCATCGGGATCCTGCGATTCCTCGCGCCAGCGGTCGGTCGTTCATTCGATCTGGTGCCTACCAATGTCCGCAAGAGCCCAGTAGCGAGCGCTCCCGCTCCTGAATGATGAACGTACCGAGCAGGACGTGCTGTTCGCCTACGTCGCGCTCATGCTGCGCCGGTCCTATTCAAAGCACCTTCTGATGCGCCCGCCGTATCTCCTCGACCGCCCTCTCGGCCTCCTCGCGGTCGGTAAAGATGTCGAGGCGCACGGGCCGCCCATCTCGCATGGTCCAGAGATCCGCTCCCCGCCGCTCGATCGTGGCGGACGTTCCAGGAGGGCGGGCGCGCATAACGATGTGGACCAGCACCCACCCGTCGTGATCGAAAAACTCTTCGGCCTCGAACTCGACTTTCTCGAAGCCTGCGAAAAACTCCCCGTACACCCGACGGGCGCCCTCGCGGCTGGTCGCGGCCCCGCCGTAGGGACCTGACTCGGCGGGTGTCTTGAGCGCGAAGTCAGCAGGCGCGCTCGCGAACGCCCCCTCCCAGTCATTTCGGTTGAGCAACCCGTACTCGGCGCGCAGCGTCTCGATGTCTTCAGGCGGCACGCCGGCAGTATCCCGCAGGCGCACTGCAGGTGCCGTCCTCGATCTCCCTCTGGCTATCTGCTAACCCTGCTTTCGGCAACAAGTTGGCCGCGTCGGTCCGTGCGGCTGATTCCCGTCAGCTTGAATCCCAGACGTCGCGGAGAAGCTGCTTTGCTGAACACGCGCGTAGGCTCACCGCTCCCTCATGACATAGGCCGCCTCTTGCCTCGAGGCAAGGGGATGCTGAGCGTGCCGCGTGCCCATCAGGTGCTCGAACACCATCTGCACCGCCATCGCGCCCTCCCCCACCGCCGACGCCACGCGCTTGATCGAGCCGCTCCTCACGTCTCCCACGGCGAGCACGCCCGGACGGCTGGTCTCGAGCGGGAGCGGCATTACACGCGCGGCCCCGTCCTGGAGGGAGGCGACCTCCGCGCCGGTAAGGATGAAGCCCCGCTCGTCGAGCGCCAGCTGGTCCGCCAGCCATGCCGTATGGGGCTGGGCGCCGATGAACACGAACAGGATGCGCGCGGCGAGCCTGTTGCGCTCACCCGTCTGGTTGTCCTCGACCACCACCGCCTCCAGGATCCCGTCCGCGCCGACCAGGTCGCGCACCTCCGTGTGGAGGTGGACCTGCACCGCCGGGTCCCGCTCGATGCGGTCGACCAGGTAACGGGACATGTGCTCCCCGAGCTCGGCCTCGCGCAGGATCAGATGCACCGGATTGGCGTACCGCGCGAGGAAGGTGGCCGCCTGGCCGGCTGAGTTCCCGCCGCCCACGACCGCTACCGGATCGTTCCGGCAGAACCGTGCTTCGCTCAGGGTCGCGGCGTAGAAGACGCTGGCTGGCTCGAACTCGTCCATGCGGGGAACCTCGAGGCGGCGGTAGCGGACTCCCGTCGCGATCACCGCCGTGCGCGCCGCCACCGTCTCTCCGTCCGCCATCGTCACGACGTAGCGCCCGTCCTCTTCTCGCAGCGCGATCGCCTCCGCCGGGACCGTGATGCGGGCGCCGAACTTCTCCGCCTGGATCGTCGCGCGCTCGGCCAGCTCGGCACCCGAGATCCCGACCGGGAAGCCGAGATAGTTCTCGATCCTCGAGGACCCTCCGGCCTGGCCTCCGGTGGCGACCGCCTCCAGCGCGACCGTCCCGAGGCCCTCCGAAGCCCCGTACACGGAGGCGGCCAGCCCGGCCGGTCCCGTCCCCACCACGACGAGGTCGTATAGCCCCTCGCGGGGCGCCGGCCGCAGGCCGATGATCCGCGCCAGCTCCGCGTTGCGCGGGTTGCGCAGCACTTCCCGCCCCCGCCAGATCACGACCGGCGTTTCGTCGGGAGCGACGCCCACCTCGCGCAGGAGCGCCTCCGCGGCCTCGTCCTCCTCCACGTCGATCCAGCGGTAGGGCAGGCGGTTGCGGGCGCAGAACTCTCGCAGCCGGCGGGTGTCGGGCGAGAAGCGCGAGCCCACGATGGTGAAGCCCGAGCCCAGCCCGATCAGTTTCTCCCGGCGCAGGATGTACGCCCGCAGGACCACGTCCCCGAGCGCCGTGTCGTGCGAGATCACCTCCCGCAGCCGCTCCACCGGCACGACCAGCACCTCGCCGGGCTCGCGCACGACCGCGGTGAAGAGCGCCGCCTGACCGGTGAGCAGCCCGAGCTCGCCCAGGAATCGACCGGGGCCGTGCACGGCCAACGTCTCCGCGGCGGGACCGCCGTGGCCGGAGACGATCGCAACCAGGCCTTCGAGCACGACGTAGAAGTCGTAGCGCTCGTCACCCTCGTGAAACAGGACCTCGGCCGGCTGCGTGCGGTGGCGCTCGCCATGAGACTCGAGCATTGCGGTCTGCTTGTCGCTCAGCCGCGGGAAGGCGCCTTGCAGGTCAGGCGTCTCGGCCAGCGGAGCCCGATCGGTCGCGCTCACGAGCTCATCAGCGGCGCGCCTCCCTCGGCACCTGCGGCCGTGAGGGCACGCGCGGCGCGGGCGGTCCCGGGACGTACTCGACCGCCGGGGTGCGGCCGCGCGCCTGCGGGTAGAGGGTCATCAGGTCACGCTCGGGCTGCGGCACGCCGACCCGGACCGGCAAGCCGAGGGCGTGCAGGTCGGCGACCTGGAGCGGGTGATCGTGCGTCCAGACGCCCGAGGCCAGCAGGTGCGCCGCCTTCCGCGCTTAAGTCTCGGGTGCGAGATATAGGTGCGTCTTGGGAGCTAAAGCGGGAGCTGGCCGAAGCCTCGACCGGCGTCGAGATGGGCGCGCTTGACTCTGACACCGTGTGAGGCGGTATCACTCCGTTCGTCATCATGTTGGGATTGTCCACTACGCTTCGTGGATGAGTCCTCCGGCGACCCTCATCATGTGGTTTCAACTGCGTTCGCCGGAGCTGGCCGAGGACTTTGAGCGTCTGATGACTGAGGATCGCGACCTCGTCCGCGGGTCGCTTGACACGGTCTCGGATTGGCGGCTTACGCGACCGGCGGACGTGCCCGGACAGTCCATCGGTCAAGCCGATTACGTGCTGATCGCGGAGATCGTCGCAGTGGAGCGCTGGGAGCAACAGGCGAGCGAACACATCCAACGCTTGGCGGATGACTTGGCGCATCTCGTCTCGAGGCGGGGGATGCTCGTCGTGCGTCCCGTCCTTTGAAATCCGCGCTCGGCGGAGGTGAGGCGATCGGCCGCGTCGTAGCCGAAGCTGATCGTGCTCCCGTAGTGGGGGACTCCTGTTACGGCGTAAAGACGCCCTCGTGCAGGAACGGCTGCTCGTCGCCTGAGCCACAGTTTGGCGGGCAGGTGCCGCTGGGTGGCGTGATCGTAGCGTCTGGCCCGCGGTCGAGCAGCGCCACGGACACGGCCGAGATCACCGCCCGCTTGCCCTCCCGCGCGGTGCCGGGCACTAGCGTGTCCGCGCTCGTCGAGAGCGAGCACGAGCCACCGCTCAACCCGGGCGTCCCGACGCAGCTGACGGGGGCCGAGAAGGGCACGTCCGTCGCCGTCGCTGCCTCGTTGGCGAAGAAGCCGTTCGCGCGGTCGGTCATCCGCAGCGTGCTGCGAAGCACGAGCTGGCCGGTGTAGTCCGTGCCGTCCGCGGCGCGCAGCACGTCGCTCGCGGACAGCGTGATGTCGATGTCCGCTTCGTCGCCCGGCGTCGCTTCGTTTCCGGGGCGCGAGCTCAGGCGCAGGAAGCCGCTCCCGCGCCCAACGGCGGAGGTCTTGAGCAGGCTGGACTGCCGCACCGGAGGACGGCACGATGCCAGCGATAATGGAGGCACGTGCGTGGTGGTCGGCGTCGAGCATTGGGCAAAGGCGGGGACGAGCGGGACGCGCAGCGGCGTCGCCGAGGCCGGGCGCGCGTAGGCAGGCGCCTGCGGATGCGAGACGTCGACGAAGAACTGCCCGCTGCCGCGGAAGGAGACCACCCGCAACGTGTAGGTCCCTGTCGCGGTCGGCCGGAAGCCGAACTCCTCTTGACGGGACTGGAAAACGGACGACGCAACCTGGTTCCCGTTCGGGTCGAGCAGATACATGTCGAAGTCCGGCGAGGTCACCCGCCCGCCACTCGTGATAGCCGGGATCAGCATCGTGGCGGCGATCGGGAAAGTCGTGTCGGTCACGTTTAGGGCGAAGTCCACCTGCGCGCCGGGTCCGGAGAGCGTTCCCTCGCGCAAGAGATGGACGGGCAGAAGCGGTGGAGAATTGATCGGGGCACCCGCGGACCGGATCGCCGCGTACGCGTCGAGGCGTCCGAACCCGTAGTCGATGTCCTGCCCGATCGTGCCGGCGGTCTGGTTGTTCCCACCGCGCGCCCAGTCGATCGCCGTCGTCTTGATCCTGTCCTTCACCTGGGTCGTGGTGAGCCCGGCGTTCGCATCGCGCATCAGGAGCGAGACGCCGGTCGTGAACGGCGTCGCCATGCTCGTGCCGTCGAAGGTCACATAGCCCGCGCTCGTGTTCGCGGCGGCCGATGTGATGGCGGTGCCCGGCGCGGACACGTCCGGCTTCACCCGGCCGTCGGCCGTCGGCCCGCGACTCGAGCTGAAGTTCTGGATGTAACCGGGCGGGCTTGCGCCGAAGTCCACCATGTTGCCGACCGTCAGCACCCCGGTCGCCGCCGCGGGGGACCCGATCGTGCAGGTCCCGCCGCCCTCGTTCCCGGCTGCGACTACCGTGACGATCCCAGCGGCGTTCGCGTTGTTGGCCGCGTTGGAGAGAGCGTCGGCGCCATTCGAGCAGCCGGCTATGCCCAGCGAGATGTTGATCGCCTCGATGCCGAACAGCGCCCTGTTGGCGACGGCCCAGTCGATGCCGGCGATGACGCCGGCCTCGGTGCCGTTGCCGTTTCGGTCGAGCACCTTGACGCCGACAAGCGCCGCCCCAGGGGCGACGCCTTCGTACAGATGGTCTGGGCGCGCGTCGCCGTCGCCTGCGATCGTCCCCGCCACGTGCGTCCCGTGTCCGTCGTCGTCGTAGGGAGAGGGCTGACCGTTGACGATGTCTCGCCAGCCGATGACCTTGCCCTCGTTCAGATCCTGGTGACCGACATCGATCCCGGTGTCGATGACGGCGGCAACGAGATCGACGGCGGAGTACGTGGCGACGTTGCCGTCGGCGCTGCCGTCGAGCGGCGGGTGATCGAGCCGCGCCTCGCTGACGGCGAACGCGTCCTGCGCACCGTCGTTGGCCTTGGTCGCGACCGAATCCTCCTCGATCGAGGCGATGACCGGGTTGCGCGCGAGCGCGCCGATCTGACGCTCGTTCATTCGCGCAGCGAAGCCGTCTATCACGCGGTAGCGGTGGCGCACGCCGAAGTGCCCGACCCCGCGCTCCAGCGCGCGCACGCGTGCCGCCGAGGCGGGCGCATGCAATCGCACGATCACGTCGAGCCGCTCGCCGGCTCCCGTCGCGCGGAGCTCCTGCTCGAGATCCTCGAAGAGGCGGTCCCCGTCCGCGTCGAACTTCAGTCGGGCGTCGGAGCTCGCGCTCGAGGGAATCGCGGGAGCGGCTTGCGCACCGCCGGGCGGAAGCGGACGCGGCGCGCCACCCGACCCAGGCGCCGCAAGCGCAGCCGACGACCCCGTCAAGAGGGCGACGAGCAGGAGGGGTAGCGGCAGCCTCTTCAACACCACGATGCCTTGCCGGAGCGCGGAGACTTTGAGCCCGTCCCCACCGCGCCAGAGTAGCCATCGCGGGCGATGTTCGCCCCAATACTGGTCTAACCGAGCTCCGCAAAGGTCCGACACAGCGCATCGACCACGCCTGCCCCAGGCGGACAGCGCGGTGTTGCCAGTCATCTAGGCTCCACGTCGGTGCAGACTTGCTACCGGCACCCGGATCGCGAGACCGGCGTCTCCTGCTCCAACTGCGGGCGGCCGATCTGTCCCGAATGCATGACCGCAACTCCGGTCGGTATGCGCTGTCCAGAGTGCTCCAAGCCGCCCACCAATGTGAGGAGCGGTGCGGGCGGCTCGAGCGCGCGCGGGACGGCTTACGCCACCTACGCCCTGATCGCAATCAACGTGGTCGCCTTCATCGCCGAGCTTGGAGCCGGGGGCGGCGCGACCTCCGGGCAGCTCGTCCAAGACGGGGGGATCTTCGGGCCCGCCATCAACGACGGCGATTGGTATCGGATCGTCACTGGCGGTTTCTTACATGCCGGACCGCTTCACCTGCTCTTCAACATGTACGTCCTCTACGTCGCCGGGACGCTTCTCGAGCCGGAAATCGGGACACCCCGCTTCCTCGCCATCTATTTCATCTCGCTGCTCTCCGGCTCCTTCGGAGCCCTGCTGCTCGACCCGAACTCGCTCACGGTCGGCGCCTCGGGCGCGATCTTCGGCCTGATGGCGGCTGTGCTGGTGATCGCCCGCGGTCGCGGCATCGAAGAGCTCGCCACTCAGTTCGGGCTCTTCATCGGTATCAACCTGGTGCTGACGTTCTCGATCTCGAACATCTCGATCGGAGGCCACCTCGGCGGGCTGATCGGGGGAGCCTTCGCAGCGCTGATTGTGCTCGGGTTCGAGCGGCTGGGCTCGGGGCGTGTCGGGGTCGCGTTCGAGGCCGGCACGCTGCTCATGCTGGCTGTCGGCGCCGGGTGGGCTGCCATGATCGCGGCCGGCTCCGCCTAGCCAGTGGTCATGGACGAGGGATCGAACGAAGTTTCGGACGCTCACGAGGTCGCGGCGATGGCCGAGGTTTCCTGGTTGAGTCACCGACCCGTCGTAGAGCGCTGAACCGCGTGCCGAGAGGCGGCGCCCGGCGTCCTCACCATTTCGCCTCGATGGCGGTTTCTCGGAGCCAGCGCCGACTGACGTTGCCGCCGCCGCTGCCCGGCACCTGACACGATCCGAGCGCCAGTCGGTCGAAACCGTCGCACGGGCGATGACGCTCGCGAACTGTCCGTTAGCACACTCGACGCGCTAGCGGGGAATTCAGCGCGCTCGATCCGTCGGTATTGCACTGGTTCGCTACGGCCGCAGTTCAGCGACGCGGCTCGAGGGGCGGCTGGCCTGTGAACGAGTGAACTTCCGAGGTACTCACCCGGGGACGGTGGCCGCGGTTGCGGCCCACCGTCCCCGGCGTCACGCCTCCTTACAGCTGTTCGCGCACCTCGCGGACCTGGAACGCGCGAACTATGTCCGTGATGCCTTGCATCAGCGCCCAGATTCCAGCGAAGACGAGCAGCAGGTACGCCTTCTCGATGAAGAACTGGCCGGCGGTCCAAAAGGCGAGGCCCGTCATCAGGATGCCCGAGATGAGGGTCAGCCACCAGAGCGGGTTGACCGCCCTCTCCAGGAACGCCTGGACCATCCACCACAACCCGACGACCAAGAACAGGAAGCCGAGGATGTCGGCCATCCCCGCGAATGTGTTCTCAGGGCTGATGAAGCAGATCACCGAGGAGACCAGGAGGAGCACCCCGAACAGCGCCGCGACGACGCGCGTCCCCCCGTCGGATATGCCCGCGAGGAAGAAGTTCTGGGTCGCGGCAAACAGGAACATGAACCCGATCAGGATGCCGACCGTCGTGATCGAGGCCTGATCGAACTGGAGGATCACCACCGAGATCACGATCCATGCGATCCCGGTTGCGAGGCCGAGCCACCAGTAGCCGGTGACCTCACGTCCGGTGGTACGGAGGCCCGGTGCGATGGGCGGCGTTTCGTAATGAGGACTTGTAGTGGCGCTCATATCTACCTCCTGGGTATGGGTCCGGCGTCTTCGAGCTCGCGCTAAGCGCTTACGGGGGGAGGGAGCGGACGCCCGAGACTGAAGCTCGGCCCAGGGCGTCACTCAAATCAGGGGATCAGACCGCCGACGGCTCGGCCGCCTCCATCCTCGCCAGTTCAGCGTCGAGGACTGCGTACTCAGCCTCCTCGATCGCCGCGTACGCGAACTCAATCGCGAACTCCGCGTCGTCCGCTTTGTTCTCGGCGTGCCGCTGGGCTCGATCCACGTCGTGCTTAGCCCGCTTGGCGTCGATGTCTTCGCGAATCTTTGCGACGTGCTCGTTCCACGTGCGCTGCAAGTCGTACCACCAGACTGAGAGCTTGTTCTTGTTCGCCTCAGCCGACTCGCGCAGCTTCTTAGCGCGGTCCTGAGCAGATGCTCGTACGGACTCTGCGTCCGCTTGAAGGTCGTCCTTGGCCTTGCCCTGCGCCGCTGCGCCACGCTCCTCCGCCTCCTTGGCCCGAGCGGATAGCTCGGCCAACTTGCCCGAGGGAGCCGTCAGTTGGTCAGATAGAGCCATGTCTACCTCCTTTGGGTTTGAAGGACGAACATTGACGCGAGGCCGCCCCGCGGGCATCCGTAGTACGCCGAGTCTTCGCCTCGTATTCCTCCGCGACGACGTCACATCCGACTGATCGGCGGTGTCGATGTACCGCGGTGCTTGCCGGCGACGTGTCAATCGCCGTCGATTGGTGGGAGCTCCAGGTGTCCTGGGCTCGGCCTACGTGTTCACCCCCCAGGGATCAACCTGGACCGAGCAGGCCAAGCTCACCGCCTCCGACGGCACCGCCGGTGACTTCTTCGGCCGGTCGGTGGCCGTGCACGGCGGCACCGCGGTGGTCGGCGCTCCTTCTGACACCCTCGCCCAGGGCTCGGCCTACATCTTCGCTGGGCTACGTCGATGAGTGGCGAGGGGCGACGCGGAGCGACCTGGTGGCACCAGGATCGCGAGCCGCAACGCCTGCCAGGTGAGCGCGGGCCTACCCCGCCCAGCTCCTGTTCGCTAATTGGCTTCGGCGGAATGAATGTGTGCGCTCGACCTAGCGTGCAGCTAAAAGGTTCTTGTCATCGCACTGGTTCATCGGTAACCAGCCGCTCCAGCTCGCCGCTTTGATCCAGTCGGCGCAGCTCTGTCCACCCGTTTACGACCCGCTCGCCAAGCAGGATCTGCGGATAAGTGAGACCGCCGCCCAGCTCGGCCAACCGTTCACGCTCCGAACGCTTCATGCGCTGCTCCTGGTAGGCGATACCTCGGCGGTCGAGCAGCCGCTTCGCCAAGAAGCAGTACGGGCATAGCCCTGTCGAATACACGATCGCATGCGTCATGTGCCGACTCTACAACTGCGGGCGAATCGATTCAGGGCTAATGGCAACTCATAGTGGTTTGGCTTCCCGCAAGGCCACAGCGAGCTCGAATCGAGTTAAGGTTGACCCGTGACGCCGGCCCATGTCGACCTCGCGTGGTCACACCACCATGTCCCGCTCTGAGGGGATGCAAGACAGGTCGACGACGGGTTCTCCCCACTACCTCCTAGCCGGGCAGGTTTCCGAACTCGAGCGCTTGCAGCTCCAGTCTCGTGTCTGGGAGCCAAGCGGTCGACGGCTCCTGGAGGAGATCGGCGACGGCAGTGGCGCCCATGCGCTGGACGTCGGTTGTGGCGTCCTCGGGTGGTTGCGTGTCCTGAGCGAGTGGGTTGGAGCGGGCGGGCAAGTGACGGGCGCCGACATCGACGTGGCGATGCTCGCGTCCGCACAGCAGTGTGTGGCCGACGAAGGTCTGGCGAACGTAAGCCTCATCGAGGACGATCTCTTCGCGAGCAAGCTCGACCCCGACTCGTTCGAGCTCGATCACGCCCGCTACGAAATTTGCCCGCTCGGGCGCGCTCACGCGCAGATGGAGACGTACACGCGGCTTGCGCGACCTGGTGGCGTGATCGTGCTGGAGGACCCCGACCCAGGATCGTGGCACTTCAATCCGCCCGCGCCTGCTCTTGAGCGTCTCATCGTGCTGATCCAGGACGCGTTTCGGCTGGGTGGCGGAGACTGGGAGGCGGCGCGGATGCACCTAAACCTGCTGAGCGACTTCGGGATCGAAGGAAACGTGAGCGCCGCGGTCCTGGCGCTTCCACCCGGCCATCCTTATCTACGTCTGCCCCTGCAGTTCGCGACAGCGTTGGAAGAGAAGCTGCTCTCCTTGGTGAGCGCCGATGAGCTCGAGACGCTCCGTCAAGAGGGAGAGGAAGAGCTCGACGAGCCTCGCCGTTGGGGGACAACGTTCACCCTCCTTCAATGCTGGGGACGGTGTCCCACGTAGGGACGAACCCGGGCCGAGGTGCGGCCAGCCTCGGGTAGGGTTTGCGGCCACGATGAAGCTGTCGTGCGCATTCGCGACATCCCCTGAGAGCCACGAGCATGCGGCAATCGCGGAGTCGCTCGGTTATGAGTGCGCGTACTTCTACGACTCTCCGGCGCTCTACCCAGACGTCTGGGTGCAGCTTTGCCGCGCGGCGGAGCGAACGGAACGGATCGCCCTCGGGCCGGCAGTGTTGGTACCGAGCAACCGGCACCCGATGACCAATGCGGCGGCGATCGCTCAGCTCGCCGGCCTCGCCGGCGAAGAGCGCGTGATCGTCGCCGTCGGCTCGGGGTTCACAGGGCGCATGGCGATGGGTCAGCGAGCACTTCGCTGGAGCTTCGTCGCGGACTACGTGAGAACGCTTCAAGCGCTTCTGCGGGGGGACGTCGTGTCCTGGGAGAACGCCCCGATCCAGATGCTGCACTCGCCCGGCATGGCGCCGGAGCGCCCGATCACCGTGCGGTGGCTGATCGGAGCGGAGGGCCCCAAAGGCCTGGCCGTCGCGCAGGAGCTCGGCGACGGTGTCTTCACGGCGGTCGCCTCTCCGCCCCCGGGATTCGATTGGATCGTCTCCCTCACGTTCGGAACGGTTCTCGAGGAAGGTGAAAGCGCTGATTCCGAGCGTGCTCTTGCCGCGGCCGGACATGCCGGCGCGGTGATGCTCCACGGTGCATACGAGCTCAGGCTGCTTCCCGAGGAGGAGTTACGCGAGTGGCTGACTGCCTACGAGACTGTCGCCGCGGATCGCCGTCACCTGGCTATGCACTACGGCCACCTCTTGCATCTGAACCCGCACGATGAGCCCCATGTGTGACCGGTGACCTGCTCACGCAGTTCGGCCTCGCCCTGACACCCGAGGGCTGGGAGAAGAGGTTCACCGAACTCCAGCAAGGCAGCGTGACGGAGATCGCCTTTCAACCCGCCGGCCCCGACATCCCGCGAGAGCTCGAGTCATTCGTGGATGTGTTCTCCCGGTCGATGAGCTGAGCGCTGCCTGAGGTTCGTGTCGGCCCAAGCATCATCGACGCTCGAGGCAAAGCCGCTGCTGGCGGGTCTTGTGATCGGCGAGTCGCCTCGTTGGCACGAGGACAGGTTGTGGTTCGCCCATTGGGGCACGGAGGAGATCGTCGCCGTCGATCTCGAGGGCAACGCGGAGGTCGTCGGCAAGGGCGCGCCTGGCCTCGGGTGGTCCATCGATTGGCTGCACGACGGCCGCATGCTGGTGACGGGCCAAGGACTCATGCGCAGGGAGCTCGACGGCTCCATGGCGCGGCACGCCGACCTCAGCGGCTTGGGCGTCAACGATTTCAACGAGATCGTCGTCGACGGCCGCGGAAACATCTACGTCAACGGCGGCTGCGACTTCGCCCCCGGCGAGGGAAACGCCCCAGGAATAATTGCCCTGGTCACCCCGGATGGGTCCGTGCGCCGAGTGGCCGATGGGATCGCGTTCCCGAATGGCATGGTGGTGGCGCCCGACAACTCAACCTTGATCATCGCGGAGTCCTTTGCCAGAAGGCTGACGGCGTTCGACATCGCCGACGACGGAGGCCTCTCCAACCGGCGGGTTTGGGCGGACGCCGTTGGCCCTGATGGGATCTGCATGGACGCCGAGGGTGCGATCTGGACCGGTGTGGGTGGGTTCGGCGACAACTTGGTCGGCCGGGTCCGCGAGGGTGGCGAAGTGCTCGAAAGGGTGCAGCTCGACATGCCCTGCTTCGCTTGCATGCTCGGGGGCGAAGACGGTAAGACGCTGTTCATGCTGACAGCGGACTGGCGCATTGCGGACAGTCCGGCCGACAACATGGCTCGGCTGACACGGGGACCACGCACCGGCCGGCTACTGACCGCCAGCGTTCCCGCATCGGGTGTTGGCTGGCCCTAGCGCAGTGCAGGCGAGAAGCTCGTTCGGCGCGCCCTCGTCGCGGTCAGCTCAAACAGCCTCGGTCCAGACCAACGCCCAGCCATCGAGGACGACCGTGCCCTCCTGGTTGGTGATCGTGGTCCGTAGCCTGGTTAGCGGCTTGTCCTCGCGGACCTCGAGCACCTCGACCGTGGCCGTGATCTCGTCCCCCGGCTTCACAGGGGCCTTGAAGTCCCAGTCCACGTGCAGGAAGACGGTGCCCGGCCCGGGCAGCTCCTCGGCGACAACCGCGTTGAGCAGGCCCGAGGTAACGCCCCCCTGAACGATGATCCCGCCGAACCTCGAAGCGGAGGCCACTTCCTCGTCGTAGTGGAGCGGATTGCGGTCGCCCGTCAGCTGGGTGAAGAGCTCGATGTCACGACGCTGAACCGTTCGCGTCCTGCTGGCAATCTGTCCCACGCTTGGGGTGCTCACGGGCGCAGCCTACAGATTGCGCTCGCGCGGCTGGGCTGGACGAGATCAGAGCGGTTCAGGCGGACTGATCTTGACGCTGAGCTCGTTTTCGGCCTCCTCGTGGAAGCGGTGTCCGTGGCTGCCGACGAAGGTCCCGCGCGCGAAACCACACGCCCCGCAGCCCATCACCATGAACACCCGGTCCTCTTGAGGAGGCTCCTCTACGAGCAAAATACCGGCCTGGTCGCCCACCTCGATCGAGTGCCCCCTGCCGTCATGGCTGAACGGAGTACCCGTGACCTGGCTCACAAACGCCTTCAACTGGATCCGGGCCTCCCCCGACCTGCGCAGGTAGGTGCCAGAGATCGCCTCGATTTTCGACTCGCCGTCCGTGAACTGAAACGGATTCACCAGCGACTGGAAGGTGTCCGTATGAATGAAGACGGCCGCCACCCGCCCAACCGTCGTACGGCCTGCTCTCGGCTTCGCGCTGAAGAACATCTTGCCCACCGCCAGCGTCTCGCTCTCGACGAAGCCTGGTGTGAGGAGCTCCGGAGGGATGACGGGGATCGAGGATGTAGGAACTCCCTTCTGGGCGACTTTGAACTTCACCACCCAGTGACAAGAACTCGACGCGCGTGCCGTTTCGCCGCTTGCGCGAGGGGCCGGGCAGCCCCGAGCGCGCTTGCGCTTCTTCTTTTTCTTCGCGGTTCTGCTGTATAGCCTCACCGTAAAGGAGCCCGTCGTCGCGATCGCCGCCTGCTGGAACGCCTGGAAGCTGAGCTTGCCGCTCCGGCGTGCCTTGAAGCTGAGCGAGTATTGATGGCTCGGCTGGTAGCGAATGCCATCGGGCGGAAGTCCGAGCGCCTTGTCCAACGGCTGGCTGCCGGCTGCGGTCAGGATGGTCAAGGCGTCTGAGCGGCGGATGTTGTTGGTGCAGGAAGCGGCGGGACTCACGTTCGGCGAGCTTCCGAAGCTCTCGTAGCAATAGAACGCGTCCTTTTTGTCGCCGATCGCGTAGCCCGGCCCGGTCGCGGTGGCAGTGATCGTCCCCGAGACGACCAGCCGGTAGGACGCGCCCTGCCGGAGCGACGTGTTGGTCGTGATCGCCGCCTGCGGGTTGGAGGTGATGGGCACGGTCAGCGTGCCCAGCAGGCGCAGAGCGCTCGCTCGCGTGCGTGGGTCGGTTTCGCCGGCCTGGACGGATCCGGTCGACCCCAGGGCCAGCAAAACGAGGGCGGCGGCGGCGATTCCTCTCACTTCGTGATCTTCGCTGCTTCGTCACATTTGCGTCAAGTCGCGAGTGTCATGATCCGGCGCGTGTCGCGGGACGACGAGGCGTTGGTGCGCCGCGCATACGAGCTCTGGAACGCCGAGGGACCAGGGGTCCTCAGGTCCTATTGGTCCGAATCAATCGAGGTGCAAGACCCTCCCGAGATGCCCGACGCACGCACTTATCGCGGCCAGGCCGAGGTGTTAGCGCGACTTGAGGAGGTGGCGGAGGCCGTGGGAGGCCGCTACGCCCACATCGACGACGTCAGTGGCGTGGAGGATCAGGTGCTCGTCGCACTGACGTGGCGCGTTGACGACTCGCCGGGCAGCGCGATCCTCGGGGAGGTCTTTCACCTGGTACGGGTAGAGAACGGGAAGATCGCGCGCATGCATGTCTTCCTGTCGCGTGACGCGGCGCTGGCCGCGGCCTCTCGGTAAGCGTGCGTGCTACGGAGCGGCTTTCCGGACGGCGTCACCCGTCCGCACCGTCCCGCCGGAAACGATCCGCGCATAGATGCCGCGCAGGTTCAGCTGCCGCCCGGCGTCGCTGTTGACGAAGCGCATCGCATCGACGCCGAACCGCCGCACGAACTTGCCGCAGCCGGTGTGCGGCTGGTCCGTGATCTCGATCGTGGCGGTACCCAGTTGGAGCAACGTGCCCGCGGGCAGGTTGGCACCGCTGAGGTCGAGGTCGACGTAGAGCTGGTCGCCGGCGAGGGGCCAGCGATCGCGGGCGCGCGCGATGAGCGCGGCGGCGCGGGCGCTCATCATCGTGAGCTGCATGTCAGGGTGCGCCGCGCCGTCATCGGTCGCGCGGCTGCCTCGCTCGAGCCAGTTGTCCCCTACCAGTCCAGCGGTTGGATCGAGCTGCGCCTCCTCCACGACCTCGCGTTGCTCGGGAACGGGCCGGCGGACGATCAGCTCGACCGTCCCGGCGTCGCGAGGGGCGCGGCGTATCTTCGCGAGCCCTCCCTCTAGGACTGCGATGTCGAGATGCGCGTTCTCTTCCACGTGCACAGTTTGCCAAGCCGCGGCAGCCGGCAAGCGAGCCGGCCTGTGCGCGAGCTCGCTGTCGCCCGGTCGTCGAACTCCTGCTATCCGCCCGGGCCGATTCCCATCTGGCGCATGAGGCCAACATCGTCACGGATCGCGCGGTGCTCTTTCGCCTTGCCGTCGCGGTCGACCTGGATGAGATGACACTGTCGCCACTGGACCTTGCGGTGAGTGGGCGCGATCCCCATCAGCTCACCCTCGTGGGTTCCTTCCATCGTGCCCACGCAGATCACCGTGTCGCCGTCCCTGACAACGTGCTCGATGGAGAAGTGGGCGTCAGGAAATGCATGCCACAGGCGCTCCATCAGTTGCGCTTGTCCCTCCGGGCCGGGAGGCGTTCCGGGCAGGGCCGCGTGGTTGACGTAGTCGTCAGCGAAAAGCTGCTCGAGCCCCGTGAGATCGCGGTCGTTGAACGCTTGCCAGAATCGATGCACCACCGCGAGGTCATCGTCGCTCATGGCACGAATCTACTACTCGAGTCCGTAGTGCCGGGGGTACGAAGCCGGATTCCAGTCTCAGTTCTGTTCGCCCAGGTACTCCGACTCGAGCACGAGGTCCTTGATCAGCGACTGGTACTCGACGTGTGTCTCGTGCTCGGTCGTGCGCCAGTCCCTGCCCTCGTGCTCCTCGAGGTAGGCCCGGTATTCCGGCGCTCCGGGAAACTTCACGTTGTCGGCCACCACGATCGACCCGGGATGCAGCCAGCGCTCCCCGAGGATGCGCTCGAGGTCGGGAAGGTAGGCCGCTTTGTCGTGGTCGACGAAGACGAAATCCACGCTTCCCTCGCCGAGACCGTGCTCCGTCCGGAGCCGGTCGATTGTCTCTCCGCCGTCGCCGAGCGTTCCCACGATCACCTTCAGCTGGTCGCCGATTCCGGCGTGATCCCAGATGCGGCGGGCGATCGCCGCGTTGGCGGGAAGGAACTCGATGGAGCAAACGCGAGCGCCGGCGGGCATGACCTGTGCCATGCGCAGCGCGCTGTAGCCACAGTATGTGCCCAGCTCGAGCAGCAGCTGCGGTGATGCGTTGCGGACGGCGCGGTCGAGAATCTCGCCCTTCTCGTCGCCCACGTTGATCATCACGCTCCGCGTCATGCAGAACTCGTCGATCGTGCGGATGACGTCCTCGGGGTCGCCGGGCCGTGCATTGGCCAGCACGTAACCGGCCATGGCTTCCTCGCGCCCGTCGCCGACCTGCCAGTTCTTCATCAGGTTCCGTGCGCCGAAGGCCATCCGAAGCACCGACCAGCGCAGGAACGGGAGTCGCCTACCGCCAATCTCGAGGATGTTTCTCATTGCCCTAGCTCGATTCGTCGGTGAGCGCCATGATGTTTCCATCTGGGTCCTTCACCCAGCATGCCCGGAAGCCGCCCGCCTCGAACACTCCACGCTCGTCGGTCTTGAGACCGGGCTGGTCGTACTGCTCGAACGTCACACCCCGCGACCCGAGCTCGTCCATCGTTTGGTCGAGGTCGTCGACGAACCAGCCTGCGAGCGTCGCGGTCGACGTGCCGGCGTTCTCCGGCGACAGGTAGATGAAGATGCGGGTTCCCTCGCCGCACGGGTAAACCACGCCCTGCTCTTCCACCTCGCCGCCCACCAGTCCGAGCTGCTGCTCGTAGAAGTGCCTTGCCCGGTCGAGGTCGGACACAGCCAGCAGCGTCTGAACGCGGCAGTCGCTCAATCCCATCGGAGCTCCTTGGTCTAGTGGTTTCAGCTGATCGGGAGGCTGCTACTGGAACGGTCGCGCGCTGGTGATTGCGACCTGGGGCCACGTGCCCGCGGTGATCATGGCTCGTCGTGTTTCGCGCGCATTCATAATCTCAATCATTGCGCCGTACGCTAACGAACCAACAAGGAGGACCAATGATCAAGAAGCTCGACTTCGTCGCGGTCCCATCCGAGGACGCCGAGCGATCACGCAGCTTCTACCTCGACACGCTCGGTCTACGGCCGGACAAGAGCGGTCGGATGGAGTTCTGGGTCGGAGAAACCTGCTTCGGCATCTGGGAGCCCAAGAGCTTCGGCATGGAGTTCGCGCCACAGAAGAACGGCCACCTGGCCCTGCACGTGGACGACGTGGCGGCAGCCCGGTCGGAGCTCGAGTCCAAGGGCGTCGAGTTCATGGGCGACATCCTCGACACGGGGGTCTGTCACATGGCGTTCTTCACCGACCCCGACGGCAACGACCTCATGCTGCACCACCGCTACGCGCCTGTGGGATAGCCACGCTAAGGGGCCTCATAGCTGGCGAACACCAGCGCCCCGTGTGACAGCGGCTGAGAGAGCGACACGGTCACGCCGTCCTGCCGGATGCGCCAGATGCGCGATCCGGAGCGTGCGGTCACGCCGTTCAGCTGGATCAGCCTCTGGCGGTCGGCGGAGGTCCGCAGGCTGGTGACGCAGTTCGCCGGCGTGTCACGCGAAACAGCGCGGTCGAACAGGTTGGAAATGGGGGCACCCACCGCACCGGGCACCTCACACATACGCACTCGTCCGGCGCCCGTGATCCCGTCACCATGGTCGATCGCGACCGTGATCGGCACGGTCACTTTCGCGGTCTCCGGGCGCTACGCGTTCAAGGCCACCCGCGACGACGCGGTGCGATCAAACATCCTTTCGGTTTGCGTCGGCGATGGCCAGTGCGCGGGGGTGCAGGTGAACTGCACGTCCGCCCCGCTCCCCGCCCAATGCAAGGCACCCACGTCCACGGCAGGCGATCGACGTAAGCCCTCCGTGTCGCTGCACGTCAGCGCCCGGCGCCTGCTACGCGGCCGGGCGGTGATCGCGCGGGTCAAATGCGACGAGGACGTCACAGCCAAGGTCTCCGGTCAAGTGCGCACCGGACCTCACGCAAGGCGCCGGCTGGCCGGCTATGCAGTCGACATCTCGGCCGGGCGGGCGAAGCGGATCAAGCTTGCCGCGGCTGCCGACGCACGGCGCTCTATCCGGCGGGCGTTTCGGAACCGGCGCCTGGTCAAGGTGACGGTTCGCATCAAGGCGCGCGACAGCTCCGGCAACACGGCCATCAAACGTGCCTCATTACGGTTTCGCAAGCGCGGTTAGGCGAGCAAGCAACTCATCTCGCGGCGGCCCCGGCGACGGCGGCGGCCCAATCCGTTCGAGGATCGACTCGATTCGCTCGTGAAGGACGTGGTCCTGGTCGAAGACCTGCGTGCGGTCGAGCAGGCCGATGCGCCGGATGGTGCGGCGGAGGACGAGGTCGTCGTGGGGCGCGGCAGCGAGGGCGCCTACGAACGAGAAAAGCGGATAGCTGCCGTCGTGGTGCGCGACGTCAAGCGGCTCGCCGCTCCAGCGTCGCGTCCGAGCGTCGTCCATGGCGCAGGCGAGCTCGTGCCGCTCGCGGGCTTCTGGCCCGGCACCGGTTCTGTAGCGCTCAGCGATCGCTTCGACGTCGGGGGCTTCAGCCGCCGCCTGCGCCAATACCTGCGCGTGCGCAAGCGCGAACGACAGGCCGTATGCGAAAGCGGGGTCCGTATGGCAAAACGCATCTCCGACAGCGACGATCGCGGACACCCCGGGGTCACCTGTTCGGTCCACGTTCATGAGCCCGCCCATCGGCATCACGTCTGTGATCGGCTGCCCGTACTCGCTCGAGGTCATCAGGTCCAGGGGAGTGATGGCGGAGCAGGCCGCCCGCCAGACCTGCTCGTGACGCAGCGCTCGCAACTCGTGATCTGCCGCGGGCGTCAGCACGATCACGGCATAGGTGCAGTTGTCGCCGCGGAAGACGTTGAAGCCCATATACCCGAGATCGCCGCGGGGGTTGAGGATCGGCGCATCGAGGTGATCGACTCCATTGGCCAGCCGGTAATAGCGGCAGTAGTAGATGGCCCCCGAGTCGGTCGGCTGTCCCTCGGCACGCGGCCATCCGCCCGGACACCGGTAGCGCCCGAGGGCATCGACCACGACGTCGCCGCGCACCGTCTCGCCACCTTCGAGAGCGACGCCGATCGCCATCGGCCGTTCGCCGTCGCTCGTCACCAACCCCTCGACGCGGACGCCAGATCGGATCTCGACCGCCGGCTCAGCCGCCGCAGCGCGCCGAAGCGCCCATTCGATAACGGGGCGCCGGACCCAGAAGTACACGAGGTCCTGGTCATCGGGCTCGGGCGGGCCGGTGAGCTTGAGAGCGAGGTCCTGCGGGTCGGCTCCGGCATCCAGCAGCGCGTCGAGGACGTCAGGAGCCCAGTCCGCCAGCAGGCGGCGACCGCGTGGCAGGAACGCATGTGGTTGGAAGTAGTGCGGAATTCCGCCGCGCTCGACTCCAAACGCACCGTCGGCCGGCCCACCGGCGTCAACAGGGTCACGCTCGATCACGACCGCCTGGTGACCTGACCGCGTCAGCGCCAGCGCGGCCGCAAGCCCGGCCACGCCGCCCCCAGCGATCACGAACTTCATGCCTGCGGAGACTCGACGAACTCCCGCAGCGCCTCGCGGCCGCCGGAGGTGACCGGCTGGCCGTGGGCGAACAGCAGCGCGTCGAACTCCCGCTCCTGGAGCAGGCGCTTGCTCTTCGCGCGCACGCCGCGCTTGACGTCCTCGGGACCGTCCATGAGGCTGTCGGGGACGAAGCCGAGCCGGCCGTCCCCGTAGTGCACTATGCCGTCCGCGAAGGCGAGAGCGCCCTGCTCGTGGAGAGCAAGCACGGAGTCGTCGGGACAGATCGCAGCCATGTCGAGCGCGACCACGCCCGGCGCGACCTCGTCGCCGAAAACGAAGCCCTCGACCTGCTCGCCCTCCTTGAACTCGTACAGCCCCGATTCGTGGCAGCGCACCGGGCACCCGAAGCGCTCGACGAAAGCGCCCGCGTGGCGGTAGTGGTGCCGGTTCGTGAGCAGGATCACCTCGGGGTCGGGCATCCCTGACAACGCTTCGACACCGCCGTCCGGTGGCAGCATCGGATCGATCAGGGCTCTGCTCGAAGCGTCGTAGTAGGAGCTGACGTCCATCCCGATCCCGCGGTGAAAGGCGGTCCAGTGGTGAAGCTCCGGCAGGATCTCCCTCACTCGGCTTCTGCCTCCGGCTCCTCCCCGCCGGTCTTGGCCTCCGTCGTCGCCTTCGCGCCGTCGGCCTGTACGCGCACGAGCGGCTCGTACACGGCGCCCTGCGGGCGCAGCTCCGACTTGTAGAGGGTCAGCCGGGAGCCTTCGAATGCCTCCGTCAGCTCCTCGGGGAACTCCGGCATCGGCTCCGGCGCCGCCGCCGGTCCGCGGGCAGAGCGACGCGTGCCGCCCCGCGCTCCGCCGCCGGTGCGATGGCGCTCGGTCTGCTTGAAGCGCGCAACGGTCAGGTGGGGCCAGAACGGCCGCTTCTCGGGCTCGTACAAGCCTCCTTCCTTCAAGCGCTCGGAGGCTCCTGCCTGAAATTTGCGAAGCGCCTCACCCTCGTCTTCGAGCCCGAGCGCGTACAGACGCGGCCGGCGCGGCGGCACCTCGGTCAGCTCGGTCGGTTGGAGCTGGAACGGTCCGCCGCCATCGGCAAACGCGAGCTCGGCGATCCGGTCCACGTCCTTCTCCGCCTGGTAGCCGAGGAAGACCAGGGTGACGTGGAGCGAGAAGCGGGGCGTGACGCGCAGGTCGCTGCGGCCCGCGAACACCTCCTCCTGCCAGTCCGTGATCCGATCCAGGACCGGGTCGGGCAGGTCGAGCGCCACGAACAGGCGCAGACGCGGGCTCTTCATGCGCTCACGTGCCATCAACTCGCTCCTTTCTCGGCTCGTTCCACTGCCCGCGTCCCCCATTCCGGCGCGCCCTGTCCGAGCAGGAGCCGCCGCAGCAGGTGGAACGCGACCGTGGTCCCACGGTCGCGCACCTCTGCCCTCGATCCTGGCAGATCGAACTCCCGCAAGATCTCAGCCTCCTCCTCGGTTCCGGCGACCCGCACGCACAGGCAGATGCGACCGACGGGCTTGTCGTCCGTTCCCCCGCCCGGCCCGGCAACCCCGGTGACCCCGATCCCGACGTCGGCGTCGAAGCGCTCCATCGCGCCCGCGGCAAGCGCTTGCGCGACCTCTTCGGAGACGGCGCCGTAGCGTTCGATCAGCTCCGCCGGCACGCCCAGCAACTCGATCTTGGCCTCGTTCGAGTACGCGACGACGCCGCCGGCAAAGTATTCGGAGGCGCCGGGACGCTCGGTGATGCGCGCTGCCAGCAGGCCGCCGGTGCACGACTCACCGACCGCGGCCCTGTGACCGCGCAGAAGCTCCGCGATCTGGTCATCGATCGAGCTGCCGTCGATCGAGAACAGCGTGTTGGGATGCCGCTCGCTGACGAACCGCACGAGCGCCTCCGCCGCATCCTCACGTTCTGGCTCCGATCGCATCACGAACTCGATCTCTCCCCGCCGCAGGCAGGTAGTGATCTCGAGGCCCGCAAGCCCGACCTCCTTGTCCGCGGCGCGCAGGGTCTCGGCGATCTCCGACTCGGGGATCCCGAACAGCCTCAGCATGCGCGACCGGTAGCGAGTCGCACTCCCGAGCGCCTGTCTCACCGGCTCGGTCTCGACGGCCTGGGCCCAGCTCTCCTGCAGCTCACGCGGTGGTCCTGGCAGCACCACGATCACCTGGCCGTCCGCCGGCACCACCAGTCCCGGAGCGGTGCCGACCGGATCGAGCGCGATCGCTCCCTCCGGCACCATCGCCTGCTTGCGGTTGGCGGCCATCAGCGCTTCCTGATCGAGCTTCCAGCGGCGCGAGAAGCGCGCCAGGATCTCCGCGATGCGCTGCTCCATGCGCTCGTCGAGCTTTAGTTCGCGACCCGCGAACCTCCCTACCACCTCGGCGGTCAGATCGTCGGCAGTCGGGCCGAGACCGCCGCTCGTCACCACGAGGTCCATGCCCTCCTCGCGCATGAAGCGCAGCGCCGCGAGCAGGTCGCTCGGGCGATCGCCCGTCTGCAAGACGTGCGCCAGCTCGACACCCAGGTCAGTCAGGCGCTCCGACAGCCATGGGCTATTGCGGTCGCGTACACGGCCCGCGAGCACCTCCGTGCCCGTCACGACGATGCCGGCGCGCGCGCTCACGCTCCCGACCCGCCCGCGCCGCTGGACGAGGGCTCGCACGTCGGCCGCTTCGAGGCCGCGAGGCTGCGCAGGCCCTTCGAGCTGATCGTGTAGCCCTGCGGCTCCGAGCTCTCCGGCAGGTCGCGGGCGCGGCCGTTTATGCGCAGATCGGCGCCACCGTTGCCGACCGTGAGGCGGAAGCGCTTCGAACGAAAGGGACCCTCGGTCTGACCGCCCGTGAGAGTGCGGCCGCCGATCAGGGCCTCGCCCTTCGCATCGACGAGGCACACCCACACGGCGCGCGCCGGCACGACCGACATCCGTACCGGGCGGGGCTCCGCGGGCCGGCTGCCGGTCGGCCCCGTAGCGGCCTTGCCGTCTCCCGTTGCTCCGTTCGCCTTGCCTCCTCCCGAGCCCGCGGGCGTTGCATTGTCACCGGCCTGGTCCGATCCACCCGAGTCGCTTTTCTCGTCGCCCCCGGTGATGCCCAGCACGAACAGGAGCACGATGAACCCTATCCCGAGCGCCAATGCCGCGACCCGCCGCGAGGGCGGGCCCGGAGGCCGCACGCGACCGCGCAGCGGCCGGCTCTGCGCGAAGGCGGGCACCTCCAGTTCCTCGGGGTGCTCGTAGCGCACGCGATATTCCTCGACCAGCATGTGGGCGTCGAGCCCGAGGAACTCGGCGTAGGTGCGCAGGAAGCTCTTGACGAAGGTCGGGCCCGGAAGCACGGACCACTCCTCGTTCTCGAGCGCACGCAGGTACTTGGCACGGATCTTGGTCGACTCCTCGACGACCGTGATGTCGATCTTGTCCCGGATCCGCGTTTCGCGCAGGGTGGAGCCGATGTCTGCCATACAGATGCAAGCCGGACGGAGTGGCCGGCGACGCTGCCCGTCGCAGGCAGTATAGGTTTGGCGCGCCGAGTCGGCGGAGCCCCGCAAACTGCGGAGAAACCAGTTGACCCGGAATCGCTGCGTCGGGTAGAAGAGCACGTGCGGCTTTGGGGCCGCGTCGTCTCCAAACTCGGCCGGCCTTCACTTTCGAGGAGTGCGCCACCAGGCTGGCCCATCCCACTGGAGGTCGCCGATGAGCGATTCCGCCTCACGATTCATGCTGTCAGCAGCACTCGGAGTGCTACTCGCATTGACGCTTGCAGGAACGGCACTTGCGACTCACCCGCGGCCCGGTACCGGCTCGCCTTTCCGGGTGCCGCTGGTCAACGCTTTCGAGCCCTGCGGGGCGCCCGACGCCGGTCATGCCAGCGGGCAGCCCTCGTGTAGCCCGGCACCTCTCCTGTCGCCGTTGCTGAAGAGCACCTCCACCGGCGTCATGAGCGGCTTCGTGAAGATGACCGTCTTCTGCGCGCCGCCGTCGGTCGGGTCGCCGGCGACCTCGTGCTCGGACGTCGCGGGCGATCAGGAGGACATCGCGATCGAAGGCGAGGTCACCGACGTGTCGTGCGCGATGGTGGGTCCGTTCTGCGGGGGAGGGCCGGGCGTCGACTACACCGGCCCGGTGGTCCTCAACCTGCCGACCCGGCTCACCGACCATGCGAACACCGGAGCCCCGTGTCCGGGCGCACTCGGCGCGCCGCCTTGCAAGACCGCGACGCTACGGGACAACCTGATCGGTATCCCCACGACCTGCGCTCCGATGGGCGTGCCCACCTCGGCACCCGGCAGCAAGTGCTCCTGGGGAACGACGCTCGACTCCAACCTCCCGGGTGAGGTGCTCGAGCTGCAGCGGGGCAACCTCATGCACTTCGGCAACGTGAACGTGGTCGATCCTGGAGGGGACGGCTCGTTCGGCCCGATGTGCCCGCCGATCTGCGGTACGGCGGACGAGCGGATCACGCGCGTCCAGGGTCTGTTCACGCCCTGACCGCCTGACGAGCGCGGCGGGGTCGGTCTTCGGGCCGGCTCCGCCGGCGCTACTCGTCTTCGTACTCGACGTCGTCTTCGACGTCTGCGGGCTCGCGTGCCGAGGTGGCGCCCACCCGCGCGATCTCGGCCTCGGTGATCAGCACCTGGCGAGGCTTCGAGCCCTCGTAGCCTGAGATCACTCCGCGACGCTCGAGCATGTCGATCAGGCGCCCGGCGCGGGTGTAGCCGACGCGCAGGCGGCGCTGGATCATCGACACCGATGCGGTCTGCGTTTGCACCACGAGCTCGATCGCCTCGCGCAGCAGATCGTCCTCGTCGGGCGAGAGCTCGCGGTCGTCCTCTTCGACGGGCTCGGGAGCCTCGAGCAGCTCCTCGTCGTAGGAGGGCTCGCCCTGATCGCGCCAGGCATCGGTCAGCTCGGCGATCTCGTCCTCGGTGATGTAAGCGCCCTGGATCCGCTGGAGCTTGGAGGAGCCGACCGGGCGGAAGAGCATGTCGCCCTGGCCCAGCAGCGACTCCGCGCCGCCCTGGTCGAGGATCACGCGCGAGTCGTGCTGCGAAGAGACCGCGAAGGCAATGCGCGCCGGCACATTGACCTTGATGGTGCCGGTGATGATGTCCACCGACGGTCGCTGCGTCGCGAGCACGAGGTGAATGCCGACCGCGCGTGACTTCTGCGCGAGGCGGATGATCGCCTCCTCGACCTCGCTCGGAGCGATCATCATCAGGTCGGCAAGCTCATCGATCACGCACAGGATGTAGGGCAGCGTGGGCTGCTTGGCCGCCGAGCGAGCGCGGTTCAGCTCGACGATGTTGCGGCAGCGCGCCTCACCCATCACCTCGTAGCGACTCTCCATCTCGACGATCAGGTTGTTGAGGACGTTCGCCGCCATCCGCGGCACGGTCACCACGGGCGTCAGCAGATGCGGGATGTCCTCGTAGTAGTTGAGCTCGACGCGCTTTGGGTCCACCAGCACCATGCGCACGTCGTTGGGACTCGCGCGCAGGAGGATCGACGACAGCATCGCGTTGATACAGCCGGACTTTCCGGACCCCGTGGTGCCGGCGACGAGAATATGAGGCATGCGCGCCAGGTCGGTCCAGACCGCCTTGCCCGCAATGTCCTTGCCGAGCCAGGCGACGACCGGTGAATGGCCGCCGCCCGCCTTCGGGCCGCCGTTCGTGAGCTTGCGCGCGAAGATGTCGCCGAGGAAGACCATGCGATGGCTCTGGTTGGGGACCTCCACTCCGACCGCCTGCTTGCCGGGGATCGGCGCCAGGATGCGGATGTCTGTCGACGCCAGCGCGTAGGCCAGGTCATCCTTCAGCTGGGTGACCTTCGAGACCTTGGTCCCGGGGGCGAGGCGAAGCTCATAGCGCGTCACCCGCGGGCCGGTCACCATCCCGACAACGTCTGCCTCGATGCCGAAGTGGCCGAGCGTCTCGACCAGCAGGTCCGCGATCTGCGCTTGGTTGGTGGTGTCGGGACCCTTCGAGCGCGACCGGCGCAGGAAACGGGGATCGGGGAGCTTGTACGGGAGCTGCTCGGACTCGGTGACCGCCGACCGGCGGTTGCCCATCGGGGTCAGCTCTTCCTCTTCCTCGTCCAGCTCCTCCTCGTCTTCGAAGTCCTCGCCTTCGATCTCGACCGCCTCGGCGTCGTCCTCCTCGTCGTAGTCCGCTTCCTCTTCCTCGTCCTCGAAGTCGATCGCGTCCTCCTCGGCGGCGCGGGTACGAGCCTCGACCTCCTCGCTCATGGCCTCCAGAGGGTCCATGTCGGTGAGGGTGTCCTGCTCATAGGGGTCGGAGACCTCAGGCTCGGCGCTCTCCTCGTAGGCCTCGAGCTCCACTCCGAGCGCATCGGAGTGATCGGGTGCGGGGGCAAGCGTGTGTTGTTCCTCCGGTCCGTCGGTGCGCAGCCGCCCGGCAATCCCGCGGATGACGTCGGCGAAAGCATGCACCACGCCGCTGACCGACGCGCCGGAGAGCAGGACGAACCCGGCGAGCAGCATGAACACGAAAGCCAGGTGGGCGCCGGCGCGCTGGAAGAGCGTGGCGGTCACGAAGTAGAGGGCCTCGCCCACCAAGCCTCCGTGATCGTTGAAGTACGAGGCCTCGAAGTAGCCGTCGCGCGCGGGCTCACCCGGGCCGAGGCCGAACGAGCCCGCCGCAAACCCGAGCATCAGGCCGAGCAGCAGCAGGATTGTTCCCGCCCGCGGGCGTACGTGCTCGGGCAACTCGGGCTGGAGCATCAGGACGGCACCTGACCCCAGCATGACCAGAGGCGCCAGGTAGGCGACCTGGCCGAACATGAAGCGCAGCCCATCCTCGAGCACGCTGCCGACCTTCCCCCCGTCCCAACCCAGATAGAGGACCAGGGTGAAGAACACGCCCACGCCGACGAGGCCGAGGGCGATTGCATCGAGTTGTGGCTGCTCGAGCTCCGACAGCCGAAGGTCAGCAATCCGGTCCCGGATTCCTATCCTTCGCGACCTCCTTCGGCGGGAACGTCTTTTTGCCATCTCGAGCTGGGCCGCGGCGCGGCCGGTACCCGATCAGTTCGACGCGGCTCGCCCCGCCCCTGCCGGGATACGCTTACAGGCCTTGGAGACCGCGGTCGTCACAGGGGCCGGACGGGGGTTCGGGCGTGAGATCGCGAGTTGCCTGGCGGCGCGCGGCTATGCCGTGCTCGTGACCGACATCGATCTAGCGGCCGCCGAGGAGACCGCGAGCCTGCTGGGCGAGCCCGCCTGGGCGATGACGCACGATGCCCGCGACCCCGACGCCCACCGGGCGGTCGCGGCCGCGGCGACCGAGCGGGGGCCGCTGCGCGTCTGGGTCAACAATGCCGGCGTGGCGCGCACCGCCAAGGCCCACGAGGAGCCCGACCACGATGTGCGCCTGATGGTCGAGACCAACCTGCTCGGAGTCATGTGGGGCTCTCGTGCCGCGGTCCCCGCGATGAGCAGCGGCGGCCACATCATCAATGTCGGCTCGCTCAGCTCGCTGGCGCCGGTCCCCGGCCTCGCGACCTACGCGTCGACCAAGCACGGGGTGCTGGGGTACACGACGTCGCTGCAGGGCGACCTGGACAACGCCGGCCTTCCGATCCGCATGCACTGCGTCTGCCCCGACGCCGCGAACACGGCGCTGGTGAGAAACGTCGAGCACGACCCTGAGGCGGCGATCCTGTTCTCAGGACCAGGACTGCTCGAGGCCTCGGAGGTGGCCGAGCGCACCGTCGCGATGCTCGACGGCAAGGCGATCGTGCGCGTGATCCCGCGCTGGCGCGGCTTGCTCGCCCGGTCGGCGGCCCCGTTCCCCCTCATCGGCCTCAAGACCACCGGGTTGATGCGAACCCTGGGTGAACGCCGCCGCCGCAAGCGGATCAAGGGCTGAGAAATCGTCCACAATCGGCCTGGGCCGGATCCTCCCGGATATAGCGGGTGGATCCGGCCCACGCGAACCGAGGCGCAGGACTAGCCCCTCGGCACTGCGCCCTAGACCTCGATCACGATCGGCAACACCATCGGCCGGCGTCGCAGCCGCCCGTAGACAAACTCCGCGACGTCCTCGTGCAGTAGCTCTTGTAGCAGCGACACCTCGCGGACTTCTTCCCGCGCCGCACGCTCCAGCGAGTCCTCGACGGCTTCCCGGATCTCGTCGACGATGCCGTCCTGGTCGGCCACGAACGGCACGCCGCGGAAGATCACCTCTGGCGGCGCGAGCGGGCGGCCGTCCTGACCCGAGACGGTGGCGACCACGATGAAGATGCCGTCCGCGGACAGGGCGCGCCGGTCACGCAACGCGACGTCTTCGATGTCTCCCACCTCGACGCCGTCCACGAACACCATTCCCGACTGCTCCGCCTCGCCGAAGCGCGCTCCCTGGTCGTCGATCTCCAGCGGCAACCCGTTCTGGCCCTTGAAGATGGCTTCGGGCTCGATTCCGACCGACTCCGCAAGCTGCGCGTGCAGGAACAGCCTCTTGTAGTCGCCGTGGATGGGCATCACGTAGCGCGGCCGCGTCAGGTTCAGCATCAGCTTCAGCTCCTCGGTCCAACCGTGGCCCGAGGCGTGCACGGCCGCGTCCTGCGCTGTGATGACGGTGGCGCCGATCTGGTAGAGGCGATCGACGGTCTCGTTCACCGCGCGCTCGTTTCCGGGGATGGGCGTGGCGGAGAAGATGATCGTGTCGCCCGAGTGCAGCTGGACCTGCGGATGCTCGCCGTGTGACATCCGCCGCAGCGCGGACAGCGGCTCGCCCTGGCTGCCGGTCGTCAACACGACGAGCCGGTCGTCGGGGAAGCTGTCGATCTCCTTCGGGGAGACGAGCACGCCCTCGGGCACTTCGACGTGACCGAGGTGGCGGGAGATGTTGAGGTTCTTGCGCATCGAGCGGCCGACGACCGCCACCCTGCGATCGAGCGCAACGGCGGCGTCGATGGCCTGCTGCAGGCGGTGCACGTTGGAGGCGAACGACGTCAGGACGATGCGGCCCTCGCAGCGGGCGAAGATCTCCTCGAGCACCGGCCCCACGGCAGCCTCGGACGGCGCCACGCCGTGGCGGTCGGCGTTCGTCGAGTCCCCACACAACAGCAGCAGGCCCTCGCGCCCGAACTCGGCGAGCCGCGCGGTGTCGGTCGGCGGCCCGTCGACCGGGGTTTGATCGAACTTGTAGTCGCCGGTGATCAGGATCGTTCCGAGGTCGCAGGTGAGCGCGACCGCGCAGGCGTCGGGGATGGAATGGGCGACGTGCACCATCTCGACGGTCAGCGGCCCCGCCTCGAACGTCTCCCCCGGCTCGATGTCGTTCATCTCCACGTTCTCGAGCTTGTGCTCCTCGATCTTCGAGCGGGCGAGTGCGAGCGTCAGCGGCCCGCCGTAGATAGGCGGTAGCTCGGCCTCGTTGCGGAGCTCCCGCAGCACCCACGGCAGTGCCCCGACGTGGTCCTCGTGACCGTGCGTCAGCACAAACGCCTCGATCTGATCGGCGTGCTCGAGGAGGTACTGGAAGTCGGGCAGCACCAGGTCGATGCCGAGCATCTCGCTGGTCGGGAACATCAGGCCGCAGTCGACCACGACGATGTGGCCGTCGAGCTCGACGACCGTCATGTTCTTGCCGATCTCTCCCAGCCCGCCGAGCGGCAGTACGCGGAGAGTCCCCTCGGAGTTCGCCACGCCTAGATCTAAGCCGCCGAGGCAACCAAGCCGTGGCGCTCGAGGAGTGCCTGGGCTGCGGCGCGCTCGTCATCGGTGGCGTCGGCGAGCGGCAGGCGCACGCGGCCGGCCTCGAACCCGAGCAGGTTCAGCGCCGCCTTCGTCATCGTCACTCCGACCGTCATGAAGAGCGTCTCGTAGGCGTCCTGGAGGCGATTGTCGATTTCCTGCGCCCGTTCGACGTCGCCGCTACGAGCGGACTCGTAGAGCTCTTTCATCTGGGTGCCGAACAGGTGGGAGCTGACGCATACGCCGCCGGCGCCGCCGATCTCCGCGAACGGAAGCAGCAGGTTGTCGTCCCCCGCATAGAGGGCGAGCTTTCCGTCCGCGACTATGCGGCGGGCCTGGTCCATGTCGGAGTTCGCCTGCTTGACGGCGACGACGTTGTCGATGTCCCCCAGCTCCGACAGCAGGTCCGGGTCGAGGTTGATGACGCAGCGAGCCGGGATGTTGTAGAGCACGATCGGTCGCTGGGTAACCGCAGCGATGGCGGCCACGTGCCCGACGATGCCGGCACGCTGTGGCTTGTTGTAGTACGGCGTGACCACGAGCAGCGCGTGCGCCCCATGGTAGGTCCCCTCGGTGGTCAGGTGCACGGAGTGCGCGGTGTCGTTGGAGCCGCTGCCGAAGATGACGCTCGCCTCGTCCCCGACCTCGTCGAGGACCAGGTCCAGAACGCGCAGCTTCTCGGCATCGGACATCGTCGGAGACTCGCCGGTCGTGCCCGAGACGACGATCCCGTCGGATCCGTTGTCCACCAGGTGGCGGGCGAGCCGCCGCGTCGCCCGCTCATTTACCTCCCCGTCGGAATCGAACGGGGTGGCCATCGCCGTAAGGATCGCGCCCAGGTTGGGATCTGCCGCCATGCGGGCGCGATTATCTCACTCCGTCGATTCGACGTCGATTAGGCTCTGCCATGACGCAAACTTCGAGGGAAGGGATGGCTATGCCGAACGACCTCATGTTCCGCCCCGCGCGGGAGCTGGCTGGGATGGTGCGCTCGGGAGAGGTGACCGCGCGTGAGCTGGTCGAGTCTTCGTTTCAGGCGATCGGGCGGCTCAACGATGACCTGAACGCCTTCGTCACGCTCGCCGAAGAGCGCGCCCTCGCCGAGGCGGACGCGGTCGCCCCCGGCGACGAGCGTCCCCTGGCGGGAGTGCCGATCGCGATCAAGGACCTCGTGGCGATGACAGAGGGAATCCGGACGGCGATGGGGACCAACGCGACCGGAGAGTTCGTTCCGGACTTCGACAGCGCCCTCGTGCGCCGCCTGCGCGATGCGGGGGCCATCATCGTCGGCAAGACGAACACGCCGGAGTTCGGCATCCTGCCGGTGACGGAACCCGACCGCTTCGGACCGGCGCGCAACCCGTGGGACACGTCCCGCACGCCGGGTGGCTCCTCCGGGGGCAGCGCGGCTGCCGTCGCGTCCGGGATGGTGCCGATCGCCCACGCGAACGACGGTGGCGGCTCGATCCGGATCCCGGCATCCTGCTGCGGCCTCGTCGGCTTGAAGCCCAGCCGTGGCCGCGTTTCGATGGCGCCTCACCTCACCGAGTTCGTCGGCGGGATCGCGATCGAAGGCTGCGTGAGCCGCACCGTCGCCGATACCGCACTGGTGCTGGACGTAATCGCCGGCTACGAGGTCGGTGACCCGTACTGGGCGCCCCCGCCCTCCGCTCCGTTCATCGAGGCGGTCGACCGCGAGCCGGGCAAGCTGCGCATCGGCTTCGTGCCCACCGCCCCGCTCGGGATCCCCGTCCACCACGACTGCTCCCACGCTGTGATCGAGGCCGCCTCACTGCTCGAGTCGTTCGGGCACGAGGTGGTGGAGGCGGAGCCGCCGTGGAACGACGAGGGCTACATCGACAACTTCATCAAGATCTGGAGCGCGGGCGTGGCTGCGCAGGTGGCCGAGCTCGGCGAGCTGTTCGGCGGTCCGATCGAGCCGAGCAAGTTCGAGCCCCTGACCCAGCAGCTGGCGCAGATCGGTAGCTCGTTCACGGCGCCCGAGTTCCTCGCGGCTCTCTACTACCTGCAGGGACTGGCGCGGCAGGTGGTCGCGTTCTGGGACGACCACGACGTGCTCGTCACCTCCACGATCGCGCAACCGCCGATTCCGATCGGCGCGCTGCGGCCAGCCGAAGGGGAGGAGCCGGCGCAGATGCTCGAGAACGCCGCGGAATTCGTGCCCCTCACCCCTCTCTTCAACGTCACCGGTCAGCCGGCGATCTCGCTGCCGCTGGCGATGTCGCCCGACGGGCTGCCGATCGGCATCCAGCTGGTCGGGCCGCCCGCGGGGGAGGAACTGCTGCTGTCGCTGTCGGCGCAGGTCGAGACCGCCACACCCTGGGCGGACCGCCGCCCGGAGCTGGTGGTGGCCTAGATGATTGATTCCGAATCCCGCGTGGCCGCGAGGGCGCGAGAACCGAGCTGGACAAGGACGCAGGGTGAAGCCCATGCCGGTGGGCATGGGCGAACCCGAGGACGCCGACCGGCGAAGGTTCGCAGCGTCGTCGCGGGTGCGGGGGGTTTGGAATCAGTCAGCTAAGACCGACCGGCGGCGATGCGGCGCAGGATCGCCGCGGTGATATCCGGACGGCTGAGGGGACCTGCCGGCAACTCCTCCAGGTGCGCCTGCGGGAAACGCGCGACGACGCGCTCCGTCAGAGGATCGTCGAAGCCCTCCCCTCCGCCATGCAGGATCCAGAGCCGATCGCCCAAAGCGGTCATCTCTTGGCTGACGTCGCTTTCGATCCATGCGCGGGTGCGCAGCGGCACGGCGTCGCCGGACACGTACTCGGTGAGGCGCTCCACTCGCTTCTGCAACTCGGCCTCGTCCAGCTGGGGATTGGTCGCACTGATGATCGCGCGCGACGCCGCGCGTGCATCGGTCTCCAGCATCGTCATCAGCATGTCGCCCACAGAGCTCGACGCAAGCATGCCGGCGCCCTCCATCTCCCCACGCGGCAGCACCGCACCCGCCGCGGGCCCAATCGCGGCCACCGCGGAGATGAGATCCGGCCGCTTCGCCGCGACGCTGACGGCATACGCGAGGCCGTTCGCGACGCCCATCACCAACCCGTTCCCACCTGCAGCCTCGGCGACCGCCTCGAGATCGTCTGTGTCGGTCTGCATGTCATATGGACCGGAGCGGCTCGACCGCCCGAAGCCCCGCAGGTCGTAGGTGACGACGCGATGGTCACGTGCGAGGTCGTCGATCAAATCCTCGTAGATCGCGGGATACGACCAGATCGCTGGCAGGACCATGACGAGCGGTCCTTCGCCTCGCTGCTCCCAATGGATCTCGACCCCGTCGGGGCGGGCTGCGGAGGGCATGCCCTGTACCGTAGCCCGCCGCCGTCGTGTCGAATGTGCGCTTAGACCGCTGCTGATGCTGCCGGCGTCGTGGGAGGTGCCTGCGCCCGGCTTCTCGCATGGGTCGTCCAGTGATGCGATCCACCTCAGGAGCTCATCGAGGCGGCCTCCAAACGAGCCGGACGATGACGGCCAGAGTGAGGCAGTTCAATGCGCGCCATCTAGCTTCATGACTATTGACTCGCTCAAGGTAAACGTGGTTGGGACGAGGTAGCCGCCTGCTGCTCGAAGGGTGCTAGACGACGAGCTTTGCTAGTCCGGGCGGAAGGGGAGCACCGATCTCCATGCCTCGTTCTGTGACTCTGATGCCGACTCCCACGCCGGCGAAGACATTGCCGCTGAAAACGCTTGAACCCACCCTGGTTTCAGTTGGAAGTATTTGAACGTCCGGAAGGCCGGGAGAAGCCGACGTCAACGTCTTCGTTGCCGGCGCATATGAATACGAGGCCTGACCAGACGACAGCACCGTGAAACCGTCCTCCTCTGGTCGAAACTCGACGCCCGGCGCGGGTTCGTCGGCCAGTACCTCCAGTCGCGCGGTGTCTTGGCCAAGGTCGATCACGGATAGCGCGCCCTCGGTGTCCTGAATAACTGCCCGATCGCCCCAAAGAAGGGGAACCTCGACATCGATAAATCGCTGAGTCCCCATCTCCAGGTTCATCAGCTCCCCAGTACGCGCCTTAGTCGAATCAACATCGACTCGACATCTCGACGCCCTTGTTCCCAAGGGGTGTCAGGAGATATGTCGATGTCATTCAGTTCATCCCCATTTAGTCGAGGGGTCTTGAGACTCGCTTTGGAAATCCTGCCGTCCTGTAACTCGATCACAGCCCCAGCTTCTAGCGCTCGCCCCTCGTCAGCCCGGATTCGGATCCAACCGCGGGCGGAGGCCAATCCTTCCTCACCCTGAACAAACAGTGTGTCACGCACGCTCAAAAGGACGAGCCCGTCCGGCAGGCTGGGCTCCGAAGATGCGAAGTTTGCCCAGACACTCCCGAGCAAACTACGAATCGTTCTCCCGGCCGGTGTAAGTACTTCAAGGTATTCGAGGGCCTCAGCTACGCTTTTTACGCGTACGAGGCCTACCGCGTTCGCTTCATCATCGCCCCGCTCGTGGACATGTACCTCGTCAGCGCTAACGAGCAGCGCTCCGCCGGACTCGCGGGCTATTTGAAGAGCCTGTATCCAGATGACCAAGTCGCGCATCTCATCCGATTTCTTGCCCGGTGGATGCGGTCGTTCGTGCAGCGCAGCCCGCCTATGCGCCTCGTCAAACACCTCCTTAGTTGGCTCAATTTCGGAGACAGCAGTTCGGAGAGCCCGAATGAGTGAGATCAGGTCGGGCGTGGTGATGTGGGTATCCGGCTCAACGCGCGTGTAAGTGATGCTGTGTTGATCCAGCTTTAGGTAAGCGGCCGCCAAACGTTGCCTTTCTTCAGAAGCCATCTCTTCTTGGTGACGATCGAACTCGAGCCGAGCAGTTAAAGGGATCACGACTACATGTCCCTTATCTCGGCACGCCGTAAAAAGCGAAGACAGTGCCCGGCTAAGGTGATCGCGGACAAGCGTGCCACGGTGGTACAGCACATCGGAGTTCAGGATTACCTTCAAGATTTGAGTGGTGGCCGCACGACGTAGCGTCGGACACGGGATTACTACTACAAGCCGCCTCTAGCAGATGATGGACGCGCTCAGGGCCCGTCATGGTCGCCGGGGCGCGTCCAGATCATGATGCTTCGACTAGTTGGACACCGTGCCAGGGCCGCACGCAAAAACACTGTCAGTTTTCATTTCCCGGAGGTGGACCGTTGGCCAAAACAGTGAGTATCTTGGCCCGTGAGGAGATTGATGCTCTTGATCCTGACCTCATTGCTGCGGCCCTAAGGACAGGATGCCCCTCCAAGAGCACCAGCGAGCCAAGCAGCAGCTTTCAACCGTGATCGGGAGGGAGTTACGGCGTTCATACGGCGGAAGCACCGTAGCAATCGCCAACTACGTGGGCTGCACGGAGAGAACCGTCTGGCGGCTCGTGGAACGAATCGTGGCCCGCGACTATGCGCCGCCCGAACTCGCAGCCCAGCCGCGGCGGCGCGAGCGCCGGGTGCGAGCCAGTTCGACCCTAATCTGGACGCCCGACAGCAAGAGGAGAGCTGCGCTGCTCGCGCGCGCTAAGTGGCGCAATAGCCTGCGTGCCCGTGATCAGAAAAAGGCAAGGCACGGAGGCGCTCTGCCCGCGCATTTTGGCGCTGTGTTATGGCCTCAACTACTAAGAAGGCAACGACCGAAGCCGCGATGTAGACGACAGTCGCGGCGAGCTCAATCTTTGTAGCCATCTGCTTCTCCCCGAGCGTTCCACTGGGAACCCTACCGCTGATAGTGCCCGCGAGGGAAGCGATGAGCCACGTGGCCCACCAAAAGTGAAGCAGGCGCGAGACCGCTCCTTCCTTCCATGTCTCTCCTGAATCGGCGGGAAGATCCGGATTACTGGCTTTCCAGATGTCGTTGGCGATTTGTTTCGGGCGAAACAGTGCAAGAATCGGAACGAACCATGCCCCGATGGCCCAGCCGGACCCATAACGAAGGCTGTGCGCTCCAAGGCGAGGCAGGTTCTTGTAAGCGCGATGAAACCAACCGAGGAAACTAACGGCAGTCACCATAAAGATCAGCAGTCGTGCTAGCTCGCCGGAAATCAGTCGTCCCCCGCTGTTATTGAATGAACCGACATCACCAGCGTCCAATGGCTGGCTGCTGGGAGGGCTATTCAAGAACTGCAGGTAGTCCACCTCGAGCATGAGGACGAACACGTTGATGGCTATGCTCGCTCCCAACAACCACAAGACAAATCGAGCTCCCCGTGCGACATCGAGGGAGCGGCCATCATTTTCATCGTGGTCAGGCGCATCGAAGGCGCGAAAGACGGGAATAGGAGCGTCGCTCGATGAACTGGGTGGCGGGATTGGGACAGATCCTGTTCCAGTGGTCGGCGATGCCTGCTCCTCAGGTCGACCAGATGGATACGCTGAGGACGCTTTTTCACCTTCCGCCTTGACTTCGAAGCGGTTGCCGCAGAAACGGCAGACGCGGGCGTCCGCCTGGACTCGTTCGGCACACTGCCAGCACCGTTTCGTCTTTCTCAGAAACGCGAGCTTCGTCATTTGTGATGCCGCTGTGTGACTCTTGACCGTCGCATGCGATCATCAATGTCCGGCACTTCGAGCCCTATCGGCAGGAAGTAGGACTGGGCTTTAGCACCTGGAATTCGTCAGCCCCGGCGTACCGGTTCGTCCCGCGAGGGCGTTCCGTAGCGACAATACGTCGCATTGCTGACCGGATCGTCCACGTCCGGTGTCTCGCCGCCGATGATGAAACAACGCGACAACGAGGACGACGACAGAAGTCCGGTCAGCGGGTGCCAGCGCTTAGCCATGGATCCTCCTTGCTTGGAAGGTTGCGGCCGGTGGATCCCAGCGGAGGCGGAGGGCGTTCTAGAGCAGCTTCTCGAGACCGACCACGAGTCCGTCCAGCTCGCCGACCTTGCGCACGGCCAGCAGCACCCCGGGCATGAACGACTCGCGCGAGGTGGTGTCATGGCGGATCGTCAGGGTCTGCGCGAGCCCGCCGAAGATCACCTCTTGAGAGGCGACAAGTCCGGGCAGGCGGACGCTGTGGATGGGAACGTCCTCCCGCCCACCGGCCTCCGAGATCAGCTCCGCAGTCCGCTTCGCGGTCCCCGAGGGCGCATCGAGCTTCTGCGGGTGGTGAAGCTCGACGATCTCGCAGTCCGGCATGTGGGGCGCGATCAGCTTGGACGCCTCCATCATCAGCACGGCGCCGATCGCGAAGTTGGGCGCGACCAGGCAGTTTCCAGCCGACTCGGCGGCAAGCCGCTCGAGATCGGCGAGCTGCTCGTCTGTCATGCCCGTGGTCCCGATCACCGCGTGCACGTCGTGCTCGAGGCACAGACGCGCGTTCTCGTAGACGGTGTCCGGCACAGAGAAGTCGACCACCACCTGCGGCTTGTCCTCCTCGAGGACCGACTCGAGCGAGGCGTCGAGAGCCGGATCCGCGCGGCCTCCCAGCTCCATGTCCTCTGCACCTTCGACTGCCTCGCACACGGTCCGGCCCATGCGGCCGTCCGCTCCGGAGACCGCGACTCGGATCAATGATCTACGCCGCCGCGAGCTCGGTGCTGACCGCGCCGAGCGCGTCGCGAAAGACGGCCTCGTCGCGGCCAATCGCAGCCGCCGAGAGCGAAGTCGGTGCGTAGAAGTCGCGCGCGAGCTCGTGCAGCTCGTCGCGTGTCACGGCGTCCAAGCGGGCGAGCACCTCGTCCGTCGACAGCAGCGGTATTCCCGTAAGGACGGACCTCCCGAGCCTGTGCATGCGGCTCGCTGTCGATTCCATCGAGAGGACGATGCGGCCCTTGACGTGCTCGCGTGCGCGAGTCAACTCCTCGTCGCCGACCGGCTCGTCCTGCAGCCGCTCCAGCTCGGAGGCGATCACGTTCATCGCCTCGGCCACGTTCTCCTGCCGCGTGCCGACGTAGACGCCGAGCTGCCCTGTATCGCGGTAGTGGCTCGCCCACGAGTAGACCGAGTATGCGAGACCGCGCTTTTCGCGCACCTCCTGGAACAGGCGTGACGAGGTCGAGCCGCCGAGCACGGCGTCCAGCACCGACAGCGCGAAGCGGCGGTCGTCGTCGCGCCTGATTCCGAATCCGCCGAGGCAGATGTGGTACTGCTCGGTTTCCTTTTCGAGGAACGCCGCAGTGCCGGCCTGCCCGGCAGGCGTCGAGAGATCTTGGTGGCCGTTGCTCTGCTGCCAGTCGTGGAGCAGGTGCTCGCGAGCCAGGGACTCGATCCGTCCGTGCTCCAGATTACCTGCCGCCGCCACGACGATGTTCGGTGAGGTGTAGCGCGCGGAGTGAAAGCTCGAGACGTCGTCGAGCGAGAGCGATGAGATCACGTCACGGCGTCCGATCACCGGACGCCCGAGCGGATGGTCACCGAAGATCGCCGCCGACAGGACGTCGTGCACCTTGTCGCTCGGCTCGTCGTCGTACATGGCGATCTCCTCGAGCACGACCTCGCGCTCGGAGTCCATGTCCGCGTAGGTCGAGCGCAGGAGCATGTCGGCCATCGCAGCGAATGCATCGTCGAGATGCTCGTCGAGGAAGTGCGCGTAGAGGACCGTTGTTTCCTTGCTGGTCGCCGCGTTGACGTCGGCGCCGAAGCCGTCGAAGAGCTGAGCGATCTGCTCCGCGGTGAGCCGAGGCGTGCCCTTGAACAGCAGGTGCTCGAGGAAGTGGGAGATGCCGGCCTCGCGCGCGTCTTCGTCGCGTGAGCCGACCTTCACCCACAGGCCGAGGGCGATCGAGCGCACCGACGGCACGCTCTCGGTCACGACCCGGATGCCCGAGTTGACCTCGGTGAGCGTGTGGTCCGCCGCCACGGCCCTAGTCGCGTCTACGCGAACGGCCGCCGCGGTCCCGATCGCGGTCCCGGTCGCGCCCACCACGCGGGCGGCGGCCATTGCCCGAGGGCCTGCCACCGTCCCCGCCGGTGCCGATCTTGGAGAGTTCCTCGACCGACTTGCCGGAGATCTCGGGGTCGTCGGCGAGGCGGAGCCCGATCCGGCCCCGCTCCTTGTTGACCTCGACCACGCGCACGTTCACTTCGTCGCCCCGGTTGACGACCGATTCCACCGACTCGGCGCGGCCGCCGGGGACGAGGTTCGAGATGTGCAGCAAGCCGTCGGTCCCCTTGGTGAGCTCGACGAAGGCGCCGAACGTGGTCGTCTTGACGACCTTGCCGGTGAACGTGTCCCCGACCTCGACGTCCTTGGTCATCTTCCGGATCTCCTCGATGCAGGCGTCACCGAGCTCGCCGTTGGTCGCATACACCAGCACGGTGCCGTCGTCCTCGACGTCGATCTGCGCCTCGTACTTCTCGGACAGGGCGCGGATCGTCTCGCCGCCCTTGCCGATCACTGTGCCGATCTTGTCGGGGTCGATCTGGATCGAGGTGATACGCGGCGCGTACGGGCTCAGCTCGGCGCGCGTCTCGGAGATCGCCTGCTGCATCTTGTCGAGGATGAACAGACGTCCCTCGCGCGCCTGGTCGAGCGCGGACCGCAGGATGTCGAACGTTACGCCGGTGATCTTGATGTCCATCTGGAGCGCCGTGATGCCCTGCTCGGTGCCGGCGATCTTGAAGTCCATGTCGCCGAGATGGTCTTCGACCCCGGCGATATCCGACAGGACGACGTAGTCGTCCCCTTCCTTGATCAGGCCCATCGCGATTCCTGCGACGGGGCGATCGATCTTCACGCCCGCGTCCATCAAGGACAAGGTCGAGCCACAGACCGACGCCATCGAAGAGGAGCCGTTCGACTCGAGGATGTCCGAGACGACGCGGATCGTGTACGGGAACTCCTCCTGCGTGGGGATCATCGGCAAGAGCGCGCGCTCGGCGAGCGCTCCGTGGCCGATGTCGCGGCGCTTGGGCCCCCGCATGAAGCCCGCCTCGCCGACGGAGAACGGCGGGAAGTTGTAGTGATGGATATAGCGCTTGGACGTCTCGAGTCCGAGTGTGTCCAGCCGCTGCTCCTCCCGCGAGGTGCCAAGCGTGGCGACGGTGAACGCCTGCGTCTGCCCGCGCGTGAAGAGCGCGGAGCCGTGCGTGCGGGGCGCGATCCCGACTTCTGCCGAGACCTCGCGGATCTCGGCCGCTGCCCGGCCGTCGGGACGCCGCTTCTCGACCGCGATCCGGCGCCGGATGATGTCCTTCTCGAGCTTGTCGAAGGCACGCTGCACCGCGGCGAGGCGCTCTGGGTCGACAACGTCGGCGGCCTCCTCGTCGAGGACGGCGTACTTGGTCAGCACGTCCTCCTCGACGACCTTGGTCGCGTCCTGTCGCTCGAGCTTGTCCTCGACCTGAGTCGCGCGGTCGAGCTCGGCACCGTGGGAGCCTTCGATCTCGGCGTAGAGCGCCTCGTCCACAACGGGCGGCTGGATGTCCATCTTCTGCTTGCCGAACTTCTCAGCGAGCTCGCGCTGCGCTGCACAGATCTTGCGGATCTCGGTGTGCGCGATGTCCAGCGCGTCGAGCACCTCGGCCTCGCTCACCTCGTTGGCGGCGGCCTCGACCATCAGGATCGCCTCGTCGGTGCCCGCGACGATCAGGTCGAGCTCGGACTCGGGGATGTCGGGCTCTGCCGGGTTGACGACGAAGCGGCCCTCGAGCTTGCCGATCCGCACAGCCCCGACCTGCGTCGGAAACGGGATGTCGGACACGGCGAGCGCAGCGGAGGCGCCGTTCATCGCGAGGATGTCGTACGGGTTCACGTGATCGACACACATCGGCGTCGCGACTACCTGCGTCTCGTACGACCAGCCCTTCGGGAACAGCGGGCGGATCGGCCGGTCGATCATGCGCGCGGTGAGGATGCCCTTCTCGGAGGGACGACCCTCGCGCTTGAAGAAACCGCCGGGGATCTTCCCGGCGGCATACATCCGCTCCTCGACGTCGACGGTGAGCGGGAGGAAGTCCACGTCGCGGAGATTCCCCGCTGTGGCCGTACAGAGCACAAGGGTCTCGCCGCTGCGCACCACGACGGAGCCATTCGCCTGCTTGGCGAGTTTGCCGGTCTCGAAGACGATCTCGCTGTCCTCGACCTCGACCGAGACACGGCCAGGAGCTTCAGAGGTCATGTTTTCCTTTCAGGCAGCCTCCGGTTGGCTGCACATAGCTAATCCAGTCTCTCTCCGGAAGATTCCCGCAATCCTAGCAGCGGCTCTGCGGCCATCCTTGGCGGCGCGGCGGCCTTTTTCGAGCCCGGAAAAGGTTCAGCGGCGCAGGCCCAGGTCCTGCACCACCTGGCGGTAGCGGCCGATGTCTCGGCGGCGCAGGTAGTTGAGCAGCCGGCGGCGCTGCCCGACGAGCTTCAGCAGTCCCCGCCGGGAATGATGGTCCTTCTTGTGGTCGCGCAGGTGCTCGGTCAGCTCGTTGATGCGAGCCGTCAGGAGCGCGACCTGGACCTCGGGAGAACCCGTGTCCCCGTCGTGCTTGGCGAAGCGCTGGATGACCTCGGTCTTGGCCTCGGGGGCAAGCGACACGCCGGACAAAGTAGCAGAGCTGTACCGAACCGCTTCAGCGCCCCGCAAGCTCCCTGACCCGCTCGACATCACGGCGCATCTGCTGGACGAGGGCTTCCGCAGAGTCGAACTGCTCCTCGTCGCGCAGGCGCTCCAGGAAGGCAAGACGGAGCCTTTCCCCATACAGATCTCCCTCGAAGTCGAGCAGGTACGCCTCGACCAACAGCTTGCCGTCGCTCTCGAAAGTTGGTCGCACGCCGACGCTGATGGCGGCAGGTCGATCGCGTGCGGTGCCGGCGTAGATGCCGACCGCCGGCACGATCACTCCCGGCTCCGGCTCGAGGTTCGCGGTCGGCATGCCGAGCTCGCGGCCACGCGCGTCGCCCTGGACGACCGTGCCGTCGAGCAGAAACGGGTGGCCTAGCAGCTCGCGCGCCGCGCCCACGTCGCCCGCCTCGATCAACTCCCTGATGCGTGACGAGGACACCGGCGCGCCCCCGACCTCCAGGAGCGGCACGACGGTGACGTCGAATTCAGACCTCGCCTGGAGCATCGCGGCATCGCCCCGCGCACCGTGGCCGAACCTGAAGTTCTGCCCGACGCTCACGTGCTTGGCGCCCAGCGCCCCCACCAGCACCTTCTCGATGAACGCCTCCGCCTCCAGTCGCGAGAACTCCCGCGTGAACGGCGCCACGACCAGCTCGTCTACACCAAGCTCCGAGACGACGTCGATCTTGACGCCGGTCGAGGTGAGCAGCGCGAGCGGCTCGTCCGGCTGCAGCACCTTCAGCGGATGGGGATCGAACGTGAGGACGGCCGACGCGATCCCATTGGCCCGGCCGCGGTCACGCGCGCTCTCGATCACCTGACGGTGGCCGCGGTGAACGCCGTCGAAGGTCCCGACAGCGACGGCGCGGTCCGCGGCCGTAACGTCCTCCAGGCTGCGGTAGACCTTCACGCCAGCACCGTCACCGGCTTGAGCGTGTCGTCGCTGCGCTCTGCGACCGCGATCAGCTCACGGTCGACTGTCAGCCGGACGGCGCCGCTCGCCGGCGTTTGCCCGGCGGTGACGGGCCGTCCATGCCGCGCGCGGCGCGCTTCCTCGGCATCGAGGGGGCGCTCGGGCAGAAAGGCGAGCGCCTCGCCCAGCGGGATCAGCTCGTCGGATGCATCCTCTAACCGGAACGGACCGATGGCGAGCCGCTCGAGCTGCTCGCAGTACGCCCCGACGCCGACAGCTTCGCCCAGGTCGGCGACGAGCTGGCGCACGTACGTGCCGCTCGAGCAGTCGAGCTCGAGAGTCGCGGCCTGCTCGCGGGCGTCGAAGTCGAGCAGCTCGAGCCGCGTCACGACCACCGTCCGCACCGGCGTCTCGAACTGCTCGCCACGGCGCGCCTTGCGGTACAGGCGCTCGCCCCCGACCTTGACCGCCGAGGCAAGCGGCACCCGCTGCTCGATCTCACCGGTCAGCGACGGCAGCGCCGCCTCGACCGCGTCGCGTGTGGCCTCTCCTTCGCCGGGAGCGATGACCCCAGTCGGGTCGCCGGTGTCCGAGCGCGCGCCGAAACGCGCACGCGCTCTGTAGGTCTTCGGAAGATTCATGAAGTAGCGCTGCACGCGGGTCGCCTTGCCGACGAGAATGAGCAGCAACCCCGTCGCGAACGGGTCGAGCGTACCGGCGTGGCCGACCTTCCTGCCTGCCGCCAGCGGCGTGCGGCGGACGCGCTCCACCACGTCGTGCGAGGTGATGCCGGGCGACTTCGAAGTCAGCAGGACGCCGTCCTCGGACAGAGGGCCGTTCATGCCGGGCGGATTATGCCTCGCTGGGGGTTTGGGGGCGGGGCGAGTGGTCGCCCGTGACCAGTTTGTTTCGTCGTCCAGGGACGGGCATCGTGCCCGTTTCTCCGTTTGGCGACTGTTTGCGAAATCCCCGTAACACCGCCGATCAGCGAGTGAACAGTTAGGTACCCCCCAGGGTCCATAACTGTTCAGCCGACGAGCGGCCCCCGACAGGTCGGTCAATTCTCATCGTTTCACGAACCGAAGCCGCGAGCTTCCGCAAAACCTCCTGTCCCATTCCCCTGTCGCGAAACACACCCCTTCGATGCCCGGGCGATCGCGCGGAACCGCGCCACGCGCTCGCGCGGACGCAGCGAAAGACGCCCGACCGGCTACCTAAGCCCGCGTAGCCAGCTGCGAAGCGATCTCACCGCGCAGCCACTCGATCAGCTCTTCGTTTGACTTCTCGGTGGAGAAGCCGGCTGCCTGGCGGTGGCCGCCGCCGCCTTCCTGGCGGGCGATCTTGCTCACGTCGACGTCGTCCTCGCCGGTGCGCAGGCTCACCTTGCGGATCCCCTCCCGCTCGGGCTTCAGCTGGTCGCGCACCAGGGCCGCCACGACTGTCCCCTCGGTGGCGCGGATGTGATCCACGATCCCCTCCGAGAGTCCCTCGTCCTCGCCCAGCTCCTCGTAATCCGACCGCTCGATGAACGAGATCATCAGGCGGCCGCCGTCGTAGCTCTCGACACGCGACAGCACGCGGGCCAGCAGCTTCTGCTTCGCGAACGGGACGTTCTCGTGGAGCTCCTTGAAGATCTTGTGCACGTCCACGCCTGCTTCCATCAGATCGGCCGCCATCAGATGGGCTCTCGGGGTGGTGTTCGGGTATTGGAAGCGGCCGGTGTCGGTGACGAGACCGATGTAGAGCGCCTCCGCCATCTCGGGCGTGATCTCGATCTCGAGCTCCTTCGCGAGCGACCAGAGGATCTCGGCAGTGCAGGAGGCGTTCCCTACGACGAGGTTGGCGGTGCCGAAGTTCGTGTTGTCGTGATGGTGGTCGATGTTCAGGATGTGAGCGCCGTCGCGATGCAGGAAGCTGACCGGCATGCGGTCGATGTTGCCGCAGTCGAGAAAGACGATCGTGCGCTCGCTCGCGTCGGGTGGCAGCTCCTGGCGAAGCTCGTCGAGCGGGAGATGGCGGTACTCGTACGGAAGCGGGAACTCCTGCGAGGACATGAACATGACCGAGTCCTTGCCCATCTGCTTCAGCATCGCGTGCATCGCGAGCAGCGAGCCGAGCGCGTCGCCGTCCGGCGCCTCGTGTGTTGTGAGCAGGAACTTCTGTCCGACCGAGAGCTCCGCGAGGACCTGCTCTCGCCCGGTAGCGAGATCGGTGTGACTCACGTGCTTCGGTCTCCCTCCCGAAGCAATTCCGTGATCCGCGCTCCCCGTTCAGGAGTGTCGTCGTAGCGAAACTCGAGTTGTGGCGTGTGCTTGAGACGGAGCTCCGCAGCCACGCGCGATTGCAGGTAGCCGTGCGCACTCGCCAGGCCCGCCAGCGTGTCGGCGCGGCGCTGCTCGTCACCGAGCACGCTCACGTACACCTTGGCGTGGCGCAGGTCCGGACTCGTGGTGACGGAGGTCACCGTGACGAAGCCGATCCTTGGATCTTTGAGGTCGCCCGCGATGGCGGTGCTCACTACTTCACGCACCGCCTCGTTGACGCGCCGCATCCTGTCTTTTTCGGGAGTCACAGTCGATCGACCTCATACCGCCTCTTCGTTCGACTATAGCCGACCAAAAACCTTCAAATTCCAGGGTGCATGCTGCAAGTGTGCCGTGGAACTATCTCCGTCCCCAGCCGGGCCGCTAGCCGAGGTCGGCGAAGGACAGCAGGCGCCGCTCCACCCTTATCCCGTCCGGATAACGCTGCTCGAGGTAGCGCTCCACGGCGTCCGCCAGCTGTTCGAGCTCCATCGCGGAGCGTCCAACGAGCCCCGCTGCCAGAGTCGAGCGCTGCCAGAGGTCGTGATGGTCGACCTCAGCGACGGCGGCGCCGAAGCGACGGGTTAGGGCAGCCTTCACCGCGAGCAGTTCCTTGCGCTTTCCCTTCAGGCTGCCGTTGTCCGGAAGGTGCAGATGGATCGTGAGCGCGACCAGGTATGCCATCAGTCCAGAAACGCCTCTAGCAGTTGCAGTGACTCATCGGGCTTCTCGATGAAGAAGAGGTGCCCGGCGCCATCGATCACGCGCATGGTCGAGCCGGGAATGCCATCCCGCAGGACCTCGCTACTGGGCGCAGGTATCACGCGGTCGTCGTCGCCGGTGAGTATGAGTGTGGGCGTTTGGATCTCCCCCAGGCGATCGCGCGAATCGTGACTCAGCGCCGCGGCGATCTGCGCGCGGTAGCCGGCGGGCTCCTGCACGTCGGCGGACTTCTTGGCGATGAACGGCTGCAGGAGCTGCGGGCTCGCGCCTGAGGTGAACGCAAACGGAGCCAGCGTCTGCATCCGCAGCGCCCAGTCGTCGGTCTCGAGCGCGAAGGCGCGCGCGCTCTCGCGCGGTTGCGGCGCCGCGTGCCGAACCCCGGGGTGCGTGCAGCCGAGCACGAGACGGTTCACGCGCTCCGGCCAGCCGAGCGCGAGTTCCTGCGCGATCATGCCGCCGAGCGACATGCCGAACACGTCGGCACGACCGACATCGAGGTGGTCGAGCAGCGCGACCGCGTCGCCGGCCAGCTGGCGCGTCGTGTACGGACCGGCGGTGACGGACGAACGGCCGCTGCCGCGGTTGTCGTATGCGATCACCCGCCGCGACTTGCTGAGTGGCTCGGCCAGCGCGGCCCAGTCGCTCGCGACGGCGGGGATGCCGGCGATCAGCAGCAGCGCAGCGCCCTGCCCGCGCTCCTCGTAGTAGAGCTCGGCATCGTCCAGGACGGCTATCGGCACGGAGCGCGCCTGGTTGCTACGTCAGCTGGCGCTCTACTCGCCGCGTCTCGTAGGCCTCCAGAACGTCGCCCTCCTTGATGTCGTGGAAGCCGTCGAGCACGATCCCGCACTCCATCCCCTCGTCGACCTCGCGGACGTCGTCCTTGAAGCGCTTCAAGGAAGCGAGCTTGCCTTCCCAGACGATCGTGCCGTCGCGGACCAGACGGGTGCGAGCGTTGCGGGTGATCTTGCCCTGGGTGACCATGCAACCCGCGATCGTGCCGATGCGCGACGCGCGGAAGGTCTGGCGCACCTCGGCGGCGCCGACGGAGGCCTCGACCTCCTCGGGCTCGAGCATGCCGAGCATCGCGGCGCGCAGCTCCTCGGTGATCTTGTAGATGACCGTGTACGTGCGGATGTCGACGCCCTCGCGCTGGGCGAGCTGCAGAGCCTCGGGCAGCGGTCGCACGTTGAAGCCGAGGATCACCGCACCGGACGCCGCCGCCAGCATCACGTCGGAGTTCGAGATGCCGCCCGTCGCGGTGTGGATCACGCTCACCTTGACGTCGGACTGCGGCAGCTTCGCGATCTCGTCCTGAATCGCCTCGATAGAGCCGGCGACGTCGGCCTTGACGATCAGGTTCAGCTCTGCCGCCCTGCCTGCGCGCACGCTCTCGAACACGTCCTCCAGGCTCACCGAAGCGGCCTGGCGGCGCGCAAGCGCCTCTGTCTTTAGCCGGTGCTCGCGCTCCGACGCCAGTTGCCGCGCAGTGCGGTCGTTCTCCACCACCCGCACGACGTCACCCGCATCGGGAACCGTGTCGAACCCGAGCGTCTCCACCGGCTCCGCGGGAGTCGCTTCCTCGACCTTGCGTCCCATGAAGTCGTACATCGCGCGTACTCGGCCGGAGTGCGCCCCTGCCACCAGCGCATCACCCGCACGCAGCGTCCCGCGCTGGACGAGGACCGTCGCCACCGGACCGCGACCCGGGTCGAGCCGCGACTCGATCACGGTGCCGCTGGCGGGCGCCGCCGGGTTGGCCTTCAGCTCCTCGACCTCCGCGACGAGCAAGATCGAGTCGAGCAGGCTGTCCAGGCCCTGCTTGGTCTTCGCGGAGACGTCGCCGTAGATCGTTTCCCCGCCCCACTCCTCCGGCGTCAGTCCCTGTCCGGCGAGCTCGCTCCGGACACGATTCGGATCCGCGCCCTCCTTGTCGACCTTGTTGACTGCGATCACCATCGGCACGCCGGCTGCCTTGGCGTGGTCGATCGCCTCCGTCGTCTGGGGCATCACACCGTCGTCGGCCGCAACGACGATCACGGCGATGTCCGTGACCTTGGCGCCGCGGGCGCGCATCGCAGTGAACGCTTCGTGACCGGGCGTGTCGAGGAAGGTGACGAGCTTGTCGTCGTGATGGACCTGGTAGGCGCCGATGTGCTGGGTGATGCCGCCCGCCTCGCCCGTGACGACCTCCGTCTCGCGAATGGCATCCAGCAGTGAGGTCTTGCCGTGATCGACGTGTCCCATGATCGTCACGACCGGCGCCCGTGGCTGGAGGTCCGCCTCCGTGTCCTCGATCTCCTCCTCGACTTCCTCCTCCTCGGCGGCGCGCACCACCTCGACGCGCTTGTCGAGCTCGTCGCCCAGCACCTCGATCGCCTCGTCCGAGAGCGTCTGGGTGATCGACGCCATCTCGCCCTGCTCCATCAGCTTCTTGATCACGTCGGCGACCTGCAACCCGAAGTGCTCGGCGACGTCGCGCACGGTGGCGCCAGACGGGATCCGGACCGCCTCCGGCTGCGCGAGTGCCGTCGCGGCGGGCCGCTCCGAGGGCTCGGGCGGCGGGGCTCCGCGGCCGCGGCTGCGACGCCGGCGCTTCTGCTGCTGCGGTGGCGGTGGCGCCATCTGCCGGCGCGAAGCCTGGGAGTCGATCACGACCCTGCGCCGGCGTGACCCTGGGCCGCCGGGCGCTCCACCGGACGGGCGCGGCCGCGGACGGGCGGCACGCTGGTCTCCTCCGTTGCGGGCTGCGCCGCCGTTCGAGCGTTGCGGGGGCGAGGCAGGCTTTTGCGGCTGCGCGGCCCGTTGTGGCGGTCGCTGCTCGGCCGGCGCGGCACTTGCCTTCGGCTCAGGTGCCGGTTGCTTGGGCTTCGGATCCTGCGTCGGGGCCGCCGCGGGCTTTGCCCCGGCGACTGCTGCAGAGGCTTTGCCGTCGCCCGACAGCTTGGCCAGCGCTTCCGCCTCGTCCACGGACGAGGCAGCAGCCTTTACGTCCACACCGGCAGCCTGTAGCTGCGCGAGCAACTCCTTGCTCGGTACGCCCCGCTCCTTGGCAAGTTCGTAGACGCGCTTCCTTGCCACTTAGCTCTCTTCGCCCCCCTCGCCGGACTCGCCCGCGGTCTGGGCCTCCTCGGGGACCTCCGCCGCAACGGCGACCTCCGCGGGTTGGGGCGCCTGCTCCGGCTCAGGCTCGGAGTCGGCAGTGGGCTCGGCGACCTCAACGGATGCCTCTGTTTGAACGGGCGCTTCCGCTGCGGCGGGAGCCTCCGCCTCCACCGGCTGCACGCGGTCTCCCTCCTGCTCGGCCAGCGCCTGGTGCGCCGGCAGGCCGCAGTAGCGAGAACCGGGCAGCGACGCGTTCGGACACCGCTTGCCGGTCGAGAGGATTGCGTGGCAGCGGCCAGTCATGTCCTCCTCGGGCTGAAGGCCGAGCTCCTCTTCCTCCTCAGCGAACTCCGTCTCGGACTTGATGTCCACGCGCCAGCCGGTCAGGCGCGCGGCGAGGCGGGCGTTCTGGCCCTCCTTGCCGATCGCCAGCGACAGCTGGTCGTCGGGAACGATCACCGTGGCCTGCTTGTCCTCGTCGTCAACGATCACCTCGCGCACGCGCGCGGGCGACAGCGCCTTGGCGACGAAGCGTGCGGGCTCCTCGTTGTGGGGAATGATGTCGATCTTCTCCCCGCGCAGCTCGGAAACGACCATGCGCACGCGTGACCCGCGCGGGCCCACGCAGGCGCCGACCGGGTCGACGCCATCGGCGTGCGACACGACGGCGATCTTCGAGCGATAGCCAGGCTCGCGGGCGACGTTGACGATCTCCACGAGGCCGTCGGCTACCTCGGGCACCTCGAGCTCGAACAGCTTCTTGATCAGCTCGGGATTGCGGCGCGAGACGATGATGCTCGGTCCCTTGGTGCTCGACGAGACCTCGGTGATGACCGCCTTTACGCGCATGCCATGGTCGTAGCGCTCGGCGTCGACCTGCTCGGACTTGGGCAGCAGGGCTTCGACGCGCTCGCGTAGCTGGACCAGCGTGTAGCGCGAGTCCGACTGCTGGATGATCCCGGTCACCAGCTCGCCGACACGGTCGCGGTACTCCTCGAACATCATGTCGCGCTCGGCCTCGCGGATCCGCTGCAGGATCACCTGCTTGGCCGTCTGCGCGGCGATGCGTCCGAAGTCGCTTGGCGTGACGTCGCGGGTTTCGATCTGGTCCTCGTACTCGGCGAGCTTCTCGAGGTCGATCTCGGGCTCCTCGGGCTCGCGCAGCTCGCCCGTCTCGGGATCGACGGTGCGCTCCTCCTCGATCGCCTCCTTGACGAGCTTCTCCTCCAGCTCCGGGGGCAGGATCAACTCGAACACGCGGAAGTCGCCCGAGTGCCGGTCCATGTCGACGCGCGCGTACTTGGCCGCGCCAGGCGTCTTCTTATAGGCCGACAGCAGGGCGTCCTCCAGCGCGCTCATGAGCCGCTCCGAAGAGATGCCCTTCTCCTTCTCGAGCGCCTGGACGGCTTCGACTATCTCCCTACTCACGGCTTCCTCCAAACTGTTCCGGGACCAATTGCTGACTCCATCCTCACCGCTGGCTCCTCGGTACCTCGATCGGCTCGGGGACGAGGTTCGACCGCCTGATCCGCTCGTACGGGATCGTGACGCTGCCCCACTCGCCTCCGAGTGAGACTCCGTGCTCGTCCACGCCCAGAAGCTCGCCCTTGAACTCGGACTTGCCCTCGATCGGCTCGTGCGTGCGCACCCGCACGCGGTGGCCGACGAAGCGCTCGTAGTGGTGAGGCTTCGTGAGGGGACGTGACGGGCCGGGCGAAGAGACCTCGACCGTGTAGTCCGCGAGCAGGTCGCGCAGGTGATTCGTGACCCTCGCGCAGAGGCCGTGATCGACCCCCTCGGGGCTGTCTATGAAGAGTCGCAGCGCAGCCGAGCGCCCGCCGCCGATCAGCTCGACGAGCAGGACCTCGACGTCGGGCTCGTGCACGGCCAGACGTGACTCGATCTCCGATTCGAGCTCGGTCGCGAGGATGTTTTTCCTAGTGTCTAGGTCGTGCTTGGTCAAATCGGGTCCCATACCTTCAAAAAACCGAAAAAAAAGTGGGCGGAGGCCCACTCTTCCTTTCAAGACGGCTTCGCAGCCGCAGGTCTCCATCTACTGTCAGGCGGAGGCAAGTATAGCGAGGCACATCGGCGCCTCCGACCTCACCCGGGCCCCATTTCCACGAGCAGGGTGACGGGTCCCTCGTTGACCAGGCTGACCGCCATTCTGGCGCCGAAACGGCCCCTTTCCACCCGCACTCCGAGTTCCTGCAGCGCGCCGCAGAAGCGCTCGTAGAGGCGCTCCGCCCGCTCTGGCTCGGCCGCCTCCGTGAAGCTCGGCCGCAGGCCCCGGCGCACGTCGCCATAGAGGGTGAACTGGCTGATGCAAAGCGCGGCTCCGTCCACCCCCAGGTCGAGCAGGGAGCGATTCATGCGCCCGCTGTCGTCATCGAAGACGCGCAGGCGCGACACCTTGTCGGCCAGGCGCGCCGCCTCGCGGTCCTCGTCCTCGTGGCCGACCCCGAGCAGCAGTACGAGCCCCGTGCCGATCTCGCCGACCACCTGCCCGTCGACGGACACCGAGGCCTGGCTGACGCGCTGGAGGAGAGCCCTCAGGGGTCTGTCTGTTCAGGCGGCCCGCAGGCGGTCGCGGTAAAGCCGGTAGTCGGTGCGGTCCGGACGCATGCCGGCCGCCAGTGCGAGGTGGCGGCGGGCAGCCGTGCGGTCGCCCAGCTTCTCCATCGAGCGCCCGAGACAGAAGTGCGCGTAGTCGTTGGCCGGATAGCGCTCGAGCACAGCCGAGAACTCATCGGCGGCGAGCCGGTAACGGCCGCTGCGGAAGTAGGCGCGACCGAGCGCCTCGCGGATCGAGGTCTTGTCGGGCTCGAGCCGCTTGGCCTTCTCCAGCGACACGGCAGCCTGCTCCCAGTGATCCTCCTCGAGCAGGGCGCTGCCGCGCTGGTAGAGCGCGTAGGCGTCGTTGGCCGCCGGGTCAGGCGGGATCTGGCGCTCGTGCTCGCTCACGAGCTCGTCCCCTCCAGTCGCGCGCTCGTGCCGAGCCGCAGCTCCTGCACCCGGTCCAGCACCGCCGCGGCGACTGCATCCTTGCTGCGCCGCGACACCGTGCGCTCGTCGTCCCGGCCCACGAGCGTGACCTCGTTCTCCAGCGAATCGAAGCCGATCCCGGGCAGCGAGACGTCGTTGAGGACCACGAGGTCGATCTGCTTGCGCTCCAGCTTGCCGCGCGCGCGCTCCAGCGCGCCGGCGCCGTGCTCTGCCGCAAAGCCGACCAGCACCTGGCCCGCGCGGCGCCTGGCGCTCAGCTCCGACAGCACGTCCGGGGTGCGCGCGAGCTCGAGCGCGAGCGCGTCGCTCTCCTCCTTTGCGATCTTCCCAGCGCGCGGCTCGACGGGCCGGTAGTCGGCGACGGCGGCAGCCATCAGCAGGATGTCGGAGGCCTCGAAGCGGGCCAGGGCCTCGGCCCGCAGCTGCTCCGCGGATTCGACGTCGACGTAGGTGACCCCCGGCGTCCGGGCCAGGGCGACGTTCGCGGCAACGACGGTCACGTCGCCCCCGCGGCGGGCCGCCTCCTCGGCGATCGCGAAGCCCATCCGGCCGCTCGAGCGGTTGCCGACGAAGCGCACTGCATCGAGCGGCTCGCGGGTGCCGCCGGCCGTGACTAGGACGCGAGCGCCGTCCAGCGGCCGCGGCGTGCCGGTGCCGGCCACCAGCTCGATTGCGGCCAGTACCTGGCCGGGCTCCGCCAGGCGCCCTACTCCCCACTCGCCGTGCGACGCGAGCTGGCCCGTGCCGGGCTCGATCACGTGCACACCGCGCTCGCGCAGCAGGGCCAGGTTGGACTGCGTGGCCGGGTGGTCGTACATGTGGTTGTTCATCGCGGGCGCGACCGCGACCGGGCTCGTGCAGGCGAGATAGGCGCTCGTCAGCAGGTTGTCGGCGATTCCCGCCGCGAGCTTGGCGAGCGTGTTGGCCGATGCCGGCGCGATGCAGAAGACGTCACAGCGGCGCACCAGCTCCAGGTGGGACGGAAGGTCGTGCTCGGGAATCGGCTCGCCCGGATAGGAGCCACGCAGCGGATCGCGCTCGAAGTCGTCCACCAGCACCGGAGCGCCGGTGATGCCCTCGAACGTCGCGCGACCTACGAACCGGAGGCTCGCCTCCGTCTGCACGACCCGCACGGCGTGGCCGGCCTTGATGGCAAGACGCGCCACCTCGACCGCCTTGTAGGCGGCGATGCCGCCGCTGACGCCGAGCAGGACCCTGGCCACCGCTGGGGGCTAGCGGTAGCGGTAAGCGAGCTTGCCCTGCGCGAGCTCCTCGAGCGCGATCGTGAGGTAGTTCTTGGAGGGCGTGTCCACCATCGGAGGCGGAAACTCCTCGAAAACTCCCTCGCCGAGGGTGTGGTAGTAGTTGTTGATCTGCCGCGCTCGCTTGGCCGCGACGATCACGGCCGCGTAGTGCGAGTCCGCGCTTTCCAGGAGGCGATCTATCCGCGGGTGGATCAACTTCCTCGGTTCTCCTTCCGACTGGCGCGCCGATGACCATGCGCGCTCGAGGTTTCCTACAGGTCGGCGACCTGAAGAGCAATTCTAGCGTGCGCCCTCCGGCGCGATCTCGCCGGGCTTCCGGAGCCCCTCCTTCTTCGGGCACCGATGAGGAGATTCCCGGCGCGTTGGGCGTGAGCGCGTCCCAACCCCGGTTCTTCGCGTTTGTTAGACCCGCGTCAGGTTCAGCATTGCTTTCGGGGAAATCATCCCTTGTCGGAATCTTGTGGGCCGGATCCTCCTCGATATGGAGGGTGGATCCGGCCCACGTCGAGAATGAGGCGGTAGAGATGTAACGACTAGGCGACGAGCTCGCCCTTGACGAGGGCCGAGAGCTCATCCGCGGCCCGGTCGACCTCGTCGTTGACGATCACGTGGCGGAATTCAGGCTGGGCGGCCAGCTCGTCGCGGGCAACCTGGAGGCGCTGCTCGATCTGCTCAGGCGCGTCCGTGCCCCTGCCCTCGAGCCGCTCGCGCAGCGCCTCCGGGCTGGGCGGAGCGACGAATACCAGCACCGCCTCGGGCATCCGGGCCCGGACCTGGCGGGCGCCCTGGACCTCGATCTCCAGGACCACCCCGACCCCGTCCTGCAGGCGCGGCTCCACCTCAGAGGCGAGGGTGCCGTAGCGGTGGCCAGAGTAGGCGGCGTGCTCCATGAAATCGCCCTCGGCGAGGCGGCGGTCGAACTCCTCCTCCGACAGGAAGTGGTAGTCGACGCCGTCCCGTTCCCCCTCCCGCGGCCGGCGCGTGGTGGCCGAGACCGAAAGCTCGAGGCCGGGCACTCGCCTCAGGAGCTCTTTGATGAGGGTGCCCTTTCCGACCCCGGACGGACCGGTCACGACGAACAGTCGCCCTTTGGGGGCCACGCGGCGGTGCTGCTACTTACGCAGGTAGGAGACCAGTTCCGCACGCTGCCGCGGCGACAGGCCACCAATGGTCTTGCTCGGAGAGATGCGGCACTGGGTGAGGATCTTGTTGACCTTCACCTGGCCGTACTTCGGCACGGCCATCAGCATCTCCGACACCTTCGCGGTGGCGATGTATTCCGGCGGCGACAACAGCAAGGAGTGAGGGCTGACCCTTCCGGAGCGCAGGTCCTTCTTCAGCTTCGCCCTCTTCGTGCGGATCTGGTTGGCCCGCTTCAGAGCCTCCATCCTTTGCTTCAGCGACCGCTCAGGAGCGGCGGATGGGGACTTGGTGGCGGCGGGCATGGGCGGCGATTATACGCACGCGGGTATCGCGTGCAAGGCTCGAAAGCGAATCTTTTTAGAAACTCGACTCGACCTTGACCGAAGGTCGATATCGATGGAGGCAAGTCGAGTTTTGTTGTTGCACTTTTATCTAATTTCGCGTTGCGATGACAGCGCGACCAGTGCTTCGGTTGCATTGCTAAAGCCGCGTTTTGCGAGTAAGAGTGCCAACTCGTCGCGTACACGAAGCGCTGCCGCCGGGTCGCGGAAGCTCTCGGTTCCCACCGCGACGCAGCTTGCACCGGCGTCGAAGAAGTCGAGCGCGTCACGGCCGGATGCGATTCCGCCCATGCCGATCACGGGCACGCTCACGCGTGCGGCGACGTCATTTGTCATCGCGAGCGCGACCGGTTTCACGGCTGGGCCGGACAGTCCGCCCGTGCCGGCACCGAGCCACGGCCGCCCCGTGTTCGTGTCGACCGCCATGCCGACAAGCGTGTTGATCAGAGAGACAGCATCCGCCCCGCGCTGCTCGGCGGCCTCGGCCACGGCGCCCACGTCGGACGTGTTCGGTGTCAGCTTCACGATCAGCGGCTTGTCCGTCAGCGTCCGGACGGCCTTCATCAGCGCCGCCGTCTCAGCGGGCTCGGAGCCCATGATGCAGCCGGACTTCACGTTCGGGCAGGACACGTTCAGCTCCAGGGCGGCCACCTCCGGCCGGCCCGCAACCTCGCTCACGAGCAGGGAGAACTCGTCGATGGAGAAGCCCGCCACGCTCACGATCACCGGCACCGGCAGGCTCTCGAGCTCCGGCAGATCGTGCTCGAGGAATCCAGCGAGGCCCTTGTTCGGAAGCCCGATCGAGTTCAGCATCCCGGACGCCGTCTCCCACAGCCGCGGCGGCGGGTTGCCGGCCCGTGGCTCGACAGTGATCGTCTTCGACACGAAGGCGGAGAACGGGAAGCGCTCGCGCACCGCATGTCCGAAGCTGCGCGTTGCCGCGATCGCGTCGAACGTGCCGGACCCGTTCACCACCGGATGAGCGAGCTCGATGCCCGCCAGCTCGACGCGCATGTCGATGGGCGTTGCTACTGCCGCATCAGCCACGACTCGTCCAGATCGCTCGCTGTCATCACGGGACCGTCGACGCAGATTCTCAGATAGCCGCTGCGCGTGTTCACGACACAGCCGAAGCAGGCGCCAAATCCGCACGCCATGGCTTCTTCCAGAGCGAGCTGGGCCGGCACTGAGCGCGCCTCGCAGATCCGCCTGACGGCTTCGAGCATCGGCTGGGGACCGCACGCGTACACCACGTTGTCCGGATGACGGTCGAGCTCGGTCTCCAGCAGTTCGGTGACGAAGCCCCTGTGTCCCACTGACCCGTCGTCGGTCGTCACCTCGATCGCGCCGGGAAACAGCCGCGCGGCATCGCAGTGGGCCGCGTCGCGAAACCCGAGCAACGCCAGGTCCTCGCATCCAGCCGCGGGAAGAGTCTCCGCCCAGATCACCAACGGTGCGACGCCGGCGCCGCCGCCGACGAGCAGCGCGCGCGCCATCTCACCAGTCGTGGTCAGCTCGGTCGGCAGGGCGAAGCCGACGCCGAGCGGGCCCACGAGCCAAACCTCGTCGCGGCCGGGTGTGAGCCTGGCCAGCCGGTGGGTGCCCGGCCCGATGTCCTCGACGAGGAAGTCGAGACGGGATCCGCGCACCCGGCAGACCGAGAACGCGCGCGCGAGGTACGGTCGCGCGTCGGCACCCCCGCCCCAGCCGTCGACCGCCGCGAGCATGTAGAACTGGCCGGGCAGCGGCAGAGGACCAGCGGGATCCTCGACCCCGACCAGGCGGTAGACGCCCTCCGGCTCGTTCTCGCTCACCTGACAGCGCCGTCGCCCGAACGGCGCCAGAGCTCGATCGCCCATCCCGAGACCACCCGGCTGGCCGCCTGCGGACAGTCGGCCTGTGTCTGTATTGGTCATGCCGGGGCAGCCCTCCGGTCCAGGAGATTTGGCCGCTCACCCTTCTGGAGCTCTCGCTTGACGCCCTGAGGGCCGTGGAGCTCCTGAAGCGAGCGCACCGTCTGGGCTTGGCCTCGCTCCGCGGCGATCGCGCGTGCTGCCGCGGAGGCACCCGTCATCGTCGTGATGCAGGGCACACCGTGCTCGACCGCGGCGCGGCGGATCTCCCAGCCGTCGGCGCGGGCGCCGACGCCGACCGGAGTGTTTATCAGGAGGTCCATCTCACCGGCGCGGATCCTGTCGACGACGTTCGGCGAGCCCTCCCCGATCTTCAACAGCTCGGAGACCGGCACGCCCATGCGCCGGATCGCCTCCGCAGTGCCGCGCGTCGCCAGGACCTGAAAGCCGAGGTCGTGCATGATCGCCGCGATCTGCGTGGCGCCGGGCTTGTCGGTGTCGCAGACGCTGATGAAGACCCTTCCTTCGCGCGGGAGAGCTACCCCCGCCGCGGCCTGCGACTTGGCGAAGGCGGTCGGGAAGTCGTCGGCTATGCCCATCACCTCGCCGGTGGACTTCATCTCCGGTCCGAGCAGTGCGTCAGAGCCATGGAAGCGCTGGAAGGGAAGTACGGCTTCCTTCACGCTCACGTGCTTCAAGGGCCGGTTCTCCGGCGGCAGCTCCTGGTCGCGCAGGCGCTCGCCGAGCAGCAACCTGCACGCGACTTTCGCGAGCGGGATTCCGATTGCCTTCGAGACGAACGGGACCGTGCGCGAGGCGCGAGGGTTCGCCTCGATTACATGCGGGCGGTCGTTGTCGACGAGCGCGAACTGAACGTTGAGAAGCCCGACCACCCCGAGCCTGAGCGCAATCGCCTTCGTCTGCCGGCGGATCTCGTCCAGCATGTCGTCGCCGATCGAGAGCGGCGGCAACACGCATGCGGAGTCTCCCGAGTGGACGCCCGCCTCCTCGACGTGCTGCATGACGCCGGAGACGTATGCCTCTTCCCCGTCGGCAAGAGCGTCGACGTCGATCTCGATCGCGTTCTCGAGGAAGCGGTCGAGCAGGAGCGGATACATCTCCTCCCTGACGTTGGTCGTGCCCGCCGAATAGAGCGCCTCGAGGTACCGCGCCAGGTCGTCCTCGGAATAACAGATCTCCATCGCCCGCCCGCCGAGCACGTACGACGGGCGCACGAGCAGCGGAAAGCCGACCCCGCGGGCGCGCTCGATCGTCTCCTCGGGAGAGTGCGCCACGGCGTAGGGCGGATGTTTGATGCCGAGCTCGGCGAGCAGCGCTCCAAAGCGGCCGCGGTCCTCCGCGAGGTCGATCGCGTCCACCGGCGTCCCGAGCAGGCGCACCCCGGCGTCGGCGAGGCTGCCCGCGATCCGCAGCGGGGTCTGGCCACCGAACTGCACGACGACGCCCTCCGGCTCCTCCACCTTCACCACCGCGAGCACGTCCTCGACCGTCAGCGGCTCGAAGTAGAGCCGGTCGGAGGTGTCGTAGTCGGTGGAGACGGTCTCCGGGTTGCAGTTGATCATCACCGCGTCGCGCCCGGATTCGCGCACCGTCATCGCCGCATGCACACAGCAGTAGTCGAACTCGATCCCCTGGCCGATCCGGTTCGGTCCCGAGCCGAGAATCACGACGCTCGGGCGTGAGCCGCGGCGCACCTCGTCGTCGCGCTTGCCGTTCGACGACGTACGCTCGTAGCTCGAGTAGAAGTAGGGGGTCTCCGCCTCGAACTCCGCCGCGCACGTATCGACGGATTTGAAGTGGACCGAAAGGCCGGCGTCCTCGTCCTCGTTCTCCGCGCCCACCATCTGCTCGAACTGGCGCAGGAACCAGGGATGGATCGCGGTCCGCTTGAAGAGCTCATCCACCGGAACGTCGCGCCGCACCGCCTCGAAGAGCAGGTCGTAGCGGTCGTGTGACGGAAGCTCCAACCGCGCCAGCAGTGCGTCGGTGTCCGCGGGCGGCTCGACCGTGGCGTCCAGCTCACGTGAGCGCATCGCCTTCCGGAATGCCTGCTTGAAGGTGCGTCCGATCGACATCGCCTCACCGACGCTCTTCATCTGAGTAGTGAGGTCGCGCTCGGCGTTGGGAAACTTCTCGAACGCGAAGCGAGGCATCTTCACCACCGCGTAGTCGATCGTCGGCTCGAAGGAGGCCGGCGTCCGGCGCGTGATGTCGTTCGGGATCTCCTCGAGCGCGTATCCGACGGCGAGCCGGGCGGCGATCTTGGCGATGGGGAAGCCGGTCGCCTTCGACGCCAGCGCCGAGGAGCGCGACACCCGTGGGTTCATCTCGATCACGACCACCTCGTCGGTCTGCTGGTTGACCGCGAACTGGATGTTCGAGCCGCCGGTCTCGACCCCCACTGCGCGGATCACTGTCAGCGCCTGGTCGCGCAGCACCTGGTACTGGCGGTCGGACAGCGTCTGCTGAGGAGCGACCGTGACGGAATCGCCCGTGTGCACGCCCATCGGGTCGATGTTCTCGATCGAGCAGACCACCACCACGTTGTCGTTGTGATCGCGCATCACCTCCAGCTCGAACTCACCCCACCCGAGCACGGACTCCTCGAGCAGCACCTGGCCGATCGGGCTCGCGTTCAGTCCCTCCGAGACGCGCTCGGCGAACTCCGCGCGCGTGCGCGCGATGCCCCCGCCGTGGCCGCCGAGCGTGAAGGCCGGGCGCACTATCAGGGGCAAGCCGAGCTCGTCGATCGCGCGGTCGGCATCGCCGATCGAGGTGACGATCGACGAGCGCGGCACCCGCAGCCCCGCATCGGCCATCGTCTTGCGGAACAGGTCCCGGTCCTCGGCGCGCCGGATCGCGTCGTAGTTGGCCCCGATCAGCTCGACGCCGAACCGCTCCAGGGTCCCGTCTTCGTACAGGGTCTTGGCGAGGTTGAGCGCCGTTTGGCCGCCGAGCGTTCCGAGCAGGGCGTCGGGGCGCTCCTTCTCGATCACCGCGGCGACGGTGGCGGGCGTGAGCGGCTCGACATAGGTAGCGGTGGCGAACTCGGGGTCGGTCATGATCGTGGCCGGATTCGAGTTCACGAGCACGACCTCGAACCCGTCCTCGAGCAGCACCTTGCACGCCTGCACGCCGGAGTAGTCGAACTCGGCGGCCTGACCGATCACGATCGGGCCGGAGCCGATGATGAGGACTTTGCTTAGGTCGGGGCGTTTGGGCACAGGATGGAGAAATCAGAAATTAGAAATTAGAAATTAGGGCTTGATCCCGATCTTTAATTTCTAATTTTCTAGTTTCTAGTTTCTAATTTTCTGGCTTCCGATCTCCTCAATAAACCTGTCAAACAAATAGAGCGAATCATGTGGGCCCGGGCCCGCTTCCGGGTGGTACTGGACGCACGCCGCGGGCACGTCGTGCAGCACCAGCCCCTCGACGGTGCGGTCGTACAGGTTGAGGTGTGAGAGCTCGGCGGCGCCGAAGTCCGTTTCCCAGCGCACCGGCTCGTTCGTCTCGAGCTCGCGCTCGCCGCCGGGGCCGATCACCGCGAAGCCGTGGTTCTGTGCGGTGATCTCGATCTTGCCCGTGGTCAGGTCCTTGACAGGGTGGTTGGCACCACGGTGGCCGAACGTGAGCTTGAAGGTGTCGAGGCCGACTGCGCGGCAGAGGAGCTGATGGCCGAGGCAGATGCCGAAGACAGGCACCTTGCCGACGACGCCCCGTACCGATTCGACGACGTAGTCGAGCGCTGCCGGGTCTCCCGGACCGTTGGCGAGAAAGACCGCATCCGGGTCGCGCGCGAGCAGGTCTTCGCTCGTGCTGCGGCAGGGCAGCAGCTCCAAGCGGCAACCGCGATCCACGAGGTTCTGCACGATCGAGCTCTTAATGCCGGTGTCGATCGCCGCCACTCTCGGGCCTGGACCGTGTTCGTTCAGCAGGACCGGCTCGCCGGGGGTCACAGTGGCAGCCAGGTCCTGGCCGGTCATGTCCGGCTCGGCATTGATCCGCTCGCGTGCCTCCTCCACGTCGACGTCGTCGCCGAACACGCCGCCCCGCATCGCGCCGGCGTCGCGGATGTGGCGCACGAGGGCGCGCGTGTCGACGCCGCCGATGGCCGGGATGCGGTGCTCGGCGAGCCAGTCGAGCCACCCCTTCGCATACTCATCCGAGCCCTCGGTGCTCCCGATTTTTCCGCCTAAGGAAAAAGCGGAATGATTTTGGGGTTCTCGCATGACGACGGCGCGGGCGTGCACGCGACTGGACTCGACGGCGCCCGGGCTGACGCCGTAGTTGCCGATCAGGGGGTAGGTGAAGGTGATGATCTGGCCGGCATACGAGGGGTCGGTGACCGCCTCCTGATAGCCGGTCATGGCGGTGTTGAAGACGACCTCGCCGGTTGCCGCGCCCTGTGCACCGACGGCGTCGCCGTCGAAGCGCGTCCCGTCCTCCAGTAGGACAAAAGCGCCCCCGTTACTTGACAAGCCTTTGGATCTCCTTGAACTCGGGCGTGCCGGCGGCGCCGAGCAGCTCGAACAGCGCGGTCTCCACGCTCGTGATGACCGCCCCCGAGCGCTCCATCTTGTGCAGGCCGAGCTTGCGGTTGTCCTTGCTGCGCGAGCTGACGGCGTCCTGGGCGACGTGCACCTCGCGCTCGCGGCCGAGCAGGTCGTCGGCCGTCTGGTTGACGCAGACGTGTGACTCGATCCCGCACAGCAGCACCTGATCGCGTCCGGTTCCCGCGAGCGCGGCGTTGAAGTCATCCGAGCCGGCGGCGCTGAAACAGACCTTCTCGATCGGTGTCACGCCGTCGAGGTGCCGGGCGACCTCCGGCACTGTGTGGCCGAGGCCCTTCGGGTACTGCTCGGTCACGATCACCGGAACGTCAAGTGCCTTGGCGCCCTGTACGAGCACGCCGACGTTGCCCGCCACCTGCTCAAAGTCGAGCACGGCGGCGCGGAACGCCTCCTGCACGTCGATCACGACCAGCGCGGCGCGGTCGCGCTCGAGCTTCAACGCTCCTCCCGCGTGCCGGCGAGCTTGCGACCACCGTTCTCGGCGAGCCGGATTGCGAACGCGCGCTCCCGATAGGCGACGCTGCCGTTAGCGACCGTCACGAGAACCTTCCCGTTCAGCGTCCGCCCCCAGAAGCACGAGTTCTGCGAGCGGCTCTCGTAGCCCGACTCCCCCACCTTCCAGGTTGCCTCCAGGTCGACGAGGCAGAGGTTGGCCGGCGCGCCCTTGGCAAGCGACGGCACAGGCAGGCCGTACACCCCGGCGCCGGCGGTCATCCGATGGAGCAGAAGCTCGAGGTCGATCACGCCCGGCATCACCAACTCCGTATAGAGAGCGGAGAACGCGGTCTCCAGCCCGATCGTCCCCATCGGCGCCTGCTCGAAGGGCTGCTCCTTCTCCTCGCGTGCGTGCGGCGCGTGATCGGTGGCGATGCAGTCGATCACGCCGGAGCGCAGTCCGTCGATCAGCGCCATGCGATCGCCCTCCGAGCGCAGCGGCGGATTCATCTTGAGAAGCGGATCGAGCGTGATCACCGCCTCGTCCACGAGGGTCAGGTGATGAGGCGTGACCTCGGCCGTGACGGCGACGCCCTCGGCCTTCGCACGCGCGACCGCGGCCACCGACTCGGCGGCCGACAGGTGAAGCATGTGCAGGCGCCCGTCCTCGAAGCGCGCGACGGCGATGTCGCGCTCGACCATCGTCGACTCGGAGATCGAGGGGATACCGGCCAGACCGAGCATGGTCGAGATCGCGCCCTCGTGCATGACGCCGTCGCCGGACAGCGCCGGGTCCTCCTCGTGGAGGGCGAGCACCTTCCCGCTCAAGCGCTGGTACTGGAGCGCCCTGCGCAGGACACGCGCGTCGGCGATCGGCACGCCATCGTCGGTGAATCCGACCGCTCCTTCCTCGGCGAGCTCCGCCATCTCCGTCAGCTCGCGCCCGTGCTGGCCCTTGGTTGCAGCGGCGAGGAAGCCGACGGGAACGCGTGCCTCGGCATGCGCGCGCTCGTGGAGCGAGCGCACGATCGACGCGCTGTCGCACACCGGCTCCGTGTTGGGCATGGCGAGGACACAGCAGAAGCCGCCAGCCGCGGCAGCCCGCGTGCCGGATTCGATGTCCTCCTCGTCCTCGCGCCCCGGGGTGCGCAGGTGAACGTGCGGGTCCACGAACCCCGGGAAGACGTGCAGGCCGGAGCCGTCGACGACCTCGCACCCGGCCGGCAGCTCCGCCGCGCCCGGAGGCGCTATCTCCGCGACCCAGCCGTCGCGCACGACGACGTCGTGGGTTCCGTCGATGCCGGCGGCCGGGTCGAGCAGCCGCGCCCCGCGGATCACCAGCGTGGCCTGGTCGGCGTCCGCGACGCTCAGCACCGGCTCGCGCCGCGACTGCACTCGCGACAGCGCATTCATGCCGGTTGCTCCACCGTCGGCGCCGGGAACCGGCTGCCGGCGCCATTTGCGTCTCCGCCCGACAGCAACTCGAACAGGATCGCCATGCGCACGACCAGGCCGGCCGCCACCTGTTCTGTGATCAAGGACTGCGGCGAGTCGATCACCTCGGCTGCCAGCTCCACCCCCCTGTTCACGGGGCCGGGATGCATCAGCAGCTGCCGCGGCTCGAGGCGCCGGCCGTCGATCTGGTAGCGCGCCGCGTACTCGCGCAGTGAGGGCACGTGGGCGTCGGCCATGCGCTCGTGCTGCATTCGCAGTGCGTAGACGACGTCTGCCTCCGCCAGGCGGTCCAGGTCGTAGGCGACCTCACACCCGAGCGTGTGCACGTCACGCGGCATGAGCGTCGGCGGGCCGCAGACCGTCACCCGTGCGCCCATGCGGGTGAAGGCGAGCACGTTCGAGCGGGCGACTCGGCTGTGCAGCACATCGCCGACGATCCAGATGTTGAGGTCGTCGAGCGAGCCGACCTTGCGCTTCAAGGTGAAGACGTCGAGCAGCGCCTGGCTGGGGTGCTCGTGCTTGCCGTCGCCCGCGTTGACAACCGAGGCGGCGGTCCAGCGCGCGATCATCGCGGCCGCGCCGGCCCAGGGCGAGCGGATCACGATCGCGGCCGGGTCGTAGGCGGAGAGAGTGGCAACCGTGTCCTTCAGCGACTCGCCCTTGTCGACCGAGGAGCCGAGCGACTTGACGGTCACGACGTCCGCGGACAGCCGCTTGGCGGCGAGCTCGAAGGACGAGCTGGTGCGCGTACTCGACTCGTAGAACAGGTTCACGATCGTGCGGCCGCGCAGCGTCGGCACCTTCTTGATGTCGCGCTCGACAACCTCTTCGAAGCTGTCCGCCACGTTCAGCACGCGCTCGATGTCGTGTCGCGACAGGTCCGCGATCGTCAGCAGATGCCTCACGTCCTCGCCTCCTCCAGCTCAGCAATCTCCACCTCGTCGACGCCGTCCAGCTCCTCGAGGCGCACGTACACCCGCTCCTGCACCGACGTGGGCAGGTTCTTGCCGACGTAGTCGGGGCGAATCGGGAGCTCCCGGTGACCGCGGTCCACGAGCGCGGCGAGCTGCACGCGGGCCGGGCGGCCGTAGTCGAAGAGCGCCTCGATCGCGGCCCGCGCCGTGCGCCCTGTGTAGAGGACGTCGTCGACCAGCACGACGGTCGCCTCATCAAGCGGGAAGTCGATGCGGGACGAATGCACGACCGGGTGTTCCTGCAGCGGACGTGCGCCCACGTCGTCCCGGTAGAAGCTGATGTCGATCTCTCCGAGCGGCACGGACTCGCCCGTGTGCTCCTCGATCAAAGAGCGCAGCCGCCGCGCCAGGAAGGCGCCGCGGGTGTGGATGCCGACCAGGGCAACGCCGCCGGCTCCGCCGTTCTTTTCGACTATCTCATGGCCGATCCGGACCAGCGTGCGCCGCACGTCGTCCCGATCGAGGATCAACTTCACTAAACCGTGCCCCTTCCCGGCCTCGCTGGACCGCTTTAAAGGAACAGACCGCAAAGAAGGATAGCGGTGGGGGCCGACGTGGGCGAGGGTGTCGGAATTCAGTAGCCCGAAATTGCGGTGTTGGGTGTCCTTCCAGGGACTCGCATCGAAGGCCTGCCGATCATTGGCTGAACACTTTGGGCCCCCAGAGGGTCCCTAACTGTTCTGCCGGCAGGCGACGAGGCAAGGGGTCCGCCTCGGAGCAAACTGGTTACTGGTTACTGATTACTCGGCACTGGCCACCTTCTCGGCCTCCAGCTTCGCCCGCACGTCCTTCCACCGCAACAGATGAGGCTCGCCCTTCTCGGCGTAGGGCACCTCGATCAGGTCGAAATCGCGTGGCACGACCGTGCTCTCGAACACCTCGCGCGCCTCCTTCTCGATCACCGAGCCGAAGTAGCGCGAGGACAGATGTGTGAGGGCGAGCAGCGAGACGCCTGCGTCCCGTGCCAGCGCCGCCGCCTCGGCGGCCGTGGCGTGTCCCGTCTGCCGCGCGCGCTCGCGCTCGGCGTCGGCGAAGGTGCCGTCGTGGACGAGGAGCTCTGCCTCGTGGGCCACGACCGCGGTCGTGTCGCAGGGCTCGGTGTCGCCGGTGAAGACGAGCTTGCGCCCAGGCCTGGGCTCGCCCATCACCTGCTCGGGCGCGACGGTGCGCCCGTTCGCCTCCACTGCCGAGCCTCGCTGAAGCTCGCCGAACAGGGGTCCGTCGGAAACGCCCAGCTCACGGGCGCGCGCGGGGTCGAAACGGCCCGGGCGGTCGTCCTCGACGAGCGCGTATCCGACCGCCTCGACGCGGTGCGCGACCGTGAAGGCTCCGATCCGGTAGTCGCCGAACGCGACAGATTCCCCGGGCGCGAGCTCGATCAGCTCGAGGTCGTAGCTGAGCTTGCCATAGATCCGGCGCAGGTCGCCCATCAGAGCGTGCAGCCCGCGCGGGCCGTAGACGGTGAGCGGCACCTCTCGCCCCCGCAATGCGAACGTCTTCATCATCCCGGGCAGCCCGAGGAAGTGATCGGCGTGGAAGTGGGTGAGGAAGACGTGCTCGATATCAGGCAGCCCGACCGAGCGCAGAAGCTGGCGCTGCGTGCCCTCGCCGCAGTCGAGCAGGATGCGGTCACCCCCCCGCCGCACGAGCAGGCTGGTCGGCGCCCGCTGCACGGTCGGCATCGAGCCCGCGGTGCCCAGGAAGAGAACCGAGAGGTCCATCGGCCCCGATTATCGTCTTCCCACCAGCGGCCCGGCAGGACGCCTTTAGAATCGCGCTTCGAGCGCGCATAGCTCAGTGGATAGAGCGCTGGCCTCCGGAGCCAGAGGTCGCAGGTTCGAATCCTGCTGCGCGCGCTTAGCGAGCGAGGCACGGTTTACTCCCAAATTGCGCTTTTCTCGTACATTCGTTTAGGGTTGCGCCTGCTTGTCTAGCTACTCCCAAGGAGGGAGGTGAACCATGAGCAAGGCACGCAAGGTCGCAGCAACTCTGCTCGCGACTGCAGCATTCGCAGTCGCCGCGACCCCCGCGCTCGCGGGGATCAACGATGGCCCCGGAGCAGGCAACCCGGACGTAAACGCTTCGGGTAAGTGCCCGAACGGCCAGAACAAGGACACCTCCACGGGTGGCCTGAAGAAGTGCCCGTAGTCCGGGGCTAGCCCCAGGGCTGTGATATCGGAAGGCCGTTCGCGAGAGCGGCCTTCCGTCGAATTCGGCAACACGATCCAGTGGATCGCGTCTACATTGCGATTGGCCCACCCCAGGGTCAAGGGAGGGAAGGAACGCACTCGACGAGCGCCAGGGCTGGCGCTCGTCTTTTTGGGCAAATGGGCCTTGGGATACTGCGGCCGTGTCGCGGGGAAACGTCGAGCTCCACCACCGCGCCGTCGAGGCCTTCAACCAGCGTGACCTCGACGCGCTTCTCGCGGTGATGGACCCAGAGGTGACCTCAAACCCCAGGCTTGCCTCCTTCGAAGGAAGCTTCCACGGCCACGACGGGATTCGCAGCTGGTGGGACAACCTGCTCGACGCCTTTCCCGACTTCAGCGCGGAGATCGTCGAGATAGACGACCTCGGAGACGTGACCGTGGCGGCGGTCCGCACTCGCGGTCACGGCGCGGGCAGCGAGACTCCCCTGGATCAAACGGTCTGGCAGGTGGGGCGCTGGCGCGAGGGCAAGTGTGTCTGGCGGGGAACGTTCGAGACGCGCGTGGAAGCGCTCGAGGCCGCGCGAGTGTCAGGGTAGGCGCGCGATGTCGGAGCGAAACGTCCAGATCGTGCGCGAGGCGTTCGAGCACTTCTCCCGCACCGGCGAGCCCTACTGGGACCAGATCGATCCTGACGTAGAGCTGCACGACCACGACATCCCGGACGCGGGCAGCTACCGCGGGCACGGGGGCTACGCCGCCTGGCTCGCGGACTGGAGCGACGCGTGGAGTGATTTCAGCATCGAGCCGGAGCGCTGGATCGACGCCGGCGACAAGGTCGTGCTCGTCTTGCAGCTGACCGCCACCGGAAAAGGGAGCGGCATCGAGGTCAAGAGGCGAGACGGCATGGTCTTCACGCTCCGTGACGGCAAGTCGGTGCGCGTCGACTACTACAACAACGAGGCCCAAGCACTCGAGGCCGTGGGGCTGCCGGAGCAGCGCTAGGCGACCGGGACCGCGTCGCCGCTTCGCACGGGCGCCAGCTCGACCGGGATCCCGTTCAGGATCGCGTTGCCCGAGAGCGGGTCGACCGCGGTCTCGTCGGCGAGCAGGTTGCTGTTTGCGCCGGCGTGGCCGGCGGCCACGGACAGGCGCGTCTCGGGGTCGTCGTGACCCCATCCGTGCGGGATGCTGACGACACCCGGCATCACCGCGTCCGTCACCTCTACGGGGATCTGGATCGAGCCCCGCTCCGAGCTGACGGCCGCCATCCCCCCGTCCTCGAGCCCGAACCGCTCCGCGTCGGCGGGGTGCACGTGCACGGTACAGCGGTCCTTGCCCCGCACGAGGTTGGGAACGTTGTGCATCCAGGAGTTGTTCGAACGCAGCTGCCGCCGTCCGACCAACACCATGCCCCCGTTGCGACTGCGACCGAGCGAGGCTTCGAGGCGACCGACGTCGCCCACGATCGGCGCCGGCGCTACTTCTATCTTGCCGCTCGCGGTCCGCAGCACCTCGGGGATGCGCGGCTCGAGAGGGCCCAGGTCGATGCCGTGGGGCGCTTCTTCCAGGCGCCTCAGCGTCAGGCCCTCCGGATCGGCCCCGAACCGGTCGCCGTAGGGACCGGAGCGCAGCATCCAGTCGAGCACACGCTCGGGCCCGCGGCGCGGCGACAGCTCGGCAAGCAGCTCGCCGGCTTCGCGTCCGGCGAGGGCAGAATTCGGATCCTGGAGCTCGCGCTGCACGAGGCTGCCGATCACGAAGTCGTCCAGTACCTCGACATCCGCGTTCGGACCCTGTCCGGCGGCAATGCCGGTCAGCCGCAGCAGCGCCTGCCATTCCGGCAGCACCCCGTTCTCCGGCTCGAACATCGGCGGCGAGTAGTTGGCGACGTTTCGCACCGCGAGCTGATAGAGCGCGAGGTCGTAGTGCGGTCTGCACAGGGCTCCCGGCGCGGGCAGGATCACGTCCGCGTAGCGGGTCGTCTCGTTGAGGTAGATATCGACGCTGACCATCAGCTCGAGCGAGTCGAGCGCCCGCTTCAGGCGCCCACCGTTGGGCGTGCTCAGCACCGGGTTGCCCGCGAACGTGAAGAGTGCGCGCACCTGGCCCTCGCCCGGGGTATCGATCTCCTCAGCAAGGCACGCGACAGGGAGCTCACCCAGCGCCTCGGGCTTGCCGCTGACCCGGCTCTGCCAGCGCCCGGTGGTGAAGCCCTTGCCCCTGCCAGGCGCGCCGCGGGTGTTGGCGGCACCGGCCGCGGCCTTTGTGAACATCGCGCCACCGGGCCGGTCGAGGTTTCCCGTCACCACGTTCAACACGTCGACGAGCCAGCTCGTGAGCGTGCCGAACTCCTGCGTACATGTCCCGATCCGTCCGTACACTGCCCCGCGCTCAGCAGCCGCCAGCTCGCGCGCTATCCGCCGGATGTCCTCGGCCGGGATGCCGCAGGAACCCGCAACACCCTCCGGCGCAAAGCTGCCGCTCAGAGCGCGGACATCGTCGAGCCCCTCGCAGTGGTCGGCCATCGCGCCCGGATCCGCCAGGCCCTCCTCGAACAGGACGTGCACGAGCGCGAACAGGAACGCCGCGTCCGTGCCCGGCCTGATGAAGTGATGCTCGTCGGCGACCTCGGCGGTCCGGCTGCGCCGCGGGTCTATGACGACCAGATGTCCGCCCCGCTCCTGCAACGCGCGCAGGCGTCCACGCATGTCGGGCGCGGTCATCAGGCTGCCGTTCGAGGCCAGCGGGTTCGCGCCGAGCATCAGCAGGTAGTCGGTGCGGTCGACATCGGGGATCGGGATGCTGAGCGGGGCTCCGAACATGAGCCCCGACGAGACGTGCTTCGGCATCTGGTCGACGGTGGTGGCGGAGAAGATGTTGCGCGAGCCGAGCGCCTTCAGCAGGGCCCGGCCGTAGATCAGCGCGTCGAGATTGTGGGCATTTGGATTGCCGAGGTAGCTGGCAACCGCGTCACGCCCATCGCGCTCGAGTATCGGTCCGAGGCGGCGATCGATCTCCGCGAAGGCCTCGTCCCAGGACACCGGCTCGAAGCCGCCGTTGGTGCGAAGCAGCGGCGTCCGGAGGCGGTCGGGGTCCTCCTCGAGCGCCTTCAGCGCCACCCCCTTGGGGCAGATGAAGCCGTGGCTGAAGACGTCGTCGGCGTCGCCGCGGATGCCGCTCACCCGGGAGTCTTCCAGCGTGATCTCGAGCCCGCACGTCGCCTCACACAGCGGACAGGTGCGATAGGCGGTGACGGTCTCAGGCATGAGGTCCCTCGGCTGAATCGTATTAGTGTCCGCAACCCTGCGCTAAAGGGGCGCTAGAGCGTCTATCCTCGGATCACGGGCATGCGGGAGTTGAGGGGATTCACACCAGCGCGTCTAGCGTCGGTCATCTCAGTGACCATGGTTGCCTTCATGCTCGCGGCCGGCGCGGCGCACGGCGCGGTCAACGATACGACCCTGCTGAGCCGGGCGGGCGGCTTTGGCGGCGCCCCGGGCTTCTCGGGCGAGGAGCTCGCGGCCAACAACAACGGCCGCTGGGTCGCCTTCGTGTCCGACGCGACCAATCTCACGCCAGGCGCTCCTGCCGGTGTGAAGAGCATCTATCTGGTCGACACCGCGACAGGCCAGATCCAGCTGGTGAGCCGGGCGCCGGGGGCCGCCGGCGATTCCGCAACTGCCGACTCGACCAGCCCCGCGATCTCGCCAGGCGGTCGCTACGTCACGTTCCAGTCCACCGCCGACAACCTAAGCGATGCCGACAACGACTCCTTCTCGAACATCTACGTTCGCGACACATGGATGCACACCACAACGCTGATCAGCCGAGCCGCGGGAGCCACGGGCGCCGGCGCCAACGGCAACTCGCGCAACCCCTCGATCTCGTTCGACGCCAAGACCGTCGCCTTCGAGTCCGATGCGGACAACCTCACCGCGGACGCGAACCCGAGTTACACCAATGTCTTCGCCCGCGACAACGAGAGCCAGGACACAGTCCTCGTCAGCCGGGCAAGCCCGACGTTCGCGAACCCGGACGGCGATCCGGCCGATGGCGGAGTGGCGAACGGCGGCTCGACCAACCCCTCGGTGTCCTATGACGGCCTACGGGTTGCCTTCCAATCCGACGCGACCAACTTGGCCACGAATGACGACGACGCGGTGACGGATGTCTTCGTGCGCAACATGAAGACCCGCTCCACCTTCATCGCGAGCTGCGCCAGCGGCGCCAGCGGCGATTCATGTACGGATCTTGAGGGCGCTCCGGCGAACGGCGACTCCACCGAGCCGGCGCTCTCATGGGACGGGGGCTACGTCGCCTACCAGTCCGACGCGAGCAACCTCGTGCCGGAGGACGACCATCCCGGCACCGACGTGTTCAAGCGTGCCCTCACTGCCAGCGTGACCACCCTGGTCAGCCGCGCCTACGGTCCCGACGGCGCACCGGCGAACGGCGCCTCGATCGCTCCCTCGATCTCCGGGGGCGGACAGGGCCAGTTCGTCGCGTTCCTCTCGGTCGCGACCAACCTGAGCGAGGACCCAACCAGCTACCTGAAGGCGATCGTGCGCGACACCCTCAACGGCACCACCGCGCAGGCCAGTCGGGCTTCGGGCGCGACAGGCGCGCCCGCCGACGACAACGCGCTCGCGAGCGCGATATCAGGCAAGGGCGGGTTCCTCGTCTTTACGTCGGACGCGAACAACCTCAGCGGCGAGGACGACGACGCCTTCCCGAGCGTCTTCCTGCGGCAGCTGGACCCGGCGCCTCCCCCGCCGCCCGCACCGCTCCCGCCCGCGCCGCCGGGGCACTGTCACCTGCCGCCCTGCCCGGTGGAAAGCGGTGGCGAGGCGCACCTGGGCCATGGGGATACCGGGCATACCGGTCCGGGCCACGGCGCCGGCCACGCGGGAGGTCACGAAGGTCACGACGAGGCGGGGCCGTCACAGACCCTGTTCGCGCCAAGCCGCCAGGACGTAGACAGGCTCTACGTGATGGTCCAGGTACACGAGGCAGCGACCGTGGTGGTCACCGCGCGGGTGAACGTGCCCGGCGCCTCCCGCGTCTACCGCTTCAAGTCCTTCAAGCGCAAGCTCCCGATCCATGCCGTGCGCAGGGTCAAACTGAAGTTGGCCCCCAAAGCGATGCGGTTGGTGAAGCGGGCGCTGCGAAAGGGGCACAAGCTGCGGGCGCGGGTGAAGACGACGGCTCGGGACGCCACCGGCAACAGTGGCATCGCCAGGGACTCGATCCTTCTGCGACCCTAGCCGGGGCCGGGCGGGGCCTAGGCCCTCAGCTTGATCCGGCGCGTGTACGTGCGGCTGTTGCCGGCCCTGTCACGCCCCGTGCTCTTGACCACCGCGGTCATGCGGCGACCCTTCCGCAGGGATTTGCGCGCGGCACGCAACGCTCCTCCGCTCAGCTTCAGGCGCACCTGGTTCGGGATGTGCTGGACCACCTTGCGGCTGTAGCTCGAGTAGCGGTACCGGCCTGCACTTGCGGTCACCTTCAGCCTGCCGTTCTCGTGCACTGTGATCAGCAGGGACAGGCTGGCGACGCCCTGACGCGAGGTCGCGAAGATCGTCTGCGTTGGAGCCCTCGTGTCAGCACTGGTGACTGCTTCGGGAGAACTCGCGGCCGTTCCGCCCAGGCCGGGCATTGCCAGTGCGGCGGCGCACGTGATCGCCGCCGCAAGCGAGAGCCTTCTCACGGGGCGAACACACCCTGGGTCATGAACACCTTCTCGTCACCGTCACCGCAGGTCGGCGGGCAGCCGGCCCCGTAGCCGGTTCCGTTCGGCCCCGCGTCCTTCGCCTGGACGCTGCGGAGGTTCATGACCATGAACTGGCCTTCCTTCATCAGGTTCGGGACCAGCGTGTCGGCGGTCGTGCTTACGCTGCACAGGCCGCCGTTCGTCGTCGAGAGGGTCTCGACGCAGTTGAGCGGGACATTGAACGGGGTGTCCTGAACAGTTCCCGCCTCCGTTGGTCCGTTCTGCCGGTCCGTCAGGCGCAGCGTGCTGGTGACCAGCACCTTGCCCGAGTAGTCGGTGCCGCTGGCGTTGCGCACGTCCGTGATGTTGGCGCTGATGCCTACATCGGCCTCGTCAGGTGTCGTCCCCAGGTTCCCGGGGATCGCCGTGAACTTCGCAAACCCAGACTGCCTGCCCATGGAGGTCGTGAGCAGGTTCGATTCCTCCACCGGCGGGTTGCAGGCTGCGTAGCTGAGCGGCGCAACGTGGGTGCTGTTGGGGCTCGTGCACTGCTTGTAGGCGGGCACCAGCGGAACCCGGAAAGGCGTGGCCGACCCCGGGCGCGGATAGGCCGGGTGCGGGATCGCAAACCACGGCATCATGATGCCCATCACGTCAGCGACCGGCGGCGTGCTGCCCGGAGGGCGTGCGTCGTTGTACTCGCTGTGCAGCCGGAGCCTCTGACCGGCATTGATCTTTACGCCGTTGGCCGGAAACGCTCCCGTGACGGGATAGGCCTCGGCCTGAGCGCCGGCCGGCAGGCTCGTGAAGATGCCGCAGAGACTCATCGTGTCGAGGTGGCCTTTCCACGGGCCGGTTGCACCGCCCGACCAGCTAGAGCCGAAGCGCGTCTCTGAGCGGCACAGGGTCGAGCCGGTGAGGTCCGTTGGCTCCTCGCGGTTTGTCGGGCTCGGGCCGTAGTAGGTGGAGGCGGTTCCCCCGACCAGCTCGGCCGACACCGCGATGCCCCCGCCCCGACTGACGCAATGAGGGTCGCAGTAGGGCGGCGTCATGATGTCCACGTCGTGCGAATGCCCGGAGATTGCGATCAGGCGGGCGTCCCACGGGAGTACCCAATCGGCCGAGTAGGGACCGCCGGCGGGCGCGTTGTCAACATCGTGGTAGTCGGAGTATCCGATGGGGATCTGGTACTGGGAATCACCGTTGCAGCCGTCGATGTCGAGCCATGCCGGTACGGCCTGCTGGGTCTCCGCCTTGGGACGCCAGCGGTAGATGACCTGGATGTTGACCTGCTTGGTCGTGGCCGACTTGTTGACCATGTGGTAGGTCATGCGCCAGGTCGCGTTGTCGTTGTGGTAACCGAAGTTCAGAGGCAGATGCGCGTGAGTGCGCTCGTTACCGGCGGCGAAGAAGCGCTCACCCCATGCGCCCGGCAGCCCGCCCGGACATACCGGGTCCGTTCTGCCGGGGTTGAACAGGACCACGTGGTGCAGCATCGCTCCATCGGCCAAGTTCACCGAGGCGCCGGTCGACGCGTCGACGAGGTCCGGAACCATGTCTGTGAGGGCGCAGTTCGTACACGGCGGCGTGACCGTCACGTAGCCGGGGAGCGACAGGGCGCTGTTCACTTCGCCGTTCGCGGGGATCGAGTACGGCCCGTAGAGCGCTCTCACGAACTGTCCTGGCCGTGCCGGCAAGTCGGTTCTCGAGTCCGTGAACGATCCGATGTTCGTGTTGGAATCGGCCGCCGCGGCACCCGCGAATGCGAGCAGAGCAAGCGTCGCGACGCACGAGGCAAAGACCGAGCGCAGAGTCCTGCTCCCACTCATGGCAAATCTCCCTCTCCCGCTGGCACGTAGTGGCCCGGGCCTCTCGGGCCGGAGCTGGACTAAGAATAGCCCGATTACCAGCTGGCGTGTCGCAAATCCGAAGAGGGCTAGGCTTGCCCTCGTGAGGAGAGGACCGCTCCAGCTGATCGTCGGGCTGGCCTGCCTGGCGGCACTGCCCGCGCAGGCGGCAGCGCAAGAGACGAGCCACGAGAACCTTCTCTCCGAGCTGCGCGAGATCAGCCCGCAGACGCAGGGGCTTGATCTCCAGGTGGTCGAGCGCGACCGCTTCCTGCGCCTCGAGAACAAGACCGGCACAAGGGTCGTCGTCGCCGGCTACGCCGAAGAGCCATTCCTGCGGTTCCAGCCCGGCGGGCAGGTCGAGGTGAACACCCGCTCGCCCTCGAAGTACGTCAGCGAGGACCGATTCGGAAAGCGCCCGGTGCCTGCTTCGGCAAACGCTTCGGCGGCGCCGCGCTGGCAGGAGGTCTCCAGCGACGGCTCGTACCAGTGGTTCGACCACCGCATCCACTACATGGCGCCGGGCGTTCCCCCGGAGGTGAAGGACCCGGCCAAGCCCACAAAGGTCTTCGATTGGACAGTCCCGCTCGAGGTGAGCGGGAAGAAGGTGCGGGCGCTCGGCACCGTCAACTGGGACCCCACGGAAGAAGAGGATTCGGGCTCGAGCGTGCTCCCGATCGTCCTGGGTGGCATCGGACTCGTTGCGATCGTCGCCGCGCTCGCGCTGATGTTGAGACGGCGGCGGCGTGCGCCTGCTCCGGCGGTCGAAGGGAAGTCGGGCAAGGAAGCCTGGTAGACCGCCGCTCAGGAGCGACCGAGCGGGGTCTCGTCAAGCCGCTCGCACAGCGCAGGCAGCGAGTGAAAGACGGCAACCGCGCCGGCCTCGCGTAGCTCTGCCTCGGAGTAGCCGCCCGTCAGCACTGCGATCGTCTCGATCCCTGCACGGCGCCCCGACTCGACGTCCCAGGTCGAGTCGCCCACCATCACCGCCGGTCCGCCGCCCGCCTTCTCCACACCGGCCTGCACCAAGTCGGGCTCCGGCTTGGTCGCCCGCACGTCCGCTGACGTCGTCCAGCCGGCAAGCCGGTCGCGTGCATCGAGCAGGTCGAGGTAGTGGTCGACCTCGTGTTGCTTGGCCGAGCTGACCAGCACGACCGCGTGCCCGCGCTCGACCAGCCCGGCGATCAGCTCGCGCGCGCCCTCGAGTGGCTCCACCTCGCCGATCAGCTCTCCATACAGCTCCTCCTCGGCTGCGCGTATCTGGTCGCCCTTGTCACGCTCGAGCTCGTCCCCGCCCAGCGAGCCCACGAGCTGGTCGCCGCCCATGCCGATGTGGCGGTGGATGCGCCACAGCGGCAGCACGACGTCATGGCGCCTGAACGCGCGGAACCAGGCGAGTGCGTGGTGGTAGTTCGTGTCGACGAGCGTGCCGTCGACGTCGAGGAGGGCAGCTGTAGGTGCCATTGAGGTATCCGAAGCGGGTTCTACCTTGGCGGCCGACCACTCATGCGTGCGATGTTCACCATCTACCTGGTCGTGATCGTGTTCGGGATCACGTACTTCACGGTGATCGGCCTCACGCATCGCTGATAGTGCGCAGCTTCCTCCGCGATAACGCCCTTTCGATCTTCTTCGGCGTCCTTCTGCTCGCCACGCTCGTGGGCCAGGCGCTCGTCGGCCATGCCAACTACAACCAGGAGCAGCTCGCGCATCACAGCGACACGATCTCGTTAGGGCACTACCTGACGTCCTCTGCCTTCGGCGCCGCGGTGATGGAGAACTGGCAGTCGGAGTACCTCCAGTTCACGCTGTTCATCCTGGCGACGGTCTACCTCGTGCAGCGGGGGTCGCCGGAATCGAAGCCACCGGGCGAGGAGGGCCACGAGACCGATGCCGAGCAGAAAGTCGGTCAGCACGCCACAGCACGATCGCCGCTCTGGGCTCGCACTGGCGGAGTTCGCGCTGCGATCTACTCGAACTCGCTTCTAATCGTGATGACGCTGATCTTCCTTGGGTCGTGGTTCGCGCACTCGGTCACCTCGTGGACCAACTACAACAACGACCAGACCGAGCACAACGAACCGACGGTGTCGTGGCTGACGTTTTTGGGTAGGCCGTATTTCTGGGAACAGACGTTTCAGAACTGGCAGTCGGAGTTCCTCGCCGTTGGATCATTCGTGGTGTTTGCCGTTTACCTCAGGCAACGCGGCTCGCCCGAGTCGAAGCCGGTGGGTGCGCCGCATGACTCGACGGGCACGGCTGGCTGAGCGGCTTCTCGCAGTGCGGCCGTGAAGCGCGTCTGGATCGGCTGCTCCGGCTGGAACTACCGCGACTGGCGTGAACGGTTCTATCCCAAGGGGCTGCCGGCCAAGCGGTGGCTCGAGCACTACGCGCGGCATTTCGACACCGTCGAGGTCAACAACACCTTCTACCGGTTGCCCAGCCGCTCGGCGGTCGAGGGCTGGGCGCAGCAGACACCGGCGGGGTTCCGTTTCGCGGTCAAGTCGAGCCGTTACCTCACGCACATGAAACGGCTCAGCGAGATGGGGCAGGGAGTGAAGCGGTTCTACGAGCGGATCGAGCCGCTGATGGAGGCGAACAAGCTCGGCCCGGTGCTCTGGCAGCTGCCGGGCAACTTCGTCCGTGACGACGAACGGCTCGGCAGCGCGCTCGAGCAGCTCCCGCCCGGACGGCACGCGTTCGAGTTCCGCCATCCCACCTGGTTCTGCGACGACGTCTACGACCTATTGCGCCGTCACGGCGTGGCGCTCGTGATCGGCGACACTCCCGAGCGGCCCTTCCAGACCCACGTGCTGACCGCAGATTGGACGTTCATCCGCTTCCACTACGGCAGCCGCGGACGCGGCGGCAACTACTCGCAGCGCGAGCTCGACACGTGGAGGCGACGGATCGCGCGCTGGCGCAAATCCGTCGAGGTATTTGCCTACTTCAACAACGACTGGAACGCGTATGCAGTCCGTAACGCGCTGGCACTGGAGAAGGGGCTCGGCTAGGGCAAGCCACTAGGGCTGGCCGAGCTCGGGCAGCTCCTGCTCGAGCTCGAGCACGGGCTTGAACAGGTCGCCGTGCTCCTCTGCCCGCTCGAGCACTTGATCGGCTTCGAACACCAGGTGCTCGGGCTCGCCGCTCGCGAGCATGTCTTCGACCTCGTCCCATGTGACGGGAGTCGAGACGGTTGGGCGTTCGCGGGCGCGCAGCGAGTAGACGCAGACCGTCGTCTTGAAATCGTCGTTCTGGCTCCAGTCGATGAAGATCTTGCCCTTGCGAAGCTCCTTCTTCATGTTCGACGTCACGTGTTTCGGATGCTCCCTCTCCATCAACCGGGCCAAGGCGTGCGCGAACGGCTTCGTCTGCTCGTACGTGACGGGCGTGTTGAGCGGTATGTAGAAGTGCAGGCCCTTCGAGCCCGAGGTCTTCACGAAGCTTTCGAGACCAAGCCGCTCGAGCACGTCACGTAGCCAGATTCCCACCCGAGCGCACTCCGGCAGCGCCGCCGGCGCGCCGGGATCGAGGTCGAAGACGACCATCGTCGGGCGCTGAAGGTCGGCGGCGCGGGAAAGCGACGTATGGAGCTCGAGGTCGGCGAGGTTCGAGGTCCAGACGAGCGTGGGCAGTTCGTTGGCGAGGCAGAAGTCGATCGTCTTGCCGCTGGCCTTGACCGCCACGGTCTCGACCCAGTCGGGCCGGTGCGATGGGCACTGCTTCTCATAGAAGAACTGACCGTCCACGCCGTCGGGGTAGCGCTTCATCGTCAGCGGCCGGTCGCACAGGTGCGGCAACAGCACCGGCGCGATGCGCGTGTAGTAGTCGATCACCTGGCCCTTGGTGAATCCAACGGCCGGGTACATGACCTTGTCGAGGTTCGACAGCTTGAGCCGGCGGCCCTCGACCTCTACTTCGACGCTCTTCTTCTGAGCGGCCGGAGGCGTCAGGCCTTTGCCTTCGCCCTCGGCTTTGGCTTCTTCTTCGCGGCCGCCGGCTTGGCGGCCGTCTTGGCCCGGGGCTTCGCGGGCGTCGACTTGGCGGTGGCCTTGCGCCGGGTGGCGGGCTTCTTCTCGGCAGGCTTGCCGTTGCCGCTCGCCGGAGCGCGGTCCTCAGCTTCCGCGAGGCTCGCCTCGAGGGCGGCCATCAGGTCCGGCACCTTCGCCGGCGCCTCGGGCGCCTGCTCGATCGCGATCTCCTGGCCCTCAGCCTTGCGCTCGATCAGGTCGAGCACGCGCTCGCGGTACTCGTCCCGGTACTTCGTCGCATCGAACTCCGACGACAGCGACTCGATCAGCTGCCGTGCCATCGCTACCTCTCGCTCGGTCGCCTGCACGTCATCCTCGGGAAGCTCGTCGATCGTGTCCGGCGAGACGAGCTCGTCCGCGAACAGCATCGTCTCCATGGTCAGCACGCCGTTGGCCGGGCGGATCGCGGTCAGGTATTCCTTCGTGCGAATCACCACCCGCGCGAGGGCGACCTTGTTCGTCTCCTCGAGCGCCGTCAGCAGGAGGTTGTACGCCTTGGTCGCGCCCGTGTCGGGGACCAGGTAGTAGGGGTGCTCGTAGTAGAGAGGATCGATCTCTTCGAGATCGACGAAGTCCTCGATGTCGATCGTGCGGGTCTTCTGAGGATCCAGCGCATCGAGCTCCTCAGAGGTGATCACCACGTAGTGATCAGGGCTGATCTCGTAGCCCTTGACGATGTTCTCGTAGGGCACCTCCTCGCCGTCGAGCGAGCAGACGCGCTTTTGCTGGATGCGCTGCCCGTCCTGGTCGTGCAGCTGGTTGAAGCGCACGGTCTTCTTCGACACCGCGCTGTAGAGCTTCACGGGCACGTTCACGAGCCCGAAGCTGATCGCACCTCTCCAAATAGATCTAGGCATTTTTAGTCAGTCCCTACCCTCATCAGACTCCGAAAGCTCCCGAAACTCATCGACCTTTCGGGCTCCTGTGCACCCGGAATTTCCGTCTAAGGAAATTCCGGCCTTGTTCTTCGATATTTCAGCAGGTCGGCAGGGGATACGACACCTGGAGACGAAATCGGCACCGAAAGGGGCGCGCGACAGCGAAATTGCGGCCCCGCGGCCGGCGCGGCCCCTGATTTCCCAAGCCGTGGTCGATTGCTGTCGTCCTGCGACAGCCATGCACCACGGTCGCCGCCCCCTACCCGTCCGGCAGCTCCGCCACGACCTCCTTCGGGTCCTTGTCGTTCCGTAGTCCCTTGAAGGACGGGGCGCGCAGGGTGCGCGTGCGGGTCCATTCGCGGAACTCGACCTCCGCCACCAGCTCGGGCTTCACGAACACCGTCTGCTTGGGCGGCTGGCGACCGTCGAACGGGCTCTTGTCGGTCCGCCGCGGCTCGAGCTCCTCCATCAGCAGCTTCAGGTCCGGCTCTTTGAAGCCTGTCCCAACCTGGCCGGCGTACCTCAGCTTTCCGTCCTCGTAGTACCCCACCGCGAGTGAGCCGAGCGTCGCCGCCCGGCCGCCCTGGCCCGGCAGCCACCCGCCGATCACGAACTCCTGGCGCAGCACGTTCTTGACCTTGCGCCAGGCGCCGCTTCGCTTGCCGGGTTCGTAGAAGCTGTCGAGCCGCTTCGCGACGATGCCCTCGAGTCCCTGCTGGCGGCTCGCCTCCAGCAACGCCGCCCCGTCGCCGGCGTGGTAGGCCGGCACCTGCCAGTGATCGCCGCGGAGTCCGAGCGCCTCCAGCTTGCTGCGACGCTCTGTGTACGGGAGCGCCATCGTCGAGCTGCCGTCGAGATAGAGCAGATCGAAGATCATGTACACGACAGGGATCGACTTGGTGAGCCTGTTGATGGCGCTCTCTGAGCCGACGTGCATCCGGCGCTGCATCAACTCGAAGCGCGGCTTGCCCTGCTCGTCCAGCGCGACGACCTCCCCGTCGAGGACAGCGTCGTTCGATCCCAGCGCCCTGCCGAGGCCGCGCAGCTCGGGGTACTGCACGGTCATGTCGCGCAGGTTGCGGTTCTGGAGCCGCACGCGGCCTCCCTCGCAGTAGAGCACCGCGCGCAGGCCGTCCCACTTGATCTCGAATCCCCAGTTCGACTCGTCGGCCGGCAGCGTGGACAGCCGCGCCATCATCGGCACGATCCGGTCGGGCATCGGCTCCCGCCCGGGCTCGGGCGGGTCCATGCGGTGGATCATCCAGTTCTTGCCCTTGGTCTGGAACAGCACGTACTTGCCGCGCAGCCGCTTGCCGTGGAAGGTGACCATCACCTCGTCGCTGTTCCACTTGTGGGTCTCGTACGTGCCGCTGTCCCAGATCTTCACCGCACCGGCGCCGTACTCGCCCTGCGGGATCTCCCCGGCGAAGTCGATGTAGTCGAGCGGGTGATCCTCGACATGCACCGCGAGGTGGTTGCGCTTCGGGTCGGGCGGGATCCCCTTCGGGATCGCCCACGACACGAGCACGCCGTCGCGTTCCAGGCGGAGATCCCAGTGCAGGCTGCGGGCGTGATGCTCCTGCACCACGAAGCGGTGCTCCTCACGACTCTCCGCCTGCTCGCCTGCCGGTTCGGCCGTCTTGCTGAAATCGCGCTTGGACCGGTACTCGCTTAGCTTGCTCTTGGACTTGGTCGCCATATGAACATCTTTACCGTAGGGCACAGCACGCATTCCCTGGATGAGCTGGTCGGCCTGCTGCACGGTGCCGGAGTCGCGCGGCTCGTCGACGTGCGCGCGGTTCCGAGGTCTCGCCGTCATCCTCACTTCGCCAGCGACCAGCTCGAGCGCTCTTTACCTGAGCGCGGTCTCGATTACGTACATCAGCGCGAGCTGGGCGGCTTCCGCCGTCCTCGAAAGGGCTCCCCGAACGGCGGCTGGCGAGTGTCCGCTTTTCAGGGCTACGCCGACTACATGGAGACGGACGAGTTCAGGGCCGCGCTTGCGCGACTCGAGGCAGCGGCTCGTGAGAGCCCCACCGCGATCATGTGCGCAGAGGGCCTCTGGTGGCAATGCCACCGCCGGCTGATCTCCGACGCCCTCCTCGTGCGTGGCTGGCACGTGCGCCATATCGCACCCGACGGGTCGCTGGAGGACCATCGCCTCACCGAGTTCGCGCGGGTCGACGGCGAACAGATCGTCTACCCGCCGCCGCAGGGAGCGCTCGAGATCTAGCCTCCAGTTCCGTCCACCCCCGGCCCTAGCGTTCGCGCGGGTTCCCAGGATGGGCTTCTCGCGCGACACCTCGCCCGCGGTCGCTTCCAAGCATCGTCACTCGTTGGCGCTCTGCCCTCGTTGCGGCTCGCGGCTCGTCCAGCCTCAGGGTTGGAAGGAGATGGGCAACGGGATGCTGATGCTCCAGCTTCGCTGTCCCGAGTGTCAGATGCGGATGGTCGGAAGCTACGAGGCAAAGCACGTCGCGAGCTTCGACGAACACCTCGTGCGCGCCCGGCGGCGGCTCGAGGCCGAGTACCTGAAACTGGTGCAAGCGAACATGCGCGAGCTCGCCGAACGCTTCGCGCGAGCGTTCGAGCTCGACCTCATCGGCCCGGACGACTTCGGCCCGTAGACCGGCTCCCCCGAAGCTGCGGCACGGCGACCCGGCTACAATCGGCCCCGCATTGACGAAGGTAATGCCGATGACCAGCGAAGAGCCATCCCATGCCGATCGTGCCGAGACCCCGTCTGCGGCGAAGAGCGCGATCGCGACTCTCTGGCGTCGTCGCGCCAACTGAGCGCACCCAGCCGCACATCCAGACAATCGAGCACGCCGGGCTTCGCTGGATCCATATAGAGGAGCCGTCGACGCTCGAGCGCGCCTGGCTGGAGGAGCACTTCGAGCAGTTCCACCCGCTCGACCTCGAGGACGTCATGTCCCGCAATCAGAGGCCGAAGATCGACGAGTACCCCGACTACCTGTTCATCGTCCTGCACTTCCCGATCTTCGACAAGCAGGTGGGACGCCTGAACGCGGGCGAGCTGGACTTGTTCGTCGGCCCCGATTACGTGATCACGATCCCGAACCAGCCGCTGCAGCCGGTCTCCTACCTGTTCGAGCGCTGCCGCACCAACGAGGAGGTGCGCGAACAGTTCTTCTCGAAGGGATCGGGCTATCTGCTCTACAGCATCGTCGACCAATCCTTCGACTACTGCTTCCCGATGCTGCGCAAGATCGGGAACAAGCTGGAACAGCTCGAGGAGGACATCTTCGAGGGCCGCGGTGAGGAAGTGGTGCGTGACATCTCCAACGCCAAGCAGGAGATCATCAACTTCCGCAAGATCATCCGACCGGAGCGGACCGTGCTGCGCGACCTCGAGCGCACCAAGCAGCGCTACTGGGCCGACGATCTGGAGCTCTACTTCGACGACATCGTCGACGCGTCGGAGCGCATCTGGGACATGCTCGAGAACTACAAGGAAGTCGTCGAGGCGCTCGAGGACACGAACGAGTCGGTGATCTCCCACCGCGTCAACGAGGTGCTGCGCGTGCTGACTGCGATCAGCGTCGTGGTCCTCCCGCTCACCTTCATCGCGAGTGTCTGGGGCATGAACGTCGGCGTGCCCGGCGAGGGCGACATCGGCGCCTTCTGGATCCTGACCGGAGTGATGTTCGCCCTGCTCGTGTCGATGGTGGCCTTCTTCCGCCACCGCGGCTGGCTGTAGGACCGCGACCTATACGGGCAGCAGCGTGTTTCAGCACACGATGCTTCGTGTTCTCGTTCTGCTACTGATGCTGCTTCCGCTGGCCCTGCCCGGCTCTGCGGCAGCGGACACGATCATCGCCAACGAGCGCGCGCCGTCGAAGGTCAGCGCCGAGATCAACCGCGTGGTATGGAGCAGTTACGACCCTGCGACGGGTGATTACCACCTCATGTCGAGGGACACGCAGGGCAACGTCACCCAGCTGCCGGTGGCGCCCCGCAAGGTGCCCTTCGACGTCGACGTCGGCTTCCTGGGCGAGGGCGCCGAGGCCATCACGTACTCGCGTTGCAGGCGCGAGCCGAGTCTCATCGGCGGAGGCTCCGCCGGAGTGCTTCCCAACTGGGCGACCGGAAGAGGTTGCGACATCTATCTGTTTGACCCCGACACGCAGCGGGAGGTCAAGTACGCCCCCACTGCCGGCGGGAACGCGTCCGAGTTCCTCCCGACGGCCTCGCCCGCGGGGCGGATCGCCTTCGCACGCGTGTACGAGCACCGTCGTGGTCGCAGGGGCAAGCTGCCCTACCTGTACGCAAAGCGGGGATCCCATTCGCTGCGCCGCCTGCCCGGCGGTCCGCGGGGCAAGACCGGCCTTCCGGGGCCGACCTCGCTCGACCTGAACGGCGCGCGCCTTGCCTTCGGCTGGGATTGGACGCCGCTCCATCGGGGAGTGACTGCTTCCGCAGTGGTCGTCGACGAGATACGCGGCCCTCACCGCACGCTCGAGAGCGTCACGGGTGGGCTGACCCTGCGCACGCTTTTCTCTCCCAGCATCTCCCTGCGCGACGTGCTGTGGGGGCGCACGATCGCGATCGACAACCCTCGCAGCGAGTTCCACTTCGCCCCCGGCCTCACCCGCTCGACGCGGTCGGCGCCGGGTCCGCTGTACATGGTCTCCACCGCGGGCCTACCCGCGCGCGGCGGCATCTACTACATGACTACTCAGAACCTCTCGCAGCTGAGCAAGCCACCGCCGTGCAACCAGCCCACCGGGTCGCCGCCACCGCCGGGAGCAGACCCCTTCCCCCCGGCCTGCGTCATCGCGCGGACTGATCCGCTGACGTTCGCGCGCTAAAAGTCGTCTGTGCGCCGCCGTCGGTGTCCTGCGCCTGCTCGGCTACCTCGGACGAGACCGCTGATGGGCTCGCCAGTGCCTGGTCGGAAGATTCCGACCCCGCCCCCACGCCGCTCGCGGCGATCACGAGGCTGACGGACAACGCAATTGCCTTCGACCTGGGGTTCATCGGGGTCCCTTCGACGGCTCACGCTTGCGCGTGACGGAATCAACGACCTCCTCAACAGAACCAGAGGCTCGTAAGAGAACCCGAAGAACCGCGTTACGGCGCCCCGCCGGCGACCGCCGGCAGGATCGTCACCTCGTCGCCGTCGCCGACCGGGGTGTCGAGCCCCTTCCCGAAGCGGATGTCCTCTCCGCCGGCGTACACGTTCACGAAGCGGCGCAGCTCGCCGTTCTCGGTGATGCGGTCGCGCAGACCGTCATAGCGCTCGAAGACGAGCTCGAGCGCCTCGCCGACCGAGCTCGCCTCCACCTCCGTCTCGCCCTCGCCATTGGTGAGCGAGCGAAGCTGGGCCGGAATCCTAACCGTGACAGCCATCAGGCAGGCTGCGGCTCCGCCACCGGAACGGTCTCGGCGAAGCTGTCGAGCTCCGGCTCCACTTCGTACGGGTCGACCGCCTCGCGCACCGCATCGAGTGTCTTCAGCCCGTCGCCGGTGATGAACAGCACCACGCGGTCCTCGGCGCCGATCTGACCCTGCTCGGCCAGCTTGCGCAGCACCGCCGTCGTCACGCCACCGGCGGTCTCGGTGAAGATGCCGGTCGTCTCGGCCAGCAGCCTGATGCCATCCACCACCTCGACGTCGGTCACCGACTCGATCGAGCCGCCGGTCTGGCGGGCGACGTCGAGCGCGAACACGCCGTCGGCGGGGTTGCCGATCGCGAGCGACTTCGCGATCGTGTCCGGCCGCACGGGCCGCACGATGTCGTAGCCGGACTCGAAAGCCTGGGCGACCGGGCTGCAGCCCTCGGCCTGTGCACCGTGGAATGCGGGCAGAACTCCGTCGAGCAGCCCGATGTCGATCCACTCCTGGAAGCCACGGGCGATCTTGGTGTACAGGGAGCCGGACGCCACAGGGCACACGACCCGGTCCGGCAGCGAGAAGCCAAGTTGCTCGGCCACCTCGTATCCGAGGGTCTTCGAGCCCTCCGAGTAGTACGGACGGAGGTTGACGTTCAGGAACGCCCACGGGTGGATTGCCGACAGCTCGGTGCAAAGACGGTTGACGTCGTCGTAGTTGCCCCGCACGGCGACGAGCTTCGTCCCGTAAATGCCAGTCGCAAGGATCTTCTGCTCCTCGAGGTCGGCTGGGACGAACACGTACGAGTCGAGTCCTGCGGCCGCGGAGTGAGCCGCGACGGCGTTGGCGAGGTTGCCGGTCGACGCGCAGGCGACGACCTCGTAGCCGAGCTCGCGCGCCTTCGCGAGCGCGATCTTGACGACCCGGTCCTTGAACGAATGCGTCGGGTTGGCCGCGTCGTTCTTGACATACACCTCTCCCACGCCGAGGCGCTCGGCCAGCCGCTCGGAGCGCACCAGCGGAGTCATCCCCACGTCGAGCGCTGTCCGGGGCGGCCGATCGAAGGGCAGGAAGTCGGAGTAGCGCCAGATGGACTGCGGTCCAGCCTGGATCTTGCGCTTCAGCTCAGCCGGATCGGCGAGAGCGGAGTGGTCGTAGTCGACCTCGAGCGGGCCGAAACAGTGCTCGCAGACGTAGAGCGCCTCGAGCGCGTAGCTCGCTCCACATTCTTTGCATTTCAGTGATGTTGCGGGCATAGGTCCTTTCCCAAAAAGAAAACCTCTGCCCGGGTCTGCAGAGGTCTCAATGGGATTGGACCCTTGCATCTCCCAGGCCTTGACTTGGAGCCTGCTGGAATTGGCACCGTTCCCGAACACATGGTCCGGAATGGTTGCCGGGGCTTCACAGGGCCAGTCCCTCCACCCCTCTGGATGCACAGCTATGTTGGCCGCGGATTATACGCAGGTGCGGGATGGAAGTGCAATCCGCGCGGCTGCGGGGCTACTCGCCGTCCCAGAAGTCGACCTCGCTGCCGAGCGCGAACCAGCCCTGAAGGCTGCCCTCCTCGCGTGCGCCCGGCGGCGCTCCCCGCACGCCGACCTTGCCGGAGACGACGTGCACGACGACGTCCGGCGCCACCATCTGGCTGACGATCAGGATGCGGGCCGGCGCATCGCTTTCGTTGCGCGGTTGATGCGCTCCCCGCTCGCCTGTGAGAAACGGGATCACGTCTCCCTCGGCGAGCTTTCTGGTCCCGCCGGGCGTGCGCAGACTCGGGGTCCCGGACACCACCACCAGCACCTCCTCGTTGGCGAGGTGGTAATGGAAGGGCCAGGGCGCCTGGCCGGGCGGCAGCTCGTAGAGGCTCGCGCCGAGTCGCTCGGCCCCTGCCTGGCGCCCGAGGCGGGCCCGCCTGGATCCAAAGCCGTCTCGTTCGCTCGTGTCGTCGAAGGCCGGATCGAAGAGGTTGGCCCCGGTGGGAATCGCAGCGGGAGAGGTCTCGGCGGCGGGATCGTCTCCCTCGTGGAGCTCGAACGCGTCGTCAAGGCGTAGCCAAGCCGCGAATCCTCCCCGCTCCGGCGACGACAGCTTCTCGAGTGCGCCCACTGTCCGGACGTCCGGGTAGAGCACGACCTCCGGTCCGCGCATCTCGCTGAAGAAGAGCAAGCGCACGCTGTCCGAACCGCGGTTCGCGACGACGTGTGCTCCACGGGGACCGCGCGGGAACGCCGCGAGCTCGCCGGGCTCGAGGTCTCGCCAGCCCGCCGGCGTACGCAGCGAAGGGTTGCCCGCCATGACCACGAGCAGCTCCTCGTTGCCGTGGTGCAGGTGATAGATGCCTCCGGCGCCGGGCGGCAGCTCCCACAAGCTCAGTCCGAGGCGCTCGCAACCCGCCTGGTAGCCGAGGCGCGCCCGCCTGTAACGAAACTCGTACCTGACCGAGTCCTCGTCGAACAGCGGCTCGTACACGTTCGCCACGCCCCCCACCTTAAACACGGCTGGATAGGATGAGCCGGGTGGCCAACTACCGCTTGTGGGCACCCTGGCGCATCGAATACATAAAGAAGGTCGCACACCATCCGAGCAGCGGGCGGGCCGGCGGCGGCAGCGACGACGAGTGCATCTTTTGCTCCAAGCCGGCCCTTGGCGACGATGCCCGGGCCCTCATTCCGTACCGCGGGGAGCGCTGCTACGTGATCCTCAACGCGTTCCCTTACAACACCGGCCACCTGATGGTCGCTCCCTACGAGCACACCGGCGACCTGGCTGGGCTGGACCCGGTGATAGCCACCGAGCTGATGGGACTGACCCAGCGCTCGTTGCGCGCGCTTGCCGGCGCCTATGGACCGGATGGCTACAACGTCGGACTCAACCTCGGCCGCATCGCAGGCGCCGGTTTTGCCGACCACGTGCACATGCACGTGGTACCGCGCTGGGCCGGTGACACGAACTTCATGCCCGTGATCGCGGACACCCGCATCGTGAACCAGAGCCTCGAAGAGGGATACGTGGCGCTGCGAGACGCATTCGCGGCGCTCGACGCTTGATGCCCACGGTAGACCCCGCCATCTTCAAGGCTTATGACGTGCGCGGTCTGTACCCGGGCCAGATCGACGTGGACGTCGCCTATCGCATCGGGCGCGCCTTTGCCCGGGTACTCGCCTCGCTGAAGGACGGCGCTGCCGGCCCTGAAGGGATGCGGCTCGCCGTCGGCCGGGACATGCGACTGCATTCGCCCGCGCTCGCCGAGGCGTGCGTGCGCGGTCTCACCGACGAGGGCTGTGACGTGCTCGACGTCGGGATGGTCGGCACCGAGATGCTCTACTACGCCGTCGGCTCCCGTGGCCTCGACGGTGGCACATCGGTCACCGCATCGCACAACCCGAAGCAGTACGCCGGCTTCAAGCTCGTCCGTGAGGCGGCAATCCCGCTCTCCGGCGATAGGGGCATCCAGGACGTGCGCCGCCTCGTCGAGCAGGAGGACTTTTCCACGCCGGCCGGCGAGGGAGCTGTGACGAGCGAGGACATCTACGACGAGTACCGCCGCTACGTGCTCGGCTTCATCGAGCCCGAGGCAGTACGCCCGATGACCCTGGTGGTCGACGGCGGCAACGGCATGGCGGGCCCCATGATCGGCCCGATCCTCGACTCGTTCGGTATGACCGGAGAGCGGTTGTATTTCGAGCCGAACGGAGAGTTCCCCGGCCACGAGCCGAACCCGTTGCTGGAGGAGAACCGCAAGCTGATCATCGACACGGTGCTCGAGAACAAGGCCGAGCTCGGGATCGCCTGGGACGGGGACGCCGACCGCTGCTTCTTCATCGACGAACGCGGCGAGTTCGTGCCCGGCGACTTCCTGACCGCGTTGCTCGCGGTGTCGGTGCTCGAGAAGGAGCCTGGTGCGACGATCCTCTACGACGTGCGGGCCAGCCGCGCTGTGCCCCACACCATCGAGGCCCATGGCGGGAAAGCCGTCGTCAACCGCGTCGGGCACGCGTTCTTCAAGGCCCGCATGCGGGAACTGGGCGCGGGTTTCGGCGGGGAGGTCTCCGGCCACTACTACTTCCGCGACTTCTTCTACGCCGACTCGGGGGTGATCCCGGCGCTGCTGGTGCTGGAGCTGCTGTCGAAGAAGCGGAAGTCGATGTCGGAGCTGCTGGAGCCATACCGCGCGCGCTACTTCATCTCCGGCGAGATCAACTCCGAGGTCGCCGACCAGGACGCGAAGATGAAAGAGCTCGCCGAGCGCTACGCGGACGGCGAGCAGAGCTGGCTGGACGGGCTGTCCGTGGACTACGAGGACTGGCACTTCAACGTGCGGCCGTCGAACACCGAGCCCCTTCTGCGCCTGAACCTGGAGGCCATGTCCAAGGGGGACATGGAGGCGCGCACAGAAGAGGTGCTGGGCATCATCCGCTCGTGAGCGCGGAGCTGACGGCCGATCAGGCGCTCGCGCGCGCGGCGAGCGAGGGGATTCACTGCCTTCGCATCCCCACCCCGTTCGCCGTCGGCCGCGTCAACACGTACCTGATCGAAGACGACCCGCTCACGCTCGTCGACTCGGGACCGAACTCCGGTAAGGCGCTCGACGAGCTTCAGCACCAGCTGGCCAACCACGGCCATTCGATCGACGACATCGAGCTCGTCGTCCTGACGCACCAGCACATCGACCATCTGGGCCTGGTGGACATCATCGCCAGCCATTCCGGCGCAGACGTTGCCGCGATCGACAAGCTCGTGCACTTCGCCGAGCACTACTCAGAGGATGCAGCGCGGGACGACGAGTTCGCCGCGCGCGTGATGTTGCGAAACGGGATTCCCGAGGAGGTCGTCCAGGCCCTGCGGACGGTCTCGTCGGCTTTCCGGAGCTGGGGCGCGCGCGCAAGGGTGACCCGTCCGCTCGCGGACGGCGAGACGCTCGAGCTACGGGACCGCACGCTGCAGGCACTCCACCGGCCCGGACACAGCCCCTCGGACACGATCTTCTGGGACGAGCGCCGCAAGCTCCTGATCGCAGCCGATCACCTGATCAATCACATCTCCTCCAACCCGCTGATCGCGCGGCCGCTCGACAATCCCGGGGCCGATCCCAGCGATGCGGCCGAACACCGGCCTCCTGCGCTCCTCACCTACATCGAGTCGCTGCGCAAGACGCGTGAGCTGCCTGCTGAGATCGTCCTCTCCGGTCACGGCGAGCCGATCACGAACCACGTATCGCTGATCGACAAGCGCCTCGCGTTCCACCAGGAGCGCGCGGAGAAGATCTACGGTCTGATCGCCGAGCAGCCGCGCTCTGGCTACGAGCTGGCGCAGGCCCTGTTCGGGAACGTCGCCGTCACGCAGGCCTACCTGACGCTGTCAGAGGTGCTCGGCCACGTGGACCTGCTGCTGGCCGACGGGCGCGTGGCGGAGCACGAGCGCGACGGCGTCATCTACTTCGAGGCGGCTTAGTGCTCGTTACAGAAACACACGAGCAGTTGACGAGCAGTAGCGGGTCGCCTCGACATGCTCAGCGGTCGACGGCAACGCCAAGCGCCTCGAGGGCGTCTTCCTTGCGCTGATACTCGCGTACCGCGACGATCTTGCCGTCGCGCAGCGTCCACACAAACGCATAGTGGAGCTCGACCGGCGCTCCGCTCGCCTTTCCCCGGCCGCGTACCACGCTGGAGACGACCACGCTCTCCCCCGCATCGACGAACTCCTCCGGCTCGACGCTCAGATCGTCGAAGTTGTCCGCCCAGAAGTCCATCAGGCGCGCGATGCCACCGTGGCCCTCATAGACGCCCGCGTCGGGCTCGTCCTCGCGGGTCTTCCAAACGGCGCTGCTCTCGAAGAACTCGAACCAGGCCGTCATGTCGTCGCCGTGCCAGGCGACCCACATGCTCTCGATGATCTGCACATTCGTAGCCCGCATGCCCGCACGCCATCATTCCAGCTTCGAGCTTCACTAATCTAGGGACCCAGGGCTCACCGGTGCCGCCCGTAACGGGATTTGCGGCCTGGTGTTGTGCTGTCCCCCATGTCCGCTTCAACCCCAGGTCGACAGTGACCAGCTCGGCCACCACCACTACCGCTAGCGAAACAGCGACGGGTACCGGCGCCCCAGAGGCCCTGGCCGGGGCGCAGCGCGGGCGCTTTCCGCGGGCAGTCAAGCCGCGCATGTTCCTGATCGTCAATCCTCGTGCGACGACCGTCTCGGGCCGGCTCAAGAAGTTGGTGGAGTATGCGCTGCGCGGTCGCTACGAGGTGGAGGCGGTCGAGACGGAGGCGCCCAATCACGCCACCGAGTTGACGCGGCAGGCCGTCGCCCAGGGATTCGAGCTGGTCGTCGCCTTCGGCGGCGACGGCACCATCAATGAGACCGCGAACGGCCTCGCCGGCTCGGATGTCCCGCTTTCGGTGCTCCCGGGCGGCTGCACGAACGTCGTCTGCCGCATGCTCGGCGTCCCCACCGACGTCGTGGACGCGACCGAGCACCTGCTCGCGCTGGCCGACTGGCCCGAAGCCACGACCATCGATCTCGGCCGGGTCAACGACCGCTACTTCGTCTCATCCGCAGGGATCGGCATGGACGCGGACACCACCCGCTGGGTGGACGAGCGCCCGCGGGTGAAGTCGCACGCCGGGCCGTTCTTCTTCAGCATCGCCGGCGCGGCCACGTTCGGTCGCTATCTGCACGATGCCCCCGTACTCGCCTTCGAGGCCCAGGGCAGGCGCGCCGAGGGCGTGTCCGCGGTAATCCAGAACTCCGACCCCTACACGTACTTCAACGACCGGCCGATCCGCGTGTGCAGGGGGACGCGGCTCGACAGCGGCGATCTCTGCGCCACCGTCCTGCGCAGCGCCCGCCGGCGCGACATGCCGGCCCTGACCTGGCGGCTCCTGTCCGGACGGGACACCGATAGCCACTCCCAGGCGGTCGGGTTCGATCATCTGCTTGCAGCACGCGCGATAGCGCTTCCGACCAGCGCCGGGCTCGAGCGTAAGTTCTCCGTCCAGGTGGACGGCGACTACATCGGCGCGTTCGACGAGGCCGAGTTCGCGATCACGCCCGCGGCCCTGCGGGTCGTTACGTAGGCATCCGGGTCGCAAGTACGGAAGCGGGTCCTAGGGACTAACAGCTGCATCGAAGGAGGGGGCCTTCGGTCTCAGTCTCGGGACGGCTGAAACGGGATTCGTGACAGGCCCTCGGGAGCATGCAAGATTCGGCCCCTATAGGCGGCATAACTACATCAGCAATCGGCGCCCTATCGCGAGTGTGCAACGTTCAACGCGAAGAGCTCACCGAAGGCAAACGCCCGGGACACCATTCCTTCGGTGCCCAGTCAACAGCACGAAGCCGGAGCTCGGGACTAACAACTGCATCGAACGAGGGCGCCTTCGGTCTCAATCTCGGGACGACCGATGTGGGAATAGTGATGCGGCCTCGCCGGCATGCAAGCTTTTGCCCCTATAGCCGGCATTAGAGCGACAGCAACCGGGGCCCGATCGCGAGAGTGCAACCTTCAACGCGGCGGGCTCGCAAAAGGCAAACGTCCGGGACACGACCCCTTCGGTGCCCCAGTCAAGCAGGACGAAGCCGACCCTAAAGCCGGTCGGCGCGTCTACTACGCCCCGGGCGTAACCCGGTAAGCGTCGAACACCGAGTCGATGTTGCGCAGGCGGGTGACGCAGTTCTTCAGCGTCCCCGTGTCTGCGACCTCCACAACGAACCGGTTCTTCACCATCGGGTGCGAGACGGTGCAACGCGCCTCGAGGATGTTGATGCCCGCCTCGGCGAACGTGCGCGAGAGATCCTCGAGCAGTCGCGTGCGGTCCCAGGCATCCACCTGCAGCTCGACGCGGAACGACGTCTCGTTCTCCCCCTCCCAGTCCACGTTGGTGAACCGCTCGGGGTCCTTGCGCAGGGCCTTGACGTTGTTGCACGTCTTGCGGTGGATGGTGATCCCGCGGCCGAGCGAGATGTAGCCGACGATCTCGTCGCCTGGGACAGGGCGGCAGCACTTCGCGAGCCGCACCATCACGTCGCTGATGCCGTCGACCGAGATGCCGTAGGCGGAGGCGGTGCCGGACGGGCGAGCGCGCTCGTCGGTGCCGCGCACGAGGCCCTCGCCCGGCTGCTCGTCGGCGACGGCCTCGCCCTGCTTGAGGCGCTGGAGCAGCTTGTTGACGACGACCTTTGTCGAGATCTTCGCTTGGCCGAGCGCGACGTAGAAGTCATCGGCCTTGCGGAATCCCATCTCCCGGATCACGTCCGCAAGCAGCGGCGAGCCGGCGATCTTCTGAGCGGGCAGGCCCTGCTTGCGCAGGGTCTCGTGAAGCTGCTCACGGCCGCGACGCTCTGAGTCCTCGCGGCGCTCGCGGGTGTACCAGGCGCGGATCTTGTTGCGCGCGCGGGAGGTCTTGACCAGGGCAAGCCAGTCCCGCGAAGGACCGCGCTCCTGCTTGGAGGTCAGGATCTCCACGATGTCGCCTGACTGGAGGCGGTAGTGGAGAGGCGTGATCTTGCCGTTCACCTTCGCCCCCACACAGCGGTGGCCGACGTCGGTGTGGACGGAGTAGGCGAAGTCGAGCGGGGTCGCTTCCGCCGGCAGCGACATCACCTCGCCCTTGGGCGTGAACACGAACACCTCGTCCTCGAAGAGGTCGATCTTCAGCGTCTCCATGAACTCGCGTGGGTCTTGGAGCTCCTGCTGCCAGTCGAGCAGGTGCCTGAGCCAGGCGGGCTTGGCAACCTCCTTGGCGCCGTCGCCGTCTCCATCGCCCTCCGCGGCCGGCGGCGGCGGGATGACGCGGGCGGGCGGACCACCCTTGTTCACCTTGTAAATCCAGTGCGCAGCAACGCCGTACTCGGCGGTGTAGTGCATCTGGCTCGTGCGGATCTGGATCTCGAGTGGGCGGCCCTCGGGTCCGATCACGGTCGTGTGCAGTGCCTGGTAGAGGTTGAAGCGGGGCATCGCGACGTAGTCCTTGAAGCGTCCCGGCAGCGGCTTCCACAGCGAGTGGATAACGCCGATGGCGCCGTAGCAGTCGCGCACGGAGTTCACGATCACCCGCATCGCGGTGAGGTCGTAGATCTCGTTGAACTCGCGCCCCTTCTTGGTCATCTTCGAATAGATGGAGTAGAAGTGCTTGGCGCGGCCGGAAACGTCCGCCTCGATGCCCACGGCCTCGAGCTCCTGCTTCAGGTAGCGGCCGGCGCGCTCGACGTAGCCCTCGCGCTCCGTGCGCTGCTGGTTGACGAGGGACTTGATCTCCGAGTACTTGCGCGGGTGCAGGGTCGCGAACGAGAGGTCCTCCAGCTCCCACTTGATGGAATGGATACCGAGTCGATGAGCCAGAGGAGCGAAGATGTCGAGCGTCTCCTTGGCCTTGTCGATCTGCTTCTGCTTGGCCAGCGCGTCGAGCGTGCGCATGTTGTGTAAGCGGTCGGCCAGCTTGATCAGGATCACCCTGATGTCGGTGGCCATCGCGACCATCATCTTGCGGTAGTTCTCCGCCTGCTGCTCGTCGCGGCTCTGGAAGGTGATGCCCGCGAGCTTGGTCACGCCGTCGACAAGCTGGGCGATCTCGTCGTCGAAGTGGGCGCGCACGTCGTCGAGGGACGCGCTCGTGTCCTCGACCGTGTCGTGCAGGAGCGCCGCGCACAAGGTCTCTGTGTCGAGGCGCATGCCCGCGCAGATCTTCGCGACCCCGACCGGGTGCGTGATGAACTGCTCGCCGGACTTGCGCCGCTGGTCGGCGTGGCGCTCGCACGCGAACGCAAACGCGTTCGCGACCTGCTCGAGGTCCACATTCTCGACCGCATCGTCGGCGTGCTCGGCGATCACAGCCAGCAGATCGGCGAGCAGCTGATGCTCGTGCGGCAGCAGGTTGTGCTCGGCGGCCAGCGACGCGGCCGACGCCTTGCCTTTGACCGCATCCCCCGTAATCCCCACGCGGAGCCTGGAGTCCGAGAGCGAGCGCGGCGCGCCGTTCGTCTTGCCGTTCGCCTGGGACTGCTTGCGACTGCGCTTGCTACTGCGCCCGTCCTTCTGCGCACCCGTTCGCTCGCTTGCGGACGGACCGCCCTTTTTCTTCGCGGGCGGCTTTACGCGGCCTTTGCCGTCACCTTCGGCTGTCCCTGTTCGGTCAGGAATCTCGTTCCCTCTTGGTAGAGAGCGGAGTAGGCGCGAAACGCCTCCGAGCGCTCCAGCTGAGCCCGCCCGCTCGATCGATCACGACGAAATACCTCGCACTTAACGGTAGCGCCTGAGCGCCCGAGTGCGACCAAATCTAGTTCCCGAAGAACGCGCAGGCAGCGACCGACCAGGGTAGGCGGTCGCGGATGGCGCCCATCGCCCGCCAGCAGCGCCTCCAGCGCCTCCCCATGGACGGAGGGCAGCTCCGCCAGGGCCCGGTAGACAGCGGCAAGCGGTGCGCGCAACCCGTAGTCCTGCTCGAGCACCATGGCGGCAAGCTCGAGCTCGGCGGCACCCCAGCCCAGGTGGAGAAAAGACGGATTCTCACCACCGTGCGCCCGCAGTGAATCGAGCTCGCTCTCCCTGGTTGGAGGCTCCAGCGCGAATACGTGGGTGAAGCCTGCGAGCGCGGCGGGGTCACGGGCGATCGTGGCGTAGTCGATCAGGACGAGGGCGGGCTCCTCCAGACGGGCGAGCCGCTCGCGCACCGCCGCGGGGGAGCAGCGGGCCGAGACCACGACTCCCGGCGGGCGCCGGAACCGGGCGGCGTCGAGCTCGCACTCGAGCAGTCCTCGCCGGCGCGAGCAGTCGAGCGTCGCGATCGCCACAGGCTCACCGGTCGATAGCAGGTCGCCGAGGGAGCCAGCGAGGCCGCAGCCGCGCTCGTCGACGACCGTTCGCGGCCGAGCAGCGGGCTTCGCCGCGGAAGGCGCGAGCGGACCCTCGAGCTCCGTCCACACGGCGTCCCACCACTCTGCGCCCCGCGCGCGGCACGAGCAGTTCGCGCAGCCCTCGCCGCCATCCGCACAGGCCGGGGGCGCCACCGGATACAGCGAGCGTAGGACAAGCCGCGGCTCGACGGAGCCGTTCCACTCGTTCGCCTCGAGCCGCGCGACGAGGTCGTGCCGTTGCGTCTCGCCTTCCGCGCCGATCGCGGTGCCGTTGCCGAAGGCGACCACCGACGTGCGCACGCCGGCGGACTTGACCGTGAAGCGCGCGTGGCGCCCCTCGCCCATCCCCCGCACCTCGCCTACGCGTGCCGCCGGGACGAGCAGGTTCACGCGCGGGTTGCCCATACCGAACGGCCGCAACAGATCGAGCTCCTCGGCCAGCTCGAGACCGAGAGCGTCGCCCGGCACGACCGCGTCGACGCTCTCGACCGAAACGAGGTCCTCGGGCCTCAGCGCAGCGCGGGCATGGTCGACGAGCGCGGCGCGAAAGCGCGCGAGGTTCGCGGCCTCCAGCTCGAGACCGGCCGCCATCCGGTGCCCGCCGAACCGGGAGAGGTGCTCCGAGCTGGCGGCCAGCCCGGCATGGAGGTCGTACGCGGAGATGCTGCGCCCGGATCCCCTGCCGCGCCCCCGCTCGTCGAGGGCGACCAGCACGCACGGGCGGTGATGACGCTCGACCAGACGCGACGCGACGATCCCGATCACGCCGGGATGCCAGTCCGCGCCGCCCAGCACGTGAACGGGCTGCTCGCGCAGAGCCTCGTCGGCGGACAGCTGCTGCTCGGCCTCGAACAGGATGCGCGTCTCGACGGACTGGCGCTCGGTGTTGATGGCGTCGAGCTCACGCGCGATCGCGAGCGCACGCTCGTCGTCGTCGGTGAGCATCAGCTCGAGGCCGGCGTCCGGCCGGTAGAGACGGCCGGCCGCGTTGATGCGCGGCGCGAGTCCGAACGCGACAGTGTGCTCGCGCACCGACTGTGGCTCGGCCCCCGCGACCTGGAACAGCGCCCTGAGCCCGGGCCTGCCGGTTCCGGACAGCATGCGCAGGCCCGCGCGCGCGAGGGCGCGGTTCTCACCGACGAGCGGCACCACGTCGGCGATCGTCGCGAGGGCGACGATGTCGAGCTGGTCGTCGAGCTCTGCGGGGTCGCGGCCGGCGAGCTGGAAGAGCGCCTGTGAAAGCTTGAACACGACGCCGGTGGCGCACAGCTCCGGGCAGGGATATCCGCCGAGCACCGGGTGCACGATCGGGCAATCCGGCAGCTCCGCGCCCGGGCGGTGGTGATCGGTGACGACCACGTCCATGCCGAGGCGACGGGCCAGCGCCACTTCCTCGACCCCACCGATGCCGCAGTCGGCGGTGACGAGCAGCGCAGTTCCATGCACGTGAAGCTCCTCGACCGTCGACGCCGAGAGGCCGTAGCCCTCGTCTCGGCTCGGCAGGCGGGCATGCACATCCGCGTCGAGGCGGCGAAGAGCCGTCACCAGCAGCGCGGTCGAGCATACGCCGTCCACGTCGTAGTCGCCGTGCACGGCGATCCGCGCTCCGGCGCGGGCCCGGTCGAGCACGAGTCGTGCAGCGTGCTCCATCCCCGCCAGCGCGAAGGGGTCGTGGCGCTCGTCGGCTGCGAGGAACCGGCGGGCTGTCTGGGCATCGGTGATCCCGCGGCGGACGAGGACCGATGCCGTCGTCTCGGTCAGACCCAGCTCGGCCGCAAGCACCCGCGACCTGTCGTAGGAATAGGGCCCAACACGCCATCTGCCGCCACTCACAGCCACCGGCCGATGCTAGGAGGAGCGTCCGACGGAACGCCAACGCCTGCCCACCTGGGATCCTCACTGCCCATGGACGACTGGGACCGTTTCCTCGAATACGCCCGCTTCGCGCGGGCGAAGCCGTCGTTCGACGCGGAGGACCGCGACAAGCCGCTGGCGGTGGCGGACGTGCTCCGTGCGATGCTGGCCGAGGCCGGCCGGGGCGGCGACTGGTTCCGCCTGTCGAAGGAGATCGTCCGGCGCGAGCGCTTCAGCGATCTCGCGGTGATCGGGCGCACGCGCTGGTTCGACGACTGGGCAAGGGCGGATGGCGATTCGCTGGCGGGCGCACTTGCCGCGGTGAACGCAGGCGCCGGAGCCGACCCGCTCGAGCGCTTCGAGGAATTCGCAGGGGCGGCGGAGCGTGCGGCCTCCGCACAGCCCGGGGGCGCCGACCCCGGCGATGACGAGTATCGCCGGCTCGCCCTCATCACCGGTTCGATGCTCAACTTCGCGCTCAACCCGCTCGAGCTGCCCGTTGTCCGCCCCGGCTACTACGGGCCGCTCGAGAAGCTGCTCGGGCACGCCGGCGACGGCAACCGATCGCTGGCCGAGCAGTACCGCCATCACCTCGAGTTCGCCGCCACCGTGCGCGAGCGCCTCGTGCAGGCGGACGTGGAGATCCGGGACATGCTCGACGTGCAGGCGCTGATCCTGAGCGCCGGCCGCCACCGTTCCTTCTGGCTCGATCCCGCGTCCCCGCGCAGCGAACCGATCAGCCCGCGCCGTGGCGCCCCCGACTCGTACCTCGCGCTGTGCGCGATCTATCGCGACGAGGCGCCGTACCTGCGCGAGTGGATCGAGTTTCACCGGCTCGCGGGAGTGGAGCGCTTCTTCCTCTATGACAACCGCAGCAACGACGACCACCTGCGCGTCCTGGCGCCGTATGTAGAGAGCGGAATCGCCGTGGTCCACGACTGGCATCCCTACCTCGGCCAGATCGCGGCTTACGAGCACTGCATCCGCCACCACGGCGACGCAGCACGCTGGATCGCCTTCATCGACGCCGACGAGTTCCTGTTCTCTCCGCAGGGCGAGTCGCTTCAGGAGACGCTCCGCAAGTTCGAGGAGTTTCCCGGCGTGGCAGTGAACTGGGCCTTGTTCGGGACCTCGGGCCACGTCGAGCCGCCGCCCGGGCTCGTGATCGAGAGCTATCTCGAGAGGGCGGAAGACCCCGACTCGCACTGGTACAAGAGCATCGTCGACCCGGGCCGCGTGGTCGCCTGCGACGTCCACGGCTTCCACTACGACACCAGCTCCGCCGTCGACGAGAACGGCTACCCGGTCGGCTTGGGCTGGACGAAGTCCATCAGCCGCTCGCGCCTGCGACTGAACCACTACGTCACCAAGTCTGAGGCCGAGCACGCGCGCCGCCGCGCACGACTGAGTGCGACCGGCATCCCGCACTACGTCGACCTGCAGCGGTGGGAGCGCGCTCCGACCGCACGCGACGAGGCGATCCTCATCTACCTCGATCGGCTACGCACCGCGCTCGCGCGCGGGTGACTGAGTCAGTGCCTAGCTTCGCTGCGCAGGCCGAAGCCGTAGCCGACTGCGAGCCCGAGCGCCGCGCCCGGGACCGCGATCAGCGCCGTGCCGATATCGGTCGAGTCGATGTCGCGTCCGGCAAAGCCCTGCACCAGCAAACCGATCACGACTGCACCGACGATCGCGGCCATGAAGGCACCGACGATGCCGCCCCAAAAGTGATCCGGCACGAAGACCGCGAAGTGCCAGATCGCGATTCCCATCATCGCCCAGACGAGTAGAGCCATGCTGGACTAGCGCCTCCTTCCGTGCTTCCGGCGCCGCTGCGCGCGGGTCGCCTTCTTCTTGCCCTGGGCCCGTGGCGCGCTCGCCTGCTTGGCGCCGTCGCCGTCAGCGCCGTCCTCCGTGCCCGCGTCGGGGACGAACTGCTCGGCGGGCTCGGGTTCCTCCACGGCAGCAGGCTCAGCCTGGCCGTCGCGCTCAGCACCGTTGCTGGAAACGAGCTCCGGCTCATCCTCCTCGAAGCCTTCAACTGGCTCAGGCTCCGGCTCGACCTCTGGTTCAGGCTCCGGCTCGGGCTCGGGCCGTCGAGCCCGCCTGCCACCGGTTTGAGACCTGACGGGCGGCGCCGCCTCGGGCGCCGGTCCCGCGGTCGCCACGGCGAACGCCGGCACCATCCCGAGCGACTCGGCGATGCGGCGGCGGCGCTGGGCATACACGGGGTCCCGTTCCTTCCAGGCCGTGAGCACGGGCGCCGCGATGAAGATCGACGAGTAGGTACCTGACGCGATCCCGATCAGCAGCGCGAACGCGAAGTCCTTCAGCGTCTCGCCGCCGAACAGCAGGAGCGCTGTCACCGGCAGGAGCGTGCAGAACGACGTCGCCAGGGATCGGTTCAAGACCTCGCTCATCGAGCGGTTGACGATCTGCGAGAAGGCCGCACGCGGCATGCGCGGCGCGTTCTCACGTATTCGGTCGAACACGATCACGGTGTCGTACAAGGAGAAACCGAGAATCGTCAGCAAGGCCGCGACCGTGGAGCTCGTCACCTCCCGGCCGGTCAGCGAATAGACGCCGGCGGTGATCAGGATGTCGTGCAAGAGGGCGATCAGGACCGGGACGGCGAACTTCGGCTCGAACCGGAACGCCACGTAGCCCATGATCGTGAGCAGGGAGAACAGGATCGCGTAAGCGGCGCCGCGCGCAACCGTCTCCCCGAACGTCGGCCCGACGCTCTGGCTCGAGAAGCCATCCGCTGCGACGCCGAACTCGTCGTCCAGGCGATTTTCGACCTTGTCGACCTCGCCGGGACCGAGCGACGGCGTCGAGATCTGGACCACGTTCTGGCCCAGGTCCGGATCGTTGACGTTCTGGATCTTCGCCTCGGAGAGGCCGATCGACGAGATCGCGGAGCGCACGTCCTCGACGCTCGCGGACCGGTCCAGGGCCGCGGTCACGCGCGTGCCGCTCTCGAAGTCGATGCCGTAGTTGAACCCCTTCGTCGACACCGCAAGCGCCCCGATCAGGATGATCACTCCGGACGTGGCGAAGAAGAGCTTGCTGCGGCCGATGAAGTCGAAGTTCCAGCTCCAATGGCGCTTGCCGGCGCCGAGCATGGCCGGGCTGCGCAGCAGGCGTGACCGCCCCATCGAACCCAGCACGGCCTGGGTGAAGACCACCGCGGTGAACAGCGACACGATCGTCCCGACTCCCAGCGTGAACGCGAAGCCCTTCACCCCCGAGGTGGCGAGGATGAACAGGATGAACGCCGTGATCAACGTGACGACGTTTGCGTCGATGATCGTCGCGATCCCGCGCTTGTAGCCGACCGCGATCGCGGACGTGGCTGTTCGCCCGGCTCTCAGCTCCTCCTTGATGCGCTCGAAGATGACGATGTTCGTGTCCGCCGCCACGCCGATCGTGAGGATCAGTCCCGCGATGCCGGGCAGCGTGAGCGTGATCGGGATCAGCTCGATCAGCGCGAAGAAGAAGATCGCGTACGTGACCAGCGCGAGCCCGGCGATGACTCCCAGCAGCCGGTAGACGAGCAGCAGGAACAGGAGCACGATCACGAAGCCGACGATGCCCGCCAGCAGTCCCTGGTCCAGCGCCTGCTTACCGAGCGAGGCGGAGATCTGGGTCTGGCTGATCAGCTTGAGATTGATCGGGAGGGCGCCGCGCTTCATCAGCTTGGCGAGGTCCTGCGCCTCCTGGAGGCCGCCCTTGCCGGTGAACCCGCCTGAGATCTGGGCTCCCGTGCGCCCGTCGATCCCGTCCGGGTTTTCCTGGAAGTCGATGAATGGGCGCGTGATGATCTCGCGGTCGAGCACGACCGCGAACGTCTGGAACGACGCGTCGGCCGGCTGGCCGGGGACCTGGGAAGACTGCCCGCGTTCGGCGAGCCGGCGCGTCACCTCGTGGAAGGCGTCGCGACCCTTGCCCGTGAACTCGAAGGTGACGATCGGCTCGTTGCTGTTCGGGTCGAACTGCTGCTCGGGGTTCTTCAGCTCTTTACCGCTCAGCTCCGGGTTGTCGCGCAGCACATACCATTGGTCGAACGGCTTGTCCCTGTCGAGACCGCGCGGGCGCTCTGCCTGCACGACGATCGTGCCCGGCTGCACGACGACGATCTCCGAGCCCTTCGGCGGGCGGCCATCGAACTCCGCCAGCAGGTCCTTGCGAGTGGCGTCCGGACCGGCCAGCCGCTTCTTCAGCTTGTCGAACATGTAGAACTGCTTGCCGGCGGTGTTGTTGGCGTCGACTTGCGGCGGCTGCTTCGACGCGCGCGTGACCGCCTGGTAGAGCCCGGAGATCGGTCGCTTCTTGTCGCCGATCACGTTCTGCTCGAAGTCGTAGAAGAGCATCTGCCCGGACTTGCCGCACTGCTTGATCGCGCGCTGCGCGTTCTTGACGCCGGGAATGCCGACCGAGATCTGATCGCGGCCCAGCCGCTGGACCTCGGTTTCTGAAACGCCGAGCTCGTTACAGCCGTCGCGGATCTGGTCGATCGAGCGGTCGATCGCCTCCGCGGTCACCTTGCTCTGGGGCGTCGGCTGGCCCTGGTAGACGAGCTCGACGCCGCCCTTCAGGTCCAGGCCGAGCTGGGTCGTCTTGGCAGCGATGATCGCGCCCGACGCGGCGAGGAGCCCGAGGACGAGCAGAATTACGAATAGGTTCCGTCTACGCGAGCCCATGGGGTACTACGGTGATCCTTCGCGGTGATTCTAGTGTCGGAGGTTACGGAGTCTCCGGGAGGCATGCAGCGCCTGTACCAGCGGCGGTCGCTAGCGCTTCGGGGTAAGAACCAGCAGCAGGCCGCCGTCTTCGTCATAAGCGGGAAAGACGTCGGCGGTCGCCTCTGCGGGCTGGTCTCCCTCCGCTTCCACGCGCACCTCACGACCCAGCACGCGCACGCCCCACTCTAGCGTCGTTCCGATCGGATCCTCGCCATTGGCGAAGTCCAGGCCGAGGACGTCACGCACGGGCCGGCCGACCGCACGCTCGTCGGTAAGACCGGTGAGCTCGAACGCGCCCCTGCCACAGCCGATCACGCGCCCCTCGCCGTCGCAGACGAAAAAAGCCGCCGTCGGATCCGGGTAGTAGTCGTCCAGGAGCTCGAACACGAAGCCGAAGCCGCATTTCTCGCAGCCCCGGGGAGTGGTCCTGAAGCCGCTGGTACGGTCGGCGGCGGTGAGCCGCGTCCCACAGTTGGGGCAGATGAAGATCGGCATCCCGTCAAGCTTAGAAGAGCCGCGCTCGGTCCGATCCGGGCTCGATGCCGAGGTGCTCCCAGGCGCGCGCCGTGGCGACCCTGCCGCGCGGAGTGCGCTTGATCAACCCGGACTGGAGCAGGTAGGGCTCGTAGACGTCCTCGATCGTGTCCTGCTCCTCGCCGACCGCCACCGCGAGGGTCGAAAGGCCGACCGGGCCGCCGTCGAACTTCTCCACGATCGTGCGCAGGATCTCCCGGTCGATGCGCTCGAGCCCTTCCCGGTCGACCTCCAGCAGCTCGAGAGCCATCGTCGCGACGTCCTCGTCGATTGCGCCCTCCGAACGCACTTGGGCGTAGTCGCGCACGCGCTTGAGCAAGCGGTTCGCCACCCGCGGAGTTCCGCGCGCGCGGGCGGCGATCGCCACGGCTCCCTCGTCGTCGATCGCCACGTCGAGGATGCGCGCGGAGCGCTTGACGATTTGCGCGAGCTCGTCCACGCCGTAGTGCTCGAGCCGGTGGGAGACGCCGAAGCGCTCGCGCAGTGGCGTCGTCAGCAGGCCGGTGCGGGTGGTGGCGCCCACCAGCGTGAACGGAGGCAGGTCGAGCGTGACGGTGCGCGCGCCCGCGCCCTGGCCGAGGACGATCGGCAGCCGGCGGTCTTCCATCGCGGGGTAGAGCGTCTCCTCGACCGCGCGGGTGAGCCGGTGCACCTCGTCGATGAAGAAGACCGAGTGGGGCTCGAGCGCGGTAAGGAAAGCGGCCACGTCCCCCTTTCGCTCGAGCGCGGGCCCAGCGGTCTGCACCAGCGGCACCTCCAGCTCCCGGGCGATGATGTACGCGAGCGACGTCTTGCCGAGCCCGGGCGGGCCGGCCAGCAGCACGTGGTCGAGAGGCTCCCCGCGCTGGCGCGCCGCCTCGATGAAGAGGGAGAGCTGGTCCTTGAGCTGGTCCTGGCCGATGAAGTCTTCGAGCCGCGGCGGGCGCAGCGAACGGTCGAGCTCCTCCTCGCCGGGACGGGTTCCCGGCGCCTGGATCCGCTCCAGGCGCTCCGCAGCGGGAGGCTCGGTCGTCATCAGCCGCCCTTAACGGCCGTGCGCAGAGCGGCGGTGATCAGCTCTTCCGGCTCACGCTCCTCGTCGCTGAGCGCCACCGAGTCGAGCATCCTCTCAGCCTCGGTCGCGTCGTAGCCGAGGCCGACCAATCCCTCCCGCGCCAGCACGCGGGGGTCGTCGGAAGAGGCGCCGGCCTCCGCCACGATCAGGTCGTCGGAGACTTTGTCCCGCAGCTCCACGATGATGCGCTCCGCGGTGCGCTTGCCGACTCCCGGCACGACCTGGAAGCGCTTGGCGTCACCGAGCGCGATCGCCTTGCTCACCTCGCGGGCGCTCGAGCCAGACAGCACGGCGAGAGCCATCTTCGGCCCCACGCCCGCCACCGACACGAGCTTGAGGAATAGATCACGCTCCTCCTCGGTCGCGAACCCGTATAGATGGAGGCTGTCGTCCCGAGCGACGAGGTGAGCGTGCAGCCGGGCCTCACCGCCGACGGCGGGCATGGTCGCGAGGGTCCGAGCCGAGACGTTCAGGCGGTAGCCGACCCCGCCGCTCTCGATCACGACGTGATCAGGACAGCGAGCGCCCACCTTCCCTGCGACCGAGGCGATCATGGAAAGGAATTCTGCGCGGGAGCTCGGACGCCTTCGAGAGTTCAGAAACTAGTAATTAGAAATTAGGGCCGTGGCTCCAGCCTAATTTCTAATTTCTGATTTCTAATTTCTAAGCCTCTGTCCCGCATGGCAGATTGCGACGGCCAGCGCATCTGCCACGTGATCTGGACTCGGCGGCGCCTCGAGCCCCAGCAGGCTCGCGACCATGCGCTGGACCTGCTCCTTGCCGGCTCCCCCCGCGCCGCAGACCGAGAGCTTGATCGCCTGAGGCGTGTAGGTGAAGCAGGGAACTTCGCGTAAGCCGGCGACCCCGAGCACGACCCCGCGAGCCTGTCCGACCGCGAAGGCCGTGCGCACGTTGCGTCCGAAGAAGATGTCCTCGACCGCCACCGCCATCGGGCGGTGCTCGGCCATCAAATCGTCTAGCTCGCGGAAGATCGCGGCGAGGCGCTGTTCCGGGGGCACTCGCGGCTTGGTCGCGATCACTCCCCCGCAGACAGCCGACATACGGGAGCCGTCGGTGGCCACCACCCCATAGCCCGTGGAGGCGGTGCCCGGATCGATGCCGAGCACCGTGTGTCGCTGCGCGGTCACTACTGAGGCTCGATTGTGTCCGCCGATGCGGACGGCGCTCCGTAGCGCTGGCCTCGGCGGGTGCGATCCATGCCGAGCCACAGAAAGCTGATCAGGTTGCGGGCGATCAGGTCGCGCTCCACCTCAGGATGGCGCAGCCACCAATCGACCACGTTCAGCGTGGCCCCGTTGATCATCTCGGCGACCTGCTCGAGCTCCGCTCTCGGCAGGCCCAGCTCCCGTACGAACGGGTCGCCCGCCACGAGCGTGGCAATCAGGTCGACGGCCTTGCGGTGCAGGCTCTCCTCCAGCGCGACGATCGTGGCGTCCGGGACCTGCTGGTTGATCACCCGCCACAGATCGGGCCTCTCGGCGACGAAATCGAGGAAGGCAACGATCGTGGCCTCGAGCAGCTCTCCGCCGACGCTGCCGGGACTGACCGCAGCCGAGACGCGGCTGAGCGCCTCCTCTGTGCCGTCACGCACGATCTCGGCGTACAGCTCCCGCTTGCCGGGGAAATGCTCGTAGATCAGGGCCTTGGAGACGTCGGCCTCCGCCGCGATCTCGTCGATCCGAGCGGCCTCGTAGCCACGCCGGGCAAAGACCGTGACCGAGGCATCCAGAAGGCTCGCGCGGCGCTGTGGACCACTCAGCCGCCTGCGCACCGGAACCTCCTTGCTCTCGTGCTGAGCGGCTTCTCGCGACATCACCACGTAGTTTCCCGCTTCCGCGAGTAAACCTTCCAGTCCTTTTGTTAAGCGGTGACCTGCTCCATTACCTCGGCGCCGATGTCGAAGTTGGCATGCACCTGGTCGACGTCGTCCTGGTCGTCCAGCGAATCGAGCAGGCGCAGCAGCTTGCGGGCGTCGTCGGGTCCGACTTCGACGGTCGTCTTAGGCAGCATCGACTGCTCGGTCGACTGAACCTCGACGCCCGCCTGCTCGAGCGCCTCCGCCACCGCCCGCAGATCCGATGGGTCGCACACGATGCGCAGCGAGTCGCCGTCAGTCGTGACGTCCTCGGCGCCGGCGTCGATGGCGGACATCAGGTCGTCCTCTGTGTAGCGCTCGGCATCGACCAGCACGACGCCTTTCTTCTCGAACATCCATGCGACGGACCCCGGTTCGCCGAGGCTCGCGCCCGCACGGGAGAACAGGTGGCGGACCTCGGCCGCGGTCCGGTTGCGGTTGTCGGTCAGGCACTCGATCAGGATCGCGACGCCACCCGGCCCGTAGCCCTCGTAGGTGACGGCCTCGATCGCGGCGGCATCGGCGCCCTCCCCCGTGCCGCGCGCAATCGCGCGCTCGATGTTGTCCTTCGGCATGCGCAGGCTCTTCGCCTTTTCGATCGCGTTGGCGAGCGTGGCATTCCCGTCCGGGTCACCCCCGCCGTCACGGGCCGCGACGGTGATCGCCCGCGCGAGCTTGGTGAAGAGCTGCCCGCGCCGCGCATCCACCGTCGCCTTCTTGTGCTTGATCTGTGCCCACTTGGAGTGACCGGCCATGCGTCGGGATTCTAGGAGGCGGTGGTTGTTGTTGGGATCCGGCTGCGGGTCCTTCAAAAACGGGCACCGAAGGAAGGAGTGTCATTGAGGTCTGTGTCACAACTCGGCCCGAGTTTGGCTAGACACACCGACGCAATCGTGTCGTTGTGCGCGCTTAGCGATGCTTGCGACCCCCTCGTCACACCGCCGGTCATCGAGTGAAGAGTTGGATGACCTACAGGTCAGCCAACTGTTCAGTGGACAAAGTGGCCCCTCACAAATCGGTCATCTCATGTGACTCACGTAGACAACTCGCGAGCTTCCGCATACCCACCGTCTCACTTCCACTTCGATGCCGGTCCCTTGACCTCCAACCGAATGACAGAATCACCCCGCATGGAAACCCGACTCCTGATCAATGGCGAGCAGGTCGAAGGCACCGGCGAAGAGCTCGTGGTGGAGAATCCGTTCACGGAGGAGACGCTCGCGACGGTCTCGCTGCCGGCGACCGAGCAGCTCGACGCCGCGGTCGCCGCCGCCCGTGAGGCCGCGCGCGAGTGGGCCCGCACGCCCGCCGTGGAGCGCGCCGATTTCCTGCACGAGATCGCTCGACGGCTCCGCGATCGGACTGACGAGCTCGCGCGCGTGATGACGCTCGAGGGCGGCAAGCCGCTGATCGAGAACTCCGACGAGGTGGGCTGGACCGCGGCCGCTTTCGATTACTACGCCGAGATGGGGCGCAACTTCGCCGGGCGGGTGATCCCTCCGATCGAGGCGACCCAGCTCGCCCTCGTGCTGAAGGAGCCGATGGGGGTCGTCGGCTGCATCGTGCCGTGGAACTACCCCCTGCTGCTGCTGGCATGGAAGGCCGCGCCTGCGCTAGCAGCAGGCAACACCATCGTCTGCAAGCCGTCGGAGGTGACACCGCTATCGACACTGATGCTCGCCGACTGCTTCGAGCACGTGCATCCCGGCGTGGTCAACCTGGTCGCGGGGACCGGCGACATCGGTGAACGGATTGTGCGCGACGAGCGGGTCGACTGCGTCGCCTTCACCGGCTCCGTCGAAACCGGCAAGCGTGTCGCGGCCCTCTGCGCAGAACGGCTGGCGCGGGTCAACCTCGAGATGGGGGGCAAGGACCCCTTCATCGTGTGCTCGGACGTGGCGGACCGGCTCGACGTGGCGGCGAAGGGAGGCGCGTGGGCGGCGTTCCTGAACGCAGGCCAGGTCTGCACCTCCGCAGAGCGCTTCTACGTGATGGAGGACGTATTCGACGACTATCTGCGCGAGTTTGTCGACTACACGCAGTCACTGGTCATCGGCGATCCGCTGCAGGAGAGCACCGACATAGGCCCGATGGTGTCGGAGCGTCAGCTCGCCAAGGTCCGTGACCAGGTCGACGCCGCGGTCGCCGCCGGCGCGGAACTCGTGACCGGAGGCGGAGACGCCGGCCAGCGCAGCGGCCACTTCTACGGTCCAGCAGTCGTGACCGGCGCGCCGGCCGAGACCGACCTGCTGCGCGAGGAGACGTTCGGCCCGGTCGCTCCGATCGTCCCGGTGCGCTCACTTGACGAAGCAATCGAGCTCGCGAACTCGACCCGCTACGGACTTGGCTGCAACGTCTACACCCGCGAGCTGAAGAACGTGGTTCGGTGCATGCACGAGGTCAAGGCCGGGACGGTGTGGTTCAACGATCCACTCACCGATAACGACGCCGGTCCCTTCGGAGGCATGAAACAGTCGGGCATGGGGCGTGAGCTCGGGCAGGAAGGGCTGGAGGCCTTCCAGGAGACCAAGCACGTTCACATCGAGACGGAGATCGCGGTGAAGCAGTGGTGGTACCCGTACGGGTCTTGAGCGATGGGCCTGGACCCCGCCGGGGCGGACGAATCCCCGGCGGAGTCGACCCTCCCGCGGGTCGGCGGATCCCTTCGCGCTTGGGCTACACGCGAGCCTTGCGGTAGCGCCCGGCGAGCGCCATGACGACGCCGAGCACAGCGAAGGTGAGAGAACCAAGAACGACTTCCCTATCCACGCTGCGAATCCCCCTGCCTCTCCGTGCCTGGGGTCCCCGAAGGCGACCCGCCTACGTTTGACCCTAGTACCGGTTGATACGGGTAGTCAACCGAAACCATCTGCGGGAAGAGCGGGTGAAGGCTCTACGGTTCGCGCCAGCGAAAGCCGGTCGCAGCGAGCTCGGGCTGCAGCGGGCTCGCGGGCAACCCGTCCGGCACCTCGTGGTAGCCGTACTCGATCGGCGCCACGTCGTTCGGCGTGTCCGGATGAAAGAGCGAGGCGAGGTACTGGATCTGGCCGCGACCGCAGGACAGCTCCCATTGCCCCCCTCCGTACGCGCCGATCCCACGCTCGTCGGCGTAGTCGTATGCGTCCATCAGCTCACGCAACGACCCGAACCGCGAAGGCTTGATGTTGACCATCTTCGGGGGCCAGGGGCGCTCCTCGATGTCCGCGATCGAGTGGATGGGCGCGTCCCAGGTGAGGCGGTCGCGAACCGGCTCGAGGATCGCGCGCGTCTCGTCGTTCACGCCGGCATCCTCCAGCCATGCGTTCGGGAACGCGTCCACCAGTCTCCGGTACAGGTCGGGATCGGCCGGTTGGTCCACCGGCGTGCCTTGGTAGAAGCTCTTGAGGTCGAGCGAGTCCACGGCGCCGGTCTCGACCAGGGCGGCAATCAGGTCGTCGCTCCACTCACTTTTGGGATCCAGCTTGAAGCGCAGGGTCGGGTAGCGCTCGAGTCGCCTCCGAACCGGATCGATCGTCGGCGGCTGCCCGAGGCCCATCGACATCACGAACGTGACGGGCTGCGGCTCACGCTCGAGCGGGTCGGCGAGCGAGCGCCCCGCCTGTCGGAGCGCAAGGTCGAGCGCCGCGCTCTCGAACGCCCACCTGCGGTAGCGGCGTGAGACGTCTCGCACCGGCTCCGCCGGGAACAGATCGAGCTCTCCGACGTGCTGCGAGTAGCTGTCGATCGTGTACGAGCCCTGCAGCGGAAGGAAGGTGTTGCCCGCATCCTGGAGCGCGACTTGGTCCAGCGCGTCGTAGGTGACGTCCTCGCCGATCCCTTCCTCGCCCCCACCCTGCAGCCTGATGACCGTCGTCAGGCGCGTGAACTCGCTCGACACCTCGAGCTCGTGCGGCTCGAGCTCGTACGACGAGATCTCGACCGGCAGGTCAGCGACGCGCGCGTAGGTGCTCATGACCGCTGGCGCGTCGCCACGGCACTCGCGACCCCGACGCGCAGCGCGGCACCGGCCTCGAGCATCATCGTCTGGCCGGCGCCCCCCATCCCGACCCTGGTGGCGATGCCGTGGATGAAGCTGCTGTGGCGACGAAGCGCAACCGGCACGCCGGCCTCGCGCAGGCGGCGCGCGTACTCCTCGCCCTCGTCGCGCAGGACGTCGAACCCTGCCGTCGCGATGTAGGCGGGCGCCAGGTTCGAGAAGTCGTCGGCGAGCAGTGGCGATGCGCGAGGATCGCGCGCGGCCTCCGCGCCGGGTAGGTAGTGGCCCCGGTACCAATCCATGTGCGCCTCGGTCAGAAAGAAGCCATCTTGGAACAGCTCGTATGACCGCCGCTTCGTCGACAGGTCGGTGACCGGGTAGATCAGGAGCTGAAATACCGGTGCCGGACCACCCTCGTCGCGTGCGAGTTGGCAGACGACGGTCGCGAGGTTGGCGCCTGCGCTGTCGCCGCCGACCGCGATCGCGCCGCCGTCCACGCCGAGCTCCGCCGCGTTGTCGACGGCGTAGCGAAATGCGGCAAGCGCGTCCTCGACGGCTGCCGGGAAGGGATGCTCGGGCGCGAGCCGGTAGTCCACCGACAGGACGGCGACGCCGGCCTCGCGAGCGAGAAAGCGACACGCGTTGTCGTGTGTGTCGAGGTCGCACACGACCCAGCCCCCGCCGTGGAAGTACACGAGCAGCGGCGGCGGCTCGGCACCTGCTTCCGCGACGTACAGGCGCGCGCGGATCGGGCCCGCCGGACCGGGGATCTCGAGCGATTCGGCCCGGTCCACGTCGAGCATGGGGCCACGCAGCGCGAAGGCCAGCCGCTTGATCTGCGCACGCGCGGCCGGGACCGGCAGCTCCTCCAAAGACGGCTCCGGCGACAGCTCGAGCAGGCGCAGGATGACGCGGATCTCGGGGTGCAGCTCCTGGCCGTCGATTCGGACCGCACTCCCGCCGAGGGCGCGCTGCACCGACTCGGGGAGGGCGCCGACGACCCGCGTGAGAACCGACGCGAGGCGGTCTCGCGGTGTCAGGGAGGGAGCGTCCACCAAGTGAGCTTAAACACTGGGGCTGTGCCCGGAGGTTTGCCTTTTGTGAGCCCTTTGCGTCGAACGATGCATGTTCGTGACGGCGCCCCGGTTGCAGTCGCAGTTAAGCCGCCTATAGGGGCTGAACCTTGCATGCTCCCGAGGGCCTGTCACGAATCCCATGTCAGCCGTCCCGAGACCGACATCGGAGACTCCTTCCTTCGATGCAGCAGTTAGACCCTAGGCCCGGCTTCGCGCTATTGACGAGGCACCGAAGGGGTGTGGGTCAGGGCGTTTGCGTTTCGCGAGCCCGTCGCGTGGAACGATGCACTCTCGCGATCGGGCCCCGATTGCTGATGTAGTTATGCCGCCTATAGGGGCCAAAGCTTGCATGCTCCGAGAGCGCATCATCAGTCGCGCGTCAACCGTCCCGAGACTGACACCAAGGCGCCCTCCTTCGATGCAGCAGTTGGTCCCTAGAGGCGGCTGCGCGCTATCGACGAGGCACCGAAGGGGATGGTGCCCGGAGGTCGGCCTTTTGCGAGCCCGTCGCGTGGAACGATGCACTCTCGCGATCGGGCCCCGATTGCTGATGTAGTTATGCCGCCTATAGGGGCCAAAGCTTGCATGCTCCCGAGGGCCTGTCACGAATCCAATGTCAGCCGTCCCGACTCTGGCGCAGAAGGCTCCCTCCTTCGATGCAGCAGTTGGTTCCTCCGTTCGGCCTCGCGCTACCGACGAGGCACCGAAGTGGTTGTGTCCGGAGGTCGGCCTTTCGCGAGCCCGTCGCGTCGAACGATGCACTTCCACGATAGGGGTCCAATCGCTTACGCAGTTAGCCACCCTATGGGAGGGAAATCCCGCACCCTCCGGAGCCCCCCATCGTGCATCCCGCGTCAATCTTCACGAGACTCACATCGAAGGCTCCCCCCTTCGATGTCGCCGTTCCTCCCTGCTAGACCGACTCCGGTCGCACCGAGGCCATCCGTTCGGCTCGGCGCTGCTGCCAGACGGTGAAGATCATCAGCGTCACCGTGACGAGGAAGATCATCGTCGCGATGATGTTGATCTGAGGCGGCGTCGCCACCCGCGCCGCTCCCCACACGAACAGCGGGAACGTCACAGTGGACCCGGAGTTGAAGTTCGTGATCACGAAGTCGTCAATCGAGAGCGCGAATGCGAGCAGCGCCGCCGCCAGCACTCCCGGCGCGATCAGCGGCAGCGTCACCCGCAGGAACGTCTGAAAGCCGTTCGCGCCCAGGTCCTGTGCCGCCTCCTCGAGGTTGCGATCGAAGCCGATCAATCGCGACCTCACCGTGACGACGACGAAGCTGATGTTGAACATGACGTGCGCGATCAGGATCGTCGTGAAACCGGTCGCGAATCCGATCGTGAGAAAGAGCGACAGCAAGGATGCTCCCAGCACGACCTCCGGGGTCGCAAGGGGCAGGAAGATGAACAAGTTCGTCGGGCCCCGGCCGCGGAACTGGTAACGAACGAGCGCGAGCGCCATCATCGTCCCGAGAATGGTCGCGACCACCGTGGAGAGCGCGGCGATCTTCAGCGAGTTCACCATCGCCTCCGAAAGGCCGGGCACGCCAAACGGGTCCTTCCAGTAGTCGAGCGTGAAGCCCTGCCACACGAAGTTGAACTTGCTCTGCGTGTCGTTGAACGAAAACAGGATGATGATCGCGATCGGCACCAGCAGATAGATGAGTGCGAGCGCGGCGTACACGTTCAGGAGCTGGTCGAGCACTTTCCGCCCGAGCACTCGGGCTCGCCGGCGCCGGTGCGACTCAGCTCCCATGCGCATGCTCGCGGCCTCCATCAACGCGCCTCCGCCCCCACCAGCGTCTCGGTGCCTGCTATCCGGGCCCAGACCAGGACCAGCACGAGGATCAATGCCATCAAGATGAAGGACAGCGCCGCCGCCGTTGGATAGTCCGTCACCTCCAGGTAGCGGCTTTGGATCACGTTCCCGATCATCGCCTGGCGCGGAGTACCGAGCAGCTCGGCGTTGATGAAGTCGCCGGCCGCGGGGATGAACGTGAGGAGCGCGCCGGCGACGACTCCGGGCATCGACAGCGGCAGCGTCACCCGTGTGAACACCGCCCTGCGCGAGCCGTACAGGTCGTAGCCTGCCTCGAGCATGCGCGGATCGACCCGCTCGAGGCTTGCATACAGCGGCAGGATCATGAAAGGCAGGAAGTTGTAGGTGATGCCCGCGATCACGGCGCCCGTTGTGGCCAGGACCCTGCCCTGGTCCCCGACCAGCCCGACCGTCTGCAGAATGTCGACGACCAAGCCATCGTCGTTGAGGATCGTCTGCCACGACAGGGTGCGGATCAGGTAGGTGACGAAGAAGGGAACGATCACCAGCAGCAGCAGCGCCGTCTTCCACTTCCCGCCGCGGAACGCGATCGTGTAGGCGAGCGGATAGCCGACCGCGAGCGCGATCAGCGTCGCCGCCCCCGCGTACACGAACGAGCGCACGATCTGGTCCTGGTAGGTGGAGATCGCGTGCGTATACGTCTCGAAGTGCCAGGTGAACTCGTACCCCGTCAGGATCCCGCCCGATTCGAGCGAGATGCGCGCCATGTAATAGAGCGGCACCGCGAAGAACAGGACCAGCCACAAAAGCCCGGGCGCGAGCAGCAGGTAAGGGATGAGGCCCTGCCGCCTCTGGAGGAACGTCATGCTGGACCGTCGGCCCGGTTCAGACGCCTATTGCCTCCTGGAAGGCGGCGTCGATCTCCTGTTCCTCCTCGATCGGGAACGACTTGAAGTTGTGCGCCCCGCTGAGGTCGGGAAAGACCAGCTCGTTCTCGGCGATTTTCGGGTCGCGCTCCAGCAGGAACTCCTTTGTTCCCTTGACCGGCGGGACGTAGTTGATGGCGAGTGTCAGCTTCGCCTGGATCTCGGGCTGGTAGACGAAGTCCATCATCTTCTGTGCAGTGAACGCATGCGGAGCACCGACCGGGATCTGCATGCTGTCGGTGAAGATCATGAATCCCTCCCTGGGCTGGGTGTAGCCGACGTTCTTGCTCTCGTCGACCATCGAGACCGCGTCCCCCGACCAGCCGAGGATCGCGTGCGAGTCGCCCTTCAAGACGTCCCGCACGTAGTCGTTGCCGGTGAAGCGCCGGATCTGCCCGTCCTGCGCGGCCTTGTTGATCTTGTCGATCGCCGTCATCACCTGGTCGAGCGTCGCCTTCTCCGGCACGATCTTGTCCGCCAGCAGAACCGAGCCCACGGTGTCGCGCATCTCGCTCAGCATCGTCACCTTGCCCTTGAGCTTCGGATCGAACAGCTCGTTGATGTTCGAGATGCTGCCGACCTTGTCCTTGCGGAAGATCAGGATCACCTGACCCGTCTGCCAGGGCACCGAGAACTCGCGCTTCGGGTCGAAGTCCGGGCTCGCCACCGCCGGCTCGATGTTGTTCACGACGTTCGGCATCGCCGACTTGTCGAGCTTCTGGACGTAGCCGAGGATCTTCATCCGGTTGCAGAGCCAGTCCGTGACCACGTGCAGGTCGCGGCCGCCTGAGCTCCCCGCCGCGTATTGCTGGCGCACCTTGCCGAAGAACTCGACGTTGTCATTGATCTCCTCGGTGTACTTGACGGTGGTGCCGTACTTCTTCTTGAACTCCTTGAGCACCTCCCGGTCTGTGTCCATGTAGTACGGCCAGTTCGAGAAGTTGAGCTGGTCGGCGATCTGGCCCTTCGGGATCACCTTTGCCTCGTCGCCACCGTTGCCGTCGCCGCCACACGCTGCGAGGAAGCCCGCCAGGCTGAAGCCGAGCGCGCCCGCGCCGGCTCGGTGCAGCAGCCTGCGCCGGCTGATGCTCGCCTGCAGGAATTCGTCCAGCAGCCGTTCCATGTCTCCCCGATCGCTCAACTCCCTCACCTATTCCTTCCATTCGGTTGCGCTTTCAAGATGTGAGTGTTTTCCGGCGCCCAAGAAAGGCGCACGCGGGCGCCGGCACCGGGAAGCCTTTGACGCTCGGCCTCGTCCGCATTGGGCAGGAGCACCGTGATCGGGACGTCGGCGGCGAGCTTGACGATCATCTGGGTGGCGGTGCCGAGAAAGACGGCCGACTCGATCACGCCCTCCACGCTCGGACGGGCGGCCGGTGCCGGCTCCTCCACGCGCGTGGCCTTCAGCTTCTCCGGGCGGACCACGGCGTGGCAGCGGTCGCCGACCTGCAGCCCGCCCGGGGCGGCCGCACTGACGGCCGGCCCGGCGTCGAGGCGAACGCGAACCTCGTCCCCGCGCACGGATTCCACCACGCCGGGCATCAGGTTGGAAACGCCGATGAATCCGGCGACGAACTCCGTGGCCGGCCTTTCGTAGACCTCCTCCGGCGAGGCCATCTGCTCGACCACGCCCTCCTTCATGACGGCGATCCGGTCCGACATGGTGAGCGCCTCTTCCTGGTCGTGCGTCACGTACATGAACGTGATGCCGACCTCTCGCTGGATGCGCTTCAACTCGAGCTGCAGGCCCTTGCGAAGCTTGAGGTCGAGCGCCCCGAGCGGCTCGTCGAGCAGGAGCACCGCGGGCCGGTTGACGAGCGCCCGCGCCAGCGCGACCCGCTGCTGCTGGCCACCTGACAGCTGGCGGGGCTTCCGCTTCGCCTCGCGCCCGAGTCCGACGAGCTCGAGCTCCTCGGCTACTCGCCTGCGCGCTTCCTCGCGCGGGACACCCCGGCGGCGCGGTCCGAACGCCACGTTGTCCTCGACGCTCAGATGCGGAAACAGCGCGTAGCTCTGAAACACGGTGTTGGTCGGGCGCTTGAAGGGCGGCAGGCCTTCGACGTCCTCGCCGTCGAGCAGGATCCGGCCCTCGGACGGTTCCTCGAAGCCGGCCACCATCCGGAGCGTCGTCGTCTTGCCGCAGCCGCTCGGGCCGAGCAGCGTGAAGAACTCCCCGTGCTCCACGTCCAGGTCGAGACTGCGAACGGCCGGAAAGTCTCCAAAGCGCTTCGTGACGCTTTCCAGACGAACGCTCGGACGTGCTTGGTTGCTCATGTGGCTCTTCTCATAAAACCACCGAACGCGGACGGGCGGCGCCGGTTCGTGGCATCACCTTTGGGCGCGGACGATTCCGCCAGGGCTGGCGCCAGTGGGCTCAGCTGCCGATGCACTCTCTATGTGATCTCCCCAATCGTTGCTGTGGCCCGTCGAAACCTATGGCCGCCACGGCGCCGAAGCAAGGTCCGGAAGCGGCAACGCACGGTCGATTACTTGTCCAACCTGGACAAGGACGATCGCTGACCCGAACAGAAGCCCGGCTTGCCGAACCTGGAAGCGGGCTATATTTTGTTCAAGTTGTCCAGTAAAAACGCGGTGTTCGACAACACGAGGTAGGAGAGAGCCATGGCGACCAAGCTCGAGGGAAGCCCGGCAGTCGCGAACAGAGGTGGAACGTTGCAGGAGCTGGCCAAGCGCCACCTGTGGATGCACTTCACGCGCCTCGGCTCCTACGCCGATCATGACGTGCCGGTGATCGTGCGCGGCGACGGCTGTTACGTCTACGACGAGCACGGCAAGCGCTACCTCGACGGCCTCGCGGCCCTGTTCTGCGTGAACGCCGGCCACGGCCGGCCGGAGCTCGCCGATGCAGCCGCCGCGCAGGCCAAGGAGCTCGGCTTCTACATCAACTGGAGCTACGCGCATCCGCCGGGGATCGAGCTCGCGGCGCGGATCGCCTCCATGACGCCGGGCGACCTGAACCGGGTTTTCTTCACTTCGGGCGGCTCGGAGGCCGTCGAATCCGCGATCAAGCTGGCCCGTAACTACCACCGGATCAGAGGCGAGGGCACTCGCACGAAGTTCATCGCGCGCGAGCTCGCCTACCACGGCACATCGCTCGGGGCGCTCGCAGCGACTGGACTGACGTCCATTCGCTCCCAGTTCGAGCCACTCACGCCCGGTGGCTGCCATGTGCCGAACACGAACAGCTACCACTGGCCGCCCGACAGGGATCCCTTGTGGGCAGCAGACGCAATCGAGGAGCGCATCCTCTTCGAAGGCCCCGACACCGTTGCCGCCGTGATCCTGGAGCCCGTGCAGAACGCCGGCGGCTGCTTCGTACCGCAGGACGGTTACTTCCAGCGCGTGCGCGAGATCTGCGACCGCTACGGCGTGCTGCTCGTGTCGGACGAGGTGATCTGCTCCTGGGGCCGGCTCGGTTATTTCTTCGGCAGCGACCGTTACGGCTATCAACCCGACATCATCACCACCGCAAAGGGACTGACCTCGGCCTATGTGCCGATGGGCGCGATGATCGCCTCCGACCGCATCGCCGAGCCGTTCCTGCACGGCAACGCGATGTTCGCGCATGGCTTCACCTTCGGAGCGCATCCGGTCGCTGCAGCGGTCGCCATGGCGACCATCGACATCTACGAGCGGGAGGACCTGTGCGGCCACGTCCTGCGCAAGGAGGACGAGTTCCGCCAGGTGCTCGAGAACCTGCGGGACATCCCGATCGTCGGCGACGTGCGCGGCGCGGGCTTCTTCCTGGCAATCGAGCTCGTCAAGGACCAGCAGACGAAGGAGACCTTCAACGACGAGGAGTCCGAGCGCCTGCTGCGCGGCTTCGTCTCCGGAGAGCTCTACAGGCAAGGCCTCATCTGCCGTGCCGACGACCGCGGCGATCCGGTCATCCAGCTGTCGCCGCCGCTGGTCGCCGACACGGAGCAGTTCGAGGAGATCGGCGCGATCCTGCGCTCGGTACTGAGCGCGGCGTGGGACCAGGTGGTCCCTCACTAGGACGGTCGCGAGGGCGCCACAGTGCTCACTGTTCAGAGCCTCGTAGAAGATCTGGGGCTCTCGCTTGTTGCCGGCGAGCAGTCCGCGGACGCACCGATCCGCTGGGTCCACATCACCGAGCTGCTCGACCCGACGCCGTGGCTGTCTGGCGGGGAGCTCCTCCTGACGACCGGCCTCCAGCTGTCGAGCGCCGATGAGCAGCGCGAGTTCGTCAAGCGCCTGTCCGACCACCACCTCGCGGGCCTCGGGTTCGGCATCGGCTTCGGGCACGAAAGGATTCCGTCGCCGCTGGTGAAGGAGGCAGACCGGCTCGACTTCCCCCTTTTCGCGGTGCCGTACGAGATGCCATTCATCGCGCTCACCGAGCGCGCGTTCGGAGTTCTGGTCAACGAGCAGTACGAGGTGCTCCAGCGCGGGATCGCGATCCACAAGCGCCTCGAGCAGCTGGTGATCGACGAACGCGGCCTCGACGAGGTGGCGAGGACGCTCGCGAGCGCGATCGGGGGCGCGGTGGCGGTGCTGGACGGTCGCGGGGAGCTGATGACGAAGAGCGAGTTCCATCGCAAGCTAACCAAGGAGGCACTTGCCGCCGTGCGCAGGGAGATAGCGGCGAGAATGGCAGCCGGAGGCGCCGGAGCGTTCGCACCGGAGCACGCCAGCGTGTCCGGACGCGCCCTCGCGCTGCCGGTCGCAGCGCGCGGTCCAGAGGTCCCCCAGGCATGGCTAGTGGCGGTGCGCGACGCCGGCGGCCTGGCGGAATTCGAGCGCCTGATCCTCCAGCAGGCCGTTACGGTCGTCGCACTGGAACTGATGCGCCGTCGTGTCGTCCGCGAGACCGAGCGGCGACTGGCCGGAGACGTGCTCGAGGAGGTGCTCTCCGGCGGCGTGGACGACACCGAGGTCCAGAGTCGGCTGCGCCCCTTCGGAATCGGCGAGGCGGCCACCGTGCTCCTGTTCGAGCTCGACGACCCGGTGCCCGCGCAATCCTCGCTAGACGGCCTCATCTCAGACGCCGGGCTTCATGCTCTGGTCGCGACGCGTGACGAGCTGCTGTGCGCGGTCGTCGATGCCAACGGGGTGGACCCGCTCGAGTTCGCCGAGCGCGTGGGCGAGGGACTGCGGGATCGCTTCGGGAACGTGCGCGCTGCCGTCAGCCGCGTGGCCTCGATCACGCAGCTGCGGCGCAGCTTTCACGAGGCGCGCTGCGCGCTCGAGGTGTCCGGCTTCAACGGCAGCAAGGCTCCGACCGTGGCGTCCTATAGGGACCTTGGCGCATTCCAGTTTCTGCTTTCGGTCCAGGACGACGAGGCGCTGCGCATCTTCAGCGACAGCGTCCTTGGCCAAATCGCAAACGGCGGCGGCTACCGCGACGAGCTTCTGCGCTCGCTCGAGGTGTTCCTGGAGCAGAACGGCCACTGGGAGCGCGCCGCCCGCGAGCTCTCCTGCCACCGGCATACCCTGCGCTACCGGATCCGCAGGATCGAGGAGCTCACCGGGCGCGACCTCGGTCGCGCGCAGGATCGCATCGAGTTCTGGCTGGCCCTGCGAGCGCGCGAGCTGGTTGCATGATGACCACAGCCACGTCATCTCGAGCGCGGGAAGCCCAAATGTGTTCCGCGAAGGAACTCGTGGCGTGAACGACGACCGCTACACGGTCGCCGTGCTCGGCGCGGGCGGAACGATCGCTCCGGCCGTGGTGCGCGACCTGGCGGAGTCGAACGAGGTGGAGGGAATGAAGTTGCTGGACGTGAACGGCGAGCGCGCAGCTGCCGTCGCGACCACCCACGGCCGCGGGCGCGCCAGCGCGGCGGCGGTCGACGCCCGCCGCGGGCTCGCGGACGCGCTCAGCGGCTGCGACGTGCTCGTCAACTGTGCGAGCTACCGCGTGAACCTGGAAGCGATGCGGGCTTGCCTCGACGCTCGCTGCCACTACCTCGACCTCGGCGGCCTCTACTGGATGACCGGCAAGCAGCTCGAGCTGCACGGCGCATTCGAGAACGCGGATCTCATCGCTGTGCTCGGCATCGGCTCCAGCCCCGGCAAGACGAACGTGATGGCGCGCCGTGCGGCGCGCGAGCTGAAGAGCGTCGATCGGGTCGACGTCAGCGCCGCTGGACGCGATCTCGCGCCACCGGACGGGTTCAGCGTCCCGTACGCGCTGCGGACCCTGCTCGACGAGGTGACGATGCGGCCAGTGCTGCTGCGCGACGGAAGGCCGGTGGAATGCGATCCGTTGACGCCCGGCGGCTGCGTCGACTTCGGGCCGGAGTTCGGGCGCGCCGACACCATCTACACGCTTCATTCCGAGATGCGCACGTTCGGCGACAGCTTCTCGGCGAGTGAGGGCAGCTTCCGGCTCTCGCTCTCCGAGCCGCTGCTCGAGAAGCTGCGAGAACTCGCCGGCGCTCCCGAGTCCGTGCAGGAGGAAGCCGCCGCCCAGACGCTTCCACCTTCGGCAAACACCATCTCCGCCCATGTGATCGAGGCCTACGGCGACGAGCGCCGCGTGCGGGTCGCCGCCCTCACGCGACCGGATTCCGGCTGGGGCCTTGGCGGCGGCATCATCTCGACGGCCGCGCCCGCGGCCGCGACGGTGCGACTGCTTCAGCGCGGTCTGATCGAGGCCCGCGGCGCGCTGCCGCCCGAGCGCTGCATCGACCCGGACGATCTGTTCCCCGAGCTCGAACGCCGCGGCTGCGAGTTTCACCTCGAGGTAAGTGACGAGGTGGCGGCGTGAAGGTTGGGGTGCCCACCGAAATCAAGACCGACGAGTACCGCGTCGCGCTCACTCCCGTGGGATGCCGTGAGCTGACCAAGCGTGGTCACGACGTTCTGGTTCAGTCGGGTGCCGGCGAGGGCAGCGCGTTGCCGGATTCGCAGTTCGAGGCACAGGGCGCGCGCATCCTGCCGGACGCGGCGGCGGTGTTCGCCGAGTCCGACATGGTCCTGAAGGTGAAGGAGCCTCAGCGCGAGGAGGTGGAGCTCCTGAGCGTCGGTCAGATCCTTTTCACGTACCTGCACCTCGCTCCGGCGCCTGAGCTGGCGCGCGCACTGGCCGAGTCCGGGGCGATCTGCATCGCCTACGAGACCGTCGAGGACGAGAACGGCCAGCTGCCGCTGCTCGCACCGATGAGCGAGGTGGCGGGCAAGATCGCGACGCAGGCGGGCGCGTTCATGCTCGAGAAGCCGCTGGGCGGTCGCGGAATCCTGCTCGGCGGCGTGCCCGGCGTCGCGGCCGCGACGGTGATGGTGCTGGGCGGCGGGGTCGTCGGCATGAACGCCGCCTTCATAGCGATCGGCATGGAGGCCGACGTCTTCGTGTACGACATCAACATCGATCGCCTGCGGGGACTCGATGTCGCGTTCTCCGGGCGCTGCTCGACCGTTTTCTCCTCGACGCTGGCGATCGAGGAGATGCTGCCCCGCGCCGATCTGGTCATCGGCGCCGTGCTGGTGCCCGGCGGAAGGGCGCCGGTCCTGATCACACGGGAGCAGCTGTCGTTGATGAAGAGGAACGCCGTGCTCGTGGACGTCTCGATCGATCAGGGCGGCTGCTTCGAGACCTCGCGCCCCACGACCCATTCGAATCCCACGTACGAAGTCGACGGCGTCACGCACTACTGCGTGACGAACATGCCGGGAGCGGTGCCGATCACGTCCACCTATGCGCTCACGAACGCGACGCTCCCTTATGTCCTGACCCTTGCGGACTGCGGATTGGAGGCCGCGCTGATACGCGAGCCCGGACTGCGCCCCGGGGTGAACGTCGCTCGCGGAGCGATCACCAACCCGGCGGTGGCTCATGACGTCGGACTTCCCTACACACCCCTGCACGAGCTGCTCGGCCCGGCGGCTCAGAGCACTGCGTAACCCCGCGATCTTCAGAGAGGAGAGAGGCGATGGCAACCACACAGCTCATCGAGATCAAGAACTTCATCAATGGCGAGGGGCGACCGGCCGCCGACGGCAACTCGGAGCCGATCGTCAACCCCGCCACGGGCGAGGAGATCGCGACGGCGCCGCTGTCCGGCGACGCAGACGTCGACGCTGCGGTCCAGGCTGCAAGAACCGCCTTCCCCGCGTGGAGCGAGACGACTCCAGGCGAGCGGTCCCTGGCGCTCCTGCGCATCGCCGACGCACTCGAGGAGCGCGCGGACGAGCTCTCCCGGACCGAGTCTCTGAACGTCGGCAAGCCGCTCGAGGCCATGCGCGACGAGGAGATGCCTTTCCTAGTGGACAACCTGCGCTTCTTCGCCGGCGCCGCCCGCAACATGGAGGGGAAGCCGGCCGGCGAGTACATGCAGGGCTACACGTCGATGATCCGGCGCGATGCGGTTGGTGTGGTCGGGCAGATCGCTCCCTGGAACTACCCGCTGATGATGGCCGTGTGGAAGATCGGGCCCGCCCTCGCCACCGGCAACACCGTCGTGCTGAAGCCGTCCGAGCAAACCCCGATGACCGCGGCGGTGCTCGCACAGATCTGCGCGGAGCACCTCCCGAAGGGGGTCCTGAACGTGATCTTCGGCCACGGCGAGCCGGCAGGTGCCGGCATCGTGCGCCACCCCGACGTGGCGATGGTGTCGCTGACTGGTGACGTCGCGACAGGCAAGGAGATCGCCCGCGCCGCCGCCGACACGCTGAAGCGCATCCACCTCGAGCTCGGCGGCAAGGCCCCGGTGATCGTGTTCGACGATGCAGATCTGGAAGCGGTCGTCGAGGGAGTCAAGATCGCCGGCTACTTCAACGCCGGCCAGGACTGCACCGCTGCGACCCGCGTGCTCGCCGGGCCGCAGGTCCACGACGACTTCGTGAGCGGCCTGGCGAAGGCAGCCGAGTCGCTGAAGATCGGCGACCCGCTCGAGGACGGCACGGAGCTGGGGCCACTGGTGTCGGCGGAGCAGCGAGAGCGGGTCGAGGGCTTCCTCTCGCGAGCCCCCTCACACGCGCGGACGGTTACCGGAGGAAGGGAGCCGGCGGGAGCGGGGTTCTTCCTGGAGCCGACCGTCGTCGACGGACTCGAGCAGAGCGACGAGATGATCCAGCGCGAGGTGTTCGGACCGGTCGTGACGGTCCAGCGCTTCTCGAGCGACGACGAGGCGATCCAGTGGGCCAACGGCGTCGACTACGGTCTCGCTGCGAGCGTATGGACCCGTGACGTCGGGCGGGCGATGAGAGCGGCGAAGCGGCTGCGCTTCGGCACGGTCTGGGTGAACGACCACATCCCGCTCGTCTCGGAGATGCCCCACGGTGGCTTCAAGCAGTCCGGCTATGGGAAAGACTTGTCGATGTACGCGCTCGAGGACTACACCGTCGTCAAGCACGTGATGGTGAGCCTGAGCTAGCTCTTAGCGGTAGCGTTCCGCGCCGTGCGGATCGTGAGCTTCAGGAGCGAGCGTGGCGTGCGGGCGGGCTTCCTGCGCGACGCGAGCGTCGTGGACACTGGCCCGAGCGTGCGTGACCTGATCGCCGCCAATGCCGTCGGCGAAGCCGCCACAGCGACCGGCGACCAGATGCCGCTCGACCAGGTCGAGCTGCTGCCACCGGTACCCGATCCCGACAAGATCATCTGCATCGGGCTCAACTACCGGTCGCATGCAGCCGAAGCGGGGCTCGAGCCTCCGTCCTCGCCGACCTTCTTCGCGAAGTTCCGCAACGCGCTCGTCCCATCGGGCGCAGCGGTCATCCTGCCGCGTTCCAGCGAGAAGGTGGACTACGAGGCCGAGGTTGCCTTCGTCGTCGGCCGGCGGTGCGCGAACGTGAGCGAGGACAACGCGCTCGAATACATAGCCGGCTACACGCTTCTCAACGACCTGTCGGCGCGCGACCTTCAGTTCGCGACCCCGCAGTGGATGCCCGGCAAGGTGTTCGACGGCTCGGCGCCCTGCGGTCCGGCGCTCGTGACCCCCGACGAGGCCGGCGCACACGACACGATCGAGATCGAGCTGACGCTGAACGGCGAGACGATGCAGGCCGCCTCGACGGCGGACCTGATCTTCTCGGTGCCGGCGCTCGTGGCACGTCTATCGAGCCTGATGACGTTGGAGCCCGGAGACATAGTCTCCACCGGCACCCCGGCCGGCGTGGGCAGCGTGCGCCAGCCAAGGGTCTGGCTGAAGCCGGGTGACGAGGTCGTCGTCTCCTCTCCCACGCTCGGCCGCCTGATCACGCGCATCGCCTGAGCTCTTCTTCGCGTTTTCTTACGTGCCTCTTGGCCTCGTCACAGAAAGAGAGGCTTCAATGAGCGTCAGTCCCCCTCCAAGGAGCGTCTTTGAACAGGTTCAGCACCTCAGCCCTCCCCGCCCTCATCGGCGCCCTCGCGTCAGCAGCGGTCTTCTCCGTGCTCGCGATTGCCGGCGCGTTCGACTCGGATGACTCCGGAAAGACCCGGACGGTCGCCGACGGCACTCCGATCTCGCAGCCGTCATCGACCGGCGTCGACGTCGAAGCCGTCTACAAGCGGGCTCGCGATGCAGTCGTGTTCGTCCAGTCGCGCAGTGGTGGCGGTAACGCCTCCGGCTCAGGCTTCCTGATCGACCGGAACGGGTCGATCGTCACCAACGAGCACGTGATCGACGGAGCCAATGAGGTGCAGGTCCGGTTCGGCGAGAAGGGCGACCTCGTCAAGGCCACCGTCAAGGGCGAGGACCCGGGCAGCGATCTGGCTGTGCTCGACGTCGACGACGGCGACGTCCCGGGCAAGTCGCAGCCGCTCGAGCTGTCGCATTCGAACGACCTTCGGGTCGGGCAGCCCGCGGTCGCGATCGGCAGTCCGTTCGGCCTTCAGGGCAGCGTGACGACCGGCATCGTGTCGGCGCTCGGGCGTGACATCAGGGCCCCGAACGGGTTCACGATCGGCAACGTGATCCAGACCGACGCCGCCATCAACCCGGGCAACTCCGGCGGCCCGCTGCTCGACGCCAACGGCGGAGTGATCGGCGTCAACGCCCAGATCGCCAGCAACGGGGCACGCGCCAACAGCGGGGTCGGCTTCGCGATCCCCGTCGACACCGTTCGCAAGGTGGTGCCCGACCTTCGCACGGGCTCCGAGATCAAGCGTGCATACCTGGGTGTCTCTTCCGTCGGCGTGAACTCGCTTTCCAGCGATCTCAAGCTTCCCACCACGCACGGGGCCCTGATCGAGAGCGTGGTCCGGGGCGGCCCAGCCGACAAGGCCGGACTGCGGGCGGGCGACCGCCGCACCGCTACCGGAGTCCTCGCCGGAGGCGACATCATCATCGCCGTCGCAGGCAAGCAGGTCACCGACTCCGCCGGGCTCGCCCAGATCATCTCCGAGCACAAGCCCGGCGACACAGTCGAAATCGAGTTCTTCCGGGGCAACGATCGCCGCACCGCATCGGTGAAGCTCGCCGAACGCCCCGACCAGGTGCGATCGGGCTAGACCAGGCTTCACCCCGTCTCCCTCCAGGCAAAGAGGCGCCGGACCAGCTGCATGACAGGTCCGGCGCCTCATTCATTCAGCAGCAACAGCGCAGGAGACGCCGGGCCGGTTGGGGGCGGGCCGGCGTCTCGAGTGCAGCGGCTGGGTACCGCTCGCGGCTAGCTAGAAGCCCTTGGGGTGGCGCGCCACGTAGGCGCGACTCGAGCGTGCGGAGCGCCGCCAGCGCGGCCCTCGCTCGCCCGGACCCGAGGTGTCGAAGCGAAGTCCGGCGATCACGACGTAGGCGTGACCGGGGTTCGTGTAGACGGTGATCCACTGACCAGGGCCGCGTTCCGCCCAGTTCATGAAGAGACGGGAGTGCAGCGGCCGGTTAATGAACCCGCCTCCGCGCAAAGCAAAGCTGACGGACCCCGAGCAGTCGTAGCCTGAGTCCTTGAACCTGCGGTGCCCGCCGCCGTAGCGGTAGGGCATCGTTGTGATCTGGTTCGCGGCGTAGATCGCCTGCTTGACCGGCTCTGGAGCTTCGGCCGGCGGGATCGCGGTGCGGCCGTCCTTTGAGAGCTTGGCCACGGCGCCCGGGATCGGAACGGGCGGGACCGTGCCGACACCGCCGGAAGGACCGGGCGGCGGTGGCGGAGGCGGCGGCGGAAGCGTTGCTCCGCCGGTTGCGGCCGCCGCAACGCCAGGCAGGGCGAGAGCAGCGAGCAGGAAAAGGCCAGCCAGAGCCTGTGCCAACCATGCCGTTCCCCGTACGGGCGTTTTTGCACGCAAAAAAACCGGGCCTCCTTCGTGGGCCTACGGGGTTAGCTGACGGGCTGGCGCGAAAGGAGCCTGCGCCCCCACCGAAGTGAGTTAGCCCCTACTACTGGGTCCCCCGTTCCCCGCTTCCTTCGCGGGGATTCGGCATTCCTCGGTTAATGAAGGTCGGCAGACTAGCGGATTCTCTAGACGGCTTCAGTCAGGCCTGCTGACCACTGTTGCGATGAGCACAACTTCGACGCACGACCCGCTACTCCTGCTAGGCCGAATTTGGCTCTGTGACGCGGTTTGCAGCTTCTGGACGTCTATACGACGAACTGGCCGTCGACCTGGAATTCCCTGCCGTCGACCGTGATGCTGCCGCCCTGACGCAGGTCGCACACCATGTCCCAGTGAACGGCTGAGTCGTTCTGGCCGCCGGTCTCCGGGTAGGACATACCGACCGCGAGATGGATCGTGCCGCCGATCTTCTCGTCGAGCAGGATCTCCTTCGTGAAGCGGTCGATCCCGTAGTTGGCGCCGATGCCGAGCTCGCCGAGGCGGCGCGCGCCCGCGTCGGTATCGAGCGTCTCGATCAGGAAGTCCTCGTTGCGGGCCGCTGTCGCGTCCACGACCTTGCCGTCGTCGAAGCGCAGCTTCACGCCCGCGACCTCCCGGCCGCCGTACACCGCCGGATAGCTGAACGTGACCTCCCCGGTGGCCGAGTCCTCGATCGGCCCGGTGAAGAACTCGCCGTCGGGCATGTTGTGCTTGCCCTCTGCGGGAATGAAGCGGCGACCCGAGACGTTCAGGCGCAGGTCGGTGCCCGGTCCCTGGATGTGGACCTGTTCCTTGCCATCCATCCACTCGGCGAGCCTGCGGATCTCCTCCGACTGCTTGCGCCACGCGGCGACGGGGTCGGGGCGATCGCAGAAACAGGCGCGGTAGTAGAAGTCCTCGTAGTCGCGCAGCGACATCTCGGCCTCCGCCGCGTATGCCTGTGTGGGGAACAGGGTCAGGCTCCAACGGAACTCACCGGCCGCCGAGCGCTCCATGATCCTCTCCATCAAGACCTTGGTCGCGCGCTGGCGGCGCGTCTGGCGGGCAGGGTCGATGCCGGACAGCTCCCGCGTGTTCGTGTCGGCGACGATACGGATGCGGCAATCAGCCTCGTCGGCCGCCCAGCGCGCGGGTGGCGAGATCCAGTCGAGCTGCTCGTCGCTGGCGAGGGCGAAGAAGGCGGGGCTCTGCCCCTCCATCAGGAGGTTCACGATCGGCAGTCCACCGACTCGGAGCACCTCCTCGTAGACCGCGATTGCCAGCGGCTCGCCCGCGCTCTCGGCCTCGATGATGCAGACGTCACCCTCTGCGACAGCGCAGGAGTGGTGGACGAGGACGCTTGCCAATGCGTCGGCGCGCTGGTCCCTCATACGCTCTCCACTCCTCCCGCCACGGGAGCGCGGAGCGATAGGAAGAGCGCGTGCAGCCTGAGGTCGTCGGTCAGCTCCGGATGAAACGCCGAAACGAGCATGTTGCGTTCACGCGCCACCACCGGATGCCCATCGATCTCTGCGAGAACGTCCACCCCGCCGCCCCAGGACTCGATCCAGGGCGCGCGGATAAAGACTGCCCGGAGAGGCTCGTCGCCGAGCCCACGCACGAGCACTTCGGCCTCGAAGCTCTGGAGCTGGCGCCCGAAGGCGTTGCGCCGCGCCTCGATGTCCATCGCCCCGAGATGAAGCCGGTCGAGCAGGATCAATCCGGCGCACGTTCCCAGGACCGGTCGCCCGCTCTCTATGAAGTCCTTGATCGGCTGCTCCAGCCCGTACGCCGCGATCCCCTTCGTAATGGTCGTGCTTTCGCCGCCCGGGAGGATCAACGCGTCGACCTCGGTCAACTGAGATGGCCGCCGCACCTCGCCGGCATCGCAGCCGAGCTTGTCAAGTGCGCGCGCGTGAGCCTCGAAGTCGCCCTGGACGGCGAGGACTCCGACCTTCAAGCGCTCACCCGGCGCTCGCCGCTACCAGCCACGGTGTTGGAGCAGGTCGGTCTCCCCCAGCTCCCGGACGTCCAGGCCGGCCATCGCCTCGCCGAGCGCCTCCGAAGCGGCGGCGATCGCCTTCGGGTCCTTGAAGTGAGTGGTCGCCTCGACGATCGCCCGCGCCCGCACCGGCGGATCCGCGGACTTGAAGATGCCCGATCCGACGAAGACGCCTTCGGCGCCGAGCTGCATCATGAGCGCGGCGTCCGCCGGCGTCGCGAGGCCGCCCGCAGAGAAGTTCACCACCGGCAGGCGGCCGTTCTCGGCCACGCGGTGAACGAGCTCGAGCGGCGCCCGCAGCTCCTTCGCGGCAGACGCGAGCTCGCCCTCGTCCATGCTGGCAAGGCGCCGGATGCCGGACTGGATCGAGCGCATGTGGCGCACGGCCTCGACAACGTTCCCGGTGCCGGCCTCTCCCTTCGTGCGGATCATCGCCGCGCCCTCCCCGATGCGCCGGAGCGCCTCGCCGAGGTCGGTCGCGCCGCAGACGAACGGAACGTCGAACTTCCACTTGTCGATGTGGTTGGCCTCATCCGCGGGAGTGAGGACCTCGGACTCGTCCACGTAGTCGACCTCGAGCGCCCCCAGCACCTGAGCCTCGACGAAGTGACCGATCCGGGCCTTGGCCATGACGGGGATCGTCACCGCCTCCTGGATCTCGCGGATCTTCGCCGGGCTCGTCATGCGGGCGACCCCGCCCTGAGCGCGAATGTCGGCCGGCACACGCTCGAGCGCCATCACGGCGCAAGCGCCCGCGTCCTCGGCGATCTGAGCCTGGTCCGCGTCGGTGACGTCCATGATCACACCGCCCTTGAGCATCTCGGCAAGGCCGCTCTTGACGCGAAACGTGGCTTCTTCACGCATGGGGAGTGAGTTTACCCGGCGGCCTGGGGCGCCCCGGTTGGGCCTGTTCGTAGTGGCGTCGGAACAGCGGGTACCGAGGGAATGTCCGTCACGCTGTCGTCACTATCAGCGCTGTTATGGCGCATTTGCTCCCGCCTCACCGTCGCGGGCCGGATCCTCCCTATATATCCGGGAGGATCCGGCCCACGCTGTAATCCCGCGGCGCATTCGGTCCCCCTCGCGTTTGGGCCGGATTGAACGCGTATAGCGCGTCAAAAACGGCCCAATCGATCGCGGTGAAGGATTCCGTGACCCGCGCGCGTAGGCCCGGATCACTTCAGCTTGAACGCCCGGATCCGCTCCTGGTAGGCATCCTCGTCCGCCGAGTACACCGCGAACGCGAGCGCTTGGATCAACGCCAGCAGCGCCGAATGCGAGCGGGTGTAGGAAGGGCTGTTGGACGAGTAGTAGAGGCAGTGGTCCGCGAGCTTCGTCAGCTCGGACAGGCTCGCGTCCGTGATCGCCAGCGTGCCGCTCTCGCGCTTGCCGGCCAGCTTCAGCGCGCGCAGGACGAGCGCGTGCGGGCGGCCGCTCGAGAAGCCGATCACGAGGGTGTCCTCGTCGATGCGGGCGAGCCGGCCGAGTGCCTCCTGGCTCGCGGACGCGACCACTTCCGCTCGCAGGTCTAGCAGCGTGAGCAGGTGGCGCAGATAGCTCGCGAAGAAGGCCATCTGGTCCACTCCCACCATCACGATCCGGTCCGAGCGCGCGACCAGCGCGGCGGCGGCCTCCACGTCCTCGAGTGAGACCTTGCGCGCGGTTTCCTCGACGTTCAGCAGATCGGTGGCAAGTGCCGACTCGAACTCCGTCTTGCCGAGCGTGAACAGCGCCGACTCGGTGCTGTTTCCTTCGTGACCGACGGCGATCGCGTGAGAGCGCCGGCGGTACTCGTCGCGCGCCGCTTCCTGGAGCTCGGGAAAGCCTTCGAACCCGAGCGCCTGGGAGAAGCGCACGACCGTCGAGCTGGAGGTGTCTGCGCGGCGCGCGAGCTCCTCCGCAGTCTGGAACGCCGCCTCCTCGAGGTGGTCGACGATGTAGCGTGCGACGTCCTTCTGCGAGCGCGAGAACTCGTCGAAGCGCCCGCGGATGTATTCGGAGAGAGTTGTGCCCTTGGGTAGCGGGGCCTCGGGTGTCTCGGCCGTCACGGTCGAGCCCTCATCGCCCCGCCGGGAACCGTTCGTCTTATTCATGTCATGGACAGTTCGACGCGCCAGCCCCTCTCCCTCTTTCAATCGATGCGGGAGAGTTCGAGGCCGGCGTCCAGGGCCATGTTGGCGGCTCCGGACCCACGCGACCAACATTGAGCCGGATATACCGGCCAAACATTGGTCAGTTGACGATAAACGGGCGCTCAGGCGGCCAGACGGCGGCGGGCGAGCTCGTACGCGGCGGCGAGCGGCGTGATGCCAGCGCGCGCGGCGTCCTCGAGCAGATCGCTCACCGTCTGCTCGATCGCCGCGGTGCGACGGCGTGCCCGCGCCGGATCGTAACCCTCCAGCTCGACCGCGCAGTTGATCAGGCCGCCGGCATTGACGATGAAGTCGGGCGCGTAAAGGATGCCCTGTGCAGCGAGGTCCTCAGCGAGTCCATCGTGCGAGAGCTGGTTGTTCGCGGAGCCGCACACGACCGCGCAACGCAACCGCGACACGTTCGTCTCGTTGATCGCACCGCCGAGCGCGCACGGAGCGAGCACGTCGACGTCGGCCTGGAGCGCAACATTCGGGTCCGCCCATCGCGCCTGTGGCAGCTCGTTCGCCAGCTCTCGGCGGCTCTCGTCGATGTCGGCAAGCACGAGCTTTACTCCCGCGCGGGCGAGTCGCCGCGCCAAGCGCGAGCCCACCCGCCCGACGCCGACGACGGCGACGCTCCGTCCCTTCAGCGACGGCGATCCGAAGCTGCTCTCGCAGCACGCTCGCATCGCCGCCTCAATGCCGAGCGCTGTGTACGGGCTCGGGTCACCGCTCCCGCCCAGCCTGCGCGGCAGTCCCGTGACGTAGCGCGAACGCTCGGAGATCACGACCATGTCGCGCGAGCTCGTGCCCACGTCCTCCGCGGTGTAGTACGCCCCCTCCAGCACGTTCACGGTGTCCGCGAAATCGAGCAGCAGCTCGCGGCGTTGCTTTCCCGCCAGCGGCGGTCCCGCCTGAGCGCAGATCACCCCCTTGCCCCCGCCAAGGGCCAGGCCGGCGGCAGCCGCCTTGTACGTCATCGCCCGCGCGAGCCGCAGGGCGTCGCGGGCGCCGTCCGCGGAGCTCGCGTAGCGCCACAGCCGGCAGCCGCCGAGCGCGGGACCGAGCTTTGTCGAGTGGACGGCGACGATCGTGTAGAGGCCGCTGCGCCGTCCGCGGCGGATCACCAGCTCTTCGTGATCCAGTCCGACCAGCGGAGTGGTGCTCGCGTCCTCTCTCATATGCTGAGTCAAGTATGGCTGGCGATGTGAAGATCCTGCTTTCGGAGTCGGAGATCCCGACCCACTGGATCAACCTCATGCCGGACCTGCCCGGCACTCCCGCGCCGCCGCTGCGTCCCGACACGATGGAGCCTGCGGGACCCGACGACCTCTCGCCGATCTTTCCGATCGGGCTGATCGAGCAGGAGGTGTCGACCGACGACCAGGTCGAGATCCCGGACGAGGTGCGCGAGCTGTACAAGCTCTGGCGCCCTACCCCGCTGTACCGGGCGCTGCGGCTCGAGCAGGACCTCGATACCCCCGCACATCTCTATTACAAGTACGAGGGCACTTCTCCGGCGGGTTCACACAAGCCGAACACGGCGGTCCCCCAGGCCTACTTCAACAGGCAGGAGGGGATCAAGCGCCTGGCGACCGAGACGGGCGCCGGCCAGTGGGGTTCGGCGCTGGCGCTCGCGTGCGGCCTGATGGACATGGAGTGCGAGGTGTTCATGGTCGGCTCGAGCTACGACCAGAAGCCCTACCGGCGCTCGCTGATGGAGACGTGGGGCGCAACCGTGCACAGAAGCCCATCGGGCCAGACCGAGGCGGGCCGGGCGCAGGCCGAGCACACCACCGGTTCCCTCGGCATCGCGATCTCCGAGGCCGTCGAGGTGGCCGCCGGCGACGAGGACACCAACTATGCGCTCGGGTCGGTGCTGAACCACGTGCTGCTGCACCAGACGGTGATCGGTCAGGAGTCGATGACCCAGATGGAGCGCGCCGGCGAGTATCCCGACATCGTGATCGGCTGCGTCGGCGGCGGCTCCAACTTCGGCGGCATCGCGATTCCGTTTGTGCGCGCGAACCTTCGCGACGGCAAGACGACGCGTTTCATCGCCTGCGAGCCGGCCGCCTGCCCGACCTTGACGCGCGGCATATATCGCTACGACTTTGGCGACACGATGGGAATGACTCCGCTGATGCCGATGTACACGCTCGGACACGACTTCGTGCCACCGCCGATGCACGCCGGGGGCCTGCGCTATCACGGCGACTCACCGCTCGTGTCCGGGCTCGTGCGGGCGGGGCTGGTCGAGCCCCGTGCCTTCCGCCAGAACGAGACGTTCGAAGCGGCCGTGCGGTTCGCGCGCACCGAGGGCATCCTGCCCGCCCCGGAGCCGGCGCACGCGATCCGGGCTGCGATCGACGAGGCCCTTGCCGCGCGCGAGGCGGGCGAGCAGCGCACCATCCTCTTCAACCTGTGCGGGCACGGGCACTTCGATCTCGCGGCCTACGACGCCTACCTGGCGGGAGAGCTGGAGGACCCGGAGTTCTCCGAGCAGGCGATGGAGGCCGCGCTCGCGCGGCTGCCGGAGACGCCGGCGCTTGCGTAGCGAGTGTGACCACTGGCACTTTGATCCGGTCGGAGCGAGGTAGCGTAGGTGCGAGGGATTTATGAGTAGGAGAGGTAGGAGAGGAGACCGATTGGCAGGAACACTTCCACCCGGCCCCCGCATGCCGAGCGTGCTGCAAACGATCGGCTGGTGGAAGCGCCCGATCGGATTCCTCGAGCGCTGCCGCGCCCGTTACGGCAAACGCTTCACGATCAACCTTTTGGCCGGGCCACCCTTCGTGATGCTCAGCGATCCGGCCGACGTCGAGCAGATCTTCAAGGCGCCGCCCGACGTGCTGCATCCCGGCGAGGGGGCGCAGATCCTGGAGCCGGTGGTCGGGCGGAACTCCCTGATCCTCCTCGACGAGGGCGAGCATCTCTCGCAGCGAAAGATGATGCTGCCCGCCTTCCACGGCGAGAAGATGCAGCGGCTCAGCGGACTCGTCGCCGAGGTGGCAGACCGGGAGATCGCCGAGTGGCCACGCGGGGAGCCGGTGGCGTTCCACCCACGTCTTCAGTCACTGACGCTCGAGATCATCCTGCGCGCAGTATTCGGCCTCGATCCCGGCCCGCGGCTGGACGGCCTTCGCGACCGTCTGACAAAAGTCCTCGACTTTGGCGCCAGCCCGACGTCACTGATGCCGTTTGCGCAGATCTCCGTGTTCGGGCGCGGTCCGTGGGCGGACTTCGTCCGCCTGCGGGACGAGACCGACGCGCTGCTCTTCGAGCTGATCGAGGAACGCCGCCGCGACGGCGACAGCGAGCGCGACGACGTCCTTTCGATGCTGCTCGCGGCGCGCCACGAGGACGGCTCGCCGATGTCACCGCACGAGCTGCGCGACGAGTTGATGACACTGCTCGTGGCGGGACACGAGACCACGGCATCGGAGCTGGCCTGGGCCTTCGAGCGACTGGCCCGCGAGCCGCGCGTGAGCGCCCGCCTGCACGACGAGATCAGGGCAGACGACGGCGACGCGTACCTGACGGCCACGATCCAGGAGACCCTGCGGCGACGGCCCGTGCTCCCGAACGTGGCACCGCGGCTGGTCAAGAAGCCGGTCGAGATAGGCGGCTGGACGTACGAGCCTGGCGTGGCCGTGGTCGGCAACGCCTACCTCGTTCACCACGATCCCGACATCTACCCGGACCCCTACGCCTTCAAGCCGGAGCGCTTCCTGGGCGAGGCACCGGGCACTTACACGTGGATCCCATTCGGCGGCGGCCGCCGGCGCTGCATCGGCGCGAGCTTCGCGATGCTGGAGATGAAGCTCGTGCTACGCGCCCTCTTCTCGCAGAGCGGGTTGCGGTTGGCCGACGGGGCACTCGAGCTGAGCCGCCGGCGCGCGATCACGCTCAGTCCCGGCAGGGGCGCGACGGTCGTGCTCGCAGAGCGCCCGCCGGCAACCGAGCCGGAGCCTGTCGCGGCCGCCACGGCCTAGACAGCCGTCGAATGGCGTCAGAGATCCCGCTGCCCACGGACGCCGAGCTTCCGAACGAGATCCGGGAGGCGCTTGCGCGTCTACCTCCGCTCAACGTGTTCCGGATGGTCGCTGCGCTGCCGGAGAGCTTCCGCCCCTTCCTGCAGCTCGGCAGCTCGCTGCTCGGTGACCCTGCGATCGATGCGCGCATCCGGGAGATCGCGATCCTGCGGGTCGCGCACGTCACGAAGTCGTCCTATGAGTGGGCGCAGCACGAGCAGCTCGCCCGCAGCGTCGGTGTCACCGAGGCCGAGATCGAGGCGGTCAAGAGCGACGACTCCGCCGGCGCGCTCGGCCCGGAGGAAACGCTCGCGTGCCGGGTGGCCACCGAGATAAGCCGCGACGTCCGGCTCTCCGATGAAGCGCTCGCGCAGCTGATCGAGCGCTACGGAACGCGTGGCGCGTGCTCGCTGATCCTGTGCGCCAGCTACTACAACATGGTCAGCCGCTTCCTCGAATCGACCCGCGTGCCGATCGAAGACGAGGAGCTGCTGGCCGGGCAGACGCCCGGCCAGTTCGTCGGGTCACGCAAGACCGCGGACTAGCAGAAGACGGCGAGGTTGAATCCCGCGCCGTCGACTTGGTTTCCGCCCGGATTGCGCAGGACGACCCGGATGACGTCGTTGGCCGGCGTGTACGTCGTGATGAATCCGTGCACCTCGACGTCGGCCGTGCCGCGCACCGTCGCTGCCGCCGCGCAACGCTCGACGCTCCTCCGGAAAGTGACCACGAAATCGCCTGCCCCGGGATGGGTCACGGACTTGATTCCTCTCTGGCTGATCAGACCACCGTCGCCGCCGACTTTCGCGACGTAGGTGTTGCCAAGCCTGTCGCGGAGCGTCTTGCTCAGGTCCTCGCCCCTGATCGTCCCGTTCCTGATCTGCCTGCCGGTGATCAGCGATGCTGCCGTGGCGCTGCCCGCACAGGCGATGACGAGTGCGACCACTGCCAGCACCAACGCCGGCGACGGCTGATGAAGCCCTCTGAAACGGTGCATTGCATCCTCCTCACTTTCGGCGTTCCGAGCCGGTACCTACCCTCCGTCCGTCGATCAGATGCGAGAAGTGCCCCGTGGGACGCCGGCATGCATAATCCGCGGCGGTGAGCCCTTCTCCCGACGACGTGCCGCGAGTGGAGCTGCGAGGCGGCAGTCAGATCCCGCAGCTCGGCTTCGGGGTCTTCCAGGTGCCGCCGGACGAAACGGCCGAGACGGTTTCGCGCGCGCTGTCCACGGGCTACCGCCACATCGACACCGCCTCTGCGTACAGAAACGAGGCGGGCGTCGGCGAGGCCGTCAAGGACTCGGGGCTGAAGCGCGAAGACGTGTTCGTCACGACAAAGTGCTGGAACAGCCAGCAGGGCTACGACGAGGCGACACGGGCCCTGCATCGCAGCCTCGAGCGGCTGCAGATGGACTACGTCGACCTGTACCTGATCCACTGGCCCGCGCCGTCACAGGACAAGTACGTCGACACCTGGCGGGCGTTCGTCGACATGCAGGAGCAGGGATTGGCCCGGTCGATCGGCGTCTCGAACTTCCAGAAGCCGCACATCGAGCGCGTCATTGCGGAGACCGGCGTGACGCCCGCGGTCGATCAGATCGAGCTGCATCCGCACTTCCAGGAGGCTGAGCTGGAGCCCGCGCTGGCCGAGCTCGGAATCGTGACTGAGTCGTGGAGCCCGCTGGCGCAAGGACATGCGCTGGACGAACCGGCCATCGTGCGGATCGCCGAGGCTCATGGCAAGACGCCCGCCCAGGTCGTGATCCGCTGGCACCTGCAGCTCGACTACGTGGTGTTCCCGAAGTCCGTGACGCCCGAGCGCATCGAGCAGAACTTCGACGTGTTCGACTTCGAGCTCGGCGAGAGCGAGATGGACGAGATCCGCGCGCTCGACCGCGGCAAGCGGATCGGCCCCGACCCGAACACGTTCGTCAGTCCTTAGCGGTTAGCCGGCCGGGCGCAGCTCGATCTCGCGCGCTCCGGGTGCGAGCGTGAGCACGATGACGCCCTCGGCGCGCTCGATCTCGGCCGGCTGGCCGTCGACGGTGGCGTGCGCGAGTGGGGCTCGCTACAAGCCGGCGAGCTCGCGCGTGCGTTCGCTCGCGGACGCGCCGCTGGCGCCGCGCTCGGCAACCATCTGGTCGTACGCGCGGATCGACTCGGCGGCGCTCTTGGCCGCGCGGCGCTCCGCGAAGGGAGAAGCCAGCGCCTGGCGGAGTGCGAGCAGCTTCAAGAACCAGCGTGGGTAGGCCACCCGCCGGCGGCGCTCCGCGATCGCAGCCACGACCTCGTCGATTGCCGGTGCGAGCGGGTACGTGCGTGAAAAGGCACGCGGCATCTCGGCCTTGGCGCGCTGTAGCAGCGGCATCTCGCGCTCCCCATCCCTGACCATGTCCGTGTCGAGGAAGAGGAAATAGGCGACGCCGATGTCGACACCAAACGACTGCATCTCGATGCGCAGGCAGTCGCTGAGCGCCTCCACTCCGGCCTTGGCGGCGCAGTAGGCGGTCATGCCCGGTGCGCGCAACACCGCGGCGGTGGACGCGATGTTGAGCAGGTAACCGCGGCTTCGCTCCAGGTGCGGGAGCGCGGCGCGGTCGGTGTACATGACGCCCAGCAGGTTGATCTCGATCACCCGCTCCCACGAGCGCAGGTCCTGCGCGCGAAGCGGGCCGCCGGTTGCGATCCCCGCGTTAGCCACCACGACGTCGAGTCCGCCGAGCTCCTCGGCGGCTGCGTCGACGGCGCGTGTGACCTGCTCGTTGTCCGAGACGTCGCAGTCGGCTACGAAGGTGTCGTCGCCGCACCGCTTCGCGACTGCCTCCATCGTGTCGGGCTCCAGCCCGACTAGCGCCAGCCGCGCGCCGCGGGCGGCTAGCTGCTCGGCGAGGGCCGCCCCGATGCCGCGCGCAGCACCCGTGATGAGGACGCGCCTACCGCGAAGCCCGGAGAGATCTGCCGTGGCCATGGGCCAACCATACCTCTACCGGGCGGCCCCCGATTGCGGCAAGAATATGCTATGGTCCGAACCGGACAGTACGAATCGGACTATGTGATGGCATCAACGCATCCACCCCTCCCCGGCCTCGAGAGACAGCGCAATCTGTTCCTGCGTTCCGCGGGAGGCGGCCGGGCCCTGAGCGCGCTGCAGCTGCCCTTCTTCACCCTCCGCCCGCCGTCTGGATTCGCGGTGCTTACGACCACGGGTCGTAAGACAGGCAAGACGCGCCGCAAATGCGTGCGCGCGATTCGGCGCGGCAACAAGGCGTATCTGGTTTCGATCGGCGGCGCCCGATCGGCCTGGCTGAAGAATCTCCAGGCGAACCCGACCGTGCGCTTGCGCATCCCAGGCGGGACCTTCTCAGGTGTGGCGCGGGAGCTGAATGAGCCGGCGGAGATGCGGGAAGCGATGGAGGCCTACTGCGAGACGGTCAACCGGTTCGACTACCTCGAGTGCGCGAACTGGCGTAGAGGGCGTCCCTCCCGCTCCAAGGTGAAAGACCTACATCGCCAGTGGTTCGAGCACGGGATACCGCTCGTGGTCGAGCTCGCCAATCCCTGAGCCCCGTCGGGCACCGACGGGGTGGGTGATCAGGCCCGTCTGTCCAGAGACCGGAGTGTTTTGATGCGAATGGGCGGCGAGCCGTGACGAATGGCCCGGCCTCCCCTCCGCCGTAAATCACGCAACCAACGTTCTGCCGGTATAACCGGCACAACCTTTGGTTCGATGATCGTACGTTGCAGGATCGTCTCCAAGTCACGCTCGTTTGCCATGGGCGTCGTCGGTCCTTGACCCCACCGCGGCCCGCACCTAGGCTAGCCCGGCATGAACTCGAGCGGGCCTGCCGGCACGATCCAGGCGCTGTGGCGATATCCGGTCAAGTCGATGCTCGGTGAAGAGCTCGAAGTGGCCGACTTGAGCCAGGGCGGGATCGTCGGCGATCGCGCCTACGCGATCAGAGACAAGGAAACGGGCAAGATCGCGAGCGCGAAGCACCCGAAGCTTTGGCCCGATCTGCTTGGGTGCAGGGCCGCGTTCACCGAACCGCCACGCCCAGGCGAGGCGCTACCACCGGTACAGATCGAACTCGCCGGCGGAGAGGTTGTGCGGAGCGATGCGGCTGATGTCGACACCGTCCTGTCACGCTTCTTCGGCCGCGACGTGGAGCTCGCTCGGGCCGCCCAGAACGGGTACACGATCGATCAATACCACCCCGACGAGGAGAACTACGACCCCGAGGGGCACCGCGACCAGGTGGTCGAAGCGCAGCTTGGCGCAGCGTTCTTCAATCAGCGGGGACTTCCCTCCGCTGTTTCCGAAGGTTCGTTCTTCGATCTCTTCCCGGTGAGCGTCCTGACGACGTCGAGCCTCGATCAGCTCGGCGAGCTCGAGCCGGACAGCCTGTTCGACGCGCGACGGTTCCGCATGAACGTGATCGTCAACAGCCGGGAGCGCGGTTTCGTCGAGAACGACTGGGTCGGTCGCACGCTCGCGCTTGGTGACGACGTAAGAATCGGGGTGGCCTTGCCCGACCCTCGTTGCGTCATGCCGAGCCTTGAGCAGGAGGACCTTCCGAGGGACCCTCGGATCCTCAAGGCCCTCGCCAAGCACAACAGGATCGACGTCGCGGGCTCGCTCTATCCCTGTGCCGGCGTCTATGCAGTCGCCGAAGCGGCGGGCACGATTCACAAGGACAACCGGGTCGACCTGATCGAGGCTCCCTGATATGGAGCAACACCCTGTCTTCTACTACGACCTCGCATCACCGTATGCATATCTGGCGGCCTTTCGCCTGGATCGCGTCCTGCCGGTCGCGCCGGCGTGGCAGCCGGTCTGGATGGGACCGATCCTGGCGGCGGCGGGACGGGAGTGGCGGCGACCTGCGGAGGAGGCCCGCCAACGGCAGGCAGAGGTCGAGCGGCGGGCGGCCGCCTACGGCGTGCCACCCTGGCGCTGGCCGCAGAAGTATCTAGACGGTCGCGAGCACGGCGTGGACATGGAGCCGATCAACACGCTGGCGGTCATGCGGCTAGCGACTTTCGCGAAGCAAGCGGGCGTGGGCGAGGAATTCGCCCGCCGTGCCTACCATCTCGCCTTCGGCGAGGGTCACGACCTCACGATCGTTGACGAGCGAGTGATCGCTGCCGCCGCAAGCTGCGGCCTCGACGCCGGCGACGCGCGCGCAGCAATCGACGATCCGCAGATCAAACAGGCGCTGCGCGATGCCACGGAGGCTGCGTCAGCACGTGGCGTGGCCGGGATGCCGACAGTGGCAGTGGGCCATGAGCTCTTCTGGGGTGATGACCAGCTTGAAGAAGCCGCCGCCATTCTCTCCGCGGCTGCGTAACTTCGCCCCGGACGAGTGAGCGGCACCGTGCCAGTTGTCCTCGCCGGGCTCGAAGGCGACGCCGGTCCCCCAAAGCTGCGCGAGCGGCTCAGGGATCGTCGCGAGCGTCTTGCTCCGACAGGCCGGCGGCTTCGAAAGCCTCGTATCGGTTGTTGAACACGCGCCACAAGACGCATTTGCCGCGCCGCCACCGCGCGAGTTGCCAGGCCCTGTCTTCGAAGGGCACGTCGCTCCCAGCACCGTGGCCGAGGGCGTGCAGGGTCGCGAGGGTCACGTCTCCAAGATCACGCACTTCGTCAAGCTCGATCTTGTAATCGGGCCAGACGTCGAACCAGCTCTTCCACCACCGGCGGATTCCGTCGTGGCCGTTCAAGCTCCCCTCGATCGCAGCGAGGCGCGAGACGGCTTCGACCTCGTCGTCCATGAGCGTCAGAAACGCATCCAGGTCGCGCCGGTTGAATGCATCAACGCATCGGTGATACAGCTCCACGTTCTCCCGCGACATCGCCTATTCCAAGAGGCCCACGGCTTCGAGGGCCTCGCGCTTGGTCGCGTAGGAACGGCGCTCGGCAAGTAGGCCGCCGCGGACGTTCCAAACCTCGGCGATGTGAACGTTCATCTCCTGTCGGCCGCCCTTCGGCACGGCGTACTGTGTGCTCACGACGACGACTCGATCGCCAGCGTCCACCACTTCCTCTACTTCGAACCGGATGCACTCGAACTGCCCGAACAAGTCCTTGTTGTATTTCAGGACCGCTTCCTTACCGCGATAGACGCCCGCCTCCGGCGATTGTGCATACGTGTGGAACTCGATTTCTGGGTGAACAAACGAGACTGCCGCGTCAAAACCACCTCGATTGACCGCTGCGTAGAGCCGCCGGGCGAGCTCCACGTTCTCCTGCGACATCGCCTACTCCGAGAGCCCCAGGGCTTCGAGGGCTTCCGCCCGGTTGGAGTACATGCACAGCACGCGCACCTTCGCGTCCTCGATCTTCCAAACGTGGAAGAGGCGCTCGTCAAACGGGACGCCGCCTATCCGCCCGGTGCCGGTCACCCGCACGAGCACGACGACGCCCCTGTCGCAGTTGATGAACTCTTCAGGCTCTAAGCGCCCGCCGCGGAAGATCTCTCTCAACTCCGCGAGACGACTGAGCAGCTCGGCTGCCGAATAGGAGCCGCCGCCAGGAAGCTCCTCGCGTGTCCTGTAGACGAAGTCGGGATGCAAAAAGTCCAGCAGCGGTCTGTCGACGCCAGCATTGATCGCTGCATATATCTGCCGCAGCTTCTCCACGTTCTCCTGCGACATCGCCCCCCCAGTATCCCGCAGCGTCAGGGCTCGGCGTGAGCGTCTTGCTCTGACAGACCTGCGGCTCTGAGAGCCGCGCCGCGGTCGATGTATCCCTGCATGCGAACGATGCGTCCGTGCCGCAGGTCGACGATGAGCGCCGTGTCAATCGTAAGCACTATCCCGCTCTGCTTACCGCGCTGGTATTCGCGGAGGAAGACGACGACACGGTCACCGGCGTCGATGAACTCCTGTGACTCGACCCGATGCTCGGCCCATGTCTGTTCGACGCTCTCGTAGTCCCGCCTGATCTCGCTGAGGCCAAGCAAGAGACGGCCTTCCTCGACGCCCCCGACCGCCTACTCCAAGAGGCCGGCGGCTTCGAGGGCCTCCGCCTTGTGCCGGTATTCCCGAACTTCGAAGATCTTTCCGTCGCGCAGCCAAAAGACCCACGTTTCGGGTGCCGTGATCTCAGCTCCGCTACTTCGCTCGCGGCCTCGGAATCGGTAGGGCATCACGACCGCTTTGCCCGCATCGATGAACTCCTCGGGCTCTATCCGGAGATCATCGAAAGGCACGAGCCATTTGTCGCGCAAGGCTCGAAGGCCGTCATGGCCCCGGTGGGTCTCCGCTTCGGGCTCGTCCTCGGCCTCTTCCCAAGTTACTTCGGGATCGTAGAACCGAAGTGTCGCATCGAGTCCGCCCTGCTCGAATGCCTTGAGGACCTCCTGCACGATCTCCACGTTCTCCTGCGACATCGCCTACTCCGACAGCCTCACGGCTTCGAGGGCCTCCACGTGATCGAGGTATGCACGGACTCTCCGTCCCAATCCCCTTTCGATCTCGAAGACGTAAGCGACCGGGCTCTCGATATCGATGCCGCTCATCTTGCCGTGCGCTCGCATGCTTCCAAGGGCGACGACGGTCTCGCCGAGATCGCGGAACTCCGAGAGGTCGATGGTCAAGTCCCAGACGGAGTGCCACTCGTCCCAAAACTGACGCATCTGCGCCCGGCCTCGGTACACCGTCGTGTCGCCCTCCATTCGTCGAGCGATCGCGGAGGACCACTCGATCTCGGGGTGGGCCGATTCCAGCCAGGCATCGACATCGCCGCGATTCCAGGCTTGAAAGCTTCGCTGCACCAGTTCCACGTTCTCCTGCGACATCGCTTACTCCGGGACGCCTACGGCTTCGAGGGCCTCCCCGTGATCCCAGAAGAACTCAATGAAAACGATCCTGCCGTTGCGCACCGTAACGACGTTCGTGAACTCGATGTTCGTCTCAGGGCCGCGACCCTCGCCATGCCAGACCATCCTCACAGCGACTCGATCGCCAACATCAATGAAGTCGCTGATCAGTTCCACCGCGTCAGCGTCCCAGGTGTCGCGCAACTGCTCAAGCTGGCGCATGACTGCCTCCCGACCTACAAAAGGCCCTGGCTCCGGCCAGCCCTCCGGGGTCCTCATGATGATGTCGGGGCCGTACAAGTCATGAAGGGCGTGCATGTCCCCCGCGTTCCACGCCTTGAAGGTGGCCTGGTCGATCTCCACGTTCTCCTGCGACATCGCCTACTCCGACAGCCCGGCGGCTTCGAGGGCTTCGGCGCGGTCGGTGAAGGTCCGCATCCACACGACCTTGCCGTCCTTGATCTTGTAAATCCATGCGGCGGGCTGGTTGTCCAACTCGACTCCGCTAGCCCGGCCGCGAGCGCGCCAGTGCCCAAAGATGAGGATTCGGTCACCGAGATCGTGAAAATCCTCAAGGCATGGCTCGAAGTACTCCCAATCCTCGTCAAGGTCGTCGATCCATGCCCGCACGCCTTCGTGTCCGCAATAGACACGACCTTCCAGGGCAGCCATGATCGGTATCCATTCGACGTTCGGATCGAGCAGCTCGACGAAGGCATCCATGTCTCTCCGGTTGTAGGCATCGATGAGCCGGCGCGGGATCTCGAAGTCTTTCTGCGACATCGCCCACGCAGTATCCCGCAGCCTCAGGAGTCGGCGTTAGCGTCTTGCTCGGAGAGCCCCACGGCTTCGAGGGCTTCGTCTTCGCTCATCATGGACTCGATTCGCACGATCTTCTCTCCACGGAAAGTGAAGAGCATGAAGTGCGTGAGGACGACCTCTATTCCACTTGTCCTGCCCTTGCCGCGCTGGATCACTTGGGTCAGCACGGTGTCGCCCACAGCTTCGATGTGGTTCGCCTCGATGGTCATTCTCTCCCACTGCTCGAGGAAGTCCTGCATGTATTTCCTGACTCCGTCACGGCCAAGGAACACACCAGAGGTTGGGAAGTCGGGGCTAACCACGAACACAACATGCTGGTCGAGGTCATCGGCCCCTACGCGGAAATCGCCCGTAGCCCACGCTTCGTAGATCCGGCGCACGATCTCGACGTTCTCCCGCGACATCGCCTACGCAGTATCGCGCAGGTTTAGGAGTCGGCGTGAGCGTCTTGCTCCGGCAGCCCCACGGCTTCGAGGGCCTTCTTGGGATCGAGGTAGGCCCGAAGCAAAATCGTCTTGCCATTCTTCACCTTGGTCACGAACGCCAGGGGCGTCTCGGTCTCGGCGCCGCTTGCCTTGCCACGTGTGCGGGTGCGGCCGATCGCGACGAGTCGGTCACCTAGATCCCGGATCTCCGAGATCTCGATGTGGATCTCGCTGAAGGCCTCGTTGAGGTCTCGCATCATCTCGCGGACGCCGTCGTGTCCCCGAAACACTGTCTGTTCCCCTCCCAACAGCGCGTGCAGCGCCGAGTGCCACTCCACCTCGGGATCGAGTTCGTCCAGCAGCTTTTCAACGTCTCCGCGGTTGCCCGCCTCAAGTCCGCGCTTGAAAGCCTCCACGTTCTCCTGCGACATCGCCTACTCCGAGAGGCCGACGGCTTCGAGGGCCTTCGCACGGTCGGGAAAGACCTCGATGCGGGCGATCTTCCCATCCTGTACGCGGTACAGGTAGGCCATGCGAGCGCGAACTGCTGCTCCGCTCGTCCTACCGCGGCCGTCGTGCCTAGCTACGACAAGTACTTCTCCGCCGAAGTCGCGTGCTTCCTCCACATCGAATTGATAGCCACGCTCGAAAGAACGGAACCACTCGCCGAACCACCGCCCAACCGCGTCCTTCCCTTGGAAGGCGCCACCCTCGAGAGCATCGACGGGCACAACCAGCTCGATGTCATCGGCCCACGCATTCATCACGCGTGCGAAGTCGCCCTCGTTCGTAGCCCCAAACTGATCCCGCACGATCTTCACGTTCTGCTCAGAAATACGCCCTCACCCAGCCCTCAAAATCGCAATTTCATGGGTCGCGTGTGACGACGCCGTCGTCATGGCCTCTCCTGCGACATCGCCCGCGCAGTATCCCGCAGGAGAGAACCGTTTTTGACGGACTTCGGAGTACCGCCGGAGCAGCAAGAGAAGGTGCGGTCGCGGCGCACAAGCCGCCTGGATGGCCCTCGCTCGGGCTGGGTAGCGTTCGAGTTCCTCCAAGCGAGCCTCGACAAGCGAGGGTCCCGATCCGTGCCGTCCTTTCGGGGAGAAGGGAGTCCGGCGCGGAATGGTCCCGTTGCATGTCGCGACCGCTGGATCAGAGTACCGCCGGAAGCCACGTAAGGGAAGGCAATTGCGGGTCGAGGACTCCCAGCGCGAGGCAGCGGCAGCGATTCTGACTCAGCCCAGCCCTCAAAATCGCAATTTCATGGGTCGCGTGTGACGACGCCGTCGTCATGGCCTCTCCTGCGACATCGCCTACTCCGAGAGGCCCACGGCTTCGAGGGCTTCTTTGGGGTTGAGGTAGGTTCGAATCCGAATGCCCTTGCCGTTCTTGAACTTGACCACCGTGCCGTGAGGCGATTTCGATCTCGGCCTCGCTTGCCGCACCACGTGCGCGGACGCGGCCGATTGCGACCGTCCGGTCGCCAAGGTCCCGGATCCCCGGGTAATCGGCTTGAAACTCAGAGAGGGTCTCGTACAGGTCTCGGAGCCACTCGCGAACGCCCTCGTGTCCGCGGTACACCGTCTGTTTCCCTCCCATCGCCATCAGAATCGCCCCATGCCACTCGACCTCGGGATCGAGTTCCGCCAACAGCGCTTCGGCATCTCGGCGGTTGATCGCGTCAAACGCGCGTTTGAAGACCTCCACGTTCTCCTGCGACATCGCCCGCGCAGTATCCCGCAGGCTCAGGAGTCAGCGTGAACGTCTTGCTCCGAGAGGCCGGCGGCATCCAGGGCCTCTCCGCGATCCGTGTATCCCGCAACGCTTGGAAACTCAGTACGGCAATGCCGAGCGGGGGGAGAAGATAAACCAAGCCTCAAACGCCAGCACGCAGGCGACGACGCTGACGATGGCGATCCGCTCGACTGCACTGACTCCGTGCTTGTCTTGCTCCGATTTCTGGTTTTCACCGCCCAGGCTTCGCAGCCACGGAGTACGACGACGCCCCTTGTGCGGGCGACCTACCAGCTTGTCGTACGCATCGCCGATCCTGGTCACGAGCAAGACCAGTGCCGTCTCCAACGCGGCGAGCACGACGACCACGGCGAGGACTCCCTCCATGCTTACCCCCGTACCCGGGGCACGAGAGTCGATCCATCCTTGGAACTGTGAGCCGATCCACAGTGCGAGCACCGGACCGCCGGTCCAGATGTTGACGCTGGTAAGGGCCGCGGCGATGGCGAGCATCGTTCGTTTCAGCCTGAGAAAGCGTGGGGGCGTCCAACCGGCGACCTCGTCGCCAACCGAGGTCGAACCTCTACGCGTCCCGCATGAATCGGCAGCGCCCATCGTTTTCCTTCGCCTCGCGTTGCAGCACGACCTCCACGTTCTCCTGCGACATTGCCTACTCCGACAGCCCAAGGGTTTCGAGGGCCTCCGCGTGATCCCAGAAGTATTCAATGAGGAAAAGCTTTCCCTTGCGGAACGTGTAGGCGGCCGTGAATTCCAAACGCAATCCAGGGCCCTGGCCTTCGCCACACCAGAGTTGCCTCACGACAACTCGCTCGCCGGCTTCGATCAAGTCGCTAATCGCCTCCAGCGTGTCGGTATCCCACGTCTCGCGGAGTTGCTCGAAATACCCTATGACCGCCTCCCGACCTACGATCGCTCCTGCCTCCGGCCAACCATCCAGGCCACGCACGATCATGGCGTCGGGGTCGTACAGCTCACGAAGGGCGTTCATGTCCCCGGCGTTCCACGTCTCATAGGCACGCCGCACGACCTCCACGTTCTCCTGCGACATCGCCTACTCCGACAACCCCGCCGCCTCAAGCGCTAAACGGCGCTCGCGGAAGTCCTCCCACCTGACCAGCTGGCCGTCGCGGTAGGTGGCGATGCCTGCGACGGGGAAGGTCGTGTCCACGCCGCTCCCCCGCGCACGGATGCGGAACCTGCCGAACGCCAGGACGCGATCACCGAGGTCGCGCACCTCGGCGAAGTGCGGCTCGAACACCTCAAAATTCTCGGCGTTGTCGGCGAGGAACCGGCGAAGACCCGCGTGCCCGCGGTAGGCGCCTTCCACCGCGCTCCGAGCGGCGATCCACACCACATCTTCGCTCGCAGCATGGAGGATCGCCTCGATGTCGCCGCGGCGGAACGCATCGATCCCTTTCCAAAACAGTTCCACGTTCTCCTGCGACATCGCCCGCGCAGTATCCCGCAGGTTCAGGAGTCGGCGTGAGCGTCTTGCTCCGATAACCGGTTGGCCTGCGTGTCACGGGACGATCGGCTGGAGCGCGTCCTCGGAGACGCCCAGGTCCCTAAGGGCGTCCTCTCTGCTGGGGTACGCCTTGGCGTATACGAGGAGGCCGTCGCGCCATCTGCACAACTGTGCCCCCGGCATCGCTACATCCGCGCCGCTCTGCCGTCCGCGTCCGTGCACGACGTAGAACATGAGCGTGATGTCATGGCCAAGATCGAAAAAGGCCTCGGGCTCGACGCGAAACTCGTCTCCCCATGCGTCTCCGAAGTCTCCAAAGTACCTCCGCACCCCATCGTGCCCGTGGTAGGCGGCGCCGCCCGGCACAGTCATCACCGAGTGGTACTCGACGCTCGGATCGAGGCAGGTGATGAACGTTTCTATGTCGTGCCTGTTGAATGCGTCCAAGATGCGGCGCTGGAGCTTGATGTTCTCCTGCGACATCGCTTACTCCGACAGCCCCAGGGCTTCGAGGGCCTCCGCGTGGTCCCAGAAGAACTCAATGCCGAGGACCCTTCCCTTGCGCACCGTGTAGACGCCGGTCAACTCCAAGTTCAAGTCAGGGCCGGAGCCTGCGCCGCGCCAGATAAATCTCACCGCAACTCGGTCGCCCATGTCGATGAAGTCGCTGGTCAGTTCAAAGGCGTCCGCGTCCCAGGTCTCGCGCAGTTGCTCCATCTGCCGCATTACCGCCTCCTGACCTGCGAATGGCCCCGGCTCTGGCCAACCCTCCGGACCACGCCAGATGATGCCCGGGTCCTGCAACTTACGAAGGGTATCCATGTCCCCCGCGTTCCACGCCTCGAAGGAGACTCGCACGATCTCCACGTTCTCCTGCGACATCGCCCGCGCAGTATCCCGTGGGCACCGTTTTTGCGCGGCGCGGTCGGGAGACCCCCACGAGCTCCTGCTCGAAAAACCAGCGATGCCCTAGGAGTCGGCGTGAGCGTCTTGCTCCGACAGCCCCACGGCTTCGAGGGCTTCGGCCCGTGTGGGATACAGCTCCATTCGCACCGCTCTGCCGTCGCGGAAGGTCCAGATCATCGCGAAGTTCTGATCGAACTCGATGTGAGTGATCCTGCCTCGTGCGTGATGCTGGATGACGACCACGACTCGATCACCGGCGTCGATGATCTCCTCAGCCACCATTTGCTCGGCTGCGAACCCTTCTTCCCAGCTTTCCATGAAGCTCAGGAATTCCGATGGCCCGGAAGGCGAGACTGCGTCCGGCAAGTCCACACGGGACATGTCCCAGACGATGTCGGGATCGATCAGGTCTACGTTCTCGACGAAGCTGCGCTCGTTGTAGACGTCAAGCAGCTTCTTGGCCAGCTCCACGTTCTCCTGCGACATCGCCCGCGCAGTATCCCGCAGGTTCAGGAGTCGGCGTGAGTGTCTCGGCGATGCCGATGCTCGGCGACGGCTGCTTGTTCCTGCTGGCGATGCGCGATGACGATCCCGGCTCGCCAGCCCGGGGCTCGTCCACGGAGTGGAAGTTGAATTGTTTCGATATCGAGGCCGCTGCGCACGATGAGCCACGAGATCAGGGAGTTGGAGTTCCACATCTCGCCAGCGCCCAGCTCGTCACGGCCCCATACGGGCATCGGCACCAGCGGCACCAAATCGAGGAGCCGCCGCGCGCAGTCTGGATCATCGCTGAGGCGGCGCGGGCTATCGACCGCTTCGGCGATGTCGGGGATGAAGCCGTCGCGCCAGCGGCGCACCTCGTATCGGAAAAGCCTGAACCGACCTGCGGCGCGTGTTCCAACGGCACCCTCGACGACTACGCCACGCTCGGGGCCGTCGCTTGGTCGGATCGGCGTCATCTCGATCACGAAACGCCCTTCCGGCGTACGAACCTCCAGTCCCGAGTGATAGAGGTCGCATCGATCTCGCCGTTCGAGCCGCGCCGCAAGCGCCTCGAAGACGAGGCCGTTCATTCGGACCGAGTGACCACCTGCTCCGAGCGGCAGCCAGTACAGGTCAACCATCGGCGCAGTATCGAGCAAGAGCATCGCATCGAGCAGGGGGGAACCGTCATCAAACTGCGCATGGACGGGGTAGCGACGCCACGCTCAGGAGTCGGCGTGAGTGTCTTGCTCCGACAGCCCCAGGGCTTTGAGGGCATCCTCGCGGCTCGGGTACTGCTCCATGCCAGCCGGGGTCCCATCCAGAACGGTCCACGCCTGCGCGAGTCGTTGGTCCATGTGCAGCCCGCTTCCACGGCCGGTGCCGTGAGCGCGGGCAACAACGACGATGGTGTCTCCAGCATCTACGTACTCCTCGGCCTCGACGCGGAAGTCCTCGTAGACCTCGAAGATGCTTCGCAACGCACGGTTCGCGTCTGCTCCAACGTGAGACCCCGGCTCAACGACGCCGTGGACTTGCTTCCACTCGAAATCCGGCGCGACCTTGTCGGCCGTGGCCCGGAAGTCACCTCGCACCCAACACTCGTAGATCGCTCGCACCGCTTCCACGTTCTCCTGCGACATCGCCCGCGCAGTATCCCGCGTCAGGAGTCGGCGTGAGCGTCTTGGTCCGACAGACCGGCGGCTTCGAGAGCCTCCCGAGCCGACAGGTACCCGGCGGCGTGGACGACCTTCCCATTACGCACCGAGGACATGCATACCCAGCGGAGATCTATTGGGAGGCCCGTCTCGCGGAAGTGCCCCTGCGAGCGGATCCTGGTCAACACCCGCTGCGCGTCGGGTGCCGTGGACTCCAGCACTTCGTGGTGGATGTCCGCGAGCGACTCGGTGAAGTCCTGCCACCAGCGTCGCAAGCCATCGTGACCGTGGAATGTCCCCTCGACGACCGGCCGCTCAATGTTGTCGATCCGCACGTTCTCGTCGGTCAGGTCGAAGGGCAGCTCCCCCGCCTCCAAGGATGCCCACCACCGCCGTACGATCTCCACGTTCTGCTCAGAAATACGCCCTCACCCAGCCCTCAAAATCGCAAATTTCATGGGTCGCGTGTGACGACGCCGTCGTCATGGCCTCTCCTGCGACATCGCCTACTCCGAGAGGCCGGCGGCTTCGAGGGCTTCGTCATGGCTCTGGTACGGCCGCCAGTAGGCGATCTTCCCATCACGCAATTTCGCAAGGTAGGAACTCTGGTACTCAACAGCGGGGGCATCGCCCTTGCCTACGTTGATGGCTCGGCCCAAGACCACGACGAGATCATCGACCTGCTGGATGTCCTGAATTTCGAAGCGGAAAGCCGCCCACGTCTCAAAGACATCTGCAAGGGCGCGTCTTACACCCTCGTGGCCCCGATAGCTCCCACCCTCCAAGACGTTCCGCGGCAACAGAAACTCGGCGTTTGGGTGGAAGCAGTTGACCCACCCCTCCGGATCTCGGGCTACGAACGACCTAAGCGCCGCACGAACCAGTTGCTCCCCGTTCTCCTGCGACATCGCCCGCGCAGTATCCCGCAGCCTCAGGAGTCGTCGCGTGCGTCTTGCTCCGACAGGCCGATCTCCAGAGACATGTCCTACTCCGCCAGCCCAATGGCTTCGATGGCTTCTGCCCGGTTGGAGTACATGCACAGCACGCGCGCCTTCGCGTCCTCGATCTTCCAAACGTGGAAGAGGCGCTCGTCAACCGGGACGCCGCCTATCCGCCCGGTGCCGGTCCCCCGTACGAGCACGACGACGCCCCTCGCCGCCGCCGGGAAGCTCCTCGCGTGTCCTGTAGACGAAGTCAGGATGCAAAAAGTCAAACAGGGGCTTGTCGACGCCGGCATTGATTACTGCATATATCTGCCGCAGCTTCTCCACGTTCTGCTGCGACATCGCTTACTCCGAGAGGCCGACGGCTTCGAGGGCGTCCCCGTGATCCCAGAAGTACTCAAGGAAGTAGATCTTGCCCCGGCGCAGCGTGCAGACCACGGTCCACTCCAGGTTCAGATCCGGGCCATGGCCAACGCCACGCCAGATAGTCCTGACGACAACGCTGTCTCCGGCGTCGTCGAGACTAACCGGTTCAACCCAGTCAGAATCCCAGGTCGCGCGGAGTTGCTCGAAATACGCGAGGACCGCATCGCGTCCGACGATAGGGAACGTCTCCGGCCAGCCTTCCAGGCCACGCGCGAGCATGGCGTGCGGGTCGTACATCTCACGAAGAGCGTCCATATTCCCGGTGTTCCATGTCTCGTAGGAAGCACGCACGATCTCCACGTTCTCCTGCGACACCGCCTACTCCGAGAGCCCCGCCGCGTCGAGCGTCTCGCCTTCGAGCCCGAGCGCATGCAGCGCTCCTCTCAAGGTCAAGTGATCTTCTATCCGAAAGAAGCGTCCATGTCGCAACCAGAAGCACTGGTAGAGATCGCCCTCAAGCTTCACCCCACTGCCGCGACCCTCGGTCCGCATGCTCACGCGGACAAAGACGCGATCATCGCCAACCTCGATCAGCTCCTGGATCGCCCACTCGTCGCGGGAAAAGGCGTCCTGAAATCCGGCGATGAACTGCGAAAACTCCTCCCGGCCATGGCAGGGCTGCGCGTCCGGCCACTTTCGCACCGGGTAGTAGTCGACACCGGCATCGAAAAATGCCGCTATGGCCGCCAGTGCCTCTTCTGGGCTTGCGCTCATAGCCGCCTGCCAGCGACGCACGATCTCCACGTTCTCCTGCGACATCGCCTACTCCGAGAGACCAGCGGCTTCAAAGGCTTCCCGTCGGGTCGCGAAGCTCTGGAAACGCCTGATCTTGCCTCCCGTCACTGTCCACAGCTGGACAACATCCATATCGGTAGGGATTCCGCTGGCGCGTCCGATCCCACGAAAGTGCGTGTGCGTCAGCACCCTTTCGGTGTCAAGCGCCACAGCCTCGATTGGGTTCAGCTTGATCTCTGCCCACGGTTCCGTGAAGTCGTCCCAGAAACTGCGAATTCCCCGATGCCCCAAGTACTCGCTGCCCGATCCGACGAACTGCCCCGAAGGTTCCCACAGGGCGTCCTCGCCGATCAGCTCCAGGGTTCTTTCGAAGTCACCCTCGCTGAATCGCGCGAGCGCTTCACACACGACCTCCACGTTCTCCTGCGACATCCCTCGCGGAGTATCCCGCTTAGCGGTGCGCCTGCCTATGCAGCGTCGGCGCAATGCTTCATTGGGCTTGTTCGCGTCCCCGGGGGCTTCGCCGAGGGGTGAGCGACGGCACCCGCTTCGCGGGTTCGAATCTCGTTCGCCGGCTGACGAGCCGATCCCCAGCGGGGATCGCCCCGCGAGGGGTGAGCGACGGGACTCGAACCCGCGACCACCTGGACCACAACCAGGAGCTCTACCTACTGAGCTACGCCCACCACGTGCCGGCATGCTGCCGGCCCAGTCAATCTAGCATCGGTTCTCAGGCCGGAATAGCCCGCAGCGACGCCCACAAGTACCAGCTCGCGACCGAGCGCCAGGGCCGCCATGGGCGGGCGAGCTTCGTCAACCGCTCGGGGCTTGGCAGCTTGCGCAGGCCGTACTCGTTCATCGCCGCGCGGCGGATGCCAAGGTCGCCGACCGGGAGCACGTCCGGCCTGCCGAGGTGGAAGATGAGGAACATGTCGACTGTCCACTGTCCGATTCCCTTCACGGCCATCAGCTCAGCTGCGATCTGTTCATCGGGCAACCCCTCGAGATCCTCGAGCACCAGCTCACCGGTCTCGATGTGCTCGGCGAGGTCGCGCAGGAACACCACCTTGGACCGTGACAGTCCGGCGGCGGCGCGCAACGCCTCCGGGTCATCTGTCAGCACTTCGGCCGGCGTCGGCGTCCGTCCGCCGAAGCGATCGGTCAGTCGCTCGAACATGCTCCGTGCGACGGCCGTAGAGAGCTGCTGACCGACGATCGCGCGCACGAGCGCGCCGTAGTGATCGCGAGCAGGACCCCCGCGGTCGGTACGGGCGCCAAGCATGCACGGCCCGACGCGCTCGATGATCCCGGCCATCACGGGGTCCGCCGCGCGCAGGTGCGCGACGGCGGGTTCGTGGCTCCCGATCACCTCCTCGTTCGTCCGCTCGCGTGCGCTCATCTAGGACCGAAGACCCTAGCGATAGGTCCGTGCAGCAGTGTGTGAAACATGTCCGAAGAGAACGTCGAGGTGGTTCGGCGCGGCTTCGAGCACTTTGCCGCGACGGGCGACCTGCTTCCAGAGGTCAGGGCAGGATCAGGTGCGCGTCGCCGAACTCGTGCCACAGGTAGCCGCGGTCGAGGGCAGCAGCGTACGAGCGCTCCACCAGACCGCGGCCGGCGAGCGCTTCGAGCATCTGGAGGTGGGAAGCGCTCGGCTCGTGCCAGCCGGTCAGGAGGCCGTCGAGCGTATGAACGCCCCGCTCGGGCGTGACGACAACTGACGTCCACCCGGTGCACTCCACGACCGAGCCGTCGGGCGCAGCGGCCGTCTCGAGCGCGCGTACCACCGTCGTCCCGACCGCGATCACACGTCCGCCGGCAGCGCGCGTCGAGTTGACAAGCCGGGCAGTCGGCTCCGGAACGCGGAATCGCTCCGGGAAGGGCGGCTCGCCCGTCTCCGGAGACGACACTCCGGTGTGCAAAACGACGGGTGCTACGACGACTCCGGCCGCCACGAGCGCAGTCACCAGCTGTGGCGTGAAGGGACGGCCGGCGCTCGGCATCTCCGCGCTGCCGGGCTCTGTCGCGTAAACCGTCTGATAATCGGCGAGAGGTAGCTCGTGCTGGACATAGCCGTAGCGGATCGGATGTCCGTGGTTGGCCAGGTATGAGACCAGCGGCTCCGGCAGGTCGAGCCGCGCTACCCACAAGCGCCGCCCTGACATGTAGCGCGCGAGCAGGTAAGCGCTCCCGCCCGCCGGCAGGCCAAGCCGCTCGCGTGCGTGACCGCGACGAAACGGCGCCCCCTCGTGTCGCAGCTCGACGACCCACAGATCCGGGTCGCCGTCGGGCACCGGCGTGGAGAGGTGGAGGTCGAGCACCGAGCCGTCAGCGCGGCGGGCGGGAAGCGCGGCGGGGAGCGTCTTGGAGGTATTGACGACGAGCAGGTCTCCCGGCCTCAGGAAGTCGGGCAGATCGCGGAAGCGAGCGTGCCGCAAACGTCCGTCGCCGCGGCGCGCGACGAGCATGCGCACCTCATCCCTCTCGAGGCCGCGTGCCTCGGGCGGGGCGTGCGCCTCGAGCCGCTCCGGCAGCTCGAAGGCAAGCGCTGTGCTCATGCCAGCTCTCGCGCCCGGTAGCGGCCGCTCGGCAGACCGTCCTCGATCAGACGGAGCAGGCCCGGGACGCTTTCCTCCGGATCGGGACGATCCGATATGTCCTCGCCGGGAAAGGCCTCCTGGTGCATTTGCGTGTTCATGTCGCCGGGATCCGCCACATACACCCGCAGCTCCGGCTGCTCGGCGGCCAGGACGCTCGTGAGCTGCTCGAGCGCTGCCTTGGCCGAGCCGTATCCGCCCCATCCCTCGTAAGCCTCGATCGCAGCATCGGAGGTGACGTCGATGATGCGGCCGCCCGCAGCCATGCGCGGAAGCGCCAGCTGCACGAGGGCGAGCGGCGCGAGCACGTTTACACGGAAGACGGCTTCGAGTGTCTCGAGCGGGTATTCGCGCAACGGCGGCTGCGGGCTCGGACCAAGGACGCTCGCGTTGTTGACGATCACGTCGATCGAGTTGCCGGCCTCTTCCACCAAAGCGCGCCGGTGCCAATCGTTGCCGATGTCGCCTGCGATCGCGACCACCTCGGTGAGCGGCGCCAGCTCGGAGCGCACTTGTTCGAGCGCCTGTGCGCCGCGCGCGTCGATGACGAGGCGGTATCCGCGCTCGGCCAGAGCGCGCGCAAGGGCGAGTCCGAGTCCTCGCGATGCCCCGGTGACGATGGCGGTCTTCATGCACCGAAGGTACGCCGCAACAGGCGTGCGCACCATCGGAAATTGGACCTAGTCCTCGGGGCCTACGATCCCGTGGCGCACGGCGTATAGCGCTGCCTGCGTGCGGTCTGTGAGTCCGAGCTTGGCGAAGATGTTGCTGACGTGCGTCTTGACGGTTTTCTCCGATACCCCCAGCTCGAGCGCGATCGCCTTGTTGGCGCGTCCGCGCGCGATCAGCCCGATCACTTCCCGCTCCCGCGGCGTCAACACGTCGGTGGGATTGTCGAACCGGGCGTCGGAGGCGACCTCCTCGACCAGCCGCGCCGCCACCGTCGGGTGTAGCAGCGCCTCACCCGCGTGCACGGCGTGGATCGCGCGCACGAGCTCCGCCGGCTGCACGTCCTTCAGCAGGTAGCCGGCGGCCCCGGCGCGCAGGGCGGGAAAGACCTTGTCGTCGTCGACGAAGCTCGTCAGCGCGAGCACGCGCGTTTCCGGCCGCTGTTCCCGGATGCGCCGGATCGCGTCGATGCCGTCCACCTCCGGCATCACCAGATCCATGAGGACGACATCGGGCTCCAGCCGGACTGTCGCCGCGACGGCTTCGGCGCCATCGCCCGCCTCTCCCACGACTTCGATCTCGTCCTGGAGATCGAGGAAGGTGCGCAGGCCCTGACGCACCACGGCGTGGTCGTCGGCCAAGAGCACGCGGATCACGACGGCACCTCGAGGCGCACCGTCGTCCCCTCGCCGGGGCGCGATTCGATTGCGAGGCGCCCGCCGAGCGCGTGTGCGCGTTCCTCCATCGAGGTGAGACCGAGGCGGCTGGAGCGCGGAGCGTCCGCGAGGTCGAAGCCGACCCCGTTGTCGGAGACGGTGAGCAGCAGGCCACCCTTGTGGGCGCCGACCCGCAGCTCGAGGCTGCCGTCGCCGGCGTGGCGAAGCGCGTTCTGAAGCGCCTCCTGAGCGACGCGGAACACCTCTCCCTCGGCGGAGGGGTCGAGCCGGGGCGCTTCGTTTACCTCCAGCCGGATGTCGCGGCGGTAGACGCGGCGCAACAGATCGACGTGCTTCCGCAGCGTGGCCTCCAGCCCATCCGACTCGAGGGCGACCGGGCGCAGGGCCGAGATAACGGCGCGCAGCTCGTCCATCGCGTCCTTTGCGAGCTCCCGCAGACGGGCCAGCTGCACGTGCGCGGCCGCGGGATCGCGCTCGAGCAGTGTGTCGGCCGCCTCCGCCGTCAGGACGAGGCTAAAGAGCTGCTGGGTGACGGAGTCGTGCAGCTCGCGCGCGACGCGCGTGCGCTCCTCGACGATGCTGAGCTCGCGGCTGCGCTCGTGCAGACGGGCGTTCTCGATTGCCACCGAAGCGTGCGCCGCGAACGTCTCGATGAGACGCTCGTCGGCTGCGGTGAAGTCGTCACCGCGGATCTTGTCTGTCAGGTAGATGGCGCCGATGATCCCGGCGCGCGAGATGATCGGCACGCCGAGGAAAGAGCGCATGTCGGGATGTGCAGCCGGCCACCAGCCGCGAAAGCGAGGATCGCGGTGGATGTCGCTCGTCCGGTAGGCCTGCTCGGACTCCAGCATCGCGCCGAGCAGCCCGTGCGTGCGTGGCAGCGGTCCCATCGCCTCGATCAGCTCGTCGCTCATACCGGAGGTGATGAACTGCGCGAACGCACCTTCGTCGTCGGGCACGCCGATGGCGGCGTAGCGCGCGTCTGCAAGCTCGCGAGCGGCGTCGACCAGCTTCTGCAGAATCGGCTCGACCGAACGCTCACCGGCGATCGCGAGCACCGCATCGCTGAGAGCGTTATATGCCGGGCTTCGCTGTTGCTCGCGCTGATCCATCGTCCACACGAACGATAGGGATAGCGATGACAGCCGAAAGGTCTGCTGTCCTGTGCACGTATCCAAAGTGCGCAGATGACGAATCTTGGGTGACGTAGTTGAAACGCTGTCGCCCGATCCACAGACCACGGGGAGATGAAGTCGATTCGCTTCCCTTGGGTCAACGTTTCCCTGCTCGTCCTGGTCGGCCTACAGCTCGTGACGGGTTTCGCCGGCCTGCTCGGCGCGAGCGATCCGCACCGGGTCTTCTTCTGGGCGCACGCCATCGGCGCCTACGGGATCATCACGATCCTCGCCGCCAAGGCGATCGTGATCCGCGACGCCGTCCGACGCCGACCGGGTATCACCGCCGATCGCATCGCGGCTGCCTCGCTGGTTTTCCTGCTGATCGCGGTGCTCGTGTCCGGTCTCATTTGGATCACGTACGGCCGCGTCTTCGTTCTCGGCTTCAGCCTTATCAACGTCCACGCTGTGATGGCGGTTGCTCTCCTTGCTCTGCTCGCGTGGCACGTGGTCGGCCGTCGCTGGATAGTGCGTGTGCCCGCGGCGGCAGACCGGCGTGCGTTCCTGCGACTTTCCGGCGTACTTGCCGCAGGCGCCGTGCTCTGGCAGACCGAACGGGTCGCCGGGCTGCTGCTCGATCTTCCAGGCAGCAGGCGCCGCTTCACCGGCTCGTACGAGGTGGCGAGCCTGTCGCCCCACTTCCCCAGCACCAGCTGGCTGAACGACGACCCCCAGCCCATCGAGCTGCCGGGGTGGCGGCTAGGCGTTGATGGAGCGGTCGATGATGCGCTTTCGCTGAGCTACGAGGAAATCGAGCAGATGCCGCGCGCTTCGGTGACCGCGATCATCGACTGCACGGGCGGCTGGTACTCCCGCCAAGCGTGGGACGGAATCGCCTTCGCAGAACTGCTCGCTCGCGCGGGCGTGCGCAATGACGCGAAAAGCATTTCGGTCGAGTCGATGACCGGCTACAGCCGGCGGTTCTCGCTCGAGCGCGCCGACAATCTCATCCTCGCGACGCGCGTCGCAGGCCAGCCGCTCAGTCATGGTCACGGATATCCGATCCGGCTCGTGGTGCCCGACCGGCGTGGGTTCGAGTGGGTCAAGTGGGTGACGCGTGTGCGGGTGCTCGAGTCGAGTCACCTGTTTCAACCCCCGCTTCCGCTCACGTAACCACCGAGCCCCTCCCGATTCACACGGAGCAGCTGACCGCCTCGGGCGATTGTGTCGCGGCGGCCTCTGCTGACCTCCTTGCTTCTCCAGACCGGCAGGCGTACGCTCGTGCCCAAGTCCCCAACCCACGGAGGTCCTCATGGCCACCACCAGCATGCTCCCCGACGTCGGTGTCGAGCTTCGGGAGGGTTACGCCGAAGCCGGCGATGTGAACTTGCATTACGTCGAGGCCGGTGACGGGCCGCTGATCGTTCTGCTGCACGGCTTCCCGGAGTTCTGGTTCGGTTGGCGGCTACAGATCAAGCCGCTCGTGGCGGCAGGTTTTCGGGTGGTCGCGCCCGACACGCGTGGCTACAACCTGTCATCGAAGCCAGAGAGCTTCGAGGCCTACGCCGTCGACCTGCTCGCCGCCGATATCCGCGGCCTCATCGGAGCAGTCGGTGCGGAGTCCGCGCATTTGGTCGGTCACGACTGGGGCGGATCCATCGCCTGGACCACCGCGATGAATCACCCCGAGGTGGTCGACCGACTCGCCATCCTCAACGCGGCCCATCCGCGGCGGCTTTCCGAGGGACTGCACCACCCGAACCAGCTCCGGAAGTCCTGGTACTTCTTCTTTTTTGCGACACCGGGATTGCCCGAGCACATAGTGCACGCCAGGGACTGGCACTTCTTCCGGCACTTCCTGCACGACGCGAACCCGCCTTACACGCCGCAGGAAATGGAACGCTACGTTGAGGCGTGGTCGCAGCCAGAAGCGGCAGCCGGGATGATCAACTACTACCGCGCCTCAGTAAGACAGTCCCAAAAGGAAGCCGCGGCAAAGCTTCGCCCGATCTCGGCGCCGACACTGGTCATCTGGGGGGAGCGCGATTCGTACCTCGGCTCCGACCTCGCCGAGCCCGACCGCGACGACGTGCCCAACCTCGACCGCGTGGAGCGCCTGGCCGACGCGTCGCACTGGGTGCATCACGACGAGGCTGAACGCGTCAACCGACTGCTCATCGACTTCTTCGCCCCCGCGGCATAGACGCTGAAGGCTTGGTCGAGCGCCGGCAGGCTCAGGACTCGGCGTGAGCGTCTTGCTCCGACAGCCCGGCGGCTTCGAGGGCTTCGGCCCGCGCGTCGAAGGTGCGCCACCACACGGCCTTCCCGCTCCGCCACCGGATCGCGATCCAGGCCGGGTTATCCGCCGGAGCGGCGCTACCCGCGCCGTGGCCTCGAGCCTGGAACGTCGCGAACGTCAGGTCTCCGCAATCACGCACCTCCACGAGCTCCGCGCTGTAGTCGGGGAAGACTTCGAGCAGGCTGGTCCACCAGCGGCGCAGCCCTTCGTGCCCGCTGTAGCCGCTTTCTCCCTCGATGGCACTCATGCGCGGGATGAGCTCGACGTCATCATCCATCAGGGCCACAAAGGCGTCGAAGTCATGCCGGCTCAAGGCGTCAAAGGCTCGGTAGATCAATTCCACGTTCTCCTGCGACATCGCCTACTCCGACAGCCCCACGGTTTCTAGGGCCTCGGCGTGATTCCAGAAAAAGTCCAGGGCGATGACCCGGCCATTCCGCACCGTGCTCACGGCCGTCGCCTCCACCTTCGCCTCAGGGCCGTGCCCACTGCCATGCCAGGCAAGCCTGACGATGACTCGGTCGCCCGCGTGGATGAAATCGCCAATCAGCTCAATGGTCTGGGCATCCCAGGTGTCGCGCATCTGAGAAACCTGCCGCATGACCGCCTCACGGCCCACGAATGGCCCCGGCTCAGGCCAACCCTCCGCAAAGCGCATGATGACATCGGGGTCGTGCAACTCACGAAACGCATCCATGTCCCCTGCGTTCCACGCCGTGTTTGTGGCTCGCGCGATCTCCACGTTCTCCTGCGACATCGCCCGCGCAGTATCCCGCCTAGCCGTGCGCCTGCCTATGGCAGTCCGCACAGCGCCTCGCCAGGCTTGTCGGGGTCGCCGCCCTCGCGGATCGGAGGGTCGTAGTGTGCGACCGTGCCGGGCCGTTCGCGCATCGGAGACAGCGCGTGTTTGCACTTTGGTTTGCACTCGCCGGCTCGCGGTGTTGAAGGGCAGGGCCCGTGGAAGCAAAAACCCCGCCGTAGCGGGGCTCTCGCAGTGGGCCGGGATGGATTCGAACCATCGACCGACGGGTTATGAGCCCGCTGCTCTGACCGCTGAGCTACCGGCCCGGTTCGGCTCTGGCAAGGCTAGCGCGGGTTGCGGCGCGCGCCGAGGCGTGCCAGCTAACGCAGAAGCCGGACCGCGGTATCGGCGTCCGGCGCGAGGGCGATCGTGAGCTGCCGTCCGCGCGTGGTCAGCCCGACTGCCCCGCCGCGGCTGGACCACAGCTCGATCTCTTCACGCGCCGGCATCGGCCTGCCGTCGAGGCCGCGCTCGATCACTTTCCTGAACGCGGACTCCGCCTGAGCGCGATCGCGCTCCGAGTCCCACGCCAGCGCAAGGTTCGCAGCGTCTCGTGCCACGCAGGGCGCCGGACAGGGGCCGCTTTCCGACCTGCGCCAGAGCTCGAACAGACCTCCACCCCACCCGGCCGACGCCCGCGCGCTGTCAGCAGCTTTAAGGCGGCCGCCGTGCTCGAACAGCAGCCGCAGATCGAGCTCGCCAATCGTGGTCGCGTCGAGCCGCTTCCAGCCGGTCCCGAGCACTTTGCCGGCGGCGGGAAGCGTCGGGTTCACAGGTCGCTCTCCCATCGCATACTTGTCGAGGTGCATCACTTGCTCGCTGGTAAGCGGCCGGCGAAAGCGCATCACCTTGTCGACCGCGCGCCAGCTTTCGCCCAGCCGTAGCGAGTCCACGAAGCGCTCACCCTGCTCGTAGGGAAAGATCAGCTGGTCCTCGATGAAGCCGGGCAGCTTCGTCTCCGTCCCACCGACGTCGCCGAGCACGTCGAGCGCATCATCCGGGCTGAAATACCTCGCGCCGTAGTCGATCATCAATGCCGTCGCGGTGCCCTCGAACAGCGCCGTCTCGGCGAAGCCCCGGTCGTCGCTCAGGCCCTCACTGCGGACGATGCCGAAGTGCTGGTCCTCGAGGGCGTGGTTCAGCTCGTGCGCCAGCGTGATCTCCTGGAGTGCGCGTCCGCCGGAGCTGTCGCGCACCACCACCAGGCGCTTGGAGCGATCGTCGTAGAAGCCAAGCACCTGCTCCTCCTCGATCGCGCGTACGTACCGGTCGAGGTGATCAGACGCAGGAAGAAGCCCGAGCAGCTTCATCTCCTCCTCGTCGATCAGCATGTCCCGGCGTCCGTACTCCCCTTCTGTTGCCGCCTCCATGATCGCCTGCGCGCGGTTAGGCGATGCGAAGGTGATCGACAGGGGTTTGCGGAACCGGAGCCCGCGCATCCGCTCGACGCGCCGCTTTATCTTCGCGACGTCGAGGCGTACGGGCCGCCCGGCGCCGCCGTCAGAGCGTGCGGCGGAGGACTCGCTCCCGCCTTCCCCGTCGCCGATCAGCGCGGCCCCGACGATGACGACCACGATTACGATCAGGAGCGAGAGCTCCAGTCCGGTCGGTCGTCTGCTATCCACCGCGGCCTAGTGGCCCTTCCCGAAACGTTTCGCCGCAAACGGCGGTCTCCGGAATCGCCATGCCGCGTCCTCGGTCGCCCGTCGTACTCATGAGTACGCGGGCTCTGTGCGTCCTTGCCTGGCGGCCCCGGAGTCGCGCCGTTTCCTGGCGAACGTTCCGAGAAGGACCACTAGCGCAACGCTTTGCGGACCGCTGCGCTCAGCTCCGACACGCTGAAGGCCCCTTGGAGCCGCTCCGCGATCACACCGCGTTTGTCGATCGCAAACGCGACCGGCTCGGTCTCGAGGTGATAAGCGCGCACCTGCGGGCGGATGTTGCCCAGGATCTGGCTGTTGCCCTTCTGCGTCGGCTTGTTGTCGTTGTAGATCTCCATGTGAATGAAGTCCATGCGGTCGCCGTACTCGGACTTGACCTGCTCCGCGACGTCGGTCACGGGACCGCAGACGCGCGACTGGCAGAAGGCAGGAGTTGAAAAGAGAAGAAGAACGGGCCGGTCCTTATCGAGTGCGTCGGCGAGGTCCACCTCGTGCATGGTGTCGGGCGGGACGCGCGTCTCGATGCGCTCGACGTCCCCGCCGACGGACTTCACGGTGGGAGTGTGGACCCGGACCGCGCGGTCGCCCACGCCGGGTACCGCGAGGTCGTTTCTGACCTCGACTTGTACAGGCGAGGTCGCGACTAGCTGATTACCCAGCTCGGCGATGGCCGAGATCAGATGCACGCCTTGCTTGCGCAGGGGGATCTCGCCCACGTAGTAGGAGGTGGCAGCCTCCGGGTCCTCGGCGGTCTGCCTGCTGCGGTAGCGATCCGCGAGCTCGATGCGCTCCCACCTCACGGCGTATGGCCCATGGGCGGTCTCGTCTAGGCCCCTCGAGACGTACAGCCCCACCTTGATGCCGCCGATCTGCCGGTTGCCGCGATCGAACAGGCCGAAGCCGAAGCGGTTGATCCCGGGCTCGAGCAGCTTCACCGTCGGTGCGAGATCGGGCCCTTGGCGCATGTCCTGGATCAGGTCCCGGAAGCTGCGATTCGAGGGCCGAGGCAGGCCGGTGGTCTCGATCGTCTTGGCCGGCGCCGCCGCGTCCACGGCCCCTTCGTTGCCGTCGCCACCCCCGCAGCCCGCCATCACTCCGACGGCAGCAAGCGCCGCTAGGAGGCCGGCGACAGCGTGCCTGGCGCTGGTCACCATTCCGTCCAAGGTAGCGGAACGAATAGACCGTTCCGCCGGTTGTCCCAGTGGGCGGTCAATCCATATGGTTAGCGGTGACCGTGCAACTTCCGCTACAGACACGCGTGGAGGCCACAGCAATTCTCATACGGCGGGGCCTGTTTCGTCCCGTACGCCCTGACCGCATGCTGCGCGCCGGATTGGCGGTGGTGCGCTGGGGCGCGACGATCGCGGCAGCGTACGTGACGCACGGCGCCGATGCGCCTGATCTGGGCGCGATCGCGGACGACCAGGGCAAGCTGACGTACAGCGAGGTGAATGCGCGCACGAACGCCCTCGCACGCGGGCTCGCCGATCTTGGCGTGCGCGAGGCAGACAGCGTCGCGGTGCTGTGCCGCAACGGACGTTCCTTCGTCGAGGCGATCGTCGGGTGCTCGAAGGCCGGCGCCGACATCCTGTTGCTGAACACCTCGTTCTCGCCCAAGGAGCTCACGGCGGTCGTCGAGCGCGAGCGACCCAGCCTCCTCATATACGACGGTGACTTCTCTCCCATGGTCGCGCGCGCCAACGTGGATCCGTCGGTCGTGCAGCTGGTCGGCCACGCCGAAGGCGGTCCCGAGAACGTGGAGACGCTCGAGTCCGTGATCGCGCGTTGCGATCCGAGCGGCGTCACGCCTCCGGACCACGAGAGCCGTCCCGTCATCCTCACCTCGGGCACGACGGGGGCCCCAAAGGGCGCCCGCGTCGCGCGCCCGGCCAATCTCGATCCGCTGGCTTGGTTCCTGCGCCTCGTGCCGCTGCGCGCACGCTCGCCCTACCTGATCGCGGCGCCGGCGTTCCACGCCCACGGATTCGGCCAGATGACGATCGGCGCCGCCCTCGGCTGCGAGTTGGTGCTGCCGCGCCAGTTCGACCCCGAGCAGACGCTGGCGCTGATCGAGCGCCGCCGCGCCGAGGGCTTGGTCGCGGTGCCGGTGATGCTCAAGCGGATCATGGGGCTGCCGGCCGCGGTGCGCGAGCGTTACGACACGTCGTCGCTGCGGGTGGTGCTCTGCAGCGGCTCTGCCCTCACCCCCGCCCTCGCGCGCGAGTTCATGGACCAGTTCGGTCCCGTGGTCTACAACCTGTACGGGTCGACCGAGCTGTCGGGGGCTACGATCGCGACTCCCGATGACCTTCTTTCCGCGCCCGGAACGGTTGGGCGCGCGCTGCCGCACACTCAGATCGCGATCCTGGACGACAACGGCACGATCCTGCCCGAGGGGTCGGTAGGCCACATATTCGTCGGACACGAGATGCTGTTCGAGGGGTACACGGACGGCTCGCGTCTCGACGTGTCCGCGGGCGGCATGATGAGCGCAGGCGACCTCGGCCATCTCGATGCCGACGGGCGTCTCTTTATCGACTCGCGCGCAGACGACATGATCATTTCCGGCGGCGAGAACGTCTATCCGAGCGAAGTCGAGGTCGTGCTCGCGCAGCACCCCGACGTCGACGAGGTTGCGGCGGTCGGTGTCGAGGACGAGCAGTTCGGTCAGCGCTTCGTCGCCTTCGCCGTTCTGCAGCCCGGCCAGGAGCTCGAGCCGCAACAGCTGCTTGCCTACGCGAAGGAGAACCTGGCCCGCTACAAGGTTCCGCGCGAGGTGCGAGTGCTGGACGAGCTGCCGAAGAACGCTCTCGGCAAGGTCTTGCGAAGAGAGCTTCGCTCCCTCACCTGAGCCGGCCGGGGCAGGCTTCTATTTGCTCCAGAAGTAGGACTCGTGCGCGAGCTGAGGGCTCCGGTCCAGGAGCGGGGCCCACTGCGTGAAGAACGCGGACGTCACCTGATCGTTGACGAGATCGGACACGCGGCGACCGGCTTCCGGGCCTTCGAAGAGAAAGACGACGTCGCCGCTGGACAGGTAGACGGCGTGCCGCACGAAACCGTGCTCCTCCGGATCGAACGGCGGCCCGGCCGCGATCAGCTCCACGGCCCGCTCATGAGAGCCGTCCTTCAGGCGGGCAACCACGACGACTCGCTCCCCGGACTCGTCCGGCCATCGCTCGGTCATCCAGGTCGTGCCCCGGTCATAGCTCGTGGCTCGGGACTCTAACTTACGTCAGGCGCTGGCTCGCGGGGACCGATAGCGTTCGATCCACAACGGTTTACGAGGAGGCGAGCTTGGCAAGCAAAGCGGCGTTGATAACAGGTGGATCGAGCGGCATCGGGCTCGCGGTGGCGCGCGCGCTCGGCGAAGACGGATACGGGATCACGATCGCCGCGCGGCGACCGGACAAGCTCGAGAAAGCCGCAGCGGACTTGCGCGACGCCGGCATCGATGTCCACCACGTCGCCGCCAACATGCGCGAGGAGGACGACATCAAGCGCGTGGTGTCAGAGCACGGAGACCGCTACGGCCGCATCGACGTGTTGATGAACAACGCCGGCCTCGGGATCGGCGGCGGGCTGGACGGCTTCGAAACGAAGAAGCTGGACATGCAGCTCGACGTCAACCTGCGCGCGGTGTACCTCATGACCCGCGAGTCGCTGCCGCTGATGAAGAAGGCCGGCGAGGACAGCGGCGCGCTGCTCGTAAACACGGCTTCGATCGCGGCCAAGCGCCCGCAGGCATTCCTTGCGGTGTACTCGGCCACAAAGGCAGGCGTCGTGGCGCTGACAGAGGCCTTCCAGTCCGAGCTGAACCAGAGCGGCATTCGCTGCACGGCGATCTGCCCGGCGTTCGTGGACACCCCGATGACCGACTGGGCGAAGGAGAACGTCTCCCCCGAGGAGATGATCAGGCCCGAGGACATTGCAGAGGTAGTGCGCTGCCTGCTGCGCCTCTCGCCGCACTGCATCATCCCGGAGGTGATGATGGTGCGGCCGGACGATTATCAGATGGCTCCCGGGGTCTAGAGCCCCGGCGGTCTAGCCGACCAGCGGGCTCGTGTCGCTGCGTTCGAGCTCCGCGTCCGCGATCTCGAGTGCGGGCGGAGGTGTGTCGTCGACCTCTCGCAGCGCCTTCTCGACGCCGTCCCGGTAGCCGTCCCAGTCGCGGAAAGGCAGGAGCCACGCGCCTAGCTTGCGACGTCGCCGGGGCTTCGGCTCCGGCGCGGGCGCCGGACGCTCGAACCCCGAAGGCTTGCCGAGCAGCGCCCGCCGGCGCTCGTCCTCGTTCCACACGCTTCGCTCGAGCTGAGCGCGCAGCGTGCGCAGCTCGCGCTCACTGGCGCGACGCGCCCGGCCGGCGCCGGTGAAGCGATCCCAGGCGCGAGCGAACGAGCGGAAGTCGGTCCGCCCGCCGCAACGGTGCGCGGCCAGCATGGGACACACCCCGCCGCCGCGCGTGCTGTAGGCGCCGGCGATGATCTCGTAGCGGTCGAGGCCTTCGAGCATCGCGACCTTGGTCTCGCCCGGAAGGCAATCGACAACTGCTCGCATCCGCTCGGCTCTGCCCTTCGTACGCCGCATTGCCATGCCTCAGGATAAGCTTCGCGCCCCTGCTGGCAAGTGGAAAGGGACCAATGCGACTCGGATTGCATGCGGGCTACTGGGGGCTGGGCGTAACGGGGGACGAGCAGCTCAGGCTCGCTAAGGCGGCCGACGATCTCGGCTACGACTCGATCTGGGCCGCGGAGGCCTACGGCTCCGACGCGGCGACCGTGATGGCTTGGATCGCCGCCAACACGAAGAGGGCGCGGATCGCGTCAGGCATCTTTCAGATGCCCGCACGCACTCCCGCCATGACGGCGATGACCGCAGCCACACTCGACAACATCTCGGATGGCCGGCTTGTGCTCGGGCTCGGGATGTCCGGGCCGCAGGTCGTGGAGGGCTGGCACGGGCAGCCGTTCGACAACCAGCTCAAGCGCACGCGCGAGTACATCGAGATCGTGCGCAAGGCGCTCGACCGTGAGACCGTCACCTACGACGGCGAGTTCTACGCCCTCCCCCGCCCCGGCGGTCCCGGCAAGCCGCTGAAGCTGATCATCAAGCCTGTTCAGGATCGAATCCCGATCTATCTCGCGGCGATCGGTCCCAAGAACACTGCGCTCGCGGCCGAGATCGCCGACGGCTGGGTGCCGACCATCTTCGCGCCCGACCACATCGACGCATTCAAGGACTCGATCGAGGAGGGTGCCGGCAGAGCGGGTCGCTCGCCCGACGAGCTCGACATCGCGCCGATGGTGTCACTCGCGGTCGCCGACGACCCCAAGGCCGCGCGCGACCTGATGCGCCCGTACCTCGCCCTTTACGTGGGCGGCATGGGCTCGCGCAAGAAGAACTTCTACAAGAACCTTGTCACCCGTTACGGCTATGGCGAGCAGGCGCAGAAGGTGCAGGACCTGTACCTCGACCAAAAGTACGACGAGGCGATGGCAGCGCTGCCCGATGACCTGATCGACAAGGTCGCGCTGTGCGGTCCAAAGGAAGCGATCGCCGAGCGGCTTCAGGTCTACCGCGACGCGGGCGTGGGGACGCTGCTCATCTCTCCGGTCGCACAGTCGGTGGACGATCGCGTCGACATGCTGCGCACGCTCGCCGAGCTCAACGGGTGACGTCCGCCGCGCCGGCGGCACTGCGGATCCTCGTCGGCGCGTTCGGCGATCCAGGGCACGCCTTTCCCGCGATCGCCCTCGGGCGGGCTCTCACCGAGCACGGACACGACGTCGCGGTCCAGACCTGGAAGAAGTGGCGCGAGCACGTCGAGCGCGAGGGGATGGAGTTCCACGCGGCGCCCGAGTATCACGTCTTCCCGACCCGCGAGCACCCGCTGAAGCCCTACGAGGCGGTGGTGCGCGCCGTCGGCGAGACGCGGCCCGTGGTCGCCGACCTGCGCCCCGACGTGGTCGTGAGCGACATCCTGACGCTCGCGCCGGCGCTCGCCGCCGAGCTCGAACAGCGTCCGTGGGCGACGCTGGTCCCGCACCTGTATCCGCCGCCCGCGGACGGGATTCCGCCTTTCGGGATCGGCGCCATGCTCCCGCGCAGCGCTGCCGGCAGGACGGCGTGGCGCAAGGTGTCCCGCCTGATGGGGCTCGGCCTCGAGCGCGGCCGGCAGGAGCTGAACGAGACGCGCCGGCGGGTCGGCCTACCGGCTCTCGACCGCGTCCACGGCGGCATCAGCCCCGAGCTGTGCCTCGTGGCGACCTTTCCACAGCTCGAGTACCCGCGGCCGTGGCCGCAGCACGTGCACGTGATCGGGCCGATCGCGTGGGAGCCACCGGCGGACGCCGTCGAGCCCCCGCCTGGGAGCGAACCGCTCGTGCTGGTTGCGCCCAGCACATCGAAGGACCGCGAGCTGCGGCTGGTGCGCGCCGCGCTGCGAGGCCTGGCCAGGATGCCGGTGCGCGTACTCGCAACCGCGAACCGGCCGCTGCCGTCACCGGCGCCCGAGGTGCCGTCCAACGCGCGCCTGGTCGAATGGCTTTCGTACTCGCGCACGATGCCCCAGGCGGACATCGTCATCTGCCACGGCAGCCACGGCACGCTCGCCCGCGCGCTCTCCTACGGGAAGCCGGTCATCGCCGTGCCGGCCGGTGGCGACATGGCCGAGAACGCGGTGCGCGTGCAGTGGTCAGGCGCCGGCGTCAGTCTTCCCGGGCGGCTTCTGAGCCCGACGACCCTGCGCTGGGTGGTGCAGAGAGTCCTGGAGGAGCCGCGCTACTCGGAGCGCGCGCGCTCGCTCGGGGCCTGGGCAAACGAAAGCGACGGCGCGGTGGCGGGCGCGGCGCTGGTCGAGAGGCTCGCGTCTAAGCGAACGGCGCTTGATCCGGACCAGACCCGCTGAGGCGGTCGGTGTTCCACCACTCGCGTAGCTCGCAACAGCGGCGGTCGGGGCTCAGCACAACGAGGAAGATCCCTTCCACGCGCTGGAGGGTGTCGTCCTCGCGGATCCATGCCGACCAGCGGGCAGCTCCGCTTTCGCCTGCCGCGTCCAGCACCTCGAACTCGAACGAGATCTCTGTGGCGCTGCCGGTCGACCAGCGCCAGTAGTCCAGTATTTCCTGGCGGCCGCGCAGCGGGCCCGCGAACGGAGACGGCCTGATCTGGTAGCTCGCGTCCTCTGTGAACAGGCCCGCGACCGCGGTGGGATCACGTCCCTCCCAGGCGCGGCCGTATGCGTCGAGCCAGGCGCGCAGGTCCTCCTCGCCGATCTCCAACCGGGTCGCATCGTAGGCAGCGTTGTTGCTCATCGCTTCAGCTCCGGCGGGTATGGGGCATCCCGACCGCTCGCAGCAATGCCCTCGCGCGATGCAGCGAGCGCAAACACGCGGCTCAGGAAGTCGTGGCGCGCGCCGGGATCGCCCAGGCGAGCCTCGTCCTCGACAGCGGCGTGGGGGAATCGTGACAGGACGCGCTCGGCGAACATTCCGGGCCGCATGCCGGTCGACTCACCGGTGTCCTCGTTCAGGTGAAGGCGGGCGTCCGTGACGGCGCAGGACGGTGAGCGGCTCTTGAGGACGAAGCCGTCGACTGCGTCGAGACTCGACAGGTAGCTATCGGCGAAGCGGCGCATACGATCGGAGAGGTCGAGTCCCGTGCCGGGTTGCACGAGCCGGTCGCCGCCTTCGCCGGCAACGATCCGGATGGGGTCGCGGGGGACGCCGAGCCCGACCTCGAGCTCCGGGCAGATCGGAAGGAAGTGAACGTGAGGCTCGAGCTCTTCGCGCAGCGACAAACGGATCACCTGGCCGTTGTAGCGGCACGCATCGAAGTCGATGCAGCGGCTGATGACTATGCGCGGACGGGCGAACGTGGGCATGACGAGGCCGTGCTCGCCATGAGACTACGGTGCCGCCGCCAGCGGCGTTCTACTCGGACGGGACGTCGATGAACGGCGACTGCTCTTCGAAGTGCTCGAGGTAGAGCACCGCAGTGGGGTTCACGACCACGTCGGGGGCGCCCTCGCCGGGACGGCCGAACGTCGGGAACCCACTGTCGCCGCTGCTCAGCGCGGTGGATACGTCCGGAACGGGGTTCGCCACCACGATGGACTCGCCGCCTAGGAGCACGATTCTGGTCGCCATCACGTTCGTTATCGGCCGGCGGCCAGCGGCGCTTGAGGGCCGGGCCGAGGGCGGCGCCCTAAAGCTCCGGGGGCGGGATTCGAACCCGCATGGTACGGATTAACAATCCGCTGCCTTGCCTGTCGGCCACCCCGGACCGGTTACTCGCAATTAGGGTACCGAGTCAGTCCCCCCTCCACCTCGGCATGGCAGTTCGAGCAGAGAAGGATGCACTTGCTCGCCTCTTCCCTGAGCTGAGACATCCCTCGAGTCCGCCCCCTGGCCGAAAGGCCGAACCGCTTCTCGGACGGATCGAGGTGGTGGAATTCGAGAGCGCCCGGGTATCTGTCATACCCGCAGATGGCGCAGCGACCGCCGAACTCGGACACCAGCTTCAGCTTCGTTCGGCGCCGCCATCGTGCCACTCGGTCCTGCCGGCATTTCGCACAGCGGTAGTAGCCTCTTCCCTCCAAGATGAAGTCTGTTTGCCCGTGCGTACGGCATGACCGCGTCACACGGCGAGGCAAAGGGATTTCCTTGGCGCTTGCTCTTGCGGCGGCCGACCGCGCCGAGCTCAGGTCGTGGCGCGCGAGCCAGTATCGAATCGATGTAGGACTGACACCGAGCTCTTTGGCCATCTGACGAATCGTCGATCTCCGCTCGACGAGCTCGGACAGCACACCGCGCTCGATCCCGCCTTTCGCGAGGTGATTGGAACGGTGAACTGCTTCGAGGCCGTACTTCTGCAGCCAGTAGCTGACGGTCGACGGGTGTCGACCCATGCGGCGACCGATTTCCTCGAGCGACAGGCCCTCTGCCAAGTACTGCTGGAGCACGTGCCGATCCATGGCACCTTCTATGTTGCTCGTCGGATCGGACGGACTCGCGCGTCAAACGGTGTCGCGCAGCGCCTTCGCAAGCCGGAACGACTGCAGGCGGCGGAGCGTCTTCAGCTCCATCTGGCGGATGCGCTCGCGCGTCACGCCCAGGCGCTTGCCGACTTCCTCGAGCGTCATCGGCTCCTCGCCGGTGAGGCCGAAGCGAAGCTCGAGGATGCGCCGCTCGCGCTCCGGCAGGCCTTCGAGGATGCGGCGGATGTCCTGCTTCATCATCGCGTCGGCGGCCATCTCGTCGGGTTGGGGTGTCTCGTCGTCCTCGATGAAGTCGCCGAGTGACGCGTCCGTGTCGCCGATGGGGGCCTCCAGCGAGACGGTTTCGCGCTCGAGTCGCTGGACCTCCTCCACCCTGTCCGGCTTCATCTTCAGAACCTGGCCGATCTCGCCAGGGGTTGGGTCGCGCCCGAGCGTCTGGATCAGCTCCCGCCGAGTGCGGCCGACCCGGTTCATGACGTCGGCCATGTGGACCGGGATGCGGATCGTGCGACCGTGATCGGTGATCGCGCGCGAGATGGCCTGGCGGATCCACCAGGTCGCGTAGGTCGAGAACTTGAAGCCCTTGCGCCAGTCGAACTTCTCAACCGCGCGAATCAGTCCGAGATTGCCTTCCTGGATGAGGTCGAGCAGCGTCAGGCCGCGCCCGACGTGGCGCTTCGCGATCGAGACGACCAGCCGCAGGTTAGCCTCGATCAGCGCGTCCTTGGCGCGCTGGTCACCGCGCTCGATCAGCTTCGCGAGTCTCACCTCGTCGGCCGCGCTCAGCAGCGAGACCGTCGCGATCTCCTTCAGATACGCCTGGACAGAGTCGCCGGAATAGTCACCCGGCGGCGCGGGAACGTGCGCGGGTGAGCTGCGGTTGGAGTCGTCTTCTAGCTCTTCGGCGTACGCGTACTCGCGAGCACTCATGCCTGCCTTCCGTCGTCCGGGCTTCCCGACGAAAGCTCTCCGCTACGGCCGCGCGCGATCGTATCCGCGCGCATGAGGGTGAGCTCGCGATGTCGGTCGAAGTCGCCTTCCTCGCTCGCCTTCTTGATCTCGCGATCGAGCCGGCGCCGCTCGAGGCCGAGGTATGCGCTCTCGAGGGCGAACTCGTCGGCCGGTTCGCCGGTGGATCTGATCACTATCTCGCTCACGGTCTGGCCGAGCTCGTCGTCGTTGCGCGGGAGCACCATCGGGCTGGCGTCGAAGTTCGCCAGAAGCCAGTCGCGTGCCTCGCGCAGGACCGTCGAGGACAGATGCTCGTCGTCGAGCCGTGTCAGGTACTCGCGACCGCGGTCTCCGCTCGCAATGCACATAGCGAGGAAGACTCGCTCGGGGCGCTCGTGCTTGACCGAGGGACCGGACACGACCGGCGCCCGCACAGCACGCGCCGGCTGAGCCAGCAGCGGCCCGAGCAGGTGCTCGGACAGACCGAGCCGGTCCGCCACGCGGCGGAGCTGCTCATCGCGCTCGGCTGACATCTCGACTCCACCGAACACCGGAGCGAGCTCGGCGATCGCGCGATCCTTGCCCACCGGCGAACTCACATCGGCTCGGTCGACGACTGTGCTCACTTGGAACTCCAGGAACGACGTTGCCTTCCCCAATCTGTCGCGAAACGGCCCGGGACCCTCCTCTTGGAGGAGGTCACTGGGGTCTTTATCGTCGGGCAGCCGAACCACCTTGAGATCGACTCCCCTGCCCTGAGCGGCGCGCTGCACGCGCAACATCGCCTCCTGGCCGGAGCTGTCGGCATCGAAGGCCAGGATCACCGTGCCTGCCGCCCGGGAGAGCTCCGCGACCTGGTCCTCGGTGAGGGCCGTCCCCATTGCCGCGACCGCATTCTCGAAGCCCGCCTGGTGAAGGGCGAGCACGTCCGTGTAGCCCTCCACGACGATGATCTCGCCCGATCGCGTGGCGTGCGGCCGGGCGAGGTCGATCCCGAACAGGCACTTGCTCTTGTGGTAGACGGTGTTCTCTGGCGAGTTGACGTACTTCGGCATCTGCCCTTCGCGCACCGCCCGCGCCCCGAAGCCGAGCACGCGGCGGCGGGCGTCGCGGATCGGGAACATGATGCGTGCGCGAAAACGGTCGTAGTAGCCGCCGCGCTTTCCCTCCTGCGCGAGCCCGGCGGCGTGCAGCTCCTGCTCGGTGTAGCCGGCGGACAGTGCACTCGTGAGCACACGGTCCCAGGCGCTCGGAGCGAAGCCGACGCCGAAGCGCTCCAGCACCTCGCGGCCAAGCCCTCTCTGCTCGAGGTAAGTGCGCGCCTTCGCAGCTTCGGCCGAGTCCCACAGGTAGCGCCCGTAGAAGCCCGCCGTCTTCGCGAGCACCTCGTACAGACGCTCGCCCGCGCGCCTGCGTTCCTCCTCGCCAGGGTCCGAGCGCTCGTATCCAAGCTCGACCCCGAAGCGGTCCGCCAGCTCCTCGACTGCCTGCGGGAAGTCCAGCCCCTCTTTTTCCTGCAGGAACCTGAAGACGTCGCCACCGGCCTGGCAGCCGAAGCAGTAGTAGACGTTCTTGGCGGGGTCGACGCCGAACGACGGCGTGCGCTCGTCGTGGAAGGGGCACAGCCCGACGTGACGTCCGCCGCGCTGGCGGAGGTCGGTGTATGCGGACACGACGTCGACGATGCTCGCCGCCTGGCGAACGTGCTCGACGGAATCGGAGGTGATGCGCGCCAAAGCTAGATGATTGTTTCCGAATCCCGCGTGCCCGCGAGGGCGCGAGAACCGAGCTGGACAAGGACGGAGGGTGAAGGCCATGCCGGTGGGCATGGGCGAACCCGAGGACGCCGACCAGCGAAGGTTCGCAGCGTCGTCGCGGGTGCGGGGGGTTTGGAATCAGTCATCTAGACGCGCGGGAGCGCGATCTCCTTGTAGGTGGCGATGCAGAAGCGATCGGTCATGCCCGCGATGTAGTCGGTTACGCGAGTGGCCTGATCGCCGTCGCCCCCGCCGCCGGGCAGGAACTGCGGCTGCTCCATGTAGTGCTCGAAGAGGGTCCGCACAACGTGTCTCGCGCGGTCCTGCTCGCCACGGGTGCCGACTCCGAGGTAAACGCGCTCGAACATGAACTTCCGCAGCCGGGCCATTGCGGCGCCGACCTCCTCCCCCTGGACGATGTCACCGGCTCGCTCGGAGTGCTCGACGAGGTCGTGCACGAGGGCGTCGATGCGCGCGCTGCCGCTATCCCCGAGCAGCGCGATCTCGTCCGCGGGCAGATCGTGCTCGTCGAGCACGCCGGCCCGCAGCGCGTCGTCGATGTCGTGGTTGATGTAGGCGATGCGGTCGACGAGGCGCACGATCCGCGCCTCGAGGGTCGACGGGAGCTCGGGACCGGTGTGGCGTAGGATGCCGTCCCGCACCGGCTCGGTCAGGTTCAGGCCCGCGCCGCCGCGCTCCAGCACCTCGACCACGCGCAGGGAGTGCTCGTTGTGACGGAAGCGGCGGCCGGTGCGCTCGTGCAGGACGGCGTCGAGCGCCTCCTCGCCGGTGTGTCCGAACGGAGGGTGGCCGAGGTCATGCCCGAGCCCGATCGCCTCCGTCAGGTCCTCGTTCAGTCGCAGAGCCCGGGCCACGGTGCGTGAGATGCCGCAGGTCTCGATCGTGTGGGTGAGCCGCGTGCGGTAGTGGTCACCCTCGGGCGCGATGAAGACCTGGGTCTTGTGCTTGAGGCGGCGAAAGGCCTTGGAGTGGACGATGCGGTCGCGGTCGCGCTGGAACGGAGTCCGCAGGCGGCAGTCCTGCTCGTCACGCTCGCGCGTGGCCGGGTAGGAGGACGTGGCCAGCGGCGAGAGCTGCTCGGACTCGAGCGCGCGGATGCGGCGCTCGAAATCCGCCGCCACGGCATCGGCGGCAGGCTGGAAGGCAAGGTCGGCGGCGTGACCATCCATGGAATCGATTCTGCCACGGGTTACGGCGGCGCCATCCGGGTCCGAACCCGGATTTTCCGCCGCTTTACAGTCTCGTGAGCCAGCAAACCAACGTTGAGCCGGAGATAGCGGCACAACTTTGGTTTCGCGGATGCTCCCCCACGACGATCCGGTTAGGCAGCCTGGGCCGCCGCGACGCGCGCGATCGGCACGCGGTAGGGGGAGCAGCTCACGTAGTCCACTCCGACGTCGCAGAAGAACTGGACGCTCTCCGGGTCTCCCCCGTGCTCGCCGCAGACGCCGAGCTTGATGCCCTCCCGCGCCGTGCGAGCCTTTCTGGTCGCGGCCCAGACGAGGGCTCCTACTCCCGGGACGTCGATCGTCTCGAAGGGGCTCCGATCGAGGATCCCGGTCTCGATGTATTTGGAGAGGATCTTGGCCTCGATGTCGTCGCGCGAGACGCCGAGCGTCGTCTGCGTGAGGTCGTTCGTGCCGAAGCTGAAGAAGTCGGCGAACTGGGCGATCCGGTCGGCGAGCAGGCATGCGCGCGGAAGCTCGATCATCGTGCCGACGTTGTATGACAGCGAGGAAGCGCCGGCCTCCGCGATCGTTGCGTCGGCGGTCCGCACGACCAGCTCTCGCATCAGCTCGAGCTCTCGCTCGTACGCGACGAGCGGAATCATGATCTCCACCAGCGGCGCCCTGCCCGTGCGCTCACGGACGGCCACCGCCGCGCTCACAATCGCGCGTACCTGCATCTCGTAGATCTCCGGGTGGAGCACCCCCAGCCGGCAGCCGCGCGTTCCGAGCATCGGGTTCACTTCCTGGAGCTCGCGCACGCGGCGAAGCTCCGCCTCGAGCCGCGGCAACTCGGGGTCGTTGTGGTCGCGGTGGACGCGCTCCTCGATCTCGTAGACGAGTTCCGCCTCACTGGGCAGGAACTCGTGCAGCGGAGGATCCAGCAGGCGGATCGTGACCGGCAAACCCTCCATCGCCTCGAAGATCCCCTCGAAGTCCCGGCGCTGAAGCGGAAGGAGCTCGTCGAGGGCCGCGCGTCGCGCCTCGTCGGTGCCGGCCGTGATCATCGCCTTCATCTTCAAGACCCGCTCCCCCTGCATGAACATGTGCTCGGTCCGGCACAGACCGACGCCCTCGGCTCCGAATTCGCGCGCCTTGCGTGCGTCGGTGGGCGTGTCCGCATTGGCCCGCACGCCCGCCTTGCGCAGCTCGTCCGCCCACGCGAGGACGGTGAGGAACTCTTTGCTCATCTCCGGCTCCACCAGCGGCACGTCCTGATTCGTGACCTCTCCCGTCGTGCCGTTGATCGCGATCAGGTCGCCTTCCTTCAACAGCTTTCCCTTCACGCGTATCTCATGGGCGTTCAGATCGATGTCGAGCTCCGAAGCCCCGGAGACGCAGGGGCGCCCCATGCCACGCGCGACCAGCGCTGCGTGCGACGCCTTCCCTCCTTCGGATGTGAGGATGCCGCGCGCGGCGTGAAAGCCCGCCACGTCGTCGGCTTCCGTGAAGGGCCGCACGAGGATCACGTCGTCGCCGGCGGCCGCGCTCTGCACTGCATCATCGGAGGTGAGGACGATCTTCCCCTTGGCGGCGCCCGGGGACGCCGCGACTCCTCTTGTCAGAGGGGTCACCTCGTAGTCGGGGTCGAACGTCGGGTGCAGGAGAGCGTCGAGTTTCCCGGCATCTATGTTGCGCAGCGCGTGCTGCCTGTCGACGAGGCCTTCGCCGACCATGTCCACCGCGACGCGCACCGCGGCCTGAGCCGGCCGCTTCGCGCTGCGCGTCTGAAGCATGTAGAGCGTGCCCTCCTCGATCGTGAACTCCACGTCCTGCATGTCCTTGTAGTGCTGCTCGAGCATGCGCAGGATCTCCATCAGTTGCGAGTGCGCTTCTGGCATGTGATTGGCGAGATCGGCGAGATCCTCCGTGTTGCGCACTCCGGAGACCACGTCCTCCCCCTGTGCGTTCGCAAGGAAGTCGCCTGAGGGCTCACGCGCGCCAGTCGTCTCGTCGCGGCTGAACGCTACGCCCGACCCGGAATCATCCCCCTTGTTGCCGAACACCATCTGCTGAACGTTCACAGCGGTGCCCCACTCGTCGGGAATGTGGTTCAGGCGCCGGTACTCGACGGCGCGGCGGCCGTTCCAGGAGTCGAACACCGCCGTGATCGCGTGCCGCAGCTGCTCGCGCGGATCCTGCGGGAACTCGCCCCCGGTGTGCTCGTGATAGATGCGCTTGAACTCACCGGTGAGAGCGCTCAAGGCGTTCGCGTCGAGCTCACTGTCGAGCTCCACGCCGGCCTTCTCCTTGGCGCGCGCGATCGCCTGCTCGAAACGCTCGCCCTCGATCTCGTGCACGACGTTGCCGAACATCTGCACGAAGCGGCGGTACGAGTCCCACGCGAAGCGCTCGTTCTGCGTACGCTTGGCCAGCCCCTGCACGGAATCCTCATTGAGGCCGAGATTGAGGACGGTGTCGAGCATGCCCGGCATCGACTCCCTTGCCCCGGAGCGCACCGACACGAGCAACGGGTCGTCGGAGTCGCCGAGCTGCTTGCCGGTCCCTTGCTCGAGCCTCTCGACCGCCTCCTCGACCTGCTCTTCGAGGCCGTCGGGGAAGTCGCCGTCCTTCATGTAAGCGACGCACGCCTCGGTGGTGATCGTGAAGCCGTGCGGCACACGAACCGGGCCGCCGATCCGCGTCATCTCGGCGATGTTGGCGCCCTTGCCGCCGAGCAGTTCCCGCATGTCCTTGGAACCCTCGGCGAACTCGTATACGTATTTTGTCTTGGCCCTCGCTTCGACCCGGCCGGCCATGCTTGGGTCGATTCTATTCGCGATGTGGCCGGGGGTCGGCCGAGACCCTCAAGCGACGCTGCGCAGGCGCACGTGGGCGTGGTGCTCGAGGGTGCCGGTGACCGCGCGGTCCACCTGCGTCAGCGCACCTGCCGCCGCGGTGGGAGCGTCCTTCAAGGGAGCCGCGATCGTCGCCGCCATGAACGCGTGCGCCTGCGGGCTGAGCTCGAACCCCTCACCGGTCGCACACTCACCGCAGACGACGCCACCGGCAGCGGCCGAGAACCGCCGCCGCGGGCCCGGTCCCGCCGGAGCACCGCAGCGGGCGCAGGTGCCGAGCTCCGGCAGGAAGCCCGCCGCCATCAGCAGCTTCAGCCTGAACGCGAGCAGATTGGACGGCGACGCCGCGGCTGGGTCTGCGTCCAGGAGCTGGAGCTCGCGGCAGAGCAGGTTGTAGGCGGGCGCGTTCGCGCCGCCGTCGCCGAACAGGCGCAGGACCGTCTCGCATGCGCTGGTGGCCGCGCCCAAGGACGCACCGCGTTCCCGCAACCGTGGGTAGGACTCGACCGTCTCCGCCTGCGTGACGGTGTGCAGCTCGCCCTTGCCTTCGTACAGCCTGAGCGACAGCCGGAAAAAGGGCTCGAGCCTGCCGCCGAAGCGCGAGCGCGTGCGGCGCACGCCTTTGGCGACCGCTCCCACGCGGCCACGCTCGCTCGTGAAGAGGTGCAGCACGCGGTCGGCCTCGCGCAGGCGAATCGATCGCAGCACGACCGCTTCCGTCTCGTAATAGCGCGCCAAACCTACGTACCCCCAACTAAACTGTGGCCTAGCCCCCGGACGGATCCACCTCGATGAAGCCCGCCATCACCGTCTATACGACCGACCCCTGCCGCCGTTGCCTGCGCGCGAAGGAACTGCTGCTTTCCTACGGCTTGGAGTTCGTCGAGATCAACCTCGCCAAGGACCCCCAGGGCAGGCGCGAGCTGGCCACGCGCACGGGCTTTGCGACCTTTCCGCAGATCACCGTGGACGAACGCACCATCGGGGGCTTTGAGGAGCTGGAGCAGGCAGAAGCGCGGGGAGAGCTGGCCGCACTAGCCTCAGTCTGAGGACGAACGCACGGATGCGACGTCTACTCCCCGCACTCTCCGCACTGCTCTGCTGCGCGCTCGTGACCTGTCTCACGGCGCTCGCGCACGCGCACACAGGACACGGCGTAGGCGAGCGCCCGCGGCTCGCCAACGTGGAAGGCGGCCCGGAGCTGGAGCGCGTGTTCACCCACAGCTTTTGCCAAGGGGCCGACGGAGCGCTGACCGAGCCTGTGGCGACGGAGTGCCCGGCCGGAGCGCTCCCCCGCCACCGGGTCGAGCTCGGCGACACCTGTGACGGCCGGCCCCGCGCCGTAGCGCTCTCGCCGGTGCAGGACTTCGTGGTCCGCCTGCGCGTCACGGACGTGGACGGCGACCCGGCGTTCAAGGAAGTCTTCCTCGACGCCCGCAGCGGCGCCACCGCTCGCGGCGGCTTGTCGCGGGTCGTGCGAATGCGCGCGGACGGCGATGGCAACTGCGCGCGCGCCGAGACTCTCTTCCGCTATCCCTCCAAGGCGACGGCCGCCAAGGCCCCACGCGGGGCTCTGGCTCGCACGACCTGGGACACCGAGGTGCGCGACTATGCCCGGCGCTACCAAGGCAAGGAGGTGCGCCTGCTCGAGCTGTTCGTGGATCGCAACGACCCCTACTGCTGCCCGACCTTCCTGCGCACCACCTTCTTCCGCCTGGCGCACGACGCGCGCACGTACCTGCCATTCCGCGAAGGCGTAGAGCGGATCAAGGACTAGGCCGAGCGGCCGATACTGATCCTGACGCGGCCGAATCCAGGCGCCGCGGAGCCCCTCATGGCGCTCGTCAATTGGGTTTTTGCAGCAGTCCTGCTCGTGACGCTGATTCTCGGCGTCGGTGTCGTCTTCTACGTGTTCCTCGGCGGAGGGGATCCGCTTCTGCTCGCCCTCGGGCTGACGTTCGTGGGCATCTCCGGTGCGGCGCTGCGCGAGGTTCATCCAAGCGAGACCAGCGTCCACACCGGCGCCATCGGCGCCATCTACGTACTCGTTCTCTACGCCATCGCCGTCTCGATTCTCGGCGCATGGAAGCTGGCGGGAGCGGTTGGCCCGGACGCCCTCGCCGTCGCGGTGGCCCTGCTCGGCCTGGCGGTGTGCCTGCGTCGGACGCGCTGACGGCGGTCAGGGCTCGACGTCGCCGGCGGCGGCGAGGTCCGCGAGCGAGGGAATCCCCGCAAGCCCCCGCGCCTGCCGGCACGCGTCGCGAATCGCCTCCGCGGTCAGCGCAGCCGCGATCACTCCCGCCACCAGCGGCTCCATGTCGGCGGCCCGGCCGGATGCGAGCGTGAACACGACATCGCCGTCGAACGCGGAGTGGACAGGATCGACCGCCCGCGCCATGCCGGCGTGCGCCATCTTCGCGATGATCCCACAGCCGGCCTTCGTGAGAGCCGCGTCGGTCATCACGCAGACCAGCGTGGTGTTGCCGGGCATGTGCTCGCGCTTGAAGTCGGGAGGCTCGATCAAACGCCGCCGTATCTCACCGGTCGTCCCAACGAACTCCCCGTCTCTGCCGCGCGTACCCGCGAGCACCTGGCCGTCCTCGCCGATCACATCGCCAAACGCGTTGACGACCGCGAGCGCCGTCATGCGAGCGCCTTCGCCCTGTGGCAGATGCTGCACCGCGATACCGACGCCGCTCTTGACAGCCGACGGCCTGCCGAAGAGCTTGCCTACCGCCGCACCGGTGCCGGCGCCCACGCTGCCGCGTGCCGGATCTTCCACAGCCGCGTCGCACGCTTCGTAGCCCTCCGCAGGTCCGGGACGGCGGGCCGGGTCACCGGTGAGCAGGTCGTACACCACCGCCGCGGGGACGAGCGGGATCACCGCACCGGGAGTCTCGAAGCCGCGCCCGCGCTCCTCCAGCCAGCCCATCACGCCGTCCGCCGCCGCGAGCCCGAACGCGCTTCCGCCGGTGAGCAGCACGGAGTGCACGGCCTGCGCGTTCGCGAGCGGGTGGAGCGAATCGGTCTGGCGCGTCGCTGGTCCACCCCCGCGCACGTCGGCAGACCCGACGGCTCCCGGCTCCGGCGGGATCACCACGGTGCAGCCGGTAGCGGCTTCGCTATCGGTCCAGTGCCCGACGAGGAAGCCGTCGGGCAGCGGCCCGGATGCGCTCATCGGGCGGCGGCTCGCGCGCGCCGCGGTGCGCGCTGGCAGTGCGGGCAGACGTACGTGCCTCGGCCCGCTGCCCGCATCTTGACGATGCTCGTCCCGCAGCGCGGACAGGGCTCGCCCTCGCGCAAATGGACCAGAAACCGATCCTGCATCGAGCCGCGCTCGCCGTCGACGTGCCGGTAGTCGTCGATGGATGCGCCGAAGGACTCGATTCCCGCCTCGAGGGTCTCCACGATCGCCTCGCGCAGGCGCTCGAAGTCATCGCCGCGGAGCCGTCCCGCCGGCTTCAGCGGATGGATGCGCGCCCGCCACAGCGCCTCGTCGGCGTAGATGTTGCCGATCCCGGCGATGCGGCCCTGGTCGAGCAGGAAAGCCTTCACGGGCGCCTTGCGCCCACGCGCGAGGTCGCGCAGGGCCTCACCCGTGAATGCCGGCTCGAGCGGTTCGGGTCCGAGCCGGGAGCCGAGGTAGTCGTCGAGCGCCGCCTTGCCTTCCAGCACGATGCCGGTGCCGAAGCGCCGCATGTCCACGAACAGGATTCGCGCGCCGTCGTCCAGCACGAGCCGCACGCGCAGGTGCCGCCGCCCCGGGACGTCCTCGTTGGCCGGGACCCACAGGACGTTGCCCGTCATGCGCAGGTGCATGACCAGAAACCCGTCATCGTCGAGCGCGACCAACAGGTACTTGCCGCGCCGCCCGGTCGACTCGATGCCGCGATTCGTGAGCGCGCGCTCGATCTCTGCCGGGTCCCGCGGAGCGCACCAGAGCGGATCCAGCACCTCCGCGTGCACGATCGTCCTCCCGACCACCTTCGGCTCGAGCTGCCGGCGAATGATCTCGACTTCGGGGAGTTCCGGCATGGATCTGACTCTAGCGACGCGGTGATTGTTCGCTGTGTCTGCGGGCCGCCGTAGCGCTCGAAGGAGGGCACCGATGGGGGTGATACGGAAGGGTCGCGAAAGCTCCCGAGCCGCCGGTGTGAGTGGCACTAGATGACCGAATTGTGAGGGGCCACTTCTTCTGTGATGAGTTGATGGGGCTATAGACCCCACAACTCATCACAAAGCGATTGGGCCCGTTACGGAAACGTCGTAAAGCTCGCTAAGCGCACAAACCGGCACGACTGTGCCGCTGTCTCGGCGCAGAACACGCCTGGCTGGTCAGCCGACCGCCTGGATCACCCCCTCGATGCCCTCCCTAAAGAACGACCCGAGCCCAGACGATCAGAACCCGCGGCATCCGGCGAAGAGCTACCCCTCCGTCGCCCGCGGATGCGCCTCGAAGTACACTTTCTTCAGGTGCTGGTTCGAAAGGTGCGTGTACATCTGCGTGGTCGAGACGTCCGCGTGGCCGAGCATCTCCTGGAGCGAGCGTAGGTCGCAGCCGCCGGCGAGCAGGTGGGTCGCGAACGTGTGGCGCAGGGTGTGCGGGCTCATGCGGCCCGCGAGACCGGCCGACTTGGCGTGGCGCTGCACGATCTTGTAGAGGCCCTGACGCGTGAGGGGGCCGCCCCGGAAGTTGACGAACAGGCGCCGTTCGAAACGTCCGCCGACCAGTCCGGCACGCCCGGTGCGCAGGTACTGCCAGACCGCTTGCAGCGCGGCCGTGCCCACCGGGACGATGCGTTCCTTCGAGCCCTTGCCGCGCACGCGCAGCAGCGCGTCGTCCATATCCACCTGAGTCACGTCCAGCTCGATCACCTCGGAGGCGCGCAGGCCGCACGCATACATCAGCTCGAGCAGGGCGCGGTCGCGCAGCGCGATCGAGTCGGTTCCCTTCGGCTGCTCCAGCAATCTGCGCACCTCCGCGTGCCCGAGCACGTTCGGCAGCTTCTGCCCGGAACGGGGAGTCGTAATCACCGCGGTCGGGTCGGTGTCGAGCACGCCCTCGCGGCGCAGGTGCCTGTAGAAGGAGCGAAGCGTCGCCGCCTTGCGCTGGATCGTCGACGTCGCGGCGGGCTCCCCCTCTCCGCCGGTCGCAACCGCGGTCAGGAACTCCGAGATGTCGCGACCCCGGGCCGCGCCTGCGTCCACCCGGCGCTCGGCAAGGAACGTCCCGTACTGGAAGAGGTCGGAACGGTATGACTGCAGTGTGTTGCGCGCCATCCCTCGCTCGAGCTCGAGATAGGCGAGGAAGTCGAGCACGAGCTCCTCGAAGCGGACGCCGACGCGCCCCCCGACCGCAGCGTCCCGGATGGCCATGGCGAGGCAATTCGCCTCCGGCGGACGGCTTCCTGGCTGCGCAACGGGCGTTGCCACTGCCCGTGCGGCGGTTCGCGTCAGGCGGCGGCCGGCTCGCGTTCGCGGTCGCCTGCGAGGAGGGCGATGGCCATGAGCGGAAATACCCACGTCAGGTAGACCGGAGTCCAGTAGTTGGCCGCAAGCTGAAAGCCGAGCATGATCGCGGCCGACAGCGCGGCAACACGGCGGACGTCGCATGCGAACGCCCGATCTGTCCAGGCCCGGACCGCTGCAAGCGCGACGATTCCGCACACCGCGCACTGGACCATCACCTGCGGGACCCGTGTACCGATCTGCGTCCACAACGAAAGCAACGAGCCACGCTCTGCCTGGAAGGAGATCCCGTCGACCATCTCTGCGATCGCCCGCCCGCCGTCCAGCATCGCGAGCCAGGCGATCACGGCGGCGCTCACCGCGCCTGCTGCCGCCACCGCTCGAACCAGGCCGCCCGTTCGGGCACGTGCGACCCAGAGCGGCAGCAGAGCCAGCGGCACCACCTTGACCCAGCCGGCGAGCGCGAGCAGAAACACGGGCCTGCCCGCGTGTGCGGCGAACGCGAGCGCTCCCGCCACGCACGCAGCCGCCACAAGGTCGTTCGACCCGCTCGAGGCTCCGACCAGCGTCGGCGGGAACACGAGCCAGGCAATTGCGAGACGAATCCCTGCTGTACTGCGGCGGCCGGATTCGAGGCGGGCGGCGGACCGCCAGATCGCGACCGCCGCCAGCAACGCCGCAACGGCTGACACCCAGAGCGCCCCGTCGGGGTTGCTGAACGCGTCCCGGACCGGCGCCAGCGCGGCGGCCGGCACATACGACGCGTACGCAAGCAGTGGGTAGGTGTCTCCGTGCACGATCTCCGGCGGGATGTGACCGTACGGCGCCTGGCCGTGAAGAATGTCCGTCGCGCCGGCGATCGAAGCGAAGCCGACGTCCACCACGATGCCGCCCGGCACCGACACGACCGCCAGCATCGTGGCGGCGCCGGCGGCAGCGAGACCCAGCGTCCGGCGGCGACGGCCAAGATCCCAGCGTGGCGTTAGTGCATCGAGCAGCGGCCTGGTCGGACTGGCGGCGCCGGTGCGGGCGGGACCGAGACCGATCCAAACGAGCCGCGTGGCCAGATAGGCGAGCAAGACGTAACCGACGTAGACACTCGCCTCGAACAGGCGCTCGTTCTGGAGGACGATCGTCGCAGTCGATGCAGCCAGCACGAGTACGTCGAGGTTCGCGACGTTGCGAAGAGGAAGGCGCGCCGTCATGAGTGCGAACACGACACAGAGGGCGAGCATCAGAATCGCCGGACGCTGGAACACCTCGCTGCCCGAACGCACGTAGCCGGGGAAGTACTCGAGCGAGTGCTTCACCGTTCCGCCCCGGTCCACCGCCACCTCCAGCACGATGCGCGAGCCGTTGAAGAAGCTCACCCGCTGCATGCGCCGGTCGAGCGGCACCGTCGTCTCCCGCGTGTAGCCGCTTCGCGCGAGGTAGCGGCTGACGGCCGGATCGGCAAGCGCCCGCGTGACAGCGGCGCGCTCGCTCAACCTCTCGCTCGAGTCGGCCCCCCGGCCGGCGAGCGCCACGATGGCGGGCGCGCACGCAATCGCGACCACCGCGAGGGCTATCGCAATCCGCCGGTTACCGAGGCTGCGCACAAGGCCAGACATGGGCTCTTTGATCGGCGCCATGCTGCCGGGCTATTAGTCCCGGCCGGTTGCGGTCAGAGGTTTAGTGAGGCAGCCTGCCTAGAGCTCGAAGGCTCTGAACCAGAGCAAAGCGATCAGGCTCTTGCCGTCGCGGCAAGAGCGAATCACCTCGTCGAGGCGATCGAGCGGCTCTGCCACCACCTCGATGCGCTCGCTCTCGTCGGCTTCGGCGGGGTCGTCTCGCAGGTCTGTGGCAAGGAACGCGTGGATCTGTTCGTTCGTGAATCCGGGACTGGTGTAGAAACTGGTCAGCGGCTTCCACGTTTCCGCCGACTTGCCGACCTCTTCCCGCAGCTCGCGCTTGGCCATCGCGAGCACGTCCTCACCCTCCACGTCGAGCTTGCCCGCCGGCAGCTCGAGCAGGCTCTCGCCGACAACTTCGCGCGGTTGTCGCACGAGCCAGAGCCGCTCGCCGTCGAAGGGAAGGATCACGGCTGCGCCGGGGTGGCCGATCATCTCGCGCGTGACCACCTCGCCGTCGTCGTGACGGAAGCGCTCGACTCGCACCTCCGCGATCTTGCCCTTCCAGACAACCTCGCTGTCGACCGGCTCGAAGCTCACGTCTCCTCCTCGAGATGATTGATTCCGCGGCCACGTGCGCGACCGCGGGGCGGCAGATCAAGCTGGGCAAGGATCTCGCGCTCCACGCTCGCACCGGCGCCTTCGGCGCCTCGCGAAGCCCATGCTGGTTGCATGGGCGAGCCTGAGGACGCCGATCCAGCGTAGATATGCCGTGCCGTCGGCGCGTGCGTGGTCGGGGGATCAGTCATCTAAATGTTGGGCGAGAACGACCCCCGCCGCCAGGGCCGCACGGAAGAAATCCTCGTCTTCTTCGAGCTCCCTGCCCATCGTCCGCGCCGGAAGCCCGCTTTCGGCATACGAGCGCAGAAGCTCCTCGACCTCCACCTCGCTGAGGCGATGCTCCACCCCACCCGTAACCGCACGTTCGACCTCGGCCCGGGACGCATCACTGACGCCGCTCGCGATTGCAACCTGCACCGGGCTGAGCAGAAGGGCGAGGGTGGACGCGGTGTGATGGCTGAGGCCCGAATGTCTCTCCCGAGGATCGCCGCTCGACATTCTCGGGCTCAGGATCACCTCACAACCGACGGCGATTGCGCTGTGGGCGCTGTGCAGCGCCTCGAGACCACCGTGTCCGAGGGCGGACGCCGAGCCGATGATCCCGGGGCCCGGTCCGATCAGTGCTCCCTCCCAGCCGAGGCGCTGCGAGCCCGCCTGCAACGCGCCCTCGAGTGTCATCGCTTCGTGCGTGCCGCCGAAACACGGCGCAACCGTGACGTGGTCGCCGACCACTCCCAGTTCCCTCAGGTCCGCGACCACGCGGGACAGGTAGCCCGGCAACGCCCCACCCCCGGTCTGGACATAGCCGATGCGCGCGCCCGGCGCGCGGCGCGCAATTGCGAACGCCGCGGGTGCGAGCTGCCCGTGCAGACCGAGCACCGCGACCGGTAGCCCGAGTGGGGCCGGCACTTCCTCGAGACCCTCCTCGACAGGATCGATCGCGTGCTGCAGCGGCGTGTAGTTGAGCTTCATCACGTGCGCCTCGGGAGCCCCCTCGCCGGTGACGCCGCGGGTGAGGTTGACGCACACGACGTCGAACCCACCGCTGCCGAGCTCGAGGTCCTTTGCCTGCACGTTCACGACCACGTCGTCGCCGGCAACGACGGGCCCGGTCAGGATCGGATACGCGATCGCCGCCCGCTGCTCGCCGTTCTCGAGCTGGACGAGAAGTCGGCTCACGCGCGCGTCGCTTGACTCGACCGACGAGACGGTCCCGCGCCGCAGCTTCAGCATCCTCGGGGCATTAAATCTGCGCTGCGCGGCCAAGCAGCGCGATCGACACGTCCAGCATCTTCTCGAGTGCGCCGGCGCTGACACGCTCGTCGGCGGTGTGGTTGTGCTCGGTTCCGTTGGCCACGTTCAGGCAGGTGAAGGCTTTTGCGTGAAACGCGCTCGCGTCGCTCCCCCCGCCTGTCGCCGTGTAGACCGGATCAACGCCGCAGTCCCGCAGAGCCGACGCGGCGGCCACGACGGACGGATGCGACTCCGGCAAGCGGTACGCGCGGAACTGCTCCTCGATCTGTGCGTCCACGTCGGTCTCGGTGGTGCTCGCGGCCCACGTGAGAGCGTCAACCAACTCCTGCGTACGCGCGGTGGCGCGCGCGTGATCGAGGCTGCGCACCTCGGCCACCACCTCGCAGCGCGCCGGCACGACGTTCGTGGCCGTGCCGCCCTCTATACGCCCGACGTTCGCCGTCGTCTCGGCGTCGAGGCGGCCGAGCTCCAGTGCGTCGATCGCCTTCGCCGCCGCGACGATAGCGCTCCTGCCCTCCTCCGGCCTGATCCCGGAATGCGCTGGACGACCGCGAAACTCGGCCGAGATCTGGTAGTAGGTCGGCGCCGCGACAACAAGCTCGCCGATCGGCGTGGCGTGATCGAAGACGTAACCGAACTCCGATTGCAGCTGCGATGTGTCGAACGCACGCGCGCCGCGCAGGCCGTTCTCCTCGCTCGCGGTGAAGAGCAACTCGCACCCGACGGGAGCGCCAACGGCTGCGTAGCGGCGGGCCAGCGCGAGCAATACTGCAACCGCGGCCTTGTTGTCCGCCCCGAGGATCGCGTTCAATCGGTTGACGTAGTAGCCGTCCACCAGCTCGACCTCGACTGCATCGGAGAGAGGAACGGTGTCGAGGTGGGCACACAGCATGACCGTCCGCGCGCCGTCCGGGCCGGGAATCCGGGCAAGCAGATTGCCGCTACCGGCTTGCGTCTGGGACGTCGTGTCGTCCTCCGTAACCGCGAGGCCGAGCGACGTCAGCTCGTTCTTGACACCGTCCGCGATCTCGCGTTCACGCCCGGACGGGCTCTCGATCTCGCACAGGCGGACGAACGTCTCGGCGAGCCGCTCCTTTTCTGCGGCGCTCGCCGCAGTCACTCTCTGGTGGGAGCAGGCTCCGTGTCTGCCACCGGCTCGACGGCGTACTCCGCCGTCCCGCGCCGGCGCGCCCGCTCGAGCGCCGCGCCCACGAAGTTGCGGAACAGCGGCTCCGGCCGGTCCGGCCGCGACTTGAACTCTGGGTGGTACTGCGACGCCATGAAGAACGGGTGGTCCGGAAGCTCGATCACCTCTACGAGGCGGTCGTCGGGGGACGTTCCGCTGCAGACGAGACCGGCGTCCTCGAGCCGGCGCCGGAGCAGGTTGTTGACCTCGTAGCGATGGCGGTGGCGCTGGTAGATGACCGGCTCGTCGTATGCCACGCGGGCCTGCGTCCCCGTGTGGAGCTTGACCGGGTCCGCCCCCAGCCGCATCGTGCCGCCCATGTCGTCGACCTCCTTCTGCTCGGGCAGGAGGTCGATCACGGGAAAGGGCGTCTCGGGATCGAACTCGGACGAGTTCGCGCCCTCCATCCCGACGACGTGGCGGGCGAAGTCCACCACGCCGAGCTGCATGCCGAGGCAGATGCCGAGGAACGGAATCTCGTGCTCGCGCGCGACGCGTGAGGCGTTGATCTTGCCCTCGATGCCGCGCACGCCGAAGCCTCCGGGGATCAACACGCCGTCCGCCTCCTCGAGCAGCGGCGCAGCCTCCTGGTCGGTGAGCGCCTCGGAGTCCACCCAGAAGACGTCGATCTTCGCGCCGTGGTGAAAACCGGCGTGTCTCAGCGCCTCCACGACCGAAAGGTAGGAGTCGGCCACCTTCACGTACTTGCCGACGAGCGCGATCCGGACCGTCTCGCGCGCGCTCTCGCCGCGCCGCACGATCTCCTCCCAGTCGCTGAGCTCAGGGGCAGGCGCGTCCTCCATCTGAAAACGGTCGAGGACGAGGTCGTCAACGCCCTCGGCGCGGAACATGAGCGGAACCTTGTAGATGTCGTCCACGTCGCGTGCGGAGATCACGGCATCCACGGGCAAGCTCGCGAACAGCGCGATCTTTTGCCGGATTTCGCGCGAGAGCGCCTCCTCGGAACGGCACATCACGATGTCGGGCTGGATGCCGATGCGCCGCAGCTCGTTCACCGAGTGCTGCGTCGGCTTTGTCTTCAGCTCGCCGGCGTGACCGATGAAGGGCACCAGCGTGAGGTGCACGAACATCGAGCGCTCGCGCCCAAGCTCGTTGTAGAGCTGGCGGATTGCCTCGAGGAACGGCAGCGACTCGATGTCGCCGACCGTGCCGCCGATCTCGGTGATGACGAAGTCGAGGTTCTGCGATTCGGCGACCAGCTTCACGCGCTGCTTGATCTCGTCGGTGATGTGCGGGATCACCTGCACCGTGCCCCCGAGGAAGTCGCCCCGCCGCTCCTTGCGGATCACCGAGTAGTAGACGGCGCCCGCAGTCACGTTGGAGGTGCGGGACGTGTTCTCGTCGGTGAAGCGCTCGTAGTGGCCGAGGTCGAGGTCAGTCTCCGCGCCGTCCTCGGTCACGAACACCTCGCCGTGCTGGAACGGGCTCATGGTGCCCGGATCGACATTTATGTAGGGGTCGAACTTCTGGATCTGGACCCGGAAGCCGCGGCTGACGAGCAGCCGCCCCATGGACGCGGCCGCGATGCCCTTGCCGAGAGAGGAGACCACTCCGCCGGTGACGAAGATGTAGCGCGGAGCTCTGGACTGGTTTGGCAAGCGAGGGTTCGTCAAATACCTAGCCGGCTTCGCCGGACACTAAGAAGTCGGAATTCGCTTAGGCGCGAATTCCGGTGACAGTTCCTCAACGCCCCACGGCGCCCGCCTTACGGGGTACGTGGTCTCGTTGACTCACTCTGCCGAGTGAGTCTAGCCAACGCAACGGCGGGCTCTTTTCAACCAGCGCGCTGATCGACCTAAATTCCGCGTACAGCGTGACCAGGGCGAGCACCGCTAGCGCTACCAGCTCGCCCTCGGCGCCGAGAGTGAGCACGAGCCAGATGCCGGCCAGCGCGCCGAGCAGGTTGGAGCCGACGTCTCCGAGCATCGCTCGCTCGCGCAGGTCGTACGGCAGCAGGACCAGCGCCGGACCGATGAAGATCCCGAGCGTGCGCAGGGGCCCGGTGTCCCACATCGCGACGGTCAGCGCCGCGCCGAGCGCCACGAAAGTCTTGCCGGCCCGGCCGGGCCTCAGGTCGAGCAGGTTGAAGAGATTGGTAGCGAGCAGCAGGACCGCCACCCCCACGAGGTATTCGTCGGCCGGCTTGCCCTCGCCCGACGTCACGTAAAGAGCCAGCCCGAGCGCCCCGACCGCCTTCAGCACGCCGGTGGACACGTGCCCGCCGGCCGCCGCTCGCGCATGGCCGCGCCAGCCCCGAGGGGCTTGCATGTGGTTGGGCCCTCCCGCCGGGACGCGCCCGCCGAGCAGGTCGTCGACCAGACCGAGCACCGCCACTCCCAGCACGTACACCAAAGCGTCCGAGAGGTCTGGCCGCAGCGAGCTCGTATCGGCCAGCTCGTCCAGCGCCGCGAACGGCGCCAGCGTCAGCAGGGCCGCCACCAGCATCACGCAGCCGGAGGCGGCCGGGAGCACCAGGCCTCGGTAGTTCTCTCGCACGACTCCTGCTCGCGTGAGCATCTCGAGCATCCCCGGCGCAATCAGCGCCGCCAGACCAGCCGAGGCCAGCAGGGGCAGCCAGTCCATTAGATGAGTGATTCCATGGCCGCGTGGGCACGGAGGCGCGCGTGGCCGACCAGGGCGAGGACGCAGGGCGCGAAGTGTGCTTGCGGCACATGAGCGTCCGAGGACGACGAGATGCGAAGTGCTACGCGCGTCATCCGGGGGTGCGCCGTCGTGGAGTCACTCATCTCTACCGGCGAGAGCGCTCTGTCGGTGGCGGCGGCAGCAGCCGGCCGGCTGTCTGCTTGACGCCGAAGTGGCCGTTCGCGCCGAGCAACGCGTACACGAGCGCCGCCCGCCCGGCCACGAGATCGAGGTCGTCGACGGTGGTGAGACCCAGCTCGCGCATGAACGGGACCTGCGAGGGATCGGTATCGCGGGTCTCGATGCCGACGACCTCCGTATCGGTGGAACGCAGGCCATCGAGCAGTGCCGCGTCGAAGCGATCCTGCGCGTCGCGCTGCTCGCCGTTCATGTCACCGCGGTCGCGCACCCATACGACGCCGTCGAGGCCCCGGTAGTCGCCGCGTGAACTCGACATCAGCTCGTCGCTGACGCGCTCGACGAACCCGCCGCCGTTCACCAGCGCCCGGCCCAACCGCTTGCCGAAGCGATCGAGCTTGTCGGGCTCACGATCGAGCCGCGCCAGACCCGCGAGACTCGTGCCTCGCAAGGAGTCGGAGACCTCCTTCAGCGGCAGCGGTGACCGAATCACCGACACGGACACGAGCTCGGCTCCAGCCGGCTCGATCGCGTCCCGGATGGACGAGGCATACCCGGACGGCAGGCCACCCGCGCCGACCAAGCCGATACGGAAGCCCGGCAGCAGGTTCCCCACCAGGCCGGGATAGGCGGCTTCCTCGAAGTCGTCGCGGACCGCGAGCTCGGAGCGCAGGTCCGAGTTGCTCGAGCGCGCGTCGTTGAGGTCCCCGCGCAGCGAGCGTTCGAGATCCTTGCTCGCGTCCGAGACGAAGCCGCCCTCTCCGATCGAGACGCCGAGCAGCACTCCGATCGCGAGCGCGAGGAACACCGCGATCAGGGAGATTGCGTGGTATCGAAAACTGAACATCTGAAAATACCTAGCCGGCTTCGCCGGACACTAAGAATCCTCAGAGTCGCCTGCGCCGCCAAAGGCGGCTACGGCGCCTCCCGTCACATCTAGCCGCCAAGCAGAATCTGCACTTTGAGCCAGATCAGCTCTGCGAGGCGCTCGAGTTGCGGCGAGCTCAACACCACTATCACCACGGTCACCAGCGCCACGAGCAGCAATGCGGCCACCTGCCAGTTGCTCGCGGCCGGCGTGTAGAGGCGGCTCACACCTTTGGTGTCGACGAGGATCTCGCCGACGCGCAAACGGGTGAGGAAGGTGGAGGACATGCCGGCGCGATCCTTGCCGAGGAACTCGGTCAGGTTGAAGTGCGAGCCGACGCTGACGATCAGCTTTGCGCCACGCTCGAACGCGACCAGCATGGCGACGTCCTGACTCGTCCCCGGCGCCGGCAGCACCTTGTGCGGGAGCCCGAGGCGCTGCAGGCGCTCACGGCCGGGGGCGTTGCCGTCGCCGTAAGCGTGGACGACGAGCTCCGCTCCACTCCGTAGCACGCGGTCCGAGGCGGAGTCCATGTCTCCGATGATCACGTTCGGCTTCATGCCGGCCTCCAGCAGGGCGTCGCCGCCGCCGTCGACGCCGACCAGCACGGGCCTCACGTCACGCACGTATGGGCGCAGCGCGCGCAGGTCGCTCTTGTAGTCGGTCCCGCGCACGACAATCATCACGTGCCGATCGCGGAAATTCGTGTCGAGATCGGGAAGCGAGAGGCGGCCGGTGACGAGGTCGCGCTCCTCGCGAATGTGCGTGAGGGTGTTCTCTGCAAACTCCTCGATCGCCTCGCCGATGCGACGTTGCTGGTCGCGCGCGACGAGAGCGAGCTGCTCCGTGTCCCAGACGTGGCCCTCCGCGACGACCTCGCCGTCCGGCCTGAGCACGGCGCCGCCACGAATGACAATCCGGTCCCCATCGGACAGGCGCTCGAACAGGGGCGCGCCCGGCGCATCGATCAGGTGCACGCCGGCACGCGTCAGCGTCAAGGGTCCGGGGTTCGGATAGCGGCCGGTGGTGGAGACCGAGACGTTGACGACCGCCTTGACGCCGCACTCCACCAGGTCCTCGGCTGCCATCCGGTCGATGTCGCGGTGGTCGATGATCGCGACGTCGCCCTGACGCAGCCGGCGGACCAGGACCTTGGTGCGCTTGCCGAGACGAGCCGTCCCGGCGATGTCAGGAAGGGGCGGTGAGGAACGGTCTGCCGCGCCTGCCGGCACGGTGGCTGTACCGGGGTGCCCGGTCTCTAGAGCCATCGGACGCGGATTCTAGGCGGTCGTGACCCTGGTTACGACCGGCCTCAAAGAGCGCCTTTCGGCATGACTGCGCGCCCGGGACGGTCGAGGACCAAGCTGAGCGCCGCACGCGGGCGAAGCCAGTAGCTGTGCCTACTGGGCGAGTCCGCGGGTGGCGATCCAGCGCCGGTACTGGGACGTATCCGGGTGTGCAGCTTCATGCTGAAAGTCGCTCTTAAGCGGCCTGAAGAAGCTTCTGGGCGTGCCTGCGGGCCGCGCCGTCGCCCTCGTCCGCGCCGAGCATCCGACAGAGCTCCCCCACCAGCTCGCCGCTCGCGAGCGTCTCCACCTCGGCCCGGGCGAGATCGCCGTCGGCGCTCTTGACGACGCGGAAGTGACGGCTTGCGAGCGAGGCGACCTGCGGCAGGTGGGTGATGCAGACCACCTGGCGCCTGTCCGCGAGCCCGCGCAGCTTGTTCCCGACGGCGCGCGCCGTGTTGCCGCCGACGCCGGAGTCGATCTCGTCGAACACGATCGTCGCCGGCCCGCCGCCCCTGGCGGCGACGGTCAGGAGAGCGAGCATGACGCGTGACAGCTCTCCGCCGGACGCGATCTCGCGCAGGCGCCCTCCCTGCACACCGGGATTCGTGGCGATCACCAGCTCGGCCACGTCAGCGCCGCTCGGGCCGTATGGCTCGCGCGGCTCCAGCGAAACCTCGAAGCCGGCGCCCGCCATCGCGAGCTCGGCCAGCTCGTCCTTCACGGCGCGCTCAAGCTTGCGCGCCTCACGCGAGCGCGTCGCGCGCAGCTCCGCTGCGTCGCCCTTGAGCCTGGAACGCATCACCTCGAGCCGTTGCTCGAGATGCGCCGCCGTCTCGCACGCGTTGGACAGGCGCTGGTGCTCCACCCGGCAGCGCTCGGCGTGCTCGAGCACGGCCGCAATCGTCCCGCCGTGCTTTCGCTTCAGCCGCGCGAGAAGATCGAGCCTCTCCTCGACCTGATGAAGGCGCTCGGGGTCCGCCTCCAGCGTCGCGCCGTAGTCACGCAGCTCCCGCGCCACCTCCTGCGCCTCATAAGCGATCGCGCGCAGACGCTCTGCCAGTGCGTCGAGCCGTGGGTCCGCGCCCTCTGCACGGGCGAGCTCAGCCTCGGCGGACGAGAGCCCCGCGAGCGCTCCGGCCTCGGTCTCGGGATCGAGCACTTCCCCGGCAAGCGCGGTCGCCTGGCGCAGCGTGTCCACGGCCTGCAGGCGCGAGCGCTCGGTCTCCAGCTCTTCCTCCTCGGCCTCGGCGGGCGCCGCCTCGCCGATCTCGCGCAGCTCGAACTCGAGCAGGTCCAAGTCGCGCTCCCGCCCGCCGGCTCGCTCGCGCAACTCTTCCAACTCGCGCTCGATCCTTCGCGCCTCCGCCCACAGGCGCTCGAAGCGATCGCGCCGGTCGAGGTGCTCGGACCCGCAGAAAGCGTCGAGCACGTCGAGCTGTGCGGACGCGAGCGTGAGCTTGCGGTGCTCGTGCTGGCCGTAGAAGGCGAGCATGCGGGTTCCAAGCGCGCGCAGATCGGCTGCCGTCGCAGATCGCCCCTGCACGTAGGCGCGAGTGCGGCCGCCGGCCGTGACACGCCGGGCGAGCACGAGCTCGCCGGAATCGAGCGGAACGCGTTCTGCCAGATCGGCCAGCTCGGGGTCGTCCGCCAGAGGCACGTTCGGCTCGAACAGTCCCTCGACGTACGCCTCGTCGGCGCCTGGACGCACGATCCCGGCCCGTGGCTTGCCCCCCAGCAGCAAATCGAGCGCGTGCGCGAGCACGGTCTTCCCCGCCCCCGTCTCCCCCGTGATCACGTTCAGCCCCGGATCGAGGGCAAGCTCCGCCTCCTCTATGAGCAACAGATTCTGGACGCGGAGCTCGGCGAGCACTGTCCTACGTCTACTTTGCGGGCCGGACGAACATGCCCGTCCGGCCCGAACAGTCTGAGTCGCTGCCTAGCTTCCTCCGGTCAGCAGGCGAAGCTTGTCTCTGAAGCGGCCGTAGAAGTTGGAGCCCGGTAGCTGGGCGAGACTGACGGCGTCTGGATAGAAGCGCACTTCTCTCGATCCGCCGGGCTCGAGCTCTCCCGCCGGCATGCCGTCGATCACGACGCCGACCACGTCGCTTCCCTCGTTCATGACCCGCAGGACGTCCTCTGGCGCTGCCACCACCGAGCGCACGTTGAGCGCGTGCGGAGCGACCATGCCGACCACGTAGCCCTTCAGGTCCCACGCGAGAATCGGTCCGCCGACGGACAGGTTGTAGGCGGTCGAGCCGGTCGGGGTCGACGCGATCAGCCCGTCGCAGGGCGCGCGTGCGACCTCCTCGCCGGCGAGCGAGAAGGAAAGATAGGCCGTGTTGGTGTGCGCGCCACGCTGGAAGGAGACCTCGTTGATCGCGAACTCCTGGTCGGCGCCCGCGCCCAGCAGCAGCGCCGACAGCCTGATGACGTCGAACTGTCCGGTCAGGGCGCGCTCGAGCCCGTCTTCGGCATCGGCGCGGTCGACGGTGGCGAGGAAGCCGACCCGCCCGCAGTTGACCGAGAACACGGGGACGCCCGAACCCGCCTGCCCTCGCAGGGTACGAAGCGTGGTCCCGTCCCCACCGAGGACGATGCAGAGGTCCGGCTTGCCGCCATCGTCCCCCGGCTCACCGACCTTGACCGCGTCGCTGTCGAGCTTGTGTTTCGCGGCTTCGTCCGGATTGAGCAGAAGCTCGACTCCGTGCCGCTCAGCCGACGCGACAAGCGCGCGCATGATGTTTGCGGTTGCTTCCGGAACGCGGTGCGTGAACACCGCCGCTCTGCGAACGGCGAGCGCGTGCTCGCGCTCGCGCGTGCTCATGCCGGTTCCACCGGCGTGATGGCGGCCTGAGGTTCGGCCTGGAGCGCAGCCGAGCGCAGGTCGCCCACCCCTCCACGGCTTCGCTCGGCGCACCAGATGAAGCTCTCCCTGTTGCCGGCCGGTCCAGGTAAGCCGGAGGAGCAGAAGCCAAGCACGGACAGGCCGAGCGAGCGTGCCATCGCTCCGACCGACACGAGCGCGCCGAAGCGGTCGGCCGGGTCGCGCACGACGCCGCCCTTGCCGACGCTCGCCCGCCCGGCTTCGAACTGAGGCTTCACGAGCGCAAGCATGTCGAAGCGCGGAGCGGCGCATGCGGCGAGCGCCGGGAGCACCTTCGCGAGCCCGATGAACGAGACGTCAACCGCGATCAGGTCCGGCGGATAGGGAAGGTCGGCCGGCTGCAGCTCGCGCGCGTTCTTGCGCTCGAGCACGACGACGCGCGAATCGTTGCGCAGACTCCAATCGAGCTCACCGTAGGCGACGTCGACTGCCACCACCCGATTCGCACCGGCTTGGAGTAGGCAGTCGGTGAACCCACCCGTCGAGGCGCCCACGTCCAGGCAATTGCGCCCGGATACGTCGATCTCGAAGGTCTCGAGCGCGCGCTCGAGCTTCAGCCCTCCGCGCGACGCGTAGCGGGGGCCGCCCACAACCGAGATCTCGACCTCGGGATCCACCCGCATGCCGGGCTTCGAGCCACGCTCACGCCCGGGGCCCACGAGCACGGCCCCGGCCAGGATGGAGGCCCCGGCACGGGCGCGCGAGTCGAACAGACCCCGCTCTACGAGCAGCTGGTCCAGGCGCTTTTTCTCGCTCATTTGCACCCTGAAAAGGTAGTCGTTGCGGGCTCGCGGGCGCACTAGGCGGTCGATTGGTTTCATTTGCCCATGCCAAAGGCGCAGCTGCAACCCGTCGTGTGGGCAGTGCCGGAGGGCGATCCGGGCGAACATCAGGAGACCGTCAGCCGGTTCTTCAAGATGTACGTCAAGCGGCGCCGGCGCACCTTCAGGAATACCTGGTGGCTGGGTGTTCCAGCGATCAAATGCCCGTTCGATCTCTGGATCTACCAAGAGCTGCTGCACCGGGTGCGACCGGACGTGATCGTCGAGACAGGCACCTCATACGGGGGCAGCGCGTACTTTCTCGCCTCGATCTGCGATCTGATCGGAAACGGGCGGATCGTGACGATCGACATCGACGAGCCGCAGCCGGCCGACTTCCCGACCCGGCCGGCCCATCCGCGAATCACATATCGGACCGCGTCCTCCACCGCTCCAGAGACCGTGGACTTCGTCCGGGGAACGATCGCCCCCGGCGACGCCGTGATGGTCATCCTCGACTCGAGTCACCAGGCTGCCCACGTGAGCGAGGAGCTGCGCCACTACTCCCCCCTGGTGACCGAGGGCAGCCTTCTGGTGGTCGAAGACGGCCACCTCAACGCCTGGCAGGACCACGGCCCCGGCCCGCTCGAGGCGGTGGCGGAGTTCCTCGCCAAGAACGACCGCTTCGAGACCGACCGCTCGCTCGAAAAGTTCATGATGACCTTCAATCCGAGCGGATACCTCCGGTGCGTGCATGGCTGAAGGGACCGAGTCCGTCCGTTGGGCGGTGGGGGAATCGACGCCCGCGCGCAACGAGGTCGTGGACCGCTTCCACGCCCTGTACACACGCACCGCTCGCCAGCGGACCTGGCGGAACACCCACTGGCTGGGCGTGCCGCTGTACAAGTGCCCGCTCGACCTCTGGATCTATCAAGAGTTGCTGCACCGCATCCGGCCCGACCTGATCGTCGAGACCGGCACTTTCCACGGAGGTAGCGCCTACTTCCTGGCCTGCATCTGCGATCTGATCGGAACCGGCCGCGTGGTAACGATCGACATCGAGGCTCCGCCGGAGCCGCCAAGCGGTCTCTCTCGTCCGGACCATTCCCGCATCACGTACCTGACCGGGCCCTCGATCAAGCCGGGGATACTGCAGGAGGTCGGGCGCATGGCAGAGCCGGGGCTCACAGTGATGGTGATCCTGGACTCGAACCATTCGGCCGGCTACGTACGCCAGGAGCTCGCTCTCTACGCCCCGCTCGTGAGCGCCGGCAGCTACCTGATCGTCGAGGACACGAACCTGAACGCCTGGAGCGACTTCGGGCCGGGTCCGCTCGAGGCGGTGACCGAGTTCGTGGCCGAGGACGATCGCTTCACGGTCGACCGCTCGCTCGAGAAGTTCATGATGACCTTCAACCCGAGCGGATATCTCCTGCGGCGCGGGGATTAGGCGCACGTATCCCTTGTTAGGCCCGTTAAGGACCGTTCCTGAACGGCCGTTCAGTTGTGTGACCCACGTCACATAAGAACGCACGTTCGCTAGCTACTCTGCCAATCATCCCCTGTGGGGGTGGTGACCGAATGACTATTGCGCGACTCCTTCCACTTCACATTCACGGAGCCTTGGAGGCCGCGCTTGCCATGCTGATCATGGCGGCGCCGTTCGTACTGGGCTTCGAGCCCGCCGCCATGATCGCTCTCTTGACGATCGGAGCGCTGGTGCTGTCGGTTGCACTGATAACGCACATCGGCGACGACGACGCGCTCCCGATCTCCACGCATCTCGCGTTCGACATCGCGTTCGCGATCGCGATGGCCGCAGGCGCGCTCGCGTTCGCGGCAGTCGGTCAGCCCGCCGCCGGGGGCTTGCTGGCCTTGGGCTCGATCAGCCTGTTGCTGATCGTTTCCCTCACCCGCTACAGCCCGAGCCACGCGTGACAGTGGCTCACCACACAAAGCTTTCCGCGCACACATAGAAAAGAGCGAATCTCTCTCCTCCCCAGAGGCGCCCCGTCTAGGCGGGGCGCTCGCTCTTTGTGGGTTCAGGCGCTGCGCAGCGCGCGCGGGCGTTCGAGCGTCGTAACCACGTCAGCGGCGACGCGTTCCGGCGTCAGCTCGATCTCCTCCTTCAGCAGATCGGGCTTGCCGTGCGTCACGTAGCGATCCGGGATGCCGAAGCGCACCACGCGGGACTCCCGCAGCCGGCCGGTGTCGGAGAGCTGCTCGACCACAGCGGAGCCGAAGCCACCCGCGAGCACGTTCTCTTCGATCGTCGCTATCAGCTCGTGCTCCGCCGCCAGCTCTGCGAGCAGATCGCCGTCCAGCGGCTTGGCGAAGCGTGCATCGCAGACGGTGGCCGTCACGCCCCGCTCGGCCAGCAGCGCCGCCGCGCCGAGCGCGATCTGAACTCCCGTGCCGTAGCCGACCAGCGCGACGCGCTCGCCCTGAGCGAGTATCTCACCGCGGCCGATCTCGAGCGGTTCAGGGCGCTCGGGCAGCTCGACTCCCACGGCGTTTCCGCGCGGGTAGCGGATCGCAACGGGGCCGTCGTCATAAAGGAGAGCCGTGCGCAGCATCTGCACCAGCATCGCCTCGTCGCGCGGCGCCATTGCGACGATGTTGGGAACGAGGCGCAGGTAGGAGACGTCGTAGTTGCCGTGATGGGTCGGGCCGTCGTCGCCGACGAGGCCGGCGCGGTCCATGCAGAAGACGACGTTCAGCTTCTGCAGGCAGACGTCGTGAACGATCTGGTCGTAGGCGCGCTGCAGGAAGGTGGAGTAGATGGCCGCCACGGGCTTGAGGCCCTGAAGGGCGAGGCCCGCGGCGAACAGGACGGCGTGCTGCTCGGCGATGCCGACGTCGTAGTACTGGTCCGGCAGCTCGCGCTGGAGCACTGACAATCCGGTGCCGCCCGCCATCGCGGCGGTGATGCCGATCACGCGAGGGTCGCGGCGAGCCTCCCTGACCAGTGCATTCCCGAACACCTCTGTGTACTGGGGCGCGCTCTTCGCCGTGATGCGCCGACGCCGTCCTCCGCTGGCGGCGGAGCTCTCGATGGCTCGACCCTCCTTTATGGAGCCGGGCTTCGCCGCGTGCCACTTCTCCATCCCCTCGAGGCCACCCTCCTCTGCCGGCGCGAATCCCTTTCCCTTCACCGTCTTGATGTGGACGACGACCGGCCGTTCCGCGTTGAGCGCCTGCGCGAGCGCCCGCCGCAGATCCTTGACGTCATGCCCGTCGACGACGCCGATGTACGCGAGATCGAGCTCCTCGAAGAAGAGCCCTGGCGCCCAGAAGGCCTTCAGGCTTTCCTTCAGCTGCGGGCCGAGTCGCTCGATCCGCTTGCCGATGCCAGCGGGCAGGCGCGTCAAGGTGGTCTCGAACGCCTCTCTTGCCGCCCATCCCTTCGGATCCAGGCGCACCCGGTTGAAATACCGTGAGAGCGCGCCGACGTTGGGGGAGATCGACATCCCGTTGTCGTTCAGCACGATCACGACCGGGGTTTCCAGCCCACCCGCGTTGAGCAGCGCCTCGAAGGCCGCGCCGCCCGTCATCGCGCCGTCCCCGACGACGGCGACGACACGGCCGTCCGTCACTCCGCCGGTTCGCTGGGGCCCAATCTGCTCCCAGCGGCGCATCGCCTCCTTGATTCCGACCGCATAGCCCGCGGCAGTGGAAGCATGGCCCGCGCCCATGATGTCGTGCTCGGATTCCTCGCGCGAGCAGAACGGCGCCAGACCGCCGTACTGGCGGATCGTCCCGAGCTGGTCGCGCCGACCGGTCAGCACCTTGTGTGGGTAGGCCTGATGGCCGACGTCCCAGAGGATCTTGTCCCGCGGCGACTCGAGCAGGCTGTGCAATGCCACCGCCAGCTCGCAGGTGCCGAGGTTTGCGCCGAAGTGGCCGCCGATCTCGCCGACGGTGTCGATGATGTACTCGCGCACCTCCTGGGCGAGCTCCTGCAGCTGTACCTCGTTCAGCGGCCGGAGGTCCGCGGGGCCGTCGATGCGCTCGAGCAGCGACATCAGCTCTCCCGCGCGTACACGAAGTCGGTCACATGCTCGAGCGAGCTCGTGTCGCCCGAAAGCAGCTCGCCCGCACGGCTGAGCGCCGCCCGCGTGAGCTCGTACGACTCGTGAGCAAGCTCGCGCGCTCTCTCCAGCCCGAACGCGCTCACGTACGTGCGCTTGCCGAGCCGTTCATCCGAGCCCTTCGCCTTTCCGGTCTTCGCCTCAGAGCCGATGACGTCGAGGATGTCGTCCACGATCTGGAACAGGACGCCGAGCTCGCGCGCGAACGACCGCAGCGCGGCGGCCGGCTCGTCGGCGGCTCCCAGCAGCAGCGGCGCGACCACGACGCTTGCCGTCATCAGCCGCCCGGTCTTCAGCTCGTGCATGCGCCGCAGGCCGTCCGCGTCCAGGTCGAGCCCGGCGACGTCGATGTATTGGCCCCCAACCATGCCGTCCACGCCGATCGCTCGAGAAAGCTCGCGCAGCGCGGCCAGGACGTTTTCGGGCTTTCCCTCCTGGCGCTCGAGCACGTGCCTGTAGGCCTCCGCGAGCAACCCGTCGCCGGCCAGGATCGCGACGTTCTCGCCGTAGGCGATATGGCAAGTGGGCCGGCCGCGCCGGAGCTCGTCGTCGTCCATCGCGGGCAGGTCGTCGTGGATCAGGGAATAGGTGTGGATCAGCTCGATCGCTGCCGCCGTCGGCAAGATCCGCCGCGGCTCCCTGTCGAGTGCGCGTGCGGCGGCGAGCGCAAGGACCGGTCGAATCCGCTTCCCGCCGGCGAGGAGCGAATACCGCATCGCTTCCCCGAGCGTGCCTGTCGCGAGCTCGCTGGAGAAATGAATCGACTCGAGATAGCGCGCGACCAGCTCTTGCAGATCGTCCGGGTAGGCGGACGGCTCGGCGGTGGCGAGACCTCGGGCGGCGTCGGGGTCGTCGTTCAGAGCAGCTCCTCCTGCCCCGGCACCGCGTCAGGCGAGTCGTAGCGCGCCACACGCTCCAGCTCGGCGGCAGCCTGCTGCGCGAGCTCGGCGCTCTCGGCGGCGAGGCGGCTCGCCTCCTCGCCGTCCACCTCCCCTGAACGGAGCCGGCTCGCTGCCTGCTCGAGCCTCTCAGAGATGTCGTTCAGGCGGACGGTCGTCTCGTCAGGCATGGCGGACCTGCTTCAGCGCGCCGGCGAGGATGCCGTTGACGAAGCCGGGCGCCTCTGCGCCACAGTAGAGCTTTGCGGTCTCGACCGCTTCGTCGATCGCGACCTCGTCGGGGACGTCGGGCCTGTGGATGATTTCGAACAGGGCCACCCGCAAGATTGCGCGTTCGAGTGGTGCAATGCGGTCAACGTGCCAGCCGATGGCGTGCTCCTCGATGAGCTCGTCGAGATCGTCGCGCGTCGCCTCGACCCCTTCCGCGAGCTCGCGGGTGAATGTGGATGCGTTCCCAGCGTCGCGGCCGACCAGCTCGTCGATGGCAGCACCGGTGACGTCGCGCTGGTAGCTGATGAAGGTGGCGGCACGCCGCTCGTCGGTCCTGCTCATCTGATGAGTGACTTCATGGCCGCGTGCGCCCGGGGACGCGCGGGGCCGAGCATGTCGAGGACGCAGGGTGCGAAGTGTGCTTCCTGCACACGAGCGCCCGAGGACGTGGAGATGCGAAGTGCCACGCGTGTCATCCGGGTGTGCGAGGTCGTGGAGTTACTCATCTACCTATGCACGCGCGACGTACTCGCGCGAGCGCGTGTCGACTCGCACGCGGTCGCCTTCGTTGACGAACAGCGGCACCTGCACCGTGACGCCCGACTCGAGCGTGGCGGGCTTGGAGCCGCCACCGGAGGCGGTGTCGCCACGAACGCCTGGGTCGGTCTTCGTCACTGTCAGCTCGACCGCGCTCGGGACCTGGACGTCGCTGGGGCGCTCGTCGACGAACAGGATGTCGACTTCGTCGTTGGGCAGCACCCAGTCCAGCGCGTCGCCGACCAGCGACTTGGACAGCGACATCTGCTCGTAGTCGGAGAGATCCATCATCACTGCCTCATCGCCCGCCTCGTACAGGTACTGCATCTTGCGGGTCTCGGTGCGGATCGGGCGTACCTTCTCGCCCGCCCGGAACGTCTTGTCGACGACCGCGCCGGAGGCGACGTTCTTCAGCCTCGTGCGCACGAAAGCCCCTCCCTTGCCCGGCTTGACGTGCTGGAACTCGACGATGCGAAAGACCTGGCCGTCGACCTCGATGTGAGTGCCGTTCTTGAACTGGTTGGTCGAGATCATGGGAGCTGCCCGCGCGCATCGAACAGTAGCGACTGCAGGTCCGCAGCGATGAGATCCGCACTGTCATGCAGCTGGCGCCATGTGATTCGAATCACGCGCCAGCCGGCGGCCTGAAGGACGCGGTCGCGCTCGCGGTCGGCCTCGAACGCCAGCCGGGTGCCGTGGGTCCCACGTCCGTCCAGCTCGACGATCAACCGCTGCCGCCACCAGAGGCAGTCGACCTCGTATGTGCGCCCGCCGACCTCGAGGTAGTAGTTGACCTCGTCGGGCCGCTGAAGGGTGTAGCGATCGAGGAAGCTGATGAAGCGATGCTCGAGCTCCTCGCGGGTGATGGCGGTGCCGATCAGGGCGGCCGCGAGGATGGCTCGGAGGTTACGCGTGCCGTGGCGGTTCGGATAGCGGTGGATGAGGTCTTCGAGGGAAAGGGCATCGAAGAGGCGCAGCACCTCCGCCTGGTTGATCGCCCGTTCGAGCTCGCGCTTGTTCACGACTCCGGCGAGGTCGAGGAGCGTGCGCGGTGGGGTCGTGACCGGGATCCCTCGGTGGACCATGACCTCGTCGGACGGCAGCGAGGAATGATGGATCTGGATCCCTCGCCGGGGATGGCGGCGGCTCGACACGGTGACCTCTATGAGAGCTCGGCTTGTCGGGCGGAAGCCCAGGTGAGCCGACGCCGATCGGTGACTGAGCGCAGAACCAGGTCCCGGCGCCAGGACCGCTGCCATCCACCTACCCTCCTTCGAGAGCAGCGGATGACCGACGGCGTAGACGCCCCGATGCACCGGATGCAGCCGCCCGCACTGGAGCCGATGAACGATCGCGCGTTGACCAATGTCTTGCTCTATCAGCTGCCACCGCGCGGCGACACCATGCTGGCTTGCCGCCAGGGCCGCGATCTGTTCGTCGATGCCAACCGATGTCGATTTGATCCCTATAGCGGCATTAACCGCGCTCATGTGAAGAGGGTGGCTGAGTGGGTGTGACTTGGGGTGCGCTGGTGTTACGAGACTGTGGCGGGAGTGGAGCGCCGGGTTTCGTAGAAAGCCGCCAGGCCGCTGACCCCCAGCAGGGCGTGGAGGACGTTGTCCTCGGTGTTGACGGGGATGAATCCCAGGATGGATTCGCCGTCGCCGATGGCGAAGCCCCAGATCGCGACGACCACGTAGACGACACCCAGGCCGAGCGCGTACTGGCGAGAGGCCGTGGCGCCCGCGGTGTAGGCGAGCAGCCCGAGGAGACCAGTGCCGATGTGGAAGAGGTTGTGCCAGCCGTTGATGTCGAGGATCCCGAACACGGAATCGACCTCACCGGGGGACCCGAAGCTGGCCGAGTAGAAGAAGCCGATGATGCCGACGAACACGAGCACCGTCCCGACGAAGCCGGCGTACAGGCTGGACGGAGTCTGCGTCATCCCCGCTAGATCGTAATCAGGTCACGCGGGATCGAGGTCATGACCTCGCAACCGTCCGGGCTGACGGCGACGAGGTCCTCTATGCGCACCCCGAACCGTCCCGGCACGTACACGCCCGGCTCGACGGTCACGCAGTTGTTCACGTCGAGCACGTCCTCCGAGCTCGGCCCGAGCCGCGGTCCCTCGTGGACCTCGAGCCCCACGCCATGGCCGAGGCCGTGACCGAATTGGTCTCCCCTGCCCGCGGCCGCGATTGCCTCGCGGGCGACAGCGTCGACGGCCGCTCCCCGCGCGCCCGCCCGCACGGCCTGGTTTGCCGCCGCCTGCGCGGAGCGCACGAGCTCGTAGACCTCGGTCGCCTCGGCGTCGAGTGATCCGGTGGCGAAGGTGCGGGTGCAGTCCGAGCAGTAACCCTCGATCCGGCAACCCATGTCGACCACCACGAGCGTGTCGCGCGGGATCTCGGCGTCGCCTGGCAGGGCGTGCGGTAGCGCGCCGTTGGCCGCTGCCGCGACGATCGGCAGGAACGAGACCTCGTCGGCCCCGCTGTCCTCGGACCTGCGCACGAGAGCGCGCATTACTTCCCGCTCGGTGTGACCCGCCAGCCCGTGTTCGTCGATCAGCCAGCGGTAGACGTCGTCCGCCACCGCCGCCGCGCGCCGCATCAGCGCGAGCTCGCCGTCGTCCTTCACACGCCGCAGCCGCTGCACGAGGCCGGCGGCCCGCACGAGCTCGACCGAATCGGGCAGCAGCGAGCGCAGCTTCGCGTGACGCGCGACCGACACCTCGTCATCCTCGAAGCCCACCCGCAGCGCGCCATTGCCGGAATGCTCCTGCACCAGGCGGGCGGCGTCCGCGAGCAGGTCGCGCTCGCCCTTGACGACCTCGAACGCCTGGACCTCGCCGGTGCGCGCACGCTCGAGATAGCGGAAGTCCGTCACGAAGTCACCTCTGCCGGGACCGACGATGCACAACCCGTTCGTGCCGGTGAACCCGCACAGGTAGCGGATGTTGACGAGGTTGGTGACCAGGAGAAGATCGAGCTGAAGCTCCGCGAGTAGCGCTTCGAGGCGCTCCGCGCGTTGCTCGAACGCGCTCATGCCGCCGGCGGCCGATCGACGCTGAGCTCGCGGGCCAGCACCTCGAGCCCGTCGTGATAGCCGTCGGGACCCTTGCCTGAGATACGCGCGACGACCAGCTCTGCGATCACCGACTGCCGTCGCCATTCCTCGCGTACGTCGACGTCGGACAGGTGGACTTCGACGGCCGGACAGCCCGCGATCTCGAGCGCGTCCCGGATCGCGTAGCTGTAGTGCGTCCATGCGCCGGGGTTGAGGAGCAGGGCGTCCGCCACCTGCGGCGCCTGGTGCAGGCGCTCGACGTACTCGCCCTCGAAGTTCGTCTGGAAGAAGCTCGCTTCCAGGCCGAGCTGGCGCGACCAGTGGCGGATCCGGACCTCGAGTTCGATCAGGGTCAACGTGCCGTAGTGCTCGGGGTCGCGCTTGCCGAGCATGTCGAGGTTCACGCCATGCAGGACCTCAATGCGGTTTCGCACGGAGTTCACTACCCGCGCACCTCGTCGACGGCAGCACGTACGGGCGCGTCGTCGACCGCGCGGTGGGTGACCACGTCGCCCGGCGCCCGCAAAAGAACGAAGCCGACACGACCACCGCTGCGCTTCTTGTCGAGCGCCATGCGCGCTACCACGTCATCGGTCGACGGGCCTTCGAAGGTGACCGGGAGCTTGTTTGCGCGCAGCAGCTGCATGACCGTGTCGCGCACGCCGGGGTCGAGTCCCAGCTCCTGCTCCGACAGGCGCAGTGCCACCAGCAGTCCGATCGCAACCGCATCTCCGTGCCGGTATGTGCCGTACCCGGCCGCTGCCTCGAGCGCGTGCGCAAACGTGTGGCCGAGATTGAGCACGGCACGCACGCCGTGCTCGCGCTCGTCACGCGCGACTACTCCGAGCTTCGTGCGCAGGCAGCTCTCGATCACCGCGTCCGGCAGCCGCTCGACGGACTCGATGCGTTGGACTTCGTTCCACAAAGGCCCGCCGGCGAGCAGCGCCGTCTTCACGACTTCGGCGAAGCCGGCGCGCAGCTCCACGTCGGGCAGCGAGGACAGAACGTCCGGGTCGGTCAGGACCGCGGCCGGCTGATGAAACGCGCCTGCGTAGTTCTTCGCCTCGGGGAGGTCGACACCGGTCTTGCCGCCGTACGCGGAGTCGACCTGGGCCACGAGCGTCGTCGGCACGTGCACCACCGGCACTCCGCGCTGGTAGACGGCGGCGCAGAAGCCGCCGAGGTCCCCCGCCACGCCGCCGCCCAGTGCGAGCAGGGCGTCGGAACGCTCCATCCCGGCACGCGCGAGCGCGCTCAGGACGCGCTCGCTTTCAGCGAGCGTCTTGGACGTCTCCCCTGGCTGAACTGTCACTGCGTGCTCGAGCCCGGGGCCGGCCGCGAGCGCGCGCTCGAGCCGGTCGCCGTAGAGACGCCAAGCGGTCTCGTCGGCGACCACGAAACAGCGGTCCCCCTGCTGCCACAGAGTCCCGGCGGCGTCGAGCGCGCCACGGCCGACGTAGATGGGGTAGCCGCCGGCGGGGACCGTCGCCCACACCATGCGCACGCTGGCCGGCACGTCCTCTGCGGCGAGCGCGCCGGCAGCGTCGAGCGCACGCTCGTCGAGCTCCGAGCCGACAGGGACGACCGCGCGCGCAACGGACTCGTAGAGCGGGGCGCGCTCCGCGTGCAGGGCCCGAAACCGTTCGTGATCGCGGGCAAGCGGTCGCTCGCTCCCTTGCGCGCGCTCCCAGGCGATTTCAGTCGCGACGTCGAGGTAGACGCACACGTGGTCGCCCAAGCGCAGCTTGACGTCGGGGTGCGTGACGGCGCCGCCGCCGAGGGCGATCACGCGGGCGTCCTCGCGATCGAGGAGCTCGAGCACGAGCTTGTGCTCCTGCTCGCGAAAGGCCTCCTCCCCGTCCTCGTCGAAGATCGTCGCGATCGGCTTGTCGAGCCGCTGCTCGATCAGCTTGTCGCTGTCGAGCGCCTCCACTCCGAGCCTGCCCGCCAATGCCGACGCTGCGCGCGACTTGCCTGATCCCATGAAACCGACGAGCACGAGCTTGCGCCGGCCGGTGGCCGCAGCAGGCTCGCTCACCTGCGCCATCCGATGCGCTCCTTGTAGGCGGCAAGGGCGGCGAGTACGTCGTCGATGTGGTCGCCGCCGAATTTCTCGCGGTACGCGTGCGCGAGCACGAGGGCGACCATCGCCTCCCCGACCACGCCGGCGGCGGGGACCGTGCAGGAGTCGGTGCGTTCACGCAGGGCCTCGGCCGGCTGCTTCGTCTCGGTGTCGACAGAGCGCAGCGGCTTGGTCAAGGTCGGCAGCGGCTTCATCGCGGCCTGGATTACGAGCGGGTCACCGGTGGTCATGCCGCCCTCGAGACCACCGGCGCGGTTCGTCTCGCGGAAGTACCCGCGTTCCTCGGACCAGAAGATCTCGTCGTGCGCACGGGAGCCGACCCGGCCCGCGAGCTCGAAGCCGTCGCCGATCGCGACTCCCTTGATCGCGTGGATCGACATGATCGCCGCGCCGAGACGCGTCTCGAGGCGGCCATCCCACGAGGTGTACGAGCCGAGCCCCGGCACCATGCCGAACGCGCGCACCTCGAACACTCCCCCGAGGCTCTCGTTGGCCTTACGAGCGCGATCGATCTCGGCCACCATCGCCTCGCTCGCCCCGGCGTCCAGGCAGCGCACCGGCGAAGAATCGACCCCTTCGAAGTCCGCCGGAGAGAGCTCCACGCGACCGGGCGCCAGCCCACCGCCGATCTGCAGCACGTGGCTGTGCACGCTGACGCCGACGCGGCGCAGGAATGCCTTCGCAAGCGCCCCGGCGGCGACGCGGGCGGCCGTCTCGCGCGCGCTCGCGCGTTCGAGCGTGTTGCGGACGTCCGTGTGGCCGAACTTGAGGATGCCGCTCAGGTCGGCGTGACCGGGGCGGGGCAGGTGCACCTCCTCGACAGCGGCGTCGACAGGCCACGGGTTCATGCGCTCCTCCCAGTTCGCATAGTCGCGGTTCTCGACCAGGAGCGCGATCGGGCTACCGAGTGTCCGCCCATGCCGGATGCCGGCCCATACCAGCGCCCGGTCGGACTCGATCTTCATCCTGCCGCCGCGGCCATGCCCGAGCTGGCGGCGCGCCAGGTCGCGATCGATGTCGTCGGGCGTGAGCTCGAGGCCTGCAGGCAGTCCCTCGACCACGGTCACGAGACCGGGCCCGTGGGACTCCCCCGCAGTCGTGAAGCGGAGAAGCATGGGACCAAGGTTATTGGGAGGCTCGGCGCGGCGATCTCGGAAAGGGCTGTCTGCTCGCCGTGCCGTACTCTGAAAAACCAGCATAGAGAGGGTGAGCCCGGTTCGCCGAGGCGGTTGCGCGCTGGTGCGCGTCAGGAGCGGGCCCAACTGAGACCAGAGACGGACGCGACCGTGCCGGGGTCTCCACCTAGTGACTCCTTACGAGTTCCGCGTCACACCGCCACCCATCGACTGAACACCTGGGTGCCCTATAGGTCATCCAACTGCACAGCGGATGAGTGGCCCCTCAGGAGTCGGTCAACTCCGGACAATCGCGTAACGCAGTTGCGACGTTCCGCAACTTCTCATTACACCCCTCTCGATGCCCGCCCTTCTTCGGCGGGACGAGCCAGGGCGTCGTCGTGATCTAGAAGCCGAGGCGATCGAACAGCTGGAAGAAGCCCTTCGCACGAACGTCCGCCTTGCGGCGCTCGGCGCGCTTGATGCGCTTCAGGCGCTTCTCCTGCTTCGAGAGCTGGGCGGCCTGCTTCTGGTCCGCGTGCTTCTTGATGCTGGAGGTCGTGGCTCCCGGCTGCTCCTCCAGCTTCTCGATCGAGATCTTGTGCAGCTTGAGCTCGTAGGTCGTGAGGCTGCCGCTCGCGTCACCGACGACGATCGTTGCGTTGTCACCGGGCTTCATGTAGAGGAACGAGCACTGCTCGTCGCTCGGCTTACACGTGCCGTCGCCGGTCACGTCCGCGCCGGAGCCGACCAGGAACACTGCCTTGTCGCCGTCGGACGTCGCGCCCATGAAGACGATCACGGGCAGGTCCGAGCTCGGGAGCGCGCGCAGCTGCTGGATCTTGCGCCGCTTCGTCTCGTCCACCTTGCCGAAGGTCACATCAGCGACGAACGTGTAGTAGAAGGTCTTCTGCTCGCCCGACCCAGAGCCGCCGCCGGTCGAGCCACTGCCGCCGGTCGTCCCGGTGCCCGAGCCTGAGCCGGTGCTCGAGCCGGTATCGCCGCCGGCGGCCGTGCCGCCAGAGGTGGCGCCGACCGGACCGGTGGTTCCGGCGGGTGCGCTTGCGGCGGCGCCGGCGGCGCCGGTCGCGCCGGCCTCCGCGTCCTTCTTCAGGGGCTCGAACGGGTTGCGCGACGGCAGCCGGTCTACGCTCTTTCGCTCGGTGGCCGCGCTCGCGTCCTTCACCTCTGCGATCGGCTTCAGCTCACTGAGGGGGCTCGCCGTGCCGGGCGTGGCGGCGCCGGCGGGCGCCGGGGCCACCGCAGTCTCCTCCTTTGCAGGCTTCGCCAGCAGGAGCGGTACCGCCACCAGTGCGAGCACAAGCGCAGCCGCCACCGGCCAGAGGCGCGAGTCCTTGAGCTCCTTGACGAACTTCCTGATGAATTTATCCACCGAGGATTCCTTTCCTTACCGGGCGTTCACCGTCGCCGCGGGCGGAGCGGTGGGCGTGGTGGGCGTGGAGGCCGCCTGGGTCCCGGCCTGGTCGGCGCCGGCCGGCCCTGCCGGCGTCGCGCCGACGAACAGGCTCTGACCGGTGGGCAGCAGGTAGGTGGTGGCGTTCATCTTGACGTGACGCCCGTCCGTGTCGAACTCGATGGAATCGACCGACACCAGCCGGCCGGCGACCGTGAGCTGCTTCCGATTGCTCCAGGTCATGCGCTTGATCTCGCGCAGGAAGTCCTCCAGCCGCAGGAAGCTGCCGCGGAAGTCGAGCGTGAAGTGCATCACGCGCAGGCTTGCCGCGCCGGTGCTGGTGCCGGTCGGTGCGGCGGCCGTTGCGAGCGCGTTGGCCGGAACAGATCCGAGCACCTCGGGGGTCGTGACCGGTGCCGCGGCCTGCCCGCTCGCGGGCTGAGCTCCCGATTGGCCGGTCGCGCCGGCAGGGGGAGCCGCGGCAGCCGGAGCCGGCTCCTCGGTACCGCCCTCGGCGTTGAGCACGAGCGAATCGAAATCGACGTTCGCACGGTCCGCCGCCTTCTCGATCTGGTAGATCAGCGACGTCTGATCGGTGTTGCTCGGGACGGCCTTGCCGAGGCGCGCAACCTGCGCGTAGGCCTTGGGGAACTCGAGCCGCGCCTGGGCGTACTGGGCGGCCTGAGTGCGGGACTGCTGCAGGGAGGACTCCGCCGCCGCCAGGTCCTTCTTCACGTCCTTGAGCGCCTTCGTCTTCGGCGACAGGGCGAGCATCCAGAAGGCCGCGAACACGCCAAGCACTGCGACGCCCATCAGGATGTAGCGGTCGCGCTGGGTCATGGAGTACCTCCGGTTGAGCCTGTGCTGCCGCTCGACTGGGCCGCGGCGTCTTGAGCCGCGCCGGCGGGCGCCGCGGTGCCGGGCGCGGGGGCCGGCGGCGGAGGAGCGTTCGCTCCACCGTTCAGGCCGACCGTGAGATCGAAGGAGTAGTAACCCTTCGGGCAGCCTTCACCTGAGCCGCTCGCACTCGCGCCTGCTCCCTCACCGGCGGATCCCTTCTCGGAGCGGGACGCAACGACCTCGGTCGCGCCGTCCATGTCTCGCATGCGCGACATCATCCGGGCGACGGTCTCCTGCGAGGGCGAGCAACCCGTCAGCTCGATGGCCGGTCCGTTGATGCCCCCACGGACATTGCTCCCGCTTCCGCCCGAGCTGCTGCCCGCCGTGACAGACCCCTTGAAGCTGGAGACCCAGACGCCGGGAGCGATCACGTGGGACAGCTGGCGAACGGTTCGTTCCCAGTTGAAGCGAGTGTCTTCGAGCGCGGTCACGGTGGTCAGCCGCTCCTGCGAGGTCTTCACGAAGTCGCCGTACGGCTTCAGGGCGTCGCTTGCGGTCCGCGCGGCCTGTTCCTTCTGCACTGTGCGAGCGAGCTCATCGTTCTTCGCGTTCACCTGGTTGGAGATCAGCACCAGCGCGACCACGGCAACGAGCGCAAGGCCAAGACCTCCGAGCAGGAGGGCGACCCGCGGCGGTATTCCGCCGCCGCCTTCGGCGCGACTGGAACGCCGCTCCTCGGCGGGAATCAGGTTGACTGGTTTCAAGCTGCCACCTCGTCGAGCGCCAGTCCGGCCGCGACGGTGAGCTGGGATGCATCGACGTCGTCGAGAGCACCCGGCTCCACCTGCACGTTGCCGAGGCTGCGCGGTACGACGGGCAGTCCAAGCTGCGCTTCGACGGCGCGCGGAAGTCCTTCGACAGCGATTCCCGGTCCGGCCATCACCATCCGCTCGACGCGGCGTGCGTCCGAGACCGCTGCCTGGTAGTACTCGAGCGACAGGCGCACGTCGTCGGCCATCCGCCCGACGCCGCGTTCGAGCACCATACGCGCCTCATCGATGATCTCGCGCTCGCCCTCGATCGTGTCGGGGTCGCGCTCGAGTCCAACGTGGCGCAGCCACTGCCGGGAGTGGTCCAGAGTCAAACCGCGCCGCTCGGCCAGGGTCGCGGCCATCGACTCGATGCCGTTGGGAAGCACGCGGTTGAACACGCAGATGGTTCCGACCGCAATCGCGAGATTGGTTCCGCCGCCGACGTAGCAGTACATGACCGCGGGATCGATCTCGGTCTCATCGCCTTCGCCGTAGCCGGCGGAATAGTCCTGCTCGACCACCGGCTCTTCGACGACAGGCTGCTCCTCGATTCCGATCTCGAGGATTGGCGAAGTGCCCTCATCCTCGGCGCCGTTGCCGTACACGTCTTGAATGGCCGCGGCGTTCGTCGCGGGGTCGAGTCCGTTTCCGTTTCCGTTGCTCTGCTCTTGCGGGGGATTTGCGAGCAACTCCGAGTACGCGGCCGGCGGCGCGTGGAGAGCCCGCACCATTGCGAACGCGGACAGGTCGACGAGCTCCGGTGAAAGACCAGCCTTGCGAGTGGCGGCGAGCAGGTGCTCCACGCTGTCACGACGTGCACCGACGACCAGCACGCGCATGCGAGCAGAGTCGCCGTCCGTGAAGCGCTCGATGACGCGGTGGTCGAGCACCGCCTGCTCGAGCGGCATCGGCAACTCCTCCTGCGCTTGGAAGCGAACGGCGGCCTCGAGCTCCTGGTCGTTCTTGATGTCCGGTAGCTCGAGCACGCGCACCGCGACACGCTGGCTCGCGAGTCCGAGGCGGATGCGCTTCGGCAGCTTGTGGTCGTGGAAGAAGACCTTGAGCTGCTCAGCGAGCCCCTCGACGTCGATGACCTCGCCCTCGTGGAACAGACCGGGCAGCAGAGTCTCGGTGGCTGCGCGCCTGACGATCGGTCCGTTGCTGGACCCGAGCTCGACGGCGGCAATGAAGCCTGACTCGATGTCCAGGCCAACCACAGACCGTGCTTTTCCTCTAGTGAAAGCCATTCCGTTCGCGCGTCCTGCGCTTTGGCCTGCCCCGCTTCCGAGCGGGGGCCGAGCGCGGGTTCCGCCACGGTGTCTATCGACGGTCCGTCACCCTGTCTTTAGGGGTTTTCAGAGGGCGGGACCACCGTTTCACGAGCCCTCGGAGCTCCCGTCATTTCCGCCTAAGGAAATGACGGCCTTTTAAATCACGGCCTTTACAGGAAGGAATCGGCGTACCAATCAACCATGCTCTCGCCGAAGAGCTGGCCCACGATGCCGCCCAGGGCCAGGAATGGCCCGAAGGGCACGCCCTGCTTGCGGGCTGACGCGCCGCGGACGAGCATCAGGCCAATCCCGACGAGCGCGCCCGCGGCCAGCGCCACGAACAGCGCTGGTGCCACGGAACGTCCGAGGAACAGGCCCATCACCGCCGCGAGCTTCACGTCGCCCATGCCCATGCCCGCCGGGTAGGCGACGGCGGCAAGCAGGAAGAAGCCGCCCGCGCACACCGCCGCGATCAGGTTCTCGGGAAGCCTGCTTGGATCGACGAGGCCCCACAGCGCGAGTGCTGCTGCAGCGCCAGGGACCAGCAGCTTGTTGGGGATTATCCGGTGCTCGATGTCGATCGCCGAGACCGCGACGAGCAGCGTCATGAAGGCGAGCCCGGGCAGCAGCTCCGCCGACATGCCGGTCTGCGCGGCCACCGCGGCAAACAGCGCTCCGGTGAGCGCCTCGACCAGGGGGTACTGGGGAGAGATGCGGCCGTGGCAGCTGCGGCAGCGCCCGCCGAGCACGATCCAGGACACCACGGGCACGTTGTCGTGGGCGGCGATCTGGACCCCACAGGCGGGGCAACGCGAGCGCGGAGCCACGAGCGACTCGCCGCGCGGCAGCCTGTACGCGAGCACGTTCAGGAAGCTGCCGACAGCCGCGCCCAAGAGCGCGAGCACCACGATCTCTGGCGTGCTGGCCACACGAGCATTGTCGGCCGCCAGGACGGGCGACTTTATCTCCGAATGGCCGGAATATGGAGCGGAAGGCGCCGCCGTGAGGCTAGTGGCTGGCGATCTCGCGCCAGCCGTTCTGGATCAGCGTCACGGCTCCCTGGACAGTCACGTTGTTGAAGACGGTTTTGTCGTAGATGAGATTCGACTTGCTCGACCCGGCGAGCACGCCGCCGCCCCGGTCGACGGCGACTGCGCCGATGATCGAGGCGTCGCCGGTGATATGGACGACCGTGCCGGTGGAGTTCTGTGCGTTGGCCGCATACACCAGGCCGTAATAGTCCGAGCTGCCGCCGAGCGAGAGCGTGCCGTTCACGATCACCAGCATTCCGGTCGCGCTTGCCGAGTTGTAGTTCGAGGTGCTGCTGTAGCTGCAGTTGGCCGGCCCCTCGACGAAGACGAGAGTTCCCGTCAGGCTCGAGGGACAACTCGCGTAGTAGGAGCCGAGCGACTGGGCTCGCTTTCGCAGGGCGTCGATGTCCGTGGACGAGAGCGCGTCCCCACCCTGGTAGTCGACCTGGGTCGTATCCGGGCTCACCTGTCCCTTCGAAGGGCTGTAGTTGAGGCAGCTGTTCGGACGATTGCCGTTGTCGCTGCAGCGAACTGCCAGCGTCGACGGCTGGCTGCCGCTGCCCTGCGTGTCGACGATCACCTTGTTGCCGGTGTTGGTGGTACCGAAGTGGCCGGCGGTGACCACGTTCTGGGGGAAGGCCGTCAGGACCGGGCGTGAGTTGACGAGACCGACAATCGTCCGGATCCGGCCCTGCCTGACCCCGCTTGCCCTGATCCAGAGGTTGCCGTCGCCGTTCGCGTCGTACCCTGGCTGCGTGCGCGTCGTGGTGTCGCTGTAGTAGCTCGCCGTGGGGGCGCCGTTGTCGTGGACCTCGGTCGTCCATGACCATTGACTGCCGGTCTGACCGCCCGTGACGCCGGTCGGGGACGGGCAACTGGCAGAAGTCGAGGCCTGATTGCAGGAGCTTGGATAAGGATTGGCCGGCGTGGGCCACTTCGTCGACAGGAAGTTGGCGGTCGAGTTGAGCGCCGACTCGCTCAGGTTGAACGCGTTCTCGCGCACGCGCTCGTCGCGCGACTGGCTGGTCTGGCTCCCGACGTAGGCGTACGCGGAGAGTCCGAGCGCGAGCATGATCCCGACGACCATGATCGCCGTGACAGCTGCGAAACCTCGCTCTTCACTTAGCTTCCTCATCACACCTTCCCTGGTTCTCATCCCTGATCTCTCCCCGGATGTCACTGCACGTTCACGGTCTGACTCGACTCGCCGCTGAGGTCGCTCTGGTCCGTGACCTGAAGCTTCAAGGTGCGGTTTCCGGTCGCCAGCGCCACGCAATCGCAGGTCTGTCCGGTGCCGATCTGGGTGGTGCCGTCGAACCACGTGTAGGTCAGTACCGCGCCCTCCGGATCGGACGAGCCGGTGGCGTTCAACTGCACGTGCCGGTTGCCCGTGGCGGCGGCCGTGAAGCTTGCTGTCGGAGCCTTGTTCTGGTTTCGCAGATAAACGCCGCTGGCGAGCCTGCTCTCGCTCGGCCGGGCGTTCGGATTGACGTCGATGTAGAGGTCCGTGTGAACCCAGGTGATGTCCGTCAGGGTCGAAGAGTTGTAGGACCAGACGGCGCGCGCGTTGTTGGTGACGTACCGGGTCGTCATCGTTTGCGAGGGCCACGCCGCGTCGGGGCACGAGGAGGTCGACGGGACCGCGGGCGGTGTCGACGTTGTCCAGGTCTGGATCTGCCGCCAGAGCACGCCGTTGCTTGTGTTCGAGTTGTTCAGGCAGTACCGGGCGCGCATGATGCCGGCAGCGTTCGTCCCGGCCGCAGTGCCGGGGGGCTGACCGTCTGGAAAACGAGATCACCTGCCTCGGCCTTCTCGACGAACTGCGTCTGGCCGGCCACGTTCCGGAGCTCCCGCGCCATCCGGTCCATCGTCTGGCGGGCAATCGCCTGAGCGTCGTTCTGCTGGTTGTTTTGGCGGCTCGTTCGCTCGAAGGCATTCAGAGGCCTGACGGCCGCCGTCAGCACCACGACAAGCAGCAACGAGGCCACGAGCACCTCGATCAGGGTGACTCCCTCCTGATTGCGGACGAGGGTCACTGGGTCACCGGCCCGAGCAGGACGGACTCCGCCAGCCTCGTATCGACCGAGGTGACCCAGTAGTTGTGCTGGCTTCCGCCTGTGTTCGTGTCTGTGTAGCTGGCGCTCGCCGTCGTCCCGCAGCCTGCCGAGACCACGCCGAAGGGGGTCCTGGCATAGCGGTCCGTTATGGTCGGCGTCGATACCGACGTCGAAGTGCGGTAGATGCGGAACGTGTCGACGCAGTCGCCCGAGTCGGAGTCACCGGCGCCACCGTTGCTGGTCGGGACACTCCAGCTGAGCGTGACGTCACTCGCGCTCTGACTCGCGGTCAGGCTCGAGGGCGCAGTCGGCCTCGCGTTGGCGCCATTGACGTCCCGTGAGCACACCGCCCCACCGCCGGTGCTGGTGCATGTGACGTAGTTCGCGGCCCAGCGCACCTCACCGTTGAAGGCGCGGTCGTTGGGAACTGTCTCGTATCTGACCCAGCTGGGGGCCGAGGGAAAGGTCGTGTCCCGGCACCAGTTGCCGGTGATGTTGCTGCACGTGCCCGCGTAGTCGTAGACGGTGCTGGCTCCGGAGGGATAGAAGCGCGAAAACGTGTAGCCGACGATGTCGCGGTCGATCCGGGCCGTGGACGAGCCGGAGGAGTAGTACTCGATCTCGGGAGTGTCCGAGAACAGGGGGTTCTTGCCGGCGGTTGACCGGAACGCGTTCACGTCGGGCGTGAAGCGGTTCAGAGTGACGGACTTCACGGCCGGGTCGCCGGTCGCGGCGCCGGCAACGTCGTAAGCCTGGGCGCTGATGGCGTAGGTCCCGTCGACCGGAGTCTGCGGATAGTTGCTGCCGAGGTTCCACGTGAAGGTCCAGCTGTTGCCGCTGCCCGACGCGTTGCCCTGTACGGTTCCGTCGACGGCCCACTTGACCGATGTGGGATTGTTGACCGTCGTGACGGTGAAGTTGACCGCGGTTGCGCACGTGCCCCCGCAGGCCGTCGCGCTCGCGCTACAGGCAGGCGAGTTCTGGAAGGTCGCGCAGGGGGCGATCTCCGACCCCGCAAGAGCAGTCGCATTGCAACCGGCAGACGGGGTGCAGGAGGCGATGGCAACGACCTCCGCGGCAGGCGTATTGGCGGCGCTCGCGCGACGGCTGGTGACGATCGCCGTCTGGCTCAGGTTGCGGGTCCTCCCGCCTGAGGTCCATGCGAGGCTCGCCGTCACGCGGCGGTAGTCGCTCGGATCGGCGTCGAGCGAGCCGCCACTGGCGCCGTCCGCGCAATAGGGCTGGTCGGCGGGCACGCTGTGGGTGCCGGCCGAATCGACGGGGTCGTCGAACGTGCAGGACGACACCGTGACGGTGAACGTCACCCCCCGCCGGATGATCTGCCACCCGGACGCAGCGCTCGCGTCCCCGAGACCCGACCGCGACTGAACAGCGGAGGCGATGGAACCCGGCGCGGTCTGCGCATAGGTCACCCCTTGAGCGGCCTCTACCAGCTCGCGGTCGAGGTTGGTCGCCGTCTCGTGCTGGTTGGTGGAAAGCGTGGTCCTGTTGGCTGCGCCGATCAGGGCGGCCATTCCAGCAACTCCGACGACGAGGATCAGGATGCCGACCAGGGTCTCGATGATGGTGAAACCACCCTGATCGGGCAGTATGCGAGCGGGGGTGTGCCTGCCTCTTTTCATTGGGCCCTTAGAACATCTCGGCTGCGAGGCGGAAGTCCTTAATGCAGTTGGCCACTTGAGCGATCCGTCGCCCGCCAGATCCGGGCGTGCGGAACCAAAGAGGGCGGGCCCAGGGCCCGCCCTCGGTCATTCCCGGAACTTCTCGACCTACCAGCTACCCGTGCTCTTGCAGCCGCCCCGTGTACCGGAAGCGGTCAGGGCACAGGAGCGAACGGTGGTGCCGTTCGAGGCCTTCGTGATCGTGTACGTCTGACCACGAGAGTCGTTGGTGTCGACTGCAACGGCGTAGGTGTTCGCCGTCGACGTCACGCTAAGGCGCGAGCCTGCGTCGTTCAGCGACGGCTCGATGCCCTGAATCGTCGCAACGTCACAGGTCGCGTACGAACCGTCGTTGTCGCTGGCGCACGTCTCCATCGCCTGCGATGCCGTCGTGACCTGTGTCTTGGCCTCGGCGTCCGTCCCCTTCTGCCTCTGGTTCAGGAAAGACGGAATGGCGATCGCGGCGAGGATGCCGATGATCAGAATCACGACCAGGAGCTCTATCAGGGTGAAACCCCTCTCCTCCTGGGCGCGCTCGCGGAGCTTCCGCAACATGTACTTCCTCCTTCTCGTGGGAGCTACACCCCCTGTAGCCATCATTGGCCTAGGAGTTCTCGGCTCCGAAGCGCACGTCCTTAACCCGGCTGGCCACACTGGCCACTTTGGCTTTCCACGCAAAGAGGGCGGGCACAAGGCCCGCCCTCCGATCATTCTTTGAACTGCTCGACCTACCAGCTAGCGGTGCTCTTGCAGCCGCCCCGGGTACCGGAAGCGGTCAGGGCACAGGAGCGAGTGGTCGTACCGTTCGATGCCTTCGTGATCGTGTAGCTCTGGCCGCGGCTGTCGCTGGTCGAGACACGAACCACGTAGGTGTTCGCCGTCGGAGCCGACGGCTGCGTGAGGCGCGAGCCTGCGTCGTTCAGCGACGGCTCGATGCCCTGAATCGTCGCAACGTCACAGGTCGCGTACGAACCGTCGTTGTCGCTGGCGCACGTCTCCATCGCCTGCGATGCCGTCGTGACCTGTGTCTTGGCCTCGGCGTCCGTCCCCTTCTGCCTCTGGTTCAGGAAAGACGGAATGGCGATCGCGGCGAGAATGCCGATGATCAGAATCACGACCAGGAGCTCTATCAGGGTGAAACCCCTCTCCTCCTGGGCGCGCTCGCGGAGCTTCCGCAACATCTAACTTCCTCCTTCTAGGGGGCTACCAACTTGCTACTTGCCGCCAGACCCACCGGCCTTCCGCCGTTGCCGAGGGCCGATGGTTCTGGCGGACCATCGGAGGATTTATCGGCACCTGTGGGGGTGCCTTTAGTCACGTGGACGGCCCTGCGGGCTACCAGTCGGGGCCGGCGCCGCCGCCAGGGCGCGGGCAGCCGCCCTTGTCCTGGCTGCCGATCGTGCACTGCCGGTCGAACGTGCCGTCAGGCATCTTCTCGACGGAGAATTCGACCTCGCTGGGAGCTCGTTTCGAGTGCACCGTAACCGTGTACGTGTCCGCAGCCAAGATAGGCTCATCCAGGAGTGCGCCGAAATCCGCGAGTGAGCGCTCGACCAAAATCAGCGCGGCCCGGTCGCACGGAGACGAGGGCTTGTCGTAGCGACCATCGTTTTCCTGGCCGCACACCTCCATGGCGCGAGCTGCGGCCTGTACACCCGCCTTGGCCTGAACGTCGGTGCCCTTGCCCCGCTGGTTGGTGAAGATCGCAAGCGCGATCGACGCCAGCAGGCCGATGATGAGCACGACGACCATCAGCTCGATCAAGCTGAAACCGTGCTCCTCCCTCACTCTTTCGCGGAGTTTCGACAACATCGGACTAGTGGAGCGGCGGCCGGCGGGGGCAGGTGCCGGGCGCCTCTCGCGTGACGCTCTAGGTCAGCGCGACCCCTTTCGAACCCTCGGTGCTCCCGTCATTTGCGCCTAAGCAAATGACGGCCTTTTTCGCGGCGCTCCCGTCATTTGCGCCTAAGCAAATGACGGCCTGTTCCCGTTTCATTGGATGTTCTCGTAGACCTTGAACATCGGCAGGTACATGGAAATGATGATGAAACCGACCATGCCGCCGACGATGATGATCATCACCGGCTCGAGGATCGACGTCAGCGCCTTGATCGCGGCGGCGACCTCGTCCTCGTAGAAGTCGGCGACCTTGGAGAGCATGCCGTCGAGGTTTCCGGTCTCCTCTCCCACGCTCACCATCTGAGCCACCATGCCCGGGAACACCGGGCTGAGCCGCAGCGGGTCGGCGATAGTGCCGCCGCGCTTGACCGACTCCTGCACGTCCATCATCGCCTTCTCGACCACGCTGTTGCCTGCGGTCTTGCCGGTGATCTCGATCGCCTGAAGCATCGGCACGCCGGCGTGGACGAGGCCGGAGAACGTGCGTGACCAGCGCGCGAGGGCGACCTTCTGGACGACGGCACCGATCTTCATCGGAATCTTGAGCTTGAAGGCGTCCCATTGTTTCTGTCCCCACTCGCTCCTCTTCCAGCGCAGGAAGCCGAAGATGGACCCGCCGACGACAGCGAACAGCAGGTACCACTGGCGGGTGACGATGTGCGACAGCGCGACGGTGAACTTGGTGATCGTCGGCAGATCGCCGCCGAAGTCCTTGAACACCTTCTCGAACACCGGGATCAGGAACGCGACCAGCGCGAGCAGAACACCCAGCGCGAAGGTCGTCAGGACGATCGGGTACGCCATCGCCGCGCGGATCTGGCGGCGCAGCGACTCAGTTTTCTCGAGCTGGTCCGCGACGCGGTCGAGCGTCTCCTCGAGCATTCCCGCCGCCTCACCCGTCTCCGCCATCGCGATGTAGAGCTGGTTGAAGGTGTCGGGGTGCTTTCGCAGCGCGCCAGACAGCGAGATACCGGCCTCGATGTCTCGCCGTATCTGGCCCAGGATGTCGGCAAGCTTCTTGTTCTCGGTCTGGTCCTCGAGCACGTAGAACGTGCGCAGCAGCGACATGCCGGAGCTGACCATCGTCGCCAGCTGGCGGGTCATGACCGCGAGGTCGTAGCCCTTCACACGCTGGAAGCGCTCGAGCAGGTCGCCCGAGCTCATCGAGGACTTCTCCTCGGTGATGTCGAGGACGATCAGTCCACGCTCACGCAGCTGGTCGGTGACGGCCTGCTTGGACTCGGCCTCCATCTCGCCGCGCGCGGGAATCCCGCCGAGGTCGACTGCCTTGAATGCGAAGGTGCTCATCTGCCGTTTCCTTCCCTGGTCTTCAGCTTCCTCATGCGGCGACCGCGCCAACGCCGAGCAGGCGCCTCAGCTCGTCGGGCGAGCTCGAGCGGCTCTCGGCGAGCTGACGGGTGATCTTGCCCTCCCGGACGAGCTTCACGAGCGCCGCGTCCATCGACTGCATCCCCTTGCCGCCGGAGGTCTGCAGCACCGAGTAGATCTGATGGGTCTTGCCTTCACGGATCAGGTTTCGCACGGCCGGCGTCAGCATCAGCACCTCGGTGCACACGACCCGCCCGGAGCCGTCCGCGGTCGGCAGCAGTTGCTGCGTCACGATCCCCTGCAGCGCCACCGACAGCTGCACCCGCACCTGCTGCTGCTGGTGCGGCGGGAACACGTCGATGATTCGGTCGATGGTCTGCGCCGTGTCCTGCGTGTGAAGGGTCGCGAACACGAGGTGCCCGGTCTCTGCCGCGGTCAGTGCGGTCGAGATCGTCTCGAGATCGCGCATCTCACCGACGAGAATGACGTCGGGGTCCTGGCGAAGAGCTGCTTTCAGGCCGAGCTCGAAGCTCTGGCAGTCGTTTCCGATCTCGCGCTGGTTGACGATGCAGTTCTTGTGCAGGTGCAGGAACTCGATCGGGTCCTCGATCGTCATGATGTGCTCCTTGCGGGCACGGTTGATCTCGTCGATGATCGCCGCGAGCGACGTCGACTTGCCGGACCCGGTCGGACCCGTCACGAGCACGAAGCCACGCGGCTTCTTCGACATCTCGTGGATCACCGGCGGCAGCCCGAGTTCCTCGATCGTCTTGATCTTCGCCGGGATGAGCCGGAACGCGGCGCCGATGGAGGCGCGCTGCACGTAGGCGTTGACCCGGAACCGGCCGAGGTTGGGGACGGAGTACGAGAGGTCCACCTGCCAGTCCGTCTCGAGCCGCTTGCGCTGGTCGTTCGTGAGGATGCTGTAGACGAGCTCACGCGTGTCCTGGGAATTAAGCGGTGACATGTCGAGGCCCTGGAGCTGCCCGCGTACGCGCACCGTGGGCGGCGCGCCGACCGCGATGTGGAGGTCGGACGCGTCCAGCCTCACCGTCTCCTTCAGTGCCAGTGGAAAGTCGAATGCCATGCGTCAGAAGTCCTTTCGTCCCTGCCCGGGTGCGGGCTACGGTTACTTGTCGGCAGGTGGAAGCTGTCCCGTTACTCTTGCCACCTCTTCGATCGAGGTGATGCCGGCCCGGACCTTGTCGAAGCCGTCGTGCTGGAGGAGCTGCATGCCCGCCTGCACGGCCACCCTGCGGATCTGGTCGGCTGAGGCCCGCTTGATGGCAAGCTCGCGCAGCTCGTCGCTCATCGTCATCGCCTCGTAGAGCCCGACGCGGCCCTTGTAGCCCGAGTACTTGCAACGCGCACAGCCGCGCGCCTCGTAGGCCTCGACGTCGTAGGGGACGTCGAAGCCCGATTTCCTGAGGGCGTCGGCGGACAGCATCACGCGCTCCTTGCAGTTCGTGCAGAGCACGCGCGCAAGGCGCTGCGAGACCACGCAGTCGATGGCGGATGCCGTCAGGAACGGCTCGATCCCCATCTCGGTGAGACGGGCAATCGCGCCCGGCGCGTCGTTGGTGTGCAGCGTCGACAGCACCAGGTGGCCGGTGAGCGCGGACTCGATCGCGATCCGCGCCGTCTCTGCGTCGCGGATCTCTCCGACCATGATCACGTCCGGGTCGGCGCGGACGATGGCGCGCAGGCCCTTGGCGAATGTCAGGCCGGCGCGGGTGTTGACCTGGATCTGGCTCAGTCCGGCAAGCTGGTACTCGACCGGGTCCTCGATCGTGATCACGTTCTTCTCCGGCGCGTTCAGGACGTTCAGCGCCGAGTAGAGGCTGGTCGTCTTGCCGGAGCCCGTCGGGCCCGTGACGAGGACCGCACCGTACGGGCGCATGAAGGCGGTCTGGTAGCTGTCGAGCGTGTCCGGCTGCATGCCGAGCGCATCGAGGTTGAGCAGCGCCTGCTCCTTGTCCAGCAGCCTCAGCACGATCTTCTCACCCCGCACCGAGGGCAGCGAGTTCATCCGGATGTCGACGGTGTGGCCACCGACCTGCAGGGTGACGCGGCCGTCCTGGGGCAGGCGCTTCTCGGCGATGTCGAGGCTGGCCATGATCTTCAGGCGCGAGGTCACGCCGGCGATCAGGCGGCGCGGCACGGTCGTGGCCTCGTGCAGGATCCCGTCGACGCGGAACCGCACGCGCATGTCACGGCCCTCGGGCTGGAAGTGGACGTCGGAGGCACCTTCCTCGACGGCCTGCGCGATCACGCTGTTGACGAGCTTGATGACCGGCGCTTCCTCGGCCGTCTCGCGGATGTCGAGCTCGCCCTCCTCCTCGTCCTCGGCCTCCTCGATCGCCTCGGCGACGGCGTGCTCGAGGTGGCTGGCGCGGGTGATGACGGCGTGGATGTCCTCCGAGGAGGCCACGGCCGGCCGCACGTCGTGACCGGTCATGATCGAGATGTCGTCGACGGCGCGGACGTTGGCGGGGTCCGCCATAGCGACCAGCAGCGTCCCCTCGTCCACGAACGCGATCGGGATCGCCTCGAAGCGCTTGGCGGCCTGGCCCGGGATCAGGTTGACGGCCCCGATGTCGACGTCGAAGTCGTTCAGGTCGACATGGTCGAGGCCGAACCGCTCGGCCATCGCGCGGGCGAGCTGGTCCATCGTGACGTCGCCGGCGTCGAGCAGCACCTGCTCGGGAGTCTGAGCCGACTGGCGCGCGTCCGCGATCGCGTTGTCCACGCGGTCGCGGGTCGTGTAACCGAGCTCGACGAGATGGTCCGTCACGAACCGGCCGGAGCCGCCGCGGCGCGTCGGCGCAGTCAGACCGCCCGGAACTTCGCCGTCACGGCCTCGCCGCCCCGGTGAGCGGTCAGGCGCCTGCTCGTCCTCGAGCTGCTCGTCCTCGAGCCGCTCGTCGTCGAGCTGGTCCGCGTCCACGCCGAGCTCGGCCTCCTCGCGCTTGCGCGCAAGAGCGCCTTCGACTTCCGGCGATTCGTCTGTTTTCGCGGGCACCGGCCGCAGATGCGGCCTACCCGGATCCCGTTCGTTCTCTTGCGCCATCCCTCATCGCCCTGAGCGGCGGCTGCACACCGGTCCACAGTCCGAAGCTCACCGCTCCCTGGTGGACGAGAACATCCAGGCCGTCGACGCATCGCAGACCTCGCGCGCGTGCCTCGCGCACGAGGGCGGTCTCGCCGTCCCGGTAGGCCAAGTCCACCATCATTTGCCGATCATCAAGAGCATCGGCTGATAGGCGGAGTTCCTTGAAATCCTCCAGATCCGGCTCCCCAGCGCCCGAAGCCGCCATCCCGACGGCAGTGGCATTGACGATGAGATCAGCCGCGCCCTGGTTGGGTTCGGGCACGGTTCGCAAGTTTCCGCCCAAGGCGACGGAGCCCAGGTCCGCGACCAGCTCGGACGCCCGCTCGGGGTGCCGGTTCCAGACGCTGACGCTCGCGGCGCCCTCCTCGAGCAGAGCGTGGACGACCGCCCGCGCCGCGCCACCGGCGCCCAGCACGAGCGCGCTCATTCCTTGCGGCGCCTCGGGCGCCTGCTCGCGCAGCGCAGCCAGGAAGCCGGCGGCGTCGGTGTTGTCAGCCGCGATCTGCCCGTCGGAGAAGACGAGGGTGTTCGCTGCGCCGGCAGCCCGTGCCACGGCGCTTGCCGTGGTAGCGACTTCGAGGGCGCGCAGCTTGTGGGGAATGGTCACGTTTGCTCCCGCGTAGCCCTGCTCGACCAGCGACCGCACGACGGATTCGAACCGCTCGGGCTCGACCGCGATCGCCTCGTACGACCAATCCATGCCGAGCGCGCGGAACGCCGCATCGTGCATGGCGGGAGAACGGCTGTGGTCGACCGGAAAGCCGAGCAGGGCGACGTGGGTGGTCATGGTGGTCACTCTAGAAGTAGAGGGTTGGCGAGGGCCCCGGAGCTATGGACTCCCTTTAGGCCGGTTTAGCTCGTGCGGAGGGAGAGGGACGGGCACCGAAAGGGGGTGTGACGGGAGGGTTGCTGAAACTCGCGAGTTGCCCACCTGAATGTTGCGATATGACCGATTTGCGATGGGCCACTTGTTCTGTGATGAGTTGATGGCCCTATAGACCCCCCAACTCATCACAAAGCGATTTGGCCTGTTACGGAGCAGTCGTGAAGCTCGCTAAGCGCACAAACCACCACAGCTGCGTCGGTGACTGGTCCCACTTCGGTGGTCAACGGGACCTCCCTGGATCAACCCCTTCCGATGCCCGTCCCTAACTGACTAACAGCTCGTCGGCGACTTGCCACCCGCCTCCGCCCGCGCCTGGTCGTACCGCTCCCGGTCCTGCGTGAACTGCTCGAAGGTCGTCGAGAAGGCGTGGCGGCCGCAGGTTCCTGGTTTCACCACGTAGTAGAGATAGCCGACGCGTGCCGGGCCGGCCGCGGCGCGCAGGGAATCGAAGCCGGGGTTGCCGATCGGCCCCGGCGGCAGGCCCGAGCGCGTGCGGGTGTTGTAGGGAGAGTCGATCGCCAGTTGACTGCTCGTCAGCGGAGAGCGCCAGTTGCCGGTCGCGTAGCGGATGGTCGCGTCGATGCCGAGCGGGATGCCCTCGCGCAGGCGGTTGTAGATGACGGCGGCGATCAGCGGCCGCTCACGCGCGACCTGGGCCTCGCGCTCGACCATCGAGGCGATCGTGACGACGTCGTAGACAGTGAGGTTCTTGCGCCGTGCGTAGGAGAGGTCGATCGCGGCCATCCGCTGCTCGAAGGCGGCGAGCTGTTTGGCGACGAGGTCCCGCGCGCCCGCGCCGCGGCGCAGCTCGTAGGTGGCCGGGAAGAGGAGGCCCTCGAGGCTGTCCGGCTCACCTTCTGCGCCGTAACGGCGAGGGTCCAGGCGGGGCGAGGAGGCGCTCGCCGCCAGGTAATCGCCGCTCACGCCTGCCTTGGCGACCAACGGCGCAACTTCGCGACGGCTGAGACCCTCCGGAATCGTCACGTTCACGGTCTGGGTGCCCGGCCCCTTGCTCAGCCGATCGAGCACGTCGCCGTATCCCATGTCCTCGCGCAGGTTGTACGTCCCGGGCTTGAGGTCGTCGCTCTTGCCTGACAGCCTCGCCCGCAGCCCGAACAGGTTGGCGCTCGGGACGACGCCCGCCGTGTCGAGGGCGTCTCCGATCTCCCCCACGCTCTCGCCCTTGGGAATCACGACGCGCACCGCATCGCCACCGTCGCCGGCGAACGGCTGGAACAGGGCGCACAGAAAAGCGATCGCCGCCAGCGCCACGGCGGAGCGCGCGAGGCCGGCGATCAAGGACGCCGCTCCAGGTACTCGTTCAAGAGATGTGCCGCCGCACGCGAGTGCTCGGAGGAGCTCCCCGGCGTCTGGCGCGCGAGCGCGCTCGTGAAGCGCTCGTCGTAGGTCTCCACCGGCACGGGGAGCACCGCCCGCAGCTGATCCACGAACCTGCGCGTTTCCTCTGCCTGCGGTCCTTCGTCGCCCGACAGGCTGACCGGCAGGCCGACGACCACCGTCTCGACGTCGTTCTCGGCCACGAGAGCGCCGATGCGCTTCAGCCCTGCCTCGCCCGCGGGGGCCGCGATCGGGTCGAGCGGCGTGGCGATGGTCCCAAGCGGATCGCTGATGGCGCAGCCGCAGTGCGCGCTGCCGTAATCGAGGGCGAGGACGCGGCCCTGATGGGTGCTGCTCAAGCGGCTAGGAGAGCTTCGCCTTGATTGCCTCGCGCGCAACCTCGAGAGCGCGCTCGAGCTTCTGTGGTTCACGGCCGCCGGCCTGCGCCATCGTGTCACGCCCGCCTCCGCCGCCGCCGATCTCCTTCGCCGCCTGGCGCACGATGTCCACCGCCGACAGGCCGCGCTCGGTCGCCGCACGGGTGAAGTTCGCCACCAGGTGAGCGCGGCCGTCGTTGGCGGAGCCGAGCACGATCGCGCTGGGGTTGCCTTCTCCGAGCTTCTTCTTCAGCCGGTCGGAGAGCTCGAGCAGTGCCTGGGCGTCAGGGACTTCGCTGCGAGCGGCGAGAACCTTCACGCCGTCCACCTCGGCTGCCGCTGCAACCAGGTCGGAGACCTGGCGCTCGACGGCTTCGCCGCCACCGCCGGAGCGGCGCTCGCGCTCGAGCTCGTCCCGCCTGGCGAGCGCGGCGGCAAGGGCGTCCGTTGTGCGGTCCGGGCTCGTGCGCAACGCGGAGGCGACCTCGGCCAGCGCGCGCTCGCGCTCGCGCATGAGGTTGACCGCCTCGGGTCCGGTGACAGCCTCGATGCGCCGCACGTTGGCTGCGCTCGAGCCCTCGGAGATGATCTTGAACAGGGCGATCTCGGAGGTCACGCCGACGTGCGTGCCGCCGCAGAGCTCGCGTGAGACGCCGTCGACCTCGATCACCCGCACCTCGTCGCCGTACTTCTCGCCGAACAGAGCCATGGCGCCGAGCTCCTCGGCGCGGGCGCGCGTCGTGAGGAACGGGCGCACGGCTCGGCTGTCGAGGATCCAGTCGTTGACGCGGTCCTCGATCGCGTGCAGGTCCTCCGGCGAGAGCGCGTGGCCGTGGGTGAAGTCGAAACGCAACTTGTCCGGACGCACCGCTGAGCCTGCCTGGCGCACATGCGTGCCGAGTCGTTTGCGCAGCGCCGCGTGCAGGAGGTGGGTGGCGGTGTGGTTGGCGGCGGTCGCATGGCGCAGGCGGCGGTCCACGGCCAGCTTCGCGCGCTCGCCTTCCTTCAGCTCACCTTCGTCCAGCGCGATCGCTACGGCCTGATCGTCTCCCAGCCGGAACACGTCCTCGACCCGACCCCGTCCCGACTCGGTCACGACCGTCCCGGTATCCGCCACCTGGCCACCGCCCTCCGCGTAGAAGGGGCTCTCGGGGAACTTCGCCAGCACCTGACCGTTCCGCCGCCCCAATGCGCCGATGGTTGTTTCCGTCTCCGTCGTCTCGTAGCCGACGAAGCGGGTCGGAAAACCTGCGCCACGTGCGAACGAAATGACGCGGTCGTGGTCGTGCTCCGATCCATGTGCGGTGGCCGTGCCCGTCCGGGCACGCTGGCGCTGTTCCTCCATCAGCTCCTCGAAGCCGGCGTCGTCCACCGACAGTCCTTCTTCCGCAAGCAGCTCACGGGTTAGGTCGTACGGGAAACCGAACGTGTCATGGAGCTTGAACGCGTCCTCGGCATCAATCCACGAGGTGCCCGCCGACTTGGCGCGCTCGACGAGGTCCGCCAGCAGCCTCGTCCCCTGCTCGAGCGTGCGGCCGAAGCTCTCCTCCTCCGAGTCGACCCACTCGTGAATCGTCGCGCGCTCGCGCTCGAGTTCCGGATAGACCGGTCCCATCAACGCGATCACCGCATCGGCGAGCCGCCCGAGGAAGCCGGCCTCGAGATCGATCGACCGTCCCTGCTGGATTGCACGCCGCATGACGCGGCGCAGGATGTAGCCGCGGTCCTCGTTCGAGGGCACGACGCCGTCCGCGATCAGGAACGTCAGTGCCCGGCCGTGGTCGGCGAGGATCCGGAGCGCGCGTGTGGTGTGCTCGTCCTGACCGTAGCGCCGCCCCGACTCCTGCTCGCAGAGCTCGATCAGCGGCTGGAACAGGTCGGTCTCGAATACAGAAGGAGCGTCCTGGAGGAGCGCCGACGACCGCTCCAGCCCGGCGCCGGTGTCGATGTTCTTGCTGGGCAGCGGCTCCAGCGAGCCGCCGTCGCGCAGCAGGTACTGCATGAAGACGAGGTTCCAGAACTCGAGAAAGCGGTCGGTCTCGTCACCCGGGAGCTCGTCCGGTCCGCCGAACGCGAGACCACGGTCGAGATAGAGCTCGGAGCATGGCCCGCAGGGACCGGTCGGGCCTGCCTGCCAGAAGTTCTCGGAGCGCGGCAGGCGCACGATGCGTTCAGCCGGCACCCCCACCTCGCGCCAGAGCTCGATCGCCTCGTCGTCGGGGCCGAGGTTCAGCTCCTCGTCGCCCGCGAAGACCGAGACCCAGATCAACTCAGGATCCAGCCCGAATCCTTGGGTCGAGAGCTCCCAGGCGTACTGGATGGCTTCCCGCTTGAAGTAGTCGCCCACCGAAAAGTTGCCGAGCATCTCGAAAAAGGTCAGGTGCGTGGTGTCGCCCACCTGGTCGATGTCCGTCGTGCGGAAGCACTTTTGGACCGACGTCAGTCGCGGCGACGGCGGGTCCTCACGACCCTCGAAGTAGGGCTTGAACTGCTGCATCCCCGCGGTCGTCAGCAGCACCGAAGCGTCGTGCTCGAGCGGGATCAGCGACGAGGACGGAACCAGAAGATGGTCGCGCTCGGTGAAATAGGAGAGGAAGGCCTCCCTGATCTCGGCCGACGTGCGGGGTGGCATGCCGGGGAGTCTAGGCTGAGCCAGCGGCCGCGGCGCTGGCGATGGTTCCGAAGCCGAGCACGCGCTCGCCCTCGAGCAGGCAGGCGGTCTGGCCGGCGGCGGCTCCGTAGAAAGGCTCGTCGAGGACGAGCGTGAGCGAGTCGTGGGTCCCCTGGGTCACTGCCCCGGAGACCGAGCACGGCACCGCGTCGGAGCGGTAGCGGAGCTTGACCCCGTCGACGCGCTCGGCATCGCGGTACAGGGACGCTGGACTGACGACGATCTCGCTGACGGCTAGCTCCTCACGCGTGCCGACGACGACGCGGTTGGCAGCAGCGTCCTTGCCGATCACATACCGGGGCTCACCCGTCGCCACACCGAGGCCGCGGCGCTGGCCGACGGTGAACCGGCGCTGCCCCGGGTGAGTGCCGAGCACTTGGCCGAGCCGGTCCACGACTTCTCCTCGTCGCTCCAGCTCGCCGCCGTGACGTGCCAGGAAGCGCTCGCGTCCGGACCCGGCGAGGAAGCACAGATCCTGGCTTTCCTCCTTCTCGGCGACCGGCAAGCGGTGCCGCCGCGCGACGTCCCGCACTTCCGGCTTGGTCAGATCGCCGAGCGGGAAGCGAACGCGCTCCAGGAGCTCCGGACGCAGGCCGGAAAGCATGTACGTCTGGTCCTTGCGGTCGTCTGCTGCCCGAGCCAGCAGGGGGCCGGCGGCGTCGTGCTCCACGCGGGCGTAGTGGCCGGTGACGAGCGTCCCGGCACCCAGGCGATCGGCCAGCGCAAGCATCGCCCCGAAGCGAACGCGGCCGTTGCAGCGCACGCACGGATTGGGCGTGCGGCCGCGATCGTGCTCGCCGACGTAGTCCATGACGACCGTCTCCCTGAAAGGGTCGCGCAGGTCGAGCGTGAGGTGCGGAAGGCCCATCGAGTGGGCGAGCGAGCGTGCCTGCAGCACGGCTTGGGCAGAGCAGCAGCTACGCGACGTGTCCGTATGGGGGTCTGCCCACAGCTCGAGCGTGACCGCCACCACGTCCCGACCAGCTTCGCGCTCCAGCAGAGCGGCCACGGCGCTGTCCACGCCACCGCTCATCGCAACGAGGACGCGCGACGCCTCCGGGTCCGCAATCGTGGTGGCCTGATCCGCCGCCGCGTGCGAAAGGGCGCGGTGAACTGCGTCGGCGGCCAGCTCCGCGGCGTGGTACTTGCCGGGCGACAGACCGCCGAGCTCGGCGTCGATTTCGGCTGCGCCGATGCGGGCAGCGTCGAGCACGTAACGACCGTGCACCAGTTCGACACCGGCACTCCCCGCCGCTTCGGCCGCACCGCAGCCCTCTGCATCGAAGGTGGCGTCCGCCACGGTTCCATCCTCAATCCGCAGAGCGATGCGGACCAGGTCGCCGCACGGGGCGCCGCCGGCGCTGCCGACGACGGCACCGAAGGGAGAGGGGCCCCGGCCGACGGGGTCAGTTAGATGTCGCTCGAAACGCTCGAGATCCACCTAACGGAGATTAGAGATCAGAAATCAGAAACTAGAAACTGGAAATTAGGGAATCGGGATGTCCCGTCCCGCCGCCCTGATTACTGATTACTGATTACTGGTAACTCGACTACTTCAGCGCGTCGACAACGAGCTGGTCCACGGTCTCCTGATCACGGAAACCGGTCGCCATGCGGCCGTTGCCCTGCGGGTCGACGACGATCACCGTGGGCGTCTGGTTGACGGTCTGCTGACCCGTCAGGCGCGTGTAGCGGGCGACGTTGTCGAACTTCTCGGTGACGGTCACGACCTTGCCGCCGCGCGTGGGGATGTCCTCGACCGAGCTCTTGACGCTGAGGTCGTCCGGCGACTCCGGGTTGTAGAACATCACCGCCACGACTTTGTGGGCGTCGAGCGCGTTCTTGACGCGGGTCGGCAGCGTGCGAGGCTCGGTCTTCTCGGGCTCTGCGGCGCCCGCAGCTCCCTGCTGGCCTTCGCCGGCCTGGGCCTTCGTGCCTGCCTGCGTCCCCGGCTGCGTCCCGGGCTGCGTACCCGGCTGCGAGTCGGTCGTCTCGGCCGGCGTGGCCGGCGATACGGCAGTTTCCTCACCGCCGCGGCGAGTGGCGAACAGAAGCGCGATCGCGACGATACCGCCGACGATGGCGATCAGGACGGGACGTGGAAGCGATTCGAGGCGCTCGCTCATGAGAAGACCGTCATTTCCTTAGGCGGAAATGACGGGAGCTCCGCGGGCCCGAAAAAGTGACCCCAGCTTGCCGCTGCCGCCCGGACGTTGAACCTGCCTTGGCAGGTGGGTGTCCACAGGACACGCGGTCCGGACGAACCGGTCCTCGTGGCCAATTCGGACTCCCGTCCAGTTTGTGTTGGCTCAAACAGTGAGCGACTGGCGTACAAGCTCGGGCCTCCTCAAAGGTAGCAATCCTGCTCTGGATCGGCACCGCCCAGCCCGAACTTGAACTGAGGGGGTCGCTGAAAATCCGCGCCCGTTAATCGAGCTTCAGCCCGAGCTCCTTCAGCTGGCGCGGCTCCAGCAGCGCGGGAGCCCCGGTCATGAGGTCGGCGCCGGAAGCCGTCTTTGGGAAGGCGATCACCTCACGGATCGACTCGCGTCCAGCCAGCAGCGCGACCAACCGGTCGATTCCAAGCGCGATTCCGCCGTGCGGCGGCGCGCCGTACTGCAAGGCCTCGATCAGGAAGCCGAACTTCTCCTCCGCTCCGGGCGCGTCGATGCCCAGTGCCGCGAAAACGCGGCGCTGGACGTCCGGCCGGTTGATCCGGATGCTCCCGCCGCCGATCTCCCAGCCGTTGATGACGATGTCATAGGCACGCGCGCGAGCGGCGCCGGGGTTGCTGGCGAGAAGCTCGAGCGACTCCGGGCTCGGCGAGGTGAACGGGTGATGCAGGGCGTCCCAGCGACCCTCCTCGTCGCTCCACTCGAACAGCGGGAAATCCGTCACCCACAGGATCTGCCAGTCCTCTGCATCCGCCAGGCCGAACCGCCGTGCCAGCTCCAGGCGCAGGGCGCCGAGCGTCTGTGCCGCGACGCCGGCTTCGTCGGCGACCAGCAGGAGCAGGTCGCCGGGCTTTGCATCAAGCTCCGCCTCGATCGCCGCCAGCTCCTGCGGCTTCAGGAACTTCGCCACCGGAGAGCGCCAGCTGTTGCCGTCATCACCGGGCTCGACGTATGCCCACACGAGCCCGCCCGCCCCTTGACCCTGAGCGAGCTCGACCAAGCCGTCCAGCTCGGCCCGCGACAGCTCACGGGCGCCCGCGTTCAAGCCGCGCACGACGCCTTTGCTCTCGAGCACGTTGCGGAAGACCTTGAACTCGGTCTCCCCCAGGCCGCCGCCCAGGTCGTGAATCTCGAGGCCGAAGCGGGTGTCGGGCCGGTCGGTTCCGAAGCGCGCGATCGCGTCGTCGTAGGGCATGCGCGGGAACGGCGGCGAAACCTCGATCCCGGCGCTCGCGAAGACGGCGACGGCCACCGCCTCGGTGACGTCGATCACGTCGTCCTCGGCGACAAAGCTCATCTCGAGGTCGAGCTGCGTGAATTCGGCTTGCCGGTCGGCCCGCATGTCCTCGTCCCGGAAGCAGCGCGCGATCTGGTAGTAGCGCTCATAGCCGCCGACCATCAGGAGCTGCTTGAAGAGCTGCGGTGACTGCGGCAGCGCGTAAAACCGACCGCGCTGGAGGCGGCTCGGGACGACGAAGTCGCGCGCGCCCTCTGGCGTCGAGCGCGTGAGGATCGGCGTCTCCAAGTCGAGGAAGTCCCGCTCCGCCAGCGTCGCGCGGATCGCCGCGATCACCTCGTGCCGCAGCGTCAGAGATCGCTGCATGGACTCCCGTCGCAGGTCGAGATAGCGGTGGCGCAGGCGCAGCGCCTCGTCCACCGGCTCTTCCTCGTCGAGGGGGAACGGCGGCGTCTGCGCCGGCGCGAGCACCGTCAGCTCGTCCACCCGTACCTCGATCTCCCCGGTCGGCAGGCCAGGGTTGATGGTCTCCTCGGTGCGCCGCACCACCTCCCCGCGTACCGAGATCACCCACTCGGAGCGCAGGTCGTGCGCGGCTCTGTGGGCATCCGGAGCGTGCTCGGGACTGAACACGACCTGCACCAGGCCGGAGCGATCGCGCAGGTCCACGAACACCAAGCCGCCATGGTCGCGCCGGCGGTGAACCCAGCCCGCGACGGTGACGACCTCGCCGACCGCGTCGGCGCGCAACTCGCCGCACCAGCGGTCCCGGTAGTCGTTGGCGCGCGGGGGCTTCATCCTCCTCGTAACGCCTTCCGCAGCATCCGCAAGCGGGACCTCCCGCTGCTCCCTCGTCACCATGTTTCGAACGGTGGCGGCATCACGCGACCATTCCTCGGGACCAACGATGACCGCGAACCCAGCGCCCATGCGGTCCACCTGCTTCATCTGGCCTTTGAGGCTGCGCCCGCCGAAGTCCATCGTGGTGTCGATTCCGTTGCGGCGGAGGTGCGAGACCAAGCCGAACACTCTCTCGCGTGCAGCCGGCTCGGTTACCACGAACACGGCCGTCGGCACGTCTCCGGTGTAGGACATGCTTCCAGCAGCCTGCGCGATCCGCTCCAGCCCGGTGGCCCAGCCGACGCCGGGCGTCGGGTCGCCGCCGATCTGCTCGATCAGGCGGTCGTAGCGACCACCGCCACCGACGCCGCTCTGAGCGCCGAGCGCGTCGGACGTGAACTCGAACACGGTGCGCGTGTAATAGTCGAGCCCGCGGACGAGCCGGGGGTCCAGCTCGTAGTCGAGACCCGCCGCGTCCAGCAGCCTGCGAAGCTCGTCGAAGTGCGCACGATCCTCGTCGTCGAGGCGATCGAGCATCTTCGGCGCCTCGTCGGTCACGGCGCGCACCTCGTCGCCACCCCAGTCGAACGCGCGCAGCGGGTTGACCTCGATGCGGGCGCGTTGCTCCGCGTCGAGCACGTCGCTCGCGAGGAGGAACGAGCGCAGCTCTCGTTCGTAGGCGGCGCGCGTCTCCGGGTTGCCGATGCTGCTGAGGCGTAGCCGCACCCCTTGCAGCCCGAGCCCGCGGTAAAGCTGCGCGAGCAGATCGATCAGCTCTGCATCCACCGCCGGGTCGTCCGAGCCGATCACCTCCGCCCCGATCTGGCTGTGCTGACGAAAGCGCCCGGACTGCGGCGCCTCGTAGCGGAACATCGGTCCCACGTACCACAGCTTCACCGGCTGTGGCAGCTTGTGCATGCCGTGCTCGATGTAAGCGCGAGCGACGGGCGCCGTACCCTCAGGCCGCAGCGTCAGCGAGCGCTCGCTGCGATCGGTGAACGTGTACATCTCCTTGCTCACGATGTCGGTCGCCTCTCCGACCGTGCGCGCAAACAGCTCCGTGTCCTCGAAGATGGGCGTCTCGATCTGCCCGAAGCCGGCCTGCTCGAGCAACTCCTCGGCGCTCGTCACGATCCCGCGCCGCACGGCGGCGTCCTGTGGCAGCAGGTCATAGGTCCCGCGCGGAGCCTGGTGCGTCCCAGCCATATGCGGGTTAACGCGCGGCCAGCTCGGCGAGGAAGGGATTCGTGCGCCGCTCGACCCCAAGGCTGGTGATGCCCATGTGCCCGGGGTAGACGGTGGTGTCCTCGGGGAGCCCGTCCACAAGCGTCCCGATGGATGCGAGCAGGGTGTCCCAGTCACCGCCCGGAAGGTCGGTGCGCCCAACCGATCCCTGAAACAGAACGTCGCCGGAGAAGGCCGCCTTCTCGGCCGGGATCGAGAACGTGAGGTGCCCGGGGCTGTGGCCCGGTGTGTGCATGACGTCGATGTCGAGGCCGGCGAGTTGCAGCTTCTCTCCGCCAGAGAGGGTGTGGTCTGCCTCGTAGCTCTCGTAGGGGCCGAACCCGGCGAACGGCACGTAGCGCATGATGTCCGCCAGCACCGGCCGCTCGATCTCGCTCACGTACACGGGCGCGCCCGTCACCTTCGCCACAGGAGCCACCGCTCCGACGTGGTCGAAGTGCGTGTGCGTGAGGAGGATCGCGTCGATTGTCAGGCCGAGCTCGTCGACGGCGCCGAGGATGCGGTCGGCTTCCTCGCCGGGGTCGACGATCAGTCCTCGGTCCGAGCCATCGGCGCGGAAGACGAAGCAGTTCTCCTGCACCGGGCCGACGGTGAACATCCGAACGTCCATTCGGATCAGTCTATTCCTCTCGTTCTCCCTGCTGGCGCCGCCGGCGCATTCGCCAGACGAACGAGTCCATCGTGTAGCCCAGCGGGATGTAGACAAAGAACATGAAGGCCGCGAGGCCGACCGCCGCCGCGAGCGACTGCCGCAGGACCAGAACCAGGACCGCGAGGAAGACCGCTGCGGCGATTCCCGCTCGGTTGATCGACTGACGCCAGCTTGGCGGGCGGTTCATCCGCTCGGCCCGGCGCTGCTGGGCCGTCTGGCGGGCCTCCATGCGTGAGCTCGGGCGCGACGTGCGCCCCTTGCGCCGGACCGTCCCTGCCTGGGTGCCGCGATGCTTGCGCCGCCGCCGCTGAGCGGGCATCAGACGAGTCGCTGCTCGAGCACGTGGCGCTGCCTCTCGAAGCCACGCAGCGGGACGTCCTCTGGAAAACCCTCGAGCGCCGCCTCTGGAGCGAGCCCGACCAGCTCTCCGCCGGTGATTTCGACTCCTTCGCGCCCGGCCTCGGCGCGCACCCGCCGCACGACTTCCGCGAGGGGAACGGCAAACGGGTCGTGCACGTTCATCGACAGGTGAACGGCATCCTGACGCTCGAGCTTGACACCGATCGCCCGAACGCCCGGCAGTCCTCCTCCCTGTTCGCGCACGCGGGAGGCGATTGCCCGCGCGATGTCGAGATCCTCGGTGCCGAGCTCGATGTTGAACGCGACAAGCGGTGGACGCGCTCCGACCAGCGACGCTCCCGCGGTCGGATGGAGCGTGGGCGGGCCGAAGTCCGGCTCCACCTCTCGCCGCTCGAGCCGCTCACCGAGCTCACGGATCCCGCCGTCGCGGAAAAAGGCACGCTCGACCCGCTCCGGTCCACTCGCGAGCTCGCCGTAGAGAAACACCGGTACGTTCAGCTCGCCGGCGAGCAGGTTCGCGACGGCAAGGGCCTCGTCACGGGCCATCGCCCGGTCCTGCTCACGCAGGTAGACGATCGGCACGACGTCCAGCGCACCGACACATGGGTGCACGCCCTTGTGGGCGCGCACGTCGATGCGCGTCACGACCTCGTGCGCACCGCTCAGCAGCGCGTCCGCGAGCCCCTGCGGCGAGCCGACGAGCGTGAACACCGTGCGCCCGTAATCCGCGTCGACGTGCGTGTCCAGCAACTTGCAGGCCGAGTGCGAGAACGCCCGCCCGATGGATGCGATGCTCTCGGCATCGCTCCCCTCGCTGACGTTGGGGACCGCCTCGAGGACGATGTCATCGACTTTCCTTCCATCGGGGCTCGCGCTGCTCTTCGTCAAGGCAGCGCAATGATATTCGCGGGCGAGCCGACGGGCTCAGGCTGCCGTTCCGAGCGGTCGCCTCGGTATGCCGACCGCACGGGCCAGCGGCAGCGTGAGCCGCCGGGTGAACCTGGCAAGCATGTCCGGCGCGTAGAGGCGGAGGCCTAGCCAGGCCGCGAGCGGGACCGCCCAGCCTAGGTAGAAGACGTGCACCGGTATCCAGGTGCCGACTCCCGGGTTGAAGAACTGCACCGACCCGACAACTCCCTCGTGGACGCTCAGCATGACGAGCCCGGACACGAGGATGCTGCCGATCGGCAGGCCGCGCAGTCGCAGGCTCTCCCACACCGCGAGCGTGAGCACGAACGGAACGTGGTAGTACGGGCCGTCGATCGGGTCGAGCAGGCAGCGCAGGAGAAAGCAGAAGGACAGGAGCAGCAACGCGTCCTCGCGGACGAACGGACGCCGGCGGCGCAGAAGCAGCAGCGAGAGCGGGATCGGAAGCAGAACGATCAGCGCGTGCGACGCCGGCGCGACGACGCCGACGATCTCCTGGCCGAGGAGCTCCGCCTCCGTGCCGATCAGGCCGGGCTCGTTACGCGGGTGCGAGAACAGGCGCCAGATCGTGTACGGGCGGACCTCGACCGTACCGCCGAGGTGATCCGTGCCCTGCGTGATGTCTTCTCCACCCTGAGCGGCGGCCGCAGTACGGCTGAACCCGTCCGGATTGGCCGCGAGCAGCGGCACCGTCAGTACGGCCGCGACGGCGATCGAGACGATCAATATCTTCACTCGCTCCTCCGCCGCTGCCACCAGGACGGGTGCGATCGCGATCAAAGCCCACTGCTTGGTGGCGAGCGCGAGCCCGAGCAGGATGGCGGCGGGCAGCGCGCGCCCGCGCGTCGCCGCCAGCAGGGCCGAAATGCACAGCACTGCGGCGAGGATCTCCTCCGGATGGCCCTCTTCGAGGACGAACACGGTGAGAGGGTTGGCGACGAACACCGCGACCAGCGCGACGCGCGCCAGCTGCGGCTGCCCACGCCGCGCCATCACCCGCGCGACGTACAGGCCAAGCAGGCCGCCGGCGAACACGCATGGGAACGCGCCGAAGCGGTAGACCGCATTGAGGCTGCCGTCACCGAGCTGCGCGAGCGCCGCGAACGGCAGCCGGAACAGGATCGAGAAGCTGCCCATCAGCGGCTGCACCTCGAGTGCGTGGCCGACATCGCCTTCGAGGAGCGCCTTGATAGCGGGCCCCGCATCGAAGACGTAGTCGCCGGTCAGCGGCAGATTAAAGGGGCGAGCGACCATGAAGGCACTCGCTGCCGCGACCCCAAGAACGGCCGCCACGCCTCGCACCGTTGGGCGCACGGAGAACTCATCGGCAGGCGCTTGCGACGCCTGTAGAACTGGTGACGCAGCCGGCCAAGAGGCCCGATCGACGGCTGCTAGATTGAGCCTCCCTCGCCGGAGTAGCTCAGTCGGTTAGAGCAGCGGAATCATAATCCGCGTGTCGGGGGTTCGAGTCCCTCCTCCGGCATGTAGTCGGGCGGGAAGCGCCTCTCGGCGCTTCACGCGCGACCCGCGTCCGAGGAGGGACTCGAAGCCCCGAAGGGGGTTCAAGCGATCTGCTAATCAAGCAGATCGCGTTCAAATCGGGTCAAGTCTCTGACTTGACGCGATTTGCCTCCTCCGGCACTCGCCTAGAACCCCGCTGCAGCGGGGTTTTTGTTTAGGTCGAGGCGCTCAACGCGCGCCGAAAGGTCCACGTTGACAACGCTGGCGACAACACAACACTCCGATCGCAAAAGTCCGTTGGGCGTCACCGTTGTTATGAGGGGCGCGATGATCGCGGTGATTCGCGTCGCGAGGTCGAGCGCGCGCGCCTGCCAGTCCGTCAACGGGTGCCCGATCGTCGCGGCGAACGCGCTCAGCGATCGGCGGGCGGCATCGAGGTCGCGGCCCTTCACGCTCCGGCTCCCTGCGCGATACTGCGCGGGCAATGTCGCAGGAGAACGTCGAACTCCACTACCGAGCGATTGACGCCTTCAACCGGCGCGACCTCGACGCCTTTCTGAGCCTGATGGACGATGACGTGGAGGCCGTCCCTCGCGCGGGTGCCATGGAGGGCGAGAGCAGCTATCGCCGCCACGAGGGAGTCCGCCGCTGGTGGAAGACCGGGCACGATGTCTTTTCCCGACTGGAACATCGAGGTTCTCGCGGTTCGCGACCTTGGGGACCTGACAGTCGCAGACCTGTTCGTTCGCGGCCACGGCGCGGGTAGCGGCGCTCCGGCGAACCAGGCGACCTGGCAGATGGCCCGGTGGCGGCGCGGGAGTGCGTCTGGTGGCGCTTCTTCGAGACGCGGGCCGAAGCCCTCAAAGCCGTCGGCCTCTCGGAGCAAGACGCTCACGCCGACTCGCCCTGATCCTCCGTCGCCCAATGCTGCGCTAGGTCGAAGCCGCGCTCGAGGGTCGAGCCCGAGCCGCGCGCGGCTGCGCGGCGTCATGCCGAGCGCGTCGAGGTAGTCCGCCGCCTCTTTGCGCAGGCGGTCCTCGCGCTCGGCCGCGGGGCGAACGGCGCCGGTACGCTCGTCGAGCTGGCCGTAGGCGGCGACGTTCGCCTCCACGTCCTCCAAGCGGCAGAGGCACTTCGCGAGCAGGACGACTTGTGCGTGATCCGGACGCGGCAGCTCGCCGTCCGGATCGCGGAGCGGCGCGTCGGCGGCGAGCGCCTCGTAGACCTCACGCACCTTCGCGTCGAGCCGATCGCGCGCGACGGCCGCGTAGCCAGCGTGTCTGACGGCGCGACGGTTCCCCGAGGGCGGAGCGGGCGGGGTTCCCGCCGAAGATTGGCGAGCTGCCGGGCTCGCGCCGCGGGTCGCCGACTCAACCCCACGACCCGACACCCGGATTCGGAGCGCGCGTGTCTCGCCGCGATCCCGCTCGGGATGCGGCCTCGCGCGGGGGGCGACAACGGCGCGACAACATCACCGGGCCTCCTCGACCCGCAACGCGGCGTCCAAGTCCTCGCGCCGCAGCAGGACGCGGCGCCCGTCGCGGTAGTGCTTCACGCGCCCTTGTAGATCAGCGCGACCGACGCGACTCCCCGTTCGACAACAGCGTGACAACGGGAAGGAGCTACCCAACCGAAATCAGCGGGAACCACGCGTCGCTGTTTCCGCGTCAGGGAGAGGATTCGCGGACTACGCCGGACCCAACCGGAACGTCCCGGCGCGATCATAATCCGCGTGTCGGGGGTTCAAGCGATCTGCTAATCAAGCAGATCGCGATCAGCCTCCTCCGGCACTACTCGACCGGCAACGGCCGCTCGGTCCTTGCCGGTCGCTTCAGCAGAGCGGCGCCGGGCTGAGCCGGCGCCGCACACTGTCATTGCCGTTCGGGCCTACGCGGTCGCGCCGGCTGAGGTGCGATGCAGCTTCGACTTCAGCTCCTCGACCTTGGCGTGCGCGTCTTCCTTGTGCTTTTCGTGGCGCGCCTTCTGCAGCTCGCTGCGTGCCTCGTGCTTGGCCTTCCGCTGGGCTTCTTGGGCAGCTGCGATCTCCTCCTCGACGTCGAAAACCGGCCGGCGCATTACCTCGCCACCCAGCCGCGCCATCGCGGTGTCGATCACCTCGGGGCTCTGCTCCGTGACCTGCGCCAGGACCGCTGTCCGCGTCGGCTGAACCTGCTTCGAGATGTCACCGAGCACTGACTCGGTCGTCTCGACCTCGTCGAGGTCGAAGAGTGACCCCACCAGCAGTCCGTACGAGCCGCCCAGCAGGACTCCGAGCGGGCCGCCGAGGATCCCGACGAGTAGGCCGATCACGCCGCCGGTCGCGGCGCCGGCGTACGGCTCGTTCCCGACCTCGCTCTTGCTTTCCACGCGACCGTCGGCATCGCGCGTGATGACAGCAGCGCCGGCGATCTTTGTCTGGCCCTGCGAATCGAGTTGCTTGAGGTCAGTGAGCGCCTGGTACGCGTTCGTGTCGTTCTTCGGGTCTTCGCCGAAGGTGACCACCAGCACGTTGTCGGTTGAGGTTGAGACGTAATCGGGGCTCATGGGCAAACCTTTCGTTGAGTGCGTTGACGGCGTAAGAATCCCGCCGACACGTGTGAGTGGTCATCACAAACTTTGAGTGATTCGGGCGACTCGCCGCTCGGGGAGTCGCCACCCGCTCTGGGCTGAGCCGAGTCGTTAGGCCGGCTGCTGCTGATCCGCGGCGGCGATGCGAGCCCTTCTGGAGGCGGTGAGCTCCTCCACCACGATCTGGATCGCGGCCGCGATCGGCACGCCGATGATCGCCCCGATGAACCCGAAGAGCGCGCCGAACGCCAGGACGCTGCCAAGCACCATGAAGCCGGAGACCTGGGCCGCCTTTCCGATGATCGTCGGCTGCAGGACGTAGTTCTCGATCTGCTGGTAGACAACGATCACGATCACGAAGGTGATCAAGGCTCCAACGCTGACCGACAGCGCGACGATCCCGATGATGATGCCCGCGATCGTGGCCCCGATGTTGGGGATCAGGTCGAGGATTGCCGCGATCAGCGCCACGGCGAGCGGGTACGGAAGGCCGAGAATCTCGGCCGTGACGCCGTAGACGGTGCCGCAGATCACGGAGATGGCCAAGTTGCCGAGCATGTACCGCGAGGTCGTGTGGATGATCCGATCCGTGACTCGCAGATAGCGCTCCCGGCTGTCCCGGTACATGAGGCTCCCGATCCAGCCCCTCAGCCGCGGTTCGTCGATCAATCCGAAAAGGGTGAGGAAGATGACCGAGAAGAAGAGCGTGACAGCCCCGATGGCCGAGACTCCGACATCGGCGACGCCGCCCGACACCTTGCCCACCCCCCGGGTGATGTCGTTCGTGTGCTCCCTCAACGTGTCGAGCGAGTCGCTCCCGCCGTTGACGTAGTTGCCCAGGTCGCTGTGCCTGACCTCGTCCACGATTTGGGGCAGGTCGTGGCTGAACCCGCGCACTGCGTCAATTAGCGCCTGCACCAGCACCAGCAGGACTGCACCGATGACGATCACGATCCCGAGCACGAGCACCGTGGAGCACAACCCCCGGCTCCAGCCGAACCGCCGTTCCATCGCAGTCACCACCGGCGAGAGAACGGCGACGCTGAAGATGGAGACCAGGAGCATGAGAAGGACGCCCCCGATCGACGCCAGCGCCCATGCGATGGCGACGGCGCCGGCGACCGCCAGGATCGTCCGGATCGATATCGAGACATCGATCTCGCGGCGACCGGTGTCCGTGGCCCCCGAGGAGGACTCTGCCGCGGTCATCTGCTCTTCTTAACGCCTCGGGCGGATGACCTGCAGGTTCTCGTCACCGTGCTGCCAACGGGTCGGCTGCGTGGGTCCTACGCTCGCCCCGTCTGGCAAGTGCGGCGGCGGCGATCATGCCGAAAACGAAGCCGCCCACGTGAGCGAAGAACGCCGTGCCGCCATCATCAGCGCTGGGAGCGACGAGTCCCATGTGTGCCGAAATCACCTGATACAGGAACCACAAGCCGAGGAACAAAGAGGCCGGGATCCACACCGGGAACACCAGGACGAGCGTCAGTATGCGGGCCTTTCGATAGAGCACGAAGTACGCACCGAGCACAGCCGCAATCGCCCCGCTGGCGCCCAGCAGCGGCACCATCTCGTCGGCTCTCGTCCCGGCGATCACCGTCATCACGGCCTGGGTCGCCGTTGCGACGAAGCCTCCCGCGACATACAACGCCCAGTAACCCAGGTGTCCGAACGAGCCCTCGACGTTCTTGCCGAAGATGACGAGAAACCACATGTTGCCGAGGATGTGGCTCCAACTCCCGTGCATGAACATCGCGGTGAACCAGCTCACCCCCCACGGCAGAGGAGCGTTGCAGGATCCGGTCACGTCGCAGGTATAGAAGGACGCGTCCGTCACCGATGAGCTCAGGTGCGGCAGCTCATAGAAGATCCATACGACGAAGCAGGCCGCGATGATCGCGACGTTGACGAACGGGAACCGCCGCGCGGGCATTCCGTCGGTGAGCGGAAACATTGCTACCTACCTCCAATAAACGGTCGAGAACGGATGCTGGGAGTGACGTCACCCGGGGACGGTGGCCGCGATCGCGGCCGACCGTCCCCGGCGTCACGCCTCCTTACAGCTGTTCGCGCACCTCGCGGACCTGGAACGCGCGAACTATGTCCGTGATGCCTTGCATCAGCGCCCAGATTCCAGCGAAGACGAGCAGGAGGTACGCCTTCTCGATGAAGAACTGGCCGGCGGTCCAAAAGGCGAGGCCCGTCATCAGGATGCCCGAGATGAGGGTCAGCCACCAGAGCGGGTTGACCGCCCTCTCCAGGAACGCCTGGACCATCCACCACAAGCCAACGAGCAGGAACAGGAAGCCGAGGATGTCGGCCATCCCCGCGAATGTGTTCTCAGGGCTGATGAAGCAGATCACCGAGGAGACCAGAAGGAGCACCCCGAACAGCGCCGCGACGACGCGCGTCCCCCCGTCGGATATGCCCGCGAGGAAGAAGTTCTGGGTCGCGGCAAACAGGAACATGAACCCGATCAGGATGCCGACCGTCGTGATCGAGGCCTGATCGAACTGGAGGATCACCACCGAGATCACGATCCATGCGATCCCGGTTGCGAGGCCGAGCCACCAGTAGCCGGTGACCTCACGTCCGGTGGTACGGAGGCCCGGTGCGATGGGCGGCGTTTCGTAATGAGGACCTGCTGCGGGATTGCTCATTGTCTTACCTCCTGAGTATCGGGTCGGGTCAGTGCAATCTCGCGACAGATACTGCGGGCCGGTCGTGTGAGCTGTCATCGTCTGCTTTGGGTGATCGTTTGGGCGGTCGCCGCTCGCGCTCCGGTTCGGCACGCGGGTCCCGCGGCTCGCTCCGTTCGGTGGTGAAGTGCAGGAGGCGGCCCGAATCACGCAAAACGCGTGACGACGGCTCACGCAGCCCGCCGCGATGCTGAGCTCGCTCACGACCGGTGAGCACCCAAACAAGCACAGGAGGTTGGCATGGCCCTACCAGACCAGTTGACGAAGCTCTCGGACGAGCTGACGAAGCTCGCGGCCCGTGCGAAGGAAGCCGAGGCGCGGGCGAAAGCGGCCCGCGGCGAGAGGAAGGCGGACCTCGAGCAGGACATCGACTCGGCCCGCGCCTCCGCGCAGGCGCAGGCAGACAGGCTGCGAGCTGCGACCGAGGAAGACAAGGGCAACCTCTCCGCTTGGTGGACCGGCGTTCAGCGGTCCTGGGATGAGCGCGCGGCCCAAGTGCGAGAGCAGATGGAGAGCAAGAAGGCAGAGCACGACGTGCGCACGGCTCATCGAAAGGCCGACAACGCCGAGGCGGACGCGACGTTCGCGATCGACTTCGCATACGCGGCTGTGGTCGAGGCCGAGTACGCCGTGCTCGACGCGGCGCTCGCGAGGATGGAGTCCGATGAGGCTGCTGAGCGAGTCGGTGCGACCGCCTGAACCGAAGCTGATCGAGCAGGTGGACTTACACCCGCTCGTCACCCGCACGAGCGGAAGCGCCACGCAGGGCGTCTACGGGCTAATCCTCGCAACGACTGTGATCGCCGTCTCGCGCGAAACGGCCTCCTCGCCTGATGCAGGCCGGACCGCCGCCACCGTTATGGTGGTGGCGGTCGTCTTCTGGTTCGCGCACGCCTACGCGAATCTCCTCGGCGTCGCCGTGTCGGAGGAGCGCAGGCTGACTCTTGGTGATGTCGCTGGCACGCTGCGCCAGAACTGGTCCCTCGTCGAGGTCGCCTTCCCGCTGGTGCTCCTGCTGGTGCTGGGAGCGATCGGCGTCATTTCTGACCGGTCCGCGCTCGTGGCGGCGACCGTTATCGCGCTGGTGGAGCTGACCGCGGCGGGCGGCTACGGCGCCGTCCGTCAGGGGGCCGGCCCGCTCGGAACCATCTTCTCGGCCGTCATCGCCCTCGCCCTGGGAGCGGTGGTCGTGCTTCTCAAGGCGCTCGTCCACTGAGCGCGACGATCGGAGGCATCATGAGCACACCCACACCACCTAAATGGACCGCAACCGCCGATGGCGAGCGGGCTCTCGCGCCGGAGCCGAGCGCAGCGGCGCCGTCTCCCTTCCCGCCCATCGCGGACTACGGGTTCCTCTCGAACTGCCATACCGGCGCGCTGGTGGCGCTCGACGGATCGGTCGACTGGCTTTGCGTTCCCCGCTTCGACTCGCCGAGTGTGTTCGGCGCGCTGCTCGATCGGCAGGCCGGCTCCTTCCGGCTCGCCCCGTTCGGTGTCAACGTCCCCACGTCGCGGGCTTACGACCCCGGCACCAACGTGCTGTCGACCACATGGAATACGCCGAGCGGCTGGATCGTGGTGCGCGATGCGCTGACCATGAGTCCACGACGGGGTGAGGATGTGATCACGCCTCACACGCGACCGCCGGCCGACGACGACTGCGACCATCTCCTCGTGCGAACGGCTCGCTGCCTCACGGGGAGCGTCGAGGTCGAGTTGGTGTGCGAGCCGGTGTTCGACTACGGGCGCACGCCGGCGGAGTGGTCGCTGGTCGACGGGAGCCGCCAGACGGCAGACGCCGGCGGCGCCGGGACGAAGATCAGGCTCCAGACCGACATGGCGATCGGCGTCGAGGGCGGACGCGCGAGGGCACGCCACACTCTCGGGCCGGGCGAGGAGGTCTACTGCTCGCTTTCGTGGGCCGAGAGGCTCGCCTCGCCGCAGAGTATCGACGAGGCCAACGCCCAGCTCGCCGCCACGACGCGCTTCTGGCGCGCCTGGCTGGCCCGGTCTCGCCCCATCGACCATCGCTGGCGGGAGCAGATAGAGCGTGCCGCGCTGACGATCAAGGGCCTCACGTACATGCCGACCGGCGCGACGATCGCAGCGCTGACTACGTCACTACCCGAAACGCCGGGCGGCGAGCGCAACTGGGACTACCGCTACACGTGGATGCGCGACTCGACGTTCACCCTCCAAGCGTTGCATTATCTCGACCTCGACTGGGAGGCCGACGAGTTCATGCAGTTCGTCGCCGACCTCGAGCCCAACGACGACGGCGGACTCCAGATCATGTACGGGATCGATGGTCGGCGCGACCTCACGGAATCCACGCGCGACGATCTGTCCGGGTACGCGGGAGCGCAGCCAGTGCGCATCGGCAACGGCGCGTTCGGACAGCGCCAGAACGACGTCTTCGGAGCGGTGCTGGACTCGATCCTGCTCCACACGCGGCGGAGTCAGCGCGTGCCGAGGCGGCTGTGGCCAATCGTGCAGACGCAGGCGGCTTGCGCGACACAGGTGTGGCGCCAGCCCGACCAGGGCATCTGGGAGGCGCGAGGCGATCCCGAGCACTACGTGTCCTCCAAGCTGATGTGCTGGGTCGCGCTCGACCGCGCGGCGAAGCTTGCCGCCATCCGCGGTGACCAGCAGATGCAAGCCACGTGGGGAGCCACGGCCGCCGAGGTCAAGGAGGACATCCTCGAGCACGGGGTCCGGGATGGTGTGCTGCGCCAGCACTACGACACCGAAGCGCTCGACGCCTCGATGTTGCTCGCGGCAGTTTTCGGGTTCCTGCACCCGGATGACGAGCGTCTCCGGAAATCCGTGTACGCGATCGCGAACGAACTGACCGAAGACGGCTTCGTACTCCGATATCGCACGGATGAGACCGACGACGGCCTGTCGGGCAGGGAGGGGACATTCCTCATTTGCTCGTTCTGGCTGGTGCGGGCGTTGGCGATCATCGGTGAGCTGGAGCGGGCGCGGGAGCTGATGGAGCGTCTGCTCAGCGTCGCCTCGCCGCTAGGGCTCTATGCCGAGGAGTTCGACCCGACCAACCGCGTACACCTCGGCAACTTCCCGCAGGCCTTCTCCCATCTCGCGTTGTTGCAGGCGGCGGCGCCGATCATCGTCGCCGAGCGGATGCCCGAGTACATATCTTGAGACAGAGGGGCTAGCGTCCCCGAAACGGCTCAGCGCTGGCGGGCGCCCGGTGCGAGGAGCCCGAGCTCGCGCGCGCGCGCGACCGCCTCGCTCCGGCTGTGGGCGTCGAGCTTGGAGTAGATGTGGCGCAGATGGGTCCTGACGGTGTTGGGGGAGACGAACAGCTCGGCGGCGATCTCGTGCGCCTTGAGGTTGCTTGGGAGGAATCTCACGACGCGCAGCTCTGCCTCGCTGAGCTCCTCCCGCAAGGACGTCGGCTCGCCGGTGGGATCTGGCGCAGACCCGGCGAGGACGTCGAGGATCGTCGAGAGCAGCGTGGCGTGGCTGGTGCGGTGCTTGGGATGGCGCTCCAGCAGCCCTCGCACGGGAGCCAGCGCGAACGGCAACATGACCCCATCGGGCTCGGCGAGCTCGAGCGCGCGCTCGATCAATGCCTCGGCGCCCGGCCGGTCACCGAGCTGGTCGCGCGCCGCGGCGTCGAGCAGGAGCGAGTGAACGGTCGCCCAGCGCGGTTGAAGCACCCCGGGCGCGCCGTCGACCGCCGGCTCCATCGAGCCCACGATCACCGTCAAAATCTCCACGGTCTCCTGCGGACGGCCTTCCGCCAACTCGAGTGTCGCCGCCGCGATGAGCATTCCCACGCCGGTGCGCTCCTCTGCGTCGAGGGCGGCGAGCGCGGCGCCCGCCGCCGCGGTCTCGCCCGCGAGAACCTGGGTGACCACGATCCAGGAGCGTACGTCAGCAGAGAGTGCGTGTTCCCGTGGTAGCACGGCTTGCATCCTCTCCGCCGCCCGGAACTCGTTTAGCGCCTCCCCGTACCGGCCCTGTCCAAGCCGCAGAAACCCGCGGGCGTGGTACAGGATGGGCTCTGGCTCGAGCGCTTCGTCCGGCGATTGCGCGCGCTCGACCTGGTCGAGCCATCCTTGGGCCTCGTCGAAGCGGCCGAGCCAGGTCAGCGTGACGGCACCGGCAGCCACAGCGGGCGCGAGGATGCGATGGGTCCCCCATCCGTGTGCCCTGGCGATCGTCACCGCTTGCTCGCTCAGGCGCAGTGGGGCGGGCATGGGCGAGCCACTCAACACAGCCGCCAGCGCAAGATGGCCTAGGCAGCCGATCTCCAGATACGGCCGTCCGATGCGGCGGGCGACCGCGAGCCCCGCTTCGAGGTCACGGCGGGCGTCGTCCACGTGCAGCGACCAGAGCTCGGCGATGCCGAGATTCATCAGCGCCGAGGCGCGATGGTCATCGACTGCAACCCCATAGGCCGACCGCTCTTCGACAGCGCGCATCGCCTGCTGCGCGGTGGCGAGATCGCCGCGCTGACACGCCACCCAGAGGCTGGCGCTGGCAAGCCGTAAGTCGAAGACCCGTCTCCGCTCCTCGGGCACCGTTCCGGCCAGCCGCTCCGCGACGGCGATGTGGCCCGCGCTCTCGGGAAGGAGGCCGTCGTAGAGGCGCGCCGTCGCGAAAGCGAGGGCGAGCTCTGCATCGGCCTCGGGTGCGCCGGTCGGGAAGGCGGTAAGCAGCGCGCGGAGCGTCGCTTTGCGGCCGTCGAACACCAGGCCGACATAGTTGTCGGCCAGCAGGCGGGCGGCGTCCGCCCAGTCATGCGCCGCCTGCGCGTGCCGGACCGCGTCGACCACATACCCGTTCTCCTCGAACCACTGGGCCGCCGCGCGGTGCAGCGAGGCGACCGTCGCCGGGGACGCCCGTCGGAGCTCCGCCTGAAGCAGATCGGTGAGCAGGTGGTGGTAGCGAAACCAGGACCTCCCCACGTCGAGCGAGGTAACGAGTGCGTTCGCATCCTCGAGGCTCTGCAGCATCTCCTCTGAGCGCGTGCCGCCGGTGAGCGCGTCGGCCAGTGGGCCACTGACCCGCTCGAGGACGGACGTGCGCAGAAACAGGTCGCGCACCTCCGGAGGCTGGTGCTCCAGCACCTCCGCCAGCAGATAGCCCGCCACGGTGCGCTCGCTCCCCGAGAACTCGGCGACGAAGCGCTCGGGGTCGGGATGGTTGGCGAGCGAGATCGCGGCCAACCGCAGTCCGGCCGCCCACCCTTCGGTGCGCTCTTGGAGCAGCGCCACGCTCGCGTCCGAAAGCCTGATGCCGGTCGCCTCCAGCAGCTGTCGGGTCTCCTCCAGCGAGAAGCGCAGATCGGGCTCGCGGATCTCGGTCAGCCCGCCCGCGAGCCGCAGCCGGTGCAACCCCAGGCGCGGGTCCTCGCGCGTGACCAGCACGACCAGCAACTGCGGGGACAGCCTGGTCAGGAAGTGCTCGAGCAGCCGCAGCGCCTCCTCCGAGCGAAGCTCGTGCAGATCGTCGATAACAAGGGCGACCGGCTGCTCGAGCAAGTGCAGGCCCGCCAGGAGCCGGTCGACGACCTCATCGCCGTCAAAGGCCGGCGTAGCGCCGACCCGCTCCACCGACCCGTCCTCACCGACCGCACCGGCGAGCTCGTCGATGACCGACAGCCAGAAGTGCTGGGGATCGCGCTCGCCACGTGCGACGGACACCCAGGCGGTCCGATCGGCCAATCCCTCCAACTCGACCCAGGACCGCAGCAGCACGGTCTTGCCGCTGCCCGCGGGCGCGCACGCGAGAATGACCTCGCCCGGGCGGGCGGCTGTCAGCCGGTCGAACAGCAGCCGGCGTGGCACCAGCCCGCGAGCGGCCGGCAGGCGCTCCCTGTTGCGGCTTTGCGCTAGCACGGCTGCCCCCGAGGCACTTTGCCCGATCGCGATGCGCGGCGCGAGCCTGTCCGGATCAAGTACACGTCGTGCGGCCCAAGCGCACAATCTGCGCCCGGCCTGGGAGCACGTTATCCGACTCGCCTCCAGCGGTAAAGCGTGGTCAGCCCCGCATTGCAATCCGTGCCCAAATCACGCAAAACGCGTGACGACAGCTCACGCAGCCCGCCGCCATGCTGACCCCTCGCTCACGACCCGTGAGCACCAAACAAGCAGCGGAGGCTGGCATGCCTGTATCAGACCAGTTGACGAAGCCCGGCGCTCGCCCTGAGCGAGAGACGCACATCGTTCAGGGTCTCGGCCGCGAGGAGCGCGACCGCATCGCGGCTCTGCGTACGAGCGGGCAGTTCTTCTGGCTCGACATCTCGCTCAGCGAGACGGGACTCGGCGATCTCGCCAGAGCGCTGAACCTTCCCGAGCGCGTCATGCAGCCCTTGGGCTTGGGGTCGAGCCATCCGGCATCGCGCAGGTTCTATGCCGACGGACAGTACGTCGTCTTCCCGTTCGCCTGCTATATCGAGCTCGCCGAGGACTCAGCCGAGTCCTCCTACCGCACGCGGTCCGTTGAGGTCCATGTCCTCGTCAGCAGCGAGTACATCCTGACGCTTCACGACGAGCGCGCATCGCTGCCCGCGCTCCTCGCCCCTGATCTGCCGGCGAACCGCACCCCGCAGTACGTCGTCTATGCGGTCCTCGAGGCAATGGTCGCGAGCGCCTTCGATTCGCTGAACGAGGTCGAGGACGCGTTGGATGCGCTGGCGATGACGTCCGCCGATCTGCGAGGCGGCCGGGTGCGAATCGCGACGCTCAGGGCGATCGCCGCGCGGCTCGCGAGAATGAGGCGCGAGGTCGGTCTAGAGCGCGCCGTCGAGCGGATCGGCGTGGAGATCGAACGGCTTCCGGGCCTCGAGGCGGACGATGACCGCTACTTCGACCGCCTCGGCAACCAGGTCGACCGCCTGGTGAACGCAATCGAGGCTGCCTCGGACACGATGAGCACGCTGGTCGACCTGCGGCTCAACGAGACGTCCTACTGGCTCACGGTTGTGGCGACGATCTTCCTGCCGCTGACCTTCGTCACCGGGTTCTTCGGCATGAACTTCAACTGGATGATCGATGAGATCGACACCGAGCTCGCATTCCTGCTCCTCGGTGTCGGCGCTTGTGTGGCTTCGGTGCTGGTGGTCTGGCGCCTGTTGGTGCGGGCACTTCCGGTTGAAGACGACAGCGCGCGACCGAGCTCCCCGTCAGATGACGGTCCATTCCAATCTTTGACGAGAGGTCAGCAGTGACGAGTTTTCAAGAGCCTTCGTTCAGCTACTCGGAAACCCTCGTGCGTACCGCGGTCGCGGCCTGGAACTCGCGGGGGCCAGCGGCATTCGTTGCATTCACGAGCGAGGACATTGCGCTGGAAGACCCACCCGAGCAGCCGGATCGCGGGCGATGGATCGGCCGCAAGGCGGTGCGTCAGCGGCTCGAAGAGGTATCGGCGTCGACAGGCGGGCGTTGGGCGGATATCGAGGAGGTGCGGCCGGTTGGCGACCGCCTTCTCGTCCTGCTCCATTGGCGAAGGGGAGGTTCGCCCCACTCACCGATGCTTGCTTCGATCTATCTGGTGATCGAGGCGGATGATTCACAGATCAGCTCCCTCCGGATCTTTCTCGATGAGCGGGGAGCGATCGAGGCGGCGCATCTGCGCGAGGGAGGGCCCCGCTGACGACCAAGCTCGACTACGACGTGGCAATAGTCGGCTACGGGCCTGTCGGTCAGGCCGCGGCCGCGCTGATCGGCCGCGCCGGTCACCGGGTCGGTGTCTTCGAGCGCTTCGGCAACCTCTATGACCTCCCCCGCGCGGTCCATTTCGATCACGAGATCATGCGCGTCTGGCAGACGCTCGGCATCGTCGAAGAGATTGCCGACGATCTGCTCCCGATCCGGGAATATCGCTGGTTCGGCGCCGACGGTGAGCCGATCATGACCATGCGCGCGCAGACGCCGGCTGCCTCCGGATGGGAGCCGAACTATCTCTTCTTCCAGCCTTATCTGGAGAAAGCATTGGATCGCGCTGCCCAACGCAGCGCATCGGTCGAGCGGTGCTGGAGCGCAACCAAGGTCGTCCAGCATTCCGACCACACAGAGCTGCTGCTGCAACGCGTCCGAGAGGACGAGCCCGGCCGCGTCACTCCCACGGAGGAAACGCGAACCGTGTGCGCGCGCTACGTGATCGGCGCCGACGGCGCGAAGTCGACGGTCAGGGAGGCGCTGGGAATCGAATGGGAGGACCTCGGCTTCGCCGCAAACTGGCTCACGCTCGACCTGCGGCCGCATGACATCAGCGCGCTCGAGCATCTGCCGACAACGTGCCAGTGGTGCGATCCGCGCCGCCCGCACATGCACACTCGAAACGGGCGGAGCCATCGACGCTGGGAGTTCATGCTGCTTCCCGGCGAGCGCCCCGAGGACTTCACGGATCCGGCGCGAGTCTGGGAGCTCCTGTCCCCTTGGCTCGGCCCGGACGACGCTGAACTGACCCGCTACGCCGTCTACGAGTTTCGCGCGCTGGTAGCCGAGACGATGCGCCGCGGTCGCGCCTTCCTGGCCGGCGACGCCGCTCATCTGATGCCTCCGTTCCTCGGGCAGGGCCTTTGCTCCGGCATCCGCGATGCCGCCAACCTCGCGTGGAAGCTCGACCTCGTCCTGCGCGGCGAAGCGGGGGAGGATCTATTGGATTCCTACACAGTTGAGCGCAAGCTCCAGTGCGAGTGGATCGTCCGCCTTTCTATGGAGATGGCGCGCGTGTCGTGCGAACTCGATCCGGGTGCCACCGCCGAGCGAGACGCGGCGCTGCGCGCCAGTGAGACGCCCCCGCCGCTCGGCCTACCCGGCATCAAGCAGGGCCTCGTTCAGGTGCCCTCCCGGGACGGCCCGGGCACGCTCGCCGGGACGTTTGCCGTGCAGGGGACCGTCCACGGACCCGCGGGCGAAGGGCGCTTCGACGACGTCGTCGGGCGCGGCTTCGTCTTGCTCACCGCTGAAGGTGATCCTCGCGCGGCGCTGTCCGGCGAGGAGATCGCTTTTCTGGAGGACCTGGGCACGCACTTGGCATCGCTCGATCCCGAGCAGGAAGGCGGCGTTCGCGACGTGGACGGCCGGCTGACGTCGTGGCTTGCCAGCCACGATGCCACCGCCGTGATCGTGCGGCCCGACTTCTACGTATTCGGCGCTGTGAGCAGCGCCGAGGGTCTCTCGGCGCTGGTAGGTGACCTGCGCCACCAGCTAACGATTTCACAGGAGGTAACGCATGCCTGACAACGGACAAACCATCCGTCCGAAGTTCCATCACGTGAATCTCAAGACGACGCGGCTCCAGGAGATGATCGACTGGTATTCGACGGTCGTGGGCGCGGAGGTGCTCTTCCGGTACGACCTCGGTGCCTGGCTTTCGAACGACGATGCAAATCACCGGATCGCGCTGCTCGCCTTCCCGAACTTCGTCAACGACCCGGAGAAGGAGACGCACACCGGTATGCATCACACGGCATTCGAGTACGGCTCGTTCGACGAGTTGAACGACAGCTACCTGCGCCTCAAGGAGGCCGGAATCGTCCCGGACATCTGCCTGGACCACGGCATGACCTTCTCCTACTACTACTCCGATCCCGACGGCAACCACGTCGAGCTCCAGTGCGACGTGTTCGGCGACTGGGCGCAGTCGAGCGACTGGATGCGGAACTCGGTCCAGTTCCAAGAGGACCCGCTCGGCAAGTTCGTCGATCCCGAGAAGGTGGCGGCCGGCCGCGCGGGGGGCGTGAGCTTCGAGGAGATCCACGCGAAGGCGATGGAAGGCCGCTATGCCCCCGAGACGCCACCGATCGAGCTGCCGCAGTCGAGCTGAGATGCCGACCGCACCGTTTCACGCGAGGATCGCGGACTTGCCGCGCGAGTCGATCGCCGACGGCATCCTCACCCGTACGGCGGTCCGCACCGACGACGCGATCGTCACGTTCAACTGGATCCAGCCGGGACATCCGGAGGTCCCGCCTCACAGGCATCCCTACGACCAGCTCGCGCTGATCCTCGCGGGCACGCTCGAGCTCGACCTCGACGGCGACAAGTACACCGTCGGCGCAGGTGAGCTCCTCTACATACCCGCGTACCCGCGGGCGTTCCTCACGTCGGACGTGTCGTCGGCACTGAGGTCGTTTTGAACGTCGACGTATTCGCGCCGATTCGCGAGGACTACCTCTACCTCACCGCCCACCAGAACGGAAAGGAAGGAAGCTCCAATGAAGCTCTGCAGATTCGAGGCAAACGGCCGCACATATCACGGCGTGGTCGAAGGCGAGCAGGCCATCGATCGTCAGCAGGACGACGAATACGCACTCGACGAGGTCCGGCTGCTGCCGCCGGTCCAGCCCCGGAAGTTCTTGGCGATCGGGCTCAACTACGCCGACCACATCGCCGAGAGCGGCATCCAGGCGCCTGAGTTCCCGATCTTCTTCAACAAGCAGGTCACCTGCGTGGTCGGGCCGGGCGATGACGTTCACATGCCGCGCGTCTCGAGCCTCCTCGATTACGAGGGCGAGCTCGCGATCGTGATCGGCAAGCGCTGCCGGCATGTGCCGCCCGAGCAGGCCGAAGACGTCATCGCCGGCTACACGATCGCCAACGACGTGTCCGTCCGCGACTGGCAGATTCGGACTCCGACGATGACGATGGGCAAGTCGTTCGACACGCACGGGCCGCTCGGGCCATGGATCGTGACGGCCGACGAGCTCGGTGATCCCCACGACCTCGGCATCAGGACATTTGTGAACGGTGATCAACGCCAGGACGGCAACACACGCGAGATGGTGTTCAACTGCTTCGCGCAGGTCGCGCATCTGTCCGAGGCGTTCACGCTCGAGCCGGGTGACGTGATCGCCACCGGCACGCCGGCGGGCGTGGGCGCCTTCCGCCAGCCGTTCCCAGAGGGGCTCCTGAAGGTCGGCGACGTTGTCCGCGTCGAGATCGACGGCATCGGAGCGCTCGACAACACGGTCGCGGAGGAGCCCGACGGCTACATCGCGCCCGCCGCCGAGGAGGCCGCCGCATGGGTGGGCTGACGGCCGAGCTGCGAGAGTTCCTCGACGCGCATCGGGTGGGGGTGCTGGCGACCGTCGCGGAGGATGGTCGCCCGCGGCAGTCCCTGGTGTATTACGCGCGCGACGGCGAGCATCTCTTGCTGTCGACGCTGGCGCAACGACTGAAGGCAAAGGACGTCGAGCGATCGGGCCGGGCCTCGCTGTGCGTCATGGGGCACGAGCCGCCATACCCGTCGGCAGTGTTCTCGGGTCGCGCTGAGATCCTGGCGCAGAACATCGGCGCCGCGACGGCCGCTGTCATGCAGAAGATCACCGGTTCGGCGGAGCCACCCGAGCCGCAAACCGACGAGGCGCTGGCAGCAGTCGGCCGCGTCGTCATGACGATCGCGATCGAACAGGTCTCGGCGGTGAACTACATCGAAGCTTCGAAGAACCCAGCCACTCGCTGACCTCGGATTTCCTGCCCCCGAGGTCGTACCGGCGGCCGCGGCGGACGGACTGCAGCGCCGCGACTGCGGCGGTCATTCCGAGGACCAAGGCGTGGCGAAGCTCGGGAAGAGCGTCAAGCCGCCGTCGACGAAGATGGTCTGACCGGTGATGTAGGCGGCGTCGTCGCTCGCGAGGAACGCGGTCACCCCCGCCATCTCGTCGGCGTCGCCCGCTCGCCGCATCGGGATGTGCTCCTCCACCTGGCGGCGCTTCTCGGGGTCGTCGATCCACGCGCGGTTGATCGGAGTGACCGTCGCGCCCGGACCGATGCCGTTGACGCGGATGCCCTGTGCCGCGTACTCGAGCGCGAGCGTCCGCGTCAGGTTCTGCATGCCGCCCTTCGACACGGAGTAGCCGAGGTAGCCCGGCTTCGGGATCAGCTGATGGACGCTCGAGACGTTCACGATCACGCCCGGCCTGTCCTCAGCGAGGAAGTGCTTGATCGCCTCACGGGCGCACAGGAACGAGCCGCGTAAGTTGACCGCCAGCACCTTGTCGAAGTCCTCGCTGGAGAGCTCAGCGCTGGGACGCGAGATCTGGATCCCAGCGTTGTTGACGAGCACATCGATGCCGCCGAGGCCGTTGATCGTATCGCTGGCCATCTTCACGACGTCCTTCTCGCGCGAGACGTCGCCTTGGACCAGCATGTCCTGGACCCCCTCTTGCTGGACCTTGTGGATGCACGCGTGGACCTGCTCCTCCGTGTCGCGTGCCTCGCCAGGCTCGCGCAGGTAGTTGATCGCAATGTTCGAGCCGTACTCTGCGAAGCGCACTGCGATCGCCTGTCCGATCCCGGAGCTTCCGCCGGTGACCAGAACGTTCTTGCCCTTGAGGCCGCGCAGACCCTTGGTGCGCTCTGCGGTCGTGCTGGCTGTCATCTGTCCCCTCCTGCTTTTTGGTTTCTGCGGGTTAGTGGCATGAACCGGCAAGGTGTTACGCGGATCGCTAGATCGCCATCTGCGGGGACTGCTCACCGCGAACCGGTTCGGGAACGGGGCCGCCTCGAGGATGATCGCGTCGTAATGGCTCACGACACCTCCCCTCGGGCCTTGTCGATCTCGTAAGCGGCGATGATCAACCCGATGTGGCTGAATGCCTGCGGGAAGTTCCCCAGCTGCTCGCCGCTCGCGGTGTCGATCTCCTCGGCGAGCAGGCCGAGGTCGTTGGCGTAGCCGATGAGCTGGTCGAAGAGCCGCTGGGCGCGCTCGATCTCGCCGGCTCGCGCCAGGCATGCAACGAGCCAGAACGAGCAGATCGTGAAGGTCCCCTCCTCGCCGCTCAAGCCGTCCGCGTTCAACCCTTCCTCGTTGCGGTAGCGAAGCACGAGCCCGTTCTCGGTGAGTTCATCTGCGATCGCGTCGATCGTGGACTTCATTCGCTTGTCGGTGGCCGGCAGGAAGCCGAGGATCGGCATGAGCAGCTGAGCAGCGTCGAGGTCGTGCGAGTCGAATGATTGGACGAAAGCCTGCTTCTCCTCACTCCAACCACGCGTCAGCACCGCGTCCCGGATGCGATCTCGCTCGGCGATCCACTCTTGCGTATTTGCGTGAATGCCGAGCCGGTCGGCGAGCTTGATAGCACGGTCCAGGGCTACCCAGCACAGGACTTTCGAGGACAGATGGTGGCGCGGCTCGCCGCGCATCTCCCACATGCCGGAGTCGGTCTCCTGCCAGCGGCGCCCCGCTGTGTGCGCCAAGTCGGCAACGAACTGCTGGATCTCCGTGTGCAGCTCGCCGAGCCTGTCCTGGTAGAGCCACAGCGAGTTGAGCAGCTCGCCGTAGACGTCGAGCTGGACCTGGTTCCACGCGCCGTTGCCGACACGTACGGGCGCTGAGTCTCGCCAGCCCCGCAGATGTGGGAGCTCGCGCTCGGAGAGGTCGTGCTCGCCGCCGATGCCGTACATGATCTGCAGCGATCCCTCGCCCGCGCGGCCACCGGCCGAGCTGGTCATGAACGAGACGAATTCCTCGGCCTCGTCGGAGCAAGCGCCGACGTAGAGCGCCTCGATCGTCAGACTCGAATCGCGGATCCACGAAAACCGGTAGTCCCAGTTGCGCTCGCCGCCGACCGCCTCAGGGAGCGAGGTCGTGGGCGCGGCCACGATCGCGCCGGTCGGCCGGTAGGTCAGTCCCTTGAGGACGCGCGAGCTGAGTCGGACGAGCTCCTTGTTGGCACCCTCGTATATGTCGTGCTCGGCCTCCCACGAGCGCCATGCCTCCGCTACATCACCTATTCGTTCCGGCACCTCACCGGCCGGAGTCGGGGTCGGCGGCCCCTTCTCCTCGCTTGCGGCCCAGCGCAGCGCGAAACCGATCGACGCAGCTTCCGGCACCGTGAATGTCGCGCGAATCGTTGACTGCTCATCGATCATGAGCGGGATGCCGGAGGACATCCCGACACGGCTCGCCCCAAACGTCCGCGCGCCGCCTTCCTCGAGACGGATCAGCGGCGTGATCAGCCCGTACTGCGGACGGGGCGCGAGCTCGAGCGCGAGCTCGACGTCTCCCGACACTCCCTCGATGGCGCGCAGCAGTTCGTGCGGCGCGTCGAAGCCAAGCTCGTGACCGCGCTGCCGGGGCGCGAAGGCCATCGCATCGAGCAGGCGCACCGTGCCCTCATCGGTCGTGAACGTGGTCTCGAGCACCAGCGTGCCTGGGAGGTAGCGTCGCTTCGCCGAGTAAGGAGCCACTGGGCGGATCGACCAGTGCCCCGCCGCCGGATCCAGGATCCGCGCGAAGATCGCGTCGCTGTCGTAGCGCGGCAGACACAGCCAGTCGACCGACCCGTCACGGTCCACCAGCGCGGCCGAGTTGCAATCGGCCAGCAGCCCGTAGTCGGCGATCGGGCGGAAGTCGTCCTTACTGGTCACGTTGTCGCTGGTCGCCACAGGCCTGGCCATCGAGCTCTCGCTGATCACGCGGATCCTCCAGTTCGCCGGACTCGATGCGCTCCAGTCCAGCCACCAGGCGTTGCGTTACATGCGAGCAAGGTGACGCTCGCCTACTTGCCAGCAGGGTCAATGAGGATCAGCCCGACCGTCGCGGCCACGACCAGTGCCGCTGTGATCCGGCCTGTGACGAATCCTCGCCGGCGCTGGCCGGTGTCATACCGCCGGGCAGCTAGGTGCTCAAGCCTTCGCGACTACCTCGCCGACCGTAACGTCGTTGAGGTTCACACCGGGATTCGAATCGGTGCCCTCGCGGATCTGTTCTGCCGCTCCGCGGGCCGCGTCCTCGGACTCGAACACGATGATCGACGTTCCTTGGTCTCCTCCCTCGAGCCTGACCCAGTAGCCGGCGACGAAGCCGGGGGCTTTGGCCACCATCGGAACGATCTCCTCGCGCAAGTACGTCGTCGCTGCCTCACCCTCGGTAACGGTCACCCTCGTAACGGTTGCATGCATTCCGCTCCTCCTTCAGGGGCTTGGTTGGAATCCGGGACGATCCTATCCCTGGAGGCTAGCCTCGTGTCGGCGCGCGAAATCGCCGCGCGACGGACCGGGCGGAGATCAGGGCAGCAGGTTGCCCGTGTTCACCGGAGTGGTGACCTTCTTGGCCTTCTTCGTAAGCTCGTCGACAGTCCCCTGCATGCCCGACGGTGGATTGGGGACCGTCGGTGGCGTCACCGTGACCGGCGGATCGAGGAGGGACGGCGCAGTCGTGATGTCGTCGATCTTCTTGTCGACCTTCTTCTTCGCCCCAGCAGGAGCCTTCTTTACCTTGTCGACCGTCTCATCGATCGCGTTCGGAGCGTTGGTGACAGCATCGAGCTTCTTGTTCAGCTTCTTGTCGACCTTCTCCACCGCGCTCGGCAGCTCGCCTGCGCCTTCGGAGATCGGCACCGCCGTTTCGATCTGACCAGCGCCACCCTCGGCCGGCGGCGCCTGCCCACTCTGCCCGGGAAGAGCCTGCGGGCCACTCAAAGGGAGTGCAGCAGCGGGTGAACCGGAACGCTCGTCCTGCCTCGTCGCCGGGAGCTGCGCCGGGACCGAACCCGGAGCCGACGTCTCACCCTGGCTGGTCTCGCCCGGCGGTTGCCCCGGGATTCCGTCCCGGCCCTGCGACGCTTCGTCCCCTGAGGGCTGCGAGCTCTTGTCACTCGAGCCGATCGCATTTGGCACGGGCAGGTCGACTCCCGACTTGTGCGCCACGACTCCGCCCCCTCCGGCCACGGCCGCGATGGCTACGACAGCCACCAGCTTCTGAACGGCCGTCGCGCCCTGGTCGGCGCCGGCCCCGCCCAGCGCGCCGACGGGCCCGTCCGGGCGACGCAGGAACCAGCCGAGCGGAAAGATTCCAGCGGCGCGCTGCAACCCGCCTCTGACCCCGCCGCGCTGCGCTTCGACGACGAACGCATCGAGGCCGATCGCGAGCGCTTCGTGCCGGCAGCCGCGGCAGTGACGGACGTGCCGCGCCAGCGTGCGCCGGTCGCGCTTGCCGGCGAGGTCGCGCATGACCGCCTTCATCACGGGTCGCATGCGCGCACAGCGCGCGCCGCTCGCGATCTCCTCGTACTGGCCTCTGAGGGTGGTGCGCGCCCGCGACAGCATGCTCTCCACGGCCGCTGGAGTGAGCCCCATGCGCCGCCCTATCTCCTTGTAGGAGAGTCCCTCGAGCTCGCGCTGCACGAGCACCCGGTGCTGGGAATCGGGCAAGGCGCCGAAAGCCTGGTTGATCTCGTCCAGTTCCTCCTTGCGCATGACGGTGATCTCTGTCGAGGAGACCCCACCGGCCGAGACGTCGAAGACGCTTCCGAGCTGATCCGAGTCGACCGAGATTTCTTCGTTGCGCTTCAGCCGCCGGGCGTGGTCGATGCAGGCGTTGCGAGCGATCATGTAGATCCACGGCCGGAAAGTGATCTCCTGGTCGCTGGAGCGAACCCCGCGCAGGGCGGAGACGAACACCTCCTGGACGATGTCATCCGCGCGCTGGCCGTCATAGACGTGCCGCCGGACATGCCCCGTGATGCGGTCGCGGTAGCGGCGCACGAGGACCTCGAACGCCTCATCGCTACCGGCGCGCACGGCCTCCACGAGCTCCTCATCCGTGGTGCGTGCGACCAAGGCCGGAGAAGTGAGCATCAGGGGTTTCACGAATCCACCACCACGAACTCTTCGTTTCTACCCGCGCAGGGCGAGTCCGAATCCACACTGAGATGGTCTCGCATCGAGAAAATAAGCCTAACTTGCGGGGAAGACGGCGCTAATTCGCACAATCGCACGGTGAGACGCGCCGATGAGTGCGGGTTCGTGCACCAGTCTATGGAGTGAAGACGCCCTCGCGCAGGAAGACCTGCTCGTCCCCGGTGCCGCAATTCGGCCCGCAGGTGGCGGAGCCGATGTTGCCGTCGGGGCCGGCGTCCTTGACGGTGACCGACAGCGCGTCCATCACCATGCGCCGTTCCTCTTTGATCAGGCCGGGAACGAGGGTGTCGGCGCTCGTGTTCATCGTGCAAGTGCCGCTCGTGCAGTCGGCGGGCAGCGCGAGCTGGTTGTCCTGCACGGTCGCCGAGTTCAGACCCGATGTGCCGCTGCCCATGTCGGTCAGACGCAAGGCCACGTTGAGGATCGCCCTGCCCGTGTATGCGGTGTTGTCGCTGCGCCTGCGTATCTGCGTAGCGTTGGTGGTGATGTTGACGTCGGCCTCGTCGGCCTGTGTCATCGGATTTCCCGTGATCGAGCGCAGGCGAACGAAGCCCGATGCGCTCCCGGTAGTCGTCGTTGTGAGCTGCGTCGACTGAAGCTGAGGGGGATCGCACGCCGGTGAGGCGATCGGCCCGACGTGCGATGAGTTCGGACTCGTGCATTGGGCGTATTCGGGGACCAGCGGCACGCGCAGAGGGGTTGCGCTTGCCGGGCGCGGGTACGGGACCCCGGTGACCGTGACCGTGCCCGACATTCCAGCCCCACCCGGACCGCCGTGCAACTCGCAGTAGTACCTGAACACTCCGGTGGCCGGGAAAGTGCGCATCACGGTCCAGGGCGGTGGGGTGGCGCTCGCCGGCATGTCATACGAGTTGTCGTCGAAATGCACGTTGTGGCTGCCGCCGGTGTTGTTCCAGGTCACCATCTCACCCTGGCTGATGGTGACGTTCTGCGGCGTGAACTGGTTGGCACTGTTCGCCGTCACCGTCTGGTTGGCGGCGTGGGCCGGCGCAGCTGCCGCAAGAGCAGCCGCGATGAGGACGATCAAGACCCCGTGCGCTTTGGCACGCTCAAGCACGGTCATGGCGAACTTACCGCCCTCCCGAGTCGACCGCAAGTAAATCGTCCTCCGACGGGGCCGCGGAGGTGCTGCGCAGAACGCTAGCCGGCAGCTAGCTCGACGGAGGCAACTCGTGAATCGCGGGCACGCCGCTGTCGCCCCAGGTCGGTCCCCCGGAATCCGAGACTCCGCCAGGCGGTGGGTCGTCAGGCGGGGGAGCCGGTGCAGTCACATCGGGCGGCACGACTTCGCCGTCGATCGGCACGCCGGGGTCCGGCGGAAGCACGTCCTGGGGAGCCTCCGCCGTCGGGGCGTCCCCAGCGTCGGGTGCTGCGGCCTCTCCGTCGCTGGCCGGTAGCTCGGTGTCCGGCTGGGAAGCGTCGGCGTTCGACTCCCCCTCGCTTGGCTTGTCCTGCGCCTCGGTCGGCGCGACGGCCGCTTCATCGGACGGCTGTGCCGCCGGGCTCAGGGCGGGCAGAGCGCTTGTCACGGGCGAAGTACTCGCCGGGCCTGCGCTGGGCGCCGACTCCTCGACCGCGCGCAACGCATCATCCGCGGTCTTCTTCGGATGCGCTGCGGCTTGAATGTTCTCCGGCGCCGCGCGGTTCGTAGTCTCGTACACCTTGGCTTCCTTCTTCCCGCTCACCTTCGGGAGCGGGACGCCGACACCGGCTTCATTGGCGACGAACCCGCCGCCGCTCGCAACGGTTGCGACGGCGACGATCGCGACCGCCTTCTGGAGCGCCGAACCCGCCTGCTCGGTGGCGACCGGGCCGAGTGCGCCGATGTGCGAGATGTGGATCTGCGCGCCGGTGGAGATGGTGCCGCCGGATACCGGGTCGGGAGCCGCCGGCCCGCGCCGCCGGAGGAGCCAGGGAAGCGGGAAGAACGCGGCCGCCCGTGAGAAAGCCCTCTCCACCCTGCTCTTCTGGGCTCCGATGACGAGGTGCTCCAACCCGCTCGCGACCGCGTCGTGGCGGCAGTAGCGGCAGTAGCGAAGGTGACGCTCGAGCGTGCGCTGGTCGCGCTTGCCGGCGAGCCCCGTGGCGACGGCCGTGATCACGGGGCGCATGCGGCGGCAGCGCTCACCGGTCGCGATCTCGTCGTACTGGCCTTTCAGGGACCGCCGGGCCCGCGCCAACATGCTCTCGACGGCGGGCGCGGTGAGGCCCATGCGCTGCCCGATCTCGTGGTAGGACAGGCCCTCGAACTCCCGCAACAGCAAGATCTCGTACTGCGAATCCGGAAGGCCGCCGAACGCCTGCTGGAGATCATCCATGTCTTGACGCTGGAGGACAGCAGCGTCGGTCGCCTGAGGGCTCGAGATGCGGACGTCGTGGTCGGGCTGAAAGTCGTCGGAGTAGATCGAGATCTCATCCGTGCGCCGGATCTTGCGCAGGTGATCGATGCACGCGTTGCGCGCGATCTGGAACACCCATGGCCTGAAAGCGATCTCGTGGTCGCCGCCCCGAAGGCTGCGCAGCGCAGAGATGAACGTCTCCTGCGTAATGTCCTCGGCACGCGAGCTGTCGTGCACCATGCTGCGAACGTATGCCGTGATGCGTTCGCGATAGCGCCGGACCAAAGCTTCGAACGCTGCGTCGCTACCTTCGCGCGCCGCCCGTACGAGCTGCTCGTCGGTGGCGACCGTCGTTCCCGCTGACACCATCAGTGGCTTCACGCTGCGATTCCTAATCCAAGCACTGGCACAACCCCAACAGTTCGAATCCCTCGAGTACCAGAAGGACGAGATTCTACTCCTACCCCGGCTGGCTTAATTCACACCCCCGGGACCTCACGCCGGCTCGACTTAACCGACCGGCTCTCGTTCGCGGGCCGCCTTCTTGAGCTCGGCGATCCGCTTCTGGAAGCTGGCGCCGGACTGCGACACCCGCTGCAGAGCGAGCAGGCGCGCATCTGAGGTGTCGCGACCGTTCATCGGCAGGGGCGGTCCCCAAAAACCGAGGAGCCTCGCCTGCGCGCCACCCAAGCCGAGCAGCGCGACCAACCCGAGCAAGATCATGAGCCACACCGGCACCGGCATGTTGTTGCCGTCACCCGACGTTGCGACGGGAGCGATCGGCGCAATAGGCGCTGCGGCTGACGGGACGTCCGGTACCGGCGGCGTCGGAGCGGGCTGATCGCCAGCCGGGGGGCCCTGGATGCCCGGCGGCGGAGTCGTCGTCGTAGGCGGCGTGAAGTCGGTCTGCGGCGTCGACGTGACCGGAGGCGGAGTACTCGTCGTCGGTGGCGTGTAGCTCGGCGTGATCGGAACGGGCGTGCTCGGCGTCGAGGTCGGGTTCGAGGGGCCGCTGTCCTTCTTCGAGTCCGACTTCTTCTTCGTCGAGTTCTTCTTGTTGCTGTTGTTCTTGCCGCTCGACGACTTCTTCTTCTTGACCGCTTCCTTCTTGGCCTTCTGCTGCGCCTCTTGGCGTGTGAAGGTCGGGACCGGGACCAGCGCAGAGGACTCCAGCGGACCGGTTGTTCCGCCGGTGGTCGGGCCGGTCGGGCCCGTCGGCAGGGCCTGGCCTAGATAGGTGAGACCTTCGGCTCCCTCCAGATCGACAGGCGGTTGCTCGGCGCCGCTGGCGTCCTTGAAGTCGAGGCGGACGATGGCGTCCACGGATTCGCCGCCGAGGTCGGGCACGACGAACGTGCCGGTGACCGGGTCGCCGCTCTGCGCTTCGCCGCTCGTGCCCACCCTCTTGACGACCTCGTCAGGCGTGTTCTTGTTCAGCACGAGCTTGATCTCCCAGCGGTCCCCGGCGGTGCAATTGGAGACCGTATAGACCACTTCGTCCCCGGCGCGAGCGTTGTTCGAACCGATGCCCAGCTCGCAGGCAGCAAAGGCGTTGCCTGCTCCGAACATGAGCAGCGACGATCCACAGATCGCCAGCGCCAAGACAAACCGCTTCATACGCTTACGTCCCTGCACGAATCCTCCAGAACTCTCCTACAAGACAAGGGGGCCCCTGGACGGCCCGGTGCTTAGGTCCAAACTGTCCAGAAGCATAGCCAGCATTGCCCCGGGATGCGACGGGCAACTCAAATTTCTAGCTTGGCAGCGGGGAACCGGAGAAGAAGAAAAACCAGGCTGCAAATGCCACGATCGCCGTCAGCGCGGTGAGCACCAGGATGAAATCCAGCACGGTCAGGCGGGTTCCGGGCGAGCGCTCGTCCCGCAGGCTCCGCAGCCACGGCAGGCGCACCCGCACGGTCCTGGCCTCCCCCACGAGCTCCTCGTAGGCGCGGTTGAGGCGCGCCAGCGTGTAGGCCAGAAGCCCAGTCGAGGCGATGATGCCCCCGCCCACGAGCATGTACGGCCCGAACCCTGGCGCCTGCGACGAGGTGACCTGCGATCCGATCCACAGCCATATCACCGGGCTTCCGAGCCAGATCATCATCGCGCTCAGGAACATCAGGACGATCAGGCCGATCTGGGCTGACTTCTTACCGGTGGCGGCTAGCATCCCCCGTGTAACGGTAGCTTCCGGGACGATCGATCCCGCATGAAGAAGACCTGCCCCCGCTGCCAGCGACAAGTGAGCGTGAGGGCGCGCCGCTGCCGCCACTGCCGCTATCCATTTCCGGAAGGCCGCGGTCCGAAGCCGGCTGGACTGGCCGTGGCCGTCGGCTTCCCGCTCTTCCTGATGGGGACGGCGGTGCTGTTCGCCGGCGACGCCCCCGTCATCTCCGCGGCCGTCGCGACCGCGGCGATCGTGGTCGGTGTGGTTCTCTTCTTCGACACGCGATGACGGCACGGCTGGCAATTGCGCTCGTGGCGGCGTCCGTACTCCTCGCGACCTGCGGAGGAGACGACGACCCGCCCGATCCGGGGCCGGGTCTCCAACAAGCGAACGCGAAACTCGAGATCGTCGCCGCCGACCGTGGCCGCAAGGTCGACGCGAGCCTTCGCTGCGACGGAGCGCAGGAGAGCGCGCGCGGCTTCGCCCGCGCCAATGCGCATGATCTGTGCCACGCGGCGATCCGTCTCGCGCCCTTTCTGGCCGGCGCCCCCGATCGGGAGCGCGCCTGCACACAGATATATGGAGGGCCACAGACCGCTCGCATCACCGGGACCATCCGGGGCAGGCGCATCGACCGCAGCTTCTCGCGCACCGACGGCTGCCAGATCGCCGACTGGGATCGCGCCAAGGTGTTGCTGCCGATCCACGCCGAGTAGGCCGTCATTTGCTTAGGCGCAAATGACGGGAGCTCCGAGGGCTCGGTGCAATAGGCTCGAGCGCCATGGAGCCTTGCAACGTCTGGGATTACGAGCGGCTGGCGGAGGAGACGCTCGAGGCAGGCGCGTTCGGCTATTTCGCCGGGGGCGCTGGTGACGAGTCCACGCTGCGCGAGAACGTTGCCGGCTACAGCCGCTGGCACCTGCGCCCGCGCGTGCTGACAGGGATCGATGAGGTCACGACGGCAACGACCGTGCTCGGCATGCCGGTATCGGTGCCCCTGCTGGTTGCTCCGGTCGCGTTTCAGCGCATGGCGCACGCCGATGGCGAACCCGGCACCGCGCGCGCGGCAGCGGCGGTCGAGACCATCATGGTGCTCTCGACGCTTGCCACCTCGACCCCGGCCGACGTCGCCGCCGCGGCGCCCGACTGCAGGCGCTGGTTCCAGCTCTACTGCTACCGGGACCAGGGCATCACCACCGCGATGATCGAGCAGGCCGCGGAGGCGGGCTTCGAGGCGATCGTGCTCACCGTGGATGCGCCGGTCCTGGGCCGCCGTGAGCGCGACCTGCGCACCGGGTTCGTGATCCCCGCCTCAGTGACCGTGCCGAGTTTCGCGGCGGCAGCGGGCGGCCCGTCCGCGGGCACTCCCGCCGACATGTTCTCTCTCATGGACCCGGCGATCGGCTGGCGCGAGCTCGAGCGCCTGACCACCGAGTCGTCCCTGCCCGTGCTTGTCAAGGGGCTTGTCACCGCGGAGGACGCCGTGCTCGCCTGCGACCACGGCGCGGCGGCGATCGTCGTCTCGAACCACGGCGGCCGTCAGCTCGACGGCGCCTCAGCGACCATCGATGCTCTCCCCGAGGTCGTCCAGGCGGTGGCGGGACGGGTCGAGGTGCTGGTGGACGGCGGCATCCGGCGCGGCACCGATGTGCTGAAGGCGCTCGCGCTCGGCGCCCAGGCGACACTGGTCGGTCGCCCTGTCGTATGGGGACTGGCAGTCGACGGGGAGGCAGGCGTCCGGCGGGTGCTCGAGCTGCTTCGCGACGAGATCGAGCTCGGTCTCACGCTGCTCGGCTGCGAGTCGCCCGAGAGCGTCGCATCTCCGCACGTCACGCGCGCGCCGCGGTGAGGCTTCCTTAAGAGCGCAAGCCGCCTAACTATAGTTTTTGTAGTGAGGGTCTTCTGGCGCCTATTGGGTTTTCTGCGCCCCTACCGGGGCGCTGTGATCACGTCGCTGGTGCTGTCCTCCCTCGCGATTCTCGGGACGGTCGCGATCCCGCTGCTGATCGGCGAGGCGGTAAACGCGATCACCGAAGGCGACCGCGACGCGCTCCTGCCGCTCTTCTTCGCGATCGTCGGCGCCGGACTGCTGAGGGTGCTGCTGTCGGTGGCGCGCCGGATCATCTCTGGACAGGTCTCGCTGGGAGTCGAGTACGACTTGCGCAACCGCCTCTACGGCCATCTCCAACGGCTCGAGCTCGGGTTCTTCGACGGGCAGCAGGTCGGCCAGCTGATGTCACGCGCGACCGTCGACCTGCAGTCGGTGCGCTTCTTCCTCGGCTACGGACTGATCTTCATCCTGCAGAACCTGCTCACGATCCTGCTCGCGGCCGCGGTGATGTTGGTTCTGAAGCCGTCGCTGGCGCTGATCACGCTCGCGCCGATGCCGTTCGTGGTGATCGCCGCCGCTCGCTACGGGCGGTTCTCGCGCCCCGCGCTGCAGGAGGTGCAGCAGCGGATCGCCGAGTTGACCGCTGAGGCGGAGGAGAACGTCTCGGGCATCCGCGTGGTGAAGGCGTTCGCGCGCGAGCGCGAGCAGCTGCAGAGGTTCAGTGGCAAGGTCGGGCGGGTGTTCGACCAGAGCATGTACGCGACGCGTCTGCGTGCGCACTACAACCCGATGATCGCGTTCCTGCCCAATCTCGGCCTCGCGGCGGTGCTGCTGATCGGCGGGCGGCAGGTGATCAACGGCTCGCTGAGCCTCGGTGAGTTCACCGCCTTCTACTCATATGTGCTGATGCTGATGTTCCCGACGCGCGTGCTCGGCATCGCGCTCGGCATGGCACAGCGCGCGGCGGCGTCGGGGAACCGCATCTTCCAGGTGCTGGACCGGGCACCAACCGTGGTCAACCGGCCCGGCGCCAAGCCGCTGCCGGCAGGCGGCGGTCGCGTGAGCATCCGCAACGCGACTCTCTCGTACAACGGCGGGGAGCCGGCCATGAGCGACGTCAACGTGGAGGTCGCGGCCGGTGAGAACGTCGCTGTCGTCGGCCCGACGGGCTCGGGCAAGACGACGCTCGCCGCGGCGGTCGCGCGCCTGTACGACGTCTCCAGCGGCTCCGTCAGCATCGACGGCGTCGACGTGCGCGACGCCGACCTCGATTCCCTGCGACGCGAGGTCGCGATCGTGCCGGACGACGGCTTCCTGTTCTCGGCGACGATCCGGGACAACATCGCCTACGCGAAGCCGGATGCGTCGCAGGAGGACGTCGAGCTCGCAGCCCGGCGCGCGCAGATCCACGCTTTCATCGCCTCGCTCCCCGACGGCTACGACACGCTCGTCGGCGAGCGCGGACTGACACTGTCGGGCGGCCAGCGCCAGCGCATCTCGATCGCGCGAGCGCTGATCACCGATCCCCGCATCTTGATCCTCGACGACGCCACCGCCAGCGTGGACGCGACGACCGAGCGTCAGATCAAGGAAGCGCTGCGCGGAGTGATGCGCGGGCGGACGACGTTCGTGATCGCGCACCGTCTCTCGACGATCGCGCTGGCGGACCGAATCGTCGTGATGGAGAACGGGCGCGTCACCGCGATCGGGACGCACGCCGAGCTCGTCGAGACCAGCGAGGTGTACCGCGAGATCGTCGAGAAGGGCTTGCCGCGGCTCGGCACAGCGCTGAGCGGCCTCGACGGCTCCTCCGACGGTGCCGTGGAGGCAGAGGTGATCCCGGGATGAACGAGGTCCAGCGCTCCTCGCAGCGTCCGTCGCTGCATTTCGGGCGCAAGCTGCACGGGCTGAACCAGCTGCTGCGTCCCTACCGCGGGCGGGTGGTGCTCGCAACCATCGCGCTGATCGCCGCGACCGCGGCCAGTCTCGCTCCTCCCTACCTCGCGAAACTGGCGATCGATGACGCGATCGTTCCGAAGGACGCGGGCACGCTCGACCTGATCGTCGTCGCGTTTGTCCTCTCGGCGATCGTGTACTGGGTCGCCACGTACTTCCAGACGTACCTGGTCGGCTGGGTCGGGCAGCGCGCTCTTCAGGACCTGCGGCTGCGGATCTTCGCGCACCTGCAGCGGCAGTCGATCGGCTTCTTCAGCCGCAACAAGACCGGAGTGCTGATCTCGCGCATGACGAACGACATCCAGGCGCTGGACCAGCTCGTGACCGACGGCGTGGTGACGCTCTTTTCGAGCACGCTGACGCTGATCGGAACGGTCGTGATCCTGCTGTTCCTCGATGTCGAGCTGGCGCTCGTCACGTTCCTCGCGTTTCCGGTGCTGGCAGTGGCCAGCGTCGTGTTCCGCTACTTCGCGACCACCGCCTACCGGCGCGTGCGGGAGAAGATCGCGAATGTGAGCGCATATCTGCAGGAGAGCCTGTCGGGCGTGCGCGTGATCCGCGCGTTCGCGCAGGAGCGGCGCCACATAGACCGGTTCGCCGAGCTGAACCAGGAGCACCGCGAAGCCAACATGCGCACGGTCTACCTGAACGCGGCGTACTTCCCGGGCGTCGAGCTGCTGTCGTCGCTCGCGACCGCAGTGATCCTGCTGTACGGCGGCTACCAGGCCATCGACGGCAACATCACGATCGGCGTGCTGGTCGCGTTCGTCGGCTACCTGCAGAGCTTCTTCGACCCGATCCAGCAGCTGTCGAACCTCTACTCGACCTACCAGCAGGGAATGGCCGCGTTGGAGAAGATCTTCGGGCTGCTCGACAGCGAGCCCGACATGCTCGATAAGCCGGACGCGCGCGAGCTTGGCCCGATCCGAGGCGACATCCGCCTGGAGCACGTCTCGTTCTCATATGGCGACGCGCCGGTGGAGGGCGACGGCGCCGGGCCGGCGCGCTGGGCACTCCACGACGTGACCATCGACATCCCGGCCGGCGAGACGCTCGCGCTGGTCGGCGAGACGGGCGCGGGCAAGTCGACGCTCGCGAAGCTGATCGCCCGCTTCTACGACCCCCAGCAGGGCGCAGTGCTGATCGACGGCCAGGACCTGCGCGACGTGACGCAGCAGAGCCTGCGCAGCCAGCTCGGGATCGTGCCGCAGGAGGGCTTTCTGTTCGCGGGCAGCGTGCGCGAGAACATCGCGCTCGGGCGGCCGGGTGCGAGCGACGCTGAGATCGCTGCGGCTTCGCGCGCCGTCGGGGCGCACGAGTTCGTGCTGCGCCTGCCGGACGGCTACGAGACCGACGTCGGCGAGCGCGGGAGCCGGCTGTCGGCGGGGCAGCGGCAACTCGTCGCGCTGGCGCGGGCGCTGATCGCGGACCCACGCATCTTGATCCTGGACGAGGCGACTGCCAACGTCGACGTGCAGTCGGAGGCGGCGATCGAGCAGGGCCTACGCCGGCTGCTCGCCGACCGGACTGCGATCGTGATCGCCCACCGGTTGTCGACCGTCATGGGCGCCGACCGGATCGCCGTGCTGGCCGGTGGCGAGATCGTCGAGACCGGGACGCACGACGAGCTGATCGCTGCCGGAGGGCCGTACAGCCGGCTCTACCGGGAGTGGTCGGAGCTCGCAGCGGCGTAGAAACTCAGAGCGAACATACGTTCTGTCCGACGCCACCGGTACGGTGGGAATAGAAGCTGCGGGGCAGGGACTCGAACCCCGACGACCGGTGCCAGAGACCGGCGGACTACCATTATCCGACCCCGCAATAGAGGTCTAAGGATAGCCAGGATGGCCAAGGACACGAGGACAAGGATTGCGGGATTTCTCAAGGAAGGGAAGAGCGGGCGCGAGATCGCAAAACTGCTTCGAATCTCGCCCGCAACGGTCTCCTACCACAAGCGCAGGCTGCATTTGCCTATGAATCCGAAATGCGCCCGTCGCCATGATTGGGATGAGATTCAGAGGTTCTATGACGGCGGTCATTCCGTGCGTCAATGCGCCATCGCATTCGGATTCTCTACGAAGTCGTGGTATGACGCAGTACAGCGAGGGGCGGTCGTACCGCGTCCCCAAGCCCTGCCCATGGATGAACTCTTGGCCGGTCGCAGACGCAGCCGCAACAACATCAAGCGACGGTTGCTGGAGGTGGGGCTGAAGCAGAGCAAGTGTGAGCAATGCGGTATCTCGGAGTGGGAGAACCAGCCGCTTTCACTCGCCCTCCACCACGTCAACGGCGACGGCAGGGACAACCGCCTGGAGAACCTCGCCATCCTCTGCCCCAACTGCCATAGCCAGACGCCCAACTTCGGCGTCAAAGGCTGGAAGCTCCGTAAGGTCGACGCCGAGGCCGCCTAAGCCGATAGGCGCGGCTGGCTGCCGTTGCCGTCCCGTGGGGCGAACATCGCGAGCAGCTCGGCCTCGTCGCCCGGGTTGAGCACGGCTAGCACCTCGTCGCCGGCCTCGATCAAGGTGTCGGCCTTCGGCACGAAGCCGGAGCCGTTGCGAAGCACCGACACAACCAGGCAACCGTCGGGCAATTCGATCTCGGCGATGCGGAGGCCTGCCGCGGGGGCGTCGGTCGACACCTCGAGCTCGATGATCTCGAGCTGCTCCTGCTTGAGGTCGAGCAGGTGAACCAAACCGTGGTGCGGGACCTCGTGCTCGATCAGGCGCAGGATCAGATCGGTCGCCGACACGACCGGGCGGATGCCGAGCAGCTCGAAGTGCTCGACGTTGCGCGGGTTGTTGACGCGCGCGATCGTGTGCTCGACGAGATACTTCTCCTTCGCCACCTGCGAGATGAGGATGTTGTCCTCGTCGTCGCCGGTGACGGCGATCACCATGTCGGCGCGCACGATGCCGGCGCGCTCGAGCACCCACAGCTCGGTGGCGTCGCCGTAGTGGATGTTGTGCTCGAGCTCCTCCTCCACCGTGATGTAGCGGGTGCGGGAGGACTCGATCACGGTCATTTCGTGGTCCTTCTGCATCAGCTCTCGAGCGAGGTTCCAGCCCACCTTGCCGGCGCCGGCGATGATGATGTACATCAGCTGACCTCTTCGACCTTGCCGAGCACGGCGTCCGTGAGCATCTCGATCGCGACCTTCGTCGGAGAGACCGTGTGCAGTCCCTGCTGCTCGTACCACTCAGCGCGGTAGGGGTCGTGCACTCGCACGACTACCTTCGCGACGTGGAAGCGCTTCTGTGCGATCTGGGCGACGACGATGTTGGTGTTGTCTCCGTCGGTCGAGCAGACGACCACGTCGGCCTGCTCGATGCCCGCCTCGATCAGGGCGTCGACCTCGAGCGCGGTGCCGACCGCGAACCGGCCGCCGAGATCCTCCCAGGACTCGGACAGGCCGTGATCGAGCAGGGCGTGTGATTCGGGGCTCTCGTCGAGGACGCTGACCTCGTGGCCGCTGGTGATCATCTTCTTGGCGATGGACGACCCGACGCGGCCGCAGCCAACGATCAGTACGAACATTGCGCGAGGTTCTTCTGTGGGACGAGTCTCATGGAGAGGATTCTTTCCATAAATGTAGACCGTCGGGACGAGAGACTACCCGCCATCATTGACGCCTTCCTCCTCCCCGGTCCCGGGGCCGCCGCGCTTGCCGTCGGGGGGCGCGGTCACCACCACGCGGCAGGGCGATTTCTCCAGCACGTAGGCGGTCACCTCCCCCAGCTCCCGTGGGCGCGAGCCGCTCACTCCGCCCAGGATTCCGCCCCCCCGGATGGGTGACGGAGGCTCGGCCCCGATCACGATCGCCTCGACCTGCCGCAGGCGGGCCTCCTCCACGATGGCCGAGCCGGTGGTGCGCCCGCGCACGGCCGCGACGGCCACCTCCACCCCCTCGTACTCCTCGCCGATCTGCTTGGCCCGCTCCAGCGCCGCGCGTGCCCGCTCCACTTTTTCGGGCGGCAGGCGCGCGTCGAGGGGCAGCGACATCGGCACCTCGGTGACGTAGATCGCCTCGATCACCGCGCCCGCGCCCTGCTCGCCGCTCTCGTCCGAGGCGAGCTGGCCGGCGGTGCTCATGATGTCGTCGTCGAGCGGCTCGCCGAATACCGGCACCAGGATGCTGCCGTACTCGATCTCGAGCTCGCGACGGGCGAGCGTGGCGGGGGTGACCTCGACGCGCTGCGTGAGGGAGAGGCCCTGCCGGCGGCGGTAGATGACGTACAGCCCGAGGCCGACCAGCATCCACGCCGTGCCGATGAAGCGCGCTTCGTCGTGGTAGACGAGCACTCCGATCCAGCCGGCGAACGACAGCAACGCTCCGAGCGCCGCGGGAAGCGGGATCTCGCTCCCGCGCACACGGACGTTCAGCGGCACCTTGAACGCGCGCGGACGGTCCGGGTCCCTAATCCGCATCGCGCACACCGACAGGTGCGCCATCCCGAAGGAGACCAGCGCTCCGTAAGCGAACGTGCTCGCGAGCAGCTCGATGTCGACCGGAAGCAGCAGCAGGAAGACGAGCACGCAGCAGATGAGGATCACGATCCACGGCGTCGTGTACCGCGGGTGCAAGCGTGCCAGGCCGCGCGGGATCTGCCGGTGCGTCGCGAGCGTGTACGACGTCCGCGTGATGCCGACCATGCCGGCGTTCGCCGCCTGCGTAAGCACGAGCGTCGCCATGATCGCAACGGCGAAGCGCAGCACGTCGCTGATCCAGCTCGACGTGATGTGCGTCACGACGCCGAGCACAGGCGCCTCGACGTAGCGACCTCCGAGCTCTGTCCCGAAGCCGCTGTCCTGGCTGCCCACCACCGGAATGCCGGGCTCGACCGGAAGCGCCATCAGTGCCAGGCTCGACATCCCGACGAAGACGAGCAGCACGGCAGCGGCGCCCATCCCGACCGTGCGCCGCAGCGCCTTGCGCGGCACGCGCACCTCGGGGGCCAGGTTGGAAGCTGCCTCGATGCCCGTGTACGCGATCACGGCGATCGTCAGGCCGAACGCGAGATCCGACCACTTCGGCACCTTGCCGAGCTCGACCTCGTTGGTCACGGTTGCCGGATCGAATACGTACGCGAAGCCGATCGCGACGACCAAGAGCACCAGCACGAGGTCGGCGATCGCCAGCGCGGCCGAGCGGCGGCCACGTGGGGTCGCGCCCCGGTAGTTGAAGCGCGCCACCAGTGCCAGCACGAGCACCGCCACGGCCAGGTCGAGCCGGTCGCCGCCCAGTTCCGACCAGAACGGGGTCAGGTAGTTGCCGATCGACAAGGTCGCGATCGCGATCAGGATGAGGTAGTCGAGCAAGATCGCCCAGCCCGCGACGAAGCTCCAGAACTCGTTGAAGGCGTAGCGCGCCATCACCGCCGAGCCGCCTCGCTCGGGGTGGGCCGTCATGCCCTCGAAGTACGTCATCGTCGTGATCACGAACAGGAGGCCCGCAGCCAGGAATACGAACGGCGTCAGGCCGAGCGCGTACGCGGCGACGACCCCGAGGGCGAAGTAGATGGACGAGCCGACGGTGCTGTAGGCGGTCGCGAACAGGCGCGGCGCCCCCAGTTGCCGCTCGATCGTGAGCAACCGAAATCCCTTTGCCGACGGCTCCCCGATCTTTTGCTCACCGTTCAACGCCGGCTCACGCTCCATCGCGCCGCGAAGTAAAGCACCCGGTCTGAGCGGAAACTACGGCGCGAGGTCGTTATGCGGCGTGCTCGGCGTCACGCAACTCGAACGGGTGGGCCGGCTCCGAGTCAATGATCACGCGGCACGGGCGCTTGCCGAGCACCTGCTCCAGGGTCTTGGACAGCAGGCGCCCGGCGGGGCGATGGTGAGGCATGGGCATCACGATCGCGTCGGCCCTGGCGTCGATCGCCTCGCGCACGATCCGCGTGCCGGCCTCCCCCGACCTCACCTTGGCGATCCTTCCCTTCACGCGCTGGCCCCTGCCTGCCGCTTGGCGCGTGGCCTCGATGATCGCCTGCGCCGCGGTCTCCGCCTCCGGCAGGGGTGCATCGATCGCGAGGTTCTGGGGCACGGTCAGTGTCACGATCACCCGCACGTCGCCCCTCTTGTGGGACGCAAGCCGCAGCGCCGTGGCGACTGCCGTTTCCGAGTACGTGTCCTCCTCGAAGGCGAGCACGACGCCGGCGTAGGTGACCGGGCCGACGCCGACCGGTCGCGGGAGCTTCACGACCGACGTCTCGGTCAGTGACAGGCCCTTGCTGCGCCGGTAGAAGACATAGCCCACGAACCCGGCCACGAGCCAGATCGATCCCGCGATCAGCGTGCTCCTGTAGAGGGCCATTACGGCGATCCAGGCCGCGAACGTGCCAAGCCCGCCGAAGACGGCGAACAGTGGCAGGTCCATGCCGAACGCCTTCACGTTGAAGGGCGCCCGGTACCACTGCTCGTCCGTGCCGACCTCGACGTCTCCCGGCATCGCGCGCATCCGGTTGTGGGACAGCCGCCAGCGCAAGCCGATCAGCGAGACGTGGGCGATCGTGAACGAGAGCATCGCGCCGAACGCGTAGAGGGTGCCGAGGAACTCCTCCTGGCCGGGGATCATCACGAGGCACGAGATCAATCCGAACACGAGGATGCCGTTCGCGGGAGTACGGAAGCGAGGGCTGATGCGTCGCAGCTCGTCGGGCAGCTGCTGGTGCTGTCCCATCGAGTAGGTGAGGCGGCTGACACCGATGATGCCGGCGTTCGAAGCGATCAGCAGGATCGTGCCGGCGAGAATGCCGACGTAGTACTCCATCGTGGTCTGGAAGACGCCAAGATCCATGTTCTTCACGACGCCGAGGATCGGGTCACCTGCGTACTGGGAGGCGAGTGCGGTCGTGTAGCCGCCGTCCTCCTGGACGACGGGCATGGCGGACAGGGCGACGGCGGGCAGGCCCGCGTAGATGACGAGCACCGCGATCACCACGTACCGCATCGCGCGCGGGATCAGCTTCCGGGGCGAGCGCACCTCCTCCGACAGGTTCGAGATCGTCTCGATGCCGGTGTAGGAGATCATCGCGACCGTGATCGAGAGGAAGAAGTCCGACCAGGTCGGCGCGACGCCGAAGTGCACGTTGTCGATCAGTGTCTGAAAGTTGAGGACGAGGAAGACCCCCAGCAGCAAGAGCAGCAGCTGCGTCGCAAAGTCGATCACCGCGAGCAGCAGATTCACACGCGCGGACTCCCTCACGCCGACCACGTTCACGAGGCACAGCAGCGCGACGATCACGATCCCGCCGATGATGTCTCCCGGGCTCTCGCGGAGCGGCTCCCAGAACACGCCGAGGTAGTGGGGCACGAAGAACGCGGAGATCGCGACCGTGATGATGTAGTTGAGCATCTGTCCCCATGCGGCGATGAAGCTCACGAGCTCGTTGAACGCGCGGCGCGCGAAGCTCGACGAGCCGCCGGCCTCGGGGAAGTTGGTGGCCGCCTCCGTGTACGTCATCGCGGTCGCCACGAACAACATGCCGGCGATCAGGTAGACGACCGGCGTCATGCCGAGCGCGAATGCCGCTACCAGCCCGAGCGCGTAATAGATGGAGGAGCCGACGTTGCCGTAGGCGGCCGAGAACAGAGCGCCCACGCCGAGCACTCGCTCGAGGCCCAGCCCCTTCGGGCGATAGTTAGCCATGGATCAAGGGTCCCGCAGAGGCGCCATCCCGCCGGGGGATGATGCCGGATCGGGGGGACCTAGAGGCGGGCCGCCTGGTTAAAGTCCGCGTCGCTTCAGCCAGCGCGCGACCTTGCGGCCGAATGTCGCAGCCGGGCGCTCGACGGTGATGGCGTGTGCAGCGTTTCGCACTAGCTCGACGTTGACGCTGCGGCTGCGTGTGAACCGTTCTCCCAGCATCTTGCAGGCAAGTCCGTTGTAGAGGGCGTCATTGGTCCCGCAGGCGATGAGCACCGGCACCTTGATCTTGGGCAGCAGCGCCCTCTGTTGCAGCAGCGCCGCGATGATCGAGGCGATGTCCCCACAGGGGTCCCTGCTTCGCAGATTCGTGGCGGCGTCCTTCACCTGCGGTGTCGCGCTGTGAAGCATGATCTCCTGGAAGTCGGCGGGCGTACCAGTGCCGTAGGGCGCGTAGCCGGCGGGCGGAGGACCGAGCGGCAGCGTCACGTTGGGCGGCGCCACGAAGGGCGGCTCGCCGCCCCGCAGGCAGGTGTCCCGCGTGGGACCGAGCGCGAGCTGGGCTCGGGGCAGGTTCGCGAACGAGAAGCTCACTACGATCAAATCGCTGACGTCACGGAAGGAGTACGCCTCGGCCATCGCGATCTGGCCGCCGATCGAGTGGCCGGCGAGCGCGACGGTCTTGTAGCGCACGGGGTTCCCTCCGCTGACCGCGTAGCTGCCGCTCTTGAGTGCCTGCACGACCTGGTGAGCCATGTCGGCATGGCTGCCGAGGCAGGTCTTGTTGCCATCCAGGTAGTCGCTGGCGCCGTACCCGAGGCGGTCGATCGTGACCGAGACGTGCCCCCGCCGCGCCTGTGCCTGCGCGTAGTCGTATCCGGAGATCACGGGCGGCGCGACCGACGGCGCGGGCACGCCGGGCGGAAGGCCGCGGCTCGACTCGCCTTCGAACCGCCAGAACCACTCGCCCAGTCCGAGTCCGTGCAGGTACAGCGTCGCGGCCGGCTTCTTGGCGCGCCGCTTCTTACGCGAGGACTTGGCGAGCGCCGAGGCCGGCCCCGTCAGGTGGCCCCTGAGCTTGTATGTGCCGCCTCCCGGAGTGCAGGGGAGCAGCGAGCGGTTGACGTTCTGAACTGTGAAGGCGACCGGAAGCGAGGCGACCTTCCGCGACTTGGCCTCGGCGACGGTGCACGGAACGAACAACGTCGAGAGCGCCAGGGTCAGAAGCACGGCCCGCCTCATGGGCTCACACTACCTCGCTCAGGTTATGAACGTGACGATCAGCAGCGCGACGATGTTCGCGACCTTGATCATGGGGTTGATCGCGGGACCAGCCGTGTCCTTGTAGGGATCGCCCACCGTGTCGCCGGTGACGGCCGCCGCGTGCGCCTCCGATCCCTTGCCGCCGAACGCTCCGTCCTCGATCAGCTTCTTCGCGTTGTCCCAGGCCCCGCCGCCCGATGTCATCGAGACGGCGACGAACAATCCCGTCACGATCACGCCGATCAGCAGCCCGCCGAGCGCCTGGTACGACAGCACCCCGACGACGAGCGGGACCACGATTGGGATCATCGCGGGCAGGATCATCTCGCGCTGGGCGCGCGCGGTCACGATGCTGACGCAGCGCCCGTAGTCCGGGCGCTCGGTGCCGTCCATGATTCCCGGTTTCTCGCGGAACTGGCGGCGCACCTCCTCGACCACCTCGCCGCCGGCGCGACCGACGGCCTCGATCGCGAGCGACGCGAACAGGTAGACCATCATCCCTCCGACCAGCAGGCCGATCAGCACCTCGGGTGTCTGCAGGTCGAAGGACTTCAGGGTGTCCCCCGCGCCTGCCAGCTCGTCCACCAGCTCCTGGCGCCAGCTGACGAACAGCACCAGCGCCGCGAGCGCTGCCGAGCCGATCGCGTATCCCTTCGTGACCGCCTTCGTGGTGTTGCCGACCGCGTCGAGCGGGTCGGTGACGTTGCGGACTTCCTCGGGCAGGTCGGCCATCTCGGCGATGCCGCCGGCGTTGTCGGTGATCGGCCCGAAGGCGTCGAGTGCGACGATCAGTCCCGTCAGCGACAGCTGGGCCATCACGGCCACGGCGATCCCATAGATGCCCGCGAGCTCGTTCGCCGCGAGGATCCCGAGCGCTATCAGGAGAGCGGGTGCCGCGGTCGATTGCAGCCCCTGCGCAAGCCCCTGGATGATGTTTGTCGCGTGGCCGGTGACCGACGCACGGGCGATCGTCTTCACGGGCCGGAACCGCGTCGAGGTGTAGAAGTCGGTGATCACGAAGATCAGTCCGGTGATGACGAGCCCGATCAGCGTGCACAGCCACAGCTCGCCGACCGAGGGCACCTCGAGCGACGGGCTCTTCGCCGTCAAGTCGTCCATCAGCCAGTTCGTGATCGGCAGGAAGGCGGCCGCCGCGAGGACGGCGCTCACGACGAGGCCCTGATACAGAGCGCGTTCGACGTTGCCGCTGCGCGAGCGCACGGCCAGCGCCCCGATCAGGGAGGCGATGATCGAAACGCCGCCGAGCACGAGTGGGTAAATCGCGACCTCGCGCTGCTCGTTGAAGGTCAGGACGCCGAGCAGCATCACCGCCACTGCCGTCACCGCGTAAGTCTCGAACAGGTCCGCCGCCATGCCGGCGCAGTCGCCGACGTTGTCGCCGACATTGTCGGCGATCACAGCCGGGTTGCGAGGATCGTCCTCGGGGATGCCGGCTTCGATCTTGCCCACGAGGTCGGCGCCGACGTCGGCGCCCTTGGTGAAGATGCCGCCGCCGAGTCGGGCGAACACCGAGATCAGGCTGCCCCCGAAGCCGAGGCCGATCAGGGCGTCGATCGCGTCCTTGTCGCTCTTGTCGGCGAGGATCAAGATGCCGTAGTAGCCCGCGACCCCGAACAAAGCCAGGCCTACGACCAGCATGCCCGTAACGGATCCGCCCTTGAACGCGACGTCCAGCGCCCTCGGGACGCCATGGCGCGCCGCCTCGGCGACGCGCGTGTTCGCGCGCACTGACACGTTCATGCCGATGTAGCCCGCGGCGGCCGAGAAGAGGCCGCCGATCACGAATCCGATCGCCGTCTGGCCGTCCACCGCGATCGCGATGGCTATCGCCAGGACAACGGCGACGGCGGCGATGATCGTGTACTGGCGGTTGAGGTAGGCGCTGGCGCCCTCCTGGATCGCCGCGGAGATGCTCTGCATCCGCTCGTTGCCCGGCGACTGGCCCAACAGCCAGTTCGTGGTCAGGGCTCCGTACAGCACGGCCGCGCCGGCACAGCCGAGCGCGACGATCACGCCGTAGTCGGTGAAGAAGTCGGTCAACAAGCCTCCGATCTCAGTTTCATGGCGCTTGTTCTTGGTGGATTAAGCAAAAGCCCGCCGGGCCTCGTGCGGCCCGCGGGCGCCGGCGTTGCCGAAACGGGAGAAAAGCCCGCGGCAGTCTATCGCGGGTCCCCGCGGAACCGCTGCTGGCCGCCACCGGCTCGCAAGCGGCCTTTCGCTCTCTACGTCTTGCTTCCCGGCGGAGTCCAGAGCCGGCCCGAGCCCGGCCGCTGCTGTTCCTGGCCCGGGCTCGGCTGCGCCGCCGGTTGCTGCTGGGATGAGGGCGGTGCCCCGGCGGGCGCTTCGCCGGGCTGCTCGCCGCCCTCGGCCTGGGCCTCGCGGGCGTAAGCGAGCTGGAGCTGAGAGAGCGCGTCCTGCAGTGGCCCCGCCACGTCCGCGCGGTCGCCGAGCACCGGCATCAGCGCGCGCAGGGCCTCGATCGCGACTCGTGCCTGTCGCAGGTCACGCGTGTCCCTGGTCTCGGGTGTGAGCCCCAGGCGCTGGCCCCCGAGGTTGATCAGGGTGACCGCCGTCTGGAGCAACACGTCCTCGACGGTGATCTTCCTGAGCTCCTCCTCGAGGCGAGCCCGCAGCTCCTCCTCGCTCAGCGGCTGCTCGTTCATGCCATCACCTCTTCAATTCCCATAGGTCTCTATTAAGTGCCCGCACACCTCGGCGCCGGCTGCTCCAAACGTGGCGCAGGTCTCGGCGACGTCAGCCGCGAAGATCTCGCGCGCGGACTCCCCGGCCTGATGCCGCCGCCACTGGCGCTGAGCCCCGTTTCCGTTCGCGAGCGCAGCCGTGAGCGCGTCCAGGTGCTGCTCGATTCCGAGCTGGGCGCACGCGGGCCGCACCCAGTCGATCAGCTTCTCGACCGCGGCGGGAGCCGGCAGCTCCACCTCGCGCTCGAAGTCGATCAGCTTGCCGTCGAGGCCGTAGCGGGTCGCCCGCCACAGGTTCTCCTCGATCAGGCGCGGCGGAAGTTCCTGCGGGCGCACCCCGGCGTCGTAGTCGAGCGCCGCCTGCGCGACACAGGCGGTGGTCAGGGCTGCAAGCGCCGTCGACTCGTCCGCCCGCGACTGAGCGTCCGTGATCCGCATTTCGACTGTTCCGAACCCGAGGTGTGGACGTACGCTCCACCACAACTGGGTGTGCTCGACGATCGAACCCATGCGGTCGAGGAACGCGACGTAGTCGGCATAGGTCTGCCAGTCACCGAAGTGATCCGGGATCCCGCAGCGAGGGAACATCCTCGTGAAGATCTCCGTGCGAGCGGAGTGAAGGCCGCTGAACACGTTCTCGACGAACGCGGAATTGGCCGACACGGCCAGCAGCGTCGGCAGCACCGGGCGCAGCGCGTCGCATACCGCCACGGCGCGATCGGCGCCGTTCACGCCCACGTGCACGTGCAGGCTGAAGGTGTTGTTGCGCCATGCGACGTAGCGCAGCTCCTGCTCGACGCGCGCGTAGTGCTGAGTGTCGATGATGTGCTGGTCGCGCCAGGGGCTCCAGGGGTGGGTGCCCGTCGCGCCGAGCGCGACTCCCTCGCGCGCCGCGAGCGCAAACAGGCGCTCACGCCTCGGGATCTGGCGGGCAATCGCGTCGTTGAAGTCGCTCCCCTTGCCGGAGCGGATCTCGATCTCCGAGGAGATGAGCTCGCCCGCGACCGATTCGGCGAGCAGATCGTCGCTCTGAGCCTTCTCGGCCATCCGCTCGAAGGCGCTCACGAGCTCTAGTGAGCCCGGGTCGAGAAGCGAGAACTCCTCCTCGAGCCCGACGGTGAAGTCGGTCGACTCCTCGAAGATCGCTCTCGCCTGGTCGAGATCTATGGTCATTTGGCGCGCGGGAGCCGCGCCCCCGCCCCAACTAGGTCAGGTAGAAGTAAAGCGCGTAGAGGAGGTCGACGGCCGGACTCGATGTGTGAACCGTAACGTCCGGCGGGACCTGGAGCAGTGCGTCGGAGTAGTTGAAGATGATGCGGATGCCCGCCTCGACAAGATCGTTGGCCACCGCCTGAGCCGCTCCGGCGGGCACGGCGAGTACTCCCACGACGATGTCCTCGTCCTCCACGACACCGCGCAGGGTGTCGTAGGGGCGCACGTCGAGGGTCCCGACCTTCTTGCCGATCTTCTTGGGGTCGACGTCGAACATCGCGACCACCCGGAAGCCGTGGTCGGCAAAGATGTCGGAGCTGGCAATCGCCTGGCCGAGGTTGCCCGCCCCGAACAGCGCGATGTTGTGCTGCCCAGAGGTGCGCAGGATCTTGCGGATCTGCGAAACGAGCGAGTCGACGTTGTAGCCGACGCCGCGCTTGCCGAACTTGCCGAACCCGGACAGGTCACGCCTGATCTGGGTCGAGTTGATGTGGGTGTAGTCGGACAGCTCCTGGGAGGAGATCGTCTCCTTGCCCATCTTCTTTGCCTGCGTCAGCACCTGCAGGTAGCGCGACAACCGCGCCGCGACGCCAAGCGACAGGCGCTCGCCGAGCGGCTTCGAATCGAGCTCCGCGTCGGTTGCGAGTATTTCCTCGCGGAATGTCACGAGCCGCTGCATTCTCGACTGCGGGTCACGCTGACGCTCCCGCGGGTTGGGCGACCATGCGCATCAGGGATTCCTCGTCCACGCGATAGACAAACTTCTCTTCGCCGTCCACCAGCAGCACGGGAATTCGTTCCCCGTGGAGCTCCGACAAACGCTTGTCGGTCTCGATGTCGATCTTCACCAACTCGAAGGGATGCTCAGCGCGAACGCGTTCGATCACCTCGAGCGCATCGTCGCACAGGCAGCATTCAGGCTTCGAATACAGAGTTACCGTCCTCATTGGGAAGTTGCTTCACCGCCGCCGGAACCGTGTGGGAGCGCCGGTTCAGTCCGGGAGCTTCTCTCGATCAGGTCGTCCCGAAGGATACCGGGCACCTGCCGGGCCGGTGCTGGCGCGCTTTTCAGGCCGCCCGGGCGAAGGCGTCGAACCCGAGGTATTGCGGGTAGGGCACCGGCTCCTGGAAGCGGGCGGCGGACCCGATCATGGCCGCGTTGTCGGTGCAGAGCTCGCGTGGGGGCACCTTCACGTCCACGCCGCGAAGATCGCAAACAGCCGAGAGGCGCTCCCGCAGCTCCGAGTTGGCGGCCACCCCGCCACCGACGGCGAGTCTCGTGGCCCCGGTCTGGTCGAGCGCCATCTCGACCTTGGAGACGAGGGTCTCGACTACCGCGCGCTGAAACGAGGCCGCGAGGTCGGTGCGACGTGCACGCGCGCCCTCCTCGCCAAGCTCCCGCACCCGGTAGGCAAAGGCCGTCTTCAGGCCGCTGAAGCTGAAGTCGAGCGAGCCGCGCATCCCGACCGGGAACTCGAACGCAGTCGGATTGCCTTCCCCAGAGAGCAGGTCGATCTCAGCGCCGCCCGGGTAGCCGAGGCCAAGCAGCCGCGCCGCCTTGTCGAGCGCCTCGCCGGCTGCGTCGTCGCGGGTCTCCCCCACCACCCGGTAGCCGTCGTGCCGCTCGACCTCGCAAAGCAACGTGTGGCCGCCGCTGGCGATCAGGCACAGGAAGGGCGGCTCGACCGGTGCGGGCGCGAGAAAGTTCGCCGCTACGTGGCCCTGAAGGTGGTCGACCGGGACGAACGGCAGGTGTGCCGTCGCCGCCAGCGCCTTCGCGGTCGACAGGCCGACCAGCAGCGCCCCGATCAGGCCCGGGCCACTTGTGGCGGCGATGCCCGCGAGGTTTCCGAGCGTTGTGTCCGCCTCGCGCAGCGCTTCGGCGACCACCACGTTCACCAGCTCGAGGTGGTGGCGGGAGGCGACCTCCGGCACCACGCCTCCGTAGCGCTCGTGGAAGCGTGCCTGCGAGGAGATGACGTTGCTGAGGATCTCTCCATCAGCCGTGACGACCGCCGCGCACGTGTCGTCGCAGGAGGTCTCTATTGCGAGCAGGGGCCTGCCATCCCGCAGAGTTCCCGTCATCTGCGCCTAACCAAACGACGGCCTTCTACGTGCGACCGCCGTCCCTCCACGAATATCGAGTCGGCTTCGCCGAACACCCCTAGGGACCAGTGGGCCGGCTGCGCCGCTGCGCGGCTACGCCGTCCCTCCACATAATTAGCGCGTCTTCGTTGTTGTCGTGGTAGTACCGGCGCCTCAGTCCCGCGCTGCGAAAGCCGAACGACTCGTACATCGCGATCGCCTCGGTGTTAGAGACGCGCACCTCGAGCGTGTAGCGCGGCGATCCTTCGGCGGTCTCGTCGAAGAGCTGCTCGATCAGGGCGGTGGCCACTCCGAGCCGGCGCCGGTCGCGATCGACGGCGATGTTCATGACGTGCCAGACGGTGTGGTAGCGAGAGCAGATCAGGTAGCCGATCAGCTCGCCGTCGTGGACCGCGCCGAGGCATACGCTCGTCGGCTTCGAGAGCTCCAGCACGAACATCGCCAGCGACCAGGGCGCCGGGAAAGCGCGCCGCTCGATAGCGATCACCGCCGGCAGGTCGCCGTAGCCGAGCCGGCGGATGCGGAGATCGGCGCGCTCGCCAGGCTGGCTGCCCGCCCCACGCGCTTCACCTCCGACCCTAACTGCCATGTCGCTCACCCTTCGGGATTTCCGGCGAGCCGCTTGTTGACCTCCGCGTCCGGCAGTCTGAGGTAGACCGGCTGAACCTCATTTGCCGGCGCGGGCTCGACAACCAGCCCGAGCTTGCAAACGTAAAGCGCGTCCACGGCGTGCAACCCCGAGTCCGGGGGCAACACCGTCGCTCCGGCGCGCTCCAGCTCAAAGGCCGATTCTAGCGTCCAGTCTCCAGCGCAAACGACCGGCTCGCGGACTGCAGCGACCCGCTCGAGCAGCGGAACGGGATCGCTCACGAACGGATCCCACACGGTCTCGAGCTCCGGCCCTTCCGCCGCCACCCTGTGCATGGACCCGAACACCTGGCCACGTCGGGCGTCTATCAACGCCAGCAGGAGGCGCCCCGCGTCGAGGTGCGTTCCTGCAGCGGCACTTGCCGCAAGCGCCTCGAGCGACGACACGCCGCGGATCCCGACGCCGAGCGCCTGTGCGAGGGCGCGCGCGGTTGCGACCCCTATCCGCAGCCCCGTGAACGTGCCCGGTCCCAGGCCGACCGCGATCGAGTCGATCTCGCCCCAGTCCATGCCGGCCTCCGAGAGCAAACGCTCGAGCTCGGGCAGCAGCTCCTGCGAGTGGCGGGCGGGCTCCAGCAGCCGTGCGGCGGACGACCGCTCGCTCACAAACGCCGAGCCGTCGCCGCTCAGCACGCATGCGCTGACCGTCGCCAGGGCCGTGTCGAACCCGAGCATCCTGACGGGTGGCCCGCTCACCCCGGCACGCGGCGCACGAGCTCGTCCCGGCCCTCCAGCTCGAGCCGGCGGCGGTCCTCGCCCAGGTGGAACATCTTCACCACCAATGACTCGTGTTCCGACAGTCCAAGCGCTACGGCAGTGCGCATGTCCCGCGGCCACTCGACGAAGGCGATGGACTCTCTGTCGAGGTAATCGGAGAGCAGCCCTGCATCCTCGCTCTCGAGCGTGTCGAGCCTGAACAGGTCGAGGTGCGCGACCGGCGCGTCTCCCTCGTAGCGGTGCCCGATCGTGAACGACGGGCTGGTCACGTGCTCGGCGACTCCGAGGGCGCGCGACGCACCGCGCACGAAAGTCGTCTTCCCGGTCCCCACTTGGCCGATCAAGAGCACCACGTCGCCCGGCCGCAGGCCGCCGGCGATCGCGGCGGCCACGTCCTCGGTGTCCGACGCGGACGCGGTTACGACCTCGGCCTGGGCCACAGGCCCGAGGTTAGAGCTACCGGGCCTTAGAACCTCTAACGGAATGCCCGCGGTGGCTGAGGCGGCGAGAATCGAGCCAGTCAAGGACGCAGGATGGCCGTGTGGCATGGCCGACCGAGGACGCAGGATGGCGAAGTTCTGCAGCCGCCTCAGCCGTTGCGAGTGTTTGTTAGAGGTTCTTAGAACAGACCCAGCTGCTCGTCGTCAGCATCAGCGGAGTGCGCTGCGCCGACGAGCTCGGGCGGCGGGTAGGGCTCGGGCACCGGTTCCGGTGCCGGCTCGGGGATGGGTGGCGGCGTCGGCTCGGGGATCGGTGGCGGCGTCGGCTCGGGCACCGGCGGCGGAACCGGGCGCTCGGAGCTCGGCAGCTCCTGCGCCAGCAGCTCCGGGAGACGCTTTATGTCCTCACGCAGGCGGTCGAGCACGGACGGTGTGCGCAGCGCGGCGGCCGGGTGGAAGATCGGGTACAGGAACACGGTCCGCCCACCGAGGTCGTGGACCTGCGGCGTGCCGCGCACCTTTGTGATGCCGTCCGGCCGCCCGGTCAGCAGCTTGGTGGCGAAGTTCCCGAGCGTGCAGATCACGCGCGGCTCGATCAGCTCGATCTTGCGCATCAGGAACGGCTTGCACGCCTCGATCTCGTCCGGCTGAGGGTCCCGGTTGTCGGGCGGACGACACATGAGCGTGTTGGCGATAAAGCAGTCATTACGCGTCATCCCGATCTCCGCAAGCAGCTCGTCGAGCAGCTTGCCTGCGCGCCCCACGAACGGCTTTCCCTGCTGGTCCTCGTGGAAGCCCGGCGCCTCGCCGACGAACATGAGGTCCGCGTCGGCGTTGCCCATGCCGAACACCACCTGCGTGCGGCCCTGAGCGAGTCCACAGTTCTGGCAGTCCTTCAGCTCGTGGAAGTACCGGACGAGCTGCTCCCGCCGTTCCTGCGTGTCAGTGGCAGCCACAGGCGCCTCCACAGCATCCACCGCCGTTGCCGCTCGCCGCGGACCAGTCCGGCTTGGCCTGCGATGCCGAGCCGACCGCGAACACCGACAGCAACCTCTGTGCGTCTGTCGAGCCGCACCGCGGGCAGGTCGCCGTGATGGTGGAGCCGTTGGCCTTCACCAGCTCCTCGAACTGCTGCTCACAGCTTCGGCATGCGAACTCGTAGATCGGCATTTGTCAGCGAATGATGCTAGGAGGACTTGCGGATGAATGGAACATAGCGCCGGCCCGCGTCCAGCGCTCTTCCCGGACTTTGCGCAAGGCGGCCATCCCAGCCCAGGCGGTACCATTAGCGCGTCCGCCATGGGCAGCCGGGTCGTCACCTTCGGGGAGGAACCCACGCCGGCCCAGCCGGACCGACAATGAAAGACCACCGTCTGGTATCTCGCATGCGGGAACTGGAACGGCAAGCGACCGACATCCAAGCCCTTCTCCGAACGGCGTCTGCGCCGGGCCGCCGGTGTTCCCTGACATGAGGACCATCGAGACGGTCTCCGAGCTGCGCGAGCAGGTAATGCCGGCACGCGCCGGCGGCGCCACAGTCGGGCTCGTGCCGACCATGGGCGCGTTTCACGAGGGGCACCTGAGCCTCATGCGCCGCGCCCGCGCCGAGTGCGAGCTCGTGGTCGTGAGCCTGTTCGTCAACCCGAGCCAGTTCGGCGCGGGCGAGGACCTCGACCGCTACCCGCGCGACCTGGAGCGCGACGCCGCGCTCGCACGCTCGGAAGGAGTGGACCTGCTGTTCACGCCCTCGTTCGAGGAGGTCTACCCACAGGGTTTCGCGACTGCTGTCGAGGTGGCCGGCGCCGGAGAGACGCTATGTGGCGATCCCGCCCGGCGCGGGCCCGGCCACTTTCGCGGCGTCGCGACGGTGGTGACCAAGCTGCTGAACATGTGCTCCCCCGACGTCGCCTACTTCGGCGCAAAGGACTTCCAGCAGAGCGTGATCATTCGCCGCCTCGTCGCGGATCTGAACATCCCGGTGCGGATCGAGGTCTGCCCCACCGTTCGCGACGCCGACGGGCTCGCGCTCAGCTCGCGCAACGCATACCTGTCGGCGGACGAGCGTGAGAACGCGCTTTCGATCAAGCGGGCCCTCGACGCCGCACAGCGCGCGATCGAGGACGGCACGCGCGGTCCCGACGCCGTCGCGGACGCTGCTCGTGCAGAGCTGGATCGCCCCGGGGTGGAGCCCGAGTACGTCGAGGTCGTGTCGGCTGAGGACCTGACCCAGCTCGAGCGGCTGGACGGAGAGATCTTGATCGCGATCGCGGCGCGCGTCGGCAACGCGCGCCTGATCGACAACGTCGTCGTCAACCTGGGCGCGCCGGAGCATCGAGCCGGTGCCGAGCAACGGGTGCCCATGACACAGGAGGGCGGATAGATGCAGCGGCAGATGCTGAAGTCGAAGATCCACCGCGCGACCATCACCGACTGCGACCTGCACTACGCGGGCAGCATCACGATCGACTGTGACCTGATGCGCGCGGCCGACCTGCTCCCCAACGAGCTGGTGCACGTGCTCGACATCGACAACGGCCAGCGCTTCGAGACCTATGTGATCGAGGGCAGGCCGGGCTCGGGAGACGTGCAGGTGAACGGCGCAGCGGCGCGGCTCGTCCAGCGGGGCGACCTGGTGATCATCGTCTCCTATGCGCAGTACGACGAGAGCGAGCTCGCCGAGCACCGGCCCCGAGTCGTGCATGTCGACGCGAACAACGAGATCGTGCGCGTGGACGCCGACGCGTCGGCGGTGGTCTGATGTCCTCCGCGCCTAGAACTCCCGACGTGCCCCCGAGCGACCGCCCGAAGGTGACGGTGCGCCGGCTGGCTGAGATGAAGCGCACGGGCGAGCCGATCGTGATGATCACCGCCTACGACTTCCCCAGCGCGCAGGTGGCGGAGGAGGCGGGCGTCGACGTCGTGCTCGTGGGCGACTCGGCCGCGAACGTCGTGCTCGGCTACGACACGACCGTTCCCGTCACGATGGACGAGATGGTGATGCTGGCCCGCGCCGTTCGGCGGGGACTGCGCACACCGCTGCTCATCGGCGACCTGCCGTTCGGCAGCTACCAGGTCTCCGACAAGCAGGCCATCGAGTCCGCTGCCCGCTTCGTAAAGGAGGCGGAGTGCGAAGCCGTCAAGATCGAGATGGCCGGCGTCAGCGGCGGCCTGGTCGACAAGCGCGAGAGCGTCAGCCGCGCGCGGGCGATCGTGTCGGCGGGCATTCCGCTGATGGGCCACGTCGGCCTCACGCCGCAGAGCTCCGCCGCGCTTGGCGGCCACCGGGCGCAGGGCCGGACGGCGCGCGAGGCCGTGCAGGTCGCGGACGACGCACTGGCGCTGCAGGAGGCCGGCTGCTTCGCGATCGTTTTCGAAGCCGTTCCGGCACCGGTCGCCGAGATCGTCGCCGAGCGACTCGAGATCCCGGTGATCGGCATCGGCGCCGGTCCCGCGACAGCCGGGCAGGTGCTCGTCTTCCACGACCTGCTCGGGATCTACGAGGGCCACGCACCGCGCTTCGCGAAGCGCTTCGCGCACCTGAAGCGCGAGATGGTGGCCGGCGTGCGTGCGTACGCCACCGAGGTGCGGGAAGGGCGCTTCCCAGCAGAGGAGCACTGCTACAGCATCGACCCGGAGGAGCTGGCGCGCTTCCGCGAGGTGGTCGCCCCCGGCAAGGCCTGGGACGTCGCAGACTTCATCGGCTGAGCCTTCACTCGCAAGGGGTAGGGTTCCGTCCCCGATGGCGGTTCACAGCGCTCACATCCGCGTCTCGACCGAGGGCGACGGCGACATCATCGACATCACCCGCGGCGTCGAGGAAGTCGTCGCCACGGCGGGCATCGCGGACGGCATCGTGAGCGTCTTCGTCGGCCACTCCACCGCCGCCATCAGCCTGATCGAGTACGAGGCCGGTGGCGTGGACGACCTGCGCGACCTGATGGAGCGACTCGTACCCCAGAACGCGGCCTACCACCACAACCGCACCGCCGGCGACACCAATGCACACGCCCACCTGCGCGCGGCCGTGGTCGGCCCGTCAGAGGTGGCGCCACTGAAGGACGGCCGCCTGCAGACGGGAACGTGGCAGCAGTTCGTGCTCGTTGATTTCGACGATAGTCCGCGGCAGCGGGTCGTGACGGTGCAGGTAATCGGATGAGAAATTAGTAATTAGTAATTAGAAATTAGTGCTGTAGTCCCGAGGTCTAATTTCTAATTTCTAGTTTCTGGTTTCTTGTTTCTTGAACTCAATCTCCCTGATGACTTTCGCCGGCGCGCCGGCGGCGATGACCCCTCCCGGCAAATCTCGCGTCACCACCGAGTTCGCCCCCACCACCGTGCGGTCACCGATCGTGACGCCGCCCGTGACGACGACGTTCGTTCCGAACCAGCAGTTGTCACCGATCGTGACGGGGCCCTTCGGCGTCATCCCCTGCCACGTCACGGGCAGGTCCGGGTCGTCGTAGCGGTGCTCGGCGTCGGCGACGAAGCAGTAGTTGGCGAACATGCAGTGCTTGCCGACGGCGATGCGCTCCGTGGCGGCCAGCATGCATCCCTTGTTGACGATCGTGCCTTCGCCGATCGCGAGCTGGGCGGTGTCCGGGTAGAGGGCGAACCAGCAGTCCGGCTCGATCAGGACGTGCGGGCCGATCTCTGCGCGTCCCTCATCGAGCGCTTCGAGCAGGTTGCCGTCGACCGGGAAGCGCAGGTACGAACTACGGCGCATGAAGTGGAGGTGCAGGCGCAGCCGCCGCAGCGGTCGCCGGCTGCGCTCGTAGTGCCGCCACTTCTGCCAGTACAGCTTCGCTTGCTGCGCGGACATCCGGCTCATCCGGAGCGCGCGACGGCCGTCAGCGCGAGGAACTCGTAGGCCACGTTCGCCGCGACCAGAGCGGTCGTCTCTCCACGGACGTCGTAGGCGGGCGACACCTCCACGACATCGAAGCCCGTGAAGCTCATGCCCGCCAGCGAGCGGATGAACGCGAGTGCCTCCCGCGGCGTGATCCCTCCCACTTCGGGCGTCCCGGTGCCGGGGGCGAACGCCGGGTCGATGAAGTCGATGTCGAAGCTGAAGAACGCCGGCGCGTCACCGACGCGCTCGCGCACGCGCCGGCCGTACTGCTCGGGCGGCATCGCGGCGAGCTCGTCGCCGGTCACGAGCTCGAAGCCGAGCTCCCTGGCACCGCCGAGGTCGCCCGGCCCGTAGAGGCTGCCCCGCATCCCGGCCAGGAACGAGCGCTCGGGTAGCAGCAGTCCCTCCTCGACGGCGCGCCGGAACGGCGTGCCATGGAAGTAGCGCTCGCCGAAGTAGGAGTCCCAGGTGTCGGCGTGCGCGTCCAGCAGGACGAGCGCGACCGGGCCATGAACCGCGGCTTGCGCGCGCAGCTCGCCGAGCGCAATCGTGTGGTCGCCGCCCAGTGAGATCGGGATGACCCCGGCCCGCACCACCGGCTCGAGGCCGGCCGCGATCTGCTCCAACGAGCGCTCGGCGTTGCCCGGCGTGACGGCGAGGCCGCCCCAGTCGACGACTGAGAGCGTGCGGAAGACATCGACATCGAGCACGGGGTGGTACGGCCGCAGCAGCGCCGAGCCGCCTCGGATCGCGTCGGGTCCGAAACGCGCCCCCGTGCGGTAGCTGGCGCCGGTGTCGAACGGAATGCCGACAACGGCCACGTCCACGCCCTCGGGGTCGGTCACATACGGGCAGCGGGCAAACGTCCGCATCGACGCGAAGCGCGGCCCTTCGAGGGCGTCCGCCGGGCCGTAGCGTGGCTTCGTCACTGTGACTCCACCGCCACGCGCGCCGTGCGTAGCGAGCGGTCGCTCGCGCCACGCAGGGTGCCCCCCTGGCGCATGGTCTCGCGCACGTAGTCGAGCGTCTCCTTCGTCAACCGCTCGCCGGGCAGCACGTTCGGGATCCCCGGTGGATAGGCCGCGAGCGACTCCGCCGCCACCCGTCCGACCGCGGCGTCGGTCGGGACGACCTCCTGAAGACCGAGGAAGGCCTCCCGCGGGGTCATCTCGAGCCGCCCCCATGGCGGCGGCGCCGCAAACTCGCGCGATACCGCCGGCCTTCCCTCCGCAGCTTCCATCACATGCTCGAGCGCGCGCACGAGGCGCTCCCCGCTCTTGGCGGCCGGCTCCGCGATCCCGAATACGGCCACGACGACGGTTTCGCCGGCGAGCTCGAAGTTGACGTCGTCGCGCTCGCGCACGAGGCGGGCGACCTCGAAGCCGGTCAGGCCACTGCCGCGGACGTCAACCGCGACGCGCAGCGGGTCGTAGCCGTGCACGCCGGGCCGCCCCGCGAGCCGCTCGTCGAGGACATCTAGACCGGGCATCGCGCGGATGCGCTCGCGCAGCTGATCAAGGGCGGGGATGGTCTCCGACAACAGCTCGCGCCCGCGCACGGCGGCAAGGCGGCGCGCGGCATCGAGCGAGCCCGACAGCAGCGCGCTCGGGCTCGTCGACTCGACGAGCGTCACCGCGCGGTCGACGGCCTCCTCCTCGAGGTAGCGGCCGGCGTCGTGGCCGAAGTGCAGCATCGCTGACTGCGTGAGGCTGCCCACGATCTTGTGGGTGCTGGAGACGACGATGTCGGCACCGGCGCTGAGCGCGTCCTCAGGGAGGTCCTCATGGAAGTGCAGATGGGCTCCCCAGGCCTCGTCGACGACGAGCGGCACGTCGTGACGGTGGGCCACCTCCGCAAGCCCGCGCACGTCGGCAACCGCGCCGAAGTAGGTCGGCGTGACGGCAATCGCGCCACATGCCCCGGGAGTCTCGCTCAGCGCCTGATCGAGCTTCTCCGGCGCGAGGCAGTGCGCGATCGACAGCTCAGGGTCGAGCTCGGGAGCGACGAATGCCGGTCGCATACCCGACAGCACGAGGCCGTCGATCGTGCTCGAGTGGACGTTGCGCTGCACGACCACGTTCTCACCGCGCTGTGCAAGCGAAAGGCAGGCCGCGTGGTTGCCCTGGCTCGCGCCGTTGATCAGGAACCAGGACCGGCGCGCTCCCCAAGCTTGCGCCGCCGCTTCCTGCGCGCTCTGAAAAGAGGTAGGCGTGGGACCGACGTCGATCCCGTACGTCAGGGCCGGAATGTCGAGCGCCAGGGCGCGCTCTCCGACCGCTTGCCTGAACCCGGGATCGGCGGCCGGCCCGCCCTTGTGGCCCGGCACGTGGAAGCGCCCGGGATCGCGCTCCATGTATGCGACGAGCGCGTCGAGGTACGGCGTGTCGTGCTGGTCGATGGCGCTCACGAGACAGGCGAGTCTACGCCAGCGCCTCGCCGTCAAAATTGGCGATATGTTCCGGAGCTCATGCCTGACCCAATAGAGGAGCCACCGATGCAAACGAGAGGAAGGCTTTGGACAGTCGTCGCGCTGCTCGCCCTGGCGCTGTCCGGGATGGTCGCCGCCGGGTGCGGGGACGACGATGGCGACAACAAGGCGGCGAACGCCAGCTTCAGCACGATCCAGGAGGGAACGCTGACCGTCGGCTCCGATATCCCGTACAAGCCGTTCGAGTTCGGCGACGCGCCCAACTATGAGGGCTTCGACGTCGAGCTCGTGAACGCGATCGCAAAGAAGCTCGACCTGACGGCCAAGTTCGTGAAAACCCCGTTCGACACCATCTTCAGGAATCTCGCCCAGGGCAAGTTCGACATGGTCGCCTCGGCGTCGACGATCACGGCCGAACGCGAGAAGGAGGTCGACTTCTCCGAGCCTTACTTCCCGGCCGATCAGTCGATGATGGTGAAGAGGGGAAGCAACATCAAGACTCTCGCCGACGTCAAGGGCCAGGTGATCGGTGCCCAGCTCGGCACGACGGGAGCCGACTACGCGAAGAAGAGCAGCGTCGGCGCCAAGTCCGTGCGTACGTACGAGCTCATCGACGACGCCTTCAACGCGCTGGCTGCCGGCCAGGTCGTGGCGGTCATCAACGACTGCCCGGTGTCCAAGGACGCCGAAAAGGCCCACAAGGACCTCGAGGTGGTGCAGGCAATCAAGACCAACGAACGCTACGGGTTCGCGTTCGCGTCCGATTCGGATGACCTGCGAACCGCCTTCAACGAGCAACTCGACGAGGCGAAGAAGGACGGCACCGTCAAGAGGATCCAGGACAAGTGGCTAGGCACGGATCCCTGCGAGGGGCTACCCGAGACCAGCGGCACCTAGCCCGGTAAGCAGGCTGCAAGGCAGGCGGGCCTAGCGCGGCCCGGTAGGAGAGGCGCCGATGGCGCCTCTCCGCTCGTTCATGCACGAATATCCGAGCCGGTACGACCACCCCGATGGAGGAGCGAATGGACGTCTTCTTTCACCAGTACTTCGACCTCGACGTGATCAGCGACAACTTCGACTACGTGCTGAAGGGGTTCGGCCAGACGCTCCTGCTTTCGGTGGTGAGCGCCGTGCTGGCGCTTACGTGGGGGCTGGTGCTGGCCCTGCTGCGCGCCTCACCCGGGCGGACGATGCTGCCAGTGCGCGGGGCGGCAATCGCCTATATCGACGTCATGCGCGGGATACCGCTGCTGCTGGTGATCCTGCTGATCTCCGGCAGCCTGCCGTTCCTCGACTTCCTGCCGATGTGGCTGCGGGTGCCGAACTTCTTCGGCAGGCCCGACATCTTCTGGTACGGGGTGATGGCGATCTTCCTCACCTACGGTGCGTACTACGCGGAGGTGTACCGCGCCGGCATCGAGGCGGTCCCCCACGGGCAGATGGAGGCTGCGCGCTCCCTGGGCATGAGCCACGCGCAGGCGATGCGGCACGTGATCGTGCCTCAGGCGATCCGAAAGGTGATCCCGCCGATGCTGAACGACTTCATCGCGTTGATGAAGGACACTTCGCTGGTGGGAGTGATCGCGCTGGTCGAGGTCGTGAAGGCAGGCCGTGAGGTGCAGGCCGAGACGTTCAACAGCTCCGCCCTGACACTGGGGGCGCTCCTGTTCGTGATGGTCACGGTCCCGCTGGCCCGGTTGGTGGACCGGCTGATCGCTCGCCAGCAGCTCGCGATGAGGCGCACCGCGCCCGTATGACGCAAGGCTCGGAAGCCGGCGGCCCAGGCCCGATGCTGGAGCTCGTGGGCGTGAACAAGAGCTTCGGCGATCTGCACGTCCTGAAGGGAATCGACCTCGAGGTCGGCAGGGGCTCGGTCGTATGCGTGCTCGGGCCGAGCGGCTCGGGCAAGAGCACGCTCTTGCGCTGCATCAACCTGCTCGAGCCGCCCGACAGCGGCCGCATCCTGCTCGAGGGCAAGGAGATCACCGGCAGCGACAAGGGCGACACCAACTTCGTCCGCCGCCGCGTCGGCATGGTGTTCCAGCAGTTCAACCTGTTCCCACACCGGCGGGCGATCGACAACGTGATGATGGCGCAGGAGCACGTGCTCGGCCGCTCCAAGGAGGAGGCGCGCGCGAAAAGTTTGGCGCTGCTCGAGCGCGTCGGGTTGTCGGACAAGGTGCACGAATTCCCGGAGCGTCTCTCGGGCGGGCAACAGCAGCGGGTCGCGATCGCACGCGCTTTGGCGATGGACCCATACGTGATGCTGTTCGACGAGGTCACGAGCGCGCTCGACCCGGAGCTCGTGAAGGAGGTGCTCGACGTCATGCGCGAGCTCGCCTCCGAGGGCATGACCATGGTCGTGGTGACCCACGAGATCGGTTTCGCGCGCGAGGTCGGCGACGAGGCGGTGTTCATGGACGACGGCGTGATCGTCGAACAGGGCCCGCCGCAGCAGGTGCTCGAAGCGCCGCGCGAGGAGCGCACGCGGCGGTTCCTAGGGCTGGTCCTCGAGCATTAAAGGCCGTCATTTCCTTAGGCGGAAATGACGGGAGCTCCGAGGGCTCGCCTCGCGGTAAAGCAGAACTGGACGCAGGCGAAGAAGAACTCGCCGCGCGCGTCGAGGTCGCGCTGCTCGGCTGCCCAGGCGGCGGCCTCGTCTTCGGTGATCAATCCCGTGCCGGTGACGAACTGCGCGACCAGGGGCAGGAGTCCGCCGACGTAGGTCTCCGGCGTGAGCTCGTTGGTCGCGAAGGTGTGGCCTTCGACGCGCACGTCGTCGAAGCCGGCGGAGCGCAGGCGAGCGCTCAGCGTCCGTGGCAGCGCCGGGTGGGCGACGTGCTTGTCCCAGGCGCCGAGCACGCGCCGCATCCGCGCGGGATCGTTCGAATGCCACGAGACCGTCGTCCAGTCGACGTCCCATAACGCCACGCGGCCGCCGTCGCGCAGCACACGCTGCATCTCGGCGAGCGCGGCGTCCACGTCCGGAACGTACTCGAGCACCTGCACGCACAGGGCCGCGTCGAAGGTGCCGTCGTCGACCGGTAGCGATGTCGCGTCTGCCTGTTTGAAATGTGCGTCGCCATGGCCCCTGCATCGCTCCTCGGCGATTGCGAGCATCTGCTCACTTGCGTCGAGACCCGTCACGCTGCCTTCGGGGCCGATCTCCTCCAGGAACTCGACGACGTAGAAACCCGGGCCGCATCCGATGTCCAGGATCCGCTCTCCCGGCTGGGCAAGGATGGCCTCGCGCAGGATCCGCCGCCGGCGCAGGATGTCGCGGCTGCGATACACGACCTCCAACTGCTTGACCATGTCCTCGTCGAAGACGAGCCGGCTCACGGAGCTACTACCAGGGAATGGGCTTGCGATTGCGGAAGAAGCCGCCGCTCGGGCCGTCGTCGGGAAGTGTCGCGAGCCACACCGGCGTGTCGGCGCCCTCCTCGACAGAGAGCCGTGCCGAGCTGCCGCCCATATCGGTGCGCACCCAGCCCGGGCAGACCGAGTTGACGAGGATGCCGCTGCCCTCGAGCTCTGCGTTCAGCACACGCGTGACTGCGTTGAGCGCCGTCTTCGAGATGCGGTAGGCGGGCGCTCCGCCGTTCATGTCGGACAGCTGGCCGGCGCCGCTCGAGACGTTCACGATGCGGCCGTAGCCGCCGCGGCGCATGAGCGGGATCGCGCGCTGCGCCGCGCGCCACGCGCCGAAGGTGTTGGTCTCGATCCCCTCCCGCACCGCGTCGAGGTTGGGCTCCACGCCGCTGCCCTGGTCGCTGGGCGCGATGCCGGCATTGTTGACCAGCACGTCGAGGCTCCCGAACTCGGAATCGATCCAGTCGAATGCCGCGTCGACGCTCGCCTGGTCGGAGACGTCGAGCTGGCGTGGGATGACGTCTCCCTCGATTCCCTCGGCCGCGGCACGGCCGGCAGCCTCGTCACGCGATCCCAGCACGACGGTTAGCCCCTTCGCGGCGAGCTGGCGCGACACCTCGAGCCCGATGCCGCGGTTCGCGCCGGTGACGAGTGCGACGGCGCTGTCGCTCGTCATCCCGCCGGCGTGTCCGGCCCGCACTTGACGAGCATCTTGCCGAGGTTCTCTCCCTGTAGCAGTCCCATGAACGCCCGCGGCGCGTTCTCGATCCCCTCGACCACCGTCTCCCGGTACGTGACCTTCCCCTCACTAACCCAGCCGCCCATGTCGCGCAGGAAGTCCGGGAGGCGGTCGAAGTGGTCCGAGATGATGAAGCCGCGCATGTTGAGCTTCTTGACGAGGAAGGTGACGAAGCTCGGGCCGGGTGGCAACTCGGTCGCGTTGTACTGGGAGATCATCCCGCACAGAGCGATCCGGCCGAATTCGTTCATGCGCGCCATCACCGCCTCCATCTGCGCGCCACCGACGTTCTCGAAGTTGACGTCGATGCCCTCGGGAGCGAGGCGGTCGAGCGCCGCGCCCGGATCCTCTTCTTTGTAGTTGAAGACCTCGTCGAAACCGGCCTCCCGCGCGTAGTCCACCTTCTCGGCTGTGCCCGCGCTGCCGATCGCGCGGCAGCCTTTGAGCTTCGCGATCTGCCCGACGATGCTCCCCACCGCTCCCGAGGCGGCCGACACGAACACCGTCTCCCCCTCCTTCGGCTTGCCGAAATCGAGCAGGCCTACATAGGCGGTGAATCCCGTCAGGCCGAGCACGCCGAGCGCCGTCGAAACCGGAGCCAGATCGGGATCGATCTTCATCAGCGCCCCACCGTCCGCGACGTAGTACTCGCGCCAGCCCATCATGCTGTTGACCCAGTCGCCGACAGCGAGCGCCTCGCTCTTGGATTCCACCACCTGACCGACCGCGCCGCCCTGCATCGCCTCGCCGAGCTCGAACCCCGCCACATACGACTTGATGTTCTTGTTCATTCGCCCCCGCATGTAGGGATCGACGGAGATGTAGACGTTGCGGACGAGCACCTGCCCCTCGGCGGGCTTCGGGACGGGAGTCTCGGCAAGGTCGAAGTCGCTGTCCTTGGGAGCACCGTGCGGGTGCGCCGCGAGCCGGATCTCACGATTGACGTCGGGCATTGAGGAGATCCTAGCCCTCCGGCAACGGCCGCGGCGGGCGCAACCGCGGGACAACGTCCACCGCCACGATCGCGATCAGGATCAGCGCTGCGCCCATCCATGCGACTGCCGACAGCCGCTCGTCCTGGAGCAGGTAGCCGAACAGACCGGCGAAGGCCGGCTCGGCCGCCAGAATCAGCGCCGTGCGCGCCGGGGAGAGCACCTGCTGCGCATAGGTCTGGACCAGGAAGCCGAGCGCGCTCGCCACCAGCGAGGTGGCGATCAGGGCGCTCCACACCGTGGCCCCGCGCGGCACCTCGAGCTGGCCAGCGAACGCTGCGAAGGCAAGGCAGAACAGGCCGCACACACCCAGCTGGACCGCAACGAGCGCACCGACGTTGAATCGCTTGACTGCGCGCCCGGTCACCAGGATGTGGAGCGCAAACGCGCACGCGCACAGGAAGACGGCCCCGTCACCCGAGAGGTTCAGGTCCCCGTCGGTGCCCGACAGCAGAAACAGCCCGACTGCGGAGAGGCCTGCCGCGCCCCAGGCGGCGCGTCCCACCTTCAAGCCGAACAGCACCGCTCCGAACAGAGGCGTCAGGACCACGAACAGCCCGGTGATGAAGCCCGCGTTCGAGGCGCTCGTGTGCTCGAGGCCGTACGTCTGGGCGACGTAGCCTGCCGTGAGGAACGCGCCCATCACCAGCCCCGCGCGCCAGCCTCCAGCCGGCAGGTCGCGCAGCGGTCGCCAGAAGACGACGGCGACAAGCACCGCCGCGGGGATGAAGCGGTAGCCGAGGAACGCCATCGGGTCGATCTCCTCGATCGCGTCCTGCACCATCACGAACGTCAGGCCCCAGACGGCGGCGATGCCGACGAGAGCGGCCTCCGCGAACCCGGGATTCGCGGAGCAAATTCCGGCCTTTTTCCTCAGGCGGCTGCTCGCTCGCGAGCCGGCCGGCGTTTCGGAGTCGAGACGATCGATCGCAGGAAGCTGCCGGTGTACGAGCCTTCGGTGGCCGCGACGTCCTCGGGCGTGCCCGCGGCCACCAGCTGACCGCCGGCCTCGCCGCCTTCCGGCCCGAGGTCGATGATCCAGTCAGCGGTTTTGATCACGTCGAGGTTGTGCTCGATCACGACGACCGTGTTGCCGGCGTCGACGAGGCGGCTGAGCACGTCGAGCAGCCGCTGCACGTCGGCGAAGTGCAGACCGGTGGTCGGCTCGTCGAGGATGTACAGCGTCGAGCCGGTCGCCACCTTGGACAGCTCCGACGAGAGCTTGACGCGCTGCGCCTCTCCGCCCGAGAGCTGGGTCGCCGGCTGGCCGAGCCTGATGTAGTCGAGGCCGACGTCGTGCAGTGTTTGCAAGCGGCGCTTGATCTTCGGGATGCGCGAGAAGAACTCGAGTGCCTCCTCGACTGACATCTCGAGCACGTCGGCGATCGTCTTGCCCTTGAAGCGGATGTCGAGCGTCTCGCGGTTGTAGCGCTTGCCGTGACACTGCTCGCACGGCACGTAGACGTCCGGCAAGAAGTGCATCTCGATCTTGATCTGGCCGTCGCCGCGGCAGACCTCGCAGCGGCCGCCCTTGACGTTGAACGAGAACCGCCCGGGCTTGTAGCCCCGCGCGCGTGCCTCCTGAGTGCGCGCGTAGAGCTGACGGATGTGGTCGAACACCCCGGTGTACGTGGCTGGGTTGGACCGGGGCGTGCGGCCGATCGGAGACTGGTCGATGTTGATGATCTTGTCGATCCGGTCGATCCCCTCGACCTTGCGGTGTGAGCCGGGCCGGAGCTTCGCCTTGTGCAGGCGGTTGGCGACCGAGCGGTAGAGCACCTCGTTCACCAGAGTCGACTTGCCCGACCCCGACACGCCCGTCACGCAGCAGAACACGCCGAGCGGGAACTCGACGTCGAGCTTCTTGAGGTTGTGCTGTGTCGCGCCGTGGATCTTCACGCCGCGCTTGCGGCGGCGGCGCTTGCCCGGGAGCGGGATCGAGCGGCGCCCCGCCAGGAACTGCCCGGTGAGCGACTCGGAAACGCGCTGGATCTCCTTCGGCGATCCCTCGGCGATGATCCGGCCGCCGTGCTCGCCCGCGCCGGGGCCGAGGTCCACGATGTGGTCGGCCGAGCGCATGGTTCCCTCGTCGTGCTCGACGACGATCACCGTGTTGCCCAGGTCTCGCAACCGGGCCAACGTGTCGAGGAGCTTCTGGTTGTCGCGCTGGTGGAGGCCGATCGACGGCTCGTCCAGGATGTACAGCACGCCGACGAGACTCGACCCGATCTGAGTCGCCAGCCGGATCCGCTGCGCCTCGCCACCCGACAGCGTCGCCGACCCCCGCTCGAGCGTCAGGTAGCCCACGCCCACGCTCTCCAGGAACGCCAGCCGCTCGCGGATCTCCTTCAGGATCCGGCTCGCGATCTGGCGCTCGGTGTCGGTCAGCGTCAGGCGCTCGAGGAACGAAGCCGCCTCGTGCGCCGACTTGAGCGTGAACTCGTAGATGCTGAGCCCGCCGACCTTGACCGCGAGGCTCTCGGGGCGTAGACGCGCCCCCTTGCACTGCGGGCACGGTCGCACCGCCATGAACTCCTCGATCTTCTCGCGCACGTATTCGGAGTCCGTCTCCTGGTAGCGGCGCTCGAGGCTCGGGATCACGCCTTCGAAGTACGTCATGTAGGAGCGCTTGCGTCCCATCCGGTTGCGGTACGAGACGTAGACGCGCTCGTCGTCGTCGTCGCCGTATAGGAAGAGGTCACGATCCTCCTCGGCCAGGTCCTCCCACGGCACGTCGACGTCGATCTCGTACTTGTCGGCGATGGCGGTGATGAGCTGCTCGTAGTAGTCGGAGCCCGAGCTCCACGGGGCGAGCGCGCCCTCGCTGATCGACAGCGTCGGGTCCGGCACGACGAAGTCCGGGTCGATCTCCTGCTGCGACCCGAGGCCCGTGCAGCGCGGGCAGGCGCCGTGAGGGGAGTTGAACGAGAAGATGCGCGGCTCGAGCTCGGGCATCGAGGTCCCGCACTCGAGGCAGGCGAACTTCTCCGAGAAGACCATCGTGCTCTGGTCGCCCGCGGCAGTGGCACCGGTCGCGTGACGCTTTGCCCGTCCTTTCGCCGACCCGTCAGGCGGCTCGCCGCCTGACGGCGTGTTTTTCACCTCCTCGATCTCCACGAGTCCTTCCGCGAGCGCCACGGCGGTCTCGATCGAATCGGCGATCCGGCGCCGCCCATCGTGCTTCATGACTAGCCGGTCCACCACGACCGAGATGTCGTGCTTGTACTTCTTGTCGAGCTCGATCTCCTCCTCGAGCAGGCGCAGCTCGCCGTTCACCTTGGCCCGCGTGTACCCCTCGGCGCGAAGCTCCTCCAGCAGGTCCTTGTACGCCCCCTTGGTGCCGCGGACGATCGGCGCCATCACCATGAAACGCGCCCCCTCGGGCAGGGTCATCACGTGGTCGATGATCTGCTCGATCGACTGCCCGGCGATCGGCTTGCCGCAGTTGTAGCAATGGGGATGCCCGATCCGGGCCCACAGCAGGCGCAGGTAGTCGTAGATCTCGGTCACGGTGCCGACGGTCGAGCGCGGGTTGCGCGAGGTCGTCTTCTGGTCGATCGAGATCGCCGGTGACAGGCCCTCGATCGAGTCAACGTCGGGCTTGTCCATCTGGCCCAGGAACTGCCTGGCGTAGGCGGACAGCGACTCGACATAGCGGCGCTGGCCCTCGGCGTAGATCGTGTCGAAGGCAAGGCTGGACTTACCGGACCCGGAGAGCCCGGTGATGACGATCAGCGCGTCGCGAGGAAGCTCGAGGGATATGTCCTTGAGGTTGTGCTCGCGGGCGCCGGCAATGCGAATCCTGTCTTCAGTGCTCATTCCGGTGGGCACAGTGACGGGCGGCCGAGCGAAAATCGAGCTGGGGCCGGACGCAGGGAGGCCGCATACCTGGTGGGTATGGGGCCGACCGAGGACGAGGCCCGGCGAAGATTTGCAGCCGGCCGGTCGTTGCTGTGTTCACTGGGATGGGCACCTAAGGCCACTTAGACGATTGTATGCGGGCGATCCCCGGGCACCGGCCGGAAAGGCCCCAAACAGCGCGGTCATCGAGAGATCTAGGCCTTGGCCTCACCGGGAGTGCGCAGGCCCTGGCCGAGCTCCAGCTGAAGCTCCTTGATCTCGTCGCGTAGCTTGGCCGCGTACTCGAACCGCAGGTCCTCGGCGGCGGCGAGCATCTCTTCCTCGAGCTCCACGATCAGACGCTCGATCTGCTCGGGAGTGCGGATCTCCTCGTCGCCCTTCTTGCGCCGCTTCCTCCCGCGGGGGACGACCTGGTCCTCGAGCGAGAGGAACGTCGTCAGGTCCGAGATCCCCTTCTTGACCGTCTCGGCCGTGATGCCGTGCTCCTCGTTGTAGGCGACTTGGATCTCGCGGCGCCGGTTCGTCTCGTCGATCGCCGCTCGCATCGCCGCGGTCTCGCGGTCCGCGTACATCAGCACCCTGCCACGCACGTTGCGCGCAGCGCGGCCGATGGTCTGGACCAGGCTAGTCTCGCCGCGGAGGAAGCCCTCCTTGTCGGCGTCGAGGATCCCGATCAGCGACACCTCCGGCAGGTCCAGTCCCTCGCGCAGGAGGTTGACGCCGACCAGGACGTCGTACTCGCCCAGGCGCAGGTCGCGGATGATCTGGATGCGTTCGATCGTGTCGATCTCCGAGTGCAGATAGCGCACCCGGAACCCGTACTCGAGCAGGTATCCGGTCAGGTCCTCCGCCATCTTCTTGGTCAGCGTGGTGACCAGCACGCGCTCGTCGACCTCGGTGCGAGCCCGGATCTCGTTCATAAGGTCGTCGATCTGGTGCTTGGTCTCGCGCACCTCGACCTCGGGGTCCACGATCCCGGTCGGGCGGACGATCTGCTCGACGATCTGCTGGGAGTGCTCGCGCTCGTACGGGCCCGGCGTCGCGGACACGAACACCATCTGCGGCACGCGCGCGAGGAACTCGTCGAAGCGCAGCGGCCGGTTGTCGAGCGCCGAAGGCAGCCGGAAGCCGTAGTCCACAAGCGTCCGCTTGCGCGAACGGTCGCCCTCGTACATGCCTCCGATTTGCGGGACTGTCTGATGCGACTCGTCGATGAAGAGGATGAAATCGTCGGGGAAATAGTCGATCAATGTGTGCGGAGGTGAGCCCGCCGGGCGTCCGTCGAGGATGCGGGAGTAGTTCTCGATCCCCGAGCAGAAGCCCATCTCCTTCAGCATCTCCATGTCGTACTCGGTGCGCTGGCGCAAGCGGTGCGCCTCCAGCTGCTTGCCCTGAGAGTCGAGTTCCTTGATGCGCTCCTGGAGTTCGTGTTTCATCTCGCGCAGCGAGCGCTCGACCGTGTCCTCGTCGGTGACGTAGTGCGTCGCCGGCCAGACCGAGACGTGCCCGAGGTCGTGGTAGATCTCGCCCGTGAGCGGGTCGAAGTGCTGGATCTTCTCGATCTCGTCCCCGAACAGCTGGACGCGGTACGCGCTCTCCGCGTAGGCGGGGAACACCTCGAGCACCTCGCCGCGCACGCGGAAGGTGCCGCGGGCGAGGTTGGCGTCGTTGCGCGAGTACTGCATCGAGACCAGCTGGCGCAGGGTCGCTTCGCGATCGACCCACTCTCCCACCTTCAGCAAGAGCATCTTCTGCTGGTACAGCTTCGGTGAGCCGATGCCGTAGATCGCCGACACCGACGCCACGATGATCACGTCATCGCGCGCGAACAGGGCGGCGGTGGCCGAGTGGCGCAGGCGGTCGATCTCGTCGTTGATCGAGGAGTCCTTCTCGATGTAGAGGTCCTGCTGCGGTACGTAGGCCTCCGGCTGGTAGTAGTCGTAGTAGGAGACGAAGTACTCGACCGCGTTGTTCGGGAAGAACTCGCGGAACTCCGAGCAGAGCTGCGCCGCGAGGGTCTTGTTGTGAGCCAGCACGAGGGTCGGCTTCTGGATCTGCTCGATCACGAAGCCCATCGTGGCGGTCTTGCCCGAGCCTGTGACGCCAAGCAGCGTCTGGAAGCGGTCGCCCCGGCCGATGCCCTCTGCCAGCTGAGAGACGGCCGTCGGCTGGTCGGCGACCGGCTTGTAGGTTGGGTTGAACTTGAAGCGCGGCATCCTCCAAGGAGGTTAGCCGCCCTACAGCCCGAGCTCGTCTCGGTAGCGCCGCTGGTACTCCTGGCGCTTGTCCATGACGTCGCGCGTGTACTCCTCCGTCTCGGGGAAGCGGATGTCGTCGAGCGTCAGGTCCCTTCCGCCCCAGCGGTCGACGCGCTGGTGGCCGGCGTTGTAGGCGGCGACGGCCGCCACCTCGTTGCCGCCGTAGCGATCGAGCAGGTAGCGCAGATACCAGCAGCCGTAGGAGATGTTGATCTGGGGATCGCGAAGGTCCGCCTCGACGAAGTCGATGCCGCCGGTCTTGCGCGCGACGAACTTCGCGGTGTCCGGCAGGATCTGCATCAGTCCCTGCGCGCCGGCCTTCGAGGTCTGGTCGCGGAACTTCGACTCGCGGTAGATGACCGCTGCGATCAGCGCCGGATCGAGCTGCTTGTCGGCCGCCTGCTGGCGGATGATGTCGTCGTGGCGAAGCGGGAGCGTGAGCTCCTTGATCGTGTCGTCCAGCGGACCGAACAGCGCCATCGACGCCCCCACGCCCGCCCCCGCGATCAGCACCACGAGAGTGACCGTCCACCGGCGCAGGCGCGGGCGCCGAAGACTACGCGTGCTTGCCATCCGCTGGCTCATCGGGCCGCCTTCTGGCCGCTCGCGTCGAGCGCGCGGCGCATCTCCTCCTCGAGGTCCTCGAGCGTGCCTTCGTTGCGGATCACGTGATCGGCGCGGCGCGCCTTCTCGTCCTGGTCGAGCTGGCGCGCCTCGCGCCCGGTCAGGCCGCGGTGGTCTCGTTCGCCCGCACGTTGCGCGCGCGTCTCTTCGTCTGCGACGACCGCGACGGTTGCGTCGAAGATGCCCTCGATGCCCGCCTCGAACAGCAACGGCACCTCCACGACAGCGACGTTCGGCGGCGGATCGGAGCGCTCGAGCTCCATGCGCCACTCCATCACCCGCTGGCCCACGCGAGGGAACAGGACAGACTCGAGCCAGCCGAGCTCGTCGGGCCGCTCGAACACGATCTCCGCGACCGCGCCGCGGTCGACTTCGTCTCCAGCCAGGACGCGCTCGCCCCAACGCCCGGCGAGCAGGTCGCGCACCTCTGCGCTGCCGAGCAGCTCGTGAACGACGGCATCGGTCGACAGAGTGGCTGCACCCAGCCGCTCGGCGGCGGCCAGCGCCTCGGATTTCCCGGCCCCAAGACCTCCCGTCAGACCGATGAAGAGCAAGGGGCCCTAGCTTCTTCGGACCACCCTACGACGGGGAGCCTTCCGGCTCCTCCTCGCTTGCTTCGGCGGGTTCGGCCTCGGCTTCTGCGGCGGGCTCGGCTTCGGCTTCTGCGGACGGCTCGGCTTCGGCTTCTGCGGCGGGCTCTGCCGCCTGCTCAGGCGCGGCCTCCGCGACCTGTTCTGGCTGCGCCTCCGGCTCCGTCACCGGGGCCTCTGCGTCAGTTACCGGCGCCTCCGCGTCGTCAGGCGGCTCGGGAACCTGCTCGGTGAAGACGTCCTCGGACAGCCCCAGCTCCGGCACCTCGTCCATCTCGCCGGTCTCCCCGGGCGGCGTCTCGACGGGCTCGCGGACCGGAAGGATCTGGTCCTCGACGCGCTTGAAGCTGAGCGAGAGGCGGCGGCGCTCCTCGTCGATCTCGAGGATCTTGACGCGGCCGACGTCGCCCGGCTGGACGACGTCGCGCGGGTTCTCGACGTGATGCTGCGCGAGTTCCGAGATGTGGACGAGGCCCTCGACTCCCTCCATCACCTCGACGAACGCGCCGAACGCGACGACCTTGGTCACCTTGCCCTCGAGCACGTCGCCGACGCTGTAGGTGCTGACGACCCGCTGCCACGGGTCCTCCTGAGTCTGCTTCAGCCCGAGCGAGATGCGCTGGCGCTCGCGGTCGATGTCGAGGACCTTGACCTGCACCGTCTGCCCGATCTGGAGCACTTCCGACGGATGGTTGACGTGGCCCCACGAGAGCTCGGAGATATGGATCAGGCCGTCGATGCCGTCGAGATCGACGAATGCCCCGAAATCGACGATGTTCGAGATCGTGCCCTCCACGATCTGGCCCTTCTGCAGCCGGTCGAGGATCTGCTGGCGTGCCTCCTTGCGCTCCTCCTCCAGGACCGCGCGCCGCGACAGCACGACGTTGTTGCGGCTGCGGTTGAGCTCGATCACCTTGCACTCGATGGTCTCGCCGAGGTACTCGTCGAGGTTCTGCACGCGCCTGATGTCGACGAGCGACGCAGGTAGGAACCCGCGCACTCCGAGGTCGATGATCAAGCCACCCTTCACGACTTCGATCACCTTGCCTTCGACCGGCTCGCCGGTGGTAGCCGCCTGCTCGATCCGGCGCCACGCGCGCTCGAAGCGGGCGCGCTTCTTCGACAGGATCAGCCTGCCGTCCTGGTCCTCCTTCGTGAGGACGAGCGCATCGACCTCCTCGCCGAGCTGGACCTCCTCCCCCGGATCGACCGAGCGGCGGATCGAAAGCTCGTTGAGCGGGATGACGCCCTCGGACTTGTAGCCGATGTCCACCAGCACCTCGTCCTTGTCGATGCGGACGACCTTGCCGGTCACGACGTCGCCCTCGCCAAAGGGCTTGATCGTCGCGTCGTAGTTCGGAACGAGCCTGCCGTCGACCTCGATCAGGAGGTCGGCGCCGTTCGCGCTCAGAGGGGGTTCGGTTGCAGCCTGCGGCGGCGTGTCGACCTGCGGCACCCGCGGAACTATAGCGACGGCATCCTCTAGGCTGGTCTCGATGACTGATTCCACGATCCACGCACGCGCCGATGACGCGGCATATCGGCGCTGGATCTGCGTCCTCGGGCTCTCCCATGCAGTCAAGCATGGGCTTCGCGAGGCGCCGAAGGCGCCGGTGCGAGCGCAAAGCGCGAGGTCCTACCCCAGCTTGATCTGCCACGCCCCGGTCGCGCACGTGGCCGCGAAATCAATCATCTAGTGCCTACCCGACGCACGAAGAAGGGTGCTGACCGCACGGCGCTCAGAGGCGACTTCGACGCGGTCGTGTGCGGGGCCAGCTTTGCCGGTCTCACCGTAGCGCGCGAGCTTGCCGGAGCCGGACGGGTGCTGGTCCTCGACCGCTACGAGGTCGGCGAGCGCCAAACCTCGGCGTGCGCAGCGCCGACAGACTGGCTGACCGCGCTCGGGCTGGAGGGCTCGATCCAGCAGACCTTCTCCGAGCTGGTCATCCACACTCCCCGCGCCAGCGCGCGCTACCCGCTGCCCTTCACCTTCTCGACCTTCGACTACCGGACGCTGTGCCAGCTGCTCGACGATCAGAACGACGCCGAGTTCGAGACCGCGACGGTGACGGGCCGCTCGGGCGAGCGAGTGATGACGGATCGCGGCGAGGTGTCAGCACCATTGATCGTCGACGCGCTCGGCTGGCGGCGTGTGCTCGACGTCAGCGGCTATCAGCCTCCGGACGCGCCCCTCTCGCGTGGTCTCGAGGTGCACCCGTCGGGAAACGGTCGCGACCTCGAGGTCTGGATCGAGCGGTCGGTCGTGCCCGCGGGATACGGGTGGAGCTTCCCCGCCGAGGAGGAGGTGCGGGTCGGGGTCGGCTCGTTCGATCCGCGCTTTCACGTCAAGCGACCGACTGTGGAGCTGGCGCAGCGGCTCGAGCGGGACACGGTTCGCTACCAGGGGAACTGGATCCCGCACAAGCTCCGGCGTGCGGCCGACGGCGGCGTCTTCTTCGTCGGTGACTCGGCCGGCCATTGCCTGCCGCTGACCGCCGAGGGAATCAGGACTGCGTTCTACTTCGGAATCTCCTGCGGGCGCGAGCTGCGCCGCGTGCTCGAAGGCCGGGCGACGCGCGAGACCGCCCTGCGCCGCTACGGCGACTTCTCCGACCGGCACGAGTGGAAGTTCCGCTGGATGCTGCGCGCCCAGCGGCTGGTGCCGCGGGTGCCACCGCTGCTGCTAGCGGCGGGCATCAAAGCGATGTCGACCGAGCGCTTCGTGCGCTGGTCGTTCGAGCACTACCTGCGCATCGCGCACCCGAGCTTCGCGCATGGGGAGCCGCGCGCCGCTGTAGCCGAGCCGCTCGCGGCCGCTGCGTAGGCGCTCGCGAACTCCCCTCTCGCGGATTCCCTTTTAACGTGGGAATCTTCGAGTGGATCGTCCTGGCTTTCTTCGTCGCCATGACGGTTCTCGTCATCTGGACGGTCCATCGCCAGAACCACATGTTCCCGAAGGGAACCCGTGTCGGTGACCCCGACGAGCGTAAGCCGGACCATTACCGGTGGGTCACCTGGTGGCACCGCGGCGGCTCGGGCGGGCTTTAGAGCGCTTCGCGTTTGTCTTCCGTCGGTTCGGGCATCCCTCGATAGGACCCGAAACTGAGACGGAGGATTGGAAATGAGCATCCTGGACAAGATCACAGGACGCACCAAGAAGGCGGCCGGCGACCTCACCGGCGACTCGAGCCTGCGCAGCCAAGGCGCTCGCGAGGAGCGCAAGGGCGAGGCGAAGGAAGAGTTCGACCGCGCCACCGAGAAGACGCAACGGAAGGCAGAAGAGGTCGCGGATCTCGAGAGGAAGACCTGAAGGACTAGGAAACCAGTAATTAGAAACTAGTAATTTGGAAAGAGGGCCTCCGGGTCCTCTTTCTTTTCTAATTTTCTGATTTCTGATTTCTAATTTCTAACGATCAACACTGTGCCTGCGCACAGCAGCAAAACGCCGGCTATTCGCGCCGCTGTTATCGGCGTCTCATCCAGGTCCAGGAAACCGATGCGGTCGAGGATCACCGACATCGTGAGCTGGCCCGCGACGGTTGCCGCCGTGACGCCCCCCGCGCCAAGCGTGCGCACGGTCAGCAGCACCGTCGTCACGTACGCGGCGCCGAGCACGCCTCCGATCAGCAGGTAGACGGGGACGTGCGTAGCCTCGGTGACGTTGCCGAGGTTGCCGGTCACCACGACGATGGCGATCAGCAGCAGCGTCCCGACGATGAACGAGACAGCCGCGGCGGGAAACGTGCCGGTCACCTTGCCGAGCCCGGAGTTGATCGGCGCCTGCAGGGCGATCAGCCCGCCGACGACGACCGTGGCCATTGCGGCTACGAAGGTCTTATCCACCGGGAATATCTAGCCGACTTCGTCGGACACCTATAAGAGTCCTGTGAGCCGCCTGCGCCGCCTCCGGCGGCTACGGCGTCTCTCCTCATCTACTTAGCCTCGAGCCAGTTGAGGCCGACGCCGATGTCGACCTTCAGCGGAGGATCCAGCTCGAACGCGGACTCCATCTCCTCGCGCACGATGTCGCAGGCCTTAGCGCCCTCCTGCTCCGGACCCTCGAACAGCAGCTCGTCGTGGATCGTGAGCACGAGCCTCGTCTCCAGCCCCTCGTCGTGCAGGCGAGCGCAGGTCGTGATCATCGCGACCTTGATGATGTCGGCCGCGGTGCCCTGGATGATCGTGTTGACGGCGAGCCGCTCGCCGAGCGAGCGCGTCTGCCAGCTGCGGGAGCGCAGCTCCGGGATCGGGCGCCGGCGCCCGAACAGCGTCTCGACATAACCGCTCTCGGTCGCCTTGCCGATCGTGCGGTCGATGAACTTCTGGACGGCCGGGAAGCGGGCCAGGTAACGCTCGATGTACTCGGCGGCCTCCTCGTGCGGGATGTCGAGCTGCTCCGACAACCCGTGCGCGCTCAGCCCGTAGACGATGCCGAAGTTGACGGCCTTTGCGCGCGAGCGCTCGCCGGGGCCAATGTCTTCCGGCGCCAGCTTGAGCACCTCGGACGCGGTCGCTGCGTGGACGTCCTCGTCGCGGGCGAAGATGTCCTTGAGCACCTGCTCGCCGGCGACGTGGGCAAGGATCCGCAGCTCCACCTGCGAGTAGTCGGCGGAGATCAGACGCCATCCGCGCTCGGTCACGAAGCAGCTCCGTATCCGCCGTCCGAGTTCCGTCCTGATCGGAATGTTCTGGAGATTCGGATTGGTGCTCGACAGCCGTCCGGTAGTCGTCGCGGTCTGGTTGAAGGTGGTGTGCAGGCGACCGGTCTCAGGTGAGATCATCGCCGGCAGCGCGTCGAAGTAGGTGCTCTTCAGCTTCGACAGCTCGCGCCATGACTCGATCAACTCGACGATCGGATGCTCGGTGCGGATCGCGCGCAGGACGCGCGCGTCGGTGGAGAACCCGGTCTTGCCACGCCGCTTCTTCGACAGGCCGAGCTTGTCGAACAGGATCCGGCTCAGCTGCTGCGGCGATCCGAGGGTGAACTCCTCCCCGGCCTGCTCCCAGATCTCCTGCTGCAGTCGCTCGATGTCCGCTTCGACGCCGGCCGCCAGGTCGGACAGGCGCGCCGTGTCGAGCTTGACGCCCACTCGCTCCAGCCTGCACAGGACCTCGACCAGCGGGAGCTCCACCTCCTCGAGCAGGCGGCGCAGCCCGAGCTCCTCGATTTGCGGCCGTTGCAGCTCGGCGAGCGCCTGTACGGCGGCGGTCTCGGCGACGAGCGCCGTGACGACGTCCTCCGGATCGCTCCCGGTGACGACATGGATGCCAACCTCCTCTGTCAGCTCGTCGAGCGGATAGGTGCGGCGCGCCGGGTTCAGCAGGTACGCCGCCACAGCCGTGTCGTGGGCGAGCCGGTCCGGCGCGACCCGGTCCCCCGGGTCACCGGTGAGCGCCGGCGCCGCTGCGCGACTGAGGGTCTTCCAGTCGTGCGCGATCAGCGGGCGCTCACCCCACGCCTCGAGCAGCTCGTTCAGGCTTCCGGACGCTCCCGTCAGCACGAGATTGCCGGAAGCCGCGGCCCAGCGCACGCCATCGTCACCGGGAGCAAGCGCAAGCGCGGCCGGACCTGAGCCGAGCTCCGCCGGCCCCTCGAGGCCCGCCTCGCGCACCGCGGGCTCCAACCGCTGGTCCAGCACTGGCCGCGGGGCTGCTCCCTCCTCGCCGAGCGCCTCCTCGAGCCGCTTCAGCGGATCGCGCAGCTCGAACTCGCGGAACACCTCGCGCAGGCGCGAGCGGTCGGGCGGCTCCGAGGCGACCTCTGCGACGTCGATGCCGGCGTCGATGTCGCGCTTCAGCGTCGCAAGCTGCTTGGACACCCGGGCAAGGCCGCTGTTCTCGCGCAGATTCTCCTGGCGCTTCTTGCCGGAGATCTCCTCGATGTGGCCGAGCACCTCTTCGAGCGATCCATACTGTTGTAGGAGCTGAGCCGCTGTCTTGTCGCCGATGCCCGGGACGCCTGGGATGTTGTCCGAGGTGTCGCCCTTCAGCCCGATGAAGTCGGGCACCAGTTCCGGCGGGACACCGTAGCGCTCGATCACACCCTCGCGGTCATAGACGCGGGTGTCCGTGATCCCCCGCGAGGTCGTCATCACTCGGACGTGCCCGTTGTCCGGCAGCTGGTAGGCATCTCGGTCGCCGGTGACCACCATCACCTCGATGCCCTGGGCCTTCGCCTGCTCAGCGAGGCTGGCGATCACGTCGTCCGCCTCGTAGCCCTCCACCCGCACGTTCTTGTAGCCGAACGCCTCGACCAGGGGCTCCAGGTGCGGCCACTGCTCGCGCAGCAGGTCAGGCCGCGGCCGCCGCTCCGCTTTGTACGGCTCGTAGGTCTGCTCCCGGCCGGACATACCGGCGTCCCACACCACGATCGTCGCCTTCGGCCCGTACTCGGTGAGGATCTTCACCAGCATGCTCGCGAAGCCGAAGATCGCGTTGGTCGGACGCCCGTCCGACGTCGCGATGGACTCCGGCAGTGCGAAGAACGCCCGGTAGGCAAGGCTGTTGCCGTCGATCAGGAAGAGCTCGCGCTCTGACGTCTGGGTGGCCACTTCGCAATCATAGGAAGCGGCATCGGTCCTCCGGCTCGCCAGCGATACGTTCCTTGCGGGCCCGCATGCAAACCGATCTCGCAGTTTGGGCGAACTATGATTGTGGCTCCCGCGCGTCCCCGCGCCCGCCAGGGAGGCCCGGCAAACGATGCCGCTCACGCCAAGTGCTTCATACAGCCTCACCCTGAGGCTCAGGCTGGAGAACTCGCCCGGCACGCTCGGCGCGGTGACTTCGGCGATCGGCCGCGCCGGCGGGCAGATCGGCGCGATCGACATCGTGGAGAGCGCTGACAAGTGGCTCCTGCGCGACATCGCGGTCGACGCACGTGACCAGGCGCACTGGCAGGACATCATCGATGCCGTCAAGGCGCTCGAGGGAGTCGAGCTGGTCGAGTTCCAGGACCGCACCTTCCGCCTGCACCTGGGCGGCAAGATCACCCAGCGCAACAAGTACCGCCTGGAGACCCGCGACGACCTCTCGATGGCCTACACGCCCGGCGTGGCCCGGGTCTGCATGGCCATCCACGAGGACCCCGAGCGCGCCTTCCGCTACACGATCAAGAAGGGCTACGTGGCGGTCGTCAGCGACGGGACCGCGGTGCTGGGCCTCGGCGACATCGGCCCCGAGGCGGCGATGCCGGTGATGGAGGGCAAGGCGATGCTCTTCAAGGAGTTCGGCAACGTCGACGCCTTCCCGATCTGCCTCGACACGACGGACGTCGACGAGATCGTCGCCACGGTGCGCACGATCGCTCCCGCCTTCGGCGGCATCAACCTCGAGGACATCTCGTCCCCGCGCTGCTTCGAGGTCGAGGACCGCCTGAAGGAAGAGCTCGACATTCCCGTCTTCCACGACGACCAGCACGGGACTGCAATCGTGGTGATGGCCGCCCTCTTCAACGCACTCAAGATCACCGGCAAGCGCATGGAGGACCTGCGCGTCGGGATGGTCGGCCTGGGCGCGGCCGGCATCGCCGTCACCCGCATGCTGCTCGGGGCGGGCGTCGGCGAGATCATCGGCTGCGACACGCACGGCCTGATCCACACCGAGCGCGACGACTGGGACGAGATGCATCCCCTCAAGCGCTGGTATGCCGAGAACACGAACTTCAGCAAGCGCTCCGGTGGACCCGAAGACGCGCTCGAGGGAGCCGACCTGTTCATCGGCCTGTCAGGCGCACGGGTGATCCGCCCGGAGGCACTAGCGCGCATGAACGACGACGCGATGGTGTTCGCGATGGCGAACCCCGAGCCAGAGGTGATGCCCGAGGACGCCGCCCCGTACGTGCGCATCGTCGCCACCGGCCGCTCCGACTACCCCAACCAGATCAACAACGTGCTCGCGTTCCCGGGCGTCTTCCGCGGCGCACTCGACGCCGGAGCGACCGAGATCACCGAGGAAATGAAGCTGGCCGCCGCGCACGGAATCGCCGACGTGATCCCCGAGCCGGAGCTGTCCGAGGAATACATAATCCCGAGCGTCTTCAACCGCGACGTCGTCAAGGCGGTGGCAAAGGCCGTCGCCGACGAGGCCCGCGCGGCCGGCGTGGTGCGCGGAGACGTGCAGACCGGGGTGCACGCCGCGGTGCGGACGTAAGTTCACCGGCCGCGTCTGTCAGGACTCAAAGCTGCATCGAAGGTGGAGCCTTCTGCGACAGCCTCGGGACGGTTGGCGTGGGTCGCGTGATGGGGCCTCGGGAGCATGCAAGTTTTGGCCCCCATAGCCGGCACAACTACATCAGCAACCTCGTCCCAATCACCTGACTGGATCGTTCGACGCGAAGGGCTCGAAAAAGGCAGACCTCTGGACACCCCCCTTCGGTGCCTCGTCAATAGCGCGAAGCCGGACGGCGGGACTAACTAATGCATCGAAAGGGAGAGCCTTCGGTCTCAGTCTCGGGACGACTGACGTGGGATCCGTGATGGGGCCTGCCGAGCGTGCAAGGTTTGGCCCCTCTAGGCGGCATAAAAGCGACAGCAAACCGGGGCCAATCGCAAGGGTGCATCGTTCAACGCGAAGGGCTCACAAAAGGAAAACCACCCGCACACCACCCCCTTCGGTGCCCAGTCAAAAGCGGCCCAGCATCCCGAGCCGTCTAAGCACTACCGCTGCGGATCCCCGGTCAACGCCTTGGCGAACCTCGGCTTCCCGCTGTCCAACCGATACCCGGCGATGTCCCGGATCGTCGTATCCCCGTTGTCGTCGATCGAGAACGTCCCGATCACGCTGTTGAAGTCGGTCGTGTCGAGCACCTGCTTCAGGACCTCACCGCGGCGCTTTGCGTCCTTGCCCGCGCGCCGGATCGCGTCCAGGAGCAGCGACATCGACGCGTGGCCGTAAGCGGCGTGTGAATCTGGCTTCTCGCCGAACTCGCGCTTGTAGTCGCGCAGGAAGGCCTGGCCGGCAGGCGGCAGCTGCGAGCTGTCCTTCGTCACCGAAGTCGCATAGCTGCGCTGGGCTGCGGATCCCAGGTCCTCGTAGAAGTCGGGCACCAGTAGCCGGTCGGAGCCCATCATCAACACGCGCGGCAGCTCGCTTCGCATCTCGCGCCAGAAGCGGACGGCGTTGCTCTCCACGCCGCCGCTGAAGAAGACCAGGTCGGGGTCCTTGCTCTTGACCTCGCTCACGAAGTCCTTGTAGTCGTCCGCGAGCGGGTCCATGCCCTTCTCGCCGACGATCTGTATTCCGTCCCCCCGCTCGGACGCCAGCCGGAACTGGGTCACCAGGCCGATCCCGCTGACGCTCTTGTCGTCCACCAGGAAGACCTTGCGGGCGCCAAGCTGCTTCGCCCAGCGCGCCGCTGCTGAAGCCTGCACGTCATCCGCCGGTACGACGCGCGCGAACGAGCGGTCTCCCGACGGGTAGTACTTGTCCGGCTCTCCCTTGTCCGCACCGGGGACCAGCTTCGTGAGGCCGACGGCGGTCGCCGCGGGGCTGACCTGGACGAACCCGGCCTCGTTCGTGATCGGCAGCGAGATCGCGGTTGCGCCGGAGTCGAACTCGCCCACATAGGCAAGAGTGCGAGCGTCCTGCGCAGCCTTGCTGGCGTTGTCGGCCGTGCGGCCGGGGTTCCACCCAGGCTGGTCGCCGTCGCCGGCGGTCGAGTCGTCGCGGGAAGCGAAGTTGACCTTGAACTCGCCGGCCATGCCGCCGGCATCCTTCAGCGCCAGCTTCTCCCCCTGAACGATCGCGCGCGCCTGCTCGGCGTGCGGGCCCTGCAGCGGAACGCTCGTGTAGATCGTGAGCGTGTCGCCCACGATCACTCCGCCGCGACTTTGATCGCCCCCGCAGCCGGCGGGCCCCAGCGCAGCAGCGATGATCGCGGCTGTGAGTAATCCTGCTCTCACGGCGATCGGTGGCAAGAAGCCCGCGATTCTATGGCTTTGCTTCCCGGGGACACCCGGCAGCACGGTTAGATTGCTGCGTTAGTGAAGGTCGGGGTGCTGACAGCAGGTGGCGACTGCCCGGGACTGAACGCGGTGATCCGCGCGGTCACGCGGCGATGCCTCGGGGACGGGCACGAGGTGGTTGGTCTCACGCGGGGCTACCTCGGTCTGGCAGATCGCCTCTATATGACGCTCGACATGCGCACGGTGTCGGGCATCCTGCACCTGGGCGGCACGATCCTCTCGACGTCCAGCTTCGATCCCTATCGTGAGCCCAACGGCGTCGAGCGCGTGGCCTCGGCGATCGACGAGGACGGCTTCGACGCGATCGTCGCGATCGGTGGCGAGCACACGATGGGGATCAACCGGCGCCTGTACGAGAACGAGGAGCTTCCAATCGTCGGCGTGCCGAAGACGATCGACAACGACGTGCCATGCACCGACTACACCTTCGGCTTCGACACCGCCGTTCAAGTGGCAAGCGATGCGATTGACCGCCTGCATACGACGGCGCAATCCCACGACCGCGTGATGGTCGTCGAGGTGATGGGACGCAACACCGGCTGGATCGCCGTCTTCAGCGGCATCGCGGGCGGCGCCGACGCGATCCTGATCCCGGAGCTCGAGCTCACGGTCGAGGAGGTCTGCAGGGCGATCGACGGGCGCCACGACCGTGGCAAGGACTTCTCGATCGTAGTCGTCGCCGAAGGCGCCGACCTCGCGTTCGATTCGGGCGAGAAGCGCCAGGTGCGGCTTTCCGACGAGACCGACCAGTACGGCTACCCAAGGCTCGGCGGGATCGGGCAGGCGCTGGCAATGGAGATCGAGGCGCGCACCGGCTTCGAGGCCCGGGTGACCACGCTTGGCCACGTCCAGCGCGGCGGCACCCCGACGGCCACCGACCGCGTGCTCGCGACCCGCTATGGGATCAAGGCGGCGGAGCTCGCCGAGCAGCGGGAATTCGGCCGGATGGCCGCACTGCGCGGAACCGAGATTACGAGCGTCCCGCTGTCCGAGGTGGAAGGGATAAAGCCGGTCGACCTGGCCTATCTCCGCCTGGCGGGAACCTTCTTCGGTTAGCCCGCTTCTTCTTTATCCCTGGCCGAGAACATCCTCGTCCCCATGTGGACGAGCACGCCGAGGAAGAGCATGCCGAGCGCAATCAGGCCGCCGACGTCCGCGTTGAGGCCGATGGCCCAAAGCACCACCAGTGTGCAGAGACCGGCGACGGCCGAGATGTAGATGATCATCTGGTTTCCGGTTTGGATTCGCGGTTGCGGGCGCAGAAGTGTGGCGTCGAGCCCGATTTGCGGGCATAAGATTACCCACCGCCACCCGTGGAAGCACGAACAGCATCCGAGCCCATCTCACTGCCGTTGCGCGTGCGGCTCCGCGAGGCACCCGCCGTGCGGCTAGCGTCCCGGTATCCAGAGCGCACGGCGGTGATCGTCATCGGCGCCCTGGTCCTTTTCATCATCGCGACGAAGGGCCTCCACGACACCGCCCAAACCGGTCTCAACGGGCTCGCGCTCGGTTCCGTCTACGCGATCGGCGCCGTCGGGCTCACGCTCGTCTACGGGATCCTGAAGCTCGTCAACTTCGCGCACGGCGACTTCCTCACGTTCGGCGCCTACATGGCCTACGTCGTAAACGTCACCTGGGGCGTGCCGCTGGTGTGGGGCATCTTCTTCGCGATCGCACTCACCGCCCTGCTCGGCGTCTCGTTCGAGCGCGTGATGTGGGGACCGATGCGGGCGCGCAAGGCGGGCCTCCTCCAGCTCCTCTTGATGTCGATCGGACTCGCGTTCGTGATCCGCTACGCGATCCAGTACGCCTGGGGTCCGGAGATCCGGACCCTCGACGTGAACAGCTTCGCCACGGTCGAGTTCCTGGGACTGAGGATCGGACGGACGGAGCTCTGGGTGATCGTGATCGGACTGGCGGTCCTGATCACCGTCGGGCTGATGCTGCGGTACACGCTGCTCGGCAAGCGCATGCGCGCGCTGGCCGACAACCTCGACCTCGCTGAGACCACAGGCATCGACACCTCTCGCGTGATCCTCTACACCTGGCTGTTCGCGGGCGGGCTCGCCGGACTGGCCGGGGTGCTCGCGGGTGCCGTCACCGACATCCGGCCTGAGCTCGGCTTCGGCCTCCTGCTGCCGATCTTCGCCGCAGTGATCCTGGGTGGCATCGGCGACGCGTTCGGGGCTCTGGTCGGTGGGATCGTGCTCGGGTTGGTGATCGAGTGGTCGACGCTCTTCATCGACTTCCGCTGGAAGACCGCCATCGGATTTCTCGTGCTGATCATCGTCCTGGTCGTGCGCCCGCAGGGAATCTTCGGCAGGGCGCGGGCGGTCTGAGCGTGCCATTTGCGATCACGCTCGACTTCCTGAGCGCCACCACGTTCTGGACCGGCGTCGGGGTCCTGGCCGGCATCTACACGCTGTTCGCGCTCGGGCTGCAGCTCAACGTCGGTTTCACCGGGATCGTGAACTTCGGCCAGGCGGGGTTCATGGCGGTGGGTGCATACGCGATGGCAATCCTGGTGATCGAGACCGGCTGGTCGTTCTGGCTCGCATTGCCCGCCGCGATCCTGATCACGATGGCGTTCGGCCTGCTCGTCGGCCTCCCCTCGCTGCGACTGCGGACCGACTATTTCGCGATCGCGACCATCGCCGCCGCGGAGGTCGTGCGCCTCGCGGCCCAGAACTCGCGCGGGCTGACCGGCGGCAACCAGGGCCTCTTCTGTGAAGGCGGCACCTGCTACGACGACACCTGGCGCGACCTGTCGAACACGATCACGGGCTGGCTCGAGGACCTCGGGTGGAGCGATCCGGAGACGCTGTTCCCACTTCTGATCGTCGTCTGGCTCGTCGCCCTGCTTGCGACGGCGGCCCTGCACTTCGTGCAGCGCACGCCCTGGGGCCGGGTGTTGAGGGCAATCCGGGAGGATGAGGACGCGGCGCGGGCGCTTGGCAAGAACACCCTCGTCTACAAGCTTCAATCGCTGGCCATCGCGTCCGCCCTCGGCGCGATCTCCGGCTTCTTCCTGGCGCTCAACCTGGCGACGATCCACCCGACCGATTTCCTGCCGATCGTGACCTTCGTCGGCTACGGAATACTCGTCCTCGGCGGGCTCGCCAACTACTGGGGAGTGGCAATCGGCTCGATCATCATGTGGACGATCCTCGAGGGCACGCGCTTCATCGAGCTCCCGATCAGCGACGAGCACGAGGCGGCCCTGCGTTACATCATCGTCGGGCTGGTCCTGATTCTGCTGATGGCGTTCCGACCCCAGGGCATCTTCGGCAAGCGAGAGGAGATGGTCCTTGGCGAGTGAGTCTCAGCCGGCGGCGGCCAACGGGCGCCCCATCCTCGAGGTGCGCGACGTGGTCAAGCGCTTTGGCGGGATCCAGGCGGTGGACGGCGCGACGCTGGACGTGAAGGAGGGCTCGATCACCGCCCTGATCGGTCCCAACGGTGCAGGGAAGACGACCCTGTTCAACGTCATCACGGGCTTCTATCACGGCGATCGCGGCGCAGCTTCCTTCCGCAACCGCCCAATCTTCGGCCTCCCGCCCTACGCGATTGCCCGCTACGGGATGGTGCGCACCTTCCAGATCACCAAGGCGCTCGCCCGCATGCCCGTGATCGACAACATGATGCTTGCGGCCCCCGACCAGCCCGGTGAGAAGCTGCGAAACCTGATCCTGCGCCCCGGCGCCTCTCGCCGCCGCGAGCGGGAAGTTCGCGAACAGGCGATGGAGCTGCTCGCCGTCTTCAACCTCGATCAGCTCGCGGACAAATACGCGGGGACGCTGTCAGGCGGGCAGCGCAAGCTGCTCGAGCTCGCGCGCGCGCTGATGGCGGAGCCGCGCATGCTGCTACTCGACGAGCCGATGGCCGGCATCAATCCGACCTTGGGCCGGCGTCTGCTCGAACATATGCAGCGACTGCGGGCCGAGCGGGGCGTGACGTTCCTCTTCATCGAGCACGACATGGAGGTCGTGATGGGCTACTCGGACCGCGTCATCGTGATGGCGGAGGGAAGGGTGATCGCCGCCGGGCGGCCCGAGGAGGTCCGCAAGGACCAGCGCGTGATCGACGCTTACCTGGGCTCGCGCGAGAGCGACGACGCAGACGGTTCATGAACGATTCGCCCGCGACGCAGTCGCCTCTACTGGTCGCCGAGGACCTCGTCGCCGGCTACGTCCCTGAGGTGGACATCCTGAACGGCGTGTCGATCGAGGTTCGTGAGGGCGAGATCGTGACCGTGATCGGTCCCAACGGCGCCGGCAAGTCAACCCTGATCAAGACCGTCTTCGGGCTGCTGAAGCCGCGCCGTGGCCGGGTGCTGTTCCGCGGCGAGGAGATCGGCGGCGACAAGCCGCACACGATCACACGCAAGGGGCTGAGCTACGTGCCCCAGCTCGACAACGTCTTTCAGAGCCTGACCGTCGAGGAGAACCTGCAGATGGGGGCACTCGACCAGTCACACGCGCAGGAGCGCATCGATCACATGTACTCGCTCTTTCCACGACTTGGAGAGCGCACGCGTCAAACGGCCGGCACCATGAGCGGAGGGGAGCGTCAGATGGTGGCCATGGCGCGAGCGCTGATGCCCGAGCCGCAGGTGCTGTTGCTGGACGAGCCCTCCGCCGGCCTCGCACCCGCATTCGTGGACGCCATCTTCGAGAAGGTCGGAGAGATCAACAAGACCGGCGTCACGATCGTGATGGTGGAGCAGAACGCCCGCAGGGCGCTGGCGATGTCAGACCGCGGCTACGTGCTGGACGTGGGCTCGAACCGGTTCGAGGGCGGCGGTACCGAGTTGCTCGAGGACACGAAGGTGGCTGAGCTGTACCTGGGCGGCACGGCTCGGATCGAAGACGCGAAAAGCGAAACGGCCGGGACCTGAGTCCCGGCCGTCTCGCGTCGGCGGCCACGCCGCCGGATGTTCCTACTGGTTAGTCGCCGATCTTGACCGGTACCTGATCAGCGATCGGGACCAGCTCGCCGTTCTTGAACTCCAGCACGTCGTAAACACCGGCCTGTGGGTCACCGTTGTCATCGAGGTCGATCGCCCCGGCGGCACCCTCGTAGTCGATGTCCTTGCCGTCCTGGAGCGCCTTGACGGCCTCCGGGAGCTGCTCCCAGGTGAACTTGTCACCGGGCGGTCCCGAGACGTTCTTGACCTCGTCCTTCATCTTCTCGCCGTCAGCCTCCCCGGCGGCAACTGCCGACAGGTAGCAGAGGATGACGGCATCGAAGTTCTGCCCGTCGAACGTCTGTCGCTTCACGTCCTTCGGCGCAGCGCTCGTGTACAGCTTGCCGAACGCCTCCGATGCGGCGCCCTTCGACGGCGTGCCCGGCGCAGTCCCGCGGAAACCCTCGGTTGCCTCCGTACCTACGTTCTTCGGGAGGCTGCCGGACGCGAGGCCGTCGGTGAGCCACGACTTCGTCGGGGTCCACTTGCCCGTTCGCACGAGCGCGGGGCCGACCTTCTGGAACGTTTCCGGGAAGTCGATGATCACCCACGCGTCGGGGTTGCCGGACGCGATCTTCTGGGCCTCTGAGTTGTAGCTCGGCTGCTTCGGGTCGTACAGCACCTGCTCGCCGATCTTGCCGCCCTTCGCCTTCCATGCGTCGCCGAAGAACTTGCTGAGCCCCTCGCCGTAGGAGTCGTTTCGGGCGCCGACGTTCACGGTCTTGCCCGAGGCGCCGCCCAGCTCCTTGTCCATCGCCGCCGCGAGCGCCGGGCCCTGGAGGTTGTCGGTCGGCGGCACCCGGTTCAGGTACCCGTCGTCCTTCAATCCCGTGAGCTCGGTGCTGGTCGAGGCGGGCGAGATCTGCAGGATCTTCTCCGGCGTCGTCACCGAGCGCGAGAGAGGAATCGAGTCGGTCGATGCCCACGCGCCCGCTATGCAGGAAGCCCCGGCATCTTTCAGCTTCCGCCCGGCGGCCACGGCGCCATCGGGGGTCGTCTGCTCGTCCTCGTGCTGGACCTTTACGGTCTGCTCCACACCCGCGGACTGAATCGCCTTGTTGATCTCTTCCAAGGCGAGGTTGGCCGCCTTGCGTCCAGGCGGCCCGAAGTCACTCAGGTCACCGGTCAGCGGCACGATGTCGCCGATCGTCAAATCGAACTTGGCGTCCCCGCCTCCGTCATCGCCGCACGCGGCGATCCCGACCGTTCCCGCAAGCAACACGGCAGCAATCAGGAGAGGCGTGGTCTTCACTCCCCTCAACTTGTCCTCCTCTCGTTCAAGTCCCTTTCAGTGATTCTCAGCCATCCATGGGGGCCGTAGGCATATCAGGTAAGGACGCCGGAAGTTTGTCGCAGGAAGTCACAAGCATCCGCGATCCCCGCATCGAGCGTGTTGGCGTCGGCGACCGCCCGCACCAGCCTGCTGCCGATGATCACCCCGTCGGCGATGTCGGCCACCTTCGACGCGAGGTCAGGGGTGCCGATGCCGAACCCAACCGCCACGGGCACTCGGGACGCTTTGCGCGCCCGCTCCACAACGGTGGCGAGGGCCGGCGGCAGCCCCGCGCGCTCACCAGTGACGCCGGTCACGGACACAACGTAGACGAAGCCGCGGGCCTTGGCGCCGATCTCGTCCACCGCGGCGGGCGGCGTGGTCGGGGCCACCAGCGGTATCAGCGCGAGCCCGGCGCCGTCGCACACGTCGCGCAGCTCGTCGGCCTCCTCGGCCGGCATGTCGGGGACGATCAAACCAGCGACATCCTGCTCGGTGACCATGGCGGCGAACGCCTCGAAGCCACGCGCATGGATCGGGTTCGAGTAACACATGAGCGCCACGGGGACGCGCTCCGCGAGCGGCGCGGCGACCTGCTCGACGACCGACTCGAGCGTCGCGCCCGCTTCGAGCGCGCGCTGCCCGGCCAGCTGGATCACGGGGCCGTCGGCGAGCGGGTCCGAGAACGGGACGCCGATCTCGAGCAGGTCGGCGCCGGCGTCGACGAGCGCTTCGCCGAGGCGCCGCGAGCCTGCGAGGTCGGGAAACCCGCCCATCAGGTACGGCATCAGCGCAGCGCGCTTGCCGTGTGAGGCGAACGCCGCTGCGATGGGCTCAGCGGGCGCGGCCGAGTACCTCGTCGAGGTCCTTGTCACCGCGGCCGCTCAGAGTGACGAGCGTAGTGGTGTCGGCGGAGGTGTTGTCCAACACCCATGCGATCGCGTGCGCAGGCTCGAGCGCCGGGATGATTCCCTCGACGCGGGAAAGCTCACGGAACGCGGCGAGCGCCGCCACGTCCGTCACGGAGACGTAACGCACGGTGCCGAGGTCGCGCAGGTGCGCATGCTCGGGGCCGACGCCCGGATAGTCGAGCCCGGCCGACACCGAGTGCGCCTCGAGGATCTGGCCGTCGTCGTCCTGGAGCACCGACGAAAACGCGCCGTGCAGAACGCCGGCCCTTCCCTCCGAAAGCGACGCGCCGTGGCGACCGCTCTCGAGGCCCTCCCCCGCCGCCTCGACCCCGACAAGCTCGACCTGCTCGTCGGCGAGGAAGGGGGTGAATGTGCCGATCGCGTTGCTGCCGCCGCCGACGCACGCCACCACGCGGTCCGGCAGACCGCCTGCGCGCTCGAGCACCTGGGCGCGCGCCTCGTCGCCGATCACGCGCTGCAGGTCGCGCACGATCGTGGGATATGGAGCCGGGCCGACGGCCGAGCCGATCACGTAGTGGGTCGTCTCGACGTTCGCGACCCAGTCGCGGATCGCCGCGCTCACGGCTTCCTTGAGCGTGCGCGCCCCTGTCTCGACCGGCTCCACGGCCGCTCCCAGCAATTCCATGCGCTCGACGTTGGGATGCTGGCGGCGGATGTCCTCGGTGCCCATGTAGACGGTGCACTGGAGCCCGAGCAGCGCGCAGGCCGTTGCCGTCGCAACTCCGTGCTGGCCCGCGCCGGTCTCCGCGATCACTCGTTGCTTGCCCAGCCTTTGGGCGAGCAGGGTCTGGCCGAGGGCGTTGTTGATCTTGTGGGCGCCGGTGTGCAGCAGGTCTTCACGCTTCAGGAAGATGCGCGCGCCGACGCGGTCCGAGAGGCGCTCGGCCTCGTAGAGCGGCGTCGGCCTGCCGGTGTAGTCGCGTTGCAGCTGCTCGAGGCGGGATCTAAATGCAGCGTCCGCCAGCGCCTCAGGCCACGCGCGCTCCAGCTCGTCGAGCGCCGGGATCAAGGTCTCCGGGACATAGCGGCCGCCGTAGCGCCCGAAGCGCCGCTGCGCCGCGGGAGTCGCCATCAGACGCCGCTGGGAGCCGTCTCGCGGACCGCGTCGAAGAGCGCCCGCACCCGCTCCGGATCCTTGCGGCCGGGCGCGCTCTCGACTCCGCTCGAGCTGTCGATCGCGAACGGCCGCACCTCGGCGATCGCAGCCGGCGCATTGTCAGGAGTCAGGCCACCCGCCAGGACCAGCGGCGGATCGCTCCGATGCTCGGCCGCGAGTGACCAGTCGAAGCTCTCCCCCGTGCCGCCGTAGACGCCCGCGCGGCGGGAGTCGAGCAGGTGGAAGTCGGTGTGGTAAGCAGCGAGCGCGCGCACGTGGGCAGAGTCGCGCACACGGGCGGCCTTGATCACCCTGAGCCCGGTGCGCCGGCGCGCCTCCTCGCAGAAGGCCGGACCCTCCTCGCCGTGCAGCTGGAGCATCGTCAGACCGGTCGACTCGGCGATGCCGGCCAGCTCGTCGAGAAGCGGGTTCACGAATACGCCCACGATCTCGGTACGGCGCTTGAGTGCCGAGCCGATCGCCGCCGCGGCGTCGAGGTCGCAGCGGCGCGGACTGGCGCCATGGAACACGAGCCCGACCGCCCACGCTCCGCAGCCGGCCGCCAGCTCGGCGTCGTTGAGGTTCGTGATACCGCAGATCTTGACCTTCGTGCTCACGGTGATCTGAGTGTAAGCGGTAGGGGCGGGGAGGTTCGGAGGCGGTGTCCGGCTAAACGTCAGGAGAGCCCCGACCGATTCGCTTCGGTGCTCGAAGGACGGGCATCGAAAGGGTGTGGGACGAGAGGTTTGCGAAAACCGACGGGTTGCTCACGGGACTGTTGAGAGATGACCGATTTGTGAGGGGTCAAATGCCGGCTGAAGCGTTTCGGTCGCCATAGGGTCCCTAATGCTTCAGCCGATGATCGGGCGTGTGACGGGGATGTCGTAAAGGGTCGCTAAGCGTGCAAACCGGCACAGCTGTGCGAGTGGCTCGTCCTACTTGGGTCGTCAGCCGACCAGCTTGCATCGTCACCCCCTCGATGCCCTCCCCTCGGCGCGCTTACTTACAAGGTCGTCCTGGAAGCGGTCCGCCAGATCAAGGAGCCAGGCCCGGCGGCAGCTGTTGCTGTGGCGACGGCGTTGGATTGACGCTCGCCGGGCGCTTGCCGAGCTTGACCTTCTCGGTGTGGCTCTTCGAGCCGCGCTGCAGCTTCAGGGTCACTTCGTCACCGGGCTTCTTCGAGTCGACATAGGTGATCACGTCTGTCATCGAGTCGACCTTCTTGCCGTCGATCTGAACGATCACGTCGCCACCGAGCAGGACCTGCTGGCCCTCCACCGTCACCTGGGTGTCTCCGCCCTTGACGCCGGCCTCCTTCGCCGGACCGGTCGCTCGCTGGACGAGCACTCCCTTGTCGGTCGGCAGGTTGAGGCTGTCGGCCATCGCGGAGCTGATGGTGACACCCGTGATGCCGAGGTAGGCGCGCTCGACCTTGCCGTCCTTCTTGATCTGGTCGGCGATCTCCTTGGCCTTGTTGATCGGTACGGCGAACCCGATGCCGATGTTCCCGCCGCCCGCGCCGGCCGTCGCGATCTGGGAGTTGATCCCGATCACGCGTCCCAGCGAGTCGAGCAGCGGGCCGCCGGAGTTGCCGGGATTGATCGCGGCGTCGGTCTGGATCACGTTCTGGATCGTGAACCCGTTTGGCGCTTCGAGCTCGCGCGCAAGCGCGCTCACGATCCCGGTCGTGACGGTGCGGTCGAGCCCGAGGGGGTTGCCGATCGCGACAACCGCGTCGCCGACTTTCACCTTCTTCGAGTTACCGAGGTCGAGCGGGTGGAGCTCGCTCTTGCCCGCGTCCACCTTCAGCAGCGCGACGTCGTTGCTCGGGTCCTGGCCGACCAGCTTCGCGTTTACCGTCTTGTCGTCATCGAAGGTGACGCGGATCTTGTGGGCACCCTCCACCACGTGAGAGTTCGTGAGGATGTCGCCCTGCTCGTCGATCACGAAACCGGAGCCTGTCGCCTCGCCGCGCTGCTCCTCGGGGAAGCCGAACGGCGAGCTGGTGCGCTGGACGACGTCGGCACGGATGAAGACCACGCCCGGCCCATCCTTGCGGTAGATCTGGTTGACACTGAGGCCGCCGCCCTCGGCCGCGCCGGATGTGGTCGGCGCACCGACCGCAGGCTGGGTGACGACCGTCTTCTCGGTCTTCCCGATCCAGCCCACCTCGATCGCGATCGCGCCCACGACCAGCACCAGCAGGCCGCCCGCTAGAGCGGCACCGAACGGCTGGCTCAGGAAGTCCTGGAGGCGCTGGAAGAGAGTGCGACGGGGATACATGATTCGTCCTATGGGCTGGTCCTGGTTCTATCGGCCGTTGGTTAAACGGACGTAAGACCCTGGGTGCCCTCTTCGCTGCGGATCAGCTCCCGGCAGGCGGCCTCCGGGTCCGGCGCGCGCATCAGCGCCTCCCCGATCAGCACGGCGTCCACGCCGACGCGGTCGAGCTCCTCGACCTGGTCGGCCGTCGAGATGCCGCTCTCGGACACCACCACCTTGCCGGCGGGGACGTCGGCGAGCAGCTCGAAGGTGCGGGAGACGTCTACGGAGAAGTCGTTCAGGTTGCGGTTGTTGATGCCGATCACGTCCGCCTCGATGTCGAGCGCCGTCTCGAGCTCGCGCTGGTCGTGCACCTCGACCAGGCAGTCGAGGTCCAGACCGCGGGCCGCCGAGTACAGCCGGTCGAGCTCGTCGGGCTCGAGCGTCGCGACCACCATCAGCACCGCGTCCGCCCCCGCGGCTATCGCCTCGTAGAGCTGGTAGGGATCGAGGGTGAAGTCCTTGCGCAGGATCGGCAGGTCGGTGGCGCCGCGGGCCGCGCGCAGGTCGTCGAGCGAGCCGCCGAAATGGGGCCCGTCCGTGAGGACCGAGAGCGCGGCGGCTCCACCCCGCTCGTAGGAGCGGACGACGTTCTCCACCGGGTCGTCCGCATGGGGAAGCGCGCCGGCGGACGGCGAGCGCCGCTTGTATTCGGCCACCAGCGAGATGCCGGGGCGCGCAAGCGCCTCGGTGAACGGCCTTCCTCCGATGCGTCCCGAGCTGGCGCGCTCGAGCTGCTCCTGCGGCACGGCGGCCTTGCGGCGCTCGAGGTCGTCGCGCACAGCTTGGGTGATCGGGTCCAGCTGGCTCACGTGACAGGTGCCATCGCCTGGGTCTTCTCGACGAACCGCTCCATGGCCTCGCTCGCGGCGCCAGAGTCGATCGTCTGCTCGGCGATGCGAAAGCCGTCCTCGAGGCTCGAGGCCCGCCCCGCAACGTGCAGCGCGGCAGCGGCGTTCATCAGGATCAGCGCGCGCCGCGCTCCGGGTTCCCCGCCGAGGACCGCGCGGGCGATCTCGGCGTTGCGGGCCGGGTCGCCGCCGCACACCTCATCGGGATTGGAAGGCTCGAGGCCGAACTGCTCGGGGGAGATCATGTAGTAGTTGAGCCCGTCGGGCGAGAGCTCGACGGCCCTGGTCTCCGAGCCGGCGCTGACCTCGTCGAGACCGTCCTCGCTGGAAACGACCAGCGCGTGCGTGCATCCCAGCTCGCGGAGTGCGCCAGCCATCAGTTCCAGGTATGCGGGGTCCGAGACTCCGATCAGCTGGCGCGTGGCGCCTGCCGGGTTGGTGAGCGGGCCCAGGAAGTTGAAGATCGTGCGCACGCCGAGAGCTTTACGGACGGGGACGACGTGACGGGTGGCCGCGTGATGGCGAGGCGCGAACATGAAACCGAAGCCGACCTCGTCGATGCAGGCGGCGACCGCCGCGGGCTCCAGGTCGATGCGCGCGCCCAGCGCCTCCAGCAGGTCCGCCGAGCCACATTTGCTCGTATTCGAGCGATTGCCGTGCTTGGCAACGCGGCAGCCCGCGCCGGCGGCGACGAAGGCGGCGGTCGTCGAGACATTGAACGTCGACGCGCCGCCACCCGTGCCAGCGGTGTCGAGCAGGTCGTCGCCTTCGACGCGCACCGGCAGCGCCAGTGCGCGCATCGTGCGCGCGAGCCCTGTCAGCTCCTGCACCGTCTCGCCCTTCGTCCGCAGCGCGATCAGAAAGGCCGCGGTCTGGGCCTCCCCGACCGCGTCGCTCATGATCTCGTTGAGCACTGCCTGCGCCTGCTCGGAGGTCAGGTCCGTGCCTGATGCGATGAGGTCGATCGCCTCGCTGAGGGTGGCGTTGGTTTCAGCCACCGGCGGGCTCGAGGAAGTTGCGCAGGAGGTTCTTCCCCGTTTCCGTGAGCACCGACTCGGGATGGAACTGGACTCCCTCGGCTGGAAGCTCGCGGTGACGAATCCCCATCACTACCTCCCCAGAAGTCGCCGTCAACTCGAGACCCTCCGGCAGGTCCGGATCGACCACGAGCGAGTGATAGCGGCCTGCCACGAGCGGGTTTTCGATCCCGCGAAAGATGGTCCTGCCATCGTGACGCACCTCGGCCACCTTACCGTGGACCGGTGCGCCCAAGACGACGCGCCCGCCAAACGCCTCGGCCAGCGCCTGGTGCCCGAGGCAGACGCCCAGCACCGGCACTCCCTCCTCGGCGAAGCGGCGCGAAGCCGCGATCGAGACGCCGGCGTCAGCGGGCGTGCACGGGCCCGGTGAGATCACAAGGCGATCCGGGCGGCGCTCGAGCAGCTCGTCCACAGTCGCCTGGTCGTTACGGACCACCTCGGGCTCGGCCCCGAGCTCGCCCAGGTACTGGACGAGGTTGTAGGTGAAGGAATCGTAGTTATCGAGGACAAGTACGCGCATGCGGTTTCCGGAGCTTACGCCCAGTCGGTCTGCGCGCAGGCGAGCTCGATCGCCTGGAACACAGCCTGCGCCTTGGCGACCGTCTCGCGGAACTCGTACGGAGGATCGGAGTCGGCCACGATCCCTCCGCCCGCCTGGAGGTGGGCGATGCCGTCCTTGAACACCACTGTGCGGATGTGGATCGCCGTGTCGAGATCGCCGGAGTAGCTCAGGTAGCCGACCGCGCCGCCGTAGAAGCCGCGCTTGGTCGACTCGAGCTCGTCGATGATCTCCATGGCGCGGATCTTCGGCGCGCCGGACAGCGTGCCCGCAGGTAGAACGGCGCGCAGCGCGTCCATCGCTCCGAGCTGCGGCCGCAGGGTGCCGGTCACCGACGACACGATGTGCATGACGTGCGAGTAGGTCTCGATCGCCATCAGGTCGGCCACCTCCACGCTCCCGAACTCGCACACCGAACCTAGGTCGTTGCGACCGAGGTCGACCAGCATCACGTGCTCGGCGCGCTCCTTCTCGTCCTCGAGCAGCTCCTGAGCGCGGCGAATGTCCTCCTCGGGTGTGGCCGCCCGCGGCCGTGTACCGGCGATCGGGCGAGTCTCGACGTGACGGCCGCTGACGGTGACAAGCGGCTCCGGCGAGGCGCCCGCGATCGAAAAATCCTCGAACTCGAGGAAGTACATATACGGAGAGGGGTTGATCGTGCGCAGGCCGCGGTAGACGGAGAACGGCTCGACCGGGCACGGCCCCGACCAGCGCTGAGAAGGAACGACCTGGAAGATGTCGCCGGCGAAGATGTATTCCTTCGCGCGCTCGACCGCCGACTCAAACTGCTCGCGTGTCATGTTCGAGGCGAAGGCGTTGCGATCGAAGGTGCGCAGTTCGTGGCGTTCTGCTCGCGGCACCGGCTCTCCGAGCAGCGTGCGGGCGCGCTCGATCTCCCGCGCTGCACGCTCGTAGGCAAGCTCGACGTCGCCGTCCTCCACGAACGCGTTCACCATGATCGTGACCTGGTGGCGCAGGTGATCGAAGACGATCAGCGCGTCCGACACCATCAGCGCCATGTCCGGCGTGCCGACGTCATCGGCGTTCGGCTCGGGCAGGCGCTCCACCGTGCGCACGAGGTCGTAACCGAACATGCCCACGGCGCCGCCGGCGAACGGGGGCAGGTCGTCGACCGGGGCGATGCGGTAGTTCGCCAGGTAGCGTGCGAGCGCGTCGAACGGATCGTCCCCCTCCAGCTCGCGCTCGATCTCCCGCTCGCCGTCGCGCTCCTTCGCGGTCACGACGCCGTCCTGGTAGCGCAGGATCGCGCGCGGGCGGAAGCCGAGAAACGAGTAGCGCCCGAAGCGCTGCCCCTGCTCCGCTGATTCGAGCAGGAACGCCGGCGCGCGGCCGCGCAGCTTGAGGAACGCCGACACCGGCGTCTCGCAATCGTCGATGAATGTGTGACGGACCGGGATCACGTTGTGCTCGCGCGCGAGCTCGCGCGCTTTCTCGAGCGTCGGCGTCAGCGGGAGGAAGGCGGCGGTCGCGAGCTCCATCAGCGCCGGCCGCCCGAGTTCATGCGCGCGGTCAGCTCCTCGAGCGCGTCGGAGAAGGCCAGCCCGCGCGCCTCCAGCAGGACGCCCAGGTGATAGAGGACGTCGGCGGCCTCCTCGCCGAGCCGCTGGTCGGACTCGTCGAGCGCCGCCCGCACGACCTCGTCGGCCTCCTCGGTCACCTTCGCCCCGATCGCGTCTGGCCCGGCGCGCAGCAGCTCGGCGGTGTAGCTGCCCTCGGGCAGCTCCTGCTTGCGCTCCGCCAGTGTGCGGGCCAGGGCGGGCAGCGCCTCGTGCACGGCGACCGCCGGCTCGCCCAGCGAGCGGTAGAAGCACGTGCGCTCGCCGGTGTGGCAGGCGGGGCCGGCCGGCTCAACCAGCGCGAGGATGGCGTCCGCGTCGCAGTCGTAGCGCAGCGTGCGCACCCGCTGGACGTTGCCCGACGTCTTGCCCTTGTGCCAGAGCTCCCCGCGCGAGCGGCTCCAGAAGTGAGTCTCGCCGCTGTCGATCGTGCGCTCGAGCGCCTCGCGGTTCATATAGGCGAGTGTGAGCACCTCGCCGGTCGCCCAGTCCTGGACCACGCACGGCACCAACCCCTTCTCGTCGAAGGCGATCGCTGCCTCGTCGATGGGCTGGGAAGCGGACATCCTTGCCCGGGATTCTACGAGTGGCTCTGTGGCTCCTCCGGGAGCCCGGCGGCGCGGAAAGCGTCGTCGCGCCGGACGAAGGCCTCGAAGCGGACGAGCTTGCCGTTCTCGACGGTGCAGATCGCGCCGGGGTGAGCGACCTGCTCGATGCCACTGGTGGCGCCCTTGACGCGTTCGGTGAAGAGCGCCAGCACGCGACCGTCCTCCAGGGGCCGGACGTCCTCCACGTGGAACTCGTACTCGTCCCAGGTGTTGCGAAACTCATCCATCGCTGAACCCACCTCTCCGCGGCTCGAAGCCGAGAGGTCGGGATGGGGCATGATCCATTCAACGTCGGGGTCCATGAGCTCACGGCGAGGCGCTCCGGCGCCCCAGGCCTCGAGCATCGCCCGCACGACGTCTACATCCGTCATGCGTCGATCCCGATCCGGTCGAGCAGGCCGTCGTCGCGGCGCCAGCCCTTGCGCACCCTGATCGTGAGATCGAGGAAGACTTGCTTGCCGAGGAAGCGCTCGATCTCCTTGCGTGCCGCGCTGCCGATGTCGCGCACCATGCTGCCCCCTCTGCCGACAAGGATCACGCGCTGCGAGTCGGTCTCGACCCAGAGCACCGCCTTCACTGTGGTAAGGCCGTCGTCGCGCTCCGCGATTTCGTCCACCTCCACCTCGACCGAGTGCGGCACTTCCTCGCGCGTGCGTCTGAGCGCTTGCTCACGCACGAGCTCGGCCACCGTGATCTCGGGCGCCTGGTCCACACGCACGTCGTCGGGGTAGAGCAGCGGCCCCTCGGGGAGCAGGCCCGCGAGCGTTCGGACGACCGGCTCGAGGCCGGCGCCCGTGCGCGCCGAGACTGGATAGATCTCCGCGAAGGTCACGCCCGTCTCCTCGAGCTTGCCGACGGTGTCGAGAGCGACCGCGAGCTGGTCCTCGGTGAGCCGGTCGATCTTGTTCAGCACTGCGATCACCGGCACCGGCGAAGACGCGAGCGCGTGCGCGATGAACCGGTCGCCGCCGCCGATTCGCTCGGTTCCGCTGACGACAAACAAAACGGCGTCGGACTCCTCCAGCTCACGCTCGACGCGGGCCTGCATCCGCTCGGTGAGCGCGTCACGCGGGCGCTGCACCCCCGGCAGGTCGACGAGCACCAGCTGCCACCGCTCTCCGTCGAGCTCGCCACCGGCGATGCCACGGATCGCCCGGCGCGTGGTCTGGGGCTTGTCGGAGGTGACGGCCACCTTCTCTCCCACGATCGCGTTCACGAGCGTCGACTTGCCGACGTTGGGCCGTCCGGCGACGGCGACGAATCCCGACCGCGTCATCCGCGCAGCTCCGCGAGCACCGTGCGCTGGAGATCGAGCATCTCCCCGTCGTCGGCCTCGTGGTCATAACCCGCGAGGTGAAGGACGCCATGCACGACGCACTCCTCGAGGTCGTGCGCATGGTCCGGACAGATCACCACGTCCCCGAGCTCACGCGGCCCGACCGCTAGCCCGGCCTCGTCCACCGGGAACGCGAGCACGTCCGTCACCTGGTCGCGGCCGCGAAAGCGCAGGTTCAGCTCACGGATGTACGCCGAGTCGACGAGCTGCACGCTCAGGTGTCCATCGTCTATGTCCGCCGCGCGTAAGGCTGCCTCCGCCGCGCGCCGGAGCGAGGGCGGGCATTCAAGCTCCGGTCCACTCAAGCCGACTTGGTGGTACGCGCCGCCGGGCGCAGCCCGGGCGCCTGTGTCGTCGAGTGGTCCGCGTACGCCTCGACGATCCGCTGCACGAGCTTGTGACGGACGACGTCCTCGCCGGTGAAGGCGATGAAGTCGATGTCCTTGATGTCGCTGAGGATGTCCCGCACGACGACGAGCCCCGAGCGCTGGTCACGCGGCAGGTCGATCTGCGTGATGTCGCCCGTGACGACGATCTTCGAGTTGAAGCCGAGCCGCGTGAGGAACATCTTCATCTGCTCGGGCGTCGTGTTCTGCGCCTCGTCGAGGATGACGAAGGCGTCATTAACCGTACGCCCACGCATGTACGCGAGCGGCGCGACCTCGATCACGCCGCGCTCGAGGTGCACGCTGACCTTGTCGGCCTCGAGCATGTCGTAGAGAGCGTCGAAGAGAGGCCGCAGGTACGGGTCGACCTTCTCCATCATCGTTCCCGGCAGGAATCCGAGCCGCTCACCGGCCTCGACCGCCGGCCGGGTGAGGATGATGCGGCTCACGTCGCGGCGCGCTAGCGCCGCGGTGGCCATCGCCATCGCGAGGTACGTCTTGCCGGTGCCGGCCGGGCCGATCGCGAACGTGATCGTGTTCTTGCGGATCGAGTCCACGTAGCGCTTCTGATTCACCGTCTTCGGCGCGATCCGGTTGGAGCGGTGCGTCCACACAACGTCGCCGAGGATCGTGGACGGGCTCTCGTGCTGGTCGAGCGCCGACGTGATCGCCTCGATCGTGCCGGGCGCGATCTCGTGACCGCGTCCGATCAGCTCCGACAGCTCGCGCACGATCTCCTTGCCGACGGTGACGTCCGCATCGCTGCCGTCGAGCGTGAGGACGTTGCCGCGCAGGAAGACGTTGCAGGAGAGGTGGCCCTCGAGCGCTTTTAGAACGGCGTCCTCGGAGCCGGCCAGCTCAGCTGCCACGGGCGGGTCGAGCGTGATCTGCTCTCTCACTGGAGCTTGCTCCGAACGAGCTCGCTGACGCGCTTGCCATCCGCACGGCCGGCGACCTTTGGCATCAGCGCCGACATCACCTTGCCCATCTCCTTCGGCGAGGAGGCGCCCGTCTCGGCGAGCGCTTCGGAGACGAGCGACCCGAGCTCCGCGTCGGACAGCTGCGCCGGCAGATAGCGGTCGATCATCGCCGCCTCCGCCTCCTCCTTGCTGGCCTGCTCGTCGCGACCGCCGTTGCGGAAGGCTTCGGCCGCCTCGGCCCGCCGCTTGCGCTCGCGCTGGAGGACGGCGATCTCGGCCTGCTCGTCGAGGTCGCTGCGCGCGTTCTTCGCCTCCTTCTTGAGGGCGTCGAGCACGAGCCGCAGAGCGGACAGCTGCTGCTGATCGCGCGCCTTCGCGGCCGCGGTCACGTCGGATTGCACCTGCTCGGTGATGGACATGGAGTTAGGGTAGCGTCCGCTCGGTCGTGCGACCGCTCGCTTCCGCCAGACGCTCGCTCGAGCGCCTACTGCGACCACTTCCGCTCGCGGCCTTCGAAGGGGATGACTTCTACGACGCCTACTGGCGTCGAAGGCTGGAGCTGGAGCCCGAGATAACGACGACGGCTCCGGCGCGCGCCGCGATCGTGGCCGATTTCCTGCGGCCCGGCTGGTCCGTGCTCGACCTGGGCTGCGGCGACGGGAGCTTTCTCGTGTGCCTGCGCGAGCGCGTTGGTGGGCTCAACGTCCGGGGCGCCGACGTGTCGGACGAAGCCCTGGCGATCGCGAGAGCAAGGGGCATCGATGCCGTTCACCTCGACCTCTCCGACCCGGCCGGCGAGATCCCGGGCACGTACGACGTGGTGACCGCGCTCGAGGTGATCGAGCACGTCCCGGACGCTGAATCGGCCGTCCTGAAAGCCGCCGCGGCTGCGCGCCGTTACCTGATCGTCAGCGTGCCGAACCTCGGCTTTGTCGAGAGCCGTCTGCGCCTGCTGATGGGACGCGGTCCCATCACCAACGTCGTCCACCACGTTCGCGAGCACCTGCGCCAGTGGACCGTGCGCGACTTTCGCGAGTGGGCGCAGGCTCTCGGGCTGCGAATCGTCGCCGAACGTCCGACGCGACCGGTGCGGCTCCTGGGTCTCGGCGAGCGCGCGCCATCGCTCTTCTCGGCCGGGATGCTGTACGTGATCGACACATCCACTTAGGGCTTCGCCGGTGCCGCCAAGTGCTGGTGCACGAGCTGCACGGCCATCGAGCCCTCGCCCACGCCGGACGCAACGCGCTTGACTGAACCTGAGCGCACGTCGCCGACCGCGAAGACACCCGGGCAGCTGGTTTCGAGCATCAGCGGCGGCTCCCCCTCCACCCGGCCGTCGAGGTCGCGGCCGGTCAGCACGAAGCCCTTGCTGTCGAGCGCAACCTCGTCGCCGAGCCAGGCCGTGCGCGGGTCGGCGCCGATGAACACGAACAGCGCTCTTGCGTTCACCTTGGTGCGCTCACCGCTCTGGTTGTCCTCGACCATGATCGCCTCGACGCTGCGCTCGCCGAGTAGCTCGACGACCTCGGTGTGCGTGCGCACCTCGATGTTGGGGATGCGCTCGATCTGGTCGATCAGGTAGCGCGACATCGTGCGGCCGAGGTCTCCGCCACGGATCATCAGCGTCACCAGGCGCACCGTCCGGGAGAGATACACGGCCGCTTGCCCTGCCGAGTTGCCGCCGCCGACGATCGCCACATGCGAGCCACCGCACATGTCCGCCTCCATCCACGTGGCCGCGTAGTAGACACCAAGTCCGGTCAGCTCCTCGATTCGCGGCACGTCCAGGCGGCGGTAGCGCGCGCCGGTCGCGATCACGACCGTGCGCGCCTCGATGATCTCGCCGTTTGCCGGGCTCACTCCGTAGTGGTCGCGGTGCCGGTGGAAGCCGGCGGCCTCGACCGGCACCAGGATCTCCGCTCCGAACTTGCCGGCCTGGATCTCCGCTCGCTCGGCGAGCTCCATTCCCGAGACACCGGACGGGAAGCCGAGGTAGTTCTCGATCCGCGTGGACATGCCGGCCTGGCCGCCGGCTGCGACCGCATCGATCACGAGCGTCGATAAGCCCTCTGACGCGCCGTAGACGGCCGCCGCCAACCCCGCCGGGCCCGCGCCGACCACGAGCAGGTCATACATCCGCACGGTCTCCCTGCTCGGCACGTGCAGCCCGAGCGTTACGGCGAGCTGCGCGTTGCTCGGGTTGCGCAGCATCTGCTCTCCGGAGAGGACGATCGGCGTCTCGGACAGCTCGACGCCCACCTCGCGCAGCAGTGCATCCGCGCCAGTGTCCTCCTCGAGGTCGAGGAAGACATGCGGGAAGCGGTTGCGCGCAAGGAACACGCGCAGCCGGCGCACATCCTCCGAGAAGCGCGAGCCGATTATGCGCGGTCCGGTCCCGAGCGAAATCAGGATCGTTCGCCGGGCGAGGAATGCGCGCAGGATCACGTCGCCGATGCTCTCGTCGCCCGAGACCAGCTCACGCAGCCGCGCTCGGGGAACCTGCACGACCTCTCCGGCTTCGATCACGCGGGCCGTCAGATAGACGCCCTCGCCGGTCAGCAGATTCAGCTCGCCCAGGAAACGACCCGGCCCGTGTATGCCGATCACGCGTTCGTTCGGCCGCCCGGCGTCCTGTACCGCCGCGACCTTCCCCGAGAGAACGGCGAAGAAGTCATAGCTGGTGTCTCCCTCGCGGAACAGCAACTCGCCTACGCTGGTCTTGCGGCGGGCTCCCTCCTCCTCCAGCGCGGCGAGCGCATCGTCGGTCAGGCGAGGGAACGCGCCCTGGTGATCGCGCGTCTCCTCGAAGTCCATTACGGGGGACTCGTGGGTCATGGCCGAAGACTACGCCGCGCGGGCGCTCACCCGGCGACGAGGGCGCCCCAGTCGCCTTTGACCAGCGCTCTGCTCGTCACGAGTCCGCTCGCCGCGAGCGCGCTCGACACGCCGTCGAGCTCGGAGGCAAGGAAGCCGGACGCGATCAGCGTGCCGGGACGCCTTCCCGCTTTGCTCCAGCCGACTGCGACGGCGCGCAGCAGTCCGGGCGTCAGGTTTGCGGTCACTACGTCGGCGAGTGGCGGGACACCGTCGCGCACGTCCACGAGCCTGGTCTCGATCCGGGTGTAGTTGAGGCGCGCGTTGCGGTCAGTCTCCTCGAGCGCATCGATTTCGGAATCGACGGCGACGACCGGCCGAAACCCGAGCTTGCGCGCCGCAATCGCCAGCACCCCGGAGCCGCAGCCGAGGTCGCAGAACGATCGCCTGCGCGCGAACAGCAGGCCGGTGAGCGGGCGCGCGTCGAGCAGCAGCTCCAGGCACATGCTGGTGGTCGCATGGGTGCCCGTGCCGAACGCTCGTCCCGGGTCGATCACGACCTCGGTGACGCCGCCGCGCTCGGCGGGACGCTCCCACGGCGGCCGCACGTACAGCTGCCCGCCGATCAGCAGCGGGTGATAGAAGCGCTTCCACCGCTCCTCCCAGTCGCTTGGGACCTCCTCGCTGCGGACCTCGACGAGCGCTCCACCGGCCGCTGCCTGTAGCTCGCCGAGCTCGGGCAGCTCGCCGGCGGCGCCGTAGACCGCGTACTCCACTATCCCTTCCTTGCCGTCGGGTTCGTCCACCTGCTCGACCCCGCTGGGCGCGAGCGTGAGCAGCTCCGCGAGCACCGCCTCGGCCTCCGCGCGGCGGCACCGCAGCGCGAGCCTGATCAAGCGCCGAAGGCGTTTCGGATGCGGTCGAAGAAGCCCGGCTGCTCGTCGGGGGGCGGGTAGTTCTCGCCGTTCTCCGAGCTCGCGAACCGCTCGAGCAGATCGCGCTGCTCGCCGGTCAGGTTGCTCGGCACCATCACGTTGACGATCACGTGCAGGTCGCCGCGCCGCCGGCCGCGGATCGCGGGCAGGCCCTGGTGGCGGAGCCGGATCACGGTCGAAGGCTGTGTCCCTGGCGCGAGCTCGATCTGCTCGTCGCCGTCGATGGTCGGCACTGTGACCTTCGCTCCGAGCGCGGCGTCGGTGAACGGCACGTCGAGCCGCGTCACGAGCTCCTCGCCTTGGCGCTCGAAGCGCGGGTCGGGGATCACGTTCGTCAGCACGTAGAGATCGCCGTTCGGTCCGCCGCGCGGGCCGGCGTGACCGCGGCCCGACAGCCGGATCCGCTGGCCGTCCTCGATACCGGCCGGTACTTCGACCGACAGCTCGCGGCGCTCCTTCACGCGTCCCTGCCCGCGGCAGGTATTGCACGGCTGCTCGGCGATCTTGCCGTCGCCGTCGCACTCGTCGCAGGTCTGCGCGCGGACGAGCTGCCCGAAGGCTGTGCGCATCACGGCCTGTAGCTGTCCCGTGCCGCCGCAGCGCGGGCAGGTGACAATCGGCGTGCCGGGCTCGGCGCCGTTGCCGTGGCACGTCTCGCAGCGCACACTCGCGTCGAACTCGACGTCCACCGTCGCCCCCTGCGCGACGTCAGCGAGCGTCACCTCGATCGCAACACCGATGTCCTCACCGTGCGCCGGCCCCGGACGGCGGCCGCCGAAAGGCGACCCGAACGGGTCGCGCCCTCCGCCGAAGAAGGCATTGAGCAGGTCGGACAGGTCGGTGAACCCGCCGAAGTCCGGCGGCGCGTAGCCGCCGGAGCGCAGTCCCTCGTGGCCGTAGCGATCGTAGGTCGCGCGCTGCTCAGGATTGCTGAGCACCTCGTAGGCCTCGGCCGCCTCCTTGAAGCGTTCCTCGGCGTCGTGGTCGTGCTTGTTGACGTCCGGGTGGAGCTTGCGCGCGAGCTGGCGGAACGCCTTCTTGATCTCCTGGTCGCTCGCGGTGCGCGGAACGCCCAGCACCTCGTAGTAATCCGCCGGCATCTACTCGTATACCTCTTCGACGAAGTGGCTGAGGGCGCGGGCCGCGAGCTGCACGGACTCGATCGCCTGCGGGTAGTCCATCCGCACGGGGCCGATCACGCTCACGGCGCCGAGCGTGCGGTGGCCGAGCCCGTAGTTGGCCGCGATCACGCTCGCCGCCCGCAGCTCGGGCTCCTCGTTCTCACGCCCGATGCGCAGGTAGATGGTCTGCTGAGTAAGAGCAGAGCGCAGGACTGACAGCAGCGACACGCGCCGCTCGAGCATCCGCATCAGATCGTTGACCGCGGTCATGTCGGCAAAGCGCCCGCCCTCGAGCAGTCGCGTCGCGCCCTCGACGTAGATGGTCGGCTCGGACGTCTCCTCGAGATCGGAAAGGGCCGGCGCGATCGTCTCCAGGAAGTCGTGCTCGACCTCGGTCAGGCCCGGCTCGTCGAGCTTCCCGCGCAGGCTGAGCGCGCCAAGCGACATTCCGGCGATGCGCTCGGTCAGATAGCTCGCCGCCCAATCGACCAAGCCGGGGTCGATCGGCTGCTCGAAGGTGAAGGCGCGCTTCGTCACGCCACCGCTCGAGCTGATCACGACCACCAGTACGACGTGCGGCTGGAGCAGCAGGATTTCGACGTGCTTGATCGTCGTCGTGTGGAGTGGCGGCGCCGACACCGCTGCCACGAGGTCCGTGACCCGGGAGAGCGTCTCAGTCGTGAAGCGCATGGCGGTGTCCACCTCGCGCCGCATGGAGGTCAGCTCCAGCTCGAAGCCCGCGTCGCTCCGCGGCGCCGGCAGCCCGCCATGCTGGAGGAGAGTGTCAACGTAGAAGCGGTAGCCGAAGTCGGTCGGCACCCGGCCCGCCGAGGTGTGGGGATGATCGAGGTATCCCATCTCCTCGAGCGTCGCGAGCTCGTACCGGATGGTGGACGGACTCCAGTCGATTCCCGGCTGCTCGGAGAGCCAGCGCGAGCCGACTGGGCGGCCGAGCTCGACGTGCCCCTGGATGACGGTGCTCAGGATGTATTGCTGTCGCGCGGTCAGCATGAACCTCTCATTCTAGGATTCGCCCATGGGGGCTCTCGTCACCGGCGCCACGGGGAAGGTCGGAAACGCCATTGCACGGGCGCTGGCGGAGCGTGGCGACGAGGTGCGCGCGCTGGTGCGCGATCCCGCTCGCGCGCGGGCATGCCTGCCCGTGGAGGTGGAGCCGGTGGTCGGCGACGTGACCGATCCCGCTTCGCTCGAGGCGGCCGCAGCCGGCTGCGAGCTGGTTTTCAACGCGATGGGCATGCCGGAGCAATGGGTGCCGGACGAGGGGCTATTCGACCGCGTGAACGCCGAAGGAACGCGAGCAGTGGCGCAGGCGGCGCGAGCCGCCGGGGTGAGGCGGCTCGTCCACACGAGCACTGAGGACGTCTTCCACGCCGAGCGAGGCGGGAGCTTCGACGAGACGCAGGTGGCCGGCTACCCGAAGGGGACCGCGTACGAGCGTTCCAAGCAACACGCGGAGGAGCTGGCGCTGGCGGCCCGCGACGGGCTCGAGGTCGTGATAGTCAACCCTTCCGCCGTGTACGGTCCTGGCCCCGCGCCGAGCGTCTCGCTCGACAAGGACCTGTTCGCGCCGCTCGTTCGCAGGCGCTTGCCGGCGCTGCCGCCCGGCGGTCTCGGCGTGGTGTTCGTGGACGGCGTGGCGAGCGGACACCTGCTGGCCGCGGAACGAGGACGCAACGGCGAGCGCTACATCCTGTGCGACCAGCACGTCTCGCTGCGCGAGCTTGCGTCCACCGTCGTGCGCGTGGCCGGCCGCGGCTGGGTGCCGCCGACCTTGCCGCGCCCGCTGGCGAGCGCGATGGCTGCAGCGGGCGAAGCCGCCTCACGCGTGATCCGCCGGCCACCGCTGCTCGCCAAGGGGCAGCTCCACTACTTCCTGTGGGACGCCGAGCCGGTTTCGGTGAAGGCACAGCAGGAGCTAGGCTGGCAGCCGACGCCGCTGGATGACGGCGTGCGCCGCACGCTTGTCGCCAACGGACTGCTGGACGAGGCATGACCCCTCAGCCATCAGAAGCCGACACTCCCCACTACCAGCGACCCGGCTGGTTCACAAAGCACGTCTTCAACCCCGGGGTCGCCGCCCTGACCCGGCTCGGCATCAGCATCGCGGGATCGCGCGTGCTCGAGGTGCCCGGACGTAAGACGGGCCAGCCCCGCCGCACCCCCGTCAACCTCCTCACACACGAGGGCCAGACGTATCTGGTCGCCCCGCGCGGCAACACGCAATGGGTCCGGAACCTGCGCGCGAGCGGATCTGGACGGCTCCTGGTGGGCCGGCGCGGCCAGGAGTTCACCGCGACCGAGATCTCCGACCGCGAAAAGCCGCAGGTCCTCCGCGCCTACCTGCGGCGCTGGAAGTGGGAGGTCGGCGTGTTCTTCGACGGCACCGACGCGGACTCTTCGGAGGACGACATCAGGCGGATTGCGCCTGACCATCCGGTGTTCAGGATCCGGACTGGGTGAGGCCGCACCTTCCTACCGCAGCTCCAGCTCCGCCTCCGCATTCCGGATGATCTGATTCCCCGCCTGTTCCGCGACCACGTCGACCACTACGGTGCCGTTGTCGGCCGACTTCACGGAACCGGTCACCTTGATCTCGACCTCCGGCAGGCCCATGCCGCGGAACTGGACCGACAGCCTCTTCAGCGCACGCGGGTCTCCCCCGGCCCCCGCCACGGAAGCGCGCGCGACCTGCGCCATCGAGTAGAGGCCGTGGAGGATGTTCCCCGGCAGCCCGACCGCAGTCGCGAACTCCTTGTCGATGTGGATTGGGTTGAAGTCGCCTGACGCGCCCGCGTAGCGGTGCGGAACGTACTTGTCGGGGGTGACCGACAGAGGCGGGAGCTCGGATCCCGGCTCGGTTGCGATCTTCGTCTTCGTCTCGGCCATCAGCCACTCCTCACGATGTTTGTCCAGGTGCCCTTGACGGTGGATTTGCCGTCCTGGTTGGTCGAATTGGACTCCCAGATGTAGAACTCTCTGCCGTCCTTCTCGTACATGTCCTTGACCTCTACCTCGGTCGTGATCACGTCGCCCGCGACGACCGGCTCTCCCCACTCGAAGGCCTGCTGGCCGTGGACCATCATCATCAGGTTGATGGCCAGGTCGGGGTCGAGGATGGCCGGGCCCATAGCGCCCGCGGAGTAGACGACGCAGAACATGGGCGGGGCGACCACGTTGCGGAAGCCCGCCGCTCGCGCCGCTTCGGGATCGAAATAGACCGGATTTTCCTCGCCCACCGCCCGTGCGTACTCGCGGATCTTCTCGCGCCCGACCTCGTACTCGAACGGCGGGTAGGCCTTGCCCTTCAGGTCCTCGTTGATCGCCAAGCTTTCTCCTTCCTCGAAGGGCGCGAATTCTAATCGCCTGCGCTTATGCTCCGGCGACGATGGCGACCTGGAGCGAAGTCGAAGCCGAGGCACCCGACCTCGCAGCGCGTGCGCGCGCCATCTTCGAGGCCCGCGTCCACAAGACGCTCGCGACGCTGCGCCTCGACGGCTCGCCGCGCATCAGCGGGATCGAGCTCATCATCGCCGAGGGCGAGGCGTGGTTCGGCTGCATGCCGCAGTCGTTGAAGGCGCTCGACCTGCTGCGCGACCCCCGCTTCGCCCTCCACAGCGGAACGGAAGATCCGCCCGACTGGGAGGCGGACGCAAAGATCGCCGGCGCTGCCGAGGAGGAGACCGACCCCGACCGCAAGGAGGCGGTCGTCGAAGGCGAGACCCCGCCGGGGCCCTTCCACCTCTTCCGGCTCGACATCACCGAGCTCGTGATTACCGGCGTCGAGGGCGACGAACTGGTGATCGAATCGTGGCACCCCAGGCGCGGCGTCGAGCGCCTCCAGCGAACCTAGCCTGGCTTGTCGGCCTAGTTACCCGCACGGTAGCGCGGCGCCGGATCGTTCGCCTGGAACACGCCGCGGCCGTTTGCATGGAACAGCGAGCGGCCGTCGAGCGCGATCGAGTCGACCTTGCCGGACAGCTTGCGGTCGCTGAACTGCAGGACCGATCCCTGGTGGCCGCGGCTGCGGGCGACCCGGTATTCATTGCGGCGCTGGTCCTGGAACAGCCAGTACAGGTAGTTGCCGGAGAAGACGGGACTCGAGACGCGCGTGCGCTCGCCCTCAGCGCGCAGTCCGGAGATCACACGGGTCGAGCGGCCGCGGCGGATCTCGAAGATGCGGATGGAGCTGCGACGCGTATCGGGCGTGAGCAGGTACGCGACGCGGCCCGAGCGGATGTCGGTGTCGGCGGGGATGCGCGTGTCCAGCCGCAGCGCGGCTCCCTTCGGCCCCTTCACGTACAGCCCCCGGCAGCTCTTCGAGCCTGCGCGTGTGAATGCCACCGTCCCTTCCCACATCGACGGCGCGTACTCCGAGCAGTTCGCGGTCGCGGCACCCGGCACCGTCGTCTCGCGCCTGCGCGCGAAGTCGTACTGGTAGACGTCGCAGTTCTTGCCGGACACGCCGGCGCAGCGGGTGTACACGACGACGCTCGAGCCGCTCGCGTTCTGGCCGAGATCGGGGTCGAACGCGCCGCCCGTGAGCGGCTGGACCGGCACGTCGCTGGCCTGCCCGAAGCTGTAGAGCACCAGATGCGCTTTGCCGTCGGTGCCGTCGCGCGACCAGGCGAGCCCCTGGCCGAAGGCACTGATGTTGGTGGCGGTGCGGTCCGAGCTGACCCCGCGGTCGCGGGCGAGCGCCTGCGCGCAGACGACGAGAGCCAGCGCCGAAATGCCCAGGACCAGCCGTTTCATGTGGCAAACCCTACTTCTTGCCGTCTAACTCCAGCACCGCCAGGAAGGCGTCCTGGGGCACTTCGACCTTGCCCACCTGTTTCATGCGGCGCTTGCCCTTCTTCTGCTGCTCGAGCAGCTTGCGCTTGCGCGTCACGTCGCCGCCGTAGCACTTGGCGATCACGTCCTTGCGCATCGGCTTGACGGTCTCGCGCGCAATGATGCGCGAGCCGATCGAGGCCTGGATCGGCACCTCGAACAGCTGGCGTGGGATCTTCTTCTGCAGCCGCTCGACGAGCGCGCGCCCCGACGCGTAGGCCTTGTCCTTGTGCACGACGAGCGACAGCGCGTCCACCGCGTCACCGGCGAGCAGGATGTCGAGCTTGACCAGGTCGGACGGCCGGTAGCCGAGGATTTCGTAATCGAGCGATCCGTAGCCGCGGCTGCGCGACTTCAGCAGGTCGTAGAAGTCGAGCACGATCTCCGCAAGCGGCAGGTCGTAGCGAAGCTGCACGCGCTGCTCCGACAGGTAGCTCATGTCGACGTGCATGCCGCGCCGGTCCTGGCAGAGGTCCATGATCGGGCCGACGAAATCGGGCGGCGTGATGATGGTGGCGCGGATGTAAGGCTCCTCGACCGCCTCGATCGTGGACGGGTCGGGCATGTCGGTCGGACTGTGGACCGCGATCTCCTCGCCGTTCCGCAGCGTCACGCGATACTCCACGTTCGGCGTCGTCGCCAGCAGGTCGAGGTTGTACTCGCGCTCGAGCCGCTCGCGCACGATGTCCATGTGCAGCAGCCCGAGGAAACCGCAGCGAAAGCCGAAGCCGAGAGCGCGTGATGTCTCGGGCTCGTATGAGAGCGCGGCGTCGTTCAGCGCCAGCTTCTCGAGCGCGTCGCGCAGGTCGGCGTACTTGTCGGTGTCGATCGGATACAGGCCGCAGAACACGACCGGTCGCACCTCGCGGTAGCCGGGCAGCGGCTCGCTCGCCGGCTTGGACGCGTTCGTGAGCGTGTCGCCGACGCGCAGCTTGGCCACGTTCTTGATGCCGGTGATGATGTAGCCGACCTCGCCTGTCTCGAGACGATCGGTCTTCACCATGTCGGGCGAGAAGAAACCGATCTCGTCGATGTCCGCACGCGTGCCCGCCTGCATCGCCTTGATCGCGTCGCCCTTGAAGAACGTGCCGTCGACGACGCGCACATAGGCGACGACGCCGCGGTACTGATCGAAGATCGAATCGAAGATGAGCGCGCGCGGCGGAGCGTCGGGGTCACCCTCGGGCGGCGGGATCTTCTGCACGATCGCCTCGAGCGCGTCCTGAATGCCCTCCCCTGTCTTGGCGGAGATACGCAGCACGTCGTCCGGCTCCTCGCCGAGCAGCTCGTGGATCTCGTGGCTGACGCGCTCGGGCTCCGCGCTCGGCAGATCGATCTTGTTGAGCGCCGGCACCAGCTCGAGGCCGGAGTCGATCGCGAGATAGGTGTTGGCGAGCGTCTGGGCCTCGACGCCCTGGGCGGCGTCCACGACCAGCAGCGCGCCCTCGCACGCGGCCAGGGAGCGCGACACCTCGTAGCTGAAGTCGACGTGGCCGGGGGTGTCGATCAGGTTCAGCTCGTAGGTCTCGCCGTCGAGCGCCGTGTAGAGGACCCGCACGGCCTGGGCCTTGATGGTGATCCCCCGCTCGCGCTCGAGGTCCATCGAGTCGAGCACCTGGTCGCGCATCTTGAGCGGGTCCACGGACCGGGTCAGCTCGAGGATGCGGTCGGCCAGGGTGGATTTCCCGTGGTCGATGTGGGCGATGATGGAGAAGTTGCGGATGCGGCGCATTGGTCTCGGGAAAGGATAGGAGGGCCGGTTACCGCAGGCGCGCGAGCTGTCCTCGCACCAGGGCCCAGACCTGACTGGCCTCCGGCACGCGTAGCGCGAAGACGGCGGCCACGTAGGTGACGGTCCCGGCGAGCCCGGCGGCGACGATCACCAGCAACTGGCCGGCGAAGTCGTCCGCCACGACACCGTCGAGTCCCTCCTTGACCGCCAGGGCGACAGCGGCAAGTAGGGCAGACGCGACAAGGATCCGCAAGCCGGCGTCGAGCGTCCGCCGGCCATCGATGCCGCCCAGCACGGGGCGCAGGACCGCCGCGAGAGCGATCGCCGTGATCAGCGACACGATGGCCGTGGCCAGCGTGATGCCCCCGATCCCCATCGGTCCATACAGAACCGCATCGAGACCCGCGTTCACGAACAGGTTGCCAAGCGCGATCAGTGTCGGCACCCACGGCCGCTGGATGCTGAAGAAGGCGCGGATGAGGAGCAGGTTCACGCCCGCGAACGGGAGCGAGAACGCGAAGTAGAAGAGCGCTTCGGACACAAGCTCCGACTGCGCGGCGTCGAATTCCCCGCGTTGGTAGATCACCTGCGTGATCGGGTCGCTCAGTACCAAGATCGCCGCCGCCGTCGGGACCATCAGCAGGAGCAGCTGGCGCGTGCCCGTCGCCAGCACCATGCGCAGGCTGCGAGTGTCCTGGCGCGCGGCGAACCGGGACAGCGTCGGGAAGAGCACGGTCGCGACGGCGACGCCGAACACTCCCTGCGGCAGCATGTAGACCCGGAACGCCTTGTCGATCGCGGCCGGCGCCTCGTCGCTGATCAACGTTCCGAACAGGCTGTTGACCGACAGGTTGAAGTTGATCAATCCGAGCCCGATCGTGACCGGGAACATCAGCTTCAGCACGCGTATCACGCGCTCGTCGCGCCACTCGAAGGAGCGTACGATGCGAAAGCCGGTGCGGCGCAGCCACGGCAACGGCAACAGCAGCTGCACGATCGTCCCGACCAGCACACCGATCGCGTACGCGTAGATGCGGTCGTCGCCCTCGAACTGCGGCGTCAGGACCACGAGCGTCGCGATGATGGCGATGTTCCAGAACAGGGGCGCGATCGCGCCCGGCCCGAAGTTGTCGAAGCTGTTGAGGATGCCGACGACGAGGCCGGTGAGCCCGAGCAGCAGCACGACCGGGAACAGCAGCTGGGCGAGGCGCACCGTGAGATCGGTGAGGTGCTCGTCGAACCCGGGTGCGAACAGCGGCATCAGCACGGGCGCAATCAACACGAAGATCGCTGTGATCAGGCCGAGGCCGGCGGCGATCACGAACAGCAGCGCAGAGGCGACTCGAAATGCCTCCTGCTTGCCGCGCTTCTCGAGCTGCTCCGTGAACACGGGCACGAACGCGGCTTGGAGCGCCGCGTCCGCGAACAGGCTGCGGATCAGGTTCGGCACCTGGAACGCGATCGTGAACGCGCTCATCGGGCCGCGCACGCCGTAATAGCTGGCGGCGACGACCTCGCGAATCAGCCCCGCGATTCGCGAGAGGCCTGTCGCGAAGGCGAAGAATGCCGTAGACACCGCCAGGCGACCGCGACGTTCGGGGGGAACGGCGGAGTCTGCAGCGACCTCCTCGGTCACGTCCTCCGGAGAGACGCTCAACCGCGCCCCCGGCGGGGCGCGCCGCTCAGCGTGGCTATACTTGGCCGCCGCCTCACGGGGCGCACCTCATGGCGAACATCAAATCGCAAGAAAAGCGCATCCAGCGGTCAGAGCGAGAGCGGCTCGAGAACCGCAACCGCACGTCCACCGTCAAGACCTATTTCCGCCGTTTAGAGCAGGCAATCGAGTCGAATGAGACATCTGCGGTGGAAGCCGAGTACCGCGCGCTGATCTCGAAGATCGACAAGGCTGCCGAGCACGGTGCGCTCCACCGCAACAACGCTGCGCGCAAGAAGTCACGCGCCGCGCGCATCCGCGCCCGCGCCTCCTAGACCGGGACTCCCGCCGCCCGGGTGAGGGCAAGGGTCAGCGCAGTCCCCTCGTCGTAGTCGGAGCCGCCCTTGATGGCGAAGTCGACGTCCGCCAGCTCGTCGAGCGCCCGCTCGATGCGGTCCTGGTCCGCGCCGCGCGCCTGCTCGACGATACGGCGCGCCACGAAATTGGGGACGCCGAGGTTCGACTGGATCTCTTTCTGCGGCAACCCGGCTGAGACCATCGCCCATGCGTCGCGGGTCTGGTGCAGGGCCCGCAGCAGACCGAACACGATGTGCATGACCGGCTCTCCCTTTGCCAGCAGGTCCTCCATGGTCGCCAGCGCGCGCTCGGACTCGCCGGCAATCACGGCGTCGGCCAGCTCGTAGGTGCGAGCGTCGACGTCGGCTCCGGTGAGAACATCCACGTCGTCCGCTGTCACCTTGCCATCGCTGCCGGCGTAGATCGCGAGCTTCTCCAGCTCGCGCATCAGCCGCTGCTGGCGCAGGCGCCGCTTTTCGTCGCGGCCTATGCGCTCGACGAGCACGTCGGCGGCATCGCGGTCGAGCATGAAGCCGAGCTCGTTTGCGCGCTCGATCGCCCAGCGCGGGTAGGCAGAGAGCTTCGGGGCCGAGCACTCCGTCACCTCGCCTCCCGCTTTCTCGACCGCCTTTGCGAGGGCGGCAGGCGCCTTGTCCGCGCAGATCATCACGACGGTCGTCTCCGGCGGGAGCTCAGCGAGCGCCGGCGCGGCCTGCTTGACGTCGCGATCCTTCCAGCGCTCGACGCCGTCGGCGACTACATAGCGCTTCCCGACCGACAGCGTCAGCGTCGTCACCGCGTGCGCGAAGGCCTCGCCGGTGAGCGCGTCGCCACGCAGGAACTCGACGGTGGTCGAGGGATCCTCTGCCTCACGGTCGCGCACCCGCGTCCGCCAAGCCTCGAGCCTCGCCTCATCGTTGCCGTGGATCAGGTTGATGCTGGCCACCGGGCGAGTTTACTCACGGCCTTCTCGAACCAAGCTGGAGCCACACGTCGCCCTCGCGATCGGTGCGGTGGGTGCGAACACCGGCTACCGCGAGCGCCCTGAGCGTGGTCGGGTGCGGGTGGCCGTAGCGGTTGTGCGCGCCCACCTCGATCACTGCCGTGCTGGGTGTCAGGCGCTCGAGCAGCTCGGGCAGGCCAGCATCCTCGCTGCCGTGATGGGCGACCTTCAGGACCTCGACCGGCGGCACGTGGAGTGGAAGCGTCACGTCGCTCTCGGCGTCAGCGGGCAGGAGGACGTCGCTGCCGCCGTAGGACGCGAGCAGCACCAACGCAGCTTCGTTCGGTTCCTCAGCCGTCTCCCGGCGCACCGGATCCGGGCTGAGGACGCGCAAGCGCAGACGGCCGAGGCGGAGCGCGGTGCCCGCGCTCGCCGTCGTCACGCGCACGCCGCGCCTGCGTGCGGCTGCGAGCACGCGGCGGTGCGTCGGGTCCTGCGAGCCATGCGCGCCATCGACGAACGCGCCGACCTTCAGCTCTTGCAGCACCTTCTCCACCCCGCCCGAGTGGTCGAGGGACGGGTGCGTGAGGACTACGAGGTCGAGCGAGCGCACGCCCTTTCCGCGCAAGCGCGCCGCGAGGTCCTGATCTGGCGGGCCACCGTCCACGAGCACGTTGATGCCTGGGGCCTGGAGCAGCGTGGCCTCTCCCTGGCCGACGTCGAGGAAGGTCACGTTGAAGCCGGTCGCCTGCGCGGAGGAGGATCCGGCGGGCAGCGGAACGAGCACCGCAAGTGCGAGCAGAGCCGCGGGCCAGCGCGTGTGGCGCCACAGAAGGGCGGCGAGCGCGGCGTACGCGGCGCCGAGGGCAAGCGGGGTCCCGAGCGCCACGGTCCACGTGGCGCCCGGCATGTCCGCTGACACCTGCGCCACGGCCGCGATGTAGGCGAGCAGGAAGCCGTTCAGGCCGTTGACGAGGGCCGCGAAGGGCGACGAGACCTGTCCGATCGTGGCCGCGATCGTGCCCAGCCACATCGCGGGCGCGACAGCCGGCATGGCGGCCAGGTTCGCTCCCAGGCTGACGAGCGAGACGCGTCCGAAGTGGAACGCGACCAGGGGAGCTGTCGCGAGCGTCGCCGCCACGGTCACCGCGATCCCTGCCGCCAGCGCCGAGGGAAGGCGCGCGAGCGCGCGCGTCAACCGCCTCCCGAGCGCCAGGATCCCGATCACCGCCGCGAAGCTGAGCTGCCAGCCGGGATCGAGCCACGCGCGTGGATCGGCGACGAGCGTGAATCCTGCCGCGAGCAGCAGCGCGTACCAGCGCGAGGCGGGCCGGCCCGCCAGCGCGGCGATCGTGGCCGCCGCTCCCATGACTCCCGCGCGCATGATCGAGGGGCCCGCGCCCGTGAGCGGCACGTAGAGCGCGATCAGGCCGAGCACTCCCGCGAGGCGGGCGCGGCGTCCGCAGCCGAGCGCCGCCAGCACGGGCAGCGCGAGCAACGACAGCAGGACGACGTTCTGACCCGACACCGCCAGTATGTGCGCGAGCCCGGAGGCGCGGAAGTCCTCGGCCATCGGCTCCGGAATGCGCTCGTCCTGACCCAGCACGATCCCCTCCGCGAGCGCTCCCATCGACGGCTCGAGGGCGGCCCGCACGCCGTTCTGCGACCGCCGCCGCACGCCGTCGATCAGGCCGGCCGGTCCCGTTCGCCTCCGGCCTGTCGCGGTGACCTCGTCGGCGTAGAGGACCGCGTGCACGCCGGCGCGGCGCAGGTACGCGACGTAGTCGAAGTCGCTCCTCGGTGAGTTGCGCGGCTCCGCGAGCACGCCGGCGACGAGCAGCTCGTCGCCGACCGCCGCGGCGGGAAACCGAACACCGGGCCGAGCGCGCACCTGGACGAGATCGTCGACCGGCACCGTCAGGCGGACCCGCACTCTGCGTACGCCTCGCGACGGCCGCTCTCTGCGCGTCACGTAGCCGCGAGCCTCGACGTGGTGATCGAGCCATCGCGCCACCGGCGCACGGTCGATCGCATCGCGGCGCTTCTCGCCGATCCAGGCGCCGCACAGCAGGAGCCCGCCACAGCACACGGCGAGCGCCGTCCTGCGCGAGACGGCAGCCACCGCAAGGACCGCGACCGGCGCCCAAACACTCGACGACACGAGCCCCGCGACGCACGCCGCCAGGCCGAGATGGCGCGGATGTGCCCGCGCAACGGATGTGATGCGTCTCACCTACACGCGCACCTTGTCCTTCAGCGCCTCGAACCGCTTCGGCCCGATGCCGCCGATCTGCTTGAGGTCGTCGACCGAGCGAAAGCCGCCGTGCTCCTTGCGCCAGTCGAGGATCTTCTGCGCCGTCGCCGGGCCGACGCCGTCGAGCTCGTCGAGCTGGTCGGCCGTGGCGGTGTTGAGGCTTATGGGCGCGCCCGGCGTCTCCGCCCCGCCTCCCGCTCCACCAGCGAGCCCGCCCGCGACCCGCCGCGGCACCACCACCTGCTGGCCGTCCGCCACCTTCGCGGCCAGGTTGACTCCCTCGACGTCCGCCGCGTGCGCCGGTCCGCCCGCGCGCTCAACCGCCGCGTCGAGCCGCGCCCGCGATGGCAGCCGGTACACGCCCGGGCGCCGCACCGCGCCGGTGACGTGGACGTACACCTGCGGTGACGAGCGCCGCAGCTTCACCTCGCCCGTGCGCGCCGGTGTCGCGGCCGACTCCGCCTTCTGCGCCTCCTTCAGGTAGCGCGCGCCGATCAGCGCGATCGCGATCGCCGCGGCGACGTACACCGCGAATTGCTGCTTGGAGATTCCTTCCATCGCCGCACGACGCTACGCGCCGACGGCTTGCGGATCAGCCCCCGCTCGTTACGAGAGTGCGACGGCTACGGAGCGATCGGCAGGCGGCAGACCCAGCTGAACTTCGGATCTGGCGTGGCGTCTGCCGTGTCGGTGGCCCAGAAGTCCGGGATCGGCGCCTTCACGACGTCGCTCCCCAAGGCCGCCGCTTCCTCCTGCGCACGGCGGTTGAAGCGCACCACGTCCACGCCGCGGTTGTTGTCCACGACGTAGACGACGTTGTCGTCGGTCGGCGACCAGTACGCGGCCCACGTGGTCGAGCCGGGCGCCATGAAGTAGGCGACCTGCTTGATGTTGCTCGGGTCGGACACGTCGAGGAAGCGCGTGCCCTGCTCGTACCAGGCGGTCGCGACGATGTTCTTGCGCTCGGAGAAGTAGTGCGACGAGCAGAAACCCTTGGTCGGCACGATGTCCTGGCCGTCGGGAGTCTCGTCGCCCGTGATCGTCTCGTTGAACTCGGTCGTCCACCGGTCGAGGTTGCTGACGGTCGACGTGTTCTCGTCCGGCGCGCCGAACTGCTTCACCTGCCACGTCTGGAAGGAGCCCTGGGTCTCGCAGCCGCCCGGCGTCGAGCCGAGCGTGACACGGTTCCAGATGTCCTCCTCGGTGATCAGGACGAGCTCGCCCGTGCGCACGCCCTTCTTTGAAAGATCGGTGGCCGTGCGAGACCGGAACCCGTTGGCGCGCGGCCGCCACGAGTTGTGGTGGATGAAGTCGTTGACGGTGTCCGGGTTCGTGTCGGGAGGACTGCCGCCGGTGACGTCGCCGTCGTTCAGCGCCGCCGGCCCCGTGCGCGCGACGAGCTTCGGCTCCAACAGGTTCTGCGGGTACGGCTTGCCGGGTACTGGATAGGACCCGGGGCGCACGTCAAACGCCGCGGTGCCGTCACCCCCGACGACCCATGCGTAACCCGCTTCGTCGACCTGCACGTCGTGCGTGGACCAGCCGAACTCGCGCGCGATCGCGAGGTCGCCCACCTCGACCTTCGACGCCCCGCTCTGGACCTGCAGGCCGGGCACCGGCGTGGTTGACGGGACCTCATCGGGCTCATCGAGGTTGAGCACGTAGATCGACTCGTAGCCGGCGACCCAGGCGTACTTGCAGCCCTGGATGCAGGTCGCGGTGTGGCCCGGACCGCCGAGCGTGTAGAGCTTGATCACGCGCTCGATGATCGGCACCTTCGGGTTGGAGATGTCCACAACCGTCACCATTCCGCCCCCGAGCGTGCCATCCCCCGACAGCAGGAGCCGGTTGCCGCCGATCGAGACGTCCTCGTTCTCGTAGTGAGGCATCGGCAGGGTGCTCACGAGCTGCGGATCGTCCCCGACCGTGATGTCGTAGACGTAAAGGCCGCCCGTGCCGGTCACGAACATGTGGTTGCCCTTGAAATTGGCGCCGATGCCGGCGGGAGCAAGCAGGGTTTTGACCAGATCGGCGCGAGCCGTCACCGGCTCCCGCTTGGCCTCTGCCGCCCCCGGCACGGCAAGCAGCGACACGACAACTATCGCTAGACAGACGCGCTTCATCCCCACTGAAGCGACCTCTACCTAGGTCGACGGGACGTTAAACCCCGTTTTGCCTATCCGGCGGGGTAGATGATTGATTCCGAATCCCGCGTGGCCGCGAGGGCGCGAGAACCGAGCTGGGCAAGGACGCAGGGTGAAGGCCATGCCGGTGGGCATGGGCGAACCCGAGGACGCCGACCAGCGAAGGTTCGCAGCGTCGTCGCGGGTGCGGGGGGTTTGGAATCAGTCATCTAGGCTTCGTCGTAGTCGGCCGCCACCTCGGGCGCGAGCTGCTCTGCGTAGAGCTCCTCGTTCGAGACCGGCGGCGATGTGGCGGAGACGTAGACGAGCGTTTCGTCGCCGATGTTCACGATGCTGTGGTCGGTGGCGGGCGGTATGAAGACCAGGTCGCCCTCGCCGACGTCCTCCTCGTCCCCCGCCACGCGCATCCGCCCGCGGCCGTGCACGATCACGTAGACCTGCTCGGAGTCCTCGTGCGAGTGGGCGCGCTGCTCAGCGCCCGGCGGGACGTCCACCCACGTGATGGAGAGGTTGCGCGACCCGAGGTCGCCGGCATCCATGAGGAAGTGCGACCGCAGCCGGCCTCGCTCCTCGACATGCGCCTCTGACAGATGGCGGACGCGCACGGCCCAACTTATAGCGGACCCGGGCCTCCTGCGGGGGCTAGCGGGCTAGCGCACCACGAAGTTGACGAGCCGGCCCGGCACCACGACCTCTTTCACCACCTGCTTGCCGTCGAGGTGGCGCTGCACGTTCGGGCGCTCCAGCGCCAGCCGCTTGATCGCGTCCTCTTCGGTGTCGCTTTCGATCTCGATGCGATCGCGCACCTTCCCGTTGACCTGCACGATCAGCTGGACCCGATCACGCGTCAGGAAGCGCTCATCCGCGCTCGGCCACGGGGTCTCCCATACCCGCTTGCCCGTCACGCGTTCGTACACCTCCGCCCCGAGATGGGGCGCGAACTGGAAAAGCAGGGACGCAACCGTGGCAACCGACAGCGAGCGCGCGAGCTCGCCGGCTTCGGCGCGACCGGGATCGGTCTCGAACTTGTAGAGCTCGTTCACCAGCTCCATCACGGCGGACAGCGCCGTGTTGAAGTGGAAGCGCTCGATGTCGTCGGTCACCTTCGCGATCGCCCACTGGGCCTTGCGCGCGAGTGACAGGGCGCCTTCGTCCAGCGTCTCCGGAGCCGGCCAGTCGCTCACGTCGTGTTCTTCAAGTGCCCGAGCATCGAGCCGCCACACGCGTGCGAGGAAGCGGTTGATGCCACCGACGCCCTCGTCGGACCAGTCGACGTCCTGATCCGGCGGGCCGAGGAAGAGGATGTAGCAGCGGGCGGTGTCGGCGCCGTAGGGCCGCACGTATTTGGAGGGGCTGATCACGTTCCCCTTCGACTTGGACATCTTGGCGCCCTGGTAGGTGATCATCCCCTGGGTGAACAGATTCGCGAACGGCTCCTGCACCGACAGCAGGCCCATGTCCGCGAGCGCCTTCACGAAGAAGCGGGCGTACATCAGGTGCAGGATCGCGTGCTCGATGCCGCCGATGTACTGGTCGACCGGCATCCAGTGGTCGACCGGCTCGCGGCCCCACGGCTCCCGGTCGTTGTGCGGATCGCAGTAGCGCAGGAAGTACCAGGACGAGTCGACGAACGTGTCCATGGTGTCGGTCTCGCGCCGGGCCGGGCCGCCGCAGACCGGGCACGTCGTGTTGACGAACTCCACGCTTGCCGCGAGCGGCGACTTGCCCTTCGGCGCGTAATCGGTGATGTCGGGCAGCCGGACGGGAAGGTCCTCGTCGGGCACTGGCACCATTCCGTCGCGGTCGCAGTAGATGATCGGGATCGGCGCGCCCCAGTAGCGCTGGCGCGAGATGAGCCAGTCGCGCAGGCGGTAATTGACGGACGCGCGGCCCAGCCCTCTCTCCTCGAGCCACGCGACGATCGCCTTCTTCGCCTCGGGCGCCGACATGCCGTCGAAGCCGTTGGAGTTGATCAGCTGCTCCTCGCCCGAGTGACCGACGAAGGGCTGGTCCTCGGGGACCTCCTCTCCCACCGGCTCGACGACGCGCCTGATCTCGAGCCCGAACTTCTTCGCGAACTCGAAGTCGCGCTCGTCATGTGCGGGCACTGCCATGAGAGCGCCGGTGCCGTACTCCATCAGCACGTAGTCGGCGACGTAGACAGGAATGCGCTCGTCGTTTACCGGGTTCACCACGTAGCGGCCGGTGAACACGCCGGTCTTCTCGCGCTCGGTCTCGGCGCGGTCCTCGGTCGACTCCTTCAGGGCGGTCTGTACGTAGTCATTCACCTCTTGCTCGTGCTCGGTGCCCGCGACCATGCGCTCGATCTCGGGGTGCTCGGGCGCGAGCGCGAAGAAGGTGGCTCCGAACAGCGTGTCTGGGCGGGTGGTGAAGACGGGGAAGTCGAGCGGCGGCTCCTCGCAGCGGAAGATCACCTCCGCCCCCTCGGAGCGCCCGATCCAGTTGCGCTGCATCGTGATCACGCGCTCCGGCCACGACTGAAGCAGCTCGAAGTCCGCCAATAGGCGCTCGGCGTAGTCGGTGATCTTGAAGAACCACTGCTCGAGGTTCTTGACGACGACGATGTTGCCGCAGCGCTCGCAGCGGCCGTCGATCACCTGCTCGTTCGCGAGCACGGTCTGGTCATGCGGGCACCACTTGACCGGCGCTTGCTTGCGATAGGCGAGGCCGCGCTCGTACAGCCTCAAGAAGAGCCACTGCGTCCAGCGGTAATACCGGGGCTCGTGGGTGCCGAACTCGCGCCGCCAGTCGATCGAGATGCCCCACGAGCGGAACTCCCTGCGGAACTCCTCGATCGACGCGTCCGTCGAGCGCGCCGGATGTTCTCCCGTCTTGATCGCGTGGTTCTCGGCCGGCAGCCCGAAAGCGTCGTAGCCCATCGGGTGCAGCACCAGCATCCCCTTGCGGCGGCGATAATGGGCGAGCACGTCCCCCATCGTGTAGTTCTTGAGGTGCCCCATGTGAGGCTCGCCGGAGGGGTAAGGCAGCATCTCGAGCATGTAGCTCTTGTGCGCCTCTGGGTCGAAGCCGGGGTCGCCGGGGTTGGGCACCTCCCAGGTGCCCTCCTCCGCCCACAGCGCCTGCCACTTGCGCTCGAGCGCGTGGGGGTCGTAACGGGCGGGCTCATCGGCCATGAGGCCATTGTTACCGCATCGCCGGTTCATACATGCGTTGAAGGGTGCCCGCCCAGGAGTCATCGGGTCGCCCGCGGGGACGAAAAGTCAAAAGGTGGGCTCCCACGCAGAGACCGCCCGCCGCAGGCATCGCCGTTCCCGCAGACGCGCACACCGCCCGCGGATCCCCGTCTACCACGGTCGCTTCGGCATCGAGCAGGCTGAGCGGCTGCTCTGGCGGGCCGGCTTCGGACCGCGACGCGGCGAGGCGGAGCGCCTGGCGAAGAAGGGCCTCGATCGCGCGGTGCTGTCGCTGACGCGGCCGGGACGCGAGCGGCTGACCGGTCCGCCGCCCCACGACGACGACGCTCACCCGCTCGCGCCGCTGGACGCGTACGGCCACGAGCAGCTGTGGTGGCTCGACAAGATGGTGCGCACGAAACGACCGCTGATCGAGCGCATGACGCTCGTCTGGCACGACTGGTTTGCAACCTCGAACGACGACGTCGGCTCGCTGCGGCTGATGCTGCGCCAGAACGCGCTTTTTCGCCGGCTGGCGCTGAAGCCGTTCGATCGCATCCTGCGCGAGGTGACGCGCGACCCCGCGATGCTGCTGTGGCTGTCGGGCTCCGGCAGCACGAAGGAAGCGCCGAACGAGAATTACGGCCGCGAGCTGATGGAGCTGTTCACCCTCGGCGCCGGGCGCGGCTACACCGAGCGCGACGTGCGCGAGCAGGCGCGTGCGTTGACGGGCTGGGACAGCACGTGGGACGACGACCTCGGCCCGATCAAGTTCCGCTACGAGCCGGAGCAGCACGACAAGGGAGTGAAGAAGATCTTCGGCAAGCGCGGCCGCTTCGACTGGCGCGACTCGTGCGAGCTCTGCATCACGCACAAGAGCCATCCGTCGTTCTTCATCACAAAGCTGTGGTCGTACTTCATCCCGACCCCGCCCCCGCGGCGCACCCAGCGGGCGCTCGAGCAGATGTATGTGTCCGGCAGGTACGAGGTGCGACCGATCGTCGAGGCGATCCTGCGTCACCCCAGCTTCTACCAGGGGCCGCGCATGGTGAAGCCACCGGTCGTCTACATCGCGGGCCTGCTGCGCTCACAGGGACGCGGCATCGAGACCGAGGCCTGGGTCTGGATCAGCGGCATGGCCGGCCAGGCGCTTTTCCATCCGCCGGACGTCTCGGGCTGGGACGACGCGCGCTGGCTCGACACCTCCACCTGGCGCGGTCGCTGGTGGGCGGCGAACGCCGCGCTCGACGACAAGCTGTACGAGCCAGGCAAGTCGCCGGTGCTGCCCGAGGAGACCGCGTCGGCTGCCGTCGACCGCGCGCTCGGGTCCTGGGGCAATCCGACCATCTCGAGCGGGACGCGCACCGCACTGGTGGCATTTGCCGAGCGGTGCAAGACCGGCGCCAACAGCGAGTGGAAGCAAGAGAGCTATCCGCTGCTGTGCCAGAACGCACTGCGCATGCTGATCGCGACCTCCCCCGACCTCCAGACCTGTTGATGGTGCGCTGATGGGCTGCTGCAACGACTGCTCGCGTACCGAACTGCTTCGCCAGGCGGCCGCCGGCGCGAGCGGCGCGATCCCCGACTTCGACCAGCGCATGCCCATGCCGGCCGGAACGGGCCTGAGCCGTCGCGGGTTCCTGCTCCGCTCAGCCGGAGTCGCACTCTCGGTCTATGGCGCGAGCAAGCTCGACCTGCTCGGACTCGAGGAAGCGGTCGCCGAGGCGGCAGCGGGCCCGCCACAGCCGACCCTCGTGTCGGTGTTCCTGGCGGGCGGGATCGACTCGCTGTCGGTGCTTGCACCGGTCGGCGATGCCAGGTACCGGCAGCTGCGTCCGGCGCTCGCGATCGGCGAGGACGTCGGCACGCCGTTCAGCGAGGACGGGCGCCTGCGCTGGCATCCCGCCGCGACCGGACTGGCGTCGCTGCACGCGGAGGGCAAGGTGTCGGTGATGCCCGGCATCGGCTACGACCACCCCGACCAGTCGCACTTCAACTCCCGCCACTTCTGGGAGGTCGGCTCCCTCGACCGCCAGCTCCGGACAGGCTGGATGGGCCGCTACCTGGACCGCGTCGGTGGGACGGACAACCCGCTTCAGGGCCTCTGCTTCGACGGCCGGCTCGCCCCTGCCCTCGCCCCGGCCCGAGTGCCGGTCGCGACCGTGAGCGGCGACGGGCGCTTCGACTTCAACGCCAACGGCGTTTGGGGCGAGGTGGGCAACTGGATGAAGGACACCGTGGAGTCGATGGGCGCCCGCACCGCGGGCAGCAAGGATGCCGGCCTGCGGCAGGCCGGGGCCGTGGCCGCACAGGCATCGAGCCTGCGGCGCCAGCTCCAGCCTTTCGGTGGCCGGAACCTTGCCAGCCCGGTCGCCTATCCGACGGACGCAGGCGGCTTCCCCAAGAGCCTTGCCTCGCTGGCGGCGATGATCGCGGGCGGGCTGCCCATCCGCTGCGTGGCGATGACCGGTTACGGCGGCTTCGACACCCACGACGATCAGCCGGAGGATTTCGAGAAGGGCCTCAAGCGCGTCTCGGACAGCCTGCTCGTTTTCCAGCGCGACCTCGAGGCGCGCGGAATCGCCGACCGCGTCATCACGCAGGTGTGGTCCGAGTTCGGGCGCCGGGCGGAGGAGAACGGATCGATGGGCACGGACCATGGCGCCGCGGGAGTCGGCTTCCTGATCGGGACGCGCGTGCGCGGGACGATGATCGGCGAGTTCCCCGGCCTCGAGCGCCTGGACGACGACGGCAACCTGCGCCCCACCTCCGACTTCCGCGGCCTCTACTGCAGCCTGCTGGAGCAGTGGTTCGGCACCGACGCCGCCGCCGTCATCCCCGAGGCGGCGCGCTTCGGGCGAACCGCACTGCTGCGATGAGCGTGCAGCGCCGGGCCGCGACCGTCCTGTGCTGCGGCCTGATGGCGGCCGCGGGTCTGCTGGTCGCGCCGGCGCCGGCCCGTGCGCCGTCGCGTCTGCTCGTGGCCGGTGACGAGTGGCACCTCCAGCTCTCGCGCGGGCGGATCGAGCGGGGACCGGCCCTGATCCAGTTCCTCAACCGCGGCGAAGACGATCACGACCTGCGCCTGCAGCGGCTCTCGACCTCCAGCTCTACACCGAAGCCCGTCGCGCGCTGGCGCGTGACGGTGCCCGGAGACGTGTCGAGCCTGTCGCTGCGCCTTCGCAGCGGCCGCTACCGGTTGTGGTGCTCGCTGCCCGGCCACCGCGAGCTCGGGATGCGGGCGACGCTACGGGTTTCGCCGCGGCGCTAGAGCGTTAGGCCAGGAACAACCCCGCGAGGCCAGGGCGCGTGCAGCCTTCCTGACGAACTCGCGAGGGCTTCGAATTTCTGTGGCGAAAGTCGCTCCTTCCTTGCCACAATGCGCCCACTCCCGAGCAGGGAAGCTCAACTAGGAGGATCTTCCACGTGGTCCTGTCACGTACCCGTCGCGTGTGCGCGTCCGCTATCGCGATTCTTGGATTCGTTGTGTCTCTTGGCGTGGCGCAGGGCGCCACAAGCAATGACGTTCTGCCGGACCTGGTGTCGGACCCGGTGGAGCGCCCGCAGCTGCAGACCTACACGCAGCCGGACGGCGACCATCTGCTGCTCCGGTTCGACGGTTACCTGCACAACGCCGGCCCCGGCGCGCTCGAGCTGCGGGGCTCGAACCCGAGTGGAACCGAGATGCAGACCGTGATCCAGCGCATCTACGCGGAGGACCACACATACAACACGACAGACACCGATCCCACCCGCAGTCCCGTGTTCAAGTGGGAGCCCGCCGACGGCCACAGCCACTGGCACCTGAAGAACGCCTCCCGGTACTCGCTCTGGAACGAGGCTCGGACCGCGGAGGTCGGGGTCTCGCAGAAGGTCGGCTTCTGCCTGGCGGACACCGAGCCGGTCGAGCGCATGGACACCGAGTACGCATACTCGATCGACGACATCAAGAACTGCGAGCAACCCGACCCGCCCTACAACGGCGCGGGTGCGAGCGCGTCCGACGTGATGGCCGGCATCTCACCGGGCTGGCGGGACAAGTACACGCGTAGCCTTGCCTTCCAGTACATCGACGTCACCGACGTGCAGCCTGGCAGGTACTGGATTCGCTCCCAGGCGGATCCCACGGACGTCGTGCGCGAGGTCCACGAGAGGAATGACGCGGCCTTCAATCGCAGCCTGGTGACGGTGCCCGGTTATCAGGCGCTGGCGATCGCACGTGGTGGAGTCGCCCCGACCGGCCCGTCCTCGATCACACTTGACGCGAAATCCTTCACGCCCCATGCAACCGAGGAGGTCGAGAAAGCCTTCCGCACCAACGGGCCGCGTCAGTTCAAGATCGTCGAGGCTCCGAAGCACGGCGCGCTGAGTCGTGCAACGGGCACACCATTCACGCCCGCGACGCTCACCTACACGCCGAACTGGGGCTGGGTCGGTCCCGACAGCTTCAAGTACGTGGCGTTCGACTCCGAGAGCCGCTATCCGCTCCATCCCGCGCCTGCGACGGTCTCCCTGAGCGTCGGCCCCCAGCTTCCGAGCGTCGCGGTCGCGGGTGCGCCCTCCACCATCGTGGCGGGCACGAGCGCCCAGATCTGGGCGATCGTGATCGCGGACCAGCCTGGCGTCGTCTGGAGCGTTGACGGGGTGGTCGGCGGCAGCGCGCCGACCGGAACGATCTCGCCCCACGGACTCTACATCGCACCGAAGACCGTCCCGGTCGCCGGTAGCGTGAAGATCCGGGCGACGAGCGCGTCAGGCGCGTACGACGAGGAGACGGTGAAGATCGTCGCGCCGCCCGTGCAGCTTCCCGCTCCCCTGCCAACGGTGCCCGTTACACCGACCGGCGGCGGGACGCACAAGACCGCGAAGACCGTGAAGAGGACGCTGACCAGCCTCAAGCTGGGGCGCAGCGGACGTTGGCTGCTCGTGGGCGTGAAGTCGAGTGAAACCGGCGTAGTCCGTACATACGCGACCAAGGGCAAGCGCAGGATCGGCTACTGCCGCACCAAGGCCACCGCGAACAGGCCACTGACGTGCAAGATCCTCGTTCCGCGCCGCATAGACATCAACAAGGTCAGAGTGCTACTGACGCTGCGAGTCGACGGCAAGCTGGTGGAGTCCCTGACGTCGAACCTGGCGAGCGCAAACAAGCGCGTGACCACGAGCGCAGGTCACCATCACTAGAGAGCTCTAGCAGGGGCAAAGGCAAAGGTCCCGCGCTCACCCTTTCGAGCGCGGGGTCCACCGTTTCCAGTAGGGCGAGGGAACGGTCTCGTGCGGCGGGCGCGGGGCCGTTCCCTGGCCCTCGTGGTTTGCGGACTGCTAGCCCGGCGTGAAGTAGTTGTGGACCTCGTAGAACGTGATCTCGGGCCGGCTGGTGATGCCGGCTTCCTGGGAATGCGGCCCGATCTGCTCTTGGGCGAACTGCTCGAATTGCTCGCGCGACTGCCAGACGTCGGTGACGCGAAAGCCATTGTCGGTCTGCGTCGCCCAGTGAGACAGGGACCCGGCCGGACCCTTGCCGCCGGGCGTCAGCCCCATTTTTTCAATGACCTGGTCGTACTGGTCGAGAGTGGCTCCGTTGAAATCCAGGACGACTGCGACCGCCATGTGTGACCTCCTGGGTGAGGGATGTGTGGGAGGTCAATCCTATGGCGGCGCAGGCAACAACGGGGTTACTGCGGCGGAGAGACTGACGACCGGCTTCCCTCTCCGCGTGACGAGGATCTGCTCGCCCCGCTCCGCGCGCTCCATGTAGTAGCCGAAGTGGTTGCGGAACTCGTGGGCGCCGACTGTTCGTGTCGCTTCGGCGCCTGAGGGAGTGGAGCTGAGGGGACTCGAACCCCTGGCCTTTCGGCTGCCAGCCGAACGCTCTCCCAACTGAGCTACAGCCCCAGGAAACTCGTACTCGGATGCGTAGTGTATCGCTGCCCTCTGGCCGTTCTTGGGCGCTGAGAGCCGGAGCTGGATGCCCGATTGCGAGGCCATTCTCGCGTCGAAAGGCACCAAATAGCTGCTCCGTAGCTCATCGCAATACGCCGCGATCAGGTCGATCTCATCAATGGCATATCGAGACCGCACGTAGCCCGAGGGTGTGCAGAAGGACCTCACGAAACGAATGACGACTACTTCGTCGTCTCGCCTGGCCGTCTTGCATTGAACGCGATACAACGACCCCGCCACGTCGAAGATCAGGTCGGCAGTCGAGTGCTCGGACAGCGGTCTGAACACTCCGACGCCGAGGCGAGCAGCCTCGTACGCGATGGCCGCCTCCGCGAGTACTCCTCGGTGATTCGGAGAGTCGATCTCCGCATGTTGGGCTAGAACCAGTTACGAAAGATGCGTCGAACGTGCCGAGTGAGCGACGCCTACCCAACTTCCAACGCCGGCACCTCACCCCACAGCATCTCGAGCCGGTAGTAGTCGCGCGCTGCCGGCGTGAAGATGTGGACGACGGCGTCGAGGTAGTCCATCAGGATCCAGCGGGCCTCGCCGCGGCCCTCGACGCGCTCGGGCAGGATGCGGCTGCCGGAGTGCTTCAGCTTCTGGTAGATGGCGTCCTCGATCGCCTTCGTCTGGCGCTCGGTATTGCCGGTGCAGATCACGAAGAAGTCCGTATAGGAGACGACGGCACGCATGTCGAGCACAAGCACGTCGGCCGCCTTGCGGTCCAGCGCCGCCTCCGCAATCAGGCGTGCCAGCTCCTCGGAGGTGTGTAGCCGCTCGGTCGCGTTCACGCCCGCACGCCCTGGCGGTAAAGCCCCGCCTGCTCTATGTGCTCCGCGACCGCCGCCGGCACGAGGTAGCGGAATGGGCGTCCCGCCGCTACCCGCTCGCGCACGAGTGAGGACGAGATCTCGATCGTCGGCATGTCGAAGAACCTAACGTGCTGCGCGCCATCGAGCGCCGCCAGCGCCTTCGTGATGCGGTCGCGCCGGTGCTCGTCGCGCTCGGCGACGGCGAGCGTCGCCAGGCGCATGATCTCCTCGGGCCCGCGCCACGACGCAAAAGCCTCTGCCTGGTCGCCGCCCACGATCAGGAAGAGCTCCCGGTCCGCCTCCTGCGCGCGTAACGCACGCAGCGTGTCGACCGTGTAGTTCGGGCCCTCGCGATCGAGTTCGTACCTCGAAACCTCGATGCTGTCGTCTCCCGCGACCGCCAGGCGGCAGAGCTCGAAGCGCGCCTCGCGGCCGGGGTCGGACTCGACCTCCTTGTGCGGCGGCTCCCCGGCGGGCATGAAGACGACCCGGTCGAGCTCCAGCTGCCACAGCGCTTCCTGCGCACAGATCAGGTGACCGGCGTGCGGCGGGTTGAACGTCCCCCCGAGAACCCCTAGGCGCAGAGCTTCGACACTACTCCCGGATCTGACCACTGCCGCGGCCGACGTACTTGTACGAGGTCAGCTCGCGCAGGCCGATCGGGCCGCGCGCGTGGAGCTTCTGCGTCGAGTTGCCCATCTCCGCGCCCATGCCGAACTCGGCGCCGTCCGTGAATCGCGTCGAAGCGTTCACGTACAGGCAGGCAGCGTCCACGCCGTCGACGAAGTCCTTGGCGGCCTGGTCGGACTCGGTCACGATCGCCTCCGAGTGGCCGGTGCCGTACCGGTTGACGTGCTCGATTGCTTCATCGACGCTGTCGACGACCTTCACCGCGATCGTCATGCCGTGGTACTCGGTCTCCCAGTCCTCCTCGGTGGCGTCGACGATCTCGTCCGCCAAGGCTCCCGCCAGCGAGCGGGTGCGCGAGTCGGTGCGCAGCTCGACACCGGCGCTGTGCAGGTCTTCGAGAATCAGCGGCAGGACAGAAGGTGCCGCGTCGGCGTGCACGAGCAGCGTCTCGGCCGCATTGCAGACGCCCGGGCGCTGCACCTTCGCGTTGAACGCGATGCGCCGCGCCATCTCGGCATCAGCGCCGGCATCGACGTATACGTGGCAGTTGCCCGCGGCCGCGTAGATCACGGGCACGCGAGCGTGTTCCTTGAGCGTCTCTTTCAGAGCTCCACCGCCGCGCGGAATGACAAGGTCGACCATCTTCTCCCGCGACACGAGCTCGACCAGCTCCGAGTGATCTCCCCCGGCCAGGAGCTGGACCGAGCCCTCGGGCAGACCGGCAGCCTCCCCCGCTTCGGCGACGATCCGCGCCAGCACGGCGTTCGAGCGCGCGGCGGTGGACGAGCCGCGCAACACAACTGCGTTGCCCGACTTGATCGCCAAAGCGGCGGCGTCGACGGTCACGTTGGGGCGCGCCTCGTAGATGATCGCCACCACGCCGAGCGGGACCCTCACCTTGCGTAGGTCGAGACCGTTGGGAAGCGTGTGGGCCTCGAGCTCGTCGCCGACGGGATCGGGCAGCGCCACGATGTCGCGTACGCCCGCCGCCATCTGGGCGATGCGCTTTTCGTCCAGGGCGAGGCGGTCGAGCAAGGCCGCGTCGAGGCCGTTCGCACGGCCGTCCTCGAGGTCCGCCGCGTTCGCCTCCAGGATCTCGTCCACGCGCGCCTCGAGCGCTCCGGCGATCGACTCAAGCGCGGCATCCTTCACCGCGGTCTCGAGCGTGGCCAACCCGCGCGCGGCGCGGCGCGCCTGGATACAGATCTCTTCGACCGTCTGCGTGCGGGTCGCCATCCTCAAAGGAAGGGTAGCGGCCACCACGCGGCGGCTTCTACTCCGAACTCAGCGGAGGTAGATCGGAGGGGTGGCTACCGCACCGAGACGCCGCTCAAACCGGCGATGGCTGCCAGATCGCATTGCCGGGCGGAGACCAGGAGCAGTTGTTGAAGCGGACCAGGTTGCCTCCATATCGCTCGCCCAGTACGTGAAGGGCCTCTGCCACCCCGCCCCGCTTCGTGTTGTCGAAATAGACCTTCCCTGCGCAGGCGCTGACCAGTGGGCAGACGATGTCGATCTCCTGGATCACGTGGTCTGAGGCGTGCCCATCGTCGAGCATGATGAAATCGATGTGATCGACCCGCGTCGCGAGCTCCTCCAGGAACTCGATCGCATCACTGCGGTGAAATCGCACGAAGTCGCTCAGCCCGGCAGCCTCCACGTGGCCACGCGCGATGTTCACGTTGTGCTCCCGTACCTCGACGGTTTCCACGACCGCTCGCGTGCCGAGGTCCTTGAGAGCCTGCGCCATCACGATCGTCGATAAGCCGTGGTTCGTTCCGGTCTCTACCACCACCAGGTTTTCCTGCTCCGGGAGGATGCTGCAGAAAACGGAGTAGTAGAGGAGGTTCCACGCGGGGTAGCCGATCGACTGGTGTGGTCCCTTCCCGACGTCCTCGAGCTCGGAGACGTCCTCGCCCTCGATCGTCTCGAGGTAACGACTCGGCAGCAGACGGCGCTCATAGTCGAAGCGGCGGCGGGACTCCCCCTTTGGCTTCATCGCTCAGGCCAGCACGAAGTAGTCACGGTGCACGGCCTCCTCGCTCGCTCGTGGCAACAGCTCCCGCACCTGCGCGGATTTCATGCCCTTGACCTGTCGCAGCTCGTCGGCGGAATAGTTGGAGATGCCCTTGCCGACCTGTCGCCGGCCGTCGCCCGCCGCCGCAACGTCGACGGCGTCGCCCGCCTCGAAGTTGCCCTCCACCTCGACCACGCCGACCGGCAGCAGGCTCGTTCCCTGCTCACGCAATGCGCGTTCGGCGCCCTCGTCGACGACCACCCGGCCGCGACTCGCCTTCGAGTACTTGAGCCAGAGCTTGAAGCTCGACACCCGCCGCTGCTGAGCGTGGAACCGAGTCCCCTCCTGCTCGCCGGAGACCGCCCGCACCAGCGTCCCGGGACGGGAGCCGTTGCAGATGACGACCGGGATGCCGGCCGACGTCGCCATCTCCGCCGCCAGCACCTTGCTGCGCATGCCTCCGGACCCGAGATGGGAGCTCGACATCCCGATCTCATAGCGCTCGAGCTCGGCCAGGTCCCGCACCTCGCTGACCGGCTCGGCGTCGTCGCTGGAAGCCGGGTCCTTGGTGTAGAGCGCATCCACGTCGGACAGCACCACGAGCAGGTCCGCCGGCAGCAGGATCGCGACCTGCGCGGCAAGCACGTCGTTGTCGCCGAAGCTGATCTCGTCCGTCGCGGTCGTGTCGTTTTCGTTGATCACCGGCACGACGCCCCAGTCGAGCAGCTTTGCGAGCGTGCGGCGAGCGTTCAGGTACTGCATGCGCGCCGACATGTCGAAGAAGGTCAAGAGCACCTGCGCACTGCGCAGCCCGTGCTTGCCGAGCAGCGCGCCATAGACGTCGTACAACGGTCCCTGACCGACGGCGGAGGCGGCCTGCAGCTCCTCCATCGCGGTCGGTCGCAACGACATCCCTAGCTCGCGCATGCCGAACGCGATCGCGCCCGAGGTAACGAGCGCGACCGAGTGACCGGCCTTGCGAAGCTCCGCTACCTGGTCGCAGCACTCGCGCAGGACGCCCTCACGCACCTCGCCGCGCTCGTCGGTGACGAGGGTCGAGCCGAGCTTGACTATCACTAGCGCCATTGCCCCACGTCCTCCACTCCGGGATACAGGACAAACGCCACCTCACCGACCTCGACCTCGTCCCCGGGCTCGAATCCCTGCGACTCGAGCGCCTTGATCACGCCCATCGCTTTCAGCCGCTCCTCGATGTATGCCAGCGCTTCCCGGTTGTCGAGATCGTGTCGCGCGATGAGACGCTCCACCGGCGAACCGGACACGGTGAATGCATGCTCGCCGCTGCGCGCGACGGTGAAGCCGGACTCCTGCGCGGGACGGTAGACGGCGTAGTCGGCGACGTCGTCGGGTTCCGGCTCCGCGACCGGGGTTCGCGCATGCTCGAACACCGCGTGGACCAGGGCCTCGAGGCCCTGGCCGGTGGCGCTCGAAAGGGCAAGCACCACGGGTGCTCCGTCCTCTGTCCTGCAGACGTGCGCGTCTTCCGCCAGCAGCTCCCGCCACCGCTCCACGGCGTCCCGAGCGACGTCCGCAGAGACGAGATCGGACTTGCTCAGCACGAGCAGGTACGGCCGCTCTCCGAGGCCGCCCCCGTGCGCCCCCAGCTCGGCGCGCACGCTCTCAAAGGTCTCCTGCGGCGTACTGCCATCGATAGGCGCGAGGTCGACCACGTGCACGAGCAGGCGCGTGCGCTCGACGTGAGCCAGGAACTCGTGCCCGAGGCCGGCGCCCGCGCTCGCGCCTTCGATCAAGCCCGGGATGTCGGCCAGCACGAGCTGGTGTCCCTCGGAGTCCTCGAGCGTGCCGAGCACCGGCTCCAGGGTCGTGAAGGGGTAGTCGGCGACCTTGGGCTGTGCGCGCGTGACTCGTCGCAGCAGCGACGACTTACCGGCGTTCGGAGCTCCGACCAGCCCGACGTCGGCGAGCAGCCTCAGGCGCAGCTGAACCGTCACCTCCTCTCCCGGAGTGCCGAGCTCGGCGAAGCGCGGCGCCTGGCGGGTGGAGTTGGCGAAGCGGCGGTTGCCGCCGCCTCCTGTCCCGCCGCGCGCGATAGTGACGCGCTGGCCGTGGCGCGTCAGGTCGTGGCTCATCCCCTCGTCACCGGTTCCCTGAATCTCGACGGCCGTTCCGACCGGCACGCGCAGCTCCAGCGACTCTCCGGTCCGGCCCGCGCGCTGCGCGCCCTCGCCGTGGCCGCCGCGGCCTGCCTTGAAGTGGTGGCGGTGCCGGAATGCCGACAGGTCGCGGAGGTTGGCATCCGCGACGATCGAGACGTCGCCGCCGCCGCCGCCGTCACCGCCGTCCGGACCGCCGCGCGGAACGTGCGCCTCGCGGCGGAAGCTGATGGAGCCGTTGCCGCCGGCGCCCGCCTCGATGTAGATGGTGGCCCGGTCGAACAGCACGGGGGCTAGTCCGCGAAACCGGCTACGAAACGGAGATGATGCGGCCCTTGCGGCCGGTGCGGAACTCGACCTTGCCGGCGCGCGCCGCAAAGATCGAGTCGTCGCCGCCGATGCCGGTTCCGGGGCCGGGCTTGAAGCGCGTTCCGCGCTGGCGCACGATGATCTCGCCGCCGGTCACCTGCTGGCCGGCGAACACCTTCACGCCGAGACGCTTCGACTGCGAATCACGCCCGTTGCGGCTGGATCCAAGACCTTTCTTGTGAGCCATGTCTACTTCTCTTCCTTGGGCTTGGCTTGCTTGGCGGCCGGCTTCCGCTGTGCGGCCGGCTTGCGCTGTGCGGGCTTGCGTGGAGCCGGCTTTTCCTCGGCGGCGGCCTTCGGCGCCGCCTCGGGAGCGGCATCGCCCTTCGGGGCAGCTTCGGCCTTGGGAGCCGTTTCCTTCTTGGGCGCCGCCGCCCGGCGGGCCTGGCCCATGCCGATCTCGGCGATCTCGATGCGGGTCAGTAAAGAGCGGTGCCCGGCCCGGCGCCGGTAGCGCTTCTTGGGCCGGTACTTGAAGACGCGGATGCGCGGGCCCTTCAGGTGCTCCGCGACGACGGCCTCGATCTTCACCTTGTCGAGATCGGGTCCGTCGATGACAGTCGTCTGGTCGGACCGGAACAGGACCGCCTTCGGCGACACCTTGGACCCCTCCTTGGCGTCGATGCGGTCGACGACCACGGAGTCGCCCTTCTCGACCCTGTACTGCCTGCCGCCCATCTCGATGATCGCGTAGTTCATTTGCTCGAGGTTTTGCTCCCAGCCCGACCCGAACGCCGCCGGCCGCCCCTACGACCGCGCCGGCGCTTGGTGGCCCCGGACCCGTTCGATTGTACTTGCCCTGCTTCCTCCGGAGCCGCAGCGTGCTCGACTGCAGCCTCGCTCGCGTGCGCGACCGGGGGCTCGGTCTCAGACTCATCGGGCGCGCCCTCCACGACCGATACTGCAGCGCCGTTCTCGCTCACCACGCTCGCGTAGGCCGCGGTGCGCTTGACCTGGTTGATCCGCACCAGCTTGCGCTCGCCGACGAACGCGCCGCCGCCGGAGATCGAGATCACGTAGCCGTCGATCTTTGCGATCGCGTCGTCCACGTTGTACATGTGTGGCTCCTCGATCTCGATGAAGACCTCCTCGCCCTCCATGAACGGCAAAGCGCGGCGCTCGATCTCCGGGCGCGTCCCCTCGGCCGTGATCCGGAATGTATCCAGGGGGATGCCCTCGCTGCCTTCGAAGTGGAAGTGCTTGCCGGTCTCCTCCTCGAGCTCCTTGAGCGGCTTGCCGCCGCCGCCGATCAGGATCGCGGCGACGCGCGGGTGGACCTGGACGAGGAAGGCCTCCGACTTCGACTTGATATCGCGCAGCTTGCGCTCGACCTCGATCGCAATCGTCTCCTCCGACAGGACGACGCCCTCGCCATGGCATGTCGGGCAGGGCTTGGTCATGATCTCGCGAACGCCCTCGGTCACGTTCTGGCGCGTCATCTCGACGAGCCCGAGCGGGGAGATCTCGACCACGTAAGTGCGGGTTCGATCCTCCTCGAGCGCGCGGCGAAGCGTGTTCAGCACCTGGTTGCGGTTGCGCGAGGACGACATGTCGATGAAGTCGATGACGATGATGCCGCCGATGTCGCGCAGGCGCAGCTGGCGCACGACCTCCTCCGCGGCGTGCATGTTGACCTTCGTGATCGTGTCCTCGAGGCTGCCGCGACCGCGGCCCGTGTAGCTGCCCGTGTTGACGTCGATCACGGTCAGCGCCTCGGCCTTGTCGATCATGATGTAGCCGCCCGCAGTCAGGTCCACGCGGCGCGAGAGCGTGGAGCGGTAGACGTCCTCGACGCCCATGCGGTCGAACAGCGGCTCCTTGCCCGAGTAGAGCTCGACGCGCCCGGCGAGGTCCGGGGCCGTGCGCTCGAAGAAGCTCTTCACGCGGTGGTGCTGCTTCTCGTTGTCGATCACCGCGCGCTCGAATTCCTTGGCGAACACGTCGCGCACGACCCGCACCGGCAGGTCGGCCTCCTGGAACACCATCGACGGCGCCGCGGAGCTCTTCACGCGCTGCTGGAGCACGGCGTACATCGCGAAGAGGTATTCCAGCTCGCGCTCCATGTCCGACTTGCGCGCTCCGTGCGCGGAGGTGCGGATGATCAGCCCGCCATTCTCGATGTTCAGCTTCGACGCCAGCTTGCGCAGGCGCTCCCGCTCGGAGTCCGGCAGCCTGCGCGAGACGCCGAGGCCCTCTCCGTTGGGCGAGTAGACGAGGTAGCGGCCGGGGATGGAGATCTCCATCGTGAGGCGGGCGCCCTTCGTCCCGAGGGGATCCTTGGTCGCCTGAACGATCACCTCTTGGCCGGGCTTCAGCAGGTCCGAGATGCGGGGGCCACCGCGGCGCCCGCGGGCGCTGCGCTTCTTCTGGACGTCGGGCAGGACGATCTCGTCGACGTGGAGGAAGCCGTTCTTCTCGAGCCCGATGTCGACGAAGGCGGCCTCCATCCCGGACAGGACGTTGTCGACGCGGCCCTTGTAGATGTTGCCCACGATCGAGCGCCGGCCGCGGCGCTCGATGTACAGCTCGGCGACCCGCCAGTCGCCCTGGTCGGCCGCGGGCGCCTTCTTGGTGGTGCGCCGGCGGCCATCACCGCGCTTCTGCGCGGATTCACTGGCGGGCGGGCTGGGCGGGCTGCCCTTCTTTTCCAATATCGCGACCCGGGTCTCCCCGCGGTCGACCGTTACTAGTACTTGCTTACGCATTCAACTCCTTAGAAATTCTGCGTTGTGTTAGGCGCAAAACCGGGAGCTCCAAAAGGAACATGCCGGATTTTGCTTAGGCGCAAAATCCGGGATCTCCGTGGGCTCGCGTCGTGCACCCTCCTTGGTTATCGGCCTCATGCCCCCTCCTTGGTGGACGCCGCTTCGCGCGCCTGGACGTAGATGCTCTGTAAAACGCCTAAAGCTATGAGGGTAACGACGACGGAAGATCCTCCATAGCTCATGAGCGGCAGCGGGATCCCGGTGATGGGCATGATCCCGAGGTTGCCGCCGACGTTGATGAAGACCTGGGTCATCATCATGGCCGCGATCCCCCCGGCTAAGAGAGCGCCGTAGAGGTTCTTGGCCAGGGTCAGGATTCGCAGCATGCGCCAGATCATGAGCGCGAACAGAGACAGCACGATCGCGGCGCCCGTGAATCCGTACGTCTCGCCCACCACCGCGAAGATGAAGTCGGTGTGACGCTCGGGCAGGAACTCGAAGCGCGTCTGGGTCGCCTTCTCGGGTCCACGCCCGGTCTTGCGACCGGAGCCGATCGCGACGGTGGCCTGCTGCAGCTGGTAGCCCTCGTCCCCGGGATCCGCGTTCTCCTTGTGCAGGAACGCCGTCAGGCGCTCCTTCTGATAGCCCTTCAGGACCGGTGTCCCGACCGCCGGCGCGAGCACCAGCACTACCACCGCAGCGCCGGCAGCGAGGCCGCCGAGCGCCGCGAAGTGGGTCCACTTGGTGCCCGCCACGAACAGGACCGTGATCGCGATTGCGATGTAGACGATGCTCGTGCCGAGGTCTGGCTGAGCCATCACGAGCAGCGCCGGGATCAGCGCGAGCAGCACGATGCGCGCGGTCATCTCCCTGTCGGACGCCCGCCGCACCCGGTCGATCACGAAGGCCGACAGCGCGAGCACCAAGAGGACCTTCCCGAGCTCGGAGGGCTGGAACCGGAAGAACGGCACCTCGATCCAGCGCCGCGAGCCGCGGGTCAGGCCGCCGGCCGCCAGTACCAGCACGATCAACCCCATCATCGTCGCGTACAGCCCGACCTTCAGCTCGCGGAAGCGCGTGTAGTCGATCCGCGCCAGAAACAGCATCAGGAACAGGCCGAGCAGCGCGTAGGCGAGCTGGCGGGAGACGTAGTTGGGCCCGGCCTCGGAGATCGGGCCGTTGAGCGTGATCAGGCTGAACGCGATCAGCCCCAAGGTGGCGGCCAGCAGCAGGAAGTCCAGCTGGAACAGGCGCGGACGTGGGGCGCGGAAGCGCTCCACGCCGGTGCCGAAGGGTGTTCTCGTGCGCTCCATCAGATGAGTGACTCCATGGCCGCGTGCGACCGGGGATGCACGTGGCCAAGCAGGTCGAGGACGCAGGACGCGAAGTGTGCTCGCTGCACACGAGCGTCCGAGGACGAAGAGATGCGATGTGCCACGGGCGTCATCCGGGTGTGCGTGGTCGTGGAGTTACTCATCCTCAGTCGGGTGACGTCCCGGCCGTGCACGAGGCCTTCTTGCCTCGGATGCCGAAGTAGGAGGCCAGGATCCGGCACGTCGCGGGGGCGGCGGCGTCGGCGCCGAACCCGCCGCGCTCGATCGTCGTTGCCACGACGACACGCGGGTCGTTGTACGGCGCCGCGGCCACGTACCAGGACTGGTCCTGCTGGCCGGGACGCTCGGCCGTGCCGGTCTTGCCGGCCACCGTGATCGGGAAGCCGGAGAACACCGGCGCGGACGTCCCGCCCGGATCGTTCGCGGCGGCGCGCAGCCCGTTCATGATCGCGTTGCGGGTTGCCGGCGAAATGTCGAGCTTGCGACGCGGCCGTGGCTCGATCTCCTGCAGGTCGGCGCCGCCCGGGTCCTCGACGCGCAGGCCGACGTGCGGGGTGATGACGTAGCCGCCGTTCGCGATTGCCGCGTAGGCGACCGCCATCTGCAGCGGATCGGCCTGCACGTCACCCTGTCCGACCGCGAGGTTCACGTTGTCGCCCGGCGACCACGGTCTGTCGGTCTGACCCTTGCGGAAGAGCCGGTTGCGCCAGGCCGGTGACGGGATCAGTCCCTCGGCCTCGCCGGGGATGTCGATCCCGGTGGGGCGGCCGAGGCCGAGCCTGCGCGCCCACTTCTGGATCAGGTTGCCGCCGTGCTGGTCCGCGCGCAGCCCCAGCTGGTAGAAGAAGACGTCGGAGGAAACCTGAAGCGCGCGTGGTAGCGCGAGCGCGCCGTGCGAGACGCCGCCCGCGTTCTTGAACGTGACGCCGCCGATGGTCAACGACCCGCCGTCGAACAGCACCGAGGACGGCGAGATCAAGCCGCTCTCGAGCGCTGCCGTCGACGTGATTAGCTTGAAGGTGGAGCCCGTCGGGTAGAGACCCTGCGTCGCGCGGTTTGCCAAGGGCGCGCCGTTGGCCTTGCTCGTCAGCGCCTTGTAGACCGAGGGCTTGATCGACTTCGCGAACACGTTCGGGTCGAAGCTCGGGTTGCTGCCCATGGCGATTACCTCCCCGGTCTTGGGGTCCACCGCCACAAAGGCGCCCGGGTTGCCGTAGCGCGCGAGCGCTTCTTGGCCAGCCTTCTGCACCGGCAGGTCGATCGACAGCCGCAGCTGCTTGCCGGGCACCGGGTCGTCCACGGCGAGCTCGCCCTTCGGTCGCCCGAGCGCGTCCACCTGCACCTTCGAGGCGCCGTTTCGCCCACGCAGGTAGCGGTCGTAGGTGTACTCGATCCCCGACTGCCCGACCCGGTCGCCGAGCGCCACGCCCGCGTAGCGGCCCTGTTCGAGCTGGCGGTCGGTGACTTCCCCGATCGTGCCGAACAGGTGCGCGCCGAGGTCCTTGTAGGGGTAGCGGCGCAGGAACACGCGCCGCACGTCGACGCCCGGGAAGCGGGTCTGGTTTTCCTGCAGGTAGAAGACCGTGTGCAGGCCGACGTCCGTCTTGAGCGTGACCGGGCTGAACGGAAGCTGCTTGACCTCGCGGCGGATCTTGCGCGCGAGCGCCGGGCCGGTGGTGCCGAGCGCCTTACCGAGGCGCCGCAGCTCCCGCCGCCGGCGATCCGGATTGCTGGGCAGGCGCTCGGGCGCCACCTGCACCGACAGCGCGGTGCGGTTGTCCACCAGGACGGTGCCGTTGCGGTCGACGATCCTCCCGCGCGGCGCCTCGACCTTCAGCTCGCGTACGCGGTTGTCGTTCGCCTGCGCCAGGTAGCGGTCGCCGGAAAGGATCTGCAGGTACCAGAGCCGGAAGAACACGGTCGCGAACAGGACGAGCGCGATGCCACCGAGGATCGCGACGCGTATTGCGAGCTGTGGCGTTACAACGAGACGCCTGTCGGGGGGCGGGCGGTACATCAGGCAAGTGACTCCATGGCCAGGTGTGCCCGGGGATGCGCGTGGCCGAGCAGGTCGAGGACGCAGCACGCGAAGTGTGCTTTCAGCACACGAGCGTGCGAGGACGAAGAGATGTGAAGTGCCACGCGCATCATCCGGGGGCGCCAGGTCGTGGAGTTACTTGCCTCACTATCGCGGGGAGCCAGTCACGCGGAGGCCGGTCAGAGCGGAGCGCCGGCGCGGCCTGTAGTCCTCGATCAAGCTTGGTCGCAGCATCGCGCGCACGGCTCCGAACACGGGGATCGCGAGCAGCGCGTTCAGGATCACCTCCACGAGGTAATCACGCACGACCAGCGGGCTGACCGAAGACTCGACGCCGAGCAGGAACTGGGTGATGGAGAACGCCGCGGCATAGGCGAGCGTCGCGGCCGCTCCGGCGATCACCGGCACGAGCTTGTGGCTCGGCTCTCGCAGCTCGCGGTAACGACCCGCCAGGTAGCCCACCGCGATCAGCAGCAAGGAGCTGATGCCGAGCGTCTGGACGAGCGCCATGTCCACGACGAAGCCGGCAGAGAAGCCCGCGATCGCACCCGCGATCGGGCCCCCCAGCAACCCGACGGACAGCACCATCAACGGCACGACGTCGGGGTTCGCGCCCCAGAACGTGATCTGCGAGACGACCGCGAGCTGGAGAACGACCCCCAGCAGCACGAGGGTCATCATCCGCACAGCGGCGCCGAACGAGAAGATCACGGTACGACCTCCGCCCGCACGCCACCGTCGCGCCCGCCGCTGGCGGGCACGAGCACCTCGACGATGTCGATCCGGCGCAGGTCCGCGAACGGCCGGATGTGGACGCGCTGGTAGAGCTCCCGCTCGCCGGCGTCGACCTTCGTCACGCGGCCAATCGGAATGCCGCGCGGGAAGAGCGACTCCAGCCGCGACGAGCGCCAGCCCGACGTGACGACCGTCGCCCCGCGCTGCACCGGCCGTCCCTTCTCGACGAAGTCGAGGATCAGATCGGACGGGTCGCCGACGCGCGCCTTTACGAGACCGCTTGCGCCGTCGGGCACGACCTGCGCGGACACGCCGCTGGTGTGATCGGTGATCAGGGTCACCTGCGACGCGCCACCCGACACCGCGGTCACCTTGCCGACCAGACCGTCGCCCGTGACGACGGGCTGGTTCACGTGAACGCCGGCACTCGATCCCTTGTCGATCGTGAGCGTCGAGTACCAGACGGTCGGTGAGCGCGCGATCACGCGCGCGGCGACTCGCTCGAAGTCGCCCGGAAAGCGACTCGAGCGGTTGAAACCGACGAGCGCGCGTAGCTGCTCGGCATCGCGCTGCGCGGTCTGCGCGCCTGCCAGCTCGGCCCGCAGGCGCTCGTTCTCGCTCTTCAACTTCTTGTTCTCCGATTTGGCGTCGATCACGTCGCCGACCCAGCCGCCGAGATCGCGCGCGGGCTTCAGCGCCCGGCTCGCCCCTTCCTGGAGCGGCGCCAGCACTTCCATGAATCCTCGCTGGACGCTGTGCAGGCCGCCCGACGCCGACTCGCCGAAGTAGGCGGTCAGTAGTGCTATGGAGAGGGCGACGAGCGCCACAAGAGTCGCACGTCGCCTGCGAACGGATTTCTTGTACACGTGATGAGCCTCAAAAACGGTTCCGGTTTTTGCTTAGCCGCAAAAACCGCGTTTGCGGCGATTATGGTCACTAGTTCCGGCGTCTCGGTCGTGAATTCCCGCGATTTGCGCGGTGGATCGCCTCGAACTCCTCGAGAGAGCGGCCCGAGCCGACCGCCACACAGGTGAGCGGGGACTCGGCCAGGTGACACGGCATCTGCGTCTCGTCCCTCAGGCGGTCGGCCAGCCCTTGGAGCAGGGCGCCACCGCCGGCCAGCATGATGCCGCGGTCCATGATGTCCGAGGCCAGCTCCGGAGGCGTGCGGTCGAGCGTTTCCTTGACCGCCCCGATGATCGCCGACATCGGGCCGCCGAGCGCGGAGCGCACCTCCTCTGAGGAGAGCACGATCGTCTTCGGCAGACCCGACACGAGATCCCGACCGCGCACCTCTGCCTGCACCTCTTCCTCGAGCGGAAACGCGGAACCGATCTCGAGCTTGATCTCTTCTGCCGTCTGCTGACCGATCATGAGCTTGTACTCGCGCTTCACGTAGTCCACGATCGCGTCGTCCATCTCGTCGCCGCCGATACGGATCGATTGCGACACGACGATGCCGCCAAGCGAAATCACGGCAACCTCGGTCGTGCCGCCACCGACGTCGACGACGATGTTGCCCGTCGGCTCGCCCACCGGCAGGCCCGCCCCGATCGCGGCGGCCATCGGCTCCTCGATCAGGTACGCCTGCCGCGCGCCCGCCGAGAGACATGCCTCCTCGACTGCGCGCTTCTCGACGCCGGTCACTCCCGACGGCACGCACACCACCACGCGCGGATGCGCCCAGCGGTTTTGATGCACCTTCTGTATGAAGTGACGGAGCATCTGCTCGGTGACGTCGAAGTCGGCGATGACGCCGTCCTTCAGAGGGCGGATCGCCTGGATGGTGCCGGGCGTGCGCCCCAGCATCCGCTTTGCCTCGAGACCGACGGCGTGCACCTCGCCCGAGCGCGCATCGATTGCCACGACCGATGGCTCGGACAGCACTATCCCACGCCCGCGAACGTACACGAGCGTGTTTGCGGTTCCGAGGTCGACGGCCATGTCGCGGCCACCGAGCCCTGTAAAGAGGGAGAACAGGCCCATTCAGGAAAGGATCGATTCCACGTCGAATGCGCCTCGGACCGCTGGAAGGACACGTTGATCTAGGAGGCGATCGCCAGTATCCCACCACCGAGGGCGCGTCGTGCAGCGGCGAATGGTACCGAACACTCGTGAGCGTTACGGATTTTGCAGGGAAGATGCCGTTGGCAACTCCGGCAACATCCCGATCAGGAGCGGTACAGGCAACCCGACCACGTTCCAGTAATCGCCCTCGATCCGCTCGACCAGGGCCGCTCCCCGCCCCTGGATCGCGTACCCGCCCGCGCGCTCGTGCCATTCGTCCGTGGCGAGGTACCAGTCGAGCGTCCGGCCGTCGAGCTCGCGGAACTGGACAGCGGTGGAGGTTGCGCCCACACGCTGCTCGTCATCCTCGAGAACGGCGATCGCGCTCCAGACCTCGTGAATCTCTCCTGACAGCGCTGACAGGGTGGTGCGGGCCTCCTGCTCGTCTTTGGGCTTGCCGTAGATGCGTCCGTTCAGGGCGACGACCGTGTCGATCCCGAGCACCAGCTCGCCGGAGCGCGCCACCGCCCGGGCCTTCGCCAGGGCGTTCTCACGCACGACCTCCTCCGGCGGCCCCTGCTCGCGCTCGTCCACGGCGGCGGGCCGGACCTCGAACGCGATCCCGAGTTGGTCCAGGATCGCGCTGCGCTGCGGCGAGCGCGACGCCAGGATCAGGTTTTGGTTGCGGTCAGCAATGCCCGCACGGTACCGACGATGGCGTCGGGCTCGTGGTGCAGGCGGCGGTCCGTGATCCGTATTACGCGGTACCCCGCAAGCTGAAGCGCAGCGTCGCGGACACGATCGCGCTCGAACGCCGCGCGCGTCAAGTGAAACTTGCGACTGTCGAGCTCAACTGCGAGCCGTCGGTCCGGCCAGACTGCGTCCACTTCGAAGCCCTCGACGATGACGTTGACGAGCGGCCGCGGCAACGCGGCGTCGCGGCAGAGTTTGAGGAAGTCGCGTTCGAGGTCGGAGCGGGTTGCGGATGCGGGTTCGAGGTGTTGCGCCAGCGCCGCCACCGCGGGTCTCCCACGCCGTCCGCGGCTGCGGTCGAGGAGCTCGTTGATCGCGCTCAGGTCAAGAAGCTCCAGCCGCTCCGCGGCTTCGAACGCCCGCTCGAGCAAGCGCGGCCGTGTTGCCGCGATGTCAAGCAATGTCTTTGGGATGGAGGTGATGGGAATCCCATCAACCACCGTCCGATCAATGTGGTGTAGGCAGCGAGGACGGTGGATCACGATACCTGGGCGCCGTTCTCTAGAGCGGGGCGCGGTCACGTGAACCCGGGATCCCATGGCCTGGAGGAGGTCCCAAAGGGCCGCGGCGCTGGTGTGGCTGAGAACCGCCTCGGGCCCGCATGCCAGGACAGCCGCCATCCAGCGCCCACGCCCCAAGATGCTGGGATGACCGACCGCGTAGACACCCAGGTGCACCGAGTGGAGGAGCCCGGAAGCGATCCGATCGTCGATCTCTGCCTTGCTCAGGCCGTTCGCCTCCAGCTGCCACCGCGCAACCACCCCGTCCTGCCTCGCCGCAAGATCGGCAATCCCCCACTCCCCAGATCGCCGTGGGCCGGATCCTCCCGCTATAAGCGGGTGGATCCGGCCCAGAGCGTTCATGGGGCGACTATGGCGCGCGAACGTTCGCGTAACAGCGCGCGCTCGTGTCTAAATCGGAACCTCTAGAGCTCGGGGAACCACAGGGCGATTTCGCGCTCTGCGGTGTTCGGTGAGTCCGAGCCGTGCACCAAGTTGAAGGTGACCTCGATTGCGAAGTCGCCTCGGATCGAGCCGGTCGCGGCTTCCAGTGGGTTCGTTGCGCCGATGAGCTGGCGGGCCGCAGGGACTGCGTCGACGCCCTCGAGCACCATCGCGACGAGCGGCCCGCGGGTGATGAACTCGATCAGCTCCGGAAAGAATGGCTTGCTCTCGTGCTCGTGGTAGTGCCGCTCGGCGAGCTCCCGTTCGACGTGCATCAGCTTGAGCGCGACGATGCGAAGGCCCTTGCGCTCGAAGCGCGCAATCACCTCGCCCGTGAGCGAACGGTCGAACGCGTCCGGCTTGACCAGAATCAGGGTGCGTTCCGGGTTTGCCACTACGTTGGACGTTCTCGCTGGCTGAGGCGTCCTTCTCTGGTGAGCGGAGGCGTCGCCCGCTCAGACGTCGGTGTCGCAGCCGGCGTGCGGCCGCGTTCACTGCGGCGCTTGCCGCGCGTGCGCTCGGTCACCGGCGGAGCGCCCGCGACCGGTGCCTCGCAATACGGGCACACGCGCCAGCGCGGGTCGAGCGGCTTGCCGCAGCTCGTGCAGGGCTCCTTGAGCTTGTGCATGCAGCTCGGGCAGCGAAGGAAGCTCGACTCGACGGGCGTGCCGCAGTTCCGGCACGCGCGGCTCTCGGCCTCCTTCACGCGTGCCTCCGCCGCCTTGATCTCGAGCTCGCGCTCGCGCACGTCGTCGAGGAAGTCGGGGGGCCGCACGATCGAATAGACGATCGTCCCGATGAACGGGAACAGCGATGCGGCGGTGGCGCAGCCCACCAGCATCGGGTCCTCGATCCGCCGCTGGGCGTCCTGATAGGTCCAGTAGACCAGGGCCAGCCAGATCACGATTAGAAAGAAGAGCAGCAGGTTGACGGCGAGATTGACGCCGTCGTTCTCTATTCCAAAGAGGGCGAAAGGCATGGTCTAGATGATGGTTCGTCCCAGGGCCGTCCTGACCGGCATGCCTCGGTCGAGTCTACCCGAGGCAGCGAAATGCCCGCCATCGAGGAGGTTTCGGCGGCCAGGCGTTCTTCCCTTCAGTCGCTTACAGCAGTAGGCGGCCAAGCCCATATCCGATGCCGAAGAACACGAGGACCACCAGGGCGACGACGGCCGCGACCAGCAGCAGCATGCGAGCGAGTTCGGAGCCGCTGTGCTGGTTCATGCCACCCTCGTGCCCCGGGCTCGTGCCTCACGCACGAGATCGGAGAGGAGGTAGATGGAACCCGTGACCACGACGGCACCGTCGGGCCCCGCGAGGGCACGCCCTCGTGCGAGCGCCGCCGCCGGTGTCGGGGCCACCTCCGCGGGAGGACCGGCGAGCTGGCCACTCAAAGATTGGAGCGTTGCGGGCGGCAGCGAGCGCTCGTGGCTCGAGCGCGTGAAGACGGCACCCGCGCAGGTCGGAAGCAGCGTCTCCAGCATCCCGGCCGCGTCCTTGTCGTCGAGCACGGACATGACCGCGACCAGCCGCCTATCCGCCACAAGGGTCTCGAGCGACGGGCGCATCGCCCGCATCGCGTCCGGGTTGTGAGCGCCGTCGAAGATCAGGAGCGGATCGCGCGCCACGATTTCGAGCCGCCCCGGCAGGAAGATGCTTGCGGCGACCTCGCGCACGGCGCCGGCATCGAGCTCGCCGAGATAGACCGCTGCAGCCGCCGTGGCGACCGCGTAGTTCAGACGCTGGAAGTCGCCCAGCGGCCGCAACTCAACGGCCGGGTCGACGTCGTAGTCGCGGCCGAGCAGCAGGAAACGTGCCTCGCGCTCTGCTGCGATCCGCTCGGCGACCGCGAGAGCGCGCCGTCCAAGCCGCCCCGCGACCAGCGTTCCGTGCTCGGGAACGACGGCCAGCTTCTCCTCGGCGATGTGGATCTCGGTGGGCCCGAGCCAGCGCGTGTGCTCTAGCCCGATGTTCGTCAGCACGACGACGCGCGGAGTGACGACGCTCGTCGCGTCATACCTGCCGCCGAGCCCGGCCTCGACGACCGCGACCCGCACGCCGGCGTCCGCAAGCGCAGAGTAAGCGGCAGCCGTCAAGGCCTCGAATTGGGTGACCTCGTCCCCCGGCTCGAGCCCGCGGTCCACGAGCTCCGCGGCCTGTGCAGCGCGCTGCACCGCGGCGGCGAAGTCTTCGCCTGGTAGCGCCTGCCCCCCGATCTCGATTCGCTCGGCAAACGACACGAGGTGAGGTGACAGGTAGGCGCCGGCGCGCAGACCATGGCACTCCAGCAGAGCGGCGGTCATCCGCGCAGTCGACGACTTCCCGTTCGTCCCCACCACCTGCACGCAGTCGAAGCGCTCGTGTGGCGAGTCGAGCGCGGTCATCAGCCGTCGCATGCGCTCGAGCCCGAAGCGCATGCCGAACAGCTCGAGCGAGCGCAGATAACGCTCGGCGGCGTCGTAGTCCATCTACCGCTTACCGTTCCAGCTCGGCGAGCTCGCGCTCGTAGCGAGCGAGCTTGTCTCGCTCTTCCTGCACGACCTCGGGCGGAGCCTTGGCCACGAAGCCGGAGTTCTCCAGCTTGCGCCTGGAGCGCTCTGTCTCGGAATGCAGCTTGTCGATGTAGGCGCCAAGGCGCCTCTTTGCTTCCTGCAAGTCGACCTCGTCCGTTGGCAGCAGCTCTATCGCCGCACCGGGCAGGGGCAGGACGAGTCCTGAGTCGGCGCCGGCGCTGAGCTCGTAGTCGAAGCGCGCGAGGCGTTGGATGGTGCCGCGCGAATGCTCGTAGCTCTCCTCGGCGCTTGGATCGTCGGGGACGAGCCGGGCGGGCAGCTGAACACTCGGCGCCACTCCGAGGATGTCCCGATAGCGGCGCAGGCGGCGCGTTGCCTCGATCGCCACTTCGACCAAGCGCTCGGCTTCCACGTCTATCAGCCCCGGATCGGCCTGCGGGAACCGCCTCACGACGAGCTGGTCACGCGCCTGCGGCATGAAGCCGTAGATCTCCTCGGTCACGAACGGCGTGATCGGATGGGCGAGCGCGAGCGTCTCTTCGAGCACGTACAGGAGGGTCGCCGACACGCCCTGCTTGTCGGGCTGGTCGTACAGGCGCGGCTTCACCATCTCCAGATACCAATCGCAGAACTCGCTCCAGAAGAAGGAGTAGAGGTCGAGCGCGGCATGCGAGAAGTCGTACGCGTCGATGCGCGCGCTGACGTTCTCGATCGTGCGCTGCAGCCGCGTCAGGATCCAGCGGTCCTCTGCTGTCTCAGGCCGCGGCGCCGGCTCAACCGGGTCGGTGTTGAGGAGCACGAGCCGCGACGCGTTCCACATCTTGTTGGCGAAGGCCCGCCCCTGCTCCACGCGTTCGAGCGAATACTTGACGTCCTGGCTCGACGACATCGCCATCAGGCCGAAGCGAAGCGCGTCGGCGCCATGCTCTCCGATCGCCTCCAGCGGATCGATGCCGGTGCCCATGCTCTTGGACATCCGCCGCCCGTCGGGAGCGAGCACGACCGAGTGCACGTAGACGTCGTCGAAGGGGACGTCGTCGGCGAACTCGAGCCCCATCATGATCATGCGAGCGACCCAGAGGTAGAGGATCTCGCGCGCCGTGGTGAGGAAGTCGGTCGGGTAGAAGGCGCGCAGCTCAGGCGTGTCATCCGGCCAGCCAAGCACAGCGAAGGGCCACAGCTGGGAGCTGAACCAGGTGTCGAGCACGTCGGTCTCCTGGCGCAGCTCGCCGTTGCACGCGCCGCACCGTTCCGGAGGCGTTTCGGAGACGAACATCTCCTCGCACGCGTCGCAGTACCAGACGGGAATCCGGTGGCCCCACCAGAGCTGGCGCGAAATGCACCATGGCCGCAGGTTGCGCATCCAGTCGAGCAGCACGCGCTTCCACGGATCGGAGGGGATGATGCGCACGCGCTCGTCTTCGACCGCCGCGACCGCGGGCGCGGCCAGTTCTTCCATGCGGCAGAACCACTGCAACGAGATCAGCGGCTCGATCGGCTGGCCGGAGCGCTCGCTGTGGCCGACCGAGTGCACGTAGGGCTCGCGGCGGGAGATGGCGCCGCGCTCGTCGAGCGCCGCCACGACGGCCTCGCGGGCCTCGAGCGAGGTCATTCCGGCGAACGGCTCACCGGCCGCGGCGGTCATGCGACCGTCCTCACCGATCACCGAGATCTCCTCGAGCCCATGACGGCGGCCGATCTCGAAGTCGTTGGGGTCGTGTCCCGGCGTCACCTTCAGCACACCGGTGCCGAACTCAGGATCGACGTAATCGTCGGCGATGATCGGCAGGCGCCTGCCGACGAGCGGAAGGATGGCCGCCTGCCCGACTAGGCGGAAGTAACGGTCATCGCCCGGGTTCACCGCCACGCCGGTGTCGGCGAGAATGGTCTCCGGGCGCACCGTCGCGATCGTGACGTGGCCCTCGCCGGACTCGAGCGGATAGTCGACGAAGTAGAGCGTGTCCTCGACCTCGCGGTACTGGACCTCGAGGTCCGAGATCGCCGTCCGAGCTCCCGGATCCCAGTTGACCATGTAGTTGTCGCGATAGATGTAACCCTTGTCGAAGAGGGCCTTGAACACCTTGTAGACGGCGCGCACGTACGGCTCGTCCATCGTGAAGCGCTCGCGCTCGTAGTCGCAGGAAGCGCCCAGGCGCTTGTACTGCTCGATGATCCGCCTGCCGTAGATCTCGCGCCATTCCCACACGCGGCGCTCGAACTCCTCGCGGCCGAGCTCCTCGCGCGAGAGCCCCTCCGCCGCGAGCTGCTTCTCGACCACCACCTGCGTGCCGATGCCGGCGTGATCGGTGCCGAGTGCCCACAAGGCGTTGCGGCCCTGCATGCGCCGCTTGCGCGTGAGCATGTCCTGCATCGTCCCGTTCAGGGCGTGCCCCATGTGGAGCTCGCCGGTGACGTTGGGCGGAGGGATCGCGATCGAGAAGTTCTCCCGCGGGTTGCCGGTGGCCGGCGGATGGAAGTGGCCGGCGTCCAGCCAGCCGGCGAGCACGCGCGGCTCGACCTCGTTCGGGTCGTAACGGGTGCGCTCCTTGAGCCGGGCCAGCCGGTCGTCCGCCATGGGAGGCGGAGTTTAGAAGTCGCAGACGGGCTACCGGGTGACCCGGTGCCACCGCGAGGTGTTGCTTGCGCCGTCGTACACACGGGCCCAGCGCGGCGTGCGGCGGATGCTGACACGGCGGTGATACCGGATCCGCCTCCACGGCTTGCTCACCCGGCGCGCGAACTGCATCCACTTGACTCCCGAGGTCCGGTCGCGAGAGTTGAGGGCGATCCGAGTCCTGCCGCCGGGATGGCGGAGCACCCGCGCCCACCGCAGGACCGGCCGCGTCTCGTCAAGGATGATGTCGTCGGTGAAGGTGGCGCCACCCCCGAGGTCCGGGCCGCTGAAGCGCGCGTACACGGTCTTGGGCAGGCGCTCGCGACCGCTCGAGGCAAGCTCGAACCGGTAGATCTCAGACTGCTTCCACTGAACCGTCAACCAGTTCGTGAACCCACCGTCGTTCGCGATCAGGACATGCGTCACGCCATCCGGGCCTCGAGCCCTGACACGGACGTCGCGATCGTTCGTGTACGTGGCGCCGTTGTTGATGGACACGCCCATCTGCTTTCCGTCTGCGCGGGACCATCCCTGTCCAGTCGGCTGTCGGATCACGGTTTCGCAGTCGAGCGCGACGTTGTCGTGAACGTCCACATCGACCTGATCGGAGCCCGAGCCGCACCGCACGTTGTCGCCCGCGTCATCGGCGGTGAAGATCCGGTCATCGCCATCCCCCGCGGTGATCACATCGACGCCACCGGCGTAACCACTCGGAACCTTCTCGGTCGTGATGACGTCATTGCCGGGGCCGCCGTCCAGCACGTTGCCGGAGGCGCTGTGCAACCCCAGCCGGTCGTTGCCGGGACCGCCACGGACGGTCACGGGTATGAAGAGCAGCGTGTTCGCGTCGATGTAGCCGTTGTCGTCCAGATCTCCGAGGTCGATCGTCGCGCGGATGACGTAACCGGTCGGATCGGAGCATCGCGACGAAACGCCAAGCCCCGTGTGCTCCGGGTTCGCCTCGCAGGGTGGCACGCGGTCGGTCGGCGGCCCGGCGGTGTCCTGGAGGTACCAGTAGTTCCCGTGGCGCTGAAGGAGCGGGGCATTGACCTCGCCTGGCGCGGCCGTGTAGGCGACCTCGACGCCGCCCGTGACGAGCTCGATGCGCGCCGCAGGCGCGACGGTCGGGAACGCGAGGCACAGCACGACTGCGACGAATCCGGTGCGAGCGATCATGGTCCTCCCTCCCTCTTGGCTGCGTCCTTTCAAACACGCGCCCTTTCCATAGGTAGCGCATACTGCGCGCGTGGCGAAGACCTCTCTCTATCTATGGGCCGCGTACGGAGTGCTCGCGCTCGTGGTTCCGGTCGCGCTTCAGCTGAGGCGCACCGGCTCGACCGGTCTCAAGGGACCGGGCGGAGTTCCGGGGTCGGTCGAATGGATCGCCGGGGGAGGCTTGCTCGTAGCGCTCGGGCTCGGTGTCGCAGCGCCGATCCTCGCGTTGAACGACGTCGTCGAGCCGATCGGCGCACTGGACGGCACCGGCGCCCACGCGGCGGGCATCGTCGCGTATGCGCTCGGTCTTGCCCTTGTCGTGTTCTCGCAACAGTGGATGGGCCGTTCGTGGCGCGTCGGCGTAGATGAAAGCGAGCGCACGGACCTGGTCCTCGGCGGGCCATTCAAGTTCGTACGCAATCCGATCTTCACAGGACTGCTCGTCATGTCGGTCGGCTTCACGCTGCTGGTGCCAAGCGTGGTGTCGCTGGTGAGCACCGGCATCATGTTGATCTCGCTCGAGCTGCAAACCCGCCTCGTCGAAGAGCCGTACCTGACGCGCGTGCATGGTGAGTCGTATCGCGGCTGGGCCAGGCGCGTGGGGCGGTTCGTCCCCGGACTCGGCCGGCTCGACTGACGTCAGACGTTCGCGGGCGCGGTCGGCAGCCCCGGCACGTCGACCCGGGTGCGGAAGAGAGTGCCGCGCCGCGACTCGTCCTCGCTGTTGTCCATGGTCGTCACGTACAGGTCGCGCATGTCATCCCCACCGAAGCAGACGCTCGTGACGAAACCGGCGGGAACGTCGAGCACGCGTTCGAGCGAACCGTCCGGCTCGAAGCGGCCCACTCCCCCGCCCTGGCCGAGCGCCACCAACACCGCACCCTGCTCATCGACGGCCAGGCCGTCGGCTGCACCGGATGGCGAGCGCGCGAATACCCGGCGGTTCGTCGCCCCGGCACCGTCCGCCAGGTCGTGCGCTATCACCTCGCCTTTGGCGTAATCGGAGACGTAGATGGTGCGGCCGTCGGGCGAGAACCCGATCCCGTTCGCCCAGTCGATCCCCCCGAACAGCTCGACGGCCCGGCCCTCGCCGTCGATCCGCCACACCTCGCCGGGCACCGGGCTTTCGCCCTGGAACGGGTTGAAGCGCAGCGCGCCCGCATAGACACGCCCCTGCGCATCGCTTGCCATGTCGTTGAAGCCCGTGAGTCCCTCCAGCGCCAGCAGCGTGCGCGACTGACCGTCCCTTACGTGCGAGACGTCGCGACCGGACACGACCACTCCGCCGGCCGCGTGCAGCAGGAGCCCTCCGACACCGCGCCGCTTCGGGACGACGAGCTCCACCCCACCGTCCTGCGACCAGCGGTGCACGCCCCCGCCGAGTACGTCGGTGAAGTAGGCGTTGCCGTCGGCATCGACGCGCGGGCCCTCGGCCAGCCCGTAGCCGAAGGCGAGGGTCTCGAACAAGGACTCGCTACCAGATGCTACGCCGAGCGCTCGCCTAGCTCGTAGTCGGCTTCGGCCTGCGCGCGCGCCTGCTTCTGGCGCGACTTCGCGGCCTTCGCCGCTTCCGTGACGAGCGTCGGCTTGAGGTTCTTCTCGACGGTCTCCTTCGTCACCACGCACTTGGTGACGTCGCCGCGCGAGGGAAGCTCGAACTGGACCTCGAGCAAGATGTCCTCGAGGATCGAGCGCAGCCCGCGCGCGCCGGTGCCGCGCTCGAGCGCGCGGTCGGCGACGGCGCCGAGGGCGTCCTCGGCGAAGTGGAGCTCGATGCCGTCGAAGCTGAAGAAGCGCTGGAACTGCCTGACCAGCGCGTTGCGCGGCTCGGTCAGGATCGTGATCAGGTCGGCGCGAGTGAGCTGGTGGATCGCCGAGATCACCGGCAGGCGGCCGACGAACTCGGGGATCAGCCCATACTGCATGAGGTCCTCGGGCAGCACCTGCTCGAACACCTCGCCTGTGTCCTTGTTCTTGGGCGAGTCGATGGTCGCGCCGAAGCCGACGCCGTGGTTGCCTACCCGGCGCTCGATCACCTTGTCGAGCTCCGCGAACGCGCCGCCGCAGATGAACAGGATGTTCGTCGTGTCAATAGTGAGGAACTCCTGGTGCGGATGCTTGCGGCCGCCCTGCGGCGGCACCGAGGCAAGCGTTCCCTCGAGGATCTTGAGCAGCGCCTGCTGCACGCCCTCGCCCGACACGTCGCGCGTGATCGAGGGGTTGTCCGCCTTGCGCGCGATCTTGTCGACCTCGTCGATGTAGATGATCCCGGTCTCAGCCTTCTTGACGTCGAAGTCGGCCGCCTGGATCAGCTTCAAGAGGATGTTCTCGACGTCCTCTCCGACGTAGCCTGCCTCGGTCAGCGCCGTCGCGTCTGCGATCGCAAACGGAACGTTGAGGATCTTCGCGAGCGTCTGCGCGAGCAGCGTCTTACCGCAACCGGTCGGGCCGAGCAGCAGGATGTTCGACTTCTGGAGCTCGATCTCGCTCTCGTCATCCGAGCGCGCGATCTGGATCCGCTTGTAGTGGTTGTAGACCGCAACGGAGAGTGTGCGCTTGGACTTGTCCTGCCCAACGACGTACTCGTTCAGGACCGAGTAGATCTCCTTCGGCTTGGGCAGGCTCTCGACGTCGAAGGTCGGAGCGGTGGTCAGCTCCTCGTCGATGATCTCGTTACAGAGATCGATGCACTCGTCGCAGATGTAGACGCCAGGTCCGGCGATCAGCTTCTTGACCTGCCGCTGGGACTTGCCGCAGAAGCTGCAGAGGAGCTGTTCGTTCGAATCCGTCGGCCGGGTCATCTCGTTCCCCTTGTCTGGGGTACCCCTGCCAGAAAGAGTAAGGGGTTGGCGGGGGCGCTGGCCTACTTAATTCTCAGTCCAGCCTCGTAACCCTGTCTAGAGGCCTGATGTGGGTTCTCCGCACGCGCGGGATGACGCGCGGATGCCTTCACTGGATCGAGCCCGTCGGGACTTGCCCATGCCCACCGGCATGGGCTTCGCCCGCCGACCACGCCCGTCTCGTCCCACGCGCCCCCGCACGCACGGCCAACCCACATCAAACCTCTAGACCCTAATTTGGACTCTCGGAGGTCCCGGTTTTTCCGCCTAAGGAAAAACCGGAATTTTCTCAGTGCTCGCTGATAACGCGGTCGATGATCGAGTACTCCTTGGCCTCTTCCGCGCTCATGAAGTAGTCCCGGTCGGTGTCCTGGGACACCTTCTCGAGGGGCTGGCCGGTGTGCTTGGCGATGATCTCGTCGAGCTTGCGCCTGATGTCGATGATCTCGCGGGCGTGAATCTCGATGTCCGCCGCTTGGCCGGAGAAGCCACCCGACACCTGGTGGATGAGGATCTTCGCGTTGGGGAGTGCCATCCGCTTGCCGTTCGCGCCGCCGCTCAGAAGGAGGGCGCCCATGCTCATGGCTACACCGACGCAGATCGTCTGCACGTCCGGCTTTATGAACTGCATCGTGTCGTAGATCGCCAGGCCCGCGTAGACGCTGCCGCCCGGCGAGTTGATGTAGAGGCTGATGTCCTTGTCAGGATCCTCGGACTCGAGGTGCAGCAGCTGCGCGACGGTCAGGTTTGCGATGTCCTCCGTGATCGGCGTGCCGAGGAAGACGATGCGCTCGTTGAGCAGGCGCGAGTAGATGTCGAACGCGCGCTCGCCGCGCGACGTCTGCTCGACGACCATGGGAATCAGTGGGCTCATTTCCTCTTCCAAAAGGTCGGGATTCGCTTAGGCGCGAATCCCGGTGGTCCAGGGTCCGCGTCAACCGCGACGAGGGGCGATTCTAGCAACGGCCCTTTTCCGCCCTGGCCGCGTTTTCCCTGCCTGAGTGCCTAGAGCTGAGTTACGCCAGGCGCTCCGCAAGCCCCGTCGCGATTCTGCGAGCGCACGCCATGATCGTGATCATCGGGTTCACCTTGAGTGAGGTCGGGAAGATCGAGGCGTCCGCGATGTAGAGGCCCGGGACATCGTGTGCCTCGCCCGTCGGCGCGACGACGCAGTGCGCAGCGTCAGCGCCCATGCGCGCGGTCCCCATCGGATGGAACGCCTCGAGCCGCAGGTCGCGGGCCTGAAAGCGACCGCGCTCGACCTTGCCCTGCTGCTCACCAGGAGCGATGCTGGCGAGGCCGCCGAGCTGCGGGAACACCTCGCGCGCTCCGGCCGCGAAGTGGATGTCGGCGGCGCGCGCGATCCCGAACACGATCTCCCGTGCGTCGTCCTCGCTCAGGCGGTAGGCGATGCGCGTTCCGCCGCGCCCCACCTGCACGCGACCGCGGGAGGAGCGGTCGGACATGTGCACGCCGATGATCGCGAGCCTGTCGTAGCGCGCGAGCCTGCCGTTGAGCTCGCGCCCCGAACCGGGCAGCCAGTGCGCGCCGAAAGCGAACGGCGTGAACGTCGCCTCCAGGAACAGGCCACGCTCGCTCCACTCGTCCACGTACCAGCTCTGCATCACTCCGTCCCAGCCGCGCACCTTCTCCTCGAAGCTCGCGCCGACCCAGCAGGCCGGATGGATCAGCAGGTTGCTCCCGACCTGTCCGGACGAGTTCGCGATCCCCTGCGACAGCAGCAGCTCCGGGGTGCCGACCGCGCCCGCGGCGAGCACGACTGCCCGGCTGCGCACCTCGTAGTGCCCGCCGCCGGGCAGCCGGCAGATCACACCGATCGCACGGCCGTGGGCGATCACGACGCGCTCGACGCGGGCGCGGCTGCGGATCTTCGCCCCGGCGGCGACGGCACGCGGCAGCTCGGAGACGTGCATCGCCTGCTTTGCGTCGAGCTCGCAGCCGCTCGGGCAGGTCCCGCAGCAAACGACCGGCCCCGTGTTGCGCGGAAGCGGGCCGTTCGAGGCGCCTATTTCCTCGGCGCCACGCCGGCACAGCTCTGCATTGCGGCCGGCCCGCGCCGGGTCCACCGGGACAACGTCGAGATCGCGCTCGAGCGACTCGAACTCGTGCTCGAGAGCGGTCGCCCAGTCGATGCCGAGCTCGTCGCGCCACTGCAGCAGCACCTCGTCGGGGGTGCGCAAACAGGTACCCGAGTTGATGACCGTCGTGCCTCCTACACAACGACCGACGGGCAGCGGAATGGCGGGCCGGCCCTCGCAGATCGTGAGGCCGCCGTCGCGGTAGAGCATGGACAGCGCCTCGAGCGGATCGCTCGTGTAGGAAGAGCGATCGTGGTAGTCGCCCTCCTCGACGACGATCACGGTCAAGCCGGCTTCCGCCAGCCCGCGTGCCACCGCCGCGCCACCGGCGCCGGACCCGACGATCACGACGTCGCAGTGCTCGACTCCCGCGCCGGCGTGCATGGCGGCGGGATCGAGTGGCGGCGCCGGCCTCGCGGGAGCGGCACCCGCTGCGAGCTCGCAGCGCTGGCTCACGCCGACGGCGGCCTGAACTCGTGGCTCGCGACCGTATGCGAGCGTCGTCAGCGTCTTCAGGAGCAGGAACAGCTCGCGCTGCAGTCCCTGCCGGGCCGCGATGCGCTCGAGGTGAGCTGCCCTCTCCTCTAGCTCGAGGCTCGAGAAACGACGCGGGAAGGTCGTGAGCTCGAACGCGGCGAGCGCGGCCCTGACCGCCAGACGCACTCGCCCGGGCACTCCAGCAAGCAGCCGCGAGATCGGACCGGCCACCTCCACCGCGCCCGGCGACCGCCCCGCCGCCGGCAGCCCCTCGCCCCCCGGCAGCAGCGCCTCCGCGAATGCGTTGACGGTGGCGCGCTCGCGCCTACGAAGCACCGGGCGGCGGATCGCCCGGGGTCCAGAGCTGACTCGAACCGGGGTCGCGCTCCTTCTCGGGCGTCCAGATCTTCTCGCGCGCACGCGCGGTGTCGATGTCGATCGCGCTCGCGTTCTCGACGAGCAGGTCGGCCGCCCGGCGCAAGCGCAGATCGTGCCTGAGCGGCGCGTCCCGGCCGGCCTGCTTCAACTTCTCCAGCAGCTTCTCGGGCTTGATGTCCTCGCCCTCGGGGGCGCGGAGCGCGTCGAGCAAATCGTCGTCGGTGACCTCGAGGCCCTCGGCCTCGGCGACCGCCTCGAGCAGGCTCTCACGCCGCAGTTGGCGCTCGGCGTCGCCTTTCGCCTCCTCGATGATCTCTTCACGGGTGCGCCCGGATGCCTGTAGATATACATCGGGGTCGATGTTCTGGCGCCGCAGCGTTCGTTCGGTGCGATTCCACAGCTCCTCCGCCCGGGCCGCGATCAACTCGTCAGAGAGCTCGATCTCTGCCTGGTCGGCTGCGGCGTCCACGACGGCCTCGCGGAACTCCTCCTCGATCGAGGATGACTGTGCCGCCTTCAGCTTCTCCTCTATGTCGTTGCGCAGCTCGTCGACCGTGTCGAACTCGCTTGCGTCCGACACCCACTCGTCGGTCAGCTCCGGCAGCTCCTTGCTCTTAACGTCTTTGACAGTGACCTCGAACTCGGCGGCCTTTCCAGCCAGCTCGTCGTTGCGATAGTCCTCGGGGAAGTCGATCTCGACGTTGCGCTGCTCACCGGCAGTCGCGCCGACGAGCTGCTCCTCGAAACCCTCGACGAGACGGCCGCTTCCGATCTCGAGCATGTAGTCACGGGCCTCGCCACCCTCGAACGGCTCGCCGTCCAGCTTGCCGATGAAGTCGACGACCGCGACGTCGCCTGCAGCCAGCGGACGGTCCACGCTCTCGACACGCGCGAAGGCGTCGCGCAGGCGCTCCACCTCCTGGTCGATCGCCTCCGCGGGGACCTCGGGTTCCCTCTTCCCGACCTCCAGTCCCTTGTAGTCGCCGAGCTTCGACTTCGGCGTCACCGAGATCTCGATCGAAAACTCGAGCGGCTCACCCTGGGACGGCAGCTCGTGCAGATGCAGCTCCGGCTCACCGACGGTGTTCAGGTCCGCTTGCAGAAGCGCCTGCTCGTACCACTGCGGAAGTGCTTCGCGCACGGCCTGCTCGAGCACCGCCTCACGTCCGACGCGCTGAATCACCATCGCCGGCGGCACCTTGCCTTTGCGGAATCCGGGAATGCGCAGCTCACGGCCGAGCTGCGCTGCCGTCTTCTGGACGCTCGACTCGAGCTCCGCGCTCGGGACCTCGGCCTCGAGGCGCACACGGGAGTCGGCTAATTCGGTGACCGTCGTCTTCACCGCCACTGCCGGCTAACAGTAACCTCCCGCGAGCGGTGAGGCGTCGAGCGCGGCACGTGGCCACAGATCTTCTGACCGGCAGCGCCGGCCGGCTGGCGGGCTTCGTGCTCGACCTGGTGATGGAGGGCGGCGCTCAGCTGCGCGCCTCGGTTTCCGCTCGCACTCGGAGCAGCTGATGGCCGAGCGAACGGCGTTCGTGACGGGTGGATCAGGCTTCATCGGGGGAAAGCTGGTCCGGCGCCTGGTCTCCGACGGGTGGGGCGTGCGTGCGCTGGCGCGCTCCGCGTCTTCCGCCGACAAGGTGCGCGCAGCAGGCGCGGAGCCGGTCGACGGGGACCTCGACGCAGTTGACGCAATGCGGGCCGGCGCGGGCGGGTGCGAGGTCGCGTTTCACGCTGCAGCTCACCTCGGCGAGTGGGGACCACGCTCGGAGTTCGAGCGCGTGAACGTGCAAGGGACCCGCAATGCCGTGGAGGCGTGCCGGCAGGCCGGCGTGCGGCGGTTCGTGCACGTAGGCACGGAAGCTGGTCTGCTCGACGGCAACCCGCTCGTGAACGTGGACGAAACGGCGCCGCTGCGACCGGACTCGAAGGCCGCTTACTCCGCTACCAAGGCCCGCGCCGAGCAGGTCGCCCGCGATGCGAACGGCAACGGGCTCGAGACCGTGGTCGTGCGACCCCGGCTCGTCTGGGGACGCGGCGACACGACGATCCTTCCCGCACTCGTGGAGGCGGTGAAGCGCGGCCGGTTCTCCTGGATCGGCGGCGGCCGCCATCTCACGTCGACCACCCACGTCGACAACACCGCGCACGGACTGGTGCTCGGTGCCGAACGCGGACGCCCGGGCGAGGTCTACTTCGTTACAGACGGGGACCCTGTCGTGTTCCGCGACTTCTTCGTGGAGTTGCTCGGTACACAGGGCATGGAGATGCCCGACCGCAACATGCCGGCACCGGTCGCGCGCGTGGCCGCTGCGGCTTCCGAGACCGCGTGGCGGGCTCTCCCTCTCAAGGGACAGCCGCCGGTCACGCGGCTTGCGGTCTGGCTGTCCTCGCTCGAGTGCACGATCGACATCTCGAAGGCACGCGCGGAGCTCCAGTACCAGCCGGTGCGCACCATCGACGAGGGGATGCAGGAACTGCGCTCCGCCTCCTCCACTTGATCCGGATAGTCACCGTCCACGCGAAGACGGATCGCTGGATCGACGTGCAGCGCGGCTACCTCGAGCGCCACATCCGGTCGCCGTTCCTGATCTACGGCGCGATGAACGATTTCGAGCACGTTCGCCCGCTGCCGTATCACCACTCCGCAAGGGATCTCGGCGATCATGCTCAGAGCCTCAACCTGCTCGCCGAGCACGTGCTCGAAGAGGCGCGAGACGACGACGTGCTGCTCTTCATGGACGGCGACGCATTCCCGGTCGCAGCGCTTGACGCGCGTCTCTCCCGCCTACTGGCGGACAAGCGGCTGGCCGCGGTCCGGCGCCAAGAGAACTTGGGCGATCCGCAACCGCACCCCTGCTTCTGTGCCACGACGGTCGGGCTGTGGCGCGAGATCGGCGGGGACTGGTCGAAGGGCTTCCGGTGGCGCAACGCCGAGGGCGACGAGGTCACCGACGTCGGGGCGAACGTGCTGCTGGCACTGAACGAGCGCGGGATCGAATGGACGCCGCTGCTGCGGTCGAACGTGCGCGACCTCCACCCCGTACTCTTCGGCGTCTACGCAGATCTCGTCTACCACCACGGGGGCGGCTTCCGCGCTCCATACACGCGCGTCGACGACCTGGAGCCCGTGCGCCAGAAGATGCTCGTCGAAGGCCGGCCGGTCGATCGCTGGTACAAGTACATGGAAGTTCGCCGCCAGAGCTCCGCGGAGAACGAACGGCTGTCGGAGCTGGTGTTCGAGCGCCTCGTGTCGGATCCCGATTTCGCGCAGTCGCTCTTCCTGACGCGCGAGGCCCCGCCGCCGCTCGCCGCGAACGATTGCTGAGCCTTCAGGAACGGCATCGAGAGAGGGTGAGTCTTTGCGGTTGGTGTAACGACCGGCCGAACCTTGACAAGAGACCGACGCAGCTGTGCCGGTTTATGCGCTTGGCCAGGTTTAAGACGCCACCGTCACACCCCTAATCATCGCCTGAACAGTTAGGCGCCCTATAGGGCGGCGGTCTCCATCGGTCATCGCAACACTGACCGGTTTGCGATGACAGACAGGAGGCCCCATGGCACAAACGCTGTTAGGCCGACGTGGAAATCCTTTGGACCTGCTCGAGCGTGCAGAGGTGGCAAGACGCATCAAGCAGGGCGAGCACTGGACCGAGGTCGCTGAGGCGTTCGGCTGCTCGCAGCTCACGATCTGGCGCATCCGCCAGGAGGCGCGGCTGCGCGGGCGCCGGGTCGAGCACTCCGACTACCGGCTCTCGTTTGCCGAGCGCGAGCAGATCAGCCGCGGCCTTGCCGCCGGCATCAGCGAGCGCGCGATCGCCCGTCAGCTCGGCCGCCCGCCCTCGACCGTCAACCGCGAGATCAGGCGCTCCGGCGGCCACCACACCTACCGCGCGCTGAGCGCCGAGCGCAATGCCCAGGAGCGCCTGCGGCGGCCAAAGCCGACCAAGCTCTCGCGCCTGCCGCGCCTGCGCGAGGCGGTCGAGACCGGCCTCGGCGAGTTGTGGTCGCCCCAGCAGATCTCGGCCACACTGAAGGCCGAGCACCCCCACGATCCCGACATGCAGATCAGCCACGAGACGATCTACCAGTCGCTCTACGTGCAGTCGCGCGGCGAGCTGCGGCGCCAGCTCACCAACAACCTGAGAACCCAGCGCACGAGGCGAAAGCAGCGCTCAGGCGCCGCCAAGCGGCGGGGCCAGATCCCAGACATGGTGCCGATCTCAAAACGCCCGCCGGAGGTCGAGGACCGGGCCGTGCCAGGCCACTGGGAGGGAGACCTGTTGGTCGGCAAGGGCGGGCGCTCCTACGTGGCGACGCTGGTCGAGCGCCACACCCGCTACGTGCTGCTGGCGCGCCTTGGCAGCGACCGCACCACCGAGCACGTGATCGCGGCCCTCAAAAAGCGCATCGGATCGCTGCCCGACCACCTCGTGCTCTCGCTCACCTGGGACCAGGGCAAGGAGCTCACCGCCCACAAGCGCTTCAGCGCAGAGACCGGGGTCGCTGTCTATTTCTGTGATCCCCATTCCCCCTGGCAGCGGGGGTCGAACGAGAACACCAACTACCTGCTGCGCCAATACCTGCCCAAGACGAGTGACTTCTCGAAGATTTCTCAGCGCCGGCTAGACGAGATCGCGGCTTCGCTCAATGGCCGCCCCAGACAGACATTGGATTGGAAGAACCCGGCTGAGAAGATGGAAGAGCTGTTGCGTTGACTGTCTGAAGCCGCCGGCCCTCAACTGTTCACTCGACAATAGGCTCATCACGAGTCGGAGAACTCGTAACACTCAAGTATGTAAGTCGCGGTTTCCCAAACCTCCCGTCTCACTCCTTTCGATGCTCATCACGTCGAGCGGCGAAGCAAAGGTCGAAGCTAGCCGAGGGAGTCCTTGAAGCCTTGGCGCCAGCTGGCATACCGCGGCTGCCAGGCGAGCTCGCGCTTTGCACGCTCGTTCGAGGCGCCCTGTAGCTCGGTCGCGAGCAACACGGCATAGCGGCCCGCGAGGATGCGGGCGATGACCTTCGGGACGCGCCGCGGCTTCTTCGCTTCGAGCGCGTCGGCGTAGACCGGAAGCCATTCCCGCAGCGGCGCAGGATCATCGTCCACGACGTTGTAGATGCCGGGCCAGCCCCGATCGACGGCTGCAACCGTCGCGGCCGCCGCGTCATCGACATGGATGAAGGAGAAGACCCCCTGTCCCTTGCCGACGATCGGAAATCTGCGAGCCCGCACTTGTGCGGCGATGCTGCCGTCGCTCGCGTAGCTCGACCCGGCTCCGTAGAAGAAGCCGTATCGCAGCACGATCCCTTCGAGGTGGTCGGAAGCAGTGACCAGACGCTCGAGCTCACCCACCGCCCGCACACTGCGGCCCCACGGAGCCGGCGCCCTCTCGTAGAGCAGGTCCTCCTCGTCCCTGAGCCCGCGACCGGAGGGCGCGTAAGCGAAGGCGATGCTCTGCGCGACCATGCGCCGGGTTCCGGCTGCCAGCGCGGCCGCCACGAGGTTCGCCGTGCCCTCGGTCCTGATGCGATCGGTGCCCGCCATCTGTGTTTCGGCCTTACGGGGATCCAAAGCGGGAGGCAGGTCGGTCATCTCGTGCACGATCACCTCGGGCTGCGCTTCCTTGACCCGATCGTGGAGAAGGTTGGCGTTGAAGACGTCGCACACGAGCGGGGTTGCGCCGGCCTCCTCCAGCGCATCGGCTTTCGCCTGCGACCGGGTCATGCCGATCACCTCGTGGCCTGCCTCGATCAGCATCGGAACCAGCCTTCTCCCGATCACGCCGGTCGCCCCGGCCACCAGGACCTTCATGCAGCGAGACTAGCCAAATGCGCTGCGATACTGGCGGCATGGCCGAGTTGAGCGCCGGTCTTTGCAACACGTGCAAGCATCAGCGCATCGTCGCCACCACCCGTGGGTCGCGCTTCTCGCTCTGCGAGCGCTCGCGCAGCGATGATCGGTATCCGCGCTATCCGCGACTGCCGGTGCTCGAATGCCCCGGTTACGAGCCGCGCTGCGACGATCGACCGGCGCCGCCGGGCTGATGCGCTCGCGCGGACTACTCGCGGTCGCGATCGCCCTCCTCTGCGCCGCGGGCGCGACTGCGCTGATCGTGGTGGCGGCGGACGGCGACGACGAGCAGCCGTCAGCCGTCGCTCGCGCCGACACATGGACGGCGCTCCGACCTGGGATCCTCGAACGGACCGAGGTGGCGGCGGCGCGCATTGGGCGTTACGTCTACGTCATCGGCGGTTTCGAGAAGAAGGCAAACGGGACGACCGCGGCCGTCGAACGCTACGACATCGAACGCGATCGCTGGCGCCGCGTGCGCTCGATGCCAGTGGGGTTGAACCATGCCGCTGCGGCCGCGTATCGCAAGAAGCTGTACGTGGTCGGCGGCTACGCGAGCCAGGGCCAGCTGCGCGGCGAGGTCTCGACGCTGTACCGCTATGACCCCGCGCGCAACCGCTGGTCTCGCCTGCCGAGCGCGCCCACGAAACGGGGGCGCTCGCGGTCGGCGTGATCAACGGCAAGCTCTACGCGGCAGGTGGTGCCAACACCCAGCCACTGCGCACGCTCGAGATCTACGACTTCAAGCGCCGCCGCTGGACGCGCGGCCCGGACATGCGCTTCGCCCGCGAGCATCTCGCCGGCGCGGTCGCCGGTGGCGCGTTCTACGTGCTCGCGGGGCGAGCCGTCGGCGCCGGGAACTTCACGTTCGCCGAGCGCTATGTGCCGTCACGCCGGCGCTGGGAGCGGCTGCCCGACATGAGAAAGGCGCGCGGCGGGATCGCCGCGGCCACCGTGGGCAAGCGCGTGGTCGTGTTCGGTGGCGAGGAGGCGCAGGGGACAATCGCCGAGGTCGAGCTGTATGACCCCGACGCCGGGCGCTGGGTCGGCCTCCCCGACCTCCGCACCCCACGCCACGGACTGGGCGGCGTCGCCCGCGGCCGGCGCGTCTACGCGATAGAGGGCGGTCCCGAGCCCGGCTTTCACTTCTCTAACGCGATCGAGGCGCTGGACATCAGGCCCGGGCGCGTACGCGTCGCGGAGCCGTAGCGGCACCGCACGAGCGCGCGCAGGCGACTGCGGGTGGCCGCCGCCGCCACCCGCACGCCGCTTGGATCAGTTGTCACCCGATCCGTCTGCCGAGGTGTTCAGGACGTTGAAGTCTCGATCGAGATGCACGTCCACCTGGCTACCGTCCGTGCGGGTGACCTCGATCTCGTAGTAGCCCTCCTCGTCCTGGAGCTCGGAGTCGGTGACTCGGCCTCCGCCGGTCGCCTTGAGCGCAACCGCGCCGGCCTTGTCGAGGGCGCCGCCCGTGACCGGCTTGCTGCTGTCGCCACGCTCCTCGGACTTGCCGTTGTCGCCGCGCTCCGTCTCGTGAGTCGCCGCGGGGTCGGCCGCTGACCCGTCACCGCCACCGGCGGCTCCGGCGATCGCGGCCCCGCCTAGCCCGAGCGCCGCGATTGCAGCTCCGGCGGCGAGCGCTCCTTTCAGCTTGTCGTGCATTGTGATCCTTTCGGTTGGGGGGAAACCACGCGGAGCACCGTAGGACGGTCAGGTGAAGTCGGCGTGAGACGACATAAGAATCGCTCTCACACACGCCGCAGGCCCGGCGAGGCGCGCAGGCTAGCTCGCAGGTGCGAGCGCGGAAATGTCTTCGTCGACGTTCTCGATCCGGGCGCGCTGCCCGGAGACGTCGGTGCCGCTCACGAGCAGGCGGCTGGCAACGGTCAGGTCGTCGGAGCGGCCGACGGCGAGCGTCCCCGCCACCTTGCCGTCCTTGATGTACCAGGCGCTGAAATTGCCTTCGTCGCGGCTGCCGCGGAACCAGACCGCGTCCCAGTCGCTCGCGGGACCGACGTACTCCATGCTCGTCCAGTCGGCGAGGTCCGACCAGAAGTAGGGGACCACGTCGTGTGGCTGCTGCTTGCCAAGCATGTTGAAAGCAGCCGTCTTGCCATGGTTGAACGCAACGTCCCAGTGCTCGATCCGCAGCCGCTTGCCGTGGATCACGCTGTCGTACTCGGCGATGTCCCCTGCGGCGTAGACACCGGGAACGCTCGACTCCAGGAACTTGTCGGTGATCACGCCAGAGTCGGTAGCGATCCCGGTTTGCTGCGCGAGGTGGATGTCGGGATGCACGCCCGCGCCGATCACGACGAAGTCGCACTCGACCTCGAGGCCGGACTTCGTGACGATCTTCTGTACGCGATCCTTGCCCTCGAAGCGCTCGAGCTCCTCGCTCCCGTGCACTTTCACGCCGTGCTCGGTCAGCACGTTCTGGAAGTAGATGCCGACCTCCTTGCCGTAGAAGCGCTCGTGCGTCACCTCCTCCAACATGATCATCTCGACCTGCTTGCCGAGAGCGGTGAAAGAAGCGGCCAACTCGGTCCCGATGTAACTGCCGCCGATCACCCCGACACGCTCCGCCTGCTCCAGTTCCTCGTGTATCGCGTCGGCGTTGCGCATCGTGCGCAGGTAGTGGATGCCGTCCAAGCGCGCACCGTCCGCATGCAGGATGTGGACGTTCGACCCCGTCGCCAGTAACGCCTTCTCGAAGCGCACCTCGTCCTTGTTGGAGAGGGTGGCGACCCGCTCCTTCGCGTCGAGCTTCATCACGCTGGTGAGCGTCATCAGCTCGACGTCGTTCTCCTGGTACCACTCGTCTGGACGGAACAGGATGCCCTCTCTCGTTCCCTCTTCTCCTTCCCGGCGCATGTAGTGCTTCGACAGCGGCGGGCGGTTGTACGGCGGATCGGGCTCGCGGCCGACGAGCAGGATCGATCCGTCGGCGCCCTGTTCGCGCAGGTGGCGCGCGCAGTTGCCCGATGCCATCCCTCCGCCGATCAGGAGGTAGTCGACTGATCTTGCAGCCATCGTGTTACGGAATACCAAGCCGGCTGCGCCGGACACCTAGAGGCATGAGAGTCGCCTGCGCTGACGCTACGGCGCCTCCACCATAAAGTCGGTGATCGCTTCCGCGATCACCTCCCCGCGATCCTCTTGCAGGAAATGCGCGCCGCCTTCGATCACGCGCTGCTCCTGTGCACCGGGGATCAGCTGCACGAAGCGCTCGCCTGCCCGGGGCGAGAAGATCGGGTCTGAGTCCGAGAAGCACACGAGCACGGGCTTCTCCCAGCGGGACAGCTCATCGCGCACCATGTTCATCTCGGCGACACCCGGCGCGTCCTCCGAGATCGGCACCAGCAGCGGGAACTTCGCGACGCCCGCCTTGGACTCCGCGTTCGGCCAGGGCGCCTCGTACGCGTCGACGACCTCCTGCGGCACCTCGGTCTTCGTCGCGCTCTGGATGATGAAGCCAACCGGAAGATCGGGATTGCGCTCGGCGAAGTTGCGCCAGGCCATGAACGCCTCGTTGACTTGTCCCGCGAAGAGGCCGGTGTTCATGATCACGATGCGCTCGACGCGGTCGGCGTTCTCGACTGCCCAGCGCAGGCCGATCGGTCCACCCCAGTCGTGCACGACGGCGGTGACACCTTTCAGGTCGAGCCCGCCGAGCAATCCCGACACATACTCCACGTGCCTGTCGTACGTGTACCAGTCCATGTCGGTCGGCTTGTCCGAGCGCCCGAAGCCGGCGAAGTCCGGCGCGATCGCGCGGTGCCCTGCGGACACCAGCGGCGGGATCATCTTCCGGTACAGGTACGCCCAAGTCGGCTCGCCGTGGAACAGGACGATCGGATCCCCTGTCCCCTCGTCGACGTAGTGCATGCGCAGTCCGTCTACGTCTGTGTAGTGCGGTTCGTAGTCGAAGCCGGGGAGTGCCTCGAAGCGGTCGTCTGGTGTGCGAAAGACGTCCACGCAAGCGCACCCTATATGACCGGCCGAAGCCGCTCGATCAGGTTGGAGACGATGCGCGCGGTCGCGCCCCAGATCAGATTTCCTCCCACCGTGTAGGTCGGCGTCCTGATCGGCACGCCACGCCTGATCAGGCGCTTGCGCTCGTAGCCCGACACGAGGTCCGCGAGTGTCAGCTCGATCACCTCCTCTACCTCGGCCGGGTTCGGTCGAAAGGAGATACCGGGCTCGATCACGCCGACGAACGGATACACGGCGTAGTTCGTCACGAACGTCCCGGTCGGCGGCAGCGCTCCCACCAGCTCCACGCCGCGCGGGTCGAGACCGATCTCCTCCTCGGCCTCGCGCAGGGCGGTCTGCAGCAACGGCTCGTCCTCGTCGCGGCGACCGCCCGGGAACGAGATCTCTCCGGAGTGACGGCGCAGGTCGTCCCGCCGTTTCGTGAAGACTGCGGTCAAGCGTCCATCGCCCAGATAGAGCGGGATCAGGACCGCCGCCTTCGTTCCTCCGGGAGCCTTCAGGTTGACCGCGTCCTCTGGCGCGAGCAGGAGCTCGCCGATTGCCCGCACGTGGTCCGAGGCATCCACCGCTGCGGAATATATTTGTACGACGTGGACGCCCCGCCGGAAATGCGCGAGCTTCCGCTCCCGCAGCACTTCGAGCCGACCCGCGTGGAGGAAGTGTGGCGGGTTCCCTACGAGGAGCGCGCCAGCAATGCCGCTGCGTGGGCCCGGAAGCATGGCCTGACCCCGGCCGCCGAGGATTCCTTTCGTCTCTGCCTGATCGCTGTCGACGTCCAGAACACGTTCTGCATCCCTGGGTACGAGCTTTTCGTAGCCGGTCGTTCCGGCACGGGTGCGGTCGACGACAACCGCCGCCTGTGCGAGTTCGTCTATCGCAACCTCGGCACGATCACAAAGGTCGTTCCGAGTCTCGACACCCACCACACGATGCAGGTCTTCCACGCGATCTGGCTCGTCGACGAGCACGGCGACCACCCAGCTCCCTACACGCTCGTCTCCGCCGATGACGTCGAGTCCGGTCGCTGGCGGGTGAACCCGGCGGTGGCCGAGGCGCTCGGAATCGAGATCGCATATGCCGAGCGCCACCTCGCGCACTACACGCGCCGTCTTGCAGAGGGCGGCAAGTACGACCTCACGATCTGGCCCTACCACGCGATGCTCGGCGGCATCGGGCACGCGCTCGTCTCCGCCGTGGAGGAGGCTTTCTTCTTCCACACTATCGCCCGTCAGAGCCAGCCCGAGTTCCAGGTCAAGGGCGACAATCCGCTGACCGAGCACTACTCGATGCTCGGACCGGAAGTGACCGAGGGACCGGACGGCGATCGTCTCGCCACCAAGAACACCCAGCTGATCGAGAAGCTGCTCACATTCGACGCCGTCGTCGTGGCGGGACAGGCGAAGAGCCACTGCATGGCCTGGACCATCGACGACCTCCTCCAGGACGAGGCTGCAGGGGACCGGCTTGCGGACCGCACTTACCTGCTCGAGGACTGCACGTCACCGGTCGTCGTTCCGGGCGTGATCGACTACACGGACGAGGCGGACGCCGCCTTCGAGCGCTACGCAGCCGCCGGCATGCACGTGGTGCGCTCGACCGACCCGATCCGTAGCTGGGCGGGCCTTGGCGAGCGACCGATGACCCGCTAACGGACCTTTGGGGGCACCCCGAGGCGAACCCTCTGAGTTCCCGTCATTTGCGCCTAAGCAAATGACGGCCTTTTACTTCCTCGGGGTGCCCCCCGACCGGTCCCTCAGAGCCGCGCGCGGCAGCTTCAGCCGTCGGCGCCCAGCATGGACGCTGCTGCCTCGATGAACGGATCGGGACCGGCGTCGCCGCCGGTGGCCGCAATGCCCAGGCGGTCGAGGTAGTGCTCCCACCCCATGCTGTGAAAGTCGCCCAGCTCGACGGGGACAGCGTGAGTGAGGCGAACGATCGTCGCCTCTCCATCGGCCACGAGGTCGACTTCCACGGTGCTCGACCCCGGAGGCAGCGGGTTGCTTTCCGCGGGGAAGAAGCCGTACCCCCAGGTGAATACGACGCGGTGGGGCGGTTCGACCACCACGTACTCGCCCTCGACGAAGTAGTCCCCCATCGTGTTCACGCTGAAAGTTCCGCCTGGGCGCGGGTCGAGCGTAGCGCTGATGCCCATCCAGCGGACCATCCTTTCCGGGTCCGTGAAGAACTGGAAGACCGTCTCGGGCTCCGCCTCGATCCTGATCTCGCGCTCGACGAGGTTAGTTTCGCTGTGCGGCGCGGGCATGCCGACCTCCCTTCTGCTCTTTCTCGGCCTCGAGCTTGAGGCGCTCGAGGCTCTCGTCCCAGAAGCCGTCGAGAAACGACCTCAGCTCCGCCAGGCCCTCCGGACGCGCGCGGTAGAGCCGGCGCGTTCCCTCTCGCCGCTCGCTGACGAGCCCGGCGTTCCTCAACACCGTCAGGTGCTGTGAGATCGCGGGCCGGGTGACGTCGAATCCTGCGGCTATCTCGCCCGCGGTGAGCTCGCGGTCTCGAACCAGCTCGAGGATCTGCCGGCGGCGGGGCTCGCTGATCGCATGGACGACGGTCTGCATTCTGTCCCTCTTCCAGGGAATTTTAGTCGGCGCTTACGTTAGCTCTTGGTATATGTTATCGTAGCCTAACGTTAGTGTCTACTAACAGTATCTAGCAAACCATTGGGAGGAGCACAGATGAGATTTCGAGTGACGGTCGGGGCATTGTCGGTCGTAGCCGCCTTCCTGCTCGCCGCCGGCGGCGCGTCGACGGCGTCGGCGGCGGCAACCTGCAGCTGGGGCGGCACACCTGTCGCCCCGACGGGGATCTTCACCGCCGATCCGCCCATAACGAACGTTCCGTCGTCGGGACCGATCCACTTCACGGCCACGGGCCGCCTTGCCGGCGACTGCGGCGGGCGGCTGGCTTTCGACGGCCAGATCGCGGCGGGCGCGACGTGCTCCGAAGGCATCTTCGCGGGCACCGCCAACGGCCTCCCCGGTGTGGTGCGCTTCGAGGGGTTCGACCTATCGGGGCTTGCGCCCTCCCGGCTCTACGACCGGGCCGGCAACGTCGTCGGCTCTGAGAACGCCCAGCTCCTGACCCTGGACAACGCGCCGTTCACTGACTGCGGCGCCCCGGGAGCGGAGGGGTTCACCAGAGGCACATTCAGCTCGGTGATCGAGCTCTTCGGCGACCGCTGGTAGCCGGCACGAGAACGCAGCAAAGCGATTGAAAGGAGCAGAGATGAGATTGCGAGCATTGATCGGGCTGGCGGCAATCGCAGCCGCCGGGCTACTCACGACGACCGGGACCGCGACGGCCTCGGCCCAGAAGATCTGCACCTGGGGCGGGACGCCCGCCGCGCCGACCGGGACCTTCACGCTCACCCCGGGCATCACGAACATCCCGGCGCCGGGTCCCCTGCGTCTGAAGGCGACAGGGGACCTCGGCGGCGGTGAGGGTTGCAGCGGGACGGTCACGTTCACCGGCCAGGCCAACGCCGGCTCCACCTGTCCCGCCGTCTCGTTCGAGGGCACCGTCAAGGGCCTGCCAGGTGTCACGCGGTTCTGGGGTCCCGGGCTGTTCGGGCTTGCGAACGAGTTCCTCTACGACAGCGCCGGCAACCTCGTCGGTGTCGACCAGCCCCAGGTGCTGACCCAAGACAACGCCCCCCACTTCACCGACTGCCTCACGCCGGCCGGTCTCACGGGAGGGACCTTCAGCTCCACGGTCGAGCTCTTCTGAGGGACAGGAGTTGGCCCCGGAGCCGGAAGCACGACGCAAGCTCGGTCTAGCCGTTCCCTCCTCCCATAGGGACAACTGGCTGGCCGTGCCCCGGGACGTGCTCGCGAGCCTTGGCGTGATCGTCAAATTCAGCGGGCACGTCTTCGGGGACATCTTCAATACGCGGGTCTTCCACTTCTTCGGCGAGGCCCTGCGTCAGGCCGGCGTACTCATCCTCGGCAGTGCGCTCGTGATCTGGGGAATGGTGTTCATCCTCGGCCTCGAGTGCGGGATCGAGGGAGCGTATTTCACGCGCGCGACAGGAGCGCCGGGCTTTGCCGGCGTCTTCACAGCCTGGTGCGACTTGCGCGAGATGGTCCCGTACATGTTCGGCTACATCATGTCCGCGAAGGTAGGAACCGGCATCGTCGCGGAGCTCGGCGCGATGCGCATCAACGAGGAGATCGATGCGCTCGAGGTGATCGGCGTCAGGCCGATCACCTATCTGGCGGCGACGAGGATGCTCGCCGCGTGGATGGTCCTGCCGTTCATCTACGTCGCGTCGGTCGGCGTCGGCTTCTTCGCCAGCTACCTCGCCGTCGTGCATCAAATCGGCGAGGTGTCCGCAGGCGGCTACAGCTTGATCTTCTGGATGTTCCAGAACCCGCCCGACCTGCTCTACTCGGTCGCAAAGGGGATGGCGATGGCGACCGCGATCGTCGCCGTCGGCTGCTACTACGGCTACACGGCTTCGGGCGGGCCGGTCGGCGTCGGATATGCGACCGCCAAATCGATGATCTTGAACATGGTGCTGGTCCATCTGATCGGCGCGATGGGCAGCCAGGTGTTCTGGGGTCAGAACCCACGAGCTCCGATAGGCGGGTGAGCGCCGTGGAGACGCCAGTCCTCTGGCATCTGAAGGTCTCCAACTACAACGAGAAGGCGCGCTGGGCCCTCGACTACAAGCGCATCCCGCACGTCCGCCGCGCGGTCGTTCCGGGACGCCACCAAGCCGTCGCGCGGAAGCTGACCGGCGGCAAGACCCTTCCGGTGCTCGTGCTCGACGGCGAGGCGATCGGAGATTCGACGCGGATCATCGCGACGCTCGAGCAGCGAAAGCCCCAACCGCCGCTCTACCCGCCCGATCAGCGCGAGCGCCGGCGGGCGCTCGAGCTCGAGGACTTCTTCGACGAGCACCTGGGACCGTACATCCGGCTGCTCGTGCTGCATCACATGCTTCCCCATCCCGATCTGCTTCTGGGCGCATTCGCCCCCGACCTCAACGGAGTACGCCGGGTCACGGCCCGCGCGATGTTCCCGCGGGTGCGGCGCAAAGTGATCGACATGTTCGGCATCGACGAGCGAAGCGTGGAGTCGGCGTTCGAGAACGTGCGCGTCGCGGGCGAGCGTTTTCGCGCGGAGCTCCAGCCCAGCGGCTATCTCGCCGGCGGAGCGTTCACCGTCGCCGACCTGACTCTGGCCGCGCTGGTAGCGCCGATCGTCGCGCCGGCGCAGTTCCCCTATCCGCAGCCGCAGCGCGAGCATCCCGCTCTCGAGCCTGTGCGCGACGTGCTGGCGGAGTCCGGGTTGCTGGAGTGGACGCGCGAGGTGTACGCGCTGCGGCGCAGTCCCTCGGCGGTGATCGAGCGCTGATCTCCCGCTAACTAACTCTGCTCACGCAGACCCACGGCTGCAAGGGCCTCGTCGCGATCGAGGTACACCTGCATCCGGATCGCCCTGCCGTTGTCCATCGTCCATACGTGCGCCACGCGCATCTCGACCGGCGCACCGCTCTCCTGACCGACGCCGGATATGTGGACAAATACGACCACGTGGGACCCTGCCTGCAACACCTCCTCTACCGCGACGTCGACCTGATCGAAGACCGACATGGCGTTACGAAGCGCCTTGACGAAGCCGTCTCGGCCCCTGTAAAAGAGCGCGCCCGGAAACGCGGCCGGCTCGCGAAACTCGAAATCCTCATCCAGGAGCTCGAGCGCGGCCGCCATGTCTCCACTGTTGAAGCCTTCGTAGACCAGCAGGAGGAGGTCGTCGCGCGCGGACACGGCTATGCCCGTTCCACGCGGTCCTCGATCGAGGCGTCACCGGCTACCAGGGCGCGGTGCACTGGGCACTTGGCGGCGATCATCGTCAGACGCTCGACCTGCTCCGCCGAGAGCTCGGCGGGCAACTTCAACAGCACGTCGAAGTGCACCGGCTGTCCCTTCTCATCCTTCTCGTATCCGACCTCGACCTCGAGCGGGCCGACGTCCCAGCCCTTCCGCTCTGCGTACATCTCGACCGTGACAGCGGTGCACGAGGCGAGGCTCGCCGCGAGAAGTTCCTGCGGAGTGGGCCCGGCGTCGGTGCCGCCCAGCTCCTCGGGCTCGTCCATGACGAGGGTGTGATGGCGGGCCGTGAGCGCGTGGGCGTAGCCCTTGCGGCGGCGAGCCGAGACTTTTTTCATGGCTTTGAGACTAGAGGCCTGATGTGGGTTCTCCGCACGCACGGATGACGCGCGGATACCTTCGCTGGATCGCGCCCGTCGTGACTTGCCCATGCCCACCAGCATGGGCTTCGCCCGCCGACCACGCCCAGCTCGGTCCCGCGCGCCCCCGCACACACGGCCAACCCACATCAAACCTCTAGCCACGGCGGTGTTGTTGAAAGGACATTCAGTACTGAGTAGGGTTCAAAAAGATGAGCCTCACGGAGCGTCCGTCCGCTTTGACGGAGGTCTCAGCGGAGCCCACTCGCAGCGAGCGCCGCAAGGCGCGCACCGAGCGCGCCATCCTCGAGGCAGCCGAGCGCAAGTTCCTCGAGCACGGCTTCCACGGCACGACCGTGGAGGAGATCGCAGGCGCGGCAGACGTCGCCGTCGGCTCGATCTACGTCCACTTCCAGAGCAAAGAGGGCCTGTACCTGGCGCTGCTCGAGCGCGCGCTCGAGATCGAGGAGCGCTACATGAACGAGGCGTTCAAGCCCACGCTCTCGCTCAGCCAGCAGCTGTTCGCCGCCGGCTGGGCATACCTTCGCTTCTACCGCGACCACCCCGGCCACTTCCGGATCCTGATGTTCCCCCACACCGACGATCGCTCGAACGGCAGCTTTCCGTTCGCGGACCGGCTTGCCCAGCGCGCCGAGGCGCAGGTCGAGCGCGTGGCGCGGCTGCTCGAGCTCGGGGTGAAGACCGGCGTTGCGCGCCCGATGGACCCCTATCGCGCCGCCAAGTTCATGTGGGGCGCATGGAGCGGCGTGATCGCGCTCAACATGCGACCTGACCGTCTCCGCCTCAACGACCATGAGCTGCAGGCGGTGCTCGAGGAGGGCAGGCGCATCATCACCGAGGGAATCGCGGCAATGGGACTCCGGTATCCGGACGGATCCATCCGTCCCGAGTTCGATTCCCCACCCGAAGAACAAGACCGTCTACACAGCGACGAATCCAAAGGAGCCTCTCGATGAGATTCGGAATCTTCTACGAGCATCAGCTGCCCCGCCCCTGGACTGACGACTCGGAGGAGAAGCTCCTGAACGACGCGCTCGACCAGGTCGAGCTCGCCGACAAGTCCGGCATCGATTACGTGTGGGAGGTCGAGCATCACTTCCTCGAGGAGTACTCGCACTCGAGCGCACCCGAGGTGTTCCTCGCCGCCGCAAGCCAGCGGACAAAGGACATAAGGCTCGGACACGGGATCGTGCAGATCCCGCCCGGCTTCAACCATCCTGCGCGCGTCGCCGAGCGTATCGGGACGCTCGACCTGATCTCGAACGGGCGCGTCGACTTCGGCACCGGCGAGTCGAGCTCCCAGACCGAGCTCGGCGGTTTCGGCGTCGACCGCGAGACCAAGCGCGCGCAGTGGGAGGAGTCGATGGACGTGATCACGCGCATGTTCGTCGAGGACCCCTTCGCCGGCTACGACGGCGAGTGGACCTCGATGCCACCGCGCGCGATCCTGCCTAAGCCTAAGCAGCAGCCGCATCCTCCCCTGTGGGTCGCGTGCAGCCGCCGCGAGACGATCCTTATGGCCGCACAGCGCGGCATCGGCGCGCTCACGTTCGCGTTCATTGAGCCCGAGCAGGCGCGCGAATGGGTCGACGAGTATCACTCGATCCTCGCCTCCGAGGAGTGCATGCCCGCCGGTTTCGCCGTCAACCCGAGCTTTGCCGTCGTGCTGCCGATGATGCTGCACGAGGACGAGCAGACCGCCATCGACCGCGGCATCGACGGTGCGCACTTCTTCGGCTTCTCGCTCGCGCACTACTACGTGTTCGGCGATCACCAGCCCGGCATCACCAACGTCTGGGACGAGTTCCAGGCAAAGCGCGCGGACTATGGTTTTGCGCGCGAGATCATCAATGCCGACGACGGCCCCCTCGGAGTCAAGATCCTTGAACAGGGCTTTGGATCGCTACGCGGCGCGATCGGAACGCCGGACCAGGTGACCGATCTCATCAAGCGCTACGCGAACGCGGGCGTCGACCAGGTGATCTTCGTGCAGCAATGCGGCACAAACAAGCACGAGGACGTCTGCGAGTCGCTCGAGCTGTTCGGACAGAAGGTGGCGCCGAAGTTCACCGGCGGGCGCGAGCAGGCCGAGGCTGCGAAGCAGGAGCGGCTCGCCGAGGCGTGTGAGCGGGCACTCGCGCGCCGCCCGCCGGCCCGCACGGCCGACCCGAGCTACATCGTGACGCCGCAGGGCGAGCCCACGCCTGCGCAGGTGATCTCGGCCGCGCACAAGGCGAGGCTGAACGGCGCCGTGAACGGACCGCACGCGGGCGGCCTGAAAGAGACCGTCGCGCGCCGGGTTCAGCGGGCCGGCGAGTCGGCGTTCTACGCATTCGTGCGCGGGCGCAGCGACGCGCAGCTCGCACGCATCTTCGGCTCGGACCGCGGCATGAAGATGATCTTCAAGGGCATGGAGATGGCGTTCGTGCCCGAGAAATCGAACAACTTCTCCGGCGACATCCAGTACGAGTTCACCGGCGGGCGCAACGGCAACCAGAGCTGGATCGTGCGCATCGACAACGGCACGATCGAGACGTTGCCGGGGCACGCGACCGAGCCCGCCCTGACGATGAAGACGACCGTGCCGCTGTTCGCGCGCATGGCCTCGCAGGAGGTCCATCCCGCCAAGGCGATGATGGAAGGACAGCTCGAGGTGAGCGGTGACTTCGAGCTCGCGGCGCGGCTGGCCGAGATGTTCGGGCAGGAGTCGCTCGTCTAGATGATTGATTCCGAATCCCGCGTGGCCGCGAGGGCGCGAGAACCGAGCTGGGCAAGGACGCAGGGTGAAGCCCATGCCGGTGGGCATGGGCGAACCCGAGGACGCCGGCCAGCGACGGTTCGCAGCGTCGTCGTGGGTGCGGGGGGTTTGGAATCAGTCATCAGTACATCTCGCGTGCCGCTGCGCGGGCGATCCGGCGTGAGGTACGCCGCATTCCCGGCAGCTGACCGGAAGCCGGAAGCCAGAAGCCGTTGAAGTAGAGGCGGGGCGCGCGCGGGTGCGTTCGCGCTCCCAACTCGGACGGCTTGCCGGACGGGAGCAGCACACCGAGATGGCCGACGAGCCCCTCGAGGCCGTGGCTGTATCCGGTCGCCGCGATCACCGTGTCCGGGCGAACCCGAGCCTCGTCCGTGAGGACGACATCGTCGTCATCGAAGCGCTCAACGGCGGGCACGAGCTCGATCCGACCCTGCTTCAACGCGGCCACGAACCCTCTGTCCATCACCGGCCCGAGCCCCTTGACGCGCAGCTCCGTTGCGATGCCGTAAGGGGCGCGCGGCATGCCGTACGTGGAGAGATCTCCGAACGCCAGTCGCTGCACGAGCCGTCCGACCCGGTCCCCGACCGCTGCGGGCGAGCACTCGGATGTGCGCGCGAGGACCGTCATCGGCACGCCGAGGAACGTGGGCGGGACGAGGTTCACGGGAGTGCGCATCGAGACCCGCACGCGCCTTGCGCCCCCTTCCACGAGCTGCGTCGCTATCTCCGTCCCCGTGTTGCCAGCGCCGACGACGAGCACGTCCTTCTCGTGGAAGGTGCTGGCGCAGCGGTACCGGGCGGAATGGATCAACTCGCCGGCAAAGCTTGCTCTGCCCGGCCATGATGGAACCTTGGGCACGCGGTCGTAGCCGGTCGCGATGACGACGAACCGCGCGTCGATGGCTCCCTGCGAGGTCTCCAACCTCCATTCGTCACCGGCGCGATCGACCCGCTCCACCTCGGTACCGAACCTGATCTCCATCTGGTGTCTGCCGGCGAATCCCTCCAGGTAGCGGATGAAGTCATCCCGCGCGGGCCACGGACCGGCGCGGCGGGGGATCGGGTTCCGTGGTAGGGACGAAAGTCGTCTGAAGGTGTTGAGCCGCAGCCCTTCGTAGCGGCCGCGCCAACTCTCGCCAACCGCGTCGCCACGCTCCAGCACGACTGACTCTATGCCGCGTCGCTGCAATTCGGCGGCAGCCCACAACCCGGCCGAGCCGGCGCCGATCACGGCCGCCTCCACTCGCTCGGCGCCAGGCGCCTGCTCGGCAGATTGCGCTCTTGAGTGGGTCACGGACGTCATCGTGGGGATGTAATCGACTCGCTGGTCTATTACCGTATCATGAAACCGACCACCTGGTCTATTACCGTGGGAGACGCGATGAAACCGAGGCAAGCGAGGAGCCGGCGAGGCCGGCCGAAGGCGTCGGAGCGAAGCGCCGATGCGACGCGCGCGCAACTGCTCGACGCCGCCACCAAGGTGTTCGCAGAGCGCGGTTACCGGACGGCGACCGTGGACGAGATCGTCGCGGAGGCCCGGCTTTCGAAGGGCACGTTCTACTGGCATTTCCCAAGCAAGGACGACCTCTTCGCCGCGTTGCTCGACGAGCGAATCGACCGCCCGGCGGGCGCACTGATGGAGGTCACTCGCACTGCCCCGGCCGAGGGGGCGACGGCGCCGGCGGTCAGCGCGGGGCTGGCCGCCCTCTTCGAACAGGAGCGGGAACTACTGCTCCTGCTGCACGAGTACTGGTCGGCGGCCGTGCGAGACGAGCGGCTGAGGGAGCGCTACGTCGAACGTCAAAAGAGGTTGCGGGAGACGCTGGCCCGTGCGCTCGCCGAGCGCCACGAGCGGACGGGGGTTCCAATGTCGATCCCGGCTGAGGCGCTGGCGGGCGCGTTCATCGCTCTGGCGGAAGGGCTCTCGTCAGAAGCGCTCGTGGATCCCGACGCGGTCCAGGAAGGGATCTTCGGCGAGATCCTCTCCCTCGTCTACGACGGCATGGCCGCGCGCGCCGGGGCCGCGGTCAACCCAGAGGGTTGAACAGCAGCCCCGACAGCAGCTTCGGGAAGAAGTAGGTCGACTTGGGCGGCATCGTCTCCCCTTCGGCCGCGACCGCTCTCACCTGCTCGACCGGAGTCGGGCGCAGCAGGAAGGCCGCATCGGCGCGGCCGCTGCGCACGGCGGACAGCGCTTCGTCCACGTCGCGCGCGTACGCGAGACCGCGCTGGTGCGAGATGTCGTCCTCGGTCATGCCGAGCGCGTCCTCGAACACGAGCTTCTCCAGCACCGCGGTGTCGAGGCGGCGGTAGGTCTCGCCGTGGTCCGCGAGCGCGCGCTCCGCGACCTCCGGTGAGCTCAGCTCCAGCCGCAGGGCGCGGCCGCCGCGGTCCGCGAACCCGTACACCGGCAGGCGCCCGTTGCCGTCCGGGGACGGGGCGAGCTGCTCGGGCGAGACCTCGCTCGCCTCGAAGCTGTCGCGCAGCACCTGGTCGAGCCGCGCGCGCCGCGCGTCGTCGATGCCGCCGACCAGGCGATGCGTCGGAAAGATCGTCAAGCCAGGGTCCGACATCGACACCAGGCACATCAACACGTAGCGGTGGTCCCCCTCTCCCCCGATCTCGTCCGCATAGGTGCGCGCCGTCTCGTAACGGTGGTGCCCGTCCGCGATCAGGAGCTCGGAGTCGGCGAGCGCGCGCTGTACGAACTCGATCGCGTCCTTGTCGCCGACGCGCCAGAGGCGGTGCGTCGTGCTGTCTTCATCGGTGACCGCGCCCCAGGGCTCGCCGTTCGTGGCGGGCTCGAGCGCGGGCCAGCCGTCGCCGTCCGAGAGCGCGAAGATAGGCGAAAGGTTCGCCTTCGTCGCGCGCATCAGGCGCAGGCGATCTTCCTTGGCAGCGGGATGCGTGCGCTCGTGCGGCCGGATCATGCCGGCGCCGTACGGGCTGAGGCGGACACGGCAGAAGAAGCCGCTGCGCACGCGGCGGGTGCCGCCGGGCGCGTTGTATTCCTGCGTGAGCGCCCAGAGCGCCGGCTCGTCGTCGCGCACGACGATTCCCTCGTCGCGCCATTCGTTCAGGAGGCGCGCTGCGTTTGCGTACGGATCGTCACCCTCCGGCAGGTCGATCCCGACGACGTTGTAAGGGCTGCGCGCAGCGAGCTCCTCCCGCTGCGGCGCGTCGATTACGTCATATGGAGGAGCGGTGAGCCTGTCGAGCGGCCCCGCCTTACCGAGGTCGTAGTGCAAAGCGCGCAGCGGCTGGACGTCGGCCATCGGCCGCAACACGTTAGCCGATGCAACCCACGGCCCCGGCGTATCGCGGGTCGTCGCCGTGTGAAAGGGTGGATAAAGAGCGATGTCGGGCATCTCCGATGGAGAACTGCTCCTGAGGCTCGCCCTCTCCGTCGCCCTTTGCGGGGCGATCGGGCTCGAGCGCGAGTCCCGCGGCCAAGCCGCGGGGCTGCGCACACACATGCTCGTCGGTCTTGGCTCAACGCTGTTCACGCTCGTGTCCGCGTACGGGTTCAGCGACGTCAGCCGGCCCAATGCCGACCCCACGCGTATCGCTGCCCAGATCGTGACCGGGATCGGCTTCCTCGGCGCGGGCACGATCATCCGGCACGGGTTGACGGTCCGCGGCCTGACGACGGCGGCGACGCTGTGGATCGTCGCGGCGGTCGGGATGGCGGTGGGCGCGGGTCTCTATCTCGTCGCGGCAGTGAGCACGGCGATAGTCATCGTCGCCCTGATCGGCCTCAGGCTCGTGCGACCGCGACTGCTCAGCTACATCCGGACCGACTTCGCGGTGCTCGAGCTCGAGCTGGCACCCCAAGCCAAGATCGGGGACGCGTTCTCCGTGCTCGGCAAGTACGAAATCGTGGTTGAGGGGATGGAGACCGAGCAAGACCAGGGGCACCAAGACGTCGACATCCAGATCGTCGTACCGCCCAGCGCGGACATGGACGCGGCCCTGGACGAGATCAAGCAGCTGCCCGGCGTCCAGCAGATCGAGCTCCGTGGCTGGGGCTCACCGAGCTCGCTCAAGCTTCGGCGAAAGCGGCGTTAGAAGCTACGCTTAGTGTGCCGCGGGGCGTAGCTCAGCCTGGTCAGAGCGCCGCGTTTGGGACGCGGAGGTTTCGCCGGTTCGAATCCGGCCGCCCCGATAGCAAGCCTTCGGGCCGAGATGGCACGAGCGAATCCCTTCGAGCTAGATCCGGAGCACCGCGCGCCACGGGAGCCGGCGGTCGAGACGGACGAGAGGGATGGTTGGCTCGGCGTTCCCCTCGCGCTCGATCTGACGGTTGCCGCTTCCGATGACGCGATCGTCCGCATTCCTCACCTGACCGCCTACCCGGGCGCCTTCGAGTTCCCGCTCCAGGTACTGGTGCGCCCGGGCGTCTTCTACGAGTTCGAATGGACAGCCGCCGTGCTGCGAAAGAACCGGTGGCGCCGGGCTGCCAAGCTGCCCGACGAGATGCTCCGGTTCGGGGTCGAGCTCTCGGGGGGCGGTCTGCTCGTCGACACGCATGAGCGTCTCCTGAAGCGCCGTCCCGGCTGCCCGGACCTTGCCGTACTCGAGGCCGGAACCGCGGGACAAGGCGTTGAGGTGACCTACCTTGCCACCATTCTTCCGCGCGGCGCCGCCCTCTGGTTCGCGGCCGAGTGGCCGGCGATGGGCATTCCGCTCATGCGCGCGCGGCTGAAGGCGGGAGTGATCCGGGACGCTGCACGCCGCGCTCGACCGGCTTGGGAACCGGCCCGCTGATCAGGCCACTCGGTCATGTCGCGGCATCGTCGCGATCGCCGCGTCGCGGCTCACGGCGCGCACCTCGTCGGGGAGCGCCGACAGCTTCACGTTCGTGACCAAATCCATCTCCTCGCCGAGCGGCGTAAAGAAGTTGTCGTAGTGGGTCGGCACCACGAACCGCGGATCGAGCAGCGGCAGGATGCGCTCCCAATAGCGCTCGGTGAAGCTGCGTCCCGCGATGCCGGCGAGAAAGACGTCGATGTTGCGCTCGCGGAGCGCATCGTCGACCAGGTTCGCGCTGCCCTGGTGATAGAAGCTGATGCCGGCGACGCGGATCGTGACTCCCCATACCTGCCCGCACTTGTACGCGGATGGGGACAGTGCGTCGAGGTGCTCGCAGGTCAGCTCTCCCGCCATCGGCACGGCGAGGCCGAGCAGGAGCTTCGAGTGGGCGCTCGGGGTGAACGAGACCTCGAACGGTCCGAGCTCATACGTGCGATAGGGCTCGACCTCGACGGCCAGGTGAGCGAGGCCATGCAGGCGCATCAGCCGCGCGAGCGAGGCCGAGCCATAGGCGGGGCAGCCGAACTCGCGCGCCACGGCTGGCGCGTCCACCGCGTGGTCGAAGTGGGTGTGGCCGACCAGCACGCCGACCACCTTCCCCGCGCGCGGAAGGAAACTAGCGAGCGCTGCCGCATCGGGCACGGCCTGGCGCCGCCGCAGAAGACTGCTGAACGGAACCCGTGAGACGTAGGGGTCGATGTAGATCGTCTGACCCTCGTAGGTGAGGCGATAGCCGGACACACCGATCCACTCGAGCTCTAGTCCCGCGGGCAGGTCGAGCGAAGCGCGCTCGAGCTCCTGCAGCGCCTGAGCGTCCTCTTTCTTGCTCAAGCGACTGCGGACGGGCTCGGTCACGAGCTCCGCGAGATGGCCTGCGGCCCGCCGGGCTGCCCTGACGTCCATCCTTTGATTCTGGCGCTTCACTAGCCTCCCCGCGGTGGAGGCGCACGCGGACGCGATCGTGGTCGGTGGCGGACTCGCCGGCCTGGTCGCGACAGCCGAGCTGGCCGATGCCGGCCGGCGCGTGATTCTCGTCGATCAGGAGCCGGAGGCCTCGCTGGGCGGGCAGGCGTTCTGGTCGCTCGGCGGGCTTTTCCTCGTCGACACTCCCGAGCAGCGGCGGCTGCGCATCCGTGACTCCCGCGACCTCGCGTGGCAGGACTGGCTCGGCAGCGCGGGCTTCGACCGGCCGGAGGACGAGTGGCCGCGACGGTGGGCCGAGGCATACGTCGACTTCGCGTCAGGTGAGAAGCGCGCCTGGCTGTACGAGCAGGGCGTGCGCCTGATCCCCAACCCGGGATGGGCCGAGCGCGGCGGCTACCTCGCGACCGGACACGGCAACTCCGTCCCCCGTTTCCACCTCACGTGGGGTACCGGCCCCGGCGTGCTCGAGCCGTTCGAGCGCCGCGTGCGCCAGGCCGTCGAGAACGGCCTCGTGACGCTGCTCTTTCGCCACAAGGTCGACCGGCTGACGAAGACCGGCGGAGTCGTAGACGGCGTCGCCGGCGAGATCCTGGAGCCGAGCACCGTCGCGCGCGGCGAGCGCAGCTCACGAACCCCCGTCGGTGAGTTCACGCTCGAGGCGCAGGCGGTGCTCGTCACCTCCGGCGGTATTGGTGCCAACCACGACCTCGTGCGGGAGAGCTGGCCGGAGCGGTTGGGCAAGCCGCCCGAGCACATGCTCTCGGGCGTGCCCGACCACGTCGACGGCCGCATGCTCGCGATCTCCCAGGAGGCGGGCGCGAACATCATCAACCCCGATCGCATGTGGCACTACACAGAGGGAATAGAGAACTGGAACCCGATCTGGTCGCGCCATGGGATCCGCATATTGCCCGGGCCGTCGTCGCTCTGGTTCGACGCGCGCGGCCGCCGCCTACCGGTGCCTCTCTTCCCCGGATTCGACACGCTCGGCACGCTCGCGCACATCATGCAAACGGGTTACGAGTACACGTGGTTCGTGCTCACACAGAAGATCATCGAGCGCGAGGTCGCGCTGTCGGGATCGGAGCAGAACCCCGACCTCACGGGCAAGAGCGTGCGCGCAACTGTCGCGAGTCGCGTGCTCCCGGGCGCCCCCGCGCCGGTCGAGGCATTCAAGAAGCACGGCGCCGACTTCATCGTCGAGAAGAAGCTTCCCGACCTCGTGCGCCGCATGAACGAGCTCACCGGCGAATCGCTGATCGATCTGGCCGCCCTCGAGCAGGAGATCGTCGCGCGCGATCGCGAGCTCGAGAACCCATATGCAAAGGACCTGCAGGTGACAGCGATCCACGGAGCGCGCCGCTATCTGGCCGATCGCATCAGCCGGGTCGCCGAGCCGCATCGCATCCTCGACCCTGGCGCAGGCCCGCTGATCGCTGTCCGCCTCTGGATCCTGACCCGCAAGACGCTCGGCGGGCTTCAGACCGATCTGTCGGGCCGGGTGCTGCATGCCTCGGGCGAGCCGCTGCCCGGCGTCTACGCCGCCGGAGAGGTGGCTGGATTCGGCGGCGGCGGCATGCACGGCTACCGCGCGCTGGAGGGAACGTTTCTCGGCGGCTGCCTGTTCTCGGGCCGAACCGCTGGTCGCGCCGCCGCAGCGGCGCTAGGGTAGGCGGCAACGGTGGCTACCGCAGCCGCACAGAGCTACGAGCAAGCGTGCGCTGAGCACAGCTGGCACGTTCCCGAGCGCTACAACATCGCCGCCGACGTCTGCGACAAGCACCCGCGCGACAAGCTCGCGATGATCTGGGAGGACTGGCGCGGCAACCGGCGCGACGTCAGCTGGGGCGAGCTACAGGACCTCTCGTGCAAGGTCGCCAATGTGCTGAAGGACCATGGCGTCGAGCGCGGCGACCGTGTGGCGATGCTGCTGCCCGCGACGCCCGAGACCGCGGCTGCGTTCATGGGCACCTACAAGTCCGGTGCGATCCTGCTCTCAATGTCAGTCCTGTACGGCGACGACGGCATCCGCCACCGGCTGCAGGACTCGCAGGCGAAGGTGCTGATCACGAACGCCGACAACGCCGACCGCATCGACCGCGACCTCGTCGAGCACGTTCTGATCCTCGACGACAAGCTGCTCGCCGACGCGTCCACCAACTTCCAGACCGTCGACACAGCGGCCGACGACCCCGGTCAGCTCTACTACTCGTCCGGCACCACGGGGCTCGCGAAAGGCATCCTGCACGCCCATCGCTACATCCTCGCCCACGAGGAGTTCATCTACTGCCACGACGTGCGCGAGGGTGAGCTCTTCCATGGAATGGGCGAGTGGGCGTGGGCGGCGGGCATCGCGCCGCTGCTCGGGCCATGGCGACTCGGTGCCACGCAGTTCGTGTTCCAGCGCCAGGGCGGTTTTGACCCCGAGCAGCAGCTGTCCGTGTTGTCGAAGCACGGCGTGACGAACGTCTTCACGACGCCGACTGCAATGCGCGCGATGATGGCGATCGAGGACGCCGGCAGCCGCTACCCGCAGCAGTTCCGCATCGTGTGCTCCGCCGGTGAGCCGCTCAACCCCGAGGCGATTCGCTGGTTCCGCAGCCAGTACGGGACCACGGTGCTCGATTTCTACGGGCTGACCGAGTCCTATCCCCTGTGCGCGAACTTCCCGTTCATGGAGGTGCGGGAGGGCTCGATGGGCCGGACGATGCCCGGCTGGGACGTGCAGATCCTCGACGAGGACGAGCAGCCCGTCACGCAGGGCGAGCGCGGTGAGATCTGCCTGCGCGCGCGGTCGAATCCTCACTATCCGCTCGGCTACTGGAACCGGCCGGAGGACTCAGAGGAGACGTTCGGCGGCGATTGGTTCCACACGAAGGACGCGGCGCAGCAGGACGAGGACGGCTACTTCTGGTACGCCGGGCGCGCCGACGACGTCATCATCTCGGCCGGCTACCGGATCGGGCCGTTTGAGGTCGAATCCGCGTGCATCGAGCATCCGGCCGTGCGCGAGGCGGCGGCGGTGGCGTCACCCGACGAACGCCGCGGTCACATCGTCAAGGCGTTCCTCGTGCTCGCGGAGGGTTATGAGCCGTCACCCGCGCTCGGCGACGAGATCAAGCTGTTCGTGCGCGAGCGCCACTCGGCGTACGCGTATCCGCGTCGGGTCGAGTTCGTCGACGACCTGCCGAAGACCCTTACCGGCAAGATCCGGCGCATCGAGCTGCGGGAGCGTGAGCAGAAGGGCGCGTAGGCGCTTATCTAGAGCCAGCGCACGCGCTTGAAGTACGTGTAGAGCCCGAGGCCGATCAGGAACATCAGTGCGATAGCGCCCGGGTAGCCGAGCTGCCAGCCCAACTCCGGCATGTTGTCGAAGTTCATGCCGTAGATGGATGCGACCAGCGTGGGCACCGCGATGATCGCCGCCCAGCCGGAAATCGTGCGCACGACCTCGTTCTGCTGCACGGACAGCATCGCCATGTTGGCTTGCAGAACCGTCACCAGCAAGTCGCGCTGCGCGCTCACCTCCTCGTTCACGAGCTTGAGGTGATCGTTGACGTCGCGGAAGTACTGGCGCAGCGGCTCGGTCACGCGGTAGCCACCGCGCTCCAGCGCCTCGACCGGCCCAAGCAATGGGTGGACGGCGCGGTAGAAGTCGGTCACCTCTCTCCGCAGGAAGTAGATCCGCTGCGCCGGTGCGGCGGATGCGCTGAACACCGTCGCTTCCACTTCCTCGATGTCGCGCTCCAGCCCCTCGACGACCGGCGCGTAGTTGTCGACCACCTGGTCGAGCACCGCCCACAGCACCGAAGCCGGTCCCTCCTGCAGCAGCTCGGGCCGCCGTTCGAGGCGCTGCCTTGCCTGGCGCAGATCGCTCGCGACGCCCTGACGCACGGTGATCGCAAACTCGCGGCTGAGGAAGAGGCTGATCTCGCCGAACTCGACCTCCTCCTTCTCGTCGTCGTAGCGCGCGGTGCGCAGGACGACGAACTGCACTCCGTCCGCGTACTGCTCGATTTTCGGTCGCAGGTGGAAGCTCTGGGCGTCCTCAACGGCGAGCTCGTGCAGGTAGAAGCGATCCTGCACGTCGGCGAGCATGGTCGCGTCCGGCTCGAACAGCCCGAGCCACACGAAGCCCTCTCCCCGATCGCAGATCGAGGCAGCCTCCTCCAGGTTCATCGCCCCCTCGTGCTGGCGACGCCCGTCGCGGTAATGAGCGCAGTCGACTATCACGGGATTGCTCCGCTTCCGGAAGTTCGCGGCGAGACGGACTAGTCCTCCCGCGCGGAAGTGCGGCTAGCCTTAGCGCATAGAGCCCCGGTAGCTCAGCCGGACAGAGCAGCTGCCTTCTAAGCAGCCGGTCGCAGGTTCGAATCCTGCCCGGGGCGCTTCACTGTTTTCCTGCAAACATCTGGAAGCCGGGTGTTTGGCCCGGCCTCCTGATGTTCGGCTTGTGGCCCGCTAGTGGCCTAAACGCGCTCTGAGCGTTCGACGGCGGCTCGCTCCTGCTCGGCCTCGAAGGCATCGAGGCGGGTGGGCGTACTGCGAGGAGTTCGCCGGGGAGGCGGTCGTCGGTGAAGATCCGCTGCCGCCGTTCCATCCGACCTGTACCTGCACGGCCTCGGCTGCTTAACGCAGTGTTGTTGATTGAGTCTCGTCGTGGGAGGAGTTCCCTGAAGCCCTTTCCCGCTTGAGGATGCGCTTCGCTCGGTCAGCCAAGCGTCGGTACCAGGCCGGCCGTGCCCACCTGTGCGGGTCAAGCTTGCACGCACGCAGAAACTCTTCGTCGGCTTCCTTTTCCTCAAGGCTCCGTGGAGAGAACACGCCGTATATGTCCAAGTCAGCCTTCATCTGGGTTCTGAGGAGCGAGAGCTCTCTGATTCGCCGCTCGCCATTTGCATCGTCGACACCATCGATGGCTACTGCGTATTTCCCGAGCTCCTCCTTCGCCTTGAGATACATGGTCTGGGTTCGGTCAGGGAGGAGCATCCCGTTGCCCGAGTCGTAGTACCAGGAGGTCATCTTTGAGTACAGCTCCCGGGCTTCCGGCTTACTCAGGGGTCCTCGTCCGTCCTCCTTCCGGCTTGGAGCGGCGACCTCCATTAGCTCCCAAAGTGCGCGGTAGGCTCCGAGCCTTTCCTCCGCGACCTTGACTCGCTGCTGCCGACTGAAACTGTGGGCGAGATACAAACCCACGACCGTCAGGACCGAAGCCAGCAGGAGATTCGCGAGCTCCATTGCGCCCCAAGCTACACGTACCAGCGGTGCCACGGGCTTGCCCTGGCCCAATAGTGGCCCAAACGCCGAGAGCTAACCGCCCTTGGAGCAGATGCTATGGCGGGATCTGTCAGGCTCGGGGAGCGATGCGCAACAGCGAACAGGCAGGAGCGTCCTGAGGTGAACCATCGCTTTGACCTCAGAGCTGGGTGGCTTTGAGTGCCTGCGCTTGGTCGTTGTAGTACGCGAGGCGAACGATCTTGCCCTTCCGGTAGTCGGTAACCACCGCATCATCGCGGGCAAGCTCGATGCTACTCCCTTCCCCCTTTACGACCATTTTGAACAGGCTGACCGTGCGTTTCGTCTCTGCCGCCATGGTTCTCGGAGTATCCCCAAACTACGGCATCGTTGCTTCTTCCGCACGCTGTCCCTTTCATCCGCAGCCGATCTTTGGATGTATGCCTTCCCTTGCCTGGCTTCCGGCGGTACTCTGACTCAGCGGTCGCGACATGCAACGGGACCATCCGCCGGACTTTCTTCCTCCCGAAGGACGGCACGGATTGGGCCCCTCGTTTGTCGAGGCCCGTTTGGAGGAACTCGAACGCGACCCAGCCCGAGCGAGGGACATCCAGGCGGCTTGTGCGCCGCGACCGCACCTTCTCTCACTGCTCCGGCGGTCCCACCGACCGCGACCCGACGCTTCCACCCTCCCCCTCCTGGCGCACCGAGTCCTTTCGGAATCGCAAAGAGGCTCTCGAAGCCGTGGGGCTGTCGGAGTAAGACGCTCTCGCCGACTCCTGAACCTGCGAGATACTGCGCAGGCGATGTCGCAGGAGAACATGGAGCTTGCTCGCCGGATGCTGGACGCTTGGAACCGACGGGACATCGGGACCCTCCGGGCACTCAGCGCCGCTGACGTCGAGTACCTGAATTCGCCGACAGCGGTCGAGCCCGGGACCAGGCATGGTTCGGACCAGGTCGCGGCTGTCGCTGAGGCGCCATGGGAATCCTTCTCGACGCGCGGTGGGAGGAAGACGAGATCTACGACCGCGGCGACGAGGTCATCGTCCTGGGACGCATTTCTCGGCGAATGCCGGGAAGCGAAACACGGATCGACGATCGCGTTCTCTCGTCGTTTGCGTTCAACGATGGGCTGGCGACCCGCCTCCAAGTCCTCGCCTTCGGCCGTACCGAAGTCGAACAGACCCTGAAGACGCACGGCCTCTCGGAGTAGGCGATGTCGCAGGAGAACTTGGAGATCGTGCGCCGCATAGTCGACGGGTGGGGACGTGGCGACTTCAGCGAGACTGACGGGTTCCACCCCGACGTGGAGTTTGAATTGGTCGATTGGCCTGAGCGGGCCAGAACGCGGGGGGATGGAGGCGATGCGCCGCGCGTGGTATGCAACGCTCAGCGCGTGGGACGACTACCGCTCCCCGCCCGATGACTTCATCGAGAGCGGCCCGCACGTTGTAGTGACATTTGACCTCCATGCCCGCGGTAAGACCAGCGGGGTGGTGGTGGACGCGGACACGGCGGCAGTGTTCACGATGGATGGTGGCAAGGTCGTGCGCCTTGCTCTTTATTGGGACCGCACTAAGGCCCTAGTGGCCGTCGGGCTGTCGGACCAAAACGCTCACGGCGACTCCTGACGTTCAGGCCGCGGCGGCTCGCGCGCCGGGTCCCGGCACGGCTTGGACTTCGTGCGCGGCGACCACGCCGTGCTCATCGCATGCCAATACAGCGTGGACGGCGTCACCACAGTCGCGGTGCAGGAGCTCGACCGGCGGGCCGTCTTCGTCCGCCGTCCAGCGATCGCCCCACTGCATCAGCGCAACGAGCACGGGCAGCAGGTCACGCCCCTTCCCGGTGAGCTGGTACTCGTACCGGCGGCGCTGTCCGGACTCTCTATATGCAACGCGCTCCAGCACCCCTTGCTCGACGAGCTTGCCCAAGCGCTGGCTCAGCAGGTTGCGTGCACAACCGAGCGCGCGCTGGAAGTCGTCGAAGCGGCGGATGCCGAAGAACGCCTCACGCAGCACGAGCAGCGACCACTTCTCTCCCACGATCTCGAGCGCGCCCTGGATCGAGCAGTTCTCCGCGCTGTACTGCAGACGGGTTTCGACCAAGTCCATTGCCACATCATAGCTGAGTTGATAACTTCTACTCAGATATCCATACCGATCCCTGGAGGCCTGCATGCCCCAGCTCGACGCTTACATCCCCGCCGGCGCTCTCACTCCCGACTCGGAGCGTGACCTCATCGCAAAGGTCACCGATCTCCTCATCCGGCACGAAGGTGCGGACACCACCAACGAGACGGTGCGCTCAATCGCGTGGGTCTTCCTGCACCGTCCCGAGAGCGTTTACGTCGGTGGTGCGCCCGCGGACGCTCCCCGCTACCGGTTTGTCGCTTCCGTTCCCGAGGGCCAGTTCAACGCCGAGCGCCGCCAGGCCATGACCGCCGAGATCACCGACGCCGTCCTCGACGCAGAGCAGGGTGCCCACCCGCGGGACCCGATGCGGGTCTGGGTGTTCACGCTCGAGGTCCCGGAGGGCGCCTGGGGCGGCGCCGGCCGGGTCGTGGGACTCGCCGACATCGCCGGCCTTGCCTTGGGAGACGCAGAAGCGGGCCGCGAATACGCAGAACGAGTGTTTGCCGAGCGGCGAGGCGAAGCGGTAGCCGTCACGTAATCCAGCCCGTTATTGCTCTCCACATTCCGCGACCTGCAAGGTAGGGACGTGACCTAGCGCGGTAGGCGCGCGGTCACGAGACGACATAATGGAGGTCGAGACCGTGGCTGCGACCTCGACCTCCCCACCCCGCTCGCGTGCTCCGGCGGTCGTTCAGATGCTCCGCTTCGGCCGCAACCCGCTGAAGTGGTTCGTGCGCCTGCACCGCCGCTACGGCGACGTGTTCAGCGTCTCCTTTCCGTGGTTCGGGCGGGTGGTCTACGTTGCCGAGCCGTCGCTGGTCAAGCAGGTGTTCAGCGGTGACGCGCGCCAGTTCCACGCCGGCGAGGCGAACGCGACCGTGCTCGAGCCGGCGCTGGGCCCGAACTCGGTGCTCACGCTCGACGAGGACGAGCACATGCGCCAGCGCAAGCTGCTGCTGCCGCCCTTCCACGGCGAGCGCGTGCGCCGCTATGGCCAGCTCATCCGCGAGACGACCGCGCGCGAGATAGACGGCTGGCCGGTCGGCGAGGCGTTCGCCCTCCGCCCCCGGATGCAGCGCATCACCCTCGACGTGATCCTGCGGGCGGTTTTCGGCGTGCGAGACCCCGCGCGCTTCACGACGGCGCAAACCCTCGTGGACGACTTCTCACGCCTCAGCCACCCGATCATCCTGATACCGGTTCTGCGCCGGCGCTTCGGACGCTTCAGCCCGCTCGCCCGCTTCCAGCGTGCGCGAGACGCCCTCGACGCGTTCATCTACGAGGAGATCGCCATCCGCCGGGGTGAGGCCGATGTCCGCGAGCGCGACGACGTGCTGTCCCTGCTGCTGCAGGCACAGCACGAGGACGGCGCGTCGATGAGCGACCGCGAGCTGCGCGACGAGCTCGTGACGGTCATCGGCGCCGGCCACGAGACAACCGCGACCGCGCTCGCATGGGCCGTCGAGCGCCTCGTACGCACACCGCGGGTGCTCGACCGGCTATGCGATTCCCTCGCGGCGGGCGAGGAGGACTACCTGGAGGCCGTGATCAGGGAGACGTTGCGCACCCGCCCCGTGATCACGGACGTCGCACGCAAGCTGACTGCCCAGGCAGAGATCGGCGGCTACACGATTCCGCCGGGCACTCTCGTCCTGCCGGCCATCATGGCGATCCACTATCGCGAGGACCTGTATCCGCGCCCGTTCGAGTTCAGGCCAGAGCGCTTCCTCGAGGGCCAGGGCGAGGGCTATGCGTGGATCCCCTTCGGCGGCGGCGTTCGGCGCTGCATCGGCGCGGCGTTCGCCCAGTACGAGATGAAGATCGCCCTCAGGGAGATCTTCGAGCGGGCGGACCTGCAGGCCGTCGACCAGCGTCCCGAGGACATGCGGCCGCGCAACGTCACCATGGCCCCGGCACGGGGCACCCTCGTGAAGCTCCCGCGGCAGCCGCGGCCGCGCCAGACGTCCGATCAGACGGATGTCCTATCCACCGCGGGGCGCTAGAAACCGAGAAATAGGGCAACGCCGCCCCTGGAGGGCCGGCAAAGCCGAGCCACAGCAGCACACTCCCTTCCCCACACGAGTCACGGACGACTATGAATCACGCTCGACGCCTCAGGCGCCACGCTCTCGCAACCCTCACATCAGTCTTGCTCGCCGCCTCGCTTGCGGCTCCCGCGGCTCACGCCGCGACCGCGAGCGTGGACAACGGCAGCAATCAGCTGATTTACACGGGTTCCAGCGAGGTCAACAACGTCACTGTCTCCGGCTCCGGCTCTAGTTACACCATCACCGACAGCGGCGCATCGATCAGCCCCGGCTCCGGCTGTAGCGCTGCGGGCGCCGGCAAGGTGACCTGCTCGAGCAGCAAGATCAAATACGTCAGCGTCAGAACGAACGCCGGCAATGACACGATCACCGTCAGCGGCGGGGCATTCACCGCGCTCGACGGCGGCACCGGCGACGACCGTCTCGTGGGTGGATCGAGCTGGGACTGGCTCAACGGCAACACGGGCGACGACAGCCTGGACGGCGGCGGTGGCTCCGACTTCCTCAGCGGCGGCGACGGTGTCGACACGGCGGACTACTCCGCGCGCACGGCACCCGTCACGGTGACGCTGAACAGCAGCAGCTACTGGAACGGCGACGACGGCGAGGCGGGCGAGCGGGACAACGTCTCCACCACCGTCGAAGCGATCTTGGGTGGCTCGGGCAACGACACGATTACGGCCAGCTCGGCCAAGAACACCCTCAAGGGTGGAGCCGGTGACGACAAGCTCTACGGCGTCACAGGGGACGACCTCCTCGAGGGCGGTCCCGGCCGTGACGTCTTCGACGGAGGTGACGGGGCCGACGTGATGCGCGCACGCGACGCAACGGCCGACCAGATCGCCTGCGGGGCCGGCACGGACGCGGGCGAGGCGGACGCGATCGACGCGACCGGTGCCGATTGTGAGGCCGTCGCGGCGCCCAGCGACGCAGGATCGGCCAACCCCGAGACGACGCTCGACCTCATCCCGGCACGGGTGCGATTGACCCACCGCGGGAAGCTGCGGCTGCGGATCACCTGCCCGGAGGAATTCGGAACCTGCGAGGGCACGGTCGTGATCACCCCGCTCGGCAAGGCCCAGGCATCGATCTCACGGCGCAAGTCGAAGACGATCGGCCGCGGCCGCTACAAGGTGCAGGGCGGCGACACCAAGGTCATCAACGTCAAGCTTTCGCGCAACGGCCGTCGCCGCGTGCTGCGCAACAAGCGGCTCAAGTGCAAGGCGAGCTCCGTCACGCGCAGTAGCACCGGTCGCAAGGTCACGGTGCGCAAGAAGATCACCCTCCAAGCCCCAAGGAAGAAGAGGTCATGATGCTAGGCACGCCCGGCAGAGCAGCTCTGCGTGCCGTTCAAGCCCTTGCGGTCGGCGCAGTCGCACTCTACTTCGCGCAGGCGACCGTATCGATCTGCGGAGCAGGGGCCGACGGCTTCTTCGAGACCTACGTCTACAACGGCGTGATCTTCATCGCGGCCGGCCTCTGCATCGCGCGGGCAATGGCCGTCAAGGCCGAGCGCCTGGCGTGGTCGATCCTCGGCGCGGGCCTGCTCTTCTGGGCCGCGGGCGAGGCGTACTACTCGATCTTCCTGGCCGATCTTTCCGCGCCCCCGCTCCCGAGCTGGGCGGATGCGCTGTGGCTCGCTTTCTACCCCGCTTGCTACATCGCGATCGTGTTGCTGGTGCGCGAGCGCGTGCGGGAGTTCCGCCAGAGCCTGTGGCTCGACGGCCTCGTCGGCGCGCTGGCCGCGTCGGCGATCGGCGCCGACCTGCTGTTCGGAGCCATCACCGGCGGCGGCCGTGACTCCGCCACCATCGCGGTCGACCTCTCCTACGCGATGGGCGATCTGCTCCTGCTCGGTTTCGTGGTCGCGGTGTTCGCCATCACGGGCTGGCGGCCGGGACGCGCCCTCGTGGTCGTCGGCGCCGGCCTGGTGACAAGCGCGGTTGTCGACGGCTACTTCCTCTATGAGACTGCCATCGGCGACGTACCCGGCACCACGGTGGCTGCATCGCTCTGGCTCGTGTCGGTGCTCATGCTCGGGTTCGCCGCATGGAGCAAGCCGACCGAAGCCCAATCGGTTCGCTTCGAGGGCTGGCGAGTGCTCGTGATGCCGGCGGCGTTCGGCGCCTCGGGCGTCGTGCTGCTCGCCTACCACACGTTCGCGCCGGCCAACGTCCTTGCCTTGACGCTGGCGATCGCCACACTGGCCGCAGTGATCGTGAGGATGGCGGTCACGTTCCGCGAGAACATCAGGCTGCTGGACTCCAGTCGCACGGAGGCGCTCACCGACGCGCTCACCGGGCTCGGCAACCGTCGCAAGCTCTTGGTCGACCTCGAGGACGCACTGGCCAACGCCAACCTCGATCGCCCGTGCGGACTGTTGCTGCTGGACCTCGATGGTTTCAAGGCCTACAACGATCGTTTCGGCCATCCAATGGGCGACGCGCTGCTCGCACGCCTCGGCAAGCAGCTGTCCACCGCACTGCACGGCGCGGGCAACGTCTATCGCCTGGGCGGCGACGAGTTCTGCGTGCTGGCGTACGGTTCCGACGAGCGCATCGACACCGTCGCGGAGGCGGCGCGCGAGGCGCTGTCCGGCTCCGGCGAGGGCTTCGAGATCACGTGCTCTTGCGGACTGGCGGTCCTGCCTCGCGACGCAAAGGACGTAACCCTCGCACTGCACATCGCCGACGAGCGTCTCTACTCGCAGAAGGACAACCGTCAGCGGTCCAACACCCGCAACCAGACCGGCGCCGCGCTTCTCCAGGCACTGGAAGAGCGTGAGCCGGACCTGCGCGACCACCTTGACGCGGTCGCCGAGCTGTCGGGCCTGGTCGCCCGCGCACTCGGTGTGTCGGGCGAGGAGCTGGAAGACGTGCGGCGCGCCGCCGAGCTCCATGACGTCGGCAAGGTGGCGATCCCTGACGCGATCCTGCAGAAGCCCGCCGCTCTCGATGACTCGGAGTGGGACTTCATCCGCCGCCACACCATCGTCGGCGAGCGCATTCTGAACGCGGCGCCGGCCCTCACCGAAGTCGCTCGCATCGTGCGCGCTAGCCACGAGCGCTGGGACGGCGGCGGCTACCCGGATGGCCTGCGCGGCGACGAGATCCCGCTCGGCGCACGCATCGTCGCCGTCTGCGATGCATACAACTCGATGACCTCCGCGCGCCCCTACAACCACGCGCATTCAAACGCCGAGGCGCTAACGGAGCTTCGACGCTGCGCGGGCGAGCAGTTCGATCCCAACGTCGTGGACGCGCTCTGCCGGCTGCTCGAGAGGCCAGAGGTCCCGACCAAGAGCCGCGAAGAGACCGAGACCGCACCACTCGCGGCTGCCTAGCAGTACCAGGGCAGCGCCACTCCTAGGGGCGGAGCGCTAAAGACCAGCATCGAATGGGGTGGTGTCCGCGCGCCTGCTTTTGCGAGCCCTTTGCGTGGAACGATGCAGTTTCGCGATCAGGCCCCGATTGCGGATGTAGTTATGCCGGCTATAGGGGCCAAAGCTTGCATGCTGCCGAGTGCACATCACCAGTCCGGCGTCAGTCGTCCCGAGAGTGACACCGAAGGCTCCCTCCTTCGATGCAAAAGAAGCACAGGCGCGGCGTGATCCCTCGTCGCTAACCAAGCCGAGAAGAGGGCCGGCTCTGCCGGCCCTCTTCGGTTCTGCGGTTTCCCTCTGTTGACTGCCGGTTAGTGCAGGCGGATCCCTGCGACCACGCCGGCGTGGTCGGACGGCCAGAAGGGCGGTACGCCCTGGAACGGCGTGTCGCCGATGACGTCCGCGCTGAGCGCGTGCGAGCCGTCGTGCGTCAGCACCAGGTCGATCCGCGAGCTGAGCTCCGACGTCGGGTTCGACAGCGTCGAGTTCTGACAGCAAGTCAGGCCCGGGTCGCCGGGGTTCACGTTCCATGCGTCGGTGAAGTACGACTTCGTGAGGTCGCTGTACGTGGTCGTGGTGCTGCCGTCAGCGGCCGAGTTGAAGTCGCCCGTGGCGATCACAGGTCCACTGGCCCTCGCGGGCCCTCGGAGGAACTCCCGTCCCTGCGCCTCCTGGGCCGCGGCGAAGCCTTCGACCTCGAGGTGGGTATTAGCGAGGCGGAACTTCTTGTTGAAGAACAGTCCATCGACTGTGTTCCATCCCCGGTTGAACGACAGCGGGCCGACCGGAGTGTTCAGGACCTGCTGCGTCCGGTAGTTCCCACTCTGCGCCCTGCGGATGACGAGGCGAGGGTTGTCGTCGTTGACGAGGATCACGTCACGGTCCAACAGCGAGACCGCACAGCTGGTCGGACCCGCGGTGCAGAAGTCGAGTAGCGGAACCGGCCCGACGTTCGCGTTGTTCGACACCGAGGCGACCGAGTAGTTGAGCCCGCGATCGGCGAGGTCCTGCTGGAGGATCGCGAGGAAGTCCAGGCTGGGAAGCGCCGAGGCCCCGCTCGTGGTCCACTGAGTTACCTCCTGAAGGCCGACCAGGTCGGGCTGCTCGGCGTCGATCTGGTTCGCGATCGCGTCCGAGCGTGCCGGGAAGTTGGTGAACTGGACGGTCCCCCATATCGTCGTGGCGGCGACGAGGAAGTCGAATTGAGTCTGGGCTGCAAGCGCCTGATCGAGGCTCGAGCCCAGGTACAGGTTCTGACTCATTACATCCAGTTCGCGCTTGCCATCGGCGGCATTCGCGATGCCGGGCAACGCCAGCGCGAGCGCAGCGACGAGCACCGCGATAAGGATCAATCGTGCGCCGGCGGCGCCGCGAGTTTTTGACAGCATGGGTTCAGACCTCCCACGGGTGGTTGAAGCTTCTTTAGTCGGCCGCGCCCTTCTGGGGACAGATCGCAAGCGACTTCACGATCCTCCTGCGGCGAGCGTGCAGGCGGCGTGACAATTCGCCGCCAGGTGGTGAAGATGTTGTGAAGAGAGGCGGTCTGAGGGACTCAGGGTCCGGGTTCGCCGGAACCGGTCCTGCGCAGCCGCTCCCGCTCGACGTCGGCCACGCTCCCGCGCACGTCTTCCTCGGTCAGCTCACGCTCCCCGCGCTTGCGCCGGTATCGGTTCTGGGCCTCCAGCATCTGGTCGATGTCCTCGGCCTCGAGCTCGAGCTCCGTCTCGTACGAGCGCGTCGGCTGCCAGTCGAGCAGGTCGGCTCCCGAGCCGGGATACAGGCGCGCGATCAGGACGAGAACCGCGACGATGATGCCGATCCCGCCGAGCACGATCAACGGAAAGACGTCCACGGGGGAAGTCTAGCCCTAGGGGGGTTTGGACCGAAAGCGAGCCCAACGGCCCTATATAACTCTGGCCATGCCCGACGCATACGTGATCGACGCCCTGCGGACTCCGATCGGTCGCTACGGCGGCGCTTTGGCAAATGCGCGCCCCGACGATCTCGCGGCGCGAGTCGTGCGCGAGGTCGTCGACCGCAACGGCCTCCCGGAGACCGAGGTCGACGACGTCTACATGGGCTGCACCAACCAGGCGGGCGAGGACAACCGCAACGTTGCGCGCATGGCGGCGCTGCTCGCCGGGTTGCCCGTCGAGGTTCCGGGGGTGACCGTGAACCGCCTCTGCGCGTCAGGCCTCGAGGCCGTCAACCAGGCAAGCCGGGCGGTCAGGGTCGGCGAGGGCGACCTCTTCCTGGCCGGCGGCGTCGAGTCGATGACCCGCGCGCCGCTCGCGATGCCGAAGCCCGAGCGCTCGTTCGACCGCGGCAACCGGACCGTGTACGACACCACCATTGGCTGGCGCTTCACGAACCCTCGCATGAAGGAGCTGAATTACACCGATTCGATGGGAGAGACAGCCGAAAACGTCGCCGAGCGCTACGGGATCTCGCGCGAGCGCCAAGACGAGTTCGCGCTCGAGAGCCATCGGCGGGCAGTCGCGGCCGCCGAGGCCGCGCGCTTCGACGACGAGGTCGTCGCGTTGCAGGTGCCACAACCGAAGGGAGATCCGGTCACGGTCCACGCGGACGAAGGGCCGCGCGCTGACACCTCTGCGGAGAAGCTTGCGCGCCTGCGTCCGGCCTTCCGCGAAGGCGGCAGCGTGACCGCCGGCAACTCGTCCCAGCTCAACGACGGCGCTGCCTGCCTCGTGCTCGCCAGCGAGGAGCGCGCGCAGGCGCTCGGCAGGGAGCCGCTGGCGCGCATCGTCGCCACCGGCGTGGCCGGCGTCGAGCCCGCCTACATGGGCGTCGGCCCGATCCCGGCCGCCCGCCAGGCGCTCGAGCGGGCGGGCCTCGACGCCGCCGACCTCGACCTCGTCGAGCTGAACGAGGCTTTCGCTGCGCAGTCACTTGCATGCGCGGACGAGCTCGGCATCCCCTACGAGAAGCTGAACGTGAACGGCGGGGCGATCGCTCTCGGTCACCCCCTCGGCTGCTCGGGGGCGCGCATCCTCACCACGCTGATCTGGGAGATGCGGCGGCGCGGCGCGCGCTATGGGCTGGCGACCATGTGCATAGGCGTCGGGCAGGGACTGGCCACGATCGTGGAGAATCCCCGGCAATGATGACTCTGCTCTGCTCACTCGACGGCGAGATCGCCCCCACCGCGGAGACGCGCATCGACGTCGCCGACGACGGCCTCGTGCGCGGCGACGGCGCGTTCGAGGTGCTGCGCCTGTATGACGGCAAGCCGTTCGCCCTCGACGACCATCTCGACCGCCTTGGGCGCACCGCTGACGGGATCTTCCTCGAGTGGGACCGCGACGCATTTGCGCAGGAGATCGGGGCGCTGCTCGCCGAGAACACGGTCCGCGACCAGAGCCTGCGCCTGATGCTCACCCGCGGCGGGCGCCGCATCGCGATGGTCGAGCAGGCACCCTCTTTCACCGACGACCTCAAGCTCCAGACCGTCACCTACCAGCCGACCGTGGTGCTGACGCACCTGAAGACGCTCTCCTATTGCGCGAACGTGACCGCGACCCGGATCGCTCAGAGCCGCGGCGCGGGCGAGGCGCTGCTCGTCAACCCGCAGGGGATCGTCATGGAGGCTCCGACGTCGACCGTCTTTTGGGTGACTGCCGACGGCACGCTGCACACGCCGAGCCTGGATACCGGCATCCTCGCCTCGATCACCCGCGACCGCATCCTCAAGATCGTCCCGGTCGAGGAAGGCGTCTACACGGTGAGCGACCTGCTGCAGGCCACCGAGGTGTTCCTCGCCTCGAGCGTGCGTGAGGTCCAGGGGGTGGCGGAGTGCGACGGACTCACCTTCCAGAGCCCCGGTCCAGTCACCCAGCGGATCTCCGGACTGCTGTCGGAACGGATTCAGGCCGAGATCACCGGCGCCTTGAATCTCGAGGGGGCTTGAACCTAGATCTGACAGACGAGCAGCGGCTGATCCGCGAGACGGCGAGGGATTTCGCCGATCGCGAGATCATCCCCCGCGCGCGCGACAACGACCGCAACGAGCGCTTCGACCTCGAGCTCGTCGGCCGGCTCGGCGAGATGGGATATCTCGGCGCACCGGTCGCCGAGGAGTACGGCGGGCGGAGCCTCGACTATGTCAGCTACGGGCTGGTCGTCGAGGAGATCGGGCGCGGCGATTCATCCGCGCGCACGGTCGTTTCCGTACAGACGTCGCTCGTCGCCGGCTCGATCGAGCAGTGGGGCACCGAGGAGCAGAAGCGGGAGATCCTGCCGAAGCTCTGCTCGGCGGAGTGGCTGGGATGCTTCGCACTCACCGAGCCCGGCACCGGTTCTGACGCAGCGTCCGTCGCGACCCGGGCGAAGCGCACGAACGGCGGCTGGGTGATCTCCGGCTCGAAGATGTTCATCTCGCTTGGCAACCACTCGAAGATCGCGCTCATATTCGCGCAGACAGACCCCGAGAAGGCCCATCGCGGAATCGGCTGCTTCATCGTTCCGACCGACAGCAAGGGATTCAGCAGCTCCGAGATCCACGGCAAGCTCGGTCTGCGCGCCTCCGACACCGCCGAGCTGGCGCTGGACGAGGTCGAGGTGCCTGACGAAGCCCTGCTAGGCGAGGTCGGTGACGGGTTCAAGATCGCGATGTCTGCACTCGACCGCGGTCGCTACAGCGTCGCGGCCGGCTGCGTCGGGATCGGGCAGGGCTGCATCAACGAGTCCGTCAAGTACGCGAAGGAGCGCAAGCAGTTCGACAGGCCGGTGGCGAGCTTCCAGCTCGTGCAGGAGTTGATCGCCGAGATGGTGGTGGACACCGAGGCGGCTCGCATGCTCGTGTGGCGCGCCGGTCACCTCAAGGACCAGAAGCGCCCGAACACGCTCGAGACCTCGATCGCCAAGTACTTCGCGACCGAGGCAGCGGTGCGCTGCGCGAACAACGCGATTCAGGTCCACGGCGGGTACGGCTACATCGACGAGTACCCGGTCGAGCGCTACATGCGCGACGCTCGCGTCACCACCCTGTACGAGGGCACCTCGCAGATCCAGAAGCTGATCATCGGTCGCCATGCGACCGGCATCAACGCGCTGATCCCGCAGTGAGATGAGCGACGTTCGGTCCGAACGTCGGAATGCCATCGGCGTGATCACGCTCGATCGTCCCGAACGGCGCAATGCTCTCTCGCCAGACGTCCTCGAACAACTCGCCGCCGCGGTCGAGGGGTTCGATCAGGACGAGCAGGTCAGCTGCATCGTGATCACCGGCAGCGAAGAGGTGTTCGCCGCCGGCGCGGACATCAAAGCCATGTCAGAGCGAAGCTTCCAGGACGTCATCCAGCACTCCACGACGTCCTACTGGCAGCGGATCGCTGCGACCCGCACGCCGCTGATCGCCGCCGTGTCAGGCTGGGCCCTCGGCGGCGGCTGCGAGCTCGCGCTGATGTGCGACATGATCGTCGCCTCGGAGACCGCGGAGTTCGGCCAGCCCGAGGTGACGCTCGGAATCATTCCCGGCGGCGGCGGAACGCAGCGGCTCGCGCGCGTGATGGGCAAGCAGCGCGCGATGGAGCTGGTGTTGACAGGCCGTCGGATCGACGCCGATGAGGCTCACCGGCTCGGCATCGTGAACGTGGTGGCAGGCAAAGGAGGATGGTTGGAAGAGGCCATTGAGCTGGCGGAGGTCGTGGCGCGCAGGCCCCCACTCGCGGTCAAGCTCGCCAAGCAGGCGGTGCTCGCGGCCGATGAGACTTCGCTCGCCGCAGGTCTTCAATACGAACGGCGGCTGTACGAGCTGGCGATGGCGACCGAGGACCGCGTCGAGGGCATGCAGGCCTTCCTCGAAAAGCGCAAGCCCGCCTTCAGGGGGCGGTGATGGCAAAGGCAAACGTCTTCGACCCGCATTTCGAGGACAGCGCCGAGCGCGAAGGCTTTCGCGGCCGGGACGCGCAGGTCGGAAAGCAGAGCGGCAGCGAGCGGCTCGGGGTGAGTCTGTACGAGATCGAGCCCGGCTGCGCGAACTGTCCGTACCACTACCACTTCGCGAACGAAGAGCTTCTGATCGTGATGCGCGGGCGGCCTCACCTGCGCTCGCCGGATGGCTGGCGCCAGCTCGACGAAGGCGAGGTCGTCGCGTTCCCGGTGGGGCCGCGCGGCGCGCATCAGGTCGTCAACCGCACCGAGGAGCCGGTCCGGTACCTGGTTGTCAGCGAGATGCGAAGTCCGGAGATACCCGTCTATCCGGACTCCAACAAGATCGGCGTACGGGAGCATGCGTCCGGGAGCGGCAAGGAGGGAATGCGGCTGAACTTCGTCGCGGACGACGCCGTCGACTACTGGCATGGGGAATCTGAGCCGGAGGGTCCGAGCTGAGCCAGATCGAGGCGCTCGGCGTGGCGGGCGCCGGCACCATGGGCGCCGGCATCGCGCAGGTGGCCTGTCTCGGCGGCTTCGAGACGTATCTCCACGATCCGTTCCCGGAGGCGCTCGAGCGCGGGATCGGGCTCGTCAAAGCGGGTCTGCGCAAGGGCGCTGAGCGCGGTCGCTGGTCCGCGGACGCCGCAGCCGACGCCGAGCGACGCGTTTACCCCGCGCCCGACCTGAAGGACCTGTCCGGTTGCGAGCTGGTGATCGAGGCAGCCCCCGAGGATCTGGAGATCAAGCGCGATCTGTTCGCCCGGCTGTCTGACGTCCTCTCGCGCGATGCCGTGCTGGCGACCAACACGTCCTCCCTGCCCGTCACGGCGCTTGCGTCCGCCGCGAAGTACCCGGAGCAGGTGGTGGGCATGCATTTCTTCAACCCGGTGGCCCTGATCGAGCTGCTGGAGGTCGTGGCAGGCGCGCAGTCGCATCCACAGGCAATCGACCACGCACGCGCGGCGGGCGAGCAGATGGGAAAGCGGGTGATCATCGCTCAGGACGGCCCGGGCTTTCTCGCGAACCGCTGCGCGCGGCCATTCAGCCTCGAGGCGCTGCGGTTGCTCGGCGACGGCATCGCCGATCACGCCGCGATCGACCGGATCGTGCGGATGGGCGCCGGATTTCGGATGGGCCCGTTCGAGCTGATGGATCTGGTCGGCATCGACGTCGGCTTCGAGGTCTCGAAGTCCTTCTTCGAGCAGAGCTTCTACGAGCCGCGCTGGCAGCCGAGCCCGATCCAGGCCCGCATGGTGCAGGCTGGCCGGTTCGGCCGCAAAGCCGGTCGCGGCTACTACGAGTACGGAGCCGACGGGTACCGCGACGAGGACCCCGAACCGCCGGGCGGCGGCGGAAGCGGCAGGGTCGCGATCGACGGCGAGGGCCGTCTCGCCGAGGAGCTGACGGTGCTCGCGACCGACGCCGGCTACGACGTGACGCGGGCCGGCTCGAACGGCGGGATGCCGGACCTGCTCGTAGACGCGTTGGTGGGCCGCACTGTCGACGAAGCGCTCGCCGCGCTCGAGCGAACCGCGACCACGACCGCGATCCTTTGCGTTGACGGGAGCCTCGCCGAGCTGGACTCTGGCGGCGGAGCGGTCGGCTTTCACGTACTCCCGCCGCTGTCGGAGGCCCGCGTCGTCGAGCTGACGCGCTCGGCGTACACGACCGACACGTCCGCGCGCGAAGTCGAGAACTTCTTTCGTGCCCTTGGCAAGCACGTCGAGTGGGTCGGTGATGCCCCCGGACTCGTGCTGGGACGGATCGTCTGCCAGCTCGTGAACGAGGCATGCTTCGCGATCACGGCGGGGATCGGGTCCGCGAGTGACATCGACACCGCGATGCGGCTTGGCTACAACTATCCGCGCGGCCCGCTCGAGTGGGCGGACCTGATCGACCTCGATCACGTGCTGGTGATGCTCGACGCGCTCTTCGAAGAGCGCCACGAAGAGCGCTACCGCGCCTCGCCGCTGCTTCGCCGCATGGTCGCCGAGGGCATGCTCGGCCAATCGACCGGCGAGGGGTTCTTCAGCTACGAGTAGACGCCTGAAGGAACGTCGTGATCGCGCCGAGCGGGACTCCCGGGCCCGACAGGCCGGGCCGGTTCGACCACACTACCGTCGGCCGCCCGCTCGCCGGATCGAAAGCCGCTGCGGGGAAGCTGGCTCGCTCAGGTAGGGAAACGATTTCGGGTGCGCCGAACGAGCCGTCCGGTGCGCGATGTGCCGCCAGCACCTGTCCGCGCTCGTCGTCGGTGATACCCGGAAGCTCCTGCTCCCAGGTCACCAGCGCATCGCCACTGGGCCCCGCCGCGAGCGCGGGTTCGTGGGAGCTTATGCCCGCTGCCGACACCAGCTCGGGCGCGCCGAAGACCGCCCGACGGTCGGTGGTGGAGATCTTGATCCGGTAGGCGCTGCCATCCCATCCTGACCAGGCGAACAGCTGGCGCCCCGCGCGGTCGGACACGAGTGCGACGGAGCCGGCGCGCTGCGAGTCGCTTCCTCGTTCTAGCAATTGTGCTTCGCGGAAACGTCGCATGCCTGCGGGTTTCATCGCCGCTTCGTAGAAGGCGGGACCACTCGTGCCCCCTTCGGTGTGAAGCTGCGCGCCCCATGCCACAACCGCGCGACCACTCCCGCTGATCACCGTCCGCAACGTCGCGTGGAATGTGTCCTCCGACCGGATCGTCTGGATACGGAAGGAACGACGTCCCGCCGCCTTGTAAGCCGTGTGGACGACGCCGCGGGCGTCCCAGGCGACGAGCACATCTCCAGCCTCTCCGACCGCTACCGACACGCTTCGAATCCTCCCCCGCGCCAGGAGCAGCGGCTTGCTGAACCTGCCACCGGGGCGCCGAAGCGCGACGTAGACTCGGTCATTCGCCACGCCGCGGTCCTCGAACCAGGCGAGCGCACCCCGACCATTTGCCGCTGCAGCGAGCACGGGCCGCGAGATGCGGAGGGCGGTGCGAACTGTGCGGCTGGGACCGAAGCGCCCGCTCGCGTTGCCGAAAGTGGCGGCCAGCCGGACGCGCTCGCGACCAGGCTTTCCGCCCGCCGACGTGAGCACGGCTCCAAGCGCACGGTCGCGGCCGTAGAGCACGGGCCCCGCAGCGAAGTCGGGCGCAGCTTGCTCCGGGTCGAACGCGCTCGCGCCCGGCGTGCGTGTCGCCGACCTGTGCCCGAAGCGGGCATCGTTGCTGACGCCTTGCTGCCAGCGCCAAGACGCAAGCGCGCGGCCGTTGCCGCTGAAGCCGATCGCCGGATCGTCGACGAAGAGCGTCGGTGACGAAACGTTCTGTGGCGGCGACCAGACGGCAGCCGACGCGGAAGGGACGAAGGCGATCGCCCAGCCCGTAACCAGAACGACACCGAGTCTGGACGAACGCTTCATTGGCCGTACAAACGCCGGCCGACGTTGCGAGTTGCGGAAGCGCTACTGGCGCGCGAGCCCGCGGATGACTGCCCGGGTAATGGTTAGCGGGTGGTTCAGGACCGTCGCGATGCGGCCGCGGACCGACAGCGGGTCGTGTGCGATGCCCAGCTGGCGCTGGATCGTGGCGCTGTCGAAGTAGACGCGTTCGCACACGAGCCGGTCTTCCTCGAACAGGAAGAGCGCGACCATCCGGCAGCGGAAGCTGCGCCCGGTCGGCGGCAGCCCGCGAAACGGACCGTCGTGGGTGCCGAGCAGGTCGAACTCCGCGACGACGGCGTCGTCGGCGTGGTGCATCTCGATCAGCTCGTTGCGCTGGTCGGGAAACGCTTCGCGCGTCTCCTCGTAGTAGGCGGCCACGGCTGTCTCGCCGTCATGGACCTCGTCCGTCGCGATCAGCTCATAACGCGGGTGGGCGAACGTCTTCATGGTGACGTCGAAGTCGTGTGTGTTCTCCGACTCCATGTGCTCGCGCACGATCTGCTCGCGCTTGTTGCGAAGCTCCTCGCTCACCGTCACGCTGCATCCCCTCTCAGGATCTCCCGCTGGACCTGCTGACGCTCGGTGCGCGGGTCTTCCGCAGGCAGCAGGTACTGCGTACAGCGAAAGAGGGCGATCACGCGATCGTCGTGGTCGCGCATGACCGTCGAATCCCACACCTGCGTGCGGCTGCCCCCGTGCACCATGCGAGCCTCGCAGCGCAGCGTACCCTCCCGCGCCGTTCCGAGGAAGTTCGTCTTGAGCTCGATCGTCGTAAAGCCTCCCGCCTCGTCCGGCAGCGAGGCAAGGCAGCCCATACCAGCGCACGAGTCCGCAATCGCGATGACGGTGGCGGCGTGCAGGAAGTCGTTCGGCGCCAGGTGCCACGGCTCGAGCCGAAGACGCGCGTCGGCCTTGCCGTGCCCGATGTCGATCAGCTCGACGCCGAAGGTGCCGGGCAGCCGGCCCTCCATTGCCTTCCTGAAGCGCGCGAGCGAGTCTGGCACGCGCGGAAGCGTATCCGGTGCCCAGCGGACGGGCCTAACCGGCGATTGTTTACAGTGAGCACATGGCCACCGACACCCGCCTCGCCGACAGCGCCGCCCGTTTCGCCGAGGGCCCGCACCGTCTACTGATCGGCGGCGAGTGGGTCGAGTCGGCATCCGGCCAGACCTTTGCGACCATCGATCCCTCGAGCGGCGAGGAGATCGCCCAGATCCCATACGCGCAGGCAGAGGATGTCGATCGTGCGGTGGCGGCGGCTCGCGCCGCGTTCGACGAAGGGCCGTGGACTCACAAGATGAGCGCCGGACAGCGCGAGCAGATCATGTTCCGCGTCGCCGAGCTGATCGAGGCGAACGCCGACGAGCTCGCACAGATCGAGGCGCTCGACAACGGCAAGCCCGTCACCTACGCGAAGCTGGTCGACGTACGCCTCGCAGCGGCTCATTTCCGCTACTACGCGGGGTGGCCGACGAAGATCGAGGGCGAGACCATCCCCGTCTCGATCCCGAACCAGTTCGTCTACACCGTCAAGGAGCCGGTCGGCGTCTGCGCGCAGATCATTCCCTGGAACTTCCCGCTCCTGATGGCGGCCTGGAAGCTCGCCCCCGCGTTGGCTGCCGGCTGCACCGTCGTGCTGAAACCCGCCGAGCAGACACCGCTGACCGCGCTGCGGCTGGGCGAGCTGCTGCTCGAGGCGGGCCTTCCCGACGGCGTCGTGAACATCGTCGCCGGCAATGGCGCCACCGGCGCGCTGCTGGTCGACCATCCGGACGTGGACAAGATCGCGTTCACGGGGTCGACCGCAGTCGGTCGCGAGATCGCGAGCAAGGCAGGTGGACAGATCAAGCGCGTGACGCTCGAGCTGGGAGGCAAGAGCCCGAACATCATCCTGCCGGACGCCGATCTCGACGCCGCGGTCAAGGGCTCGTTCCAGGCGATCTACTACAACACCGGTCAATCCTGCAACGCGGGCTCGCGGCTGTTCGTCCATCGCGATCAGTTCGACGAGGTCGTCGGCGCGCTCGCGCAGGCGGCCGCCGCCGCCAAGGTCGGCCCGGGGCTGGACGCCGAGACGCAGTTCGGCCCGCTCGTCTCGAGGGAGCAGCTGGAGCGCGTCACCGGCTATATCGACTCTGGCGTCGACGAGGGCGCGGAACTGCTGACGGGCGGCAAGACCACCCCTGAGGGCTGCCCGGAGGGAGGCTACTTCGTGCAGCCGAGTGTGTTCGTCGGCGTGCGCGACGAGATGCGAATCGCCTGCGAGGAGATCTTCGGTCCGGTGCTGGTCGCGATGCCCTACGACACGCTCGAGGAGGTCGCCCGTCGCGCGAACGATTCCCCTTACGGCCTCGCCGCCGGAGTGTGGACGCGCGACGTCGCAAAGGCGCACAAGATGGCCTCGCTGTTGAGGGCAGGCCAGGTCTACGTGAACAGCTGGGGACCGTCGGACGCCGCTGCCCCATTCGGCGGCTACAAGCAGTCGGGGATCGGCCGCGAGATGGGCCATGCAAACCTCGACGGCTATCTCGAGACGAAGACGGTCTTCGTCAGCACCGCCGGCGCTTAGCCCTCGAGTTCTTAGCCGTTGGCTCTCACCGACGAGGAGGCCCGTGAAGCCGCGCGCGACGCGCTCGACTCTCTGCCTGAAGAGTTCGCCTCACAGCTCGGCGATGTCGCGATCGTGCTCGAGGACCGCCACCCCGACGGCTTGATGGGGATCTTCGACCCCACCGGCGGGATGCTGAGGATCGTGATCTTCCGCGACGCTAATCCGACCCGCGCCGAGATTCGCAAGACCGTGTTGCACGAGCTCGGCCACTTCTTCGGCATGGACGAGCAGCAGCTGCACGAGCTGGGGTACGGCTAGGAGGTTCGGTCCTCCGGATCGGTGTAGACGGCCTTGCGCCACGGTGGTGAGATCGCGAACGAGTAGTTGCCCGTGCCGTTCAGTGACTCGAGTGGCACTAAGCGCAGCGACGACGCGTGCGTGGTGCGCTCACCGTCTGCTCCGTTCACCAGATGACCGGCGTGGCTGCCGCCGGAGACGCGATACCAGCCTTTCCACTCGCCCCATCCGTCCGCGTGCTTGCTGTTCTTGTAGCCGCCGTGCGCCGTCGCCCGGGCCGACACCCGGCCGCCGGGTGCGATCCGCAGCTGCAGGCCTTCCCAGTCATCCACGTGCTCGCCCGGCCAGCGCCTGCCGAGGACTCGGCCGATGCCACCACTGAAGCTCTGCGGAAAGTAGAGCCAGTACTGCGCATACAGGGATCCTCCGGCGGCCCGGCGGTCCACGACGCGCGTGAATGCCGTCACCGGCAATCCCGCCGCGGACCGGTCGATCTCCTCGGCGCGGTCGCTGCCGTCCGAGCAGCCGACCTCGCGGCAGCGGCGGAAGTCGACGGGCAGCTGCGCGCTGTCGTGCTCATAGACGATGTTCGGCGCGTACCTGCGCAGGATGGCGGCAATCTCATCGCCGTAGGCGTCCTCGAGCGCGTCCGGACAGCCCTCGCCGGCAGCGCAGACGATCGCGTGCAGGACCGCGTCGCCCAAGCGCCAGGCCTCGACGCGCGCCACCGCCCACGCCAACCCAGCCAGCGCAAAGGCGACCACCAGCACGAGCGCAGTCCACTCGACCGTAGCCTGACCTGAGCTAGAGGCCTGATGCGGGTTCTCCACACGCGCCGATGACGCGCGGATACCTTCGCCGGATCGCGCCCGTCGGGACTTGCCCATGCCGAACGGCATGGGCTTCGCCCGCCGACCACGCCCAGCTCGGTCCCGCGCGCCCCCGCACGCACGGCCAACCCACATCAAACCTCCGGTAGAGCTTCGCGTCCGCACGCCGCGAAGCTACGGGCGTCGGGCGCACGCGTGAGGACCCGTTACTAAATAAACAGCACGCCGTCGTCCCCGAGCGTGGGAACGTACGGCGCCGCATCGCCCTTCTGGCGGATGACGCGGCAGCGGAACGCGGGCCGGTCGCCGCGCTTGGCGACCATCTTGAAGTCATATTGGCCCTCGTGCGCGAACAGGGACGCCGGCAGCGTCACGTGGAAGCCGCACATGTCCGCACCCTCTATGCCGGGGAAGGCTTCGGCGAGGTCGGGACGCGGGTGGAAGCGCGCGTCGCGGCGTCCGCCCTCGGGGCCGCTGAACTCGATCGCGTCCGGGCGCCCGTCCTCGAGCAGCATCCAGCCCATCACCTTGAACATCCCGGGGCTCTCCTCGTGCAGCACCTCCAACGAGGCGGCCGGCAGCTTGGCGTCCTCGGCCGGCGCCGCCGCGTCGGCGGGCCGCTCGGCCTCGAAGCCGCCGCGCAGCGCGCCGTACAGCGCGGAGCGCCCGGTCTGCGTCACCTGGGCCACAGTCCGCGTGGCCTCGCGAAGCGCGCGAATCGTGCGCTCGACGGCCTCGTCGTTGTGCGCGAACGTCGGGAGCAGCGTGCCATGCGACAGGACGCCGTTGCGGGCGAGCTCGCGCACGAACAGCTCCTCCACGCGCTTCGGGTCGATGCCGCCCTGGTCGCCGAACACGAATGACATGCGGGACGGCGGACCGGCGAGCTCGCACTCGACGCCTTCCTCGGTGCGGATCTCGTTGAAGGCCGTGCGCACCTGCTCGCCGACCTGAGCCAGGTGCTCCGCGACCCGCTGATCGCGCACGACCTCCAGTGTCGCCCGCGCTGCCGCCAGCGACAGCGTCTCGCCGCGGAACGTGATCCCGTAGCCGGTCTTCGTCAGGTGCTCCATGTACTCGCGCTTGCCGGTGAGCGCGGCCAGCGGCATCCCGTTTGCGATCGCCTTGCTGAAGCAGCTCAGGTCAGGCGTAACGCCGAAGAGCTCCTGCGCGCCGCCCGGAGCGAGCCGGAAGCCGGTCACCACCTCGTCGAAGATCAGAAGGGCGCCGTTCCGGTGCGCCAGGTCGCGTACCGCCTCGAGGTAGCCGGGCTCGGGATAGCCGACGTTAATCGGCTCCATCATCACGGCGGCGGCCTCGTCGGGGTAGCGCTGGAAGAGCTTCTCGAGCGCCGCGAGGTCGTTGTATGGGAAGGGATGGATGTAGGCGCGCAGCGCCTTCGGTATCCCGTGCACGTTCTTCGCCCGGTACTGGGTCGTGTACCAGTCCTGATAGCCGTGGAAGCCGTGCTGGAAGACGAGCTCTCGCCCCGTCACCGCGCGCGCCACCCGCACGGCCGCGGCGCACACGTCGGAGCCGTTCTTGCCGAACCCGACCATCTCGGCACTCGGCACGATCTCGGTCAGGAGCTCCGCCACCTCGACCTCGACCGGGTGCATCAGCGACACGGTCGGGCCGGCCTCGAGCTGGGACGTGATCGCGTACTCGACCTTCGGGTGGCGATAGCCGAGCAGCACCGTCCCCCAGCCGTTCGACCAGTCGACGAACGAGCGGCCGCGGGTGTCGATCAGCTCCCAGCCCGCGGCGCCGGCCACGGCCTCGGGGAACAAACCCTCCTCGTCCGGGCGCAGCGCCCGCAGCAGGACGCGATTCTGCTCGCCGTAAGCGAGTACCTCGGCCGCCCGGCGGCTGATCGGCTCCGGACCCGGGGCCGGCGGTGGAGCGGCCGGCTGTTCCTCAGTAGGGCGGTCCGGCGGCGCCTCGTCGTCCGTCGGCGGCGCCTTCATCTCGACCGGCGGTCCCTTCAGCTCTGGAACGGCCTCTTCCGGCGGGCCGCCGTTGGGACTGACGGACACCACGTCCGGGGTCTCCGGCACAGCGTGGCCAAGCTCTTCCGCGAGCGCGCGATCGTGCCCGCGCACGTCGTCCTCACGCCCGCGTCCATACAGGGCCGGATTGAGCGCGACCGAGTAGATCACACACGAGTCGTCCTCGACGGCGACGATGTACTCGTCGTCGAGGTGGCGCTTCAGCTCCTCGTAGTGCTCGAGCCACCAGATCGAGGTCGACGGAAAGACCAGGTACTGAAGGCCTCTTCCGCGCAGGCTCTCGAGATGCTCGATCGCCCAGCCCCCGTCAGGCGGGTTGTAGCCGAGCCAGCCGCCGTCGTCGGCACACGGGAAATGCCAGGCGGCCGCGACGTCCAGCTCGAGCAGCGATGCGTCGCCCTTGGTCACGACCGCGACGGTCGCGTCGGGCGGCAGCGCGCTCTTGGCCACGGCCTTGACGTTCGCGACGAGCTCGCCGTAGTCGAGCTGAGGGACGTGCCCGTTCGGCTCCACGTCCTCGCCGGCCGCAGGCTTGCGCCGGCTGTGCCGCTTGCCGACCGGCAACTCGATCATGCGCTTGCCGAGTGTTGGCCGCTTGACCGGGTTCTCGGGCGCCCAGCCGAACTGCTTCGCGCCGCCCAGGTCCGCCACCGGCAGGAAGCCCTTGTCCTCGTAGCGCAGCGTCGAGCCCTCTATGCGCGCGATGCTCTCGTGACGGATCAGGCAGCGGATCTCCGATGAGCGCAGGACGCGATGCTCGTCGCCGCTGACCGTGGCGAAGATCGCGTACCAGTAGCCGAGGTTCGTCGTCAGCTTCTCCCAGACGTCGTCGGGGATCTCGAACTCGAGCGTGCCGTTGGACGAGGGCAGCGGCTCGAGCGCGCACACCTCGACCTGGTCGCTCTCGCCGCCCAGACCGAGGCCGAGGTAGAAGGTCTCGATCTCCTCCTCGGGGCTCTCGATCGACAATGTCGGAGGCTGCTCGCCACGTGCCATGTGCTCGGGGCCCGCCGGTAGCAGCGCGTTGTGAACGCCCTCGCGCCGCCGTCCGATGTTCTCGAGCACGTCAGCGACGAACGGCAGGTAGAGCTCCGCGGGCAGGCGGTCGGTGAAGCGGCAGGTCGAGCACAGGCTCGGGAAGTCCCACGTCGCCATCCCCCGCCGCAGGTCGATCGCGTTGGTCGAGTTCCAAACGTCGTCGAAGTCCTGCTCGGCGAGGTTGCCGAGCAAGAGGTCGCCGTCGGTCGCGTAGCAGCAAGGCGTGATGTGGCCGTCCGCCAGCACCTGGAGGCGATCCCAGACGTTCATGCAGTAGCCGGGGACGTAGTGCTTCATCCGCTGCTCCCAGCGGTAGTTCCAGTCCTTGTGCGGCTTGGGCGCAATCTTCTTCTTGCGGTAGTCGTGGCGCTCCCAGCCGGCGACGTTCCAGATCAGGCGGGTCTCGAACTCCTTCGCGATCTCGATGCACTTCTTCTTGATGCCGGTGATGTACTCGGCCGAGAAGTGGATGGTCGGGTCGAGGTACGAGCTGCGACCGTTGACGTCGATCAGCTGCAGCACGTTCACGCTCTCGACGCCCTGCTCGTAGAGCCACTGGACGGTCTCCGGGAAGGTCGACGCGTTCTCCGTCATGAAGACGACCTGGCCGAGGCACTCGAGGCCGTGCTCGCGCGCGAGCTTCGCGGTCGTGGGGACGTTCGCGTAGACGCGGTCGGGCTTCGCGCCGGGGCGGATCTTCTCGAACAGCTCGGGCCAGTGGCTGTCGATCGAGAGGAAGAGCGTCTCGGTGATGTCCTTCAGCTCGTGGAAGCGCTCCTCGTCGAGGAACTGCACGTTCGTGGTGAGCCGGAACTGGAAGCTGTTCTCGACCGCCATCTTGCGCGCCTCTTCCCACGTGACGACGAGCGGCTCGCTGCCGCCGTAGGGGATCACGATCGAGAGCGAGGGAGCGACCTGGTCCGAAACGCGCTGGAGGATCTCCGGTGTCATCTTGCGCAACGGCGGGTTCGCCCCGTCATGGCACATGATGCAGCTCATGTTGCAGAAGTTGCTGTACTGGATGTGCCCCTCGTAGGGGCGCGAGTCGAAGACGAACCGCTTCTCCAGCAGCTCGCGCTCGAGCAGCGCGCGATTGCGCTTCTCTATGAGCATGCGCTGCTCCAGCGTGATCTTCACCTGATCCACGCTGGACTGCCGCTCGACCTGTTCCAGCTTCAGCTCGCCTCCCATGGCTTTCCCCATGAAGTCCCCTGTGCGCCCGCCCTCCTGCCGATGGAACCACAGGGGCAGCACCCTGTCAATTGAAACCAGCCGGCGCGCGAAGCGGAATATTCGGGAGAGCACAGAGTAACCGAACGCCGCAGCCGTCCGGCCAAGGCGCCCGACCGCATCCTTTTTCGACCGGCGCCCGGGCATCCCTGCCCATGGGGGGTGGCTCAGGTGCGGCCTCCGTTCGGGGCCGGAGGACGCTCCACCCGGCCATCGTTCATGCCGCCGTGCCAGAAGCTGGGCACGACCGGCCACTGGCGCCGGAAGTTGGCCATCTCCGAGGACGGAAACACGTTCAGCCAGCGCGGGTCCCGGGGACTCGCATCGGCGAGGGCCTTCTCCTTCACCATCGAGTCGTACTGGTCGAGGGTGTCCTCGAGGGTGTTCGAGTTCAGGATCACCTCACGATTCCAGAACTCAGCGTACTTGCGCACTCCCGGGATGCTCGACAGCCTGGGCTGCCAAGAGTCCGCGCAGACGCCGTTCTCAGAGCTGACGAACACGCCCTGCGACGTGTTGAGGCAGAGGCTGTGGTTGCCGTCGGTGTGTCCCGGGGTGTGCACGAGCGCGACACCCTTGCCGAGCTCGACGTCCCCGTCCAGCAGCACGAGGTGGTCCTCGATCACGCCGTCCATGCCCCCTGGCACGTACCAGGCCCACTGCATCGGGTGCACCGACTTGAACGTGTCGACCTCCTTGCGCTGGAACAGGAACTTCGCGTTCGGGAAGAACGGCGCGCGAGGCGCCGCCTCCCCCTCCACCGGCACGGTCGTGCCCATGATCAGACGCAGATCCTGGACGTGCAGGTGATCGAAGCTGACGTAGTCGATGTCTGCGGGCGTGAGCCCGCAGGCGGCGATCGCCTCAGCGACTGTGTTGTAGAAGGTCGCGAACACCTTGTAGGAGAGAAACTCGCCATAGCGCTTCAGCAGCTGGTCGTAGAACGGCGCCTCGGCGGCTCCCTCGGCGATCGTCGGCTCCCACGCAAGCGTGCGGAGGCGGCCCTCGAAGTCCTCGAACTGGACGATCACGAGCCGGTTGACGATGTTGATGTAGGGGTTCAGTCCCTTCGCGGCGCCCGCCAGCGCGAACCGGGTGGGGTACGCGGCCGCGGCGAGGTCCACGGTCTTGACAGCACGGATCCGGTTGTCCGGCGTCGCGAAGCGCTCGCGAAAGCGACCTGCGCACTCACGGATCACGTCGAGCCGATCGCCGCGCGGCCACACGTCGTTGACGGGCGCGAACTCGTCGAAGGGCCTGATCCCGATCTTCTCGGGGGTCTCTATCGCAGCCATTGATACCTCCTCAACGGGGTGCGGTCAGCGGTTTCGCGACAAGCACCGGATGAGAGCCAGGCCTGGACTGTGGCTGTCGTACTTGTCCTCGAACGCGTCCTTGCCGAGGAAGGTGCGCTCGGCGAGGCAGAAGCTTAGCGACGAGCGGAAGTCCGAGCGCGCAGGCGGTTGTGGCTCGCGCACCGGGACCTTCAGCCGGGCGCCGGTGATCGTCGTCTCCGACGGGACGTTCGAGGGCTTCAGGAGATCCTCCTGGCTGATTTCGATCCTGATCCGGTGGCCGGCCTCGAAGCGCCATCCGTTCCCGTGCAGCTGGTACTCGACGGTCCCGCTTGGGTCGGTGACACGCCGCACGCCGCGGTCCACCATCACCGCGGTGTTGTCGGGGAACACGTCGATCAGTCGCGTGTTGAGCTGCAGGCCCTGGGCGGTGGTCGCGTTGTAGTCGATCGCTATCTTGGTGCCGCCGATCATCGTCGCGGTCCTCTCCAACGGGTCACTCGTGTAGGTGGCCTCGTCGGGTCCGGCCGGATCGGTCAGGATCGGGCAGCGGCCGCCGTTCAGAATCAGGTTGAAGATCGGGTCAGCAGTGTTCTGGTGCTGGTTGTTCGCCGGCGTACGCGTCATCTGCGTGCCCGTGTAGTTGACGCGCAGCGAGTGCGGCGCGAGCAGCCCGAACTTGAACGCGTTGAACGTCGGGCCCGGCTCGTTGGCGGGGAATTCGCCGGAGGCGTTCTGCGGGCAGATCTGAAGCGAGGCGGTGACGTCGAACTTCGGCCTCGGCGCGCTGGGATTGCCCGACGGCTGCGCGTAGTGGTCGACGAAGCGGTTGAGCCGCGTCGTCACGCCCGTGCGGACCAGATCGGTCGGTGTTGCGTTCACGTCGCCGCCGGGGTAGTCGGCGAAGTTGCAGACGTGGTGGTCGGCGCCGCAGATGTCGCCCCACTCTCTCGGCTTGTTCTGCACGAAGTGCTCATAGTCGCCGAAGTACTGCTGGATCGGGTAGTTGACCACCGTGCGCTCGAGCCTGTTCGACATGCGCAGGTTCTCGACCGAGGTGAAAAGCGGATCCGTGAAGGTGGCGGCGTTGAAGACCGGAATGCGGTAGGCGCGCTTGTAGCGGATGTTTCTGAAGAACTGGTTCTGGTAGTAGGCCGAGCGGTCGTTGATGAACTCGGGCAGGGTGTTCTGGAGGGTGTTCGTACAGAGCGGGTTGGTCTCGTACGGGTCGGTCGAGTTCAGGCAGTTGTTCGCCTCGGTGAGCGCCGGGGTGAAGGTTGTCCCCTGCAGGCCAGTCGAGAACAGGAGGCTGACGATCGTCTGCTTCGGGAACCCGAGCGGGTCGGTGGAGTCCGAGCCGTCGAAGGCCGGCAGGTTGAATGGGGACTGCGAGTGCTTGCCGTTCGGCACCAGCGAGTAGAGCAGGTCCGTCCACCCGTAACGCGGAAGCGAAGCCGCCAATTTCATGTCCGTTCCAGCCGGGCTCTTCCACAGCGGGTCGGTCAGAGCGAGCCATGCAAAGCCGCCGCCGTAAGAGCCTCCGGTGGGGATCACCTTCCGCGGGTTGATGTTGAAGAACGGGTCGTCGGCAAGCAACCCGGCGAGGTACTGGAAATCGTTGATCTCGTAGCGGCGCGAATCGAGCTCCGCCTCCCCCGTCGACCCGCGCTGGCCGAAACGGAACCCACGGGCCGTGTAGGTGACCACGACGTATCCGCGCGAGGCGAACCACGCGTTGTTGTAGTGCCACTGCTCGTTGGGCGGATCGAACGTCGTCGACTCCCAGCTCGTCTTCGTGCCCGTGCAGCAACCGTGCATGAATACCATCAGCGGGTAGCCGCCCGGCGGGGCAGGCGTCGATGGCATCGCGACGTCGACGTCGAGCGCCACCATGCCGTCGGGATCCGAGCCCGGCACAGTGGTCGCACCGGCGGACTTCGGCGGCAGCGCCTCGAACCCGTCGTACTTCGCCGGCACTCGCACCGCGTTGATGCCGCCGAGGTTCGGCGTACGTCCGGCGACCGGTGGCAGGCCGTCGTCGCAGAACTGGTACGAGTAGCCGGGATGCGGAGTCTTACTCAGGCAGCTCGACTTGAGAGAGTCCGGAACCTGCGCCTGCGCTCCAGGGACGATTGCCAGCGCACTTATCAGTGCGCACGCAAGCCCTCCCAACAGCCGGTGCAGCGAATCCAAGACAAGCCAAGTTTACGACGCGCCTTGTCAAGATCAACGACCCGCATCTGAAGATCGTGTAAAGGTTCGCGGCGATGAGCGAACCGCCTCACCTGTACGAAGTCGCCGGCGTCCTACACGTTCACTCGCTCTATTCGGACGGCACCGGGACCGTGCCGGAGATCGCGAGCGCGGCGGCCGCGAACGATCTCGACTTCGTGCTCCTGACGGATCACGACACTCTGAAGGCGCGCGACAACGGCGAAGAGGGATGGCACGGCTCCGTGCTGATGCTCGTCGGCGAGGAGGTGTCCCCTCGCCGCGAGAACCACTACCTGGCATTCGGTCTCGAGCGCCCGGTCGAGCACACCGGTCTCACCTGTCAGCAGATCGTCGATCGTGTCAGCGACGAGGGCGGCTTCGGGTTTCTTTCGCATCCGTTCTCCAAAGGCTCAGAGCGCTTCCGGCGCGGCGCCGGCGGGATGCCCTGGCGCGACCTCGACGCCACCGGCTACGAGGGTCTCGAGCTCTGGAGCTTCGTGACCGACAGCGGCGAGAAGCTCGAGAGCATCTCCGACCTGCTGCGCTTCATCTTCACCCCGGGCCGTTTCGTGGACCATCCACCACGTGGAAACCTCGAGGGGTGGGACCGGATCTGCGCGCAGCGTCGCTGCGTAGCGCTCGGCGGGGTCGACGCGCACCAGATCGGCATCCGCATCGCCGGACGGGTGCCGCTGCGGCTGATGGCGTACCGCCGGTCGTTCCGGTTCTTGCGCACTCATCTCCTGCTCGACCACCCATTGACCGGCTCGCTCGAGACCGACCGCGACGCCGTCTACGCGGCGCTGCGAGCAGGCCGCGCGCACATCGCTCTGGACTCGATCGCGCCGTCGTACGGCTTTCGGTTCTGGGCGGACGGGCTGGCGATGGGCGAAGAAGCCACGAATCGCGGGACGCATACGTTGCGCGTCCGCACACCGCAGCCGGCGCGTATCCGGCTGTTGCGCGACGGCGCCGAGGTCAAACAGGCATCGAAAGGTGACGAGCTCGTATTCGAGACCGATGGTCCCGGTGTCTACCGTGTCGAGGCGTACCTGCGGTCGCACGGCCGCGAGCGAACCTGGATCCTGTCGAACCCGATCTACTTGAGGTGACGCAGGCCCTATGTGATCGATTGATGTGGCTATAGCCCCATCAAGTCATCACAAATGCCGAGCACCCCCCTCGATGCTGCTTTTTGAAGTACGGAGCGCTAACCCCGAGCGTGCTTCAATCGCTCGACGTAAGCGCCCGCAGCCAACGCCGCGGTAGTAGCGTCACCGACCGCGTTCGTTATCTGCCGCACGTACTGCGAGCGGACGTCGCCGGCGGCGTAGATGCCGGGCACCGCCGTCTCCATGCGGTCGTTGGTGACGATGTGGCCCGACTCGTCGAGCTCGATCTGCGCGGCGAGCTCCTCGTCGAAGATCCGCGAGTGCGGGATGAAGCCGATGAACGGGAAGACCGCGCCGACCTCTCGGCGTGACTGCTCACCGCTGTCGAGGTTCTTCAAGGTCAGGTAACTGACGCGCCCGTTGTCGCCGTGGATCTCCTCGACCACGGTGTTGAGGACTTCGTCAACCTTGCCGGTCGCTCGCATCTGCTCGATGAGGATCGGCTGCGCGCGGTAGCCGTCGCGCCGGTGGATGAGGTGCACCCTGCTGCCGTAACGAGTGAGGAAGGTTCCCTCCTCGACGGCGGAGTCACCGCCGCCGACTACTGCGATCTCCTCGTCCTGGAAGAAGGCGCCGTCGCAGACCGCGCAGTAGGACACGCCCTTGCCGGCGAACTCCTCCTCGCCCGGCACGCCCAGCTTGCGCGGCTCTCCGCCCGCGGCGATGATCACGGCCGGGGCGCGCAGCTCGCGTCCGTCCGCGGTCGTCACGACACGGTCGTCGGCTTCGGCCGAGATGGTGGTCACCTCGGCGGTCTCGAACGTGGCGCCGAACTTCTCCGCGTGACGCTGGATCTTGTCGGCGAGCTCCGGCCCCATGATGTGCTCGAAGCCGGGATAGTCCTCGACCTCCGCGGTGTTCCACAGCTCGCCTCCGGGAATGCCGCGCTCGAGCACGAGGGTCGGCACGCGCGAGCGCCCGGCGTAGAGGGCCGCAGTCTGCCCCGCAGGCCCGGCGCCGACGATGATGATCTCGTAGCGGTCGTCGCCCATTTCCTCGCTCATCCCCAAAACTCCAGAGCTCCAGTCACTTTACTTTGTGAAGTCTAGCGCCATTTTCCACTCCGACAGGGCCGGCGGTCAGGGCGCGCGAACTCCCTGCGCCCTCCACTGGCTCACGGTTCGCCTCAGCTGGATGTAGGCGATCGCGCCCGGCAAGATCGGAAGCCAGAAGGCGATCACCCTATACGCCAGCACGCTCACGATCACCGCCGACGCCGGCTCGTCGAAAGCCAGGAAGGCAGCGATCATGCCGGCGTCCACCGAGCCTACCCCGCCGGGGAAGAAAGGAAGCAGGTTCGCGGCCATGCCGACGAAGAAGCCCTGCACAAGCACGCCTTTCGGGACCGTCTCGCCGAACGCGTGAAAGCACGCCCACAGCACCGCGATGTTTGCCGCCCAAAACCCGATCGCGCCCAGGATCGCCGGCAGGGCCTGGCCGGGATGGCGCGCGATCTCCATCGCCGTGCGCGTGCCGGCGGCGACCAGGGCGGGCACCGCCGCCAGGCGCCGCAGCCAGATCGCCCGCCGCCTGTACCCGCGCGACCAGTTCGCGAGCCTGCGTTCGACGTCCTGCGGGATCAGCGTGAAGAGCAGGAAGACGATGATCGCCACGCCAGCGACCGCGGCCGGCACGATCGTCACGCCGACAGGGTTCGGCCCCGGGAGCACGCCCACTCTGAGCAGCACCCCGAAGATCACAACGCTTACGGCGTAGACCGTGTAGAGGAGGACCAGGAACGCGACCATGCGCTCCGCGGCGTCGCGCCTGGCCATGCCCGCGCGGCGCAGGGCCCAGTAGGTGAGCGCTATGCCGCCGGCGCCGGCCGCGGCGAAGAGCCGTGTCGCCGCCAGGCCCGCCATCGTGATCTCGTACGAGACCTTCCAGTTGATCCGCGACTCCGTCGCGCCGAGCTCGGTGTGGCCGCCCACGACGCCGCGGAAGAGAGCGATGTAGGCAACGAAGGACAGCAGGTTGAAGCCGAGCGCCACCACGAGCCAGACCGGGTCCGCCCGGGAGACGACGTCGCCGAGCTCGGAGAGCCCGTCCAGGGCGGCCGGCAGCGCGATGTAGAGGCCGACCAGCGCCGCGAACACGATCCCGGCGAAGATCGCGAGCCGGCGCGGGCTGAGCGCGACCGCGCCGTCCCCTTCCTCGTCGAACGCTTCGGGGCGATCGACGTCGGCGTCGGGTTCCGACACCTCCGCCTGTGTGGGGGTCTTCTGCTCGAGCTCGTCGGGCGGCGGCTCGGGCGCCTCGGCCCCCACCGGCCCGGAGCCCCTCTTCCCGTCGCTTCCACGGCTGCCTCGCATCAGGCGCGTGCGCGTGCCTCCAGCATCTCCACGGCACGCGCGCCACGCGCCAGCGCGGGCGCCATGCGTGGGCCGAAGCGCCGGAGCGTTTCCGCGAGCGCCAGTCCAGCGATCAGGTCGATCACGTAGTGCTCGCCGAGGTGGACGAGCGCAACCGCGAGCGTGCCGGAATAGGCCCAGCCGATGCTGCCCGCGATCGGGTCCGCTTCCTGGAGCATTCGTGCTGCCATTACCGAGGTGGCGAAGTGAAGAGAGGGCATTGCCGCGACGGGGTTCCCTCCCAGGAAATCGTATAGATGCCGCCAGAGGCGACCCCAAAACCGCTCCCCCACCTCCACCATGATCCTGCGAACGCCCGGCATGCGGCCGACCTTCTCGGCCCACCACGGTGGCGCGGTCGGCACGATCACGTACACGAGTGAGCCGGCGTAGAAAAGCGAGCCGAGCATCGCCCCCGTGCGGGGGAAGCGCTCGGGGTGCCGGGCCAGGATCCAGGCAGCGGCCGCGTGTGGCTCGACGAACCACGCCCAGTGGACAAAGGTCAGAAACTGGTCGACCGCGGTGGTGCCTCCCGGCCGGCCCAGGGCCCTCTGCAAGCGCAGCGTCGGCGACGTCCCGAGGCCCAGTGCCGTATCACAGGCGATCGGGTAGTCGACGTGCGTGCGCTCGAGCAGGCGGTTCGGATCGTCGTAGGGCAGCTCGTGGACGACGATGAAAGCCCACATGGTGAGTGTGTATAGGGCGGCGTCCCGCCTGGGCGAGCGCGGCTGGGCGACGGCGAGCCCTATGGGACCGGCGGCGGCTGCAGCCGCCGTTGCCAGCGCGGGCACCCGCAGGCGGCGGCGGGCGAGCGGGACCGTGATCGCGGCCGCCACGACTCCCCACGCGACGGCTCGCAGCGCGCGGCCCTTCACCGGCCGGAGAGCTCCTCGCCGAGCGGCGCGTACGTGCCGCTCGACCACGTGTCGTAGGGATTCGGCGGTTCGGCCTCCTCGCGCGCGTAGCTGACATCGATCCCGTAGTCGACGGGCGCGCACCTCACCCCGGCCTCCTTCAAACGCGCGAGCGTGTCGGTATATAGGCGCTCGATCCGGCTGCGCTCGGGCTCCGCGATCTCGCTGCGCCAGCGACCCACGTGCGCCCGCTCCGGAGTGACGTCGCGGTCGAAGAACTCACGCATCGACGCCTCCTCGTCGAGCTCGAGGAACTCGAGCAGGCGCTGAAACGTGCGCTCGCGATCCGCCAGCACCAGGTCCTCGAGCTGCACCACGAGCATGCGCCCCGGCGGGAGCTCGCGTGCCTGCTCCTCGTCGGCGCGCAGCTTCCACGCCCACGCGCTGATCGCCTCCTCGACCGTGCTCGGCCCCCAAGGCAGGCGCACCACCGAGCAGGCACGATCGCGGCCGTCGCGCACGATGTGGATGAACTTCGCGTCGCCGAAGACGCGCCCGAGCGTCACGCAGGCGCCGACGTTGTGCGGCGTGTGCTCGACCCAGCCGGGCTTGCCGGCCTTCGCGGCCAGCGGGTCGAGCATCCGTTTGACCAGCGCGCGGCCCGCCGCGACGGGATCGTCGATCGACTCGAACTCCGCGATCGCCGCCTCCAGGTCGGCGGCGTCGATCATCGTCCGCAGTCCGAAAGTCTCGCTCCGGTCCCACGGCGCCGGTCGGTCCCACCACTGACCCCGAAGCGCCGCCACGAGCTCTGCGCGGGTGAGCGATCCGTTCACATAGCCGACGAGGCCCCCGTCATTTGCGTGAAAGACGACCTCCTCCGGAAGGACGTGATAGCGCGAGTGGCTCGCGATCAGGTGGCCGAGGGCATGCGACCCGCTGCGCGGCGTCTCGCCGATGAGGATCGGCGGAGCGGTTGACACAGTGAAGGAGTTAGGCCGCTCGCGCGGTTGCGACCTCGGCGATCGGGCCGGGCATCAGGTCCTCCGCGGAGGGGATGTCGACGCCGATCACCGACATCCGGCGCTTGAGGGCGCGGTAGGCGTAACCGTAGATGTCGCGCGACGTGAACGCGTAGCTGACGAAGTCGCTTGGGTCGTCCGCATACGGGGGCACGAAGACATGGCAAGCCTGCGGCACCAGCTCGACGATCTTGCTCTGGATCAGGTCCCGGTACTTCGGCTGCTCGCGGCAGACGTCGCGCAGGAACCGCACTCCGAAGGCGATGTGGCGGTGCTCGTCCTGCTCGACGAGCGAGAAGCCCTGCACGAAACCGGGGTAGAGCCCATGCTCACGCATGTACTTGAGGATGAAGTGCTGACCCGTCATGGCGAGCACGCCCTCGATCACCATGTGGTAGGTCGTGATTCCCTCGACGAAGAGGTCAAGGTCGTCCGGCTCGGCCTGGACCTGTTTCGCGATGGCGCGCAGATAGTCGTCGAAGACGCGGTGCCAGGCGGGCAGCATCAGGGCCTCCATCTCGTCGAGCCGGCCTCGCAGATCGTCCGACTGGAGGGCGAGCACCTCCGCCATGAAGCGATCGAAGAACGCGGCGTGGCGCGCCTCGTCCACCAGCTGCGTCGTCAGGAAGACCTCGATCTCCCCGCTGGGCGCCGCGCTCACGAAGGGCGCGAGGTCCGCGGCCACGCGCTCCTCTCCTATATAGAAGCTGGCCGTCGACCAGATCGTCTCGAACTGCGACTCGGTCGGCGTGACCAGCCACTGCGCCTGGTCCCGCGAGAAGTCGATCTCGTGGGCGCGCCAGTTCTGCCGCTCCCACAGCGCATACAGCTCCTCGTAGGTGAGCAGGTCCGGTCCCGCCTTGCCTCGTTCCTGCTCGCCCTCCGCTGCCGGGTCGCCCTGGCCCGGCGCCAGTGCCGTTCACGCGTCGATCCCCACGTCGCGCGGCGCTGCTGGACCTGGCGCTGGCGCTGCTCGCGCTCGAGCTCCCCGTCGTCGCGGCCTTCAGAGCGCTCGATCCAGCGACCGAGCAGCGTTACCGGCGGAAGCTGGCCTTCGACGCGTGGTCAGCCCCTGCTGCATCGCCTCGTTCGGGGTCAGCTCTCCGCTGCAGGATCGCGAGCCAGGTGGAGTGAGCGAGGCGCACGGTCGCGTCCGTCGCCGCCGGACGGCGGCTCATGCAGCGTCTCGATCCGGCCGTCGTCGACGTTCACGTACCAGGCTCCGCCTGCGCCGCTCTCGTCGGACCTGAGCTCGTACTTGACGCAGAACCTATGTCCGCGGGTCCATTCAGGCTCGATCGCATACGGGAGGGCGCGGTAGAGGAGGTCGGGATCGGGATCGACGCCGGCGCGGGCGACGTCGCGCATCGACACCTCGCTCGCCATCCTGCGCAGCTTGAGCGCGCGGCGGCGCTTGCCGCGTGACGCGCAGGCGCCGGCTCAGCATCAGGCGCAGCGGGCTCTCGCCGGCGGCCATGCGCGCGAGCGTCGCGGCGTCGGTGTGCAGCTCGAAGTCGCGCCTGCCCGTTGGCGCCGTCGCCGTTGCCGGCGAGCGGCTCGACGACGACAGGCGTCGTTCGCGACCGAGACGCGGTAAGCGCCGAGCGTCATCGATCACGAGCCGGTAGTCGAGCCTGTCACTGATGGGCGCGGCCGCAGCGGGGAGCGCCTGCACGAGCAGTCGCGCCGACAAGCTCCGGGTCTGCCTGCGCCATCCGCCGCAGCGAGCGCTGCATCCCGTTGCGCGTCCTGGTCGCCATCGCCCACCTCCTAAAGGTCCACTCAAGGGGAATCGCCCGCATGATCGAGGATCGCGACCTCGACCGGGGCGGCGCGCTCGAACTCCTCGCGCGTCCTCGCGCGAGCCGATCACCGTGCCCCAGTGCATCGGCACCGCCAGCTTCGGCTCGATCCGGCGGGCCGCCTCTGCCGCCTCGACGGCGGTCATCACGTACGTGCCGCTGACGGGAAGGAGGGCGATGTCTACGCCAGCGGCCTGGTCCATCTCGGGAATCACGTCCGTATCGCCCGAATGGTAGACCCGCCGTCCGCCGGCACGCAGGACGTAGCCGACCCAGCCGGCGTCGCGTGGATGGAACGGTCTTGCCCTCGCTGTCGACCTTGTTCGTGTTGTACGCGGCGACGGCCGTCACGTCGATGCCGTCCACCTCGACCGTCTCGCCCGGCGCGATCGAGACGGCCGGCCCCGTGATCTGCTCCGTGACCGTCGCGGGCCCGATCACGTGCGTGCGCTCGCCGGCGAGCCGCTTGATGTCCTCGGGCGAGAAGTGGTCGAAGTGATCGTGCGTGATCAGGACCATGTCCGCCGCGCGGCCCGTCCGGTGCCCGGTAGGGGTCGATGTAGACGATCTTGCCGGCGAGCGCGCAGGCGGAAGCCCGCATGCCCCAGCCACATCACGCCTCTCGAGCCGTCGCTTCATGCCGAAGCAGGCGATAAGTTCCTCCGCACGCCCTGCACATCCGAGACAAGGAGCGCCAATGCCCTACGAGACGATCGAGCTCGAGCTCGACGACGGCGTCGCCGAGGTGACGCTGAACCGCCCCGAGCGGCTGAACGCCTGGAACCAGCAGTTCGGCGAGGAGCTGCGGTCAGGCGATCCTCGAGGACGCTGCCGACCCGTCGGTGCGCGCGGTGCTGATCACCGGCGCCGGGCGCGGGTTCTCCTCGGGCGCCGACCTCAAGGACATGCTCGAGCGGGCCGCCGCAGGCGGGCAGGCCCCGGACGTCGGCAGCTGCTGCGCGAGCGCTATCACCCGATCATCACGGGGATCCGCGAGCTGCCGAAGCCGGTGGTCGCGGCCGTCAACGGTCCCGCGGTCGGAATCGGCTGCTCGCTCGCGCTCGCCTGCGACCTGATCTGGGCCGCCGAGTCGGCGATCTTCGGGCTCGCCTTCGTGAACATCGGGCTGGTGCCGGACGGCGGCTCGACGTTCCTCGTGCCGGCGGCGGTCGGCAAGGCGCGCGCGCTCGAGATGGCGCTGCTGGGCGAGCCCGTGCCCGCCGAGCAGGCGCTCGACTGGGGGCTGATCAACCGCGTCGTGCCGGACGGCAAGCTGATGGACGAGGCGCGCTCGCTCGCGCGCACGCCTGGCCGCCGGCCCGACGCTCTCGTACGCGAACTCGAAGCGCGCGCTCAACAACAGCGTCCTCAAGATCATGGGCGAGCAGCTCGACCTGGAGGCCGAGATCCAGGCCGAGATGGCCCAGACCAAGGACTTCCTCGAGGGCGTGCAGGCCTTCGTCGAGAAGCGCGACCCGGACTTCAGAGGGGCGTAGCCGGACCCGCGGAGCTGCCCGATTTTCGCGCCTAAGCGAAAATCGGCACTTGTTCGGGCGGTCGCTCGGCGGGCGACTCCGGCATATAGAATCGCGCGCCGATGCGCCCTCCGAGCGGCGAACCCCCGGTGCGGCCGGTCGCGTCCCGGTCCTGCTTGCCGCCGTGCTCGTGGCGGCCGTCGCCAGCCTCCTGTTCGCCGGCACCGCGCTGGCCGACGCCGTCTCGCCCGAGTCCGGGCCGACCAAGAACGCCGTCAGGACATCGACACGCTCTACAAGATCGTGTTCATCCTCGGGCTTGGGGTGATCGCGCCTCGTCTGGGGGGTGCTCTTCTACTCGCTCTTCCGCTTCCGCGCCCGCCGCGGCCTGCGCGCTCCGCAGATCCGCGGCAACACTCCGCTGGAGCTGGGCTGGACGATCGGCGCCAGCGTGCTCGTCGATCGCGGTCGCTGTCGTCACGCTCTTCTTCCTGCCCGAGATCCGCGACCCCAGGCGCTCGGGTCCTGACGGCGCTGGCGGAGGCGCAGCTGGCAGAACGCGGCCATCAACCAGCCCTCACCGCCGGGGGGCAAGGACAAAGCCCTCACGATCAAGGTGTCCGGCGCAGCAGTACCTGTGGCGCTACCAGTATCCGAACGGCGCCGTCTCCTTCCACGACATGGTCGTGCCGAAGGACACCACTGTGACTGCTCGAGATCACCTCGAACGACGTCGCGCACAGCTGGTGGATTCCCGAGCTCGGCGGGAAGTTCGACGGCATCCGGGGCTCACGAACGAGACCTGGTTCAAGGCGACCAGGACCGGCAGGTTCGAGGGCCAGTGCGCGGAGTTCTGCGGCGCAAACCACGCCTTCATGACCGCGAGGGTGATCGTCGTCGAGCCTGATGCCTACCAGCGGTGGGTCAGACGACCAGAAGCGCCTGATCGACGAGGCGCAGCAAGCTTGGGCAGGAGCAGCGCAAGCAGTTCGAGCGGACGGAGGGGCCGGCTAGCACCGGCCGAGCGAATGGCGACGCCCGAATACGCAGCAGGGACTCTCACGCCACAGACGCCCGAGATCTCGATCCGCGGCCTTCCCGCAGCGCCGTGCGACCTGGATCGATTGGGTCACGACCACCGACCACAAGAAGATCGGGATCCTCTACTTCTTCACGACCGCTCTTCTTCTTCCTGGTCGGCGGGGTCGAGGCGCTGCTGATGCGCATCCAGCTCGGGTCCGCCGACAACACCTTCCTCGACCCGCAGACCTACAACCAGCTCTTCACGATGCACGGCACGACGATGATCTTCCTGGTCATCGTGCCGATCGTCGCCGGCGTTCGGGAACTACCTCGTGCCGCTCATGATCGGCGCCCGGGACATGGCGTTCCCGCGCCTCAACATGCTCTCGTGGTGGCTGCTCGTCTTCGGCGGCATCGTGCTCTACGCCAGCTTCTTCTTCGTCGCCCCGGCAGCCGGCTGGACGTCGTACGCCCCACTGTCAGACGACTCCTTCCTCCCCGGCCACGGCATCGACGCCTGGATCCTTTCCCTGCACCTCGTCGGGATCTCGTCGATCCTCGGCGCGATCAACTTCATCGTGACGATCCACAACATGCGCGCCCCCGGCATGTCGCTGAGCCGGATGCCGCTGTTCGTGTGGACGATCCTCGATCTACTCGTACCTGATCATCGTGGCGATCGCCTCGCTCGACGGCGACGCTCGCGATGCTGCTGTCGATCGCAACTTCGACGGCACCTTCTTCGATCCCGACGCTGGGCGGCGTCGCCGCTGCTCTGGCAGCACCTGTTCTGGTTCTTCGGGCACCCCGAGGTCTACATCATGGTGCTGCCCGCGTTCGGGATCCTGAGCGAGGTGATGCCGGTGTTCGCGCGCAAGCCGATCTTCGGCTACAAGGCGGTCGCTACCGCCACCGTCGGCGATCGCGTTCGTGAGTCTTGCTCGTCTGGGCGCACCACATGTTCTCGACGCCGATGTCGGTGGCAGTGCTGATCTTCTTCATGCTCTCCTCGCTCGCCGTCGCCATTCCGACCGGGATCAAGATCTTCAACTGGCTCGCGACGCTGTGGCGCGGCAACATCGAGTTCCGCGTGCCGCTCCTCTTCGCCGTCGCGTTCATCGCCCAGTTCGTGATCGGCGGCGTAACGCGGCGTCATCCTCGCCGATCTTCCCGGTCGACTGGCAGCTAACGGACACCTACTTCGTCGTGGCGCACATGCACTACGTGCTCTTCGGGGGCATGGCGTTCGGCCTCGCCGCCGGCATCCACTACTGGTTCCCGAAGATGACCGGGCGCATGATCTCGGAGGGCCTCGGCAAGCGTCAGCTTCTGGCTGATGGTGATCGGGTTCAACGTCGCCTTCCTGCCGATGCACTCCGCGGGCATGTCGGGGATGCCGCGGCGGGTTGTCGAGTACTCGGATGGAGCGGGCATCGAGGGCTACAACCTCGCGTCGACGATCGGCTCCTTCGTCCTCGGCCTCGGGGATGCTTGCTGATCGTCATCAACGTGATCTGGTCGATGTCCAAGGGCCGGCCGTCGGGCCCCGATCCCTGGAAGGGCAACACGCTCGAGTGGTTCACGACCTCTCCGCCCCCGCCCCACAACTTCGACTTCGATCCCGGTCGTTCGCAGCGCGGAGCCGATGCAGGACATCCGGCGCGCCGCCCGTGAGCGCTTCGAGCCGGCCGAGCGGGAGAGCCGCGCCCGAGCTGGCGGTGACCTGACGACCACGGATCGCCGGTGATGACGAACGGCATGAGCACGTCAGACGGGTTTTCGCAGGCTCGCGTACCTAGCGGTCGCGCGTCACCTTCCTGCTCGTGATCGTCGGCGGAGTCGTGCGCATCAGCGACTCCGGCCTGGGCTGCGGGCCGGAGGGCGCGGCACGCACGGCTGGCCGCTGTGCGGCGGCCGCGTCATCCCGATCATCGACACGAACATGATCATCGAGTACTCGCACCGGATCCTCGCCGCGCGTGCTCGCGATCACGATCGGGCTGCTGGCATTCCTGGCCCGGCGCAGGTACCGGGACAATCGCCCGCTCGTGCGCGTCACAACGGCTGCGTTCGGGCTCGTGCTGTTCCAGGCCGCGCTCGGCGGGCTGACGGTGGAGAAGGGCCTCAAGGAGGAGCTGGTCGCCGCGCACCTCGGCGTGGCCATGCTCCAGATCGGACTTCTGATCCTGGTCGCCTATATCGCGCGCGCCCCGGCCGATGCCGGCGGCTCGACGCGGCAGCTCACGTCGACGCCGCAGTCGGTCTGCGAATCCTGTCCGATCGCCGCCACCGGTGCAGTGCTCGGCGACGATCGTTGCCGGCGGCTACATGTCGGCGAGCGAGCTGAAGGGGACGTCGGAGCTGAGCCCGGGCGTCCACACCGCCTGCGGTACCGAGTTCCCGAGCTGCGGGGGAGAGTTCCTGCCGTTCGGCCGCAGCCGCGCAGCTCGACATCCATCTCACCCATCGCGCGTTCATGTACGTTGCCTCGGTGCTCGTGCTGGCGCTGTTCGTCGCGGCGTGCGCTGCGCCGGCGCCGGCGCAGGTCGATCCGCTGCTCGTGAAGACGGCCACCGCGGCCACCGGTCGTGCTGCTCGTCCAGGTGCTGCTCGGTGCGCTCAACGTCTGGCTCGGTGAGCACGAGTGGCTGATCGTCATCCACCTCACCGTCGGAACGCTGCTTTGGTGCTCGCTCGTGCTCGTGTCCCTGATCGCGCTGCGTGCGCCGCGGCGGGTCGGTGGCCCGCGCGCCCAAGCGAATCCGCGCAGGCGGTGCCGGTCTGAGAGCCTGATGGAAGCGGGCGCACGGGCACGAAGCGCGCCGGTAGGCGTCACCTGGCTTCAGTCAGCGCGGCTGGTCGTCGCCGACTACGTCGCGCTCACCAAGCCGCGCGTCATATCGCTGCTGCTGGTGACGACGGTCACGACGATGTTCGTCGCCGACAGGAGTCCGCGATTCACGACGATCCTGCTGACGATGATCGGCGGCTACCTCGCGGCCGGTGGCGCAGGAGCGATCAACCACTACCTCGAGCGGGACATCGACGCCCACATGGCGCGCACTTCGAAGCGACCGCTGCCGTCCGGGCGGATGGAACCGCGCTCCGCGCTGTGGTTCGGGATCGCGATCGGAGCGCTGTCGTTCGCGCTTTTCGCGATCGGCGTCAACATGACAGCCGCGCTGCTGTCACTGAGCGGCCTGCTCGGATATGTCTTCGTGTACACGCTCTGGCTCAAGCCGAGCACGACGCAGAACATCGTGATCGGCGGCGCGGCCGGCGCCGTCCCGCCACTCGTCGGGTGGGCCGCGGCGGCGGGCGAGCTGCATGCGGCGGCGTTCCTGCTGTTCGCGATCGTCTTCTACTGGACCCCACCGCACTTCTGGGCACTCGCGCTGCTGATCAAGGACGACTACGCGCGCACAGGTATCCCGATGCTGCCGGTCGTCGACGGCGAGGCCGAGACAAGGCGCCAGATCCTGCTGTACGGCTGGCTGCTGCTGCCGATCACGGCACTGCCACTCGCCGTCGGGCTGCTCGGGCCTGTCTACGCGGTCAGCGCGGTCGTCCTCAACTCGATCTTCCTCGGCTTGTGCCTGCGACTGCACCGCCGCGCCGATCGCCGCTCGGCGCTGATCCTGTTCCACTACTCGCTCGCCTACCTGGCGCTGCTGTTCCTGGCAATGGCGATCGACAGCCTCGTCTAGGATCCCGACCCGTGGACCGCAAGCTCGCGCGAAAGAACATCGTCACCGGGTTCGTCGTGGCAGCGATCGCGGCAATGTTCTTCGGACTCACGTTCCTGGCCGCCTCGGCCTACCTCCAGTGACGCACCACGAGAGCCACCCCAACGGGACCGGCGAGCAGATCCACCTGCCCGGCCCGAGCGTCATCCCCTTCGCCACCGCCGCCGGCATCACCCTCGCCCTGGTCGGCCTGATCCTGCACTGGTGGATAACGGCAGCCGGCCTCGTCGTAACGGCCATCGCCGTCGCCCGCTGGATCAGCGTGGTGCGCGCGGAGATCGACGAGCTGCCGACCGAGCGATAGAAACGCCGTCATTGGCCTACCCGCAAGTGACGGGAGCTCCGAGTGCGCGGGCCCGTTACGTGCTCGCTGGGGCTTGCGACCCCATCCAGCAGCGGACGATGTCGCGCATCGACAGCACGCCCTGAAGCTCGCTGCCGTCGACCACGAGCAGGTGGCGGAAGCCGCCCTCGATCATCGTTTCGGCCGCCTGCTGGAGGCTCCACTCGGAGGAGGCGACGATCGCGTCGTTGGTGAGGTGATCACTGACGCGCTCGTGCTCGCAGTCGTGGCCCGATGCCACACAGCGGAGCACGTCCCTCTCGGTGATGATTCCAGGACCGGGAGTGTCGGGGTCGACCACGATCGCGGCACCGACGTTTCGCTCCGCCATCAAGCGGGCTGCCTCCCGCAGGGTGAGACCAGGGCCGATGGTCAAGACCACGTCAGACATCCCGTCCTTCACTTGCATCGGGCTCGCGACCTCCGTCTCGTGGGTGGACATGCGCAGGTTCGTGACGATTGGCGCAAGATTACCCCATGTCGAGCCGCCTTCAAACGGGGGTCGAATTTCGCCTGCTCAACGGAACAACCGCGGCGCGCGAGACTTATCAGGACGCTCGAAACCGCAGGCTATGGCGGGTTGGGATCTCCGTTAACTGAACCGTGGTGGCATCCCGCATGTCATCCAGATCGTGTCCAGCGACGCCGGCTACGACCACGTGATCCGGCATCTCTTCCAGCAGGCTTTCGACAACGGCAAGTAACGGCTGACGCGGGCTCGAGGAAGAGTGGTGGATGTGCCACCGCACCGAGCCGTTTGCGTGATTAGTTACGGCGCCGTGCGGATCCCGTGAACCCGTTAACGAGACACTTAAAGAGTTCTTAGGTGGTTCTGATGTTCGGAACCTACCTTTCATTTGCGAATCCCCCCTCCCCCAACAGGGACCCGGCAAGCGGCCACCGAGAGGTGGCCGCTTTCCATTGGGGACGAGCCCGCCCGGAGCCGCGGGACCTCCACGTAGAATCACTCTTGGCACACTTCCGACGCACATTCTTTGCGGCGGTGCTGCAATCGGTTGACAGGGCGCACTCAAAATGCGCTGTCCGTAAGGGCATGTGGGTTCGAGTCCCACCCGCCGCACTCAATCCCTCCGCAGCTTGTATTCGGACGAAGAGGTCGCCCGGGTAGCGGCACTCGCCGCCAAGGGTCTGAACAAGAGTCAGATATCCCGCCTGACGAGTATCTCGCGGGCGGCGATACTCGATTGGAGCCGGCGCGGTTTTCGCCCCCGTCGCGCTTATCGCAACGGCACGTGCCCGACTTGCGGCAACGAGAACCACGCACCCGACCACCTTCCTCTCCCGGCCTACCCTTACTTGCTGGGCCTCTATCTCGGCGACGGCACCATCTCGAGCCATGCGAGAAACGTCTACAGACTTCGGGTCTGTCTGGACATGCTTTACCCGGGCATCATCGCCGAATGCAAAGGCGCGATGCAGGCGCTCATGCCCCGGAACGTCGTCAACACCGAGTGGAACGTCTCGGGTGCACGACTCGCGGTAGTGAGCTGTTACTCAAAATCATGGCCATGCCTTTTCCCCCAGCACGGACCTGGAATGAAGCACTTGAGACCGATCGTCCTGGCTAATTGGCAACGCGAGATCGTCGACCGCGACCCGAAGCCGTTGCTCCGAGGACTGATTCACTCGGATGGCTGCCGCGTCGTCAACAAGTCGATGGGCCGCCGCTATCTCCGCTACATGTTCACGAACGCCTCGACCGACATCCTGTCGATCTTCTGCGACGCCTGTGACCAGCTCGGCATTGCCTGGACGAAGCCGAAAGCGAGGAACATCTCGATCGCGCGGCGCGAGAGCATCGCGTTGATGGACACCTTCATCGGCCCCAAGACTTAGGCTCTTGCGGGATGACACCCGCGGACACCATCTCGCGCATCACGTCCGCCGGGCCGCGCTGGCCGGGTATGCGCGGGGAGCACAAGGCGGCTGAGTTCATCGCCGCCAAGCTGCGGGCCAACGGGCGTGCGGTGGAGGTCGAGCCGATCCGGGTGCGGCCGGCCTGGCCGCTCACCTACGCGCTCTACGCCGCGCTCGGAGTCGTCGCCAACGTCGTGTCCGTCTACGTCCCGCCGCTGGGCGTCGCGCTGCTGCTGTTCGTCGCGGTGTCGATGTACGGCGACCTGACCGCCCGCTTCTACGTCGTGCGCCGTCTCTGCCCCCGGCGCGACTCCGAGAACGTCACGGCCCGCGGTCACAACCCGGAGGCGCCTGCGCGCCTGATCGTGACCGCCAATCACGACGCCGCCCGTTCGGGGCTCATCTTCAACCGGCGCCGGCGACCGCCTCTGCGCCCGTTCAGGCGGCTTGCAACCCTCGCTAGCCGCACCGACCTCGTCTTCTGGGTCGTGATCCTCTCGCTGGTGCTCTCGCTGGTGAGGTTGTTCGCCGGTTTCGAGGCCTCCGAGGCACAGCCGCTGACAATCGCCCAGTTCGTCTGCACAGCCCTGCTCCTGACCGCTTTCACGCTGTTCGTCGACGTCGCGCTGTCGGACCCCGTTCCCGGCGCGAACGGCAATGCTTCCGGCGTCGCCGCGCTGCTCGAGCTGGGGCGCCGGCTCTACGAGCGCCCACCGCAGAACCTCGACGTCTGGCTCGTCTCGCCGGGCGCAAGGGAGGGACTTATGCTCGGCATGCGGGAGTGGATGCGCACGCACGCCGACGAGCTCGATCCGCGGCGCACGTTCTTCCTGAACCTCGACAGCGTCGGCAGGGGCAACGTGCGTATCGTCGGCGCGGAGGGATTCGTGATCATCTACCGCCACGACGCGCGCTTGATCGACCTCGCAGCCGCCCACGCGCGCGGCGAGCTCGAACGCGAGCCGTACACCTGGCGATGCGGGACCGACGGGACGATCCCTGCGATGCGCGGGTTCTCTTCGCTCACCCTGTGTGCCACGGACGCCTACGGCCGCGTGCCCGACTTCCACGGCGAGTCCGACACCGCCGACAGGATCGAGACGGGGTCGATCGAGCGCGCGGTCGAGCTCGCCGAGTCGCTCATCGCCGACATCGACTCGAAGCTCGTGCCCTCGCAGCTGCCGTCGCTTCAGGCGGGGAGGGAAGGCGTCCTATGATCCGCCGCCCGCTCTTCACGTGACCACCGAACAGGCAATCGTCTTCGGCTTCATCGCGGCCGCCTTCCTATTCGGCTGGGTCGCCCGCGCCGGAATGGAGTGGTCGAGCCGCTCACGGCGGCGGAGCGAGGCTTCCGACAGGCTCAGCGAACGCGTCGACGGCGCGGCCGAGGAGACCCGGCGAGAGCTCGAGCGCGCAATCCGCGCGTACCACGCAACGGTCTCCCGCGAAGGCACGCTCGACAGCCTCGCCTACGCGCTCTACGCGCTCGCCCTCGCTGTCGGTCACGCATCCGACGAGGTCGAGCAAGACCTTCCTCTTGCCGAACGGCTCCGCAAGACGGGGGTGGAGCTGCGCGCGCTCGCCGAGGACGTGATGGCCGCCTCCGCAGCGCCGGAGGTCCCGACTGGAGTGCTCGACCGGCTCGAGCAGGAGCTCGGCTCGGCCGTGTCGACGCTGCTCGTTCCCGCTACAGCGGCGCGACCGGCGTGACCGCGTGCTGCGTCACCACCGGGCCGCGGAACGTTGCGTGCTCGAGCCGGGCCACGACGACGATCCTGCGCTTGGCGCTGAACAGGGGCGTGCAGGTGGTGAGCACGAGCCGGTCATGCCGGGCCGGGTGCAAAGAGGACGTGTTCTCTGGCGTCACGACCTGCATGCTCTCTACGCCGTAGCGGAACCTTCCATAGGGCATCGTCAGCCAGATGCGGTCGCCGCGCCGCATCCTGTCCAGCTTGCGAAACGGCGCCAGAAACGTCGTTCTGTGCCCCGCGATGGCGACCGTGCCACGCTCGCCGGGCAGCGCCGTGTTGGAGTAGTGGCCTGGTCCTTTCTTCAGGCTCTTGTTACCGGAGCCGGAGACGAACACAAAGCGCTCGTCGATCCTGCCGATCTCGAGCCGCCCCAGCGGATCGCCGGATTCCGAGCGGCTGCGCAGGTCCGACGCCAGCGCGGAGAACTGCCCTGCGCGAGTGTGGGCGTCCTTGACGAGCGCGAGCGTCGCGGGTGACAGCGAGGCCTCTTCGGCCGATTTCAGCTTCTTGCCCAGCTCCTTCTGCTCGTGCTGGGCGAACACCGCTGTGATCGGATCGCGCCACGCGACCGTGATCAAGGCGTCGCCCACGAGTGCGATCCCGAGCAGCATCGCCAGGGCCCCGAGGAAGCCGCCGGCCCGCCGGGAGAGGCGTAGCCGGGGCAGCCCCCGCGGGGCCCTGAGTGCTCGGCGGGCGGAGCCGAGCAGAGCGCGCATGCGGACCACCGTCACCCGTCCCGAACGGCGGCTCAGCGCGTCATCGCCCGCCGGAAGAGGAAGGCTCCTCCGCCGAGACAAAGCACGCCCATCAGCGCGATCCACGCCGGGTCGAGACCTGTGCGCGCGAGCTTTTGCTGCTCGGCCACCGGAGCGAGCGGCGCTGTGGTCGGCGCTTGAGCCACTTCCTTCCCGCTGGGGCCCGACGGTTGTTCGGCGCTCGGCTGCTCGGGCGCGCCCTGTGAGGTGACCGGCGCGCTCGGTGCCGGCGTCGGCTGCGAAGGAGCCGGTACGGCGGCCGGCGGCACAGGCACGGTCTGGGTCGGAGTCGTTGGCGTTGTCAGCGTCTCCGTCGGCGGCTTGTTCTTTTCGCTTTCCTCGTTCTTTTTGTGACCCTCGTTCTTCTCGTGACCCTTGTTCTTGTCGTTCTCCTTCTTGCCGTGTTCCTTGTTCTGCTCCTGCTCGTTCTTCCCGTGCTCCCTCGGCTTCTGCTCGTTCTCCCAGCCGAGTGCGACGGCGGCGGTCATGCCGAGGGCGAAGACCACCACCGCGAATGCAACCCCTAACGAACCTCTCTTCTGACGCAATCTCGCTCGTGACATCTGTGCGGGACTCCTTCCTGGACGGGTGCCTGCTTCGTGCGTCATGAGACGTCCAGCGCCCGTGGCCAAAGCCGTAGCCGAGTAACTGGCGGCATGCCGGTTCTGTGACCCTGACGCACCGAGCCGCCGACCAAATGAGCCCTTCCAGCAGCCGCTGGACCTCTCTGCGGTCACCCCGTATATCGGTGCGTCTATAACCCGTCAACTCGGGCCAGACGCATTCCTCGCAAATTGCGGGTTTAGTTGGCCAGAGCGCCGCGGATCGCGTCGAGAGACTGCGGATTTTCCGCAGAAGAAAGGTCGCCCGGATCCTCCCCCAGCGCCACCGCTCGCACCGCCCGTCTGAGGATCTTCGCCGAGCGTGTCTTCGGCAGGGCATCCACGAACACGATCCGGGAGGGCTTGAACGGCCGGCCCAGCTCCTTCGCCACCAGCTCGCGCAGCTCGTCCGCGGTCTGCTCGTCACCGCCGTCGGTGGATACGCAGAAGCACCAGATCGCCTCACCCTTCGTCTCGTCCGGGACCCCCACCACCGCGGACTCCGCCACGGCCGGATGCGACACCAGCACCGACTCCACCTCCGCCGGGCCGAGCCGCTTGCCGGCGACGTTGATCGTGTCGTCCGAGCGGCCGAAGAGGAACCAGTCCCCCTCCTCGTCGATCAGTGCCCAGTCGCCGTGGCGCCACACGTTCGGGTACATCGACCAGTACGTGTCGAGATAGCGCTCCGGGTCGCCCCAGATCCCGCGCGTCATCCCCGGCCAGGGCCGCTTGCAGACGAGCTCCCCCACTTTGCCGCGGACGGAATGGCCGTTCTCGTCGAAGACGTCCACGTCCATGCCGTGTGACGGCCCGCCGAGCGAGCAGACCTTGATGTCCTCGACCGGGTACGGCGTGAGGAAGCAGGCGCCGACCTCGGTGCCGCCGGAGATGTTGATCACCGGCCGCGTGCCCTCCCCCACCACCTCGGCGAGCCACCGGTATGGCTCGGGATTCCATGGCTCGCCGGTCGAGCCGAAGATGCGCAGGCTCGAAAGGTCGCGTGAGCGAGGCATCTCGTCGCCATGTGTCTTCAGTGCGCGGATCAGGGTCGGGGAGACACCCAGGACGTTGACCCCGTGCTGCTCGACCGATGCCCACACACGATCCGGCTGCGGCCAGTCGGGCGCGCCCTCGTAGATGACGACCGTTGCGCCCTGCGCGCCCGCGCCGACCATCTCCCACGGGCCCATGATCCAGCCCATGTCCGTCACCCAGTAGAGCGTCTCGTCGGGATGCAGGTCGGCCTGGTAGACGGCTTCCGACGCCATCTTGACCAGGAACCCGCCGTGGACGTGGACCGCTCCCTTCGGCCGGCCGGTGGTGCCGGACGTGTAGGCGATCATGAGCGTGTCCTCGGAGCCGGTGGCCTCCGGCTGCACGCCTCCCGGCTCTGCCTTCTCCCCCTCCACACGCAGCTCGGCCCAGGTGAGGTCGCGGTCGGGCATCATCGGGACGCTTTCGCCGAGCCGCTCGAGCACGATCACGTTGCGCACCCGCGTCCCGTCGACGATCGCCTGGTCAACGGCCGGCTTCATCATCGCCTTCGAGCCGCGCCGAAGCCCCCCGTCCGCCGTGATGACGGCCTTGGCGCCGGAGTCCTGCAGCCTTGCCGCGATCGCCGGCGGGGCGAAGCCGGAGAAGATCGGCATGTAGATCGCCCCCAGCTTCGCGATCGCGTAGGCGGCGATCACCGCCTCGACGACCATCGGCATGAACACCGCGACCGGATCGCCCTTGCGGATTCCGAGCACTCGCAGGCCGGCCGCGATCCGATCCACCTCGCGACGGAGCTCGGCGTAGGTGAGACGGCGTACCTCGCCGTCCTCGCTCTCGCCGATCAAAGCGACGACGTCGCCGCGCCCGGCGTCCACGTGGCGGTCGACGCAGTTGTAGGTGAGGTTGACGTGGCCGCCGACGAACCACTTCACCCACGGGATCCCGCCGGAGTCGTCGAAGACCTGGTCGTAGGGGACCGAGAAGTCGATCGGAATGTCCTTCACGACCGCGTCCCAGAACCAGTCGATGTCCTCTACCGAGCGCCGCCGAAGCTCGTCGATCGACTCGATGCCGTGGGCGCGCATGAGGCGTGTCACGTTGGCTTTCTCGACGTACTCCGGCGTGGGCCGCCAGATCACTGGGTGGGCCGGTTCTGTCACGGTTGCCGATTCTATGTGGGCGGTGAAAGGATGCCGCCATGCAGCTTGACGGCGCACGGGTCCTGCTCACGGGAGCAACCGGCGGCCTGGGCGAGGCAATCGCACGGGCGCTCGCCGGGCGCGGCGCATGGCTGGTGCTCAGCGGGCGGCGCGCGGACTCGCTCGAGGCCCTGGCCGGTGAGCTCGGCGGGGAGGCCATACCCGCTGATCTGTCGGAGCACGGCGCGGCCGAGCGGCTCGCCGCAGCGGCAGGCGACGTGGACGTGCTGGTGGCAAACGCCGGCCTGCCGGGGCGGGGGAAGCTCCTGAACCTCAGTACGCACGACATCGACGACGTCCTCGAGGTCAACCTGCGCGCGCCGATCATGCTCGCGCGCCTGCTCTCACCCCGGATGGCCGAGCGCAGGACAGGCCACCTCGTCTTTGTTACCTCGGTAGCTGGCAAGGTCCCCTCGGCAGGCGAGAGCACGATCTACACCGCGACCAAGTTCGGCCTGCGCGGCTTTGCGCACGTCCTGCGCGTGCAGATGCGGGGCACCGGCATCGGCGTTTCCCTTGTCACCCCGGGCCCGATCCGCGACGCGGGCATGTTCGCCCGTAGCGGCCCGAAGATGCCCGGGTTCATCGGGACCAAGCCGCCAAACGCGGTCGCCACCGCCGTGGTGCGGGCGATAGAGCGCAACGAGGCCGAGATCGACGTCGCTTCCTTACCGCTCCGTGCGATCTCGAAGATGGCCGGCCTCGCTCCCGCGTTCGCAGCCAGCCGCTCGCGCTAGCGGACGCGGGTCCCGGTGAGAGAGGTCGGCGAGCTGATCGGGACCGGCCGCTCGGCGGACGTCTACGCCTACGGCGAGGGGCAGATCCTGCGCCGCTACCGGACGCTACGCGACACCGAACGCGAAGCGGCGGCGATGGAGCACGCGCGCTCGCACGGCTTCCCGGCGCCAGCCGCGCGCGCGCTCGATGGCGCCGACATGGTGATGGACCGCGTGAGCGGACCCACGATGCTCGCGGACCTGGGTCGAAGGCCGTGGCGCGTGCCCAGCCACGCCAAGACGCTCGCGGACCTGCACCGGCGACTGCACGCCATTGCCGCGCCGGGCTGGCTGCCCGCGCCCCTGGGCGAGGGCGGTTCGCTCCTGCACCTCGACCTGCACCCCGACAACGTCATCCTGTCGCCGGGCGGGCCGGTCGTGATCGACTGGCCGAACGCGGCGCGCGGGCCGGGAGCGGCAGACGTCGCGAATACCTGGCTGGTGGTGGCCACCTCGCTGCCGCCCACGGGCGTCTACCGGCGAGCGCTCGCGCGCGCGGGCAGGCGGGCGTTCCTCGACCTCTTCCTGCGCGGCGTCGACCGGCCCGCCGCGGCCGCGCGCCTGACTGAGGCCGCGGACTACCGGCTGAGGCATCGCGGCCTGCCGCCGGGGGAGCCCGAGGCGATCGAAAGGCTTCTAAAGCACCAGTCCTAGACGCGAAAACACCCCGTCTTGGCCAGCGGGGTGCTTTCGCGTCACGGAGGATCTCCCACGCTGAATTTGAAGTGAGAGTTCGCCCGTCGTCTGTGGATTCGCAGCATCCAGCGTATGTGCTGGACGTCTCCTATTTCGGCATACCTGCCGGATTCCTTTATACCGCATCAAGAAAACGTAAAGGGTCCCGCTAGCCCTCCAAAGTCAGAAAAATTGCGCTTAGACGGGCGTTACGGGGTTGCGGCGCTCGGAAAATCGGCGATCTTTGCCTTCATAGAGGGAAAATCGCTTGATCAGTTCGGGTCGCAGCGTGTCCGGCTCGATGACCGCGTCTACTACCAGCTCGCTGGACAGGTGCAGGACGTCTATGTCGGCCGCGAACTCGGCTCGCCGCTGCTCGACGAAACGGGCCCGCTCCTCGGGGTCCTCGATGGCCTGGATCTGGTTGAAGAAGACTGCGTTGATGGCAGCCTCGGGACCCATCACGGCGATCTGCGCGGTCGGTAGCGCGAGGCAGCAGTCCGGCTCGAACGCCGGGCCCGCCATCGCGTACAGGCCGGCGCCGTAGCACTTGCGCACGATCACCGACAGCTTGGGGACGGTCGCCTCCGACACAGCCGAGATCATCTTGGCGCCGGCCCGGATGATCCCCTCCCGCTCGACCTTCTTGCCGATCATGAAGCCGGGTACGTCGGCGAGGAAGAGCAGAGGCACGTTGAACGCATTGCAGGTCCATATGAAGCGGGCGGCCTTGTCCGCAGAGTCCACGAACAGCACCCCGCCCTTCACCTTCGGCTGGTTCGCGACGATGCCGATCACCCGTCCCTCGAGGCGGGCGTAGCCGACGATCAGCTCGCCGGCCCAATTGGGCTGGACCTCGAGCCAGGAGCCCTCGTCGACCAGCACGTCGAGCAGGTCCTGCATGTCGAAGGGACGGTTCTGGTCCTCGGGCACGATGTCGGCGATCGCGGTTGAGCGGGCCGGCGCGGCCGGAGGCGCGGGAGGCGGCAGCTCCTTCCAGTTGGACGGGAAGTAGGACAGGTAGCGCCGGGCGAGATCTATCCCCTCCTCGTCCGAGGAGACCAGGAAATGACCGCAGCCCGACACCGACGTGTGCATGCGCGCGCCACCCATCTCCTCCAGCGTCACCTTCTCGCCGATCACCATCTCGGCCATGCGGGGCGAGCCGAGGTACATCGACGCGTTGCCCTCGCGCATGATCACGACGTCGCAGAAGGCCGGGATGTATGCGCCGCCCGCCGCCGAGGGTCCGAACAGAACGCAGACCTGCGGCACCGCGCCCGACAGCTTCACCTCGTTGTAGAAGATGCGGCCGGCGCCTCGCCGCCCAGGGAACATCTGCACCTGGTCGGTGATGCGCGCGCCCGCGGAGTCGACGAGATAGATCATCGGAACGCTGTGCTCGAGCGCCTGCTCCTGGATACGCAGGATCTTCTCGACTGTCTTTGCTCCCCATGACCCGGCTTTCACGGTCGGGTCGTTCGCCATGAGCGCCACCTTGCGCCCACCGACGAGCGCCATGCCGGTCACCACTCCGTCTGCGCCGAGGCCGTCCTTGTCCCAGTTCGCGAGCAGGGCCTCCTCGGCGAAGGACTCCGGATCGACCAGCCGGGCGACGCGCTCACGGGCGCCGATCTTGCCCTGGTCGGGCAGCCGTTCCCGGTATTTCTCCGGGCCGCCGGCGTAGGCGCGATCCAGCGCCTCCGCGAGGCGGCTGGTGGTAGAGGTGTCGCTGGGTTTGTCCGTCAACCTGTTTTGTCTATAGGCACCGGCTTCTCGCCCGAGTAATCGTAGAAGCCGCGTCCCGACTTGCGCCCGAGGTGACCTGCGGCCACGAGCTTGCGCAGCGTCGGAGGCGGCGCGACCCGGCGTTCCCGGTACTCGTCGAACATGATCTCTCCGACCGAGTGGCTCGTGTCGAGTCCGACGAAGTCGAGCAGCTGAAACGGCCCCATCGGGTGGTTGGCGCCGCCCTTCATGGCGGCGTCGATCTGCTCGATGGTGCCGAACCCCTCCTCGTAGGCGCGGATCGCGTCGAACAGGTACGGGATCAGCAGGCGGTTGACGATGAAGCCGGTCTTGTCCTGGGCGTGCACCACGGTCTTGCCGAGGCTCCTACCCCACTCGAGGCCCGCGTCGACGGCGTCGCTCGTCGAGGTGATCGACTCCACCACCTCGAGAAGCGGCATCACCTGCGCGGGGTTGAAGAAGTGCAGCCCGATGAAGCGCTCGGGTCGCTTCGTCACGGCCGCCTGGTTGATCACCGAAAGCGATGACGTGTTGGTGGCGAACAGGGCGTCGTCCTTCACGACCTCGTCCAGCTCCTTCCACATCTGGAGCTTGGCGTCGAGGTCCTCGGTGATCGCCTCGATCACGAGGTCCGAGCCGGCGAAGTCCTTGTAGTCGAGTGTCGGCTTGATGCGGGCCAGCACATCGTCGGCCTGGGTCTGCTCCATCTTCTGCTTCTCGACGGCGCGCCCGAGCTGCTTCTGGATCTTGCCGAGCCCCTTCTCGAGGGTCGCCTGGTCGACTTCACGCACGACGACGTCGTAACCGGCCTGGGCCGAAACCTGCGTGATCCCGTGCCCCATCAGGCCGCAACCGACGACGCCAACCTGCTTGATGTCCATGTAGCCTCCTGGCTCTAGGTCAAGAAATAAGGGGGCGTGCCGCGGGGGCCGCCTCACGCACTCGGAAGAGCGGAGCGTATAGAAATGGGCGAGCTGGTCAGGATCGAGGAGGACGGTCGCGTCAGGCACGTGGTGCTGGACCGGCCCGAGAAGCGGAACGCGATCAACCTGGACGTGATCCGCGCGCTCTATGAGGCCGTGCGCGAGGTCGCCGACGACACCGACGCGCACTGCGTCGTGGTGCGCGGCGAGGGGAAGGCCTTCTGCGCCGGGATCGACGTCACCGGACTCGGCGAGATGGCCGGCGAGACGCAGTCGCTGCGCCCCTTCCGCCGGATCTGCATCGATACGGTCAACCTGCTCGAGAACATGGAGAAGCCCGTCATCGCCCAGATTCATGGGGCGTGCATCGGGCTCGGCGCCGAGATCGCCGTCGCCTGCGACATCCGGGTGATGGCCGAGGACACGATCTTCGGACTGCCGGAGACGCGCCTGGGCCTGATTCCCGACGTCGGTGGGACAACCCGCTTGCCGGCGATCGTCGGCCTCGGCATTGCCAAGGAGCTGGTCATGACCGGGCGCACGATCGGGGCCGCGGAGTGCCACCGCATCGGCGCGGCAAACCGCGTCGCGCCTGTCGACCTGCTCGCGGACGAAACCCAGATCCTGGTCGGCGAGCTGCTGGCGGCGGCGCCGCTGGCCGTCGGCTGGTCGAAGGGCGTCCTGAACGGCGTCGCACGGCCGACGGTGACGGCGAGCCTCGAGCTCGAGGGAGCGATCCAGCAGAACCTCGTCGCGACCGAGGACTTCCGCGAGGCCGGTATGGCGTTCATCGAGAAGCGCGACCCGAGCTGGACCGGCGCACCGCCGGGCCGCGAGACGTCGCCGGCCTAGCCCGGCAAACTCAACAAGCGACGTTCAGGCACTGACCCCGCTGGCCGTTGCGCCAGGCACGGTTGCGGCGGCCGTCGATGGTGCCGGGGATCGCTTCGATGCCCCAGTCGAGGTTTCTCCATGTCCTGTTCGCGGCCAGCGACGCACCCGCGACGTTGATGTCGATGCCGTCGTCGCCGTTCGCCGCATTGCACGTGAGTGGCGTGCGCGCCCGCAGGGGCGATCAGGAGCGCGAGGGTCGCAAAAGCCCCGACGCCGGTCCGCCATGCCCTTGTCGCATTGCCTGACATCTCCCCGGAGCCGAATCTACACCTGTCCCCGGCTCGAGGCAAATCAGGCGCCGCGATGCCAGTTCACCGGCCCGGCGGTGAGCAGGTGCCCGGACAGCGGGCGGCCGAGAATCTCCTGAACCCCGCGCGCGCAGGCGAGCAGGCGCTCGAGGTCGACGCCCGTATCGATCCCCATTTCGTGCAGCATCGACACTAGGTCCTCGGTGGCGATGTTGCCGGTCGCGCCGGCCGGGACCGGGCAGCCCCCGAGCTCGGCGAACGAGCTCTCGAAGGAGTCGATCCCCGTCTCGAGCGCGGCCAGCACATTGGCGAGTCCCTGTCCGCGAGTGTTGTGGAAGTGAGCTGTCAGCTCGACGCCTGCGAGCTGCTCGCGAGCGCGTTCGAAGAAGCCGCTCACCTGGCGCGGGTTCGCCATCCCGGTCGTGTCGCCGAAAGCGATCTCCTCGCAGCCCGCCGCAGCCAGCCGCCCCGCGATCGAGAACACCCTCTCCTCGGGCACCTCGCCCTCGTAGGGACAACCGAACGAGACCGAGATCACGCCCTCGCACCGCAGCCCTGCCTCACGCGCCCGCGCCACCACGTTCTCCAGTCCGCTCAGCGACTCCTCGACCGAGCGGTTCACGTTCTTGCGGTTGTGCGTCTCGGACGCCGACAGGAACAGGTTCACCTCGTCGAAGAGCCGCTCTCCCGCCTCGTCTTGAAGCTCCAGCCCGCGCTCGAGTCCGCGCGCGTTGGGGATCAAGACCGTGTAGGTGACCTCGGGATTGCGCTCGATCCGGCGCAGCACCTCTTCCGCGTCCGCCAGCTGCGGGATCACGTCTGGCCGCACGAAGGAGGTCACCTCGAGCCGCGCCAAGCCGGTGTTCGACAGGCAATCGATCAGCCGCACCTTGTCGGCGGTGTCGATCACCTCGGGCTCGTTCTGGAACCCGTCCCTCGGGCCGACTTCGCGGATGCGAACCTTGTCGGGAAGCACTCCTAGATCAGTGATTCCATGGCCGCGTGTGCCCGGGGACGCGCGTGGCCGAGCAGGTCGAGGACGCAGGGCGCGAAGTGTGCTTCCTGCACACGAGTGCCCGAGGACGAAGAGATGCGACGTGCCACGCGTGTCATCCGGGTATGCGCGGTCGTGGTGTCACTGATCTAAATCATCGCAAGGCCGCCGCTCACGCCGAGCGCCTGCCCGGTGACATACGACGAGTCATCCGAGGCGAGGAAGGCGATCACCGCCGCGACCTCGTCAGGCGTTCCCATCCGGCGCAGCACGGTGCTGCCGACCATCACCTCGATCACGCGGTGGCCAATCTTGCCGAGCTGCTCTGCGCGGCGAAGCAGCGGTGTGTCGATCGGACCTGGAGCAACCGCGTTGCACGTGACGCCGTGGCGTGCACCCTCGCGCGCGATCGTCTTCGTGAACGAGATCACGCCTCCCTTGGCCGCCGAGTAGACCGCCGACCCGTTCGAGCCGACGCGGCCGGCCTCCGAGGCGACGTTCACGATGCGGCCGCCTCCGCGCTCGATCATGCCGGGCAGGATCGCATGCGTGGTGCGCATCACTCCGAGCAGGTTCACGGCCAGCACGCGCTCCCACAATCCCTCGTCGGTGTCTTTGAAGAAGCTGAACTCGTCGGTGCCGGCGTTGTTCACGAGCACCGCCACCGGGCCCAGTGCCGCTTCCGCGGCCGCCACGCCCGCACGCACCGACGCGGTGTCGGTCACATCCATCTCGATCGCCTCGCCGTCGATCTCGGATGCCACTTCGCGCGCGCCCTCGAGCGCCAGGTCGCAGACAGCGACGCGCGCTCCCTCAGCCGCCAGACGGCGGCAGGTGGCGGCGCCGATTCCGCTTGCGCCGCCGGTGACGAGGGCAGTGCGCCCTTCGAGCCTCATGCTCGAACCCTATATTTTGGAGCCGTGCCAACGCTTCCGCCTGGACCGAGACGGCCGAGCGCGCTCCAGATGTGGGAGTGGATCGTGCGTCCGATCCCCTTCCTCGAACGCTGCCACCGCCTCTACGGCGACATGATCACGGTCCGCTTCCCGGTCGGCACGATCGTGTTCATCTCCGATCCCGCCGTGATCAAGGAGATCTTCACCGGCGACCCCGACGTGCTGCACGCCGGGGAGGGCAATGCAGCGCCGCTCGAGCCGATCATGGGCAAGAACTCGGTGCTGCTGCTCGACGGCGCCGAGCACATGCGCCAGCGCAAGCTCATGCTCCCGTCGTTCCACGGCGAGCGCATGCAGCGCTACGGCGCGCTGATGCGCGAGATCGCCGAGCGCGAGATCCGCGGCTGGCCGGTCGGCAGGCCGTTCCCGCTGCGGCCCCACACTCAGGCGATAACGCTCGAGATCATCATGCGCACGGTGTTCGGCATCGAGGACGCGGGGCGCTTGGAGCACCTGCGCGATCGCCTCGGCAGGCTGCTCGACATCGGCATGCAGCGCGCTGCGCTGGCCAGCATCGTCCTACCGGTCCTGCGCAAGACGATCGGCCGCAACACTTGGAAACGCTTCGTTTCACTGCGGGAAGACGTCGACGCTGTCCTGTACGACGAGATCGCCCGGCGCCGGGTGGCCGAGGACACGGCGGAGCGCGACGACGTGCTCTCGATCCTGCTCCAAGCGCGGGACGAGCAGGGCAGGCCGCTGACGGACGTCGAGCTGCGCGACGAGCTGATGACGCTGCTGGTCGCCGGGCACGAAACCACGGCCACCGCGATCGCATGGGCGTTCGAGCTGCTGCTGCGAAACCCGGCCGAGCTGGCGCGCCTGCAGGACGAGGTCGACCGCGGCGAGAGCGACGAGTACCTCGACGCCGTCATCAAGGAGTCGCTGCGGCTGCGCCCGGTGGTTCCCGGCGTGGTGCGCAAGCTGACCCGCCCCTTGCAGCTCGGCGGCTACGAGCTGCCGGCCGGCGTGCGTGCCGCGCCGAACATCTACCTCACGCACCGGCGTCCGGACATATACCCCGAGCCCGAGCGGTTCCGCCCGGAGCGCTTCATGGACAGCCCGGCCGACACCTACAGCTGGATCCCGTTCGGCGGCGGGGTCCGCCGCTGCCTCGGTGCGAGCTTTGCGCTCTACGAGATGAAGATCGTGATCCCCACGATCCTGCGCACCGCGAGCCTGCGAGCAGTCGGCGACACGCCCGAGCCAATCCGCAGGCGCGCCATCACCTTCGTCCCCCAGCGCGACGCACTGGTCGAGCTGGTGGGTTTCAAGGACCGCCCCGCCGATCGCGTCGAAACGACCCCCGTCACTGCGTAGCGTGGCCAAGCGCGCGGAGCTGGCGAAGGCGGGCAGGACCGTCGCGATCATCGGCGGCACCGGCGCGCTGGGGTTCGGGCTTGGGTTGCGCTGGGCGATCGCGGGTGTGCCGATCGTGATCGGCTCTCGCAGCGACGAGCGGGCGCGCGAGGCCGCGGCGAAGATGCGCGATCGCGCGAGCGAAGCCGGCGCGAAGGGCGTCGAGGTAGAGGGGCTCTCGAACGACGAGGCGGCCGGCCGTGCGCAGACGGTGATCCTGGCCGTTCCGTTCCGAAATCAATCCGAGAACCTGAACAACCTCCGCCACAGCCTCCAACCGGGTTCCGTGCTCGTGGACGCGACGGCGCCACTCGCCGCTGCGATCGGCGGACGCGCGACGCGCACCGTTGGCGTCTGGCAGGGCTCGGCCGCGCAGCAGGCCCAGGAGATGGCACCGCGCGGCGTCACAGTGGTGTCGGCGTTTCACACCGTCAGCGCCGCCGCGCTCGCGGAGCCAGGGCACGAGATGGACGAGGACGTCCTGATCGCCGGCGACGACCGCAAGTCGAAGGACCAGGTGGCCGAGCTCGTGCGCCGCATCCCGGGCCTGCGTCCCGTCGACTGCGGCGATCTGGAGATGGCGCGCATCATCGAGCAGCTGACAGCGCTGCTGATCTCGGTCAACAAGCGCTACAAGGTGAAGCACTCCGGCATCAAGCTAAGCGGTCTGGCCGACCAGCTTTGATCGTCCTTCTGTCGGGAGGCACCGGCGGCGCGAAGCTCGCTCGCGGGCTCGTGGACGTGCTCGGCGAAGACCGCCTCGCGGTGATCGCTAACACCGGTGACGACATCGCCGCGTTCGGACTTCACGTCTCCCCCGATCCCGACCTCGTCACGTACTGGCTGGCCGGGATCATCGACGAGGAGCGTGGCTACGGCATCGACGGCGACACGCACGAGGTGTTCGCACGGCTCGTGGAGCTCGGAGCACCGGACTGGTTCGAGCTGGGCGACCGTGACCTCGCCACCTGCCTGTTGCGCACGGAGTTACTGCACGAGGGCCGCCGGCTGACCGAGATCGCGCGTTACCTGGCCGCGGCGCTCGGTGTCGGCGCGGCCGTGCTGCCGATGTGCGACGAGGCGGTGCAGACCTACGTGCGCACCGAGGGCGAGTGGCGCCACTTCCAGGAGTACCTGATCCAGCAGCATGCCGAGCCCGAGCTGGAGGACGTGGAGTTTCGCGGCGCCGAGGTCGCCTGTGTGACGCCTGAAGTGCAGGCGGTGATCGCGGAAGCCGAGGCGATCCTGATCGGGCCCTCGAATCCGATCGCCAGCGTCGGGCCGATACTCGCGGTGCCCGGGATGCGCGAGTCACTCGAGGCAGCGACTGCTCCGGTGGTCGCGGTCAGTCCCCTTGTCGGCGGGCGGTCACTGAAGGGTCCCACGGAACAGTTCATGCGCTGGGCGGGAGTCGAGTTGAGCGACGCCGGAGTCGCCGCCTACTACAGCGGCCTGATCGACGGCCTCGTGGCCGATCGCGGGACTCCGCCGGGGCGTGCTTCGATGGCAGGAGTCGTGTTACGCCAGACGGATACGATGATGGCCGGCGCCGAAGGCCGCGCTCGTCTTGCACGTGAGACGCTGGAGTTCGCGCAGGCGCTTTCGGGGTAGGGGAGAGTCAGATGCCAACAGCCGCCATCCTGCCGGTCAAGCGCTTCGCGCACGCGAAGCAGCGATTGGCGCCTGCGCTCGGGGAGGGATCGCGGCGCGCGCTGGCGGCCGCCATGTTTGCCGACGTGCTCGGAGCGTTGCGTCACTGCAGCCTGATCGAGACCGTGATCCTGGTGTCGAGCGAGCCGGTCGTCCGTGACGCCGTCGACGACGACTCGCTGGTGCTGCTCCCGGACCCCGCGGAGAAGGGGCAGTCGCACGCCACCCTTGCGGGGCTTGCGCGCGCGTCGGCGCTCGGCTACGAGCGGGCGCTGCTCGTCCCCGGCGACACGCCGCTGATCGATCCGCTCGAGCTCGACAACCTGATCGCGAACGCGGCGCTCGGCGATGTCGACGTCATCATTGTTCCGGACCGCCACGGGGCCGGGACGAACGCGGTGCTTCTCGATCCGGCCAGCCCCTTCCAGCCTCAGTTCGGGCCGGGATCACGCGAGCGGCACGAGGACCAGGCCCGCAGGCGCGGGCTGACCCGCTCGGTCGTGGAGGTGCCGTCGCTCCTGCTGGACATCGACACGCCCGAGGATCTCGCCGAGCTTCGCAACATATTCGAGCAGCAGCGTGGCCGGGCACCGCGCACGCAGGGCGTGATGGTGCAGTTCGAGCGCACACGTAGCTCCGCAATACCCGCGTGACGAACGAATCGCTGCGGCTGACTGCGCAGCCGCTTCCGGGCATCCCGGAGATCGAGCCGGGCGCCGATCTCACGGAGTGCGTCGCGCAGGAGCAGTTCGCCGAAGGAGACGTCCTGGTGTTCGCGCAGAAGGTCGTCTCGAAGGCCGAGGGCCGGGTGCGACAGCTGGCCGACGTCGAGCCGTCCGAGCGAGCACGCGAGCTGGCGTCGAGGCTGGACAAGGACGCGCGGATCGTGCAGGTGATTCTCGACGAGAGCGCGGAGGTGGTGCGCGCAGAGCGCGGCGTCCTGATCACGCGCACGCATCACGGCTTCGTGTGCGCCAACGCCGGCATCGATACGTCGAACGTTCCGGGCGAAGCTGTGACGCTGCTGCCCGAGGATCCCGATGCCTCCGCGCGCCGGTTGCGTGCTGCGGTGTGCGAGCGCACGGGAAAGGCTCCCGCGATCGTAGTCTCCGACAGCTTCGGCCGCGCGTGGCGGCTCGGCCAGGTCGAGGTCGCGATCGGTTGCGCGGGGCTCCAGCCGCTCGACGACCGCCGCGGGACGCGAGACGCGCTCGGCATGGAGCTAACGGCGACGGAGCTGGCGATCGCCGACGAAGCGGCCGCGGCCGCGGGACTCGTCCGCGACAAGGCAGGCCGCGAGGCTGTTGTGATCGTGCGGGGGCTCGAGCGCTACGTCACGGAGGACGACGGTCCGGGCGCTGCAGGGCTGGTGCGCCCGCTGGCCGAAGATCTCTTTCTCTGAGCTACGTCTTTACGGGACGTAGACGCCCTCGCGGAGGAACACACCCTCGTCACCGCTGGCACAGGTAGGCGGGCAGACGCCGGGGTTGAACTGCCCCACGTCGCCGTCGGCACCGGTGTCGAGCAGCTCCGCCTGCGTCAGCGAGATCACCGTCAGCTTCCCTTCTCGGGCAAAGCCGAGCACCATGGAGTCGAGGGTCGTGTTGATGCTGCAGGCGCCGCCGGCACCAGTCGTTCCAGAAGTCGAGCAGCTGACCGGTGTCTGGAATGCGAAATCTCTGACGGTCCCTGGCACTCCGCCGAAGCCGCTGGCCCTGTCGGTGATCCTCATCGTCACGCTCAGGACCACGTAGCCGGCATAGTCGCCACCCGGCTTCGTGTGCACGTCGGACGCCGAGGCGGCAACCCGGACGTCGGCCTCGTCAGCGGCGGTGGCTGGGTTTCCCGGCTCCACCTTGAGGCTGACGAAGCCCGCCCCGGAGCCGTCCGAGCTCATCGTCAGCTCGTGCGCGGGCGAGCCGCTGTTCGCTTCGGTTGCGGGCGGCTCGCACGCGGGCAGGTCCAGCGGCGCAACGTGGGTGCTGTTGGGAGCGGTGCACTGCGCGAAGGCCGGCACCAGGGGAACACGCATAGGCGCTCCGGAGGCGGGACGGGCGTATGGAGGTTGCAGCGTGCGCGCCTGCCAGTCGGGGTCCGTGTCGCGGGAGTAGGTGTGCGTGGTGTCGTCGTAGATCGGCTGGGTCACCATGGTGGATCGCTGCGTGTCGGGGTAAACGAGGGACAGCGGACCCACGGGGAGGCAATGGAGGCAGGTACCGGACCCGACAACGAACATCGTCTTGTCGGGCGACCACGCATAGCCGCTGCCGGTGCTGAACAGAAATGTCTGATCGCTCCCATCTCTGTTCATCGACATGGTGTCGTAGAAGCCGTTGCCACTGGGATCGACGTCGGTGAGCCGCGTAAACGCGATGTGCTTGCTGTCCGGAGACCACTCGGGCCCGCTCGAGTTCGAATCGATCTGAGTGGCGCCGCTCCCGTCGGGGTTTATCAGCGAGATGGACGGACCTCCGGAATCGAACGCGATCTTGGTTCCGTCCGGAGCCCAGTCCGGGTGACGGTCGTAGCCGGGCCTAGTCGCCAGCGGCACCTGGCCACTGCCGTTGGCGTTCATCTTGAAGATCTCGGAGTCGCCGCCGCCGGGCTTGGGGACGAACCTGGTGAAGGTGATCTCGCGGCCGTCGGGCGACCAGCTCGGGTCGAGGTCGTAGACACCGTTGGTGGTCAGCCGGACCTGCTCTGAACCGTCGGCGTTCATCACGTAGATCTCCTCGGCACCGGCAGGCCCTCTGACAAACGCGATCTTGCGTCCGTCTCGCGACCAGGCCGGATCCCTCGAGCCGCCGTCCGTGGTGAGCCGCATCTCGCCCGTCCCGTCTGGCTCGATCGTGTAGATGTCGCTCGACGTCTGGCCGCTTACGGACAGATAGCGCGTGAACGCGATCGTCCCGTTTGCGCCGGGGAACGCGGCCCGTGCGGGGACCGCCAGCGCGGTCACCGAGACCACAAGTGCGACTACCGCCCCCGGAAGTACTCTGCGCATCCGTTACCTCCCCTACCGGGAACCTAGCACCGACACTGGTGAAAGTGTGGTGATCGCTACGGCACGAGCACCGCGGTGCCCGGGAGCGTTCCCGCCTTCTGGCCGCGCAGTGCATCATTCGCCCGCTCGAGCGGAAACACTTGGACGCGCGTCTCGATCGGGTTCCGCTCGGCGAGCGCGAGGAAGTCGCGACCGTCGCGACGTGTGAGGTTCGCGACCGAGCGCACGATTCGCTCGCCCCACAGCAGGTCGTAGTCGAACTCCGGGATCGGGCTCATGTGGATGCCGGCGCACACCACTGCGCCGCCCTTGCGCACCGCGCGCAGAGCCAGCGGCACGAGCGGTCCTACGGGCGCGAAGATGATCACAGCATCGAGCTCCACGGGCGGCACGTCGTCACCGCCGCCGGTCCAGACCGCGCCCAGCTCGCGCGCCAGCTTCTGGCCCGCCTTGCCGCGGGTATAGGCGTACACCTCCTGCCCCTCGCCGCGGGCGACCTGGGCGATGAGCTGGGCGGAGTTGCCGAAGCCGTACATGCCGACGCGCGCGGGTCCGTCCAGTCCCTTCGCATCGGTCAATCGCCACGATCGGTAGCCGATCAGACCCGCGCACAGCAGCGGCGTCGCCTCGACGTCGCCGTAGGATTTGGGCACCGGTAGCACGAAGTCCGCGCGCGCCACAGTCAGCTCCGCGTAGCCGCCGTCGACCGTGTAGCCGGTGAACGTCGGATGCTCGCAGAGGTTCTCCATGCCCGCGCGGCAGTAGGCACACACACCGTCAACGCCGCCGAGCCACGGCACGCCGACGCGGTCGCCGATGGCGAACCCGCCGACCCCCTCCCCCAGCTCCTCGACGATGCCGACGATCTGGTGACCCGGAATCAGGTTGCGCTTGAGCTCGGGCAGCTCGCCCTCGACGATGTGCAGGTCGGTGCGGCAGACAGCGCACCCGAGCACGCGCAGGAGCACCTGATTTGGACCGGCAATTGGAGCCGGCACGTCGCGCAGCTCGAGCCGGTCGCCATCCTCGACGGGGCCGGTGCCTGTTAGCACCATCGCCCGCAACGCACTACCTCAGTAGGTCTCGACGATGTTGTAGAGCGTGTCACGCTGAGCGGGCGCGCGCCCGGCGCGGCGCGCCGCCGTGATGAACTGCTCGGGCTCGAGCTGGACCCCGTGGTAGGAGCCCGCCATGCGCGAGATCGACTCCTCCATCAGCGTGCCGCCGAGATCGTTCACTCCCCAGCGCAGACTCTCGGTCGCCGCTTCGAGCCCCATCTTCACCCAGCTCGCCTGCATGTTGCGCACGGTGTCGCCGAGCGCGAGCCTGAACACCGCGGTGTGCTTGAGGTTGTCCTCGCGCGAGATCTCCTCGATTCCGTGCGTGCGCCCGAGCAGAGTGTGGAAGGGGATGAAGCTGAGCGGCACGAACTCAGTGAAGCCACTGGTGCGCTCCTGCAGCTCGCGCACCACTCGCATGTGCTCCGCCAGCTCCCACGGCTCCTCGACGTGGCCGAACATGACGGTCACCGACGAGCGCAGGCCGCTGCGGTGGGAGGCCTCGATGATCTCGATCCAGCGCCTCACCGGCAGCTTGTTGGGCGAGATGCGTTGCCGCACGCCGTCATGGAGGACCTCGGCGGCGGTGCCGGGGGTCGAGCCGAGTCCGCAATCCATCAAGTAGTCGAACACTGCCGCCGGCGACTTGCCTGAGCGCTCGCACATGAAGTGGACCTCCATCGGTGAGTACGCGTGCAGGTGCACGCCGGGAGCCACCTCCTTCACCAGCCGCAACCAGCGACCGTAGTCCTCGAGCGTGTAATCGGGGTGAATTCCACCCTGCATGCAGATCTCCGTGACGCCGAAGTCGATCGCCTCCTTCACCTTGGCGACGAAGTCGCGCTCCGCGACCTCATACGCGTCGGGGGAGCGGCGACCCTGGCCGAAGCCGCAAAACGCGCAGCCCACCGAGCAGATGTTGGTGAAGTTGATGTTGCGGTTGACGACGAAGGTGACCGTATCCCCGGCGAGCTTCTCGCGCAGCTCGTCAGCGGCGAGGCGCATGTCCTCGATCACCTCCGGGCGGCGCTCGGAGAACAGCGCTGTCAGCTCCGCATGCGTGAGCCGCTCGTTGTCGCGAGCGCGCTCGATTGCGCGCGGCGCCTCGTCGTCGCGGATCGACACCTCGCGGCGGCGCCCCGATCCCTTGCGCGGGATGAAGGACCAGTACTTGAGCTTGATCACGTCGAGCACGCCCTGCGCGATCCACTCGGGCTCGATGAACTGCGGGTACACGCACAGGCGCTCCGTGAGCGCGTAGCCGTCCGGCGCGAGCCGCTTGCGCACCTGGTGCGGGCTCGGGAACGGATGCTCGGGCGAGATGTGGTCGCCGTTCGCCGACAACCCGCCGAGATCGGTCGCTCCCGCGCGCACCAGCGGCAGCCACCAGTCGGACAGGTTGGGCGGGATCTGGATCCCGACGCCGGGCATCAGACGCCGGCACTCGCGCACGAGCCGCTCCATGTCGTCGACCGTGATCGGCGTCGCCCACTCGGGCAGCGGCGCTGACCCCGTCACGACGTCGTGCGCGCTCCCGTCGCCCGACCACCGCCGTCGCGCAGCCGAGGCGGCGATCTCCCCAACCTCCTGGCCGTAGTAGCTCGGGTGCGGAACGAAGTTCTGCAGGATCACCTCCTGGACGTGCCCGTGGCGGCTGTGCACGTCAGCGATCGCCTCCAGCGAGGCAACGCGCTCGTCCTCGGTCTCCCCGATCCCAACCAGGATCCCGCTCGTGAACGGGATCTTGAGCTCTCCGGCCGCTTCGATCGTCTCGAGCCGCCGGGCCGGATGCTTCGTGGGTGAGCCGGCGTGGACTGTCTCCATCAAGCGCTCGGACACCGACTCGAGCATCAGACCCATCGACGCATTTACCTCACGCAAGCGCTCGAGGTCGTCGCGCCCGAGCACGCCGAGGTTCGAGTGCGGCAGCATCCCGTGCTCGAGCGCGCGCTCGCAGGCCCAGATCACGTAGGAGGTGAAGTCCTCGTGGCCGTACTCACGCAGAAGGCGCGCGACGTCGTCGTTGACCTCGGGCCGTTCGCCCGTCAGGACGAGCAGCTCCTTGCAGTTGCGGCGGGCGGCGTCCTCGAGCTGGCGCTCGACCTCCTCGGGGGCGTGTAGATGTGCCTGGTGGGTCGCGAATGCGCAGTACTTGCAGTAGCAGCGGCAGGTGCGCGACAGCGAGAGCGTGTAGTTGCGCGAGAAGGTGATGCGCTTCATGCGAACCGGCAGACAGTCTATTGAGCCGGGTCTATCCAGCCTTTGCCAGTCATGGCATCCGTATCGGATCGAACGCCGAGCTGGACGTCCCCGAGCTCGAGCACCGGCGAGAGGGCGCGGGCCGGCAGGTTGAAGACCAGGCCCACGATCCGGCCGAGCTGGCGCAGATCGCCGACCACGACGAGCGAGCCGCTCACCCCCTTCACCTTGCGCCCGTTCACCTGCGGCAGCCCACCCAGGCCGATCGAGCCGATCAGTGCGCCGTCCTCGACCGCATAGCGACCGAGCACGATCCTGCCGCGCCGCAGTGCCCATTCGCTGGGCGGGTCACCATGCGGGACCAGCTTTGCTCCGGGCAGGAAGTCCGGCAGGGCGAACTGGATCGCCGGCTCGGCGCGGCGCAGACTGCTCACCACCTGGGCCTCGGCCCCGGCCTCCAGGGGAGCGACGAACTTGAGCGCCGCCGGCGAGGAGAAGGCGACCGAGATGCTCTTCAGCTTACGAAAGATGTCGTAGTGAACGTCAACCGCGAACAGCGAGCTGAGCTGCTCGATCCCGGCCGCGTAGCGCCCGTACGCATCGGGGTTCGTGGCCGCGACCGTCCGCTCGACGAAGCGCGCCAGGCGATCGGGGTCCAGTGCGGCGAATGCTGCGGCGCCGTCGTCGTTCACGGGCGGGGACGCGGTCCCAGGAGCAAGCGGCAGATCGCCGACCGTGACCGGAGCACGGTCCGTGCGGAGCTCGAACTGGAGCCGTATCTTGCCGCCCTCCACCCGGGCAATGCCCGTGAGAAGCCCTAATGCCCGCACCCACGGGATCCGGCGCAGCGCCGCAGCCTGCGCCGGGTCGCGCGCGAGCAGCCGCTGCGCGTCGCCGACAGAGCGCAGGAGCGCCTCCTCGCCGAGCCGGTTCAACTCGTCCACGACACGGGGCTCGTACGCGAGGCTCTCTTTACCGGTGGCGGTCTCGAGCGCACGATCGAGGTCCGCCTTCGACGCGGCGATCACGAGCTGGCGCCTGTCGATCGCGGCGACGCCGCGGCCCGCTGCGGTACTGCGCTCACGCCACGCGATGACGTCGTCCGGCGCGTCCACTTGCTCAGCCGACCCGGCATCGATGCGCTCTTCGGCCAGGCGCCGGAGCGTCGCCGGGTCACGCAGCCGCACCGCCGCGAGCGGCTGGGCCTTGCCGGAGAAGCCGAGCGCGAGCGGATTGCCGAGCTGAGCGCGCAGTGCCGCGGGGTCGATGCCGGCGTCGGACAGCGCGGCATACAGACGCGCGCGCAAACGGCGACCGTCCCCTGCGCTCTTGCCCAGCCGCTCGAGTGCCCGCACCGCGGAGCCCCCGGTCGGCACGACCGCAACGATGCCGGTTGACGACGGGAGGTACGCCAGCGCGGCAGTGAGCGGGTCGGACGGCTCTGGCGTGGCAGCCTTCCCCCCCGAGCACGCACCCGCGCCGAGCGCGAGTGCCACGGCTGCCAGCGCAGCGGCAACCCAGCACAGCGGCGGCCAGGCTACCGCCGGACGCTCCTGCTTCACGCCTCCGAAGCTAGCGCACGGACATCGCCGCGCGCGCCGGTCCTACGGGGCGTCCTGACGCAGTCCCGTCGGCCCGGCCCCAGGTGCCGCGCGACCGCCGATCCGGCTCTCAACGAACAGGTACCAGTACACGAACGCACCGAGTACCGCCCCGACCGCCGGCGCGGCGATGTACAGCCACCAGTCTGTCCAGTGGTTCGCCACCAGCGCGGGCCCGAAGAAACGAGCCGGGTTGAAGGAGCCGCCGGTCAGCGGGCCGCCGATCATGACGAGGAAGCCAAGGGTCGTCCCGATGGCCAGTCCCGCCCAGTCCCTTGCCGCACGCGGGTTGACGGCCACGGCGCAGATCGCCCAGACGAGGATGAAGGCACCGATGCCCTCCATCACCGCGCCCGGGAACGTCCCGCCGAGCAGGATCTCGTTCAGGCTGGGCGTGCCGACCTCCGCCGAGGCCTGCGCACCGACCGCGCCGGCCTGGCTGAAGGGACCCTCCGCAATCCTGTCGTTCAGGATGAACTTCGTCATGAGGGCACCGGCCACGCCGCCCGAGAGCTGCAGCAGGATGTAGACGGCGGCGTCGTTCGGCCTGATCTTCCGTATCGCCAGGAGCGCGAGCGTGACGGCCGGGTTCACGTGAGCCCCCGAGACGCTTCCGAGCGACTGCACGATCAGGAACAGCACAAAGGCGTGCACGAGTCCCACGACCACCCATTCGGAGCCGCCGCCGCCGGCCGGCGTGACGAAAAGGACCACGACCATCGTGATCACAAAGACGAGCAGGAATGTGCCCAAGAACTCGGCTACGTAGGCAGCCGGAGATCGCTGTTCCACCGTTGTACCTCCAGATCTCAGGTCAGGTGCTAGAGCGCGGGGAGTGTATAGGGGGTCGCCGCCAAATGGGGTCGACCCCGCCTAGATTGCCCGGCGGCGGGCGAACTCCTGCCTGACGCTCTCCGTCCGGCCCCACATCGGCACGACCTCCACCCGTCCCTCACGCACCTCGCGCAGGGCCATCTCCCCCTCGATGCCTGCCTCGTCCATGTCCCTGAGGACGGCCTCGACAGTCTGCGGCGCGGCTGCATGCCCGAAACGGTGCGCACATGAGATACGCCAGTGCCAGTCGTGCCTGGAATAGGGCTTCGCGTTGCAGGCGGCCAGCAGCACGGCGGCTTCCACGTAGCGCTGCTCGTCGCGAATGCGCAGATCGAGCTCGAGGTCCGTCCAGTCGTCGGGCAGCGAGTCGACGATCTGGCGGAATGTGCCGGCGAGCGCCACCGCACAAGCGTACCCCCTCACTAGAGGCCTGATGTGGGTTGGCCGTGCGTGCGGGGGCGCGCGGGACCGAGCTGGACCTGGTCGGCGGGCGAAGCCCATGCCGGTGGGCATGGGCAAGTCCCGACGGGCGCGATCCAGCGACGGTATCCGCGCGTCATTCGCGCGTGCGGAGAACCCGCATCAGGGCTCTAGAATCGATCGGCGATGGCCACACAGGCCCCAGCCGGGCTCGAATCCCAGTACCGCGCGTTGCGCGAGAGCTGCGCGCTGGTCGAGCCAGGCGGCGAAGGAGCGCTGCTCGTGACCGGTCCGGACGCCGTCGAGTTTCTCCAGGGGCAGGTGACGAACGACGTCGCCGCGCTCGAGCCGGGGCACGGGTGCTACGCGCTCCTGCTGAACCCGAAGGGCAGGATCCTGGCAGACATGCGAATCCTGATGCTCGACAACGAGGAACTGCTGCTTCACAGCGAGCAGGACGAGCTGCTGCGCAAGAGCCTCGACATGTACCGGATCGGGCGCCAGGTGGAGATAGCGCCAACCGGCAGCACGAGCCTTCATCTGATCGGCCCTGCTGCCGCCGAGGTCGCGGGAAGCGCGCCGCCGGCCGGCGAGCATTCCTTCGTCGAGGGCGAGCTCGACGGAGTCCGGGTGCTCGTGGTGCGGACCTGGATCGGGGTCGACGTGGTGTATCCGGCCGATCGCCCCAACGTGCTCGACACCTTGCGGCAACGGTCGACCGAGACGGCAACACGCGAGGCGGCGGAGATCGTTCGCATCGAGGGCGGGCGTCCCCGCTACGGCGTCGATATGACGGCCGACAACCTGCCCGGTGAGGTCGGTCTCGAAGACCGCGCGGTCAGCTTCACGAAGGGTTGCTACGTCGGGCAGGAACCGGTCGCGCGCATGCATCACCGCGGGCATCCCAACCGCCACCTGCGCGGCCTGAAGCTCGCGGAACCCGAGCGGAGCGGACAGGAGCTGCGGCGGGACGGCAAGCAGGTCGGCGCGATCAGATCGACTTGCGTCTCCCCCGCCCTCGGCCCGATCGCCCTCGCCCTGGTGCGGCGAGAGGTGGAACCGGGCGACACCGTCCAGCTGAGCGACGGCAGCTCCGCGGCGACTGTCGTCGCGCTGCCGTTCGAGCTCGATGGCTAGCCCGAGCCGGAGGTCGCCTCGCCCGGGCGCCCTCGGCGCGGAGAGCCCGCTGCTCGGCGGGCCGCTGCCCGCCGACGCCGGAGCCGAGGACGCTCCGCCGGCCCGGCCCGCATACGACGCCGGAGCGGACGTGTACCGGATGCCCGAGCCCCAGCGGGACGCTGCGCCCGATCTGCGTGACCTGCGCTCGCTCGTGCCGCCAGCCGATCCGGATCGGCAGGTGGACGACTGGGGACGCTCAGAGCGGGTGTACGGCGCGCTCGAGCCGTTGCTCAACTTCTACTACCGCTACTGGTTCCGGTGCGAGGTCGAGGGCATAGAGAACGTCCCGGCGCAGGGCGGCGCACTGCTGGTCTCCAATCATTCCGGCGCGTTGCCGCCGGATGGTCCGATGATCATGCAGGCGATCCGCAACGAGCACCCGCGGCCGCGGCCGCTCTACATGCTGGGCGAGGACTGGTTCAAGGGCTACCCGGGTGTCGGAATGCTCACCACGAAGATCGGGCTCGTCGCGGCACATCCAGCGAACGCACACCGGCTGCTGCACGACGAGGGAAAGCTCGCGCTCGTGTTCCCGGAGGGCCAGAAGGGGAGCCGGAAGGTCTACTGGCAGCGGTACAGGCTGCGCCGTTTCGGGCGCGGCGGCTTCGTGAAGACAGCGATCCGCGCCGGCGTCCCGATCGTTCCGATCGCCGTAGTGGGCGCGGAGGAGGCGATGCCGATCTTCGCGCACGTGAAGGCGCTCGAGCGCGTGACGGGCCTGATCTACTTCCCGATCAATCACGCCTTCCCCCACTTCGGCCTGGCTGCCGCACTGATGTACATGCCGGCGAAGTTCCGTATCCGCTTTCTCGAGCCCGTGCACTTCGAGGACCGCGGCGTCGAGGCCGCGGGCGACGTCGCCTTTGTGCAGCAGGCCGCCGACGACGTGCGCGCGCGCATCCAGGGCTCGCTCAACGCGATGCTGCGCGAGCGAAGGTCCATCTGGTTCGGCTGAGACAAGCTTTTGACCGCCTCGTCTCGCGACTGCGGCGAGCTGGAAATTGGATTAGGGTCCAGCCTGCGTTGCCAGAGGGAAGGGAGAGGCGCTCGAGAAGGGCCGTGGCCATGAGCCGTGGCCGCACGGTCCGGCTCGCCCCGGCGGCGATCGCCGCCGTCCTCCTGCTGCCCGCGGCAGGCTGTGGCAACGGCGAGGAACGCACGAGCAACTTGCGGCCGCCTTCGCCGGTGAACATCGGCGTCGAGATCGGCCAGGAGCGGGTGTCCGTCTCACCGCGGAACATCGGCGCGGGCCCGGTCGTGGTCGTCGCCAGCAACCAGACCAACGCATCGCGCCAGCTGACCGTGGACGGCCCGCAGCTACGCCGGTCCGTCGGTCCGATCAATCCCCGGGACACGGCTCAGCTGAAGGTCACCGTACAGCCGGGGACGTACACGATCGCGGCGGACGGTGGCGCGGGCGTGAAGCCGGCAACGCTGCGGGTCGGCCCCAAGCGCTCGAGCGCGCAGAACGACCTGCTGCAGCCGTAGATGACTGATTCGGCGGCAGCTCTACCCGCGCGTTGGTGAGTCTCTGCGCTCGGTAGGATTGCCCGCGCCGCTCGGCGCCCGGCGCTGGGCAGGGTCGCCCTGACAAACGTTCGGTACGGAGGTAGCTCACACGTGGCCAAGGCAGACGTAAAGCAAGTTCACCAGCTCGAGGTCGGACCCGGAGAGCTGCCGAGCACCATGACCGCCTGGGTCATCCGCCAGGAGCGTGAGGGCGAGCCGATCGATGCCTTCCAGATCGAAGACATCGAGGTCCCCGAGCCGGGCCCGTTCGAGGTGCTCGTACGCGTCATGGCCGCCGGCGTCAACTTCAACAACGTCTGGGCCGCGCGCGGGGTGCCGGTGTCGGTGTTCCGCTATCACCCGGATGAGGACCACCACATCGGCGGCTCCGACGCATCGGGTGTCGTGTGGAAGACAGGGCCGGGCGTCACTCAGTGGCAGCCCGGCGATGAGGTCGTCATTCACTGCAACCAGTCCTCATACGAGGACTACGAGACGCACGGCCTTGACCCGCTCGCCTCCCCTTCACAGAGGATCTGGGGATACGAGACGAGCTGGGGGTCGTTTGCGCAGTTCACCAAGGTGCAGGCGCAGCAGCTGCTTCCGAAGCCCAAGAACCTGACCTGGGAGGAAGCGGCGTCGTACGGTCTCACCTACTTCACCGCGTACCGGATGCTGATCGACCGCTGCGACCTGCAGGCCGGACACAAGGTGTTGATCTGGGGCGCGGCCGGTGGCCTGGGCGTGTTCGCCACGCAGCTGTGCAAGTTGGCGGGCGCCGACTCGGTCGGCGTTGTCTCCTCCGACGAGAAGGGCAAGCTGGTCGAGCAGCTCGGAGCGAAGGGCTACGTCAACCGCAACGAGTACGCGGGCATGATGCGCAAGGGCGGCGAGTCGCCGGACGAGGAGAAGGCACGCTTCAAGGAGTCACGGCGCTTCGGTGGCGCGGTTCGCGAGCTCCTCGGTGACGATCCCGACATCGTTTTCGAGCACGTCGGCCAGGCGACCTTCCCGACCAGCGTGTTCGTCGTGAAGCGCTTCGGCAAGGTCGTGATCTGCGGTGCAACCTCCGGTTACAACCTCGACTTCGACGTTCGCTATCTGTGGATGCGCCAGAAGCAGATCATCGGCTCACACTTCGCCAACGCCTACCAGGCCAACGAGGCGAACAAGCTGATGGCCGACGGCAAGATCCGGCCGGTGTTGTGGCGGGTCATGCCCTTCGAGGGCGTCGCCGAGGCGCACCAGATGATGCGCGAGAACAAGCACCACGGCAAGATCGCGATTCTGGTCGGTGCCGAGAAGGAGGGCGAGGGCAAGACCGAGGAGGGACCGGGCGCGATCAGGGCCGAGGTCGGCACTTGAGCCGGTGGCGACCGCCGCGACAGCGCAACTGCCAGCCGCAGCCGGGGTGCGTGCGATGGAGGTGATGGAGATCGACTTCCAGACCACGCCGTTCCGGGCCCAGAAGTTCGCCGCGCTCTACGGGCCGGCGGCCGCACGAGTGCTCGCGTACGGCGCCAGCGGCTATCTGCTCTATCGCTCGGAGGACGATCCGGACCACTTCGTCCACATCTCGTTCTGGGAGCAACGCTCGGACTTCGATCGCTACTGGCTCTCGTCCGAGATTCAGGAGGTGCGGCGCAAGCTGTCCGGCTACTACGAGCAACCGGTGCTGCCGCACTGGGGCGCCCTGTACGGCCGCGGTTGAGCCGCCCCCATCCGGAGCAGCCACCCGACCCCTCCCTCGAGACCGTGCTCGAGCGCCTCGGTGTCTCGGGCGATGCTCCGGAGCACCAGAGTCTGGCCGCGACGGATGCTGCCTACGCGGGGAGGCTGTCGCTTCGCGAGCTGCGCGTGCTGCGGCAGGCGAACATGATCCCCGCCACCGCCACCCCGTACGACCCCGCCAACGACCCGGACTGGGATCCGCCGGATCCCGCCATCAGAGGCCGCAAGCCGGAGCGGCCGCTGCGGCCGATCTCGTCCGCAACCGTGCCAGACCTCCACGGCGGCGACCACTTCACGTTCGCGGTCACTGGCGAGACGCGACCGCCGGCACCGAGGATGTCCTTCCCCCGCATCTCCCGGACCGTGATGAACGAGCTGAGATTGCTACGGCCCGCGCTCGTCCTGTGCACGGGTGATCTGATCTGGGGGTTCGACGACACACGCGAGGAGATGGTCGCCGAGCTCGACGCCGCTCGCGAGCTCACGGACCGCGCCGGCGTCCCGGTCTTCAACGTGCCCGGAAATCACGAGGTGCAGTCGCGCCCGCTCGCGCTCGAGGTGCTCGAGCAGTGGGGACACGACCTGTATGGATCGTTCGATGCCGGCTCCTGCCACTTCGTGGCACTCAACACCGAGGAGCTCGACTACGAGGGACGCGTGACCGGCGAGCAGCTCGAGTGGCTCGAGGCGGACCTCGCTGCAAACAGATCGGCGGAGGCGACCTTCGTGTTCATGCACCGCCCGCTGTTCTCGTGGTTCCAGGGTGACTTCAATCCGGTGGACGTGGAGGTCCTGCGCAAGTTGTTCGCCGACCACCACGTGTCCGCGGTTTTCGCCGCCCACGAGCACTTCTTCTACGAAGAGGAGCACGACGGCGTCCGCTACCTGACCGTGGGCGGCGGCGGCGCGCCCACCTACGTCCAGCCGCAGGGCGGGGGCTTCTCGCACTACCTGCTCGTGACCGTCGATCGCGGAAGCGCCGACGTCAACGTCGTCGAGCCGAACCGGATCGAGGTCGAATACGAGCAGGGAAACGACGGCGTCGCCCCGCGGGCACGCGCCCGCGTCGCCAACACGACCGACCGCGACCTGCACGCGCGCAACCTCGAGTTCCGCATGCCCCGCGCGGAGCGGTACGAGGTGAGCGTCGACTTCGTCGACTTCGCCCGCCAGCGGGTCGAGCTTCCGGCAAGCGTCCGCGCCGTTACGCAAGCGGCCGACGGCAGCGCGCTTGTAGCGGTGGAGGTGACGATGCCGACCGGGACCGGCTTCTGGATGGACGTCGAGGCGCGCTGAACTGAGGTGGTCGTCAAGAGCGGTCAGTTCGCCGGGCGCTGAGGCGCCGGTTTGTCCGCCCCATTCGCGGCCCGGTGACGGAGACGGCATCGAGGGGTTGAGACACGAGCGCGCGGAAGGTCACGAGTTGCATGCGTTACTCGTGCGAGATGGCCGATTTTTGAGAGGCCACTCGTCGGCTGAACAGTTGACTGACCTATAGGCCCACCAAGTGTTCACACCATGATGGGGCGTGTGACGGGGAGATCGCGAACGTCGCCAAACGCGCAAACCCGCACAGCTTCGTCCGTGTCTGAGCTCGCTTGGGCGTGAGCCGCCTCCCACGGACGCTCCCCCTCGATGCCCGTCCCAAGAAAGTCCGTGGGGATACGGGGCCCGGACCGCTAAGCCCGCTCCAGCGGCGCCATCGTGAGCCCGGCGTCCTTCAGCTGCTCCCAGTACAGCTCCGCGGGCTCGCGCTCGCCTGACCACACGATCGCCTGGCCGCTGTTGTGGATCTGGTCGGCGATCTGGTAGCCGCGGTCGATCGACACGTTCGGGATCACGCGCGCAAGCGTCGAGGCGACGTGGTCGAACGTGTTGTGGTTGTCGTTCAGCACGATCACTCGCCACGCCCCGCCCGCCCCGGAGCCGGGACCGCCAACACGTGGCTTCTCGATCGTCTCCGTCGCCATGTCTCAGGCGGTCCCCTCGCGTCGCCGCCAGTAGCGGCGCAGACCCATCCAGAGCTGCTCGACGGACGCGCCCTGCTCGTAGACGGCTGCCGTGTCCGGATCGGTCGCGGCACGGGTGCGCCGCTTGACCTCTTCCACGAACGCCCGCATCGCCCGTTCGCTGTCGCCGTGCTCCGTGAGCGCGGCCAGCGCCAGCCCTGCCTGCTCGTGTAGACGTTCCTTCGCGCGCTCGAGGTGCACTGGTGGATCGTCGACCTCGCCGAAGTGGGTCAGCGCCAGCCGCGACGGAGCGCGGGCGGCGACGAGATCGATCGAGCGTTCCCACAGCTCGACGTCGATATCGGGCGGCGGCGTCGGCATGCGAATGAAATCGCCCGGCGGGATACGCACTCCCGCGACGTCGCCGACATAGGCGCTTCCATCCGAGCGGTCGAAGTACACGACGTGGTGTGACGCGTGGCCGGGCGCGTACGCGACGTCGAGCTCGCGCCCGGCGACGGAGACGGTCTCGCCGCCCTCGAGCACTCGCAAGTTGCCCTCAGGCACGGGCACGACCCGTCCCCACAAGGCGTCCATCTGATCGCCGTAGATCCGCTCGGCGCTGCGCAGGAGCTTCGTCGGGTCGACGAGGTGAGGGGCGCCGTTCGCGTGCACCCACACCTCGAGGTCCGGAAAACGCTCGACGAGGGCCCCGGTCGCGCCCGCGTGGTCGAGGTGGATGTGGGTGAGCAGGAGGGCCTTCGGCTCACCGCCGAGCGCGCCGAGCAGCGTCTCGATGCAGCTCTCGGGACCCGGGTCCACGAGCGCTCCGCCCAGGTCCCAGCTGCCGATCACGCGCTCGCGGCCTCGGTGCAGGACGTCGATCAGGCGTGGCTTGGGAGCATGGAGCCCAGCGGCGGGGCTCTTTTCAGGGGCTTCGTCCATCGATCAGGGATAATCTCAGCAGACGCAGGACGAGACGGAGGCCCGGCCAGCATGAGCGAGAAGCAAAGCAAGGGCAACGGCACCGCGGCAGATGGCGTTCGCGGCAACGGTAAGGCGAAGCTCGACGCGCTGATCCGCAGCAAGGAGGAGGAGCTGAAGCGCCTCCAGGAGGCGCGGCGGCGCTGGGAGGAGGGTCCGCTTGCCCGCTCCCTCGAGAAGTCGGGTGAGCGGCGCGAGGAGTTCGAGACCCTGTCGGGTCTGCCCACCGATCGCATCTACACGCCCGAGCACGTGCGCGGTCTCGACTACGAAACCCAGCTCGGATTCCCGGGCCAGTATCCGTTCACGCGCGGGATCCAGCCGACGATGTACAGGGGTCGCCCCTGGACCATCCGCCAGTACGCGGGTTTCGGGACGCCCGAGGCCACAAACGAGCGCTTCAAGTTCCTGCTCTCCCAGGGTCAGCCGGGACTGTCCACCGCCTTCGACCTGCCCACGCAGATGGGCCTCGACTCGGACGACGAGCGCGCCGCCGGCGAGGTGGGACAGGTCGGCGTTGCGATCGACTCGCTGGCCGACATGGAAACGGTGTTCGAGGGAATCCCGCTCGATCGCGTCTCGACGTCGATGACGATCAACGCACCGGCGCCCATTCTCGTCGCGATGTACGTCGCGGTCGGTGAGAAGCAGGGCGTTCCCCACGACAAGGTCTCCGGCACCGCCCAGAACGACGTGCTGAAGGAATACGTGGCGCGCGGCACCTTCATCTATCCGCCGAAGCCGTCGCTGCGGCTCGCCGCCGACCTGATCGCCTGGTGTGCCCGCGAGGCGCCCAAGTTCAACGCGATCTCGCTGTCCGGCTACCACATGCGCGAGGCCGGCTCCACGGCAGTGCAGGAAATCGCGTTCACCTTCGCCAACGCGATCGCCTACGTGAGTGCAGTCCGGGAACGCGGCGTCGACGTCGACTCCTTCGCACCGCGGCTGTCCTGGATCTTCAACACGCACATGAACTTCTTCGAGGAGATCGCCAAGTACCGCGCGCTGCGCCGGCTGTGGGCCTCCATCATGCGCGACCGCTTCGGCGCAGAGGACCCGCGCTCGATGATGCTGCGCACGCACACGCAGACCGGCGGCTCCACGCTGACGGCTCAGCAGCCCGAGAACAACATCGTGCGGGCCGGGATCCAGGCGCTTGCCGCCGCTCTCGGCGGCGTGCAGTCGATGGCGCTGTCCTGCTACGACGAGGCGCTGGCGATTCCGACGGAGAAGGCACAGAAGATCGCCGTCCGCACGCAGCAGATCGTCGCCGAAGAGATCGGGATCACCGACACGATCGATCCGATGGCCGGCTCCTACTACCTCGAGTGGCTGACCGACGAGCTCGAGCGCCGCGCGGTCGAGGAAATGGGCAAGATCGAGGAGATGGGCGGCGCGGTCGAGGCGATCGAGTCCGGCTACTACCACAAGGCGATCCTCGACGAGGCCTACCGCTGGGAGCAGGCCGTGAACGACGGCGAGCGAGTCGTCGTCGGCGTCAACAAGTACCGCGACGATGACGAGCCGGAGCCCGAGTACTTCAAGGTGGACCAGAGCCTGGCGGCAAAGCAGCAGGTGAAGCTCGAGCGCTTGCGCGACGAGCGCGACACCGCCACCGCGGAGCAGGCGCTCGCCCGGCTGCGCAACGCGGCGGAGGGCGACGACAACCTGATGCCGGCGATCATCGACGCCGTCCACGCCTACTGCACTCTCGGTGAGATCAGCGGCGCCATGCGCGAGGTGTTCGGCGAATACAAGGCGCTGGCTGCGATCTAGCGCGCGGCAGCTCGGGTTCCTGGTTTTTGTCTTCTTTGCCGCGACCCTGCTCGCGCGCGCTTTCGGCGCCGGCTGGGGCACGGCCAGCGGCTTCGGCCAGATCGCGTTCGCGGCCGTGCTCGTGACAGTCCTGGTGCGTGGAAACTGACCCGTGGCACCGGCGCAGCAGCGCGGCTACAGTCGGTCGTATGCGTAGGCTGCTCGTCCTCACGCCTCTCTTCGTGCTGGCCTGCGTGACACAGGCACAGGCGGTGGTCGTGCCCGCGCCCGAGAGCACGAAGTTCAAGTTCTGCAACCAGGTGACGATCGCGCGCTGCGGCAACGTGATCGTGCCGCTCGAGCGCCCGGCGCCTTCAGCGACGGTCAGCCTGCGGGTCCGGCGCGTCGACACGCGAGGCACCAAGAAGGGCATGGTGATGGCCCTTGCCGGCGGCCCCGGTCAGGCAGCGACGCCGTTCGCCGAATATGTCGCGTACACGCTGCGGAGGGCCCTTGCCGGACGCGAGGTCGTGACCTTCGACCAGCGCGGCATCGGCCGCTCCGGTCAACTGCGCTGCCCGACGCTCGAGGCGATCGGCGACGACGAGCTGCACACCGCGGGCGCAGGAGCCGACTGCGCGGAGCGGCTCGGCCCGCGGCGCGCGTTCTACACCACGCGCGACTCCGTCGAGGACATGGAGGCGGTTCGCCGCGCCCTCCACGTGGACCGCATCATCGTGTACGGCGTCTCCTACGGGACGAAGCTCGCGCTTGCGTATGCAGCGGCCTATCCGCAACACGTCGAGCGCCTCGTGCTGGACTCCGTCGTTCCCACGACCGGGCCGGATCCGTTCCTGCGCGACAACCTGCAGGCGATTCCCCGGATCCTGCGCGCGCTGTGTGAGACTCGCTGCCGAGGGCTGACGCAGGACCCGGCGGCTGACCTTGCCGCGCTGGTGTCACGGCTCGGCGCCGGCCTGCTCCGGGGGCCGCTCGTGCGCTTCGACGGGAGGCCTTACACGGCGCGCTTTGGTCGCGTTCGCCTGCTCGACATCCTGTTCTCCGGCGACTTCGACCCGGGCCTGCGGGCAGCGCTGCCGGCGGCCCTGCGCTCGGCCCTGAACGGCGACGCCGCGCCGATCGTGCGCCTCGGACACCGCAGCGCCACCGAACAGAACGACCCGGTTGCGTACTTCAACCCCGCGGTCTACGCGGCCACGGTGTGCGAGGAAGGCCCTCTGCCCTGGTCGCGCACGAGCCCGATGAGCGCGCGCTTCGCAGAGGCGAAGGCAGCGTTCGACACCACACCCGATGCGGTCCTGGGCGGCTTCGACCGCCTCACCGCGTTCATCGCCTCGACCCCGCTGCAGATCTGCAGGCTGTGGCCGTCGGCCGCCACGGAGCCAGCGGTGAAGAACGGCCCGTTGCCACCCGTGCCCGCTCTGGTCCTGTCGGGCGAGGACGACATGCGCACGCCGGTCGAGGATGGGGCTGAAGTCGCGAAGCTGCTGCCACGCGCGACGCATCTGACGGTGCCCGACGTTGGACACAGCGTGCTCGACTGGCCCAACGCGGGCTGCGCGCGGCGAGCGTTCGGCGCCTTCTTGGCCGACCACGCGATCGCGCCCTGCCGCCGCCGCTCGCGGCTGATCCCCCTCGATCCGCTGGCGCCGACCGCGCTCGACCAGCTCAGGCCGGCGCGAGGCGTGCCGGGTAAGGCCGGCCGCACCGTCGCCGCCTTGGTGCGCACGCTCGCCGACTCCGGATCACAGATCGAAAGCGGCCTGTTCGTCGGCAACATTTTCAGGATCGGGGTGACCGGCCTTCGCAACGGGCGCGTCCTGCTGACGAGCTACGGATACAAGCTGGACAGGCTCGAGTACGTGCCGGGCGTGAAGTTGAGCGGAGAGCTGCGTGGAGATGGTTTCTCGCGAGGCTTCATACGCGTCTCCGGGCGGGCCGCGGCGCGCGGGCGCCTGCGGCTGCGACGTGGCGTGCTGTCCGGAAGACTTGGCGGACGGCGAGTGCGGCTGCCGGTCCCGAGCTCCTTCCCGCGACCTGAGACCAGTGCGCTTTCGATCTTTCTAGACGTCGGCTCGAGCCGGCGCCGAACGCCGCTGGCGGTGGGGGGCGTGCCCGTGCCGCGCTCGAGTCACACGCGGTAGGGTTGCGCCTCGTGGCGGGGCGCGGGACGTTCATCTCGGTCGGGAAATCGCTGGACCAAGCCGTCGAGCGCGTCAAGCGCGCAGACGCTCTCGGCTATGACTCGACCTACGTGACGCACATCGCTGCGCGCGACTCGCTGACCGTACTGATGGCCTATGCAGCCGCAAGCGAGCGCATCAAAGTCGGCACCGGAGTGCTTCCGATCTACTCCCGCACACCTGTGGCGACGGCTCAGCAGGCGGCGACCATCGACGAGTTCTCCGGTGGCCGCATGGTGCTCGGGCTCGGTGTCTCCCACCAGGTGACCGTCGAGAACTGGTACCAGGCGCAGCTGGAGCGGCCGCTGCAGGCTATGAGGGAGTATGCGGGGATCGTACGCGCGCTCTTCCAGGGCCAGGAGCCGCCGCACGGAGAGATCTTTCGCACCAACTTCCGCTTCATGGGCTACGAGCCACGGGCGGACCTGCCGATCTACATCGCCGGGCTGTCCCGCAACATGCTCGAGCTCGCCGGCGAGATCGCAGACGGAGTCATGCTCTGGTTGTGCATCCCGGACTACATCCGTGACGTCGTCGTGCCCGCGGTACGCGCCGGGCGCGAGAAGGCGGGCAAGCCGATGGAGGGGTTCGACATCGTCGCGGCGGTTCCGGCGGCGGTGACAGAGGACAAGGACGCCGCCTACCAGGTGATGCGCGCGGACCTGATGACGTACTTCAGCCTTCCGTTCTACCGCGCGATGATCGAGGGCTCGGGATTCCAGGAGGACATCGAGTCTTACGACGCCGGCATGGCCCAAGGTGACATCGACAAGGGCATGGCCGGCATCTCGGCGTTCTATCTCGACGCCCTGACAGCAATCGGTTCGCCGGAGGAAGTGCGCGCCGGCGTCGAACGCTATGCGCAGGCCGGCGCCACGTCTCCGTGCATCGGCCCGGTGCCGCGAACGGACTTCGAGGCGACGCTCGAGGCGGCCGCGCCTAAGCCCGGCTGAATCGCCCCGGTAGACTCGGTCGAGTCATGACGAGCGAGCGCCAGCCTCTGCTCGACGGTCACGGGCGTCTGATCGGCGATCTGCGCGTGTCGGTCACCGATCGCTGCAACTTCCGCTGCCAGTACTGCATGCCGGCGGAGGGCCTGCCGTGGCTGGAGCGGGACGAGATCCTCAGCTTCGAGGAGATCGAACGGCTGGTGAGGCTGATGGTCACGATGGGAGTGCGTGACGTCCGGTTGACGGGCGGCGAGCCGCTGGTGCGGCGCGACTTTCCGAACCTGGTGGCGATGCTGTCGCGGATCCACGGACTGGAGGACCTGTCGCTCACGACGAACGGCTATCTGCTCGACCGCCATGCCGACGCGCTGGTCGCCGCTGGATTGCGCCGCATCAACGTCTCGCTCGACTCCCTCTCACGCGACCGCTTCTTCCAGATCACGCGCCGCGACTCGCTGCCGCGGGTAATCGCCGGACTGGAGTCGCTCGAGCGCCATCCGGAGCTGAGCCCGATCAAGGTCAACTGCGTGGCGATGCGCGGATTCACCGAGGACGAAGTGATCCCGTTCGCCGAGCTCGCGCGGCGTAAGCCCTACAAGGTGCGCTTCATCGAGTTCATGCCCCTCGATGCCGACCACGCCTGGTCCACCGACCGCGTCCTCACCGGGGGCGAGATCCGCGCGATGATCGATGCCGTCTACCCGCTGGAGCAGAACGAGCGCGAGCCACACTCCACGGCGCGCACGTATCGCTTCGCGGACGGGCGTGGCGAGATCGGTTTCGTGAATCCCGTCTCCGAGCCGTTCTGCGCCGACTGCAACCGCATCCGCCTGACGGCGGAGGGCAAGCTCCGCACCTGCCTGTTCAGTCTTCACGAGACGGACCTGCGTGGCCCGATGCGAGCCGGCGCCGACGACGGCGAGCTGGAGCGCATCGTCCGCGAGGCGGTGTGGCGCAAGGAGCTGAAGCACCACGTGTCGGAAGCTGGTTTTCGCCAGCCCGCCCGCACGATGAGCCAGATCGGCGGCTGAACGGGCGTCGAACCCTCGGAGCTACCGTTATTTGCGCCTAAGCAAATGACGGTTTTTCCCTGCCCTAGAATGGCCAAGATGGGTCATCCGGAGCAAGACGACCTGCCCGAGCGCCGAGGCGAGCACGAGCGTGGCGGCCCGCCCGACCGAGGCGTCGAGAACGGCCGGCCGTGGCTCCGCTGCTATCGCTGCTGGTCGCAGAACCTCGAGGCGAAGGTCTACTACGAGGCTCTCCTGCGCATCAACCCCTCGACGGCGGAGCCATCAGAGCGCCTCGACGAGATCCAGGAGGCGGTCGTCCAGTGCCTCGACTGCATGCACGACCAGCCTCACCTGACCTTCGCGGACGGCCACCTCGAGGCAGTCGAGGACCGCTGGGAGCGGATGGTGACCGGCACGCCCTGGGTGGCGTCCTGCACGGTGACGGTCGACCAGGAGCTCGTCGAAGTCTGCTCCGGCCCCGAGGCCGCTGACTCACTGGCGTATGCCGCATTCGGCGACGGCGGCACCCGCGAGTTCTTCACGCACGTGCGCTTCCACAAGCACGACGAGGACAAGATCGTGATCCACCTGTTGGTGGAGTTGTATGCGCGCTCTTCCGAGGAAGCGGGCGAGGTGCTCGAAGAAGCATCGCGGGGCGTGCTCGCGATCACGTCGCTGGCCGAAGAGAGCCGCCCGCCCGCCGCGGAGTCAGACGAAGCGCACTAGCGCCCTCAGCCGGTCGCCGGACATGCCCGCCGACCGGCATGGAGCGCAGTTTTAGGAATCCTCGAGACGCTTCGCGAGACCGTCGAGCTGCTCCCGCAGCTCCTTCGGCAGGCGGTCGCCGAAACGCGCGAAGTGCTCGTGCACCTGCGGTAGCTGGGCCTTCCAAAGCTGCGGATCGACTGCGAGCAGCTCCGACAACCGCTCGTCGGAGATGTCGAGGCCGTCGGTGTTGATCGCGTCGGTCGACGGCACGTAGCCGATCGGCGTCGCGACCGCATCCGCATCGCCGTCGCAGCGGCGGAAGACCCACTCCAGCACCCGGCTGTTCTCGCCGTAGCCCGGCCACAGGAAGCGGCCGTCCTCGTCCTTGCGGAACCAGTTGACGCAGAAGATCCTGGGCAGCTGGGCGCCCTCGCGCCGGCCGGCCTCCAGCCAGTGCTCGAAGTAGCGTGCCATGTCGTAGCCGCAGAAGGGCAGCATCGCGAACGGATCGAAGCGCAGCTGGCCGACGTTACCCGCGGCTGCGGCTGTCGTCTCCGACGCCATCGTCGCGCCCAGGAACACCCCGTGCTCCCAGTCGAACGCCTCGTGCACGAGCGGAACGACGGTCGCGCGCCGCCCGCCGAACAGGAAAGCGTCGATCGGCACCCCGGCCGGGTCTTCCCACTCGGCGGCGATGCAAGGGCATTGCGACGCCGGTGTCGTGAAGCGGGCATTGGGGTGAGCCGCGGGAGCGTCCGAGTCGGGCGTCCAGTCGTTACCGTGCCAGTCGATCAGGTGCGAGGGCGTGTCCTTCGTCATCCCCTCCCACCAGACATCGCCGCCATCCGTGCGCGCGCAGTTGGTGAAGATCGAGTTCTCGCGGATCGTCGCCATCGCGTTCGGGTTCGTCTCCTCGCCGGTGTTGGGCGCGACGCCGAAGAAGCCGGCCTCCGGGTTGACGGCATAGAGCCTGCCGTCCTTGCCGAACTTCATCCACGCGATGTCGTCGCCGATCGTCTCCACCTTCCAACCGGGCAGAGTCGGGATCAGCATCGCCAGGTTTGTCTTGCCGCACGCAGACGGGAAAGCACCCGTCACGTACTTGACCTCTCCCTCCGGAGAGGTCAGCTTGAGGATCAGCATGTGCTCGGCGAGCCAGCCCTCGTCGCGAGCCATCACCGAGGCGATGCGCAGCGCGAAGCACTTCTTGCCCAGCAGCGCGTTGCCGCCGTATCCAGAGCCGAACGACCAGATCTCGCGCGACTCCGGGAAATGGACGATGTACTTGTTGTCGCCGTTGCACGGCCACGCCGCGTCCTCGGCGCCATCGGCGAGCGGCATCCCGACCGAGTGCACGCAGGGGACGAAGTGTCCATCGTCGCCGAGCACCTCCAGCGCCGCCTGACCCATGCGGGTCATGATGCGCATGTTCACCACGACGTAGGGGCTGTCCGTGAGCTGGATGCCGATGTGCGAGATCGGGGAGCCAAGCGGGCCCATCGAGAACGGGACCACGTACATCGTGCGTCCGTGCATCGAGCCGGAGAACAGCTCGTTGAGCGTCTCGCGCATCTCTGCGGGCTCTCGCCAGTTGTTGGTCGGCCCGGCATCCTCCTCGCGCTTGGAGCAGATGAACGTCCGGTCCTCGACGCGGGCGACGTCGGCCGGATCAGAACGGCCGAGGTATGAGTTCGGGCGCTTGGCGTCGGACAGCCGCTCGAACGTGCCGGCATCCACCAGCTCCTGGCAGAGGCGGTCGTATTCCTCGGCGGAGCCGTCGCACCAGTGGATTGCGGCCGGCTGGGTCTGCGCCGCGATCTCCTCGACCCACTCCAGAAGTTTCGAGTGCTGCGTCGGTGCTTCCGTGCGAACGGTGGCGGCGGTCTCGTTCAACTTGTTACCAGCTCCTTTGTGGCGGATCGAAGGCAGGATTGTCGCGCAATCGCCGAAGTTGCGCCATCGAACTAGGCTTTTCTAGCCATTTCCAGGCCGGCGAGGCACCAGCACGGCCCTTTTGAAGGTGGCCACGAGCTCGTTGTTCTGGTTGTAGACGTCCGTCCGCACCTTGACCACGCCGCGATCCGGCTTCGACTGCGAAGGACGGACCTCGAGCACCTCGGATTCCGCGTACAGCGTGTCACCGTGGAAGACCGGCGCCGGGTGGCTCAACTCCTCTGTCGCGAGGTTCGCGATTGCCTTGCCGGAGATGTCCGCCACGGTCATTCCGAGGGCAAGCGAATACACGAGCGGCCCGACGACCACGTTCCTCCCCTGCTGCGACTGCCGTGCGTACTCGTCGTTGATGTGCAGGGGATGGTGGTTCATCGTGATCAGGCAGAAGAGGTGATCGTCCGCCTCGGTGACGGTCTTCGCCGGCCAGTGCTTGTAGGTCGCCCCTTCCTCGAAATCCTCCAAGTAGCGGCCGTACGGCCGCGCGCCTGAGGCCTCCCGGGATGCCTGATCGAAAGTGGTGCCCCCCTTAGTCGCAGTCTCGCTGTCTGCCACTCATGCCCTCCGTTTCTTGATCTTCGCGCGCGTCTCGTGGCGCTCGATGACTCTAGCGATCAGTTTCATGATGTCTTCCTGCCCGGCGACCCTGATGTAGCCGTTCTCGTACGCGTCACGCCAGTGCTGGAGGCGGCCATCCTTCGCGAGCTCGTTGAAGTGCGAGCGTGGTGCGAGCACCGTGACGCGAGCGTCCGACGCAGCATCTTTCTTCGCCGTAACGTCCGGAAACTGAACTCTCCAAGTCTGCGACTCGCGCCGAGCTCGAAGATCGAGCCGGATTACGAGCTTCAGCTGCCTGAGAGCCGGAACCTCCTCGAGGAAGCGGCGCCCGGCAAGCTCGATCAACTGCTGGGTCTCTGAAGCCACTTATGGCTAGCGTATCCAAGCCGCGCCGGGCCCCGCCTTGCCCGTAGTCGAATGGCCTAGAGCTTGTGCCTCTCGAGCAGTTTCTTGCCGATCACCATCCGTTGGATCTCGCTCGTGCCCTCGCCGATCAGAAGCAGCGGGGCGTCGCGGTAGAGGCGCTCGATCTCGTATTCCTTCGAGTAGCCGTAGCCGCCGTGGATGCGAAACGCGTCCTCGACCACCTCCTTGCCCGCCTCGGAGGCGTACAGCTTCGCCATCCCCGCCTCGACGTCGGAGCGCTGCCCGGCGTCCTTCATGCGGGCGGCCTTGAACGTCAGGAGGCGCGCCGCCTCCACCTTGGTCGCCATGTCGGCGAGCTTGAACTGGATCGCCTGGTGGTGCGCGATCGGCTTGCCGAAGGTCTTGCGCTCCTGCGAGTAGCGCAGCGCCAGCTCGAGCGCGCGCTGAGCGATCCCGACGCCGCGCGCGGCCACGTTCACGCGCCCAACCTCGAGCGCATCCATCATCTGGCGGAAGCCCTGGCCTAGTCCGGCGTCCTCGCCGCCAAGGATGCGGTTAGCCGGGCAGCGGTAGCCGTCGTAGATGAGCTCGGTGGACTCGACTCCCTTGTAGCCCATCTTCTTGATCTTCGGCGGGATCGTGAGGCCGGCGTACTGGCCCGTGTTCTCGGATGCCCCCGGCTCCTTCTCGGTGATGAAGCACGTCATGCCCGTGTAGGGCGGATCCGCCTTGGGGTCGCTCTTCATCAGCACGAACACCACTCCCGACAGCAGCCCGTTCGTAACCCACATCTTCTGGCCGCTCAGGACCCACTCGTCGCCGTCCTTGCTCGCGACGGCCTTGATCCCCTGAACGTCCGAGCCCACCTCGGGCTCCGAGAGGGAGAAAGCGGCCCGCAGCTCGCCCGTGGCCATCTTCGGCAGGAAGTGCTCCTTCTGCTCGTCGGTGCCGAACTTCATCAGCAGGTAGGAGCCGATGAAGTGGGTGTTGACGACGCCCGAGATCGAGATCCAGCCGCGTGAGAGCTCCTCGACGATCATCGCGTACGTCGTGAGGTCGAGGCCCATGCCGCCGTACTCCTCGGGGATGGTCACGCCGAAGAGCCCGAGCTCCTTCATCTGCTCGACGATCGGCTCCGGGTACTCGTCCTCGTGGTCGTAGTGCTCGGCGTTGGGGATGATTTGCTCGTCCACGAACTGGCGCACCATCTCCGTGATCGCGCGCTGCTCGTCGGTTTTTTCGAGTAGCTCTGCTACGGCCATGTCATTGACTCCCTAGTCGGTCTTCGCCAACGAAGGATATCCTTCGGCGCCATGCGTAACCCTCGGGACTTCTTCAGCCCGCTTGCGATCGGGGCCCCCGACCCGCCGCGGGAGATACCGGTCAAGCCCTCGCGGATGATCCATTTTCTCGACGCGAGCAACGAGAAGATGGTCGCCAAGGTGCCCGACATGGTGCGGGCGACCGACATCCTGCTCGGCAACCTCGAGGACGCGATTCCCGCCGATCGCAAGGAGGCCGCGCGCGCCGGGCTGATCAAGGTCGCCAAGGAGACGGACTTCGGCGACACGGCCCTCTGGACAAGGGTCAACAGCCTCGACAGCCCATGGGTGCTCGACGACTTCACGGAGCTCGTGACCGAGATCGGGGACAAGCTCGAGGTGATCATGGTCCCCAAGGTCGAAGGGCCATGGGACATCCACTACGTGGACCGCCTGCTCGCCCAGCTCGAGGCCAAGGCCGGCCTGGACAAGGCCTTGCTCGTGCACGCGATCCTCGAGACCTCGCTCGGGGTCGTGAACCTGGAGGAGATCGCGACCGCGAGTCCCCGCATGCAGGGAATGAGCTTCGGCCCTGCCGACCTGGCCGCGTCGCGGCGGATGAAGACGACGCGCGTCGGGGGCGGTCACCCCGGTTATAGGGTGATCGAGGATCCCGATCCCGATGACCCCGACAAGCCGCGAGCGACGGCGCAGCAGGATCCCTGGCACTACTCGATCGCGCGCATGGTCGACGCCTGCACGTCCGCCGGGATACTGCCGTTCTACGGCCCCTACGGCGACATCAAGGACGTCGAGGGCTGCGAGACACAGTTCCGCGCCGCCTTCCTGCTCGGCTGCGTCGGCGCCTGGTCGCTGCACCCCGTCCAGATCGACATCGCCAAGAAGGTCTTCAGCCCACCTCCGGAGGAAGTGAAGTTCGCCAAGAAGGTGCTCGAAGCGATCCCCGACGGGCGCGGAGTCCACATGATCGACGGCAAGATGCAGGACGACGCGACCTGGAAGCAATGCAAGGTGATGGTGTCGCTGGCCGAGATGCTGGCCAAGAAGGACCCCGAGCTGGCCAAGGAATACGAGCTGTATTAACGCATGCGGTTTTACGAGTACGAGTCACGCAGGATCCTCGACCGCGCCGGCATCCCGATGTCGCGCCACGGGTTCGCGAAGACCGCCGAAGAGGCGCGCCAGATCGCGGCCGACATCGACGAGCCGGTCGTGATCAAGTCGCAGGTCCTGACAGGCGGCCGCATGAAGGCCGGCGGCGTCAAGTTCGCCGACACGCCGGACGAGGCGGCCGAGCGCGCACAGGAGGTGCTGGAGCTCAAGATCAACGGGCACATGCCCCGCGGCGTGCTGGTCGATTCGAAGGCTGCGATCAAGCAGGAGTACTACGCGGGCGTCACCTTCGACGGGATTCGAAAGCTCCCGATCGTGATCTTCAGCGACATGGGAGGCATCGATATCGAGGAGGTTGCCGAGAAGCACCCGGAGCATGTGGCGCGCGGCCACTTCTCGACGATCCTGCCCCAGTCCGACTACCAGGCCAAGCAGGTGATCGCGCAGCTCGGGATCACGGGATCCGAGCTGAACCGCCTCACCCCGATCATCGCGCGGCTCTGCAACCTGTTCGTGCGTTACGGCATGACGCTGGCCGAGATCAACCCGCTCGCACAGCTCGAGGACGGCTCTTTCATCGCCGTCGACGCGCACATGGACATGGAGAACGAGGCCCGGCCCTACCAGCAGAAGCTGCTGAAGGACCTCGGCGTCGGCGAAGAGGAGACCCGGCAGGCGCGCGAGGCGACGGAGTTCGAGATCAAAGGCGAGCAGGTGGACGCGGTCGACCACCGCGGCGTCGCGGGCAACGTGACCGAGTTCGACGGCAATCTCGGGCTCGTCATCGGGGCAGGCGGCGGCAGCCTGACCCTGTTCGACGCCGTTCGCGCCCACGGCGGCAAGCCGGCCAACTACTGCGAGATCGGCGGTAACCCCAGCGTCCACAAGGCGTCCGAGCTCACGAAGCTCGTGCTCTCGAAGCCGGGCGTCGACAAGATCGCGGTGATGATGTCGATCGTCTCCAACACGCGCGTGGACATCGTTGCCCGCGGTGTGATCAAGGCGTGCGTGGAGCTCGGCCATGACCCGGCAGAGAAGATCGCGATCTTCCGCATCCCCGGCGCGTGGGAAGAGGAGGGCTTCAAGATCCTCGAGAAGTACGGCGTCGAGTACTGCGATCGCTCCGTGTCGATGCACGAGGCCGCGCGGCGCGCCGTCGAGAAGGTGGGAGCGCCCGCGTAGGCGATGTCGATCCTCATAAACAAAGATACGACGTTCATCGTCCAGGGCATCACGGGACGCGAGGCGGTCAACCTCACGCGCGAGAACCTCGACTACGGCTCGAAGATCGTCGGCGGGGTGACGCCCGGACGGCGCGGCCGCGACGTGCACGGCGTGCCCGTCTACGACACGGTCGAGCAGGTCGTCGAGGCCAACGGCCGCCCGCCGGACGGCTCCGTCGTGACCGTCCCGCCCGCGTTCACGCGTGACGCCGTTTTCGAGGCGATCGAGGCCGGCGTCAAGCTGATCGTGATCGTCACCGAACGCATCCCGCGTTATCAGGTGGCCCAAATGGTCGAGCTCGCGAACCTGCGCGGCGCACGCATCATCGGCCCCAACTGTCTGGGCATCATCTGCCCGGGCGAGGCGAAGATGGGCGGCATCGGCGGTCCCGCGGTGGACGCGCGCAAGGCCTACACGCCCGGACCGGTCGGCGTCATGTCGCGCAGCGGCGGCATGACGACGGAGATCTCGAGCACGCTAACGGCGGCGGGCCTCGGCCAGTCCACTGCAGTATCGATCGGCGGCGACGCCATTATCGGCTCCACCTACTCCGAGCTGATGCCGCTGTTCGAGGCGGACGAGCAGACCGAGGCGATCGTGATCTACACCGAGCCCGGCGGACGCATGGAGTACGAGCTGGCCCGCTGGGTACAGGAGAACAACTCGCGCCTGCCGATCGTGGCGTTCATGGCCGGACGCTTCATGGACGAGATGCCGGGCATGAGCTTCGGCCATGCCGGCACGATCGTCGAGGGCAAGGCGGACACGGCGACCGAGAAGATCGCGCACCTCGAACGGGCCGGGATCAGAGTCGCGGAGGAGATCGCGGCGATCCCGGACCTCGTCAAAGAGCGGCTGGGCGAGAAGGCGGCGGCATGATGGCCGCCGTCCCGAAGGCACTGTTCATCGACGTCGAGGTGGACGACTCCGTCGCCGCCGATCGCGAGCTCGCCGCCAAGCTCGAAGAGGTGTGCCCTGTCGACATCTTCGCGGCCGGCGAGCAGGGGGTCGAGATCGTCGAGGAGAACCTCGACGAGTGCGTGCTCTGCTACCTGTGCACCGACGCGGCGCCAGACGGCACGGTGCGCGTGATCAAGCTGTACGAGTGACGGCTGGCGATGAAGACCTCCTCACCGCCGAACAGGTTGCCGAGAGGCTCGGCGTAAGAGCAGACTGGATCTACACCCTCGTCGCCCGCGAAGGAATCCCTTACGTCAAGCACGGAGGTAAGTGGTGGGCACCGGACTTCCGGTTCCGATGGAGCGAGATTGAGGACTGGCTACGCCACGAGGGAAGCGGTCCGCTCCCGAGCGAGAGCGCAGGAGAACAAGGCGATGGTCGCTCCTAGGCCGCCGGCGCAGGCTTCGACAGGTCATACGGGACGGCGCCCCTCGTCGGCGCGCTGTCGTCGCAGCCGAACTGGTACGGCGGGTCCTTAGGGCAGCCCTTGCCGGTGAAGCCGGTCACCGCTTGCCAGCGGTAGAGCTTCGGGCTGTCGATGATGCTCGGAGGGATGTTGAACGTGATGCTGTTGAGGTCGAAGCGCTTGACGTCCACGCGCCCTTCGAGCGCCCGCTTGGGCCGCGCCTTCCAGACGTAGGCGCGGAGCTTGTTCTTGCGCACGCGGGCACAGACCTCGTAGTCCTGGCGCTCGTTGATGTTGCGCCCTGCCTTCCAGATGTAGATGCACGCCGCACGTGGACGGGAGCGGCTGGAGCGCAGCATGCTCGTTCGCCAGGGGCGGTACGTGATGATCGTGTGCTGGAGCAGCTCGCCGTTGTGGCCGGCCCTGGCCTGCTCGATGTCGAGCTTGTTGGCCCTCACGTTGCGGTTGTCGTCGACGACCGTGTTGTCGGCGACGGCGGCCGCGACACCCACCACCACGAGGGCGAACAGCAGCGCCAAAGCTACGCCAGGCAATCTTGTACGCATCGATGCTGACCGTACTATCTGGTGCGGATATGAGCGTCGATCATCCGTGAACACGCCTTCCCCCTTCAACTTCACCAACGATGTGGTCGGCCGAATCGGTCTGCAGCGCCCGGATGAGGAGGCGCTGAGGGCGGTCTCCGCCCGGGGTGCACGGCGCAGCCTCACCTTCCGTGAGGTCGCTTCTGGAGCGGAACAGGCGGCCGCTGCGCTGTACGAGCGCGGCGTCCGGGCCGGGGACGTCGTGATGACGCTGATCGGCGCCCGGCCGGAGTGGGTGCTGGCCCTGCTTGGCACGTGGCGCCTCGGCGCGGTGGCACTGCCCTGCTCGGAGCAGCTGCGCGCCAAGGACATCGCGCTGAGGATCGCGCGGACAGAGCCGCGCCTGGTGCTGTTCGCCTCGCGCGACGGCGAGCAGCTCGAGAACGCGCTCGAGTCGATCGCGGCCCCGCCGGGTCTCATCAACGTCGACGAAGAGGATCTGTCCTCGGAGGCGTCGCCGCCTCCCCCCTCCACGACCCCTGACGATCCGGCGCTCTTGATCTTCACCTCGGGCACAGCGGGCGAGCCGCGCGGCGCGGTCCACACGCAACGCTACCTGTGGGGCCAGTCCGTGCAGGCCGAGCACTGGCTCGGCGCGCGAACGGGCGACCTGGTGTGGTGCACTGCTGCCAGCGGCTGGTCGAAGTCCGCGCGCAACGCCTTTGTCGCCCCCTGGTCGATGGGCGCCGCATGCTTCCTGCACGATGCGCGCTTCGATCCGTCTGAGCGGCTGGAGGTCGTCGAAGCCGAGGGGGTGAGCGTGCTGTGCCAGGCGCCGACGGAGTACCGCATGATTGCGAAGCGAGCATCGCTCGAGCGCGCGCGCCCGCGCGCGCTGCGCCGGCTGGTCTCGGCGGGCGAGCCGCTCAACCCCGAGGTGATGCATGCCTTCAGGGACGCGTTCGGCCTCGACATCCATGACGGCTACGGTCAGACAGAGACCGGGCAGCTGACCGGCGTCCAGGTGGGCGACGAAGTGCGCCCGGGATCGATGGGCAAGCCGCTACCGGGCTTCGCGCTGGAGGTGCTCGACGGCGACGGCAACCCGAGCAACGACGGCGAGCTGTGCCTCGACCCGGCGACCGTTCCCACGTTTTTCCGCGGCTACCTCGGCGAGGAACCGCATCGCGAGCGCCGCTGGCGCACGGGTGACCACGTACGCCGCGACGAGGACGGGTATCTCTGGTTCGAGGGCCGCCTCGACGACGTCATCCTGTCCGCCGGCTACCGCATCGGCCCGTTCGAGGTCGAGTCCGCACTCGTCGGCCACCCGGCCGTCGCCGAGGCGGCCGCGGTGGCGGCGCCCGACGCCGAACGCGGGGCCATCGTGCGAGCCGTGGTCGTTCTCCGCGACGGCCGGACCGGCGACGAGCGGCTCGCGAAGGAGCTTCAAGAGCACGTCAAGAGCGCGACCGCCCCGTACAAGTACCCGCGCATCGTCGAGTTCCGCGACTCGCTGCCCAAGACCGCCAGCGGCAAGATCAAGCGCGCGGAGCTGCGCGACGAGCCTCGCTAATGTGAGGTGGGATGCCCAACCGCCTGGCTGAACAGACGAGCCCCTACCTGCTCCAGCACAAGGACAACCCCGTGGATTGGTACCCGTGGGGCGAGGAGGCGCTGGAGCGGGCCAAGCAGGAGGACACGCCGATCCTGCTGTCAATCGGCTACTCGTCGTGCCACTGGTGTCACGTCATGGAACGCGAGTCGTTCGAGGACGCGGGCACCGCCGCCTACATGAACGAGCACTTCGTCCCGATCAAGGTCGACCGCGAGGAACGGCCGGACGTCGACAGCATCTACATGGAGGCGGTGCAGGCGATGACGGGTCACGGCGGCTGGCCGCTGACGGTGTTCCTCGACCCCGACGGCGTGCCTTTTTACGGCGGCACGTACTTCCCGCCCGAGCCCCGCTACGGGATGCCGAGCTTCCGCCAGGTCCTGGAGGGAGTCAACTCGGCCTGGACCACCCGCCGCCAGGAGATCGCATCCTCCGCGGCGCAGACGGTGCGCGGGCTGGGCGCGACGTCGCGACTCGAGCCCTCGCGCGAGATCCTCTCGCCTGCCGTGCTCGACGAGGCCGAGCGCGCGCTCGCGCCGCAGTTCGATCCCGTCAACGGCGGCTTCGGCGCTGCGCCCAAGTTCCCGCCCGCTTCGGTGCTCGAGTTCTTGATGGCGCGGATCGCGGCGGGCGGCGAGCGCGAGCGAGCTGAAGAGATCGTGAGGCGCACGCTCGACCGCATGTCGAAGGGAGGCATGTACGACCAGATCGGCGGCGGTTTCGCGCGCTACTCGGTCGACGCGCACTGGCTCGTGCCGCACTTCGAGAAGATGTTGTACGACAACGCGCTGCTCGCGCGCGCCTACCTGCATGGCTGGCAGCTCTTCGGCGACGAACGCCTGCGTACCGTCGCCACGCAGACGCTCGACTGGGCGCTGCGCGAGATGCGGGCCCCCGAGGGCGGCTTCTTCTCCGCGCTCGACGCCGACTCCGAAGGCGAGGAGGGCAAGTTCTACGTCTGGACGTCGGACGAGGTGCGCTCGCTGCTCGGGGACGAGGCCGAAGCGGTGATCCAGCACTTCGGTCTCGACGCGGAGCCGAACTTCGAGGGTCATGCCAACGTCCTGCACGTCGCGCGCGAGGAGATCGATCCCGACCTCCTCGAGCGGGCGCGAACGAAGCTCTACGAGGCGCGCGCGCAGCGAGTCTGGCCCGGCCTCGACGACAAGCGCATCACCTCCTGGAACGCGCTCATGATCGCCGCGCTGGCCGACGCCGGCGCTGTGCTCGGACGTGAGGACTACGTGGAGGCAGCGCGTGCGGCGGCGGACTTCGTGCTCACGCGGCTGCGCGACGCCGAGCGGCGCCTGCTGCGCACCTACAAGGATGGCCGCGCCTCCCTGAACGCCTACCTGGAGGACTACGCCTTCCTGACGGAGGCGCTGTTGCTCCTCTACGAAGCCACCTTCGAGACGCGCTGGTTCGTCGAGGCACGCGCACTCGGCGACGCCATCATGGCCCGGTTCGCGGATCCGCGCGGCGGCTTCTTCACGACTTCGGACGACCACGAGCAGCTCGTCACGCGCCCGAAGGACATCCAGGACCACCCGATTCCCTCCGGTAACTCGGCGGCCGCGCTCGCGCTCTTGCGCCTCGCCGCCTTCACCGGTGAGTACGAGTACGAGCAGAGCGCGCTCGGCGTGCTGCGACTCCTGCACGAGCCGGCCACGCGCCACCCGCAGGGATTCGGCCACCTGCTGCAGGCGCTTCAGTTCCACTTCTCGCCGCGACGCGAGGTCGCGCTCGTCGGCGACCGGGTCGAGCCGCTCGCGCGCGTCGTGCGCTCGGCGCTCCGACCCGGGCTGGTGACGGCGGGGATGAAGCCCGGAGACGAGGAGGCGCAGCAACGCGTGCCGCTGCTCGCCGGGCGCGAACCGGTCAACGGCGTGGCGGCCGCCTACGTCTGTGAGCGCTTCGCCTGCCGACTCCCCGTCACCGAACCTGACGAGCTTGAGCGTTCGTTAGGCTCCGCGTAGTTTGGAGCGGCAATGACCACGGAGCGCTCCGGTCTTCGCCCGGCGCTCGAGATCGACCGACGCCGTGTGGGCGAGTTGACCAAGCGCCAGCGGGAGATCTTCGTTGAGCGCACCCCGCACTCGGGTCAGACCTACGAACGCGCCCGCCAGGTGATGCCCAAGGGCGTGCCGTCCTCCTTTCAGGAGAACGACCCCTGGCCGGTCTACATCGAGCGCGGTGAGGGCGCCCGCATCTGGGACGTGGACGGCAACGAGTACGTCGACTTCCACAACGGGTTCGGCGTCATGTGCGTCGGCCACGCGAACCCGTCGATCGCCGCCGCCGTCAAACGGCGAGTGGACCAGGGCACGCACTTCGCGGCGCCGACGGAGGGCTCGATCAACGTGGCCGAGGAGCTGAGCCGCCGCTTCGGCTCGCCCCAGTGGCGCTTCACCAACTCCGGCACCGAGGCAACAATGGATGCCATCCACATCGCCCGCGGAGCGACCGGGCGCGACACGATCCTGAAGATCGAGGGCTCCTACCACGGTCACCACGACGCGGTGATGGTGTCGGTGTATCCGCCGCTCGACGCCCTTGGCGATCGCGACGATCCTGTCAGCGTCCCCTACGGAGGCGGTTACCCGCGCGCGATCACCGACCTCACGCGGTCGGTGCCGTTCAACGATGCCGACGCCCTTGCGCGCGTTCTGTCGAAGCTCGAGGGCAAGGTCGCGGCGCTGATCATGGAGCCGGCGATGATGAACATCAACATCGTGCCGCCGCGCGAGGGATATCTCGAGCAGGTGCGGCAGTTGACCAAGGACGTCGGCGTGCAGCTCATCTTCGACGAGGTCAAGACCGGCGCCACCATTTCCCTCGGCGGCGCGACGCGGCGCTTCGGGGTTCAGCCCGACATGATCACCCTCGCGAAGGCCATCTGCGGCGGCTTGCCTGGTGGCGCAATCGGAATGACCGAAGAGCTGGCGGTCGTGGTCGCGGACGGGACGGTGCACCAGTACGGCACCTTCAACGGCAACCCGCTCGTGATGGCGGCGGCGCAGGCGACGCTCACGGAGGTGCTGACCGAGGACGCGTACGCACAACTCGAGCAAACCAACGCCGAGTTGCGGCGCGCCTGCGACGACATCATCGAACGCTACGGCCTGCCCTGCTACACCGAGGGCCTCGGCGCGAAGGGCTGCGTGGTCTTCTCGTCCGAGCGCCTATACGAGTACCGCGACTACCTCACGAAGGTCGACGACGACCTGTCCACGCTCGCATGGCTCTACCACATGAACCACGGCATCTTCATGACGCCGGGCGTCGAGGAGGAGTGGACGCTGTCGATAGCGCACACCGACGAGCACGTCCGCCACTACCTCGACGCCTTCGAGACCTTCGCAAAAGAACTAACCGCGTAGCGGGCTCCGCGCCCTCAGAGCTCCCGTCATTTCCGTCTCAGGAAATGACGGGGCCTTTTCACAGGATCGGCAAGTAGCGCTCGATTTCCCACTGCGATAGCTGGCTGCGGTAGTCCTCCCATTCCTGGCGCTTGATCTCGACGAAGCGCGTGAACGTGTGCTCCCCGAGCGTCTTCAGGATCAGCTCGGACTCCGCCGCGATCTCGATCGCCTCGCCCAGCGTCTCGGGCAGCTCCTCGATGCCGAGCTTGCGCCGCTCGTCCGGCGAGAGGTGGTAGAGGTTCTTCTCCATCGGCTCGGGTAGCTCGTAACCCTTCTCGATCCCCTCCAGCCCCGCCGCAAGCAGGGTCGCGAAGCACAGGTACGGGTTGCAGGCGGGATCGGGGCTGCGGATCTCGCAGCGGGTGGCCTGCTCCTTGCCGGGGTGATAGAGCGGCACCCGGATCAGCGCCGAGCGGTTGCGACGCGACCAGGCGACGTACACCGGCGCCTCGTAACCCGGCACGAGCCGCTTGTAGGAGTTGACCCACTGCGCGAACAGCGCGGAGATCTCGCGCGCATGCTTGAGCTGACCCGCGATGAACGACTTGGCGATATCCGACAGGTAGTACTGGTCGCCGGCGTCGTAGAAAGCGTTGCGCCCCTCCTTGAAGAGCGACTGGTGCGTATGCATGCCGGAGCCGTTCTCCCCGTACAGCGGTTTTGGCATGAAGGTCGCGTAGAAGCCGTACTTCATCGCGTATTCCTTCACGGTGATGCGATAGGTCATGCAGTCGTCCGCCATCGCGAGCGCGTCCTTGTAGCGCATGTCGACCTCGTGCTGTGAGGGCCCGACCTCGTGATGGCTGTATTCGACGTGGATGCCGAGCTGCTCGAGCGCAAGCACGGTTTCGCGCCGCAGATCCGAGCCTGCGTCGAGCGTGGTGAGATCGAAGTAGCCACCGCGGTCGAGCACTTCCGGCTCACCGCTGGTATCGGCCGAGCGGAAGTAGAAGTACTCGAGCTCGGGGCCGACGTAGAACTGGTCGAAGCCCATCGAGCGCATGCGCTCGAGCGACCGGCGCAACACCCAGCGCGGGTCGCCCTCGTAGGCTTCGCCTCCGGGCACCCGCACGTCGCAGAACATGCGCGCCGTCGCTTTGTCCTCGGGCCGCCAGGGAAGGATCGCGAATGTGTCCGGGTCCGGCATGGCGATCATGTCGGACTCCTCGATCGGATTGAAACCCGTGATGGAGGAGCCGTCGAATCCCATGCCGCCCTCGAACGCATCGTCCAGCTCCTCCTTGTGGATCGAGAAGCTCTTGAGCTGGCCGAGGATGTCGGTGAACCAGAGCCGGATGAAGCGGACGTCCTTGTCGTCCACGATTTGCTTGATGTCCTCGCGTGTCGTCGGCGCGTCGTTGGGCACGTGAACTCCTTCCTCGCGGGATGGGATGGCATCGACCTGACTTGCAGAGAGCGCCGCACCCTACCACCGCACATGCGGTGCGAAGGTGCGCAACTATGGGCTCAGCCGCGGCGGGTTCTCTAGGTGTTCTTGATCCACTCGCACGCCCACGCCCGCAACTGGGCGATGGTCGGCTCGAGCGCGTGGCCCTTGGCGGTCAGCGCGTACTCGACGCGCACGGGCGTGCCGTCGAACACGTGCCGTTCGACGAGACCCTCTGACTCGAGCTCGCGCAAGCGCATCGAGAGCAGGCGATCGGAGATCTGAGGGATCGACTGCGAGATCTCGCTGAAGCGACGAGGCCCCGGTAGCAGCACACCGACGATCGCCCCCGTCCAGCGCTTGCCCACGAGCTCCACGGCTTGGTGGAAGTACGGACAGACGCCGTTAGACCCGGCCCCGCCGCCGGCTGTAGCGGGTTCACCGGCGGCGGGCGCCTTTGCGGGGGGAGGTTCCTGTGGAGACGCCTGCTCGGCGCTGTCGAACTTGCTCGTGCGCGCCGTCGCGGGCATCGCTCGTTAGGCGGCCTCGTCGAGTGGCTTTACCTCACGCGCCGTGCCCTCGAGCGGGATCTCTCCGGCGAGGCTGATCAGTGACGCGAAGTCGGCGAGCGCCACGTGCGCGAGCGCCTCGAGAATCTGTTCGTCGGTCCAGCCCTGCTCCCGGGCCTCCTCGTGGAGATGGATCGGCACCCGGCCCTTGCCCTCGAGGGCGGACTCGAGGTAGCGGAGCAGCGCCGCCTCCTTCTCGTCGCGCGAGAAGAACCTGCGCGCGTGGTCTACCTCGTCGATGCTGAGGCCCGCGTTGCGCGCGCTGCGCGCGTGCACCGCGACGTCGTATTCGGAGCCGCGGTACTCGGCAACCGCCAACGCGATCCGCTCCTGCGTCTGGACCGGAAGCGTGCCGCGACGAAGCTCGCCACGCAAGCGCGCGTATGCGCGGAGAGCAGCGGGAGCGCCAGCGAGCGCGCCGACGAAGTTGTTGAGCCGCCCGGTGCTCGAAAGCGCGCCCTTGAGAATGGGTGCGCTGCCCTCCGGCGCGGTCAGTTCGTCGTGGATGTCGAAGCGACTGATTTTGGGCATCTCTTTCATGTCTTTACGTTCGGGCGCCTACTGCAAAAAATGTCGCTACTTCAAAAAAGCGCATTACTTACGGTTCGTAAGTGTACGGGATCGTCAGGCGGAGCGCAAAACACCCGCCTTTGCGGCTATTTCGCCGCTGGGCGGGCAGGCCCTGCCCGCTCGTTATTGGTCGGCTGGTCGGCCGTCAGCCTTGAGGCTTACGGCACTTGGGACCGGCGGATATCCCAGGCCGGCCGGCTAGTGGATGACGCGCAAGCGTCCCGTGGCCCGGAAGTCGAGCGCGCGGGCGGCCGCCGCGGTCAGGTCCCAGTTCGTCGCCCCCGCAAAGGGGCCGCGGTCGATGACGGGGACCGTCTTGAACGTGCCGCCATGGAAGAAGGTGACGCGCGTGCCGCAGGGCAGCTGCCGGTGCGCGACGCCGACGGTCCATCGGCGAAGCTTCACGCCACAGGCGGTGCGGCGGCCATAGAAGCCCGGGCCATACCAGGTGGCACGCTGAAGGCGCATACGCCTGACGATCGCGCGCTGCGAGTCCGCGCTGGTGACATCCGCGTCCACGCCGAGCTCGGCCCGTAGCGACTCGAGAGCGTCACGAGTCATCTTGTCCTGGGCAGCGGGAGCGGCTCCGGTCTTGGCCGGCTGCGGCGGAGGCGCCTTCGCCCCGCCGGTGCTGTCCGTCGCTCCCTGAGAGGTCGCCGACGCAACCAGGATCAGGAAGATTCCAAGCGCCACGGCCCATGCCGCGACGAGGTCGGGACGCGGGCCCGAGAGATTGCTGTCGCTTCGCCTGCGCGGCCGCTTCTGGGCAGGCCGCGGCTGAATGATGCGCCGTTCCAAGACTTGCCTCTCTTTCTTCTGCCTACGGAGTTAGCTGTCGGGCTCGCGCTGAAAGAGCGGCGCTACGCCTGGTGGCGATTCGCCCCTTGCGGCCTCGAGGCCGCCGGTGGGTCCCCCGTTCTCCGCATCGACGCGGAGATTCGGCAGTCAGTCGTGTCTGGAGCCTCCAAGCAGGTGATCGGGATCGGGCGGGTGGCCGCCCTGCGGAGCGCGCGATACTAGCAAACCGACTGACGGGTCAGTCGGAAGGCTGAGAAAGGCCTTTGGAGCGGCCCTCAGCCGTTGTTGCGGGCCTCGTTGTCAACCCTTGCCTGCTCCTCGACCGTGCGATCGGCCCACGGCACCAGCTCGAGCCGCTCGTCGGAAATCGGCTGTCCGCTCTCGATCGAGACTCCGTATTTGCCCTCGTCCAGCCGTCTGAACGCATCCGCGATCGCCTCGAGGTCGCGCTCCATCCGCTCGATCAGCGACTGGTCGCGCTCCTCCTCGAACAGCTCGGTGCCGGCGTCGGCGTTGTGCTGGTCTATGTCGGCCAGCTCGCCGTCACCGCCGTCCCGGGCAGTGCGCAGCCGCTCGAGCTCGCCCTCGATGCGCTCGCGCTGTCGTGTCAGAAGCTCTCTTGCTCGCTCGGGATCCATAGGCTCAGGCGGTTAGTCGAGGCCTACGTTATAGGGCTCTCTCGATCGGTGGGAACGACCCGGTTCGCCCCAGTAGAAAACCCCCGCTTTCGCGGGGGTCTTCCGTAGCAGGCCTGTAAGCCGGATTCTGTCTAGAGCAACCATCTCTCTGGGCCGGCTGACGCCGGCTCAAGCGGCCTACCTGGACCTGGCCGGGCCGGCTCGTAACGGTCCTGCTTGGCCTTGCACCGGGTGGGGTTTGCCTCCGCACGCCGTGTCACCACGGCGCCGGTGCGCTCTTACCGCACCATTTCACCCTTACCGGCGACGCAATTCACGTGTGATCGCGCCGCTTGGGCGGTGTCGTTTCTGTGGCACTTTCCCTCGGGTTTCCCCGGGTCGGCGTTACCGACCACCCTTGCCCTGCGGTGTCCGGACTTTCCTCGGTGGCTCACCTCCTTGCGGAGGCTCACCTCCGCGGCTGCTCGGCCTGCCTGACGAATTTTAGTGACCTGAGGCGGAAGGTCGGCTGCAGCTTCCCGAGTGGCTGGGCGTGGCTCACGACGCACACGGGATGAGTCGATGCCGAAGCATCGGCGATTCCCGTTGGTGGCGTCAGGCGCGGCCAGACGCCGGGAAGTGGCGGCGAACTGACGACTCAGGTCACTAGCTTCGAGCCGCGAGGCGCTCACGCGCAGCCGCGCGCCGGCGTGGCGAGAGCTCGGCCGCCGCGGGGATCCCGATCACCAGGCAGGCGACGCCGGCGACCAGCAGCGCTGTGTGCACGTGTCCGCTCGTCACTCCTCCGCTGAGGGCGACGCCCGCCAGCCCGGCGCCGATGGCGGCTCCGAGCAAGCGCGCCATGGACAGAAGCGAGGACACGCGCCCGTGCTTTGCCTGCGAGACGGCGTTGAGCGCAGCGCGCGACGCGGGCACGAACAGCAGGCCGATCCCGATCCCAAATGGAATGAGCAGCGGCAGCGCACCGAGGCCGTCGAGCGGCGCGCCGGGAATGCCGAGTACCAGCAGCCCCAATGCCGCCAAGCCGAACCCGGCGATGGCGGTTACCGCCTCGCCGTAACGATCGGAGAGAGCGCCTGCCAGGGGCGCCCCGATGCCGACGAGCACTGCAATCAATGTCAATGCGGAGGCGGCGCCGAGGGCCGAGTATCCGACTGCCTCCTGCAGGTACTGCTGGGCGAGGAAGAAGGCGCCGATCATGACGACGAATGTGAGCGCGGCGACCATGGCGGCGGCGCCTACCACCCGCTGCCGCAGCCCGGTCGCGTCCGGCCGCTCGTCGGCGTAAACGGTCGCAGGCACGAAACGCGCGATGCCCCATGCGGCCGCCGCCGCTGCGGGTACGAGGAACCACCAGCACGCGCGCCAGTCGATCGCCACGGTCAACAACCCGCCGATCACGGGCCCGATCAGATTCGCGACGCCGGAGCTCGCGCCCCACAACCCGAGCGCCGAGCCGCGCCGCTCCGGCGGGTATCCGGACACTGCACCAGCCAGCGAGGCCGGGCTCACCAGGCCCGCGCCCACACCCTGGACCACGCGCGATACAAGCAGCAGCTCGTAGCTCGGCGTGAGCGCGCCGAGGATCGCGCCGGCGGCGAACGTCACCAGGCCGACGAGCGCTACGCGTCGTGAGCCAAGCCGGTCGACGAGCATGCCGCCGGGGAACAGCATCAGCCCGTAGGCGACGAAATAAGCCGTCAGAAGCAACGAGAGGCTGTGCGCACTGGCATCGAGCTCTCTACCTACAGAGGGCAGCGCGACGGTGATGATCGTGCCGTCGATCTGCAGCAGGGCCGCAGCCGCCGCGCATGCGATCAGCCGCAGACGCGCGTCTCGAGACACGGACGGTGCTTCGGGGGCCATCTGCTCCGCATTCTGGCGGCTCCCGAAAAACCGGGACAGTTATGGCCCCGAAATGCCTATTCGAGGCGGCTACCGCAGCTCGGGCACTCGGCCGGAGCAATCCCGGCCTCGTTCGGCTCCGAGGCGTGCGCGGCCGTCGTTCCGCAGACGAGGCAGCGCGCAGCGCCGCGCAGCGCGAGCCCTCCCCACGCCGTCGTCACGACGTCGTCGAGACTCTTGGCCTGACCCGGCTCGAACAACCGAGCCGGCTTGCGTGTGTCCTGGTGTTCCAGCGTTGCAGTCATCTACTCACTTGATCTTCCTGAATACACCCACTACGCGTCCCAATACCCGCGCGTCCTTGGTCCGAATCGGCTTCATCGTCTCGTTCTCCGGCTGAAGCCGCACGTGGTCGCGTTCCTTGAAATAGCGCTTGACAGTCGCCTCGTCGCCGAGCAGAGCGACGACGATGTCGCCGTTCTTGGCCGTCTGCTGCGGGCGCACGACGACGTAGTCGCCCTCGAGGATGCCGGCGTCACGCATGCTGTCACCGGCGACGCGCAGGACGTACTCGCCCTCCTCGCCTCCCGCGATCGTCGGCACCTGCACGTACTCCTCGATGTTCTCCTCAGCCAGGACGGGCTGGCCGGCGGCGACCTGGCCGACAAGCGGGAGGCCGCTCGGCGCGACCGCCTGCTTTGCCTTGTCGATGAGCAACTCGAGCGCCCGTGGCTTGGTTGGATTGCGCTTCAGGAGGCCGACTCGCTCGAGATTTGCGAGGTGAGCATGGACGGTCGACGACGAGGCCAACCCGACCGCCTTGCCGATCTCGCGCACTGTGGGCGGATAGCCGTACTTCGCGCCGTAGCGCTTGATGAAGTCGAAGATCTCCTGCTGGCGCTTCGTCAGCTGCAGGTCCACTGAGCTGTGCCTCCCGGTCGTGTCGGCTGGATCGAAGTGGTCATACGAACAAGTGTTCGTAGACTAGCGGCGGCTGCGGACGCAATCAAGGAAACATCCGAATTCGGCTTGCTGATGCCGCTTCGGGGACGATGCCGCCCCCGGAAGGGCCCGGGACCCGCGTCTATAATCGACCACCCACGCGCCTGTGGCGGAATTGGTAGACGCGCAAGGTTGAGGGCCTTGTCCGGCTTTTACCGGGTGGAGGTTCGAGTCCTCTCGGGCGCATGAAAGCCCTGCAAATAGTGGGTTTTGCTGTGCGATGCCGAGTGGAATTACTGCCCCGTGATACCACCGTGATACCAAAAACATTGCGGGGGCTCTTAACACGTCAGGATGCGCTCGTAAGCGCGGCGATGCTGGTGTGGGGGCCCGGAAACGTCCGCTTCTCTGATTGATTGCGGACAACGTTGCCGCTCGGCTTACCTTGCGGGCCAGCAAATCAAAGGAGGGAGCCGCGCCACTCTTTGCTGCAGCGCGAAGAGTCAGGGTCCGAGGCACGTCCGCCCCACGCGTGTGCACCACGCGGGAGGAACAACGAGCTCGATCGTCTGTCGTACCCAGTGCGTAGCTATACGCCGGCACGACTTGGGGAAGTAAACAATTAGGAATGGCGCGCCGATATCGAGCGCATGCCTGAGCAAAACAGTAAGAGCGAGGGCTTCGACGGCATTGGCCGAGTTCGCGGCGCGACCCTCAACTTCGACGGAGGCGGACAAGCACCCGGGCCGATCAGCGGAGGTGTCGTCCTCGAGTTGGATTGGATAGAGGATCCGGTCGAGGGCACCTTTTCCGCCCCGGAGGGCACCCACAACGAGGCCGAGTACCGGGCGCTAATCCTCGGGCTCGGAATAGCGCGCGGCTACGGCGTTACGCATCTGACGATCTATGGGGACTCTCGGCTGATCGTCGAGCAAGTGAACGGGCTCTCTCGAGTGCTCAAAGTCAACCTTCTACCGCTTCACGCGGTCGCGATGGATCACCTGAGCGCATTCGAGGTGTGGAAGCTGACGCACGTTCGCCGGAAAGAGAACAAACGAGCCGACAAGCTCGCATCGGCCGCGTTGAAGCGTGGAGAATGACGTGTATTGCGGGGTGGTCGGTGACGACGGGCGGTCCTTGGGCAGTCATTTCGTGACTGGGTACCGGCGTAGACGACGAAGCCGGGCCCGTCTTGGTCGCGGCATGGGAAGCAGCAGTCGTGACCGTGCTCGCGGCCGCTAGCTAGCGGCTATGCGATCCTGATCGCCAGCTTGCCCTGGGTGTGTGTCGTCCCGAGGGCCTGAAGCGCCTCGGGCGCGCGGTCGAGCTCGTAAGTGTCCTGGACGGGCACCTTCAAGTCTCCCGTGGCGAGGAGTTCCGAGACGCGTTCGAGGTTCTCCCTCGTCGGCTGGGCCATGACGTCGGTGCGGCCGGGGCCCTCGCCGGCGGCGCCCGTCGACGAGGCAACGCGAGCGCCCTCCTTCAGCGCACCCTCATAAGCGCCGGGCTGATAGTTGACGAGGTCCAGGAGCGCATCGACGCCGTCGGGGTACCGCTCGCGGACGGCGGCAACAACGTCGCGCTCGCGCGGCAGGACCTCGGAGACGCCCAGGCCGCGCAGATACTCCTCGTCCTCCGCCAGTGCCGGAGCGACGACGGTGGCGCCGGCGCGGGAGGCGAGCTGGACTGCGAAGCTGCCGACACCGCCCGTGGCTCCAGCGATGAGCACGACGTCGCCCTCTGAGAGGTCGAGGGCGTCGACGGCGGTCACCGCGGTGATGCCGGCGAGGGGCGAGGCCCCCGCGGCGCCCATGTCCACCCCGTCAGGCGCCGGCGCGATCGACAGCTCCTCGGTGACGACCACGTAGTCGGCCCAGCTGCCGTCGTGCACCGCAGGGTTGGCATGGAGCAGGAAGCCGAAGACCTCATCACCGACCGCGTGGCCGCTCACGCGATCGCCGACCTGCTCGACGACCCCGGCGTAGTCACGGCCTAGGGTTACTGGGTAGTCGTGCTCAAGACCCATCCCGGCGAGCATGCCGGCGGCGATCGAGTTGTCGACGGGATTGGCCGAGGAGGCGTGCACCCGCACGAGTAGTTCGTTGCCGGCGGGGGTGGGCTGAGGCAGGTCTTCGCGCAGGGCGGGCGTCGCGTCGGGCGCGTCAATCGTGATGGCTCGCATGGGGATCTCCTTGTCAGATCGAAGTCCGAGAATAGTTTCGCGGGTTGCCAGTTGGCTTCTGCAACCGCATGAATGCGACAGCTCGCGGGGGGCGGCTGATAGACGCCACGCCCTCTCAGCTATGAGGCCGCGCGCCTCGCCGCAATTGGTCGACGTGATACCAGCGTCATAACAAACGTCTCGCCATATGCGTCCAGATCGTCAGCCGGACTCCACTTATTTGATCTCGGTAGTCAATCGAGGTGGCCCAGTATCCGATGCCCGGTCCGGACGAGCAGAACTGCGGTCGCCGCCACGACTGCGGAATTCGCCCGGCGACGCAGAAGTCTGCCCGCGCATCACCGACGCCGTCGAGTTGGATCGTCTGCGCTTCGCGCGTGAATCCGACAGCGCAGCTCATTGGGCTGCGGCGGCTAGTGGCTCGCGCGTCCGTCCCGACGCGGCTTAGTACCTTCGGTTCGGCCGACGCCTGATACCGAGTCGCTCTTGGCCCCCATCACTGCACCTGCACGACGGGAAGTGTCCTATGAGGACCGAAAGGAGACGAGATGACTGACGATGTCCAGATCGTGAACCGCCGGCTCGACGCGAGCGGGAACGAGGCGCTGATCGATATTGCTCGGATGAGCGCGGAAGCGTTCGGGTACACGGCTGACCTGCGGATCGACCGCGCCCTCGCCCAGCTCCTGCGCCTGCGGGTCTCGCAGCTCAACAACTGCACCTACTGCCTCAATCTGCACTACGAGGCGGCGCGCGAGGCGGGCATCCCCCCGCCCAAGATCGACACCCTGACCGCATGGTGGGAGACCGAGCTTCACTCCGAGGCGGAGCAGGCGGCGCTCCGCTATACCGAGGCGCTCACCCGCGCCGCCGATACCGATCGGGATGCGGCGTTCCAGCGGTACCACGACGCGCTCGCCAAGCACTTCAGCGCGGAGGAAATCCTCGAGATCGTCGCCGTCGTCGTCAACATGAACGTCTGGACTCGGATCAAACTTGCCGAGGGCGCGATGCCGGGTCCGGCCTGAGCTCGGTCGCCGCTACGTGGTGCGTCTGGCAGGCTCCGTCGCTGAGCCAGAACTGACGGCGGCGGTGATCGTCCGCGGGTGCTCCGGCCAGAACGGACCGATGCGCAGGACGCCTCTCTTCTCTCCCTCATCGCTCACGAGGATCCCGCCGGCTGACTGCATGCCGGCGAGACGCGGGTGAGTGCCGATCTCGCTCAGGTGCCCGTACGTCTCTTCGGGACCGTTCTGCCCGCGCTGTTCACGCACCGCCCGCGGGCTGAACTCCTTTCCCGGCGTCTCCGTCTCCATCCATCGGCTCGCCGCATCGAGGTCTCGCCGCGAAGAGGTCGAGAAGCTCGCACTTCTCCTGCACGGGGCCGGATCACTGAGGGCGCCTGCTGCAGGTAGCAATGGCTGAGTAGCTGCAGACCGGTCACGATGTCCGTGATGCTGCCCCGGCCCACGGGTCGGAAGGGGCCGCGCGCCGGCCGGACGGTCCTACTCCGGGGCCGGCCCGACGATTTCGAGGCCGAACTTGGCCGGGTCCGAATCGCTCTCATCGCGCGGGACGAGGAAGTACTCGAAACCTGCCGGCTCGAGGATGATCAGGATCCGCGCCAAGTCGTCCTTGACGGTGAGGCCGTGCGGGAGGTTCTGCGGCAACGCCGCGTACGAGCCGGCCTCGACATCGATGCGCTGGTCGCCGACGAATGCCGTGATCGATCCCTCCAGGACGTAAAGAGTCTCGTCCTCCCGTGTATGGGTGTGGATCGGCGGCTCGTCTCCGGCGTGGACCTCCCACTCGACGACCGCCCACTCTCCGCCTGATTGCTCGCCCTCGATCTTCAGCTCGGCGCTCGAGCCGGCGCCGTAGCTGACTATGCGCCCTCCCTTGGGACCAGTAAGAACCGGTTCCTTGACTGGCATCGGCTGTCTCCTTTGCTGGATTGGGTACAGATGCCAGATGTCCCCGTAAAGCTAACAAAAGGGCAGACGGCGAGTCGCCGTCCGCGGAGGTCGACTGACTCTCGGAACGGGGCGACAGCACCTTGAGCTTCAAGGCCCAGCTGCCTCTGCGGGTGGCTACCCACCCGGCGGGCTCGGTGATCGCGCTGAACGGGGGCAACGCGGCGATGGCCGCGCTGGAGGACGTAGGGGTCGCAACTCAGTCCCTGGCGTCCCCGTCAGGGCCGAAGAACGACCGCTCCGCCGGCGCTGCCCCCGGTTGCTGCCGCGAGGGCCGCGGCGGCATCCTCGAGCGGGAACGTCGCCGCGGTCGAGACCTCGAGCTTTCCGGCCGCGAGCAGCTCGGCGAGCTCGCCGAGCGCGCGGCCGTCGGGGTGCACGATCACCGACGAGATCTCGATGCCCCGCTGCTCGTCCGGTGGGTCCTGGGTGAGCGTCGCAAGGTGACCGCCGTCGCGCACGGTGCCGATCGTGTCCGCTGAGCCGTTAGGCACCGCGTTCGCCACGGCGGTCACGCCCAAGCCGCCGCCAATGGCGCGCGCCTGCTCCGGCCAGTCGGGGTCGTGATAGTCGAGCACATGGGCCGCTCCCAGCCGGCGCAGGCGCTCATGGCTGGCCGGTCCTGCGGTCGCGATCACCTCGGCGCCGCGCGCCGCGGCCAGTCCAACGAGCAGCGTGCCGGTCACCCCGCTCCCACCATTAACGAGGACCAGGTCGTCAGGGTGCACCGCCAGGGCTTCGTCGATCACCTGCGTGGCGGTCAGGGCCGGAACGGGGAACGCTGCAGCGGCCTCCCACGAGAGCGCGCCAGGCTTTCGCGCGAGCACCGTCGCCGAGGCGATCAGCAAGGGCGCCCAGGTTCCCTGATCCCGCAGCGGGAGGGGGTGGCTGAGCACCTCATCGCCCGGCTCCCAGTCCTCGACGGAATCTCCGATCGTCGTGATGATCCCGGCGGCCTCGACGCCGAGCGCCATTGGAGGGGCGCGGCCGACCTCCCACTCGCCCGTCCGGACGAACTCCTCCCAGTTGCCGACGCCCGCGGCCCGGATTTCGATCAGGACCTCGTCGTCCGCGAGGGGGCGCGGATCTGGGAGGTCGATCCGCCCGACAGCACCGCCGAACTCGCTGATACCGGCGGCCCGCATCAAAGAGGCGCTGTCTGAGCGTGGGCGAGCTCGGCGATGAAGGGTCGGATCAGTACCGCGTCGGCGAAGAAGGTGAACACGGTATGAGAGTACCCCCCGATGCCGCGTCGCCACGCGGAGAGGTGGATCTCCGGCGGCGCCAGTTCGACCGCGCGGTCACCTACACGAGATACTGGGCGGGCGGTGTCGCAGGACAACGTAGAGGAGGTATCGCCCATTGCCACCAGCTTCAAGACCGACATCGTGCCGTTGTTCACGAGCGTTGACATAGAGCACATGAAGCAACTCGACGTTCCACTCGACGATTACGCGTACATGAGCCAGCCCGATAACGCGGCCGGCGTCTACCACCAAGTATCCAACGGGACCATGCCACCAAGCGCCAGCGGTGAGCAACCCTGGTCAGAAGACAAGGTCCAGCTGTTCAAGCAGTGGATGGACGGGGGCTACGCGCGGTAGCCGGGCCTTTAGCAGCGGTTTGTCCGCGGAGGCCGTGGTAGTGGTCGAGGTCGCCCAGGTCGCGTGGCCGGGCGGATCGCATCCTGGGGGTTCGACGACGGACCAGCTCGCCGAGCGCGTCCAATGGCCGATTCCGAGTAGGTTCAGCAGCCGGTAGCTGCTCTCCAACGAGTCGGTAGCAAGCGAGGCTGTGCGGGACGCGTGCTCAGCTATATCGTGCAGTTGGAGACGCCCAACCCGAAGGAGGTTTCGATGCCCGTCGCTGAAATTGCTCGGAAGATGCTCGAGACCTACCCACGCGACTACAACGTCGACGAGCAGCTGTTGGTGAGCTGCATCGAGGCCTGTTACGACTGCTCGCAGGCGTGCACGCAATGCGCCGACGATTCCTTGAGCGAGCAGGACGTTCAGGGCTTCGTCAAGTGCATTCGGCTGTGTCTGGATTGTTCCGACGTGTGCGCGGCGACCGGAAACGTCGTCAGCCGCCAGACCGAGTACGACGCGAACGTGACGCGCGCTGTTGTTCAGGCCTGCATAACCACCTGCCGGAGCTCCGGCGACGAATGCCAACACCACGCCGATCATGGGTTCAAGCATTGCCAGGTGTGCGCGGACCAATGCCGCCGCTGCGAGCAGGCCTGCAAGGACCTACTGGCGGCGATCAGCTAGTCATCGACAGCTCGATCGCGGGAAGTCCCGGGTCGGCGACCGCATCGGGGTGGAGCAGATGCCCGAGCTGGAGCACCCGGTCGGCAAGCCGCGGCGCCGGGCAAGAGTCAGTTTGAGCCCAGGTTGCCGCGCGCCAACTCCGTCATCGCATTGGTCACCGAGGGCGGCTTTCGTGTAGGCGCGGATGGAAGCCTCAGCCCGATCGGCGGGGCGTCGGGCCTCCCTGCCGGAGCTACGGGCCTGGCGGCCCGCTGATACACCAACCCTAGGGGGACGGGCGGGCCCGCGCTCGCGGGCCCGTCGGCTTTTCGGGAGGACGATCGACCGTAAGGAACTCGAAATAGAGGAGTGGAAGAATCGTGGCGGCCATGAAGAGGATTCCACTTCTGCTTCTAATCGCGCTAGCCGTCCTCACCGGCTGCGGTGGCGACGACGGCGGGTCCGACTCCGCAAGTCCCAGCGCTGCTCAGGAGACCACGGCCTCGCCATATACGTCCAGATCGTCAGCGCCCGCGGAAAGATCCCTGCATATGGAAGATACGGTCAATACGACCACACGCTTGACAAGGTTGAGGGCCTTGTCCGGCTTTTACCGGGTGGAGGTTCGAGTCCTCTCGGGCGCATGAAGAAAGCCCTTACTTTGGCAAGCCGCGGCTAATAGGTCAGGCTCCGCGCAACGTGCGGCTTGGGAGGCCTGCGACATCGAGGGCTAGGCGAAACCTGGCATCGAATTCCCTTTGCCGGCCTGTGTTGGGGAAAGGGATACGCTCGTCCACGACAGGTATCCCTGCATCACGCAGGGCCTCGAGGGCCAGGTCGTACACGTCGACCTTGATGAGGATCGCTTGCTTTGGTGCAAGCGCGGCCGCGCGTTCGGCGACGTCATCGACGAATGCTTCGGCGGGTCGGGGGTCGCACGGATCGGGCTTCAGGTCGATCACGAAGACCCCCTGCTTTCGCAGAGCCGCCAACTGATTACGCTTGTCGATACGAGCCGGCGCCTCACCAAGTAGGTGCGGAACAACGGCCCGAAACAGATAGTCGGCTGTCGGAACACTTGGAAAGTAGAAGTAGCTGTCCAAGTCATCGGGCGGCGTCTGGGCGATGAGCATGAGGCGCAGGCGCTCCGGCAGGTACAGGCTCGCCGCCTCCCTCCGGCGGCGAGCCGCACGCGCACAGTCCTCTGTCGTGGCCTCGGAGACGAGCACCATGTTCAATCCTGCAACGCGGTATCAACCACGAGCGCTCGCCGCCTGCTCGAATGCCGCACCGAGTCAGCAGGTCACCTGTAGGTGAAAGCCCGCGGCCGTGCCGGACTCGGTCACGACGACGCTCTTGGCGTCGGAGCCTGGCGAAACCGCGACCGTACCCGCTGCGGTGTCCGTCGGGTTCGCGGTATAGGCGCACTTGCTCACATCGACCCCAAACGAGACGGAATAGGTCGGAGGCGTTCCACTGGTCTGCGCCGCCGCTGTGGCGCCGCGCGTGTTCTCCAGGCTTCCGGTCGCGCTCACGGTCGCGAACAGCAACTCGCCCTTCGTGACGAGGTCGGCCGCGTCTTTCCCGTCGACCTTGTCGGAGTTCAGGTTGTTGACGAGGCCGGTCCCGTTGGACACGAACGGCGGCTTGTCCACCGGCTTGTTCGTGCTCGGTCCGAAGAGGAGCTCGCCGACCGCGGCCGCCTTGGCGTCGGCGGTGAACTTGAACGCGGCGCCGTCAGCGAGGTTGACGGCGGCGAGACACCCGTTCTTGCCCGCCTTCGCCCGGCATCCATAAATCGCACCACCGCCGGAGTCGGACTTGTTCGACTGACGCGTGGAATAGCCGCCCGTCCCTTTCGCAACGCCTCCGGCACCCTGATCGATGTCGGCGATTATCTGCGTCTCCTTGGTGAACTCCACGGAGGTGCCGCCGCTCGGATTCCGCTTTCCGCCGAGGAGTGACCCTCCGGTCGTAGCGGCCACGGCCCACGGAGAGCACATCAACGCGAGCACAATCCCCGCGACGAGGACATAACGAGTGCTTCCGCCGGCTTGCAGGCTCCTTCGTACCCGCTCCAAAGCAGCTCCGGAGCGGCTCGACCGGACAGCGGGACGACGATGATCTGGTCTGGACATGTCTACTCCTTTCCTCATTGGCTCACGGCAGTCGTTAGAGGCAGTCGCATCAAGGCATTTGCCTCAAGGTTTCCCGCGCTCGCCGGGCGTGGCTTCCAATGAAGTCGTGTTAAACCGATCCACTCGATTCGAAGCGGCGACTTGCAGCGTTAAAACACGTTCCGACTCGACTACAGGGCCGAGGGAACGAGGATTTCGATCCAGGGACCCTCACAGAGCCCGGCAGAGCCGGCCATGGGTGTCACTGTGTATTTTCGCGGGGCGGAGATCGCCAGCGTTCGCGCTGCAGTGAAGTCCCTCAGTGCCGTCTTGCTAAGCAGTTACGAACGCGTGCGATCGAAGAATCAGCGGGGAACTTGATGCACGAGACCGTGCTCCTCGCAGAGGCGCGACACGCTGTCGAGATCGAACTTCAGCCCGTAGTGAGCGCCGATCTCGGTTGGATCGACGTATCGACCCGCCTCGGATGCGTCGCCCATCTCAGTGAAGAACTTCTCGAAACCGGCCGGGGAGATGATCTCGAGGATGCGGCAGAGCTCATCGCCGGCGTTCCAGAACGTGTGCCATTGATCTCGCGGCTTGAACACCAGGTCGCCCTGGTTTGCGTAAACGACCTCGTCCCCGAGCTGTGCGCCGAGACTACCCTCGAGAACGTAGCTGTACTCGTCCTCTCGCGAGTGCCGATGCAGCGGAGCGCAAAGCGTCCGAGGCGGGATCGGGTGCTCCACGAGTGAGAAGCCGCCTTCGGTGTCTTCATCCCAGATCATGAATCGCACGCCCAGGTTCCCGAAGTCGACAAGTCGTCCATCGCTTGGGCCGATGATGGTCGGAGCCAGGCTGGCCATTTCGCCTCCCTTGTCACGCTTGCGAATTCAGACGTGGCAATTGTCGCCCGCTCTTCCGGGGCCGAGTATGGGTGTCAGCACGTAAGCCAGATGCGGGGAACACCCCATGCCCTGAGCTCGCCGAGATCCGCTACTCTGCCCGCCTTCGCACGTTCTTGATGCCGAGCAATGCCGAATCTCCGCGGTACAGCGGAGAGCGGGGGAACCAAATCCCGGGGCTAACCCACGCAGCGCGTGGGGGCGCAGGCTCCTTTAGCGCCAGCCCGTCAGCTAACCCCGCAGGCCGACGAAGGAGGCCGGTTCTTGCGCGTATCCACGCCAAGCAACTGCATATCGGGGTTGGCCCACGTCGTGGGCGCCGCGTTGTTTTTCCTGTTCCTTGCAGCTCCGCCGGAAGCCCTCGCCGCGACCGGGGGCGCATCGCTTCCGACGCAGCCCCCACCGGCCCCCGTTCCAGGCGCTCTTGCGCAACTGTCGCCCGACGGGCGCACCGCGCTCCCTCCCGTCGCGGCACCCGAGGCGGTCAAGCAGGCGATCTATGCCGCCAACCGGATAACGCGGAAGCCGTACCGCTATGGCGGCGGCCACCGCCGGTTCCGTGACCGGGCCTACGACTGCTCCGGCTCGGTGAGCTACGCGCTCCACGGCGGTGGGCTGCTCGATTCGCCGCTCCATTCGGGCGCATTTATCCGGTGGGGCGAGCGAGGGCCAGGTCAGTGGATCACCGTCTACGCCAACCGGCGTCACGCCTACGTCATGATCGCCGGGCTCCGCTTCGACACCTCCGGTCGTGGCGAGCGCGGGCCCCGCTGGCGCAAGCGAGCTCGCTCGAAAACCAGGTACCGCGCGCGGCATCCGCTGGGCCTCTAGGCGCTTCGGCTTTAAGCCTCGGTTAAGCCCATGTCCGGTTTCAACGAAAGCACCGGATCAGCGCGGCGCCACACGGTTTCCGTACGAAGGCCGGGGAACGGACTGACGGAGAAGTCGAAGGAAGCCAAAGGAGGTAACCGATGCCGTTGCACCGAAAGGCCCGCTCGAGGTCACGCCGTCCGATCCTCGAGTGGTCACAGGGACGGTACGTGCTGACCAGCTCGATCATCCTGGGCCTGCTGGTCTCGCCATTTGCATTCGCATCCGGCGAGGGAGACCCCATCATCGGCGGCAAGCGCAACCCGAGTGCTAACAAGAGCGCTGCACTGACGTCCGAAACCCAGATCCTGACTGAGAACGGGACGTACGGGACGCGCCAGTCCAACAAGAAGAACGGCGACGGCGGCGGCGCCATCTACGGTTGCCGCAGCGCCCCGGGCAGAGAGCCGTGCGTGCGTGCCAACAACCTCAAGGACGGCCGTGCGTTCGAGTTCGAGACGAACGGCGCCGAGGGCGGCTTCATCGAGGTCGGAACGACGAGCTCGAACGCGAAGGCGGTTCCGTTCAACACGAACGCCGCCGGGCGGGTCGCGAATCTGAACGCCGACCGTGTCGACGACCTCAACGCCCAGGAGATCGTCGACCAGGCACGAGCTCACACGCTTTGGGCCGTGGTTGACGATACCGGCGCGCTATCCCGGAAGAGCGGTGCGACGACGTCCAGCAAGCTGGGAACGGGCGAATACGAGGTCGTGTTCAGTCGGGACGTGACCACCTGCGCCTACTCGGCGACGATCGGAACGCCCGACACGACGGAACCGCAGGCGGGCGAGATCGGCGTGTCGCAGCGCAGCGGCAAGGCGAATGCCATCAGCGTGGTCACCCGCACGAGCGCCGGGGCCAGGGCCGACCGCGCATTCCACCTGACAGTGAACTGCCCATAGACGGGTCTGAATCAAAAGCACGAGAGAAGGGCGGCTCAAAAGCCGCCCTTCCTCGTCTAGCTCCGCGCCCGTGATGCCGGAGCTCGACCGCGGTCACCTCTCTCAGCCCTCCCGACAGCCGTCACGGCGGCTGTCGGCACGGCCTGCGCCGGTGTTCCGTGCTGCCATGGCCGAACCGGCGGCCCCGGATAGGCTTCGCATCCGAGCTGGGCCGTCCTGTCAGGTGTCATCTTGACCGAAGCGTTCGTATCGCCAATGGGGGAAAACCCCCATTTGACGCACGACTGCCGTGTGCCGACTAGTGTCTCTTCCGGAAGAAGAAACAATGTCTCAGCTGCCAGATCGCGCACGGCCTCAGTCGCAGCGCCTGTCCCTCTTTTGGCGTGTCTTCGCGACCAACGCCGCCGTCCTGATCGTCGCAGGCGCCATCCTCTCGCTTTCACCGGCAAGCGTCCCCTCGCCGACTTCACTCTCCGAGATCGCGGTGCTCGTCCTCGGACTGACGATCATGCTCGTCGTGAACGCCGTCTTGCTGCGACGCGCCTTTTATCCGCTCGGTCGGCTGACCGTCCTCATGCGTAGGATCGATCCCCTGTATCCGGGGGAGCGAATCCCCGTCTACAGCAGAGATGCCGAGGTTGTCGAGTTGACTCATGCCTTCAATCAGATGCTCGACCGCCTCGAGGATGAGCGCCGCGAGAGCGCCCGTAGCACGCTGGCGGGCCAGGAAAGCGAGCGAAAGCGGCTCGCGCGTGAGCTCCACGACGAGATCAGCCAGACCTTGACTGCGCTACTGCTTCAACTTGGCCGTGGAAAAGCAAGCGCGCCACCTGGGCTCCGGGAAGAGCTCACCAACGCACAGCAGGCGGCCCGCTCGAGCTTGGAGGAGGTTCAGCGGATAGTGCGCGAGTTACGACCCGAGGCATTGGACGACCTCGGCCTCCCGAGCGCGCTCGCGGTTCTCAGTGATCGGGTATCGGAGCAGACCGGGGTTCGCATCGTTCACAGACTCAGCTCGCATCTGCCGTCCATGACGCCGGAGAGTGAGCTGGTGGTCTACCGGATCGCGCAGGAGAGCTTGACGAACGTTGTCAAGCACGCCGGAGTCTCGGAAGCGGTCCTCGAGCTCGATTACTCCGACGCCCGCACTACGCTGCGCGTCCGCGACAAGGGGTGCGGGCTGAATGCAAGCCGGCGCGCCGGCAAAGGAATCCGTGGCATGCGCGAGCGAGCCATGCTGATCGGCGCCGAGCTGTCAGTGGGATCTCATCCGGACGGCGGGGTCGAGGTCCGCCTTACTGTTCCTGAGGAGAAACGGCGATGACTGTGCCTCTGAAGACGCGGATCCTTCTTGCGGACGACCATCATGTCGTGCGGCGCGGGCTCCGCCTCGTCCTCGAAAGTGAGCCCGACTTAGAGGTCATGGCGGAGGTGAGCGATGGCGCCGAAGCGGTCGAGCGGGCCATGTACGACGACGTCGATCTGGCGATCCTGGATGTCGCGATGCCCCGCCTGACGGGCCTGCAGGCCGCCAGCCAGCTTTCGCGGCGCAGGCCTGATCTGCGCACGCTGATCCTTTCGATGCACGACAACGAGCGCTACTTCTTTGAAGCCCTCCGAGCTGGAGCTTCCGGTTACGTCCTGAAGACGGCGGCGGACCGTGATCTCGTGGAGGCATGTCGGGCCACGATGAGAGGAGAGCCCTTCATCTATCCCGCTGCGGTGAAGGCCTTGATCCGCGACCACCTCGAGCGCGCCAGGCACAACGCTGACATACCCGATGAGCTCTTGACGCAGCGAGAGCTGGAGATAGTCAAGCTCGTGGCCGAGGGCCATTCCAGCAAGGAGATTGCAGAGGAGCTGGTGATCAGCGAGAAGACGGTCGAGCGCCATCGCGCCAATATCCTCGAGAAGCTCGGCATGCGGGACCGCGTCGCGCTGACGCGCTATGCGATCAGGCGAGGCCTGGTAGAACCCTGATCGAGGCCTGCCGCGAGCAGGAAATACATGGGCCCACCCATGTATCGGATGGTCTCTCGATGCGATCTTCTGCCTGGTGTCGCTCGTGGCCCCGAGTCGTCTGGCTTCCAGGAACGCCCTCCCCGCTCGAGATGGCGCGGGGCGAACTGCGCCCGTCCGGGCGCGGCTATCGATCTCGAGAACGAGCCACGATCGGTGGTTGACGCTGTTCATCACCACGCGGCTCGTCGCTGCCGGGGTGGCGACTGCCCTGCTGATAGCGCACGAGGTGACAAGCCACGACGGCTGGCTCGTCGTGCTCGCGATCGGCTACGGCGGGGGCAGCGTTCTCGCCGCCAGCCACTGGCCCCGTGCTCGGAGGCTGACCGTAATCTGGGTCGCAGACGCAGCGATCACGCTCGCCCTCGTGCTGGTCTCCGAGCAGTGGCGTAGCCCCTTCTACCTGCTCGCACTCACCTCACTGATACTCCCCGCGACCGCGCTGCCCTGGAGGCGAGCGCTGGCCTTCGGCGGAGTCTTCACCGTCTCGTACTTTGCCATCGCCGTCGCCACCGGAATCGACTGGCACACGCTCGAGACGACCGCGCGGCTCGAAAGCCTGGCTACACATCTCATGGTGCCGATGCTGGTCGTGCTCGCTCTCGCCTACTCGGAGCGCCTGCTCCGGCGACTCGACGAGGAGCGCAATCGGTCCGAGCTACTCGCGCTGGAAGGCGAGCGACGTCGCATCGCACTCGAGCTCCACGACTCCGCCAAGCAGCGCATCCATGCCGCAAACCTCGTCCTGAGCGCGTCCGCACGCTCCAGGCACGATGGCACGGCACACGCACTGGAGCATGCTGCGCGAGAGCTCCGGGCCGCAAGCGCCGAGCTCGATACCAACCTGACCGAGCTACGCACGCCGCTCGGCGCGGGCGGCCTGGAGCTCGCGCTACGCGAGCGCGCCGCCGAGCTCGAGGTCGTCGCGGGGGAAGTGCGGATTGACGTGACCGGTCAGATCCCCGAGCTACCCGCCTTTCTGGCCGCTCATGCATTCCACATCGTTTCGGAGGCGATGACGAATGCGGCTCGGCATGCCAAGGCGAAGGAGATCCGCGTCCGGTTGAGTCACGTCGACGGCGGGTTCCGGGTCGTGGTATCGGACGATGGCTTGGGAATGCCGAGGCCGATGAGTCGATCGGGTCACGGCATCCGGTCGATGGTCGAAAGAGCGGAGATACTGGGCGGCACCCTCACGATCTCGGGATCGATCGATAGCACGCACGGCACGACCGTCGAGCTCGTGGTTCCGCTTTCGCAGACGAAGGAGAATCCGTGATCCGAGTCTTCGTCGTGGACGATCATCCTGCCCTGCGGATGGGTTTGTGGACGGTGATCCGGGGAGAGCCGGGAATGGAGTTTGCCGGTTCGGCGCCCGAGCCGGCCACGGCGCTCGAACAGGTCCGCAGGCTCAGGCCCGATGTCGTCCTGGTCGACTACCAGCTCGCGCGCGAAGACGGAATCGCCCTCTCGCGGCGGCTGAAGGCGCTTCCGGATCCGCCCAAGGTGCTGGTCTTCTCGGCTTACTCAGATGCCGCCCTGGCGATCACGGCAACGCTCGCCGGCGCGGATGGAGTCGCGAGCAAGGGGGCGCTCGCCGACGAGCTCCTCGACACGATCCGGCTCGTGGCGCGTGGGCGAAGCTCCATGCCGCCGATATCGCAGGGGCTCCTCGAGACCAGCGCGGCCAAGCTGGATCCAGAGGACCTGCCCATCTTCTCGATGGTGATGGACCACACCCCGCTTCCGGAGATAGCCGATGTCATGCGCATCGACGAGAGAGAGGTCTCGGCCCGGCTCGAGGTGATGCTCGCCAAGCTCAGGGTCCAGACGCCGCAAATGACGAAGCTTGGACCGGGTGCTCGCACCGGCGGAGGCGGCTGAGACCTCTATCCGTCGCGGATGCGTGACGCATCCGCCCCAAGATGCATGCGACCACCCATGGCTGCGCGATCAGGATGCCGCGAGTCTTGATAGGAGAGCAATCAGCTGGAGGAGCGCATGTTCAGATTCACGGCCCCCGCACTCGCGGTTGCAGCGCTGATGACACTTACCGCAGTCGCGATCGCCGGCGAGAGCACGAGCCCGAGCGGGCAGGTACAGCGACTTGACGTCAGTCACAACTCGTCCAAGGCGAGCAAGAAGAAAAAGAAGCGTGGCACCAGGGCAACGGTGACACTCGCGCTTCGCAAGGCCGACGGATCGAAGGCCTCGCCCACCACGCGCGCGGTGGTCCATCTGCCCAAGGGCATCGGTCTCAATTACCGTGACTTTCCGACCTGCGACCAGAACAAGCTCGCAAACGACGGGCCGAAGGCCTGTCCACGCAAGTCGAAGGTTGGCACCGGGTCGCTACGAGCCGATGCGAGGCCGGTCGTCACGTCGGAGGTCGCCGGCACCGTGACCGCGTTCAACGGCAAGAAGCGCACATACCTGCTCTACGTCGTGCCGGAGATAAGCTCGCCGTTGATCATCCCAGGCAAGCTCGAGGGCTCGAAGAGAAAGCCGAGGCTCGACTTCGAGGTTCCGCTCGTGCCGACGCTCCCGGGCCAGCCCAACGCGACGCTGACCTACTTCCAGGTGAAGACCGGGGCGAAGATCAAAAAGCGCAAAAAGATCCACGGCAAGCGGCGCCGGGTCACCGTCAACTACATCGAGAACCCTAGGCGGTGCCCGAAGGGCGGCTGGAAGTGGCAGATCGACTTCACGTACGAGAACGGTGAGACCCTCTCCCCCACCGATAACGCTCGCTGCCGACGCTAGCGAGTCGAGGCCTCCCGCCAGGCGGAGCGGCGTAGCCCGCGACCTAAAAGCGGGCTCGCCGCTCCTCCGTCTCGTCGCGAGTGCGGTGACCCTGTTCTCGCTCGCCGTGTTCGCTGCAGCTGGAGCGCTCGTGGGCGCGGGGGCAAGCTCCGCAGGGGCCGCGAAGAAGGGCGGCCAGATCTCGCCGGCCCCCAATCGAGGAGCCGAGACGGTGCGCGCCGCGCGCAGGCTGGTGCGGGCGATGGCAGTTCAGCGCCGCTTCTTCGGAGAGTCCAATTTCTCGGTGCTGCCGCCTTTCGGGGATCCGGCCGGCATCTCCACCAAGCGCCTCGCCGCCTTTCCACGCCACGGCCGCAGTTTCGCGATCCTCTCCAACGGCGACGTCAAGCTGGCCGACGACAGGAACGTCTCCGGAGAGACGAAGACGGAACTAGGTGGCCCGACGATTCGCGGTGCGAGGGACGTGGTCATCCTGCGCACGGCGCTGTTCGTGCCCAGGAACAGGCTCTGCCTGTCCTTCCGCTTTCGCTTCCTGACCGAGGAATATCCGGAATATCTCGGCCGCGATTTCAACGACGCGTTCGTCGCCGAGCTCGACGTTTCGGACTGGTCCACCGGAAGCAAGGTCAATCCCAAGATCGACGCGCCTCACAACTTCGCTTTCGACTCTAAGCACAATCTGATCAGCGTCAATGGTGCTGGGGACGCGACCGTCCGGAGTCGCTTTGCACGCGGCACCACCTACGACGGCGCTACGCGCATACTGCGCGCCTCGACCTACGTCCCCTCCGGCCGCCACATCCTCTACCTGTCGATCTTCGACCAGGGCGACCGCATGCTCGATTCGGCCGTGTTCATCGACCGCCTCACGCTCGACAACCGCGAGCCCTGCAAGCCGGGAGCCGTGCGGGATTGACCTACGGAGCGCTGATATTTGCCGCCGTGCTGGTCATCACCATGCTGGCAGTCGCTTACGGGCTCTACACGCGCACGGGCAGCGGCATCAACCCCCGCCCTTGGGGCACCGAGCGCAGGGACTCGAGCGCGGACATGCAGCCCGGAGCGCAAGGCGTAGGGGAGACTTCGGGCAGAGACGAGGGGGAGCACGCGCCGGTCCAGCACGGCACGAGGTGAGGCAGTGAAGCGGCGAGTGGGACTAGCCGCGCTCGGCTCGATCCTCGTGCTTGTGCTCGCGTCGGTTGCACCAGCGGCGATCGTGCAGACCTTCGAGGTCCTTCCGCGACCGAACAAGGCGAGCAAGAAGCATAAGCCTCGAAGCATCAGCCTGCGCATCCGCATGACGATGCACGAGGACAGCGGCGCGAAGCCGAGCCCCCTCCGCAGGGTAGTTATCCGCTTCAACAAGGGCGGAAGGTTCAACGGTCGGCGCCTGCCGAAGTGCGACCCGTCGAAGCTGCGTGACCGCGGACCGACAGCGTGCCCGAGGCGCTCAAAGATCGGATCGGGAACGGCAACCGCGGACGCGCGCCCGATCGTCTCCGGGCCCGTTCACGCGAACCTTTCGATCTACAACGGAAAGCGGCGGCAGGGACATGACGCGATCTTGATCTACGCCGTTCCCGACATCTCGAGCCCGATCACGCTCACCGGCACTCTCGACAAGAAACGAAGCCGCCGCTACGACTACCGCCTCACGTTCGACGTACCGCCCATTCCGACGCTTCCAGGGCAGCCAAACGCGTCGGTTACGTCCGTTTACACCAAGACGTACCGTCGGATCGTCAAGCGTAAGCGGATCAGGGTCCGGAGCGGCGGGAAGGTAAGGAGGCGCACCGTGCGCGTGCCCTTGATCGCTGCTCCAACTGTTTGCAAGCACAGGAAGTGGTACGCGGAAGGAGCCTTTACGTACGAGTCGGGCCAGACGGTCGAGCGGACCATCTCCACTCGATGCCGGCGCTGATACAGAACTCGAACCACGCCTACCTGGTGAATGCTTCGCGCGTCCTCACTCTGGCGGGGCTGGTGCTGATGCTGCTTCCGTCGCACGCGGCCGCCGCGCCGGTGCAGGAGTTCAACTTTCAGCTCAAGCACTTCAAGAGCTACGGCGCGTACACGGCCGTCTTCACATCGCGAACCTACGACACGACCGGCGCGGTGCCGCCCCCACTCGCTGGCAACTTTCTTCGCCTCCCGGCCGGGGTGAAGATCAGACGGGCGGTCTTGCGGAGAAAGCGCCTTCGCTGCAACGTTCGCACGTTGCGCATCACTCGAAACCCGAAGAGTTGCCGTCGTGCGCGCGTGGGGACGGGCAGAGTGCTGGTAGACGCAAGGCCCTTCCTGGCCGATCCGATTCCTGCGCGCATCTACCTCTTTCTCGCCAAGCGGACGACGCGACGTGCCGTGGCCTCGCTGGCGATCCTCGGCATTCCCGATCCGGACGCCCCGGTGGTGAAGAACAACCCGATCGTGCGCGACACGAAGGTGGTCCTGCAAGCAGACTTCTTCCGCGAGCCGACCCCCGATCGTCGCTTCAGCTACAAGCTCGTGCTGCCCACTGGCCCGATCAGCGGCGTCAACATCAGCGTCGCCGAGGTGAAGGCAATCGTTAGGGGGTTGACGCTCAAGACGCGCTCGCGCCGCTGCACACGCCATCGGCACGGCAGATGCGTAAGGCGCAAGGCGCGCCTCAAGCGGATCTTCTGGGTCACTCGTCCGAGCTGCGGACGCATACGGCGGGTAGCTTTTCAGGCCGTCTACAACTATTCGAGCCTGCCAACCATCACGCGTACGGTGGAGCTGAATTGTCCTCGCTTTCAGCGGTGACGCAGGGCCGGCCGCGCGCCTCGGGAGCGGAGTAGGCCGGGGCGGGCCCGCCTCCGCTCTATCCGGTCGTTCCCGACCCCCGACGTTTCACCGGGCATGTGTACGGTGGTGCAATGCCGACTCCCCCGCCGCGTCATGGCTTAGTGGATCGGACGCGCCGTCCGGCTACTGCCGATGAGCCGCCGACCCCCGTGCGGCCGCTGTGCGTAAGCCTGAAAACGGTAGCTGGCCACGCGGCGGCGCCTGACCCGGAAGTAGCCGCGGGAGTTCGTACGTATCCGCGCGCCCGAGTGGGCGTATCCGCGCCTGCCCCTGCGTTGGAGCCGGACCCAGTGCGTCCCCTCACCCGGGCGCACACGGCCCCATACGGTTACCCCACCACGGCGGCGCCGGACCACGATCGGGAACCGGTAGGCGTTCCACGCGGGCTTGGCGCCGCCCTTCGGGTAGCGCAGGCCAGTCTGGAACCCGGACCAGCGTCCCGACCTTCGGCCTGAGCGAGGCGGGTCATCGTAGAGGAGGTACTGGGAGTAGCTCTTGAGCCTCCAGTACCGGTAGGAGTATTCCTCCTTCTCATTGATGAGGCGCGCCTGGCGCGCGGGGCTCGTGCTCACGTGGTCGTCGGGGGGATTGCTTTGGAGACCAAACTCGGTGCTGTAGATCGGAAGGCGCCGAGGTAACCGCCGGGCTCGGGCGGCGCGATCTAGGTACCTCCCGAGCCTGCGAATCGCCAGCAGATTGATGATGTCTCGTCGTCGCGACACTCGCTTTACGGGGCCGTACGGGTGATGGGCGAAGCCGTCGGCCCTGATCTTCTCGAAGCGGCGACAGCCATCACCCCGCCGCCGCGGCCGGAAGCGCTTGGTGAGGCACAGCCAGCGCTGCAGGAAGGCTCCCGGACCGATCACCTTGCCTGGACGGCCCACGGGCGCCAGCTCGCCGACGAAGACCCTCGCCCCAGCAGCGCCGTTGCGCCGGATCGCCGTCAGCCCGGCGTACACGAGCTCGCGGTAGATCCGGGGTGCCGCGCTTCGCGGCTTGAGGAACTGCTTGTGGTTGGGCTCGTTCCAGAGGGAGAAGTAGCGGACTTTCGGAAGGCCCTGAAATTCGCCGGAGTAGCGCCTGGCAACGGCGGCCGTGAACCGTCCGTACTCGCGTGCGCTCGGCCTGTAGTTGGCACTCCGAAAGCTCCGAGCGCGGCTGCGATAGGTCGCCCAGCGTGGCGCGTCCCCGGTGATGGTCGCCAAGATACGCATGCCGAGGGCGTCGGCGCGGCGCACCAGATCGTCGTAGGGCCCAAACCCCGGGTAGGCCGCCGGGTTTGTTGGGTCGAAGCTTGGCTTGGTCTTCGAGCGCGGACGGGGAGCCACTTCGTTCCACCTGACCTGAACACGCAGCGTGTCCGCCCCCAGCGTCCGCATCTCCTGCAGGGCGTTCGCCCGCATCCGCGGCGTCGAGCCCACCAAGACGGCATGGTCTTCGAATATCGACCACTGTGACTTGCTCGCTGCGGCCACATCGGCGTCCAACGCCGAGCCTAGTGCGATTGCCGACAACGCGCCGAGGAAGGCAACAGCGCGACGTATTGGCAGCGACAGTACGTAGAGCCTCACGGTTGGCCGGGGCAACACCTGCCAGGCAGAGCTCGTCCTGGCACAGACGCCATCAGGGATGAAGCCCATGCTTTACTGATCGCGCCAACGGCGCCGAGCCTCGGCCCTGTCGATCGGCGTGTACAACATGCAGCCGACCTGATCGCGGCGACCGGCGAGCACGTTGGGAAAGGCGAGAATTTCGCAACCGCCGTAGCCTCGCGCGGCCGCGAGCAGGAGCGATGCCCCGATCCAGAGCCAAAACGCGGTGCCGGTGACCGGGGTGAGCGCCGCGACGGGGACGAAGGCAGCAACTACGATCACGAGCAGCCAGCAGGCAGCGCCCCAGCAGGTGCCACCCTGGGCGGCGATTCCGCCGAGGACCCAGCGTTCATAGGCGCTGCGCACGAGGACGAAGGCGAGGGCCGCTATCAGTGGGAGGCCGGCCAGTCCAGCGGCGAGATCCCACAACTCAAGACCACCCAGGGCGGCTGGGATCGCGAACGCCGCTATCCCGCCGAGGACGCGCGTGAGCGTTCCGATCGAACCGATCTCGCGATGGCCCCTACCGAACGGCCGAGAGCGTTGCCCTTCTCCTGCGCCGATGAGCGCTCTCCTGTCCATCGGGTGGAAACGTAGGCGACGTGGTCTCGTAGCTGTATGGGGGCTTTCCCGCAGTCGACTTATCGGCTGCCACCCATATTCAATGCCAGGCGCGAAGGGGCGACTGCGTTCGATGGCTGCCGAGGCCCTCGCCCGCAGACCCGTTTCGGCTCTACGCCGACTTCTCAGCAATCACGATGATCCTCAAGTCTCTCAAGGGCTCCCAGGGCTGCGTCGGTCAGCCTGGATTCCGTTGGTTCGATGTGCTTACGACTGAAAGCAAAGCCACGCTCATGCGCGGTCCAGGAAACGCTCTGCGACACGCCGAAAGAAGTCGGAGCGCGTTATCACTCCAGATACGCGACCGGAGTCCACCACCGGCACGATGAGGACGCGGTGATGTAGGAAGGTCTCCGCGACCTGGACGTCCGAGAAGTCGCTGCCGACATCGATGCGCTCGGAGTTCATGTACTCGCCGACCGGCTCGTCACGGCATGCCGCTCGCTTCTGGATAGCGTCGTCGAGCGTTCTCGGGACGAACCCCGCATAGCTCAGCTCCCTCAGGTAGCCGGGGAAAAGAGCGCTTATGAATTCCCGCTCCCCGAAGATCCCGACCAAACGGTCGTCCGCCCCGATGACCGGAAGAGCGGGTAAGCCGCTATCGAGTACCTGCTGGACGGCCTCGCCTATCGTGTCGTCTCGCCGAAGCAGCGGAGCCTTGCGCACGAGATCGCGGCTGGCAGAGTCGGGGGTCATGAATGCTTTCTCATAGATAGCGGATGGATACGTAGGCCGTGGCCAACACAAGGGACACCAGCGTCGCCGGGAGGCCTACTTTGAGGAAGTAGAGGAACCCGATCGGCCGCCCCGCGCGTTCAGCCATACCTGCGGCGGCGACGTTGGCCGAGGCCGCGACCAGGGTGGCGTTGCCGCCGAAACAGGCGCCGAGTGCAAGCGCCCACCAGTAGGCGTCGTCGCCGTCCCCTTGGCCGACCTGCAACTCCTCCACGACCGGGATCATCGTGGCGGTGAACGGGATGTTGTCGACGATCCCCGAACCGATCGCCGAGACCCAGAGAATGCCCATGAGCTCGGCGCTGCGGTCGCCATCGGTCACCGCCCCGATCCCCTCGGCGATCTCCCTTATGGCTCCCGTTTCCTCGAGGGCGCCAACCATCACGAACAGTCCGATGAAAAAGAAGAGGGTGGGCCATTCGATGCTCGCGAGCGCTCTTTCGAGCGACTGGCGCGTCACGAGCAGCATTACGGTCGCTCCGGTCAGCGCGACCGTGGCGGGCTCGAGGCCGACGGCCTTGTGCGCGAAGAAGAGGAAGATGGTGGCGACGAGGATCGGCATGGTGCGGCGAAGCTCGTCGGCATCCTCGATCGAGCGCGCGGCGTCGAGCGCCATCACCCGATCGCGAGCCTCGCGCTTCACGTGAAGCCGTGGCCGGTAGAACAGGTACAGAGCGCCGGTGACGGTCACGAAAGTGAGGGCTGCGATGGGAGCCAGGTTGGCTATAAAAGCTCCAAACGACAGACCTGTGGCGCCGGCGATGATGATGTTCGGTGGGTCGCCGATCAAGGTGGCGGTCCCGCCGATGTTCGATGCGATCACCTCGATGATGATGAGCGGAAGCGGATCTATGTCTAGCGCGTCGGCCAGTAAGAACGTGATCGGCACCATCAGCAGGATGGTCGTGAGGTTGTCGAGGAGTGCCGAAAGCACAGCAGTAGTCGCGGACAAGGCGACGACTACGGCCAGTGGGCGGCCACGGGAGAGCTGGCCGGCGCGGATAGCGATCCACGTGTAAACGCCAGTCGTTTCCGTCAGCTTGACCATTAGCATCATTCCTATGAGCAACCCGATGGTGTTGAAGTCGATCGCCTCGATCGCCTGCTCTTGCTTGATCGTCTGAGTGACGACCACCACGCCCGCGCCGAGCAACGCGACCTTCGTGCGATGAACACGTTCGCTCGCGATGGCGGCCAGTGCGACGGCGAAGACCGCCACCGCCAGGGTCATGGCGATCTCAGCTCAACGGCTTCCCGCTCGTCGGCGACAGCCACGACCGGCCCCATGCCGAGGAGCCTCAGGTCCGCAACCAGCGCGCCGCAACCTCCGCCCGGTCCCAACTGCCTCCAGGTCGGATCACCCTCGATCCGCAACTCGATAAGCCAGTCGAACTCGCGAGCCCACTGCGGCGAGGCATCTTCGAGCCTGGTGAGAACCACCTTCGTGAAAGGGTCGCCGTAGAGGAGGGTTTCAACCTCCTCTGCTAGCCAGGCTTTCGTTTCGTCCGGCCGCAGGTGGTGAGGGTCGCGACAGAGGACGAGCACCCGGGGCATAGCCCCATCGTGTGTGCTTCCGGGCTTGCGCTCAATGGGGGGCTCATCCCACTGCGCGCGCCGCGGAGACCCCAGATGTCAGGGCTCGGTCAGCCCACGCTTGATCGCGTAGCGGGTCAGCTCCACGCGGTCCCGCATCCCGAGCTTGGCGAGAATGTTCTCGCGGTGTCGATCCACGGTTCTGCGGCTGATGGAAAGTTCGGCTGCGATGCGGTCACTGGTATAGGCCTCCGCGATCAGCTTCAGCACTTGAAGCTCGCGCGGAGACAGCGGGTCCGACCGCAACTCGTCACCCGAGCGCGCGCGCTGAAGGAAGTCGCGAATGAGCGCGGTCACAGCTGCCGGGTAGAGGAATGGCTCGCCGCGAATGGCTGCGCGGCATGCTTCGACGAGGTCGCGGTCTGCTGCCGCCTTGAGCACGTAGCCGGATGCGCCTGCCTTGAGCGCCTCGTACAGGTACTGCTCGCTGTCGTACATCGACAGCATCAGCACCTTCAGCGTCGGACATGCTTTCGTGAGCTCGACCGCCGCCTGCAGGCCCGTCTTGCGCGGCATGGCGACGTCGAGCACAGCGAGGTCTACGCCGGCGACTGCCCCGATCTCGACCGCCTCCGCCCCATCTCCTGCCTCCGCTACCACCTCCAGGTCGGGCTGAGCGTCGAGCACGAGCTGCAGGCCGCGACGCACGACCGCGTGGTCATCGGCGAGCAGAATGCGCGTCGTGAGTCGCAGGGCCAACCCTAGGCCCCCGCTGGCAGGTGAAGCCTGACAGTGGTCCCCGCCCCGGGCGCGCTTTCGATCTCGAGCGCTCCGCCAGCAAGGAGGGCTCGCTCGCGCATGCCTCTGATCCCGGCACCCTCGCGAACGTGACTGGGATCAAATCCATCCCCTGTATCCGCGACCTCAAGCTGCACGGCGCCGTCCACCCCGCGTAGCTCGAGTAGCGCCTCGCCGCACGCGGCGTGGCGCAGCACGTTGGTCAAAGCCTCCTGTGCCACGCGGTAGGCGACCAACTCCGCATCGGGGAGGAGCGCCGGCAGCGATGGATCGATGCGCCGCTGGATCGTGATCGCGCTGGCTCGCCCGAGCGAATTCGTCAGAGCAACCAGAGCGCTCACCAGTCCGAGGTTGTCAAGCGCCTCCGGCCGCAGGCGCCTCGCGATCAAGCGCACGTCTGCAAGGCTCTCGCGAACATTTTCTTGGGCTTCCGTGACCAGGGGATCTTTCTCCGTTCGCGACAGCGTGTCGAGTTGGAGCACCACAGCAGTGAGCTTCTGGCCCACCTCATCGTGAAGCTCTCGAGCGATGCGCAACCGCTCTTGCTCCTGTGCGGCAAGAGCCCTACTCGCGCTCTCGCGTCGCTCGGTCTCCAACCGTTCCACCATCTCGTTGAAGGTCTCGATGACCGCGCGCAGCTCGGGGGGCGGACCGTTTACCGGCGCTCGCGTGCCGGGCCGTAGTGGATCGGTGCGGCGCATGAACGCCCGCAGCCGGTCCAGCGGCAAGAGAGCGCGGCGTAGGAGCGCGAAGTTGAGCAGGAGCATCGCACCCAGGCCGAGTGTAAGCACGATCGCCTCTCTCAGTGCGAGTGGAAAGCTGACCGTCGCCGGGGATAGGGCAAGGGCGGCGGTGGCGACCGCCAACACGAGCGCGTTGACTGCGAAGACGCGCCAGAAGAGGGAGATCCCGCTCGCAAGGATCCGCAGGAGTCGGAAATCTGGACGGGTTCGTGTCATCGCGATTCACCGCCGACCAGACTTCCCGGCACGCCGTGGCAAGGATATCGAGTGGGATTGGGCTCGGGCTCAGGCTAGATCGACTGCATCCAGCGACGAAAATCGTGCCTCAACCCACGACTGGGCGGCTTGACGAATACAAGCCGCCTCCTTCCATCTCGTTTGGACGAACGCGGCGGGGAGGACTCGAACCCCGACTTCCGGTTTTGGGGGAGCCAGCATCATCTCATCGTGAGCCCGGAAAAGCATATGGGGGCGATCATCAACGCGAGCCAAAGTGTTCTCCGGTGAGTTCGCGGCGCCCACAGCTTTGCGCCCCGTGATACCAGCGTGATACCAAACGCCTCGCCATATCAGCCCAGATCGTCAGTGGCCTCGGAAAGATTCCTGCATATCGACGATACGGTCAATACGACCACACGCCTGACAAGGTTGAGGGCCTTGTCCGGCTTTTACCGGGTGGAGGTTCGAGTCCTCTCGGGCGCATGAAAGGCCTGCAAATGCGTGGCTTTTCATTTCACGGTCCCTCCGAATTATTGCCCGTGATACCAGCGTGATACCAAAATCCTTGCGGGCCTGACAAAACCGCTCGGAGGCACGGCGGCGGCGACGCGGGTTCGCTGACGAACCTACTGCTGTGCGTAGCAGCCGGACAGTTTGTCGCCCGATTTACCTTGCGGGTCCGCAAATCGAAGGCCAGGGACGCCCCGACGAGCATTTGGTTCCCACTTTTTGAGGCGCGCAGCTAGCCCACCCGCGCTCATCGGAAAAGGGAAGCTGGAGACCCGCTAAATCGAGGTTGGCGCCGGGTATAGCCCCGCTTGCGAAGCTCACGCGGAAGCGGAAGCCCGCCAGAGTTGAGTGAAGGCGGGCCGGAACGCTCTTTCTACGCCCTACGGCTGCGCCTAGAGGAAAGCCAGAGCCACCAGGAATAGGGCGAACGCCGCCCAGGTCACCGCCAATTGGATCAAGTTGATCGTGAAGTAGCGCCGCCGTCCCGCCTCCCAGTTCGCCGGCATGGCCTCGGGGTCCCAGGCCTATCCACCTCAAGTCGGCGACGCCCGAGGGGATCGACGTCGACTTCGAGAACGTCGGCGGCGAGATCATGGAGGCGGTCTTCGGGCGTCTCAACGTCCGCGCGCGCGTGGCGCTGTGCGGGCTGATCTCCGGCTACAACGACGATGCACCGGCCGTTTCGGCCGGCCCGCGCAACTTCGGGAACCTGCTGATCCAGCGCGTCCACCTCGAGGGGTTCATCGTGCTCGACCACTTCGGGCGGGCGCGCGAGATCGTCCCACAGCTCGCCCGGTGGATGGCCGAGGGGAAGCTCAAGGCGCGGGAGACCGTCGTCGAAGGGTTCGAGCAGCTGCCCGTCGCGATCAACATGCTGTTCGACGGGCAGAACACCGGCAAGCTTGTCGTGAAGCTGTGACGTTCTCAGCGACGGATCTCGCTGAGCCTGATGCGCGGCATCCTGCTTTCCGTGGCGAAGCGGTCGTCCCAACGCCCACGCTCGCCAGTTGTCGCTTTGGACGACCGGCGGCAGCCAGGTAGCTCCACGGAGCCGCTGCTCGTTTGCGCGAATTGCACCACTCCTCCTGAGAGTGATGCTTGCCCACAAGGGGGCAGGGAGTCAGCCCCGTTCTCGATCCGTCGATTGCAGCACGCTTGGGCGTGGACTCGCGGTTCGCGGCTCGGTTAGCGTGAGAAAATCCATGCTGTGATCCAGCTGAGTTGCTCTACGGCGTGATCCCGGTCGCGGACATCCGCTATACGAAGTCGGGCCACGTGTCGCTTGCGTATCAGGTGTTCGGCGCGGGGGACACGGATCTCGTACTGGCGCCCGGATACATCTCCAACCTCGAGGCCAACTGGGAGGAGCCCAACTACGCGCGCTTCCTGGAACGCCTGGCCTCGAAGTTCCGGGTCGTGGTGTTCGACAAGCGTGGTACGGGGCTTTCCGACCGGATCCCCGCCGCCACACTCGAGGAACGCGCCGATGACGTGCGCGCCGTGATGGACGCGGCCGGCGCCGAGCGCGCGGCGCTCCTTGGTTGGTCGGAGGGCGGGAGCTACAGCGCCTTCTTCGCCGCCCGGGAGCCCGACCGCGTCTCGCACCTCATCCTGTACGCGTCGCCGCCCCGCATTCTAAGAACCGATGATTACCGCGCGGGCTGGCCCCTGAAGTTGTTCGAGGAGATCCTGGCCGGGACCGAGACCACCTGGGGTACCGACGCGGTCGCCGGCTGGGTGAACCCCAGCGGAGCGGAGGACGAGGCCTACCTGCGGTGGTTCGGCCACATGCAGCGCCTCGCAGCAAGCCCCAGCAGCGCCCGGGAGATGATGGCCGGGCTGCGCGACCTCGACATCTGCGACGTCCTGCCCTCCATCCGCGTTCCGACGCTCATCCTCCATCGGGCTGACGAGACCTGGGTTCGGGTCGACCACAGCCGATATCTCGCCGAGCACATCCCGGGTGCCAAGTACGTCGAGCTGCAGGGTGGCGACCACTGGCCGTGGATGGGCGACAGCGACGCCGTGATCGACGAGATCGAAGAATTCGTGACCGGGACTCGGCCCGTGCGGGAACCCGATCGCGTACTGGCAACCGTGCTCTTCACCGACATCGTCGATTCCACACGGCGGGCATCGGACCTCGGTGACCGCCGTTGGCGCGACGTGCTCGAGCGGCACAACCTGGCGGTTCGACAGCGCCTCGAGCGCTTCCGCGGACATGAGGTAAAGACCATCGGAGACGGCTTCCTCGCGACCTTCGACGGGCCGGCGCGCGGCATCCGGTGCGCGCTCGAGATCGTCGATGAGCTGGGAACGCTCGGGGTCGACCTGCGTGCCGGCCTGCATACGGGAGAGTGCGAAGCCATGAACGGAGACCTAGGTGGCGTTGCGGTCCACATCGGCGCGCGTGTGGCGGCGAAGGCTCAGCCGCGCGAGGTCCTCGTGTCGAGCACGGTCAAGGACCTGGTCGCGGGTTCGGAGATTCAGTTCCGAGACCGTGGCGAGCACGAACTCAAGGGCGTGCCCAACCGTTGGCGACTATTCGCGGTGGCTCACTAGCGTCCGCACGCCTCGCCAACGTCGAGCTTCTGGAATTCGCGCAATGGAGACGCGGCTCCGCGGGCCCACAGGAATGCCGCTTTGCATGGAGAGCGGGAGCGGGCGGTGTCACCCCTCGCGCGTCTCAGACTTCGCAGACGGCGATGGCGGGTGCGTCGCGGCGGGCTTTCTCGGTAGCGGTGTTGAGGTCTGCGAGTGGTGTGTAGGTGACGCGGTCGGGGTCGAGGTCGAGCGCGGCGGCGTCGTCGGGTTCCAGGCGTTCCACGAGCGCCTTGGAAGCGAGTGTGAGTCCGCCGGTGGCGCACGCCTCGATGCGTGCCGCTTCGTTCACCTCGTCTCCCAGTGCGGTGACCTCAGCTCGGCCGGCGGTGGTGACGGCGCCGACGTAGAGCGTCGAGCCCCAGTGCAGGCCGAAGCGCAGCACGACGTCGTCGGGTTCCAGCTCACTGCGGGCCGCCACGTCCCCGAGAGCGTCTCGGAGTGCGCGAGCGGCCGAGACGCAGGCTCTCGCCGCGGCGGACTCTGACCCGGTGGTCTCGGCGAGGAAGAATGCGACGACACCATCACCGACGTGGCGGCCGACAAGACCGCCCGCGTCGATCACGCACTGGTCGGCAGCGCGGACCAGGCGTCGGCCGAGCGCAAAGTAGCTGGCGGTTGAGAGCCGCCGGGCGAGCGGCGATGAGCCCTCCAGGTCGGCGAACAGGATCGCTGCCGGACGCCGGGCAGCCCTCGACACGCGTTGCATCAGCTCGAAGTGACGCAGGTCGCCCCCCGTCGAGATCGCCCCGAGCATCGTCATGCTCAACGCGGGCTTATTGATCAAGACGGTCCCCGCCAGTCGTCCATCTGCGTGGCGGACGCGACATCCGATGAACCGAATGTTCGCTTCTTCGCTGATCCCGAAGCTACGGACGACGAACCCGATCATCTCATCGTCCGACGGTGTCAGCCCATCCAGGAACTCGCGCAACGAGGGATCCACCAGCGTTTGGAGTTCCTTGGCGCCGCCGGGTGCATCCGCGAGGAGCCAGCCACCGACCCCGCGCAGAATCGTGCTCATCCGCTCTGCCGTGTTGGGGCCGAAGCGCCAGCCGCGGCTCACCTCCAGTGCCTCCGGCCCGAAGGCGTGGCAGCCGATGGCGGTCGGCACCGGCGCCCCGTCGTTGCCGAACGACACTCGCAGGGCGTCGGTCATGTAGACCAGGCGCCAGCGGTCGTCGAAGACCCAGCCCCAGTGCTCGGCATCGCGCAGCACGGCGGCGGCCCGGGCAAGCGCCGGATCCTCGGGAAGGGGATACGACTCCTGCGCGTGCATCGACCGATCCTATCCACGCGGCGAGCCAAATCCCCGCCGCTCGGCGCGCACCTGCAAAGGACGAAAAGCGGCAGCGGCGGCGCGCATTGAGCGGGCGCCTCCTCCCCGCGTGAAAGCGACAGCTGAACAGCCCCTCTCGTGGCATGGCTAATCATCAGTTGGGCAGCGCGACGGATCCCTCAAGTCACGGCCGCGTGATACCAGCGTGATACCAAACGCCACGCCATATGCGCCCAGATCGTCGGCCCCCGCGGAAGACTCCCTGCATATGGACGATACGGTCCATACGACACACGCCTGACAAGGTTGAGGGCCTTGTCCGGCTTTTACCGGGTGGAGGTTCGAGTCCTCTCGGCGCATGAAAGCCCTGCAAATGCGTACCTTTTGCTTCGCGACCATTTTGATTTAGTGGTCGTGATAACAGGCGTGATAACAAAGATCCTCGCGGGCCCAATAAAGCCGCTTGGAGGCACGGAGATGCCGACGTGGCCCGAAGACGAGCCTGTTGCTGTGCGTGGCGACCGGACAGTTTTGTCGCTCGTCATACCTTGCGGGTCCGCAAATCGAAAAGGGACACTCTCGCCGGGCCCGACTGATGACCTCAATCCCTCTGCGGCGCGTCCTTAATAACTGCGTGGCGCTCGATGTGAACCAGGCGCGCAGCCAAGCGCGTTCCTCGCCAGCGGAGGAGACCGAAGGAGTAGGTTTCGGGCGATGAGTGCGGAGCACGTTGGAATTTCGGAAGCGCATTCGAACCGGTCGTTCGGCAGGAGGGCCTTGCGGGCCGTCTTCTACCTGGGCGGACTGGTCGCAACCACCGCCGGCCTCCACACGGCAACCGCCGGCGCGAAATCGGTGCTGGGCCAAGGACTCGCAAACCCCGCCGTCGAGAGCGAATTGCGGTTCTACGGAGCGTTCTACTTCGCTTACGAACTCGTGCTTCTTCGGACCGCACCCCGGGCCGACAAGGACCCCGCGGCCGTGCGATCACTCATGAGCACTCTCTTCGTCGCCGGTCTTGCCAGGGCAGGTGGCTGGGTTGCCGTCGGCCGGCCGCACAAACTTCAGCGCGGCCTCCTCGTGATCGAGCTCGCCGCCCCGCCACTGATCGCCGCAGGGCAGGCGAGACTCGCGACGGCAGAATCGCGCACGGCTTAGAGCTTGCGTGTCGGTGCGCCTGTCGGGCGGGCGATGTCCGCACAGAACTGTCGTAGCGCCTCCGCAAACTCCGCGCTCACGCTTGGAGCAGTTGGCACTGAAACAGCACGCGCCTCAGGGAAGGCCGCGACAGCGTCTTCAAAGCCCTCGTCGGTATGTCCGAGACAACCCTCGTGCTTGGCGAAAAGGAGGGGTACGCCGACTTCTCGGATCAAGTCCCCGAACGGCTCGGGGTCGCGAAGGTTCATCTCCCACACCTCTCGCCCGATCTCGATAGGGACTCGCTCGAGCATGCGTGCTGCGAGCTCGTCGCCGATCGAGCCGGCGGTGACCTGGACGAGTCCGTGCCTGACGAAGTTCCCCCAGTCGTTTCGCGCCAGCTGACCGAAGGCCTCCGCGACCTCTCGATTGACCGTCGGGCGCTCGCCGTCCATCCGGTGGACGAGACAAGCATGACCCAGTGCCATTGCCTCGACTGAGCCCGGTCTTGCGAGCGCAATCCGCACCGCGGTCGGGAGGGCAGGCGCATCGGCAACAAGAATGTAGGAATCCCAGCCACGGCGATCGAGCTCGCGGAGGCTACGGTCAATGATCGCCTGGCGATCCAGGCGCTCGACCGGAGGCTCGGCGCCAACCCCGGGCAGGTCGAACGTGGCGACATCGGCCCATTGCTCCAGGTTGGGCCTGATAACCCATTCCAGCTCTGTGACGCCCGGGAACAGAAGCAGGCGGGGTCGGCTCAAGAAGTGACCTCCGTCAAACCGCTCGCGCTCGGATCATCGCTGAACCTCTCTGGTGAAGGCGGCTGTGTGAACCTGGCCCTCGTGCTTGAACTGGAAGAAAAGACGGTAACGGCCCTCGCTGGGGAACTGCGTTGAGAACGCCACCGGCTCCATGTCCTGAGCATGCGCGGCCTCGTGATGCTCGCCGGGGTGCACGTGTAGATAGGCGAGGTCGCCTTCCCGCAACGCAACGAGGTGACCACCAGCACCGAGGTAACGCTCGACGGCCACCGGCTCTCCGTCTCGGTGCACCGTGAACCGAAGCTGCGCCTCGCGCCCCACAGATTCGCCACCCTCCATCTGAACCTCATAGCCATCGGAGGTTCGGCTGCTGGTTGCGACGGGCGGCAGTTCTTGCCAGTCGACGGGACCGTCGACCGCCAAGTCCGCGGCCAATGTCTGCGCTTCGCCTCGATGCTTGAAGTCGGCGAACACTCGGTAGCTCCCGGCGTCCGGGATGCGCAGGTTCGTTCGCCAAGTCCCATCCGTGCCCAGCGTCGGGTGTAGATGCTGAAACCCGGTCAAGTCGCGGCGGACGACGATCAGGTGCATGCGCTTCTCGTGCTCCTCCTCGAACTCGCGCACCGGCTGGCCATCCTCGCCGACGATGCGAAAGCTGAGCTCGGCTTCGACGCCGCGCGGAAACTCCGTCTTGGCGAGCTCGAGCCTCAACCCCTCCGTGCTCACCGCGAGCCCCCGAACCGGATCAGCCGTGCTTTCGCCGTGGGCAGCGCCCTCTTGCCCATGACCGGCCATGTCCCCTCCATTCGAGTCGAATGCCTCGGCCGTCAATACGACCGTTCCGAATACTGCCGCTACCAGTGCCACCGCGGCAACCACGCGTGTCGGCGGGCCACCATGGATCCCGGTTTCGTGGACCGCGACGTGGCCTTTGCCGCGCGCGATCAGCCAGCGATTGACAGGGTAAGCAAACGCCCCTGCTATGACCAATGCGACCGACAACGCACCCCAGAAGAGGACGTCCCCGACCCCCGCCTCCATCGCGCCGGGGACAACGAGCATGATCACGTTGTCGACGACTTCCATCGTCGCGATGCTGAGTGTGTCTGAGGCGAGCGCGATCGGGATCACGGCGCTCAAGGCGAGGCCCGCACGAAGCAACGGTAGGCTCGTGAGGCTGTAGCCGAAGAGGAAGGCGAGGGCGACGGCCAGCGCGATCGTCCCGAGATTGGAAAAGCCGAGCGCGGTGCCGATCGCCATGCCGGCGACCTCGCCGATCGCGCAGCCCGTGAGGCAGTGAAGAGTCGCGCTGAAGGCGACGCCGTTGAGCGCAGCTCCTGACGTCGGCATCTCATGGTGGTGGCTGTGCGAGGCTGCTTCCATTCGCCCTCCCGATCCAAATTGGTGGTGTCCGGCCGGATACGGTAGCATACCCCCGGGGGGTATGTCCTCCCGGTGGCCAATGGCGCAGAAAGGACCCGGATGCCCGCAACGACGACCGCCAAGAAACACGGCTACAGCGCCGAGAAAGATCAGCTCCTGAATCGCCTTCGTCGGATCGAGGGTCAGGTGCGAGGCGTCGAGCGGATGGTCGAAGACGATCGTTACTGCATCGACATCGTCACTCAGATCTCAGCAATCCAGGCCGCTCTCGACAAGGTCGCCCTTGGACTGCTCGACGACCACGCCGCCCACTGCATCATCGGTGGAGCCGCCGGCCAGCGACCAGACGAGCTCAAGGACGAATTGATGGCAGCGGTCAGCCGACTGATGCGCCGCGGCTGATGCCTGCTGACCAAGCAGACGAGCGAACCTATCTCCCGGCGCTTCGCTGGAAGACACTCACGCCGCTCTTCGACACGGTGGTGCGGATCTCCGCCCGTGAGCACAAGGTCAAGCGGCGGCTTCTCGACCAGGCGGACGTCGGCCCAAACGACTCCGTGCTCGATGTCGGCGCCGGCACCGGAACGCTCGCGATCTGGCTGAAACAACGTTGTCCGGACGCTCGTGTCGGAGCACTCGACGCGGATCCGGACGTGCTCGCAATCGCGCGCCGGAAGGCAACCGAAGCGAAGTGCGAGATCGAGTTCGTGGAGGGGTTTTCGACCGATATACCCTTTCCTCCCCACTCCTTCGACGCTGTTCTATCCACTCTCTTCTTCCATCACCTGAGCGGAGCCAGCAAACGGATCACCTTGCAGGAGGTGGAGCGCGTGCTCAAACCCGGCGGCAACTCCATGTCGCCGACTGGGGCAAGCCCAGCGACCCACTGATGGCAGCGCTTTTTATCGGGGTACGCGCTTTCGACGGCTTCGATGCGACAGCGGACAATGTGCGCGGCGCCCTACCGGCTCTTTTCGAGGAGGCCGGACTAGTGGATGGAACCGAACGCCAGCGACTCCGGACCGCGCTCGGAACGCTGACGCTCTATAGCGCGAGCAAGCCGAGCTAGTCCTTCTCATCGGGTGCGTCCTGTTTTGTGAAGCGCTCCGGTCCTGCCAGGGCCAGGTACAGCATGGTGATGCCGAGCGACATCAGGGCGAGATAAACGTAAAGGTGCGCCGCCCAGTTCGTTTTGTCCCTGGCGATCGTCATGAGCGCGCCCGTCTCGCCGCCGAAGACAACGATGGCGAGGAGCACCGTGCGGTAACGGCGGCGGAAGGAAACGTGCCGAGACAGTTCCAGGACGCGTCCTTGGATCGCTACCGCGATCAGGAGAGTCGGAATGACTGTCGCCGCGGAGCGATAGAAGTCGATGCTCGTGCCTGGGCCGTCGTCGAGACTCGTGCCGACGGCGTAGACCGCCACGAGCACGGCGGTGGCCAGATAATCGAAGGGGCCTAGTGAGGTGAGGGCCCAACGCACCTGGTGGAGCGCCCGACTTACCCGGTGGCGCTTGCTGTCTCGAGACGCCAGAGCCATCCGTCGCGACTCTAGCGATCGCACGGACCAGCCGAGCCTAGCTATCGTGGCGCGTTCGCGCTAAGTCAGGCTGTTTCTGGGGCGCGCAGCCCGATGCCGGAACGGCGTTCAGCCTGCCGGGCTCCCGATCTCGCGAACAGCTGGACGCGGGTCATCTCCGTTTGCACGCAGCTGCTTCTTCTTTCGGCGCCCGTACCGCGTCAAGCCCCGCGGCTTGAAGAGGCCAAGGATCGCGGCCACAAGCAGAATCATCAGTCCACCGACAGCGTGCTGGAGATCGTGTCCCGCTCCGGGGAAATCCGCGGCGGGCGAGCGCAGCACGTGGTCTGCGTGTGCACTCACCTTTTCGAGGTTTGAGCACCATCACCGCGAACGCGACGACTGTCAGCACGAACTTGGCCAAGACCCAGTAGTGGCGAAGCAGACCCCAGTTCGTGCCCAGCGCCTGGGCGAGTCCGGTCAAGAGGGCGACGGCGGCCAGCGGCACGAGCGCGAAGTAGAGGAGATCCATCGCGATGAAGGCAGCTCGCAAGGTCTCCACGCTGTCACTGGTCGAGGCGGCAACGGCGAGCACGAGGTACGCCGCCGCTGCGCCTATCCAGCCGACGGCAGAGACGACGTGGGTGGTCAGCACCAGCTTGCGTAGGCGAAGTCCCATAGGCTGTTTCAGTAATCAGTGTTACTGGATACTATAAATTATCGAAAGAATGCCATCACGGGAGCGCATCCGCCGTCAACCGCGAGCACAGACCCGCGAGGAGCTGCTTGATGCGGCTGCGCGGGTGTTCGCCCAGCGCGGCTTTCACGGGGCGAGCGTGGAGGCCGTCTCCGAAGAGGCCGGGTTTTCGACCGGGGCCGTCTATTCCAACTTCGAGAGCAAGGAGGAGCTCTTCCTCAGCCTGTACGAGGAGCGAATCCAAAGACGCCGCCGTGAACTGCGGGAGGCGGTCGAGCGCTCAGGAGGCGGCGCGGCCGGCCTGGCTTCGGCCGCCGCGAACGTCGGAGAGGTCTTCCGACTAGAACGCGATTGGTTTCTTCTCTACTTCGAGTTCGCGCTGCACGCGGCCCGGAACCCCGGCTTCGCGCGCCGCTTCGAGACGGTCCGCGAGGAGGGCCTGACAGAGCTCGCCGAAGGTCTGACCGAGGGCCTCGACCATGCTGGGCTCGGGTCAGCGGTCGATCCTGGCGAACTGGCCCGGGCGGTGCGGGCCTTGGGTCACGGCTTGGCGCTCGAGCGCCTGGTGGACGAAGAGTCCGTGCCGGAGGCGCTTTTCGGACGCGTTCTCGAACTGATCTTCCGAGGGCTGCGGGCCGAGCTCGAGACGGAGCCGTTGGAGAACGCCTGATGCATCTTGAAGTCAGCGGCGATCTATACCGCGTTCGCAACAACTATTCGTGATGAAACTCTATGTTTGCTGGGGAACCTTCCCGGTGCCGTGGCCCAGGCGCCGCGCGTCGTGGCGACCCGGTGCTCATCCGTGCAAGAAGGCCCACGAAGCATTGAAGGAAGCCACTATTCGCCCGAGGTTGTGAGGTCGTATGGCTTTTCGTTTCTGCCGGACCTCACCAAGGGACGCAAAGAGGCCAAGCGGCTCACTGGCGAAAGTTACGTCCCAGTGCTCGTCCTCGATAACGGCCAGGTCATCGCCGACTCGGAGAGCATCGCCTCTTGGGCGCGAGCTAACCCAGCGCCGGGCAAGGATTGATGGGCTTAAAGCTCACGCAGGTCGCCACCGGCGTTCATCGCCTGGAGAACGTCTACACGAACTGGTACCTGCTCGAGGAAGGCGGTCGGCTCACCTTGCTAGATGCGGGATTGCCAGGAGACTGGCGTGATTTCTGCTCGTGTCTGACGCGGCTTGGGCACACGCCGGCCGATGTCGATGCCGTTTTGATTACCCATCACCACGCCGATCATCGCGGCAACGCGGAGCGGCTGCGGTCGTCAGGAGCGCGCGTATTCGCGCATCCCTCGGACGCGCCCGACCTTCGCGGTGACAAGCGCTCGAGCAACTCGGGCCTTGCGCGGTTCCTGTGGCGCCCCTGGTACTTGTTCTACATGTTCAGCTACGTCGCCAAAGGGATAACGCGAACGCCGGCCGTCGCAGAGCTCAATCAGCTGGCCGACGGAGAGATCTTGGATGTACCCGGTTCACCGAGAGTCGTTCATGCTCCTGGCCATACCCCGGGCAGTTGCGCGCTGGTCCTCGAGGAGCGATCAGTTCTATTTAGCGGAGACGCTCTCGTACACTCGATGTTGTCCGCGGCCCACGTGGCCGCCAAGGGCCACAGATCGTTCGGGGCCCTTTCGCCGAGGACACTGACCTGGCGCTGGAATCCCTCGGCGCGCTCGCCGGAACGAACGCGAAGATGGTCTTACCGGGTCACGGCGAACCGTGGCCGCACGGTGTGAAGAGCGCTGTCGAGGTCGCGCGGAAGACGTGATTGCGAGCCGTTCGTTCGTCCCGGCTATTAAGGACTGCGTGATACCAGCGCGATACCAAACGCCTCGCCATATGCGTCCAGACGTCACCGCCCGCGGAAAGCTCCCTGCATATGGACGATACGGACGATTCGATCACACGCACGACAAGGTTGAGGGCCTTGTCCGGCTTTTACCGGGTGGAGGTTCGAGTCCTCTCGGGCGCTTAGAAGACCCCGTTACAGCGTGGTTTTCTCGGTCGATTCTTGGTCTAGATAGTGCGTAGTGAGCGCCTTACAGGCTCTCGAACAGCGTGCCGTACTGCTGCAGGTGTCGGTCGCCCAGGAACTCCGTCGTTGCGCGGTCTCTCGCGCTTCGCCCAAGCTCCTCGGCAAGATTGCCGTCCCGAAGCAGTCCCTCGACGGCCGCACCGAAGGCGCTCAGGTCTTTTGGATCTTGCACTAGGACTCCGTGCTGACCGTCGATGATTTGATCGGCGATACCACCCACTGCGCTGGCGACAATCGGCCGGGCCTTCCACATCGCCTCGGTCACCGTCAGCCCGAAGCCCTCGGCAAGACTCTTTTGCACCACGACCGTGGCGTGGCGCTGTAGTGCATTGACCATGGCTGCGGCTTCGTCCGGGTCGGCCATCGGCATGCATGCGAGGTGAACGCGCCCCCGGATCGCGTGCGGAAGAGACCGCCAGCGGGTGACGCAGTCGTCATAGACGAGCGCGGCCTCGGGATCATCAGCGACGCCGGTAACAGCGGGGCCGGCGAGCACCAGGTGCGCACCGAGAGCTGGATCGACGTGCTCGGCGAAGCCTTCCATGACGCCGGCCATGTCCTTCATTGCATCCCAGCGTGACGCCTGGACGACCATCGGCGCGTCGGGCGGCGCCGGTGGACCGCACGCCGACGAATTAAGTTCGGCGTGATAACAAACTCTGCGAGGTCCCTTCGAGAGCACCGTGCATGGAACGGCTTCACGCGTAGGACGTCTGAGTCTCGATCGACCTCATCGGATCGTAGAACACCGCAGCGTCGATGCGGGAAGTCCGCGAGGGAATTGCGTAGTTCTGCCGGTTCAAAAGCGGTCCCAGTTATCCGAGGGTTCGGTCCCAACAGCGCCGAGCAGTCCGTTCGGCGACCAAAACCGTCTTTCCGCGACGGATGGGGGCATCTGGAGCGGGACAGGGAGGTGGTGACATGTCCTCAGCGCAGGTTTCCTCCGCAAAGGCGGGCGTGACGGCGTCGCTGGTACTGGCGGTCCTCATGCTCGGCGCGACGTCGGTCGTGATCCCGGCGTCGCTGGGGGCCCCGAAACCGCCACCGCTGGGCGAGTTCACCACGCCACTGCCGCTGCCGGCAAAGGCTACGCCGATCGCGCCCAACCAGTACGAGTTCATGCTCGCCGAGACGACGCAGCAGCTGCATCCGTCGTTCGGCCCCGTGACCAAGGTTTGGGGATACGGAGACGGCACGCACGCAACCTCTTATCCCGGTCCAACGCTCGAGCTTCAGCGCGGGACGCCGGTGAACGTCAACTGGACGAACGGGCTGCCCCAAAACCACCTGCTGCCGGTCGACACCCGCCTCACTCACGAGGAAACGGACGACCCCCAGACGCTGACGCACCTGCACGGCGGCTTCGTCAGCGCCGCTGCGGATGGCAACCCGGCCGTCACACCGGGTTTCTCGGCAGGTGCGACGCAAGCCGTCTCGTACGCCAATGCCCAGGCTGCGGCGCCGACCTGGTACCACGACCACGTTCTAGGGATGACGCGCCTGAATGTGCTTGCGGGCCTCGCCGGCTTCGCGATTACGCGTGATGCGAATGACACCGGTGCCGAGCCGAACGGGGCCGGCCTGCCGGGCGGGGGCTACGAGATCCCACTCGCGATCCAGGACCGCAGCTTCGACGACGGCGGCCAGCTCAGCTACCCGACGCAGCCCCCGCCGCTGGGGCCGTGGGTACCGGAGTTCTTCGGCGACAACGTGGTCGTCAACGGCGCCGTTACGCCATTCGCGAACGTCGAGCCTCGCAAGTACCGGTTCCGGATCCTGAACGGCTCGAACGCGCGGATCTACAACCTCCAGATCGAGGGCGCGCCGCCGATGTCGCAGGTGGGGACGGACCTCGGGCTGCTCATACAGCCGGTCGCCATCAAGGGCGTCGTTGTCGCCCCCGGTGAGCGGGCCGACGTGGTGGTCGACTTCGCGAAGCTCGCGGGACAGAACGTGGTCGTGCGCAACGTGGCGCTGCCCGCGGGCGTCGTCAGCCCGGCGCCGAAGCTGACGACGGTGATGCAGTTTCGAGTCGGCACCAGTGTGACCTCGCCTGGTCCCGCGACGCTCCCGGCGACGTTGCCGGGTGAACCCGTGAACCTGCCGAAGAACGGCTTCGCGGCTCAGCGCAACGTCACGCTGGAGGAAGTGCTCGACGCCAGCGGCGACCCGGTGCGGCTGGAGCTGGACGGGAAGAAGTTCGACGATCCGGTCGACATCACCCCGAAGGAGGGCACCGTCGAGGAGTGGCGGTTCGTCAACCTGAGCGCTGACACCCACCCGATGCACACGCACCTGACGCGGTTCCAGGTCGTCGATCGCTGGAGCTTCGACGTCGCGGCCTACACGACCGACGCGAAGGCGGCGCAGGCCGCCGGCCAGCCGAATCCCGACCCGATGGCCGCGAAGTACAAGCCGCGGTTGGTCAACAGGGGAGTCGCACCCGAGGAGCGCGGTTGGAAGGACACGGTGCGGTCCAACCCGGGTCAGTTCACGCGCATTCGGGTGAAGTTCGATCTGCCGCCGGGCGCCACCGCGCCGCAGCGGTACGTCTTCCACTGCCACATCCTCGAGCACGAGGACAACGACATGATGCGTCCGTACGACGTCATGCCGTAACGGCAGCACGCATCGATCGAGAAAGGCCGCCCGCGGACGGCCTTTCTCGGAAGGCGACGGCTAAATCGGACGGCGGCGTTGTCGGTTAGCGCGAGCGGCAGCAGCGGCCAAATGTGACCGTACTGCGATCCGCAATACTGACGCCAATGACTTCGGAGGCGGTAGATGTCGTACGGCGTGGATACGCAGCGTACGAGTCTGACGGCATCGAGGGAATCCTGCAGTTCCTCGATCCAGCGGTCGAATGGCGCAACCCTCCCGACTCCCCGATAGCGGGAATCTTCCACGGTCACGAGGGGGTGCGGGAGTGGAAACGTCTCACGGATGAGGTATTCGCCGAATTGAGTTTCTGGCCGAAGGAGATCATCGACGCGCCCTATGGGCGCGTGCTGGCGATCTGGCGCGGCAGGGCCGGGCAGATGCTCAACATCGGATCGCATGTCAATGCGGCGAGGATCGCGCGGCCGGACGCTCCCGCATCGGCCGAGACGCCAGCCTGAGTGGCTAGTCGCGGTGCAAGCCCTAGGCCGGGCTGAGCTGGCTGGGAGGAACGCGGCCGAGCTGGTTGCGCGAGGTGATGTCGAGCTTCATGAAGACCTTGTGTAGGTGGTACTGCACCGTGCGCGGGCTGATGAACAGCTGCGCGCCGATCTCGGGGTTGGAGAGACCATCTTTGGCGAGCCGAGCGATCTGCGCCTCCTGGGGTGTGAGCACACCGCGCGCGTCCTCGGTGCGCTTCCGCGCGGTCTCACCCGTGGCCTGGAGCTCGCGCCGTGCGCGCTCGGCAAACCCCTCGGCTCCGATGTCGCTGAACATTTCGTGTGCGACACGGAGTTGCTCGCGCGCGTCGATGCGCCGGTTCTCGCGACGCAGCCATTCGCCGTAAAGAAGCCGGGCTCGAGCGAAGTGGACCACGCCACGGCTGAGCGCGAGCCGCTCGACCGCCTCGCGGTAGAGGGGCTCCGCATCTTGTCTCTCGCTCAACAGCGCGGATGACCGGGCCTCGAGTCCGAGCGCCCACTCGGTGCCGCTCGCCCGCGTGCGTTCGGTCAGACGGTCGAGCGCGGCGGCAGCCTCGTCCTCCTGGCCGGCACGGACGCCGGCCTCGATCAGCTCGACGAGCGCCCAGCCGTACGCCATGACGTCCTCGTGCTCGCACGCCTTCTGCGCGTCTGCGAGCGCCTCCCCGTACCGCCCGTTGCCGTTGTGCCGCAACGCGGTAAGCCACCACCACAGGCCAAGCGCCGAGCCCTCGCCGCGTGCGTTCGCATTCCGCCACGAGAAGTCTAAGAGCGCCTGCGCCTGATCGCCACGCGCCGCGGCCAGCATCGCGGCCGCGTACTTGAGCGGCGGGAGTCCGGTCGCCTGCGTGATCGCATCGACCTCGTCGATCAGCGCCGCCGCGTTGGCGAAGTCCCCGGAATGAACGTTGATCGCGGCGAGGTAGTTGAGCATGTTCGGGAGCAGGTTGAGCGCACCGGTGTCGCGCGCGACGCGCACACCGCGCGTCGCGAGCACGTGCCAGAGCTCGTCGTCCCAGAGATCCTGTGCGAGGCGGCACGCCAGCCACAGCCAGCGCACGTCACCTGCATTCAATGCGTCCACCTCGCGGAACGCGTCGAGCGCCCGCCGGAGCGGCGGCACACCGGCCGAGTAGCCCTCGGTGTACCTGGTCGCGAGCGCATCGAGGAGCAGGTCGATCGCCCGTGGCGGCCCCTGTGCCACGGGCGCGGCCTGAGCCGCCTCGGCGGCCTCGCGGACGCCTGGACGGTCACCGAGGCGACCGGCGTACATCGCCGCCGCAATCGTCTCGAGGTGCGTCTCGCGAGCCATCGCGCTGTCGAGCGGTTCGAGGCGCCGCGCGGCTTCGAGCAACAGCGCCGGAGCGTCACCGCCGCGGCTACGGGCGAATGCGATCTCCGCGCGCAACCGCTCCAGCCGGGCGCGCTGAAGCTCGTCGAGCGGGGCAAGCTCAGCTGTCGCCAGCAACTCGAGCGCCGCCTCCGGTGCGGCAGCATCGACCTTTGCCTGCGCGGCAGCCAGGGCCCGCCTGCCCCTCTCCGCCGGATCGGGGGTCAGCTCCGTCGCACGCGCCAGGAACGCCGCAGCCGCCGTCGCACCACCGCGGGCCTGCGCCCGGTCGGCCGAGCGTTCCAGCTCCACGGCGACCCCCTCGTCAACGCCCACCGCCGCGTGAGCAAGGTGCCACGCCCGACGATCGGGATCGGTATCCGGATCGGTCACCTCCCCCAACGCCCCATGCGCAGCTCGCCGCTCGGAGAAAGTCGCTGCTCGGTACACCGCGGATCGCACCAGTGGATGCCGAAAGCGGACCCGGGCTCCGACCTCGATCAGCTGTGCATCTTCGGCCGGGACGAGCGAGCTGCTTTCGATGCCGAGCCCCTGAGCCGCGCGCCAGACAAGTGTCGCGTCACCCATCGGCTCGGCCGCGGCCAGTAGCAGCAGCCGCTGTGTTGCCTCGGGCAGTTCACCGGCGCGCTGGAGATAGTGATCCTCGAGCTGGCGCGGGAGGTCTGTCGCAGCGAGAGGCTCGAAGCCGCCTGCCAGCTCCGCTGGGCTCAGGCTCCCCGGAAGATCGAGCAGAGCGAGCGGGTTGCCGCGGGTTTCCGCAACGATGCGGTCGCGGACGCGGTCGTCGAGCCGACCCGGGACGGCTCTCATGAGCAGGGTGTGCGCATCCTCCTCAGCCAGCCCGCGCAGCAGCAGCTCGGGCAGGCCGTCGAAGTCGTGCCCGGTATTCGGCTCGCGGACAGCGACCACCAACGCCAGCGACTCCGCCAGCAGCCGTCGTGCGATGAAGCCGAGGATCATTCCTGAGGCGGCATCCAGCCACTGCGCGTCCTCAACGAGACAGAGAAGCGGCCGCTCCTCGGCCGCCGCAGACAGCAGGCCGAGCACGGCGAGTCCGACAAGGAACCGGGCCGGGACCTGACCAGGTGCAAGGCCCAAGGCGACATTCAGCGCGTACTGCTGCGGCTGCGGGAGCGCGTCGAGCTGGTCGAGCACCGGCGCACAGAGCTGATGGATCCCGGCGAACGGCAGCTCCATCTCCGCCTCCACGCCCGCGACCTGCGCCACACGGTATCCCGAGGCCTGACGAGCGGCGTACCGGAGCAGCGCCGTCTTTCCGATCCCCGCCTCGCCTCGAACGACGAGGACGGCGCTCTGACCCTCGCGCCCCTGTGCCAGGAGTCGGTCGAGCACTTCGCGCTCGCCGGCCCGGTCAAGAAACTCCGACGCAAGGGGGGCGGCCATCTGAGGGTGACATACTCCCGCAAACGGGTGGTGCCGTGACAAGACGCGCCGATCCAAATCACGCCGCGAACCTCTCTAACCGTCGCCGATGTGGCTGCTGATCACCGGATGGCGCCCGAAGCATTGACGCCTCCGCCCACAGACCTCGAGAGCCGATGCGAGCTGCTGCGCTCGCTGCATCGCCCCGGCGACCCCCTCCTGCTTCCGAACGCCTGGGACGTGGCCACGGCGAGAGCCGTGGTCGCGGCGGGGTTTCCCGTGGTCGCGACCACCAGCGGCGGCGTGGCGGCCACGCTCGGCTACGAGGATCACGAGGGTGCGCCAGGGGACGAGATGCTCGCCGCGGCCGCGCGGATCGCGCGGGGCGTCGACGTGCCCGTGACAGTCGACGCCGAGGCCGGCTACGGGATGGAGCCGGCCGAGCTCGTGGCTGCGCTGCGGAGCATTGGGGCCGCCGGCTGCAACCTCGAGGACAGCGACTACGCCGCCGGCGGCCTCCGCGATCCCGACCGGCACGCTGAGTGGCTCAGGGAGATTCGCCAGGCCGCGACGGAGGACGGCTACCCGCTTGTCATCAACGCCCGAATCGACATCTTCGTAGGCCCTTTCCTCGCCGGCGCCGGCGCAGGGACCCAGGAGGGGCTCGTTCCCGACGCGCTGGGGCGTGCGAATGCCTACCTCGAGGCCGGCGTCGACTGCGTGTTCCCCATCCTCCTGTGGGAGATGGACGCGCTGCGCCGCTTCTCCGCGGAGGTGCGCGGCCCCATGAACGTCGTGCGCCTACCGCAGGCGCCGTCGCTCGCCGAGCTCGCCGGACTTGGCGTGGCCCGGGTGAGCTGGGGACTCCTCCTCCACCGCGACGCAATGGCTCGCTTCGAGGACCAGCTCGCCTCGCTTCGGGAGTGAGAACGGGCCGCTGATCCTGCCCGCGGCGGCCCAGGCCGTGACGAGCGGCTAGCGACTCAGACTGGCCACCTAGCTGATGCGAGGGCGCTCCGGCCGCGTGAGCATGGCCGCACCCAATCTCCATCCAGCCGAAAGGAGCGCTCCATGTCACCCACCATCATTCTCGTCCACGGCGCGTTCGCCGAGTCGGCGAGCTGGGACAGTGTCATCGACTCGCTCACGCATGAGGGCTACCCCGTGATCGCGGCCGCCAACCCGCTGCGGAGCATGGCCTCGGACGCCGAGTCCGTCGCTGACGTGGTCCGCTCGGTCGAAGGGCCCGTTGTCCTCGCCGCCCACTCCTACGGGGGCGCGGTGATCTCCAACGTCCCGGCCGACGCCGGCGAAATTGTCGGGCTCGTCTACGTCAACGGATTCGCCCCAGAGCCCGGTGAGCACTGCTTCCAGCTCGCGGCCATGTTCCCGGGCAGCCTGCTCGGCGAGGAGACGGCGCGGCCGGTCCCGCGGAGCGACGGAACGACCGACTTGTACGTCGCTCGCGAGCCGTTCCACGAGATCTTCTGCCAGGACGTGTCCCCGGATCAGGCCGCACGCCTGGCCACAACCCAACGACCCGCCACCCAGGAGGCACTCACCGAGCCATCCGGCGATCGGTCGCTATGGAAGGACGCGCCGTGCTGGTTCCTGATCGGCGAGGAGGACCACATCATCCCGGCCGAGCTCCAGCGCTTCATGGCCGAGCGAGCCCGCGCTCAGCGTACGGTCGCGGTCGAGGGCGCGTCGCACGCCATCCCCGTCTCGCGGCCCGAGGCGACGGCCGAGCTGATCCTCGAAGCCGCGGCGCTGTCCGTGGGCGCCTGACCTGGACCACCACCTACACGCAAAGGAGTTACCAATGTCCGTCATCACCAAGACACAGGCCCCCGTGGTGCTCGAGCAGGCCTCCCAGGAGTTCGTCGAGGCGACCGCCAAGCCGCCGTTCCTATACGAGCTCACCCCGGCCGAGGCCCGCAAGGTGCTCGACGACGTCCAGGCCGCGCCGATCGACAAGCTGCCGGTCAAGGACCGCTGGATCACCGTCCCGGCCGAGGTCGGCGACGTGCGCGTGCGGATCGTCCGGCCGCCCGACGCCGTGGGAATGCTGCCGGTGATCCTCTACATGCACGGCGGCGGCTGGGTGCTCGGCAACGCCGACACGCACGACCGGCTCGTCCGCGAACTGGCCGATGGCACCGAGGCGGCCGTCGTGTTCGTCGAGTACGACCGCTCGCCGGAGGCGCACTACCCGGTCGCGATCGAGCAGGGATACGCGACGGCCCAGTGGATCATGCGCGAAGGCGGCGCCAACCAGCTCGACCCCGACCGCATCGCGATCGCCGGCGACTCGGTCGGCGGCGGCATGACCGCGGCGCTGGCGCTGATGGCCAAAGAGCGCGGCGACGTCCGCTTCGTCCAGCAGTCGATGTACTACCCGGTCACCGACGCCGGGATGGACACGGGCTCGTACGAGCAGTTCGCGGAAGGCTACTTCCTCACCGCGAAGGCGATGGCGTGGTTCTGGGACGCCTACCTGCCCGACCTCGAGCGGCGCTCGGAGCCGTTCGCATCACCGCTCCGCGCAACCGACGAGCAGCTCGCCGGCCTCCCGCCGGCCTTCGTGATCGTCGACGAGGCCGACGTGCTGCGTGACGAGGGCGAGGCCTACGCGGCTCGCCTGCGTGCGAACGGCGTGCCCACCACGACCGTGCGTTACGACGGCATCACGCACGACTTCATGATGCTCAATCCCCTCAGCCGCACGCACGCGACGCGTGCCGCCATCGCGCAGGCCACGGCCTTTCTGCGCAAGGCGCTCCACGGCGCTCAAACGTAAGGAGAGTGACCTGATGACACAGGACCAGATCAACGCCAACCTCAAGGCCATGGATGACCTGGACTTCGAGGGATGGAATAACTCCGACTGGCAAGGCGTGTTCGCGCACCAGCACACCGACGACGTCTATCTCGACTTCAAGGGCCAAGAACCCACGCGTGGCATCGAGGAGCACATCGATGCCATGAAGGCGTTCGTCGAGTCAGTCGGGGGCACGCCGCCAAAGGTCGTGTCTCACCCAATCGCGTTCGGGTCCGGCGAGTGGACCTGCGTTGTCGGCGAGTTCGAGGACGGGAGCCGAATGGTGACTGTCGCCAAGTGGCGCGACGGCGCGATCGCCGAGGAGTACATATGGAGCTAGGTGTAGCTCCTAAGAACGTTGTCCCCCACCGAAAGGAGCACTCATGTCACCCACGATCACATCACGCACGATGACAACCTCTGAGCGGGAAACGCGGCAGATCGAGCAGGCGAACGCGAGCGGGCGGACACCGGTCGTGTTCATCCACGGCCTCTGGCTGCTGCCCTCGAGCTGGGACAAGTGGGTCGAGTTCTTCGAGGAGAACGGATACGCCGGGCTGACGCCCGACTGGCCTGGCGACCCCGAGACCGTCGCGGAGGCCCGGGAAAACCCCGCCGTGCTCGCGAAGACGACGCTCAAGCAGGTCGCCGACCACACGGCCGAGGTGATCGGTGCCCTCGACAAGAAGCCCGCGGTGATGGGGCACTCGACGGGGGGGCTGCTGGCCCAGCTGGTCGCCGACCGCGGGCTCTCTGCCGCGACGGTCGCGATCGATCCGGGTCCGTTCCGCGGCGTGCTGCCGCTGCCGTTCTCATCGCTCCGCGCGGCGCTGCCGGTGCTCAAGAACCCGCTCAACCGCGGGCGGGCGGTCACCCTGACGTTCGACCAGTTCAAGTACGGCTGGACCAATGCGTTCGGCGATGATGAGGAGGCGCGGCGGCTCTATGAGACCTACCACGTCGCCGCACCGGGCTCAGCCCTGATGCAGATGGCCAACGCCAACCTGAACCCGTTCAGCGAGGCGAAGCTGGACGTCCGCAACCCGGACCGCGGCCCGCTGCTGATCATCGACGGCGCGAAGGACCACACGGTGCCGTGGGCGATCGCGAATGCGTCCTACAAGCGACAGCGTCACAACAAGGCAGTGACCGAGATCCAGAAGATGCCCAACCGCGGGCACTCGCTCACGATCGACAGCGGTTGGCGGGAAGTGGCCGAGACGGCTCTTGCGTTCGTGAGGCGTTTCGTCTAGAGCGGGCCGGCAGCAACTGGCGACCAAGGCTGGCGTACTGGCTGATTCGAACGCCCCGCGGACGCGTGACCATCTCAGCAGCGAATCTCCACCGAACCGAGAGGAGAGTCATGAAGATCGTAGTAGTCGGCGGAACCGGACTGATCGGGTCGAAGCTCGTCTCGAAACTACGCGAAGCAGGCCACGAAACGGTCGCCGCATCGCCCGACACAGGCGTCAACACGATCACAGGCGAGGGGCTGGACGAGGCGCTCGCCGGCGCTGACGTCGTCGTCGACGTCTCTAACGCGCCCGCCTGGGAGGACGCGGCCGTGCTCGACTTCTTCCAGACCTCGTCGCGAAACCTCTGCGACGCGGAGGCGAAAGCGGGCGTGGGACACCACGTCGCTCTCTCGGTTGTCGGCACCGATCGGCTTCCGGCGAGCGGCTACTTCCGCGCGAAGGTCGCCCAGGAAGAAGCGGTGAAAGCCGGATCGATCCCCTACACGATCCTGCGCGCAACGCAGTTCTACGAGTTCATCGGCCGGATCGCCGACTCGAGCGCCGACGGCGACACGGTTCGCCTGGCGCCCGTGCTCGTTCAGCCTGAGGCGGCCGACGACGTGGCCGCGGCGCTCGTCGACATCGCGACGGGCTCGCCGCTGAACGACACGGTGGAGCTCGCCGGTCCCGAGCCGCTTCGGCTCGACGAATTGGCCCGTCGCGTCCTCACCGCAAACAACGACCCACGGCGGGTGATGGCCGACGTCCATGCACGTTACTTCGGCGCAGAACTCGACGACCGCTCCCTCACCCCCGGCGACAACCCGCGCATAGCCCCAACTCGCTTCGAGGACTGGCTCAGCCAGTCCACGGCAAGCCAAATCCCAACCGGAAGGAGCTCCTCATGACACCCAGCTTCTCCGACCTCTCAGTCTCCCCTGCGGAGCCGGAGTCGCCTGCCGAGCTCCGGGCAAAATTGCTCCGCGCGGAGCAGGACGAGATCGCGAGCGGGAAGTCTGGCACGAGGCGGGCGTGGTCGCCGCCGAGCAGCGCATCAACTACCTCAAGGCGGAGCTGGGTGAGCCCAGCTCCGACATCCATGAAAACCATCTTCGTCTCAACTAAGGGAGAGAGCTCATGGAGATCGCACTGCTAGGACTTCGGCTCATCGTCGGCCTTTCGTTCGCCGCGCACGGCGCCCAGAAGCTCTTCGGCGCCTTTGGCGGCGAGGGCATCGACGGCACCGCCCGTTCATTCGAGCGCATCGGCCTGCGCCCGGCCAAGCTCCAGGCGAGGGCGGCAGGGACCACCGAGTTCCTCGGGGGCTTTCTCATCGCCCTCGGTCTCGTGACTCCCCTCGCCGCGACAGCACTGATTGCGGTCATGGTCGCGGCCACGCTCACGGTCACCGTGCACAACGGGTTCTTTGTCGACAAGAACGGATACGAGTACAACCTGGTATTGGCGGCGACGCTGTTCGCCCTCGCGGGGATCGGCGCGGGAGACTGGTCGCTGGACAGCGCGGTTGGTATCGATCTGACCGGCACGCTTCCGGCGGTCGGTGCGCTGGGCGCCGGCATCCTCGGCGGCCTCGGCGCCGTCCTTGGCGGCCGCCTTGCCTCGAGCACCGCTTCCGGGCCCGAACAGCCCCGCCCCGCATAATCTGGGACGACGAAGTGAGCAGCAACTGGCCACCCGTCCTCCCCTATGAAATGTGGAGCGCGACATGCGACACGCTCCACGGGCACACACAGGTGCTCCGCAAGCTGGCGGTCGCGATGGCTCCACCGGAGCCGCAACTCCAGCACGCGGCGCTGCGTCTCACAGCGCGCGGGTGGGAGACCCCTCAACGCATGGTGAGGCTCCTTTGACCTCGCCGTGAACCTCCTCTCCGGCTCGCCCGCCGACCCACCCTCGGACGACTTCATCATGCGCCCCCGCCCATTCGCTAAGCGATCCGTGGGTCAGCTTCGGCTGCGATAGAGGTGCGTCGACGGCCCGCTCTTGCCGAACGACTCAACGAAGGCCGATGGCTCCGACGGCAACTCTCCCTTTCCAATGAACGCACCGGCGATGAAAAGCCCGACGTACTGCTGACGCATCTCTTCACCCTTACGCGGCCTCGTCGACCAGCGCAACCCCCGCCAGCTCGGTGCGCGAACTGACATCAAGCTTCACGAACACGTTTCGCAGGTGGTAGTCAATCGTGCGTTTTGACAAGAACATCTGGGCCGCGATCTCCTTGTTGGAGAGCCCGTCCGAGACGTAGCCGGCAATCTGCAGCTCCTGTGGGGTCAGGTGGCTGCGGGTGCTTGGATCGCGCTTGCGCGCGGTTTCGCCGGAAGCACGTAACTCAGCCCGCGCCCGTTCTGCCCACGGTTCAGCGTGCAGTCGCTCGAAGCCCTCCTGTGCCGCGCGTAGATGCGTGCGGGCATCGACACGCCGGCGCTGCCGGCGCAGATGCTCCCCGTAAAGGAGTTGTATGCGCGAGAGGTCGAACGGTCGAGCGTCGGCACGCAGGCGAAGTGCCTCCTCGAACCGCTCGGTTGCGTCGTCACCGCTCGCAAGCTGCGCATAGCAGCTTGCGAGGCGCGGCTGAGCAGCAGGCGCCTGTGCGTCGCCTGCCCAGGTCGCGTACAGATCCAACGCCGCCTGCGCATCGTCAGGTCGATCGCCGCGGACGCCGGCTTCGACGCGGTCTGGGGCCGAGAGCGTTCCCAGGTAACCGTCCGCGACTCCCGAGCGCTCATCGGCAATCGCATTCAGCCTGTCAAGCGCGTCGACCCACCGTCCCTTACCGAGGTCGATCATGGACAGCGCCCACGTCGCAGTTGCGAGTGGAACCGGGAGCCCGCGGCCGCTGCCGCGCTCGAGCACTTCCTCAGCCTGCTGTCGCGCGTCGCCCTTGGCCGCGAATCGCTGCGACCAATGCGAGGACCGCGCGGGGCAGCAGCTCGAGATTCTCGGCCCCGAGCTCGCGCGACAGCTCAATCCCCTCGGAACCGGTTAGCGCTGTCTGGTCGAAGCGCTGAGCAACGACGAGTTGCCCCGACTTGATGCCGAGTGCCTCGGCCAAGATCCCGACCTCTCCACGCTCACGAGCAAGCGCCTCAGTACGACTGAGAAGGGCGTCAACGCGTTCATCGTTTCCGAGCCAGAAAGCGCCCATGCTCGCCTGAAAGACGTGAAGCGAAGCCGTCGCCGTTGCGCCCCAGTCGAGCGCGGGCACGAGCAGGCGAGTTCCCTCTGCAAAATCGCCCTGGGTCATCGCGGCGAATCCGGCGAGCAGGTTGGCGACAAACGTTGATTCCTCATCGCCACCCGGCGGCGCGAAGGTCGCCGCCAGCCGTGCCGCCTCGACCTGAACCCCAACATCGCGTGACCACATCGCGGCCCAGCTGGCCCACATCAGCAGCTCGAACGCCTTTGCCGGATCGGTCGGCGCGACCTCCCGCGCGGCGTCAACGAGCGCGGGCAGGCCCTCAAGCGGGCGACCCCCGCGCATCTCCGCCAAGCCGATCACGGATCTGAGCTCGGCGGTTGTCTGTGGCTCATCGACCAGGATCAAAGCGCGCCGGGCCAGGGCCACGGCACGCTCGTCGGCGCCGGCCACGCTCGCGCAGCGCGAGGCGGCCGCCAGTCGAATGCCGCGCGAGCGATCGTCGACTGAAAGATCGGCGGAACGTTCAAGCGCTTTCGCTGCAGCCGCGTGTCCGCCCCGTCCCTGCGCCCGTTTTGCTGCTTCCTCGAGCGCCCGCACGCGAGGTGTGCTTTCGAGACGGCCGCCAGCACAGACGAGCGCATCGGAGGCGTGGTCGAAGCCGAGCCAACCGGCGAGCTGGAGGTGTACTTCGAGCTGCCGCCCGGCAACATCGACCGCGTGTTCAACGAGGCGCGCGGTCTCTACGCGCGGGTCGCTGAAGCCGCGGGGCTAACCGTTCCTGAGCCGCTCGAGATGACCTTGAGCGGCTTCGAAGCGCTGATGGTTCAAGCCTCGCGTGATCGGCAGCTGCTTGACCGCGCGCAAGAGCTCGAGGATCGCGGTGAACACGAGCTCGCCGTCATCCTGGCTCAGACGGCGTGCGAGGTGCTGGTGGCCGACGCGCTGCGCAGCCTGCTACACGCGCACGTCAGCGACGAGCTGCGTCCATGGCTCCTCGCTCGGGTCAAGAGTTTTGCGCTCATCGACGATGCCACACGAGAGCTCTGGAACCGCATCACCGGCTCGGTGATCCAGGACCAGGCGTTCTGGGCTCCCTACAAGGCGCATGTCAAGCGCCGCCACCGCATCGTGCATGACGGCGACAGAGTCGACTCCGACGGCGCGCAATCCTCTCTCGAGGCCGCAGCGGCCATGTTCGATTACGTCGAGCGCGCTATTGGCAGCGCCCGCCCGCCGGACTCGGCGTCGTGAGGACGGCGCTCCCGACACGGCCTGGCCGGAAAGTGAGGACCGGCGCATCAGGTCGCGCCAGTCTCTCGCGTCCGTGATAACAGCTGTGATAACAAACGCATCGTCCAATGCGTCCAGATCGTCGGCGCCCATGGACAGAATCCCTGCAAATCGACCGTATGGTCGATCTGATCACACGCCTGACAAGGTTGAGAGCCTTGTCCGGCTTTTACCGGGTGGAGGTTCGAGTCCTCTCGGGCGCATGAAAGTCCTGCAAATGCGCGCCTTTTGTTTCGCGACCATTTTGAATTAGTGGTCGTGATAACAGGCGTGATAACAAAAAATCCTTGCCGGCGTAATAAAACCGCTCTGAGGGACGAGGACGCTGGCCTGGGCGCGGTGACGAGGCCTGTTGCTGTGCGTGGCGACCGGACAGCGCGCGAATCTACCCGGATCGCTAGCCCGCAGGAGCTCCGTTAATCGGTCGCTTGCGTAGGCTCGTAACGGTTGTGGTGCTGTCGGCGATCGTGCCGACAGCGATCGCGCAGACGGGGTTCGCGCCGCATGCGAACGCCGAGCGCGAGAGAGACTTTGCTGAGCGCGCGCTAAAGGGCGCGATCCCGGCCGAAGAGTACGTGTAGCCAAGTCGTCCGCAGCCCAAGTGGCGAGACCCGCCGGCTTGCGCCGCGGAGGGCTTGCTCGAACACTTGACTGAGGGACGCTAGGTCGAGGCCACCAGTCAAGCTCATCTGTAGCTCCGACGTGATGCTCGACCGCCTCGGCAATCCATAAGTCCGAGATCTCCTGTCCCGGGCCCCAAAGCAGGCCGTCGGCGCCTGTTACCTCGCAGCAAGATCCACCAGACAGGGATCGTGATCGCGACATTGATCGCTATTTGAACCATGTTGCCGGTACCGAACAGGATGAATCCCGGGACCCACACCAGCGCCAGGATCAGGCACCCGAAAAGAAGGGGTGCACGCCGCGCGAGGCGCAAGCCGAGGACCGCCCGCCCACGAACCGTTGAAGCGCCGTTGCGGGAGCGCGGCAACGGCACTTTCGTATCGCTTTGGGGCGGGACGGGTTCACCGGGGGCTGCAACGATCGCGTTCGCCGGGACCCGGCGGCGTTGCGCTCTCACTGCAGCGTCTCCCTGACGCGAGCCTCGAGCTCCGAGAAGGCTTCTTCGAGCTTCGTGAACTCGGGGACGTGCTCGTAGAGCGTGACCAGCGGGAATCCGTCCTCTGCCACCGCCTGGACCATCAGACCGACGTGGCCCTCGGGCGCGGGCTCGACGTCGCGCCGCGCGACCCGCGGAAGTTCCGCGCGGATCGAGTTGAACTCATCCCGCTTGCACACCGCGCGCAGGATCTGGTAGCGCGGCTCCATCATTCGCCTCCAGGAGGACGCGAGTCGTGGCCGAAGCGCGGAGGAGCAGACGCCGCCGTCATGGAACCAAGTCGAGCTGCATCGGGACGGGAGGACGGCAGGGCGGGTGCGCCCCTCGCACGAGCCTCCTCGTGCGGACGAAGGGCGGAGGCCGACCGGGTGCCTCACGGCTGCACGGGTTTTGGGACGCCGCCGACATCAGTCCCAGGGCATGTTCCTGACGACGTGGTAGGTCCCCCAAGCGTCGGCGATCGCGTCGAAGGCAAAGCCGGCACATGGTCCGTTCCCGCAGACGAGCTTCACCGCCTCCAACAGGGTCGCCGGCTCGTGACGCTCGAGAAGCTCGAGCGCGGCCTCGGCCGCTCCGGGCCCTCCGTCGGTCACCTTTTCGGCCAAACGCGCCTCATAAGTATGCGGCGAGCGCGTGGCAAGGCCGCCGACCAGCCCCTTGGCCGGGTTTCCAGGCGGCTCGTGCAGAGGTCGGTGTCCGCGGTTCACCAGGGTGACTCGATGGAAGATCTCAAGGAATTCAAAGATACATAATCAAAAAGCTTCTTGTCTTTCAACATCTTGCATGCAACAATGGCCGCGATGACCTTCGGCTTGCGTTCAGAGGTTCCGCGCTTCTGGGATCCAACGATCGCGCTCGGCGGCCGATCGGGGCTCGCAGGATGAGCCCGGCCACGCAGGCTCGCCCGGACGGCGCGGGCGGACCCTCCCCCATTTATAAGTTGAAGGCCGAGTTCTTCCGCACCCTCGGGCATCCCGTGAGAGTCAGGATCCTCGAGCTGCTTCGAGAGGGCGAGCGGACCGTCGGCGACCTTCAGGCTGCGCTCGAGCTCGACTCGAGCGGGACCTCCCAGCACCTGAGCGCCCTCCGCAGGCAGGGCCTCGTCGACGGCCGCAGGGAGGGCACAAGCGTCTACTACAGGATCAAGGACCCGCGCACGCTCCAGCTTCTGGAGGTGGCGCGGGAGATCCTCACGTCGGCGCTCGAGGAAACCCGGGCGCTGCTCGGGGAGCTGACGGTGGCCCCGCCGCCTACGCCCCGAGCCTCTCGAGCCTCCGCGCGCAGGCGATGAGGCTGCCGATCTTCACGATGGGCCCTTGGAGCGCCGAGGACGGCGATCCGCGCGACCCGGGCGAGCTTGCCGGCGTCGCGGTGCGCGAGGTGATCTGCACACGCGACGAGCCGCCCGCCGCCCTGCTGATGCTGGCGGACGGGCGGTACGCGATCACCGGCGACCGGCTTGCCGTGGGGTCCGCGCGACAGCTGAAGCTTTACGTTCGACGGCAACTGCGCCGTCGAGGCTCCGAGGCCGAGCGGGCCTGGTTCGAGGCGATCGCTTACGAGCTTGCTCGCCGCTCGCCGCGCCCGTTTCGGCTCGTCGGGAGGCGCCTCAACGGTCGGCCAGGCGCGTGACGACCGACAGCAGCCGGTCTTTCTCGGTGGGCGACCACGTAGTCCATCCCCACCACGGCGCCGGCGAGGTCGTGGCCAAGAGACGCAGGGTGATGCTCGGGCCGGTCCGTGAGTACCTCACGATCCGCATCGCGCACATTGGCATGGAGGTGATGGTGCCGTCGGAGAACGCCAGCCGCGTGGGACTGCGGCGCGTGATCAGCGAGGGCGAGGCGGAGAAGGTGGTCGCGGCGCTTGGAAGAAAGGCGAAACACGATCCCGAGCGGTGGGACGCACGCATCAAGCGCTACCGCGCCATGGTGGCCACGGGCGACGCCTTCGAGCTGGCCGCGGTGCTGCGCAAGCTGGCCGCCCGCGAGGCCGCTCACCACCTGACCGCTTCCGGCGCGAGATGGACGAGCGCCTGAGGCGGGCGCTCTGCTCGGAGCTCGCCTATGCGCTGGGGCTAGAGAGGGCAGAAGCCCAAGCGTGTGTCGACCGCGCACTCCGCGCACACGCGCGCCGCGCGTGCCGGCAGCCGGACGGCGAAACCCGCCTGACCAAGGGCGCGTCGCTCAGGAAGGCAGCCTGAGGACGAGGGCTCGAGTTCCTTCTCGCACAGGGCAAGTCGCACGAGCGGGCCGCCCTCCCAAAAGCGGGCCTGTCTCGACCGCCGCGGGATAACAGCCGTGATAACAAACGCATCGTCCAATACGTCCAGATCTTCAGCCGGCGCGGACAGAACCCATGCAAATTGACCATACGGACGATCGGATCACACGTCCGACAAGGTTGGGGCCCTTGTGCGGCTTTTACCGGGTGGAGGTTCGAGTCCTCTCGGGCGCATGAAACTACTGCAAAACCGGCGTTTCTTTCTCTGACGTCGCCACGCGGAATTAATCTACGGCGGGACACGCACTCCGCGTTACCTCACCCGCCTGGCTCGAGCACGAGGACCGGAAGGGCGCGATCTGTCCGATCCTGGTACAGCCCGAAGGACGGATACATCTCGACTAGCCGCGGCCAGTAGCCGGCACGCTCGGCTTCTGTGGCTAAGCGCGCGCGGACACGAATGCGACGTCGTGCGACCTCTACCGTGGTCTCCGGATGCGCCATCAGATTGGCGATCCAGGCGGGGTGCTCGTTGGCGCCGCCCTTCGATCCGACGATCACGAGTCGATTCCGGTCGGGGAGGAAAAGAACTGGCGTGACGCGAGCAGTCCCGGACCTCCGTCCCACGTGGTGAAGGAGCAGGACCGGCGCACGACCCATGCGGCCCCCGATCCGACCCCCGCTCAGGCGGTAAAGGAGCACGTTCGCGCGGCTGAAGACGTTGAGAAATCGCCAGAGCCGCGAACCGGGGCGCGGCGGGTTGAAGATTCGGCCAACGTTAGGCGCGGGCACGGTTGCTCGGGGCATCCCGTAGGCGTGCGCTCGGCGTGATGTGTCGCGATCCGCGTTCATTCGGATTCCGCAACCAGGTGCCGCCTCAGTGCCTGCCGGACCGCCTCCGGAATCCGGCGCTTCTCCTTCGTCTTGGGGTCGACGAAGACGTAGCGCAACTCACCGTCGACCAACAGGCAATCATCCCGCTTCACCGCGAGACGCATGGTCAGCGAGGTAACCCCGATTCGGACGACTTCCACGTAGACGTCCAACTCTTCGTCGAATCGAGCCGAAGCAAGGTAACGAGCGTGCGCCTCGGCGACGACCATGTCGGCACCCTCCTCCACCATCTCGGAATAGGTGCCGATTTCCTCACGGTGAAACTCGGTCACCGCGACATCGAAGTAGGTGAAGTAATGCACGTTGAAGACGACGCCCTGTGGGTCGCACTCGCCGTAGCGCACACGTAGTCGATGCCTGAACGGCTGACTGGCGACTGTTGTTCCTGCGTGCTGGTTCAGGACGCGACGGCTCGCGTAGGTGACACGGGCTCGGTGCCATTTGGCACCGAAGGCGGAACCTCATCCCCGGTCGCTGCCCCGGCGAGTACGCGGCCAAGCGCGGGAGCGAACTTGAAGAGATTGTTTCCGGCGATCGCCACGACACCGTCGGCCGCCCAGACCGCAAACGCGTCCTTCGGCCCAAGCTTCGTCGTGTGGCAGAGGCGAAGCGACACGACTTCCGGAAGCAAGTTGCCCAACGCTCGCTCGACGTAGTCTTGGATTCGCTGCACAAGAGGGGCGACATCAGCCGAAACGATCCCAGTCGCTTGATCACAATCAGCGTCGCCATCTGGTCCGACCAATCCGACCACGTAGCGCTCGCCGTCGCCACACGGCACTCCATAGACGAGCTCGCCGTACGTGCCGCTTCCGTCCTGCAGCGCCGCCAGCCGGTGCCGCGGTTTCCGCACTCGGAAGGTTGCGCGCGGATGACAACGGGTAACGATCGAAATCTCGATGCCGAGCTTTTCAACCAATGCCGGCGTGGCGGTGCCAGCGCAGACCACCACCCGTTCGCAGTCCCAGCTTCCACCAGACGTGTGCAGGCGAATGCCGGACCGGAGGCGTTCGGCGCCGAACACGTCGGCGAACACAATCCGGCTCTCCAACCAGCCGACGAGCAGCTCGATCGTGCGATGGGCCCGGATGGCGCCTGCTGTCGCCTCGAAGAGAGCCGTGGGTTGGGGTGAAGCGAGGCCAGGCAGGACTTCGACCTGCTTCGCGGGCGAGAGAAGCTCGACGGCTATGCCGGCTGCTTGGAGGCGCGACGGCAAGATCGTGCGATTCGAAGTGTTCCAGGGCAGGCAAGAGGCTCTCGATGCGACGATCGGACGATGAAGACAGTTAGTCGAAGTGCGTCACGTTGTAGGACTAGCTCCAGAAAAGCGATTCGAGAGCTTCTACAGCGCGGGCGGCATGTTGGCCATTGAGGTCGAGGTCAGGATTGAAGTCGACGACGGAAACTCCGAGGAGGTTGGGCGCGCCGGCGAGTGGTCGGACAAGCGCGATTAGCTCGTCCCAGTCGAGCCCGAGCGGCTGCGGGTAGCTGACGGCGGGTAGTACGCGCTCATCGAGGACGTCGAGGTCGAGATGCAGCCAAGCCGGGCGCTCTGCCAGCCGGGCGGCAGCGTCGGTCCCCACCCGGGCTGCGCCGAGCTCGCGCAACTCGGGCGCCGTGAGGGCGTGGATTGCCGGGTCCAGTCGGGCGTTCTCGCGGGCGACGTCGGGGTGTAGCTCGGCGGGGCGATGCCCGAGTAGCGCGACAGCATCCGGCTCAAGGAGCGGTTCGTCTCGCTCGAGCACCCCAGCCGGGCCATGGCCGGTGAGGATCGCGAGGTCCATATCGGCCGCCTCCCCGGTTGGCGAGCTCTCCCCATCGAAGAAATCCGCGTGTCCGTCGATGAACCAGAGGCCGCTGCCGCGAGGCAGCGCCTGGAAGACGCCGAGCAGGAGCGTGCAGTCGCCGCCGACGACCAGCTGACACTCGCGAGCCTCTAACACCTCGCCCACGCGGGACGCGATCGCCATCGACGCCCGGCGCACCTCCGCGGCGCCGAGTACGCCGGTGTCTGGGTCGCGTCGTGTGTCTCGAATGCGGGCGTCGGCCTCACCACCATCGCCCGCGCGTAGGCGCTCCACCAGTCCGGCCGAGCGGAGCGCAGCGGGCGCGTGCTCCTCGCCGCGTCCTGCGCCGGAGCAGTCAATCGGGGCATCGACAACTGTCAGTCTTTTCATTCTTAAGACACTCCCGAGCGGCGGCCGAGAGGCAGAAGAGCCAGCGCCGCTGTCGCACCTCGGGCCGAGCTATGTCCCTTGGGGTTCCGACGAAGGAAAGAGGATCTCAAGCTCACCCACCCCGGCTCGCAGGTAGCGAGTCTCGAAGCGGCGCAACGCGGCCAGGGAGACGATCGCCACCAGTCCCCCGACTCCCGCGGCTACCCCGAGCGGCGGGTCGGCGATCGCCCCCGCCGCGATGGCGACTGCGCCGCCCCCGACGACGCTGTTGATCACCGCGACCATGCTCGGTGTCGTGAAGTAGGGCTGCCAGGCGGAGCGTTTGATCCCCATGTTGGCGAGCACCCCAATCGCGTCGTCGTGGGCCGACATCATGAATAGTCGGGCATGATCGCCCGCCAGCTCGAGATAGTGATGCCTGATCCGATTGATCGCCCGCCCGTACTGGAAGTCCTCGGCGACACTCTGCACGAGGCGCACGAAGGTGAAGAGGCCGAGCACGTACAGGGTAGGCAACACAGTTAGCGCGAACACGTTGAAGGTGTCGCCGACCGTCGAGATCTGGCCAATGAAGCCAAGCGCCACCAGGGTGCTGGACACCGAGAAGAGATAGAGCGAGGCCCGCGAGGCGCTCTCACTGACCGCCTGCGAGCGTGCACCCTGGAGGGTGAAGTGCTCCGTGGTCAAGGCGGTGAGCAGCTGCTGGGGATCGGGCTCGGCAGTCATGCTGGGCGCAGTGTTGATCGTCTCGGGCTCGTGCTCGGTCACGGATAGCTGATTTGCTCGTCCCAATCCGGGCGCCCCTCCCGCGTCAGGTCGAACAGGTTCCAGAGCGGCTCTAGCGTGCCGACGCTGCGGTGGTCCTGCCCGGGGTCGCTCGGCCCGTAGGTGAGCTCCGCGCCCCAGAAGTGGCGCACGGATTTACCGTCACGGTGGAAGACGTTGAGCATCGGCACTTGCGCTCCATCCGCGGTCTCGCCGAAGTAGTCGCGGTTGTAAGTATTGGCGGCCGAGGAAAGGAGCCGTAGGTGACGCCAGCCCCGTTCATCGGCCCAGGTGAGGAGCCGCGGCAGCGGCGTCTTTGCGACGACGGCGAAGTTGATCCATTGAGAGGCATGGAGCGCGGCGCCGTCGAGTTGATCGAGCAGGGCGACGCATGACGGGCACGGTCCCTCCTCGAGCGGCAGGAGCGCCGTCTGTCCGCTGGAAGGCCCCGGGCGGTCGCCGCCGTAAGTACGAGGGAACATGAAGTTGTAGATCACGAGCGAGTCCTTGGCGGGCGCGAACAGCTCCGACAACCGCACTTCGGTAGGGGCGCCGTCCGCGCCGGCGCCGTCGAAGACGTAATCCTCCCGAACCGCTCCCCCGGGCGGCAGCTCGCGCCTCGCGGCGGCCACCGCCTCCATCGCGCGCCGTAGCTCGATCTCCTGCTCGAGCAGCCGGTCGCGGGCAGCTCTGTATTCGGCCGACTCTGCGGGAAATGTGAGGCTCACGATGTTGTCCTTTCCTCGTTCGCGAAGGTGTTGCAGTCGGGATCACTCGACTTCCGGCTCGGCCTCTAGCGCGGGCAACCCACTCGCACGAGCCGGCGGACCGGGCGGCACCCGGCGGGCTTCAATTGTGGCCGCCTCGGTCTTCTCCTGTGGTGGAAGCAGCAGCGCAGCGAGAAGCGCCCCCAACACCGCGATCCCAAACGCCACCAGGAACGCGGTCTGAAAGCCCTCGGTCAAGGCGAAGACAGGATCGACCGGCCGATCGGCGCCGGCGAGCACGTCGTCGCTGCGCGCGACGGCGACCGTCGAGAGCACGGCGATCCCGAGTGCGCTGCCGACGTTGAACGAGGAGTCAACGAGGCCCGCGGCGAGTCCGGACTCCTGCTCGGCGATGCCGGACAGCCCGGCGATCTGGGAGGCGACGAAGGTGGCCCCAAGCCCGGCGCCGAAGAGCAGCAAGCCGAGGAATATGTCGCCGAAGTAGCTCCCCTCGACCGACACCTGCGTCAGCACCAAGCAGGCGCTGCCGACGAGGACCATGCCCGTGAGCGCGACCGGTCTCAGCCCGACCCGCGTGACGAGGGCCTGGCCGCTGACGGCGCCGACGACGGACATCACGGTCAGCACCGCCACCCCGAGGCCGAACTGCACGGTCGAATAGCCGAGCACCTCTTGCGCGTAAAGGGTGACGATGATCAGCATCCCGTCAAGGGCGGCGCCGGCTGTGAGCAGGACGAGGTTGCCGCCGACCAATGCTCTCGAGCGGAAGATGCGCAGCGGGACCAATGGCGCCACCGAGCGTGACTCGATCCGGACAAACGCAGCGATCAAGGCGACCGCGGCGGCGATCGAGGCGATCGTCTGCGCGCTGGTCCAACCCACGTCCGGCGCCTCGGAGACGGCGTAGACCAGAAGCACGAGCGCGGCGGTGATCGTCACCGCACCGGCGACGTCGTATACGCGCCGACGGACGGGCGCCCTGCTTTCGGGCAGGAGCGCCGGGCACAGCGCGAGCACGCCGAGTCCGACCGGGACGTTGATGAAGAACACCCACTCCCAGCCGAGGCCCTCGGTGACGGGACCGCCGATCAGCAGGCCGGAGGTGGCACCGACCCCGCCGATCCCGCCCCAGATGCCGAGCGCCTTGTTGCGCTCCGGGCCCTCCTCGAAGACAGTCATCAAGAGCGACAGCGCGGTCGGAGCCAAGATCGCCGCGGCAGCCCCCTGGAGCACGCGGGCGGCGACGAGGACCTGATCAGACCAGGCGAGCCCGCACAGCAGCGACGACCCCGCGAACAGCGCCACGCCGACCATGAACATGCGGCGGCGCCCGAGCAGGTCGGCGGACCGGCCGCCGAGCAGAAGGAGCCCCCCGAACGTGAGCAGATAGGCGCTCATCACCCATTGCAAGCCCCCGGCCGAGAAGCCGAGCGCTTCGTCGATGCTCGGCAATGCGACGTAGACGATCGTCCCGTCGAGGATCACCATGAAGAAGGCCGTCCCGAGCAGCGCCAGCGCCAGCCAACGACGGGAATCGGGCTCCCCAGATCCTCGGCTCACTCCGCCAGCACGCGGTCGAGGTTGTCGAAGGAGGCCTCCCAGCCTTCTCTGTGAGTGCGCTTGGACTCCTCGTCCCTGAGTCCCCGGTTCGTCAGCACCACGGTCGTAGTCCCGTCCTCCCGCTCCTCGAACTCGACCTCGACGAGCTGGGTGCCTTGGTGCCCCTCGTGGCCATCCCAGGTCCAGGTGAAGACCAGGCGCGCCGGCGGGGTGACCTCTCGGTACTGGCCGCTTCCCCCGAACTCATCGCCGTCGGGGCTGCGCATCACGAGCCGCAGACTGCCTCCGACGCGCACGTCCACCTCGGCGACCGGCGTCTCCCAGTCCGATCCGGCGGGCCACCAACGGCGCAGCATCTCGGCGCTCGTCCAGGCGTCGAAGACGGCCTGCGCGGGAGCGTTGAATTTGCGCTCCAGTCGAAGCACGCCAGCGTCCGGCGGTGCCGGGTGTGTCATCTGGACTCCTTCTGCTCTTCGAGCAGGTCGTCAACGACGTCGAACATGCGCTCCCAGATCGCGCGCTGGCGGGCGATCCAGTCGACCGCTACGCCGAGGGCGTCCAGGTCGAGGTCCAAGCGGTGCGTGCGGCCGTCGATCGTGCGCACCACCACCCCCGCCTCCTCGAGCACCTTCACGTGCTGAGAGATCGTGGGCTTCGACACACCGAAGCCTCCGGTCGCCTCGCCGATCGTCGCCGGGCCGTGGGCGAGTCGTTCCACGATCCCGCGCCGGAGCGGGTGGGCCAGGGCGCTGAAGGGATCGTTAGCCATTTGACTAACTATATTCGCAGGACCCGCCAGGGGATCGCATCCTCACGGCGCAGCAGGAGAAGCAAGGCTCAAACCCCCAGCGCCTCGATCACCAGGTGGGCCACCTTCGTGCCGGAGTACTGCTGTTGGCCGGTGATCAGCTGGTTGTCTCGAATCGCGAACGCCTTGAACAGGCCCGCCTGCACGTAGTTGGCGCCCCGCGCTCGGGCCTCGTCCTCGATCCGGAACGGCATGACCCGCTGACCCACCGCTGCGTCGCCGAAGTCCTCCTCGACATTTGCGAAGCCCGTGATCGTCTTTCCGTCGATCAGGCGGGAGCCGTCTGAGAGCTCGACCTCGAGCAGCGCGCAGACGCCGTGGCACAGCGCGGCGGTCGGCTTTTCGGCCTCGTAGAAGGCCGCGATTGTCCGCTTCAGGTTCTCGTTGTCGCGGAACTGGAACATCGGCCCCTGGCCGCCGCAGACGACGAGTGCGTCGTAGTCGTCGAAGTCGAGGTCCGCGAGTTTGGGTGTCTCATCGAGCAGTGCGGCGATCTCGGGCGTGTTGAGCGCTCCCATCGAGATCAAGTCGTCGGAAGACCACCGGCTCTCGTCCCGCGGGTCGGAGAAGGCGTCGACCTCTACCCGGCCTCCGTTCGGACTAGCGACGGTCACCAGGTACCGCGCCTTGGTGAACTCATAGAGCGGGTGGAACAGCTCAGCGGCCCAAAAACCGACCGGCAAGCCGGTCGTCGACGAAGTGGTCGGGTTGGCGACAACCATGAGCACGTGCCGTCTGCGGCTCGCCTGGGTGACGTCAACGGACTCGTGGTGGGTGTCGCTGTCGCGGTTAGCAGTCATCGAGAATCCTCCTGAGCTGGTCTTTACCGTCCTCTCGTTCGAGGGTCACCCGTAGTGGCCCCGGCGAGGAGCTCGGTGATGGTGGAGATGTCGGTCAAGATCGCGTCGCCCGCGAAGGCGAGCGCGTCGAACGAGCGCTTGGCGGCGGCGAGGTTTCCTGCCCCGCAGGCGTCGGTGACCACCACCGGTATCAGGCCCCGGTCGGCGCCGTGCCGAACGGTGGGCTCGAGTCCCACCTCGGTCGCGACGCCGACGATCGCAAAGGCGGTGATCTGCGCATCGCGCAGCGCGAACTCGAGCGGGGTGCCCTCGAAGGCGGACATCGAGAGCTTGTCGAACACCGCCTCCGATGTGCGCGGAGCGAGCTCAGGCACGATCTCAAACCCAGGCGAGCCGCGCAGGAACGGCGAGACGATGTCCTCGACTTGCTCCTTGCGCTGCCAGGCCATCATGGTGCGCAGCTGGGAGATGCCCATCAGCTCCGTCGGCAGCGTCATGTGCCGGGTGAAGAAGACCCGGACCGTGGCCCGGCGGGCCGCGTCGAGCACCCGCAGCACGCGCGCGGTCACCTGCGGGCCATCGGCGAGCTGGCTGACCACTCCGACCTGCATGTCGTAGACGATCAGGGCCAGCCGTTCCGGGTCGCAGACGTCCGCCAGCGTGTCGGGGATCGGGAGGTTGCGATGGTGCTGCATGGCGCCCCCTTTCGAGCGGGCCGTTCTGACTAGTTGGCGACCGTGGTCGTGCGGTCGTAAGGCTCGGCGACGTCGACCTCGCTCCTGAAGAGGCTTTCGATCGGGAGCGGGACGATGAGCGGAATAAAGATCCACTCGAGGAAGCCGGCCTTCGTCAGCGGGAAGTCGTCGGTGTAGTGTTTGGCATCCTCGACGCTGTCGAGCTCGAATACGATCGCGACACCGGGCTCGTCTGCGCGGGCGTAGTTCTCTCGGACGATCCCGGCCTTCCAAAGGCGCCAGACGTTGGCGACCTCCTCAGGGAGGTATGGCTCGATCGTCTCCAATGTGACCCCGGGCTTGAATCGGTCGTAGGCGAATATGCGCATGATCGCTCCCTTCGAGCGTTGTGCCGGTGGTGTTGGTTGGTCGCCCGCGTGGATCACCCAGGACGCGGTAGTCGAGCGGCCTCCTCCGAGAGCTCGGCAGCGACCGCCGAGGCGCCGGCGCCGACGAGCCAGCTGAGCGGCGCGGTCGGCAGGTAGCTTTCCATCACTCTCGCCACGCGATTCGCCTCGTCCTCGGTCAGCGCCGCGCGGCCGCCTGCGGCCTGGTTGATGGTCTCGCGCACCATCAACAGGTAGCGGCGCTGCTCGGCGAGGACGGCCGGGACGGCAACAGGCCCGTGACCGACGTAGAGCGTGCGCACGCCGGCGAGAGCGTCCTCCGCCCGGTCGATCGCCTGCAGCCACGCGTGCGTGTGTCCGTCCGCCAGGTAGGAGTGCGTGCCGTTGAACGCCAGGTCACCGACGAACGCGGTATCGCCGTCGCCGAGCAGCCAGACCGTCTCGCTAGCGCTTTCGCAGGACCCGAAGTCCCATGCGGTGAAGCCCAAGTCGCCGAACTCAACCGATTCCTCGTCCACCACTGTTCGGTTCGGGAACGTGGCGCTCGCGGGCCACTCGTCCCCGAACATCGGGCCCCATTGGGCGCGCTTTGCCTCGTCCTTCTCGCGGATCTCGCGATCGACGTCGCGGTGTGCGATCACCGGGACGTCCTGGCCCGCGAGCAGCACGTGGATCGTGTTGTAGTGATCGGGATGCGGGTGCGTGACCAGCACGCCGAGAAGCGGCTTCCTGAGCGCCTCGAGGCGAGCCCGAAACGCGCGGCCGTCCGACAGCAGCAGCGGCGCATCGATCGCGACCACGCCTTCGGTGCCCTCCACCAGGTAGGAGTTGACAAACAGCCCGGTCTCGCCGGAGCGGTACGTGTGCACGGTCGGAGCCACGCGACCCACGATAGGAACGGCGTCACCCGGTGCCAACACGAACCGGGTCTAGCGCGAGACGGAGCACGTATGGAGGGTTACGCTCCTCGTGTCATGGTTGAGCTGCGCCACCTGCGCTACTTCATCGCCGTGGCTGAGGAGCTGAATTTCAGCCGCGCCGCACAGCGGATGCACATGGCGCAGCCTCCGCTCAGCGCAGCCATCCGACAGCTTGAACGCGACCTCGGAGTCGATCTCTTCGTCCGCACGACCCGCGAGGTAAAGCTCACCCCCGCCGGACGCGCCTTCCTCCAGGGCGCGCGCCGCACGCTGGCGGATGCCGAACGGGCGGCCGAGGACGCCAAGCGCGCGGCTGCCGGCGACCTCGGGCGGCTGCGGATTGCCTATTCGTGGAGCACGCGCTTCGAGACGCTTCCGACACTCGGCAGGGCTTTCCGAAGTAGTCACCCGGGCGTCGAGCTCCTGGCGCAGGAGATGTGGAACGCCCGGATGCCTCCTGCATTCGCCACCGGCAGCATCGACATCGCCCTCTCCGTCTGCCCAGAGATTGCCGCCGAGCTGGAGCTCGCCCCGATCCGCCAGGAGCGGTTCGTCGCGCTCCTGCCCGAGGCTCATCCGCTCACGCGTGAAGAGGCGATCCCGCTCTCCGCGCTGGCCGATGAGGAGTTCGTGGTGTTCCCGCGGGAGATCGCACCGCGCCTGCACGACGCGTTCATGGCGATCTACCGTCGCGCCGGCTTCGAGCCGCGAGTTCGCAACGAGTCATTCCACACGGGATGGGACCTCGGGGTCCTGGGCGAGATCCAGGCCGCTGCCGTGGCCCCGCAAACGGTCGCAGGTGGACTTCCCGACGGGATCGTCGCCGTTGCGCTCAGCGAACCAACCGACTCGCTCGAGACGTGCCTGGTCTGGCGCGGCGACGACAGCTCGCCCGCTGTCGCGGCCTTCGTGGCGGTCGCGCGATCGGCCTTCGGCCCCGACCCTGCCGCGTCCCCGTAGTCAGGCGGCCACTGTGGCTGAAGAGAACGTCCAGCGCTTTCATCAGCTCCGGCGGCGGCTGTCCGAACATCATGAGGTCGGCCGCCACCTGCTCGCTGAAGACGCCGAATGGGTCAACCCTGATGACGCGGTCGAACCGGGCACGCGGCGTGGCGCCGATAGCTTCCTCCAGGCCGTCGCGAGCGTATTCGAGGGATGGGGAGAATCCATTTTCGAGATTGAGCGCGTCATCGACCTCGGTGAGGATGTGATCGCCCTCGGAACGCTTCGAACGCGCGGGCGTGCGATGGGAATCGAAGCAACGCTCCCGCACGGCGAGATCTGGACTTTCAACGCGGGCAGAGTCGCAAGGATGCGCTGGTTCAACTCATGCAGAAACCCTCGCCGCCGCGGGCTTAGACGATGCGGGAGCCAACCTCTGAGCTAAGTGCGTTTGTAACCGCGCTTGCCCACGGTAATTGGGGACCGCCAACCCTCGCGCTGAGGTGCAATTACTGGAGTGGCTGAGAGCGCCGGTTGGTCTTACCTTTCGCCCGAGCGGCGCAGTCGTGCAACGAACGCGATCAACCCCGCGGAGACGAGGATGAGCCCGATCGGCACGACGATGACAGCCAAAGACGAACCTCCGTTCCCGGGGCAATCCGAGTCGATGCTTGGGACCGCGACCGGATGGCCGGCGGCCTCGGCCATCTTCGGTAGAGCGGAGACTGCTGCTCGAGCCAAGTCGTTCGGATGTCCGCTCTCCGGTGCATCGAGACCATCGACGACTTCGGAGACGTCCTGAGCATCGCCGGATGCGTAGTAACCGAAGCCCTGCGGCATGACGGTGAGCAACGACCTGCTGGCCTCTACACCGCCCGCGCCGTGGGGGTTGAATCCGAGCTCGTTACCCAAGAGCTGCGCATACTCCTGCGGCCTGCCGAAGTACTGTGCTGCGCCGCCAAGGTCGGCCTGCGAGCCGATGATCGCCACCTTGATCGGATAGCCCGCCTGTGCAGCTTCAGTCGTAAGGTCGGTGAGCGGTTCTTGCAGCTCGAAGCAGACCTCGGGGCGATACGGAAGGAACACGTTCTGCGCGAGAAGGACGTCGCTTGCCGGGTCGATGTTGGCGCCGGCCTCGGCGGCGAGGAGGAACGTCGCCCCGACGACGAGGAACGCAACTACCTTTGCTCTATATACCGGGCGGGAACACATATCGCTTGGTGGGAGGAAAGTAGCCGCCGACCTCGAGAACGATCGCGGCGTGCCGCTCGAGAGGAATCCGGCGCGGGTCGCCACGCCATCTTCGTCCGTTGACGAAGGCAGCGATCGATTGTCCGCGTCGAGCTGAGAACCGCGCGATTCGACCCGACGAAAGGGGCTGTTCCCAGACGTCAAAGAACTCGCCCAGCTTGATCCGGGTTCCTTCGTCGATCTCGATCACGCCGGTCGGCTCCAAAGTCCGAACCGGGTACCAGCACCTTCCGTTCCTCACGTATGCGCCTTCGCGGGCGCGCGGTGGCGCGACTCCGATGCCGGCAGGGATGACTACATCGAGTTGCCTGGCGACGATCTCCAGATGTACGCCGAATCGCTTGCGAACCGCGCGCGTGCAGCGCAATCCGTGAATCGGCCTCCCTGCGCCGGCCAGTGACCCGGCCGGCCTGAGCCGGTAATCGGGACCTCTCCCGATCTGGGGCATTGGCGAGATCGGTTCGAAGCTCTCCGCTCCTCCGCATGCAAGTCCGGATACGGCGAGCAAGATCGCCAGGGCTGCTCTCATCGCTCAGGCAGGTGAATATGCCTACCGGCGTCGCGCGCGCTATGCGCGTGCGCGCCCCCTCAGCTCAGGATCCGGGTTACCCCTGATGCTTGCGGGCGGCCTCCCACATCTCCAGATAGTCCTCGGCGCTGCGGAACAGCGCGCGCAACCTCATTTGGCCCGCGGGTCCGGACCGGCGGACCGCCTCGATCCAGTCGGGCCACATGCCGTAGTTGGCGACCCCGTCGGTGTTGATGTCGAACGTCCGCTGTCCGTAGGGCGCGCGATAGAAGACAACGCGGCGGTCATTCGCCCTGAACGGGTAGGCGACCGGGCCGGTCGGTCCTGGCTGATGCGCGAGCCCGTTGACGTCTGAGCCAAGACCCGATCCCGAGATCTCGCTCTTGTTGAAGCCCGCGACCCCGCCGAGCGCCTTGATCCGGTCGATCGTGTGGTCGGAGGACCAACCGCCATGGCTGTTGACGACGCCGGGGTACTGGCGGTTCTCGAGGACGGCCATCGTCTGATCGGCCGTCACCTCGTCCATGTGGTCGACCTCGATGACGAAGTGATGGTCGACCATCGCGTTGATCAGGTACCAGCCGATGTCGGTCAGGCCCTTCTGGTTGCAGTGGGGCGGCGGGCCGTACACCGGCAGAAGCTGCGACCCGATGAGTTGGAAGATCAGCTGAGCGACAAACGCGCTCGGGGGCGTCGTCATCTGCTCCTCGTCATGGCCGGGACCGCTGCACGGGCCGACGTTCCAGAAATGACCGGTCTTGGAGAAGTTGCCGGCGTTGACGACGTAGCCGATCTCACCAGAGTCCATCTTGGTGCCGCCGAACCCGTTGTCGAACTTGTGCACCGGGAAGAAGTCGCTGATGCCCATGCTCTCGAGCTCGTCGAGTCCCGCCTCGACCTGGTTCACGTCGCACTCCGGGACGCCGTTGGTCTCGCCGCAGTCCAGGACGCGCGACAACTCGATGCCCTTGACCACCGCGAGCTTGCCCTGATGGATGACGCGTCGCGCCTGGGCGGGGCTCGTGACGATCCGCAGCCAACCCTTGCCAGGACCGCCGTACTGGGCGTCGACATAGTCCTGGAAGTCCTCGAGATCCTGGTTCTGCACCCGGACGCTGTTCATGTCGTGACACGGGAGGTGCTTGAAGGTCATGAGATCGCACAGCGCCTCGTTGTCGACGAACAGGACCACCGTGAGACGAAGTCCGCCAAGCCAGGCGCGTTCGACCGATTTCCAGTAGGTGGACTCCTCCGCAAGCGCATCGGGATTGGGCCAGTAGCCGAACGTCGGCCAGCCGACGCTGTCGTACGGCTGACCGGGAGTGCGGCCGTCAAGGAACGCCCGGATCTGACCATTCGAGCCCTGGTCGTATTGCGAGCAGTCGGGCAACGCGTACGCGACTCCGTACTTGTGCCAGGGGCGTCCGCAGTGCCAGTCGCCGCCGAACAGCTCGAAACCCGTCCAGTGGAAGTGCACGTCCGCATAGCCGTATACCGGCCCGTCTCTGCGTACGGGCCGAGCAGGCCTGCCGTACGTGCCCGTCGAGAGTTCCGGATAGTTCGTGCACCCCTCCTCGGAAAGGAATGTGACTGGTACCTCGTTTCCTGTGCCGTTGTTCGTCAGCGTGTAGCCGGAGCCCAGGTTGCCGTCGACGCGCCACTCGGCGGCCGGGCTCGGCCCGACGACGGGTGTGGGATTCCCGGTTCCCTCGTCTGCGAGGAAGTTCTCGTGCACTCCGTAGAGGAGGTATTCCCCGAGGGTCGTCGCCTTCATGAAGAACGGCCTCGACGCCGGCTGGATCAGCTGCCCATTGCCGTCCTGCAAGGAGTAGCAGCCGTTCGCGAACCCGTAGCGAGTTTCCGGCACCGACGCCTCGGCAACCCCCGACGTCACGGCGATCACGAGCAAGGCCACGCTCAGTGCCCGCCCGATCGTCATCTTGCCCACTATTCCCCCCCTTTAGAAACCGCCCTGGTCGCGAAACGCGGACGGCGCGGTCCGCAGGCGTACAGACCAGACCCGACCCCGCACATTAACACCACCAAACGGGGCAGGGAGGGCTCGAACCCCGGAGCTCCGCTGCGTTTCGTACGGCCCGTCGGGCTCGAGCTCGAATCGGCCCCCTCGATCGGCGTCGAGGATCGCGGCGAAGACGCTCGGCGAGTCGAGGTCCGGCAAGCAGAGCCAGTCGATCGACCCATTCTTGGCGACCAGAGCGATAGTGCGGCCATCGCCGATAGCGGCGTACTCGCGCAGCGGCACATAGGTACCTCGCCGAGATCTCCGCTCGTGCGAGGGCTTCACGGCCGCAGCCTAGCTACTGCTCGCCAACATCCGTCGTTCGAGCGTGAACGATGCCCCTCGCCTCGATGAGGTCCTTCAGACTCGTCCGCGCTCACCCGAGTTGGCGGTCCAGATTGAAGGCAGCGCTTATCAGCGCCAGGTGCGTGAGGGCCTGAGGGAAGTTGCCGAGCTGCTCGCCCGTCGGCCCGATCTCCTCCGAGTACAGCCCGACGTGGTTCGCGTAGGTGAGCATCTTCTCGAAAGCGAATCGCGCCTCTTCGAGCCGCCCGGCCCGGGTGAGCGCCTCCACCCACCAGAAGGAGCACAGCGAGAAGGTCGCTTCCCCGCCGGTGAGCCCGTCGGGCGACGCGTCCACGTTGTAGCGGTAGACGAGGCTATCGGAGACCAGCTCCGCGGTGATGGCGTCGAGCGTGGAGATCCAGCGCGGGTCGGTCGGCGCGATGAACTTGCACAGGGGCATGAGCAGCAGGGAGGCGTCGAGAACGTCGGTGTCGTAGTGCTGGACGAACGCCCGGCGGCCGGGGTGCCAGCCGCGCTCCATAATCTGGTTGTAGATGCGGTCCCGGACCGCCGTCCAGCGGGGGAGGTCGGCGGGCAGGCCGCGCTGGCGCGCGATCCGGATCGCGCGCTCGACCGCGACCCAGCTCATAAGCCGGGAGTAGGTGTAGTCGCGGCGGCCGCCGCGCGTCTCCCAGATCCCCTCGTCGGGCTGGTCCCAGTGCTCCATCAGCCACTCGAGGTTGCGGGTGAGCTCGACCCAGCCGTCGTGGTAGATGGGCAGCGCGTACTTGTTGCAGAGGTATACGGAGTCCATCAGCTCTCCGTAGATATCGAGCTGCAGCTGGGTCGCCGCCCCGTTGCCGATCCGCACCGGGGCCGAGCCCATGTAGCCCTCCAGGTGCGAGAGCTCCTCCTCGGGCAGGTCCTCGCGCCCGTCGATGCCGTACATGATCTGAAGCGGCCCCGACTCACTGTCGGCCGCGTGGCGGAAGCGCCCCTCCAGCCACTGCATGAACGCGACGGCCTCTTCAGTGAACCCGAGTCTCAGCAGGGCGTAGAGCGAGAAGGCGGCATCGCGCATCCACGTGTAGCGGTAGTCCCAGTTGCGTGTACCACCGAGCTGCTCCGGCAGGCTGGTGGTGGGGGCGGCCACGATCGCCCCGGTCGGCGCGTACGTGAGCAGCTTGAGCGTGAGCGCCGAACGATTCACCGTCTCACGCCAGCGCCCGCTGTAGCGCGAGCGGCGCAGCCAACTCCGCCAGAATGCCACCGTGGCGTCGAACTCGATGGCGATGTCGGCATCGGAGTACGGCACCGGCTTCTCGCCGGGCTCGACGCGGTCGAGCACGAAGGTGGCGGCTTCCCCGGCACGGAGCTCGACGTGCGCGCGGACGTCGCCGCCATCGACGATCTCGATGTGGCAGCGCGTCGAGAGGCTCAGGCTCAGCTCGGGAGAGCGGAAGAGCGCGCCGTGCTCAGTCAGCTCGAGCTCGTGGCCGGCGCGCGAGTAGTCGAAGCGCGGAGCGACGTCCGCGACGAAGCGCATCTGCCCGCGCACGGCGAGCACCCGGCGGATCATGCGGTGGCGGTGCGCCGCCTCGCCGGTACGCGCCGGGGGCATGAAGTCCTGGACCTCTCCCACCCCATTGGGCATCAGGAAGCGCGTTATGAGGACGTTGGTGTCGGGGAGGTAGAGCTGCTTGGAGCTCCACCCTTCACAGTCCGGCGAGATACGGAACAGGCCCCCGTGGTCGGCGTCGAGGATAGCCGCGAAGACACTCGGCGAGTCAAAGCGCGGGCAGCAGTACCAGTCGATCGTCCCGTCGGTGCCGACGAGCGCGACGGTGTGCAGGTCGCCGATCAGTCCGTGCTCGGCGATGGGTAGGTAGCGGACCCGCGGCACCCGCCGAACACCAGCGGAGACGACCGGCCCCACTCCACCAGCACACACGTCGAGCGCCATCAGCGAGCCTCCTCGTCGATTTATGGCACGAGCACCAGTTTTCCCTTGGATGCCGAGCTCTCCAGCAGTTCGTGCGCGTGGCGCGCGTCGGACAGCGGCAGGCGCTCGGCGACCTTCGGGTGGATCTCGCCGCGACGAAGCAGGTCAATCAGCACGGCGAAGTCCTCGCGGAACCACTCGGGGTAGCGTGGCACTCCGCCGACCGTTCCAGCTCGCAGTTGAGCGGCGTCGCGGAACTTCTGGATCTGGTACTCGAGCGCCCGCCGGCGGGGCGACAACTTGCCCCAGGTCCAGACAGCCACGATCGCCGCGTACCACTTGATCACCGACGGCCAGTCCTTGTGCCCCTCCTTGAGCGTGTCGTAGCGGCCGAACACGACGAGCCTTCCACCGGGTCGCAGCGCGCGGAACGACCGCAACGAGATCGGGCCACCGAGGCTGTCGACCACGACGTCCACGCCGCCGGCCTCCTCGCGCACCCGCGCCAGGAAGTCCTCGTTGCGGTAGTCGATCGCTACCGCGCCGAGCGCCTCGACCTTCTCGCGATCGCGAGCCGACGCGGTCCCGAAGACGCGAAGCCCGGCGACCGCCGCCAGCTCGAGGGCCGCGACGCCGACCCTGCCGGCCGCGCCGTGCACGAGCACCGTCTCCCCGCGCTTCACCTTCGCCGTCCGGTGGAGCACCTGGTAGGAGGTCATGTACGGGAAGAGGAGGCTCAGGACCTCCCCCGGATCGAGGTCGTCGGGGACGTCGACCGCTCCCGCCTCCGGCACACAGACGGTCTCCGCATCGGCGCCCCACACCGTCAGCGCGCCGATGCGATCGCCCACGCGCAGCCTCGAGCACCTGGCTCCGAGCTCTTCGACCACACCGACGAGCTCGTAGCCGGGCGTAAACGGCGGTTTCGGGGCGCCCGGGATGTAGGTGCCGGCGCGCAGCTGGGCGTCGGTGAAGGAAACGCCTGCGGCCAGGACCCTGACGCGGACCTCGCCCGGCCCCGGTCGGGGAGCGTCCTCCTCCACCACCCTCAAGACCTCGGGCCCGCCGAAGTGATCGACGACGACACGCTTCATGGTTCAGTTCTTACACGGGCCGCACAGTCTGGGCATCCGATCAATCCCGCAGCTTCGATCAGTAAGAAACCGCATCCAGAGACTGCGCAGCTCGATCAACTGACTAGTGGTCTCGGGATCCGGCTGCCACTCCGATTTGGAACGCCGTTGCTCTCCGTCTGCCGATTGCCAGCGGCATTCTTGGGGGACCAGATCGTCGAAACCAATCTGGCGGTGGTCCGTACTTAGACGCAGTGGCATTGCGGTTTGTTCCTGATGTCTCGCGTCCTGAGGTGGGTAAGGGTTACAGGAGGAGTTTCGAATGTCGACGATCACACAAGAGCAGCCGGCGAGAGCTTCCGCTGAACGACGGCACTGGTCCGCCCAGATCCTCGTTCGCGAGATGTGGGCGTCATTGGCAATCTCTGTGATGTGGCTCGCGGTGCTTTTCTCGGCCGTGTTTGCCCCGGACATCGTCAGCAGCAGTAACGATGGGAACAGCACGACCATCCCCTCAGGGGTTGCCGTCGCGCTGTTCGCCGCGATCGGCACCCGGTTTGTCGCGAAGTACGGCTTCGCCCGCCGAGACGACAACACTGACTGAGCGCTGTTGGAATGGCGATGACGGATCCGGGATGGATGCGCTGGTCGAAGCTGTCTGCAAGCGACCCGAGAAGACAAAAGTCGTGATCTTCGGGCACTCCTGGGGCTCGGCGCTCGGAGTCCTCTAAGGTTGCCGATAGCCCGCCGCGGCCTGCGGCTCGACGGCTCTCCGCGCCGCCGCGCAGGGTCGGCACGCCCGCCGACTCCCGAACGGGAGATCGCCTCGCAGCTAGTCGTCGAGCCGTCGACTCCGCAGCCAAAATCAGGCGGATCCTGATGAAGCTCGGCCTCCGCGAGTGCCAGATCGTGATCTTCGCCTACGAGGCCGGTGTCAACCAGCCTGCCGCGGCAGATTGCCGCCAGCCCGGAGATCGGCACAAAACTGCCGCAGGGCCTCGGCGAACTCGCTGCTCACACTCGGTGCAGTGGGCACCGGGACAACGCGCGCCTCAGGGAACGCGGCAACCGCGTCCTCAAAGCCTTCCTCGGTATGTCCCAGACAGCCCTCGTGCTTGGCGAAGAGCAGCGGTACGTCGACTGCCCGGATCAGGTGCTCGAATGGTTCGGAGTCGCGCAGGTTCATCTCCCAGACCGTCCGCCCCACTTCGACCGGGACCCGCTCGAGTATGCAGGCGGCAAGCTTGTCGCCGATCGATCCATGAGTGACCTGAGTAAGTCCGTAGCGCACGAAGTTCCCGTAGTCGCTCTGCGCTAGCCGAGCGAAAGCTTGCATCACCTCCCGATTCACAGTTGGGCGGTCTCCGTCCATGCGGTGTACAAGACATGCGTGACCCAGCGCCATCGCCTCGACTGCCTCGGGTCGAGAGTGCGCAATCCGCACTGCGGTCGGAAGGGTGGGAGCATCGGCCACCAATATGTATGAATCCCAGCCACGGCGGTCGAGCTCGAGCAGGCTATGGCTGATGATCGTCTGCCGGTCCAAGCGCTCGACTGAAGGCTCGGCGCCGACGCCCGGGAGGTCGAAGGAACCGACCTCCGCCCATTCCTCGAGTTGAGGCCTGATAACCCATTCCAGCTCGGTGACGAGCGGAACCAAGAGGAGTCGTGGTCGGGTCAAGTCGCCTCCGTCAAAGCCGTGCGCATGATGGATAGCAAATGGTGCTGGTCAGGAAGCGGTACGCGCACCCGACCGTGGACAGTCCCTGGTCAGGCAGCGGCCAGTGCCGTGTATCGCATCATCTGCGTCTACCGGTTGCCGAAGTCCGCGGTGTAGGTGGCTCCCTGACCGGTGTGACGCGGTGTGCCGATGGCGATCCCGAGGCCGACGCTCCGGAACACAGGCGTGAGGATGATCTTCCGGTGGGGCGGGCTGTGCATCCAGCCGCGCACGGCCGCGCTGGGCGAGGAGCCGGCGCCGGTGCCCCAGGTAATGGTCTCTCCGACCCGCCAGAACCGGGACGGATCTATGTAACCGGTCGCGCGGATGCGAGCGACGAAGTCCGTTCCATCGGGGGCAGTGTGGGAGAAGAAGTCCTCGTTCACCATGTCGCGGCTGTGGCGTACCGCAGCAGAGCGCAGGAGAGGATTCGAATGGAGGCGGCGAAGCCCATGTGCCCGCCGCTGCACATTGATGAGGCAGAGCGCCGTGCGCTCGAGCTGTTTGGCCGTGTTCGCCGCCGGCAGCGCTCGCGCACCGGAGCAGGACCGTGAAGCCTGGGCGGCGGGCGCCTCCGTGGCGACGAGCAAGCCGACGAGTAGTAGGGCGATGATGGTCCGGGCCGGTAGGTGCATCCTTGTCTCACGCTCGCCTGGGTCGGCATTTCGAATCGGCGGCACGGCCCGCTGGCTGAAGCTACGCATCCGGACGTAGACAAAGTGCCTGGGTAGGGACCGGCTTCGCGCCCGCCCGAGTGGCAGGCATCGAGATCGCTCTCCGGGATAACTACGGAATCAATCGGGTGGGTCCTGCGGATTACTCGCCAAGCCTCGCGGCTTAGCTTTCTTTCCGCATGAACGCGCCGGCAATCGAAACTCACGACCTCCACATGCACTACGGCGCGGGCCGCACCGAGGTGCGCGCACTCGACGGCGTCGACCTCGTGATCGACAACGGCGAGATGGTCGCCATCATGGGGCCGTCCGGCTCCGGCAAGAGCACCTTGCTTCACATCGTCGGAGCGCTCGAGTCACCAACCTCGGGCACCATCGCTGTGGCCGGGCTGCACTACGAGGGGCTCGGGGACACGAAGCTGACCGAGTTCCGCCGTGACCACATCGGCTTTGTGTTCCAGTTTTTCAACTTGCTTCCCTCGCTCACGGCCGAGGAGAACGTGACGCTCCCGGCGGTGATCGCGAAGCGCCACGACTCGGCGGTTCGCGAGCGCGCCCGTGAACTGCTCGGCCGCGTGGGCCTCGCGGACCGGATGGACCACCTTCCGGCCGAGCTCTCGGGCGGTCAGCAGCAGCGCGTGTCGATCGCTCGCGCGCTGCTCCTTCGTCCCGAGCTCGTGCTCGCGGACGAGCCGACCGGCAACCTCGACTCGCGGTCGGGCCGCGAAGTCCTACGCGTCTTGCGTGAGCTCAACGCACAAGAAGGCCACACGATCGTCATGGTGACCCACGACGCCGTCGCGGCAGCGGCGGCAGACCGCGTGATCTTCCTGCGCGACGGCAAGCTCGCGGGCGAAGCCGACGGCGGGTCCACCCGCCGCGCGGCGGAGGCCCTCGCCGCGCTCCAGTCGGAAGAGGAGCGCGAGGCCCTGGCCGCCTAGGGTTTCCGCGTGCTGCGCTCCTTCAACTCGCTGGCCCTCCGCCAGTTGCGAACGCGACCGCTTCGCTCGGCGCTGACCGGGTTCGGCGTCGTGCTAGGGGTCGGAATGGTGTTCGGAGTCCTGCTCCTCGTCGGCACGATTCGCGCGACATTCGACGAGCTCATCGACTCCGCGTGGGGCAAGACCGACCTGATCGTGATGGGCGAGGGCAACGGCACGATGCCCGAGCGAACCATCGGCCAGATCAAGCGCACGGACGGCGTCAAGGATGCCGCCGGGATGGTCGGCGGGATGTTCACCCGCCTGAACGACGACGGCAGCCCCGTCAAGGGCAACAAGGGGCAGGTGCTGATCGCGGGCTACGAGACGAAGGGCTATCAGCCGTACGACTTCCGGCTGGTCGAGGGACGTCACATCAAATCGGGGCTCGAGGTGATGGTCGAGCAGAACTGGGCACGAGACCGCGGCTACGGCGTCGGCGACCGTGTGCGCGTTGCCGGCCCGACCGGTCGAACGGAGCTGCCGATCATCGGCATCTTCAGGCTCACCAGCAGCCTCAACGTCGGCGGGCTGGGCTACGCGGCGATGCCGCTCGACGCCGCACGGCGTGCCTTCGACCAGCCGAGAGGCTGGATGCAGATTTCGATCGTCGCCGACGACCGCGGTGACGTCGGCCCGCTGAAGAAGCGCATCGAGCGCGCCGTCGGCACCGGTGCCCGGGTTCAGACGCCGGGCGAGGTTTCAGACGAGATCTCAAAGCAGTTGGCGGGATGGAACATCGTTCTCTACTTCTTCTCAGGCGTTGCGTTGTTCGTGGGCGGTTTCTTGATCTTGAACAGCTTCAACATGACCGTGCTCCAGCGGATGCGCGAGCTCGGGATGCTCCGCACGCTCGGCGCTTCCCGCCGTATGGCGATGACCTCGGTCCTGGTCGAAGCGCTGGTGCTGGGAATCGTCGGCACCGTGCTCGGCTTGGGCCTGGGAATCCTGCTTGCCTCCGGGCTGATCTCGCTGATGCGCGGCATGGGGGTGCCGGTCGGCACGTTGGACCTGAGCCCCGGCGCCGCGATCACAGCAGCTTTCGTCGGCATCGTGGTCACGCTCCTCGGCGCGTTTTGGCCCGCCCGCCGTGCGGGCCGGATCTCGCCGATCCGCGCCGTGCTCGGCAACGCTGAGGTGCGTCGCAGCGCCTCGAAGCGGCGGCTGATCGTCGGCCTCGCCCTCTTCTTCCCGGGGGTCTGGTTCGGCGGCTCGTTCTGGTTCGGCGGGGCGAGCGAGACCGGCGGACTCGCCGCCTACGGAGGCATCCTGATGACGATGGCCATGTTCGCCGGCATGGCTGCGGCGGCGCCGTTCATCATCCTCCCGGTCATCCGCTGGCTTGCGGTACCTATCCGGCGCCTACTCCCCACCGGAGGCCGCCTAGCGGCGGACTCGCTGCTTTCGAATCCACTGCGAACCGCCGCGACCGCGGTGGCGTTGACGATCGGCCTCTCCGTCGTGGTGGTCAACAGCTCGATGTCGACGAGCTTCGTCGGCAGCATCGAAGACCAGATCGGCAAGGCGTTCGCGCGCGACTTCACCGTCCAGGCCCAGGGCTTCACGATCGAGCAGGGCGGCGGCCCCGGCGTCCCGCGCTCGGTTCAGAGAAAGATCGAGGCCATGCCGGAGACCGGTACGGTCGCGCCGCTGCGAGCCATGCAGCTCGACTTGCCCGGGGTAAAGAGCGGCTCCGACCTCGGCATCGCCATCGGTGTCGACCCCGTCCGGCAACCAAGAGTGGACGGCACCGACTTCCAAGGTGTCAGCCGCCCCGACGCCTATCGCGAGTTGGATCAGGGCGGAGTTCTCCTCGGCCGACAGTACGCGAACCGGGCGAAGCTCGAGCGCGGCGACACGCTGAAGCTGGTTGGTCCCGCGGGACGGCAAGAATCGAGGGTGATCGGAATCATCGACGCGATCGGGCCGATGGCCGGCATGGAGATGCGCGTCTCCCTCGACACGATGCGCCGCGTCTACGGCAGCTATCAGCCGGCGGAGCTGGCGGTGGAAGCGCGCAACGCCGCCGAGCGGCCCGCGCTCGAGGCGAAGATAGGAGCGCTGCTGGACCGCGAGTATCCGAACCTGGAGATGCAGTCGGCCGCCGACGCAAAGAAGGAAGTCAGCGACGAGATCAATCGCACTTTCAACATGTTCAACGCAATCGTCATCATCGCGATCATCGTCAGCCTACTCGGCGTCATCAATACGCTCGCGATGTCGGTCATAGAGCGGACACGTGAGATCGGCGTTCTCAGAGCGCTTGGCGCATCGCGCTGGCAGGTTCGCTCCACGATGCTCGACGAGAGCGTGATGATGACGGTGGCGGGAGCAGTGGTCGGCGTCGGCGCCGGGACGCTCATCGGCTTCATGTGGCTCCGAAGCGTGGACGAGGTCATGCCCGGCATGACCTTCCACTTCCCGAGTTCGATCGTCATCGCAGTCGCGATCGCCTCAGTGGTGCTCGGCGTGATCGCCGCGATCCTGCCCGCGCGGCGTGCGGCCCGGCTCCAGGTGATCGACGCGCTCACCTACGAATAGGAGCGGAACGTGCCGTCAAAATTCGTGAGGGTAGTCACGGCGCTCGCCGTTCCTTTCGCATTGATGGTTTGGCCGGCTGCGGCACCGGCGCAGATCCCCACACCCGTGACGGGCGTGAGCGCGCCGGGGCCGATCGCTGCCTACCAGCAACGGCTCGTCTGGAGCCGCCCCGACGGCGCCGGCGGCTACGAGCTCGTTCAGCGCGTCGGCGACGGGCCGGTCACGAAGCTTCCGATCAGGTCGCGCGCGGTGCCGTTCGACGTCGACCTCGGGCCGACCAGCGGCGGACGCGTGATCGCCGTCTACACCCGTTGCGCGACCGAGCCGAAGCCGGCGCTCGGCGTCGAACAGCCGCAGGGCGTCGACTACAAGAGCGGGCGAGGCTGCGACGTCTACAAGCTCGACGTCCAGGGCGGGCAGGAGGTCCGGTTCACCAAAGCCAACGCCGGCGATGCGACCGAGTTCTGGCCGACCTACTGGAAGGGACGGCTCGCATTCGCGCGCGCGTACGACGACAAGCCGCAGTTTCCGTATCTCTACGTGAAGGACGTCTCCAGTCCCAAGCCTTCCCAGCGCGTGGCGGGCGGTCCGCGCGGCACACCCAACACGCTCTCGTCCCCCGGTCAGCTCGAGCTGTACGGCAAACGGCTCGGGTTCCAGTGGGCCTACCACTCCGGCAGAGGGACCGGCACGACGTACGAGTTGCGAGTCGACACCGCCGGTGACAGTCACATGATGATCGACCAGCGCGACGTCGGGCTGACGGCAATCCTGGTCGGCTGGCCCGCCTTCGAAGACGGGCGCATCTACTGGTCGCGGGGTTGCTTCGGGGACCCCGGGGGCTGCACAGAAGGCGTGGCGCAGCTGCGGCGCGGGACCTACGAGTCCCCGCTCAGCCACCGGCAGGCTGCCGGTCCTCGCTTCCTGCTCGGGCACGAGCGCGCCGCGGCGATCACCTGGGTGCTGGAGCAGACGTCTCCCGGCCCCGGCACGCAGTGGTGCACGAGTGCGCAGCCGGGACTGGCGGGCACCTGCGTCATCCGGCCCTTGCAACCGAGCTACGCGACCGGCAGCAAGTCGCCGTAAACGTCACGTCCCGGGTTTCTACGGACGGCCTACAGTGAGAATGCCCGATGCGGGAAAGTGCGGCGCGGCATAGCTTCTCCTCGAGAGCCAAACGAGGAGGAACCGTGTACAGCAAGATCATCGTTGGATACGACGGAAGCGACCGCGGCCGAGATGGCCTCGCGCTTGGTGCGTTGCTCGCGAAGAACACGGACGCAACACTGCTCCTCGCACAGGTCTTCAGGCACGACCTCCCGCTCGTGCCCGGATGGGAGAGACACGAAGAGGACGCGCGCATGCATGCCGAGAGCGTGCTCTCGGATGCGGCGTCGAGTCTGACCGACCCGAAAGTCGAGACCCGCGCGATCGGAAGCACCTCCCCCGCGCGCGGCCTCCAGACCCTTGCCGAGGCTGAAGACGCCGACCTGATCGTGCTCGGCTCGAGCCACCGCGGAAGCGTCGGCCGAGTGCTGACGGGAACCGTGACGGAGCGCCTGTTCCACGGCGCGCCGTGCGCTGTCGCTGTCGCGCCGCTCGGATATGCAGACGAAGCGGATCCCGGGCTGCGCGTGATCGGCGTCGCGTTCGACGGCACACCCGAGTCCAAGGCCGCGCTCGCCGCCGCGGCTAGGTTGGGTCAAGCGGCCGACGCAGCGTTGCGCATCTTTTCCGTGGCGGAGTCGGACATCTTCGTCGGCTACGCGGCGATGCCCGCGGTCGCCGAACGGGCCGAGTTCGTTCGCTCCATGAAGAACTACCTCGAGAGCGCGATCGCAACCGAGGTAGAGGGGCTGCCGCGCGAGCTGCGGCCTGGATTCCAAGTGCTGACCGGAGACGCGGCCGAGGTCCTTGCCTCGAAGGCCGATGAGGGCGTGGACCTGATGGTCATGGGCTCGCGCGGCTACGGACCGGCCCTTCGGGTACTGCTCGGAAGCGTCTCGACAAAGCTTGCCCGCACGTCTCCCTGCCCACTGCTCGTGGTGCCTCGTACGGCCGATCAGCCCGAACATGCCGAGCGAGCCGGCGCAACGGTCGGCGCCGCATGATGATGCCCGGCAGCAACCACTGAAAGGAGATTTTGATGCCTCCACCGAGCGAACCGATACTGCGAGCAAGTCCGGGGGATCGCTTGATCGTCCGGGGCCACCACCTCGGTGAGCCGCAGCGCGACGGCGAGATCCTCGAGGTGCTCGGAGAAAACGGCGCGCCACCGTTCGTGGTGCGCTGGGAGGACGGCCACGTGGCAGAGCTGTACCCGGGGTCAGATGCCTCCGTGGAGCACTTCGAGCACGACAGCGGATAGAGACTCAGCCGCTGGTCGCCGCCAGGATGGCTTCACGAACAAGGCCGGTTACGGAGCCTTCGAGAGCGGGCGCCGAGGCGATCGTAAAGCGTGAGCGCGACGTGTAGTCAGCACCGTCGTAGTCGTAGACCAAACCGCCGGCTTCGCGCACGAGCAGCACACCGGCGCTGACGTCCCATGGGCGGTTCGAGAGCATGAATGTCGCGTTGAGGCGGCCGGCTGCGAGCCATGCCGGGTCGAGGCAAGCGCAGCCGTGCACCCTGACGCGCAGGCAGGCGTATGCGAGCAGGTCCGTGACCGCGAGGTGAATCGGGTTGCACGAGCGCGAGCGAGATGCCGCACAGGGGGATGTCGTGGGAGAAGTTGACCGTCCCGTCGATCGGGTCGAGGACCCAGAGCGTGTCGACGTCCAGGTCTGCGCCACCCTCCTCCTCGCCCAGGAACGGGATCCTGGGTGTATCCACGGCAAGCGACTCCTTGACCACGTGTTCGATCGCAAAATCGACCTCGGTCGCGTAGTCCCGGTCCCCCTTGCCGATCAGTGCACCCACGTGCGACTGGCCGCGTCGAAGGGGTCTGCTCCGCGGTCGATCGCACGCTCGGCCGCCATGAGCAAGGCCGGCGCGTCCGATATCGACGTCTCCGCGCTATCGCCCATCGCTCGCCGGCGCTCCCTCTCCGGCGTCGGCGAGTGGCTCGATGCGCACGTGCGCCTCGAGGCGCTCGATCTCCGCCGCGGTACCGGTGCCCAGACCATGGCGCGTTGCGTTGACGGTGCCGGCGGCCGCGGCCATGCGCAGTGAATCCGGCAACGACAAGCCGCGCGAGATCCCGACCGCAGCCGCCGCCGTCATCGAGTCGCCGGTGCCATGCGTATCGGCTGCCGTCACACGCGGGCCGATGACTTGCATGTAGTGACCGTCGACCAGCGCGATGGTCGGCTCGGAGGCACGGGAGACCACTACGTTGGCGGCCCCGCGGTCTTGTAGCGCTGCCGCACCTTGCATGAGCGCCTCAGGCGACCGGTTGGCCGCCAAGCCCATCCTTTCCAGCTCGTCATCACTGAGCTTCAAGAGCCACACACCACCGCGCAATGCCCGCTCGAGCGGTTCTCCGCTCAAGTCGGCGACGACTCTCACCCCGTTCGCCTGTGCGTCCGAGGCCAACCGTTCATAGATCTCGCCGTCAATGACGTCCGGGTGTTGCGGACCGGTCAAGACGATCACCTCGCTGTCGAGGGCACGGGCCAATGTAATGCCGTAGAGGTCGTCTATCTCGTGCCGGGACATAGGCACCCCGGGAATCTCCGCGATCGGCACCCGATCGCCGCTGCGCCGGTCGTGGACATATGAGCCGTTGGGCTCGGCGCAGGGACTCGCGGCCAGCTCGACGCCTTCGTCTGCCACGAGTCCTTCGAGCACGCGTCCGGTCTCGCCGCCAAGAGCCGTGCAGAGCGTCACCCGGCCGCCGAGCTCGGCGGCCATGCGCGCGACCCAAAGGCCCTGCGCTCCCGCGTGCAAGTGCAGCTCGGCATCCTCCTCCCCCCGCCGCTCGATCGTGACCGTAAGGATCAGGGACGGCGCGAAGACGGCTATGGCATGGTCTTTCACCCGCTCATTTCCTTTCCGGACGGCGGTCGAACCCACGCGAGGTAAACCCCTCCGGCCCACGGGAGAACCTGCGCACGCAGTCAAGTGAGCAGAAGTAGTAGCGCGTTCCGTCGTGGACGATCATGCCGGCGGCGCGGTCGGGGTCCACCGCCATGTGGCAGACCGGATCAAGCGGCAGCCCCTCGGGTGACTCTTTCGCTCCCGGCGAGGCGAGGTAGATCATCACCGGCTCTTCGATCCCCTTCAACGGATAGCGCCCGCGCTCGAGGAAGCGAACCGCCTCGATCTCCCCGGCAGATCGCACGACCTCGTCCGTCACAAGGACCTCACCTGCGCCGGCAAGGGCGGAGACGCGCGCCGCGATGTTGACCGTGCGGCCGAAATAGTCTCCTGCGCGCTCTATCGCCGGACCGTGATGCATTCCGACGCGGACGCTCGGGAACCCGTGCCCGGCACCACCGATATCCCGTGCCGCGCGGACACCCAGCCGCACGGCGTCATCAGCGGTCGGGACGCGCACGAGCAGCGCGTCGCCGATCGCCTTCACTTCGTGGGCGCCGTGCTCCGGAAGCAGGCTGCGCAGCGCGCGGCAGTATTCGTCGACGAGGCGAACGGCCTCCTCGTCGCCGTGCACGTCCGTCAAGGCCGTGTAGCTCGCAAGGTCTGCGAACAGGAAGGTCTGCGTCTGTGGCCCGCCCACGTGGCGCTCCCTAGCCGGGCTCCGGCGGCGCCATGCTGAAGCCTCGCAGCCTGAGCGCATTGACGACCACGGTGACCGAGGACGCCGCCATGGCGGCGGCGGCCAGAATCGGGTCGAGCAGCAACCCCCAGAGCGGATAGAAAACTCCCGCGGCCAGTGGGATCAGGGTCACGTTGTAGACGAAGGCGCCCATAAGGTTCTGCTTGATGATGCGCATCGTCTGACGGGAGAGCTCGAGCGCCCTCGGTACCCCGCGCAGATCGCCAGATACGAGCGTGAGGTCCGCTGCCTCCATCGCGATGTCCGTGCCGGTGCCGATCGCTATCCCGACGTCTGCCTGCGCGAGAGCTGGTGCGTCGTTAATGCCGTCGCCCACCATCGCCACGCAACGACCCTCGTCTTGAAGCCGCTCGATCCCCTGCGCTTTGTGCTCAGGCAGCACGTCGGCAAGCACGTGGTCGATGCCAGCCTGGCGAGCGACCGCCTCCGCCGTACGACCGTTGTCCCCGGTGACCATAGTCACCTCGAGGCTCAGCCGCTGGAGCTCCGCGACGGCGTCCGCCGCCTCCGGCTTGAGCGTGTCCGCGATCCCGATCGCCCCGGCGGCACCCCCGTCGACGGCAACGTAGACGGCCGTTTTTCCTGCCCGCTCGAGCCACGCCGTATGCCCGCGTAGCGCGGACAGCTCGAGTCCCGCGGCCAGCATGTGCCGTGAGCTTCCGACCAGGACGCGCTGGTCGCCCACTGTCGCCGTGACGCCGTGTCCGACTGCCGCCTGGAAGCGCTCGACCGCGGGCAGGTCAAGGGAACGTTCACGGGCGAAGCGTACGATCGCCTCCCCAAGCGGGTGCTCCGACCGCGACTCGGCGGCGGCCGCAAGCATCAGCAGGCGCTGTTCGTCCCCGCTCGCGCTCACCACATCGGTCACCGCTGGCTCACCGCTGGTGAGCGTGCCTGTCTTGTCGAGCACGACGGTGTCGAGCTTGCGCGCCGTCTCGAGCGCGTCCCCGCCCCGCACCAGGATGCCCATCTCGGCACCGCGCCCGGTGCCCACCATGATCGCGGTCGGGGTTGCAAGCCCGAGGGCACACGGACAGGCGATGATCAGGACGGCGATGAAGGCGAGCAGCGCGCTGGCGAAGCTCGAGCCGGCCAGAAGCCATACAGCGAGCGACAGCAGGGCGGTCGCGATCACGCCCGGCACGAAGCGTGCCGAGACGCGATCGGCGATCCGCTGGATCGGCGCCTTCGATGCCTGCGCCTCCTCCACGAGCCGGATGATCTGCGCGAGAGCCGTTTCCGCGCCGACCCTGGTCGCTCGGAACCGAAACGAGCCGGCTCTGTTGACCGTGGCGCCCACCACTTCGTCTCCTCGCGCTTTTTCGACAGGCACGCTCTCGCCGGTCAGCATCGATTCGTCGATCGTGGAGCGGCCGTCGATCACGATGCCGTCCACGGGGACTTTCTGACCGGGCCGGACGACGACCTCGTTGCCGGCCGTGACGTCGTCGACGCGCACTTCCTGCTCCACCCCGTCCCGGACGACCGTCGCCGTTCGAGGCTGAAGGCCGATCAGCTTCCTGATCGCCTGGGTGGTGCCCGCCCTCGCCCTCGACTCGAGCAGCCGGCCCAGCAGGATCAGCGCGATGATGACGACTGCCGTGTCGAAGTACACGTCCGGTAGCTCGCCCGCGGGCTTGAAGATGCCGGGGGCGACCGTCGCGGCCAGGCTGTAGAAGTAGGCGGCGCTCGTCCCCACCGCGATCAGGGTGTTCATGTCGGCCGAGCCGTGGCGGCCAACCTTCCATGCGCCGGCGTAGAACTGCCGGCCCGCCCAGAACTGGACGGGGGTCGCCAGGGCGAGCATCACCCACATCGTCGCGCGCTCGCTGAAGGGCGACCAGGCAAACGAGAGCACCAGCAGCACGATCCCGACCACGCCCGCGACAGCGAGCTTGGCGCTCAGTAGCCGAGGCTCCCCGCGCGCCCGCGCCTCGCGCTCGCCGGGCGCCGGTGATTCTGCGGCCTCTGGTGCAACCCGACTCGGTGCGGCCCGGCCGTTGCCGACCAGCTCGTGGGCCTCGTAACCCGCCTTGTCGATCGCCTGCTCTAGCGCGCGTGCGTCGAGCTCGGTTCCCTCGACGCTCGCACGGGCCGTCGCCATGTTCACCGCCGCATCGGTCACGCCCTCGACTGCGCGCACGGCAGCCTCGATGCGGCTCACGCAAGAGGCGCAGTGCATGCCCTCGATCGAGAGCTCGAGACGCCTAGTCGTGGTGCCTGCCCGCCATCGCGACCATCATCCAAACCATCCCGATCATCATCGCTGCGCACGCGAGCGCACCCAGAGCGGCGAGGACTGGCACGCCGAGGACGAGGGCGGTGATGACGGCGACGCAGCCGAGAGCGCACCCCGCCATGTGCAAGCGGTGGTGAGCGAAATGGTCTCGAAAAGCGTTCATCCGGTCTCCTTTCGTCAGCACCGAAGCTACGACTCGCTGGTCCAGGGCAAATCCGCCAAAACCCGCGCGTCTAGACAGGTCAAACTACGGAAGCTCTTCCCGTGCCCATACAGCCTTCTTCCTCACAGTCCTCGAAGTCGAGCCCAGCGGGGTCAGCCCGGGACGAGCGGGCGGCCGCGCTCGAGGCGATGCGCGACCCGGCGTTCTATCCGCACCGGCCCGAGCGCCTTGAGGTGATCGAGACCCACATCTCGCTGGTCTTCGTCGCAGGGGAGCGCGTTTACAAGGTCAAGAAGGCCCTCTTGCTGCCATTTCTCGACTACTCGACGCTCGAGCGCCGCCACCGCTTCTGCGAGGAGGAAGTCCGGCTCAACCGCCGGCTAGCACCCGACACATATATAGGAGTGCGTTCGATCGTCTCCGCGGACGGCAGTTTTCGCCTCGGCGGGCAAGACGAGCCGGGGGCGGTCGAATACACGGTGGAGATGCGCCGACTCGCCGAGGACCATCGCCTCGACCATCTCGTTCGCTCCGGCAAAGTCGACGAGAGAGCGATCGAGCGGATTGCGATCCGGATGGCGGACTTCCACCGTGACGCCAAGCCCGCCCCGCCCGGCTACGGCGGGCCGGCGGACGTGAAGGAGCGCCTGGACGAGAACCTGCGCACGACGCTTCCGTTCGTCGACACTGCGATAGACACCTACGCGTATGCGGCCGTCGAGCGCTTCTCGGACGCGTTCGTGCTCGGCCACCGCGACCGGCTCGCAGAGCGGGCAGCAAGTGGTCGCGTGCGCGAGGGCCACGGCGACCTGCGAGCCGAGCATGTCGTGCTCGAAGGCGATCGCGTCACGGTCTTCGACTGCGTCGAGTTCGACGAACGCCTGCGCAACGTCGACGTGGCGTCGGATCTGGCCTTTCTGTACATGGACCTGGAGCGGTTGGGCGAGCCCGGTTTGGCGAAAGCGCTCGAGAAGACCTATACGGAGCGCAGCGGCGATCGCGGACTCGCCGAGCTTCTCCCCTTCTATGCCTGCTACCGAGCATGGGTGCGAGTGAAGGCAGCCTGCCTGCGCGGGAGTCAGCTCGCAGACGCGGATCCCCGGCGCAAAGCCCTGATCGCGGACGCCCGCTCGCACTGCGCGGTCTCGCTGCGAATGCTCTGGCGCTCGCGGCTTCCACTCGTGGTCGTGCTCTGCGGCGTTGCGGCCTCGGGCAAGTCCGCTCTTGCGCACGAGCTTCGACGAGCAAGCGGCTACACGATCGTCAGTTCCGACATCACGCGCAAGAAACTCGCCGGACTGAAACCGGAGGACCGCGGCGGAGACGAGATCTACACGGACAGCTTCTCGACCCGCACCTATGACGAGCTTGCCCGCCGTGCGCGGGCGAAGCTCGAGCAGGGATGCGGCGTGCTGCTGGACGGGACCTTCTCAAGCAGGAGCTACCGGCGCCGGCTGCTCGAAGAGCTCGCGCCGACGGGCGCTCGCGTGCTGTTCTGCGAGTGCCGGGCGCCCGCCACCGTGCTCGAAGCACGCTTACGCGCGCGCGAGAGCAAGCCGGAGCGGGTCTCGGATGCGACGTGGCCGATCGTGCAGCGCCAGCGCGAGCGCTTCGAGCCCCTCGACGAGGTGTCCGCGCGCGACCACCTCGTCCTTCGCACCGATCGCTCGCGGGCTGAGGCAGCGTCGGAGCTCAATGCGTTCGTGAGCCGCGCGATCGAGGGCGTCTCACCCGACAGCTCGCGCTCGGCACGCTCTCGCTAGCGCTTGGCGCTCGCCTTCCTCGTCGCCTTCTTTCTCGCCGTGGTCTTCTTCGTCGCTTGCTTGCGAGCGGTTGCCTTCTTGCGCGTACCTGCGCGCTTCTTCGTCGTCCTACCACGCCGGGAGATCGACCCGCCGAGCTGCTCGAGCTCCGCACGCAATGACTTGCTCAGTCCGCGAGCGTCACGGCGCGTGTCGCCGACCCTCTTCTGCAAGTCCTTCACGAGGTCGTGGCCACCGCTGCTCAATTGCTTGCGCAGGTCTCCGAGGGCCTTCTGCGCCGAGTCGAGCGACTCGTCGAGACGTTCCAGCGAGCCGTGCCCGCTGGTGCGCTTGGATGCGGTCTTCTTTCGCGTGGCGGGTCGCCTTGCCTTGGTCTTCGGGGTCGCCATCTGTCACCTCTCTCTGATCAGCCGAACTGGGACTTCGCGGCGAGAGCCTACTCCCAGGCAAGCGCACGTGTCGACGCTCTCTTAGTGGCGAGATCCCGGGATGAGAACGATCTTGCCCTCGACGGCTGAGCGCGCTAGCCACTCATGCGCCCGGCGGGCCGCCTCCAGCGGGAGGCGCTCCGCGACCAGCGGATAGATCTTTCCCTCCTCGAGCAGAGAGAGAAGCGACGTGAGATCCTCGCGATACCAATCGGGATGCCGCTCCTCGAGCTTCGCGATCCAGTAGGAACGAACGCTCCTGCCGAGTGACAGGAGACCCTTCAGCCCGACGAGCGCGGTGTTGGCGTACCAGGAGAGCCAGCCGCGCCTGCTCCTGTGACCCTGGGAAAGCGTGGAGTAGTGACCGAAGATCACGAGTCTGCCGCCCTGCCGCAGCGCCCGGTAGGACCGGCGCGAGACGGGTCCTCCTATTCCGTCGAGCACGATGTCCACGCCTTCCCCGTCAGTCAATTCGCGCACACGGAGGAGGAAGTCTTCACGCTTGTAGTCGATAGCGATGCCGCCGAGGCGCTCGACCAGCCGGCACTTCTTCGTCGAGGCCGTTCCGAACACGCGCACGCCGGCCAGGGCCGCCAGCTCCAGCACGGCGGTGCCCACTCCGCCGGCGGCGCCGTGGACCAGCACGGTCTCTCCCCGGCGCGCCTCGGCCACACGATGCAGGAGCTGATGGGCGGTGACGTAGTTCAGCACCAGGCTCACGGCCTCGGCCGGGTCGACCCCGGATGGGACCGGAATCAGGTCGGCCTCCGGCAGGCAGATGAATTCGGTGTAGCTGCCCCAAACGGTCAACGCCGCGACGCGGTCCCCGCGACGGACCGTCGTGCAGTCGGGACCGAGCTCCTCGACCACGCCCACCAGCTCGTAGCCCGGAGTGAACGGGGGCTTCGGCCCGCCGAGGTAAGCGCCGGCCCGGATCAGCAGGTCCGCGTAGGTGACGCCCGCCGCAAGCACCCTGACCCGCGCCTGGCCGGGTCCCGGGACGGGAAGCTCCTCCTCGATCACCTCGAGCGCCTCAGGCCCGCCGTAGCGGTTGACGACGAGGCGCTTCATCGTCGCGGCGGCGTCAACCAGCCGCAGCGCCGGCCGCTCGTTCAGTTCTCGCGCTCTCAAGCCACCCTGACTCAAGATCTGCCTCCTAGTCATATCGTCGCCGGGCGAGTATCCGGCACGACGCGCTGCAACAAATCCGGAATTAGCCTCGGACGTGATCCGTAGTACTCCACATCCAGCCCGCCTTAGCATGAACGCGACCGCGATCATTCCCGCGCAATGACCCACCCCATCCGCCCAGAAGCCGACCGCGAGGCCGACGTCGTGCTGCGCGACGGCTCCACGTTGCACGTCCGTCCCGTGCTGCGAAGCGACGAGGGCGCCCTGCTCGATCTGCTGCAAAACCTGTCTCCGCAGGCGCGGTCGTACCGGTTCTTCTCCGGAGGCGCCAACCTCAAGGAGGCGGCGCGCCGTGCGGTGGACGTGGACTACCGGGAAAGCTACGGACTCGTCGCCACGCGGGGCCCGAAGGAGGAGATAGTCGCTCACGCGTTCTTCGTACGCCTGAACGGCGACCGGGCCGAGGTCGCGTTCGCGATCGCGGACGCGTTCCAGGGTCGTGGGCTCGGCACGATCCTCTACGCACACCTCGCCGAGGCGGCGCAGGAGCTAGGCGTGACGACGTTCGAGGCCGATGTGATGCACGACAACGAGCGCATGCTCCAGGTGTTTCGCGACAGCGGCTTCCCGATTCGCATGCGCTCGGAGCCAGGGAGGGTCATCGTCACATCGCCCACCGCGCTCTCGGCGGAGGCCATAGAGCGCTTCGAGCAGCGTGACCAAATCGCCGCGTTCGCGGCGATGCAGCACTTCTTCTCCCCCGCCTCGGTCGCGGTGATAGGCGCCTCGCGAGAGCGCGGCACGGTCGGCGGCGAGATCTTCCACAATCTCCTGGCGACGGGGTTCAACGGTCCCGTGTACGCGGTCAACCCGCAGGCCGAGGTCGTGCAGTCCGTCCCGGCCTATCCGACGGTGGCCGCCGTTCCCGGTCCGGTCGAGCTCGCGGTGATCGCCGTCCCCGCCGCGGCGGTGCTAGACGTCGCAAGGCAGTGCGCTGATGCGGGCGTGAAGGGTCTCGTGGTGATCTCGGCCGGCTTTGCCGAGGTGGGGGACGAGGGCGCAGAGCGCCAGCATGAGTTGATTGCACTCTGCCGGCGCTCCGGCCTGCGCCTGATCGGGCCCAATTGCATGGGCACCGTCAACACCTCCCCGGAGGTGATGCTGAACGCGACGTTCGCGCCGGCGTTCCCGCCGCCGGGCAGCGTCGGCTTCATGTCGCAGAGCGGCGCGCTCGGCCTCGCAGTGATCGACTTCGCGAGCGGGCTGGGCCTGGGCCTGTCGTCGTTCGTCTCGGTCGGCAACAAAGCCGACATTTCGGGCAACGACCTGCTCGACTACTGGGAGAGCGATCAGCGGACCGAGCTGATCCTGCTCTACCTCGAGTCGTTCGGCAACCCGCGCAAGTTTGCCCGCATCGCCCGCCGGGTCGGCGCCGGGAAGCCGATCGTGGCGGTCAAGAGTGGCCGCTCGAGCGCGGGCGCTCGCGCCACCTCCTCGCATACCGGCGCCATGATCGCGGCGTCCGACGTGACGGTCGATGCCCTGTTCAGGCAGGCGGGCGTGATCCGAACCGACACCCTGCGGGAGCTGTTCGACGTCGCGTCGCTGCTCTCGAGCCAGCCGGCGCCGGCCGGCAACCGCGTCGCGATAGTGACCAACGCCGGCGGTCCCGGCATCATGTGCGCCGACGCCTGCGAGGCGGAGGGGCTGCAAGTCTCGTCGCTGCCGGGGGACGTCGGTGACGATCTCGCCGCCTTCCTCAACCCGGGGGCATCGGTCGCCAATCCCGTCGACCTACTCGCGACGGCGTCGGCGGATCACTACCGGCTGGCGATCGAGAAGATCGGACGTTGCGAGGAGGTCGATGCGCTGATCGTGATCTTCGTCCCGCCGCTCGTCACCAGGGCCGAGGACGTTGCCGCCGCCGTGCGGGACGCGGTCGGTGCACTCGAGAGTCGTCTGCCGGTGCTCGCGGTGTTCATGTCCCACGCCGAGGCACCGCCGCAGCTGCGTGAGGGCACCGTGCGCATTCCCTCGTACTCGTTCTCGGAGGACGCCGCCCGGGCGCTCGCTCGAGTCGGTCGCTACGCGCGCTGGCGGCAAACGCCCGCCAGCCCGATTCCCGCCTTCGAGGATGCGCGCCGCACCGAGGCGGCCAGCGTGATCGCGGCCGCGCTGACGGGGGACACACCGTGGCTCGAGCCGGGGAACGTGGCGAGGCTGCTCGAGTGCTACGGGGTGCCGCTCGCCCAGTGGCGATTCGCAGAAGATCCGCAGGGAGCAAGGCAAGCGGCGCAGGACCTCGGCCGCGAGGTCGCGCTGAAGGCCATCGCGCCCGGCTTGATCCACAAGACGGAGCACGGCGCGGTCCGGCTCGGCCTGCGCGGGGGCGACGCCGTTGAGGGAGCAGCAGACGAGATGCTGCGCGCGGTCGAACGCGCAGGCCACGCGGTCGACGGGTTCATGGTGCAGGAGATGTCGGCGGCGGGAGAGGAGATGCTCGTCGGTGTGGTGGGTGACCCAGTGTTCGGCCCCGTGCTCGCCTGCGGCGCCGGCGGCGTCACCACCGAGCTCCTCAAGGACGTCGCCGTCCGCATCACGCCGCTGACGGAGGACGACGCGCACGAGATGGTGCGCTCGCTGCGCAGCTTTCCGCTGCTCGACGGCTACAGGGACAGGCCGAAGGCGGACGTATCCGCGCTGGAGGAGCTGCTGCTGCGGGTGTCGTCGATGGTGGAGACCCACGCCGAGATCGCCGAGATGGACCTCAACCCTGTGATCGTCGGGCCCTCGGGCGTCCTGGTGCTGGACGCCAGGATCCGGGTCGAGCCGCCGCCCCCCCGCCGTCCCTGGCCCGCGCGCGACTAGTGGTCTGTCCGGGAACGTTCGCCAGGAAACGACGAGGCTCCGGGGCCGACAGGCAAGGACGCAAGGAGCCCCCGTACTGGGTCAGTACGGGGGCGACTGAGGACGCTGCATGTCGGTTCCGGAGACCGTCGTCTCCGGTGAAACGTTTTCGGGCAGGCCACTAGCTCCCGCCGGCCAGCCGGGTGATCGGCGCAGCCGTCGCGGGCTTCGCCGATTCCCAGTCCGCCGCCGTGTCGGTCTCGTCCCTGGTCGCCGCCGGAAAGCTCTCGGCTGCCGACGCGGCGGTCCCCGTGCTCGCCGCGCTGTCGACCAACACGGTCGGCAAGGCGGTAGTGGTCTACGCGCTCGGCAAGCGACGCTTCGCACTCGACGTATGGCTCGGCCTCGCGTTGATGATCGGCGCAGCCTGGGCCGGGTACGCGCTCGCGCGGGCGGCCGCGCTCGGTTAGTTCTCGTGCCGCGCGACGTTGCCGGGCGCCCGGTGAGCGATTATTGGCAGCGTGGGGACCATACTCCCGATCGCCGGCGCTGCCGCGCTTGCCTCCGTGCTCGGTGGAGTGCTGGCGCTGGTACGGACACCCACGAGCCTGGCCATGTCGATCGCGTTCGGCTTTGCTTCCGGGGTCCTGATCGCCACCGTCACGCTGGAGATGTTGCCGAAGGCTCTCGAGCTGACTACTTTGGGAGCAACCGCAGTCGGGTTCGTGGCGGGCTTTCTCGCCGTCTGGGTCTACGACCTGTTCGTAAACCGGTGGCGTGTGGCCGGCGAGCACGCCGCCCAGCACGATCGAGTCGATGCGTACCATCGCGCGCACCGGCCGCGCGGCGACCGTGTCACCGTGCTGGCCGGCGGAACCAGTGTCGAGGAGTTGGTCGAGGGACTCGCGATCGGAACGGGTGTCCTGATCGATCCCGAGGTGGGAGCTCTGATCGCGGCAGCGATCGCAGTCGACAACTTCAGTGAGGGGCTCAGTATCGGGGAGCTGTGCGCTGGGGACACGCGCATCGATCAGAAGCCGGTCAACCGGGTCCTCGGGTGGACGAGCCTCGTCGGTGCCAGCCTATTGGTGTCTGCAGTGCTGGGCTGGCTCCTCCTTCGTGATGCAGGGGGCTCGCTCGTTGGCCTGCTCCAGGCCGCCGGGGCCGGCGGGATGCTCTACCTGACCGTGTCCGCGCTTGTTCCCCCGTCCGAGGAGCAGCAGTACCAGGGCTCGGGCGCGCTCGCCACAGGCGCTGGCTTCCTGGTGATCCTTCTCCTGACAGAGGCCATATAGCAGGAGGAAGAGACCGGCTTGACGCACTCGGCAGCCGATCACCCGGATCGGCCGATCGATGGGTTTCACGCCGTTTCTACGGCGGAGGTCGCGCGTGCCCTGCACAGCGACCCCAACAGCGGTCTGTCCGAACCGGAGGCGCGCACACGGCTCGACCGGGTGGGCCCCAATCTGGTCGAGGAGCGTGGCCGCCCCCCCTATCTCGCCATCGCGCTGCGGCAGTTCGCCGATCCGCTCGTGGCCCTGCTTGTCGTTGCAGCGACGGTCTCCGGCCTGATCGGCGAGGAGATCGAGGCGATCGCGATCGGGGCAATCGTATTGCTGAACGCCCTGCTCGGCTTCGTGCAGGAGCTCGAGGCTGAACGGGCGATCATCTCATTGCGCGAGACGGTTCAGAGACGGGCCAGCGTGATTCGCGACGGTCGCGAGCACGAGGTCGCGGTCGAGGACGTCGTGCCCGGCGATCTCGTCGTCCTGCGCGAAGGCGAACGCGTCCCGGCGGACGGCCGGATCGTGAGCGCCGAGGGCCTCGCAATCGACGAATCCGCACTCACGGGGGAATCCGTCCCGGTTGACAAGTCGCCGGCCGCAGTGCCCGTGGACGCTCCTCTCGCCGAGCGCTACTCGCTGGCTCTGGGCGGGACGTCCGTGACCAGAGGTCGCGGCCGGGCGATCGTGACCGCGACCGGGACGCGGGCCGAGATCGGCGCGATGATGGCATTGGCCGAGACGGCGAAGCCGCCACCGACGCCGTTGCAGAGAAGGCTGAGTGGGCTCACCCGCCTGATGGTCGCCCTCGGGGTGTTGATCACGATGGGGCTGACAGTGATCAGGCTCGTTCAGGGCGCCTCGCTGGAAGAGGCCTTCTTGCTGGGCGTGTCGGTGGCGATTGCAGCGGTGCCCGAGGGGCTCGCGGCGACGGTCACGATCGCGCTCGCGCTGGGCGCACGGCGCATCGCTGCACGCGGTGCCCTCACTCGGCGCCTGCCGGCCGTCGAGACGCTCGGAAGCACCACCGTCGTTGCCTCCGACAAGACCGGGACGTTGACCGAGAACCGTCTCCGAGTGGTGGCCACCGCGCCGCTTCGGGGGCGGCGCGAGGAGGAGGTGCTGCGCACCGCCGTCCTCGCGTCGACCGCGGAGTTGATCGAACAGGACGGCGACGTGCGAGTGGCGGGCGATCCAGTCGAGGGGGCGTTCCTCCTGGCCGCGCGGGAGCGTGGCATCTCGCCTGCAAAGCTGCGCACGGAGCGGTCGCTGGTGCACGAAGTGCCGTTCGATGCGGATCGGAAACGGATGACACTCGTGTACGAGCGCGAAGGAGAGGCTTGCGCGTTCACGAAGGGTGCGCCCGAGGTGCTGCTGGCTCGCAGCCGCTCGACGGAAGCGGAGCGCAAGCTCATCGAAGACACCGAGCGGAGCTGGGCGGCTCGGGGGCTGCGCATCCTGGCAGTGGCGGAACGCAGGCTCGACTCAGGCATTCCCGAGGACGACGAGTTGCTCGAGCGCGAGCTGGACCTCGTCGGTCTCGTCGGCCTCCAGGACCCCCTCCGTGAGACGGCCGGCGAGGCCGTCCGGCAGGCCCGCGCCGCAGGTCTGCGCGTGCAGATCCTCACGGGTGACCATCCCCTCACCGCCGGCGCGATCGCGCGGGAGCTGGAGCTGCCGGAGGGCGCCGTCTCGGCCCGCGTCACGCCGGCGGACAAGCTGCGCTTGGTCAAAGCGCTTCAGAACGCGGGCGAAGTGGTGGCGGTGACGGGTGACGGGGTGAACGACGCCCCCGCCCTGCGGACAGCGGACGTGGGGGTTGCGATGGGGCGGTCCGGCACGGAGGCGGCACGGGAGGCGTCGGACATCGTGTTGACGGACGACGACTTCACCACGATCGTGGCCGCGATCCGGGAGGGTCGCTCGATCACGGACAACATCCGGAAGTTCGTCGCGTTTCTTTTGTCAGCGAACCTGGGCGAAGTGCTCCTTTTCGCGACCTCGGTGCTCGCCGGCCTCGGTGCGCCGATGACGGTCGTGCAGATACTGACGGTGAACGTGCTCACGGACGGCCCTCCGGCCGTGGCGCTCGCGGCAGATCCCCCTGCCGACGATGTCCTGCAGCGGCCGCCCGAGCGAGGCGATCGCCTGTTCGGACGCGATTCCTGGGTGGCGATCGCGCTCGTCGGCGTTCTCGTCGGGGCAGCCGCGCTCGGAGCCTTTCTGGCCGGGCGAGCCCTCGACCGCGAGGCGAGCCAGACGATGGCGTTCGCCACGATCGCGCTCAGCGAGCTGCTCGTGGTATTCGCTGTCCGCTCTCCGCTCGAGGCGGCCTGGAAGGGGCACTGGAACCCCTACCTGTTTGCCGGAGTCGGAGCCTCGATCCTGCTGCTTGCGTTCACCATTTACCTGCCCGCGCTCCACGAGCCGTTCGGGACCGTGGCGCTGGACGCCCAGCAGCTCGCAATCGTGTCAGCCCTTGCTCTCGTGCCGTTCGCGGTGGTCGAGATCGTGAAGGCGCTGCTCAGGCGTTTCGCGCCGGTATGGGCGGCGTCGTCCCTGCGGGAATCGCGCTAGCCCGCCGCTGCAGATTCGATCCGACGCTCCGCCACGACGAGCACGGGACACGGTGCGATATGCAGAAGCCGGTGAGTGACACTGCCGAGCACCGCTTGCAACGGGCCCAAGCCGCGGGAGCCGACCACGATAACCTCCGCCCCCCTTTCCTGGGCCACGCGCGCGAGCACTTCTGCCGGCCGGCCGGCAGCGACCTCGAAGTTGACGTTCGCCCGCTCGCCTGCGCAGGCGCGCGCGGAGTCCAGGATTTCCTGGGCAACCTCCTCGCACGCCTTCAGGAAGTCCGAGAAGAATGGGTAGTAGGCGACCTGGCGCGGAACCTCGTAAGCGTGCAGGACGGTTACCGCGGCGCCAGGGTCGGCGACGTCACAGGCCATCCTGACCGCGTCGCACGAGAGCTCGGAGCCGTCGTAGCCGGCAATGATCTCGCCGGGAGGCGCCTTCACGTAGCGGTCTGCTTGGAGGCGGCGCTCGCCGTCGGCGGCGGCGCTGCTGTGAGGTCGACTGAGAACTGCACCGCCGCCTCGGGCTGCGACTTCACGGCCAGCTCCTTACCGCGTTCCTGCAGGTAGAGCGCGATGCGCCGGCCGGGAATCTTGCTCGGCGGCCACCACAACGGCTCCACATCCGCTTCCGACTCGATCGCCGGACCGCGAGTGATGTGGGCGGACAGGTAGCGCGGCTCGTCGCCCATGAGCATCACGCCGCGCAGCACGGGACGGAAGGGATGCGGCGTGACGGGCGCGCCGGCGCGTGACGCGATCGCCTCTGCGGCAGCGTCGGCCTGCTCGGTCGTGATGCCGCCCTGCTTGATCGGGAAGTCGGTCATGTCTCCGACCGCATAGACGTCTTCCAGACCGTGGACGAGGCAGTGCTCGTCGACGGCGACGAACCCGTCGTCGTCGCTCGGCAAACCCGCCGGAGGCCGACCACTGAGGCGCGGAAGGGTCACCACATGGTCGGCCTCCAGGCTACCGTCGGGGACGAGAGTTAGTAAGCCTTGCGCGAACGCGACCGGGTAGGCGCCGGTCCGAAGCTCGATTCCCCGCTCCTCGAGCAGGTCCCTGACCACGTCGCTCGCGCGGCTGCCGAAGAGCCCGAGCGGCGCGTCCTCGGGCGTGACGAGGGTGACCTTCATCCGAGCGTGCACGCGCGTGGAGAGGTACGCGGCCGTGTTGAGCGCCAGCTCATAGATTGGAAGCGTCCAGGTCACGCCAGGCGGGACGGCGAACACGATCCGTCGCCCGAACCCGCGCTCGGCTTCCAGCAGGATCTTTTTGAACGCCGCACGATCGCCTGTCTCCTTGAAGGTGATTGCCCCTTCTACCGCCTCAACCGCCTCCACGCCGGTCGCAACCACAAGCGCGTCGTAGCCCAGCTCGCTTCCATTCGCGGTCCTCACGAACCGTCGCTCGGTGTCGATCGCGACGGCGGCGTCCTGGTGGTGGCGGGCGCCCTGGTCGAGGGCGATCTCCGCGAGGTTGAAGCGCGGGGCCTCCCCGCCGCCGAACGGCTCGAGCACCGTCAGCGGCCGGTAGACGAACTCCCGCGTCGGCGCGATCAGGTCGATCGAGACCCGCTCCTTGGCGAGGGCCCGAAGCGCGAGCGTGGCCTCGACGGCGCCCACTCCGCCTCCGACTATTACGACCCGCGCGGGCGCGCCGCCAAAGCTTCTGATTGCTGGAACGTTCAAAGCAGGCCCCTTCGTCGTAATCGACTGACTGCGGACAAGGCTAGGCCTGCATGCACGCCGGGTCATCCGGTCGAAATCCCGGCCGGGACTCCGTAATATCTACTGTGTCCCGCGGTTGGGGGCCGGGACCTTGGCCTCTCACCAGCAAAATCAGCAGTCATCGAGTACCGATGCGCTTGACGAGCATCGGCTGAGACGGCTGATCGAGGCCAGCCGGACGCTTCTCTCGCAGCTCGATCTCGAAGTCCTGCTGCGGCAGGCGATGGAGGTAGCCCGAGAGCTGACCGGAGCCCGCTATGTCGCGCTCGGCGTGCTCGACGAGCGCCGCGAGGAGCTCGAGCGCTTCCTGACGCTCGGAATCGACGATGCCACGCACGAGGCGATCGGCGATCTGCCCCGCGGGCACGGGGTGCTGGGGGAGCTGATCCGAGATCCGCGGCCGCTGCGGGTCCCGGACGTGACCGAACACCCACGCTCCTACGGTTTCCCGCCCGCGCACCCGCCGATGACGAGCTTCCTAGGAGCGCCGATCGTGATCCGTGGCGAGGCATACGGCAACCTCTACCTGACGGACAAGGAGGACGGCGATTTCACCGAGGCCGACGAGCAGTCCGTCATCTTCCTCGCCGACCGTACGGCGATAGCGATCGACAACGCCCGCCTCTACAAGGCGGTCTGGGACCGGCGAGAAGAGCTGGAGCGGATGGTGCGGGTGCTCCGGGTGACGAGCGAGATCGCACGTGCACTCGGGGGCGAGGTCGAGATCGACCGCGTGCTCGAGCTGATCGTCAAGCGCGGCCGCGCACTCGTGGACGCGAGCTCGATGATGATCCTGCTCGAGGAGGGCAACGAGCTGGTCGTGGCCGCCACCGCCGGCGAGATCGAGAGCGCCGTGCTCGGGCAGAGGGTCCCGCTGGCGTCGTCATCGTCACAGGCGCTCCTGTCCGGGCGCGTGGAGCGGCTTGCGGACGTCACCGCCAGCATCCGGATGGCGCCCGGCGAGCTCGACGTGAGCGCAACCAGCGCGCTCGTGGTGCCGCTCAATTTCCGGGGCGCGCGGCTCGGCGTGCTGACCGCGTTCGACCGCACGGTCGGCGGGACCGAATTCCGGCCCGAGGACGAGGAGCTGATGAAGTCGTTCGCCGCCAGCGCGGCGATCGCGGTCGCCACCGCGCGCTCGGTCGCCGAGGAGCGCCTGCGCCACAGCCTCGACGCGTCCGAGCAGGAGCGCCGCCGGTGGGCGCGCGAGCTGCACGACGAGACGCTCCAGGGGCTCGGTGCGCTGCAGGTCGTGCTCTCGTCCGCCCTGCGCCGCGGCTCGCCCGAGGGACTCGCGGCGGCAGTGCGCGACGCCGTCGACCAGATCGGGCTCGAGATCGAGAACCTGCGCGCCCTGATCACCGAGCTGCGGCCGGCCGCGCTCGACGAGATCGGTCTCGTGCCGGCGCTCGAGAGCCTGATCGAGCGGACGGCGACCACCGAGAAACTGGTGGCAGAGATCGAGCTCGAGATTCCGTCGCTGGCCACGAAATCCGACCACCTCGCCGCGGATCTCGAGAGCACCGTCTACAGGCTCGTGCAGGAGGCGCTCACGAACGTGGCAAAGCACGCGCAGGCGGGTTGGATCAAGGTGACGGTCGTCGAGACCGACCACCACGTCGATCTGACGATCGAAGACGACGGGATCGGGTTCGACCTCGAAGGGTCACACGCCGGGTTCGGGCTGCGCGGCATGCGTGAGCGGGCGACGCTGGCCGGCGGAAGCCTCGAGCTGTCCGCAGCGGCCGGCAGCGGCACGACGATCCGCGCGCGGCTGCCGATCGCCCCGATGCCCGCCGGGGACCAGCGGGCGTCGGCCTAGCGGCCGGCTCACTGCGCCCTGAACGCGCTCGAGAAGGAGGCGAGCTCCTTCATGTAGTTCGCGCGCTCGAATGCCTCCGGGTCGTCCGCCCCGCTCTGGCTGACGCTGCCCCTCAACTGGTCGACCGATTCGTACTCGTGCCCGTCGAGCCAGCGCTCGAGGCCCTGCCTGACGAGGCCGATGTGCTCGGGCCCGTGCAGCAGGAGCGCCGACGTCATCATCGCGACGCTCGCGCCGGCGAGCAGGGCCTTCGTCGCGTCTTCCCAGGTGTGGACGCCGGTCGTCGCGGCCAGCTCGGCGTCGATGCGTCCGTGGAGGATCGCGATCCACCGCAGCGGCAGGCGCAGCTCGTCGGAAGTGCTCAGGACGAGATGTTGCCGCACATCGAGCGTCTCGAGGTCGAGATCGGGCTGATAGAAGCGGTTGAAGAGCACGAGCGCGTCCGCTCCCGCGCCCGCGAGCTCGCGGGCGGTGTGCGCAAGCGCGCTGAAAAAGGGACCGATCTTGATCGCCAGCGGCAGGCCGACCGCGTCCTTCACGGTGGAGACGAGGTCGATGTAGCCGCGCTCCACCTCTGCGCCCGTCAGGTCCGCATCGGCTGCGATCCGGTACGTGTTCAGCTCCAGGGCGTCGGCGCCGGCATCTTCGATCAGGCGCGCGTAGCGGACCCAGCTTCCCACCGAGCCGGCGTTCAAGCTCGCTATGACGGGGATCGAGAGCTCTGCCTTTGCCTGCTCGATCAGCTTGATGTACCTGCCCGGGCCGGTGTCGTAGTGGGCGAGGTCGGGAAAGTAGTCGAGCGCCTCGGGAAAGCTGTCGGAGCCGGTCTCGAGCATGCGGTCCACCGCCAGGCCGGCGTCCACGATCTCCTCCTCGAACAGCGAGGGCAGCACGACCGCCCCCGCGCCCGCCGCCTCCAGCCGCCGCAGGGCTTCGAGGTCGCCTGTCAGGGGAGACGCCGAGGCGACGAGGGGCGAGCTCAGCTCGAGCCCCAGGTAGCGCGTGCGCATGTCAGCCATCGACGCTCCCGTCGCGAGGGGGTCCGCCGTTCTCGTGCGGGACTGTACGCTCGACGCCCGCGAGTTGCTCGTACAGCCGCCAGCGCTCGTCCACGTCGGCCTGCGCAAGCTCGGTCAGGTGCTGCGAGGCTTCCGGGTCGCTGCGCTCGAGCATCGCGAAGCGGCCCTGGGCGGACTCGAAGTCGCGCACGGGGATCGTGGGCGCCTTGGAGTCGAGCTGAAGCGGGTGCTCGTGCTCGCCGAGGCCGGGGTGATAGCGGTACAGCGGCCAGTAGCCGCTCTTGACGGCACCGTCCTGCACGCTCATCGACTTCGACATGTCGATGCCGTGGGCGATGCAGCTCGAGTAGGCGATCACCAGCGATGGGCCCGGCCACGCCTCCGCCTCGGACAGCGCCTTCACGGCCTGGGTCGGGTTGGCGCCGATCGCCACCTGCGCCACGTAGACGTCGCCGTACGCGCTGGCGATCATCCCCAGGTCCTTCTTCGGGACGCGCTTGCCTGCGGTGGCGAACTTCGCGACCGCGCCGCGTGGCGTCGATTTCGATGCCTGGCCGCCCGTGTTCGAGTAGACCTCGGTGTCGAGCACCAGCACGTTCACGTTGCGACCGGAGGCAAGCACGTGGTCGAGGCCTCCAGCGCCGATGTCGTACGCCCAGCCGTCGCCGCCCACTATCCAGACGCTCTTTCGCACCAGCTCGTCCGCGAGCTCGGACAGCATGCGTGCCTGCGGCTCTCGCATGCGCGCGAGCTCCTCCTTCAGCTTGTCCACCCGCTCGCGCTGGGCCATCACGCCGGCGTCGTTCGACTGGTCGGCGGTCAGGATCTCCTTCGCGAGCCCCTTCCCCACCTTCGCCTCCAGACCGCCGAGCAGGTTGCGGGCGTGCTCGAGGTTGTGGTCGTATGCGAGGCGCATGCCGAGCCCGAACTCGGCGTTGTCCTCGAACAGCGAGTTGGACCAGGCCGGGCCGCGTCCGGCGGCATTGGTGCTCCAGGGCGTGGTCGGCAGGTTGCCGCCGTAGATCGACGAACAGCCGGTCGCGTTGGCGACGATCAGGTGATCGCCGAACAGCTGAGTCAGGAGCTTCAGGTAGGGGGTCTCGCCGCAACCCGCGCACGCGCCCGAGAACTCGAACAGCGGCTCGCGCGTTTGCGACGCCTTCACCGAGACCGGATCGAGCAGGCGCGGATCGAGGTACGCGATGTCGCCGAAGAAGTCGAAGCTCGCGCGCTCGCGCTCCAGGTGAGCCGCGATCGGCTCCATGTTGATCGCCCGGTGCTTCACCTCCTCCTTGCTCTTGGCGGGGCACATATCGACGCACACGCCGCAGCCGGTGCAGTCATCCGGTGCGACCTGCACGGTGAGGCGCGTGTCGGGCAGCTCCTTCGACCGGAACGGCTTGGAGAGGAAGCCGTCGGGAGCGCCGTCGAGCGCGTCCGGCTCGAACACCTTGATCTGGATCGCGTTGTGGGGACAGACGATCGCGCACCGCCCGCAGTCGATGCAGATGTCGGGATCCCAGATCGGCAGCTCCTGTGCGATGCCCCGCTTCTCCCACTTCGCCGTCGCGGTGGGAAACGTGCCGTCGACGGGAAGCGCGCTCACCGGCAGCCGGTCTCCCTCGCCCGCGAGCAGCCGTGCGGTCACGCGCTTGACGAAGTCCGGGGCAGCGTCGGGCACCGGTGGCCGGCGGCGGTGTTCTGCCGTCGCGTTGTTCGGCACCGTTACGCGCTCGAGCGCCGCGAGCGCGGCATCGACGGCTGCCCAGTTGCGCTCGACCACCTCCCGCCCGCGCTTTGAATAGCTCTTCTCGATCGACGCCTTGATCGCGGCGATCGCGTCATCGGTTTCGAGCACCCCCGAGAGCGCGAAGAAGCAGGGCTGCATCACGGTGTTGATGCGCTTGCCCATCCCGGCTGCCCGGGCGACGGCGTAGGCATCGATGACATGCAGGTCGATGTCGAGCTCGATGATGCGCTCCTGGACCTCGAGCGGAAGGCGGTCCCAGACCTCCTCGGCGCCGTGCGGGCTGTTGAGCAGGAACGTCGCGCCCGGCTCGGCCGCCCTCAGCACGTCGATGCGGTCGAGGAAGTTGAACTGATGGCACGCGATGAAGCCCGCGCGCTCGATCAGGTAGCTGGAGCGGATCGGGTTGGGGCCGAAGCGCAAGTGCGAGACCGTCACCGACCCCGACTTCTTCGAGTCGTAGACGAAGTAGCCCTGCGCGTAGAGGTCGGTGCCCTCGGCGATGATCTTCACCGAGCTCTTGTTTGCGCTGACCGTGCCGTCGCTGCCGAGACCGAAGAACAGCGCCCGCACGCCCTGGTCGTCTTCTGTCGAGAAGGTTTCGTCGGGAGCGAGGCTCGTGCGTGTGACGTCGTCGACGATCCCGACCGTGAAGTGGTTGCGCGGCGAGGTCGCCTCGAGCTCGTCCAGCGCGCGCTTCGCCATCGCCGGCGTGAACTCCTTGGAGGCGAGGCCGTAGCGACCGCCGATCACCGTCGGCGGTGGAGTTGCCCCGTTCGTCTGCTCCGCCAGTGCGGTCGCGACGTCCTGGTAGAGCGGCTCGCCCACGGCACCCGGCTCCTTCGTGCGGTCGAGCACGGCGACGGCGCGCACGCTGTCGGGGAGGGCAGCCACGAACGCGGCGACGGGGAACGGCCGGAACAGCCTCACCTTCAGGAGCCCCACGCGCTCCCCGGCGGCCACGAGGGCCTCCACCGCCTCCTCGGCGGCGCCGACCCCGGACCCCATCATCACGAGCACGCGCTCCGCATCGGCGGCGCCCACGTAGTCGACCAGCCCGTAGCGCCGCCCGCTCAGCTCGTAGAAGCGGTCCATGCCGTCCTGCACGGTGGCCGGCAGGGTCATGTAGTACGGGTTCGCTGCCTCGCGGGCCTGGAAGAAGACGTCGGGGTTCTGGGCCGAGCCGCGCAGCACGGGCCGGTCTGGGGTCAGGCCGCGAGCACGGTGCGCCGCGACGTGCTCAGCGTCGACGAGCGCCGCCACGTCGGCGTCGCTCAGAAGCTCGATCTTGGCGACCTCGTGCGAGGTGCGAAAGCCGTCGAAGAAGTGCAGGAACGGCACGCGCGCGGCGAGCGTGGCACTGTGGGCGATGGCCGCCATGTCCTGTGCCTCCTGCACCGACGAAGAGCACAGCATCGCGAATCCCGTCGAACGCGCCGCCATCACGTCGCTGTGGTCGCCGAAGATCGAGAGCGCGTGGGTTGCGATCGCGCGCGCCGCGACGTGGATCACGGCCGGCGTCAGCTCGCCCGCGATCTTGAACATGTTCGGGATCATCAGGAGCAGGCCCTGCGACGCGGTGAACGTCGTCGCGAGCGCCCCTTTCTGCAGCGCTCCGTGGAGGGCGCCCGCGGCGCCGGCTTCGCTCTGCATCTCGATCACGTCCGGGACGGCGCCCCACGTGTTCGGACGGCCCGTCGAGCTCCAGGTGTCGGCAAGCTCGCCCATCGGCGAAACGGGCGTGATGGGATAGATGGCGATCACCTCGCTGAGCGCGTAGGCGACCCGCGCCGCTGCCTCGTTGCCGTCGAGGGCGGCCCAGTTGGCGGCCGTGGCGCGTGGCGGGCACACGTCATGCATCGTCGAGGGCCTCGATCGCTCGTTCATCGGGGATAGGCACGGGGGTCGCCTCAGGGGTTATCCCTGATTGGAGCGAGGCGGCTTCGCGGCAAACAACGGTGGTGCGGGAGCGAGCAGGGCCTTAGGTTGCGATCCTGGGTTTCGATCCGACTGGAGGCTTGACCATGTACCGCAGAATCGTGGTGGGCTACGACGGGCGCGACGCGGCCAGGGATGCCCTGGCGCTCGCTTCACAGCTCGCGCAGGCGACGGACGCGTCCATCCTGCTCGTCTACGTCGCGATCGCGGAACCGCGCTGGTACAGGACAGAGCGCGAGTACCAGCGCGAGCTGCGCAAGGAGGTCGCCGATGTCCTCGACCCCGCGCTCGCCTCGCTTCCGGACGGAATCGAGGTCGCCAAGGCCTCGATCCCGAGCCCCTCCGCCGCACGCGGCCTCTACGAGATGGCGGCCGAGGAGCACGCGACGCTGCTGGTGCTTGGCTCCACGCACCACGGGCCAATCGGGCGCGTCCTGATCGGTGGCTCGGGAGAGCTGCTGACTATGGGCGCCCCCTGCGCGGTGACCGTGGCGCCGAGGGGATTCGCGACTCATGCCGGCGCCGGCTTCGACGTCGTCGGTGCCGGCTTCAGCGGATCACCCGAATCGGAGCTCGCCGTCGAGAGCGCGTACGCACTTGCGCAGGCGATCGGAGCGCGGCTGCGCGCGATCGGCGTGATCGAGTCCCATCTCCCCGGCAGGCTGGGCTCGCACAAGCTCGCCGAGAGGCGAGCTCATCTCGAGCGGAAGCTCGACGAGACGCTCGGCCGGCTCCCGGAGGGTCCGGACGTCGAGCGCGAGTTACACGAAGGAGCAGCGGTAGAGACGCTCGCCGAGGCAGCGGCCCAGACCGACGTGATGGTGATCGGGTCCCGCGCCTACGGCCCCATGCACCACGTCCTGCTCGGGAGCGTGTCGGCGAAGCTGATGCGCACGACCCGCTCCCCCCTCCTGGTGGTGCCACGCGGGGCACCGACACCGGTGGAAGACCTGCGCGCCGGCATCTCGACCGGGGCCGCGCAGAGCAGTTCCTCCTGAGATACTCGACACCGCCCTGGAAAGGATGGAGACATGAGCGTCGGCGCCTCGGTGTCCCTGCACCCTGCGCAGGTCGACATCCCCGCTTTGACACCGGAGCGATTCCGCGACTACCTCGACCAGGCGGACTGGGACGACCTCCAGCGCGGGATCGCGCAGGCGCGGGAGGTGCTCGCCGGGCGCGTCATCTGGAACGTGAACTCGACGGCGGTCGGAGGCGGCGTCGCCGAGATCCTGAACTCGATCCTGTCGTACTCGCGGGGGGCCGGCATCGACGTGCGCTGGACGGTGATCGAGGGCACACCGGAGTTCTTCCGCGTGACGAAGCGGATCCACAACTTTCTGCACGGCGCGGACGGCGACGGCGGGCCGCTCGGCGAGGCCGAGGCTCACGTGTACGGGCAGGTGACCTCCGCGAATGCCGAGGAGATCGCGGCCGCGGTCCGGCCTCATGACGCGGTGATCCTGCACGACCCGCAGACAGCCGGGCTCGCGAAGCGGATCAAGCAGACCGGCGCGCTGGTGATCTGGCGCTGCCATGTAGGCGCAGAGCATCCGAACGAGCGGGTGCACGCCGCTTGGGAGTTCCTTGCTCCCCACGTGAAGGCAGCCGACGCGTGCGTCTTCTCGCGCCGCGCCTACGTGCCCGAGTGGGCGAACGCGGTCAGGACCGAGGTGATACAGCCTTCGATCGACGTCTTCTCGCCCAAGAACCAGGACATGGACAAGGACACCGTGGGAGCGATCCTCGGACACGTCGGGCTAGTTGTGGACCACCACGGCGACGGGGTGCCTGCATTCACTCGGCGAGACCAGAGTCCGGGGCGGGTCGATCATCTGTGCGACGTCCTGAGCACGGGCCCGCCGCCGAGCTTCGATGCTCCGCTCGTGGTCCAGGTATCGCGCTGGGACCGGCTGAAGGACCCCGTGGGCGTGATGCACGGCTTCGCGGAGCACGTGAGCGAGAAGACCGAGTCACACCTGATTCTCGCGGGCCCGACGGTGCACTCGGTGGCCGATGACCCGGAGGGGGCCGAGGTGCTGACCGAGACATCGGAGCGCTGGCGCGAGCTGCCGCACCTCAGGCGCAGCCGGATCCACCTCGCAGCCCTGCCGATGGCCGACGTGCAGGAGAACGCCGCAATCGTGAACGCCCTCCAGCGCCATGCGACCGTCGTGGTGCAGAAGAGCATCGAGGAGGGGTTCGGGCTCACTGTCGCAGAGGCGATGTGGAAGGCACGGCCCGTCGTCGCGAGCGCCGTCGGCGGCATCCGGGACCAGATCGAGGACGGGCGCACTGGAGTCCTGCTCGAGGACCCGCACGATCTGGACGCGTTCGGCAGCGCCGTCATGCGGCTGCTGTTGGACAGGGAACTGGCGCAGAGCATCGGGACAGCCGCGCGCGAGCACGTGCGCAAGCACTTCCTGGCCACCCGTCACGCGCTTCAGTACGTCAAGCTGTTCGAGAGCCTGTTCCGGTAGCAGCCAGTGGTCTCTAGAAGCGTGGAGCGGCGGCGAGCAGCTCGTCGATCGCCTCGTCGACGTCGCGGGCGAGCGGGTCGGCGTCCGGCACCGACCTGCGGTCGACGAAGACGCCAAAGCAGGCGTCGTCGCAGTAGGTCGTGAAGCCGATCGCGACCGAGTGGTTGTCGGCCAGCGGGACCACCGGGTAGACCTCTTCCATCGCACAGCCCAGCATGTAAAGAGGTTGGCGAGGACCCGGGACGTTCGACACGACGAGGTTGAAGCTGCGCGCGCTCGCTGCCGCGTGGGTGACGGCATGCTGGAGCGGATGGGGGGTGTACCCGAACGCCTGCAGGACGGCGCGCGCCCCCTGCGGCTCTCCGGAGTGCTTGCGCCCGCTCATCACCGCATGGACCTCCTCGAGCCGGCGCACGGGGTCGGGCTCTTCGCACGGCAGGTCGACGAACACCATCGAGACCTGGTTGCCGAGATCGGCGGCGGCACCGTCGCCGCGAACGTTGACCGGCACCATCGTCTTGAGCCTGATCACCGGCTGCCCATGCTGCTGGAGGAAGCGGCGCACGCCGCCTGCCGAGACCGCGAGCACGACGTCGTTCAAGGTCGTCCCGTGCCGCTCCTTGATGCGGAGCAGATCCGCGGCGGGGCGTCTCAACTTGCCGAGGCCGCGGAGAGGTGAGATCGGCGCGTTGAATGCGCTCGGCGGAGCGGAGGGCACCGTGTGGGCGAGCGCTCGCGACGCTCGGCGCGCGTCCCGGGCAAGCCGGAGCAGCCGCCCCGGTGAGCGTGCGATGCCGACAGGTAGCCGGACCAGGTCGAGCTCCTCGTTCGCGCGATCCCGCACCGCCGCGGCCAGGAGCGCTGGGCCACCGGGAGGCGCCGCTGGCCGCCAGTCGTCCGGCCTGCCCGCATCCGCCTCCGGTGAAAGGTCGAGGAAGAGCGAGGCCATCTCCACGGCGGCGATGCCGTCCACCATGCAGTGATGCACCTTAGCCACCACCCCGATCCTCCCGTCGTCGAGACCGTCCGCTATCCACAGCTCCCACAGTGGCCGGTCGCGACTGAGCGGACTGGACAGCACGCTCTCCACGAGCGCGTCGATGTCATGCGCGTCCGAGGGGATCACGTGATTCCGGATGACAAAGTCCGGGTCGTCGACCCAGACGGGGTCGTGCACCCCGAACGGCACGAAAGCAAGCTTTTGCCGGTAGCGGGGGGCGCGCGCGAGGCGCGCTCTCACGTGCTCCCGCAGGCGGTGAAAAGTCGGGCGCTCCCCGCCCTCTCGCGGCCGGAACAGCCCCACCCAGCCCACGTGCATGTGGGCGGCTGGGGTCTCGACCTCGAGGAATATGGCATCGAGCGGCGACAGTCTTCTGTGGGAGGGGATCCCGAGCATCTGTGCGGATCGCCTCTCAGTTAAGCCCGCACGCTCGATTCCGCCATCCGTGCCATCTACGGAGACGGAGGACGGCTCTCTCCGGATGAACCTCCCCCACCGCGCTCCTAGCCTTCCCTCTGACGCTGCAGAACCACGAGCCGAGGAGAGAGTCGATGGGCGGACAGACGAGGATCGAGGGCAGTTACCAGATGCCGGCTTTCGAGAACGCGCAAGTTTCCGACGTGATGCGGGCCGGTGTGCTCACGTGCTCTCCCGACACGCCGCTCGAGACGGTCGCGCGCATGATGGCCACCAACCACGTCCATTGCATCGTCGTCACGACTTCAGACCAGCCGCAGGTGGGACCGCCGTGGGGAATCGTGTCCGATCTCGACCTCGCCCAAGCGGCAGCCCAGCCTGAGGACTGCACCGCCGGCGATGTTTGCGCGACGGAGGTGGTCACGGTCGAGCCCACCGAAAGCCTCGAGCAGGCCGCCCGCCTGATGGTGGAGCACGAAACCGCACATCTCGTCGTCGCCGACCGAAGCCTTCGGTTCCCGGTCGGCGTTGTCTCGACGCTCGACGTCGCGGGCGCGATCGCCTGGGGACGCGCGTAAGCCGTCAACTGGCCGAACCACGAGAGAAGGGATCTTCAGATGCCCAGCACCGCAATCGCCACCAAGCGCAGCGCCACGGCCGTTCGCCGCTTCAGCGAGCTGTCCCGATCCGACGTGCCGTTCGCGGGCGGGAAGGGAGCGAACCTGGGCGAGATGACAGGCGCCGGACTTCCCATCCCGCCCGGCTTCGTGGTCGGAGCGCCAGCCTATGCGTCCTTCTGCGACGAGACTGGGCTGCGTGGGCGAATCGAGCACGAGCTCGAGGCCGTCGACGTCGACGACCCGGCTGTTCTTGACGCTGCGTGCGTGCGCGCACGGGAGCTGGTCGAGCAGGAGCAGATGCCCGGCTGGCTCGAAGAAGCCGTCCGCGCGGCCTACACCGAGCTCGCCGGCACGGACGAGAGGGCGGCCGTTGCTGTGCGCTCGTCGGCAACCGCGGAGGACACCGCCTCCGCGTCGTTCGCGGGCATGAACGAGACCTTCCTCAACGTGCGCGGCGCGGACGCCGTGGTGGACGCCGTCCGCCATTGCTGGGCCTCGCTGTTCGGCGCCCGGACCGTCTTCTACCGCGCCAAGCGCGGCTTCGGGCAGGCGGACATGGACATCGCGGTCGTCGTACAGCGCCAGATCGAGTCCACCCGCTCAGGAGTGATGTTCACCATCAACCCCGCCACGGGCAGCACGGACGAGCTCGTGATCGAGGGCTCGTTCGGCCTCGGCGAGGCAGTCGTCGGGGGCCAGGTGTCCCCGGACCACTTCGTGGTGGACAAGCAGACTTTCGCGATCCGGACGCGCGAGGTCCACTCGAAGGAACTTGTGATCGAGTCGACTCCGGATGGCGGCACGATCACGCGCCTGCTGTCGGACGAGGAGGCGATGCGCCCGACCCTGACCGATGACGAAGTGCGCACCCTGGCCGAGCTCGGGCGTCGCATCGAGCGCCACTACGAGTCGCCGCAGGACACCGAGTGGGCGTTCGACGCCGACGGCGGCGTGTGGATGCTGCAGTCGCGGCCGGTCACTTCCGCCGGCGGAGTGCCGATGGAAGCCCCACCGGCCGAGGACGGTGCGGTGCTGCTACGTGGGCTCGGGGCCGCGCCGGGCGCCGCGGCCGGCCGGGCCCGCCTGATAAAGACTCTCGACAGGGCCGGCGAGTTGCGCGACCGCGACATCCTCGTCACGCACATGACTGCTCCCGACTGGGTGCCGCTCATGCGTCGCGCCGCCGCGATCGTGACCGACTCCGGCGGAATGACCTGCCACGCGGCGATCGTCTCACGCGAGCTTGGCATCCCCTGCATCGTCGGCACCAAGGAGGCGACGAGCAAGCTTCGCGACGGCGAGCTGGTGACGGTGGACGCCACCAAGGGCATAGTCAGGGAAGGCGTCACCGCCGCCGCCGAGGAACCGGCGGCCGGAGCGGCGGCAGTGGTCGCGCCGGCGGCGCCGGTCACCGCGACAAAGCTGCTGGTCAACCTGTCCGAGCCGTCGCAGGTGGAGCGTGCTGCGGCGCTGGAAGCCGAAGGCGTCGGGCTGCTGAGAGCCGAGCTGATGGTGCTCGAAGCCCTCGACGGCAGTCACCCGCGCCTGCTGATCGAGCAGGGGCGCTCGGATGAGTTCGTGGACCGGATGGCGGAGTCGCTCGCGACCTTTGCGTCGGCCTTCGCGCCGCGGCCGATCACCTACCGCACGATCGACTTCCGCACGAACGAGTTCCGCGGCCTCGAGGGAGGCGACCGCTTCGAGCCGGAGGAGGCCAACCCGATGATCGGCTTCCGGGGCGCGCTGCGCTACATGCACGACCCCGAGGTCTTCCAGCTCGAGCTGGACGCCATCGGCCGGGTGTGGGACGAGGGCCACTCGAACTTCCACGTGATGATCCCGTTCGTCCGCACCGAGCGTGAGCTCGTCGCCTGCCGGCGGATGATGGCCGCGGCGGGCCTGCTGGAGCGCCCGGGCTTCGAGCTGTGGGTGATGGCGGAAGTGCCGTCAGTCCTCTTCAACCTCGAGCGCTTCGTCAGCCTCGGCGTGGCCGGAATCTCGATCGGCTCCAACGACCTCACCCAGCTGATGCTCGGTGCGGATCGCGACTCCGAGCTGCTGGCGGAGGAGTTCGACGAGCGCGACCCCGCGGTCGTGGGCTACCTCCAGAAGCTGATTCCGCGGGCGCGGGAGCTCGGCCTCCAGACCTCGATCTGCGGGCAGGCACCTTCGGTGCATCCCGAATACGCCGAGCTGTTGGTGCGCGCCGGCATCGACGCGATCTCAGTCAACATGGACACCGTGGACCGCGCACGCCGCCTGATCGCGGCGGCGGAGCAGCGGGTGATGCTCGAGGCCGCTCGGGACGCCGTTCCCGCCGCCGGCTGAAGATTTTTGGTCGGGCGGCTTCAGACAGTCAACGCAACAGCTCTTCCATCTTCTCAGCCGGGTTCTTCCAATCCAATGTCTGTCTGGGGCGGCCATTGAGCGAAGCCGCGATCTCGTCTAGCCGGCGCTGAGAAATCTTCGAGAAGTCACTCGTCTTGGGCAGGTATTGGCGCAGCAGGTAGTTGGTGTTCTCGTTCGACCCCCGCTGCCAGGGGGAATGGGGATCACAGAAATAGACAGCGACCCCGGTCTCTGCGCTGAAGCGCTTGTGGGCGGTGAGCTCCTTGCCCTGGTCCCAGGTGAGCGAGAGCACGAGGTGGTCGGGCAGCGATCCGATGCGCTTTTTGAGGGCCGCGATCACGTGCTCGGTGGTGCGGTCGCTGCCAAGGCGCGCCAGCAGCACGTAGCGGGTGTGGCGCTCGACCAGCGTCGCCACGTAGGAGCGCCCGCCCTTGCCGACCAACAGGTCTCCCTCCCAGTGGCCTGGCACGGCCCGGTCCTCGACCTCCGGCGGGCGTTTTGAGATCGGCACCATGTCTGGGATCTGGCCCCGCCGCTTGGCGGCGCCTGAGCGCTGCTTTCGCCTCGTGCGCTGGGTTCTCAGGTTGTTGGTGAGCTGGCGCCGCAGCTCGCCGCGCGACTGCACGTAGAGCGACTGGTAGATCGTCTCGTGGCTGATCTGCATGTCGGGATCGTGGGGGTGCTCGGCCTTCAGTGTGGCCGAGATCTGCTGGGGCGACCACAACTCGCCGAGGCCGGTCTCGACCGCCTCGCGCAGGCGCGGCAGGCGCGAGAGCTTGGTCGGCTTTGGCCGCCGCAGGCGCTCCTGGGCATTGCGCTCGGCGCTCAGCGCGCGGTAGGTGTGGTGGCCGCCGGAGCGCCTGATCTCGCGGTTGACGGTCGAGGGCGGGCGGCCGAGCTGACGGGCGATCGCGCGCTCGCTGATGCCGGCGGCAAGGCCGCGGCTGATCTGCTCGCGCTCGGCAAACGAGAGCCGGTAGTCGGAGTGCTCGACCCGGCGCCCGCGCAGCCGCGCCTCCTGGCGGATGCGCCAGATCGTGAGCTGCGAGCAGCCGAACGCCTCAGCGACCTCGGTCCAGTGCTCGCCCTGCTTGATGCGTCTTGCCACCTCTGCACGCTCGAGCAGGTCCAAAGGATTTCCACGTCGGCCTAACAGCGTTTGTGCCATGGGGCCTCCTGTCTGTCATCGCAAACCGGTCAGTGTTGCGATGACCGATGGAGACCGCCTCGCCATAACAACCAAAAGGCTTCAGCGAGCCCGATTCACACCCGTCGATGCTCGTCTTTAATCGTCGATGTGAGAAGCTCGCCGACCTCCGCGAGCACGGCAGCCGCGGCGGGCGCGATCGCGCGGGCGACCTCGGGGCTGAGCTGCGACCCGGCCTCGAAGTTACGGCCTTCGATCGCGATCAACACCAGCCGCTTGGGCGCGCGGCCGAGCGTCCGGGCGAGCTCGATCCCATCGGCCAGGCCGAAGGAGTGGGTAGACGAACTGGCGAACGCGGCCGGCAGTGGGCGGTCGCTTGCGTCCAGCCGGTGCACGCTGCCCGGCGCTCCCGCGCCGCTGACGGCGTCAACCAGGACAGCGGCGTCGACTCCCTCCCATAGATCGAGCAGGCCAGTGGGCTCGCCCTCGTGCTCGAGCAACCTCACGTCCCCGGGCAGCTCGGCCGTTAGCGAGCGCGACACGATCAGTCCCGCAGCGTCGTCGCTCCTCCATGGATTGCCGATCCCGATGACCGCGGTCGCATCGCCTTCAGCTTCGCTCGACATCGAACCTGAGGAAGTGCGTGGAGCACGAGATGCAGGGGTCGTAGTTCCTGATCGCCTGCTCGCAGCGCAGCTTCAACTCCTCCTCGGGCTCGTCTATCCGCTCGCGCACGAGAGCGAGTAGGTCCTCCTCGATCGACTTCTGGTTCTGCGAGGTCGGAGGCACGATCTTGGCGTCGAGGATGGTTCCGTCCGGATCGAGCTCGTAGCGGTGCCAGAGCATGCCGCGCGGGGCCTCGGTCCACCCGTACCCGACGCCGGCGCGCGGGGGGACGGGAACCGCGGGCGAGTCGGGCGGCTCGTATGCGTCGATCAGCCGGATCGCCTCGTCGAACGCATACAGGATCTCCACCGCGCGCACGACGATACTGCGAAACGGGTTGCGGCAGTCCCCGTCGAGCCCTGCTTCGGCCGCCGCGTCGCGCGCGAGCGGCGAGAGCCACTGCCGGTTCAGGCTGTAGCGCGCCATCGGTCCTGCGAGGTAGGCGCCTCGCTCCCGCAGGCGCGCATGGAGCGCGTTCGAATACTCGACGTGCTCCTCCACGACATGGTCCTCGAACTCGCCCGGCGCGATGTCGAGGCCGCGATTCGACACTACGCGACCGCGTTCGATCGGATACTCGCCCGGGTGCTGGAGTGACACCATCTCGACGTCGCGCTCGAGTTCGGGGAAGTCGAGCGTCGCCGTCCAGCGCACGGCTTCGAGCGCCTGCTCTCGCGCACGCTCGAGCTTGTCCCGCAGCGGCCCCAGCTCCAACTTCGCGGGCACCCGGTAGAACCCACCGACGCGCACGTTGATCGGGTGCACCTCCCGCCCGCCGACCAACCGGATCAGCTCGTTGCCCGCCTTCTTCATCTGGAGCCCCCGCTCGACGACGCCGCGATGGTCCTTCGCCATCGCGATCGCGCTTTCATAACCGAGGAAGTCCGGAGCGTGCAGCATGAACACGTGTAGACAGTGGCTCTCCACCCACTCGCCGCAGTAGATCAGGCGGCGCAGGTCGCGCAGAGGCCCCTCGACGGTGACGCCGCAGGCGTCCTCGATCGCCTCACAGGCGCTCATCTGGTAGGCGACCGGGCAGATGCCGCAGATCCGCGCGGTGATGTCCGGGGGCTCGGTGTAGGCGCGGCCGCGCAGAAGCGCCTCGAAGAACCGGGGCGGTTCGAAGATGCGGAACTTCACCTCCTCGACCTCGCCGCCGACGACCTTGACGTACATCGCCCCCTCGCCCTCCACACGCGCGAGCGCGTCGGTGCGAATCGTCTTGGTGCGGACCGGTTGCTCAGCGCTCGTCATGTGCTTCGCTCTCGCGCCGGAATGGCTCGGCGAACGCGTTGACGCCGCGGTATGCCCGGACGAGCTCGGGCTTGCTCACGCCGAGACCCTCGAGCCAGTTGCTCAGGGACGGGGTATTGGGAGTCTCCATCGGTCCATAACACCCATAGCAGCCGCGGTCGTACGACGGGCAGATCGCCCCGCAGCCGGCATGTGTGACGGGCCCGAGGCAGGGTGTCCCGTGCGCGACCATCACGCACACGTTGCCGGCACGCTTGCACTCGATGCAGACGCTGTGAGAGGGGACTTGAGGACGGCGCTCGTTCAGGTAGGCGCTTATCACCTCGAGCGCCTGGCGCTTGTTGATCGGGCAGCCCTGAAGCTCGAAGTCGACCGGTACGTTCGCGCTGATCGGAGTCGAGGTGTCGAGTGTGGAGATGTACTCCGGCGACGCATAGACGAGTGAGATGAACTCGGACACGTCGCTGAAGTTGCGAAGGGCTTGGATCCCCCCCGCCGTCGCGCACGCGCCGATCGAGACCAGGCGGCGCGACACCCGGCGCACCTCGGCGATGCGCCCGGCGTCCTCGGGCGTCGTGATCGAGCCTTCCACGAGCGAAAGGTCGTAGGGGCCCTCGACCACCGCCCGTCTTGCCTCGAGGAAGTAGGCGATCTCGATCTCTCCGGCGAGGGCAAGCAGCTCGTCCTCGAGGTCGAGGATGCTGAGCTGGCACCCGTCGCACGAGGCGAACTTCCAAACAGCGAGCTTGGGTCGGCGATCGTTCGTCACAGCTCGCGAATGTCGAAGAAACGGCCGAGCCTTTGCAGGCTGAAGACCGGGCCGTCGCGGCACACGAATTCCGGCCCGAACTGGCAGTGGCCGCACTGGCCGACGGCGCACTTCATGTTGCGCTCGATCGACAGGTAGATGCTTCCGGCGTCCACACCACGGTCGAGGAGCGCGGTGGCCGTGAACCGCATCATCGCCTCCGGCCCGCACACGAACGCGACCGCCCGGGAGGGATCGAACCTCACGCGCTCGAGCAGGCGCGGAACGACGCCCACGCTGCCAGTCCACTCGCCGCTCGCGATGTCAACGGTCACCCCCACGTCGAGGTCGCTGCCTTCGCGCCAGCGATCGATCTCCCCCCGGAACAGGAGCTGCTCCGGGCTGCGGCCGCCGTAGAGCAGGATCATTCGCCTATAGCGCTCGGGGGAGGCCACGAGCGAGTACACGACCGGCCGTAAGGGAGCCAGGCCGACGCCGCCCGCGACCACGAGCACATCTGCGCCGGCCGCGCCTTCGAGCGGCCATGCGCTTCCGAAAGGCCCCCTGACGCCGAGCATCTGCCCACTGTCCGCGGCGCAGATGGCGTTCGTGGTCGCGCCAACCGCGCGCACCGTGTGCACCAGCCGCTCCGGGCGACCCGGGTCGCCACTGACCGACACCGGCACCTCCCCGGCGCCGAAGGCGTACATCATGTTGAACTGACCCGGCAGGAACTCGAGCACCTCGCCGTCGACGGCATCCATGGAAAGTGTCCACGTATCTTCCGTCTCGCGTTGCTTAGCGGCGACGCGATAGCGCCGCGGCAGCATCGGCGCCGCAGAGTGCGGCCGCGGCTCAACGCCCGGACCCATACACGTCCAGCAGTCTGAGGCGTGTTGCCTGGAGCCTCTGGACCATCACCTGCGCGATGCGCATCATCAGCTCGTAGCCCAGGTCGTGGTCGTTCTCGCACTTGCCGCGCAAGCAGGCGCCGTCGAATGCGATCGCGCTCGTCTCCTCCACGGCGCGGGCATCAAAGCTCCAGCGATGCGGCGGAAACAGCCACGACCAGCCGAGCAGGTCGCCGTCATGGAGCGTCTCGACCGTGACGGCCTCGCGGGCGGGCACGAACAGCTCGAGCGCTATCGCACCGTGGCGAATTACATAGAACTCATCAGCCTGCCCGCCTTCCCGGAAGATGTATGTCCCCGCAGCGAAGTGAACGTTGGACCCGCAGCCGGCGATCAGGTCGGCGTGCTCGGGAGCGAGACCCCTGAACGCCGGGACCTCGGCCACCAGCGCATCCAGCGCCTTCATCTTCATTGGGTCTTGCCCCCGTGCCTCGTGATTGGAAGTTGCCCGTCCGTGGCCCTGATCGCCGCCGCCTCCTCGGTGAGGTCGATCGCGACCGGGCACCAGCTGATGCAGCGTCCGCACCCGACGCAGCCGGACGTGCCGAACTGATCGATCCAGGTGGCGAGCTTGTGGGTCATCCACTGCCGGTAGCGCGACTTGCCAGTGGAGCGAACGCTTCCGCCGTGCACGTAGGAGAAGTCCATCGTGAAGCACGAGTCCCACTCCCTGTGGCGCTCGGCGTGATCGCCGGTCAGGTCGGTGACGTCCTCGACCGTCGTGCAGAAGCAGGTCGGGCACACCATCGTGCAGTTGCCGCAAGTGAGGCAGCGATCGGCGACCTCGTCCCAGCGCGGGTGCTCGTAGTTGCGGTACAGCAGGTCCTTGATGTCTGTGGTGTCCATCACGCGGCCCATGCTTTCGGCGGTGTGCTCGACGACGCGTTGCGCGGCGCGTATCTCGTCCTCGCTCGCCTCCGCCGTCTGGAGCTCGGACAGCAGCTCGGCGCCGGCCTCGCTTCCCTGTTCGACTAGGAAGTAGTGGCAGTCCGCCCCCAGCACCTCGGTGAGCGCGAGGTCGTAGCCGAAAGTGGCCCGGGGCCCGGTCTCCATGGACACGCAGAAGCACGTACCGCCCGCCGTGCTGCAGTTGAGCGCGACGATGAAGACGTTCTCGCGCCGAGCCGCGTAGCCGGCGTCCGGGTCGGGCACGCGCAGTAGCGCGTCATCGAGGTGGTCGATCGCGTGAAGCTCGCACGAGCGCACCGCGATGTAGGCGTCCTTCGACGGCTCGGCAACCGTCTCGATCACGTCGAAGCCCTCGCTGCCGCTGCGGCTTGCCTCCCACAGCTTCACCCGGGGCGGCCACAGGTACTGCTTCCACGAATGCGGGCCGACGGCGTAGCCGAAGACTGCTTCGTCCTCGCGCTCGGTCAGCCGGTAGCGCCCTCCGTCCTGATCATCGGTCAGCCCGACCGGAAGGTCGGCGCTCGAGCGCAGCTCCTCGTAGACGATCGCCCCGTCGCGGACCGTCGGGCCGATCAGACGGTATCCCCGGCGGGACAGCGCGGCGAGCAGATCGTCCAGCCCGGAACGATCCAGGACCCGGATGGCTCGTGTCTGCGATTCGGAGTCCAACCCGGTCAGTATCGCGCGCCTTCCGCTGAAGCGGTAGGCCTTCAGTGCCCTCGCGGCTTGAACGGACCGACCGGCGCCTGCAGGATCTTCGGGAGGCGCTTCCGGCGTACGAGCTCGCTCTGCACGAGCGCGATCAGGCTCTTGGTCGGTCGGGGTGTCACCGGGCCCGGCTTGCGCCTGTGGGATGGGCCGCTGGTACGCATCTTCTACCTCCTCTGAGCCCGCAGGCTATGCGGCCACAGATGGCGTTTCATCCGTGGAGACCGCGTCAAGCTGATCCGTGGTTTACACGGATGCGGGCCTCACACACCCAGCACCGCGCTGAGCGCGAGCATGACCGCGCCGCCGGCCACGGTGCCGGCCAGGGCGCTGCGCCAAGTCGCCGGTCGGAACGCCTGAGGCATCAGCTCCAGCACGACCAGCGCCAGCATCGCGCCGGCGGCGAACGCCAGCGAGACCGGCAGCAGGGCCCGCACCTGCTCCACGAGTGCGAACGCGATCAGCGCGCCAACCGGCTGCGGCACGCTGGTACCGACCGCCGCCCAGAACTGCTGCGCTCGCCCAAAGCCGGCCATCTGCATCGGGATCGCGACGCTCGTGCCCTCGGGGACGTTGTGAAGCGCGATCGCGACGATCACGAACAGCGCCAGTCCCTCGGTGTCGGACGCGTACGCGGCGCCGATCGCAAAGCCCTCGGGCAGACTGTGCACGAGCAGAACGAGGAAGACGAGCGCCGCGGTGCGCGTGTCGGCTTCTCGCAGGCGCTCGGCATGCACACCGCGGCTGTTGAGCGAGCGGCGCGCGAGCGCGAAGAAGGCAACGCCGAGCGCGAGGCCGGCACCCACGGCCGCATCGCTTCCCTCGTCGAGCGCCGGTAGCAGCAGCCCGACGATCGAGGCAACGCCCATGACGCCGATCGCGAGCCCCCAGAGCGCAGGCCTGAAACGAGCGGCATCTGCGCCAAGCAGGAACACCGGCACGGCGCCGAGGCCGGTCGCGAGCGCAGTTCCGCTCGCGGCGAGCAGGAGGACGACGACGTCCACTGCCCTGAGAGCCTACGGCTCGATCAGGCGGTGCTCGAGTGCGTAGCGAACCAGCTCAGCTCTAGTGGTGAGGCTCAGCTTCTGTTGGATGTGAGCGCGGTGGGATTCAACGGTTCGCACGCTGAGAAAGAGCTGCTGCGCGATCTCGTTGTTCGTGTGGCCGAGCGCGATCAGACGGAGCACCTCGACTTCGCGCTCGGTGAGGTCGTCCGGCGCGCCGGACGGCGTGCTCGGCTCCGCGGCCAAGCGCGCGCCGAGCTCCGGATGCAGATAAGTGCGGCCGCCGGCCGCCAGCCGGACCGCCTCCACCAGCTCCGCGTCAGCGGCCTCCTTCAATACATAGCCGAGGGCGCCCGCTCGCATGGCCTCCCGCGCGAACGCCGGGTCGTTCTGCATCGTGAGCACGACGATCTGCGTGTTGGGAAATTCCTCACGCAGCGCAGGGATTGCCGGCAGGCTGGGATCGCCAGGCATGTTGAGGTCGAGGATCAGCACCGACGGATGATGTCCGCGCACGTAACGTCTCGCGGCGTCCAGATCGCCGGCCTCGGCTACCACGTCGAGATCCGGCTCGGCATCCAGCAACATGCGCAGGCCGCTGCGAACGACGGCGTGGTCGTCGGCGATCACGATCGTCGTGTGAGCGTCGGCGTCGCTCTTCTCGCTGCTCTCGCCCGGCACGGCCACGAGCCTACCGGGGCCGGGCGACGCGGCGACTCGCCGCACTGAGCGATCGATCGTGGTGTGCACGCTGCTCCCGACCTTTCAGCTTCCCGCAGCCACCACGGATGCCAGCCCAAGCGCCGAGATGACGCCAACCGGCCGGCCCGTGAAGCGTTCAACCGCCATCAGGTGGCTCACGCCGTGTTCCGACATCAGCTGCGCGGCGCGGGCCAGCGTCTCGTCAGCCGGCACGGTCACGAGCTCGGACCTCGCAACGTCCCCGGCTGTGAGGTCGTCGAGCTCGCCCTTGGCCGCGTTCGCGAGGTCGAGGTCACACACGATCGCCCACGGGTGCATGCTCGCCTGCGGGTCGTCCACCACGACCGAGTGGATCTGATACCCGACCATGATCCGCGCTACGTCTCTCAGGCTCGTCTGCGGCCGGCACGTGACGACGCCCACACGCATCGCGTCGTGGACCTTCGCGTTGTCGAACGAGGGACCGACGTAGGAGCTTTGCCGCATCTGCAGTGCCGTGGTCATCTGTTCCTCCTCGATCCGGGATTGGTCGATCACACACTAGGCCCAGGCTGGGAGATGGTCATCCGGAACGCACACCTATCTCGCGTGCGTAGTCTCCACGGAGTCCGGAGCCGTCAAACGAGCTCCGTCCGGAGATCAGCCCGAAGGCGGGCCGCCGAGAAACAGCGAGGCGGCGAGGAGGCAGGCAGCGATCGAGCTGACCGTCACGGCGAAGACGCGCGCGAGCACGCGCTGCGGGAGCCGAGTCGCCCACGCTGCCCCGGCGACCGCGCCGGTCGCCGTTGCGCCCGTCAAGAGTGCCGCGAGGCTCCAGTCGACCTCGTTGCCCGCGGCGACATGGCTTGCCAGCGCCGTCCCCGAAACGATGCTCACGATGATGAGCGAGGTGCCGACCGCGCGCCGTATCGCGAAGTGGAGCCAGAGGGCGAGCGTCGGCACGATCACGAAGCCGCCGCCGACGCCGAAGAAGCCCGTCAGGATTCCGACGGCGAGACCGGCCGGAATCGTTCTGACGAGAGGTGGCCGCGGGCAGCCCGTCTCGCGCCCGGGGAGCCCGTCCTCGTCACCGGTCTTCTGCCACGTCGCGTAGGCGGCGGCGACCATCACGAGGGAGAACAGGCCCAGCAGCACCTCGTCGCCGACGGCCGCGTTCGCGGCCGTGCCGGCGATGCCCCCGACCACCGCGGGAGCGGCGAATGTGCCGGCCGCGCGCCAGCAGACCCGGTCCGCGCCCGTTCGCGCAAGGCCGCCCGCAAGCGCGGCGCCGGCCACGACCACAAGGGAGGCCGTCGTGGCCGAGTGCACGTCCTCGCCGAGGACGTAGACGAGCACTGGCACGGCCAGCACCGCCCCTCCACCTCCGACCAATCCGAGACTGAGTCCGATCCCGAGCCCGAGCGGTAGGGCGAGCAGCATCAGATGACCGATCCCGCGGCCGCGCGTGCACGGGGGCGGCGAAGGCCGAGCTGGTCGAGGACGCAGGGTCGAAGCTTTGCTGGAGGCAAGGCGAGACCCGAGGACGAAGGTCCAGCGATGGAATTCGCCGGCATCCGAGTGCGCGAGGTCGTGGACTCGGTCATCTCCTAGTGCCCGAAGCGCACGTCCGGTAGCAGCCTGTCCATCCAGCGCGGCAGCCACCAGGCCCGCGCTCCCGCCAGACGAAGGAGCACCGGCACAAGCAGCAATCGCACTAGCGCTGCGTCGAGCAGAACGGCGATCCCGAGGATGATCCCCATCTCCTTGGGCGGCAGTGGCCCGGAGAGCGCGAACGTGAAGAAGACCGCGACCATCACTGCGGCTGCCGCGAACACGACGCGCCCGGAGTGTGCGACGGCTCCCACCATGGCCTCCTTCGCGTCGCCCGACTGCTCCCAGTGCTCACGCGCCGAGGAGAGCAGGAACACCGTGTAGTCCATCGAGATCGCGAAGATCATCGCGAAGAAGAACACCGGGCCCCATGCATCGATGAACCCCTGCGACTCGAACCCGAGCAGCCCCGCGAGGTTGCCGTCCTGGAAGATCAGCTTCGCGACCCCGAACGCGGCGCCGGTGGCGAGCAGGTTGGTCCCGACGCCAATCGCCGCGACGAGAGGGGCCTGGAACGCCAAGAGCAGCAGAAGGAATCCGAGCACGAGCACGACGCCGATCACGAGCGGCGTCTTCTCCGACAGCGCCTGCTCGAGGTCGTGGTTCTCGGCTACCGCACCTCCCACCAGCGTGCCGGCAGGCAACGCGCCACGGAGGCGGTCGATCGTCGCGCCGACCGACTCGTCAGACGGGTCGGCGGCCGGAAGCGCGGTGACGAGCTCCTCGCCTCCCGCGGAGCGCTGTGGCGGGGACACCCGCGCGACGCCGTGGTCGGCCTGCGCCGTGGCCGCGACGGCATCCCCCTGGCCCGCGGGAGCGACGAGCTGCAGCGCGCCCGGTGCACCCTCTCCAAACGCCGCCTGCACCTGCTCATAGCCCTGGCGCGAGGGATCTCCCTTCGGCACGACCCTGATCGACGGCATCCCGGTGTCGAGGCGGAGCACCGGCATGGCCAGCAGGCCCAGCACGACGAGCGCCGCCGTTCCAAACGCGATCGGCCGGCGCCAGAGGCGTTCCCCCCAAGCGGCGAAGCGCTTTGAGCGGTGCTCGCCCGCGTGCGCCCACGGCAGCCCGAGCCGATCCACGCGCGGGCCGAGCCGCGCGAGGACGGCCGGGAGCAGAGTCAGCGTCGCCGCCAGCACGAAGACGACGGAGACCATGATGCCGAGCGCCATCGAGCGGAACGCGGGACTTGGAACGAGCATCACCGCGGACAGCGAGATCAGAACGGTGAGACCGGAGAACAGCACCGCCTTGCCGGCGCTGTCCATGGCGACCGCTGTGGCGTCCACGGCCGAGAGCTTCGACCCGAAGAACGCCGCGCGAAAGCGCATCACGAGAAATAGCGCGTAGTCGATGCCGAGCGCGAGCGCGAACATGAGCGCGAAGTTCATCGCCCAGATCGAGATGTCCGCGACCTGCGTGCCGAGGAACAGGACGCCGGCCGAAGCGACGAGCCCGAGGATCGTCAGCATCAGAGGTAGTCCCGCCGCCACCAGCGAGCCGAATGCCACCACCAGGATCGCCATCGTCACCGGCCAGGAAAGGAGCTCCGACTTGAGCATCGCGTTCTTGTTCGCCTCGTTGAAGTCCGACCACATGCCGCTCCCGCCGGTGAGGTTGACGTCGACGCCGCTGCCCTCCGCCGCAGCGAGACTGTGCTTGAGGTCGTCGGCAGCGCGCACCATCTCGTTCGTGCCCTTAGCCGCGCTTGCCTGGATCACGGCGGTGTGACCGTCACGCGAGATCGAGCCAGGCGCGCGGGGCGGGATCACCGCCGCCACTGCGGCATCCGCGCGCAGAATCGACTGCGCCTCCGTCACGGCGTGCTTGAACTCGGGGTGGGCGATCGTGCGCCTGTCCGAGTGGACGACCACCATCAACGCCGCGCTCGAGTTACCGTGGAACTCTCTCTGCACGAGATCGCGCGCCGCCACCGACTCCGAGCCGGAAGCCTCCCAGCCCGCCCCGGACAGGGCGTGCTCGACGCGCGGCGCGAGCGCGCCGAGCGCCACGGCGACGACGGCCCATGCGACCAGCACGGCTCGGAAGTGCAGCGCCGTCCAGCGCCCCAGCCTCCCGATCGGCCCGAGAGCACTCATCGCTCGATCGCTCCCTGCACCCCGGCGTAGCGCCGCAGCAGCCAAGAGGAGGGGCAGTTGCCGAACACGACGAATGCGAGCTGGTTGAGCCCGACGAACGCGGTCAGCACCAGGAACCACGGGCTGAGAGCCGCCGCCAGCAGCGCGCTCAGGAGCGTCATCGTGCCCGCCATCAGGAACAGCACCCGCTCGAGCGGCCAATTGGTGGAGCAGCTGGCCCTCGCACCAAAGTCACTTCCAGCTCCTAGAGTCTTGGCTTCCATCGCCGACCTCCGCACTCGACTAGTTTAGAGCTATACAACTGTGTAGTTGCATAGTACAGAAGTCTTGCTACACTGGCAAGCGAGATGACTTCCCATCTAAAGACACATCCCATCTCCGAGCGCATGGCCGAGTTGATCGCCAAGCGCTTCGGCGCGTTGGCGGAGCCTGTGCGGATCAGGATGCTCGACACGCTCAGGGAGCTGCAGGAGGCATCCGTGCAGGAGATCGCGAACGCGGTCGGCATCACGCACGCAAATGCATCCAAGCACCTCAACCTTCTGTACGCAGAGGGCATCGTCGGCAGGCGCAAGGACAAAACGAGGACGCTCTATCGCATCGCGGACCCCGGCATCTTCAGGCTCTGCGACGACGTCTGCGGTGGCATCGAGCAGAGCTTTCGCGAGCTGGGCGCTGTCTTCGAGTCGCCCGCTCCCCCACGCCGCTCGCGAAAGACGCCAGCGCGAGCTGCCTGACCCGTCCGCGACCGCGGGCAGGCGCATGGCGGCCCTCCTCCCAGTCATCCCTCTGTTTGCAACACGGAAACTAGGGACCGGCGGACCCGGGCGCATCCGCGCACAACCGCTCTTGTCATCCGTAGATGCCACGGATATTCCGTGAGGCTTGGCACGGATGCGCCCGGCACCTCCGCGCACTAGGGTCTGAGTCGTCGAGATCGCAGCAACCAACCCAAGAGGCGTCAACGTGCCTTACATGCACTGTCCCACGTGCAGACTGACGATCTACAAGCCGCGCCGTTTCGTTCGCGCCCCGGAACGGTGCCCGCGGTGCGACGCCCTGATGGGCAAGAACCCTGCGCGGCTGTTCCGTCCCTCGTTCCCGATGCCTCCCGCCGACCGAGACCGTCCCGGCGTCCCGCCGCCGGGGCGGTTGCGGTTCGCGCTCGTGGACTAGGGAAAGCCCGGAGCCCTGCGCGCGGATCCAGGCTACTCCCGGCTGGATGCGAGGTGTGCGGCGCCTTCCTCCTGCGCAGCTCCGAGCTCGCAAAGGGCCTTGAGCTCCTCGGCGATCCCGGCACGGAGCACCTCGAGGTCGGGCACGGCGTCGGCTGCGACGTTGATGCCGAAGAAGACGTTTCCGTCGTAGGAGAAGATCGCCACGCCGACCGCGTGCTCGGCCGCGAGCGGCACGAGCGGGAGAATCTCCCGCAGCGGCGCGCCCAGCAGGTAGAGCGGCATCTGCGGGCCGGGGACGTTCGTGACGGTGACGTTGAAGAGGCGCGTCGCATACAGCGAGCGCGCCATGCTTGCGTGAATGATCGGCGGCGCGAGTCCGGCGATCTTGAGGATCGTCGACGTGCCCAGCGCCTGCGTTCCGGCCTTCAGCGCCGCCGCCTCCTCCATCACGCGCGCGTAGCGATCGGCGGTGGTCGCGGCCGCCACGGGTAGGTGGACGAACAGCGATGAGATCTTGTTGCCGAGGGCGAGCTTCTCGGAAGCCTGGCGCACGTTCATCGGCACCATCGCGCGCAGCCCTTGCGGGGGAAGCTCCTCTCCGCGCTCACGAAGCACCCGCCGCAGCCCGCCGGTCACAGCCGCAAGCGCGACGTCGTTGACCGTTCCCCCCAACCTCCGTTTCACCCCTTTGAGGTCTGACAGCGGTACTCGCACGACCGCGAAGCTGCGGGTCGAGCCAATTTGGCAGTTGAGGGACGACGGCGGCGCGCTGATCACCTCGTCGCGCACGAGCACGTCGACGGTCGCGCGGGGGCGTTCGAACATCTCGAGCGCTTTGTGAGGATGGAGCGCCACGTCGGCACCGGCGTGCGCGGCGCGCAGAGCCTGCTCGGGCATCCAGCGAAGGGCGCCTACCAGCTGAGAGCGCGTCCCACCCTGCCTGGCGGTCTTCCTGCCGCCCCGCGACCCGCTCGAAAGAGGCTCGACGGTATCCGGCTCAGGATCGCTCTCGGCATCGAGCATCATGTAGCCGGCGTCCACGGACCCGACACCGTCGACCATCGAGTGATGGGTCTTGGTGACGAGGGCCCAGCGTCCGCCCTCCAGCCCCTCGAGCAGCACGATCTCCCACAGCGGCCGGTGGCGGTCGAGGCGGTGAGACCAGTAATCGCCGAGCCATTCGCACAGCTCCCGCTCGCCACCGGGCGAGGGCAACGCGGCGTGCCGCAGGTGCCTAGCGATGTCGAAGCGCTCGTCCTCCTCCCACGCCGGCCAGGTGAGGCCCCCGGTATGGGGCTCGGACAGCCGGTGCCTGTAGCGCGGGAGGTGGCCCAGGCGCGAATCGAGGTGTGCCTGCAGCTCCTCGAGCGTGGGGATCGATCCATCGGGGCGGGTCTCGAACACGAGCGCGGCGCCGATGTGCATGTGCGCGGCTTCGTCTTCCTGCTCGAGTTCCAGGAAAGTCGCGTCGAGGGGTGTCAAGCGATCGGTCATCGAAACCAAATGGAAGCTAAGGCCGGAGCCGTGGCGCGGCATGCGTACTTCTCCCCGATCCTGATCCGCACTCTGTCCGGTAGTTGGGCCGGCCAGCCATGAATACCTTGACTGAGACCCGACCTCGCCAGGACCGATGACCTCCACCACAGCGACCGAGCCGACCAGCCACGAGGCGCAGCGCTGACCGTACTGGGCACCGTGGCCGGCGCGTTGCTCGTGCTGATCGCGCTTCGCGACGTATTCGACACGCTCTTCCATCCGCATGGCCGCGGTGTGGTGAGCGAGGGTGTGATCCGGACCACCTGGCGCGCGATGCGGCGTCTCGTTCGCGGCAACCACGCGGTGCTTTCACTGGCGGGACCGCTGGCGTTCGTCGCCGTGATCGCGGTCTGGGGAGCGCTGGTCGTGGTGGGGTTCGCGCTCATGCTCTGGCCGCATTTCCCGGACGGCTTCGTGGCAAGCGAGGGCATATCGCTCGATGACGAGGGCAGCCTCGGCGACGCGCTCTACCTCTCGCTGGTCAATCTGACGAGCCTCGGATACGGAGACATCGTCCCCAAGGGCGACCTTGTCCGCTTTCTCGGCCCGCTCGAGACGCTGATCGGCCTCGGCCTTCTGACCGCGAGCATCTCCTGGATCCTGTTGCTGTACAGGGTGCTCTCCGACTACCGCTCGCTCTCGCACGAGATCTTGCTTCTTTCCGAGGCCGAGCGGGCGAGCGGGATCGGTCTGGCCGACATCGAGGCGCCCACCGCGGCGCGTGTTCTCGCCGACCTGACGTCGCGGGTGATCGCAATGCGCGATGACCTGGTCCATTCACCGATCGCCTTCTATTTCCATCCGCGTGACGCACGGCACGCGCTCCCTGTCCTGCTTCCCACTCTGATCGAGGTGGTGAACGAGTGCTCACGGCCCGAGCGGCCAGCGGCACTGCGCTTCCAGGCGGCCATGCTGGACAAGGCCCTCGAGGACCTGCTGAGCACGATCGCGAGCGACTTCGTCGGTGAGCCGGTCCGGAGCACAGCGGATGCGCTCTCCGCCTACCGGCGCGAGCATCTGTGGGCGGATGCCTGACCGGGAGGAGGATGTTGAGCGCCCTCCCCCCGTGAGGGATGATCACGGGCGCATGACTGCCCCGCCCACTCGGGATCCGCAGAACGTCCTCATCGCCGGCGGTGGGATCGCCGGGCTCGAGGCGCTGCTGGCGCTGCGCGATCTCGCCGGCGACCAGGTCCGTCTCACGCTGGCGGCGCCGGACCCCGACTTCGTCTACAAGCCGTTGATAGTGGAGGAGCCCTTCTCGTCGCAGCCCGCCGAGCAGCACGCTCTCGAGCCGCTTGCCGCCGAGCTCGGCGCGAGCTTCGTCCAGCAGGGAATCGCCGCGGTGGATGCCGCGGCTCACGAGGTGACGTTGGGAGACGGCTCGCGCCTGTCCTACGACAAGCTGGTCGTGTGTATCGGGGCTCGCCCGCGGCCCGCTTTTCCCGATGCGGTCACGCTGCGCGTGGACGGGAGCGCGCTGGCGATCGACGCTCTGCTGCGCGAGACCGCGCAGAGCGATTCGAAACGGATTGCCTTCGTGATCCCTCCGGGCCGGAGCTGGCCGCTGCCCGTGTACGAGCTTGCCCTGATGGCCGAGCGCCGCGCTCGCGACCTGGAGCTCGAGGTCGAGCTGTGCATCGTCACTCCCGAGGAAGGCCCGCTGATCGTGTTCGGGCGGACCGCCAGCGATGCGGTCGCCTCCCTGCTTGCGGTGCGGGGGATCGCAGTGCACGCCGGCGCCAGGGTCAAGGAAGCGCGGGCGGGCGAGCTCTTGCTCGCACCCGGCGACGAGCGCTTGGAGGTTGCGCAGATCGTGTCGCTGCCGGTCCTCGACGGGCCGAGTCTGCCGGGCCTGCCGGCGGACGACGACGGGTTCATCCCGATCGACGACCACGCGCGGGTGCGCGGGGTCGACGACGTCTACGCCGCTGGCGATGGTACGACCTTCCCGATCAAGCACGGCGGCATCGGGACGCAGCAGGCCGACGCCGCCGCGGAGGCGATCGCGGCAACTGCTGGCGCCGACATCGACCCGCAGCCATTCCGTCCCGTCATCCGGGGCAAGCTGATCACCGGCGACGAGTCGCTGCACCTCCAGTACCAGTCGGCCGGTGGCGGTGGCGAGGGGACGGTGTCCGCCGACTACCTGTGGTGGCCTCCGCACAAGGTGAGCGGCCGCTACCTCGCCGCTTGGCTGGGGCACGAGACCACTCGCGCCGACCAAGAGCCACCTCCCCACTCGCTCGATGTTGAAGTCTCCTTGCCCAAGGAGTGGCATGAGCAGCCGATGGGCATGGATCCCTACTGAGGCGCATGCGCCGGAGCGCGCCGTCAGCTCGCGGCGTCGAGCGCGGCCCGCAGCGCAGCGAGATCGGGCGCGCCGAAGACCACCCGGTTTCGGGTCGCGACGTATACGAGATCGAGGTTGACGCCGGCCTTGGCGATCTTGCGAGTCAGGTCCGCAAGCACGCCCGGGCGGTCCTCCACGTCGACCACGACAACCTCGCGCTCGCGGGTGACCGCGAGGTGGGAGATCGCCAACGAATGCTTCGCGGCCCCGCCGTGCGGCACCAGTATGTGGAGCTCCGCCCGCTCGCCTCCCGCGAGGCAAGTGGCGGCTGCGATATTTACGCCGGCGTCGCTGATCGCGGCCGCGACTTGCGCCAGCGCGCCTGGAGTGTTCTCGACATCGATGACCAGGTCGACTGCCATGCGTGCCTGCGGCGAAGCCTACAACCGGGACTCACCGTTCGAACGCCCGGATCTCTCCCCGAGTCGCCTGTTGCAACCGTTGGAGATCGAGCAGCAGCCCAGCGCGATCAGCGCTGGGCTGCCTGGGATCTTCCACTGAATCCCCGCTGGTTACGCGGTCCGATTGAGGCGTCGCCTCGGCGCGTCGTACACGGACGCCAGGCGAGCAAGCGTGAGCGCGCCGAGCATGAGCCCGAAATCGCGCAGCGCGATGTCGTAGTAGCCCGAGTGGGTGAGCAGGTTGATGATGATGCCGCCCAGCCAGCCGGCGACCACGTACGCGCCGTAGCGCGGCTTGAGCGCGACGATGATGCCGGCGAGGATCTCGGTGGCCCCGACGAAGTACATGAAGTCCTGCCCCGTCCCCGGCGCGATGTCGTTGATCCATGGCGCCAGGTACTGGGGCCAGTCGACCATCAGGTTGAAGAACTTGTCGAGGCCGAAGGCGATCGGCGCCACGGTGAACGCAATCCGCAGCAGGGCGAATGCCTGGTATCTCGGATCGCTCCAGTCAGCGTGTACGGCTGCGACACTGCCGTTCGCTGACGATCTCGCCTGCTCGTTCGCGGCCTCGCGTTCGGAAATACTCGTGGTGGACATCTTGGATCTCCTTTGTCTGCACGGCTCGCCCTCTGCGTGGGCGAGCTCTTGAAGATCTTTGCGTCCACCGCGCGCGGGTTCTTACATGGTCCAAGCCCCGAGTCCTCCGGAGTAAGAATTCACGGTGCGCGGTCGCTCAGTAGGTATGGGCCACCGTTCCACCCAACCCGAAGTCCAGGCGCGGGTTGGCGCCGGTGTCGTCGCATGGCGTGAAGCCAGGCTTCACCTCGCGGGATTCGACCACGAGACAGCGTCGACACTGGCGTCTGAGGAAGCAGTCGATCTTCATGCGCTTCTCGATCTCATCGACCGGGGCTGCCCGCCTTTGCTGGCGGCACGCATTCTTGCTCCGCTCGACGATGAAAGACGAACGTGATGAGCACGGAGGCCACTGTTAGCGTTGGCGGCGTGGAAGGTGCGTCGCACAAGGACGGTGGGGAACCGGATGCTCGATCTCGCTCATGGGTCGCGGACCTGCGGTGCTCGGGCCGGCGTCACGACGAGGCGATCGCCCGTCTGCACGAACTTCTCCTGCGAGCAGCCCGCTTCGAGGTCGATCGCCGAAGGGCGGCGTTGCCCCATCTGCGCGGGGGCGATTTCGATGATCTCGCTGTGCAAAGCGCCAACGACGCGCTGGTCGCAGTGCTGTCGAAGCTGGACACCTATCGCGGCGACAGCAAGTTCACGACCTGGGCTTACAAGTTCGCCCTGCTGGAGGCAGCGGTCAAGCTGCGCCGGCGAGCGTGGCAGGGACGCGAGGTGCCGCTCGAGCCGGAGACCTGGCCGCTGCTGGCGGCCGGAAGCCCGTCTCCGCAGTCAAGCGCGGAGCGCGGAGAGATCCTCGCCGAGGTTCAGCGGGCGATCGCAGACGAGCTGACCCCGCACCAGCGCGAGGTGCTCGTCGCGACGACCCTCAACGGCGTGCCAATCGACGTGCTTGCCGAGCGTCTCAATACGACGCGCGGTGCGCTTTACAAGACGCTTCACGATGCGCGGCAGAAGCTTCGCGCGTGTCTCGACGCTCGCGGAATCGCGATCGGTGAGACGGGAAAGGAGGCAGCATGAGCTCGCGCGAACACGACAGGCTGCTGCGCGCGCTGCTTGGCCCCGAAGGACCGGAGCTGAGCTGCGAGGAGTGCTTCGACCAGCTGGACCGCTACGTCGAACTGGAGCTGGCCGGGGCCGACGCGGACGCTGCGATTCCCGGAATGCGGGCACATCTCGACGGCTGCCCGGCTTGCGGCGAGGACCACGCGAGCCTCCGCAGCTTTGTCACGAGGCATGCCTCGCGCGAAGCTGCGGACGGCGAGGACGGCGGCGGCTCCTGATCTCTGCCCGCGCGGCGGTAGGGATTACCCCACCACGATTCCTCGGGTATTCCGCACTCTAGCTTTTGAGCCGGCGGCTGAGGCGCTGAATCGCCTCCAGCTCCTCGACGTCCACCTCATCCTTCAGGCGCCCGGTTGCGCGCTTCATCGCGATCAGATCCTCGATCGATGCGACCAGCACCGAGAAGCCATCGACGTCGACACGCGTGGCGCGTCTTCTCAGCCGTTCGTATGCGGAGGCTCCTGCGGGCCGCATGAGAACGTCCAGCGGGCCGGCGATCGTGTCGAGCGTCAGGACCTCGACCTGCCTCAGGGTTCGTTCGTCGGGAGAGAACGACGTGTTCTCATCGACACCCCGAAGCTGCGCCCCGAGCTCGACCAGCGCTTTGCCGAGGGCGTCGAGATTTCCGGCATCCGTCGAGGGGCAGACGTCGAGATCGAACGTGTTCCTTGGGGAACCCCAAAGCACGGCTGCGATCCCACCGACGACGATGTAGTCAACCCCGTGTCTGGTCAGACAGCCGAGGATGCGCTCAACGTCAAGTTCAGCCGCGCCGGCCACGCGAACGTCTCGCCGCACCGGCGAGCGGGGCAAGCCTTCGTCGCGCGCTCTGGAACGTCCGAAGCCGATCGGCTGGAGTGAGCCTCAGCTGGCGCGCGATCAAGGTTTCGTCGACGCTCGACTGGTGAGCGGAGGCGGTGAGCTCGAGCCGGTGTCCGGCCGCCCGCAGAGCCCGGTCGAGGGTTGCGACCGTGGGGTTCGCATCTGTTCGCTCGAGGTGGGCAATCGCACCTTGGGTCGTGCCCATCTCGCGTGCCAAATCGGTTTGCGTCAGGCCGGCGGCGCGGCGCGCGTTTCGGATGAGCTCAGGCGCAGTGGCAGTTGCCATAGCAAGATCTTATCACTTATAAGTGATAATAGGTAAAAGCTATGCTTTCCTGATGCCAATCAGGCGGCTACGAGCGCCGGACACGAAGGTCGACGAAGACGACTCGTAGCTCGAAGCACCCTTTCATGCTGTGGCCGTTTTGCCGCCCATATGGCGGTGAAAACGGCCCAGAACGCGGCGAGCTACGAGACCTGGCGCAGGCGCTCGGCGAGCAGGCTTGCCCGCGCGACGGCGTTGCTCCAGGCCCGCGCCGCCGCCACGGCGACCCGGCTTGCGTGGGGCGGGCGATGGTCGGAGAGTGAGCGCTGCTCGGTGGTCTCGCGCAAACGCTCGGTCTCGGTGACCCGCCCCCGCGCCATCAGGGCAACGGCCTCGTCGTCTCGGGCCGACGCTTTTCCTGCCTCTACCCAGGCGTAGCGAAAGGCGAGACCGGCGGCCAGATACATGACGCTCGCGATGTCCTGCCCGCGCACGCCAACCCGGCGCACGCCGAGCAGGTTGAGCGCGACGCCGGCTCCGGCAAGACACTTCGCGGTGCGGAACATTCGACCATGCCCTCCCTCGGACAGCACCCGTCCTGCGCGGCCGAGGCTGCGCTGGTTGATCGTCGAGAGGGCCAGCTCCGCGAGCATGGCGCCGGCCTCGATCCGGTTGAGCGCGATCCGGGTGGGGTGCCCGACCGGGCGCCGCCCAGTCGCGACGAGCACCAGCCGCGTGGCCGCCGCGCCGGTGGCCGCGGCGGTGGAGACGAAGATGGGGCCCAGGAAGATGCGACTGCGAGCCCAGAGCGGTACGGCCGTGGCCGCCAACAACACGCCGGTGTACGAGCCGAGGTATCCGCCGAGCAGGGTGTTCACGGCACCGAGCCGTCTGGCCGTCGCGCGCTTCCCAAGCACGTCCGCTCCGACCGCGGCGGCGCCGACCGCCGAGAACGCGGCCAGGCACCAGGCGCCCGTGTTCATCGGGGAGCGCGGCTTGAAGATGCGCAGCATGTTCAGGAGGCGCGCAGGGCGGCCGAGGTCGGCGATCAGCAGCGCCGGCGCCGGCAGCACGGCGCCCAGCGCGACCTTGCGCGCGACCGACGCCGACCACTCGTCGCCCGAGAGGTCCGCGGCCAGCGCGACGAACGAAGATCCCGCGGCGATGCCGCCGACCCAGAAGTAGAGAGGTACTTCCCACGTCCAGACGGGCGGCTTTATGAACGGCCCGTTGAGGTCGTCCGGCACCGCCCCGTCGCGCATGCGGCGGTTCGCCGCCGCGACCTCGCCCTGCTCGGGCTCAGCATCCCCGTACCGTGTGTCGCGTCCGTAGAGGTACGACCAGCCGGCGTCGCCCCACTCCGGACGGGCCAGCGCAACATCACCAGCTTCCGCGGCCGGCCTCCACGAGGCGGGCTCGCCCGCTGTGCCGAGTGCCGGTGTGCAATCGCGCGTTTCGGTGTCGTGGTCGCTCACCCATTCCTCGTGGCGACCGCGCGCATCAGCCGGCGGCTCCTCGTGTGGCTTTGGTGCCGCCGGTTCCGAGGGCAGCCCGAGCGAGTGGTCGCGCCCGGCGCTCACCGGTGCCTCCCGGCGGACGCGAATGCCAGCGCGGCCCCGACCGCCGCGAGCAGTCCCGCGGTCACGGCGGCGGCGGTCGCCGAGACGACGTTCTCCTGGACAGGCGAGTCCGCCTCGGCGGGCAGGCCGAAGCGCTCCGGCGGCTCGGTCAGCAGGAAGAACGTCCCGAGGCCGCCGGCGAGGTCGTGCTCGGGCTCGTCGCCGGCGCCGTAGAGGTACGCGCCCGTCTCACCGCGCCTGTGCAGAGCGGCCACCCTCCGCTCGGCCTGCGCGACGAGCTCCTCGTAGGGTCCGAACTGGATCGAGTCGGTCGGGCATGCCTTTGCACATGCCGGCTCCAGCCCGTCCTCGAGCCGGTCGTAGCAGAGCGTGCATTTGCCGGCCCTCCCGTCGATGCGGTCGCGGTCGACCACTCCGAACGGGCAGGCGGGAATGCAGTACCCGCAGCCATTGCAGACGTCGGCCTGCAGCAGCACGGTCTCGTGTTCGGTGCGGATGAGCGCCCCGGTCGGACACGCATCCAGGCAGCCCGCGTTCGTGCAGTGCTTGCACACGTCGGACATGAAGATCCAGCGGTCCATGTCCCCCACGACCTGCGCCACATCCACCCCGCCCGCGGCGTCGGCAGCCTCGGCCACCTGCATGCGGCGATCCTCCGTCGGCTCCAGCAGCTCGACGAACCGTACGTGCCGCCAGGTGGAGGCGGACAGTTCGCCGGTGTGGTCGTAGGAGCCACCCTTCCTGAACTGCGATCCGTCGGCCGGCAGATCGTTCCACTGCTTGCACGCGACCTCGCACGCTTTGCAGCCGATGCACACCGTCGTGTCGGTGAAGAAGCCCATGCGCCGCGCGCCGCCGGCGCGATGGATCGCGAGCTCGGTCGGAGCAGCCGTGGTGGCGCTCACAGCTTCGCCTCCTGCGGCGCTTCGGCCGGCGGGTCGTCCTCGTTCGGCGCCACCACGCGGTTCGCCGCTACGCCTTTCAGCCGCTCCGTCGACGGCTTGGCGCGCCGGCCTGCGCGAATGTCGCACGTGAATGCCTTGGACTCCTGGATCGAGACGTTCGGGTCACCCGAGAGGGCGCCGAGGTCGTTCGCCGAGTCGCCCGCGTACGGCCCGCCGTAGCCCCAGTGCCACGGCAGTCCGACCTGGTGCACGAGCTTGCCGTCGACCCGTAGCGGCCGCATGCGCTCCGTGACGGCTGCGCGAGCCTCGATCTCCGCGCGCTCGGTCACGATCGTCATCCACTCACCGTCCTCGATGCCGCGCTCGCGGGCGAGCAAGGGGTCGATCTCCGCGAACATCTCCGGCTGCAGCTCGCCCAGCCACGGCAGCCAGCGGCTCATGCCACCGGCGGTGTGATGCTCGGTGAGCCGGAAGGTCGTGGCGACGAGCGGGAAGCGCGCATCCTCCGTGGCGTGCACGGGGTTCTCCGGGCGTTGCCAGCGGATCGCCGATGGACTGCCGTCGAGGTCCGGGTAAAGAAGGTTGTGCACCGGCGACTCGAGCGGCTCGTAGTGAGTGGGCAGTGGCCCGTCGAGCAGGCCACTGGGAGAGAAAAGCCACCCGCGCCCGTCGGCCATCATGATGAACGGGTCATCGCCGCTGATCGCGTCCATGCCCTTGGCGTCCTTCGGCGCGCGGTAGTCCGGCGGCTTTGTCGGCGGGAAGTCGGGCACGTCGTAGCCCGTCCAGTGACCGGCGCCGGCGTCCCACCAGACATATTTCTTGCGCTCGCTCCACGGGCGTCCTTGGGGGTCGGCTGACGCGCGGTTGTAGAGGACGCGGCGGTTCGCCGGCCACGCCCAGGCCCACTCCGGCGAGACGTGGCCTCCCTCCTTTGCGAGCTCGCCCGGTTCCCGGCGCCTGGCCTGGTTGACGCCGTCAGCGAAGATCCCCGAGTAGATCCAGCACCCGCAGGCGGTGGTGCCGTCGGCGCGCAGCTCGCCGAACCCCGACACGACCCGCCCGGTCCCGACCTCGTAGCCGTTTATCTCCTTCATGATCGCCTCGACGTCGGGCTCGCGTTCGTCCCCCAGCTCGGGGTAGTCCCAGTGCAGGTTGACGATCGGCCAGTCCCGCTCGCGCGTCGAGCCGGCGTAGCGCTCCTTCACGCGCTTGGCCAGGTGATGCATGAACCACAGCTCCGAGCGCGCGTCGCCCGGCGGTTCGAGCGCCTTGTCACGGAACTGGACCAGGCGCTGGGTGTTCGTGAAGGTGCCCTCCTTCTCGATGTGTGACGCGGCCGGCATCAGGAACACCTCGGTCTGGATCTCCTCGGGCCGCAACTCGCCGGACTGGACCTCGGGCGAGTCGCGCCAGAAGGTCGCCGTCTCGATCTCGGCCATATCGCGAACGACCAGCCACTTGAGCCTGCTCAGCGCCCGCCGCTGGAGACCGGAGTGCTGCGAGCCGACGGCCGGGTTCTGACCCATGACGAAGAAGCCCTCCACGCCCCCGTCGAGCATGCGGGTCATCGTCGCGTAGTGCGAGTGATTGGCGCTGATCCGCGGTAGCGCGGAGAAGCCGTAGCCGTTGTCCTCGCTCGCCGCGTCACCGAACCAGGCCTTGAGCAGAGAGACGATGTAGTTGTCGAAGTACGACCACCAGCCGCGGTCGGCGCCACCGGTCGCGATGTAGCGCTCGAGGTCGAGCTCCTGGTCCCCCGCGCGCGGCATGTTCAGGTAGCCGGGCAGCAGGTCGTAGAGCGTCGGGATATCCGTGGACCCCTGGATCGACGCGTGGCCGCGCAGCGCGAGGATCCCGCCGCCGGGGCGACCGATGTTCCCGAGCAGGAGCTGCAGGATCGCCGCAGTGCGGATCATCTGCACACCGGCGCTGTGCTGAGTCCATCCCAGCGCGTAGCAGAAGGCGGTAGTGCGCTCGCGGCCTGAGTTCTCGACCAGCGCGTCCGCGACGGCCTGGAAGTCCTTCCGCGAGATGCCGCAGATCCGCTCCACTGTCTCCGGCGTGTAGCGGCTGAAGTGCCGGCGCAGGATCTGGAACACGCAGCGCGGATGCTGGAGCGTGTCGTCGCGCTCCACCTCGCCGACCAGCATGCCGGCGCCCGTCTTGTCCTCGAAGGCCTGTGTTGCATGCTCACGCACCCCCGCGGCCGAGGCGATCTCTCCGCCCTCGTAGTTCCACGTCGAGCGGTCGTACATCCCCGTGTCGGGATCGAAGCCGGAGAAGACACCGCCGAGCTCCTCTGTGTCGCGGAAGTGCTCGTTGATGATGGTGGAAGCGTTCGTGTAGTGGACGACGTAGTCGCGGAAGTACGACTCCGTCTCGAGCACGTGGTGGATCAGGCCGCCGAGGAACGCGATGTCGGTCCCGGCGCGTATGTGCACGTGCTGGTCCGCGACCTGGCTCGTGCGCGAGTACCGCGGGTCGACGTGGATGATGCGCGCGCCCCGCTCCTTGGCCTTCATCACCCAGCGAAAGCCGACGGGATGCGCCTCGGCCATCGAGGAGCCTTCGATCAGGATGCAGTCAGCGTGCTGGAGATCCTGCTGGAAGGTGGTCGCACCGCCGCGCCCGAACGACGTCCCCAGACCGGGGACCGTGGAGCTGTGTCATATGCGCGCCTGGTTTTCGATCTGCACCGCTCCCATCGCGGTGAAGAGCTTCTTGATCAGGTAGTTCTCCTCGTTGTCCAGCGTCGCCCCGCCGAGGTGGGCGAACCCGAGCGTGCGGTCCACGCGCCAGCCGTGGCGCTCGGTGTCCTGCCATCCGGCCTCCCGCGCGGCGGCAACGCGATCGGCGATCATGTCCATCGCCTGCTCGAGCTCGAGCTCCTCCCACTCCGTTCCGCCCGGGCGCCGGTAGCGCACCTTGGTCAGGCGACCCGGCTGCTGCACCAGCTGGCGCGATGCGCTGCCTTTCGGGCACAGCGTGCCCTGGTTGATCGGCGAGCGCGGATTTCCCTCGATGTCCACGAGCTCGCCGCCACGCGTGTAGACGACCTGACCACAGCCGACGGCGCAGTAGGGGCACACGGACTCCGTGACCTTAAGGCCGGCGATGCGGGCGCGGGCCTGCGCCGTTGCGGGTGAAACCGCGCTGGGACCGAGCCCCCAGTCCATCGCGCGCCCGACGAGCGGCATCCGCCGCATGCGTTCGAAGGTGCTGGGCCGCGAGCCGGGACGCGCCATTGGTCACTACATACTGCACGGTCGGGGGGTGTCAAGGCCTTTGCCTTGGTCCCGCGCCCCCAACTCACATGCGAGAGCTCATTGGTACTCGGCCGCGATGAGCATCAAACCGCCATCGATGACGTAGGAAGCGCCGGTCACATACGTCGCCTCGTCGGACGCCAGCCATGCGATCAACGCCGCCACCTCTCGTGCGTCACCGGCTCGCCCCAGCGGCACGTCGATCTGAGACGGCGGCTGGTCCTCCTGGCCGGTCATCCTCGTGGCTATCTGTCCGGGCGCGACCGAGTTGACCCGGATCCCATGATGGCCGAACTCCAGAGCCATCACCTTTGTGAGCCCGCCCAGGCCGTGCTTCGATGCAGTGTAAGGAGTGGACCCCGACAGCGGAATGTGCTCGTGGACGGACGTCACGTTCACGATCACGCCGCCGCGGCCCTGTTCGACCATGCGGCGCGCTGCCGCCTGTGCCGTCATGAAAGCGCCGGTGAGATTGACGTCGACGACGCCCTGCCACTCCTCGAGCGTCAGGTCAAGGAAGGGCTTGCGCGTGCCGTAGCCCGCGTTGTTCACCAGGACGTCGAGACCGCCCAGTTCTTCAGCGAGATCGTCGGCCCCCCGCGCGCCGTCCTGCACCGCATGAAGGTCGAGATAGCGGGCCACACACCGGCGGCCGATCCGTTCGATCTCGGCCACGGCAGCTTCGGCTCGATCTTCATCGCGATGCCAGGTGATGCCGACGTCGAAGCCTCTGCCGGCAAGTGCGACTGCGGTGGCACGTCCGATCCCGCTGTTGCCTCCCGTGACGACGGCGACGGGCATGTCGTTCTATTTTCCCGCCGGACCGGGGCTCAAAACAGCCCCCCCACCAGACGCAGGACGACGCTCCCCAGTACGAACACGAGAGCCACGCCAACAGCGCCGATGATCAATCCCACCAGGGCAACCGCGAAGTCCTCCAGAAGGACTGCTGTAGCCAGGACGACGACCCCCAGTGCCGGCAGGGTGTCCAGGCCAGAGAACGGCGGCGCCAGGAAAGCGGTCAACGAGAGAAGGAGCACGAGCAATCCGAACGCCACTCCGCTGAGGCGGTGCCCGAACAAAAAACGCAGGCGAGGGCGCGAGAAACGCTCGATCCAGCGGAGGCGTTTCGTCAGTGCGCCCGTGAACTTCCCTCTCGCCGGCCCACCGAGGTCCAACCGCTTCCACCGTTCGGGCAGCCAGATCGTGCGCCTCCCGGCGATCAGCTCGAGGGCGACCAGCATGGTTACCACCTCCAGAACGTGCGTCACTCCTCCAGTCGGCAGAGGCAGCGCGGCCGGCGCCATCAGGACGATGAAGACCACCGCGAAGGCCTTCTCGCGGAACGTCTCGATCAAGCTGCCGAGCGTCCTCTGGCCAGACTCCAGCAACCACCTCTCGAGCTGGTCGCTGAACATCAGATCGGTTGGGACGTTAGGACCGTGGGTCATGCCTCGTAAGCTCTGCGCTCGCCAATGTTCGACCATGTGACCATCCGCGTCACCGACAGGGACGCGTCGGAGCGTTTCTACGACACCGTTTTGACGACGCTCGGCATCGACCGGACCTACCGTACCGGCACGTTCACCGAGTGGAACGATTTCTCGCTCACTGGCGCCGATCGCGCTGACCCCACGACCAGGCGACTGCACATCGCCTTCGCGGCGCCCTCGCGCGAACAGGTGGACGAGTTCTGGCGTACGGGGACAGAGGCCGGATTCACGGACGACGGGCGGCCGGGACCGAGGCCGCAGTACCGCAGCGACTACTACGGCGCCTTCCTGCTGGATCCGGACGGAAACAGTGCCGAGGCGGTCCATTACGGCGCGCTTCGCCGCGGCGGGAACATCGACCACCTCTGGATCCGGGTCCATGATCTCGCGGCAGCAAAGCGTTTCTACGAGACGATCGCACCGCACGCCCGGCTGCGCATGAGAACCGATCTGCCCGAGCGCGTGCAGTTCACCAGCACCGGCGACAGTAGAGGCTCGTTCTCGCTCGTGCCGGGAACTCCGACCGAGAACCTCCACATCGCTTTCCCCACCGACGATGACGCAGACGTCCACCGCTTCTACGAGGTGGCGACCGACGCAGGCTACGAGAGCATCGGACCGCCCGGCGAGCGCCCGCGCTACCACCCCGGCTACTACGCGGCCTACGTCCAGGACCCGGACGGCAACAACATCGAGGTCGTGAACCACCACCGCCCGTCGCCGTAGGGTACGGTCGCACTGTCATGGAACGTCCCCCGTTGCTGCTGGTCCCGATGCTCACCGAGATCGAATGGGTGATCAAGCCACTGCTCGATGACTGGGCGGAGGTGGCGAGCTACGACGCTCCCGGGGTGGGCGCAGAGCCCGCCGGCGAGGAGTTCGGCGCGGAGGCGGTGGCGAGGCGCGGCCTGGCCGAGGCCGAGCGCCGCGGATGGGACAGCTTCGTCCTCGTCGCGGACGAGTTCGGCCTGCCGGCCGCGTCGCATATCGCCGCGGCGGCGCCAACACGATTGCTGGCGCTGGTCCTGGGTCACGCGCGCCTATCGAACTCGACCACCGGCGAGCATGCGGCCATCAACAACGAGATCCTCGACGCGATTCGGACCCTGATGCGGACCGACCACCGCAGCTTCGTCCACCAGATGTTCAAGATGACCGCCGGCGAGGGCCTCGTGGGCGGGTACGGCGACGACATGGTCGAGGAGTACCTGCGACGCGTCCCGCTCGACCTGGCCTTCCCACACTACGACGAGGTGGCGGTCGCCGGAGAGGGGATGGCGGAGCGCTTGACTCAGCCCGACGTACCGGTGCTCCTGGCCCAGCACGAGGGCTGTCTGATGTTCACGGACGAGGGATTCGAGGACGCGGTTGCGGCGTTTCCACATGCAAGTGTCGTCAGGTGCACCGATAAACCGAGCACGAGCGACAAATTCGTCGGCACGCTGCGAGAGTTCTGCGGAACGCTGGCGGGCACGCGTACCTGATCCCTGTTCAATGCGCTACCGAATTCCGCTTGCTCTGGGCGCCGTGCTCGGCGCTCTCTGCCTGCTCGGCGGGCTTACCGCGGCGGACGCTGCGTTTCCGGGCCAGAACGGGAGGATTTCCTTCAGCAGCATCGCCGGCGGCAGCGGCGATCTCTTCTCGATCGCTCCGGCACAACCCGGCGCGTGGCAGCGTCTGACCACCGATCCGGCCGACGACGCGCAATCGGCGTGGTCGCCGGACGGCGCCCGCGTGGCGTTCCGCTCCAGGCGCGACGGCCACTACGAGGTCTACGTGATGAACGCCGACGGCTCTGGTCAGGCTCGCCTCACGAACACGCCGGCACCGATGTTCAGCACCCAGCCGAGCTGGTCGCCCGACGGTCGCCGGCTTCTGACGCGCAGCAGCAGGAGCGGTAACCCGGAGGTCTGGCTCATGAACAGCGACGGCACGAGCCCGGCGCAGATCACCGACAACCCCGCCGACGAGCGCTACCCCGGTTTCTCGCCGGACGCCAGCCAGATCACGTTCATCAGCGATCGCGACGGCGACTTCGAGATCTACGTAATGAACGCGGACGGCTCGAACGTGAGGCAGCTGACCGAAAACGCCGTTCTCGACACCGGCCCGGCATGGTCACCGGACGGGGGCCAGATCGCGTTCGCGAGCGAGCGCGACGGCAACCTCGAGGTCTACCTCATGAACGCGGACGGCTCCAGCCAGCATCCACTCAGCCTCTCGCCGGCGGAGGACATAGGGCCGGCCTTCTCGCCAGACGGAACCCGAATCGCGTTCACGAGCGCCCGCGACGGAAACCTCGAGATCTACGTTATGAACCGCGACGGCAGCAGCCCCACCCGGCTGACGAACTCCCCGAACATCGAGCAATCGCCGGACTGGCAGCCACTTGCGCCAGGCGCGGGCCAACCGCCCTCCGCGCCCACGACTGCGCGCGACAGGAAGGCGCCTCGCCTGACGCTGCGCCTGCGCAAGCGCCAGCGCGCGCTTCGCAGGGGCAGCGTGGTCGTGCGCGCCAGTTGCGACGAGGCCTGCTTCGTCGTGTCTTCGGGGAAGCTTCGCCGCTCGGCCGGCGGATCGTTCAAGCTGAAGCGGGCGCGACGATCGCTCGCCGCGGGAGTGACCGGGACGCTCCGGCTACGAGTGCCGAAACGAGCTGCACGCGCCCTGAGCGCCTCTGCCCGCAAGCGGAAGGTTGTCGCCAGGATCAAGATCACCGCACGTGATGCACCAGCGAACACGCGCTCCCTCGCGCGCAGGGTCCGGATCACGGGCTAGATGACTGATTCCCAACCCCCCGCACCCGCGGGATTCGGAATCAATCATCTGAGCAACGCTTGCAGGTCGTCGATCGTGTCCGCCTCGTCCGGGTTCTTGTCTGGGCGGTACCGCTTGACGCGTGCGAAGCGAAGCGCGACACCGCCGGGGTAGCGGGTCGAGGACTGCACGCCGTCGAGCGCGATCTCGACCACGAGCTCCGGACGGACCACCACCGCGATCCCGTGTCGCTCCGTCTCGCGCTCGAGCAGCGCCTGCGTCTGCCACGTCAACAGCTCGTCGGTCAGTCCCTTGAACGTCTTCCCCACCATCACGAACTCGCCCGTGCCGGGGTCGCGCGCGCCGAGGTGCAGGTTCGACAGCCAGCCCTGGCGGCGCCCGTGTCCCCACTCCGCGCCGAGCACGACGAGGTCGTAGGTCTGGACCGGCTTCACCTTGCGCCAAGCCTTGCCGCGGCGGCCGGCCGCGTACAGCGAAGCGGCATCCTTGACGACCACGCCCTCGTGACCGGTGCGGAGTGAGTCGTCCAGCACGCGCTGTCCCTCTTCCGGGTCGGAGGTGAGGACGGCCGGGATCCGCAGGTGCGGTGCAAGCGCATCGAGCCGCGCGGCGCGTTCCGCCAATGGCGTATCGAGCAGGTCCTCCCCGTCCGCATGCAGCAGGTCGAACAGGAACGTCACGATCCCCTCCGGTGGCGCGTCCTTGTCGATTTGCGCGACGGTGTCCTGAAACGCTGCCGGCCCCGTCTCTGCCATCCAGAGCGCCTCGCCGTCGAGTACGGCTTGCTTCACGGGCAGGTGCATCACGGCCTCGACAATCCCCGGTAGCGATGCGGTGATGTCGTTCAGGTTGCGCGTGTAGATACGCACCTCCTCTCCGCGGCGGTGGATCTGGATGCGGATGCCGTCGAGCTTCCATTCCACCGACGCGCGATCGAAGCTCGCGACCGCTTCGGAAACGCTTTCCGCGGGTGAGGCCAGCATCGGCAGGATCGGCCGGAAGATCTCGAAGCCAACTGCCCGCAACCCTTCCTCGCCAGAGGTCATCGCGATCTCCGCGGTGTGTGTGAGGTCCCCGGAGAGCATCAACGCACGGCGGGCGAGTGGCGCCGAGACGCCGGCCGCCTTGGCCACAGCGTCCACCATCAGTCCCGCGAGGGCGCCCTGCCTCAGCTCGCCGGTGAACAGCCGCCTGATGAAGTCGGCCTCGGCCGCGGTGGCCCGGCCGAGCAGCTCGCCGAGGATCTCCCTGCGCCTGGCCGCCGATCCGCCGCCCGTCGCGCCCTCGATCGCCGTGATCGCGCGATCGAGGTCGTCCACCGTCAGGGACGCCTCGCCGGCCGGCCCGTGCTCGACGCCGAAGATGGTCGAATAGCCGACCCCGACCCGCCCCTGACGAGGCGCGCCCGAGAGAAAGCCGACCGCGACCGGGACCTCGTCGGGCGCGAGCTTGCCGAGCAGGTCGGCGAGGATCGCGATCTTCCGGGAGCGGGAGCTCGTGTCCGCGACCTGGGTGGATGCGCTGACGACGGCGGCGAGCAGGGTCATGTCGATCTCGGCGTTTTCGTTCGTCGTTAGGGTGAGGCGTGGAACGCGCCGCACCCAAGAGAAGGAGGGACCATGAAGTATCTGCTTTCGTTCGTTGTCGAGGAGGGCGGCACGGAGGATTCGTCTCCGGAGGAGATGCAGGAGGCGATGGAGCGCTGGTCAGCCTTCGACGACGAGGCCACCGAGAAGGGGGCCCTGATCGCCTGCGAGCCGCTCGAGGCCAGCTCAACGGCCACGACGATCCGTATTCAGGACGACGGTGGCACGATCGTCACCGACGGGCCGTTCGCGGAGACGAAGGAGCAGCTCGGCGGATTCTGCCTGCTCGAGTGTGAGAACGCAGAGGAGGCCCTGGAGTGGGCGCACAAGGTGCCGCTGCGCTCCGGCTCGATCGAGATCAGGCCGGTGATGGACCTCTCGCAGTTCGGATACGAGAGCAAGACCCTCGCCCCCGCGAAGGCGAGGGCCTGAGAGCAGCTCGCCCGGCGCGACCCGGCGCGCGCCGTCCAGCGAGCGCCGGGTCCACCGGATGCGAATCCAGCCCCTCTGCATCTGTCCGCTTGGAGAGGGGGAAGAGCGGACAGAAGCTGGTGCGCCTCCCTGACGGGCCGGGTCTGGACAGACTCGCAAGCGATCGCACCGCCCCGGTTAATGGCCGGTGACCCAGCGGTTAAATGAGAATGTGAACTAGGGCTAGGCCTCCAGCAGTGCCTTCAGCCGCACCAGGTCGTTGCGGTTGGCGCGCCGCATGGCGCTCGCCATCAGTGGGGCGGCCACCTTGGAGAAGCCCGAGGGCTCGCCGCGGTTGCGAAGCTCCATCCGGGTCCCTCCGTCCGGCGTCTGGTGCCACACGTAGGTCGTCTCCATCGGAAACGGACCCTCGGCGGTGCTCATCACGAATCGCTCGCCGGGCGCCATCTCCCTGACCTCATACGTATAGGCGAGGCTCCGCCCAAGGAACTTCGCGACGAACCGGATCTGCGACCCGACGGCGAGCGGCTTCGGCGAGATCCATTCGACCGCCTTGATGTTCTCGTACCACTCGGTGGCATTGTCCGGGTCGGACGCGTAGGCCGCGACCTCGCCGCGGGGGCGCGCGATCTCGATCTCTGTCCGGACGTCTACTGGCACGCGCGCAAGTATGCCGCAGGCTCTGAAATGATCGCGGCCCATGAAGCGCCGCTGCGAATGGGTGCCTGAGGACGATCCGCTGTACGTCGCCTACCACGACGACGAGTGGGGCGTCCCCTCTCACGACGAGCGCCACCTCTTCGAGCTGCTGACCCTGGAAGGCGCTCAGGCGGGGCTGTCGTGGTCGACGATCCTGCGCAAGCGGGACGGCTATAAGTCCTCGTTCGCCGACTTCGACGCCGGCCGCGTCGCGCGCTTCGACCGGCGCAAGATCGAGCGGCTGCTGCGCGACCCCGCCATCGTTCGCAATCGGCTCAAGGTCGAGTCGACCGTGAACAACGCGCGTCGCGTGCTCGATGTGCGCGAGGAGCTCGGCAGCCTCGACGCCTATGTCTGGCAGTTCGTCGACGGCAAGCCGATCGTCGGCCGCTTCCGGACACTCAGCGACATCCCAGCCGAGACCGCGGAGTCGAAGGCGATGAGCAAGGACATGAAGCGACGTGGCTTTCGGTTCGTCGGACCGACGGTCTGCTACGCGTTCATGCAGGCCGCCGGACTCGTCAACGACCACGTCACGAAGTGCTTCCGCTACGGGGAGCTCGCGGGCAAGAAGTAGCGCAGGAACCACTCGCGCGCCAGCGAGGCGACCCGCTCGAGCGCGCCCGGCTCCTCGAACAGGTGCGTCGCCCCCGGGACGATCTCGAGATGAGACTCACCGCCCAGCAGCGCCTGCGCCTGCTGATTGAGCCGGATTACCTCGACGTCCCGGCCTCCGACGATCAGTAGGGTCGCCGCCGTCACGCGCGCCAGTGCCTCGCCCGCGAGGTCGGGCCGCCCGCCGCGTGATACCACCGCGGCCACGCGCTGCGGACGCTCCGCCGCTGCGATCAACCCCGCCGCGGCGCCGGTGCTGGCGCCGAAGCAGCCAACCGCGAGGTCAGCGAGCGCGTGATCAGCTGCCGTCCAGTCGATCGCGCCGATGACGCGTTCTGCCAGAAGCGGGATGTCGAAGCGCAGGCGCGCGGTCCGCAGGTCGATCTCCTCTTCCGCGGGCGTGAGCAGGTCCATCAGCAGCGTCGCGAGCCCGGCGTCGACCAGCGCGCCCGCGACGGCGCGGTTGCGCGGGCTGAAGCGCCCGCTGCCGCTGCCGTGAGCGAACACGACGACACCGCGCGCGTCCGACGGGATGGTGAGAGTGCCGGCGAGCCGGGCGTCGCGAACAGGAATCTCGACGTCGCGCTCGGCATCCGCCTGGCCCGGTTCACCATTCATTCAGGTCACGCGACCAACATTGAGCCGGTTATAGCCGCACAACGTTGGTTGCGTGGAGGGATCTCAACTCTCACTCCGAAACGATCCCCCACGCTGCCGGCGCACCACCTGATCGGACATGCTGCGGTAGACGCCCTCGGGACCGCTCGGACGGTCGAAACGGGCGATCACCTCGCGAGGGCCGCCCGGCTCGCGCATCTCGACCTCGATCAGATCGCGCGTGAGGGTGATGAAGTTGTAGGACGGGTGCGAATAGCCGCGTACGCGGCGCGTGGACGCGGTGCCCGAATGCACGAGGAAGCGGCCCCCGATCGGCCAGACGTGCGGCACATGGCGATGTCCGCCGAGCACGACGTCTACATTCGCGGTGCGCAGGATCTCGAGCGCGTCGCCCGCGTCCCAGACCTGGTTGCGATCGCGCCCAGTTCCGGGAATGGCGACGAGATGATGGTGCATGACGAAGATCCGCAGCGCGGCCTCGCCGGCGAAGGAGTCGAGGATCCATCCATACAGCTCGCGTCCGATCTCGCCGTCGTCGATGTCGGGCTTGGAGGAATCGACGCAGACGATCTGGACCCGGCCGTCCGGGGCATCGATCGTGCGCGCGTGGGCGCGTTCGCCGAACAGGTCCTCGTAGTGGAGGTAGCCGACGCTGCGCGCATCGTGGTTGCCGGGGACGAGAACGATCTCGCGACAGCCGAGCCGGTCGAGCCGGGAACGCGCGTACTCGAACTGCTCGCGGTAGCCGTTGGACGTGAGATCGCCGGCGACCACCACCAGATCCGGGTCGTCGGCGTTGATCTCGTCGATCGTCGTCTCGAGCAGACCCTCGTCGAACCGAGGGTCGAGCACGTGGATGTCGGAGAACTGCCCGATACGCATCAGGAGTCCTCGAGCTCGTGACCTGCGAGCAGGGCCGCGCCGAGCACTCCGGCCTTCGGACCGTGGCGGGAAAGGCGTATCTCTGTCCGTTCGCCCACGCCCGGAAGCACGAAGCGCCGCGCAGTCTCCCGCGCCGGCTCCAGCAGCAACTCGCCGGCCGTCGTCACGCCGCCTCCGATCACCACCTCATCGGGGTCGAAGACGTTGATCGCGTTGGCGATGCCGATCCCGAGCCGCTCGCCGAGCACCCGAATCAAGCCGGCGGACTGCTTGTCGCCTGCATGCGCGGCTTTTACCACGTCGATCCCGTTCAGCTCCGGATCAGTCACCCGCAAGCGGCCCAGTGTCGAGTCGGGATCGGCGATCGCGGCCTCCTGCGCGAGGGCGTCGAGGGCGCGTCCTGCCGCCACTGTCTCCAGGGATCCTGCCTGCGGGAAGGTCCCGGCAGCGGGTACGCCTCGATCGAGGGCTGCCGCGATGAGAGTGTGCCCGATCTCCCCCGCGGCGCCAGTAGCGCCTCGGTAGATGCGGCCGCCGATCACCAGCCCGCCACCGATGCCGGTGCCGACGGTGATCATGACGAGGTCCCGGACCGTGATCCGATCGCCTTCGAATGCCTCGGCGAGCGCAGCACAGGTGGCGTCGTTGTCGACGAAGACAGGGATGCCCAACCGGTCGCCGAGCACCGTCCGCAGCGGGACGTCGGCCAACTCCACGTTGACGCTCGACTTGATCAGGCCGGTGGCGAACTCGACGACGGACGGCACTCCCACGCCGACGGCGGCGGTATCCGGGGTGCGCAGACCCTCCACGGCCTGCACGATCTCGTCGACGAGCGCCACGGGCTCGGTGGCCTCGGTGCGCCGGATGACAGGTTCCCCGAGCACTCCGTCACGCAGCGAGGCGGACGACACCTTCGTCCCGCCGACGTCGACTCCGATCAGCTGCTGGGTCACCGATGCGACTCGGCGGTGAGCTGCGCAGACGCAGCCGCGTCGAGCAGCACGGTCAGGCGGCCAGAAGCGGGCGCGACGAGCGCGGCGGGCATGGCGGGATCGGGATCAGGGCCGAAAGCGCGCGCGACCGCCTCGGCCTTGTCCTGCCCGGCGACGAGGAACAGCACCTCGCGCGCGGCGTTGATCACCGGCAGGGTGAGCGTGACGCGCGAGACGAAGGGCTCCAGTCCGGCCCGCTCGACGCCGACGGCGAGCCTCTTCCGCTCCTGCAGCGCGGGCTGTCCGGGAAACAGGGAGGCGCAGTGGCCGTCCCTCCCCATGCCGAGCAGTACGAAGTCGAGCGCGGGCAGCTGCTCGCCGAACTCGTCCCGCAGCAGGCGCTCGTACTGCTCGGCGCCACGCTCCGGCCCGAGCTCGCCGGCCATCCGCCGCGTCGCGGGCGGCGGACCGCTGAGACGATCGAGCAGCGCCGCACGAGCCATGCTGTAGTTCGAGCGCTCGTCGCCCGGGTCCACGCAACGCTCGTCGCTGAACCAGAGCACGCAGCGAGACCAGTCCAGATCCATCGCCGCCAACCGCTCGTATGCGGCGCGCGGCGTCGAGCCACCGGTGAGTGCGATGTGACCGCCGGCCCGCACGGCGCCGGCCAGCCGCTCAGCCGCCACGGCCGACGGGTCCTTCTCGATCAGCCGGTCGATCACGACCTGTGCAGCTCGATCTGCCTTCTGCCCACGTCTGCGACGGCCTCGGGAGTGAAGCCGAACTTCTTTTGCAAGTCCTTCAACGGAGCAGAGGCGCCGAACGTGTGCATGCCGATCGTCGCTCCCTCGGTTCCCACAAAGCGCTCCCACCCGAGCGTGGACGCCTGCTCCACCGAGACACGGGCGCGCACGGACGGCGGCAGCACCTGCTCGCGGTATTCCCGCGGCTGGAGATCGAATAGCTCCCACGACGGCATGCTCACGACGCGCACGTTCATGCCCTCCGCGGTGAGCTGCTCATATGCGTCGACGCACAGCTGCACCTCGCTGCCCGTCGCAATCAGTATCAGGTCGGGCTCCGCGTCCGGCGCTCCCGCGAGCACATACGCGCCGCGCTCGAGGCCGGCCGCAGGCGCGTACCGGCTGCGATCGAGGGTTGGCACGGACTGGCGCGTCAACACGAGCGCCACCGGCGAGTGATGCATCTTCATCAGCACGCGCCATGCTTCCACCGCTTCGTTCGCGTCGCAGGGCCGGATGGTGATGAGACCCGGCATCGCGCGCAGCGCCGCCAGCTGCTCGACCGGTTGATGGGTCGGACCGTCCTCGCCGAGGCCGATGGAATCGTGAGAGAAGATCCAGATCGCGGGAATCTCCATCAGGGCGCTGAGCCGGATCGGCTCGCGCTCGTAGTCCGAGAAGATCAGGTAGGTGGCGCCGTACGGGCGCAGCTTCGACAGGGACAGGCCGTTGATAGCGCAGCCCATCCCGTGCTCGCGCACGCCGAAGTGTAAGTAGCGACCGGATCTGTTTTCCGCGGAGAAGTTGCCTGCGCCCTCGAACGTGAGGCCGACTGCGGTCGAGCCCTCCAGATCGGCCGCTCCGCCGACCAGCCAAGGGACTTTGCGCGCGACTGCGTTCAGCGCCTCGCCCGAGGCCTTGCGGGTGGCGATGCCGCTGTCATCGGCGGGAAACTCGGGTAGGTCGCGGTCCCAGCCCTCCGGGAGGTCGCGCCGCTGCATCCGCTGCACCTCGTCCGCGAGCTCGGGGTATTCGGCCCGGTACCGCTCCAGGAGGCTTTCCCATTGCTCGCGCGCGGCGTGCCCGCGCGCACCGACGCCCGCCGCGAAATGCTCGACGACGCCGCCGGGGATCAGGAAGTGCGCGTCCTCGGGCCAGCCGTAGCTGCGCTTGGCCAGCCGGACCTGCTCCTCGCCCAGCGGCTCGCCGTGCGCGGCCGCGGTGTCCTGGACGCCGGGCGCACCGTAGCCGATGTGACTGTCCACGACGACGAGCGTGGGACGGTCTTCCTCGTGCTTGAAGGTCTCGATTGCGCGCGCGAACATCTCACGGTCGTTCGCGTCGCCGACCCGAGTCACGTTCCAGCCCTGCCCGATGAACCGCGTGGCCACGTCGTCGCTGAAGGCCAGGGAGGTGCTGCCGTCGATCGTGATGCGGTTGTTGTCGTAGATCCAGCACAGGTTCGACAGCTTCAGGTGGCCGGCGATCGAGGCGCCCTCATACGAGACACCCTCCATCAGGTCACCATCGCTGGCGATCACGTAGACGTTGTAGTCGAAGATCTCGAAGCCGGGGCGGTTGAAGTGCGCGCCGAGCCACAGCCCCGCGATCGCCATGCCCACGGAGGTGGCGACGCCCTGGCCGAGAGGGCCCGTCGTCGTCTCGACGCCGGAGGTCCAGCGGTACTCGGGGTGGCCCGCGGCCTTGGACCCGAGCTGGCGGAAGTGCTCGATGTCGTCGAGCTTCACCGACAGCTCGCCGAGCGTCTCGTAGTCCGGGTCCACCGCCTTGACGCGCGCGAGATAGAGCAGCGAGTAGAGCAGCATCGAGGCGTGGCCGGCAGACAGCACGAAGCGGTCGCGGTTCGGCCAGATCGGGTCCTCTGGATCGAAGTGAAGGAACCGCTGCCACAGCTCGTACGCGACCGGCGCCATCGCCATCACCGTGCCCGGGTGCCCCGAGCTCGCCGTCTGGATCGCGTCGATCGACAGCGTTCGAATTGTGTTGATGGAGAGCTGGTCCAGCTCGGCGTCTGTGGAGGATCTATTCACGCGTGTAACGTAAGGCGATTCCGAATGCAGGGCAATGCTCGACGCGGAGAGTGAGAAGCGGCTGGCCGCCGAGGCGGCCGCCGCACTGGTCGATGGGGGAACGACGATCGGCCTCGGCACGGGCTCGACCGTCGCCTACTTGCTGCCGGCGATCGCGGAGCGACAGCTGGACCTGCGCTGCGTCGCCACCTCTCCGGAGACGGATGCGAAGGCGCGCGCGCTCGGCCTCCGTGTGGTGCCGTTCGAGGGCATCGCGGAGCTCGACCTCGCGATCGACGGCGCTGACCAGGTCGACGCCGCGGGCTGGGTGATCAAGGGAGGTGGCGGCGCGCACACGCGCGAGAAGCTCGTCGCCGCTGCGGCCCGGCGCTTCGTCGTGATCGTCTCCTCCGAAAAGCTCGTGGAGATCCTGTCGCCGCCGATTCCGCTCGAGCTGCTTCGCTACGGCCTCGACGCGACGCTTGCGCGATTGGGTCCGGTCGCGGTACGGGATGCGCGGCCAAGCCCCGACGGCGAGGTGATCGCCGACTACCTGGGCGACGTCTCGGACCCGGCCGGCCTGTCGGCGTGGCTCTCCGCCATGCCCGGGGTTGTCGAGCACGGCCTCTTCTCCCCCGCGCTCGTGAGCGAGGTCCTCGTCGGGCGCGGCTCGGAGGTCGAGCGCTACACCACCTCCGCGCCGACCTGAGACGGCGCTAACCATCGACCGCCTCCACCGTGAGCTCGTCGAGCGACCCGACGACGTGCGCGGCCGCGGCCAGCGCCTCGCGGTCCGGAGGAAAGTGCGGGTTCGGGACCGCGATCACGCGCATGCCGGCCGCTGCCGCCGAGGCGATCCCGTTGCGGGAGTCCTCGATCGCCGCGCAGCGATCGGGGGCCACACCGAGCGCCCCGGCCGCCGCGAGGTAGACATCGGGCGCCGGCTTGCCGCGTGGCACCTCCTCGGAAGAGACGGTCGCTCGAAAGCAGGCCGCGATCCCCGCCAGCTCGAGCACGAGGTCGATCAGCCCGCGGTTGGAGGACGAGGCCACCGCGAGCGGCCAGCGCTGAGCGAGGCGCTCCACCGCCTCGCGCGCACCGGGCAGCAGCGGCAGCCGTTCTCTATATAGAGCGGCGAGCCGGTCCGCGACCTCTTCGGAGATCCGCTCCGCCGGCAGGTCGACGCCGAGCTGCTCGGCGAGATAGTGCGACCACTCGACCGAGCTCATTCCCATCATGTCCCGCTGGGCGCTGTCGCGCCAGCGGCCGCCCTGCTCGATCACGAACTCGCGCCGGGCGTCGTCCCAGATCTGCTCCGAGTCGATAAGCACGCCGTCGAGGTCGAAGATGACCGCCTCCGTCAAGGCAGCAGCGTCTGGGCGGCTATGAGCGCCGGGCGATAGGTCGGGTCTCGCAAGAGGGCCTGACGGACGCCCTCGCCGAGGATGCCGCTCTCGCCACGCGATGCGCCGAGGACGGTCCAGTTCCGAAGTGCGCCCGTCCGGCGAGCGGCGCGAAGCGGCGAGGCCGCCCGGGCCGCGATCGAGCGAGATCGACAACCCGCCGGCGGTATCGACCGTCACGCCGTCAAGTCCGGGGACGCCGAGCGTGTCGACCGCCTGCAGCGCCAGCTCGACCTCGCCGTGGGGGCCGCGCGCCCCGCCCCGCAAGCTGCCGTTGTCTCGAACCAGGCCGCCGGCTGCCATCCGAGGCGCGAGCACAGCCATCCGATGAAAAGGAATGCCGCGGCGACCGAGTCGGCGCGATGGCGGACAGCGACAGAACTGATTTCGTCCAGCGCTCCGCCGCCACAAGGGCGGGTCGAACGTGAACGCGATGCGCTCGCGCCAGGGCGTGCTGCGCAGCCAGGCGAGATCGACGACGTACGCGCGCTCGGACAGCTCGCGCACCCGGGCAAGCGAGGCCGCGATGTCCGGCTTCGGCGAGTCGAGCAGGACCACGTTGCGCGAGCCGGAGAAGCGAATCGACCGCCGCCGGGATAGCCCGTGGGGCGCCCACACCACGGTCGTCAGATCGCCGATCAGAGATCGGGTCGACGATCACGTCGAGATGGGCAGGTGCTCGGGACCGACGTCGATCGTGACCTGCTCGTGACTCGATCCGACGCCACTCCGGTTGGCCTGGCGGCGCTGCCAAGCGTTGCTCCCGCGTCGAGCAGTCGTGCGCCCTGGCTCGACGCGCAGATGATCGTGACGCGAGGGGTGATAGCGGCCGACCTGCGCGAGCCTGCGTTTCGACTTCCTCGAACCGCTCCCGATCGACGATCGCGACCATGTTCAGCACACGTGCGCGAGGCAACTCGGGCACGGGCGGACCGCTGCCGTGGCGCTCCATGCAGCCCGCTCATCAGAGCGCGCGCCAGTTCGCCGATCCCTCGCAGAGGAGATCGGCCTCGGACCGGGCCGGCCGAGCCCGCCGCGATAGGTCGGCAGCGGGCCGGGCGTCGCGGACCATGCCTGCAGGATCGGGTCGCAGATCTCCCAGAAAGCCTCGCACCTCGTCCTCGCGGGTGAACAGGCTCGCGTCTCCCCGCATAGCGTCGAGGATCAGCGTTCGTAGGCCTCGGGCGACTCGGACAGGAAGCTCGTCCCGTAGCGGAACTCCATGTTGACCGGGCGGATCCGCATGCGCGGTCCCGGGAATTTTCGCTCCGAGCGACAGTGAGACGCCCTCGTCAGGCTGCACCGTCAGCACGAGCTGGTTGGGCTGGACGCCGAGCGAGCCGGACTCTGGTCGAAGGCAAGGTGCGGCACCGGCTTCAGGATGACGGCGATCTCCGTGACCCGGCGGCGCGAGACGCTTGCCGGTGCGCAGGTAGAACGGGCACGCCGGCCCAGCGCCAGTTGGACACCTCCAGGCGCAGGGCCGCATAAGTCTCCGTGGTCGACGTGTCCGGGCACTCCCTCCTCGTCGAGGTAGCCGGGCGACGCGTCGCCGCCCGACACTCCGGGCCCGTACTGGGCGCGCACCGCCATGCGCGGCACCTCTTCCTCGGTGGGCGGCCTTGATCGCCTGGGCGACCTTGACCTTCTCGTCGCGCAGCTTGTCGGCGGAGAACGACGACGGCGGCTCCATGCACAGCAGTGTCATGAGCTGGAGCATGTGGTTCTGCACGAGGTCGCGCAGCGCTCCGGAAGAGTCGTAGTAGCTCGGCCCGGGTACCGATCCCGATGTCCTCGACCGCGGTGATCTGGACGTGAGTCGATGTAGTTGCGGTTCCAGACCGGCTCGAACATGCGCGTTGGCGAACCTGAACGCCGAGCAGGTTCTGCACCGTCTCCTTGCCGAGGTAGTGGTCGATGCGGAAGACCTGCCGCTCGTCGAAGACCTCGAGCACGTGCGATTCAGCGCACGGGCGGACTCGAGATCGTGGCCGAACGGCTTCTCGATCACCACGCGCACCGCGGAGTCCTCCTTGTCGTCGAGGCCGGCGGCGCCGAGCGCCGTCACGATCACCGGGAAGAACTCCGGCGCGGTCGACAGGTAGAAGACCCGGTTGAACCGCACGCCCGCCTCCTGGTCGAACGTCGTCGGCCGCGCTGTCCCGAGCCGCTCGTATGCGTCGGAGTCGTCGAACGTGCCGGCGACGTAGCGGACGCTCTGCGCAGCAGCGCGTCGAGGACCTAGCGGGTCCGGACGCCGGCGGGAGTAGCGCTCGATGGACTCGCGCAGCGTCTGCCGGAATCACCTCGTCGCCGAGATCGCGGCGCGCGATGCCGATCAGGTTGAAGCGCTCCGGCAGCGATCCCTCGTGGGCGAGGTTGTAGAGCGCGGGAAACAGCTTCCGCATGGCGAGGTCCCCGGTGACGCCGAATATGACGAGCGTAGTGGGATGTACGGGCAGCACGCTCGAGCCCTTCGACGAGCGGGTTCTGCCGTTCGACAGCGCGTCGCTCTCCTCGACGGTGGCCATCAGACTCCTACTCCTCCGACTTCTTTACGGCGTGGCCGCCGAACTGGTTGCGCAGCGCCGCCAGCACCTTCGCGGCATACGACTCGTCCTGCCGCGACGCGAACCGCGCCATCAGCGACAGCGTGATCACCGGCGCCGGCACGTCCTTGTCGATCGCGTCGACCACCGTCCATCGGCCCTCGCCCGAGTCCTCGACGTAGCCGCGCAGTCCCGCCGAGGTCGTTGCCCTCGGCCGCGAACGCGCGCTCGGCCAGCTCGCACAGCCACGATCGCACCACCGAGCCCTGGTTCCAGAGATGCGCGATCGCCGCGCAGGTCGAGGCTCGTAGTCCGAGCTGTGCATCAGCTCGAACCCCTCGGCGTATGCCTGCATCAGCCCGTACTCGACGCCGTTGTGCACCATCTTCACGTAGTGGCCGGCGCCGCTCGGGCCCATGTGCCCCCAGCCCTCCGGCGGCGCGAGCACGTCGAGGATCGGCGCGAGGCGCGCCGACCGCCGCGTCTGTGCCGCCGACCATCATGCAGTAGCCGACCTCGAGGCCCCAGATGCCGCCGCTGGTGCCGACGTCGATGAACTCGATGCCGCGCTCGCGCGGCGCGCTCCGCCCGTTCCTTCGAGTCGGTCCACTTCGAGTTACCGCCGTCGATGATCAGCGTCGCCTTCGTCCAGCAGCTCGAGCAGCGCCTCGAACGTCTGCTGCGTCGGGCCCGCCTGCGGGGATCATCATCCAGACGTGGCGCGGTGGCTCGAGCTTCGCCACCAGGTCCTCGAGCGAGCTCCGCGCCGGCTGCCGCCGTGCCCGGCGGCCTGCGCGACGGAGCCCGGCGCGCGACCGAAGGCGACGACCTCGTGATCGGAGTCGCGCAGGATGCGGTGAACCATGTTCCCGCCCATCCGGCCGAGGCCGATGAAACCGATCTGCATCAGGCCAGGCCTCTGATGGTGGCGGCGAGCTCGCGGACGGCCGCCGCGGCGTCTCCCCGCAGCCGCACGCGCTCGGCGGGCAGGCTGTGGGCGCGCAGCGTCTCCAGGTCGCCCGTCGCCTGCGCGTTCTTGAGCGTGCCGAAGCTGTATCCGGCGCCGGGAATCTCCACGTCCTCGGCGCCGTCGTGCACCAGTTGCAGGAAGACCCCGGTGGGCGGCCCTCCCTTGTGGAGCTGGCCGGTCGAGTGCAGGAAGCGCGGCCCGTACCCGAACGTTGTCGCTGCGCCGGTGCGCTCGCGCACCGCCTCACGCAGCTCGACGGCGGCGCCATCGAGCGCGGCGGAAGACTCGGCGTAGGCCATGATCGCTACGTAGTGAGGCGGCGCGGCGTCGTTCAGCAGCGCGCGCAGGGCGGGCTCGTCCGCCTCTGCGACGTCCGGCAGCGCGCCGTCCGCCAGGTAACCGTGCAGCACCTGGCCGGTCTTGTCCTTGGCCTCCTGCACGTTCGGCTGGTCGAACGCGTTGATGCCGAGCACCCAGCCGGCGATCGCGGTCGCGAACTCGGCGAAGAAGAAGACCCTGCCGAGGTCCGGCGCGTCTCGCACGGACAGCGTGACCGTCGGCTGACCCGCGCTGGCGAGCACTTCGATCCCTGCCTCCAGCTCGGCGTCCGGGTCGTCGGCGTTGCGCAGGTACACGAAGACCCGATCGTCGCCATAGGCCTCGGGCGGGCCGAGTGGCTCGTCCACCACGGGCACTATGCCCTTGCCCTGCTTGCCGGTGCTCTCGGCGATCAGCTGCTCGACCCACAGGCCGAAGCTCGTGATCGGCTCCGAGACGCAGAACGTCAGCTTGTCGCGCCCCTGCAGCGCGAGCTCCCCCATCACGAGGCCCATCCAGAGACCGGAGTTGCTCGCGCTGTGGTCGTGGGCGGCGCAGTTCTGCTCGGCGACTTCGGCGCGCTCGAGCAGCAATTCGATCGGCGCGCCCATGAGCGCGGCCGGCACCAGGCCGAAGTAGGACAGCACGGAGTAGCGGCCACCGATGTCGGGCGCGTTCTCGAACACCCGGCGAAAGCCGTTCTCTGCGGCGAGCGCCGACAGCGGGCTGCCGGGATCCGTGACTGCGGCGAAGCGGCTCCCGGCCTGGTCCCCGAGCATCTCGCTCATCCGCGCATGGAAGTACTTGAAGTGCGAGAGCGTCTCGATCGTGCCGCCCGACTTCGACGAGACTACGAACAGCGTCCGCTCGAGATCGAGGCCCCGTTCCAGCGCGAGCACGGCGCCCGGGTCCGTCGAGTCGAGAACGTGCAGTCGCATCGCCCCCTCGACGTCTCCGAACGTCCGCCGGATCACCTCCGGCCCGAGGCTGGAACCGCCCATTCCGAGCAGGACCGCGTCGGTGATGCCGTCAGCGCGGCACTCGTCAGCGAACGCGCGCAGCTCGGCAGCATGCTCGAGCATCGGCTCCGAGATCGTGAGCCAGCCGAGCCGGTCGCCGATCTCGGGCGTTCCCTCCTTTCCCCACAGCGTCACGTCCTTCCGCCACACGCGCTGTGCCACGTTCTCGGCCGCGGCCTTCTGGACGCGTGACGCCACGGCCTGCTCGAGCTCGGCGGGAAGAGTCGATCTGATTGTCGGCGGCCGCCCGACCACCACCCCCTCGCGCCGGTCGTCGATGCCCGCGAGCAGGTTCTGCATCGCCTGCTCGAACGCCGCGATGCCGTCCTCGAGCAGCTTGGCGGTCACGTCATCGAGGTCGATGCCTGCGTCGGCCAGCGCGATGAGCTCGGCTGACGGATCCTGATCGGCGGTCGCCTCGGTCACCTGGCCGCGCTCCGCGAAGGCAAGGAGCGTCGGCATCGGCACCGTGTTGACGGTGTCCGGTCCCACCAGCCCTTCCACGTACTTCGCCTCCGGGTAGAGCGGGTTCTTGGTCCCGGTCGAGGCCCACAGCGGCCGCTGCACCGGCGCCCCTTCGTTGCGCAGCTCAGCGAAGCGCTCGCCGTAGAAGATGTCCTTGAAGCGCCCATACGCGGCGCGCGCGTTGGCGAGCGCCGCCGTGCCCTGCAGCTCCGCGTTGCCCGCGGCCTCGAGCCGCTTGTCCACCTCGGTGTCGACGCGCGAGACGAAGAAGCTCGCGACCGAGTGCACGTCGAGCGATCGGCCCTCGGCGCGGCGGCGCTCAAGTCCGCGGATGTAGGCCTCGGCCACCTGCTCGTACGCGTGCACGGAGAAGAGCAGCGTGATGTTCACGTTGATTCCCTCGTAGGTCGCCTGCTCGATGGCGGGAACGCCCTCGACCGTGCCCGGAATCTTGATCATCGCGTTGGGACGGTCGACCCGGCGCCAGAAATCGCGTGCCGCTTCGATCGAGCCTTCGGTGTCGTGGGCCAGGCCTGGCGCGACTTCGAGCGACACGAAGCCGTCGTTCCCGCGCAACTGCTCCCAGACCGGGCGCAGGACGTCGGCAGCGAGCTGCACGTCCTTGACAGCGATGCGCTCGTAGATGTCGAGCGGGCCGAGGCCCTCCTGCGCGAGCTGCGCGAGCTCCTCGTCGTAGTCCGCGCTGCCGAGGATGGCCTTCTCGAAGATGGCCGGATTGGCGGTCACGCCGCGCAGCGAGTCTTCCTCTACCAGGCGCTGGAGCTCGCCGCTTTCGATCAGGCCGCGCCGGATCTGATCGAGCCACACGCTGGTGCCGGCGGCGGTGAGCGCCGCCAAGCGGGGGTTCACCTGCGCTGCGACCGCCATGACCGCACCGAGGTTACCGATGCTTCCGCTAAGAGCTTAAGAAGTCAGAGCTTTGGCGGTCGGCTGGACCTTCGCTTCTTCGCGCACGTGCGGTACGTGCGCGTGCCGGTGATCGGGTTGCCCTCCGATGTGAGCACCGTGATCTTCAGCTTGAACGTGCCTTTGGGGAGTCCGCGCAGGTTGACGGTGGCGGTGTGGCGCTTGCGGGCGAATACCCGCCGCTTGATCACCTTCAGGCGCCTTCCGTTCAGGAGCACTGTCGCCGCCTCGATCTTGATCCCACGCCGCTCCCGGATTCGGATACGGAACTTGCGACGGCTGACGCAGCGCCGGTTCGAGGGCGCCTGCACGAGACCGTTCCGGCCGAAGATGCCGGGCGTACGCGGCGGGCCGGCGATGCCACGTGGCGAGAAGACCGTGTAGTGCGAGAACGTCGCGTCTTGCCCGGGGCCGAGCGAGAAGCTCCAGCTCAGGCCGGCGCCGTTGTCGAGCCGCTCCGCGCACCGGCAAGTGTTGCTCAACGCGCCCTTCGCCCCGATCTGCGCCCATAGGTCGCCGCTGTAGCCGCCCTCGAGGTATTGGTTGCCGCCGGTGTTGGGGTACCACTGCTCGATTCGGCCCGGGGGCGTGTTGTTCGGGTTGGCGGAGCATCCCGCCGACCGCCGCCCCGGATCCTGGAAGCCGAAGCCGATGTCGGACTCCTGCAGGTAGCAGTCGCCGGCTCGGTAGATGATGCCGGCGAGCGTGCCGCCGCTGCGGTTCGTCAGCTTGACGTTCGTGCGGTAGGCCTCCTCACCGTTCACGTAGGTGTCGACCTCGGTGATCTGGAGGCCGGAGGACCCGGCGTTGACGGTCGTGCTCACCCTGAACGGGCTGTTGCTGCTCCCGGAGCCGGTGACGCCGGACTGTGACACCGGGGAGAACGGCGTGGTCGGCCCGAGGCCCGCGGTCGCAGTGCTGCCGTGGTTCGAGAAGTCCGGCGCGTAGAGCACTCCGCCGAGGGCGACGAGCGTGCCGCAGTCGCCGGGGATCGTGGACGACGGGAACAGCTCGAGCCTGGCGTCGCCGCTGTAGGCCACCTGGCAGCCAAGCTCGTTGCCGACGTATACGTGCGTCAGCGGCCCGGGCGAGGAGATGTCCTGGAACGGAACGGCCGCGGGCGCCGGGGACGCGAAGAAACCAAGTAGCGCTCCCACCAGCGCGGTGACGAACACCGCCGCATGTCGGCTCAACCCCGGTACCACGGCTGGTTAGTTCGCTGTGCGCAGCCTGGCACCTTCCCCGCTCCGCCAGTGCGGAGCGGCGACTGCGATCAGGCGCAGCTGCTTCTCGACCTTGCGCACGATCTCGGCCTCGACGTCCGGTGTGTCGATGGCGGCGTCGAGGATCTCTTCCGCGGTCGAGACCATCGCGTTCACTATCAGGCCCGCCATCATCTGGAGGTCCTCCGTGCTCCACGTGTTCAGGTACGGGAACCTGGCCAGATCGGTCGCGAGCTCGCTGGAGAACAGGCGGATCTCGGTCCGGATCGCCTGGCGGAGCGCGCTTACGCCGCCGAAGCGCTCGCGCGCGATGAAGCGGAAGTGAAGGCGGTGCTCGTGAACGTGCCGCACCAGAATCGCAACCGAGCTGCGGATCACGTTGTCGGGGTTGGTCTCGGAGCGGGCCGCTCGGATCATCTGCCGGAGGGTCCGGAAGGAGTCTTCTACGAGCGCCAAGCCGAGCTCCTCCATGCTGGCGAAGTGGCGGTAGAAGGCGGTCGGGACGACGCCGGCCTCGCGGCTCACCTCCCGCAGGCTCAGGCCGCTGAAGCCCTTGTCCTTGAGCAGCCGCAGCGCCGCCCGTAATAGGTCCGCTCGGGTCTGCTGCTTGCGGACGCTGCGACTGCCCATCCGCCCCGCAGGCCCCATCGGTGCACGACTGTCCACGTAACAAGTGTGACAGACCGCACCGATGGCTGCGTAACCGCTAGAAGTTTCGGGGTAACGTGTGTACAGTCGTTCACTGATCGGAGAACTTCGCAGCCGTCATGCCAACCGCCGCCCCAACTCGCTTACTCCCACGCACACCCGTGCGCCGCCTCGGTCGCCGCGTGCTCGGGTCCAGCCTGGTCGACGTCCTCACCGCACCGCACGGAGTTGATCGTTACCTGGAGCTGGTCCGCCCCGCCTGGTCGCTGCAGGACGCGCGCGCCGAGGTGGTCGAGGCTCGCCGTCACGCTTCCTCCGTCACGCTGAGCCTGCGCCCGAACGAGAACTGGGCAGGCTTCAGCGCCGGGCAGTTCATCCGCCTCACGGTCGAGATCGGCGGCGTGCGCCATTCGCGCTGCTATTCGCCGGCCTGTTCCCAGTACGAGTCAGGCCACCTCGAGCTCACCGTCAAGGCTCATCCCGAGGGGCTCGTCTCGAATTTCCTGAACCGGCGGGCGCGGGATGGCGCGGTGGTCAGCCTGTCGGAAGCGGACGGAGACTTCGTCCTGCCGGCGGACAGACCCGAGCGCCTGCTGCTGATCAGCGGCGGCAGCGGCATCACGCCGGTGATGTCGATGCTGCGAACGCTCTGCGACGAGGAACACGACGGCGCGGTCACCTTCATCCACTATGCACCCGGGCCGGAGAACGTCGTCTATCGCGATGCTCTCGACGAGATCGCGGCGCGCCGCCCGAAGGTGCGAATCGCCGTCGTCTGCACGCGCGCAGGAGGAGGGCACCTCAGCCGCGAGCAGCTCGCCGACCTGGTTCCAGACGCCGGGGCCGCCGAGACCTATGTCTGCGGACCGCCCGGCCTGATCGAGTGTGCCCGGCGGATCTGGACGGAGAACGACGCCGGGGACCGGCTGCACGTGGAGAGCTTTCTTCCGCCCAGCATCGCCCTCCCGGCCGATGGAGCGCGTGGCAGCGTGACCTTCGCTCGCGCCGGCGAGCAGGTGAAGAACAGCGGCCGGCCGTTACTCGAGCAGGCGGAGAGGGCCGGGCTCAGCCCGCAGTACGGCTGCCGGAAAGGCATCTGCCGGACGTGTACCTGCCGCAAGACCGCGGGGAGCGTCCGCAACGTCTTCACCGGGGAGATCTCGAGCGCGGAGGCGGAGGACGTCCAGATCTGCGTCTCGGTCCCGGTCGGCGACGTGGAGCTGGACCTATGACAAGGAGGAAACGCCAATGAGCGCCACCGCGATACCTGAATTGACCCCTGAGCAGATCGAGTCTTTCGGCGAGGAGATCGACGCCATTCGTGAGCGCGCCGTCGCCGACCTCGGTGAGCGCGATGCAACGTACATCCGCAAGGTGATCCGTGCGCAGCGCGGACTCGAGGTCACGGGCCGTGCGCTGCTCTTCGCCGGCTTCCTGCCGCCAGCCTGGCTCGGCGGGGTAACCGCGCTGTCACTGTCGAAGATCCTCGACAACATGGAGATCGGCCACAACGTGATGCATGGCCAGTACGACTGGATGAAGGATCCCGCGCTGACCGCGCAGGGCTTCGAATGGGACACGGCCTGTCCCGGCGACCAGTGGCGACACTCGCACAACTACATGCACCACGTGCACACGAACATCGTCGGCAAGGACCGTGACATCGGCTACGGGGTACTGCGCATGTCCGAGGACCAGCAGTGGCACCCGTACTACCTCGGCAACCCGCTGTACGCGGTGCTGCTGGCGGCCTTCTTTCAATACGGCGTCGCGATGCACGACCTGGAGCTCGACCGCGTGAGCGCCGGCAAGGCGAGCCTCGCTGAGAAGCGCGGGATGCTGGGCGCGATCTGGAAGAAGGTGCGTCGCCAGACGCTGAAGGACTACGTCCTGTTTCCGCTGCTGACCGGTCCATCCGCTCCCTTCACGCTGGCAGGCAATGCGACGGCGAACCTGACCCGCAACGTGTGGGCCTTCACGATCATCTTCTGCGGCCACTTCCCCGACGGGACGCAGGAGTTCACCGAGGACGAGACCGTCGAGGAGACGCGCGGCGAGTGGTACTACCGGCAGCTGCTCGGCTCAGCGAACCTGACCGGCGGGAAGATCTTCCATGTCCTGTCCGGAAACCTCAGCCACCAGATCGAGCACCACCTGTTTCCGGACATTCCGGGTCACCGCTACGCCGAGCTCGCGGTCGAGGTGCGCCAGGTGTGCGAGCGCTACGGCATCCCCTACAACAGCGGTCCGCTGCACCAGCAGTTCGGGAGCGTCGTGCGCAAGATCGCCAGGCTGGCCCTGCCGGGCCGCTCACCGGATCGCCCGGAGCGCGCCGCGCCCGTCAGTGCTTCCCGTGACCCTGGCCGCGCTCCTTCACCTGCTTAGCCTTGTTGAGTAAAGGCAGCAATTGGGCGGAGCGGCGCGCACGTCGAAGGCGCTGAACCGCTAGCACCGAAGGGGTCTCCGTGACGCTGCTGTCACGATCAGCGTGCGCTGGGGCGCAATTGCTCCCCCAACTCGGCCGTGGGCCGGATCCTCCCGGTATACGCGGGAGGATCCGGCCCACGGGACGTCCGCCGTTCTGCAATGTGACCAGCCGATGCTGGTGTGTGTCGAGAGGCTCGCGGCTTCCGCGAGCAGACGCTACGGCCAGTTCGAGCCGGGAGCGATCAGCGGATTGCTCCACAGGTTCTGGTCTTCCTCGCCGAGGCGCCAGAAGCCGATGCCGAGGCCGCGGTTGCGGGCCAGCTGGACGCGCCTGCCGATCGTCGCCGCGTCCGGATACCAGACGTCGTGTCTGGTGCCGGCGCCGTCCGTGTAAGAGAACGTCCACGCGTCGGCTGTCGGGTCCAGCGCCGGCGTGGCGCCGTAGCGCGAGACGAGCGCCCGCACGTCCGCGTACTCGAGCGCCGTCGACTTGTTGGCGGGACCGCCGCCGTTGGGCCAGTCCATGCCGTACAGGTTGGTGCCGAGGACGAACCGGGGAGCGTTCGGCATGGAAGCGACGTAATCCGCCACCTTTCTCGACAGCTCGATGTCGTCGACGGGTCCGGGCGCGGACGTGGACCAGTGCCAACCCCAGTTCATGACGAACACCCGGTCCGCCACTCGGCCGAGCGCCGCGTAGTCGTACAGGCCCGAGCGGCCGGTCGTCGTGTGCTGATACTTCGCCGACACCTCGACCACGATCCGCTTGCCGATCGCGTGTAGCCGGGAAGCGAGCTCCGAGGCGAACGCCGTCAGCGCATCGCGGTCTGTCGCGGCACCCTGCTCGAAGTCGAGGTTGATGCCCTCGTAGCGATGCTCGCGCACCAGTTCGACCAGGCGGGCCATGGTCGAGGCGCGCGCAGACGGGTTGGTCAGGATCGCGTGCAGCGTGGACGGGCGCTGACAGTCGAAGCGCGGCAGCACGTCGATGTCCCGCATCTGAGACCAGCCGGTCACGAGCGGATCGTCGCGACCGCTGACCGTGCCGTCCGTTCCGTGGCACTCGAAGTACGTCGGGTAGACGGTGCCGATCTGACGGTAGTGGCGCTGAAGGTCGCGGAAGCTCTCGCCGGTCGTCGCGAGCAGGAATGCATGCGCCGCGCCGCGCGTCGGCGCCGGCATGGCGGTGGAGACCGACACCCTCGCAGTCGGAGCGCTCATGTAGCCCTGCGTATCGATCGCGGCCACCGTGAACCGGTAGCGCGTGCCGGCAGCCAGGTCGTGGTCGCTGCCGGATCGCCCGCGCACCTGGCGAACGAGCACCTTGTCGCGATAGATCCGGTAGCCGGCGATCCGTCCGGAGCGCCGCCGGCTCGCCGACCACGTCAGTCGAACCCGCGAGTCCGTCGCCGTCACCCTGAGCTTCGAGGGTCGCCCCGGCGGCTTGTGGCCCTTGATCACCTTGACCGCATGCGTTCGCTTTCCGACATGGCCACGCGCATCGATCGCGGCGACCGCATACCTGTGAGGGGCGCGGGAGCCGACCGCGACGCGCAACGACGGTCCGCGCACTCGCCTGTAGGCCCGCCCGTCGCGATAGATCCGGTAGCCGCGCGCCTGCCCTTCACCGGCCCGGCTTGCCGACCACACGAGCCGCGCGCTGCTGCCCCGTACGTCCGTGACGGCCAGGCCGGCGGGGGCTGGCGATTTCGAGCGAGCGTGTAGCTCAGCCTCTCCGGCCGCGGGGACCGCGAGCAGCAGTGTGCCGGCACACGCGCCGAGCAGGAGGCCGGCGCCATCCCTGTACGAAAGCACGCTGGCACTTTGAAGGCAGTGAGCCCGCGACCACCGTGTTTTCGACGGATGACCGATGCCGATCGATCGTTCGTGTGTCCGCCCTAGTGGTCGGTCCGGGAACGTTCGCCCGGAAACGACGCGGCTCCGGGGCCGACAGGCAACGACGCAGGGAGCCCCCGTACTGGTCAGTACGGGGGCGACTGAGGACGCTGCATGTCGGTTCCGGAGGCCGTCGTTTTCGGTGAGACGTTTTCGAACAGGCCACTAGGCGCGAACCGGGAGGCGGCCCAGCAGCGGGCCCGCGGGCACCGACGCCGGCGGACGGCGGCCCGATGCCATCTCGTTTGCCATCGTCTGAAGCAGCTCGTTGACCGGCGTCGCGACGCCGTGCAGCCGTCCCAGCAGCACCACTTCACCGTTCAGGTAGTCGGCCTCGATCGACCCGGTTCCGCGCGCGAGGCTCTGCCATGACGACCCGCCTCCCCGCTCGCCACCGCCCACCGGCAACACGCGCAGGAGGTTGCCCCGCCGGCGGCGGTCCTCCGCGCGCGAGGCGTTATCGATCGCGGCCGCCTGCAGGCAGGACTCTCCCTCCATCACAGCCAGGCGCTCGACCTCGTCGCGCGCGTCAGAGGGCTCGAACACCGCCTCGACCGCGTTGCCGAGGTTCATCAGCAGCTTCCTGTACTTCCAGCGCATGATGTCCTCAAACACTCGGGAGTCGAACGTGGACGCGTTCAACGCTCGTGACAGCGTGTCCGCCGTCTCGTCGGCGCCCGCCGGATAGCGGCCGACGTCGAGCAGTCCCGCCGTCGGCGCCGAGCTCGCCTGCACGACTCCCGGCTGGAGGAACGTGGCCGGCAGCATCACGTGCATGCCGTACACGCGGCTGAACCGCCGCAGCGCCATACGCTCGTTCGCGACGCCGTTCTGCGCGCACACGACCGGAACGGCCGGCGCGGCGCTCGCCGCCAGCGTCTGCAGCGCGACCTCGGTGTCCTGGCTCTTGACCGCGAGCAGGACAACGTCGCCATCGCGGAAGTCGACTTGCGACGGATCGCCGACCGCGGCAAGCTTCAGCGTCGTCGCCCCGTCGGGTGACTCGACGCGCAGCCCCTGCCGCTCGATCGCCCGCAGATGCTCGCCGCGCGCGATCAGCACCACGTCGTGCCCGTGCTCGGCGAGCCGGCCGCCGATCACGCCACCGACCGCGCCCGCTCCGTAGACGACGAATCGCACCGGAAGCTAGTGGCCTGCCCGAAAACGTTTCACCGGAAACGACGGTCTCCGGCGCCGACATGCAGCGTCCTCAGTCGCCCCCGTACTGACCAGTACGGGGGCTCCCTGCGTCCTTTCCTGTCGGCCCCGGAGCCGCGTCGTTTCCTGGCGAACGTTCCCGGACAGACCACTAGTCGATCAGCCGCGCGGTCATGCGGACGACCGCGATCCGCCACATCGCGACCGCCAGCGCGGCCAGGCCCACGACCCGCAACACGTCGATCGCCTCGTAGCCGAAGGCCGAGTGCCTCACCAGCACCACGAGGTGGTAGAGCGGGTTGAGCTTGGAGGCGGCCTCCAGGCCGGCCGGCAGGTCTTCCACCGGATAGAACGTGCCCGCGACGAGGAACAGCGGCGTGACGAAGAGGGTCGTCACGTAGCTGAACTGGTCGATTTTCGACACGGTGGCGGCGACACCGATGCCAAACGCGGCGAAGGCGAGCGCCGTCACGAAGCAGAAGAGCGGCACCAGCAGCATCCCGGGGGCCGGATCGAGCCCGAACACCATCGCCACGATCAGCGGGAAGCAGCCGTAGAAGCCCGCTCGAATCGCGATCCACAGCATCTCGGCTGTCACTAGCTCCTCGACGTCGACGGGCGCCGCGAGGATCGCGTCGTAGGTGTTCTGAAACCTGTACTTGACGAAGGTGCCGAACATCGCCGGCAGCGCGCTCGAGAAGATCACGGCAGTGGCCACCATGCCTGTGCCGACGAACTCGACATACGAGAGCCCGTCCACGCGATCGACGATCGTCGCTCCCAGACCAAGGCCGAACGCGACCAGGTAGATGACTGGCTCGAGGATGCTGGAGAAGGTGGTCGCCTTCCAGAATGTGCGGAAGTTCGCCACCTCGCGGCTCATCACGCCCGTGATCGCCGCCGGCTCGAGCCGCCTCACTCGGCCTCCTCCCCGGTGAGAATGACGAACACGTCCTCGAGCGAAGCCGCGCGCCTGATGGCGTCGGGGGGAACGGCGCCGTCCTGCGCACGCTCGGCACCGACGATCGCCACCGCCGGGCCGGCGGGACGAACGAGGAGGCCCTTCGCCTCCGCCACCGAGCGAACCTCCGCCAGTCGCTGCGGCGGGCCGTAGACCTCGGCGGTCTCGCGACCCGCGTGCTCGGCGATCAGCTCGGCCGGCTTCCCGCGCGCGACGATCTTGCCGTGCGCCATCAGAGCCACCTCGTCCGCGAGCCGCTGTGCCTCCTCGATGTAGTGCGTGGACATCAGGATTGTCGTGCCACCGGTGCGAAGGTCGTCGATCAGCGACCAGAGCTCGGTTCGGATCTGCGGGTCGAGGCCGACCGTCGGCTCGTCCAGCAGCAGCAATGGCGGCTTGTGCACGAGCCCGCGCGCAAGGAGCAGGCGGCGGCGCATGCCGCCCGAAAGCTTGTCCACCGCGTCGCGCCGCCGCGCGGTCAGTCGCGCCAGCTGGAGCCCGCGCTCGACCGCCGCCTTCACGTCGGGAACGCGGTACAGGCGCGCGAACACGGCGAGGTTGTCCTCGACAGTGACGTCGATGTCGAGGTTGTCGAGTTGCGGCACGACCCCCATCTCGGCGCGGGCCGCCTTGGATTCGCCCGGCAGCTCGTGCCCCAGCACGTTCAGCCTGCCGGCGTCTGCGATCGCCTGTCCGGTCAGGAGCCGCATGGTCGTCGACTTGCCTGCGCCGTTCGGCCCGAGCAGCCCGAGGCAGATGCCCTTGGGCACCTCCAGGTCCAGTCCGTCCACCGCTGTGATCGGCCCGAACCGCTTCACGACGCCTTCGAGAGTGATCGCGACCGGCATCCAATAGACACTAGCGAGAGCGGCGCGGAGGCCCGGCACGGCTACTCTTCGATGATCGGGCCGAACGGTTTCCACATCGCACAGCTCAACATCGCGCTGCCGAAGGCGCCGGTCGACTCGCCGCTGCTGGCGCAATTCGTCGAGCTGCTTGATCCATAAACGCGCTTGCCGACAGCTCGCCCGGCTTCGTGTGGCGGCTGCAGACCGAGGACGGCAACGCCACCGCGATCCGCGCATTCGGCGACGATCGCCTGATCGTGAACATGTCCGTGTGGGAATCGATCGACGATCTGGCGGCATTCGTGTACCGCAGCGCACACGTCGAGGTCATGCGCCGGCGGCGGGAATGGTTCGAGCGCATGCGGCTCTACATGACGCTGTGGTGGGTGCCCGCCGGCCACGTACCGAGCGTGTCCGAAGCCGAGGAGCGGCTCGCGCATCTGCGCCGGCACGGCCCACGCCGTTCGCGTTCACGTTCAAGAAGCGGTTCTCACCGCTTCGCACACAAGAGCTGCCGGTCGACGACCAGCTCGGCTGCCCTGCCTGAGCAAGCCGCCGACCGGCTGAATTAGGAGTAGTTGCTACGCGGCTTCGCGAAGCCCCTCGAGGCGACTCTCGCCCCGGAGCTTTCTGAGCGCCGACTCCTCGACGCGCTGCGCCTCGCTGTCGGTCATGCCCAGCTCCCGGGCGACCGATCCGAGCGAGCGCTCCTCGCCCGTCTCGAAACCGAAGCGAAGCTCGATCACCTCGCGCTCCGAGCTCTCGAGGGATTCGAGAGCATCGGTCACGACAGCCACGCGCTCGTCCTCGGCAAGCTCTTCGACCGGTTCCGGCCGATCGCTCGCCATCAGGTCTCCGAATGACGTGTCATCGTCATCGCCGATTGGCGTGTCGAGGCTCGTCACTGACTGGGCGGCGTCGCGGAGCTGCTCGATCGACTCGACGTCCAGCTCGGTCGCAGCCGCAATCTCCTCGTCCGTCGGGTCGCGCCCGAGCTTGATCGCGAGCTCGCGCTCGGCCTTTGCGACCTTGCGCTGCCGCTGCTCGATGTGGACGGGAATCCTGATCGTGCGCGACGTGTTCGAGAGCGCGCGCTGCATGGCCTGCCGGATCCACGCCGTGGCGTAGGTGGAGAACTTGAACCCGCGGCGCCAGTCGAACTTCTCGGCCGCCCGGATCAGGCCCACCACGCCCTCCTGGATCAGATCGCCCAAAGTCAGGCCCTGACCCTGGTAGCGGCGGGCGTTCGCCACGACCAGGCGCAGGTTCGAGTTGATCATGCGCTCCTTCGCCTCCAGGTCACCGCGCTCGATCCGCTTCGCCAGCTCGACCTCTTCGGCCGCGGTCAGAAGCGGGTAGCGGGCGGCCTGGTTGAAGAAGACCTGCAGCGAGTCGCCGCTGTCCGCGCTCGGGACGTGCGGAACCGCGCGCCGGGTGGACCGGCGCTTGTTCTGCTGCCTCGCCTCCTGCTCGCCACGGCGCTGCCTCGCCTCTGCGGGCGCGCTGGGACGGCGCGGATGTGCCTTGGCCGCGCTGGCATGGTCTCCCCTGGGCCTCGCGGCCCGAGTGGTGCTGTTCGCCATCAAAACCTTTCTGGTAGTCCAGTGACTATTTGTGAGGTCAATTATAGCAAACTTGAGGACTCAATCAACTCCCCGTTCAGTTCGCCTTCGGGCCCATGGATTGGGGGTTTCCGGGGCCCGCCCGGGCCTATGGATTCAGGGGCACCGCCGCCTCGGGGGTCGCGACCAGGAAGCTGAAGCTCTCCTCCAGATAGAGATGAACGGCATCGCCGTCGTGGCGCTCGTACCCGATCGAGAGGTCCTGGCCCGACTCGAACAGGAAGTCTCCGCCGCGCAGGCTCAGAACCACTCCTCCCTTGACCCCCGGGGCCCAGACGATTGGACCCTCGAGGATCTTGTGGAGGTGGTCCAGCAAAGGATAGCCCCCGTGCTCCGCCGTCTCGACGACAAGGGTGTACTGGTCGCGTCCCAGGGCCAGGCCGTAGGGACCGCTGACCCCGCAGTGGAGCAGGTGCCCGACGGCGCTCGCCACGGCCCGCGGATAGGCCTCCGCGTCTTCGCCGAGCGGGAAAGCCTTGTGGGGCGACGCGGACACGACTCCAGTGATCGCTGCCTCCTTCCAGCCGTGGAAGACGACGCTGGTCTCAGACATCGCCATCCGGTTGGCGGCGGCGACGAGGTCGTCGAGGTCCACGTCCAGCGCTCCGCGATCGTGGTCGCGGAGCTCAACGCGCGAAACCGAGAAATCGGCGCGCAGCTCCACGAGCGGCAGCACCAGCCGCTGGAGCGCGGTGACGCCCTTGCCCGGAACGGCCTGCACGGGGCTCGTGCGCCCGAGGTTCGTCGCAGAGTGCTCCCAGCCACGCGGGCCCGTGAAATCGACGAGCTTGCGGGCAGCCAACCCGGACTTGAGGCGGCTTCTGGCTTCCTCGTCGAGCAGCTCCCACCCTGAGTCGCTGATCGGCGCCAGCGAGCGCAGCAGGTGGTTCATGACGTCCCGGCCTTCAGTCCGCCGATCCCAAGGGACCCGGACACGTCCGGCGTGCCGGCGTCGTCCGCCTGGCCGTTCTCGTTCGCCTCTGCCTCCGCCTGCTCGCCGTGCTCGACGATGTCGCCGGCCTGGAAGAGAATCCCCTGCGCGATCTCACGCCAGACCGGCGTGCGGCGGAGCAGGAACTCGAGATCCATGCTGAAGTGCTTGAACTCCTCGCCGATCGCGTCCTCCATCACGGCCTTCGCCTCGGGGTCCGGCTCGATCGCGAGGCGCTGCCGGTACCACCCGATCGCCTCTGCCTCCTCCGTAAGAGAGGCACACAGGCGGGCAAACGTCCGCGTCTCCGCGGGCAGCTCGTCAGGTGGCTCGTGGTACTGGTCGAAACCCATCAGACCTCCTCGGGACGGCGTGTCCGTTCTTCGACCCGGAGTATCACCGATCGACAGCCGCTGCCTCTGCCCGCCTGCCGATCCAGTTCGCGCCGGGCGTGTCGGTCAGGCCGTGCACGATCACCGAGCAGAACACGGTCAGCGCGGCCAGGTTGAAGATCTCCTCGCCGGACGCGATGCCCTCCGACAACACCAGCAGCGCGAAGGTCATGGTGGCCACTCCCTTCGGCCCGAACCAAGCCATGAAGGCCTTCGACCCCGTGTCCAGCCTCGTCCCGGCAAGCGCAACGAACACCGCCACGGGCCGCGCGACCAGCAGCGTGAAGGCGGCTATGCCCACCGCCGCCCAGCCGTCGTCGAACAGACCGCCGAACGTGAGAAGCGATCCGAACACCACGAAGATGCCGAGCTTGACGACCTCGATGATGTCCTCGGCGCGTCCTTCGAAGCACTCCCTGATGTCGGGACGCCGGATGCCGAGCACGATCGCGCAGGTGAAGACCGCGATGAAGCCGTTGGCGTCCGGTGGCAGCACGGCCACGCCGTAGGCCGCGAAGGCGGTGCCGAGCGCATACATGCTTTTCTGATGCGGCGTGATCTCGTAACCGAGGGCGACAGTGCGAGGCATCAGGAGGGCGGCGACATAGCCGATCACCAGCCCGGTCACCAGGCCGAGCGAGATGTCCTGGAGTACGAACCGCCACCACACGAAGTCGTTGTCGTTCACCGCGAGGCTCGCCAGCAGGGCAAGCACGGCCGGCAGCGCGAGCCCGTCGTTCAATCCCGACTCGAGATTGAGCGAGTGCCTCAACAGGCGCGGGACGCGCGGATTGGTCACGACGCTCGAAGACAGGACCGGATCGGTGGGGGACAGAAGCGCGCCGAGCAGGAAGGACTCGGTCCACGAGAGGTCCGTGGTCGCCTTCGCAGCGCAGGCAACGAGCGCCGCTGTCAGCGGCATCGCCAGCGCGAGCTTGCGGAACGGAAGATGCCACGCGCGCTGGAGCATCTCGGCCTCGACCTCGAGGCCGTCCCTGAACAGGATCATGATCAGCGCGACGATCGCGAGCACCTCCACGAACCCCGAGCGCGGATCGAACTCCAATATCTCCAGCCCGCCTTCGCCGAGCACGAAGCCTGCGAGCACGAACAGCGCGGTAAGAGAAAGGAAGCTGCGCCTGGTGATCCCGGCGAGCAGCGCGCCGGCGACGAGCAGCACGCCCAGCACCACAATCGCCTCTTCGAACGACTCGGGTGCCGAATCGGTTACGGAGGCGAAGGTGTGGGGGACGGTCGGCAAAATGACGCCGACCAGTCTTCCCGGCACACCGGCGGTGAGGCTATCAGCGCGGCTCGCGTACGACCAGAACCGGGCACTCAGCGCGGTGGACGAGCTCGCGCGAGGTGCTTCCGAGCAGCATCTCGCCCAGCCGACCGTGGCCGCGAGCGCCGACGACGATGGCCTGGGCGTCCCGCTCTCGCGCGAGCCGAAGCAGGGTGTCCGCCACCGTCAAGTCGTCCGCGACCGCAATTCCCTCTGACGCGAAACCCGCCTTACGGGCCAGGTCCGTCCCGTGCTGGACAAGCCGCTGTGCGCGCTCGTACAGGTTCCGGTCAACCTCCGCCGCGGTGCGAATGTCGACCGCTACCGGCGGAATGCCTCCAGTGCCCGTGGGCAGGTCCATCATCTCGTACGCCGCACCAGCTTCCCAGACAACCACGACCAGCGCCGCCCGTGGAGCCAGCAGCGCCGCCGCCTCATGAACTGCATGCTCGGAGGCGGGGGAGCCGTCATAGCCGATGATCGTCGGACCGGAGCGCACGCCGTCTACTCGCCTAGCTCGTCCTTCTTCTGTGGCCGCCCCCGGAACCCCCACAGAAGCTTCTGATCGCGATGACTCAGCATCCGCCATCCATCGGAGCGCGGATCCCAGATGTAAACACGCACGTCGAAGATGCTGCGCGTTCCTTCGAGGACTTCGACGGTGGCACGCGCGCCCACGTCCTCCGCAAGCACACCGTGAGTCATCACGTCAACGACCTTGAACTTGGGCGGCTGCCAGGGCTCGGCTTCCTCGGCCGGCTGCGGGCGCGGCCTTGTGACGGCAGGCTCCGCCCCCGGTCCTGGCTTGCGCAGCACCTTCTCGAGCGGGACCATCTCCGCGCCCGTACCCTTCGTGCCGGTGTCGAGCACCCATACCTTTCCCATCCTTTCTATATATAGAGGAGGGTCCATGATGGCGATGGAGATCAGGTCGGAGCACATTCCCCGCGAGCAGGTCGACGCCGCCCGGGAGGAGTTCGCAAAGCTCGAGCACTACGTGGATCACCCGCCCGAGGGCGCACGCCTGACGTTGCGCCAAGGCGGGGGCAGCTTTCCGGAGCGGGACTTCGTCGCCGACGCGAGCGTGTTGTTCGACGGCCGCGTCCTCGCCGCGCACACTGCCGGCCCGACCCCTGCCAAGGCTACGGAGGAAGCGGTCGAGCGGCTGCGCCGGCAGCTCAGGCGCGTGGTGGGGTCCGACGTCGCGTTACGCAACGAGCCGGAGGTGATCGCCAAGGCGCTGAATGACATTGCGCCCGACCGCCGGCACCGGCCGCCGGCGCAGATCAAGGATCCGGACGAGCGTTCCATCGTTCAGGGCCATACGTACGCCGACCTTCCGGTCGGCACTCTCTCCGCGGTCGCGGACCTGGTCGACCTCGACCTCGAATTCCTGCTGTTTCGCCATGTCCGCACCGAGGAGGACGTCGTCGTGTACCGCCGCGACGACGAGCGCATCGGCCTCATCCACCCTCGGGACAGAGTCCTCGCCGACGAGAACGACATCGTGGCGCCGGAGCCGAACCGCTACGAGGGTCCGCTGACGGTGGACGAGGCGCGCAGGGAGATGGACATCCTGAACCACCGGTTCGTCTACTTCATCGACGCCGCCGACAACCGCGGCAAGGTCATCTATCTTCGCCATGACGGCGACTACGGGCTCGTTGAGCCGGAATGAGTCTCGGCTTTACCCTGCCAGCCCACAGAGCTCCTCGCTGAGCGCCCACAGCTGCTTACGCGCGCCGGCGTCGTAGGCCTGCTCGTTGGCGCGCGAATCGTGCAGCCCGTCGAAGTAGCGCCCGGTGACGCCGTCGAGCTCCGGCGAGACGATGAGGCGCATGGTGGCCTCGGCACCCTCCTCGATCGTGGTCATCGCACGACCGAAGCTCTCGCGCACCATCTTCGTGTCCATCAGCGTGGCCGGATGCAGGCAGTTGACGGTCACTCCCGCATCCTCGCCGAGCCGCTTGGCCAGCTCGAACGTGAACATGACCTGCGCGAGCTTGCTCTGACGGTAGGCGTCGAACGCATCGTAGGAGCGCTCGAGCATCACGTCGTCGAAGTCGATCGGAGCCTGGCCGATCGAGGCGACGTTGACGATCCGTGCCGGCGCCGACGATTGCAGCAGTGGGAGCAGCTCGTGCGTCAGCAGGAATCCGGCCAGGTAGTTGACGGCGAACCGGAGCTCGTAACCGTCATCGCTCTCCTCACGCCGTCCGTCCCCTCCGCCGATGCCCGCATTGTTGACGAGCACGTTCAAGCTTTGGCGATCGTGCTTGATCTCCCCAGCGAGCCGGCGAACGTTCGCGAGTGCCGACAGGTCGGCCAGGTAGTAGTGCAGGCGGTCGTTGCCGGTGTCGTTTCGAATCTCGGCCAGCGTCTGCCGGCCGCGGTCCTGGTCGCGCCCGTGAATCAGCACGGTCGCACCGCGGGCGGCCAGCTCTGCGGAGACGTGGCGGCCGAGCCCATCCGTGGAGCCGGTGACCAGAATGACCTGCTCTTCGATGGGACGCACGCCACGTCCCCGCTAGCCGTCGCGCCCCGAGACGATCTGCTCGCGCTCTTGGAGACGGTTGCGCCGACGGAGCTGGGCCTCCTCGTGCCGGCGCTTCTCCTCGGGCGTCACGGGGACGAGGCGCGGCACCGGCGTCGGCTTGCCGTCGTCGTCCAGCGCGACCATAGTCAGGTACGCAGAGCTGGTGTGGCGGGTCTCCCCGGTGAGCGGGTTCTCCGCCTCGACGCGCACCCCGACCTCCATCGACGTGCGCCAGGCGGCGTTGACCATGGCACTCACCTTCAAGAGCTCGCCGATGAACACCGGCTCCAGAAAGGTCATACGGTCGAGGCCCGCCGTCACGGCGCGCCGGCCGGTGTGCTTGATTGCCGCGATCCCGGCAACCTCGTCACACATCCGGAGGACGGTGCCGCCGTGGACGAAGCCGGCGCTGTTCGCCTCCATGATCCCCATCCACCGGATCAGCTCCGCGTGCGAGTGTTCGGGGCTGTTCCCCTCCATGCCGTTCGAGCTCTTGGTCCTCGAACTCTCCATGGCGGGAGGTTATTCGTCCGCCGGAGTCGTGACGGTCGTCAGCTCTCGTAGCGAACCAGAGCGTGCACGTCGTAGCCCGCCAGCGTCTCGCGTCCGGGCAGGAAGCTGAGCTCCACCACGAACGCGCAGCCGACCACGCGCCCGCCAAGCCGCTCGACGAGATCCACCTTGGCCTTCGCGGTCCCGCCGGTGGCAAGCACGTCGTCGTGGACCAGGACCCGCGTCCCACCGGTCAGCGCATCCACGTGCAGCTGCAGCTCGTCGGGGCCGTACTCGAGCATGTACTCGACGCTGACGGTGTCGTACGGCAGCTTTCCCGGTTTACGTGCCGGCACGAACCCCACGCCCAGCTCGCGGGCGAGCGCGCCGCCGAAGATGAAACCGCGTGCCTCCGCGGCCACGATCAGGTCCACCCCGAGCGGTCGCGCATGCTGCGCGAGCTCCGTAACGGCGAGATCGAACGCCCGCGCGTCCAGCAGCAGTGGAGTGATGTCCTTGAAGACGATGCCTTCCCGCGGGAAGTCGGGGATGTCGCGGATGTAGTCGCGCAGCTCCACCTGTCACTGCTCGAAGCGATACATGACGCCCGTCGGCGAGAGGTCGCGGCCGGGAAGCGTCGGGAGAACGGCGGAGAGGACCGCGGTAAAGACCTCCGTACTTGCCGAGATCAGTCTGAGCAGCTCCTCGACCGGCGTCGCCTCCTCTTTGACGCCGTTCGCGTAATCGGTCGCATAACCGAGCAGCGCGTAGGGAAGCTCGGCCTCACCGCACAACACGGTCTCCGGTCCGGCCGTCTGACTGACCGCGGTCACTCCTGCCGTGGCGAGCGAGCGGATCTCCGCGCGCGTGTTGAAGCGCGGACCGTCCACGTGGCCGTAGCAGCCGCCGTCGCGCACGGGCGCACCCGCGCCGCGGGCTCCGTCGAGCAGCGCCGCTCGCAATTCTGCGCTGAACGGTCCCTCGTAGATCCAGTGACCGCGCTTGGGGTCAGCGGCCGTGTCGTAGAGGGTGCAGATCGAACCGTCGGCGAGGCGGTTGACCAGGAAGTGAAGGTCGTCGAACACGACCAGCGACCCGAGCGGCAAGGTCGGATCGACGGCCCCGCAGACAGTCACGGCGAGCACGCAATCGGCGCCCAGCTCCTTCAGCGCCGACACGTTCGCCCGGTGTGCAACCTGGTTCGACAAGCGCGCGTGGCCCTCGCCATGGCGCGAGACGTGCAGCACCTCGACGTCGTCGATGTGTGCGCGGCTGAAGGCCGCCTCGCCGAATCGCGTCTTCACGACCTCGCGCTCGCCCGCCTCCAGCCCAGGCATCGCGTACGTGCCGGTCCCGGTGATCACACCGACCCTCATGAGCCGGTATCAAACCACGGGGCGCTCCGGGCAGCTTCGTCGATGCAGCCGTCCAACTCCTGAGTAAGACGAGAGGCCCGCTCGCGCGGGCCTCTCGGTGAATCCAATGCCGGCTACTCGCCGCTAGTCGTTGTCGTGGCCACCGCCCTTGTGGAAGCCGTGCTTCTCCCCGCCGCGCTTCTTGCCGTGCGACTTGAAGCCGTGCCAGTCACGGCCGCCGCCGATCTGTCCACGGATCTCGCCGTTCGGGAACTTGTCGGTGTGGACGTTGACGTAGGTGACGCCGTGCTTGATGGCGTTCACGAACTCGTCGAACTCACCGGGCGCTATGCCCTGGTCGGCAGGACCGACCACATCGGAGGCCGCGATCGTCCCGGTGACCTCTCCGGAGTTCGGGCAAGCGGGCTTGCCACCGCCGCCGCACAGGAACGCGGCGACACCGCCGTTCACGTCACGCTGGCCGAAGTGGATGTGCGCGAACTTGACCGGCGCCTCGAGTCCCGTGTAGCGCAGCTTGAACTCGATGGTGGTGCCATTGAGACGGGCCTTGAACTTGCCCACGCCTGTCGTCGAGTTCGCAGGCACCTCCTGGTATCCGCTCAAGAACGCTTTCAGCCCGGATTTGCCGTTCTTGTCGTGAGCGGGCGCAACCGCGACGACGGCTACTGTCACGAGAATCGCGAGCAATCCGCCCAACGCGATCTTGTGGAACTTCTTCACTTGACGCTCCTTTCGTCCGTGGAAGCTGTGGAGCTTGTTTCCCCACTCCATTGGCTCGAAACGCAGAATAATCGGACTTCCAGGGATTTTTGAAGCCGCCGGACCCCGATCAAGGCGCGGGTTTAACAAGAACTACACGTGCGCCCTCCGCCTCCGGGATGCGAACGTCGATCCCGGACCGCAGCTCGGCTGAGGTGAAGGTGCCGAGCGGATCGTCCGCGGGTCCGGACGTGAGCTCGAACTGCCGTCCGTCGGGCACGTTCACAAAGCCGATCCGCTGCAGTTCCTGCGCGGACCCCTGGCGGAAGGCCAGCAGCGCGCCGGTCCCCTGCTCGGGGTCCCATGCCTGCAGCGCGGTCCATCCACGCTGGAGCGGATCGTCCAGCAGCGGGTAGACGACGCCGCCGAGCCGGTCCCGGACCTGCTGATAGAACGCCGTCCACTCGCCGACGCGGTCCATCACCACCGCCGGCAGGTTGCGGGGATCGTGGAAGAAGGTGATGTGCGACAGCAGCGCCGTCGCCATCAGCGTGTCCACCGGTTGGTGCGCGAAGTCCTCGTTGGCAAGCGCGTTCTGCCCGAGCGCGAACGTCGGCACGTACGGACTGAGGTTCCACAGGTTGTGCAGCATGTGGGCAACGTCGGGACCGCCGTTCTGGAACCACGTCGGTCCGCGCGAGATCGACTCGAACGGGAACATCCGGTAGTCATTGGTCTCGTCGATCTGGAGCGTGACGTCCGGATGGTCCTCGCGCAAGCGGTCGAGCATCGCGACGAACGCGTCGTGGAACTCGTACATGTCGCGCGCACCGCCTGCACCCTGCAGGCAGTCGAGCCAGACGAGGAAGTCGAACTTGAAGTAGCGCACGCCCCAGCCCTCGATCGCCTCGCGGATGCGCGCCTCGACGTGCGGCAACGCCGCCGGTCCCCAGGGACCGAGTCCCGCCTCGTTCGAGCCGCCGTCCGGGTCGGCCTCGTTCTGCGCGACGAGCGCTTCGCCGATCGGCCGGCACATCCAGTCGGAGTGCTGCGCGTAGGTCTCCGACGCCGGGTTGAAGAACGTCGGGCTCATCCAGAGGCCGAGCTTCATCGGCGCGATGGCGTCGCGCACCGCGCGGAACTCGGAGTCGGGAAAGCGCGGCCGGAACTTGGACTCGGGTGTCCCGTCCCAGCGCGGCTCGGGGTACTGCGGGGAGTCGGGGTGCCAATCGCCTGACCGGGCCTGCCAGCCGTCGTCGAGGATGAACGTCTCGATGCCCATGCGACGCGCCATCGGGGCGATCGCCTGCACCGTCGCGAGGTCCATGTCGTCCTTGGCGCCGGTCGAGATCACGTTCGAGTCCACGCCGTTGGAGTTGAACGTGACGCTGTGCTCGTAGGGCACGAGCCTGTGCTCGGTGAGATAGCGGTGGAACTGCCACGGCTCGTCGCCCTCGTGATCGCCGAAGCCCGTGAACACCGCGGGCAGGGCGAACCGCTCGCCCGGCCGCACGATGCGTGCGCGTGCCGGCCCCGGACCGGGGTTCTCGGCATGCGCCTGCTCCTCGAACGGTCCGAGGCTCAGGATGTCGCGCGAGAAGTCGAGGCCGGTGCTTGCCAGGCGCCCGTCGTACTGAACCCGGGAGGAGGGAAGGTCGTTGCGCTCGAGGACCATGAACGCGCTGCGCCCGGCGCCGCTGACGGACAGCCACTCGCCGGTTCCCGACAGCGGCGCACCCGCGCCCGCGCTGTGCGTCTCGCGCCAGGTGCCCGGGTGTGGGTCGCCGATCGTCACCGGTGGCCCGGTCCAGTCTGGGTCTCGCCAGTCCGCCCCGGCGCGGAAGGAGTGGATCGTGGACGCGACCGGGGTGGTGGGCGCGAGCTGGTCGAGCGTGGCGCGCGTCAGCACCAGCGGCGTCGAGGCGTCGATGAAGGTCTCGCTGCGAAAGCCCGCGACACCTGGATATGCCTCCACCACTCGCCTGACGGACACGGCAAGCGCCTGCGGCAGGGCGAGTCGCATCGTAACCCGCAGCCCGCCTCGCTCGAGCTCGTCGACGCTGACGGAGTCGACAACGAACTGTTCGCTCGTGACGTCTGCGCCGCCGAGAGACAGCGTGAAATCTCTTGACGCCCCGCTCCAGATGCGGTCGAGGCCGCGCCGGTCTATTACCGCATCCGTGCGGAAGGGCGCGCGGCTCCAGCGGCGGGTGACGAGATCGTTGCCGAGCTCGACGGACGTCACGCCGACACGGGCGTAGACAGAGCCGTTGCCGTAGACGTCGTCGGCCTGCGCCGGGACCGGCGCGGCGAACGCAACCGCGAGCCCCACCAAGGCTGCGGCCACCCTGCGCATGCTCAGCCTCCGCTCGGGGCCTTGGTGTCCGCGCCGTGGTCTGTCAGCGCGTCATTTGTGAACAGGGGGCAGCGATCGTACCGATCGCGGTACTGGACGCCGCGGTCGAACACCTCGCTCGCTCCGCGCAGCAGCGAGCAGGTGACACGGTCGCCCATCGTGTGCGAGACGTTGAAGAAGTAGTTGTCGTTGTCGAGCGGCGAGACCTCGTCGCCCCTCTGGTTGAAGAAGCTGCGCCGGATCGGTTCCGGGTACGACTCGAACGGCGCGATCAGGTAGCCGAGCTGGTCGCCTGCCAGTCCGGCCGTCATGTGGCCGGCGGCCGGCACCGTGTCGGCCACCTTGAGCGCGATCTGCGGATACATCTCCCCCGGACCGGCCGACATCAGCACGTCGCCGATGCGGGCGCTCGCAGTCACGGTCCCGAGCACGTTGCCCGCCAGCCAGGGGTAGCTCGTGGAACGGGTGAGCGGTGCCCCGATCGTGTTGCCTGCGTACACGAGCCCGAGCAGCAGCGGGTTCGAGCTGGCGTCCTGGATCAGGTACGAGCGCGCGGCGACGATCGGGTCTCCCTCCAGCGGCTTGGCGTTGGCGACGGCCTCCGCCGCGCGGTCGACGACGCGGCCGGCGTAGTCGTTCAGCTTGCACAGGTTCTGGGCGTCAGGCGTGGTGGCCGCCGGGTCCGCGCATCCGCGGTCGCCCGGCTGCGTGCGGCCGAGGGTGGCAACGATCGTGACGCCCTTCCCGCCGAAGCGCTGCTCGAGCAGCGGGTTGGCGGCCGACACCCAGTCGCCGGAGACCTTCGTGTTGGAGGAGCCGAGCACGGTCGTGTGCGCGGAGAAGTCCAGCAGCGTCGCCACGGTCCGGGTCCCGTTACGGGCCTGCAGCACGCGCACGTCGGAGTCCACCGCCTTGTTCGCCTCGTCGTAGTCGAACTGGTTTGACAGCAGGTCGCGTCCCGGCGCCGTGCCGTAGTAGAGGCTCGCGGGCTCCATCTCCGTGTAGGCGGCGATGACCGCGTCGACCGTCCGGTCCTTGACGTAGCGCATGTATTCAGTGGGAACACCGCCCCACACGCCCATCGGATCGGGTCCCGAGTGGGAGTGGTCGCTCTGTATGACCACGCTCTCGGCGGGAATGGCTCCCTCGGTGCGCCGCTCGACCTCCTTGCGCATGTCGAGTAGTCCATAGGGGCCGTTCTTGGTCGCCACGAACCAGCCCTGCACCTCGATGTCGGCGATCACGAATGGATGCTGCCCGTCCGAGACCGCGAAGGCTCTAACGCTCGAACCCGTCCCCAGGACGCCCGTGGCCGCCCGGCCCGCGAGCACCGGATTTCCGCCCCCGATCCCGTATCCCCCCAGGTATACGGGCTTGCCGGCGAACTTGCCGTCCGGGCCCGGGTTGATCGAGCGCGCAGCCGCTCCGACGAGGTACGGCTGCTCGGTCGCATCTGCCTGCGCCCGAGCAGCCATCACCAGTGTCACGAGCAGGAACGCGACCGTTACTAGCGCGCCCACTGCTCCTGCCGTCCTCACTCGGCTGCGACTTGACCCCGTTGCGACGACTAACTCCCCCCGTTTTTGACTTCCCCCTTGTCTATTCCGAAGGCGTGCACGAAGCGCTTCTCCGTGCACGCCCCCCGGTCACCCTCCCTGCTTAGAAACTACCTCGGAGGAGGTTTTTTTCACCGGGCTGTGACTGAACATCGGCCCTGTTTTATGTGAGCCGTCACAAGACGGCGCCGAGCGGGATAATCGCCGGGTTGGGGATGGCCACTACGCTGAGCAAGCACCAGCGGGAGCAGCTGTCGGCTCTGGTCGATCGGGTCGACACGGCTGAGATCGCCCGCCGCATGGTCGTCTCCTTCCGGGCGGAGATCGCGGGCTACGCGCGGCTGCCGGATTCGATCCTGTACGGGCAGATCCTCGAGGTTTCCCGCAGCAACGTCGAGCTTTTCTTCCGCTCGATCACCGAACAGCGCAGCAGCCCGACCGAGGAGGAGCTCGTCCCATTCCGGGAGTCCGCCGGCTCCCGCGCGGAGGAGGGCCTGCCGCTCGAGGATTTGCTGCACGCCTACCGGCTCGGGGGCAGGCTTGGCTGGCAAGCGCTGCTGGAGGAGGCACATCAGGACGAGTATCCCGCTCTGCTCGCGGCGGCCGACCTGCTCATGCGCTACATCGACAGCGTCTCCTCGGCGGTCGCCCAAACCTACCTGGACGAGCACCAGCACCTCGTCTCGGAGGAGGAGCGACGCCAGCGCGCGCTGGTCGAGGTGCTCGTCCACCCCGAGCGCGAGCTCCCGGCGCTGCGCGACCTCGCCGAACGGGTCGGGTTCCCGCTCACGGAGTACTACCGTCCGTTCGCGAATACGCTGCCGGGCGCAGCAGCGCACGCCCACTCACAGCTCGCGTCGGAGCTGCGCGCGCGTGGGGTCCTGGCCCTCACGGAGGGCGATCGCGTCACCGGCCTCGCGCTCGAGGACGTCGACGAGGCCATCTTCGCGCACCCCCGCGGCCTGTTCGCGATCGGCAAGGCGGTGCCGCGCGCCGAGCTCGCGACCGCCATGAACGACCTGCGCCTGCTGATCGACCTCGCCCGCCGCGAGGGAATGGAGGGCGCCGTCACTCCCGACGCCTTTTTGCTCGAGCTGCTGCTCGCCCGCGCGCCCGACCTCGGAGCGCTCGTCGCCGAGCGGGTGCTCGGGCCGCTCGAGGTCTACGCCAAGCGCCGCGGCACCAGCCTGCTCGAGACGCTCGAGGCCTTCCTCGACTGCGGCCTCGACCGGCGCAAGACCTCCGAGCGGCTGCACGTGCACCCCAACACGCTCGACTACCGGCTGCGCCGGATCGCGGAGCTGACGGGCCTCGAACCCGGGCGGCCGCGCGACCTCGCGCTGCTGGAGCTGGCGCTGGCGCGGCGCAAGCTGGCGCCGGGCGCGGCTTAGAGTCCATTACGAAATGCCCGATGCCTGAGGCGGTGAGAATCGAGCCAGGCAAGAACGCAGGGAGCCCGCATACCCGTGCGGTATGCGGGCGACCGAGGACGCAGGATGGCGAAGATTCGCAGCCGCGTCAGGCGTTGCGGGTGTTTCTGTAATGGGCTCTTAGAGTCCAGACTCTCAACGGAAGGCCGTAAACGGGTCTATCGAGGCACCCCGGAGCCGGAGCTCGAAGTGCAGATGGGGGCCCGTCGCCACGCCGGTGGCGCCCACGTCCCCGACCCGTGCGCCCGCCATCACCCGGTCGCCTGAGCGCGCGCGGATTCGAGACAGGTGCGCGTACATCGAGCGTACGCCCGCAGGATGCTCGACCACAACGAGATTGCCGTAGCCGCTCGGGTCCCAGCCGGCGAACACGACGCTCCCGCCGCCGGCCGCGGTGACAGGCGTTCCCGAGGCAGCCGGATAGTCGATGCCCGTATGAAAGCGGTTGCCGCGCGGTCCGAACCGGTCCGTGACCCCGGCCCGGATCGGCGCGATGAGCCAGATCGGCGACCGCGCGATCAGCCGTCGCAGCGCCGCCAGCGTTCCCGGTCCGGCCACGCCGTCGGCGGGCAGACCGGCCCAGCTCTGAAAGCGCCTGACGGCGTTCACAACGTGCGAGCCATATCCGCCGTCGATGTTGCCCGACGGGAAACCGTGCGAGGCCAGGCTGAACTGGAGCGCGACGATGTCCCAGCCGGCGTGCCCGCGGTGCATGGTGCGGCTGCCGGTTGCAGGACGGCCCCGCCTCCCGAGCGCCCGGCGTGTGCTCGGGCCGGCAACTCCGTCGGCTACGAGGCCATGGCGCATCTGGAAGCGGGCGACGCCCGAGCGGGTCGCAGGCCCGGCAACGCCGTCGATCGTCCCCGTGTACGTGCCGTTGGCTCGCAGCGCGACTTGAAGTGCTGCAACGTTGGCGTTTCCGGCCGCTGCGGCCGAGCCGGGAGCCGCCAACACGCCCACCAGCAAGACTGCGATGATCCACGAGCGCGGGCGCATTCTTCTCGTTTGGTGGTCGTCCGATGGGCGGCCCCGCCTGATAGGTCGTGGACGGATGTCCCGTTGCAGGAACGCGCCGATGCGTATCCAATGCGGGCTCGATGCTTGCCAGGGAGGGACACGCGATCGCCTGCGCACGCGGCACGCCGGCCATGGTCGTGTTCGTCCTCGCCCTCCTACTGGCGCTGGGCACGCCGCCCCCACCGGCCCACGGCGAGCTGGTCGCATCCACCGGCCGGCAAGCCGAGCCGCCCTACCTGCCCGGGCGCGTGCTCGTTCGGTTCGAGTCTGGGACAAGCGCCGAGCGAAAGCTCTTGGCCCGGGCGCTGGTGGGCGCGCTGTCCGGAAATGCGCTCGGGTTGCCCGGCCTCGAGCGGCTGGCGCTCCATCCGTGGCTGCCGGTGCCGCAGGCCGTCGCGCTGCTGGAGCACGTCCCGGGAGTCCTGTACGCCGAGCCGGACTACACGCGTGTTGCCGCCGCCGTGCCGAACGACCCATACCTGTCCGATCTCTGGGGACTCGACAGCCCGCAGGCCGGCATCGATGCGCCCAGGGCCTGGGACCTGGTCGGCGCCGCCGGCGCGGCGGTCGGGATGGTCGACAGCGGCGTCGACCTGGAGCATCCCGACCTCGCACCGAATCTGTGGCGCAACCCTGGTGAGTCCGGCCAGGGCAGAGAGACCAACCGCGTGGACGACGACGGCAACGGGCTGGCGGACGACTGGCGCGGCTGGGATTGGGTGGAGGACGACAACGATCCCACGGATCGCAACGGTCACGGCACCCACGTCGCGGGAACGATCGCGGCACAGGGAAACGACCGGCGCGGGATCGCGGGCGTCGCCTGGGACGGCACCATCCTTCCGCTGCGGATCCTGAACGAGCGCGCGGTGGGCTCGGTCAGCGGGCTGGTGCAGGCCTACTCCTACGCCCGCAGGGAGCGCATCCCGATCGTGAACGCGAGCGTGGAGGACGCCCATTTCTCGCGCTCGGAGTACGCCGCGATGGCTGCTGCTCCCGACACGCTGTTCGTCGTCGCGGCGGGCAACGACGGCGCCGACCTCGACAGGGCTCCCGCTTATCCGTGCGGCTATGGACTGGAGAACGTGATCTGCGTCGCGGCAATCGGCAGGGACGGCGCTCTGGCTGAGTTCTCGAACTACGGCGCGCGGGCAGTCGATCTGGCGGCGCCCGGCGCGGGCATTCTGAGCACGTGGATGGGCGGCGGCTGGAGATTGCAGTCCGGGACATCGATGGCGGCGCCACACGTCGCAGGCGTCGGGGCGCTGGTCTCCGCGCTCACCGGCAGCTCAGGGCAAGGGCTCAAGCGCCGGCTCGTTTCGAGCGCCCAGCCCACGGCGTCTCTGCGAGGCAAGGTCGCCTCCGGCGGACGGTTGAACGCATATCGCGCCGTGCGCGGAAAGGTCTCGGCCGGCAAGCCAAGCGGCCGGCGGTTGCGGTTGCACATAAGGCTCCGCACCCGCCAGCGGATCACCGCCGCGCTGCGTCACGGAGTGAAGTTACGTGCGTCCTGCTCGCACGCGTGCAGGGTCCGGGTCGAGCTCTCGCTCGGCGCCGGGCTGCGTGGAGCGGCGCGCGGCAGCTCGCACGCGCGGTGGGTCTATGCCGGCCGCCAGGGCGCGACCTTCGGGCGGGCGGGCCGGCTCGTGCTGGCGGTGAGACTCCGCAGCGCCATCAAGAGGAAGCTGCGCCGGAGGCGTCGCGCACGCGTGGCCGTGCGCGCGTCGGCCGTGGACGACAGCAACCGACGCGGCGCCGTCGTCAGGCGTGTGACGCTCGTGCGCTGAGCGGCGCCGTCAGCGGCGCCCGTTTACTCAGCCGGTGGCGAGCAGGCCTCGCCTTCACCACCGTCGTCGTTCGAGGCTCCGGGAATACGGCCGAGCAGGTTGGCGAGCACCGCGATCTCTTCCTCGCTGTAGAGCTCCTCGAACAGCCCGCTGACGGCGGCGACGTGCGATTGCGAGGACTCACTCAGCTTCCGTTTCCCCGCGCCGGTCAGCACCGCGTACGACACGCGGGCATCGCTCGAGCAGGTCTCCTTGTCGACGAGCCCGGCCTGCTCGAGCCCGCCGAGCAGCCTCGTCACTCCGGAAGCTGTCAGCTGGAGCCCTTCGGCGAGATCCACCCGGCGCATGAGGTTGTCCTCCGCGCGCGACAGGAGAAGCAGGCACTCGTAGTCCCTCACGGTCAGCCCATGCTCGGCCTGGAGCTGCGCATCGAGCGATCGCCTCAGCGAGGAGTGGCCACGCAGCAGGCGTGCCCAGACGTCAATGGCCTCTATTCTCCTGGCTGTTGCTTGACTACTCAATACTTGACTACTCACGTTTCCCTGCTACAGTTGCTTGTGTACTCAAGTATAGCCGCGAATCTGGAGGTAACGAAAGACAATGAGCACGACTGTTGAAACCGCACACAGCACCGAGAGCCTGCCTACCGGGACCTGGCAGCTCGACCCCGTCCACTCTCGAGTGGGCTTCGCGGTCGATTACATCGTCGGGACCTTTCACGGCAGCTTCTCCCCCGCCGCCGCGACCCTGGAGGTCGGCGACGAGGGCTCGGCCGTGCTGACCGGGAGCGTGCCGGTGCAGGGCGTCAAGGTCCAGGATGAGAACCTGACCGCGCACCTGCAGGCGCCGGACTTCTTCGACGCGGAGCGCACTCCGGACATCACGTTCCGCTCGACCCGGATCGACCGCGCGGGCGACGACATGACGATCGCCGGCGACCTGACGATCAAGGGCACGACGCAGGCCGTCGATGCCAGGGGGACGATCACGGACCCGGCCGAGGACCCGTTCGGCGGCGTTCGCTTCGGACTGAAGCTCGAGGCGACGGTGGATCGAACGAAGTTCGGCCTGAACTGGAACAATCCGCTCCCGAACGGCGAGCCGTCGCTTGCGAACGACGTGGCGCTGACCGCGGAGCTCTACCTGGTGAAGGCCTAGCCGACGCCATGAAGGTTCTCGCCATCAGCGGCAGCCTCCGCCGTAACTCGCACAACCGCGACCTGCTGGTCGCAGTGGCGGACCTCGCCCCCGAGGGCGTGGACGTCGAGCTGTGGGACGGCCTGAAGACCGTGCCGCCCTACGACGAGGACGACGACACCGATCAGGGGCCGGCGGCCGTTGCGCAACTACGCGCAGCGATCGCCGGCGCCGACGCGATCCTGATCTCGACCCCGGAATACAACTCGTCGGTTCCCGGGCAGCTGAAGAACGCAATCGACTGGGCCTCGCGGCCGCTGCAGACGAACGTCCTGCGAAACAAGCCGGTCGCCGTCATCGGTGCGAGCACCGGAGCCTTCGGAGCGGTGTGGGCGCAGGCCGAGCTACGCAAGGTGCTGGCCGCAACCGGGGCGCGCGTCACCGATGCCGAGGTCGCGGTCGGGCACGCGGACCGGCACATCGATGAAGCCGGCAGGCTCATCGACGACGACCTGCGCGAGCAGCTACGCGAGGTCCTCGATGACCTCGTGGCGGAGGCGAGTTCCCGCCATGCGCGGGCTGCTTAGGGTCGCGTTTGCAGGTTGATTCCTAGGGTCGGCTTCGTGCATTCGACTGGCACCGAAAGGGGTGGGGGTCAGGGCGTTTAGTTTTGCGAGCCCCTCGCGTGGAACGATGCGCTTTCGCGATCGGCCCCCGATTGCTGATGTAGTTATGCCGGCCATAAGGGCCAAACCCTGCATGCTCCCCGAGGGCCTGTCACGAATCCCACGTCGGCCGTCCCGAGGCTGACACCGAAGGCTCCCTCGTTCGATGCAGCAGTTCGATCCCGAGATCCGGCTTCGCGCTGTTGACGAGGCACCGAAGGGGTGTGGGTCCTGGCGTTTGAGTTTCGCGAGCCCGTCGCGTCGAACGATGCACTTCCGCGATAGGGTCCCATCACTTACGCAGTTAGCCACCCTATGGGAGGGAAATCCCGCACCCTTGGGCGGCCCCTATCGCGGATCTCGCGTCAACCGTCCCGAGACTGACATCGAAGGCTCCCCTTTCGATGCAGCAGTTCGTCCCTGGGCGCGCCTACTGGGCGGGCGAGGGGGTGCGCCGGAAGCGCGCGTAGGCCTGCTTGAGAGCCGGACGTGCCATGCGGCGGTAGGTGCGCCGCAACATGGGGAGCGGCCGCCGCTCGTAAGAGTGCAGCGTGCAGTAACGGCGCTCGCCCGTCGCGAATCTGCGCTTCCACTCGTCGCTCTCGCCGAGCATCTCGTAGCCGCCGAGGCCGAGCTCGAAGCAACGCTCGATCGCGGCGAGCTGGAGGACCAGTCCCGGCCCGTAGCTGCGAAACGCCTCGTCGTATCCGATCTTGAGGCCGAAGACGCGGCCCTGATCGAGCACGGAGAGGTCGAAGGCGGCCGGGCGGCCACTCAGCGAGATGCTCGACAGTCGCAGCATTCCCTGGTCGTGGAAAGTGCGTGCGACTGAGCGGTAGAAGGTCGCCGTGGTCGGCGACGACAGGATCGCCGTCCGGTTCCTGCCCTTCCAGCCCCTCGCCTCGACCTCGAATCCTCGCTGCAGGTCACCGTCGAGATCGGACGGCGCGTCCACCAGCACGAACTTGACGTCGTGCTCGCGCTCCATCTTGCGTCGCAGGCGGCGCGTCTCGCGGCGAAAGCCGGAGCTGAGACGGCTGCCGTAGTGGGAGAGCTCACCGCTCGTGTCGACAATTGGCGAGACGTACTGCGGTGTCACGAGGGTCAGGCGGCCGGCCTGAGTGGATGCGTCGGCGATCAACTCCAGCGCGGGATCGTCTTCCGGCATCGCCGGGATCACGAGCTCCCCGGCGCCGTCGACGAGCGCAACCTCGATCACGAGTCGGAGCGCGTCCTCGTCGCGGGCGAATGGTCTGAATACCGGAGTGTGGTCGTTCGCGAGCGCCAGCAGCCGGTTTCGCTTCTGGCGCAGCGGAAATAGGGCGGCGAGCTCGTCCCCGCGCCACAGCGCGCAGATCCGTAAGCGGCTACCGCCCCCGAATGCCTGCCACCAGGCCGCGAACCAGCCGTGGCGAAGGAAGGGCGTGGGCTGCCGGGCCGCCAGCCGGTCCCAGCCGTCCTGCAACTCGAGGAACCGTTCCGGTTCCCCTATCCATTCCGCGCGTTCGCGGAGCTGCGAACCCAACCTCTAATACACCCCCGGAGACGGAGCCGAGGTTAGCCGCCGTACCTGTGAGGAATGCGCAGTCGTGCAACGGAGTCCCGCAATTTGCGGGGAGCAGTTCTATGCGTTGTACGCCAGCTGCAACCCGGGGCGCGCCCACTCCATCTTCGCGAGCTTCCCGGTGCCGGAGAGGGTGATGTAAGCGGTCCGCAGGTCATCCCCGCCGAAGCAAATGTTCGTTGTGAGGATGTCGCCCGTCTCGACGAACTCGACCAGCGATCCGTCCTCGGGCGAGACAGAATTGATCCCTCCCGAGCCGGGTGTCGCCAGGCACACGTTGCCCTCCCCATCGACGGCGAGCGAGTCGATGAACTGGAAGCCGGGCAGCCGCGTCAGGTGGGTGCCACCGTGCGGGAACAGGCCGGGCGGCGTGGAGAGCTCTCCGGGCCCGGTCACCTCCCACCACCAGACATTCGCGGTGTAGGTCTCCCCGACGTACAGGCGCGAGCCGTCCGGTGACAATCCGATCCCGTTCGGCGCCTCGAGCGGATGCAGGACCTCCTTGATGGAGGAGCCGTCAGTTGACGCGTAATAGATCGCGGTGCGGTCGCTCGTGCGCTCTTCGCGAAGCCCGTGATCAGTGAAGTAGAAGCCGCCGGCGGCGTCGAAGACGAGGTCGTTCGGCGCACGCAGCGGCCGGCCGTCGGACTCCGTATAGATGACGTCGAACTCGCCCGAGTCGAGGTCCACGCGCTCGATCCGCCCGCCCTGGTACGCGCTCGGCGGCTGAACCGGGAAATTCAAGCCGTTCATGTCGACGTAGTCGAAGGCCGCGCCGTTGTTGCAGACGTACAGCTTGCCGTCAGGCCCGATCGCGGCTCCGTTCGGACCGCCTCCGAGCTCGACAATGACGTCCTTCGAGCCGTCGGCACCGATCCGCGTGATGGCGCCGCCGGCGATCTCGGTCACGACGACGCTGCCGTCCGCCATCGCCACCGGTCCTTCTGGAAATCCGAGCCCGGTCGCGACCTCCGTTAGCTGAGCCAACTCTCCTCCTTCGCTCGAAGGGGAGTCAGTGTATTGCGCTACCCCCCGATCGGCGCCCTCGGATTCGCACCCCAGAAGATCTGGGAGCCCATCATCCCGATCAGGTGGATGAGCACCAGGTTCAGGATCATCGATTTGGCTGTGGCATGGCCCACCCCCACCGGCCCGCCCGAGGCGGTGTAGCCGTAGTAGCAGCCGACGGCCACGATCGCTGTCGCCATCGACATCCCCTTGATCACGCTGAACAAGAGGTCGGGCGGGTTCTGGAACATCCAGAATATGAGCGAGTAGCCGCCGGCACTGACCTCGCCGACCTGTTGCACCACTGCGAGATAGCTGGAGAAGAACGCCACTCCGACAGCCGATAGGTAGATGAACGGGAGCACTAACCACGCAGCCAAGAGCCGGGTTGCGGCGAGGAACGTGATCGGCCGGACGCCTATCACTTCCAGGGCGTCGATCTCCTCGTTTATGCGCATCGCCCCCAGCTCAGCGACGATGCCGGTGCCGACCTTCGCGGCCATGATGTAGCCGAACATGTAGGGGACCATCTCGCGCAGGTCGCACCAGGCGGTAAACGTTCCCGCGCTCGCCGGTGTTCCGTACTGGCGGCCGAGGTAGGCACCCTCGATCCCGCAGCTGAGGCCGAGGATGAACACCATCCCCCAGATCACCAGGGCGCTGCCGAGGATCAGGATTCCGGCCTGCCGCAACACCTCCCCGAAGAATCCGAAGACGCGCGCGTTGAAGATGTCGCCAGCGAGCTGACCGGTGAACCGGACGATGTCGCCAAGCGTCGCCAGCCAGTCGCGGGGTACCGCGAACCAGTCGTTCATAGAACCTGCTCCCCCAGGTCTGTTTGTGTGCGTATGTGAGCCCCGTCCTGCCAGAGCTCCCGTCATTTGCGCCTAGGCAAATGACGGTTTTTTTCTAGCCCCCGATAGGCGCCCTCGGATTGGCCCCCCAGAAGATCTGGGAGCCCATCATGCCGATCAGGTGCACCAGCACCATGTTCAAGATCATCGACTTGGCGGTCGCCTGGCCCACCCCCACCGGTCCGCCGGAGGCGGTGTAGCCGTAGTAGCAGCCGACGGCCACGATCGCGGTCGCCATCGCCATCCCCTTGATCACGCTGAAGAGCAGATCGGGCGGGTTTTGGAACATCCAGAAGATCAGGCTGTAGCCGCCGGCGGAGACCTCGCCGATCTGCTTCACCACCGCCAGGTAGGAGGCAAAGAAGCCGACCCCGACGGCCGCCATGTAGACGAACGGCAACACCATCCAGGCGGCCAGCAGGCGGGTGGCGGCCAGGAAGGTGATCGGGCGCACGCCGATCACCTCGAGCGCGTCGATCTCCTCGTTGATGCGCATCGCCCCGAGCTCGGCCACGATGCCGGTGCCGACCTTGGCGGCCATGATGTAGCCGAACATGTAGGGGACCATCTCCCTGAGGTCACACCAGGCCGAAAAGACGCCGGCGTAGGCGGGCGCGCCCACCGAGCGGTTGAAGTAGGCGCCCTCGATCCCGCACTGCAGGCCGAGGATGAACACCATCCCCCAGATCACCAGGGCCGAGCCCAAGATCAGGATGCCGGCCTGGCGCAGGGCCTCGCCGAAGAAGTGAAAGACGCGCGCGTTGAAGATGTCGCCGAAGGCCTGGCCGCAGAACTTGAGGATGTCGCCCAGCGATGCGATCCAGTCGCGCGGCACCGCCAGCCAGCCAAGGCCGGGGGTGGAGGCGCGGGTGGCGGGACGGGCGGCCATCAGCGTGTTCCGGGAGACTCCGTAGCCGGCGTAGCCGGCGCAGGAGGCTCACATGCCTTGAGGTGTCCGACGAGCGACAGCGAGGAGGCCTGGTATTCGATGTCAAACGGAAACGTCATCTGATCACCAGGATCTCGGGATGGGTGGCGAGCAGGGTCTGGGTGAAGACGTAGTTGAAGGCCCAGATGCCCGAGAAGGCGATCACCACCGCCTCGTTCACGGCTCTACCGACTCCGGCCGCGCCGCCGGAGGCGGTCATGCCCTTGTAGCAGCACACGATCGCGATGATGGCGCCGAACAGGGTGGTCTTGACGACCGAGCCCCAGAGGTCGGTGACACTGGCGTTGGTGAAGAAGGTGGCCCAAAAGCCGGCCAGGTCCTGGTGGTAGACGAGCTCTGCCAAAACGCCGCCGAAGATGCCGAAGATGAGGGCGTAGATGTCGAGCAGGCCGGTGATCAGCATCAGCGCCAGGAAGCGGGGCACGACCAGGTTCTTGACCGGGTCAACGCCCAGCACCTGGAGGGCGTCAAGCTCCTCCCTGATCTTGCGGGCGCCGAGGTCGGCGGTGATCGCGGTGCCGGCCACGCCGGCCACGATCATGGCGTCCACCCAGGGCGCGAACTCCCTGATACTGGCGAGCACGAAAAAGCCGCCCAGGCGGTCGAGGGCGCCGAACAGGGTGAGGAAGTTGGCCGCCTGCACGCCGGGGGCGCCGTAGCCGAAGGCGATCGTGGAGATCAGGAGCGGGAACCAGCAAAGGCGCAGCGCGAACAGGAACTGCGACATGAACTCGCCGCCGTAGGGGTAGGGCGGGCGGATCGCCGACACCACCGTCTTGCCGGTGAGGATCATCATGTCCCCCACCTGCTCGAACAGGTTCTTGGCCGGCAGGAACGCGCGGTCGGCGGCGCCTCGGACCATTTAGTTCCTCCCCTCCCTCGTCGTGGTCATGGGCACCCCGTTGAACGCAGTCATGGGCAACCCGAAGAGATCTTGACCCGCCACCAGCCCATCAGCATCCCTACCAGTCCAAGCCGCGGCGTCGAGCGAAAGTGCTTGCAGCCGGGCTCGCCGAGATCGTCGTTCGAGACCCGCTCCCACTTGTGCGCCGCGGGGTCGGCGACCATCGCCTCGATGTGCTCGCGACTTTGCTGCTCTTGCTCGGAGCGCTTGCTCATCGCGCGGCGGATGTCCTCCACCCGAACGGCGAGGTCGTCCCGCAGCGCTTCAAGATCGCCGACGTCCAGGACGCGCGGAGTGCTCGAGGTGGCGACCTGCCAGTCGAGCCCGTCGTCCGGACGCGCCGACGCGAACAGTGCCGAGAGCTCGCGCTCGAGCCGTGCGATCTGCTCGCGCAGCGTGCGGCGCGCGGCGGCGTCGTCGACCTCGGCCTCCTCCGGCAGGACCGCACCGGACAGGCGCGCTCGAATCGCCTTTCGCGCCCGCTCGAAAGCGGCGGTGTCGCGGTACAGCTGGAAAGCCCAGTTGGCCCCCATGCCGAGCGAGTGCAGCTCGAAAGCGAGCTGCTGGGCGTCTACGTCGGGGGCGAGGTCGCCCGCGTCACGGGCGTCTTGGATCGCCGCCTCGAGTGCCATCAGCCACTCGCTCACGAAGGCCGTGACCTCGTCACGGACGGGGCCGGGCCGGCCGTCGAACTCGGCAGACGCGGCTACGAAGAAGCAGCCGCCGCGAAAAACCTCGCGCTCCATGTAGTCGAGCCACGCATCCGTGAGCGACAGGATCTCCTCGATGCCGCCGTTCACGCGCGCCGCTCCGATCACCTCGTCGAGGAAGATCTCGCGCGCCGCCCGGACGGTCTCCACCTGGAGGTCGAGCTTGGACCCGAAGTGGGCGAACAGGCCACTCTTGCTGACTCCCAGCTCGCTTGCGAGGCGCCCGATCGAGAGCCCCTCGAGGCCCTCTGCCGAGGCCAGCTGGATCGCCTCGTCGAGGATCGCCTTGCGCGTGCGGTCTCCCCGAGCGCGGCGCCCATCTGCCTGATCCGCTTGTGAAGGGGCCAGCTCCACGGCGGCGACTATAACACGAACGATCGTGCGAAAACAAGGGACTGCCCGCAATTTGGGGAGAAAAGGCCGTGATTTGCTTAGACGCAAATCACGGGAGCCCCGAGCTACGGGGCTTCCGCGCGGGCCGCCTCCGCCTTCTTTTTGGCGCGCTTCGGCTCCCGCGGCTTGGCCGCGCGGGCGGCCGCCAGCAGCTCCGCCATCGAGTGCTCGATGTCGACGCCGAACTCATCGAGGTCGTGCATCGCGTCGAAGTCCCCCATCAAGCCGATGTCTACGTTGCCGTTGTAGCTCATGATCGCCACCGCGAGCGCGCGGTCCGGGGCCAGGAAGGGCACCGGCGCCAGCTCCTCCATCTCCCGCCCGAGCAGGTAGAGGGGGAACTGAGGTCCGGGCACGTTGGTGACCAGCAGGTTGTACGCGCGCGTGGAGAAGTTCAGCCTTGAGGCCTGGGCGAGGATGGTCGGTGGCGAGAACCCCTGCAGACGCGTCAGCGTCTCGGCGCCGACCGCCTGCTTGGACTCCTTCAGGCCCTTCATCGCCTCCGAGACGATCGCCAGCCGCTCGACCGGATCGTGGGCATAGACGGGAAGCGGGCCAAGCATCGCCGTGATGCGGTTGCCGAGCTCTCCCTGCTGCTGGTCGCCACGCACCGACACCGGCACGATGCCGCGCAGCTCGAGCCCCTCGGTACGGGTGCCGCGCCGGCGCAGCCAGCGACCGAGCGCGCCGGACACCACCGCCAGGAAGACGTCGTTGACGGTGCCACCGAGCGAGTTCTTGATCTCCTTGAGCTCGGACAGCGGAAAGCGCAGCCACAGGACCCGCCGGTGCGGGCCGATCGGCACGTTCAAGGGCGTCTTCGGTGGCGGGTTGATGAGCTTCCAGGCGATCCCGCCCAGACCCTCTGCGACCTCGCCCACTTCGGACACCGCGGCGCGCGGGTGCCGCGCGAAGTCGAGCGCGCGGCGCGCAAGGTTGGTCGGCACGCCCGCCAGCTCCCTCGCCCCCTGAGCGACGAGGGTCGCGTCCGACGGCTCCACGCGCGGCGTCCAGTCGTCCCCCTTGATGGGCGTGGGCTCGGGGGCGGTGTCGAAGAGGACGGTCGTCAGGTCCACGCCCGACACCCCGTCGACCAGAGAGTGGTGGGTCTTGTTGATGATCGCGAAGCGATTGTCCTCGAGCCCCTGCACGAGCCACAGCTCCCACAGTGGCTTCGAGCGGTCCAGGCGCTGGGAGAAGATGCGCGCGGTCAGGAGCCGGAGCTGCTCGACGCTTCCCGGACCCGGGAGCGCGGTCTGGCGCACGTGGTAGTCGAGGTTGAAAGACGGGTCGTCGACCCACAACGGCCGCCCCATCTCGAAGCGCGGATATGCGAGCTTCTGCCGGTAGCGGGGTACGAGGTGCAGGCGCGACTCGATGTGGTCGCGCACGTCGTCGTGGCTCGGCGGCGGCCCCTCGAAGATCATCACCGCCCCGATGTGCATGTGGGAGCCGTCCTTCTCCTGGTCGAGGAACGAAACGTCGACCGGGCTAAGGCGCTCCATGTGCCTCTGCGTCACCTCTCCTCCTCCTGCCGGGCAGCTCGCCCGACCCTGCCGAAAGCCTAAACGGTCGCTCTCGAATCCGCACTTTCCGGCAACAAAAAGCAGGACGCCCCCCAAATCGGGAGGCGTCCCAACGGAGCACATCGCGTGGACTTCAGTGCCGCTTTCGCTCTGGGTGGCAGGAAGTCCGCTGCTGATCTACAGACGGCCCGCGAGCCGGAGTTCTTCCCTGCGGGCGAGGCGCACGATCCCGTGCAACCAAGCGAAACGCCCTCCGATCTGGAGGGCGCATCCCTAATCAAAGTGGTTTCTTGTTCGAAGCTTTGTGGTTCTAGTTCCGGTAACCCATTTTCGACCCCCGAGTTGGTGCTCCGTTTGCCGCCGTACGACCACTAGACGGGCGAGAGCTCGAAGATCTTCCCTGCGGTTGAAAGTTTCTTCACGGCCCCAGCCCGCCCCCGGCGCACAAAGCGAAACGCCCTCCGATCTGGAGGGCGCGGCCGCTGAAATCTTCTTGAAAGTCTTGTGTGGTTCTAGTTCCGGTAACCCATTTTCGACCCCCGAGTTGGTGCTCCGTTTGCCGCCGTATGACCACTAGACGGGCGAGGGGGCGAAGATCTTCCCTGCGGTTGAAGAAATTCTGGCGGCGGCCCGAAGAGCGCCTTTCAGAATGAAGCTGCACACCCGGATACGCCCCAGTACCGGGCGCACAGTCATTCCGAAAGGCGCTCTAGGCAATGACGGCGCGCGTGCGCTCGAGGGCCATGGCGGCCGCACCTACCTGGTTGCGGGCCTCCTCCAGCCGCTCGTCGCCGGCCGTGGTGGTGAGGTTGACCTCGATCAGAGTGGCCGCTGCCTGCGCCGAGGCATGGGCAATGAGGGCGGCGACGATCAGGTCGGCGCGCAGGCTGGGCTCGCCCCGCTCCGCCACCGACGCCGCGAGCGCAGCCACGTCTGACGCCGCCTCGCAGATCTTGAGCGGGATCCAGGCGGCGCGCTCGAGCGCCCCGGCGAGCTGGTCGTCCCGCGACGACGGTCCGGTGCTCCCAGCGGCCTTCTGTCCCCGCAATGCCGCCACGGCGTACTCGTAGGCCTCGGCGTTCATCTCGGCAAGTGGCGTGGCGCGATCGCGTAGCTTCTCTGCCTGGGCGGCCAGCGCGCGCGCCTCGGGCCAGCTCCCGGTCGACAGCCGCGCGCTCATCGCAACAAGGCCGGCCGCCATCGCGACCCCCACCGCCGCGACATAGCCCGCGCCGGGCAGAAGCTCAGCGCTCGCGACCTCCTCCAGGAACGTGTCGAGCGGCTGCTCGAGATAGCGGCGCCGGGACTCCACCCTGAGAATCTAAGAGGCGCGGCCGCCGACGCGTTCGCCCGGCTCCTCGAGCAGGCGCAGGGCGACGCGAGCGGCCGCGGCGTAGCCCTTGCCCTCGGCGACGCCGAGCGCCTCGCGCAGTATCGGCTCGTCGTCCTTGCCGCCGAGGCGCAGGACCTCGGCGTAGGCGAGCAGCACTTCCGCGCGCAGGCAGGCCCAATCGGTCCGGCGCACCAGCCGGAGGGCGCGTAACGCGACTCGCTCCGCGTGCTGGTCCCAGCCACGGGCCGCGAACAACTTCGCCCGCACCGCCAGGCGCGGCGCCTCGATGGACACATCGCCGCTGGCCCACTCCTCGCGCACCGTCTCGAGCAGGCGATCGGCGTCCTCGTGCCGGCCCTGGTGATAGAGCGCGTCAGCGAGCGGAATGGCCGCCTCGCCGAGCGTGCTGTTCAGGCCCATGTCGGAGAGCACGTCGTAGCTTCGCCGCAGTGCGCGCTCCGCGGCTCGCGAGTCGCCGGCGGCGAGCTCTATCCGGCCGAGGCTGCGCTCGGACCAGGAGGCCATGTAGCTCAGCCCGAGCTCGTCGCTGATCGCGGTGGAATCGGCAAGCGAACGTCGCGCTTCCTCGAAACGGGCCCGCCGGCCCTCGGCGACGCCGAGCACGTGCAGCATGTCCGCTTCCATCGATCGCATTCCGCGCACGCGGGCAGTGTCCAGGCGCTCGCGCGCGAATGAAACCGCGCGGTCGAGAGGAGCGGGACCATCGAGCAGGCACATTCCCATCGCGAACGAGACCGAGTTCAGCTCACGCGGCGAGGAGTCGGCGCCAAGGTGCTCGAGAGCGTGCTCGAGCGCGCTCTGACCATCGCGCGCGCGGCCCTCGTACATGCGCGCCTCACCGATCAGCCTCCACGCGTCGACTAGTCCCTGATCGTCGCGAGCCTGCTCGAGCAGCCCGATCGCGCGCTCGACCTCGGCCACTATCTCCTGCGCGCTCACCTCGGGCTCGGCGACGAACCACACGTGCGCGCGCCCGAGCCGCGACAGCCCCTCGATGCGGGGATTGACAGCCAGGCGAGCGCGATCGAGCGCCTCGGAGTAGACCTCCCCGGCCTGCGGGTGCTTCGCGACTCCCTCGAGCGCGAGCCCGATCAGCGGCAGCAGCTCGAGCCTTTGGCGGTCGTCGGCTGGCAGCAGGACAGCGGCGCGAGACAGAAGGCTCTCCGCGGTGCCGTCCTCCCGGGCTCGCGCTGCGCGCCGGCCCGCAGATGCAAGGCGCAACGCCGCTCTGTCGGCCAGAGTGCGCGCACGCTCGTCCGGCGGCGCGAGCTCGGTGCGGTAACGGTAAGCCTGCTCGAGGTGGTACCCGAGGATGGCCTCGAGCTCGGCGACCCTTTGCGGCTGGCTGCGTTCGACCCACGTGGCGAGGTGTTCGTGCAGATCGGCCCGCTTCTCCTTCGTCAGCGACGCGTAGGCCGCGTCCCGGATCAACGCGTGGCGGAAAGCAAAGCCCCGACCACCGGCAAGGCCCGATCCTTCCGCGGCGATCAGCTCCTTGCGGACGAGACGGGTGAGGAGGCGGTCCACCTCCGCCGGCTCGCTTGTTTCGAGCAGGGCCGTGACCGCCTCCGGCCAGAAGTCCGTGCCGACCACCGACGCCGCCCCGATCGCGTCGAGCTCGGGCAAGGACAAACGGTCGAGACGGGCGGCGAGCAGCGCCTGGATGGTCGGCGGGATCGATATCTGGTCGCCTGTCGCACCCTCCTCGCGCAGCAGCGCCAGCATCTGCTCCACGAACAGCGGATTGCCGCCCGAGCGCTCGACCAGCGTGGCGCGGGTCCCCTCCTCCAGGAGTCCCTCCGCAGCGGCGAGCCGATCGATCAGGGCGCGCACATCCTCTTCGGGCAGCGGGGCAAGTTCGATGGCGCTCGCGTCCGGACGGTCGCGGGGCCAGTCCTCCCGGCGCTCGAGCAGCTCGCCGCGGGCGAGGCACACGATCATGAGCGGCACGTCCCGGGTGTGGCCGGCGACGTGCTCGATGAGATCGAGCAGCGGCGCCTCCGCCCAGTGGATGTCCTCGAACACGATCACGAGGGGGCGCTTGCGCGCGAGGCACTCGAAGAAGCGGCCTGCGGCCCATGCGAGGTCCCGGCTGTCGCCGCCCTCTTCGGCCAGGCCGGCCGCCTGGGCGACGCGTTCAGCGATCAGCTCGGCGTAGGGGTCGCCGGCCACCGCCTCGGTCACCGCCGCGCGCGGATCGTCCCCGCCCAGCTCGCGCAAGATCTCCGTCAATGGCCAGTACGTGATGCCCTCGCCGTAGGGCAGGCAGCTTCCGGTCAGCACGCCGGCGCGCTCCTGCACCGCCGCCCTCAGCTCGAGCGCGAGCCGTGACTTGCCGATCCCAGCCGGGCCGAACATTGTCACGAGCTGCGGTGCGCGCTCCCGCGCGGCTCGCTCGTATGTCTCCACCAGCATGCCCAGCTCGCGACCACGGCCAAGCATCGGGGTGTCGAGCCGGCGAGCGAGCTGCCCGACGCGGGCGCTCACGTCGAGCATCCGCCACACCTTGACCGGCTCGTCCTTGCCCCGCAACTCGAGGCGCCCGAGCGGCTCGAGCTCAACCGCGCCGACGACAAGCTTGCGCGTCTCGTCTCCGATCAGCACCTCGCCGGCGGCCGCCGCCTGCTCCAGCCGGGCAGCGACGTTGACCGCGTCACCGGTCACCAGCGCCTGACCGCCGGCCGGATCGCCCGCCACGACCTCGCCGCTGTTCACACCGGTGCGAACGGCGAGGCGCACGCTCCACTCGCGGTCCAGCCGCTTGTTCAGCTCAGTGATCGCCTCACGCAGCTCGACCGCGGCGCGCACCGCCCTGAGCGCATGGTCCTCCTGCGCCACCGGAACGCCAAACACCGCCATGACGGCATCGCCGATGAACTTTTCGACCGTCCCGCCGTGACGCTCGCATACACGTGAGACCGCCTCGTAATAGCTCCACATGATCCGCCGCACCACCTCCGGCTCGAACCGGTCGGCGAGCCGCATCGAAGTGGCGACGTCGTTGAAGAGGATCGTTGCGGGCTTGCGCGAGTCCGGGCGCAGATCCGCCCAGGCCAGCCGGAGCCCGCAGGCATTGCAGAAAACCGCTCCGGGAGGGTTTTCAGAACCGCATCTCCGACACCTCCCCACGGTGGCCAGTCTAAGTCAGGGCGGTGTCCGCGCGCACCCCCGGAGACCGGCCTGAATGCGCTCTGTCCGGAAAGCCGGCCGCTTCAGGAGGTCGCGAGGCGCTGACGCAGCTCCGGAAGCAACTCCGGCTCGATCTCGAACCCGCGCTCCTGCAGCGCGGTCTCGAGGTCGGCCAGGACCGCGTCCCGGAAGGACTGGTCGATCTGGGCAAGCGCCACGATCTCATCGAGCTCGCGACGCGCGCTGGGTAGCTCCTGAGCAGCCTGGACCCACGCCTGGGGCGCCGGGGTAAGGAGGCTCAGCAACTTGGCTACCCGCTCCTCGTCGTTGTCGGAAATCCTGTTCATTGCTCTACTGACGGTTCGAAGCGTGGTTTTCTTCCCTCGAGTTTGAGCCGGAGTTTGCGCAGGCAGCGCGAGATGCGGCTCGCGATGGTCCCAGAGGGGATCCCAAGCGCCTCTCCGATCTTGCGATAGCTCTCGTCACGGGCGAAAAAACGGTCGAGGATCTCGGAGCAGTCCTCGTCCATCGTTCGAAGCGCCTCCTGGACGGTGAGGGCCTCGTCTAGCTCCGCCATGCCGTCATCGCCTGCGGCGGGGTCGAGGGCCTCCTCGGCAGGCTGCTCGCGGCCGGAGGCCCGCAGCCTGTCCACGCACAGCCGCCGCGTGAGGGTGCCGATCCAGGGCCGCACGGCGGAGTCGTCTCGCAGCTCGCCCAGGTTCTCGTAGGTGCGCGCGAAGACCTCCTGGAACACGTCCTCGGCGTCATGCGACCCGAGCCGGTAGATCCGCGTCGAGATCGCGAACACGTAGCGCGAAAAACGGTTGACCAACTCGTTCCACGCCTGCTGGTCGCCACTCCGGCACTGGGCGACGAGATCTGCATCTGCCACGGATCCGAGGGACATTTGCCAGGTCCATCAAACCACGTTGGGGGGCCGTCGCGCTTGGTCTAGTGCAGGACTGCACTAAAGGCGTCGAGGGCGCGCTCGATGCCGGAGCGGTCGACGTCCAGGTGCGTGACCATCCGCAGGCGGCGGGGGCCGAGTGCGCCCACCCTCACGTTCTCGCGCTCGAGCGCGGCCGCCACTGCCGGCGCGTCGTCCACGTCGCAGATGACGATGTTCGTCTCGACGCTGCCGGGATCGATCTGCACGGCGTCGATCGCGGCGAGCCCGTCAGCGAGCATGCGCGCGTGCTCGTGGTCCTCCCCGAGCCGTTCGACATGGTTGTCGAGCGCGTACAGACCGGCCGCTGCCAGCACACCCGCCTGCCGCATCGCTCCGCCGATCATCTGCTTGTAGCGCCAGGCCTCGTCGATCAGCGCGCGCGGGCCCGCGATGCAGGCGCCGACCGGCGCGCCCAGCCCTTTCGTGAAATCGAGCCAGACGGTGTCGAATCCCTCCGCGTAAGCCGCCGCCGCGACGCCACCAGCGACGACCGCGTTCATCAGGCGCGCGCCGTCCATGTGAGTGCGAAGTTCGTGGGAGCGCGCAACTTCCAGAACGCCGCGAATCGTCTCGAGTGGCCAGACCCGGCCACCGCCGAGATTGGTCGTCTGCTCGATAGAGACGAGCCTCGAGCGCGGCATGTAGCGATCGACCGGGCGGATCGCCGCCTCCAGCTGAGCCGGCGTGAAGATTCCATTGTCGCCGTCGAGCGGGTACAGCATTGCTCTAGAGAGAACGGCCGGGCCTCCCGCCTCGAAGTTGACCGGGTGCGACGTGCGGTCGAGGAGGACCTCATCGCCGCCCGGGCGCACGTGGAGGAGGAACGCGATCTCGTTGCACATCGTGCCGCTCGGCAGGAAGAGTGCTGCCTCCTTGCCGAGCAGCTGCGCGACGCGCTCCTGCAGCGCGTTCACGGTAGGGTCCTCCCCCCTCTGCTCATCGCCGACCTCGGCCGCGGCGATCGCCGCTCGCATCCTGGCCGTCGGCCTCGTCTGTGTATCGCTGAAGAGGTTCACCAGGTCCGACATGGCGCTTGAGACTAGAGGTAGAGGGTTGCCTTCCGAGTGATTGCCGTCGTCGCTGTCACGCTGATCGCCGCCGGAACCGGCATCGTGGCCCTGCGTCGCTGGGGACCGAGCGCGACTCGCGCAGCCGAGCTCGGGCTGTCCGCGAACCTGTGGCTGATCCTGCCGATCGTCACCTTCTTCAACGTCGCGCGTTTCGAATACTCGGCCGAGGTAGGCGTTGGAATCGTCTTCGCGTACGGCGGGCTCGCAATGTCACTCGCGCTCGCCTACGTCCTGGCCCGGCGGCTCGGCCTCGAGGACCACACGCGTGGCGCCTTTCTGTGCGCCTCGTTCGTGACCAACACGGGCTTTCTGGGGCTGCCGTTCACGGCCGCCCTGCTCGGCTACGACGATCTGCCCGAGGCGATCGCCTATGACCTGGCGGTGTCGGCGCCGTCACTGCTGGTCGTCGCGTTCGCGATCGGCGCCTACTACCGCCACGAGCACCACGTGGCAGAACGCGGGGTGCGCGCCTTCCTGACGCGCAACCCTGCTTTGTACGCGGCGCTGGCTGGACTCGTCGTACCCGACTCGCTCGCGCCGGACGTGGCCGTGGACGCGTCGCGCGCGCTCGTGGTCGTGATGGCGCCGATCGGGTTCTTCGCGCTCGGCGTCTTCGCCTCACAGGGCGGCGGTGAGCGCTTCAGGTTCCCACCCCGGCTCACGGCTCCCGTCCTTGTGGTTTCGATCCTGAAGCTGTGCGTCCCTGTGTCGGTCGTGGCGATCTGCGCCAAGCTCGTGCACCCGGTGCCCGATGCATATCTCGTGCAGGCGGCCATGCCGACCGGGCTGAACACGCTCCTGCTCGTGGCCGCCTATCGCCTCGACCGCGAGATCACGGCAGGCGCGATCGTCTACACGACCGCGGTCGTCTTGGTGTGGGGCTTGATCGCCGCGGCTGTGATCTGATCCGGAACAAGCGCTGCTACGTCCCGACAGGACACATTTCGTGACGTAGGATCTTTCCCTGATGCCTGACCAGCCCCCGAAGCGGATCAGACCGCGCTCGCTCGCGGACTACCTGGAGGTGATGACGAAGGCCGTCTTCCAGTCGGGCATGAGCTGGCAGGTGGTCGAGTCCAAGTGGAGCGGATTCCAACGCGCGTTCAAGGGCTTCGACCCGGCCAAGGTCGCCCGCCTGACACCGAAGGCGATCGACAAGATCATGAAAGACCCCTCGGTGATCCGAAACCAGCGCAAGATCCTCGCGACAGTGGACAACGCGCAGACACTGCTCGAGCTCGACAGCGAGCACGGAGGTTTCAAGAAGTACCTACGCTCGCACGGGGACTACTGGGACGTCGCCGCGGACCTCAAGCGCCAGTTCAGCTTCCTCGGCGACTTCGGCGTCTACTACTTCCTGTACGTCGTCGGCGAGAACGTCCCCCCATACGAAGAATTCCGCGCGGTCCAAGCCGGCGAGAAACCGCCGAAGCCCCCAAAGAAACCCACCACCAGCCGCAGGAAGCCGGCAAAGAAGACAGCAAGGAAAGCCACGGCAAGAAGCAAGTAACCCCCCGCGCTGAAGGCTGGCACCGATGGGAATGCACCGAGCGCGCTGGCACTGACGGTAGTGCGCACCGAGGGCGGCACTGACGACAGCGGCCGCCATCCCTAGAGCCAGCAAAGAACTGTGGCGAGGCGGCGGCCATCGGAACGATCGAGTGAGAAATCCACGCGGAGGGCACCGGTCGGGGGGTGCCCCGAGGACAGTAGAGGCAGTGTTGGCCTCGGGGTGCCCCCCGACCGGCGCCCGAAATGAAAGAAAGAGAACGCCTACTCGTGCTCAGTGACCGAGACCGGCAGCCCGTCGACCTCGAACGCCGCCTCGTCCACGAAGCACCAGCACCAGTCCTCCCCCGGCTCAAAGGACATCACGATCGGATGCCCCTCCGCGTGGGCGTGCTTGCTCGCATGGCGGTTCGGCGACGAGTCGCAACAGCCGACCTGGCCGCAGGTAAGGCAGAGGCGCAGATGCATCCAGCGCGCGCCCATGGCGAGGCATTCGGAACAGCCGACGGTGCTGCTGGGCGTCACCGGCTCGATCTGGTCCAGGTGCGTGCAAATCGCGGTCACGCGGTCAGTTTAGTTCCCTGCCGCCGAGGCTAAGGTGGCGGGAAGCAAACTGAAACTGTCAGGAGGCTGGGCGCATGGGCGAGCGTTGGTTCTCGGACGAGGAGCTTGAGCAGATGTCGCGGCCCACGATGGAGCGCGCGATCGAGGCAATCGAGCGTGGCGATCTGAAAGGCGCGAAGGCGCTCTGCGAGGAGATGAAGCACGAGTGGCGCCTGCTCCACGACATCATGGTCGACGGGGTCGCCGGGCTGATCAGCTTCATCCAGGAACGAATGGGCGAGGACGCGGTCGCGGACGCTTGGACCTGGAGCCTCGAGCGCGGGTGGAAGCCGCACGTCGAGGCAATTGCGCGGCAGGACCGCCGCCAAATGGTGCACGCCCTCGCCGCCAACTGGCGGGCTCACTCGGGTAGCGGCACGGGGCCGCAGCCCGGTGCCTTCACGATCGAGGAGGACGACGAGAAGTTCACCTTCTCGATGAACCCCTGCGGCTCGGGGCAGCGGCTCTGGCGCATGGGCCGCTACGAGGGCCCGAACGGCTACGGCGTCACCGAGCGCGGCCACGACTGGAGCTACGGGCGCGAAGGGTTCCCGCTGTATTGCACGCACTGCACGTTCATGAACGAGCTCCTGCCGCTGCGCTGGATCGGCTATCCGGTCTACCCCAGCGACGCGCCCGACGACTTCGATCACGATCCCTGCGTCTGGTACTGGTACAAGGACCCCGACCAGATCCCCAAGAGACACTGGGAGCGCTACGGGACCGAGAAATCAGGAGCCGGCCCTCAGAGCACTGATCACTGATTACTGGTTACTGATTACTCCCGAGCGTCATCGTGTTGAGCCCGACGCCGCCGTCGATGCCGATCTCCTGACCGGTGATGTAGCCGGCCTGCTCGGACGCGAGGAATGCGACGAGGTCCGCCACCTCGGCGGGCGTCGCCATCCGCCCAGCTGGCAGCATCGCCGTGATGCGCTCGCGCACCTCGATCGGCATCGCGCGCACCGCCTCGGTCTCCACCATCCCGGGCAGGACCGCGTTGACCGTGATGCCGCGCGCCGCATTCTCGGCTGCAACGGTCTTGACCATGCCGGCCAAACCAGCTTTCGAGGCCGAGTAGGCGACCTGGCCCGGCAGGCCGGAGCGCGCCGCCCCGCTCGAGATCACGACGATGCGGCCATAGCCGCGTTCTCGCATTCCGTGCAGGCAGGCCTGCACGACCCGGAACGCGCCAGACAGGTTGACGTCGATGTCGCGCTGCCACTGCTCGGCGGTCATCTTGTGTGCCGGCGCGATCGTGTTCGTGATCGCCGCGTTCGACACACACACGTCGACGTCGCCGAAATCGGGCAAGGGGTCGCGTGCGAGATCGACCTGGAACGAGTAGCCGGGCTCGCGGTCCAGCGTCGCGACCTCGAACCCGCGCTTCCCGAGCACGTCGACGATCGCTGCCCCGATTCCGCGCGCTGCACCGGTGACGACCGCCTTCAAAGTGCCGTCTCGTGCTCGCCCGCGCGGCCCTTGTCGGTCTTGTCGTAGAAGCGTTGGAGCAAGCCCATCGTCTCATCCGCGTCCGCGCACGCGTACCCGTTGAGCGCCTCGATTTTGAGCTGCTCGTCGAGCGGCCGCCCGACGACGTCGAGGATCGTCTCCTTTGCTGAACGCACCGCGATCTGACTGTTGCGCAGGATCTGGCGCGCGACGAGCTCGGCCTCGTCCATCAGCCGCTCGTGCGGCACCACGCGAGAGACCATGTTGCACCGGAGCGCCCGCTGAGCATCGATCGGCTCACCGGTGAGCAGCATCTCGAGCGCGATCCCCGTCCCACACGTGTTCACGAGCCTCACGATCCCACCGTCGCCGTGGTGGTAGCCGCGCCTCACCTCGAACGATCCGAACATCGCGCGCTCGGACGCGATCCGGATGTCGCACGCGAGCGCGGTCTCGAGCCCGCCGGCGAGCGCCCAGCCGTTGACGGCCGCGATCACCGGCTTGTAGATGCGATGCAGTCCGCGTGTGAGGCCGCCGAGACCGTGCGCGACGTTGTCACGCACCCAGCGCGGATTGGTCTCCCGGATGATCGGCGGGATGTATGTCTTCAGATCGGCGCCCGCGCAGAACGCCTCGCCCGCACCGGTGAGGATCGCGACGTCGAGCGCGTCGTCGTCACGGAAGTCCTCCCACGTCTTCCACAGCAACTCGTGCGTCTCGGGGTCGATCGCGTTCCGCGCCTCGGGACGGTTGAGCGTTACATACGCGACGCGGTCGCGCTTCTCGTAGAGGACGTTTGGCACGGCTTAGCCGACCGGCGCCGGCTCGGCCCGCTGCTCGTAGCGCGCGAGCTCCCGGCGGGCGATGGAGACCTTGTGCACCTCGTCGGGGCCGTCGGCGATCCGCAGCGTGCGGGCGCCGGCGTACATCGCGGCGAGCGGGAAGTCGTCGCTCACTCCGCCGCCACCGTGCACCTGGATCGCGCGGTCGATCACCTTCAGAGCAACCTCGGGCGCGGCGACCTTGATCGCGGAGATCTCGATGCGGGCGCCCTTGTTGCCGACCGTGTCCATCAGCCACGCCGTCTTCAGCACCAGCAGGCGGACCTGCTCGATCTCGATTCTCGACTCCGCGATCCAGTTGCGGATCACCCCCTGGCGCGCGAGCGGCTTCCCGAACGGGAAGCGCGTGTGGGCGCGCGTGCACATCAAGTCGAACGCCCGCTCGGCCATCCCGATGGCGCGCATGCAGTGATGGATGCGTCCCGGACCGAGCCGCGCCTGGGCGATCGCGAACCCGGAGCCTTCCCCGCCGATCATGTTCTCTGCCGGCACGCGGACGTCGTCGAAAATCACCTCGCAGTGACCGCCGTGGCCCTCGTCGTAGCCGAATACCGGCAGCGTGCGCACGATCTCCACGCCCGGCGTGTCCATCGGCACGAGCACCATGCTGTGTCGCTTGTGGGGCTCTGCTTCCGGATCGGTCACGCCCATGAAGATGCAGATCTTGCAGCGGTCGCTGGCTGCGCCGCTCGTCCACCATTTGTGGCCGTTGATCACGTAGCCGTCTCCGTCGCGCTCGATGCGCGATTGCATGTTGGTGGCATCGGAGCTCGCGACCTCTGGCTCGGTCATGCCGAAGCACGAGCGGATCTCGCCGGCGAGCAAGGGCTCGAGCCAGTCCCGCTGCTGGTCAGGTGAGCCGAACTCGCTGAGCACTTCCATGTTGCCGGTGTCCGGTGCGGCGCAGTTGGTCGCCTCGGGAGCAAGCGCGATGCTCCGTCCCATGATCTCCGCGAGGGGCGCGTACTCGAGGTTGGTCAGACCGGCACCAAAACGATCATCCGGGAGGAACAGGTTCCACAGCCCGCGGTCCTGCGCCTCGCGCTTCAGCTCCTCCATCACGGGTGGGTGGAAGTACGGATCGCCCGACTCGCGCACCTGTTCGCGCCAGACCGGCTCGGCCGGATAGACGTGGCTGTCCATGAACTCGAGCAGCCTCTCCTGCAGTTCCTTCGTCTTTGGGCTGGGCTCGAAGTTCACGGCCACCTTCCTCTCTCTAAGTGTGCAAATTCGGCGAAAGCAGGCTACCGCACGGTTCGTTTCCTATTTCTTGATCGATTTGCCAGAATTGGGCTCCGATGCGCGTCTCCGCCAAAGCCGACTACGCGGTGCGGGCCGCGGTCGAGCTCGCGACGGCCGGGGAAGGCCCGGTCAAGGGCGAGCGCATCTCACAGGCTCAGGACATCCCGCTGAAGTTCCTGGAGAACATCCTCGGCGAGCTGAAGCACGCCGGCTTGGTGCGCAGCCAGCGTGGGACCGACGGTGGCTACTGGCTTGCCCAGCCGGCCGAGGAGATCACGATCGCCGATGTCATCCGCGCGGTCGAGGGACCGCTGGCGAGCGTCCGCGGCGAGTCGCCGGAGACGCTTCAGTACGAGGGCTCCGCTGAGCCGCTCAACAGGTTGTGGGTGGCAGTGCGCGCAAACCTGCGGGAAGTGCTCGAGACCGTGACGCTGGCGAACGTGGCGTCGGGCGAGCTACCGGACCTGATCGACGACATCACATCCGACCCAAGCGCATGGGCGCATTCGTGAATTCCGTCTTTTGCTTAGGCGCAAAAGACGGGAGCTCCGAGGGTTCCGGTTCCTAGGACTCGGGCTTTAGCCCGAGCTCCGCTTCTTGCGGCTTCACGTCCGAGGCTTCCTCGAACACGCGTGAGCGGGCCGGGCGGACGTAGACGATCTGGCCCTCGCGCAGCTCCAGCTCGTCCGCCGTCTCGCGCGTGACCTGCGCCCAGGCGTGCTCATTGCTGGAGAGCGCGAACTCCACCCGCACCTCGAAGCCGAGGTGCACGATGCGCTCGATCATGACTTCCTGAGTCGAGCCGTTCGGCTCCAGCCTGAGCTCGAAGTCATGCGGGCGGATGAACTCGTCGCCGAGGCGGTTGACGGGTCCGACGAAGCTCATCACGAATTCGTTCGATGGCTGCTCGTAGATGTCGCGCGGGCCGCCGACCTGCTCGACCTTGCCGTCATTCATGACCACGATCTGGTCGGAGATGTCCATCGCCTCTTCCTGATCGTGGGTGACGAAGATCGTCGTCACGTGCACCTCGTCGTGCAACCGCCGCAGCCATAGCCTGAGGTCTTTGCGAACGCGCGCATCGAGCGCGCCGAACGGCTCATCCAGCAGTAGCACCTCAGGCTCAACTGCCAGGGCGCGCGCGAGCGCCATGCGCTGGCGCTGTCCGCCCGATAGCTGAGATGGGAAGCGGTCCGCGAACCCGTCGAGGTGCACGAGCTCCAGGAGCTCGCCCACGCGCTGCCTGACATCTGTCTTCTGGCGCTTGCGGATCTTCAATCCGAAGGCAACGTTGTTCCAAACCGTCATGTGCTTGAAGGCGGCGTAGTGCTGGAAGACGAAACCGACCCCTCGCTTTTGCGGTGGGAGCCCGGTGGCATCGACGCCGGCTATCACGACGCTCCCCTCGTCAGGCTGCTCGAGCCCCGCGATCACCCGCAGAAGGGTCGACTTGCCGCTTCCGCTCGGTCCTAGCAGCGCCGTCAGCGCGCCGTCCGGCACCTCGATCGAGACGTCCTCGAGAGCGACGAAGTCGCCGAAGCGCTTGGTCACATTGTTTGCGGTAATTCCCATCTTTTCCCTCGGTTCAGTTCTGATTGTGACGCTTTCGGCGGCCGGTTGTCCAGACCACTAGCGCCCCTTGGCCTCACGGCCGCCGAACAGGTTCATCACGAGCAGCGTCGCGATCGCGATCAGCGCGAGGACGACGGACGCGGCGTAAGCGCCCGTCAGGTCAAACTGCTGGAAGCGCTGCTCCACGAACAACGTGGCGGTCTCCGTCTGGCCCTGAATCTTTCCGCTCACCACGCTCACCGCCCCGAACTCGCCCAGCGCCCGGGCAGTGGCGAGCACGACGCCGTAGCCGACTCCCCAGCGGATCGCCGGCAGCGTCACACGCCAGAACGTCTGCCACCAGTTCGCGCCCAGCGTCTGCGCCGCCTGCTCCTGCTCGGTGCCGACCTCCCGCAGCACTGGAATCACCTCACGGGCGACGAACGGCAGCGAGACGAAGATCGTCGCCAGGATCATTCCCGGTGTCGAGAAGATGATCTGAATGCCGTTGTCCGCGAACCAGCTGAACCAGCCGTCCTGGCCGTAGACGAGGATCAGCGCGAGCCCGATCACCACAGGCGAGACAGCGAACGGCAGGTCGATCGCCGCGTTCAGCAGAGCTTTGCCGCGGAACTCCTGACGCACCAGAACGAGCGCGGTGATGATCCCGAACACGGTGTTCAGCGGCACCGAGATGAGCACCATCACCATTGTGAGCCAGAAGGCATGCTGGGCTTCGGGCGTCGTGACGGCTTCCCAGGCCGGTCCGAATCCGTGCTCGAAGGTGCGGTAGAAGACGATCCCGACCGGGCCGGCCAGCAGCAGGCCGAGGTAGCCCAGGGCGAGGGTGCGCAGGCTGAGCTTAGCTGTCATGCCTCGATGCCCAGCGAGTGACGGCCGTGATCATCATCAGCACGACGAGCGAGATGGCGAGCAGGACCACGGACACGGCTGCCGCGGTCGTGACCCTGTCGCTCTCGATCTGGCCGAAGATGAACACCGACGACACCTCGGTCTTGAACGGCAGGTTGCCCGTGATCAGGACCAGTGAGCCGAACTCGCCGATCGAGCGCGCGAAGGCGAGTGCGACGCCGGCCAGGATCGCCGGCCGCAGGTTGGGAAGCACGATGCGACGGAAGATCGTGAGGTTGCTCGCGCCCAGCGACGCGGCCGCCTCTTCCATCTCGCGATCGAGCTCGAGCAGCACGGGCTGGACCGCCCGCACGACGAACGGGAGCGTCACGAACAGCAGCGCGAGCACCACCGCGAAGCGCGTGTACGCGACATCGACGCCGATCGGTCCGCGCGGCCCGTACAGAGCCAGCAGGGTCAACCCCGCGACGATGGTGGGCAGCGCGAACGGGAGGTCGATCAGCGAGTTCACGATGCCCTTGCCGGGGAACTCGTCGCGCACGAGCACCCACGCGATCAAGGTTCCGGTGACGGCGTTGATCGCGACGACGATCAGAGACGCGCCCACCGTCAGCTGCAGTGCGTCGAGTGCCCGTTGGCTGGTGACAGCGGTCCAGAACGCGCTCCATCCGTCCTCGAAGGCGCGCGCGGTCACCGCGGCAAGCGGAATCAGCACGATCACGCTCAGCCAGGTGACGGCGATGCCACGGGAAAGTGCCGCGCCCGAAGGACGCGGCACTCTCGCGGGAACCCAGCCAGCCGAGGCCGGCTCAGTGCGGGCCTGGCTACTCATTTCTCGGTCGAGACCCCCAGGTCTTGCTCGATCTTGGCGACGATCCCGTTGTCCGGGTCGAAGAACTTGTCGTTGACCTCGTCCCAGCCACCGAACTTCGTGATCTCGAAGAGCCCCGGCGGCGTCGGGTACTTCGACTTGTCGACCAGGCTCGAGATGACGGAGCGGTAGCCCTTCTCCGCAAAGATCTTCTGAGCTTCCTCCGAGCGGGTGAAGTCGACGAACGCCTGCGACTTGTCCTTCGCGTTGGTCGTGACGGCGATCGGGTTCTGGATCAGAATCGTTTCGTCGGGCACGACGTAGTCGACGTCCTCTTCCTTCTGCTGCGCGGTGATCGCCTCGTTCTCGTAGGCGAGCAGGACGTCACCCTTGCCGCCGACGAACGTCTGCAGCGCCTCGCGAGCGCTCTTGTCCTGGACGGGCACGTTCTTGAACAGTTGGGCGAGGTAGTCCTCTGCCTGCTGCGGCGACTTGCCCTGCTCGATCTGAGAGCCGTAGGCGGCCATGACGTTCCACTTCGCGCCCCCGGACGTGAACGGGTTGGGCTCGATCACCTCGACGCCGTCCTTGATCAGGTCGTCCCATGTCCTGATGTTCTTCGGGTTGCCCTTGCGGACGGCGAACACCACGACCGAGTTGGTGACGAAGCCGTCGTACTTGTCCTTGTCCCATCCCTCCGCCACCTTGCCCGCCTCGACGAGCTTGTCGACATCGGGCGCGAGTGACAGCGCCACGACGTCGGCCCTCAGCCCTGCCTCGACGGCCCGTGCCTGGTCGCCCGAGGCTCCGTAGGACTGGCTGAACCCGACGCCGCCCCCCGCGGTCGTCTTCTCGAAAGCGGGAATTATCTCCTCGTAGGCCTCCTGCGGCGTCGAGTAGGCAACCAGGCTGAGGCTGCCCGAGCCGCCGGAGGTCCCTCCGCAGGCTGCAGCGGCGACGGCCATTGCAAAAACGAAGCTTGCGATTAAGGCGGCGCGAACCGGGTACGACGACAACAGTGCCGGCATCATTCTCCCTTGTCGATAACTATGGTGGAGAAAGGCCACCCTAGCACAAAAGCACCCAAAGCTGATTGGGTTTTGGGTGTTTCGAGGTGGTAAGCTACTGGTAGCCTAACCTAACTAATTCCATAGACAAAGAAGGATGTCCCCAATGATCGCTGCTACTCGTCCCCTTGGATTGCGTGACATCTCCGACGTCGAGACGTACGTCGGCGACACCCTCGCCGGCATGCGGCTGCCCACGGGCGCGCGCGACACAGAATGGCTGCACCGCGCCGGTGTGGCCACGGTCGCACGGCTCGAGCTCGCACTGCCACCCGACCGACCCCTGACGCCTGTGCTCGATTCACTGCTTCCCCAGCGCCTGATGGCACTGTGGCAGGAGCGCATGGCAGCGCCGGCAGTCGGCCAAGCCGCCTAGCAAGCCCCCCAACAGCCGCCCGCCCGAGCGGTCCCGGCCGCTCCGACGGGCCGCGCCCGCACGACGCCGAGAGCCCCCAGCGGCGTGTGACACGATGCTTGCGTCTATGGATCGCGCCACGTTCGGACGCCTGCGGCGGCAGCCGGGCTACCCGCTCTTCTTCACGACCGCCACGATCACGCGCTTCGCGGACGACATGTTCGCGGTCGGAGCCGTGCTGCTCGTGCTCGATCGCACCGGCAGCGCGCCTCTGGCCGGCGCCGTGGTCGCGGCGGTGACGTTCCCCAGCATCATCACCGGGCCCGTGCTCGGGGCGTGGCTCGACCGTGCGCGCAGCCGGCGCCGGATCATGATCCTCGACCAGCTGATCGCGGCAAGCACGATCGTCGCCCTCGTGGCGCTCGCGGGCAGGGCACCGGACTGGACATTGCCCCTGGTCGCGATCTGTGCCGGAATCACGTGGCCGCTCTCTTTCGGGGGGTTCACGAGCCTCATCCCCACTCTCGTCCCCGATGATCTGCTGGTGCCCGCCAATGCCTTCGAGGCGACTAGCTTCAACGTGGCCATCATCGCCGGGCCGGCGCTGGCGGGAGCGATCTCAGCGACGGCCGGACCGGACGTCTCCCTGCTCGTCGAGGCCGTGCTCACGGTGGGAGCCACGGCGATGATCGCGCGCATACCGGCCCTCGATCGCCCGACCGAACAGCCTTCGAGCCGGCCTCTCAGCGAGATCGTTCGCGCCGGCCTGCGGCACGTCGCATCCGTGGCGCCGCTGCGGTCTGTGACGGTGGGTGGGGCGATCAGCCTGGGCGGACTCGGTCTGCTGACGGTTGCGTTCCCGTTCTTCGCAGTGGACGCGCTGGGCGAGAACCGTGCCGCTGCCGGCTTCCTGTGGGCGGCTTTTGCCGCCGGCTCGACGTTCGGCGCGATCGCACTCGTGCGCCTTCAGAACGTCGTGCGGCCCCACGTTCTCGTCTTCGTCGCGATCGCCTCGCTTGGATGCCTGATGCTCGCGTGGCCGCTTTCGACCTCGCTGCCGATGGCGATGGCGCTGATCGCGCTCGCCGGCATGGTCGACGGACCGGGGTTCTCGGCTCAGTTCGCGGTCCGGCAGCTCTACACGCCACGCGAGCTGCACGGCCAGGTGTTCACGACCGCCGCCAGCCTCAAGGTCGGCTCCTATGCGGTCGGGGCCGCGCTCGCCGGGCCGCTGGTGGTGGCGATTGGAGCAAAAGGGACGCTGGTGGTGGCCGCCTGCGTCCAGTTCGTCGCGGTCGCGGTCGGTTACCTGCTGGCACGAAGCCCCGCGAGCGCCGGCGACGCCGTCCCGCAAGTGCGAGCGACGAGGAGGCTAGAGCTTCAGCAGGATGAGGATGTTGATGACGAACGCGATCGCGAACCCGATCGTCCAGCGGTTCAGGTTTCGCTCGACCAGCGATCCGCCGCCGAATGGTCCGCCGCCGGCGCCACCGATCCCGAACGCCCCTGACAGACCCGTGTCCTTGCCCGAGTGCAGCAGGATCAGGAACACAAGGCCGACGGACAGGAAGATCTGGACGACTTCGAGTGCGGCTTTCATCGGGCGAGAGTTTAGTAGGAGCCGCGGAAACGCCCGCCGGCGCTAGCTTTCGCTCTTCTTGAACTTCGAGGGGCACTTGGTGACCAGGCTGTCGCGCCTGGCCATGAAGACCCCCTCCTTGAGCCGGCCGGTGACGATCACCTCGCGCCCGTCCCGGAACGGATCCGGGACGGAACCGGTGTAGCGCACAGGCACGGAAGCCTGACCGGAGCGGTCGCGCACACGGAAGCTCAGGACCTCGTCTGTGCGTGCGACGGAGCCGTTGACCACCTTGCCCGTCAACTCGTAAGACTTGCCGGGGCTGGAGCCGGCCAGGAGCTGGGACGGCTGGCGCGCCTCGGTGGCGGCATCGAAGGACGTGTAAATCAGGGCGCCCGCCAGCAGCACGGCGACGCTGAGGGCAATCACGAGGCGGATCGTACGCTTGCGTGCTGCGTCCATCGACAGGTCAATTATTGCTGGTCTGGCCTGTGCCGGGACGCATCGTCGAGCACACGCACCACCTCTTCGTCGGACACCTGCGGGAAATCCTCGTAGTAGAGGCTGACCGCGAAGAAGAGCCCGCGCGGGGCGGTGCCCAGTGTCACGAGCCTGTCGCAGTAGCTGGACACCAGGCCCGCACCCTCCCCGGAGGCGATCGGCGCCGTCCCCACGAGCACCCGCGGCTGCTCGGTACGGGCGATCGCGAGTGCCGCGGCGAACGTGTAGCCGGTCGCAATGCCGTCGTCGACCACGATCGCGCTCGCGCCTTCGATCGGGATCGGCGGCCTCCCGCGGCGGTAGCGCTCCACCCGCTCGGCCACCTCGCGGCGCTTCTCAGCGATCGCGTCGCTCACGACCCGGTAGCCGCGATCGCTTTCGTCAAGTCGAGCGAGCGATTCGGGCACGATCGCATCGCCCTCCCCGACGGCGCCGAAGCCCGCTTCCTCGTGTCCGGGGTAGCCGAGCTTTCGCACCACGAGCACCTCGAGCGGCGCCGACAGGCGCGAAGCGACCTCGTGCGCCACCACGACGCCCCCGCGCGGAATGCCGAGCACGACCGGATCGCTGAGTTGCAGCTCACCGATTGCATCGGCGAGCTGCGCGCCGGCGTCGCGCCGGTCGCGGAAGCGGGGCATGAGCGGGCCCCGCTCCCGGCGCATCAGCCCTCGCTGGTCGTTGCTGCGCTCTGCGCGGCCGCCTTCCTGGTGCGCTTCTGCGGCGCCGGCCGATCGCGCGCAGCTTCGACCAGCTCCGCGATCGAGTCAGCGATGCCCTCCTCGACGACGTGGATGTCGTCGAGCGCATCGAAGTCCCCCAGCAGTCCGAAGCTCACGTTTCCGTTGTAGGAGAAGATCGCCACCGACAGCGTGTGCTTTGCCGGTAGGAAAGCAACCGGCGAGACCGTCTGCAGCTCCCTGCCCAGGATGTAGAGCGGGAACTGCGGGCCGGGGACGTTGGTGACGATCAGATTGAAGAGTCGCGTCGAGAAGTTCAGTCGCGACGCCTGCGCAAGGATCGTCGGCGGCGCAAAGTCGTTGATAGCGACGATCGCCTCGGCACCCATGACCTGCTTGGACTGCTTGACCTTGGCCATCTCCTCGCGGACGATGCGAAGCCGCTCGAGAGGCTGCGACGCGTAGACCGGTAACGGCGCACGGAACACCGCGAGCCGGTTGCCCATCATCCCGCGCTCGTCCTCGGTGCGCAGGCTCACCGGCACGAGCGCACGCAGCTCCACTCCCTCGGTCTTGATCCCGCGCTGCTGCAGCCATCTCCGCAGCGCGCCGGCCGTGACCGCCAGCACGACGTCGTTGATCGTGCCTCCCAGCCTGTCCTTGATCAGCTTCAGATCGCTGAGCTGGGTATGCGTCCAGCCGTACCGGCGATGCGGCCCGATCTGCTGGTTGAGCGGCACCTTCGGAGCGGGGTTCAAGAGCTCCCAGACGATCTCGCCGACGCCGCTCGCCGTCTCGGCCGCCTGCGAGACGGTCGTGCGTGGGTGCCGGGCAGCACGCAGGAGGCCGCGTGCACCGTGGAACGGCAGCTTTGCCGCTCCCCTCGCGGTCCGCGCGATCAGGTCGGCGTTGCCGGGCTCGTCCTGCGGCTCCCACGGCCGCACCGGCGGGGTGATGCCGGCCGGAACGGGATTGGAGTCGAACAGCACGGTGGCGATGTCCACCCCGGAGATGCCGTCCACCAGCGAATGGTGGGCCTTGCTCACGACCGCGAAGCGGTTGTCCTCGAGGCCCTGGACGAGGTACATCTCCCACAGGGGCTTCGAACGATCGAGCCGCTGAGAGAAGATACGCCCCACCAGCAGGGCGAGCTGATGGTCGTCGCCGGGAGCGGGCAGCGACGAGTGACGGATGTGGTACTCGAGATTCAGGCGCGGGTCGTCGATCCAGACCGGCCGTGCCGTTCGCAGCGGCGGGAAGGCCAGCCTCTGCCGGTAGCGCGGCACGAGATGCAGCCGCGCCTCGACGTGCGCCAGGAAGTCCCGGTAGTCCGGCGGCGGCCCCTCGAAGATCAGGACTCCGCCGATGTGCATGTGCGCGCGCTCGCTCTCTTGCTCGAGGAAAGCAGCGTCGGTCGAACTCAATCGATCCATGTGCGAGAGCGCCATGTCAAGCCTCCGGGTCGGTGTTGTCCAGCCGGCTGCGCCGGTGGAGTTCACCTTACCGAGACTGACTATTCGGACTCGGCGTCGGCGGCTGAGATCAGCGACTCGATGCGCTCGAGGCTCGCCTCCACGCGCGCGACCATTCCGTCCAGGGCCTCGCGGGCTCCATCCACGCCCTTGCGGGCGCCCGTGAGCGAGGACCGGATGGTCTGGGCAAGCTTGAGGGCCGAGAGGGCTTCTTCCGCTGCGTCACGGACGCCCGCCGCGTCGAGCGCGAGCTCGCGCTCGAGCGCCATCAGGCAGCGGCAGCGAGCGTACTTGTAGGCGAGCTCCAGGGGCAATCCGTCGAAGGTCTCTTTGTCGAGCGCCACGATCATCTTGTTGCCCTCGTACTCGTGCAGCTGCTCGCGGCCGGCGGGCACCTTGTCGTCGGATGCGACCACCAGGATCGCGAACGCGGCGTCGCGCTCGGCAAGGGCTGCGTTCAGCTCAGCCCACGCCTTGTTCTTCGAGAGCTTCTCGGCCTTGGCATCGATTGCGATCCTTCCCTTCGATGGCCCGGAAGCGGCGTCGATCTCGATCACGATGTCGCCCTTCTTTCCTCCGCTGGCGGCGCGCTCGTCGCCGACGTGGTGTGCGACGTCGCCGCGCGCGGTGGCCATCTGCTCCACCAGCTCGAAGGCCTGCTGCTCAAAAGCGCGGCCCTTGCCTGTGCCGCGCTCACGCTCTTCGTCGAGCTCGGCCTCCGCCTCGCGCGCGTCGCGAAGGCGCTTCATCTCTCCCTCAAGCAACGCGATCTTCTCGACCAGCTTCTCGTTCGACTCGCCTGACCGCTTGACCTCGCGCACGATCGCCGCCTTGAAATCGGCGAGCGGGTTGTGGCCGTCCTCCGCCGAGAACTGGTTGAGCAGATCCTGGCGTGAGTCGCTCATCACCTTCGCGACCAGCTCCTTCACCTGATGTTGCACGGCGGTGCTGCGATCGCCACCGAAATGCTGGGCCACCAGCTCCGCAAGCTCGTCGGTGTAGGCGTCGAGCACCTTCGCCAATGCTCCGCCGTCCTCGCCAAGGAACCGCTCGAACTGCTCGACGAAGCTTTCCTCGATCTTGCGGGCGCGCTCTGCGAAAGCATGCTCCGCCTCGTTTGACGCGCGCTCGAGCTCGCGCCTGATCGCCTCCACCTCAGCACCGGTCGCCTCGCGATCCAGCACCCGAGCACCGATCTCCAGTGCGTCCACGACGGTCTCCTCTGCGCCGATTGCGCGCTCGAGCCGGTGCTGGATCAGCTCGACGAGCGTGCGATCGCCAACGAACAGCCCGTCGATGAAGACGCCGTCGTCGCGGACGTCGACGCTCTGCTTGTGCAGCTGGAGTGTCTGTGCAGCTTCCATCGATCTCTAGGCGTACAGGTCGGAACTTCCAGATTAGGTCTGACAGCCGACGGAACCGGGTATGAGGTGGTAGCAATGCTCATCGCAGCGGTAATCGGTATATGCGTGCTCGTGTTCGTGATCGCCCTGCTGTGGCCCCGCGTATCGGGCAATGCCGAGCGGGCGGGCAGCGCTCCCTTCGGGCTGGGCGGCCGCGCTGCAAGCAAAGCGCCAGGGCGTCTCGGCCGCTGGCTCAGCAGGCCTTTCGGCAAGTCGCAGCGCGCAGTCCACAAGAGCGGCTCGGCCGGTCGCGAGGTCCGGCGGAAGCTGGATTAATGGCTGTCATTTGCTTAGGCGCAAATGACGGGAGCGCTGAGGGTTCGTAGTCTTCGAGCGCCGCATCACGTAGCCAGCGCCTCGAGCAGCTATCTGTAGCATCGAGCAGGTGGAGGCAGGAGCGCTGAGCCCGCCGGCCGCGGCCCCGACCCAATCGCAGAAGCGCCTCATCCTGCTTGCCGCGATCCTCGGCTCGTCGGTCGCCTGGCTCGACTCGACGGTCGTCAACGTCGCATTGCCCGCGATCGCCGACGACCTCGGTGGCGGCTTGGCAGCCCAGCAGTGGGTGTCCAACGCCTATCTGCTCACCCTCGGCTCGCTGATCTTGATCGGCGGATCGCTGGGCGACCTGTACGGCGAACGGCGGATCTTCGCGCTTGGTGTCGCAGGCTTTGGCGCGGTCTCGGTGGTGTGCGCGATCGCGCCGACGGTCGAGGTCCTGATCCTCGGGCGCGCGCTTCAGGGAGTCTTTGGCGCGCTGCTGACGCCGAGCGCCCTCGCCGTGATCGTCCATACCTTCCAGGGCGAAGAACGCGGCGCTGCGATCGGCTCCTGGACCGCCTGGGGTGGGATCGCCGGTGTGCTCGGTCCACTCGTCGGCGGCCAGCTGATCGAAGTCGCGAGCTGGCGCTGGATCTTCGCGATCAACGTGCCGCTGGTGGCGCTGACGCTGGCAATCGTTTTCGCGGCCGTGCCGTCGCAGGCGGGGCGCCCAGGAGTGCGCGTCGATTGGATCGGAGCCGTCCTGTGCGCCCTCGGCTTAGCCGGGCCGGTGTTCGCGCTCATCCGCCAGCCCGCGCTCGGCTGGAGCAGCCCGGGCGTATTCGGCCCCGGTCTTGCGGGCATCGCGATCTTCGCCCTCTTCCTCTACTACGAGCGGCACGCGCGGGATCCGATGCTGGATCTCGACCTGTTCCGGCGCCGTAACTTCGCGGTCGGGAACATCGAGACCTTCTCGATGTACGCCGGCCTGTCGATCCTGTTCTTCTTCCTCGTGCTCTTCCTGCAGCAAGTAGCCGACTACTCACCGCTCGAGGCCGGCATTGCGACGCTCCCGACCACGGTGGTCATGTTCGCGCTCTCGCGCCAGATGGGCCGGCTCGCGGACCGCTACGGCCCGCGCCTGTTCATGGGCGGAGGGCCACTGTTGGCGGCCGCCGGCATGTTCCTGCTGTTGCGGGTCGACGACAGCATCAATTACGCGACAGACCTACTCCCCCCGCTGCTCTTGTTCTCGATCGGGCTGTCGATCACAGTGGCGCCGCTGACAGCCACCGTGCTCGCCGACGCGGACGAGCACAACGCAGGCGTCGCGTCGGGGATCAACAATCAAATCGCCCGCATCGCGGGCCTGCTGGGCATCGCGGCCCTGGGCGCCGTCGTGGCCGCTCAATTCACCAGCTCGATCGACTCGAAGCTGTCCGGCGAGAGCCTCAGCCCGCAGGGCAGGCAGGCCGTCGCGGAGGCCAAGGAGCGCACGCTCGACAAGGTGGAGCCGGCCAACGTGGCCCCGGCCGAACGGCAGATCATCGAGCGCGCCAGCGCGGACGCGTCGGTGTCGGCGTTCAGAATGGGCATGGGCATCTCGGCGGCGCTGGTGGGGATCGGCGGCCTGATCGGCGCGATCTGGATCACGAACCCGCGGCGCGAGGTGCCGTGCGCCGAGTGCCCGGGTGGGCAGCTCGCCGGGGCGCCGCGCGACGCGGCACGGCCGCGCGTCGAAGTGCCGGTGCCGGCCGGGGCGCAGACGGAGCCCGTTCCCGCTGACGGAGCGTTGTAGCGACCCTGTCACGGCAGTGGATCGTTCAACGCGACGGGCTCGCGAAACACAAACGCCCTGACCCACACCCCTTCGGTGTCAGCCTCGGCACGATTGATGCGAGACTGATGATGCGCCCTCGGGAGCATGCAAGGTTTGGCCCCTATAGGCGGCATAACTACATCAGCAATCGGGAGCCGATCGCGAAAGCGCATCGTTCCACGCGAAGGGCTCGCAAAAGGCAAGCGCCTGGACACCACCCCTTTCGGTGCCTCGCCGGTAGGGCGAAGCCGACCCTAGGGTCCAACAGCTGCATCGAAGGAGGGAGCCTTCGGTGTCAGTGTCGGGACGGTTGGCTCGGGATCGCGATAGGGGCCGCCCAAGGGTGCGGGATTTCCCTCCCATAGGTTGGCTAACTGCGAAAGCGATGGGACCCCTGTCGCAGAAGTGCATCGTTCAACCCGACGGGCTCGCGAAACTCAAACGCCAGGACCCACACCCCTTCGGTGCCCAGCCAACAGCGCGAAGCCGCCCCTAAGGACCAACCGCTACATCGAAGGAGAGACCTTCGGTGCGAGTCTCGGGACAGCTGACATGGGATTCGTGACATGGCCCTGACCCACACCCGTTCGGTGCCCGTCAATAACACGAAGCCGAGCCAAGGGATCGACCACTGGAGCGACCTATAGGTAGTGCAGGTCGTCCTCGTCGTCGGCCACGGGCTCCTCACAGGTGGGGCAGTACCAGACCGCCTCGAGCGGTGATCCACAAGCCGCGTGGCGGATCGGCTCCGCCCCTGAGCGGCGGGCGCCCCACTCGGTCAGGTGGCGCAGGGTGCCGGCCAGCTCCCGGCCTTCCTGTGTGAGCTCGTACAGCGACCGCGGCGGCCGTTCGCTGTAGGGCTGCGCGACGACGAGGCCGCGCTCTTCGAGGTTGCGCAGCCGCTGGGTGAGGATGTTGGGCGCGATCCCCGGGATCGCGGCGAGCAGGTCGTTGAAGCGGCGTGGCTCGTCGAGCAGGGCGGCGACCAGGAGCAGGGTCCAGCGGTCGCCGACGCTCTCTAGCGCCTCGGCCAGTGGCGAGCGCTCGCGGGCGTTCCGGTGGCCGTGCGGCATCTCGCCGATCGTAGGCCAGGCGGCCGATCTCCCTCTTGTTTTCGCCATGCTTTAATACTAACTTGCAACTCGCAAGTCACTAGTTGAACGGAGCACAGATGACGGTTCTAGAGGAGATCGGACAGGCGATCGAGAGCACGGCCGGCGCCGTCGGACAAGCGGTGGTCGGGCTCGGCCGTGGCTGGCACCACGGCAGCGGCGTTGTGATCGCGCCCGGCCGGGTGCTGACGAACGCGCACAACCTGCGCCGCGAGGAGGCAACGGTCGCGTTTGCGGACGGTCGCCGCAGCGCAGCCCAGGTTGCCGGCGTCGACGAGGCGCTCGACTTGGCAGTCCTGACCGTGGACACGGAAGACGTGGAGCCGGTGGAGTGGCGGCCCGAGGACACTTCGGTGGCGATCGGAACGCCCGTGATCGCGCTCGCCAATCCCGGCGGCCGCGGGCTGCGTGCCACGCACGGCTTCGTCACCGCCGGCCCGCGCACCGTGCGCGGCCCCCGTGGGCGGCGGATAGAAGGCTGCATCGAGCACAGCGCGCCCCTGCCGCGCGGTTCCAGCGGCGGGCCGCTCGTGGACACCGCGGGACGGCTGCTCGGCCTGAACGCAATCCGGCTCGAGGGTGGACTGATCGTCGCTATCCCGGCCGACGCTCGCACCCGAAAGCGAGTGGACACGCTCGTCAGCGAGGACTACGCGCCGCCCGCCCGGCTCGGGGTAGCGGTTGCGCCGCCACGCGTCGCGCGCAGGCTGCGCCGCGCCGTGGGGCTGCCGGAGCGTGACGGCGTGCTCGTGCGCGCCGTGGAGACCGGCAGCGCAGCGGACCGCGCGGGTGTCACGCGCGGTGACCTGATCGTGGCCGCGGAAGGTCGCGACGTCAGCGGCATGGACACGCTGTACGAGGTGCTGGACGGCGCCGGTCGTGCAGGCACGCTCGAGCTGACCGTCCTGCGCGGGACCGAGGAGCGCGCTCTGACGCTCACCTTCGGCGACGCTGCGCCGGCAGAGGAGGTGACGACATGACGACGACTCTTCCCGGGACGGGCGGCGACGCCCTGGCGCGCGATGCCGAGGTCCTCGACGCCTACTCGCGGACCGTCGTCGGCGTTGCCGAACGGCTGGCCAACTCGGTCGCGAACCTGCGCATCACGCGCCGGACGCGGCGCGGCAACTACCCGGCGGGCGCAGGAAGCGGAATCGTGCTCACGCCCGACGGGTTCCTGCTTACATCCGCGCACGTGGTCGCGGGCCGCAGCCGGGAAGGGGTGGCTTCGTTCGTCGACGGTCAGGAGCTCCGGTTCTCCGTCGTGGGAGCGGACCCGCTCTCCGACCTGGCGGTCCTGCGTGTCGAGTCGGGGAACCTGATCCCCGCCGAGCTCGGCGACGCAGAAGAGCTGCGCGTCGGACAGCTCGTCGTGGCGATCGGCAACCCCCACGGGTTCGCGGGCTCCGTCACCGCCGGCGTCGTCTCGGCGCTTGGCCGCTCACTGCCCGCGCGCTCGGGAGAGAACGTCCGCGTCATCGACAACGTGATCCAGACCGACGCGGCGCTCAACCCGGGCAACTCCGGCGGCGCTCTGGTCGACAGCATCGGTCGCGTCGTCGGTGTCAACACCGCGCTGGCAGGGATCGGGCTCGGTCTAGCAGTACCGATCAACCCAGCGACACGCAGCATCATCGGCCAGCTCATGACAGACGGTCGTGTGCGCCGCGCCTATCTCGGCATCGCCGGCGGGGAACGTCCACTGCCGCCGCGCATGCAGAGCCGGCTCGGAGCAAAGCGCGCCATCGAGGTCGTCGAGATCGTTCCGGACAGCCCGGCAGATCGCGCGGGCCTGAGGCCGGAGGACATGATCGTCGAGGTTGATGGAACGCGCGTCTCGCGCGCGACCGATCTTCAGCAGCTGATGGTCGCGGACCGCATCGGTAGGAGCGTCGAAATGAAGATCGTTCGTGACGGCAGTCCGACGACCGTGATTCTTACGCCCGCCGAGCTCGGCTAGAGTCTCTGTCCCTCCCGCAAGGCCGCCCGGGCGTCCCGCGTCTGGGCGGCCGTCTTTTCTCCTCTCGTGCGCGCGAAGTGCTAGCGTTGCCACGTAGTCGCAGCAGGGAGGGATTTTCAGATGTCACGTCGGGGGGTGCTTGTACTGGGCGCGTTGCTCGCGCTCTGTGTCTGGACGCCTGCCGCCGGCGCGCAGATCCCGAGCTCGCTGAAGGCGAGCTGTACGCTGCTCACACCGCACCCGGGTTACTCGTACGAGTTCTGCGATGACGGGCTGCCGACCAGCGGCGGGACCACGCCCAACGAGCTCGGTACCGCGGCAGTCGAAGTGCCGGCGAAGTACCAGGCAACAGCAGGCGACGACTGGACAGGGCTGCCGGCAAGGGCTGCCGACGCGACATCCATGGCGGGTTCGGACAGCCAGGGCAACATCGCGCTCGACGTCGACATCTCGATGCCGACGACTGCGGCGCCGCCAGGCGGATACCCGTTGCTGGTGATGATGCACGGCTGCTGCGCCGGCAGCAAGACGGGCTGGGAGGCGACCAGCTTCGACGCCGGCGGCGAGCTCTGGCACTACAACAATGCGTGGTTTTCGGCGCGCGGCTACGTGGTCGTCAATTACACGGCGCGCGGCTTCCACAACGGCGAGAGCGGCGGCGGCCGCGGCTCGACCGGCGAGACGCAGCTCGACTCGCGCCGCTTCGAGATCAACGACTTCCAGTACCTGGCCGGGCTCGTCGCTGACGACCCGTTCTTCCTCGTCAACCCGCAGCGCGTGGTGGCGACGGGTGGTTCCTATGGCGGCGGCTTCTCCTGGCTGGCCCTGACCGATCCGATCTGGTCGAGCCCGGACGGCATCGCCATGAAGCTCGCGGCGGTCGCGCCCAAGTACGGCTGGACAGACCTCGTCTACTCGCTCGTGCCGACTGGGCGCCACTTCCAGACCCGCGATCGCCTGCCCGACTTCACCGGACTCGACTCGACCGCGCCGATCGGGATTCCCAAGCGGAGCATCATCAGCGGCCTGTACGCCAGCGGCAAGACCGGCATCCCGCCCGGCAGCGCGCACACTACGTTTCCGTCGTACATAGACGAGGCGATCACGTGCATGCAGTCCAGCGATCCGTTCGAGAGCAACCCTCTGTGCGCGACCACGATCGCGACGACGCTGCCGTCGTTTATCAACGACCGGTCGGCCTACTACCAGCAGCAGTTCTTCGACAACATCGCCTCCAGCGCCGCGTATCGGATCCCCATTTTCAACGCCGCCACGTTCACCGACCCGCTGTTCACTCCGGTCGAGAACCTGCGGATGTCGAACCGGCTGCAGGCCACCGTGCCCAGCTACCCGATCAAGCAGTACTTCGGCGACTACCAGCACTTCGTCCAGAACAAGGCGAAGGAATGGGGCGACATCTGCGGCAACGACCGCCACGTCTGCACCTTTGCCGACTACCCCGGCGGCAACTTGAACGTGAACCCGGGCAACATCAAGCGAACAGGTGTGACTACGCGCCTGAACAGGCTCGTCGACCACTATGCGCAGCCTGCGAGCAATCTGAGCGAGCCGGCGCCGACCTTCGACGTCACCGCCTCGCTCCAGATCTGCCCGCAGAACGCGGGCAGCCAGCCCGCCGACGAGCCGGGGCTGACCTTCACCGCGCCGCGATTCGAGGACCTCGCCCCGAACGTGCTGCGCCTCGATTTGACCGGCACGCAGGTGACGACTAACGACGCCAGTCCCAACTCGCACGCCGCCAACAGCGATCCCGTCGCGAACCAGGTCGCCAACGGCAGCCGCTGCCCGGTCGAGAACAGCGCGGCAGGCGCCGGCGTCGCTACCTATGAGAGCGCGGCGCTGCCCTCGTCGGTGACGATGATCGGCGCCACCGCCGCGTCGATCGACTATTCGACGACGAGCACGACCGGCAACTTCCAGCTCGACTCGCGGCTGTACGACGTGTTCCCGAGCGGTCAGGCGGTGATGGTCGACCGCGGTGTGCGCAGAGTCACCCAGCCGAACGGCACCGTCACCTACCAGCTCCATGGCAACGGTTGGCGCTTCGAGGTCGGGCACAAGATCCGGATCGAGATCGCGCAGGACGACGACCCGTACCTGAAGCTTTCGACCGTGCCCTCGAGCGCCACGTTGACCGGTGTAAAGCTCGAGATCCCGGTGGTCGAGAACGTGGCGGGCAACTACGCCCGGCCCGGAAGCGCGACGCCGATCCGGGCAGCGCTTGTCCCCTCCTATGCCCGCTGCACGGCGCCGAACAGCATCCACGTCGCGCCCCTCAGCCTGCCCGCCTGCTCGTCACCGGCGCAGGAGTCTGGCCTGGTGACGACCTCCGCGGCCGGGAAGGGCTTCGCGTTTGCGCGTCTGACGGCGATCCCCGGCAACCTGTCCACGTCTGCCGACGAGGCTGACATCGCCATCAGCAGCACGATCACTGACGTCCGCAACGCGACCGGCGGCAGCGACTACACGGGCCAGCTCATACTCGGCACAGGGCTGCGGATCACGGATCGCGCCAGCGGCTTCTTCGGCACCGAGCCCGCCACGGCGCAAGACTTTCAGTACCGGGTGCCGGTCAGCTGCTCGTCGACGCCGTCGACGGGGGTGGGATCGGTGTGCAGCCTCTCGACCAGCTTCGACACGCTCCTGCCGGGTAGCGCACCTGAGAACAAGCGCAGCGTGATCTCCGCATTCAGCCTCAACGTCGAGGACGCGGGTCCCGACGAGACGATCGACGCCGGGAACTGCCCGCTGTCGTGTGGCAGCGGCGACGAGTCCGAGTACCTGAGGCAAGGCGTCTTCCTGCCCTGACAGGCCGGGACGGCCGGTCCACTACAGCGGAAGCGGATCGTGCAGCGAGCCCAGGACGAACTCCGCCCCCGCCTCGCGCAGCTGGTCCACGCTGTAGTTCCCGGTTGCGACTCCGACCGGCACCGCTCCCGCCCCGCGCGCCGCCTGCACGTCATCCGGGCTGTCCCCCACCACCAGGGCCTCGGACTGGTTCAGCTGGCGGCCGACGACGATCCCGGCCCGCTCCAGCGCGACGCGCGTCAACTCCACGCGATCCGCCGAGTCGGACCCGTAGCCGCCGAACGTGAAGTGGCGACCGAGGTCGCCGCGGGCGAGCTCGATGTGGGCGGCCGCCTCGACCGCGCCCGTGGCCACGCCCAGCAGGTAGCCGTCACGCCCGAGGCGCCCGAGCAGCTCGGGCGCTCCCGGCTTGACGACATAGCCCTCGGCCTGTGCCACCGCTTCGGGGAGGTAGTTGAGGCGCCGGGCGAGTAGCTGCGCGAGCTCACGCGTGCTCGGATCGCGGCCGGTCACGTCCTTGAACAGCATGCGCGCGAGCTGGGGGTCGCTGATGCCGGAGCCAGGGAGCTCGCCGACGTCGGCCGGCATTCCGAACAGCTCCTCGAGCGCCCGCTGCCACGAGATGGCCGCGGCGCCGCCGTCGTCGATCAGCGTTCCGCCGATGTCGAAGAGAATCGCGACCCTGCCTGTGCCCAGTCCCACGATCCACAGACTATGCGGGGGGGAGCGGATAGGGTCGGCTGACCATGAGCCGCGGCGGCCCGATCGCCTCCACACACATCTTCCGGTTCCGGTCGCTGCGGCGCGCCGGACGGAGCCTGTTCGGGGATCGGGAACGGCTGCGAGCGGTCGAGGGGCTGAGATTCGCCACGCTGGTGTTCGTAGGATCTCTCCTGAGCGAAGGCCTCACGTTCGGACCGGTGGATCCGCGCCGTCAGATGGCGATGTGCGTGTGGGAGCGCGAAAGCGCACTCGACGACTTCCTGGCGCGGTCTCCCATCGGACGCGCGTGGATCGACGGCACCGACGAGTACTGCGAGGTGCGCATGAGCGCGTTCGGCGCGTTCGGCAGCTACCGCGGACATGAGCCGTTCGCCGACCTACGGCGGGAGCGACCAGGTCCGGGGCCTGTTGGGCTCTGGACGTTCGCGAACATCCCGCCGCGGGGGATTCTGCACTTCTGGACGAGCATCAGGCACGCGGCGAGCAAGCTGACCTCGTCGCCGGGACTGGTGGCGGCCACCGCGGGTCCCGAGCACACCTATCGCGGCGCGATGACGTTCACGATCTGGGACTCGCTCGAGCACGCGACGAAGTTCTCCTACCGGGAGCAGCCGCACAAGGACATCGTGCGACGGGTGCGCGAGCATGAGTTGCTGACGGACTCGATGTTCGTGCGCCTGAAACCATACGCAGCACGCGGTCGCTGGCCCTCATACAGCCGCTTCGGTGGACGCTTCGATGCGTTCGTCAGTGAGCTGTCTGGGGGCGAAGCGGGGTCGCCGTGGCCTCAGCGCAGGACCGCAACGTTGAACCGTCCGGTACCGAGCGAGCCGTAGAGCCGCAGCCACAGCGGTACGAACATCTCTGTCCCGCGAGCGGCCGAGATGTCGCCGAGGTCGAGGATCGATTCGTCGGGCCACCCGAAGCTCGCGAGCAGCGACCGAACCTCGCGTTTGGCGGAAGCGGCGTTTCCGCACACGAACACCACGTGCGAGCCGGGAACGCTGGCGGGCTCGACCATGACATCGCAGGTCATGGTGTTGAGCGTCTTGACGACCTGGGCGCCCGGAAACCGTTCCTGTATCTCCTCGCCGAGGCTGGTGTCCGAAACCGCGAGTGCCGGCGGCATGCCGCGGGAGAAATCGAGCGGGTTGGCGACGTCGATCAGCACCTTGCCTTCCAGGTTTGGGGCGCCGGCGGCCTCGAGCGCCTCCAGCGAGCGGAGCCCCGCGGTGCAGTTGAAGACGATCTCGCCCTGCCCTGCCGCGTCGGCAAAAGTGCCCCTGCCTGCCCCCTCGCCGGCGGCCGCCGCCCACTGAGCCGCCTGCTGGTTGTCAGGGCTGCGCGATCCCATAGTCACCGCGTGCCCGAGCCCGGCGAGCTTGGTGGCGATCGCCCGGCCGACCATCCCGGTGCCAAGGACGCCGAAATTCATGCGCAGAGGTATAGCGGAGTCGCGCCCGACGATCGCTCACCGCAGCCCGATTTTCCCCTTCCGAAGGCAAAAGCAGCGGGTCGGCCGAAACACCTTTGGAATTCGGGTTTGGAAAATCCTTTCGCGAGGCAATGGTAGGCTGGTAGCCGAGCCTCCCGTAACTCGGAGACCGAGTTTGGGGAATGCATGTCCAAGGGGGGGGATTCCTCCGTGGTGCACTTGCCCGAGCGAGGTGGCTTGGCAGTGAGGCCGGTCGCGTGTCCGAGTAACTGCACCCGGACACAGGAGAAAACATGCGCAGAAGGACGGGAAGCAGCGCTCGCTTCCTAGTAGCCGTGCTCGCGGCCGCCCTCACCATCGGGTTCGCAGCACCGGCCGCTCACGCAGCGATCGCTATACCGAAGGGCGGGGAGGCTGCGCTCCAGATCGATTTCCAACAGTTCTACTTCCCGCTGGCGGCGAAGAAGATCAGCGCGAATCCAATTCCGCCGGCGTACGTCGATTTCACGACGGGTGAGGTGAAGTTCCCGGTCGTCGGAGGCGTCTACGAGACGAGGTCGATGATCGGAACGGTTCAGCTCGCCGGCGGACTCCAGATGGTCAAGTACAACAGCGACTTCACGGCGATCGAGCAGACCCTCGACGTGACCAACATCAGGATCCTGAACGGTCAGCAGCTCAATGGGGACGCTCTCGGTTTGGTCCCGTCGCCCGCAGCGGACCTAGAGGACCGCACGACCACCAACCCGTCCCGCAGCTTGACGGTGTTCACCGCGGCCAACGCCCGCGTGAGCGCACTGTCGGCGCCCGTGCTCAACCTGTACTTCAACACGGATGCGTTCGTCGCGGGAACGAGGATGGGAGGCTTCAGAGCGAACATAGAGCACTAGGCGGACCCCCCCTACTGCCCGCGGCGGGTGGACGGAAGCCGCCCGCCGCGGGTACCGCCTAGTGGTCTGCACGGAGCCGCGTGGTTTCCGGGCGAACGTTCCCGGACAGACCACTAGCTCACGCTCGCTGACCGCGTGATGCGGAAGCGGCGCTTCTGCACGTCGACCACGCGCAGCTTGAACTTCAGGTGCGCGCGAGTGTGGCGTCTTGTGCCGCGCGTCTTCAGTACGCCCCTGCGTAGTGTGACTGCGATCGAGCTGACGCCCCTGCGGCGAAGCTTGCGCACTCGCAGCACGCCGTGCCGGTCGAGGCTCCAGTGCGCGCGGCCGAACTTGCGCGCGCCCCTCACCACCACGCCGTCTCGCACGGCGTGCAGCGCGACCGTCAGCGAGTCCGGCAGTATCAGCCGCAGCTCGCGCAACCTCGCCGCCGCCGGCGCGCGCTGGACGCGCAGCTTCAACACCGGGCTGCCACTGCTGAAGCCGCGAAGCGAGATCGACGCGCGCGGCCGGCACGCGGGCGCCTCGACCAGGGGCCGCGACTTCGTCGCCTTGCCGGAATGCGCCTTGAACGAGACCTGCCCTCGCACCCGCGCCCGGCAGAGGTCCGCGTAGTTGCGCAGGATCCCGTTGGGCCCGCCGCGGATCGCGAGCTCGAAGCTCTTCACGGGCACATCGGGCAGCGCGTCGAACCGATTGACGATCGACAGCCGCTCCAGCTCGTTCTGCGCGTCGAGCTGAATCGAGACGAGGCCGTCCAGGAAGACCGTCAGCTTCGGCAGCGGGTTGGCAGCGTGTTGGACCACGTAGACCGGTCCCGACAGCCGCTCCCGCAAGAGCGGCGTGACGGCCTGCGCGGTGCCGACAAGCGAGCCGGCCGGGCAATTCCTGGTCGCGAGTTGGGCCTCGGGACACAAGCCTCCCGGTCGCTGGAGGGCGGCGACCTCGGGCCTGATCACGTCCGGCAACACGACCCGCGAGGCGGCGATGTTGGCCTGCCCCGCCGGCTGTGTGACGATCGCGCGCAGGCGCGGGTGCCCGTCCTTGCGTGTTTGACCGGAGACGACGAACCGCAGCTTCGGCGCGAACGCGAGGGAGCCGCAGCCGCTCGCCCGGTATCCACCGGCTGCGGTCCTTTCGGCGTTGGCGAGGGACGTGAAGGTGCCGCTGAAGCTGAGCGCCGCGCATGACGTCGGGTTCAGCATGAAGGCCGCGCGATCAATTGTGGTCGTCACCGTCCTCACCCGGATCGGGATGCCACCCACGATCTGTGGCAGGTCGTCCACGAGCGCCACGTCAAGGCCTGCGTCGCGACGCAGCGCGATGCGCGCACGGATGACCACGTTCCCGAAGTCGAACGGCCCTGCTCTCGCCGGCACGACGATCGAAAGCGACGCGGGATCGCCCCGCTGAAGCGGTTTTGCCAGGTACATCGTGCCGGGCAGCGCGAGCGGGGCGCCGCCCGCTCCGACAGCCGTCGTGACGCTCCCGATCCGGCTCGCCGTTGCACAGGTACCGGCCGCCGCGTCCGCGATTGGGCACAGGGAGATGCCGGTGAGCCGGCCCACGAGGCCGGGCGGTAGCGAAGTGCGCAGCGTGCGCAGGCGCTGGTGGCGGTCGGGATCCGCGAGCGTGAGCGACATGCTCGCGCTCGCACCAGCCTGTGCCGGGGTCGTGGAGCCCGCGATCGCGGGCTCGAAGGGCACCTCACTTGGACACGCCGCGCCCTGGCCGTCGTACGAGGCGCTGAAGCTCCCCGCGGGGTGCTTGTCGCGGCTCGGCGGGAAGTCGTTCGCGGCGCTCCACGGCGTGAGCGTGCTCGTCACCTGGTGCGTGCCGCAGTCCGGTGGGTTGACGAGAACCGCGTGATCGCCACCCTTCAGGCTGAGCGTGAACTTCTCGAACGGCAGCATCGGCAGGTCGTCGAACACGGTGGTCAGTCGCCCCGTCTGCGGATCGGGTGTGGTCTCGCCGTCGAGCTTCACCCACAGGCCGGCGACGATCGGGAAAGCCATGAACAGCCTGTACGTATGGCCTGGTGCCGGCTGGCCGAGATATACGTCTCCATGCAGCAGCGCCGGCACGTTCTTCGACTGCACGGTGACATCGCCGATGTCGGCACCCGCCGGGCAGGCCGGCGGTTGCTGTGTGCCGATTCCGAGCTGCGCGTCGGTGCATCCCTCCAGCCCCTGAGCCGCGGGCGGCGAGAGCACCATCCCCTCGGGCAAGGTGATCGAGCTGCGCTTCAGGTAGGGCTGGTGAACCGGTATCTCATTGGCCGGGACGTTGATGGAGACGCCGAAGCCGGTGGGAGAGTCCGTCCTGGTCGACTCGAGCGCGACGTCGAAGGGATCAGGCGTGTATGGCAGATGCCCTTCGTCGCAGTCGATTCCGCTCAGGACTGCACCGACCCTGCTGACGCGGACATCCGGCTGGTCCCACGACGTGGCCTCCAGCATCGGATAGCCCTGCAGGCACGCGGTGGTCGTCGTCAGATACGGGCTGGTAGCTGTCGGGGGAGTGCCGTCGAGCGTGTACTCGATGCTGTTGATCTTGATCGGGACGACGCCAAGGCCGAGGTCGAGTTCCCTTGGCACGTCGACCGACAGACCGGTCAGGCCGTAGTCGCGTGCGGTCGGCATGATCGGCTGGAGATCGGTGTCGGCCTCGACGTCCGGCAGCGACGTCGTGATGCCGTGCCGCGCGCTGCGGACGGTGAAAGGGGCAGCAAGCGGTGTACCGGCGACCACGAATCCGAGCCCGCCGACATACGGCGGATCCACCTCGATGTTGTAGACGTCGCCCGGCACGGCCACCGGCACGGGGAGGCCGATCTCCGGCGTCGCGGTCAGAGTGGTCGAGCCGAGCCTCGAGTTGAGTGGACAGACGCCGGTCGCGAAGTTTGCGGCGGAGCACTTCGGCAGTGCCTCGGGGTTGGGGATGATTCCGCCGGGGAAGTGCTGGATGATGTCCTTGACGTCGTCCGTTGCATCGCCGCCGAACTCCATGTAGACGGTCGAGTCGGGGTGCGAGCCGGCGGCGGCCGAGAGGGGCGTCGCCTCGAAGTCGGAGATCGAGAAGGCGCCTAGCGCAGGCGCCGGCGCGGCCAGCGCGAGCAGGACGGCGAAAGATGCTGCCGCCGACGCGACGTGGCTCGTGAGGTTGGTTGGATTCCTATCCGACACTGCGAGGCGCGTCCTGGCCTCTGGCCAACTCCTCCCTGCAGTCGTTATCGGCTGGTGTGGGGAGTGCCTTTACCGTCGGGCTAGCTGCACGACGAAACGCGCGCCGCCGAGCGGCGAGTCCTCCACCCACGCGGAGCCGCCGTGCAGCCGAGCCTGCTGCAGGACGAGCGCAAGCCCGAGGCCTGACCCGTCGCCTCCGCTCGTGTTGCTGCGGACGAAGCGCTCGAAGATCCGGGTCCGCTCGGCGGCGGGGACACCCGGGCCGTCGTCATCGACGGTGAGCCGCAGGCCTGCGGTCCCGTTGTCGATCGCCACAGCCACGATTCCGCCGCGCCGCCCGTGCTTGGCTGCGTTTTCGAGCAGGTTGTCGATCAGCGTCCTGATGCCGTCGGGCCAGCCCTCGAGCTCGGCCCCCTGCTCCGGCGCTCGCACGCGAAACTCCAAGTCCGGATGGCGGCGCCGCGCCGCGTCGACCGCGACATCGAGCACGTCCGCGGCATCGAGGCGCTCGCGGGGCAGCGCCGCCCCGACATCGCCGCGCGCCAGAGTCTGGAGCGCCTCGAGCAGGCGGATCGTCCGCTCGGCCTCCTGCTCCGCCTCGTTCAGCGCCGCTCGGCGCTCGGCGTCGTCGATGCCCGGATTGCGGGTGAGCGCGCCTAGATTTGCGCGCAGCGCAGTCATCGGCGTGCGCAGCTCGTGACCCGCGTCCGCGGCGAAGCGGCGCGTCGCCTCGAGCGCGCTGTCCGTCTCGGCGGCCGAGCGCTCGAGTCGCGTCAGCATCTCGTTCACGCTCGCCGACAGCTCGTCCACCTCGGCAACGTCCTGTTGCTGGGGCAGCCGCGTGGAGAGGTCGCGGGTGGTCGACACTCGTGCCACCGCGCTCTCGAGCCCGCGCAGAGGCCGCAACATGATGCCTGCAAGCCACCAGGCGAACGCCCCCGCCAGCGCGACTCCTGCGAGCGCGATCAGGATCACCCTGTTGCGCAGGCTCGCGATCCTGCTCTCGAGGGGCGTCAGATCACGTCCCACTTCGAGGAGGCCGCCGTTCGGAGCCGGGCGAGCGATGGCGCGGTAGGACTTGCCGTCGACGTGCACGGTTCGCAAGCCAGGCTCCGAGGGCGGCGCGAGGTCACCGGGAGTGCCTACGGAGAACACCACGGTGCCGCCGTCGATCAGGCGCACGTACTCGCCCTGCGGACGCAGCGCCCCTGGGCCGAACTCTTGCGGCGGTGGAGGGTTGCCTGGCCCCTCCCCTTCTCGAAGAGCCCGAACGAAAGCGCCCGGCGGCTGCTGCTGCAACTCGCGATCGAACTGCTCGTGCTCGCGATCGGCGAAGGTCGTGACCACGAGCGAACCGACCACCGCCAGCACGACGCCGACGGCGATCGTGGCCAGCAGGGCGACCCGGCCGCGAAGGCTGCGCAGCGCCTTCACGTCCGCAGCACGAAGCCCACTCCCCGCACGGTGTGCAGGATCCGAGCCTCGCCGTCAGCCTCCAGCTTGCGGCGCAGGTAGCCGATGAACACGTCCACCACGTTGCCGTCCACCTCGAAGTTGTAGCCCCAAACGTGCTCGAGCAACTGGCTGCGCGAGAGCACCATGCCCGGATGGCGCGCGAACGCCTCCAGCAGCTCGAACTCCCTGTTGGTGAGCTCCAGTTCGCGGTTCCCGCGCTCGACCAGCCGGCGCGCCGGGTCGACGCTCAGGTCACCGACGCGAATCGGCGCCGAGCCGCCGGTCGGCGTGCGCCGCAGCAAGGCATGGAGGCGAGCGACGAGCTCCTCGAGCGCGAACGGCTTGACCAGGTAATCGTCGGCCCCTACGCGCAGTCCCTCCACGCGGTCGGCCACCTCGTCACGCGCGGAGAGGATGCAGATCGGGACCTGGTTGCCCTGGCCGCGCAGCCGGCGCGTCACCTCGATCCCGCTCAGGTCCGGCATCACCACGTCCAGCACGATCACGTCGGGCGGCGTGACCGACGCGGCCTCGAGAGCGGGCTCTCCGCCCGCCGCCACGTCGACGGCGAAGCCCTCGAGGCGCAGCGCGCGCTCGAGGGCCTGCCTGACGGATTCCTCGTCGTCCACCACCAGGACGCGGGACAGTGACGTCGCCGTCACGGCGCTTCCACCATCACCACGACCTGGGTCTTTCCATCAACCGCCGGGTGGCGGGCCGACGTGCAGACCGAAGCCCGGCCCGGGTCCGGGACCAACCGGCTTGGGCCCGTGGCCGCGACCATCGACGTGCACGCGGAGGCCGAACCTGCCATTGCCGGCCTCGATCTTCTTGCGAATGCGATCAGCCTGCTCCTTGGTCAGTTGGCCTTCCTTCACCGCCTCGTCGAGCTTCCTCTCCAGTTTGTCACGGGCGATGTCGCGCAGCGCCTTGCGAACGTCCGCCGGTTCCTTGTCGAGGGAGTCCGCCAGCGCCTTCACGAACGGGTCGTCCCCATTGCGCTTGGGACGCTCGGGCGGCATGCCTTTGATGCGGTCGCGCATCGCTGCGTGGGCGCTCTCGAGTGCCTTCTTGGCGTCCGCCTCGGAAACGTCGAGCTTGGCGGCGAGCGCCTTCGCCTGCTCGGTCTCGAACGCATCGCGGCGCTTGCGCTCGACGCTGTCCATCGCCTTCTCGACGTCATCCTGGTCGACGCCGAGCTCACCGGCGAGGTCCTTCGCGTACTGGGCGCGCTCCTGCTCAGGGTCCCCGCGCAGGAAGCCAAGTGGGCCTCCCCCGCCGTTCGCGGAGGCCGTAGCCCCGATCGCAACGACGAGGACAGCGGCGATTCCGAGCGCGATGATCTTCGGTCGCATCGATTTCTCCTTTTGCGGCTTGGGATGGTCTGCGCCGGCATCGTCCAACCGGCACGATCCGATCATCGCCCGGCTTCTTGTGGAAACGTTGAGGGAGGTCTAAGAGTCCTCTGACAATTAGGGCGCGTACGGCTGGCCCGGGTGGAAGGGCCACTCCTCGAACGAGGCACAGCGACCGTCGGAGTCGAACGCGATCACCCAGAGGTCCCGGTACTCCTGCTTCACCGGTTCCCCGTAGTGCACCTCCACCCTCACGACGGCGGTGCTCCCATCGACCGCGACCGTCTCGCTCGTCATCTGGAACACCTCTTCCGGCCCCTCTCGCTCCGCTTCCCACATGTCCTCGATTGCGGCGAGTCCGGCCTTCGGCTCCTCGTATGGCGACATGCGGTAGACGGCATCATCGGCGAACAGCTCTCGCAGCTGTCCGGTTCCGGCCGTGCGCCACGCCCGTTCGTACCCCTCCACCCAGGCGCCGACGTGCTCCCGCGTCAACTCCACGGGCGGGGCCTGGATGTATGCAGAGGAGCTAGCGTGACCGCATCAGCTTAGTCAGCCGCTTGCCACCGGCAAACGTCACGTTGGCCGGCGTCCCCTCCCGCGGAGGCGGGGGCCGGTGGCCGGCGTGCCAGGCGAGCCAGGAGAAGACGTGCCCGACGAGCGGAGTGACCCTGTGCCAGGTCGCGACAACGGGCGTGGGAGGAACCTGCGCCACGTCCGCACTATTTCCCACCGTGGCGGACCGCAAACCGCGATCGTGGCAACCGCCACGAAAACTGCAAGTGGTTTCCGGCGCGTGCGGCATGGGTAATCACAAGTTGAAGCGCCAATCTCCCTTCCACTTCCCACGAAAGAGAGACTCCAGATGGCCGCAGAGCCCGCAACCATCACCGTTCCGCTCCAGGTACTCGGCTCGTGTCCCGGTTGTACGGATGCCGTGGTGGCGGACGCCAGCGCCGTGCGCTACGACGACAACTGGTATCACCTTCGCTGCGCTCTCGAACAGCAGTCCGAGCGCGACAGCTAAGGCGCCGGGCCGCAAGCGCGCCTGTCTTCCGCCCAGGCGGAATATGCGACCGGTCGGGTTTGGCGGGGCGTGAACTGAGGTAGCAAGCCAGCGATCTGCCCAGGGGGGCAGTCGCACCGGGGCGACGACCGTTCTCTGAATGGTTACACGCTGCCGCGCGATGTCGGGGATCGTTCCGCGGAGTGAGAGGACGGAAGCGATGCGTCGCAAGCTGACCGAGAGCGAACGCAACAGCGCCGAGGCGCTCGAGCGATCCATGACCGAAGCCCCGGAGGCCACACTGCGCCGGCGGGAGTTCATCTCGCGCACCGCCGTGGCGGCCGGGCTGGCCGGCGCCGCAGCGTCACTGCCGCTCAACCTGCTGCTGGGCGAGGCGGCAAAGCGCGAGGCGCTCGCCGCGGGCTTGCCGAGGCCGCACCACATGCCAATCGACCACTTCGTGGTCCTGATGATGGAGAACCGGTCGTTCGACCACTACTTCGGTTGGTACGACAAGGCCGACGGCGTGCAGGCACGCAGCTATCCGGACCCGGAGAACGGCAACGCGCTCGTGGAGACCCGCCACGCTTCGACGCTCGGCGAGGCGCAGTGGCAGGGGTGCGGCCATCCCGATCCGGATCACTCCTGGGGCGGCGGCCGCACGCAGCTCGGCAGCTCGCGGACCAACCCGCAGGTGGAGCCCGACGGCTTCCTGGAGGGGGACAACGACGAGTTCGCGCTCTGTTACTACAACGAGAGCGACCTCGGCTTCATCCATCCGGCAGCGAAGGAGTTCACCCTCTTCGACCGCTTCCACTGCTCCTTGATGGCGTCCACGTGGCCCAACCGCTACTACATGTGGTCGGCGCAGTCCGGGGGCAAGATCGACAACACCCCGCCGGTCGGCTCGGGCGGCAACCAGTGGGAGACGCTTTTCGATCGCGCTCTCGCGAACAATCCGCGCAACTATCCCGCCCCGGGTGCGCTGACCGCGCGCTACTACAACTCCGATCTGCCGTTCTCGGCGGTGTGGGGAGCGCGCGGCGCGACGTGGACGAGCCCGATAGCGGAGTACTACGCCGATTGCGCGGCGGGCACCCTGCCGAACATCTCCTATGTGGACCCGCCGTTTCGCGACGGTGGCGGCGGAGACGGGCTATCGGCGGACGAACATCCGCTCGGCGACGTGCGGCTGGGACAGGCGTTCATGTCGGACGTCGTGCACGCGTTCATCGAATCGCCGAACTGGGAGCGCGGGGCGCTCTTCATCGTCTACGACGAGTGGGGAGGCTTCTTCGATCACGTGCGGCCTCACAGCGTTCCCGACGACAGGAGCAATCCCACCAACATCGATCAGGACTTCGGGTTGATGGGCTTCCGCATCCCGGCCGTCGTGATCTCGCCATACGCGAACCGTGGCTCCGTGAGCCACATGCTGTGCGGGTTCGAGTCGGTGATCAAGCTGATCACCTACCGCTTCGCACTCGGCAACCTGTGCAGGCGCGACGCGCGCGCCAACAACATCGGCCTCGCCATGCGATGGACCTCGCCGCGGCGTGACCGGCCCAACCTGCCCGATCCGCCGACCGTCGCCACGCAGCCGTGCAGCGCCGGCGGCGGCTCCGTGGAGGACAGCCAGCAGGCACACGCGAGCGACCTGGCCGAGCTGGAGGAGCTCGCAGACCGGTACGGCATCCCGGCCGGGTCCGGGCAGGTGCACGAGATATTCCGGCAGCCGGACACGATTCGGCAGGCGGTCCGCCGACGTTCGCCTACGCCAGCTGCGCGGAGTACTGGGTGACGAGCTCGACGATCTCCTTCGGCGCCTTGGCCGGTGAGCCCGCGCTGAACGGCGGCTGAGGGTCGTACTCGATACCGAGCTGAATCGCCTGAGCGAGCTCGTCGCTCGTCATGCGGGCGACCAGCACCAGCGCCATGTCGATGCCGGCGGACACGCCGGCGGCCGTGATCACCTTGCCGTGCTCGACCACGCGTTCCTCTACCGGCACCGCGCCTAGCTCGCGCAGCTCGTCCCGCGCGAGCCAGTGAGTCGTGGCGTCGACGCCGTCGAGAACGCCTGCCGCAGCCAGCAGGAGCGAGCCGGTGCAAACTGAGGTGGTCCACGTGCTGGTGTCGTGTGCCGTGCGGATCCAATCGACGAGCCCGCTTTCCTCCAGCATGTCGCGGTTGCCGAGACCACCCGGGACCACGAGCACCTCGGGCTGTGGCAGGTCAGCAAACGAAGCCTCGGCGACGATGCTGAGCATCTTGGTCTCGGTCTGCACCGGGCCGGGCTTGTCGGCGAGGAACGTCACCTTCGCGCCCGGCAGGCGCGAGAGCACCTCGTAGGGACCGACGGCGTCAAGTGCGGCGAAGCGGTCGTAGATCGGGATTGCGATGTCCACTTTCGTTTCTCCTTTCAGAGCTCCCGGATTTTGCGCCTAAGCAAAATCCGGCTGTTTTCCATTAGAACCGGCTGCGATAGGCGTTCGGGTTGACGTGCAGGTGGCGATGGAAGGCGCGGCGCATCGTCTCCGGCGTACCGAAGCCGCACCGGCCGGCGACGGCCTCGACCGGAGCGTCGGTCGACTCGAGCTCCTGGCGCGCGCGCTCAAGCCGGGCGTGCTCGACGTATGCCGCTGGAGTGAGTCCGACCTCGCGCCGGAACGCGCGCGCGAAGTTGCGCTCGCTCATGTGAGCGCGGCGCGCGAGAGCTGGCACCGACAGGTCGGCGTCCAGGTTGTCGCTGATCCAGGACTGCAGCTCGCGCAGAGGCTGGCGCTCCGCCAGCTGAGTGGACAGCTGCGCACTGAACTGCGACTGGCCGCCCGGCCGCTTGAGGAAGAGCACGAGCCAGCGCGCCGTCTCGAGCGCGACCTCGCGCCCGTGATCGGCCTCGACAAGGGCAAGCGCCAGGTCCATGCCCGCCGTCACCCCGGCGGAAGTCCAGACGTCGCCGTCGCGTACGAAGATGGGATCGCTTTCCACGATTACGTCCGGGTAGCGCCGCTGCAGCTCCGCCGTCACCGCCCAGTGCGTGGTGGCGCGGCGGCCATCGAGCAGCCCTGCCTTCGCGAGCAGGAAGGCTCCGTTGCAGACCGACGCCAGCCTCCGCGAGCGGGCGGCCGCCGCACGCACCCAGCCGATCAGGCGCTCGTCGCCCTCCGCCTCGGCGACGCCCACCCCGCCCGGAACGATCAGCGTGTCGATCGGGCCGCGGCAGGCCGAGAGCCGGCGGTGCGGTGCGAGCACCAAGCCGCTCGAGGTGATGAAGGTGCCGCCCGCGGGCGCGACCACCTCGATCTCGTAGCTCCCGCCTGTCAGGCGGCTGGTGAGCGAGAAGACTTCGGCGGGACCCGCAAGGTCGAGCGTCTGGAGGCCCGGAAATGCAACGAGGACGATCCGCATGGAGCCATCATGCCCTGTGAGCCGTCTGGCAGCAAGGACAAAGACCGGACGTTTTCTGCCATGACCCCCCCAGCCCAGCCGCGCGACTTTCGGGCGCCATGCGTCTGGATCTTGACGAACTCGCAACGGTTCGAGAAACGAACCCAACGTTGTGCCGGATATAGCGGCAAAACGTTGGTGCGTTGGCGGGGCGGCCCATCCTGACCCCTTCGGTGCCAACGTCTTGGCGGGGCGGCCCATCCTGCCCCCCTTCGGTGCCAACGTCCTGCCGGCGCGGCCGATCGCTAGCGTCGAGTCCGCGTAGCACGGCCAGCGTGGCGTCGTCCGCCGCTTATCGGCTGATGAATTGACTGACCTCCAGGTCAGTCAACCGTTCAGGCGATCATCGGGCGTGTTACGGAGAGATCCCAACGTTCGTTAAACGCACAGACCAACACACCTAGCTCCACCGAGCGCCCTCGATCACCCCCTTCGATGCCCGTCCTAATAGAGCGCTATGCCGTCACCTGGCGTGGGTTCTCAATCGGCGTCAGGCGAGCCTCGATCTCGGCGCGCCTCGACTCCAGCCACGGCGGCAGGACGAGGGTCTCGCCCAGGTGCTCGAGCGACTCGTCGGCCGCGAAGCCCGGGCTGTAGGTCGCCAGCTCGAACAGCACGCCGCTCGGCTCGCGGAAGTAGATGGAGTGGAACCAGAAGCGGTCGATCACCGGCGTTGGATGCATTCCCGCGGCGAGCACCCGCTCGCGCCACTGCTCGTGTTCTTCGTCGTGTGACGCCCACGCAACGTGGTGAACGGTGCCCGCACCCTGCAGGCCGGGCTCGGCGGGTGGCGCGTCATACGCGTACCGCGAGCCACGCCGCTCGCCCCGGCTCTCCCAGCCGTCCTCTCTACGCTCGAATGCGAGCGCTTCCTCCAGCACGGGCCGGCTGCGCTCGGCATCGGAGCTGAACGCTCGCACACCGTCGAATCCCTGTATTGCGAGCTCGGCAGGAACCTCGGGGTGTTTCGCGATCAGCGGTGGGTCCGGCGCCTCCGACACGACGAGCTCGAGGCCGAGGCCCTCGGGGTCGTGGAAGCGCAGCCGATCCCCCTCGCGCTGGGCCTCCTTCCCGGCGGCGCCGAGCCGCTCGGCCCAGAAGTCGAGAGCCTCCGGCGAGCCAACCCGCCACGTGATCCGGTGCACCATCCCGTCACCGGCGCGCCCCTTGGGCATGCCTGGGAACTCGAAGAAGGTGAGGTCAGCGCCGGGGCTGCCCTCCTCGTCTGCATAGAACAGGTGATAGACGCTCGGGTCGTCCTGGTTGACCGTCTTCTTGACCATGCGCATGCCCATCACGCGCGCATAGAAGTCGACGTTGCCGGGCGCGTCCGCCGTGATGCACGTGATGTGATGGATGCCCTCGAGCTTCACCTCTACCTCCTCATCCGTCGATTCCCACCGGAGGTTAGCGGGCAGCCCGAATCCGGTCGGCTACTGCTCGCGCAGTATTTCGGTCGGCCTGAGGCGGCGCAGCATGGCGACGGCGATCAAGGCCGACGCCAGCGTGGCAGCCAGCACCAGGAACACCAGCGTCGAGATGTCATCGACCGGGAAGGTCACGCCGGGCTCGAGGATGAAGAGCCCTCGAAGGATGTGCACCATCAGATAACCCATCCCGATCCCCACCAATAGTCCGGCCACCAGTCCGCAGATGGTGACCAGCGCCGCCTCTGCGAGCACGAGTGCCTGAAGCTCGCGGCCCTGCATCCCCTGGGCGAGCAGGGTCACGTATTCCCTGCGGCGCTGCAGCATCAGGCCGAACACGAAGATCGCGATCGCGGCGGCGCTCATCAACAACGTGAAAAGCGAATCCAGATCCACCAGGCCGTGAACGTTGATGGCGGTCAAACTCGATTGGTCCTTGTCGAGCACGGTCTCCGTGGACTCGATGACGATCGGGTTGCGCTCGCCCGGTCCCGAGCGCAGAGCCGCGATCGCGTTCGTCAGACCGCCGTGGCTGTCGTCGTCGGTGCGAGCGAGGAAGAAATCAGTCCGCCGCAAGCCCGTTGCGGAAACGTAGCGGTCGAGGTTCGCAACCAGATTGGTGCCCTGCGGGAACCCCGGGAAACGCTCGAACAGGCCGACGACGCGAAACGGCTCGAGCGTCTGGCGCTTCGTTCCGCGGGCGAGCAGGACCTGGACGCGATCGCCGGTCTCGACCGAGAGGTCGTCGGCGGTTTGCGTATCGACGAGCAACCCGCGAGGGTCGGCCTCGAGCGCCGCCATCGCCTCGCCGGCAGTGGTGTCGACGAAGAAAGCGTCCGAGAGCGGAGCCACGCTCCTGAAGCTCGCGGGGTCGATCGCCGTCAGGTCCTTCCGGTCCTGGTCGAAGGGGCCGACCAGCACGGAGTTCTCGAGCTTGAACACGACCGGCGTAACCGCCGACACTCCGGCGACCTCGAGCTGCGAGGAGAAGCCTGGCGGAAGGGGACGCGAATTGAGGACGCTGGGCGTGATGCGGAGATCCGACCCGACGACGAACTTCGAGTCCGAAGCCTTGGCAGCGTCATAGCTGGCGGCGAACATGGCGAGGCCGACCCCGAAGGCGACGACGAGGCCGACTCCTATGGTCCCTGTTGCAAGCGCCCACGAGCGCCTTCTCAGGCTCCGCCCTACGGTTCCGCGCACCACGGGACCGAACCGCGGCGGCGCAGGCACGGGGAGCCTCGCCGCGATTGCCATCAGGATGCGGACCGCGAGCAGGATGCCTCCGATCCAGGCGATCAAAGGCGCCAGAAGAAGTCGTGAGGGCAGCGACACGGGCTCGCCGGCAGAGACAGATCCGGCCGGGGGGTCGAAGGCTCCAGCCGAAATGGCGATCGCCTCGGCGACCCCTGCCGCAAGCAGGAGCCCGACGTCGAGGCGCAGCCGCCGCCATGCCGGCACGCTCGGCAGCTCCATCTCTCGCCGCTCCCGGCTCACCTCCCTCCCCAGCGAACGGCGGCCGGGGACGTACAGCGCGATCGCCGTCGCGAGCATCCCGACCGCGACGCCGGTGAGCGCGGTGAGCAGGAGCTCGCCGGTGGCCGCTTCCAGGAGCGAGTCACGACCCAGGATCACCAGTACCGCCAGGAATCCAAGCGCGGTCCCGAGGATCGAGCCGACACTCGCAAACGTCAGGGTCTTATAGGAGAGGACCTGCAGCAGCTGGCCGCGAGTGGCCCCGCGCATGCGCAGGTTGGCGCGTTCGCGCCGTTCCGTGCTGGCAAGGATGCCGCCGGCATACGCGGCCAGAAAAGCCGCAAGCAGAACGCCGGGGAGACCGAGGAACGTGAACATCCTCCTGCCCACGACAGCGTCGTTCCGTGCGACCTGGAGCGTGTTCGAGATGTTGTCGATCAGATAGTCCTGGCGGGGTGCGATCCGGTTGATGGAGCGCGCGATCGACTTTGTCTGCTCGACAGCGGTGGCGGGGTCGGAATCCAGCCGCGGGCGCTCGACGAGGACGTCCAGCTCCACCGTCGGCAGGCTCTTGGTAACGCGCCCAAGCCTGGCCCTCTCGGAGCGGAAGGCCGGCACGATCGTGCGCTCGAAGGTCGCGGGGCTGACGATCACGGCGTCGGGGACGTAGAGGAAGTCCTCGAGCTTGCTCGAGCTGCGGCTGTAGAAGAGCGGCTTCGCGCGGGCGAGATCGGCGACGCCACCGACGCGCAGCGGCAGCCGCCTGCGGCCCGGCAGGCTCAGCTCTACAGCGGCCCCCTGCCGCACCCCGAGTGCACGCGACGCCTCCGCGCTCACCGCTCCCGACCCGGCCCCTGTACCGAGAGATCCTTCCATGATCCGGATCGATGGATAGTGCTCCAGGTAGCGGCGGTCGAACGCGAATACGCGAACCGGCCTCGTCACGGTCGAGCCGCCGCCGCGCAGGGATCCGGGCGGCAGGTCCACGAAGGACAGGCCGTCAGCCGCCGCGACCCCGGGAATGCGCGCAACCTTCGCTCGCAGCTGCTCGAGCGTCAATGGCGGGGGCGCGTTTGCCAGGCGAGGCACCACGTCCTCCCGGCTCGAGATCCTGCCGCGTAGGCGCAGCGCACCAACGGAGCCGACACCGCGCCGGCTCGCCCGGGCCACGTAGGACAGTCTCACCGTCGTCCTCGGTGCAACCGTGCCGATGTTGAGTCCCGATCGTGCGAGCCCCTGCGCGAGCGGGCTCCGGCCCTCGACGTCGCGCAGCGGCCTGCCGTTCAGCGTCGTCGTGCCCTCGACGTAACTGAGCTGCGACGGCGGCTCACCGTTGATGACGACCTCGTTTGCCGGCTCGGAGCGGCGGTTGGTCACCGTGAGCGTGATCCTGGCCCGCTGCGCTGGGCGCAGCTCCGGCGGCGATGAGATCCGCTCCGTGAACCCGAGGTCTCCGCCCAACGGAGACGTCAGCACCCGCTGCATGTCCAGAGCGAGAGGAGCGATCGCCCGCTTCGTCATCGACGCACCGGACCCGTCGATGAAGAACAGCACGCCCGAGAACAGGCCGACGCCGAGCATGACGCCGACCAGCGACGCAAGTGTCCGGCGCGGGTTGCGCAGCAGGTCGCGCCGGACGTAGCTAAGCATCGTCCGCGAGCCGGCCGTCTCTAAGGCGAACGGTCCCGTCCAGTCGCCGCGCGACGACCGGGTCGTGCGTGACCACGACCAGCGTCGCCCCCGACTCCCGCTGAGCAGCCAGCAGGAGGTCGAGCACTGCCGCCGAGTTGTCCGCGTCGAGCGAGCCGGTTGGCTCGTCGGCCAGGATCACGCTGGGCCGATGAACGAGCGCGCGCGCGACCGCTACACGCTGACGCTGCCCGCCGGAGAGCTGATCGGGAAGCTTGTCGGCTTCACGGGCAAGTCCGAGCTCGGCGAGCAGTGCGACGGATTGCCCGAAACCATCAGGCGCGGCGCGAAGGGCGAGCTGCAGGCTCACGTTCTCCACCGCGGTGAGGAACGGCAGGAGGTTGTCGGATTGGAACACGAGCCCGAGCTCGTGACGGCGCCAGCGCGCACGCTGCGCATCCGGCAGGTTCGAGATCTGGCGGCCGCGGACGGACACGCTGCCGGCGGTCGGCGCCTCGAGACCGGCGATCAGGCCGAGCACTGTCGACTTACCGCAGCCGCTCGGCCCCATGATTGCCAGGCTGGTGCCGGGCCGCACCGCCAGCGTGATCCCGTCGACTGCGCGGACGAGGCCGCCGGGTGTCGTGTAATGCATGGAGACCGAGTCGAGCCTGATGCCCTCGGCCTCGTTCACACGCCGTGCACCTCGCCTTCCTCCAAGCGCAAGCGCTGCTGTGCGCTTGCGGCGAGCTCGCTGCTGTGGGTCACGAACAAGACGGTCAAGCCCCGCCGCCGGCAGACGTCGAAGATGACGCCCATCACCTGCTCCGCGCTCGAGGAGTCGAGCTCCCCTGTCACCTCGTCAGCGAGCAGCAGATCGGGCTGGTTGGCCAGGGCCATCGCCACCGAGACGCGCTGGGCCTCCCCGCCCGACATCCGCCGCGGCAGGTGGTCGCGGCGAGGTGCAAGGCCCAGCTCGGACAGCAACTCATCGGCTCGCTCCCCGGCGCGATCACCGTCCGCGAGCTTGATCGCCAGCTCGACGTTCTCGACCGCCGTCAGAAAAGGGATCAGGTTCCCGCTCTGGAGCACGACCCCGATGTGGTTGGCCCGCAGACGCGCCCGTGCATCCTCGTCGAGATCGGTGACGTCCCGCCCGTCGAACAAGACCCGTCCCGAGTCGGGCAGCATCAATCCGGCCAGCAGGGAGATCAGCGTCGATTTGCCACTGCCCGAAACCCCCGTGAGGCTGGTCGTTTCACCGCGCGCCAGCTCCAGGCTCGTCTCGCGCAGCACGTGCGTCTCGGCAGTGCCTTCGCGGTAGGTCTTGGAGACCCGGTCGACGCGCACGAGCGGCGCGGCCGCATCTCGTGGCTCAGCGGTCAGAGGTCTCGCTTGGCGGGCGAGGAGCTGCCGAAGACGTCCTTGCTCACTTCCGCGGCATGCTTATCGAGCTTCAGCACTTCCGTGCTGAGCTCGCGAAGCGCACGCGGACTGAGTTGCGTGAAGTTGATCAGCTCCTCGACCTCCTGCTCTCCGCCCTTCTCAGTTGGCTCGGTGCGAATGTGACCGACGCCGGGCGCGAAGTACTTGTGCTCGCCGCCCTCCTCGACGACGAGAACGTTCTTGTAGCACTTGAACGGAACGCAGTTCGACTGACCGGTTTTGACGACCTCGCCGATGTTCACCTCGTCCCCGGGAATCCTCGCCTGCACGTAGGGACCCTGCCCGGTCTGCGGGTCGGCCTTCATGAGGATGCCGGCCGCGCCCCCCTTCACTCCGGACAGCCAGGCATCCGCCGCGTTGACGAACTGCCCGCCCTCGTACGCCTCGGTGTAGGAGCCGACGTACCAGACGTTCCCCTGCTTGTCCTCCGCGAGGTAGTCGAGCGCCTGTTCGGCGACCTGGCCGGCGTCGATGTCCTGATCGAGGATGACGACGGTGCGCACGCCGTCCACTTCCTTTGAGACGTCCGTAACGGTGGTGACGACGCGATGCGTCAGACGTCTGTCACCCCTGTTCACCTTTCCCAGCCGCACCGTCTGGGTTCCGGGCTCGAGCGGCAGCCACTTGTTGGCGCCGGTTGCCGGAGCGCCGAAGCTGCTCGGCTCGAACTTGGCCTTGCCGTTGCCTTGACCGTCGCTTTGACCATTGCCCTGAGTGGTCGTGGTCGTCTGCGTCGGGGCGGTAGCCGCGTCCTCGTCACCGTCCCCACCGCATGCCGATGCGAGCATCACCGAGCACAGGGCTACAGCGGCGGCGGCAGCTATCGGCCGGCTGCGGTCGCTCAGCATGGGCAGAAACTTACAACGCGCTACGAGAAAGAGATGAGGTTCAGCTCGCCGGTGCCGACCGCGATCTCCACCCCTTGGCAAACCGCAGGTAGAGCGACGGCACCACGAACAGGTTGACGAGAGTTGACGTCACCAGCCCGCCGAGGATGACGATGGCCATCGGATGCTCGATCTCGTGGCCGGGCAGGCTGCCGGCGACGGCCAGCGGCACCAGCGCGAGTGCAGTGGCAAGGGCCGTCATCAGGATCGGTGACAGCCGCTCTCTCGCCCCCCGCAGGACGAGCCCAGGACCGAACGGAACGCCTTCCTCCCGCTCGAGGTGCTGGAAGTGGTTGATCATCAGAATGCCGTTGCGGGCGGCGATTCCGAACACCGTGAAGAACCCGACCAATGCTCCCAGCGAGACGATCCCGTCGCCCGCGTAGACGGCGAGCGCGCCGCCCACTAGGGCCATCGGCAGCGTGAGGAAGAAGATGGTGGCGAGGCGCAGGCTCGCGAACGTCACGATCAGCAGGAGGAAGATCGCGATCGCGGCCAGGAGGCCGAAGGTTCGGATTCGCTCGCCGGCTCCTGCGCGCTCATCGGACTCGCCGATCAGCTCCGCATGGGTCTCGAGCGGGAAATCGACCGTCTTGATGGCGGTCTCGACGTTCTCGGCCACCGTGCCGAGGTCATGTCCCTCGATGTTCGCGGTCACGTCGATGCGCCGACGGGTGTTCTCGTGCTCGATGGTGTTGGGCGTCGGCTTCAGCGCAATGTCTGCCACTTGGTCGAGGCGCACCTGCCGGCCGCTGGGCGTGTCGATCGCCACTGCGCGGACGTCGCTGAGGCTGTTGCGAGTCTCCGGCGGGCTCCACAGCATCACGTCGAACGCCTTGCCGCTGTGGAAGAGCTCGCCGACCTCTGAGCTGGCCACCGCCATGCCGGCCGCGCGGCGCACGTCGCCCGGCTTGACCCCGTGGCGTCTGGCGTCGTCAAGCCGGAGCTTTACGTCGATCTGCGGGATTTCGTCGTGGGCCTCGACGGCCAGGTCGACAAGACCGTCGACCTTCGACATAGCTGCCTCGACCTCCTCGGCCTTCTTCTTCATGACACCGAGGTCCTGGCCGAATACGCGCACGACGATCGACTCGCTCGATCCGGTCAGCACCTCCCTCACGCGCTCACGCAGGTAGGTCTGCACGTCGCGCTGGATACCCGGATAGCCCGCCACGGTCTCTGACACAGCATCGTGCGTCTTGTCGTAACTGACCTTGGGATCGATGCTGATCCAATTCTCGCCGAAGTTGACCCCCACCGGCTCGTCCGCGCCCAACGCCTGGCCGATGTGAGACCCGCAGTTGCGCACTCCCGGAATGGCGCGCAGCTCCTTGCACGCGGAGACCGATACCCGGACCTCCTCCTTCACGGACGTGCCGGGCTTGGTGATCCAGTGCATCAGGAAGTCGCGTTCCTTGAAGTTCGGCAGCAGCTCCGACCCGAGCTGGGGTACAACGGCGAGTCCGGAGATGGCGGCGACTGCCATCAGCGCGTACGCCGGCCGCGGGGTGCGAATGATCCGCGTGAGCAGCGCTCCGTAGCCCCGCTTCAAGGTGCGGACGAGCACCGGCTCGCGGCGTCTCATCGGTGTCCTGGAGAAGAGGATCAGGGCCAGCGCGGGGGTCACGGTCAGCGCGACCACAAGCGACGCCAGCACCGCCAGTCCGTAGGAAAGCACGAGCGGCTGGAAGAACGCGCCTGACAAGCCCTTTAGGAAGAAGATCGGCGTCACCGCCACGACGTTGATCAACGTCGCATAGACGATCGCGCGCCGGATCTCGAGCGACCCCTCGAGCACGACACTGAACGTCGACCGGCCCAGACGCTCGTCGCGATTCTGGCGCAGACGGCGCACGATGTTTTCGACGTCGATGATCGCGTCGTCGACAACCACCCCGACCGCGATCACCAGCCCCGCCAGGACCATTGTGTTCACCGATGCATCGCGCAGATAGAGCACGAGCCCGGCTGCCACCAGCGACAGCGGTATCGCGATCACGCTGATCAGCGCCGCCCGCCACTCGAACAGGAAGGCGATCAGGACGAAAACCACGAGCAGGCAGCCGAGCAGCAGCGCGGTGGTGAGGTTGTCTATCGCCTCCTCGATGAAAGTCGCCGGCCGGAAGATCGTCGTGTCGACCTCGATCCCCGGAAGGCCGGGCTTCATGGCGTCCATCGCGTCCTCGACCCCTTGAGTTACATCGAGCGTGTTGGCCCAGGGGAACTTCGCGACGATCAGCATGATCCCGCGGCGGTCGTTGATGACGGCGTCGCCGCTGAGGGGCTGATTGCCTTCGGTCACCTTGCCGAGGTCTTCGATGAGCAGCGGCTTTCCATCCCGCTGTCCGACCTCGACCTTCGCCACCTTTGCCGGCGTAGTGATCGGCAGCACGTGCCGCACCGGGAGCCGCTGGTTGGGGGTCTCGATGAATCCGCCGGTCCCCGGCAGCTGGCCTGGCGAGAACTGGAGAATGCTCGTGTCGAGCGCGTCTCCGGTAACCCTGAACAGCCGCTCTCGTGAGATGCGGTTCTCTGCCAGCTGCCTCGGGTCGGCAAGGATGTGCGTCCGCTGCAGGCGCTCGCCCCAGATCGCGACGTGCGCGACGCCGGGCACGCTCTTGATGCGCTGTGCAATGTTCCAGTACGACTGCGTCGACATCTCCCGCAGGTTCACCGTGTTCGAGGACAGCCCGATCTTCATCGTGCGGCTCGTCGACGACAGCGGCTGGATCATGAACGGCGGGTTCGTCCACGCGGGCAGCTGAGGCCGAATCACGTCGAGGCGCTCCTGCACCACCTGCCTCGCCTCAAAGGTGTCGGTCCCGCGCTCGAAGAGGAGGACGATGTCCGACAGGTCGGAGACGGAGCTGGACCGGATCGTCTCGAGGCCAGGCACCCCCGTAAGTCCCTCCTCGAGCGGGACGGTGACGAACTGCTCGACCTCCTCGGCAGTCAGTCCGAGGGCAGCAGTCTGAACCTCTACCTTCGGCGGAGCGAACTCGGGGAACACGTCTACGGGGGTGTCTCGCAGCTGCCCGACGCCGAAGACCATCATCGCCCCGGCGGCCGCGACCACCAGGAAGCGGAACCTGAGGCTAGAGCTGACAATCCAACGCATCAACATTGGAAAAGTCCTTGCTCAGCGGGCATGCGACCCGTGTGCACGAATCCTCTCAGTGGCTGTCGCTGTCGAATTCGGTCTCGGCGCCGAGTAGCTCGGCCGCACCGACCGTGACCACCGCCGTCCCAGAACCCGGGCCGTCTACAAGGAATGCCCGATTGCCCTCGATGCGGTCCACCTTGATGTCTCGACGGACGTACGTCAGCCCCTTGGGGTTCACGTAGGTGAACGTGTCCCCCTTGGTGCCATAGAGCACCGCGGCATAGGGGATGACCTTGCCCCGGCTCGCTTCACGGACCTCGGCGGTCTCAACGCCAATCCGCTTCGCCGCCTGGGGAGTCAAGGTCACGCGCACGAGCTCCGTGCCCTTGATCTTCTCTAGCGTCGCCGGGCCTTTCTCCTCTGCGGCGCTCGATGACGACTCGCCGCATGCCGATAGCGGCAGCGCAACGGCCACAATCAACAGTGCGAGGATCCATTCCTTCCTGAGCGGCATCTCGCCTCCTCTCATGTGCGGCCGCTGCCTAGACTGCTGGTTCTCGTTCACCTGGCTCACTCTCTCCCTCTTCCGTACCGGCACAAGACCGTCGTTCACGCGCGGCAGCAGACTCGCCTCCGGCAGGTACAGGCTTGGCACCGGCGGGCGATGCGGCGGCGGCCGCCTCGGGCTCCAGGCCGGCCCACCGATACAGCAGGTCCTCGCGTGCCTCGGTTGGCTTGGCGGCCCCGAGCCGCAGGTAGACGGCGGGCACGATCAGCAGGGCAACCAGCGTGGACGTCACGAGGCCCCCCAGGATCACCACGGCCATTGGGTGAATGACCTCGAAGCCGGCAATCGAGCCGCTCACCAAGAACGGCAGGAACGCTGCGGCGCCGGCGACCGCGGTGGTCACGATCGGGGCCAGCCGCTCTTGCGTCCCGCGCAGCACGAGCTCCGGACCAAACGCCACGCCTTCTACGTGCTCGAGCTGCTGGTAGTGCGTGATCAGGCCGATGCCGTTGCGAACGGCGATCAAGCCGACCCCAAAGAACCCCATCAGCGCCCCGAGGGAGAACGTGCTGTCGGCGGCGAAGCCCGCCACCAGTCCACCCACCAGGCTCAGCGGAACCGTCAGGAAGAAGGCTGCGGCCAGCCGCCAGCTCGCGAAGGCCGCCTGGAGGAGGAACAGGATCCCGATCGCAGCGGCGATCGCGGCAGCGATGATCTCGTTCCTGGTGTCGGCGCGCTCCTGCTGCTCGCCCAGCACCTCGGCGCGGTACTCGAGCGGGAAGGGGATTGCTTCGATGCCGTTCCTGACGTCGCTCTCGACGGAGTCCAGACCACGGCCGTCCACGTCCGCTACGACATCGAAATACCGCGACACGGCGTGACGGTTGACGACAGTCGGGTTCGTCGTGAGCCGAACGTCGGCCACTTCTCCCAGCCGCACGTGACTGCCACGGGGCGTGTCAATGAGCAGGTTCTCGACACTGCTCACGCTGTTGCGCACGTGCGGCTCACTCCAGACGGTCACTTCGAACACCTTCTGTTCCTCGAACAGGCTGCCGACCTCGATGCCCGAGAGCAGAGTGGCCGCCGCCCGCCGCACGTCGCCCGGCTTGATGCCGTGGCGCTCAGCCGCGGCGAGGTTTGTCTCGACCTCGAGCGTCGGCTCCTCGGCAGGTTGGGCTATCCGCGGATCGACGACTCCGTCGACCTTGGCGACGGCCTGCAGGACCTCCTGCGTCTGGACGCGCAGGATCGCGGGGTCCCCACCGTATACGCGCACCGCAAGGTCGTTGCCCGGGCCCTTCAGGATCTCCGCAGTACGCTCCTCCGGATACGTGCGGACGTCGCGTCGCAGGCCCGGGTAGCCGTCGACCACGCCCTGAACGGCGACCAGGGTTTTGTCGTAGTCGGCGTCGCGATCGATGCTGACCCAAAGCTCGCCGGAGTTGACGCTGACCGTCTGGTCCCCCGCGACGGCACGGCCCAGATGCGTGCCCACGTTGCGCACCCCGGGGACTGAGCGCAGCTCCCTGCTCGCCCTGTTGGTGATGCGGGCAATCTCGGCGCGCGACGTGCCGGGCGGCCCATCCCAGTGGACGAGGATGTCTCGCTCCTTGAACCCAGGCAGGAGAGATTCGTCGACCTGCGGCGCCAGCGCGACGCCTGCCACCACGAGCAAAATGATGGCGCCGATGACGATCCGCGGGGCGCGGACGAAGCGGGTGAAGAACCCCCGGTAACCGCTCTTGAGCCGGCCCACCAGCGGCGACTCGCGCTGCTCGCCCCGCGACTCCTTGGAAAACAGCACCACGCCGAGCGCGGGCGTGATGGTCAGCGCCACCAACATCGATGCGAGCAGAGCGCCCCCGTAGGCCAGCGCCGTCGGCGGCAGCAGCGCGCCCGCAAGGTCCTCCGTAAACAGGAGTGGCACCAGCGCAAGCAGGACGATCAGCGTCGTGTAGACCGCCACGCGCCGCGTCTCGAGCGTGGCCGCCACGACGGTGCTCGTCACCGACCTGCCCTTCCCACTTGATCGGTCTTGCCGCACCCTGTGAGCCATGTTGCGGGCGTCGCCGACGCCGTCGGCGATGATCGCGAGGGCCGCGAGCGCGATGCCGCCCACGATCATGGCGTTGAAAGTGGTGTCGAAGGCGCTTAGTACGAGCACGGCGGCCGCCAGCGACAGCGCCATCGCGCTCACACTGATCACCAGGCCGCGCCAGCCGGAGTAGAAGGCAAGCAGGGCCAGCAGGAGCAGCGCGCCACCGACGATGAACGCAGTCCAGATGTTGCCGGTCGCTTCATCGATGAAGCTCGCCGGGCGGTAGATGTGACGGTCGATCTCGACGCCGGTAAGCCCGGGCGCCAGCCTGTCCAGAGCCGATTCCAAGTCCTCGGTCACCTGGCGAGTGTTCGCGCCGGGGAACTTCTCGACGACGAGCACCAAGCCCGGGCTGTCCTTGACGGCGGCGTCGCCGATCAGCAGCGGATGGCCCTCGACCACTTTGGCCACGTCACCCAGCGCCAGCTTGCGGTCGCCGGGGGCGTCAAAGGACACTTTGGCAAGTTCGCCGGGCGTGCCGATGGGCAGCACGTGCCGGACGCCAAGCCGCTGGGAGGCGGACTCGATGAAACCGCCGGTGCCGGGCGCCGACGCCTCGAGGAAGCCCAGCGGAGACACCAGCTGCGCGTTGCCGGTGGTCCTGACGACCTGTTCCAGCGTGACGTTCTTCCTTCGCAGCACCTGGGGATCGACCTGCACTTGCAGCTGGCGCTCGCGCTGGCCGAAGACAGCGACGTTCGCCACGCCCTCGACTCCCTGCAAGCGGGGCCTGATGTTCCAGCGGGCGAGCACGCTCAGATCGATCAGGGAGAGCTTGTCGGACCGCAGGCCGATCATCATCACCCGGTTGGTCGACGACTGGGGCTGGATAACCTGCGGCGGCTTGGACGTGTGCGGGGGCCCGGTTGCTCCCGTCAGGGCCTCCGTTACCACCTGCCGCGCATCCAGGATGTCGGTGCCCGGCTCGAAGAAGAGCTGAATCCGCGACATTCCCGCAACGTTCTGCGAGTAGATCTCGTCGAGATATGGCACGCCGTTGAGAAGGTCGGCCTCCAGCGGAACGACGACGAGCTGCTGCATCTCCTCGGCCGAGAGACCGAGAGACTCGATCTGCACCTCCACGTACGGAGGCGTGAACTCGGGAAGCACGTCCGTCGGCGCGTTGCGCGCCTGGATGATCCCAATGACGAACAGCGCCGCAGCGATCGGGATCACCACCACGCGGAACTTCACGCTCGACCCGACGATCCAACGCATCATCGTGCGCGACCTCCCCTAGTAGAGATGTGACGAGGTCGCAGGGCTAGACCAGTCGAAGCTGACCGGATGTGCCGAACGCGGGCAGCCGTCACTGACAACTGCCAGCCAAATGATGCGAATCCCACATTGCTCCCCTGCCCCTCCGTGGCCAAAATCCGGAGCCCCCAACAGGCCCTCAAATCTGCTAGCGAATCTACATGAACCTACGCTGAGAAGTAAAGGCCCTGGTTGAAAATTTTCACTGGCGCATCAACGCTTGCGTCGGCTAACGCAAACCGAGCGTCAAAGTGTCGAGCGCGGCCGGCGCTCCGATCGCCAATGGCAGCACTCCGCCGGTGACGGGAGAGACACTCACCCCCTCGATGACCGCACCCTCGGAGCTCCCGTCATTTCCGGCTAAGGAAATGACGGCTTTTTCTTGGCGATCGACCACGTGCACTCCCGTCTATTGGGGGCTGACCGGGCGGACCCGGGCAAGCAGCCTGCGGTTCTGCTCTCTGAACGTCTTCTCGTACTGCGGGCGGACCTCTTGCTCGACCGGCAGAATCTCGCGCTGCTCGCACTTCAGATCGGCATTGCCGATCCGGACCTCGTCGCGCTGCAGCTGCGTGAGAGCGGCCTGGTCGATGCTGGCACCTGGCGGCACCGTCGCCGTGCCCGGCCGTATTCCGGAGCCGACGACATCCCTGAAGCGCTCCATCAGCTCCTCGTCGATCGCGTCCGGCTCCTCGTAGCGGTGGCCCGACTCCCTCATGCACTCGACCCACTTCTCGTTGGCTCTCACCATCCGCTGGTCCTGGATGATCTGCTCATCGAGCTCGTCCAACTTGCCGACGAGCGCGGTCAGCACCGCGGCTCCTCCGAAAGCTGCGTCGCTTGCCTCCTTCGTGCACCCTCCGAGCTCGCTGAAGTCGCCGGAGTCCATCGCCTCCTGGAAGGTCGCGCCCGGGTTCTCACCCCACAGCGCGCGTTCGTAGGCTCTGCGATCGGCCTCCGAAAGGCTGTTGCGGATCCGCTCGTTGGGATCGGACTGCTCGTTGCCGCGGCCGAGGAGCGTGCTGATGCCGTAGCCGAACTGCTTGATGAACTCCTCGTCGGTGAGGCGCGCCTTCCCGGTCAGGGCCTGTTGCTGCGCGAACGGGTCAACGGGGGTGTACTCGAACCCCTGCTTCGTCATGCATGTGCGAATTCGCCCCTCGACCCGCGTCTGGAGCTCCATGATGCCTTCGCGACTGAAGCCGATCGTCTCCTCGAGCTCAGGCGCCGGCTCGTTTGACTTGTCGTCGCCGCCGCAGCCGGCGATCGCCATCGTCGTGACCGCGCTCGCCAACAGGAACAGAAAACGGTGCCGCACTAGTTTCATCGAGCTCCTCTCCTCTTCATCCTCCAGCGCGCAAAAACGATAACCCGTGCAGGGGCGGCGTTGCACGCTTTAAATCAGCCTGCACCCGGCGGGCCAAGTCTGTTTATGCGGTCCCCGCACGAAGAGCCTCGACCGGCTCCATGGCCGCGGCGCGCATCGAGGGATACGTCCCCGACAGCAGCCCGACCAGCGCCCCTGCCAGCGGCGCGGCTAGCGGCACCCACGGTTCGAGCACCGGTGTCCATTCCCGGCTCGCGGCGACGCCCACGATCACGAGCACGCCGAGACTTGCCCCGACGATGCCGCCCAGGAGGCCCATCACCGTGCTCTCGATCAGGAACTGCGCGGCGATGTGGCGGCGCGCCGCGCCGAGCGCGCGCCGCAGGCCGATCTCGCCTACTCGCTCGAGCACGGATACGAGGGTTACGTTGGCAATGCCCAGCGCGCCCACCAGCAGGGAGACGCCGCCGAGCAGCAGGAAGAGGGCGTTGAGGTCGTTCTCCACGTTTCCGCGCAGCTTCTCTGGATCTGGCGGAGCTGCGACCCGTAGCGACGACGGATCACTCGGGTTCAGGGCCTCCGGCGCCTGCCGCACGATCAGCTCCACCGCGCCGATCTCCGTCTCTATCTGCACGGAGGTCGGAGATGCCAGTCCGAACTCCTCGCGCGCCGTCCCGTTTGGGATCGTCAACGAGCCGAGCAGCGAGGGCTGCCGCTCGACGCTCCGGACAAGCCCGATCACCTGATACAGCCGGTCGCCGATGAAGATCGCCGGTTGCTGGTCGAGATTCGTGATCCCGATCCGGCGTGCCGCGTTCACGCCCAGCACCGCAACGCGATTCGCTCGCGTCGAGTGCCCCTCGTCGGGCAGACGTCCGGCCGCGAGCTGAGCTCGGACGGCGCGCCAGACTCCCGGCGACGCTGCCCGCACCGGCAACTGCACCTCTGCCTGGCCAAGCGGGTCGTTGATGGGCACCGAGCGCACGAGCGCGCCGCGCACATCCACCTCGGCGAGCGTCCCCGCCTGCGCAACCCCGTTCAGCCGCTTGATGCGCGCCTCGGCGTCCCAGGGGATGACATTGGTGGCGGCTCCTCCGCTGCGCTGGGCGCCGGGGACAGGGGTGACTACCACGTCTGTTGCGGCGACAGCGTCGAACCTTCCGACGATCTGGTTGCCGGCGGTCTTCGACAAGCCGAGGGTCGCGACAAGCGCTCCGATCCCGATCACGGTCCCGAGCACGGTCAGCCCGACACGCGCGGGACGCGCCATCAGCCCGGCGGCAGCCTCCGCGACGAGGTCACGCGTCTCCATCTTCGGGGGCGGCAGCTGCCCGGAGGATCGGTTGCGGCGCGACGATCGTGACGAGAGTCCGCGCAGGCGCGCGAGCCGATCGCGTGTAGCCGCGATGACCGAACGCGGAGTGATCACCTGCTGACCTCGGTCAGTCGCCCGTCCACGATCCGAACGATCCGCTTTGCGTGTGCGGCGACGTCCTCGTCATGAGTGATCACGACAAGGGTGAGCCCGTCACGTCCGAGCTCGTGGAAGAGCGACAGCACCGAATCGGTGTTGACGGTGTCGAGATTGCCCGTCGGCTCGTCGCACAGCAGCAGGCTCGGCGATCCCAGCAGCGCCCGCGCGATCGCCACGCGCTGCTGCTCTCCGCCGGAAAGTTTCGTGGGCAGAAAGTCGCGCCGCTGTGCTATCCCGACACGCTCCAGAGCCGCCAGTGCTCGCTCGCGGCGGCCGGTGCGTTCGCCACCCGAGTACACCTCGGCCAACATCACGTTCTCGATTGCGGTGCGATGACCAAGAAGGTGGAAGGTCTGGAAGATGAAGCCGATCTTGCGAGCTCGCACGGTGGCCCGCTCCTCATCACTCAAGCTGGCCGCGTCGATGCCCTCGATGTGGTAGCTGCCCACCGTCGGGCGATCGAGGCAGCCAAGGATGTTCAGCAGCGTCGATTTGCCGGATCCGGACGGCCCGACGATCGCAAGCCACTCTCCCGCGTATATCGAGAGGTCCACGCCGCGCAGCGCCTCGACCGGAGGATCGCTGCCGTAGGTCCGGCTCAGGCCTCGCACCTCGACAACCGGCCGCGCCTGCCCCAGCTGCGGCCCGCCGTTCAGGGCACGATCCGAAGGAAGTGTGGTCTCGAGCGCCGCCTCGCTCGCCAGCCGCCGTGAGCTAGGGGGTTGCGCCACTCGACGTTCCCGCGCCGCCCGCCGTGGAAGTGCTTCCCCCGGCGGTCGTCCCACGCGCTGCGCCCGGGGTCGCGCCCGTACTCCCTGTCGCTCCCTGCGATGCCCCCGTCGTTCCCTGCGATGCCCCTGTCGTCCCGCCCGGCGGGTTCTTGAGGCTGCCGCCGGTCGTGCCGCCCGTGGCCCCGGCCGATCCGGACCCTCCGTCCGCGGACCCCTTCGCGCCCACCACCACGAGATCGCCCGACTCCAGCCGCCCCCGCACAGGACGAATCTCGACCAGGCCCTGGGCGGCCAATCCCGGTGCGACGGTCACGTACTCGGACCGGCCGGAGCGCTGCACCTGGACCCGCGAGCTGCCATCTGCTCCGACCGACAGCGCGGTGACCGGGACGGCGAGCACGGCTTCCCTGGTGCTCTTGACGGCGATCGTCAGCTTCACCGACGCGCCGACGAGCTGAGCTGGAGCAGTTCCCGGAGCGACCTCCAGGTAGACGCGCCCCGGATCGACCTTGTGCGTGCCAGGGCGATCGGCCACCTGCGTCACCACGCCGGTGGTCTTGACTCTCAGGTCGGGCTCCTCGATCTTCACAGCAGCGCCTGTCCGGACGAGCTTTGCGTCGTCTATCGACAGCGAGGAGTCGACGGCGAGGCGCGAGTTGCTGACGGTCATCACCCGGCCCGTGACGCTGTCCCCTCGGCGCACGCGCACGGCGTCGACACGCAGGGGCAGGGTGGAGAAAAAGAGCATCTCGTTGGCTGGCACTTGAATGCCCATCTTGCCGGCAAGGCGCGCGACGTCTTCGGCGGTACCGCGAGCTTCCCGCTCGGCGGCGCGGGTCACCGCGCGCTGAAGTCCGGTGTCGCCGGGCGTGCGCAGGATCTGCAGCCGGCTGCTCGTGAGCACGACCTGGCGGCGCGCCTTCGGCAGCGCCTGACGAGCGCGAACTCCCTCCGCCAGGGCCTTGGCCACCGCGTCGCGTCCGGTCTCCCTCGCAGCCCTGACGGCAGCGTTGACCGTGTTCAGCTCTGCCTGCGCCACCCTGATGTCGTCGGCGGCCTGCCTCACCGCCGCCTCGAGCGCCGCCCGCTCCGAGGGGGTCGTGTCCGGCGGGGCCTGGGCCAGGTTGCGCTGCGCGTCGGTCTGGGCATCGCGCGCGCGGTTGAGAGCAACTTGCTTGGTTGTCACGTCGGCGGCGGCCTGAGCGTTGTCGCGCTTCTCCGTCGCACGGGCAAGCGCGACAGCGCGCGCGTTTGCCGACGAGTCGTGCACCGCTTGGTCCACCGCCTGCCGCGCTGTCTCCAAGTCGATTCGCGCCTGGGCGATGTCCCCGGGCGTCGCTCGCTCCTTGGCGGTTTGGATCGCGATACGGCTCTGCAACATGGCATCGCGGGCAGCAGCCGCGGCGGCCCGGGCAGTGCGGAGCTGGTCGAGCTGGGTGTCGGTGGGGCCGAATGGCTCCCAGCCGTTTCGCTCATAGAACGCGGCTGCGGCTGCGGCAGTGCCTCCGTCGTAGCGGCCGTCGATCGATCCCGGAGAGAAACCGAGCCGTGACAGCGCGCTCTCGAGCTGGCGAACGTCGGGTCCCCTGCTGCCCCGGCGGATGTCGCGGTGGGAAGCCTGCGCTCCGCGTAGGACGAACACGGGGCGGCCGGACACCGACATGACAACCTTGCCCTCGGTGACCTTGGAGCCGCGCTGCGGCCGCTGGGTGACGATGTCGCTTGCGCCCGCCCCGCCGCCCTGCTTGAGCTCCGATGCGGCGAGCACCACCTGCTGCGGCGAGCCATAGCGGACCGTGCCGCGCACGATCACCTCGCTTTCGAGCACACGGCTCTCGACCGGCACGGTGATGGCCGAGGGATCCGGAGCCGCGGTCTCCGACGCGACCTGGGCCGGGGACTTGACCTGCCCTCCGGCAAGCCACGCGAAAAGGGCAAGCGTCACGGCGACACCAAGGCTGATCCCTACCGTTCGCTTGCTGCGTCCCACGTTCATGACACCAATGGAGGCTGCCCGACCGCGGTTTGCCCACATGCCGAAGCGCTTCGCCCCCAACCATCCTTGCGCTCCTTCGGGTCGCTCCGAAGTCTAAACCGAAGCCGCCGCTCAACGCTAGAGCCAAAGCACGAAACGCAAGACGTCTCCCGTGCTGCCCAACGCGGCATGGGTTGACTTATCCTTGGCTCTCTTACTAGGTTTGCGTTGCAGGCAGGACCGGGGCCGGGGAGGCTCCGGGAGACGAGCAGGGGGACAGGCATGGTTGCTTTGGAGGGCACTTTCGCGCGGACGCTGCGCGCGACTCTTATTTGCATGCTCGCCGCGATGCTGCTGCCCGCGTCGGCGCTCGCGATCGACGAGTTCCCGCTGCCGGGTCCATGCCCGCCTCCCGCCCTGCCGCCGGAGGTAGGGACCTGCCAGCCGGCAGGCATCGCGCGCGGGTCCGACAACAATCTCTGGTTCACGGAGGAGAACGGCAACAAGATCGGGCGCATCACGACCGCGGGGGCCATCACCGAGTTCACCGCCGGCTTGAGCGCCGGGGCCCAGCCGGCGGAGATCGTGGCCGGGCCTGACGGGCGGCTGTGGTTCACGGAGTCGGGCCGCAACCACATCGGAGCGATCAACCCCGCCAACGGCCAGATCACCGAGTACCCGGGCACCCTGGCAGCACCCGACGGCATCACGGTCGGGCCCGACAACAACCTCTGGTTCACGGAGTTCAACCCCAACAACGGAACCAGCAGAATCGGCAAAATCACGACATCAGGCGCGATCACCGAGTACTCGCTTCCGACCGGAAGCGCGCCCTCAGACATCGTGGCCGGACCCGACGGTGCGCTCTGGTTCACGAAGCAGGACGCGATCGGAAAGATCTCGACCGCCGGCGGGCTCACGGTGCCGGACCCAACGATCCTCGCCCCCGGCAGCGACCCGGGCGGGATCACGGTCTCCGCCGGGTTGCTGTGGTTCAGCGAGTTCGGAGCGAGCAAGATCGGCCGTATCTCGACCGCCGGCGGCGCGCCCGCCGAGTTCGCGACGGGGGCCGGACCTTCGGCGATCGCCACGGGATCCGACGGCGCACTCTGGTTCACCGAGACAGCGGTCCACCGGATCGGCCGGATGGCGCTCAACGGCGCGCTCACGAACGAGTTTCCGACGCCCACGCAACCGAGCGATCCCGGCGGCATCGCCGCCGGCCCGGACGGTGCGCTGTGGTTCACCGAGTTCAGCGGAAACAAGATCGGGCGGATCGCCACCGCCCCTCCGTTCGTTCCTCCTCCTCCGCCGCCGGCAAAGCAGGTGTCGAAGAAGAAGAAGAGCTGCAAGGTTCCGAAGATCCTTCGCAAGAGCAAGAAGAAGGCCAGGAAGGCGCTGAGGAAGGCCGGCTGCAAGTACAAGATCCGCGGCAAGGGGAAGGTCTTCTCCGTGAAGCCGAAGGCGGGCAAGCGCACGAGGGGAACGGTGCGCGTGAAGTGCAGGGCCAAGCGGGCGAAGTCCAGGAAACGCTAGAAGCGCGCGCGCTCACCTTGCATCAGCCCCGTTAGCTTTCAGGAACTCAGGCGCTCACCGGTCCTCGTTCGCGCCCTCCGACTCGCCGCCTTCGCCGTCGTCGCCGGTTCCGGTCCCAACCTGCTTCAGGTCCTGGGTGAGCCGGACCTCGACCTCGCGCCCGTCGGCTCGAACCACCTCGACCTCGTAAGCGGCACCGCCCTCGTCGTCGCGCTCGACTCCAACGGCGCGCCCGCCCCCGACCGCCTCGACAGCGGCCTGCTTGGCCTGCTCGGCCTGCGGTCCCGTCACCTGCTCCTCGTCGTCACCGCCCACGGCTTGGGCTATGCCGACTCCTCCGGCCCCCAGAGCGATAACCGCCGCTCCCGCGATCACCAGTTTCCGGCCTCTACCCATCTCTACAAGTCACCTCCGTCGGTCGCCTATGCGTCAAGGTGGAGCACGAACATGAGGGGAAAATGAGGATGGGTTTGGTCAGCTGGCGGCCGGAAAAATCAGCCGGACCGTAGTCCGAGCAGTGGTGCCGTCGACGATCGCCGCCGTTCCCCCGTGGGCCTCGGCGATAGTGCGCACGATCGCCAATCCAAGCCCCGCGCCGGCCCGCGTGGACTGCCCGGCCCCACGCGCGAAGCGCTCGAACGCGCGCGGCGCCAGCTCGCCGGCGAACCCAGGGCCTTCGTCACAGACGTCGATCTCGAGGACGCCGCCTCCGTCACGAGCGGAGAGAACGACATCTCCAGAGCCATACCGCAGGGCGTTGTCGACCAGGTTGCCGAGCGCCTGACCGCATCGCAAGGGATCGAGGAACGCGCTCAGGTCCGCGGAAGCGTTCACGACGATCTCGCGGTCTTGAGCGCGCGCTCGATCGGCGAACCGTTGCCGCGCTCGCTCGAGCAGCTCCCGAACGGCGACCTCCTCGCGTCGCACGGGCAGCTGACCGTCCCCAGCGCGTGCAATCAGTAACAGGTCCTCGGCCAGCTGGGTCAGGTTGTCGGCCTCCTCGAGAGCAGCAAGGAGCGACTCGCGAACCTTGGCGCCGTCCTGGAGGCGAATCGCCGCCTCGAGCTCGGCCTTGACCACGGCGAGCGGCGTGCGAAGCTCGTGGCTTGCATCGGCGACGAACTGGCGCTCGCGCTCGAACGACGCCTCCAGTCGCGCGAGCATCTCGTTGAGCGTCTCCCCCAGCCGGTAGATCTCGTCGCGCGCCGCGGGTAGGGGCAGACGCTCTCCGCCACGGTCGAGCGAGATCTGCTCCGCGCGTCTGCGCATCGCCTCCACGGGACGGAAGCTCGCGCTCGCCAGCAGGTAGCCGATTCCGGAGGCGAGCAGGACGGCGATCGGGCCGCCGATCAGAAAAGATCGAACCAGGCCCTCCAGCGCCTCCTCGCGGTCTTGCAGGGATGCACCGGTGACCGCAACCAGAAAACCTCTCGGGGATGCCACCGGTCGGGCAAGTATCCGGGCGGAGCCCTCGATTCCCGCGACCCGGCGCTCGACGATGATTGGTGCCTCCAGCGCGCGCTGGACGTCCTCGGGCCGAAGCGCCGGGACGCGGGTAGCGCTGGTGCCCTCGACGAAGCGACCGTCGGGAGTTAGCACCTGGACGAAACCTTCCTCCGAGTCGCCGAGCCGGCCGCCGCTGGTCTCGCCCAGCCCGACGTCAGAGCGGCGGACGAGTGCGGCAACGTCGTCCGAGCGGGAACGCAGGCCGACGTTCAGCGTCTCGTTGAGAGAGTCCTCGAGTCGCACATATACGAAGGACGCCACGGCTACCAGCACCAGCAGCATCGCAAGCGCGAAGGCCGCGGTCATCCGCGCGCGGATCGGAAGCCGGCGAAGAGCTCCTACTTAGGATCCTCCATCTGCTCGCAAGCGGTAGCCCGCGCCGCGCACGGTCTCGAGGGACTTCACGAGAAACGGGCGATCGATCTTCTCACGCAGATAGCGAACGTACACCTCGACCACGTTGGACCGGTTCTCGTAGTCGTAGTCCCAGGCGTGTTCGAGAAGCTCGTACCGGCTCAGCACCACCCCCGGCCGCCGCATGAACGTCTCCATCAGGGCAAATTCCTTCGGCGAGAGGGGGATCTCGTCCTGGCCGCGCCACAACTGCTGGGTGGCGGGGTCAAGGCGCAGCTCGCCCACCTCGAGCACCGCCGGGCGCGCTGCCCGGCCACGACGGACGAGCGCGCGCAGCCGTGCCAGCAATTCGGCAAGCGAGAACGGCTTTGTCAGGTAGTCGTCGGCGCCCTGGTCCAGCCCCTGTACACGATCCTCGATCGAGTCCCGCGCCGTCAGCATGATGATCGGCGCCCAGATGCCGTCCTCACGCAGCTTGCGGCAGGTTTCGAACCCGTCGATCCCCGGCAGCATCACGTCCAGGACGACGGCGTCGAAGTCGGTCGAACCGGCCATCCAGAGCGCGTCCTCGCCAGTCTTTGCGACGTCGGCCACCACGCCCTCTGCCTGCAGGCCGCGACGAATGGCCGCGGCCATGCGCATGTCGTCCTCAACGATCAGGGTTCGCATCGAACCGAACTCATCTTCGCGCACCCAGATGAGAAAAACCTGAGATACCTCTCACCATCTCTCAGCGCCCGTCCCCGGCGCCAGAACCGTTAGGTCGGCCGCCCGCCCCTCAGGCTGCGCCGTAAGGACCGCCCACGTCCCGGAACATGGGCGGGCGGGGGTCGTCTGCTTGAGGCGGCTTGGGCTTGGCCTCGACGGTGGCTCCTCGCGGACGCGCTCCGCCCGGCAGACTGACCCGGACCGCTGACCATTCCCCAGTGCTCTCCTGGCGCGGGATCCACGTGTGCGTGTCCCGGTCGGGATGTTCCTGCGCGAGCTTCTGGGCCTGCTGAACAGCTTCTTCGCGGTTCATCGCTGGTTCCAGCTGTCGCGCGCGCGGCGGCCGAGCCGCTTGGTGCGCCGGACGGTCTTCGCCATCCGTAGGCGATCGGCCATGCGGGACGGTGCCGGGAGGAGATGCTCGTCCGCCTCCTCCGCAGTGAAGGTGACCGTGATCATCCGCTCCGCGATCCGCGCCACTTCGGGTGCGTCCACGAAGCGCCTGCCGTTACGGGTCTCGATCACGATGCCGTCGAAGATGTTCTCGCGCTTGGCCTCCTGCACACGGCGAACCGTACCGAGCTGCACGCCGTCCGACGACTGCACAGGGGTGCCCCGCGGCACCACCTTGAACGAGATCGCGTGGCCCTCGTCGTCCATCACTGAAAGCGTAGTGGCCCTCTCGCGTCGCCGCCTCTACTGCTCGCGGAATACGTGCTCCAGCACGTCGACAAGCTCGAGCCCCTCTGCGGCCTCTGTCTGGAGGGCAGCCGGCTTGGACGCCGCCCTGAGCTGCTGCATCGCCCGCACGTGACGCGAGAGGTCTGCCGCGGCATCCTTACCGCCGGCGTTGATCACCTGCGGGCGCAGCTCCTCCCACGTCGACGCCAGACCGTCGACGGCCTTCGTCACTGCCGGCCCGTCGCCGGACCGAGAGCGAAGCTCAGCCTCCCGATCGACATAGTCGAGGCGCAACACCGCCGGCGGCACCGGGTCCGAGTAGCGCGCGTACAACTCGGGCATCAGCGCTGACATCTGGTTGGCGGTCAGCGAGATGCGTAGGAACCCGGCTCGGGAGGCGAGGTCATCGACTGTCTGCGCGCGCGCCCTCAACGCCGCGATCCTGTCCTCCGGCACGTCGGCTCTGCGTAGCGTGGCAGCCGCGTCTCCCACGACAGCGCGTCGAAGCTTGTGCGCCGTAGCCACCACCTTCGCGCGCTTCCGTGCGTTTGCAAAGTCGATCGCGTCCTCCGCTCCCGATTCCACGGTGATGAGGATGCTCGGCACCGGCTGCTTCGTGACATGTGTCGTCCGGGTCGCAGCCGTTGATGTCGTCTTGGCGTCGTTCGAGCCACCGCAGCCCGCGAGACAGACGAAGGCGACCGTGACCACGACTGTAGTATGCGCATCACAGCTGCCTCGGTCCTAGTACGTCATGTCCATGGGCTCGAAACCGCGCTCGCGCATGCCTCGTTCTATCTCCGCGATCGTGGTCTCGATCACCTTCACGCGCGCGTGTCGCTTCGACTCTCCCTCCACCAGATGCCACGGGGCCGCGTCGTGATCGGTCCGCTCGAACATGTCTTCTGCGGCCTCCTCGTATTCCTCGCGTCGCCCGCGGTTGCGCCAGTCTGGCTCGCCGAGCTTCCAGCGCTTGAGCGGATTCGCCTCGCGCCGCTTGAAACGCCGTAGCTGCTCGTCCGAGGAGATGTGCAGCCAGAACTTCACGATGATCATGCCGTCATCGGCGTGCATGCGCTCGTACGCCACGATCTCGTCATAGGCCCGAGACCATTGCTCGATGCTGGCAAGGCCCTCGACCCGCTCGACGAGCACGCGCCCATACCAGGAGCGATCGAACACGGACATGTCTCCCCAACCGGGCATCGGAGGCACGAACCGCCACAGGAACTGGTGGCGCTGCTGCTCTGGCGTCGGCTCTCCGAACGACGCAACCTGCACGTGGCGGGGGTCGAGCCGGGAGACGAGACGTCTGATCGCCCCACCCTTGCCCGCCGCATCCCAGCCTTCGAATAGGACGCAGAGGGGCGGCCCGAGCCTGCCGTCGCCGAGCTTCCCGCCGAGCTGAAGCCGCAGCGCGAGCAACCTACGCTGACCGGCGACGAGGCGCTCCGCCTCTTCTTCGCGCGAGAGCTTCAGGCTGAGATCGAGTTGGGCCAGCCGGCCCTTCTGCTTGGTCGCCACGGTTACCCAGGCGCTCTAAAACACCTCGGCCTTGCGCACCCGCACGAAGCCCGCCGCTCCGAGCGCATCGCTATCGATGAGCCGGCACAGCCAGCCGTGGCCGCTGTCGGGGTCTACCTCGTCCTCGACCGTTCCGACCGACGCGAAGATGCGCGCGCCGCGGAAGTCCCACTCCTCGATCTGCTCGTGCTCGCGCTCGACCTCGGCGCGGAAGTTGTCCAGATCGGAGCGCAGGCGGTCCTTCACCCTGTCGAGCCATGTCTCCCGGGGTCTGGAGAAGTCCACCCCGCACTCCTCGAGCAGGTCTTCGCCGATCTCCTCGAGGATCAGCGCGTCGATGAAGCGCTCCGCCTCCGCCCAGTCGGGCTCTTCGCCCTCGTCTATGGAAGCCAGCTCGACCGCAAGCCCCGCCTGCTCGGCTCTTCCCAGCATCGCCACGGCCGAGTCTGGAGGCTCGTCCGCCAACTGTCTCGCGAGCGTGTGCTCGAGCTCGTGATCCGGCAGCACGCCCTCCGCCTCGTCGTAGTTTCGCTCCGCGATCAGCTCGAGGTACGGCGCGCCTTCATCGTCGTGCTGGAGCTGCGCGGCGACGACCTCCCAGGTCACCGGCTGCTCCTCCACGACCGTCGTGAACAGGTGTCCAAGTCTCGGCCCGTCAGGCCGGTAGCGCCGGAAGGCCTCGACCTCCTCCCGTCCGTCGGGGTGTCGCAGGGTGAGCCGGTACACCGCCGGCTTTGCGAAGGCGCGCGCCGGCCTCGAATCGGCGGACCGCTCGACGCGCTCGATCAGCCACCACCGTCCTCGCAGTTGCATCACGTCGCCGACGGCGAGCTCGTCATCTGATGCGTACTCGTGCACCTGTTCGAACCCGTCGCGGCCGATGGTGACCAGCTCGTAATCGAATGCCACGCCGGGCAGCTTACGCTCTCACTGTCTTCGCGGCTATCGTCCTGCCCGCGAACTGAGATGGCGATGCGCTCGACCTACACGCGCGGCCTTCACGACGTTGGTGACGGGCTGTACGCCTACCTTCAGCCCGACGGCTCGTGGGGATGGAGCAACGCCGGGCTGATCGTCGACGGCGAGGCATCTCTGCTCGTCGACACCCTGTTCGACCTTGCGCTCACGGGCGACATGCTCGCCGAGATGAAGCGCCATGTGCCTGCCGCGGAGCAGATCGACACCCTCGTCAACACACACGCGAACGGCGACCACACCTACGGCAACCAGCTCGCTGCCGGGGCGCGCATCCTCGCTTCGCGCAAGACAGCCGAGGAGATGCTGGAGCTGCCACCCGCCGCGATGGCCGCCCTCGCTGAGGCCGCCCCGCAGATGGGCAGGCTCGGCGAGTTCATGCTCGAGTGCTTCGGAAGCTTCGACTTTGCCGGCATCGAGCTGACGCCGCCGGACGAGACGTTCGAGGGCGAGCACTCCCTGCGCGTCGGGGACAAGGAGATCCAACTCATAGAGGTCGGTCCCGCCCACACCCGCGGCGACACGCTCGTGCTCGTCCCGGGCGACCGGGTTCTCTTCTCGGGCGACATCCTCTTCCACGGCGGTCACCCGATCGTGTGGGCGGGTCCGATCTCGAACTGGTTGGCGGCCTGCGATCGGATCCTCGCCATGGACGTCGACCTCATCGTCCCAGGCCACGGCCCCCTGGCCGAAAAGGACGCAGTGCTGGAGCTGCGCTCCTACTTCGAGTACGTCGAAGCCGAGGCGCGCAAGCGCTTCGAGGCCGGCATGACCGCGCTCGAGGCGGCGCGCGACATCGGCATGGACCGTTACACGGACTGGGGCGAATCCGAGCGGCTCGTCGTCAACGTCCAAGCCGTCTACAACGAGCTGGCACCGGATGGCGAGCCGCCGAACCCGGTCGAGCTGTTCGGCCAGATGGCGGAGTTCGCGCGCGGATCGAACTAGGCCGTGCCAGCCGTGCCGCGCGGCACGCGCCACATGAGCCACATCGGTGGCCCGTCAGCGACGTAGCGGCATTCCTCGACGACTTCGAAGCCGTTGCGCTCGTACAGGGCGCGGTTGCGCGGCGTCGATGCTTCCAGGTACGCGGGCACGCCCTCGCCATCGCAGCGCTCGAGCACCGGTCGCAGCAGCGCCGAACCGAACCCGCGCCCCTGCCAGGCAGTGGATACGCCGACGACGGGCAGGTACCAGTGGGGCTCGTGCGGATGCTTGCGCTCCATGTAGGTGAGCACCTTCATCAGGCGGGGCAGAGCGCCACGCACGGCCCGGATGGTGGCCGGCATCGAGCGCAGCTGCGCGAAGAAGCTCATGTGCCACGTCTCCGGCGGCATCCAGATCGCGCCGCCGATGAGCTGCTCATGCGTGTAGGCCTCGTCCTGGCCGAGCCACACGCGCCGCATGAACGTCGCGAAGGCGTCTTGGAGTCGCTGCATCCGCGTCTCGTCGTCCCTGAAGACCCAAGACATGTGGGGATCGTCATAGAACGCTTGCGCGAGCGAGTGCGCAACCGGATCGACCTCCCCCCGCGTGATCTTGCGGATGTCGCTGCCGTCCGGCCGCGGGCGATCCTCGGCGCCCGGCACCGCGAGTTTCGCTCGATCAGGCGCGGACATCGTTGTGCTCGACTGTGCGCTTGGCCGGCTTGCGGCGCTCCTCGCGGATCAGGCGCAGCGCGAACGCTCCGGCGGGGTGCGCCCTGAACGCTCGCACCGGCTGCGCGATGTGCGCCGGCAGGATCTCGGGCTGCGGAAGCGCGACCCCGTAGTCGGCGGGCACCACTACCGCGGCGGACAGCGCCGCGAAGGTGAGATCGGCCGCGGTGAACCGATCGCCGCAGAGGTAGCGACGCCCGTCGGCAAGCCGCTCCGCGATCGCGTCGAACGTCCCGAACACGCTCGCCTCATCGGCCTCCGGACTGGTGGCCGTGATCTCGAGCTCGCGCTTGCCCATGCGCGCCGCCAGCGGCCACAGGGCGGTCATCGCCCGTCTCTCCCACGCCGGAACGCCCTGGAAATTGACCTTCTGCATGAGGCGGCGCTCCCCGAGCATGTGCGCGTACATCAACCGCCGCCCGTCGGGGCCGAGACCCTCGTCGAGCCAGCGGCTGACGATCTCCACCTCGGCGCGCAGCTCGGGATCTGCCGGGAACAACCGCTCCTCCTCGGACAGGAACTGATCCGCGTAGGCGATGATCTGCTCCGACTCCGGGAACACCCCCTCGGGGGCGATCAGTACCGGCACTGTCTCTCCGCCTCCCACCCGGCGCGCGACGAGTATGTGCACTCCCTGCACGTGCCGTTCCTCGCGGTATTCGAGGCCCGCGCGTTCGAGCGCCCAGCGCGCCTTCTCGCAGAAGTGGCTGATCGGAATCGTGATCAGGCGGCGCATCGGTGCTCCGTTCACCATCGTGGCAATCCCTCCTCGAAACGCTCGAGGCCGTCGTCTGGAATCTGCTCCCAGCTGGCAGCGTAGGCGACGAACGTACGCCGGCTCGGGCGCACGCCAGGATCGGCGTCGAAAGCTCCCATGCGGACGCTCATCTGAGTGCGATCGTCCGGGTTGCGGCTGAACAGATGGGCGCCGCATTCCTGGCAGAAGCACTTCTCGAAGCCGCCGTCCGGATGGCGCCAGCACTTCACGAGGCCTACCCCTTCGAGAAGCTGGAAGCTGTCTCCATCCACCTGGGCCTGCGCGGAAGCGGCAGTGCCGGTGCGCCGCTGGCAGCGCGTGCAGTGGCAGTAGCTCGCCGCGCGGGGCGGCTCGGTCAGTTCGAACCGGACGCCGCCGCACAGGCAGCCGCCTGTCAGTGATGGGCCGGACACAGGGGAAGTCTCCCATTTCGATCGCCGGCGGACCACCCAGGCGCCCGTACTAACCTTCAGACCCATGTGTCGCAATATCCGCACACTCCACAACTTCGAGCCGCCCGCGAACAAGGACGAGATCCGCGCGGCGGCGCTCCAATACGTCCGCAAGGTGAGCGGTTCGACGAAGCCCTCGCAGGCAAACGTCGAGGCTTTCGACCGCGCAGTCGACGAGGTTGCACACGCAACCGAGCACCTGCTGGCAGCGCTGGTCACGGCCGCGCCGCCGAAGAACCGCGAGGCCGAGGCGGCCAAGCGGAAGGCGCGGGCCGCGGAGCGCTACGCCGCCTGACGTCAGCCAGTGGCGAGCTGGGACGACGTCGTCGCGATCGGGATGAGATTCCCGGGCGTCGAGGTCTCCACGTCCTACGGCACGCCGGTCCTGCGCGTCAAGGGCAAGGGCATGTGCAGGCTGCGCACGGATCCCGACGCGCTCGTCGTCCGTGTCCTCGACTTGGGCGACCGCGAGGCGCTGCTACAGGGACAGCCGGAGACCTTCTTCACGACGCCGCACTACGACGGCTACCCCTATGTCCTGGTCAGGCTCGACGTCGTCGGCAGTGATCAGCTCGAGGAGCTCGTCGAGGACGCGTGGCGAATTCGTGCGCCTAAGAGACTCGTGGCCGAGTTCGACGCGCGCGCTGACCAAAAAGGCAGCGAGGGAAATAAGGCCTTTAAGGGACGGGCATCGAGGGGGTGAGATGCACGTTGGCCGACGCTCAAATGGAACGACCCTTCGACGCAGCTGTAGCTGTTTGTGCGCTCAGCGAGGGTTTGTGAGCTCCTCGTAACACGCTTAATCATCGGCTGAACAATTAGGTACCCCAGAGGGTCCTCAACTGTTCAGCCGACAGGTGGCCCTTCTCAGAACGGTCATCTTGTCCGACTCACGTACAAATAGCGCGAGCTTCCGCAAGCCTCCCGTCACACCCTCCTTCGATGCCCATCCCTTTTACGGCAACCAGGCGAACCGGTCGAACCTGGCCGTGCCCTCGGCCGCCGATCAGCCGGTCGCGACCAGCGGAGGCTCGACAGCCTGAGGCTCCGACTTGATCGGCTCGCTCTCGACGTCGGTGGTGGGCAACGCGCGAGCGACCAGGTCGTCCGGGCTTTGATCGCCTGGGCGTAGGGACGCGGTGCCGACGATGACGTGCACGCGCCGCTCCTCGAAGCATCGCTCCAGTGAGCGAGCAAGCGTCTCGACTGAAGCCGCAGTCGACTCAGGGCACAACACCGCGAAGCGAGTATGCGAGAGCTGCACGACCGTGTCCGCGTCGCGAACCCGTGCCGCGATCGTGCGGGTCGCTCGCCGCAGCACGCGGGGCGTCAGGCGGGCTCGCTGCCGGAACCTGCTCCTTCCTTCGGTGACGTCGAGCATCACTAGACCGAACGGCCGCTCGTAGCGCTCCGCACGCTTGATCTCGCGAGCGAGCAGCGGCATGAACGCGGACGGATTCGAGACACCGCTGGTGAGGTCGACGAATGCGTTCCGCTCCAGCTCGCGGCGGGCCCGGACCCACAGCATCCAGAGCACGATCGCGATCAATCCAAGCGCCACCAGACCTGCTCGGACCGTGGCCGGTATGCGGTCGATGAACTCCACGACCGACGGAGAGTCGGAGCTCTGCTTTCGGGCTTTGCCGCGCAACGCGACCGTCTCCGCTGAGACCGGGCCTCGAACGTCGCCCGCCGCTGACTCGGACGCTGTGCGGCCACCGGGCTGCTTCCCCTTGACGGTCGCTCCTTCGGTCCGCCCCTGCGCACCGCGGCCGCTCCCGCCTGGATCGCTCGAAGGCGTCTTGCTGCGGCCGGGTTTGCTCGCGGTAGGTGCGGGGGTCGCCGCGGCGGGGGAGGAAGGAGCGCTTCCGCTTCCCGACCCCGGCTTGGTCGGAGTGGTGCCGGGATTGTCCGTGCTGCCGGGGAGGCGAACCGAGACGCCGCCGGGTCCGACGCCAACTCCCACCTGCGTCGAGCCCGAACCCGCGTTCAGGTCGATGCCATCGCCACCGACGGTGGCGCCGCCCGCCGGTGTCTGCACGCTCGTGGTGGGCGGGGTGACGGGCAATACCTGCGCGCCGGCCGGGGCTACCTGGGCGGCCAGTGCGATGACGGCCGCGGTCAGGGCAATCGTTGCGCGGGCGGCCCACGAAGCGCTAGAGCTGGGACGCATCAACGGTCGAATCACCTTCCTTGACTTCGATCCTCGAGGGGACATGTTCCTCGGGGGCTGGTGCGCATTTATCGACCGCCGCGCCGCGCGGCTGAAGACTTCTGCCGGGCCCTGGACGCCCCTCAGATCACGAGGCCGTGCCGCACCGTGTCCTCGGTGACGACGCGCTGATCCACGAACTGAAGGAGATAGTCGGGACCCCCGGCTTTGAAGCCGGTACCGGACAGCCGATTGCCGCCGAACGGCTGGCGACCGACCATCGCGCCGGTGATCTGCCGGTTCACATAGAGATTGCCGACAGGCGTGCGCGAGGCTACGTACTCGACCGTACGGGGATTGCGCGAGAAGAGGCCGCCCGTCAGTGCATAGTCCAGGCCGTCGACCACGTCGCATGCCGCCTCGATGCCGGGGACGCGCTCGACGGCCAGAAGCGGCCCGAAGATCTCCTCCTCCAGGACCGGCGAGCCGGCCGGTAGATCGGTCGCGACGGATGGCGGCACGAACCATCCGCGCTCGGGCATGTCTTCCCGCTTGCCGATCACCCTCCCCTCGCGCGCCGCGCGCTCCCGATAATCGAGCACGCGCTTCTGCGCAGCCTGCTCGATCAGCGGCGGCACCTGCGTGACGAAGTCATCCGCCTGGCCGACGGCGAGCAACTCCACCGCGCCTCCGATCCGCGCGATGAGCTCGTCCGCGATGGCGTCGTGCGCCAGCACACGAGCAGCTGCGGAGCACTTCTGTCCGCCATATGCGAACGCGGACGTCACGATCGCGGGCACGGCGTCGTCGAGGTCGGCGTCCGAGTCCACGATCACGCAGTTCTTGCCCCCCATCTCGGACACGACCCGCTTGACGTGGTGCTGGCCGGGCTGCGTGCGCGCGGCCGCCTCGATGATCTCCAGGCCGACAGGCCGCGATCCGGTAAATGCAACCGTCGCGACCCCGGGATGCCGCACGAGCGCCGCGCCGACGTCGCCCTCTCCCGGCAGCAGGTGGAGCGCTTCCGCGGGCACACCGCCCTCGCGCAGCGCTTCGACGCAGGCAAAGCCAGACGCCGGCGATTGCTCGGCGGGTTTCAGCAACACCGCGTTGCCGGCGGCCAGAGCGCCCGCGACCATCCCGGTCGGGATCGCGAGCGGGAAGTTCCACGGTGAGATCACCGCGCACGCCCCCCGCGACACATAGCGCATCACGTTGTGCTCGCCGGGCACCTCGAGCAGGCGGCGACCCTCGTCCAGCTCCAGCGCCTGACGGGCGTAGTACTCGAGGAAGTCGATTGCCTCGCATACGTCAGCGTCCGCCTCCACCCATGGCTTGGCGCACTCGCGCACCTGGAGGGCGGCTAGCTCGTGACGGCGTCGCCGCAGCGCGCCGGCCGCGCCGGTTAGCGCCGCCGCGCGCTGGGCCGCCGGCAGCGAGCTCCAGGCGCGCGCTCCGCGCAGTGCCAACTCAACCGCAGCGTCGACGTCGGCCTCGGTCGCCAGTCCGAACGTCGCGATCGCGCGGTCCGGATGCCCGGGATCAGTCGACAGACCGCCGTCCCCTCCTCTTCGCTCGTCGCCGATCCGGATCGGGACCTGCCACGGCAGCGAGGACTCCAGCCCGCGCAGCGAGGCAAGGAGCTCCTCGCGCACGGGGGCGCGGCGGAGCTCGGCATGCGGCTCGTTGGAGAACGGCTTCACGGTGCGGCGAGCAGTTCCTCGACGCTTGCGCCGTGTTGCTGCGCGGCGAGAAACGACTCGTTGCTCGTGTTCTCGAGCAGCCTGCGCACCAGGTAGGCCATGCCGGACACGAGGTCCCCGACCGGGCAGTACGCGCGCACGCGCAGTCCGTTTACCACCAGCGCTTGCTGGAGATCGTCCCCCAGGCCGCGCAGGACCTGCAGCTCGATGTCGCGGTCATCGGCACCAAGCGCGCGGCTGCAGGCGATCGCGTGCGCGACCGACCGCAGGTTGTGTGACGCGATCGCCGCCCGCACGCGCGGGCGCGCCTCGAGCAGCCGCCGGGTGAGGGCTTCGAAGTTGCGGTCGGACTCCGGCTTGTCCTCGAACACTGGTGTCGGCCAGCCGTGACGGCGAGCCTCGACGACCTCGTGGTCCCAGTACGCGCCCTTCACCAGCCGGACGACGAGCGGTTGCGGCCGTCGATGCTCCCGCGCCCAGTCGAGCACGCGCCCGAGCGTCTCGGGTGAGTCCCGCAGATATGCCTGCACCACGAGCCCGGTCGACGGACCTGCGGCGAACTCTTCCTCGGCCATCAGCTCGAGCACGAGTTCGAGCACGGCCTCCCGCGTGTCGAGAGACTCCATGTCGACGTGGAGATGCGCCCCGAGCTCGCGCGCCAGCCGCATCAGCCCACGTAGGCGTTCGGACGCGTCGCGCTTGCCGGGATCGGGCGCCTCCGGGCGCAGCAGCGGTGTGAGTGCCGACACCTTCACGCTCAGGTTGACGCGCGGCACCAAGCCGACGGAGTCGCGCTCGAGTTGCGGCCGCTCCGGCCAATCCGCAGATGCTTCGTGCAGCGTGCGCAGGGCATCGGTGCAACGCTGCGCGTAGCGGTCGGCCTCCTCGACGGTGATGGTCGCCTCGCCGAGCAGGTCCACGGATACCCCGGCGCCGTCGCGCCAGAGAGCGTGCACGACCGGCAGCGCGTCGTGGGGCGTTTCGCCGACTATGAAGCGGTGGGCCACGTGCCGGACTCCCGCTGCGGCAGCAACTCCGAGCGCCCGCGATCCCGCCTTCGAGTCCGCCATCCGGATCGCCGCCTCGAGCGGCAGCGGTGGCTCGTCCACCTCGTGAACGAACGCGCTCAGGTGGCGGGCGAGGTCCTCAGGGGAGCGGCAGGCAGGGACGACGTCGACGAAGCGAAAGAGCGCTGCGCGCAGCTCGGCGTCCCGATAGGTGAGGTCGAGGGCCTTTTGATCGAGAGCCCTGATCGGGTGACGAGCCGGGGATGGAAAGGCGTCGGCCAGCTCTACGCCGATGCGATGGATCTCGTCCTCGAACTGACCGCCGGCCATGACACCGACGATACTCCGCGCGCGAGGACGTCAGGAAGGCGTCTCGCCCGTCCAGTAGTCGACCTTGCTGGAGCGCTCGGCGAGCAGGTCGTCCTCCTTGTTGCCCGTCCAGACTCCGATCTTGTCGCTGTCGGGGTAGACGGTCGCCGCCGGGTACTTGACGGTCGAGAACATCAGGACGCGCACCGTCTCGTCGCTGTCGTTGCGCACACCGTGGGCGCCCTCGGGCCCGACCGGGAAGCACACGAGGTCCCAGGGCTCGAGCCGATCGGTGCCCTCCGGGTGGCGCAGCGAGGGCCGTCCCTCGAGGACGAGCAGCCACTCCTCCTCGGCGTACTCGTAGTGGTAGGGACAGATCGCCTGCCCCGGGGGCAGCTCGTAGACGCTCGCCCCCAGCTGCGAGGCGCCGAGCTGCGGGCCGCAGCGCAGCATCCCCGATCGGAACCCGGGCGGATCGCCCGGCTCGTACTCGAACCGCGGGGAGCCGATGTTGATGCGGCGCACGGCGGACGGTGTGCTAGGCGGCGTCGAGAATCGTCTTCAGCAGGCCCGGAAAACGAGCCTCGAGATCGTCGCGCCGCAGCGTGTTGAGGCGCGCCGTCCCCTCCTGCCGCTGGGCGATCAGCCCGGCCTCACGCAGGACCTTGAAGTGGTGGGTGCAGGTGGACTTGGTCACCGGCACGTCGAAGCTCCCGCAGGTGGGTGCGCCATCTGCCTCCGCAAGCGCCGCCACGATCTTCAGTCGGACCGGATCGCTCAGCGCGTGCAGGACGGCCCCGAGTTCGATCTCCGAACGCTTCGGGTGGGGGATCTCCTCTTTGTCGGTGACTCCCTGCGCCTCGGCCGGCTGGGTTGTTGTTTGGGTTGACATTGCCTCTCCAATAGGCATTGTACGACGATTATCGTACATCTGCTAAGGTACGGAATCTATCGTACAACGTTTCGGAAGGACCACGTATGAAGGACCCACGAAGGACTCGCAGGACCAGCGCGGCCAAGCAGCTTCGCGCCCAGCGCGGCGCCGCCGCCGTGATGGCGCAGTATGTCCACGACCTGTCGAGCCGGCATGACCGATTCGCACACCGTCGCCAGGCGGCGCCGGAACGCTCGGAAAGAACTCGGGTCGCGCTTGCGGAGGGCCAGTGACGGGCACGGTCGCATCGATCGCACGGCCGCCAGAGGCCGCCGGCGCCGAGAACGATCGAGCGCGCTGGATAGCGCTCGTCGTCCTCTGCGTCGGCATGCTGATGATCATCCTCGACTCGACGATCGTGAACGTCGCGCTGCCCGCGATCCAGGCCGATCTCGGTTTCTCGCAATCGAACCTCGCCTGGGTCGTGAACGCGTACCTGATCGCCTTCGGCGGGCTCCTTCTGCTCGCCGGCCGCCTCGGTGACCTGATCGGCCGCCGCCGCGTCTTCATGGTCGGCTTGGCCGTGTTCACGTTCGCATCGCTCGTCAACGGCCTTGCCCAGAACCAGGCAGTCCTGATCGGCGCGCGCTTCGTCCAGGGAGCCGGCGGCGCACTGACGTCGGGCGTGATCCTGGGCATGATCGTGACGATGTTCCCCGAGCCGAGGGAGCAGGCGAAGGCGATCGGCGTCTACAGCTTCGTCGCATCCGCGGGCGCATCCATCGGCTTGCTCGCGGGGGGTGTTCTTACGCAGGCCATCAACTGGCACTGGATCTTCTTCGTCAATCTGCCGATCGGCGTGGCAACGGCGCTGCTCGCGGCGCGGCTCGTCGAGAACGACAAGGGCATCGGGCTGCGCCAGGGCGCGGACGTCCTCGGCGCCGTGCTGGTCACCGCGTCCCTGATGCTCGGCGTCTACACGGTGCTCGAGGCCGGCGACTTCGGCTGGGCATCTGCCCACACCCTCGGCCTCGGTGCGATCTCCGCGCTGCTGCTCGCCGCCTTCGTCGCGCGCGAGGCGCGTACACCCAGTCCGCTCGTGCCACTTCGGATCTTCCGCTCCCGCAACGTCTCGGGCGCGAACGCGATCCAGATGCTGATGGTCGCCGGGCTGTTCGGCATGTTCTTCCTCGGAGTGCTCTACCTCCAACGCGTGCTTGGTTACGACGCGATCGAGACCGGACTCGCATTCCTTCCGGTCGCCGTCATCATCGGGGCGCTATCGCTGGGCTTCTCTGCCCGCCTCAACATGCGCTTCGGCGCGAGGGCCACCCTCCTTCCCGGCCTCGCGCTGATCGCCGCCGGGCTCGTGCTCTTCGCACGCGCCCCGGTGGACGGCAACTACGTGACGGACGCGCTGCCGGTCATGGTGCTGCTCGGAACCGGAGCCGGCCTTTCGTTCCCCTCGCTGATGACGCTGGCGATGTCGGGCGCCACCCGCAGCGACTCGGGACTTGCATCCGGGCTCGTCAACACGAGCCTTCAGGTCGGCGGTGCTGTTGGGCTCTCCTTGCTGGCGACCCTCGCCACCTCTCGCACGGAAAGCCTGCGTGCGGGCGGTGAGTCGACCGCCTCCGCGCTCACGGGTGGCTTCCACCTCGCGTTCCTCGTCGCCGCGGGCCTGTTGCTGGCGGCCATCGCGATCGCGGTGACGGTGCTGCAGCCGGAGGCCGCCGCGGAGGAGGAAGCGGTGGCAGAAGAGCCGCGGCTGGCCACGGCCGAGGCGGCATACTCCGAAGCAGCGTGAGCGCGTTCACCGACGCGGAGCTGAGGTATCTCACCGAACAGCGGCCAATCCGCTCCATACGATCGAGCACGGCTGTGACGGCGCCTTCGCGACGCTGCCGACCGGCTAGGTGTGGCCCGTCAAGCGGATCTCGTCGCTGAAGTCCGCGAAGAACTCGGCGATCGAGGGTGCCGCCTGCGCGCTGTCGGGCCCGTCGCCGTACAGGCGCTCGAAGAACTCCGCGGTTCGCAGCGCCGGCCGGATCTCCCAGCGCACCCGCGCTGGGTCGTCCGCCGTCATCTGGTGCGGAGTGCGAACCGGTACGTCGAACTGCTCGCCCGGTGCGTACCGGCGCTCGTCGCCGTCGACGATTGCGCGGATCGTGCCCTCGAGCACCTCGAAGTGCTCAACCTGCTGCGGATGCAAGTGCTCGGGCGGGAACTGACCGGTGCCGCCGTAGCTCGCCTCCATCTCGAGCACCTCTCCCCCGGTCTCGGCCGCGGTTTTGACGAGGCGAAGCCGAAAGCCGTCCTGCCCGACGATCTCCTGGCCTGCGTGCGCCATCGCTTGAGGCTAGCGGCTCCCGGTAGGCTCGCCGGGAACGTGGCGATCGAGCTGATCCGTCAACCCGAGGACGCGAGCACGGACTGGCTCACCGCGGTTCTGCGCGAGTCTGGCGCAGCGCCCGAGGACGCCGCCGTCAGCAGGTTCGAGTTCGCCTCCATCGGCACGGGACAGATGAGCCAGAGCTACCGCTTCCGGCTCTGGTGGGACGAGCGTGCGGGAGACGGCCCCGCCAGCGTCGTGGTCAAGCTCGCCTCCTCGGATGAGACCAGCCGCTCGACGGGTGTCCAGCTCGGCATCTACGAGCGCGAGATCCGCTTCTATCAGGACGTTGCCGATCGGGTCGGCGGCCCGGTCGCTCGTTGTCATCTTGCTCTGTACGACGCGCAGGAAGGCTGGTTCACACTCGTGCTCGAGGACGCCGCACCGGCGGAGCAGGGAGATCAGATCGCCGGCTGCACGGTCGATGAGGCGCGGCTGGCGATGCGCGAGCTCGCGCGCGTGCATGCACCGGTGTGGAATGACAAGCAGCTTGACGAAGCGGCGTGGCTGAACCAACCGCCCGCGGTGAACGAGTTGATCGTCAGGCAGCTGCTCGCCGGCTTCCTCGAGCGCTACGACGCGCGGGTCGCGCCCGAACACCGAGCTCTGGTCGAGCGATTCGTCGCTCGACTCGACCCCTATCTCGCTGACCGCAGGCGCCCGTTCTCGGTCGTGCACGGCGACTACCGCCTCGACAACATGCTCTTCGCGGCCGAGGACGGAACAAGACCGCTCACCGTCGTCGACTGGCAGACCGTGAGCTGGGGACCGCCGCTGCTGGACGCGTCGTACTTCCTCGGCGCAGGGCTGAACGTCGACGATCGTCGTGCTCACGAGGAGGCGCTCGTGCGCGAGTACTACGACAGCCTGCTTGCACTCGGCGTCGAGAACTTCGGCTGGGATGAATGCTGGGAGGCGTATCGCCGCCATGCCTTCCACGGCGTGCTGATGGCGGTGATCTCTCCGATGCTCGTGGTGCGCACCGAGCGCGGCGACGACATGTTCATGACCTCGCTCGCGCGTCACGCCCAGCAGATACTCGACCTGAACGCGGAGGAGCTCCTTCCCGAATCGATCCACGCCGGAGGGAGCGCGAGCACGCCGCTACCCGTTCTCACCCCGGCGCCCGAGGACGAGCAACCACACGCCCCGGGGGGCGAGGAGCTCTGGAACGAAAGCTGGTACTTCGACGCGATCAGCGAAGACGGCACGCTTGGCGCCTACGTGCGCATCGGCCTGTATCCGAACCTCGGAGTTGCCTGGTACACGGCGTACGTGACCGGCGACGGCCGGCCGGCCGTCGCGGTGGTCGACCTCGAGGCGCCCCTTCCGGCCGGCGAGGATCTGCGGACGGTCACCGGCGCGCTCGAGGCGGAGCATCGCTGCGAAGTGCCGCTGGAGCGGTTCGCGCTCACGCTCGAGGGGACCGGCGAAGCGCACGACGACCACTCTGCCCCTCTACGCGGTGAACCCGGCCGGCCGGTTCCAGTGTCGCTCGACCTCAGCTGGCAAACCGACGGCGCCTCCTACGCCTACCGGATGACCACTCGCTACGAGATCCCGTGCCTCGTCGAGGGCACGGTCCGCATCGGCGACGAGGAGCTTGCTCTACGCGGGCCCGGCCAGCGCGACCACTCCTGGGGCCTTCGCGACTGGTGGTCCATGGACTGGATGTGGAGTGCCGCCCGGCTTGACGACGGCGCGCGTGTCCACGCGGTACAGGTGCGCCTGCCCGGCGACGTCAACCTCGGCGTCGGCTACTTGCAGGCAACGGGCGTGCCGCCGCAGGAGCTCGAGTCCGTCGATGCCGGCGAGGAGGTCGGCAAGAACGGGCTCATCACCTCGGCACGCATCGAGCTTCAGCCCGGGGCGCTGGGGCTCGACGTCGAGCCGCTCGCCTTCGGCCCACTGCGCCTCGTGTCCGCCGACGGACGCAGCACCAACTTCCCGCGGGCGATGTGCCGCCTGCGGTCCGACGACGGTCGCACCGGTCTCGGCTGGGTCGAGTGGAACCTCAACCAGGCCGCTGCTCGATGAGTTTTCCCGCGCGGCCCGGTCTCAAGGAATGAACCGCGATCTCGGAGCGTAGCCATGTCATACACCCGCGACCCACGTGTGGACGCATACATCGATGCGCTGCCGGAGTGGCAGCGAGCCATCTGCCGCGAAGTTCGCGACCTCGTACATGCCGCAGACCGGGAAGTCACTGAGACGATCAAATTCACCAACCGTCCCTACTTCGTGCTGCAGGGCAACATCTGCGCGCTGCTGGCGGCGAAGGACCACGTCAACGTCTTCCTCTACGACGGCGCGATGGTCCCCGATCCGGAGAACATCATCACCGGGGGTCACGACAACACCACTGCCCGCACCGTCGCGATCCGCCAGGGCGAGGCGATCAACGGGCCGGCACTCTGCGCGATGCTCGAGCAGATCATCGCCAACAACAGGGCGGGCGGCTGGCGCAAGCTGAAGCGCGAGAGCCCGGACCGATGAGTCTCGCCGCTCCGATCGGGTCCCGTAGTTCCAGAACCGGAGATATATCAAACTGTCTTGATGTATTCTGAGTGCCGTGATGGCCACGGCGCATGGCGAGATTTCACCGCCGCGGTTCCTGCGGCTGGCGGCGCACCCGTTGCGGTGGCGGCTGCTGAGCGAGCTGGCACACACTGATCGTCGCGTCGGCGAGCTGTGCGAGTTGGCAGGCCGGCACCAGAGCCTGGTCTCCTACCACCTACGCCAGTTGCGTGATGGTGGCGTTGTCTCGGTCCGCCGCAGCACAGCCGACGGCCGCGACAGCTACTACATGCTCGATGTCGCGCGTTGCGGCGAGCTGCTCGCGGGCGCCGGCTTCGCCTTGCACCCGGCGCTCGCGCCGACCACGGCACCACACGTGAGGCGCAAGCGTGGCTGCACGCCGGCGCAGGTTCTGTTCCTCTGCACGGGCAACAGCTCGCGATCACAGATGGCAGAGGCGCTCTGCATGCCGCTGTCGGACGGTGTGGTCAGCGCGGTGAGCGCGGGCAGCCATCCCAAGCCGCTTCATCCCAACGCGGTGCGTGTCATGCGCGATCGTGGCATCGACATCTCCGGGAGGCGCTCCAAGCACCTGAGCCAGTTCGCCGGCCACCGCTTCGACTACGTGATCAGCCTCTGCGATCGCGTACGCGAGGTGTGCCCAGACTTCCCCGGCGCACCCGACCTGGCCCATTGGAGCATCCCCGACCCGGCGCGCGAACCTGGTCGCGACGAGGAGACGCGGCCCGCGTTCGAGCGCACCGCCGCCGAGCTCGAGGCCCGCATCGGCTTCCTCATCGGCGCGATCAATGCAACCAAGCAGGAGGTGACCGAACGTGCCTGACGAGCTCGTGAACGTCCGCTACATGGTCGACGACGTCGACAACGCCGTTGACTTCTACACCACCCACTTCGGGTTCTCTGTGCGCTCCAGTCACGCACCGGCGTTCGCCGACGTCGTGCGCGGCAACCTGCGGCTGCTTCTCAGCGGCCCGGCCAGCTCGGCCGGGCGGCCGATGCCGGACGGGCGCACGCCGGAGCCGGGCGGCTGGAATCGCATCCACTTCATCGTCGACGACATCGCCGCCGAAGTCGAGCGGCTTCGCTCCGGCGGCGTGAAGTTCCGCAACGACATCATCAGCGGGCCCGGCGGCCAGCAGATCCTGCTCGAAGACCCCGCCGGCAACCCGATCGAGCTGTTCCAGCCCGCCGCTCCGTAGCCCGCCGATTGCCGGCGTCGGGCCGGGGCGCGCGTCCTTGCCTACGAGCCGCCGGAGCGGGTCGTGTTCAGCTGGGACATCAACCCCCAGTGGCAGATCGAGACCGATCCCGATCAGACCAGCGAGGTCGAGGTGCGCTTCATCTCCGAGACTCCGGAGCGCACGAGAGTCGAGCTGGAGCACCGCAACCTCGATCGCCACGGCAACGGATGGGAAGCCGTTCGCGCGGGCGTCAGCGGCGATGGCGGCTGGCCGCTTTACCTGCAGCGGTTCGGCGACCGGCTGGCCAAGGAGGATTGACGTGACGGCCGAAGAGCGTTCGGTAGCGTGTCCGATGTGTTCCAGGAAGATGTGGAGACGCTACGTGGCGTCTACCGTGCGTTCAACGAGGGTGGCATCGAGGCCGTCTTCGAGCGTCTTTCTGCCGGGTTTCAGGTCCGCGACCGCGAAAGCGCTCCCGATCGCCAGACTCGCTACGGCAGGGAAGGGATCAAGCAGCTGTTCGACTCTTATATGGAGGCGTTCGATGCACTTCGCCTCGAGCCCGATGAGTTCATCGAGGCCGATGATCAAATCGTGGTCTCGCTGCACCAGCTGGTGCGTGGAAAGGGGAGCGGTGCCGAAGTCATTGGGCGGATCGCCCACGTCTGGACCTTGCAGGACGGCGCAGCTCTTCGGCTGAGGATCTTTGCCGACAAGGCGAGGGCGCTGGAAGCACTCGAGGCCGAAGGGGCTCTGCCGGGACAAACGCGCTGATTGCACCTCGGCTCCCTAGCTGATTTAGTGAGCGGGGAAGGCTGTGGGTCAGCAGACAACAGCAGAGCTTCCGGTCGGCTCTGAGTTCGCGGGCTACCGAATCGAGGAGGTAGCCGCTCGGGGCGGGATGGGAGTTGTGTACCGGGCAACCCAGCTTCGGCTCACGCGAGCAGTGGCGCTGAAGCTGGTGACGCCTGCGCTCGCTCGCGACGCCTCGTTTCGAGATCGGTTCAGACGGGAATGGATGATCGCCGCTTCGATCGACCATCCGAATGTCATCCCTGTATATGAGGCCGGCGAGGAAGACGGAGCGCTCTTCATCGCGATGCGCTGGGTGGAGGGAAGCGACCTGCGTGACGAGATCGACCGCGGTCCGCTCGAGCCCGCCCATGCCGCCCGCATCGTCTCCCAGGTCGCGAGCGCCCTTGATGCCGCCCACGCGCGAGACCTCATCCATCGGGACGTCAAGCCCGCGAACATCCTGCTGACGGGCAACGACCACGTCTATCTGACGGATTTCGGACTCACGAAGCACGCCAGCTCGATCAGCGGGCTGACGAGGACGGGACAGTGGGTCGGAACGGTCGAGTACACGGCCCCGGAGCAGATTCAGGGAGCCCCCGTCAGCCTGCGCGCGGACGTGTACGCGCTTGGTTGCGTTCTGTTCGAAGCACTGACTGGGCAGCCCCCGTTCAAACGAGACAACGACCTGGCGACGCTCTGGGCTCATGTCTACACGTCGCCGCCGTCCCTGCACGAGATCTCGCCCGACCTGCCGGCGTCCTTTGAAGGCATCGTGCAGCGAGCAATAGCCAAGGACCCGGAGGAGCGCTATGCGTCGACAGGTGAGCTCGGCCGTGCGCTCAGTGCAGCGGCACTCGGGCCGGCGGTCGAGGCCGGTGCTCCGATCCGAGAGAAGATCGAGGCTCCTTCAGGCGCCAAACCGGCATCACCAGGGCGAGGGCCGCGCATTCCGCGGCTGTCCCGCCGACCAGCCCTGCTCGCGGTCGTCGGCCTTCTGCTCCTGGTTGCGGCTGTTGCCGCGATCGCCGTCTTGCCTGGCTCGGACGAGTCAGAGCCTGACCGCGCCGCCCTGACGCCCTCGCCTCCTCTGCAAGCGGCCTCGGCCTGGCGCCGTCTGCCAGCGATGCCGACGGCTCGCCAGAACATGGTCAGCACCGTGCTGGACGGGACGGTCTGGGTGGTGGGCGGACTCGCGGCCGGTTCCACGCCCTCGCAGCGGATCGAGGGCTACGACCCCGTCATCCACGACTGGAAGGCGGGCCCCGACCTGCCGCTCCGACTTCACCACGAGATGGCGGTCACATACAAGGGGGAGCTGGTCGTGATCGGCGGCTGGATCCCGAAGGGTTCGGATCCGAGCGCCGTGGTCTCCGACCGGGTATTCGCTCTGCGCAACGGCAGATGGGTCGAGCTACCCTCCCTCGGCCGCGCACGGGCGGCCGGTGCGGCCGCCGTCGTCGGTGATCAGATCGTGGTCATGGGCGGCCAGTCCGATGACCGCCTGGTCGCTACCACCGAGGTCTTCGACGGCAAGCGCTGGACCAAGGGTGAGGACATCCCGACCCCGCGTGAGCACCTGGCCGCGGCCTCGGACGGGCAGTTCGTCTACGCACTTGGCGGACGTGCGCTGTCGCCGGACAAGAACACGCCGGCCCTGGAGCGTTTCGATCCCGCTGAAAACCGCTGGCAAAAACTCCCTGACATGCCGACCGCCCGGGGCGGGCTCGGCGCAGCGATCGTCGACGGCCATCTACTCGCGGTTGGAGGCGAGAGCGCGACCGGCGTATTCGGCGAGGTCGAGTCCTACGACCTCGGGAGCAGGAAGTGGTCAAACGCTCCATCGATGGGCACACCCCGGCACGGCATCGCCGTCGCCGCGATCGGCCGCTCGCTCTACGCGCTTGGCGGCGCGCCTAAACCCGGTCATGCCAGCGCAACGGCGACGGCGGAGGTGCTGAGCCTGGAGCGCGGCCGTCCCGCCCGCGCGGCGGGCACCGCCGGCACGGCCTGGCGCCGTCTGCCAGCGATGCCGACGGCTCGCCAGAACATGGTCAGCACCGTGCTGGACGGGACGGTCTGGGTGGTGGGCGGACTCGCGGCCGGTTCCACGCCCTCGCAGCGGATCGAGGGCTACGACCCCGTCATCCACGACTGGAAGGCGGGCCCCGACCTGCCGCTCCGACTTCACCACGAGATGGCGGTCACATACAAGGGGGAGCTGGTCGTGATCGGCGGCTGGATCCCGAAGGGTTCGGATCCGAGCGCCGTGGTCTCCGACCGGGTATTCGCTCTGCGCAACGGCAGATGGGTCGAGCTACCCTCCCTCGGCCGCGCACGGGCGGCCGGTGCGGCCGCCGTCGTCGGTGATCAGATCGTGGTCATGGGCGGCCAGTCCGATGACCGCCTGGTCGCTACCACCGAGGTCTTCGACGGCAAGCGCTGGACCAAGGGTGAGGACATCCCGACCCCGCGTGAGCACCTGGCCGCGGCCTCGGACGGGCAGTTCGTCTACGCACTTGGCGGACGTGCGCTGTCGCCGGACAAGAACACGCCGGCCCTGGAGCGTTTCGATCCCGCTGAAAACCGCTGGCAAAAACTCCCTGACATGCCGACCGCCCGGGGCGGGCTCGGCGCAGCGATCGTCGACGGCCATCTACTCGCGGTTGGAGGCGAGAGCGCGACCGGCGTATTCGGCGAGGTCGAGTCCTACGACCTCGGGAGCAGGAAGTGGTCAAACGCTCCATCGATGGGCACACCCCGGCACGGCATCGCCGTCGCCGCGATCGGCCGCTCGCTCTACGCGCTTGGCGGCGCGCCTAAACCCGGTCATGCCAGCGCAACGGCGACGGCGGAGGTGCTGAGCCTCAGGCGCTGAGATCGGAGAGCCCGAGCGCCCCGTCAGGCGTCGTGATGACTCCGCTCAGGCTCCCGGAAGTAGAGCTCGTGAGCGATTCGCGGGGTGCCCCTGATGAGTCGGGCCCAAGCGCTGAAGGAGGCCGAGGTCACCATGTCGTCGATCATTTCGGCTAGCCGACGCGCCGCCAATGGGCCTTCGAAGAGAAACACAACTTCTTCGGATGAGAGATAGACGGCATGACGCGCAAAGCCGAGCGCGTCTGGCTCAAAAGGCGGTCCGGCAGCTATCAGTTCCGTCGCCTGATCGTGGGCGTCTGGCTTGAGCCGCGCCACTACGACGACTCGCTCCGCCGTCTCGGGTGGCCATTGGGGCGGCCAGGTCTGCACAACAGGGACGATATCTCTCGCGGCCTCGCCTCGGCCCGAGGAGCCTGAAACGCACTCGGAGAGCGGCTTCGGTATGCGGACGACGGGTGATGCAACGGAACGCTAGTGCGTCGGCTGCCGGAATTCGCGCAATGGAGCAGCGGCTCGGCGGAGCCGCCCAGTTGCCGCTCTTGGGTGAAAGAGGTCACCGCTCGCTCTATTCCTCCTCGAGCGTTCGTTCGCGCGGTGCGCGGGCGCGTTTTCGTGGTCTCGCTGGCTGCCGCGTGGCGAGCCGGCGGGCCCGACGCTCATTCAGCTCCCGGTCCGAGCGCACGAAATCGCGAAGCAGTGCCAGGTCCTCGACCCCATAGCGTCGCTCGAGCGCCGCGACGACCTCGCTTCCATCGCCGTATAGCTCGCGCGCCCGCCGGTAGAGCAAGGGCGTGAGAGCGACCAGGACTTGGCGTCGGTCGCCGGGGTTGGCGGAGCGACGAACGTAGCGGAGCCGTTCGAGCCGATCGAGCACGGTCGTGACCGCGCTGCGGCTCAGCCCCAGTGCTTCGGCGAGCGCGCCCGCGGTCATCGGCCCTCGCTGGTCGAGGGTGTCCAGGCACCGGTGGTCGGTCGCGTTCACACCGAGCCGCTCGGCGGCCGCGTGATCGACAGCCGCGACGGCCGACTGAGCGGCGCGAACCTCACGCTGGATCTCCTCGATCAGGTCTCTCTTTGAATAGTTCGGCATATCGAATTATCCGATATGGTAAAACATCACCCGGAGCACAACAACTCTCAGGACCATGAACGAAGAAATCGGAGACGAGGAGCGAGCCGCAGACGAGCGCGAGATTCGTGGTCTGCACCGGCGCGTGCTCGACGCCTGGGATGCCGGAGACGGTGAGGCATTCGCGGCTCCGTTTGCCGAGGACGCGGTGTTTGTCGGCTTCGACGGCTCGGTGATGCGCGGCCGCGAGCAGATCGCCTCCGTCCATCAGGAGCTCTTCGACCGCTGGCTGAAAGGAAGCCGACTCGTCGAGGAGCGCACCGAGGTTCGCTTCGTGGCCCCCGAGGTCGCGATCGTCAGCGCGATCGGTGGGACGGTGATGCGCGGCAAGACCGAGCCGGCACCGGAGCGCGACTCGATCCAGACGCTGGTGGCAGTCCGGGAGGATGGGCGCTGGTCGTTCACCTCGTTTCAGAACACGCGGATCCGGCCGATCGGGGCCGGGGCGGCCTCCGCGCTTCTTTGGCTCGTGCCCGACAAGCTCTGGCGGCTCCTCTTCCGTGTCTCGAGGACCGTGCCGCGCAAGGCAACCTAAAGATGACCGCGGGGGCGACTCAGGCGAGCAAGAGCACGGCGACGGGATGGGTGATCGCCCTGACCGCGCTCGGCTCGCTGATGGCGGCCCTCGACACCGTGGTGGTGTCGACTCCGCATCGTGACTAGTCCGGACGCTTGAACCCCAGCATGGCCCGTGCGTCGATCCGCGCGTAGGGCGCGTCCTGGTGCTCCGCGTCCCAGTCAAAGTCGTACACCGAGCGGACGTAATCGGCGAATCCGTCGGCCTCGGGTCCACGTGGGTCGGTCTCGGTCGCGCGGCCGTGAACGATGACCAGGAAGGTCTCGCCGCCGCGGGTGATCGCGGCGCTCACCGCCGGGTTGGCGCGGATGTTGCGAAACTGCAGCGAGTTGTCTCGGTCACCTCCCGATTGGTGGCGGTGTGTTCGATCGCCCGTGGACCTCACGGTGCCTCTCGGCCCCCCTGCCGCCAGGCCCCGAGCAGAAACTCGACCTGGGATCTCACGTATTCGTCGAGCGCGCCCTCGCCGTACAGCGCCCACGTGATCAGGGCGCCGTTGTAGGAAGTCAGGACGGCTCCCGCGAGCAACTTCGGGTCCGTTTGGTGCACCAACTCCCCGGCGGACATCGCGTCCGAGAGCAGGTCCGCGATCCGGTCGCGCATCCGCGTTGCGCCGGTGACCGCGTGGGCGTGGAACTCGGGATCGCTCAGGTCAATGTGGAGGAAGGCGATGCCGTTGGCGAGGGCCTCGCGCGTGCGCACGTCCGCCGTCAGCTCGGCCAGCGCCGCGAGCAGCGCCTGCAGCGGGGACTCGCGTGCGTCCCGCTCCCGGGAGAGCGTGTCGACAATGCTCTGCCAGCCTCGAATCGTGGTGGCCAGCAGTAGCTCACGCTTGCTGCCGAAGCGCTGAACGAGCGTGGCCGGCGCGAGCCCAACCTCGGCGGCGACGCTCGCGAACGTAACCGCCGCCGGGCCGCCTCGCTCGACGATCCGGTCGGCGGCGTCGAGCACGGCGTCGTCATCGATCGTGCGCGGTCGAGGCATGCTCAGCTCAGGTCCATCTGCTCGACCCACTCTGAGAACGTCTGACCGCGCTCCGCCAGGAAGGCGTGGAGATACGCCCAGAAGTCCGGCTGGCTCCCGTCCACGTCCGTAAGCCCGTAGACGGGACTCCCCAGTCGATGAAATGGTCGTCCGCCCCAGATGACGTTGACGAGGACATCGACATCGAGGGCGACTCGATCACGGACGATGCCCTTGCGGAGGCCCTCGTCGCCGATCTTCGACTGCTGATGGTCGGCGAGGTGCAAATCCTGAACAAGGAGATCATCGAGGAGCGCCACAAGCGCACGCCGAGTACCGCAGGGCCGGCCTTCGGCTCGTAACCGGGACCGCGTCACCGGTATCCGGAGTCGTCGGCAGGCTTGCCAGCTTGCATTACCTCGCGGTGGTACTTGAAAAAGTGCGGTTGGGTGCCGTCGAGGTCGGTGACGCCATAGGTTGGTGCAAGGTCCCAGCTGGCAAGGGACTGCCCGTTGAAACGAGCCCGATCCGCGTCCGCGGCGAGCGCGACGGCCGCACGCGCCACGTAATGGGGTGTTTCGGTGATGCAGAAATGCGGATCCTTGGCGGTGCCCTCGCGCCAGTTCTCCTCGGTGACGCCGAAGTTGTCGAGCATCTTCTCGGAGCGGATCCAGCCAGGGGTTAAAGACACTGCCGTTGCCTGATACTCGGCGAGCTCTCGGGACAACGCCAGCGCCATCCGATGAGGTGTGACCTTCGCCAGGTCGTAGAAGAAGGTGCCACGGTAATCGGCGTTGAACTCGGAGTTGCCGTCGGTGACCTCGATTATGAGGCCGCCCGGGTGTCGGATCAGCAGAGGGATCGCAGCGTGGCTCGTGATGATGTGCGTGTCGATCGCAAGTCGCAGGATGCGCAGGCCCGCGTCGAGATCGTGTTCCCACATCTTGTCGTTCCAACCGGTGAGGTGGTCGCCGCCCCAGATGTTGTTGACGAGGATGTCGAGACGGCCGCGCTCGGATTCGATGCGAGAGATCAGGTCTCGCACCTGCGGCGGCTCGAGGTGGTCGCAGACGACCGCGACGACATCCCCTCCGCTCTCTGCGGCGAGAGCGGCCGTCTCCTCAATCGTCTCCGGCCGATCGATCTCGGATCGGCGGTCTTTGCTGCTACGTCCGGTGGCGTAGACGATCGCCCCGGCGGCAGCCAACTCGATCGCGAAGGCACGACCCGCACCGCGAGTCGCACCGGCGACTAGGGCGGTTCTTCGGGCGAGGGGCTGATGACGATTCATGTGCAGCGCTCCTTCCTGGACGTGGTGCTGTCAGATGGTCGCTCATAGATTCAGCTTCCGCCCTCGGCCTCGAGGGCGGGAACGGCGTCCACCGCAATCGACTCCTCGGCCTGCCGGCGACCCGGCAGGCCCAGGGCGACCAGCGCGCCGGCGAGCGAGAGCGCCGCGACGACGGCGATCGCGGGTGCGAAGCCGTCGAGGAAGGCCTCGGCCGACGCGAAACTGCCCCCGCCAGCGAAGACCGTCGCAGCCAGCGCCACCCCGAAGACCCCGCCGAGCTCGCGCATCATGCTGTTCGCCCCGGCGGCCTTGCCGACATCCTCCAGGCCGAAAGAGCCGACGACGGAGTTCTGCGCCGCCGGGATCGCCATCGAGACCCCGACGCCGGCGACAACCGAGGGAAGCACGAACTCCGCGTAGGTCAATCCCGGATCCGCAATCAGGGCGATCCAGCCCATCCCGAGCGCCATCAGGGTGAGCCCCCCGACCATGAAGGGGCGCTCGCCGAAGCGGTCCGCCAGCGCGCCGACGACCGGGGCCACCGTGATGAAGGTGATCGTCCAGGGGAGCAACCGCAGGCCGGTGTCGAGGGGCCCATAGCCGAGCGCCGTCTGCAGCATCTGGGCGAAGAAGAAGACCGCGCCGAACAGCGCGGCGAAGGTGAAGAAGATCGCCCCGTTCCCGGCCGCAAAGGCGCGGGAGCGGAAGAAGCGCATCGGCAGCATTGGCTCACGCGCTCTCAACTCCCAGGCGATGAAAGCCCCCACCAGCAAGACGCCGGCGGCGAGCGAGCCGACCACCTCGAGGCTCCCCCAGCCGGCGGCGTTGCCGCGCACCAGCCCCCAGACGATCCCGAAGGCGGCGCCGCTGATAAGCCCGAGGCCGGGGAGGTCGAGGCCGGTGTCGCCGCCATGGCTCTCCTCGATCCGGGTGAGGACGAACGGGATCGCGGCCAGGCCGATCGGAACGTTTACCCAGAAGATCCACTCCCAGGCGACGCCCTCGACGATCGCGCCGCCGACGAGCGGGCCGATGGCGACCGAGATCCCGGTGACCGCGCTGAACAGGCCGATCGCCGCTCCCCGCTTCTCCGGCGGGAAGGCGGCGCTCAGCAGCGCCAGACCGAGCGTCAGCACCATGGCCGCGCCTGCGCCCTGAACCGCTCGTGCCGCGACCAGCCAACCGACCTCGGGCGCCAGCGCGCAGGCGGCGGAAGCCGCTGCGAAGAGGCCGAGTCCTCCGGCGTAGAGCCTCCTCCGCCCGTACCGATCGCCGAGCGCCGCCGCGGGGATAAGCAACACGGCGAAGCTCAGGTTGTAGGCGTTCACCGTCCACTCCAGATCCTCGATCGAGGCACCCAGATCGAGCCGGATCGTGCTCAGTGACGTTGACACCACCAGGGTGTCGAGGGCCGCCATCAACGAGCCGATCGCCGTCAGCGCGATCACCCAGCCCGTCGCCGTCCCTTTCCTGGTCTGAGTGGATCTCGAGTTCATCTGGCTCCTTTGTGAATAACCGAACGCTCGTTTATAAACTATCACATGTCTACGGGCTCCACCGTCGCGATCTCACCTCGGTCGCCAGGACCGCTTTGAGTACCGATGCGTAAGCCGCTGACGCCCTTCGCAAGAAGTCGCGCCGCAATCCCGACGAGCGGCTCGACGCAATAGTCGCCGAGCTCGAGCAGGTCGGCCCGAGCGGGGCCGCCCGGCGGCGATCCACCTCGGTTACGCCGTCCCGCTTCGGCTCCGTTCCGCCCCACGGCGAGCTCATTCTGCTGACGACCCTCGCCCACTTCGCCACCGCGACCGAATGTCACCGTCTCCGAGCTCTCACTCGAGGCGTTCCTCCCCCGCGACGCACCGACCGCGGAGGCGCTCGCTATCGCGGACCCGGGCGGTCCTAGCGGACGGCTTCGGAATCGTCGGAAGCGAAGTGAATGACTGGTCCTCGCGCGTGGCGACAGCCCTGCCAGGAGCCGCAGGGAACGCTCGCATTCGTCGGACAGCGCGAGCTGTGGGTGTGCCATTAGACGAGCCCAAGCGAGACGGGCTAGGTCATGCGTGTCGGACCTCGTAGCGCAGGTGCAGGGTCGCGGGCGCTTGGAGCGCGCGGACCAGGTCTAGTTCGATGTGCTCAGGGGGAAGGTCGTCAAAAAGCCGTCGGCCCTGGCCGAGCAGCACCGGCCGGAGCTGAATCTCTATAGCGTCGAGCACCCCGGCCTTGAGGGCCTGCTGGGCGGTGTAGGCGCCGTGCATGAAGACGTCGCGGTCGCCGGCGGCTGCTTTGGCCTGCTCCACGCACGCGGCGATGCCATCGGTGACGTAGTGGACCTGCTCGAACGGGTTCTCGGCGGGTGCCTGGTGGGTCGGAACGAAGATCGGCACGCCGTTGTGATGGTCGCCGCCCCAGTAGCCGGCGAAGTCCCCGGTCCGCTTTCCGGTGATCACCGCGCCAGTGGCCAAGCCCTCGTCGAACACGATCTGGCTGTTGGGGTCGCGGGGTCGGAACCCCTCGACACCGCTCGCGTCGCTGCCGCCGCCCCCGAGCCAGTCCATGAGGCGCATGCCGTTGATGCCAGCCGGGTTTTGGGCGTCGTCGTGGGGTCCGGTGATGAACCCGTCCAGCGACATCGCCATGGACACGTACACCTGAGACATTGCTCTTCCTTTCGTCGGCGGGGTCCTGGTTGGTTGACGGCGTCCGCGGCCGGGATGCCGCCCGGATGTCCATGCACATATAGACCGGGCACCCCGCCCGGACTCATCGGTCCCACGCGCTGTCTCTCTAGCGGAACCGCCACCGGCACGCTCTTCCCGCTGAGCAGGGACTTCGCTGCCAAGCAGCGCAGGTATACCGTTCGACCCGAGCGGATCGCCTCCCGCAGCTCCTCCTCGAATTGCCGGCTGGCGGCCGGCGAGCGCCTTCCCTCCTCGCGCCAGCTCGCGAAGGAGCTGGGTGTGTCGCGCGGCCTGGTTGGGCTGGGTCGCCTGTCCGCCGAGTCTCGCGGAGACGGTCGCCGACGAGAAGCGACGCGACGACTATGGCTCGCCGACGCTCGATCAGCTGGCGCTCGCCCGGCTGATCGAGTCAGGCCGCTACGACAAGCACCTGCGCAGGATGCGCGCCGTCTACGGCAAACGGCGAAGGATCCTCGTAGACGCGCTGCGCCGTCACGCGCCGAAAGTCGAGCTGACCGGCCTGGCTGCGGGCTTCCACGCAGTCGCGAAGCTGCCGCACGGCGTGGACGAGCACCACGTGGTGGCCACGGCGGCCGAGCGCTCGATCAAGCTCTACCCGATGAGCACGTACCGGGACAGCGGCGCCACGGAGCCGCCGGAGATCGTCCTCGGGTTCGGCAATCTCAGCGATGGCGAGATCGAGCGCGGGATCGAAGCGTCGGGGACCTGCTGAGCGGGGCGTGAGGCGTTGCCGACTCCCACGATGAAAGCGATAGCGCGACCGAGCCCGCCCGCGATAACCGCTCCGGACGAGGAAGCGAGCGCGCCCAGCCTGGCCTCCGCGCGACCGCTTTCGCGTGAAGGCGAGAGTCAGGATCGCGGTCTAGAGCCGGGCATCAAGGCCCGTGATCAACGCGGCGCGGCCATGGTGGCGGCTCACGCGTCGACCCCGTGTACACGGAACCGGCGCCACCGCGCGGCCATGCCCTGGCCGTCGAGCGAGCGACTGCGACCGTCGCGGATCGGCAGCATCGTCCAGATCGCGAACCCGATCTGAGCACGTTCGGGAATGAAGGTGTGGGCCTCGTACACCGTGTGGCCGTCGACACGCCAGGCCGCGGTCGATCTGCTGCGCTCGAGCGTGATCTCGCAGGCGCGAAGCCGGGTGAAGTCGTCATCGAAGTCCTCGTAGGGCGACTCCACCACGTGGTAGAAGGGCTCGCCTGCTCCGCCGCCGCCCAGGCCCAGCTGCTCGTGCAGCGCGAACACGCGGGTGGAGGTGCCGATGACGGCGAACACACGCTTGCTCACGAGGTCGAAGACGTGGAAGGCGGCCATCGCCCGACGGTAGTCCCCCGGTTCCCCGCCGATGTTCTCGACCGCGAGGTCGACGGCGAACGTGGCGTGCCGATCCGGCGGCAGCTCCCACTGGCGAGTCGAGTAGGTGAGGTACTTGGGGCTGTCGGCGGCCTGAAACGTGTCGTGCGACAGCGAGAAGCGCGGAATCGTCACTCGCACCTCGCCCTCGCCGACGGCCAGCTCCGCGTTGGGGTCCAGCGGGATGTGCTCGCCGGTCGGGAGCGGCAGGCGCGCCGGGCTCCAGCGCGCGGCGTCGAGCTCCGGCCCCGTCAGCTCGTCGTAGGTGACGAAGCCATCGCGGGCGGCGGCTGGGGTCTGCGTATTTGGTGTCACGGCTATCGCTCCTTTCCCCGCTGCTCGTCCGAAGGCCGGCCCGAGCGCGGGCGGATTGATTGCATCTGGTCCTAAGACCCGCCGTCTGACGCTTCTGTGACCGCGAGCCCGGCCGTCAGTCGTCGAGGATCGTCAGGTCGAGCTCGCGCAGACGCGCGGGGTCGCCCAGCCAGTCCATCTCGACGATTTTTCCGTGTCGTACCGTGAACCCTCCGACCGAGAAGGGCTGGCCGTCCCGCGTTGTGACCACTCCCACCGCGCCGTTGACGAGCGCCGGCTTCATGACGAGCCCGAGCTGCTCATAGAACACAGCCTGGCCTGCAACCGCGGCCGCCCCCCGGACTTCGCGCGATCCGGCTTGGCCAAGGTCTGCTCTGAGGACGACATCCGGGTCGAGCACCGCTACCAATCGCTCGAAATCCCCGTCGCGCGCGGCCGCGAGGAAGGCTTCGACGACCTCTCGCTGAGCGCCCAGGTCGGCGTCGGGGACTGTGTTCTCAGCCCGCACGCGCCGGCGGGCGCGGCTCGCCAGCTGGCGGGCCGCCTCGGGGGAGCGGTCGACCATCGGCGCGATCTCCTCGAACGGTACGGCGAAGATGTCGTGGAGCACGAACGCGAGCCGCTCGGCGGGGCTCAGCGTCTCGAGCACCACGAGCAGCGCAAGACCGACAGAGTCGGCCACCAGCGCCTCGTGCTCGGGGTCGGTCCCGTCGGGGCGGTCGACGATCGGCTCGGGCACGCGCACGCCGAGCGCTTCCTCGCGCCGCGATTTCCGTGAGCGCAGCATGTTCAGCGACACGCGTCCGACGACGGTCGTCAGCCAGCCGCCGAGGTTGTCGATCTCGTCCGCATTCGAGCGGCTGAGCCGCAGCCAGGCCTCTTGGACGGCGTCGTCGGCTTCGCTCAGCGAGCCGAGCATCCGGTAGGCGACCGCCCGCAGGCGGCTTCGGTGCTCCTCGAAGCTCTCCGCCAGCCAGTCTCGCTCATCCATTGGTCACGTTCCTCCGTCGCGTTGGGTCATACCACTAGACCCCTGAAATCGAGTCGATGTGACCGAAAGGAGACGTGATGCGAGTCTTCGTTACAGGAGCCAGCGGGGCGATCGGAACCCGGCTCGTCCCCCAGCTGATCGACGCGGGCCACGAGGTGATCGGCACGTTCCGATCATTCGGCAGCGACGATCACCTGCGAGCGCTCGGCGCGAAGCCGGTCGCGCTCGACCTGCTCGACGCGCGTGCCGTTCGCAAGGCCGTCCTCGCTTCCGAGCCAGAGGCGATCGTCCACGAAGCGACCGCCCTGGCGAATCTGCGTGACTTGAAGCATTTCGACCGCAGCTTCGCGCAGACCAACCGTCTTCGGACGGAGGGCACCGACGCGCTGCTGGCCGCCGCGCGCGAGACCGGCGTGCGCCGCTTCGTCGCGCAAAGCTTCGCGACCTATGGGAGGTACGCGCGTGAGGGTGGGCTTGTGAAGAGTGAAGACGACCCGCTCGACCCCACGCCGGTGCCGGCCATGCGCGAGACCTTTGCCGCGATACGCCACCTCGACGACGCCGTCACCGACGCCGGCGGGACCGCGCTTCGCTACGGCGCCTTCTACGGCGCCTCCAACGACGGGCTGGTCGAGCCGGTGCGCAAGCGGCAGTTCCCGATCGTCGGCGAGGGCGGCGGGGTCTGGTCGTTCATCCACCTCGATGACGCCGCCGCGGCGACGGTGCTCGCACTCGAACACGACGGTGCCGGCATCTACAACGTCGTGGACGACGAGCCCGCCCCGGTGCGCGAGTGGCTGCCGGTGCTCGCGGAGGTGCTCGGCGCCAAGCCGCCCCGCCGCTTTCCCCGCTGGCTCGCGCGGCTGCTCGCGGGCGAGGCGGTGGTGGTGATGGAAACCGAGTCTCGCGGCGCCTCGAACGCGAAGGCCAAGCGCGAGCTGGGCTGGGAGTTGCGCCACCCGAGCTGGCGCCGGGGCTTCGTCACCGCCTATGCGTCAACCGCCCCTGCGGAGCAACGCAGGCCTGATCCCGGCGCGCGAGCGAGTGACTCGCCGTCCCGCGTTTCCACGTGAGAGCAAGCGCTCGAAGCGGCTGGGCTTGCGGAAGTAGCCGGACGTCCTCCTGGATGCCGGCAGGCTTGTTTTACTAGCCTGCGCCTCGATAGCTTCTCTCCTCTAGACCCTTCTGGCGTGTTCACCCGAAAGAACAAGGATGCAAAGGTCCGACTCCTGAGTGGTGTTCCCCTTTTCTCGTCCTGTAGCCGAGGAGAGCTGGGGAGAATCGCTTCGCTCGCCGATCAGCTGGAGGTCCCGGAAGGCAAGGTCCTCGCGCGCGAGGGCGATCCAGGATGGGAGTTCTTCGTCGTTTGCGAGGGTCGTGCGAAAGCGACGAAGCGGGGCAGGACGGTTGCCTCCCTTGGTCGCGGTTCCTTTTTCGGGGAGATGTCTCTGCTCGACAACGGCCCACGGTCCGCGACGGTTACCGCTGAAACCGACATGCAGCTACTGGTGCTCACTTCGCGCAGCTTCTCGACTCTGATTGCGGATAATCCTTCGGTCAGTCGGAAGCTGCTACAGGGGAATGGCGGAGAGACTCCGCGGCACCGAAACCGCCCCAACGCACTAAAAATTTGTCGCTTCTGCTCCGCGTGAGTTCCAGCGCGCCCGCGCCTGCTCTCGGGGCGTGGTTCGCACTTCGCTGGCGAGCTTCCCGAATTGGTTCCCGGCCTTGCCGACTTGTGTGCGAGATCGTCGAAACGACGTGAACACAGTCCCACGCCCGCACTTCCCCCAAACCTCGTTAGGCGCGGCTCGCCTGCCACGGCAAATGGCGTAGTTCCTCCGCAAGAGCCCGGGCTCCCGACTCTCCATAGCGACCTGCCCACCGGTTGAGCCAGTCCTCGTCGTCCAAGAAGAACTTCCAGTCGCTGACGACCGCGAGCCTCATCAACAGAAACGGCACCGGCGAGGTGAATGGTCGAAAGCTCGCGTTGTATATCGCGGTTCCCTGGTTGCTCTCGTAGAACTCTCCCAGCACCAACCCCTCTTCCACATAAGACGCGGCTCCCATCTGCTCTAGGACGTCGTCAAGAAAATCCTTTGCACGATCCGCCGCCAAATCGGTGAAGACCACGACGATCGACTTGTAGTTCGCGTCATCGCCGTCAACAGGTTGAGCGCTTAGGAAAAGTCGCTTGTAACCATCTATGAGCGCTACGACATCTGGCATGGCCCGGTCGGCGATCTGCTCAGGAGCGAGCCAAAGCGTCTTACGTTCCAAGGCCCCATGCACGAAGGGGCAGACGGGCCCGGAGCGGCCGAGATCCTTGTTGGGCCTGGCCACGAAAGTCTTGATCCAGCCTGCGACGGTATGAAGCGCCTCTAGATCGCTCTGCGCGAGCTCCCTCGTCCTGCTGACTTCATCGAGATCCTCGAGGAGGAAGAGATTGGTCGTCTGTGCTGAGGCTGTGGCTTCCATCGCTGCTCCTGACGGTCGAGAGGACGGGCAGTTCAGGTTGCCGCGACGGGCATTCGGTCGCGCCCGTGAACACCCTGGTCCGTTCACTGGTCTGTGGCGGCGATCAGCGTTCAGGCTCATGGCTCACGTCCTCGGCCCACTGCCGTCGGCGTGGGCCGCCTCTACGCCTCCGAGGTGCCGGCCGATGACGTACGTGCCGCTGAGCTCCTGCGTCGGCCCGGCATGGCTGCCACCGGCCGGTCGCGGGTCAGCCGGCCTCGCTGAGGACCCGGCGCAGGGTGGCTGCGAACGCGGCCGGGTCGCCTCGCTGCCCGAACTCCCCGCCAAGGAACCCGGCGTGGTGGCTGGGGAAGATCGCGGCCTTCGTACCTAGCTGCTCGGCCACGGCAAGCGCGGCGCGGTAGGTGAATTCGCCCTCGGATTCGGCCCCGGCCGCAACCACGATGCGAGTAGGCGCCGCACGCAACGCGTCGAAGTCGAACCGGTAATGCGTGCCCGGAATCATGTTGCCGAGCAGCGGATCGTCGCGGCCACCGTCGTCCTCGGTCGGCAGCCCGAAGTCGGCGGGGTTTGGAGCTGGTTGGTCGGTCCAATCGGCCGGAATCGGTCCCCTCAGGCTGGTGAGCGCGATGAACTTCGCCATCGCCGGCCCGAGGCCGTCGCGCATGTAGGTGTCCTGGATGTTGGCGGCGGCGGCAAGAGCCTGCACGCGATCCGGCAGCACCTGCGCAGCCGGCGGCTCGTGCGCCACGAGCGTACGCACCTGCTCCGGATGTTTCGCCACCAGCGCCAGCCCGTCGACCGCGCCACCACTACTGGCGAAGACGTCCACCGGTCCATCACCGAGTTCTGAGATCAAGCGGTGCAGGTCGTCCGCGCGCTCCTCCACCGTGGGTTTCTCGGAGTTGTCAGCCAGCACACTGCGGCTCACGCCGCGCGGGTCGTACGTCACCACCTTTCGGTCCCGGAAATGCTGCGCGAGGGAGTTGAACCCTCTCGCGTCCATCGGCTGGCCGATCATCAGGAGCGTCAGCCCGGCGCTTTCGCCCTCGGCCTCTCGGATGTCATAGGTCAGGGTGGCGCCCGGCACGTCGAGGGTCTCGGTCTTTAGGTCCGCAGTCTCAGTGTCTGACTCGGCCATGAGGTCCTTTCTCAAGCTATCGCTTTCACCATCGGGTTTAGCACCAGGTCGGAATGTCGCGCTGTGGCCGTGTCGCCCAGTTCACCGCGGTCACGCCTGCAACTACGCGGGTGCGAAATCCCTAGGCTGAACGGCGGACGCGTTCCTGTCGTCGGCTCATAGGCGACTCTTTGGCCTACTACCAGCGGAGTACCCGTGCCCACCGGGTATGCGCCCTCATCTGAATCACCCGCTCGCGCGCTGAGCGGAATCCGTAGGGCATAAAGTCGCAACGGTCCTCTCCAACGTGGCGGCTCGCTGTTCCGAGCGGAGCGGCGCGACCGCCGGGCCGGCGGACTCGCCGCGAGTGACGGCGCGGATGGCGAGCGGGCAAATCGCGAGCAGCACCGTCGCGATCCGAACCTGCGACCCGCTGCGTAGAAGCGGCGCAACGGCTGAGGATTTGGTCCCCACTTTCTTGCTCTCCGATCCGGGAGCTCCGGGCGGTTGACTGGCGGGGCCGAGAAGTAGGCTTGGCTCGTGCAACCCCAGGTCGAGGTGATCTCCGGCGCCAACAGCTGGCGCTTCTCGCTCGAGAGCGAGCGAACGACGGTCGGCAAGGCCGCTGAGAACGACGTCGCGCTCGAGCACGATCCGATGGCCAGTCACCTTCACGCCATCCTCGAGCGGTTCCCGGCAGGCTGGTGCGTCACGGACCTCGGCTCTTCAAACGGCACATGGGTCAACGGCGAGCGCGTCTGGTCATCGCATCGCCTCCGCCACGGCGACGAGATCCGGGTCGGGCAGACCCGTCTCGTCTTCCGCGATCCGCTGAGCGCGGGCGGCGCCGTGACGGAGGCCGAAGATGCACCGCCGACATTGACCGCCCGCGAGCGCGACGTGCTCGTGGCGCTGTGCCGGCCGCTGCTCGACAGAGACATGTTCACCGAGCCCGCCTCGACGCGGGCGATCGCCGACGAGCTGGTGATCACCCAGGCTGCCGTCAAGCAGCACCTCGCCAACCTCTACGACAAGTTCGGCGTTCAGGCCGGCGATTCGCATCGGCGTGCCCGGCTCGCCAACGAAGTCCTGCGGCGCGGCGCGGTGTCGCTCACGCAGCTGCGAGCGAGTCCGAGGAGAGCTAGATCTAGCAGGCCCGGCGGTAGTCCTGGTCAGGTACGAACTCCTCCCACTCCGCTCGTGTCAGTTCCCGCCCGGCGACGTCGCAGGCGTGCCGCGACCAAGCGTCCGGGCTGACCTCCCAGCGCTGCGCGGCACCGGTGTCACGCAGCACGAAGAGCCGGCGACCGTCGGGCGTGAATCGGGCCGACGTGAAGCCGAGTGGGCCGGGGAGCGTCCCGAGTGCACGACGCGACTCGACGTCCCAGAGGATCACGGTGCCGTCGAAGGCGCTGGTGGCGAGCAGACGGCCATCGGGCGAGAACTCTGCGTTGGCCACGAGATCCTCGTGGCCGCGCAGGGGCGCGCCGATCGGCTTGCGGTCGGCTACGTCCCATAGCTGCGTGTAGCCGGCGACGGAAGCGATCGCCAATACCCGGCCATCCGGCGAGAAGCTAACCCAGCTGTCGGGGTCCCCCGAACGATTTCGGGGCCTGGCGATGAGCCGGAGCGAGCGGCCGTCGCGCAGCTCGGTGCCGCCTGCGTCGAGCGCGATCGCCAGCGTCTTGCCGTCGGGGCTGAAGGACAGGCCGACTGGGGAGCCAGGTAGCCGCGGCCTCCGGCGGACCGTGCCGGTCCCTAGGCCCACCAGCCGCAGGGTGCCGTCGTGGTCGGCCACGGCCAGGCGCCCGCCGTCCGGCGAGAACTCCATTGCCTGCGCCGGGTGTCCAAGGCCGCGCAGCGTGGGGCGCAGCCGCCGGCCGGTCGTCGCATCGCGCAGCTCAACCGAGCCGCGCTCGCCCGTCACGGCCACCGCTCGTCCGTCGGGGCTGAACTCCACGGCCCAGGCCGATCCGCCTTCGATCCCCGGCAGATTTCGCAGCCGGCGCAGCGTACGGGTGTCGTACAGGCGTACGCGGCCATCCGGGCTTCCCACGGCACCGATGCGGCCGGACGGGCTGATCGCGAGCGCCGGCGGGTAGTCCAGGCTCCCCGACGGCCGGAAGGGATGCGCCCGGAACGGGTGTGCGAGGCGCCGGTCCCCCGCTATGTCCCAGAAGATGACCCTCTGATCGAGTCCGCCCGTGTAGAGCGTGCGCCCGTCGCCGCTGACCACGATGCTCGGGATCGCGCCGGTGTGCCCCGTCAGAGTCTCGCGCACCTGGCCCGAGCGCAGGCCCCAAACCAGCACCTTCCCGTCATCGGACCTCGACACGAGAGTGCGGCCATCGGGCATGAACTCCACTCCGTGGACCCGGTCCTCGTGGCGGCCCGCGAGGATCCGGCGTTCGCCGGTGCGGAGGTCGAGGATCGCGACGCTGCCGTCCTCACCGCCGAGGGCGGCGCTGCGGCCGTCCGGAGAGAGTCCCGAGACGAACGCCCCCACCGGGACCCGGCGTCGCACGCGAAGGTTTGCGGCATCGACCACGAAAGTCTCGTCCGTGCCGACGAAGAGCAGCCGGTCGCGCCGGCCGGCAACCGGGAAGGCGAGAAGCGAGTCCCGCCGGCCGATGCGGACGACGGGCCCCAGGGGCTTGCCCGTGCGCGCGTCATACCGCCGCACGTGCGACGGAAACGGCACGTCCGGGACGTCCGATGTCACGGTCGCGATCACGGCCCGGCCATCCTCGGAGAAGCGCGCGTCGATTCGCTTCGGGGGCTCCGGTGGGTAGCGCCCGAGGTCGAACTCGCGGACGACCTTCCTCGTGGCGAGGTCGACCAGCTTCACGCCGTGGTCGTCCAACGGCGCGCCGAATGGTGAGCTCGCGACGAGGAGAAGCTCGCCGTCCGGCGAGAAGTCGAGCCCGAAGATGGCTCGATCGAGCTCCAACCGGCCAATGCTCTCGCGTGTCCGGGTGTCGACCAGAGCGATCGTGCCTGTGCCTTCCCCCGCGGCGAGGACGCGGCCGTCGGGGCTGAGCGCGAGCGCGTAGACCCCCTTCGTCTCTCCCTGGATGACGCCGACAGCGGCGGGGTGACGCACCAGCGCCGAGAGCAGGTTGCCGCGGGTGGCCACGGAGTCGTCGAGCTCGCGCCCCGCCTGCGCCAGCAGCAGGCTCCGCTCCAGGCGGTCGTCTATCAGGGCCTGGGCGCCAAGGCGCTGCGCGTCGGCGGTACGGGCGGAGTCGCGCGAGCGGTCGCTCTCGCGCAGCGCCAGCACCCCGGCGATCGCGGCGGCCACGAGCAGGAGGCCGACCCCGCCGAGCAGCATTCGCAAGCGCCGGTTGGCGCGGAGCTGCGTACGGCGTTCGCGGTCTGACTCCGCCATGCTCGTGTCGAGGAACGCGCGCTCGGTGGCATTCAGCGCATCAGGGTGCGCCTGCGCCCATTCCACTCCCGCGGCGAGCCTCGTGCCGCGATATAGATCGCCGGCCTCGCGGCCCCCGCCCGCCCAAAGGCGGGCCGCGTCGCCGAGCTGGCGGTGCAGGCGGATCCCGGCGCGATCATCCTCCAGCCATGCGCGCAATGTCGGCCACTCGCGGATCAGCACCTCGTGGGCGACCTCGGCCGTCCCCTCGCCGAGCGTCACGAGCCTCGCTTCCGCCAGCCGGTCGAGCAGCGCATGGACCTCGTCCGGGGAGGCTCCCTTGGGAACCAGCTCCTCGACCGCGACCCGGCGCCGCGTGTCCTCTACCCCCTCGCCCAGTTCCGTCAGGCGCAGGAAGACGTTGCGCATCAACCCCTGGCGATCCGGCGGCACCGTCTCCACGACCGAATCGGCCGTCTGCGCGATGGCGGACGCGACGCCACCACTGGCGCGGTATCCCTCGACCGTGAGCGTCCGCCCGTCGCGCTGTTCCCAGGTCACCCGCAGCGCATGCGAGAGCAGCGGCAGGGCGCCAGGCTCGCGCGCGACGTCCCGCAGGATCAGCTCCACGAGGCCCGGCTCGAGTCGCAAGCCGGCCACGCGCGCGGGCTCGGTGATGGCCCGCTCGAGCTCGTCGTCGCCCATGGCTCCGAGCAGGAGCTGATTGTCCGCGACGGCGCGTGCCAACTGTGAGTGGTCGCTCAACTTCCCGTAGAGGTCGGCGCGCACGCCGATCACGACCGGAGAGGGCAGCGCTAGCAGTCCGTCGATGAATGCGTCGCGCCGCTCGTGATCTTCACACAGTGTGTAGAGCTCCTCGAACTGATCGACGACGACGAGCTCGCGCCGGTCGCCCGTCGCCTCGAGACGCGGATCGGCGCCAGGGACCAGGATCCGGGCGGTCTCGATCCCCTCAACTTCACCCGCCAGCGCGGCGGCGACCACGCCGGCGCGCAGCACCGAGGACTTGCCGCTCCCCGAGGCCCCCACGACCGCCAGCAGCCGCCCGGGCGCCAGGCGTACAACGATCTCCTGGACGACATCCTCACGTCCGAAGAAGAACCGCCGGTCGCCCGGCTCGAACGCCAGCAGCCCGCGATAGGGAGACTCTCCAGCGGGCAGCGGCGCGCTGATCGCCGGCCCCTTAACGGCATGGATCCTCTCCGGCGCGCGCAGCCCGCGCAAACGGTGTGGACCGAGGTCGACCAGCTCACAGTCGGCCGGCAGGTGTTGGGCCACGAGCACGGCCGTCGCGGCGGATACGAAGACCTGGCCGCCGTCGGCTTGTCCTCGCAGACGCGCCGCCAGGTTGACGGTCGGCCCGAAGTAGTCGGCTCCGCGGCGTTCGACCTCGCCCGTGTGCAGCCCGAAACGAACCGCGAGACGTATCCCACCCGGCCACTGTTCCTCTTGCAGCGCATGGGTGGCCGCAACCGCGGCGTCGAGCGCCGGGGGCGCCGACTCGAAGACCGAGACCGTCGAATCGCCCTCGCCCATGGACTTTAGGAACCGCCCGCCGCGAGCCTCCACCTGCGCCGCAATGATCTCGTCGTGGCGCACGAGCGCCTCCGCCATCGCGACGGGATCGGCCTCCCATAGTTCCGTGGAACCCTCGATGTCCGAGAGACAGAACGTCATTACCCCGGTGGGCAGAGCGGCGCCCCAGCCCGTGCGGAGGCTCTCGACCAATTCGCCAGGCGTCGCCGGACGGCGCACGGGATCTGTCGCGAGGCCGAGCCGCAGGGCCGCCTCGAGCTGCTTGGCCTGAGCGGGATCGATGCCCTCCCACGACGGCAGCACACCGGAAGGGGCCGACCCGCTCAGGAGCGCGAAGGCGGTCGCCGCAAGCGAGTACACATCGCTGGATCGCGACGGCATCCCGTCGGCGGCCAGCTCGGGCGCGCGAAAGCCCGGCGTGCCCGCGCGCATGCGCGGGGCTGACGGGGCCGAGGACAGGCCGAAGTCCACGAGCTTGACTCGCCCGCCCTTGGTCAGGATGAGGTTCGCCGGCTTGAGGTCGCCGTGGATGACCGAGGGCTCCTGCGAGTGCAGGTGGGTCAGCGCCTCCGCCCCCTGGGCGAGGTAGGCGAGCACGCTCGACGGCGCCAGACCCGGCCGGCCGCGATCGCGCAGCAGCGTGGCGAGGTCGGTGCCATCCACCCAATCCATTGCCACGACGTACCTGTCGCCGTCGAAGAAGTCCTCTCGCACGAGCGGAAGCGCCGGATGCGGAGGAACCGCAAGCAGGATGCGTGCCTCGTTGAGGAGCTCGTCGCGCAACCCCTGGTCGTGCACCTCGCGGATCTTCAACGCGACGAATCTGTCGTGCTGCCGGTCCAAGGCCTTGACAACGTGTCCCTCGCCGCCGGCGCCGAGCGTCCCCAGCACTTCATAGCGGTCCTTGATTAGCCGCTCAGTCGATGTTCCGACGTCGGCGTTCGGCTGAGCCATGGCGCCATCATCTGCCGTGGCGCCCTTTTGCGCAACAGGTATGAGGTAGTTGCCGGCTCGACTGTCGGCAAGCCAGACCTTACCTCGTGGAAAGAACAGTCACCAACCGGCAAGGTTCGTCTTTCCTCCAGCCAGTGCCGTGGCCCCTGATCGCCCATTGCGCGCGCTCTCACCCGAGCGGATGCTTCGGACATCAGCGATCTATGGGAGGTACTGGCATGTGGAGTTCATTAGGAGCAAAGCTAGGGGCAAAGCTCGGAGTACTGATCTTGGCCACACTTGCGATCGGGCTCGCCGCCTGCGGAGGCGCGGACGACAAGCCGTCCGCGAACGGTGCTGTCGCAGCTGACGTGCACAAAGCCAAAGCTGGCGTCGAGCGGTTCTTGCTGGCGCGTGGCGAGGAGCCCGGTTACGAGCCAAGCGGCGACGTGGAGAAGCTGTCGAGCGCGGAGGAGTACGCCGCGCGCGGCCCGCGACCTCAAGCCGAGGCGCGCCGGCTGCGCGACGAGGGATTCGTCTCTTTCGTGCGCCGACCGCTCGAGGGGAAGGAAGGCTCAGGCGTTACGAGCCTCCTACTGTTCGCGAGCGCCGCTGGTGCCGAGCGCGAAGCGGCAGCGGAGCGCCGGAGTCTCGACGTGAACTTCCGGGGCTGGACGCTGAAGCGCTTCGACGTCCCAGGTGTCCCGGGCGCCTTTGGTTGGACGGCCACGAACAAAGACGCCTCAGACGCGCCGCCGGGCGAGCGGGTGGGCAACATCGTCTGGGTCGAGGGCCGCTGCGAGATGACGCTCGGCAACGCGGGGACGGGTTCGTTCGCGGCGCCCCTCACCGCTGGGGTGAAGGCAGTGCACCGGCGGGTTGCCGGGCGATGCCCTTAGCCTGACTGCACGCCCACACTAATAAGAAAGCGCGGATGTCGGAGTAGCCGCTGCCGAACGGTGATGCTCGCTCCTCCCGTGGCGAGCCTCACCGGGCGACCTTAGCGCTCCAGGTTCGTTTCGCGGATCGGTAGCGCAGGACCACTGGAAGTCGCGCGTTGCAACAGCGGCCTACGAGCCCTATGAAGAAAGGCCGAGATCGGCGAGCGTCGCTTCTGGATACGCTGAGCGGGCGCGCGAGATGAGCGTTCATGTCTGAACAAAACGTCGAGCTCCACCGCCGGTTTGTGGCGGCGTTTAATGCCGGCGACTCAGAGAGATTCATCGCGCTCTCCGATCCACAGATCGAGTTCCACTCCGTCTTTGCTGCCGTCGGCGGCGAGGTTTACCACGGACACGAGGGGGTTCGGATGTGGCTTTCAGACTTCGAGGATGCCTGGGGAGGCGAGATCCGCCTCGAGCCCGAGGCGTATTTCGACCTCGGCGAGCACACGCTCGCGTTCCAGGTCATGCACGGGCGCGGCCGGCATAGCGGCGCTGACGTCGCGTTGCCAACCGCCACAGTGGTGAGGTGGCGTGAGAGTCTTGCCGTCTACTTGAAGACGTACGTTCACAGGGAGGACGCGCTCGGGGAACTGGGCGTCTCAGGAGACGAGCTCAAGCCGATCGCCCCTTGACACGCGTCGTGCGATTCAGTCGCTGCCGCTAGTCGCGCGACGCAGCATTGGGACACATGGAGAAATGCCGGAGAGTCAGCCGCTACCTGCCGGTGCGCTCGCGGTGCTTGCATCCCGGCCAGCAGCAGGGCCGACGCTGGCCAGCCTCGAGCTCCTCCTGGGTCCGGCGAATGCGGCGTTCCCGAGTCGTCACCTGCTTGGCATCCTCGACCCAGCAGATGAACTCGTTACGCGCCAGGGGCGTGATGTCCTTCCACGCGTGGAGTGCCGTCGTGTTGGCGATTAGCGCTTGGCGCAGATCTGCGGGTAGCGCATGCACGACGCCCCCAGGCACTCGCTTGCTGCTCACCGGGCAATGGTAGTGACTGCTGTCGCTTGCGCGTGAAGGCGGCGGTCTGCGGCGTCAGTCGGCCAGTCGCCAGCTCGCGCGCTGAGCGGATTCCATTAGGGCACAAAGCTCGCAACGGCCCTCTCCAACGTGGCGGCTTGATGGGCCCAAAGTTGGACCGGGGCTGCGGCGACCACGACTGCACTCGATCTCGATCCGGACACCAAGCATGCGATCTCGCGGTAGCGGGCTTTCGAGGTCACGTAAGTGTCGATTACGCATGAGCCGCGCCCGGAGCGAAAGGGCAAATCCTTGGCGGCGGCGACGAGGTGCACGCTTCGCGAGCCTTCGCCACGGTTGTGTCCCACCCGGAAGCGGCTCCAATTCGTGAGTGTCTCCGTTCCCTGCTTCGGGGTCGCGTTGAGATAGCCGTCAATGCGGCCGCGAGCGCCGAAAAGTGCCACCGATGCCGTCCCGGGGTCGGTCTTGATCGTTCTCCATCCGGGCGGGTATGCGAGCGTCGCGCCGTCCGCGATGCGGGCGATGCTCCAGCCCGTCGGCGGCGGCGCCGGGTGCAGCCAGGCGAACGGTGAAGAGGCGTGGCGGTGGCTCGATTGGCCACCGCCGGCGCCTACGATCAGCAGTGCTGCGGCCACGGCGACAGCGGCGAGGGACACCGTCGCGAGCGTCCGCTTCATCGTCCTAGATGCCCCCGTCGCCGTCGTTCGGACCCCCGAAGTTGTCCGAGTCGCCGTCGCCGCCGCCGTTCTGGGGAATGCCGTTGTGGGAGGGCGGCGACACCTTCGGAGCGGGCGGGTGCGGCTTCGCCGAGGGCTTGGCGGACACCTGGTTTCCGGCAGGCGATAGCGCGAACCAAGACCCGCCGAACGCCTTCAGGCCTTCGCCGTTCGTCTGGCCGGCCTTCGTGTCCTTCACGAACGCGTAGAGCGGGTGGCCGTTGTACGTGACCTGCCGCTTTCCATCGGATCGCTTGGTGGTCCCGGCCTTCGACTTGCTCGCGCCGCGGCCGACCACCGGCTTGCCCTTCGTCCTCAGCGGCGGCCAGGCCTTGGCGCAGGCGCCGTTACAGGAGCTCTTCGTGCCCTTGTCCTTCTTGAACAGGTAGAGGGTGTGACCCTGAGAGTTGACCAGGATCCTCCCGAGGTGGGAGTTCGCGACCTTGACGGTGGACGACCGCGCGGTCGTGGCGTTCGAGGTCGTCGCGGAGGTGCTGGCGCTGCCGGCGGTTGCGACCCCCGGCGCTGTGAGCGTTACAAGTGCGGCGCTGGCGAGGATGGTCGTGAATCTGTTGCGGGTCATGCTTGCTCCTTCGGAGTGGGGAAGCACTCAAACTTGGGACGCTCGGAACGAAGCGGGACTCATACTCGAGCGTCTCGACGACTGCTCGACTCGGCAAACTGGGCAGAAGCGAGTCGGGCTACGTGAGAATGATGTCCTGCGAAGATGCGTCTGTCGTCGGCCCAGCGACGGCTCTTTCACGTACTGCGCCAGGCGCGGTTCTCGACTTGCCGTGCGCTCCGTGGCGGAGGCAGACTGGCCCGCGGGTCTCTCTCAGCAGCGATTAATCGCGACCGGAGCCCTTGTCACCTCGCACCAGGAACATGCGGTCGTCGGGGCGCAGCGCGAAGCGACAGGTGTCTCTAGTCGAGGATCGAGCGCTCTAGTCGCCGCGAAGTACCTCGCGGGCGGACTCTGCGTCCTCCGGCCTGACCATGACTTCATGAGGGCCGCCCACTGACAACCCATCGGACGCACCGGCGCCTCGGTCAGTTACCCGGTGCATGCAGCGGATGTCCGCGCTACGCAGCAGGGAGCAGAGGAGTTCGGCTTCAGCCTCGTTCGCTGCGACTTCGACGACGATCAAATCGGCCATATCAGGTCCTAGGGCCCGCGGCGCTCCAAGCGATCGAGCAGGTAGCTGTAAAGCGCAAGGAACACCACGGTGACTACGACGAGGATCACGATCGCCAGAATCATGTGTTGCGGCTCCTTCCATGTGAAGGCGGCAGTCCGGGCTGCGGTTAGCGGGCTTTTGCCCGACTCGAGAAATGTAGCCAGGTTGTAGCCAACACCTTCGGGCGGTTGCTGGCTAGCCCCAACTCGGCGGCGGTCTCGTCTTGCCTAACGAGCGTCGTGCATTGCGACAGCGAGGTCACTTCCTTGCGCCGCTCAGAAACGTGGAGCGGAACGGTGTCGATAGGGTGCGTACGGTGCCGGATCTGGCCCTCATGCGCGCTGGCGGTATTGCCTACCGGGAGGCGGGGCCGTCACTCGTCTCGGACGGCTCGCCGGTGCTCTGCATACACGGATGGCCACAGAGCTCATACATGTGGCGTCACCTGCTGCCGGCGCTCGCGGCAGCAGGCCGCCGAGCACTGGCACCCGATCTCCCCGGCTTCGGTGACTCCGCGCCCGATCCGCCCGGGACTTTCGAACGCCATGTCGCGGCAGTCGAACGCTTCCGCAGCCAGATCGGACTGGAGCGCGTCGTGCTGGTCGTTCACGACACCGGTGCACTGATCGGCCTGCGATGGGCATGCGAACACCAAGACGCCGTCTCCGGACTGGTGATCACCAACACGGGCTTCTTTCCTGACCACGAGTGGATCGAGATCGCCAAGACGATGCGTACCCCGATCCAGGGCGAAGCGCTCATGGACAGTCTCTCCCGCGGGGCATTCGGCACCTTGCTCCAGGAGGCCTCCGACGCTTTCGACGAGCGCGCGCTAGACGAGTATTGGAAAGCGTTCTGCACCGAACAAGGTCGTCGCGGCATGCTCGAGCTCTATCGGTCATTCGATCCCGAGGAGCTCGAGCGCTACCAGAGAGAGCTCGCGGCGCTCGAGGTGCCGACACTGATCCTGTGGGGGCGACAGGACGAGTTCCTGCCGGTCGACTACGCATCGGGATTCGCGAAGGAGCTTCCCGGCTCCAAGCTGGTGTTGCTCGACGGCGTTCGCCATTTCCTCTTCGAGGACGATCCGGAGCGCTGCGCCAGCGAGGTAATCACCTTCCTTCAGCAAGCGGTTATCTGAGAGGGCGCCTACCGAGGGCGGGCTGCTGGGCCTCGCGCGAAGCAGAACTCGTCAACCCGCTGTCACGCGCTCCTCGATGACATAGGCCCTGGTCCGCGACCGATCGAGAAATCTCTCTTCGTCTGCGCCGATTGCCTCGACGGAGAGCTTCTCGATCCAATCGACGAACGCGTCCCGGTCGGGAAAGACCAGCTCCGTGATGACATCGAAGTCGATCGAGTCCTTTTCCCTATTGAACTCGTCTCCTCGAACGAGGTAGTTGCGCTTGTAGATCGTGGGGGTCGGCGCCAAGCTCAGGACCAATGGGACGTGATGGTTCTCGTAATAGTCGATGAACGCCTGTGTCTCGAGGTCTTCCCTCTTGGCGAGAAAGCCAAATACTTTCAACATCTGTCACCGCTCCTGATAGGTGAAGAGCCACACGATTGCATCATGTGCGCCCATCCTCGGCTCGCTACCCGACGACCACCCCGCGCTGCTGCAAATCGCAAATGCGTAGTCGAGCCGGGGTCGGAGCGCAGGGTTGACTCTCGACGTTCCAGGTGTAGGGTCGTGCTTGGAACGGTTGCTGGACTCGCTGACGAGCCGAAGTAGACCCGCCATCCCGCTCGGTCTCCGGTCCAATTGAACCCAAGAGGACGTCCCCGCTCGCAACACGGCGGGCGGTCGCGGACTCGACGAGGAGCAGCTTGATTCGGCGCGATCACTTCGATCGCAATAAGGGTGCAGCTGGCAGCTTCCTAGCTGTCAGATCAATCGGCTGCTCTGACTACCCATAGGAGGGACGCACATGGCTGTCATCACCGAAAGATCAGCGGACACAGCGATCCGTCCGTTCACGATCGAGACCCCCGAGCCGGAGCTCGAGGACCTTCGTGCGCGCATCGCGGCCACGCGCTGGCCTGAAAAGGAGACCGTCGAAGATCAGTCGCAGGGCCCGCCGCTCGCGACGATGCAGGCACTCAAGCGCTACTGGGAGACCGAGTACGACTGGCGCGAGTGCGAGGAGGAGCTGAAGGCCCTACCGCACTTCATCACCGAGATCGATGGGCTGGACATTCATTTCATCCACGTTCGCTCGGAACATGAAGATGCGTTGCCGCTCATCGTCAATCACGGATGGCCCGGTTCGGTCATCGAGCAGCTGAAGATCATCGATCCACTGACCAATCCGACGGCACATGGCGCGAGCGCATCGGACGCTTTCCATCTGGTGGTTCCGTCGATGCCGGGCTATGGGTTCTCAGGCAAGCCGGCGACGGCCGGCTGGGATGTCCCGCGCATCGCGCGTGCCTGGACAGTGCTGATGAAGCGCCTGGGATACGACCGCTACGTCGCCTCGGGCGGCGATTGGGGCGGGCAAATCGTTGATCGGATGGGTGCACAGGCACCTCCGGGGCTGCTCGGCATCCACACCAACTTCCCTGGTGCTGTTCGACCCGACGTCTCAGCAGCGCTCCAGTCCGGCGGCCCGGCGCCGTCGGGTCTCGATGACGAGGAGACCCGCGTCTACGAGACCCTGAAGTTCTTTTTCGCAACGGACGCGGGCTATGCAATCGAGAGCGCGACCCACCCGCAGGCGCTGTACGCAATTGCGGATTCACCCGTCGGCCTGGCCGCCTGGATGCTCGACCACGACGCGACCAGTTTGGCGCTGATCTCTCGCGTCTTTGTCGACGAGGCCCAGGAAGGCCTGACCCGAGACGACGTGCTCGACAACATCACTCACTACTGGTTGACGAACACGGGGGTCTCTTCGGCACGCCTCTATTGGGAAAACAGGCTCGGCTTCTTCGACCCGAAGGCCTGGCCGACCTTCGATCCCCGGGCGATCGTGGACATCCCGGTGGCCGTGAGCGTCTTCCCCGACGAGATCTTCGCGGCGCCGCGAAGTTGGGCGGAGGAGGCCTACCCCAAGCTCATGCATTACAACAAGCTCGACAAGGGCGGGCACTTTGCGGCCTGGGAACAGCCGGAGCTCTTCTCAGAAGAGGTCCGCACGGGGTTCCGGAAGCTCCGCTAAGCGATCCTGCTCGAACGCCTGCACATGCCCTCGCTCGGCGGGCCGACCGAGTGGCTCAACGCCGAGCCACTCGGGCCCGCCGGGCCACGAAAAGGAGGTCCTCATGGAATCTGGCTCTAAAGCGGGGACGGTCGTTCTCGTCCACGGCGGTTTTGTGGACGGCTCCGGCTGGCAGGGTGTCTACGACCAACTGAAGGACGACGGATTCAACATCACCGTCGTGCAGAATCCGACGCTCTCGCACGCCGACGACGTTGCCGTGACCAAGCGCGCGATCGATGCGCAGAGCGAACCGGTCATCCTCGTTGGCCACTCCTACGGCGGAGCGGTGATCACCGAGGCCGGCAATGATCCCAACGTGGCGGCGCTCGTCTATATCGCGGCCTTCGCGCCCGACAAGGGCGAGTCGGTGAACACGCTCATCGCCGATCCGCCGCCCGGCGCACCAGTGCCGCCGATTTTGCCGCCGCAGGACGGGTTTCTGTTCCTCGACCGGGAGAAGTTCCATGCTTCATTCGCAGGCGACGTGAGCGCCGAACAGGCGGCGTTCATGGCCGACTCGCAAGTCCCGTGGGGCGTCAACGCCCTGAGCGGCACGATCAGCGAGCCTGCGTGGCGGAGCAAGCCGAGCTGGTACCTCGTTGCGACCGAAGACCGGATGATCCCACCACCGGCCCAGCGCGAGATGTCTGCGCGGGCAGGCTCGACCGTTGTGGAGGTCGCGGGCAGCCACGCGATTTATGTCTCACAGCCTGCGGCGGTGGCCGAACTCATCAAGAAGGCCGCTTCCGAGGTAGGCTCGGCCGCGCGCTAAACCCCGGCAACTCAACGGCTCCGGATCGTTTCACGGTAGGTCGGCGAGGGACCTCGGTGCCCGCTACGGGTGATCTGGTTCACGGCGCTTAAGCTTTGGTAATGCCAGTAATGCCAGAGCTTCCCGGCGCAGGGAGCCCCGTGTTGTCCGAGTCGCAGCTGGCTCGGCTTGCCGAGCTCGGTGAAGAGCGCAGAGCGAACGTCGGCGACGTGCTTTATCGCATCGGCGACCGAAGCTATCCGTTCATCGCGATTCTCGAGGGCGAGGTGGCGATCCAGGACGCGGCCGGCAACGAGATCGTCCGGCACGGGGCATCGAAGTTCCTCGGCGAGCTGAATCTCCTGTCCGGGCAAACGGCCTTCCTCTCTGCGGTCGTCACCGAGCCCCTCCGTTACATCGCCGTCGACCGCGAGGTGCTGCGAACGCTGCTGTTCGAGGACGGACCGCTGAGCGACCTCGTGCTCTCGGCCTTCATCTCACGGCGCGAAGCGCTGCAGCGGGTCAAGGGGATCGGTGTCGAGATCGTCGGTCCGCACTCGTCTGAAGCAACCATGCGGATGGTCGAGTTCGCCCGGAGCAATCGTTTGCCGTTCACATGGCACGGCTCGGAGCGGGCGGGTAATCCCTCTGCACCTCTCGTCGATGAGCTCGACGAAGCCAAGCTGCCGTTGGTGCGCCTGCCGGGCGGTGCGGAGTTGCTCGGACCGTCGATCGGTGATGTCTCTCGTGCGCTTGGGATTGGCCGCGAGCTCGCTCCGCGCGAGGAGGTGGACCTGCTGGTAGTCGGCGCCGGGCCCGCGGGCATCGGCGCGGCGGTCTACGGCGCTTCCGAGGGCCTCCACACGCTCGTCGTCGACAGCTCCGCGCTCGGTGGTCAGGCGGGTTCGTCCAGACGGATCGAGAACTACCTCGGATTCCCAGCGGGGATCAGCGGGATCGAGCTAACGGGCCGCGCGGTCACGCAGGCGCGGAAATTCGGCGCCATCTTTGCATCGCCCTACCGCGCGCTTTCACTCGAAGCGGGCAACGGACGCCACCTCGTGCGGCTGGAGGAGGACCACGAGGTCGCTGCTCGCGCCATGCTCCTCGCAACCGGTGCGCAATACCGGCGCCTGCCCGTGGAAGGCCTCGCCGAGTACGAGGGCATGAGCATCTTCTACGCCGCCGGACCGCCCGAGGCACAGCTTTGCGGTGCCGAGCGCGTCGGAGTGATCGGTGGAGGCAACTCGGCCGGGCAGGCGGCGGTCTGGCTCGCTCGCGGTGGGGCGCTCGTGACTCTGCTCCATCGCCGCGCAGATCTGCACGAGACGATGTCGGACTACCTCGTTCACGATCTCGAGCGCTACGGCGTAGCCGTGCGCGATCGCAGCGAGATCGCCGCTCTGCACGGGAAGGATGGGCAACTCGATGCGGTCACGCTCACGAGCGGCGAACAGCTGCCGTTCTCGTTCTTGTTCCTCTTCCTCGGAGCGCAGCCGTGCACCGACTGGCTCGATGACGCCGTCGATCGCGACGAGGACGGTTTCATCCTCACCGGATCCGCAGCGGGAGCGAAAAGCCTCCTCGAAACCAGCGTTCCCGGCGTGTTTGCGGCTGGCGATGTTCGCTCGGGCTCGACAAAGCGGTGTGCGACCGCCGTTGGCGAAGGGGCGATGGCGGTGCAGTTCGTCCACGCCCATCTCGCAAACGACGCGGCCGCGTCCGTTCGTCGATGATCGACTGAAGAGAGCGGCTACGTCTCGCGCGGATTTCAGCGCCTCGTCGATCATCCGGAGGAGCTCGCCGAACGGCTGCCTCCCACGAAACCGCGGAGTCAGGGCGCTCACTTTCGCCGCCGGTGAACATCGGGCAAACTGGCGGCAGGCGCTTCCTTCCGCGCGTGAAAGCGGCGGTCTGGTCATGGCTCTGACCTTCGGGCGCCAAGGCCGTTCGTCGCGCCAACAACCAAATCCGGCGGCGAGACCGTGCATATCCCTGTAACGAAGGGAAGCGGACGATGACAGATCGCTTCAAGTCTCACGACTTGACCCGATCAGAACGGGCCTGCTTGGATAGCAGGCCCTTCTCACCCGCTTCGCGGGTTCGAGATTCGTCGCGAGAAGCCGCCCGACCGGCGTTTCAGCCGGTCGTACGGCGTTGAAGCGGACGATGGGTCTCGAACCCACGACCTTCGGCTTGGGAAGTCGCCCATGCCCGCCGCAAGAAGGAGACGCTGCCGCATTCACGCGAAGGCACAAGCGTGGCTGCGGGTCGATAAGGCGGGTGTGTCGCAGCAGAACGTGGAGGTCGTCAAGGCGGCAATCGACGCCTTCAACCGCGAGGACTGGGACGCTCTGTTCCAAGCCGCGGCTGCCGGCTTCGAGTTCGACATGTCGCGAGGAAAGGGTCCGGGCAGCGGCCTATACGGGCTTGATCAGTTTCGGCGGTTCCTGGATGAATTCGCCGGCAGCTGGGAGTCCGTTCGGTTTGAGCCGCACGAGTTCATCGAAGCCGGTGATTTCGTCGTTGTGCCCCAGACCACGCATGCGAGGGGTCGTGACGGGATCGAGTTGGAGGCTCGCCCAACGCTCGTGTGGACGATCCGCGACGGAGCAGTCGAGCGCGTTTCTCTGTACCAGGAGCGGCAGGACGCCCTCGACGCTATAGGGCTGTCGGAGTAGATCGGCATGGCTAGCCGTAAAGAGGAAGCAGTGCGCCGCATGTACGACGTGCTCAACCGCAGTGATTCCGTGGACGCTGTGATGGCGGAACTCGAGGATCTCGCGCACCCAGAGATCGAGTTCGTCAACCCCGAGGAGGCGATCGAGGGCGGGACGCGTAGAGGCCTTGCTGGAATGCGTACTGCTCTCGGGAATTTCTTTACCGGAGCCGGACCTGCGGCGACGTTCGAGCTCGAAGAGGTATACGAGCGTGGTGAGCAAGTGTTGGTTCGCTTTCGTCTCCACGTCCGACGCGTTTCGAGTGGCGCGGAGGCCGTGGGCCCACCCGGCGGCGTGGTCCACACCTTCCGTGACGGACGAGTCGTGCGGGTCGAATGGCACTACTGGACAGACGGAATCCTCGACGAATTCGAACGAGACGCACTAACGAAAAGCGATCCAGCCTGAGAAGCAATTTGCTGGGCATACCCTGAGCGTGCTAACTGTGGCTCAGCGCGAGTTGCACAAGCGCCGCCGGAGCCGGCCAGTCTTGAGCTATGCGTTAGGCGCGACCCACCGGCATCGCCCTCGCCGCACTCAGTCTCGCCTTGACCCAGCCCACCGCGCCGGACTTATGGTTCAGCCCGGGCCCCAAGATTCTGGAAAGGAGCGCCTGATATGAGCACCGACACTGGCAAGGTGGTCGTGAACAGGGCGATGTCGCTTGACGGCTTCATCGCCGGTCCCGGCCACACGATGGACTGGATCTTCGATTTCCTGACACCGGACGCATTCCCTGAAGTCATGGCCGCCACTGGTGCGATGCTTATCGGCCGGGGTACCTACGAGGTTGCCAAGCAGATGCCCGACGAGGAGCGCAACTACGAGGGCGGAGCCCAGTTCGTCCTCACTCACGATCCTCCCGACAAGCCGGACCCGAACGTCACTTTCCTCACCTGTGACATCGCGGAAGCCGTCGCCACGGCGCTAAGCGCCGCGGGCGGTAAGAACCTGGAGATCCTCGGCGCCGACCTGGCCAGCCAGTGCCTGCAGCGAGGGCTCGTCGATGAGATCCTGGTCTATGTCCTCCCGGTGCTCTTAGGCGACGGGGTCCGCTTTTCGACCCCGACCCTCCACAGGATTGACCTCGAACCATTCAGCAACACCCAGTCGGGCGCCGTCACCATGCTCCGCTTCCGTGTGCCTCGTGCCTCCAGCGTGCTCTAACCTCGGCCGCCGCGAAGTCAGCGTTCGGTGATGTGTGCCGGGACCCCCGATTCTGCATAGGCGGGTCACGCCTGTGTCGCGGTGGCCGGGTCCTGACCCCGGCTTGCGCTTCGCGCGATAACCAGCACTGTGGGAAACGCCATCACGCGACGGCAGGATCCGATGATGCACTAGTGCCGTCGTAGCTTGGCCACCGGAGGTCAGGTGCCGCCGCCAAAGACCAACTATGCGAAGAGCGGCGACTCAACGACCCCTGCAAACGATCTACGAGCTCCGGGAACCAGTCTCTGAAGAAAGGCCGAGATCGGCGAGGGCCAGCTCGCGGTCCCAGTAGCCAACGAATTTTGTCACCTTGCCGTCGCGGATGTGAACCAAGGCAGCTCCCTGCGCCTGCACCCGCCCGAGATCCAGCCCGCTCGTCTTGCCACGCCCGCTGAAGTGCTGGAGCACGAGCACGCGCTCGTCGTCGAGTTCGCGAAACTCCTACTCCGCCTCGAAGCGGACGTCCTCCGCGGCGATCAATCGTTTCCGCCAGGCCTCTGCCATCTCGGCTATCCCCTTGAAGTGCCCGGGATCTGGCCCGTCGGGTAACACGTACTCGATCTCGGGGTGCGCCACTCGACCGAGCTCCAGTCGCCGCGCTCCCAGGCGGCGTAGAGGGACCGCACGAGATCCAGATTCGCCGACACGGTGGGCCGAGTATCCACGATTTCTATGCAGCTGAAGGGCTCGGGTCGTGGACGCAGCGCTGGCCGACCCGCGGTTCTCGTCCAGAACGCAAGTGATGGCCAATAAGCTGGAGTCGCCCCGGTGCGCGACACCAGGACGGGTCCGTAGCTCACACACCGACACAGCACAGCTTCTGGCTGTGGGGAAGGACGAGGCACGATGGAAACGCTGCTCGTGTTTCACGAGGTAGACGACGTCGACCACTGGCTCGCTTCACCGAAGCGAGAGGAATTCTTCGGGCCGCTGGGAATGGCGGTGCGCACCTTTCGGGACCCCGCGGGCTCGAATCGGGTCGGGCTGATCGTGGAGGTCCCGGACATCGCTGCCTGGGAGGAGGCACTGAAGACTGAGGCGGCGGCTGAGGCAATGAAGTTCGACGGTGTTCGCCCCGAGACGATCTTGGGCCTCGTGGAGGCGTAGCGCAAAGACCCGTTCCACATCGGTGGGCTACTCCCGCAGCCCGGCTGCTTCGAGGGCTTCTCGGGGATCGAGGTAGGAGCGAATCTGAGTCGCTTTGCCGTTCTTGAACTTCATCACGGCACCGAACGGCGACCAGGACTCGACTCCGCTCTCCTTGCCACGTGTGCGGATGCGTCCGATTCCGCCAACTCGTTCGCCAACCTGTTGGATCTCCCGAGATCTCGATCTGAAGCTCGGCAAAACTGTCGTGAAGGTCTCGAATCCCATCGGGTATGCCCGCGTGCCCCCGATACACCGTCGCTTCCCCTCCCAGCGCCACCGGAGCCGCCGGACGCCACTCCACCCCGGCGTCAACCTCCTCGAGCATCGCTTCGACGTCTCGGCGGTTGAACCCGTCCACAAAGCGCTTGAAGGCCTCTGCGTTCTCCTGCGACATCGTTCGCTCAGTATCCCCGCTCGGGCACGACAGTCGCCTTTCGCGCCAGGCGACGCCGGAATATTCTGCCGCGAAGCGACAGCAAAGGAAGACAGCCGAGCTGGCCTATGCCGGCTGCGAAGTCCCACTCACCGCAGACGAAGCAGCACGAGCTTCTTGCTCTGTGAGACCTACGGCTTCGAGCGCCTGCGCCCGATCGGTGAAGGTCTCTGTTCGGAAAACCTTCCCGGCTCTCAGCCACAGAGCCGGTGCGATCTGGGTCGTTCCTCCGGCGCCGCTCTCTTTGCCGCGCCAGTCGGCGTGCCCGGCAAACACCACCGCCGCGCCCGCGTCGATGAACTCGATCGGGACGACCTCGAAGTGATCGTAGGCTTCGTCGAGCCCCTCGAAATACGCACGGATGCCTTCATGGCCGCGGAAGACGGACTCGATCGCCACGAAGCGCGTCCGGAGTTCGGCGTCGGGATCGGTCAAGGCGATGAGTCCATCGATGTCTCGGCGGTTGTAGGCGTCGACCCAACGCTGCACCACCTCCACGTTCGCCCGCGACATCGCTCGTCCAGTATCCCTGAAAAGAGGTGGCGACTGCGGGTGTCCAAGCCTCCGTGAATCGTCGCGGTCCGTGGAATACTCCGCGCGTGGAAATTGACCGTTACCGCGCCGGGGGCGGCGAGCCCCTCCTCTTGCTTCACGGGATCTGGGAGAGCTGGCACAGCTGGTCGCCCGTGCTCGACCGACTCGCTGCTGAACGCGAGGTGCTCGCGCCGACGCTCCCCGACCACCTCGGGTCGCCGCCGCTCGACGCGGGGGCCGCGCCCACCGTCGAGACCTGGGCGGACGCTGTCGAGGCGGAGCTGGATGCCGCGGGATTCGAGCGCCCCGACATCGCCGGCAACTCACTCGGCGGCTGGCTGGCGCTCGAGCTCGCTAAGCGCGGGCGGGCGCGAAGCGTCGTCGGGGTGGCCCCCGCCGGGCTGTTCACGCGCGACGAAGGGCGTGCCTTCGCGAAGAAGTTTCGCCGCGACCACCGCACGGTCCGGATGCTCTTGCCGCTCGCGCGGCGGCTGGTTCACACCCGTCGGGGAAGACGCGTGCTGATGGCCGACGCTTGCGTCGACCCGACCCGGATCCCGCCTGTCGAGGCGGAGCGCCTGCTGGCCGAGTTCGCCCACTGCGACGTTTCCGCACAGCTCGCCGCGAACACGCGCGCGGACGGGACGATCGCTCGGATCGAAGGGCTCGAGCAGGTGAGCTGTCCCGTACTCATCCTCTATCCGTCCGGCGATCGTGTCCTGTCGCGCGAACATGCCGAGCGATTCCTCGCCGAGCTGCCGAACGCGGAGTTGCGCGAGCTGACCGGCTGCGGCCACACCGCGATGTTCGACGACCCGGAGCTGGTGGCCTCCGAGATTCTGCGTTTCACCTCGGCGAGCTCCTGAGCCATCCGCCGATCGGCCGCGACGACGGCGGCGTGCAGCCGGACTGGGTGAACCCTTCCTGAAGCCGCCGCGCTCCGGTCGCACCTCCCTCCTGTAGAAGAGGAGCGTCTCCGAAGGCGGCGCGACACGACCCCTCCGGACGATGAGCAGTAGCCCAGCAAAGAGACCATGCGCGTTCCTTCCTTCGCGTGAAGGCGACAGTCTCGGGGGTCCAGCAAGCGGCTGCCACCCGGGCGGCGGAATGTAGCCAAGATGTAGCCAAGACCTTCTGGGAGCCGATGCCTAGGCCAAGATGCTCGTGGCCGCTGCTGCGCCTTTGACCTTCGGCTCCCGACGCCGCTCATCGCTTCAACAAGCCAACTCCGGCAGCGACACCCTGCGAATCCGTGCAAATCCCTGTAACCCGTGGGAAGCGGACGATGGGTCTCGAACCCACGACCTTCGGCTTGGGAAGCCGACAGACCTCGGCTTATTCAAGGGAGACGCAAGCGCGATGTAGCCAGGATGTAGCCAGCATCTCGTGGCGACGTCGTGCGACGGCATGCGAGAGTTGCGTTTGCTGCGGGCGAGCAGATCGATCACGGGAAGAGTGGTTTTATGCTTCCCGCCCACACCCGCCCGAGCTCCTTGCAAATGAGCCCGGGCGAGTGCGGTGGTCCGGTCAATCGCGCCCTGCGCTGCCGGCTCCGCTAGCGCCGGATCCGCAGGCTGCGGGCGACCCGGCGGCTTGCGGTGTTACCGGCCGCGTCGCGGGTCGCGATCTGCACGCTCGTCGAGAGCCTGCCGCGGCGGGCGAGCGCGGCGACACCGCCGGCGAGACGGATCGATAGCGTGCTGCGCTGCCCTCCGCGCAGGCTCACGCGCTTCGAACCGAGGACGACCGCTGCGCGTACCCCATGCAGTCGGATCGTCCTGGCCGTGGCGAGGGTCACCGTCGTCTGGCAGCCGCCGGTCTCTGCCGCCGGGCACGTCAGCGGAACCCGGGCGACGAGGCGTCCGCGGCTGCGGACGACCCGGATTTGCCCAAGGGTCGGCAGAAGCGCCCTCGTGTCGGCGACGGGCGGCGGGGGGGTGGGCGGCGGCGGGGTGGCGTCGATCGCCTCGACCCCGTCGATCGCGTCGACCGTCAGCGCGTCGGTTTGGGCGCTGTCGTTGCCGGTGCCGCCACGGACGAGGTCGCCCTTGCCGTCGCGGGCGAGCAGGCGGTCGTCGCCCTCCTGGCCATCGACGAGGTCGCTGCCCCCGCCGCCGTTCAGCGTGTCGCTGCCGGTCCCGCCGACGAGGCTGTCGGCCCCCTCGGCCCCGGTCAGCGAGTCGTTGCCCGATTCGCCGTCGGCGATGACGAGCAGGGCCGGCAGGCCGGGCGAGACCGCGAGCTGGTCGTCGCCGCCCCCACCGTTGACCGCCACAGCCTCTGCGGTGAAGTCGACGGTGAACGGCACGAGGTTGGTGCGGTCGATCGCCGCCCGCGCGCCGTTGGGCCGGACCGTGAACGCGTCGCCGGCTGGCGGCGACCCGTTGATCTCGACGATGTCGAAGCCCGCGTCGCCGTTCGAGACGTCCGAGCCGTCGCCGTTGTTCCAGACGAGTGCGTCGGTGCCGTCGCCGCCGCTGAGCGAGTCGGTGCCACGGTCGCCGACGACCCGGTCGTCGCCACCGGCGCCGTCGAGCTTGTCGGTGGCGTCGCCGCCCGTGATCAGGTCTGGGCCGTCGCCCCCGGTCAGCGAGTCGTCGCCGGAACCGCCGTTGATCGACAGGAGCGTCAGCGGCGCGAGCCCTGCGTCGCCGTTGAACACGTCGTCTCCGCCGAGGCCGTTGACCGTCAGCCGCTCGGCGCTGAAGTCGACCGCGAAGGGCACCAGGTTCGTGCGGTTGAACAACACGCGCCCCGCGTTCGGGGCGGCCGTGTTGATGTCGCCCGCGGTCGGGGCGCCGTTGATCTCGACCTCGTCGGCCCCGGCGTCGCCGTCCATGACGTCGGTGCCGTCGCCGTTGTTCCAGACGAGCACGTCGTTGCCGGCCCCGCCCTCGTGGTCGTCGCTGCCCCTGAAGCCGATGACGCGGTCGTTGCCGCCGTCGCCGCGCAGGTCGTCGTTGCCCGACCCGCCGGTGAGCAGGTCGTCTCCATCGCCACCGTTGATCGCGAGCGTGGAGTAATCGGCCGCCGCGAGCGCGCTCGCGTTGACCGTGTCGGCACCGTCGCCTGCGTTGACGACGAGCTTGGCGTTGCGGTCGGCGGCGAGGGTCGTCGCCTGACCGTTGACCGTGATGACACCGCCTGCGGCGGCGAGGGTGATGGTGTCGGCCGCCTGATCGCTCGTGACCGTCAAGGTGTCGGCGTTCACGGTCTGGGTGACCACGGCGCCGGCGCCGGTCGGAAGCGCGAGCGCTGCGGCTGCTATGGCGGCGATCAGCGCCGCTGTCTTGGAAAACTTGCTCATGAGATTGCCTCCGGTTCTGGTTTCTTCGGGGGACGTGCGGATGGATCTGGTGGGAGTCATGCTCTTTTCCTTTCTGATTTGGGGGTGATCGGGCTCCAGCCCTCGCCACGTCGCGGCGATTGCCCTCACTGCCCGAATGTGAGTGCGTGAGGAGCTGCGGGCCCCCGGCTTCGTTAGCCGGGGCCCGCGAGCTCAGGCCGGTCTAGAAGCGCACGCCATCGACCAGCACCTGCACCACTCCGGCGGTGCCGAACACGAACACGTCGTCGGTGCCCGCGAGGCTGTTGACGGAGAGGAGGTCGGTCGGTTCAACGTGCCTGACCGACACGGCCGTGGCCAAGCCGACCACATCCACCTGCGACCCGAAGCCGTCGACGATGATCGTGTCGTTACCGTCCGTGCCGTTGACGACCACGTTGTCGACGGCGCCGTCACCGGCGCTGCCGCCGAGCGTCCCGGCGAGATCGAGGTTGGTCTCGATCACGTCGGTGCCCGTGAGGTCGTTGACGGTGACGGTGTCGGTCCCGCCGAGCGCATTGAAGTCGACGGTCTCGACGTCGTCGGTGTCCATCGTGATCTTGCCGACATCGCGGAAGAACGTGAGCCGCCCTCCGTTCGCCGTCATCGTGATCTCCTCGTCCGCAGCGGCACCGTTGAACAGCATCGTGTCGCCACCGTCCTGGCCCTCGATCACGTCGCTGCCTTCACCGGGATCCCAGCGGAAGGTGTCGTTCCCCTCGCCGAGGTAGGCGTTGTCGTCGCCCCTGCCGCCGTCGACCGCGTCGTTGCCGTCGTCGCCGTCGAAGGCCTCCTTGCCGAGCCCGCCGTTCAGTGAGTCGTCATCATCGCCGCCGTCGATCGTCGTTCGGATGGCGTCGGTGAATCCGCCGTTCGCGTCGTCGACGCGAACGGAGTCGTCGCCGTCGCGCGTCTTGACGTCGATCGCGAACACGTTGACGCGAGCGAACGAGAAGTCGGCTGAGCCGTCGTCGCCTACGTCGACCTGGACCCGGTTCGGGTCGCCCGCCTTCAGTCGAAGCGCGAGGGCATCGGCCCGCTGGCTGCCCTTGACCTCGAGCGTGCCGCGCTTGAGCTTGGCCCGTACGCCGTCGACCTTGTGCTTGCTCTCGTCGTCCTTGTGCTTGTGCGCGTAGACCTCGTGCTTGCTGTGCTTGCTGTGCTTGTTCGCGCTCGAAGGGACTGCAACAGCGAGCGCCGCGAGCATGAGGACGACGACCGTTGCGGTGAGGTGAAGTGGCCACTTGGGCCATGTTTTGGTGGGAGATGTCATACCTGTTCCTTTCATCGTTGTGTCGTTGGTCTGCTGTTTGAGCGTCATGGCGGCGGTGGAACGTGGCGCACGCGGTCGTACAGACGGTGAGCGTCCGCTGCGACGGCCACTTGTGAAGTTCGTGGTGTCGAACGTCGTCGTTCGACGCCAACCAAGTTCGGGACGCCCGGGATCTCTCAACGCGAGTCCGTGCTTGCGTGCTATGTCGCGTTCGTTGGCGGTCATAGCGGCTTGCCGGGTGTGGTCGGCGTTGCTGTGTGAGAGCCGAGCACCCCGTCGTTGCTGGCGGCGACCCCGCCGCGCTGGAGCGCCTTGACGTCGTCGGCGGTAAGGGTGTGGCCGCCGATGCCCCACTCGCCACTGGCGACCTCCTCGACCAGGCACCACGTGACCGAACGCATCGCCTCGCCCTCGATCGCGACCATCGCGTCGGTGAGGCGCTCGACGATCTCCTGCTTCTGAGGCGCCGTGAAGACGCCTTCGATGAGCTTGATCTGGATGAGCGGCATTCTGTTCTCCTGGGTTGGGACGGATTGCTGTAGCGGCGATCATCCGCCCGACCGGCACCCCGCACATCGGGCAAATCCCCTGACATCGACCCCTGAACATTGCGCCGCACACGGCGCGCGCTCGAAAAAAAAACGAGGCCCGGGGGGAACCGGGCCTCGTATCGGGGGGGAGGTGCTACTCGTCGTGATGCCTAGCCCCTCGGGACCCGGCGCAGGCGACGAATGTGGTCAGCCGACCTTGAAGCTGCCCTTCATGAAGCTCGAGTGCGGGTCGCACACGTAGCGGTAGGTGCCCTTCTTGAGCTTGACCGTGACGGTCTTGGTGCCCTTGAAGCCCACGCTCGTGATGGCCTTGTTGTATCCGGGGCCGCTGAGGCGGAAGTTGTGGCTGGACGACTTGTCGCTGATCTTGAACTTGTAGGTGGTGGCCTTCAGCTTCTTCACGTTGTTGCCGGCGAGCTTCAGAGAGATCGTGAAGCCGGGGCCGACGGAGCCGTTGACCGTCTTCGGAGCCGCGGCTGCGGAGCCGGCTCCGATCAGGGCCGACAGCGCGAACACCACGGTGAGCGTGACGGCGAGAGAGGCGGAGCGGAGTGTCTTGACCTTCATGTGTCCTCCTTGTCGCGGCTAATTGCTGTAGGGCCATCCTCCGCCGAACCAACCTCCCGCACATCGGGCACATCCCCTGACATCGACCCCCGAACATTGCGCAGGCCGGGCGCCCGACGTACGATCGATCGACACATGAACCAATCCGCTCTCGCCCGGCCGGCCGCGCTGCTCGAGCGCGAGCACGAGGTCGAGCGCGTCCGCGCCGCGCTGCGCGCCGCGGGGCAACGAGCGGGGGGAGCCCTGGTTGTCGAGGGCGCCGCGGGAATCGGCAAGTCACGGCTGCTCGAGGAGGCCCGCGCACGGGCGTCGGAGCTCGGCCTCCGCGTCCTCGCCGCGCGGGCGACCGAGCTCGAGCAGGGGTTCCCGTTCGGGGTCGTGCGCCAGCTCTTCGAGCGCCCGCTGCTAGAGGCCGACGCCGGGGAGCGGGAGCGCTGGCTGGCGGGAGCGGCGGCGCTGGCCGCAGACGTGATCACCGGAGCGCCCGCGGTCTCGGCGGCGCCGGCGCCAGGTCCAGCCGGCGGCGATTCCGGCTACGCCTGGCAACACGGCCTCTACTGGCTCGCCTCCAACATTGCCGTCGATGCGCCGCTCGCGCTCGTGGTCGACGATCTGCAGTGGTGCGATGCGCCGTCGGCGCGCGCGCTCGCGTTCATCGCGCGCCGACTCGAGGGTCAGCCGCTGGCCCTCATCCTCGCCACCCGGCCGCTCGACCCCGCGCTGGCGCCCGAGGCGGCCACGCTCGTTGCCGATCCCGCCGTGCCGCGGCTGCGGCTATCGCCCCTGACGCAGGCGGCGATCGGCGCACTGGTCGCCGCCCGGGTCTCCGACGAGCCCAACGAGCGGTTCGTCCGCGCCTGCCTCGCGGTGACGGGCGGCAACCCCTTTCTCGTCGGCGAGCTGCTCGACGAGGCGGCGGCTCGCGGCATCGAGCCCACCGCGGCGGCCGCGGACGCCGTCGGCACGATCGTGCCAAGCGGTGTCGCCAACGCGGTGCTGCTCCGACTCGCGCGGCTGGCGCCTGCAGCTGCAGGGCTGGCCCGCGCGCTAAGCGCGCTCGGCGACGGCGCGCAGGCGGGCGACGCCGCGCGGCTGGCCGGGCTCGCGGGCGCTGAGCTCGAGGCGGCGATGACGGCGTTGGTGTCCGCGGGCGTCGTGGAGTCCGGCGGCACCGTCGGCTTCACCCACCCGATCCTGCGCACGGCCATCTACGCCGACCTGTCGCCCGCCGAACGCGGACGGCTGCACCACGCCGCGGCGACGATCCTGCGCGAGCGCGGAGCGTCCGCCGACCAGGTCGCGGCGCAGGTCATGCACACCGAGCCGGCTGCCGACCCGGGTGCGGTGGCATTGCTGCGGGACGCCGCCCGCGACGCGCTCGCCCTAGGCGACGCAGCCGGCGCAGCCGCCCTGCTCTCCCGTGCCCTCGACGAGCCCCCCGCCGAGGGCGCGCGCTCCGCCGTCCTGCTCGAGCTCGGCCAGGCGCACGCCCGCGCCGGCTCACCGGAGGCGATCGCGCCGCTGTCGGAGATCGTCGAGCGCGGCGAGGACGCCGCCGCGATCGCCGCCGCGGCGATCGATCTCAGCGGCATGCTCTTCTACGCCAGCCGCGCCGCTGAAGGAGCGGCGATCCTGCGCCGCGCCCATGAGCGGCTCCCGGACGGGGAGCCGGCCCGCGAGCAGCTCGAGGTCGCGCTGCTGGGCGTCAGCTATACCTCGGCGTCTGCCCGCCGTGAGGCCGACGCGACTATCGCTGACATGCGAGATCCCGGCGGCCCGGCGCACGACGTGCTGCAGGCCATGACGCTCGCCGCCCTGGCGATGGATGAGGTGATGTACCTGCGCTCAGCGTCGACGGCGATCGATCTCGCCGAGCGCGCACTCGCGGGCCTCCCACTCGAGCCCCTCTACAGCGACTGGGCAATCTTGGCCCTGTCCGCCCTCGTGGTCGGGGGCCGTCCGGACGCAGCCCTGCGGATTACAGACGAGGTTCTCTCTAAAGCATGCGAGCGGGGTGCGGCACTAACAGTCGCCACCATCTCGGCATTTCGAGCGAACGTCACCGGAAGCCAGGGAGACCTGGCCACCGCCCAGGCAGACGCGCAAACGGCGATCGAGCTCACTCCCGACCTGTTGGGCGCCGAGTTCCCCCTCCTCCTAGCGGTATCGGGGGCAGTCCTCGTGGGCCTGGAGCGCGGCGAGACGCCCGACTCCCTGCGCCGCCTCATCGACCGCACCGGCGTTCGGTACGACAACGAGTTCCTGGTGAGCTCCCTGCTGCGTTACGCCTCGGGCGTGCTGCGCGCAGCAGCGGGCAACCACGAAGGGGCGATCGAAGAGCTGCGCGGCTGCGAGCTCGACCACCCGGCGTTCGGCGGCGAGAACCCCGCCGTGCTTCCGTGGCGGTCAGCGGCGGCGCTTTCGCTTGCCGAGCTCGGCCGCCGCGACGAGGCGCGCAGCCTGGCCGCCGACGAGGTGCACCGCGCGCAATCTTTCGGCGCGCCACGGGCGATCGGCGTCGCAATGCGCGCCCAGGCGCTCGTCGGCCCACCGGCGGAGCGGCCAGACCGGCTGGCGGAGGCGCTCGCGGTGCTGGAATCCTCGCCGGCGCGGCTTGAGCACGCCCGTGTGCTGGTCGACATCGGCGCCGCGTCTCGCGCCGCCGGGCAGCGCAGCGCGGCCCGCGAGCCTCTACTGGAAGGGCTGGCGCTGGCCGGCCGCTGCGGCGCCCGAGGCCTGGAGCGCCGGGCTCGGTCCGAGCTCGGGGCGATCGGGGTCCGGCCTCGGAAGACCGACCGAACAGGGACGGACTCGCTGACGCCCAGCGAGCGGCGCGTGGTCGAGCTCGCGGCGACGGGCGGCACGAACCGGGAGATCGCTCAGACCCTGTTCGTCACCGAGAAGACGGTCGAGACCCATCTGGGACGGTCTTTCCGCAAGCTCGACATCTCGTCCCGGCGCCAGCTTCCGGACGTGCTCGCGCGGGCGGCCGGCTGACCGCTGCCACGCGGGACTCGCAGCCAACCAAGTCTGTCGGTTGGGGTGGCTACGCATGCGCACTCAGCTTGCGCTCGTCGGGCTGAAGAAGCGGCAGGAGCAGCGCGCCCGCTGCCGGCGTTTCCCGCTCGCCGTGAACTGCCAACAGATCATGTGGGGCGACCAACGAAGCCTTGCCGATGCAGTCGTCGGACTCGGGAGATGTAGCCAAGATGTAGCCAAAATCTCGCCGTGACCGCGCGTAGGCCGACGACGGGAACCGCAACCCACACCGCTTGACCGTCGGCCGCCGAGGCCGTTCGTCGCGCGAACAAGCCAAATTCCGATGGCGAGACCCTGCAAATCCCTGCGAGAACCGGAAGCGGACGATGGGTCTCGAACCCACGACCTTCGGCTTGGGAAGCCGACGCTCTACCAACTGAGCTACGTCCGCATCGACGCCGATTCTAGTCGCGGCGCCCTAAGTCTCGCCGCTGCCGTCTGGCTCGGCCGGGGCGTGTAGCCCGCCGGTCGCGAACAGGTTCGAGCGGACGCAGGCGACCACGTCCTGCGACCACCAGGTCTGGTCCTTGCCCCAGCCGGACTCCATGTAGTGGACGAGGCGCAGGCTCTCCCGGCTCTCCAGCTCGCGGCAGACCCACGCGGGGGACGCCAGCGAGATGCCGTAGTTCGACGGCATCTGGCCGACTCGGCGTGGCTCTCCCGCCATGTGGTCGTAGTACGCGAAGCCGTCGCGGTCGAAGTCCCCGAGGAAACTGGCGATCTGCTGCTCGTCCATTCCAAACGGGCGGATGCCCCGGCGGACTCGCTCCGCGACCAGGTGGCCGTGGGTCGTGAACACGAGCAGTCCGCGATTCGGGTCGAGCAGGGACTCGAACAGATCGAGGAATTCTCTCGTGGAGGGCAGGTCGAGGTGTGTCAGCAGCGAGCCGCAGAAGATGAGGTCAAACGGCCCCTCGATGTCGATCTCCCCCGCCTGCTCCTTCCCGTACACCGGCGTCGCGCCGAATGTCTGCGCGCAGAAGTCGACGCCCTCGGGCCTGATGTCGCATGCGGTCAGGCTCGCGTTCGGGAATGCCGCTTTCAGCGTCCTCAGCACCCGACCGTGTCCACACGGGAGGTCGAGGATCCTGGTCACCTCGCGCCTGCCGGCGGCAAGCATGGCGAGCCGGACGCACTTGACTGCCAGCTGGCCGGCGGTGAAGTAGTAGTCGGGGTCGACGCGGTAGACGCGGTCGTCAGGGGCGAGCTCGCGGCTCACTCCCTCGACGTCCGGCAGCAATTCATCCATCGGTCCGGCCATGGCGTCGTGGCCGATTCTAGATAGAGCCGGCTCGGGAGCCCGCCGGGAGTGGGAGGTTGGTCCGGGCAGCGGCGCTACGGTTTGCTCGGCGATGACGACGATGCTTCAAGCAGCCGTGAGCGACCCCAGCGCGCCGAGCATCGCTCTCGCGTTCGCAGCCGGCTTCGTGTCGTTCGTGTCCCCCTGCGTCCTGCCGCTAGTGCCCGGCTATCTCTCCACGGTGTGCGGTCTCACGCCCGACGAGCTGAGCGGCGCCCGGGGCGTGGTGCTGCGCACGGTCCTGATGCGCTCGCTCCTCTTCATCTTCACGTTCTCCTTCATCTTCATCCTGCTCGGCATGAGCGCCACCGGGATCGGCAACCTGCTCTTCGAGAACAAGACGACACTGGAGAAGGTCGCCGGCATCGCGATCATCGCGCTCGGAGTCTTCTTCGTCGCTGCCTTGTTCGTTCCGCTGCTGAACAGGGACTGGCATCCCGACGCGATCATGAGCCGTGTTGGTCGCGGTGGACCGCTCGTCGCCGGCGCCGCCTTTGCGATCGCATGGACGCCGTGCGTCGGGCCCGCGCTCGCATCGATCCTCGGCCTCGCCTCGACCAACGACAACGTCGCCCAGGGCGGCGCGCTGCTCGCCGTCTACTCGGCGGGTCTCGCGGTGCCGTTCCTGCTCACCGCGCTTGCCTTCAACCAGGCGACCACGGCGTTCGGATTCTTCAAGCGCCACTACGCCGTCATCAACGGCGTCGCGGGACTGCTGCTGATCGGCATGGGAGTGCTTATCCTCACTGGCGAGCTCACGCGCCTGAACAGCGAGGCGCAGAGCGCGCTGGACGATTGGAACCTCAACTTCTTCCAGGAGCTGTGATGGCGACGAAGGCAATCCCCCTCTTGATCGCCGTGACGCTCGCCGCATCGCTTGCGGGCTGTGGAGGATCCGGCGACGACGGCGAGTCACCGGCCGACGCGTCGCCGGCGGTCCCGAGCGCGGGCGGCGGGCGACCACCGGCCAGCTGGAGGCCGTTCGCCAACGACTCGCCCTGGAACCAGCGCATCCCGGCTCATCCCCGCATCGATCGCCGCTCCAAGCAGTTCGTGAACCGCCTGCTCGCCGACGACCGGGTGGAACCACTACGCGTCGGCATCGCGGACACTCCGCTCGACTTCTCACACGCCATCTACTTCGCAAAGGATTCCGACCCTATCTACCGGATACGCGGTGGTTCGAAGATCGACCCTTACCGGATCGACGGCGAACGCGTGCGCATGCCGGACGGAGCGCGACCCGCCGCGGGTGCCGACCATCACCTCGCCGTCGTCTACGACGGCGAGCACTGGGGCTGCTACAACGCGCGCGTCCAGCGCGAGCAGCGCCTGATCACGTGCGAGGCCGGCCGTAAGGTCCCGATTGACGGAGTCGGCCTGCACGCCGCCGATACGGCGGCACGCTTCCCGTCGCTCGCGGGCAGGATCCGCTACCAGGAGCTGGCGGCGGCAAAGATCAGGCACGCTCTTTTCGCTGCCTCTTCACGAATCGCTTACACGTGGGTGTATCCAGCCGAGAAGTCCGACGGCGGCGACAACCCGCAGCAGGGCTACCCGCCGATGGGCTCGCGGTTCCAGCTCGATCCGGGTTACATGACGAACGCCCGCCTGGCCACCTATCCACCGTGGAAGCGCGCCGTCCTCAGGGCGATCCGCGACTACGGCTTCTACCTCGGCGACTCGACCGACCGCGGGTTGAAGGTCTTCCCCATCGAGTCAGGCACCAGTTACACGAGCCTCGGCCGGCCGGATCCCTGGGTCAGGTACGCGAAGGCGCACGACATCCCATCGTCATTCGACGAGCTCGTCGACCGCACCGTCTACGAGTTCGACCTCGAAGACGGAGTCGACTGGAGCCGGCTGCGAGCGATCCACCCCTGCCTGGCCTCGAAGGACTGCTAGGCCACCGCCGCGGGTATCGCAGAAGAGACGGTGAAGGTTCTCTTCGTTCCAATCAGCGTGACTTCGGGCATCATCGCGGGATTCGCGGCCAAGAAGCTCTTCGAGCAGCTTTGGGGCGTGATCGACGACCAGGAGCCTCCCGATCCGAAGCATCGGGACATCAGCTTGCCCAAGCTGGTCGCCGCCACGGCGCTCGAGGGCGCAACCTTCCGGGCGACGCGCGCGTTGGTCGACCAGGGCTCACGGCGAGCGTTTGCTCGGTTCACCGGCTTCTGGCCCGGCAAGGAAGAGCCGGAGCCGGAGTAAGGTCAACCGCTCTACATCCGCTCCGGCGCTTCGACCCCGACGAGATCGAGCGTGCGGGCGATCACATGCTGCGTCGCCTGGCAGACGCCGATCCGGAACGCCTCGAGCTCGGCGGGCTCGGCGCCGATGACGCGGCAATCTCTGTAGAACGCGTGGAAGTCGGAGGCCACCTCCCGCGAGTAGTCGGTCAGCCGGTGGGGCGCTCGCCGCTCCGCGGCCTCCCGCACTTCGTCCGGTAGCTCCAGCAAGCGCTTGATCAGCGTGCGCTCGGCCGGCTCGAGCGCGACCGAGAGGGAAGCCGGGTCCAGCTCGTCCGCGGCCTCCAGACGCTCGGCGCCCGCATTGGCGAGGATGCTCGCTATCCGCGCGTGCGCGTACTGCACGTAGTAGACGGGGTTCTCCTGGCTTTGCCGGCGCGCCAGGTCGAGGTCGAGGTCGAGTGTGGTGTCAGGCGAGTGTTGAAGCATGAAAAAGCGCGCCGCGTCAACGCCGATGTCGTCGATCAAATCGTCGAGCGTGACGAACTCGCCCTTGCGCTTGGACATCTGCGCCCGCTCGCCGCGCTCGACCACGTGTACGAGCTGCATGATCATCACCTCGAACCGGTCCGGATCGCCGCCGAGCTCCTGCCACGCCGCCTTGATCCGGCCGACGTAGCCGTGGTGGTCGGCGCCGAGGACGTTGATGAGGCGATCGAAGCCACGCCGGCGCTTGTACTCGTGATAGGCGATGTCCGTCGCGAAGTAGGTGTACTCGCCGGATGAGCGCTGCAGGACGCGATCCTTGTCGTCGCCGAGGGTCGCCGTCCGCAGCCAGGTCGCTCCCTCCGACTCGTAGACGTGACCCGCTTCGCGCAGCTGTTCGAGTACCCGCTCCACCGCCCCCTGGTCATGCAGCTCGTGCTCGAAGGACCAAGTGTCGAAGGGCACACGAAACTTCTCCAGCGTGGCCTGCGCCTGGTCGCGCATGAGCTCGATCGCCCGGCGCGTCAGCACGCCCAGGTCATCGGCTCCCACGCCCTCCGCCCGCAGCCGTTCCGCGATCTCGCGCACGTAGTCGCCCCGGTATCCGCCTTCGGGCACCTCGTTCCCGGTCATCACCGCCGCGATGGAGCGGCCGAAGACCTCGACCTGCGTCCCGTAGTCGTTGACGTAGTACTCACGCTCGACGCGGTGGCCGGCGAACTCGAGCACGCGCGCAAGCGAGTCGCCGAGGGCGGCATGGCGGCCGCCGCCGACGTGCAGGGGACCGGTCGGGTTTGCGCTCACGAACTCGACGAGGACGCGCTCTCTGTCCCCGGCGTCCACGACTCCGGCTCCGAACTGCCTTCCCTCAGCGCGCATCGCCGCCAGCGCGGGCCGGAACCATTCGTCAGACAGGAAGATGTTGAGGAACCCCGGGCCCGCCACCTCCGCGCGCTCGAGCGCCGTGCCCATGCTTTCGCGCAGGCGCTCGCCGAGGCCCTCGGCGATCTCGCGCGGCTGCTGCTTGAGCACGGGCGCGAGCAGCATCGCAGCGTTGCTCGAGTAGTCGCCGAACTCCGCACGCCGTGGCCGCTCGAGTGTTGCCGCCGGGGCGTCGCCGTCGCGACGCAGGGATGCCGCCGCCTGCGCGACAGACCTGCGCAGCTCCTCGACCGGCCCGCCCGCAGCGGTCACCGTGTCGCCTGATCTCCTGGTCTGCATGCCCTCAGTAATGGTATGGCTCGCCGGCGAGGATCTTTTGCGCCCTGAAGAGCTGCTCGAGCAGGACGACGCGGGCGAGCTGATGTGGAAGCGTGATGAGGCCGAAGGACAGCGTGTAGTTCGCCCGCACGAACACCTCCCCGTCGAGCCCGAAGGGTCCGCCGATCACGAACCAGACGTCCCGGGCCTCCCGGCGCCGCTCACCCAGCCAGAGGGCGAGCTCTTCGCTCGAGATCTGCTCGCCCTCACGAGCGAGCACGCAGACGAACGCTTCGTCCGGGATCCGGCGCAGGATCGCCTGCGCCTCGCTGCGCAGGCTCTCTCCCCTGCGCATCGGGTCTCCCCCGGCCTCGCGCAGCTCGATGGTCTCCATGCGCGTGTAGCGCGACAGCAGCTTCTCGTAGTGCGCGACGTCATCCGCCATCGCGCTGCCTCGGATCCGGCCGACGGAGAGGATTACCAGCCTCACGCGGTCACCACGGGTGCGATACTAGTGGCGGACCTGCCGGGGCGACCGGAGCCGGGGCCAAACCCTCCACAAGGAGCACGACATGAGTGAAGACGGCGAGCGCGAGCGGCACATCAACATGCACATGTCACCCGAGGTGATGGCGGGCGTGTACGCGAACTTCGCCAACGTCAGCCACTCGGACTATGAGTTCACCATCACGTTCGCGCGCCTCGATCATGAGGTCGAGGACGACGAGATCCCCGGCGTCGTCGTCTCGCGCGTGAGCGCATCGCCCCGGTTCATGCGCGAGTTGATCGACGCGCTGGAGGACAATTTCTCCAAGTGGTCCACGCGGGAGGGCATCAAGAACCTGCCCGAGTACCACGGCGGCGGGCCCGAGGGGGACGACCAGAGCCGCACCTCTACGACCTGACGTAGCTGCCGGGGCCGGTCGGAATCGCGCTGGCGACGCCCGGGTCGTTGTTACTAGACTGCCCATGACAGCGGCGACGTCGCCGCCGATGCGGCCTGTGACGGCAGGGAAGAGACCAGGGCAGGGAGCTCAACGTGGCTGAATCCTCGCGACGGCGGCCTGACTCGACCAAACGGCTCGTGGTCAGGGTCGCCCAGCTCTGCGGAGCCGTGCGCGACATCCTGAGCGCGCGGCGCGTTTCCGTGTTCGTGTACGACGCGGGGACTCGCGCCATCTCGCCCCTCGTCTCCGACCGGCCGGACGACGACCGCCTGAGCGAGACTGGGCGCAAATGGGCGCGTATCCACCTCGACGACTTCCCGGCGGCGCGGACCGTGCTGCTCGAGCGGCAGCCGATCGCGATCGAGGACGCCCAGCGTGACGTCCGGCTGCCCCAGGGGCTGGCGGCCGACTTCGGGACGACCTCTGTCCATCTCGAGCCGCTGCTGACCACCGAGCCAGTGGGCATGCTGGCCATCGAGCCGGCCAGTGCTTCGCGCAATCCCGACCTGGCCTCGATCGTGCCGCTCGTGGCCGCCAGCGTCGCGCGCATACAGGAACGGCGCGCAACGGAGACCGAGCGCATCGATGACGCGATCGCCGACCTGATGGAGGCGGCCGCCCGGGAACGATTTGTGGACAACGCGCTATCGGTCATCTGCGAGCGGGTCGCGCAGCTCGTCGACGCCCGGCGCGCAGCCGCATTCCTGTTGGAGGACGGACGGGCCCTGGTTCGCGTCGTGCGCACCGCCTCCGGGGAGGACGACGGAGAAGCCCTGGACCGCCTGGGCACGGCCGACGAGCCTCTGCCAATCGTCAACGCCGGGCTCGAGGCCGGCGACGCCGTTATCGCCGAGGATCCGGGCTCGCCGCTGCTCGGCGACCGCTGGGCAGAGACGCTTGGAATCGGCTCCGCGATCGCCGCTCCGCTCGGACGCCGAACCGAGGTGCTCGGCGTGATCGTCGCGGAATCCCCCGACCCGCGCGCTTTCTCCGACGATGATGCGCGGCTGCTCGCCGAGGCTGCTGGAAGGGTGGGCCCGATCGTCGCGATGGCGCGTACGATCGAGGAGGGCACGTCCAACCTCCAGGCGGCGACGGCGATCCGGCGGCTGCTGGAAGAGGGCGCCCGCGCGGTCTCTGTGGAGCAGGCGGCGGAGACGCTCGCGCGCGTCACCCGCGACGCACTCGGCAGCGAGCACGCGAGCGTGTTCCTGGCGGACGACGAGGATCGCATCGCCCACGTGGCCGTCGATGCTCCCGAGGAGTTCCGCAGGATCGCCACGGAGCGGCTGGTCGGCTCGCCCGTCAAAGACTTCAGGCTGTGGCGCAGGGTGACTCGCCAGCGCCGTCCCGTCTTCGTTGAGGATGCCTCCGAGAGCCAGCTGATCCCGGCCGAGCTCGTCGCCCTGCTCCATCTGCGCTCATATGTGGCGTTCCCGCTGATGACGGCGGACCGCGCACTGGGGCTGGTCGTCTGCAGCGACACGCGCGAGCGCCGCGAGTGGACGGAGGAGCAGAAGGAGCTCGTCGAGCAGCTTGCGCTCGAAGGTGCGCTCGTGATCGAAAACGCCGGCCTGCGCGCACAGGATCGGCGCCGGCTCGACGACCTCTCGCGCCGCGCCTTTCACGACCCGCTCACCGAGCTGCCGAACCGAACGCTGTTCCGCGACCGGCTCGATCACGCGCTCGCACGCACGCGTCGCGTGCACGCCTCGGTTGGTGTCCTGCTCGTCGACCTCGACGGCTTCAAGGAGATCAACGACAACTTCGGCCATGAAGCCGGCGACCAGGTCCTGGTGGCCGTCGCGCAGCGGCTGCGGGCCAGCTTGCGCCCGGCGGACACCGTCGCTCGCCTCGGCGGCGACGAGTTCACCGTCCTGCTCGAAGACATCACGAACGTCGAGGAGGCGACACGGGTGGCCGAGCGGATCGAGAACTCGCTACGCACTCCATTCATGGTCGAAGGCCACGAGACGAGCGTCGGAACCAGCATCGGGATCGCCATCAACGTGGCGGGCCAGGAAGATCCCTCGACGCTCCTTCGCAACGCAGACGCAGCGATGTATCAGGCCAAGCGCATGGGCAAGGGACGCCACGCCATCTACACCGGACCGGACCGCGAGCCCGGCCGCGTCGACCTCGATGACGATCTGAACGTGCGCGGGCCCAGGATCACCGGCTCCCCCCGGGACAACGATCACCGCGCCGGCGAGAAGTCGCCCGAGTATCCATAGGCTTACTGACGGCGCTCGTATGCCACCGCCGTCCCGATCCGGTCGACCGCCGGCGGGTGCGTGCCGAACAGCCACACGAGCGGCTTCGGCGGATCCGGGTCCGACACGTTGGCGAGCGTCAGCCGGCGCTGCATGGAGATGAACTGCTCGGGCGCGCGGGTCTGCTCGATCGCGAAGGTGTCGGCGCTCGCCTCCACGCGCCGGGAGAGCTGGTTCGAGATCACCGTCGCACCGAATGACACCAGCGCAAGCGCGACCGCGAACGCCGGCAGGGAAGCGATGCTGCCCGGCCTCGCGCCCGCGCGCGCCGACCAGCGGCCGGTCAGGAGCATCACGATGTACATGCCAGCCGGCGCCACCAGCGCGACCCAAAGGATCCCGCGCGGGACGTCCCGGTGCTTGACGTGCCCGAGCTCGTGCGCGACGACGATCTTCACCTGCTCGGGGGAGAAACGCTCGAGCAGCGTGTCGTAGAGCACGATGCGCTTCGTTTGACCGATCCCGGTCACGTATGCATTGGCCGCGCGGGTGCGGCGGGAAGCGTCCACGACCTGCACGTCGTCCACCTTCACCCCCGCCCTGTCCGCGAGCGTGATCAGGTCGGAGCGCGTGCGCCCCTCGGGCAGCTTCTCGAAACGGTTGAACAGCGGCTCCAGCACGACGGGCGCCAGCCAGGTGAAGACGATCGCGACCGTGACGGTGACGATCGCGCCGCCGATCCACCAGCGACGCGGGAAGCGCCGCATGAGAGACAGGAAGATTGCCGCCCCGGCTCCGGCGCCCACGGCGGCGACAGCGGTGGCCTTGGCGACGTCCTCGGCCCAGCCGGCCCAGTCCTGAGTCGCGAGCCCGACGTCGATCGAGCGCTGGCGCGCGATCGCGCTCAGCGGCAGCGGGGCAAGCCGCAGCGTGACCGCGAGCGCGGCGCCGCCGATCGCCGCCGTCACCAGCGGCCGGCCGCGACCGGCACGCTCGACAAGGCGCACCGATCGTCTGGGGGGCCGCGCCACCAGTAGACCGAGGAGCGCGCCCTGCACCGCGAGGGCGCCGAGGCCGAGCGCGCGCTGGCCGGCAGCGAAGTCACGCACGTGCTCGAGCTGCGCCGCCGTGAAGTCACGCGACTCGGACACCTGCGCCGGATCGATCACGTCGTGTGGCCGCAGTAGCCAGACCGCGCCCTCCGCGACAAGCACCGCGAGCGCGATCGCACCCGGCAGCGCCAGCCGCCCGCCCAGACCTGCTCGTCGACTCACCTGGGCCACTCTACCCACGCCCGCGTCAGGGCGGTCACGGTAACGTTCGCGCGGCACCGGGGCGTTTTTACGAGAGGAGAGAGATGCGCAAGACGCTGGCCACCGTCGTTGCGGGAACGCTGGTACTGACAGGCATCGGCGCCGCTCAGGCGACGCCGGTCGAGACGCTCGAGTTCACGATCAAGCTCAACCGCGCGGATCGCAACAAGAAGACCGGCGCGCTCACGCTCCGGACGGCTTTCAAGATCACCGACACGAGCGGCGGCCGGCCACCTGCGCTCACCAACACGACCTTGCGCTTCCCCAAGGGCGCCGCGGTCAATGCCCGATACTTCAAGCGCTGCTCTCCCGACCGGCTGACCACCAGAGGAGTGAGCGGCTGCCCGTCCGCCTCGATCATCGGCAGGGGCAAGGCGCAGGGCGACGCGCGCCCGATCGTGAACGACCCGATCGACGCCAAGATCACGATGTTCAACGGTCCAACGCGCAATGGCAACCCGACCATCGTCATCTACGCCGTTCCCGAGATCTCCTCTCCGATCGTCATCGTTGGGGATCTGAAGCGCCAGCCGCGCAGCAGCAGCTACGGCTACGTACTGAGCGTGGACGTGCCGCCGATCCCGACGCTGCCCGGCCAGCCCAACGCCGCGGTCTCGTTCTTCGACGCCACCACGCTCGACAAGACAGTGAAACGGAAGGGCCGCACCATCCACTACATCCAGGGTCCGGTCATCTGCGACGGGACGTTCTTCCTTTTAGACGGGTCGTTCAGCTACGACGGAGGACTCACCAACACGGTGCTCGAGCGCTTCACCCTGCGCGGCGGCCCCCGCTGCCCGTAGGGCATGCTGCTCGCCATCATTTCCGACATCCACGGCAACCTCGCTGCTCTGCGCGCGGTGGTCGACCACATCGACCGCCTCGACCCGGCTCCGGAGCAGATGTGGTGTCTCGGGGACGTCGTCGGCTATGGCGCCGACCCTGACGCCTGCGCGGAGCTGACCGCCCAGCGTGCCCAGGTATGCCTCGCCGGCAACCACGACCTGGTCGTGCTCGGCGCGATCGACATCGAGTACTTCTCGAAGAGCGCCGGCGCGGCGGCGCGCTGGACGATGGACGCGATGAACGAGCGCACGCGCTCCTTCCTCGAGCCGCTCGAGCCTGTCGGCCGCGAATGCGACATCGGCCTCTTCCATGCCAGTCCCCGCGACCCGGTCTGGGAGTACGTGCTCTCGATCGACCAGGCCCGCGCATGCCTCGAGGTCCAGAGCGACCGGGTCTGCCTGATCGGGCACTCGCACGTCGCCTGTTTCTTCGAGCGCCGCGACTCCCGGGTTCGCGGCGAGGTCGCCCCTGCCGGCAAGCATCTCGACCTCCGCGAGGGCGACTGGCTGATCAACCCGGGCAGCGTCGGCCAGCCCCGCGACGGCGACCCGCGCGCCTCGTATCTGTTGCTCGACACGGAGACCTGGACGGCCTCTTTCCAGCGCGTGGACTATCCGATCGACGAGGCGGCGGACGCCATAGTCACCGCCGGACTGCCCATCGATCTCGCGCAGCGACTCTATCTGGGGCACTAGAACGACACCATGCGAAACCCAGCCCCACCCTCCGCCCGAGCGCTATCGTGGATCTGCATGCACTGCAGGAGACCGCTCATCGCGCTCCTGCTCGCGCTCACAGCGCTATTCCCTGTTGCCTGCGGCGACGACAGCGGCGGCAGGCCGCTGTCACGCACGGCGGCCTCCGAGCTGCGCGCCGGCCTCGACAGCGTCAAGCAGGAAGTCGATGCCGGTGACTGCCAGGCGGCAACGGACAGCGCGCTCGAGCTCGAGCAGCGCACCGCGGACTTGCCTTCGCGCATCGACCCCGATCTGCGTGACGCGCTCCAAAACGGAGTCGCGCGCCTGGGCGACCTCGTGCGCGAGCAGTGCCAGGCAGACCAGACCGATGAAGGGACAACTGGCCCCACCGTCCCGTCCACGGCCGAGACCGGCCCCACCGGCACGGAGACCACTCCTAGCGACAAAGGCGAGAAGAAAAATAAGCCCAAGGAGGAGAAACCTCCCAAGCCCGAAAAGGGTAAGAAGAAGGACGAGAATGGCGGCACGACCACACCGCCGAGCGACGCGCCGCCCTCCGACGGCGGCTCCGGACAGGACTTTGGCTCAGGCAACCCAGACTCAGGGGGCGCGGGACAGTGACCGCGCCAGAACCGGCCCCGCATCGCGAGCAGGTCAGTCGCCGCCGCGACGGAGGACTCGCGTGACCATGCTGGGCGCGGAGATTGCCGGCCGCTACCGCCTCGACAGGCGGATCGGAGCCGGTGGCATGTCGACGGTGTTCCTGGCGCTCGATCGTGTCCTCGAGCGAGAGGTCGCCGTCAAGCTGCTCGCTGAGCATCTGGCCGAGGACGACGCATTCGTCGCCCGCTTCCGGCGCGAAGCGCTGGCCGCCGCGAAGCTGATGCACCCGAACATCGTGCAGGTGTACGACTCGGGCCGTGACGACGAGAGCGGTCGCCATTACATAGTCATGGAGTACGTGGAGGGACGCAGCATGGCCGAGCTGCTGCGGGAGCACAGGACGCTGCCGGTCGCCGAGGCGGTGGACGTCGTGACGCAGGCCTGCCAGGGCCTCGACTACGCCCACAAGCGTGGCGTCATCCACCGCGACGTCAAGCCGGGAAACCTGATCATCAACGGCGAGGGAGTGGTGAAGCTGGCCGACTTCGGGATCGCGAAGGCGGCCGAGGACTCCCAGATCACCCAGATCGGCTCCGTGCTCGGCACCGCCGCCTATTTGTCACCGGAGCGCACACGCGGCGAGGAGGCGATGCCGAGCTCGGACGTGTACTCGCTCGGCGTCGTTCTCTACCAGATGCTTGCCGGAAAGCTGCCCTACGAGACCGGTTCGCTGACCGAACTCGCGCTGCGCCAGCAGGAGGGCGCACCGCAGGCCCTCTCGGAGCTCAATCCGGAGGTCGGGCCGGAGCTCGACCGCGTCGTTTCACGCACGCTGGCCGCGGATCCGGCGCTGCGCTACGCAACCGCGCGTGAGCTGCGAGTGGCGATCGAGGCGGCTGCCAACGGCCGCGACGCCGACGTGACTCTGGCCCTCGCCACCGCTGCCACCCAGCGCGCTGCCCCGGCCCAGCCGGAGACCGTCGCCACGGGTCACATGGCGCCGCCGCCTGTCGCACCCCCACCAGCGCCCCCGCGCAGACGTCAGCGAGCTCCGAAGCCGCTGCCGCCGCCACGCCGCCGGCGACGGGGTGCGGTCAGCCGCTTCCTGGCGCTGGCCTTCCTGTTCGTCCTGATCGCCACCACCGCAGCGGCCGTCGTGCTGGTCAGCTCCGACAACTCCAGCAGCCGCAAGCTCGAGCGCGTAGTGCGAAACACCGTCGACGATCAGATCCAGGGTCTGCGCGACCTGATCAGCGACGGCGAGAAGAACAACTGAGCGAGAAGCGGCGCCCGGTGGGCGCCGCTCCTTCGAGGCCTTAGAACCAGCTACTTCTCCTCAGCCGAGCCCTCGACGGCCTTCGGCGAGCCGTGACCGATTTCGATCCGGCGCGGCTGGCGTTGCTCGGGCTTGGGGATCCGTACCTCGAGCACGCCCTTGTCGAAGCTCGCCTCGATGCTGTCGGCGTTTACGCCCTCCGGGAGCGTGAGAGTGCGAGCGAAGGTGCCGAACGCCCGCTCGACGCGGTGGTAGCCGTTTCGCTTCTCCTCGTGCTCGGTCTTCCGCTCGCCCGACACGGTGAGGACGTTGTCCCGTACCTCGATCTGGACGTCCTCCTCGCTCATGCCGGGAAGATCGGCCCTGAGCACGAGATGGTCTTCCGCCTCGATCAGGTCCATCGCGGGCGCCCACCGGCGCACGGTCGAGGCGTCTCCGTTCCCCTCGAAGAACGTGTTGAAGAGACGGTTCATCTCACCTTGGAGCGTGCTCATCTCCCGAGCCGGCTCCCAACGAATAAGTGCCATCTGTGCCACCTCCTCCACTCGATTAGAGAGTGGGTACATCGCTTTTCTTCCCGTCAATTTAGGTCAGAAAACCTAAGTGTCTACATGACAGGTTTTATAGCAGATGGGCGGTATGAAGCCAAAATCTGGCACTTCCTCGGAAGCGGGCTCTGCGGCCGCCTCCAGATGGCCCCAGACGCGGTCATCACCGCGCCCAGAAAACTGCGCGCTGCGATTACCACGTCGGTGCCCCAATCCTCCCGATCAGCTCACCAGCGCCCGCGCGGTCATCTCCGCCGGCTGCGGGATGCCAAGCAGTGCCAGCGCGGTTGGGGCCACGTCGGCGAGCACTCCCCCGCCGCCGACCTGCAGCCCGCCGACGGTCACGATCAACGGCACGGGGTTGGTGGAGTGGGCGGTGTCCGGGCTCCCGTCGGGCTCGAGCATCTCGTCCGCGTTGCCGTGGTCGGCGATCACGATGCAGGCCCCGCGCGCTTCATGGACGGCCGTCACCACGTCCCCGAGGCAGGCATCCACCGTCTCCACCGCCTTGATCGCCGCTGGGATCGAGCCGGTGTGGCCGACCATGTCGGCGTTGGCGAAGTTGATGATCCCGAACCTGAACGGCTTCCCGCTTTGCTCCCCCTCGCGCCACCGCTCCGCGAAAGCGTCCGCCGCCTCGTGCGCGCTCATCTCCGGCTTCTTGTCGTAGGTCGGCACGTCACGCGGCGAGGGCACCAGGCAGCGCTCCTCTCCGTCGTACGGGTGCTCGACGCCGCCGTTGAAGAAGTAGGTCACATGCGGGTATTTCTCTGTCTCGGCGACATGGAGCTGGCGCTCCCCGCGCGCCGCGAGCACCGCCGCAATCGTTGTCGCCGGCCGTGCGGGCTCGAAGGCGACAGGGTAGTTCCAGTCCTCGTGGTAGCGCGTCATCGTCACGACACGCATGAGCGCTCCGGGCGGGCGCTCGAGCTCGTCGAAGTCCTCTTGGGCAAGAGCCATCACGAGCTGGCGCATGCGGTCGGGCCGGAAGTTGAAGCAGAGCACCGGGTCGCCGGCCTCGACCGGGCCGATCCCCTCCGGTAGCGCGGCTGCCGGGCCGACGAGCGTGGGCTGTATGAACTCGTCGGTCTCGTCGCGTCCGTAGGCCTGTTTCACGGCGGTCTGGGCATCCGGCGCGCGCAGGCCCTCGCCCCTGACGAGCATGTCGTACGCGCGCTTGGTGCGCTCCCAGCGACGGTCGCGGTCCATCGCCCAGTAGCGCCCGCACACCGAGGCGATCCACGCCCTCGTCCCATGCTCGGCGGCGGCGCCGAGCCAGGACTCCACCTCGTCCAGGTACCTGGGTGCGGCGGTCGGCGAAGTGTCACGCCCGTCGGTGAACGCGTGCAACCTGAGCTCGGGAACGCGCTCGCGGACCGCGAGCTCAATGCACGCGCGCAGGTGATTCAGCGACGAGTGCACTCCGCCGTCGGAGACGAGCCCGGCCACGTGCAGCCCCCCGCTCTCGCGCGCCGCCGCGCACACGCCTCGCAGGGCGTCGTTCTCGAAGAAGCTGCCGTCGGCAACGGCGTCGTCGATGCGCACGAGGTCCTGTTTCACGATCGACCCGGCGCCGAGGTTGAGGTGGCCAACCTCCGAGTTGCCCATCAGCCCTTCGGGGAGACCCACGCTTCTTCCCGAAGAGCTCAGCTCGCTGTGGGGGTAGCCGGCCCACAGACTGTCGAAGTTCGGAGTGGTTGCGAGGGAGATGGCGTTTCCCGGCCCGTCGGGCGCCAAGCCCCAGCCGTCCAGGACGATCAGTACGAGGGAGCCGAGTGGGAGCGAGGATTTGTCCGGGCCCGATGGGATGTTCATCGACCGGCGGCGGCGATGATCGCCGCGAACTCCCCCGGGTCGAGGCTCGCGCCCCCGACCAGCGCGCCGTCGATGTCGGCCCGTCCGAGCAGGTCGGCGGCGTTTTCAGAGGTAACGCTGCCTCCGTACAGAATGCGCATGTGCTGGGCCGCGTCGCGGTCGCGGTCGGCAACCAGCGCGCGCACGAACGCGATCGCCTCCTGTGCCTGCTCGGGGCTGGCGGTGCGACCCGTTCCGATCGCCCAGATCGGCTCATACGCGATGACCAGGAACGGCAGCGTTCCGTCCTCGACCTGCGCAAGATCGACCTGCACCTGCTGGCGCAGCTTGCGCTCCGTCTCGCCGCTGTCGCGCTCCTCCTCCGTCTCGCCCACGCAAAGGATCGGGGTCAGTCCCACCTCGAGCACCGCCGGAACCTTGCGCTGAAGCGCCCCGTCGGTCTCGCCGAAATGCTGGCGGCGCTCGGAGTGGCCGAGGATCACCGTGCTGACGCCGAGCTCCAGCAGCATCGGGAGCGAGATCTCGCCTGTAAACGGTCCCTCGGCAGCCTCGTGGACGTTCTGCGCACCGACGCGGACTCCGGAATCGAGGGTCCGCTCGACCACGGTCCTGATCGCGGTGTACGGCACGCACAGGGTGACGTCGACGCCGCGCCTGCGCGAGACGTTGGGCAGGAACCGGGCCAGGTACTCCTCGGCCTCCTCGTTCGTCTTGTGCATCTTCCAGTTGCCCGCGATCAGCGGGCGGCGCAGACTCTCTACGTTGTCCCGCTCCTCCACCTCAGGCATCGTCGAGCGCCTCCAGGGCAGGCAGGGGTGCGCCCTCGAGCAGCTTCAGCGAGGCGCCGCCGCCGGTGGACACGTGCGTCACGGACCCGGCAAGGCCGAACAGGTCGAGCGCGGCCACCGAGTCGCCGCCGCCGACAACGGTGGTGGCGTCCGAGCGCGCGAGCGCCTCCGCGACTGCGCGCGTGCCGCCCGCGAAGGGCTCGAGCTCGAACGCGCCGAGCGGCCCGTTCCAGAAGACGGTGCGAGCGTTCCCGATCTCCTCCGCGTAGGTCGAGGCCGTGCGCGGCCCGACGTCCAGTCCCATCCAGCCGTCCGGTACCTCGGTGCCGTCGACCACACGCCGGGTCGCGGCTGCGTCGAAGCGGTCCGCGATCACGAGATCCACAGGCAGCTCGAGCCGGCATCGCGAGCGCTGCGCGCGCTCAAGGATTCGCTCGGCCAGCGCGACGCCCTCCTCCTCGACGAGCGAGTCGCCGGTCGGCTTTCCCTGCGCCCGGAAGAAGCTGAAGCACATCGCACCGCCGATCAGGATCGCGTCGGCGATGTCGAGGAAGCGCTCGATGACGCCGATCTTGTCGGTCACCTTCGAGCCGCCGAGGATCATCACGAACGGGCGCTCAGCGTCCTCCATCATGCCGGTCAGGACCTCGACCTCGCGCTCGAACAGGAAGCCGGCCACCGCGGGCAGGAGCTCCGCAACCCCGACCGTCGTCGCGTGCGTGCGGTGCGAAGTGCCGAAGGCGTCGTTGACGTAGACGTCGGCCAGGTGCGCCAGTGCGCGCGCGAGCTCAGGGTCGTTCCTTGTCTCGCCGGGCTCGAAGCGGCAGTTCTCGAGCACAAGCAAAGCGCGCGGTGCAAGCTCCTGCGCTGCTGCTTCGACCTCCTCGCCGACCACTGCCGGCGCCTGCCTCACCTCCGCTTTCGTCAGCTCCGCGAGCCGGGCGGAGACGGGAGCCATCGAGAGGTCGGGCTCGCGGTCCTTCGGCCGGCCGAGGTGCGAGACGAGAACGACGCGCGCGTCGTGCTCACGCAGGTATTCGATCGTGGGCAGCGCGGCGCGGATGCGGGTGTCGTCCGCGACCAACACTCGATCGCCCTGACGTTCGAGCGGAACGTTGAAGTCGACGCGTACCAGCGTACGCCGTCCCTCCACCTCGACGTCTCTGACGGTCTTCTTCCGGAACCGGCCTCGACTCACAGGAGCTTGCCGACCAGCTCCCCGAGGCGGCACGAGTATCCCCACTCGTTGTCGTACCAGGCGAACACCTTCACCTGGGTGCCGTTCAGGACCATCGTCAGCTCGGAGTCGAAGATGGACGAGTAGGGCGACTTCTTGATGTCCGTCGAGACGATGGGATCGTCGACCCACGCGAGGATCCCCTTGTAACGGTCGCTGTCAGCGGCCTTGGCGAAAATGCCGTTCACCTCTTCGACGGAAGTCTCGCGCGAGACCTGGCACACCAAGTCCACGAGCGAGCCGGTCGGGACCGGCGCGCGCACCGAGATGCCGTTCAGCTTGCCGTCCAGCTCGGGCACCACGAGCCCCAGTGCCTTTGCCGCCCCCGTCGATGTCGGGACGAGGTTGATGGCGGCGGCACGCGCCCGTCTGAGGTCCTTGTGCGGCATGTCCTGGAGGCGCTGATCGCTGGTGTAGGCGTGGATCGTCGTCATCAGGCCCTGCTCGATGCCGATCTCGTCGTTCAGCACCTTCGCGACCGGAGCGAGGCAGCCCGTCGTGCACGAGGCCATCGAGATCACTTCGTGCGCGTCGCGGTCGTAGGCCTCGTCGAAGTTGACGCCCAGAGCGACCGTGACGTCGGGGCCCTTCGCCGGCGCCGAGATCACCACCTTCTTCGCGCCCGCCTGGATGTGCTTCGCGGCGTCATCACGGGCCGTGAAGCGACCCGTTGACTCCACCACCACGTCCACGCCGAGCTCGTCCCACGGAAGCTTCGCGGGGTCGGTCTCGGCCAACACCTTGAAGGACTCGTCGCCGGTCCGGATCTCGTCGCCGACCACCTCGACCTTTGCGGGGAACGGACCGAGCGTCGAGTCGTAGCGCGTCAGGTGGGCCAGCGTGGCGGGATCGGTGATGTCGTTGACGGCCACGAAGTCGATGTCGAGATTGCGCTCGAACGCGGCTCTGAACATGTTGCGGCCGATCCGTCCAAAGCCATTGACGCCGACCTTCACGGGCATGGAAAGTTCCTCCTGGACAAGGTTGGTGAGGGACGAGGGGCTACAGCGCCCGGTAGGCCGAGCCTATCAACGGGCAATGCTTTGACGGTGCGTGGACGGCGCCAGGTCGATGCATTGGCCCGGTTCACGCTTTTGACGAGGCACCGAAGGGGTGGCGTCCCGGACCGCTCAAATGGGACGAGGCACCCATGCAACTGAGGCGGTTTGTGCGCTTAGCGACCTTTGTTGCCCTCCTGCAACACGGCCGATCATCGACCGAACAGTTAGGTGCCCTATAGGGCCCACAACTGTTCAGCCGTCAAGTGGCCTCACACAGATCGGTCATCTCTTGGCACTCGCGTACGGAAGTCGCGAACCTCGGCAAACCTCCCGACTGACACCCCTTCGATGCCCGTCCCTTCGGGCCGGGCGACCGCGCGAACGAACCTACGGCGCAGGCTTCGTGTCTTCGCGCACGTGCGGGTACTGCGTGGTCTCGCCACCCTCGGTGAACGGTGCCTGTTCCTTGCACGGCGGGGCCAGGCCGTCGGTGCCCTGGTAGAAGAACTCGATGATGCGGTTGCGCAGGTCCTCCGAGAACGAGGCCGTGGGCGGCGCCAGGTCGGGATAGCCGCCGTTCGCGCAGTTGGTCGAGTCGAACATCTCCAGGCCGCCGGGCAGCTTGTTGTAGGCACCCGGCGCGAAGTAGGGGTTCGAACGGTTGGGACCGATACGGCGGGGATAGACCGCCAGCGTCTCGGGGTTGACCGGCACGCTCAGCCGCAGCACCCGCACGGGGTCTCCCGGCCGGTCGTTGTATCCGAGCGCAGCCGAGATGTTTGCGAAGAAGGCAGTGAACTCCTTGTTGTAGCGGCCGAGCCAGCGCAGGAACGGGTTGAAGTTGCGCAGGAACGGGTCGAGCTGACCGAGCAGCGGCCGCAGGTCGTCGAGGAACTCCTCGCCCGCAGGCAACCCCTTCTTCGAGGCCGTGACCGTCGGTCCGAGCGACTGCATGAAGTGGTTGAAGTCGGGCGCCAGCTTCTGCGTGCTCTGGAACGTGCGGCTGGCTTCCTGCGCCCATGGATGCAGGTCAGTGAGGAGAGGGTCTGTGTTCTGCGCGTAGGAATCCAGGCGGCGGAGGGTCTTCTTCGACTCGTCGATGAAGGTGGGCAAAGCGATGAACGTCTCCCTGATCCGCTCGTCGCGCTGCGCCGTCGTGCCGAATACGCGGTTCGAATTGACGATCAGCTCGGTGAGCTGCTCCTCGCGGGCCGTGAGGGCCTTGAAGAACTGGCCCGTGTTGCGAATCAGCTTCTTGGTCGCGTCCGTTTGGGAGTTGAGGATCTTCAGCACCTCGTTGGTGTCGACCGCGAACGGCTCGAGGCTGCCCAGCGCGTCGGAGAAGTTGGCGCCGTTGCCTCTGATGCCCCGTGCGACCTCCTGCTGCCAGACCTGGAATGCCTGACGGGTCTTCTTGTCGAACGAGCCGAAGATCTCGTCCAGCTCAACCGTGGCCGCGACGTTGCGCGTGTCGAGCCTCGCGCCCTCGGCCAGCTTCGGCGCGCCCTTCGTTCCGGGCGTCAGCTCGACGTATGTCTCGCCCAGCAGAGTTTTCTGACGCAGGATCGCGCGGCTGTCCGTCGGGGTCGGCGCATATTTCTCCTCGAGCTCGATCGTGGCCTCGGTGCGGCCGTCGTCGCCCAGCTCGATCACCTTTACCTTGCCGACGGTGACGCCGGAGATGCGCACGTCGGCCTCCTGTGCAAGCTGCGTCGCTTCGTCGAACGACGCCTTGAACTGATAGCCCCGCGGCTTCAACGGAACCGAGCCGCCGAACGCCGACCACAGGTACAGCAGCAGGCCGAAGCACGACAGCGTGAACGCCGCCATGATCAGGACCCGCCCGACTGTCGGTGCCTGTTTCTGCACTAGTGCTCCATCTCGTGGGTCACGCCCGCATCTGGCCGCGAAAGCCGAGCGGTGCAAGAACGCAGGGAGCCTGAATAGCTGGAAGCTATTTGGGCGACCGAGGACGCAGCAGCCGCGAAGGCTTGCAGCGAGCCAGAGCGGGTGTGATTCGCCGGATGGGGCACTTTAAGGAGCGCCTCCCGGGCAGGCCTGGGCCTGGGACGGCGGGTTCAGCAGGTCAAGGATTGTCGAGAGCTGCCGGTCCGTCCTGCGGACATTCTCGAGCACCCCGAGGCTGCGGCAGGTGGTCATGATCAGACCACGGCGGAACGGCCCGTGGGCGTCCTGGCTCGTGAACGCCGAAGCCGCGATGTGCACGCCCCAGATCGTGTAGAAGAGGAAGCTCTCGGTCTGTCCGGGCGGGTTGTACGCCCAGGTGTTCACGAAGTCGTTGAACACCTTGAAGCTGCGTTCCAGATCAGGGGTCAGCTTCGCTAGGTCCGCATTCGCGGGGCGCAGCGTCTTGATGGTCGGTTGCACGTCGCGCGCGAACGGCCGGATCTGGTCACGGACCGGCTTCACAGTCTGGCGGAAGAACCGCTGCGACTTCTTCATCGAGTCGGGAAACGCCTTCACTCCCGGGTTGAGCGACCGCGCCGCCGGACCGAGGTCGCGCGCGACGTTGTTCGCCGACGTCAGCGCCTTGTTCGTGGACCTGAGCGCGTCCGGCAGCAGGCGCACGGTCTCGGAAAGGCTCTGCGACTGGCTCGCGAACGACTGGAACACCGCGGAGGACGAGTTCACCCAGCGCGCGAGTTCCTTGTCGTGCTTGCCGAGCTCGGTTGCGAGCAGCTGGAAGTTGTGAATCAGGCTCGCGAGGTTCTTCCGCCGCTGCCCTACCTGCGACGTGATCTTCTCGATGTCGCGGTTGGTCGGCTCGAACCGGCGCAGGACGGCCGACAGGTTCTTGCTCTGGCCGCCGAGTCCCTGGCCGCCGCCCTGGAGCAGCAGGAGCAGGTAGTCGCGCGTGTCGCGGTCCAGTGCCGCCAGGAACTCGTCGAGGTTGACGTTGGGCAGCGTCCGCTGGATCGGCAGCGTGTAGCCGTCGGGTGCGCGCTCCGCCTGCGTGCTGCCGGGATCGAGCTCGATGATCATGTCGTTGAGGCCCGTCTTGGGACGCAGCAGCATCGACGCGTCCTTCTTGATCATCGGGGCGTACTTCTTGCGCACGGTCATCGTGATGACGGCGCGGCCGTTCTTGAGCTCGACCTTCTTGACGTCACCGATCGGCACGCCGGCGATGTCGACGGTCTGCCCCTGGCCCGGCATCACTGACTGCGCTGTCTGGAACTCGCCCTTCAGCTCGAAGAAGTCGCTGCCGATGAAGGGCACCCAACCGGGCAGGTAGAAACGCTGGTTCGTGAGGATGTACGCCCCGACGCCGATCGCGAACACCGCCACGACCAGGATGGCGATGAAGTCGCGCAGGTGTTTTTGAATCGCCTTGCCCATTACGCCCTCATCTCGCGTCAGGCGGTCCTGCCGCCGCCGCGGGTCCGTTCAGGTTGGCTTGCTTCTGCTTGTAACACTGGGAGTTGGGCTTGTGCGGGAGCTTCTTGTCGGGATTGGTCGGCCGCGTGCCGAGCGGCGGCAGGATCGCGTTGCCGAACAGCTCGCGATCGAGGAGTCCCCGACCCGGGATGGGCGTGCTGGTGACGATGTTCGGTCCGCCACCCGTCTGGACGCGGGTGTACTGGCCGTTTCCGTCGTAGTTCTGGGCCTCGCCCGTGAAGCCGGCGACCAGGTACCAGAACTCCTGGAAGTTCGGAACGCCCGAGGTCGAGGCGCCGTCCTTCAGCACGACGTCGCCCGCCGGCAGGATCACGTTCGTGAAGCAGCGGCTGAAGTTGTCGGTCTGGCGGTTGAAGTCCACCGACTCCGACACAACCTTCGCGAAGCTCGCGGTCAGCGGTCGCAGGTCCTTGAGCAGGCCGCCCAGCTCAGGCCGCGACACGAGCGCGGTGAACTGGGTCAGCCACGGGCCGGCGGCGTCGATCGTCGCGGGCGTCTCTCGTACGACAGGGATGAAGTTGTGGACCAACTCCTCCGCGGGCGGAAGCGCCTCGGAGAAGTTGGCGAAGTAGTTCTGGGCGCGCTCGAGCGTCGGTCCAAGCAGGCGCACCGCCTCGCTGAGGGAGCTCTGCTGCGAGGCCAGTGCCTCCATCGTGATGTTGAAGTTCGTGAAGAAGTCCTTGAGCTGCTCCTCGTTCTGGCTGAGACCGCCGAGCGCTTTCTGAAGGCCGGCGATCAGCTTGCGCAGATCGTGCTGCTCTCTGCCCAGAAAGGCGCTGTTGACCCGCGCGGCGCCCTTTGTCGCGCCGGGGCCGTAGGTGAGCGACTTGTTCAGGGCCTCGCCGGCCGTCTTGCCCTTGACGTCCGGGTCCTGGGTGAGGTCATCGGCCGCTCCCGGCTTGCGAGTGAGGCCGGTGCCTAAGCCCTCGAGCAGCTTCTGGAGGTCCTTGCGGGTGTCCGTCTGCAGCGACGTCAGCACCTGGTCCAGCTGCACCGCATACGAGGTTTGCGTGACCGGAATCGTGTCTCCGTCGTCAAACGTTGGGGCGCCGGGCGTGCCGGAGGTCATGTCCACGAAGAAGTTACCCTCGAGGAAGAGCCGCGGCCGGATCTTGAGGGTCGCGTCCGTGTGGATGGGCAAGCCGTTGTCGTTGACCCGCATCGTCACGACCGCGAGGTTCGAGTCGCCCATGTGCTCGACCTTGGTGACCTCGCCAACCTCGACCCCGGCGATCCGGACCGGCGAGTCGAGACGGATGTTCGCGGCGGACTCGAACACCGCCTTGACCTCGAACGGCTGTTGCCACGGCAGTGACTTCGTGAAGGCGAGGAACGTCGCGACGACTACGAGCACGACAGCGATCAGGCCCGCGCGCACCGGGCTGATGCGGTGACGCAACCGCGGCGGGACCTTGATCACGCGCTGTCCGGGTGCGGCCGCCACTACGGCTGCGTCTCCTCTTCGACGACCTTCTCCGTCGAGGTGCCCTGGCCGCCGGCAATGTTGCCGATCGACTGGCGCCCCGAGGCAAACCGCTCGTTCCCCGCCTCACACTCGCGCGTCTGACCGGGCGCGGCCGTGTTCGGATACATGTTCACGTGAATGAAGTTGCGCGACGAGTTGACGACGTCGGGCCCGCCGCCGCTGGAGGGTGCTGACGACGGCCCGGTCTCGTTGTTCGGTCCTTGCGGGGTGATGACCGGGATGAATCGCCACCACGTGCCGTTGGCGTCGCCCTCGTTGGCGAGGAAGGCCGCGTTGCGCATGAAGATCGCCACGTAGTTGCAGACGGTCTGCGCGGGGGTGAGGTAGGCGAGAGTCGGGTCGAGAGCTGTGACGGTGTTCGCGAGATCACGCAGGCCGATCGGCACGACCGGATCGCGGGAGAACCGCTGCAGCGCCTGGAGAAAGCCGGCCAGCCGCGTGTTCAGCTGCACGGAGCGCTTCGTCGCGGTCACGCCGGTCACGAATGCGTCCGCCAGGTCCTCGTGAGAGGCACGGAGCGCCTTCGTTCCGGGCTGAAGCTCGGTGAAGAACTGCCCGGCGTTGGCGAAGAACGGCCGCAGCTTCGGAAAGACCTCGGTCGCCGTGTCGAGTCCGCTCGGTCCGCGCTCGATCGACTGCTGGATGTACGGCCGCGCCACCTCGGCGAAGGCCGTGAAGGTGCGGTCGAGGTTGGCGAACAGCTCGCCCTGTATCTCCGCCACCGGAGCAACGAGGCGAGCGGCATCGCCCTGCTCCTTGAAGAAGTCCCGCAGCCGCGCGTCCGTACCCGTGATGCTTCGGAACACCGCCTCGGCGTTGATGGCCAGCGGCACCAACGCCTGAATCGCGCGGTTGATCCCCTGGCCACGGCCGGCGAACGCGTTGCCGTATCCGGCGAGGTTCTCCTGCGCCGCCTTGCGCGTCTTGGCGTCGAACATGCTGTAGAACTGGTCGATGTCGACGGGCCGCTTCTTCGCATAGGACGTGAGCGGTACCTGCGCGCCGTCGTCGAAGCCCTCCGCGGACTCGCCCTCGGTGATCTGGACGTATTTGAGCCCGAGCGCTGAGCGCGGCCGGATAATGATCGTCGAGTCCACCGGCAACGGTCGCACGGTCGTCTCCAACTTCAGGTCGAGGATCGACGTGTACGTGCCGTCCTCGTGTTTCACCGGAGTGATCTTGTCGACGACCCCAACGCGCAGTCCGCCGATCCGGAGATCGTTCCCGCGCACCAGGTTCGCCGCGTTCGGGACCTCGGCGGTCAGCCGGTAGGAGGGCACCCACGGCAGGCCCGCGTTCGCGTTGTAGGCGAGGAACACCGCGACCACGATTACGAGCGTGGTCGCAACCCCGACGAGCACGGGATTGGAGGCGATCGCGGTCGCGCCGGTGCGGCGTCGCGTCACTGGCCTGCGCCCCCTAGGAGGTAATCGACAAGGCCGTCGTCCCCTGTCGTGCCCTTGCCTGCCGCCGGGTCGGGCTGAGGCGCGGGCTGACTCGGCGACTCGGACTTCGGCTTCGCCTCGCCGCCGTTCGTGTCCTTGCCGCCGCTCTGGATAGGCGTGCTCTTCTTGTCAGTGCCGGCCTTGTCCTTGTCAGCGTTCCCCTGGCTGCTCTTGCCGGATTCGAGGCCGAGGATCTTCGCGAGCCGCCGCGACGTGGCCTGCACCGGTGCCGTCGAGCTCGACGCCGCGCTCGCGCCGGCGCCCTGGAAGTTCGCCGAGCAACCGACCGTCGGCGTGAGCGAGTAGCCCGAGCAGATCGTCACGATGAGGTTGTTGCGCAGGTAGTGGCCGACCTCGTCGAAGCCGTTGAAGCTCAGCGTCTGGTTGAAGAGCAGGTCGACGAAGTTGTTGATGCCGTCCTCCTTCTGGAGGCTGACCAGCAGCAGGCGCAGGTTTTTGATCACCGGGCGTGCGCGCGAGACGAGGCTCGCCAGCTGCTCCGCGACCGGCTGTGCTCCGACCAGCGCCGGGCGCCCGACGTCGGCGGTCTTGCCGAGGCTCTTGAGTGCAGCGGTGGAGTTGGTCGAGAAGGGACCTAGCGCCTTCAGGATCCTGCTGATGTCCGGTCCCGAGACGCGCAGGTCGGAGATCACCGGCTCCATGGCCTGAGAGAGAGTGGCGAAGCGGTCCATGAACGGCCGCAGCTGGCGCAGGAACGGCGGGAACTTGGCGAAGTTACGCTCGAGGTCGGCCCGCTTCTCCGCCGTCGCCTCGGCGGCGATGCCGGACTGGACGAAGAAGCTGGCCACCTCGCGGCGGTTCTTCGCGAACGACTTGAAGATCTTGTCCGCGTCGCCGGTGAGCTGCTTCAGCATCTTGTTCTGGTTCGCCAGCACGTTGAGGAACTGGTCGAACTCCCTCAGCGCGGGGTCGCCCTCGCGCAGAAGCTCGCGCAGGTCCTCCGCCCGCGCGGCGAGTCCCGTGCCGAACTCGTTCAGCAGGACCGACAACCGCTGCCGGAACGGGAGCCGGTTGATGTTGTTGATGAGGTCGGCGTCGATCGGCGTGGTGGTGTTGGTCGCCGGCAGCAGGTACTGCCCGGCCCCCGGCAGGTCGTCCGGGATCTTGTCGAGGGGCGGCGGGAGCGGGGCGCCGGGCTCTCGCGGCTGCGTCGGGGAGCACTCCACGAGCTTCTCGCCGATCACTGACTGGAGCCGGATCTCGCAGCTGGCGTCCTTGCGGAAGTCCTTGAAGCCGTTTTTCTCGATCTTCAGCACGAGCGCGGCCTTCTTGTCCGCCGTGACCTCCAGATCGTCGATCGTGCCGACCTTCGCCCCGGCCACCTTGACGTCCTGTCCCTTGATCGCGAACGACGCGTTGTCGAAGATGGCGCGCACCTTGTAGTCGCCGCTGCCTCCGTCGTTGCTTGCGCCCGCCAGCAGGACGACCGCGACGACGGCGGCGATCAGGAGGCCGATGACGAGAGCGCGCCTCATCCTCCGGGCGGGCGGGCGTCGGGGTTGCATTCTTCCGCGGTCAGGCGCCCGTCGTCGGTGAACGGGCTCGAGCCGTCACGCGGGCGCTGGAAAGCCCCGCCCGGGCAGCGGCGCTCGTTCCGGCTGTTCTTGAACGCGTCCAGCCGTTCCTGCGGGCTCAGCGGCACGAGGGTGCCGTCGCCGCCGGTGTCGTCGAAGCGGAACGCGTTGAAGACCGGCTGGACGCGCGCGTAGTGGCCGTTGGCGTCGTAGTAGGCGGTCGCCTCGCCGAACTTCGTGATCCAGGCGGTGAAGTCAGGCGCGTAAGGGCGCAGGAACTCAATCACCTTCTGCGACTTCCTGAGCGCCTGGATCGAGTTCTTGGAGGCGCGCCCGCCGACACGAGCCAACTCGGGCAGGGCCTTGAGCAGGTCGGTGAAGTCGTTCGTCTTGCCGCGTGCGCTCAGCAGCTGGCCGAAGTCGTGGAAGGCGGGCGTGGAACGCTTGACCAGCTTGTTCAGCCGCGCGAAGAACGGCTGGAGCTCCGGCACGACCGGCTTGGTCACGTTCGTCAGCTCGTCCAGCTCGTTCAGCGCTGAGCGCAGGCGCACGAAGGTGGTGTTCGCCTGGCGCAGCGTCCCCGGCAGGTTGTCGAGTGCCTGGGCGAGCGCGGCGTTCTGGTCCCCGATCGACCGCATGACGGTGTTCGTATTGGAGACGAAACCGGTTACGTCCTCGCTGCGCTGCGAGAGCGCGGTCACGAACTTGGAGGCGTCCACGACGAAGTCGTTGAAGACCTTCTGATCGGCGGCCAGCTCCTGCATGACCTGCGACGTCGTCGCCAGTGCCGGGCCGAAATATTTGAGGGTCTCGTTCAGCTCACCGCCCTGGCCGACGTACCAGTTGGAAAAGCCGGCGAGCACGTTCTGGAGCGCGCGTCGTGTCTTCGGGTCGAGCGTGTTGAAGAGCTGGTCGAGGTCGACCGCAGTCGTCGTCTGATCGGTCTCCAGCCAGCCGTCGTCCGGGATCTCCGGAGCATTGTTGGGACCGGGCGCGAGTGAGATGTTGCGATTGGCGATGCTCGGCAGCGAGACGACGCGGACGATCGCCTTCGTGCCCTGGTGCAGCGGCGCGAACTCGTCCTCGACCTTGATCGTGATGTTCGCCTCGTTGTTGTCGGACAGCTCGATGTCCGTGATGTTCCCGACCTTCTTGCCGGCGATCTGGACCTGATTGCCCTGCACCAGCTGGCTCGCGTTCTGGAGCCGAAGGTGGTATGTGGTGCCGCCATCGGCACCGAACATGAGCACTCCGACCACAACGATCGCAGCAAGCAGCGAGCCAATGGCTGCGCCTCGTGCGATCGTCACCCCTGCTTCCCCCCTGCTATTCGACCATGTCCGTGGGACTCACCTTCCCGACCCTTGCGGGACTTCGAGGGGCGGCCGGGCGGCCGCCCCTCTCAGTTTCGCTCAACTCAGTCCTTGCCGGCTACTTTGCGCAAGGTGCCGTGTCGCTCGGTGCAAGCGACTCACCGTTCTCGTACGTGAACGAGAAGTCCCACTTGAATCCGCCCGAACACTTGGTCGGATTCTCGATGTAGAAGTAGGTCTTCTTCTTCTTGCCCTTGCCCTTCGTGATCTTGGCCTTCCCGGTCGTCACCTCGAAGTACGTCAGGGTGGCGTTCGGCTGGCCGGGCAGCGTCGGGACGAGCGGGACCTTGAAGTCCAGCGTGGTGCCCGAGAGCTTGCCCGGGATGACCAGCGGCGAGCTGATCTCCGGAACCACGTAGAGAAGGTAGGTCTTGTTCTTGCCGTTGAAGGCCGTCACCGTGCCGCCGACCTTGTCGACGACCGGCTTCGCGTTGGCCTCGATCCTGCCCTTGCCGACCCTGGACTTGGGCGGGCAGCCGCTCGGTCCGTTCTTCTCGAGCTTCGCCTGCTCGCACTGGGGGAACTTCGTGTAGTTGAGGAAGATCCCCTTCGGCAGCTTCACCGTCGTCCGCGTTGTCGGGGACGGCTTGTCGGGAAACTGGCCGGTGCACGTCGGCGCACACTTAAGAGTGATGGCTACCTTGACATTCGTACCTCTGTGCTTCTTCTTCTTGCTCGCCTTGTTGGGCGAGTGCGTCACTTCTAGTCCCTGGGTCTGCCCGCTGGGGCTGGGACCTGCCTCGCCTGCCATCGCCACGGCCGTTACGGCCAGCAGCGCCAACAGACCAGCTGCAAGAGCAACGATTCTGCGCATAGACGTGTCCTCTCCTCCGTCCGTCCTCTGCTTTGTCTCTCTCCAGGTCCCTGACCGTAGGTCCGGGACGAGCCTCCGGCGGCATCTTAACGCCTGCAGGCAAGCGTATGGCCGGTACGGCTTTAAGCGCAAATTAAGCTGCTAATGGGGAAAACCGGCGCCCATGGGCGCTGTGCTCATCCCGTTCTGTGAAGCTGCTCGTGCAGCCGGCGCGCGACCTTGCCCGGCAGGCCCGGGACCGACTCCAGCTCCTCGCGCGTCGCGCTCAGAAAACGCTCAGGCGATCCGAAGTGCCGAAGGATCGTGCGCTTGCGCGCCGGCCCGACCCCGGGCAGCTCGTCGAGGATCGAGGTGGTCATCGAACGATCCCGGCGCGTGCGGTGGTGCTCGATCGCGAACCGGTGCGCCTCGTCGCGCAGCCGCTGCAGAAGCTGTAGCGCCACGGAGTCCCCGGGCAACCCGATCGGCTCGCGCTGCCCCGGGACGAATACCTCCTCGAGTCGCTTGGCGAGGCTGATGACGGTCACGCCTGATTCGAGGAACTCGTCCAGAGCGGCCAGCCCGCTGCCAAGCTGGCCCCTGCCGCCGTCGATCACGATCAGTCCCGGCAGCGCCGCGAAGCTGGCGTCGCGGGCGGCATCGTGGGGCGAGCGATCGCGCTGCTCGCGGAACTGGCCGAGCCGGCGCGAGAGCACCTCCTCCATCGAGGCGAAGTCGTCTTGGCGGCCATCGAGATCGCGCACCCTGAAGCGGCGGTAGTCGGACTTCTTCGGGGCGCCGCCCTCGAACACGACCATCGAGGCGACGGTGTGCGTCGGACCCAGGTTCGAGACGTCGAAGCACTCGATCCGCACGGGCAACGCGTCGAGGCCGAGGACGTCGCGCAACTCGTTCAGCGCATCTACCCGCTGCTGGCGCCGGCGCTGGGTGCGCAGCTTGTCCTGCTCGAGCGCCAGGCGCGCGTTGCGCTCCGCGAGCTCGTAAAGGCGGCGCTTGTCCCCGCGACGGGCGTGCCGGATCTCCACCGGACCCTGACGGCGCTCGACGAGCGCCTCGCGCACACCCTCCGCCTCGACCAGCGAGGCGGGCCCGACGATCTCCGACGGGATCGCCAGCGACGTCGCGTAGTACTGCACGACGAACTCCTCGACTACCTCGGCCTCGCTGCGCCCGGCGCGGTTCTCGAGGTAGAAACTCTGCCGGTCGGCCAGGATGCCGTCGCGCACCTGGAACACCTGCGCGTTCGCCTGCGCCCCTTCAACGTGAACCGCGATCAGGTCGAGCGTCCCGACCGACTCGTTTGCGACGCGCTGGCGCTCGAACAGCGAGCGAACGGCGCGCAGGCGATCGCGAAACACCGCGGCCCGCTCGAACTCCTGGTCTGCGGCGGCGGTGTCCATCGATTCCGTCAGCTCGCGCTCGATGTGGCGGTAGCGTCCGGACAGGAAATCGATGATTGCCTGGATGTTCTCGCGGTATTCCTCCTTCGAGACGTAGCCGACGCAGGGTGCCTGACAGCGCTTGATGTAGTAGTCGAGGCATGGGCTGCCCGAGGCGCGACCGGGCTCCGGCCCATCGCACGTGCGGTAGGGAAACAGCCGCCCCAGGAGATCGAGCGTCTCGCGAACCCGCTTGGCACTGGAGAACGGTCCGAAGTAGACCCGTCCCGGGCGGTGACGTTCCCGCGTGAAGTAGACCCGCGGGTACTCCTCGTCGAGCGAGATCCCTACGTACGGGTAGGACTTGTCGTCCCGAAGCCGGATGTTGAAAGGCGGCCGGTACTGCTTGATGAAGTTCTGCTCTGCCAGCAGCGCCTCTGCCTCGTTGCCCGTGCCGACGAAGTCGATGGCCGCGATCCGCGACACGAGCTCGGCCCCGGCCGTGGCGTTGCTGCCGCTGAAGTGGGAAGCCACCCGCTTGCGGATCGACTTTGCCTTGCCCACGTACAGGACCCGCCCGCGTGCGTCTTTGAACAGGTAGACGCCCGGCGCATCGGGCAGGGTCCTTCGCATCTCGGTGAGCGAGTCGACGTCGTGAGTCATGCTTTGAGGATAGATCGGGCATGCCGCGCCAAACGGGTCCCCAGAACGGGCACAGGCCCGGCTCCCACGGCCCGGGCCTGTGCGGATTGGTCATGCCTGACCAGGAGCACAACCTCCGTGCCGAACGGTCGAGGCGCCCGGCGGAGGAAAGGCTGCGCTCCATCTTTTTCCTTACCCGCTCACCGCGTCGTCAATCACTCAATCACCGCCTTCCGTCCCGGTCCAAAGCGGAAAAATCACGTTTAGAGTTCGGCGGGCTGGTGTGACGGGCACCGTGTCGCCCAGCTGTTGCAGGACGACAGTGATGCACCACGGTCGGGCTCTGTCCGCGGACTAGGACACGAGCCGCACTTCGAGCCCGCCGCCCACCTCCGTCGCACCGAGCCCGCCCATGAGCGCGAGCACGCGCGCGACGTAGGCTTGCGTCTCCGCGATCGGAGGCACGCAGCCGCACCCCTCGACCGCTCCCGGGCCCGCGTTGTAGGCCGCAAGCGCGAGCGCGGTCGAGCCCAACCGGCGCAGCAGGTCACGCATCAGGTGCGCTTGGGCGTCGATCGCCGCCCGCGAGTCGAAGGGGTCGGCGAGGCCGTACGCGCGGGCAGTGCCCGGCATGAACTGCGCGATGCCCTGAGCGCCCGCCGGCGAGACGGCGAACGGGTTGAAGTTGGACTCGGCGGCCAGCTGCGCGGCGAGCAGCGCGGCCGACACGCTCCAGCGGCTCGCCGCGTGAGCGATCGCGGGGGCATGCTCCGCGGGCACGAAGGATGGAACCGCGCTGCGCTCATCGCCCGGCCTGCCCGCGCCGCGCAGCGTGTCCGGCGTCGAGCGGGGGTTCAGCGTGTAGCCGTAGTGCCATTTTTCCCAGGTGTAGCGCTGCACGAAGTGGAAGCGGCCGGCATTGTCGGCCAGCCACGCGTATGCGCTCGGGGGTCCGAGATCGAGCTCGGTGCCGTAGCGGTGGAGCGACTTGCCGGGCGGCGCCACCCACTTCGGGTCTGGGTGCTCTTCATATAGACGGGCCTGCTCGCCGTCCGAGCGGTACGCGGAGGTGATCGTGAGGGCGACCCCGTCCCCGCGGGCCGTGCGCTCCATGCGGTCGAACGCCAGCGCGACGTCCGAGCGCATCGGCTTGCCCTGCCGATATGCGAACGGGCCAGAGTAGCCGCCGCCCTCGTCACCGACACCGGCGCCGCCGGGCGGCACGACCTCCGCTTCGGCCGCGGCCTCCACGTCGACCCGCCGGGCGCCGTCGCCGGGCGCCAGGCGCACCCGCACCTTCCCGCGCGTCCGCACCCGCACACGCAGCGGCGCAAAGCTCGACCGGTCCGGGAACACCACGTCGGCCGGCGCGAGCGGCGCTCCGTTCAGTCGCGCAGCTTCGAGCGCCGCGGCTCGAGCCCGCGCTAGGTACTCACGCTTCTCGAGGTGCGTGGGGTCGGGCGGAGGCTCGAACAAACGCTGGAAGTCGTCGCGCATCGAGCGCGCAGCCGACAAGGCCGCGAGGTCGGCCGCGCGCTGGTGGCGACCCTTGCCGAGCAATGCCCGTCCGAGCGCAGCGAACAGCGTGAACGACATCACGAGCGCGACGGCGGCTCCCAGCAGCAGGACCGCAGCCTGCCCGCGCTCTCCTCGGGAATCCGTTCGCCGCGTTCCGCCCATCGTGCCGGCCACGCAGGCTAGGCGCGGACAGCGCGCGGGTCACGACGTGTTCGTCACGTGAGCGCGGAGCAAGTGTTGAAGACCGCTACGTGGGGTCGCGTGAGCACCTACTTCGCGTCGCTCATCTGTACCGCGAGATCTTGCTGCGTCTCAGCCGGTGCGAAATGCTCGAGTCTCTGTTGAAAGGACTCGCTGACGAGTCGCGGCACGCGGTACCACCAGGGCTGAGGCCACCTCCAGGATCGCACGCCCCCTCATCGTTGAGAATGCAAAGATGAGTAGTCGGGATGAGGCTCCCAGTACGAGACTGCATCCGGGTCGATCTGGAGATTCAATAGGTCGATCCCGGCACTGTCGAGGCTCTCGGCAAGCGGGATCACCGTGTCCCAATAGATCCCCTCGAGTATCTCGAATAGGTCCGACTGGGCTGCCTTGGACATGTCAGACATAGGCATTCGAACGCCGAGTGTCTCATTCGATTTGACAGGCTCCGGCCAGTGAACATTATCGGCATCTCCGCGTATTACCACGACAGTGCCGCTGCACTACTCAGTGAAGGAACGCTCGTCGCCGCAGCTCAAGAAGAGCGCTTCACTCGACGGCGGCACGACTCGCGGTTTCCGATCAATGCGGTGAGCTACTGCCTCGAGCGTTGTGGCGGTCTTCATGAGGTCGATGCGGTGGTCTTCTATGAGAAGCCGCTGCGTAAGTTCGACCGCTTGCTGCGCATGCATCTTGCCGTTGCGCCCGATGGCTTCGAGTCGTTCGCGCTTTCGATGCCGACCTGGATAGGGAACAAGCTCCATCAGCGGAGCAAGGTCCTCGAACTCGTTTGCTCACTTGGTGAACGGCGCGAATGGAGCGGTGCGTTGTTGTTCGCGGATCATCACCAGAGCCATGCCGCCAGCGCTTTCTTTCCGAGCCCGTTCGAGCGAGCTTCGGTCATCACGATGGACGGGGTCGGGGAGTGGACCACCACATCCATTGCGGTGGGTGCCGGGAATTCGATTCAGGCCAAGTCTCAGATCCGGTTCCCCCATTCGCTCGGCCTTCTTTACTCCGCATTCACCTCTTACCTGGGGTTTCGCGTGAACTCGGGTGAGTACAAGGTGATGGGTCTTGCGCCCTATGGCGAACCGAGGTTCAAGGACCTGATCTTTCGCGAGCTCGTCGACCTCAAGTCAGACGGGAGCTTCCGGCTGAACATGCGCTATTTCGGCTACTGCACCGGCTCGAGCATGACCAATGAGGCGTTCGACTCACTTCTCGGCCGGCCTCCGATGGAGCCGGATAGTCGGCCGGACCAGTTCGCGATGGACGTGGCGGCCTCGATTCAGGCCGCGATCGAGGAGATCGTGTTGAGGATCGCGCGTCACGTGGCGAGGACCTACGACGAGCCATTCCTCTGCCTCGCCGGCGGAGTCGCGCTCAACGCCGTCGCGAACGGCAAGATCGTGAGGGAAGGCCTCTTCGACCGGGTCTGGGTTCAGCCGGCAGCAGGCGACGCCGGGGGGGCGCTGGGTGCCGCTCTGGTCGCGTACCACATGCACTTCGGCGCCGACAGGAAGCTTCCGAACCCGGATGGCATGCACGGCAGCTTCCTCGGACCGGCGTTCTCCACCGACTCAGCAGTGAGCACCCTTGGGAAACTTGGCGCTCGTCTGGACGTGCGATCAGACGAAGAGCTGCTCGAGGAGGTTGCGGATGCACTGTGCGCGGGCCTGACGATCGGTTGGTTTCAAGGCCGGCTGGAATACGGCCCGCGGGCGCTGGGTGCCCGTTCGATCATCGCCGATGCGCGACTCGGTGGCATGCAGCGCAATCTGAACCTCAGCATCAAGTTTCGAGAATCGTTCAGACCGTTCGCGCCGGCGGTTCTGGCTGAGCACTCGAACGCATGGTTCGAGCTTGAAGGCGATAGCCCATACATGCTGTTGACCGCGCCCGTCCGCGAGGACAAACGGGTCGATGTACAAGACGACGGGGTGCGCGGCACGGAAAAGCTGAATCAGGTGAGGTCACTCATCCCAGCAGTCACGCACGTGGATTGGAGCGCTCGCCTCCAGACCGTCCATCGCGAGACCAACCCCCGGTTCCACGCGCTGCTGGATCGCTTCCATGGCAAGACGGGTTGTCCCGTCATCATCAACACGAACTTCAACATTCGCGGCGAGCCGATCGTCTGTTCTCCAGAGGATGCGTTTCACTGCTTCATGGGGACGGGGCTCGACATGCTGGTCGTGGAAAATGCCGTGCTGTACAAGGATGCCCAGGACCAGCATCTCTTGAGGCCGTACCGGGAACAGGTTCAGCTCGATTGAACCCGTCAGCGAAGACGATTTGAGGAGAACCACGTGACGCGATCAGAGTCTGAGAAGGAACTTCCGGAGCCCGACAAACTCCCGCCCATGCCCAATCCGTCCAAACCACGGGAGCTGACACCGGAAGAGCGGGAGGAGCTGCGCAAGAAGATCGAGGAGGCCGCGGACGAAGACCCCAATATCTATCCAGTCTTCTAGAGGCCTGATGTGGATTCTCCGCACGCGCGGATGACGCGCGGATACCTTCGCTGGATCGCGCCCGTCGGGACTTGCCCATGCCCAACGGCATGGGCTTCGCCCGCCGACCACGCCCAGCTCGGTCGCACGCGCCCCCGCACGCACGGCCAACCCACATCAAACCTCTAGTGGTCCGTCTCGGTAGCCAAACGCTGCTGCCATATAGAGGGCCGAGGCGCGAGCACCACCTTGGCCCGGACGGAAGGGGCTCGCATTCTGTCGCTGTCTACGGCGGCGACAGGACGATGAAGATCACCTATCACTTCAATTCGTTGGGGTTCCGTGGTGAAGAACTCGACCCGGGTGCGCAACTGAAGCTTTTTGCCTGTGGTTGCAGCTTTACTTTCGGAACCGGAATGGAGATCGAAGAGTCCTGGGCGTTTCTCCTCAAACAAAGACTCGCCGAGTACCGCGGGTTAGCCGTTTCGTCAGTGAATCTGCTGAATTTCTCCCAGGGCGGAGCTTCCAACGACTACATAACGCGCACCTTGATCGAACAGTCTGCGCGAGTGCGCCCTGACGTGATCGTCGCCGGTTTCACTCACATGAGCCGCTTCGAGCTCCTGGGCGAGACCACGGCGCATCATTTCCAGCCGACTCAACCCGGGCACCTCGAGAAATACGAACAGGCGGGCGGCAGGTTCGCCGAACTTGGAAGGCTTGCGAAGTTCCTGTTCCTCGGCACCGATGAGAACCAGGCAAAGATCCGGATGATCAAGAACATGCTGCTGCTCCAGTATTTCTGTCGGCAGCAGGGCATCCCGTTCCTGTTCTTCCTGTTCGAATCGTTGGCTCGTGACGATCTTCCAGAAGCGCTTTCGAAACCGATGACCGAACCGTTGTTTCACGAGATCGACTTCGATCTGATGATCCCGCTCGACCCGACCATGAAAGTGGACCACGCGATCGATGGGTTCCACCCTGGCAGGCGTTCTCAGGAACTGATGGCGGAGGCGGCCATGAAGACCTTTCGTGCGCGCTACACGTAAGCTGCGAAATTCGGTAGGCGGATGGCCATCCGGGAGAGCAGCTAGCTGCTCGAGCTGAGAGTGAAGGGCTTCGCTCCTACGCCCGGCGGTTGTCGGCCACCCCTCTGATCACGGCCACGAGAACGGCGATTGCTTCGGCCAGCGTGCGGACGGCGCGGACCAGTGGCTCGAAGCGTGCGAAGGCCGCGCCCACGAGACCCTCGACGGCACTCTGGGCCCTGCGACTGATCGTGCGCGCGACCAGGGCAGTGATTGTTCCGCCGAACAGGTACGCGCCGGTGACGACGAGCGCCAGCCCGAGGGACACGGTCGTCGCGAACAGAAGGGCCGTCGACTCGTGCATGGCGCCGAGCCTCTCACCATGCAGAGCTCGGCGCAACCAGGTTCGACACAAGCGCGTGCAGCGCTGTCCCTAGCTCGCCCGGCGGCAGCCGGCCGCGGGCGACCAGCATCGCCGCCAGTCTGGAGTCGGGAAGACAGGCCGCGGCGTGACCCGCCCAGCTCTGCCCGTCGCGCACGCGGTTCGCCACCACGACCACCGCGTGGCCCAGGCGAGAGCTGAGCAGTCCGGCCACGACAGTGGCGAGCGCAGGCTCGCCGTCGCCGGGCGCGACGAGCACGGTCACGTCGACCTGCGTGCGTGGGAGCTCTTCGGGCTCGATCTCCCGGACGAGCTCACCCCCGCCCGGGTCCTGCATCTCGAATGCGCACGCCAATCCCCGCGCCACGGTGGATGCGCCGCAGGCCCGTCGCAAGCCTACGACCCCGACCGTGATCCTGAGGCTCGCCCGGCCGGCGGCCGCGTCGCGGGCGACCGGCGCGGGCGCCAGCAAGAAGGCCTGCGCGCGTTCGAGCGCCGTCGCGACCAAACCGGTCATTTGGCCCCGAGTCCCGGCGCCAATGCCGCCTCCCCCGTCACGGAGAGCCGGCCGTCCAGCAGCCGCAACGGAGCGGGCGGCGTCAGCGTCACCGAGACGCTCTCACGCGAGCGCCGAACGGTGAGGCTGCGTTTGGGCCAGCCGGGGACCGCCTCGCGGGCGGCGTCGTCCGGCGACCGGTCGTTCAAAAGCGCGCCGGCCGCCGCCTGTGCCGAGTGATCGGCCATCACCGCCGCGTAGCCGATCGCGAGCAGCTGGAAGCCAAGCAGGCCGACGACCATCAGGGCTCCCGCGCAGGCGACCAGCTCGACGCTCGCCTGTCCGTCGCAGCCGGCGGCCGAGCGGCGCGGGGTCACGGCGCCGCGCCACTCTGCGACTGCATCGCCGCGTCAGCCCGGACGGTCAGTGGCGAGCGAACGCCCGGAACCGCGAGCGGCACGCGCAGGCGGATTCTCACACCGTCGCCGCCGCGGTCCATGACACGCAGGCCGCGGTTCAGATACGAGGGCAGCGCGCCGCGTGCCGCCGGCGCGGGGTCACGACCGACTGCTTTCGCGCGCGCCGCGACGCGAGCCGCGTTCCCCGCCAGCCAGATCGCCTGGCCGGCGAGCAGGAGCTGCCAGCCGATCGCAACGATCAGGAGCGCCGCGGGCAGGGCGCCGAGCAACTCGACGGAAGCCTGCCCGCGCTCGTCCTCCCTTCCATGCGCTCCTGTGATCCGCATCCTTGCCCGCTGAGCACGGTAGGTGCGGGCGCGTGGCGACTCAGCAGCCGGACGTGACGCAGCCGCAACCACGATGCAAACAGTTGCTCGCGCCCTGCGGTGGCTGACGCCGAAACCGCCGTCAAGGGATACTGCGTGCATGCCGGAACCGAGCATGTCCGACTTCGCCGTGGAGTTCGCCCGCCGGGGCTACGAAGCGTTCAACGAGCGCGGCGTCGACGCGATCCTGGACTACCTGGAGCCCGACATCGAGTGGGTCAACCTGGCCCCGGGAGCGCTCAGCGGCACCTATCGGGGGCATGACGGCGTGCGCAAGTTCTTCCAGGAGCTCTACCAGGACTGGGAGGGCGTGCAGCTGAGCCCCGAGGAGTTCATCGCAGTGGACGACCGCTACGTGCTCGTACTCCTGCGTGTGTGGGCGAGGGGGAAGGTGTCGGGGGTCAGCGGCGACGCTCCCGTCGCGATGTTGTGGACCATCGGCCGCACCGGTGCGGCGCAGGTCCGCATCTACTACAACCGGCGAGAGGCGCTGGAGGCGGCCGGGATCAAGGAATGAGGTCGCCTCTGAGCTCCTCGCTGTGGGCCGGGTTTGCCGCGTATATGGCGGCAAAAACAGCCCAGGCGTTTCGGCCGCCCGGGCATATGACCCGTCGATGCTGGTTTGTGTCGAGAGCCTCCCGGGTTGCCCTAGATCCGGTACCGCCTGGACTCGTTCCAGAACAGCCGGAATTTGCTTAGGCGCAAATCCCGGGAGCACCGAGGGCTCTAGATGCGGTACCGCCGCGACTCGTTCCAGAACAGCCGGAATTTGCTTAGGCGCAAATTCCGGGAGCACCGAGGGCTCTAGATGCGGTACCGCCGCGACTCGTTCCAGAACAGCCGGAATTTGCTTAGGCGCAAATTCCGGGAGCACCGAGGGCTCTAGATGCGGTACCGCCGCGACTCGTTCCAGAACAGCCGGAATTTGCTTAGGCGCAAATTCCGGGAGCACCGAGGGCTCTAGATGCGGTACCGCCGCGACTCGTTCCACACGTAGTAGAGGGATCCGACCGCGGCGCCCAGCATCGCAAGCCAGACGACCGTCCCGAACCCGTTGCCGAACAGGCGCGGGGTGGCCACGATAGCGGCGAACCCCAGGGCGACTCCTCCATATAGGAGTGCACGGTGGTTGTCCGTCAGCGACATGAGCGTGAACTGGTTCTCCTTGTAGAGGCGAAAGCCGAACCAGGCGATCGCCGCCAGGAAGGCGAGCGAGATCACGGCGAGCACGGTGTCCGCTGCGGTACCGCCCCCGGGCAGGGCGACTATCGCCAGTGCGACCACCGCGATGATCGCGATGTTGCGGGCGAGTTCCATCGACATCGTGCTCAACTGTAGCGCTGCGGGAGCCCGGGTTACGCGAGGCCCCGGGCAGGCTCAGCCCTGCTTGACGGTGATGCCCTCGATGATGTTGGCGGCGTGCTCGCAGGCGTCGATGGCCTGCTCGAGGCGCTCGAAGATGTCCTTCCAGCGGATCACGACCATCGGGTCGATGCCGTTCTGGAACAGGGAAGCCAGCGCCTGGCGGGTGATGCGGTCGCCCTCGTTCTCGAGCCGGTTGACCTCGACGAAGAAGTGGTTCAGGTCGCGGAAGCCGCGCAGGCGGGCGAGCGCGCCGGCGAGGTTCGCGCACGCGTCCTTCAGCACAGAGGCGAGCTCCTGGGCCTGCTCCATCGGCGCTTCGATGTGGTACAGCCCGAGGAAGTCGGCCGCCTCCTCGGTGTAGTCGACGACGTCGTCGAGAGCGGACGCGAGCTCGTACACGTCCTCGCGCGCAATCGGCGGTCCCGAAGAGGTGTTGAGCCGGTGGATGATGTCGTGGGTGATGCGGTCACCCTCCTGCTCGCAGATCAGGATCTCGCGCCGCAGGCCATTGGCCTCGGGCCACGTTCGCATCAGCTCGGAGAGCAGCTCCGCCGCACGCTGGATGTTGGCGCCGGCCTCGTCGAAGAGGTTGAAGAACTCGTAGTCCTTGGTCAGTCTCAGGCGCGCCACTTTGTGCTTATTCCCTCTCGTCCGCTTCTGAATCGGGTTCCGGCAAGGCGACGGCCGCCTCGCCGGCCTGACGTGCCTGGTCGGCGTCCTCTGCTTCCTGCGGGTCGAACCGGTAGCCGACGCCGAAGTGCGTGTGCAGATACCGCCAGGTCGGCGATGCCGCCTCGAGCTTGCGGCGTAGCTTTCGCACGAATACGTCCACGGAGCGGTCGCCATGCGCCATCGAGTAGCCCCACACTCGCTCGTAGATGCGCTCGCGCGGGATGACCCGGCCGCTGTGGGACGCGAGCAGCTGGAGCAGCTCGAACTCCCGTCTTGTGAGCCCGACGGGCCGGCTGCCGACGAATGCCTCGAACATGTCCGGCCGGATCTCGAGCTCCCCGGCGACCACGGGATCCGGCGCGCGACCGGTGACCGCGCTCGCGTGCCGGCGCCTGACCGCGGCTTCCACCCGGGCCAGCACCTCCTCGGGATGGCACGGCTTGGTGATCCAGTCGTCCGCCCCCAGCCGCAGGCCGCGCACGCGCTGTGCCACCGAAGAGGGCCCGGTGCAGACGAGCACCACCTGAGCAGCCGAGGCGGTGCAGAGCCGGCCGAGGTAGGTCCAGGCCTCGCGCCCCAGCAACGACGGATCGATGACGATCGCGTGCAGACGCATCCCGGCGAGCTCGTCGATCGGCGGCGGACTCGACAACAACTCCGCGCGCCAGCCGACGGCGCCCAGCCTCTTCGCCAGCACCTGCGTGAACCCCGTGTCCGAGTCCACCACTGCCAAGCGAACCGCGGCCGGCGCGGACATCGCGTCCTCGAGCGCGGAGAGAGGAGCGCCGCCCCCTTCTCGCAGTTCCATCTCGACGCAGTGTAAAGACCACCCCTGGTGGCGATAAGGCCGGTCCAGTCCTTTCACAGGATTTTCACATCCCGGCTACGCCGTCTTAACCAGGGGGGGGCGGCCCGGCGCGAGTCTGCGGCCAAACCGCTTTGGAAACGAAAAAAAGGAGGGCGCGCGTGCGCTCCAGCTCGAAACTGTTCGTCCTACCCGTCCTGCTCGTCGCGCTCGGGCTGCCGGTCTTCCTGGCCGCCTGCGGTGACGACGACGGCGGCGGCAGCAGCGGCAACCTCCAGGGCACGATCAGGATCGACGGCTCCAGCACAGTCGGGCCCCTGACCGAGGCCGCGGCGGAGCTGTTCCGCGAGGAAAACCCGGACGTCAGGATCACGGTCGGGATCTCAGGCACGGGGGGCGGGTTCGAGAAGTTCTGCGCCGGCGAGACCGATGTCTCGGACGCCTCGCGCCCGATCGAAGCGGACGAGGAGGAGGCCTGCCAGAAGAACAACGTCACGTACGACGAGATCCAGGTCGCCAACGACGGCATCGCGGTCGTGGTCAACCCCGACAACGACTGGGCCGAGTGCCTGACCACCGACGAGCTGAAGAAGATCTGGGACAAGGGCTCCGACGTCAACAACTGGAACAAGGTCAAGCCCGACTTCCCGGACCAGAAGATGAAGCTGTTCGGTCCCGGCACCGATTCCGGGACGTTCGACTTCTTCACCGAGCAGATCAACGGCGAGGAAGGCCAGAGCCGTTCGGATTACAGCCCGTCCGAGGACGACAACGTCACGGTCCAGGGCGTCGCGGGCGACAAGGGCAACTCCGGCTACCTCGGGCTCTCGTACGCGCTCGAGAACGAGGACAAGATCAAGACCATCCAGGTCGACGGCGGCAAGGGCTGCATCGAGCCCACGAACGAGACGGTGCAGGACGGCAGCTACACGCCGCTGTCGCGACCGCTCCTGATCTACCCGTCGGAGAACGCGCTGAAGCGGGCCGAGGTGCGCGAGTTCGTCAAGTTCTATGTCGACAACTACCAGACGATCGCGGAACAGGCCAAGTTCGTGCCGATGACGGCCGAGGAGGCCGACAAGTCGAAGCAGACCGTGGACCAGCTGGCGGGCAGCGGAACGTAGCTGCTTGGCATCTGCTCACCCAGAGGCAGTAGGTAGTGGAGCCGGCGCGCTGCGGGCGCGCCGGCTCGTTGCTTCCCGGCGACGCTACGGGGAGACCGCGATCAAGGGATTGCTGGTGCTGTGCGCGCTCGTGTCGGTGGCGACCACGGTCGGGATACTCATCGCACTGCTGCAGCCGACGATCGAGTTCTTCCAGGACGTCAACCCGTTCGACTACCTGACCGGAACGGTGTGGGCGCCCCTGTTCAGGCCACAGAGCTTCGGCGTCCTGCCGCTGGTGATCGGAACGCTCTCGACGACCTTCTGGGCGTGCGTGGTCGCGATCCCGTTCGGCCTCGGATCGGCGATCTACCTGGCCGAGTACGCGACCCCGCGTGCGCGCCGCTTGCTGAAGCCGTCTCTCGAGGTGCTGGCCGGCATCCCGACGATCGTCTACGGCTACTTCGCGCTCACCTTCGTGACTCCGCTCCTGCGCGACATCGGCCTGCAGGTCGAGGTCTTCAACGCCCTCTCCGCGGGCCTGGTGATGGGGGTCATGATCCTGCCGACCGTCGCCTCGCTCTCGGACGACGCGATGGTGGCGGTCCCTCAGTCTTTGCGTGAAGGCGCCTACGGCCTCGGCGCATCCAAGCTTCAGACCTCCACCAGAGTGGTCGTTCCCGCCGCCCTGTCCGGCATCGTGGCGTCGTTCGTGCTCGGCATCTCGCGCGCGATCGGGGAGACGATGATCGTCGCGGTCGCGGCCGGCCTGCAGCCGACGATGAGCATCAATCCGCTGCACGGCGTCGAGACGATGACCGCCTACATCGCACAGGTCGGGATCGGCGACGTCCCCACCGGCAGCATCGAGTACAAGACGATCTTCGCGGTCGGGGCCACGCTGTTCGCAGCCACGTTCGTGATGAACCTGATCAGCATCCGCCTCGTGCGCAAGTACCGGGAGGTGTACGAGTGAAGCCGCCTGCCGAAGGCGCGGCCGCCACTGCCCCGCGACCGCGGTTCACGGCCTCCCGCGACCAGCGCACCAAGGAGCTGCTGTTCAAGGCGGCGCTTCTGTTCAGCATCGGGATCGGCTTGGTCACCCTGGTCACGCTGCTCGTCGACGTGCTCAACGACGGTCTGTCCCACATCGATTGGGACTTCCTCACCTCCTTTCCGTCTTCCCTCCCCGGCCGAGCCGGAATCGAGTCTCCGCTGCTCGGCACGATTTACATGATGGTGCTGGTGGCGCTCTTCACCATCCCGGTCGGGGTCGGCGCGGCGATCTATCTGGAGGAATACGCCGACAGGGGCCGCTGGTACAACCGCGCGATCGAGATCAACATCCAGAACCTGGCCGCGGTGCCTTCGATCGTGTACGGCATTCTCGGACTGGCTTTCATCGTCCGCGGCCCGCTCAGCCTCGGACGGGTACTGCTGGCGGGTGCGCTGATCCTGTCGCTGCTCGTCCTGCCGATCGTGATCATCGCCGCGCGCGAGGCCATCCGTGCGGTGCCGGACTCCATTCGCGAGGGAGCTCTCGCCCTCGGCGCCACGCGCTGGCAGATGATCCGCCGCGAGATCCTGCCGGCGGCGATACCGGGGATCGCGACCGGCTCGATCCTGGCTCTGTCGCGCGCCATCGGGGAGACCGCGCCACTGCTCTTGATCGGCATCCCGATCTTCATTCCGTTCAACCCGGACGGCCTCGACAGCGCCTTCTCTGTGCTGCCCATCCAGATCTTCAACTGGATCCAGCGCCCGCAGGAGGAGTTTCATCTGCTCGCGGCGGCTGGCATCATCGTCCTGCTCGCTATCTTGCTGGCGATGAACGCGTTCGCGATCTGGCTGCGCAACCGTTACCAGCGGAGGTGGTGAAGCAGTGATCGAGCCGACGGGGAAAGGAGCGGGGCTGGAGCAGGTGGCGGAGCCGGAATCGAAGGAAGAGCGACAGGTCGAGGAAAGGGCCGCTGAGGGAATCGTGGCGCCACCGCAGATAGCGAAGGAGCGCTTCGCGCGCGAGAAGCCCGCGTCGGCGGAGCCGATCTTCGAGGTCAAGAACCTGACCGTGACCTACGGCGACAACCCGGCGATCGAGGACATCAGCCTCGACATCGGCCGCAACCGCATCACCGCGCTGATCGGGCCGTCGGGCTGCGGCAAGAGCACGATGATCCGCTGCTTCAACCGCATGAACGACCTGATCCCGGTCGCGAAGGTGAGCGGCTCGATCCTGTATCACGGGCAGGACCTGTACGCGCCGGAGGTGGACTCGGTCGAGGTGCGCAAGCTGATCGGAATGGTGTTCCAGAAGCCGAACCCGTTCCCGAAGTCGATCTACGACAACATCGCGTTCGGTCCCCGCGTGATCGGGATGAAGGGCAGCATGGACGGCATCGTCGAGCGCGCGCTGCGACGCGCCGCGGTGTGGGACGAGGCGAAGGATCGCCTGAAGGACAATGCCTACTCGCTGTCGGGTGGCCAGCAGCAGCGTCTGTGCATCGCGCGCTGCCTCGCCGTCGAGCCCGACGTGATCCTGATGGACGAGCCGTGCTCCGCCCTCGACCCGATCGCCACCGCACGCATCGAGGACCTGATGCTGGAGCTCAAGGACGACTACTCGATCGTGATCGTCACGCACAACATGCAGCAGGCGGCCCGTGTGTCGGACATGACCGCGGTGCTGATGCCGGACGTCCGCGACGGCGACCGCGCTGTGGGACGCATCGTCGAGTACGCGGACACAGAGCGCATCTTCACGAACCCGGACAGCAAGCGCACCGAGGAGTACGTCACCGGAAGGGTCGGCTGATGGCCGAGGTACGCGCCGAGTTCCACGAGCAACTGCGGGCGCTCGAGGAGGAGGTGCTCTCGACCGCGGACCTGACGGCCGTGATGCTCGACCAGGCGATCGAGGCCGTCACCAGCGGCGATTCGGAGTTGGCGCGAATGGTGATCGACGGCGACGACCGCATCGACGGCCGCTACCTCGACGCGCATCAGGGAATCCTCAGCCTGCTGGCGCGGCAGGCGCCGGTCGCCAGCGACCTGCGGCTGATCGCGGCGCTGCTGCACACGATCATGCACGTGGAGCGGATCGGGGACCTGTGCGTGAACATCGCCAAGCTCGTATTCCTGATCCCCGATACGCCCCCGGGCGGCGAGGAGATCATCGACCGGGTCGAGACGGCGTCAGCACAGGCGCGCGATCAGATCAAACAGGCGCAGATCGCCTTTCGGGACCGCAACCTCGAGCTCGCCGAAGACCTGGTGAAGCAGGACGACATCATCGACCGCCTGAACAGAGAGGTCTTCTATGCCGCCGTGGACGTCGGCAGCGGCGTCCCGGAGACGCGGGAGTGGGCGGCGCACCTGATGCTGATCGCGCGCTACATCGAGCGCATCGGCGACCACACGGTCGACATCGGCGAGCAGATCGCCTTCGTGATCAGCGGCGAATTCCGCGAGTTCACGGACGCCTCGCGGCCGGGCCAGGTACCGACCCGCTAGAGCCCCACACCGCCCGCTTCTTCACCAGATTTTCTCAACCTCGTTACCAGGGGTTCACCGGTGGGTGGGGCGGCGGCCCATACGGTAGGGCCGCATTGACAGCAGCCAGCGGGCAGCCCGCTCCCGCTCTGGAGCGGGGGCATGTGAACGAAGTAGTCGAGATCGCAAACCTGGAGGTTCGACCAGGCGAGTACCAGGTGCTCGTGGCCGGCCGCCGGGTCGGGCTCACCGTGCGCGAGTTCCAGACGTTCTGGGTGCTGGCCGAGGAGCGGGACCGGGTGGTCTCGCGGCCGGAGATCTACGCTCGCGTCTGGGGCGGCCAGATGGCCTACCGCGACCGCTCCGTGGACGTGTTCGTCCGCAAGGTCCGGCACAAGCTCGCCGAAGCCGCGCCGAGCTGGGTCTACATCCACACGCACTTCGGAATCGGCTACCGCTTCTCCCCCGAGCGCAGCAGTTCCGCCGCAGGCTAGCGCCTGTGGCGAATGCGCTGTTCGTCTGCGTCCAGAACGCGGGGCGCTCGCAGATGAGCGCGGCAGCGTTCGAGCAGCTGGCCGGGGGCCGCCACGAAGCTCGGTCCGGGGGCACGCATCCGGCGAACGAGGTCAACCCCGTAGTCGTCAAGGCCATGTTGGAGCTGGGAATCGACATCGCGGGCCGGGTCCCCCACCGCATCGAGCGCTCGGACGTCGAGTGGGCGGACGTGGTCGTGAGGATGGGCTGCGGCGACGAGTGCCCGTACGTCGCCGGCAAGCGTTACCTCGACTGGGACATCCGCGATGCGAAGGGCTTGGAGCTCGAGCGGGTGCGCGCCATTCGCGACGACATCGTCCTCAAGGTACGCGCGCTGGTGGCCGAGCTGGATCGCTAGGCTCTTCGAGCGAGACGCCGATGATGCTCAGCCGGCGTGTGAGCGCGCCGAGCCCGAAGCGCGCAAGCTCGCGGTCTTCGACGCCGAGCATGTCCCACGCCCCCTCGCTGGGGGGCGACACCGATTCCGCCACCGCCGGCAACAGGTCGAGGATGCGCGCGCGAACGATGCTCGCCATCGCGGCATCCTCCCCCACGGCGCGGCGCAGGAACTCGGTGCCGTAGGCGATGTGACGATGCTCGTCCGCCGCGATGCGTCCGTAGCCGTCGACGAAGCCGGGCAACACGTCGCGCTCGCGCAGGAAGTCGAGCAGGAAGTGCGAGGCCGTGAGGCCGAGCGTGCCCTCGATGACCATGTGGTAGGTGGTTACGAAATCCACCTTCGCCTCAAGGTCGCGCGGCTCGCGGCGAAGGCGATCGTGTGCGGCGACCAGCGTCTCGTCGAAGATCTTTTCGAACGGAGCCCCCAAGACCCGCCGTGCGCGCTCGACGTGCGCGCCGATAGCAGCCGCGTCTGCGATCACCTCGTTCTGGAAACGCGCGTAGAACTGCATGTGGCGCACCTCGTCGACGAGCTGCGTCGACAGGTAGCTCCCCTCTTCCTCGTCGTCCTGCGCAAGGACGAGCCCGCAGAATTGGGTCGAGATCCGCTCCTCGGCGACCATCAGCGAGCTGAGGACCCAGTACAGGAGGTCGCGCTCCGCGTCATCGAGAGCTGCCCAGTCTGCCGGGTCGCGGGTCAGATCGACGTCCTGAGCCGCCCAATGGGAGTGCTCCCAGTCCTCGTAGAGCTGCTGCGGGCTCCGTAGTGTCTGTGCGGCTTCCATGTCTCTAGGCCGGCTTGCGGGCGCGGATGATCGCCGAGCCGGCGTGCTCGTGAACACGGTGCGTCTCTCTCACCTCGATGTCCGTGAATCCCGCCGCTGAAAGTGCCGACTCGAACTGCTCGCGGGTGAGCGCACCAGCGACGCAGCCGGTCCACTGAGCCATGTCGCGCCGCGTCTCATCGTCCATGTCGGGGTCGGCGATCACGTCGGAAACGGCCAAGCGGCCACCCGGTCGAAGCACCCGGAACGACTCGCTGAGGACACGAGGCTTGTCAGCCGAGAGGTTGATTACACAATTGGAGATGATCACGTCCACGGACTCACCTGGAAGCGGAACGTCCTCGATGTAGCCCTTGAGCCACTCGACGTTGTCGACGCCGACCTGCGCGGCAGTACGGCGCGCCCGATCGAGCATCTCGTCGGTCATGTCGAGGCCGTACACCTTGCCCGCTGCCCCCACCCGGCCCGCCGACAGCAGCACGTCCGCGCCGCCTCCGGATCCGAGATCGAGCACCGTCTCGCCTTCGTCGAGATCGGCAACGGCGGTGGGCACACCGCATCCGAGCGACAGTTCCAGCGCTGAGTCGGGCACCTCCGTGCGGTTCTCGTCGCCGTAAAGCGACTGTCCGAATTCGGGGCCGCAGCCGGCGGTACCGCCGCAGCAGGCACTGCTCGTGCTGGTCGCGGCTGCCGCGTACCGTTCGCGCACCGCCTCTCGCACATCCTTCAGGTCAGGGGTCAGCTCAGCCATTCGGTCAACTCCTTCAGGGAATCAGGGACGACGTAGTAGTAGGCCCACAGGCCGCGCCGCTCGGAGTCGACGATGCCGGCCTCGCGCAGCACCTTCAGGTGGTGCGAGACAGTCGGCTGGCCGACGTCGAAGAGCGGGGTGAGCTCGCAGACGCAGACCTTGCCCGCGTGCTTTTTCAGCACGTCAACGAGCTGCAGGCGAATGGGATCGCCCAGCGCCTTGGCAATCACTGCCATCCGCTCGGCCTCCGCCCTCTGCGTGTCCGGATAGACGACCGGCTCGCAGCATGGCTGCCCGGCGGGGCGCTTCTGCTTCGGTGCGAGGTCCAGATCCACAGCCATTGATCTATGTTTACCGATTTAATCGATGTTTGTCAAATTAGCTGCGGTGCTCGCCCCGGACCAGCTGGTACGCGAGCCCTCCGAGCGCGGCCCCGACGAGCGGCCCCGCCACGTAGACCCAGAAGTCGGTCCACTCGCCGGACACGAGCGCCGGAGCGAAGGAGCGTGCGGGATTCATCGATGCCCCGGTCACCGGCCCGCCGAACAGCGCGTCGAGTCCGATCGTGCCCCCGATCGCGATCGCTGCGCCCGCGCCCACTGCGCGCGTGTCGGTTGCGACGGCGGTGATCACGAACATCAGCACCGCTGTCAACACGAGCTCATAAACGAAGGCGCTCCCTGCACTGACGGACGGCAGCGTCGCTCCCAGTGAGGCCGGCTGGTCCGGCCAGACCGCGAGCAGCAGGAGCGCAGCGGCGACGGCTCCGGCGAGCTGCGCGGCGATGTAGGCGGTCGCCTCGCGACGGGGAAAGTGACGGGTGATCGTGAACGCAAGCGTCACGGCCGGGTTTATGTGTGCTCCTGACAGATGCCCGGTCGCGTAGACCATCGCCATGATGACCAGTCCGAAGACGAGAGCGATCCCGACCGCGCCAAGCGCGCCTTCATACTCCACGTCGGCGACGATCGCGCCGCAGCCTGCGAACACGAGCGCGAACGCCGCCAGGCCCTCGGCTGCCGCGCGGCGCCAGAGTTGTAGCGAGCTATCCACGGCAGGGCAGCAGCTCGTTGAGCAGGTCGAGAACGTGGTCCGTGATGTCGCGGCGGATCTGACGTACGTCCACCAGCGGCTTGCCCGCTGGATCTTCGATCGGCCAGTCGAGATAACGAGGCCCGACCTGCACCGGACAGGCCTCGCCGCAGCCCATCGTCACCACCACGTCGGCTGCGCGCACGACCTCGTCGGTGAGCGGCTTGGGGAACTCGCGTGTCATCGAGACCCCGATCTCGGCCATCACTTCGGCCACATGTCGCTCGAGCCGGTCCGCGGGGCGGGCGCCGGCAGACCATGCGTCGATGCTCTGTTCGGACACGTGCATCGTCAGCGCGGCGGCCATCTGCGAGCGCCCCGCGTTGTGGGTGCAGACGAACAGCACGACCGGCGCCGTCCTGGGCAGTTGCCCTCCGGCGAGCGCCGCTGCGCGCAGGCGCTGGCGGGCAAAGCGTTCGCACAGCAGAGACAGGTGCGCGGCGACCGTGACGTCACCCAGCCGCGAAAGCGAGTCGACCACGACGCCGGCCACGGTCTGTGTCGAGAACACGCCGTCGAACTCGGCCGCCAGGCGCGCCACCACGTCGGAGAGGCGGCGGCGGGTTGATCGATCGAACTCGAGCGCCACGACGATCGCCTCTCAGGCCGCCGTCACCAGCTTCTCGCCGTACTCGGCCGGCAGTCCGGCAGCGGCGACCTCCCTCGCCACGGACTGCGCGTCGTAGCCGACGCGCTCGATCCGAGCGTGAACCTCGTCGTCCACATCCAGGACCGCGAACGCGCCGCGGGGATCGCCGTCCTTGGGCTTGCCGACCGATCCGCAGTTGACGAACAGGACGTCGCCGTAGCTGCGGATCCAGGGCTTGTGCGTGTGACCGAAGACGAGCACGTCACAGTCCGCGCCTGCGGCGATCCGCTCGAAGGTGCGCGCGGGCTTGTCCTCGAACAGGTACTCGTTCACCTTCCGCGGCGAGCCGTGCACCAACCGCACCCGCGCGCCGCCGAGCTCGAAGCGCAGGTCGAACGGCAGGGCGCGCATGAACCGCTTCGAGTCGCCGTCCGTGTGCGCGAGCGTCCACGCGATCGACTGCTCGCCGAGCTCGCGCTCGTGTGGATCCGGATATGCGCACCCGCAGTCCTCGAGGTCGCGCGCGATCGCGTAGTCGTAGTTCCCGTAGATGGTCGGTATCCCGCGCCCTTCGATCAGACTGCAGACCTCGTTGGGATGAGGGCCGTAGCCGACCAGGTCGCCCCCGCAGTAGACGCTGTCGATGCCCAGCTCGGCGATCCGTTCCAGGATCGCTTCGAGCGCCGGCAGGTTTGCGTGGATGTCCGTGATGACGGCGGCGGGCACGATCGGGCGCAAGTCTAAGCATCGACATCCATCAGTTCAATCGATGGATGTAGATCGAAAGCGATCGATCTGCTGCCGCTTCGCTAGATACGGAAGATCGGCAGCAGGCGCTTCTCGTGCTCGGCCTCGATGCGCGCCACCACCTCGACGTGGTCCTCGAGTCCGGATCCGCGCAGCTTCGTCGCGAGCAGCTCGTCGACCTGGAAGATGCCGGCCGAGTTGTTCATGTCGATCTCAATCCGGATCGCCCGCTCCTCGCCGCGATCGATCTTCACGCTCTCGATCGCCGCCGCCGACAGCGAGTGGATGTTCTGTCGCCCGCTCTCGAAGGGAACGCGCGAGCGTCCCTCCGCCATGTCGAGCGCGTCGGCGACGCGCACGACGCCGGCCTCGAGCGTGATCGGGTCGCCGCGCCGGCGGTGGGCGATGATGCCGTGCAGAACCTCGGAGGCGACAACCGTCCGTTCCGGTTCGTCGTAGATGCCCGCGAGCAGCGTGTCGAGCTTCCTGGCCGCGAGGAAGAGGCTGAACGCCTCGTGGTCGGTGCGGTGAATGGACATGCCGGTGTCGTGCAGCATGCACGCAGCCGCCACCACCACCTCCGCGTCCCGCCGTCCCATCCCATGGTCCGTCACCATCGAGGGCTCGATATCGGCGCGCTGCAGCAGGCGCAGGATGCGCAGCCCGATGTTCACCACGATCTGGACGTGTACCCAGGAGTGGTCGGACATGCCCAGCCGGTCGGCGTTCACCTGCGCGACATACCACCAGGCCTTCACCTGGTCGTCCGCGTTCACGGCATCGAGCAACAGCTCGAGCCGCCGGTTGCCGCGCGTGGGTGCGTTGACGTGGGCGGCGCCGATCGTCTCCGCCGGGGACTGGCGCCGGGTCCCGTTATCGACCTCTTCGTTCAACTGCAACCAAGGGTAGAAGCGGCCTCGGCCGCCGCCCCGCACCTCGGCTCTACTCGACTTCCTCCCCCGCCGTGCCCTGCACCTTCGAGAACGCGCAGCGGAAGTTCTCCGGTTGTGACACGGGCTTGGAGCCCGCGAAGCCGCCCTTGTCGTGGTTGTCGTAGACCGTCACGTACTGGAGCGTCTCGGGAGCCGGGTTGGCGGGGAACGGAACCGGGTCGGGCTCCCCCGCCTTCGGGTCGCCGCGCGAGCCCTCGGTCACTCCCTCGGAACCGGCTGCACTCGAGCCTGCCGTGACCGTCACCAGCGTCGCCGACATCTCCCGCCTGTCCTTCAGCCCGTCGGTTGCGTCGAGATCGACTGAAGCCGACAGCTGGGAGTCGTCGATCGTCGAGGAGAGCTTTATGCGGTTCGCCGCGCCGATCAGCTCCGCCGCGGTCGGCAGGAAGCCGCCAAGCTCGGCGCACTTCTGTGACGCGAAGAAGTAATTGTTCTTGCCGATCTCCTGATTGGTGACGCCGTAGGGCGCGTTCATCAGGCACCAGGAACCGAAGTCGACCTGATCAGGCGCGCAACGGTCGGTCAGGTCCTTCAAGGTCTTGTTTCCCAGCCGTGCCGCGCGGCGTGCTCTCCGGACCGTCGGGATCGCCTTAGCGGTGAACTTCTTGTTCTTGCCCAGGCGCAGCAGCCCGTATTTCTTCGGCTTCGTGCTCGCGCCCGGAAAGTGCTTGCGTACCGCGTCCGCCGCGCCGGTGACCGAGAACACGAGCGCGATCAGCGAGATCACGATCGCGGCGATCGCGAGCGGGCTGCGGTGACCGCGCGAGTGCTGCTTCATCGGATGTTCCCCCTTCGATGTCGATTCCGGGTGGCTTCGTATTCACGGTTGGCGACGACCGCCGCCTCGATCTTGCGCGTGCGCCCGCGCCCGCCGCCGCGGATCGTGGCGCCTGCGAACGCCACGAAAACGATCACGGCGAGAACGAGGCCCGGCGGCAGGGCATGGTGGTCGGCGTGGATGTAGCGGGCAGACGCCTGCGACTCCTCGAGCGCCGCCTCCTCCTCGCGCTTCTCCTCCACCTGGTACGCGCGGCCCAAACCGCCGCTGGGCGGGCTCGGGCGGATCGCGGGCGGAGGCGTCGGCAGCGGCACTGGCGGCAGATAGGCGATCGGCTCGAGCGGCGGCAGGAACGCCGAAGGAGTCGGCGGCGAAGGCGGGTTCGCGGGCGGTGGCGCGGGCGGAGCCGGCGCGGGCGGAGGCGGCGGCGGCGGCGCGAACTCGGCCGGCTGGCTGCCCTGGGGCGCGGGAGGCGGCGGCGCCGGCGGAGCTGCTCGCGGCGCTGTGCGGCGGAACCGGCTCGGGTTCAATGGCCGCGTGCCGCAGGGGCGCTGCACACTACCGGGCAGCACGCGCACCGTCTGCGCGTATGCGACCGCACCGGCCCGAATGGTCAGTGTGCTGGTGCCGGCGTTGAACGCGCACAGAAGGCCAGACCTGGAGTCGCTAACCACCTTGTCGCCGGGACCGATGTACGGCTTGCGCAGGTTGGACGAGTTCGGGTCCTGCCTCACGAAGTCCGCGATGTCGGGGTCCGAGGAGAGGAACTCGTACTCGGCCGCCAGCCGCGTGGAGCATCCCGCGATCAGGCATGGCGGGGGCGGGAACGACACGTAGGGGTCCCCGCCGGCAGGGTTCGCGGTGCCATCCGTCGTTGGTCTGCCCCACCGGTCTCCAGCACGCGGGCGGCGGCCGACGCCCTGGAAAAGAGCCGGCCGGCTGCGGCGCAGAAGGGTGCCGTCGAGGGGGAGCAGCGAGACGTCCTCGATCAGCGGAAGCAGCCGCACGGACACGGGCGCTCGATTGGTGACCGTATTGCGGCGCGCCGCATCCACCTCCGCGAGCAGGAAGCCGGCGTCACCGAACAGGGAGTCCGGCTGGTCACGTGCCTGCGACAGGGGCGAGCGGTATGCGACGGTACCGCTGCCAAACGCAGGGATCGTGTCGGCGCTGCCTGCGGGGACGCGGTAGGCGCGGTTCTCTTCCGGGCGTTCGAAGAAATAGGCGGAGGCGCCGCCGTCGACGAGCATGCGCGCGACCTCGTCTCCATCGGTCGCCACGTTCAGGCGCGGGTTGAAGCGGGTGTTGAGGTCGCGGCTGCCGACCACGATCGCCGGTATCTGCCTGGCCCTCGCATCCGCGAGCACCGCTTGGAGCCACGGCGCCTGCGCCTCGGGCGGATTCTGGTGTGGATCGCTCGCAGCCAGCGAGCCCGACGAGTTGTCGATCACGATCACCCGCACGGTGCCACCTGAGCCTTGTGAGTCGAACGCGTAATGAGTGCGCGCACCCGAGCCCGGAACCGCGCCGGGGATGTTCGATGCGTCTACTCCCGGCGGACCAGGACCGCGCCCGAACGGGCTGTTGAACGGCTCGAATGCAGCCGAGAACGCGGACAGGCCGCCGGTCCCCGCGTCGCCTGCCGAGACGGCGCCGTACACCGGCAACCCCGGCTGGGAGCCGAGCTCCTGCGCATAGCGGTAAGCCTCCTCGCCCGTCAGGCCCCCGGCCCCGGGCCGCAGGCGTCCACCGCCGTAAAGGAGCAGCCGGGGCCCGTACGGGAGCGCACCGAGGCCCGCCACCTTGGCGAGCAGGCCCTCGAGGCCACGATCCGGTCCGATCGCCTGCCCGGCGAGACCCGCGCATGGTTGTTCGCACTGGGCGTGGGATGCGATCGCGAAGCGCGCCGGTCCGGACCCAAGCGCCACCGCAACGGGTCTGATCGGCGGAGCTAACTCGGCTCCGGCACCGTAGCGATTGACTGACGCGGTCAACACCGCCTGGCGCTGCGCTCGTGCGGGGGCTCTTCGTCCCGCCACGCCCCTGCCGGCGCTGTCGGGCTCTCCGCTCCAGCCTCCGACGGCCCACCCGTTGCCGCCGGCGTCGAGCAGGAAGTCCAGCACCGGATCGGACTTGATCGGCTTGTCGAGTCCCGAGCCGCCGAACGACATGTGCTGCTCGTCGCGCCAGCCGTTAGCCGTCTCCCGCACGACGTAGCCGTCGCCTGACGGCGGGAACGGCTGCAGCACCGGCGGGGGCTGGCCCGGCTCCTGGTCCGGATCGACCGGCGGCGGATAGCTCACCTCGGTCACGGACAGGATTGCGCGCACGCGGTCTCCGTCGCGGTACGCGGCGGCCGCGACGGCCGTGGCGCCCGAAAGGGGTTGAGTCGAGAAGCGCCAAGGATGGCCGGGACCATCGCGCTCGAGGACGATCCGTGTGCCGGCTGCGATCGCGCCGCCGTCGGGGAGGCCCGCGACGACGCGGATCTCGGGACGGCGCGGAAGAGAGTCGAGCAGCCGGTCCGCATCCGCGTCCACGTGCCATCCGCCGCCATCGTTGACGAGCAGATCGTCTCCGGCTGCGACCAGCGCCTGCGAGCCCGCGAATGCCACAGAGGTCAGGTTGCGACTCTGAAGCAGCGCGGGCAGCGGCTCCTGGGTCCATGTCTTGTCATACCGGAGGAGCACGCCGCTCTTGCCGACGGCGTACCCGCGCTCGGGGTTGTGCGGGTCGAATGCGACGTCCATCAAGTTGCCGTCGAACCCGACGGGAGCGGCGGGATCCTTCTCCCACAGCCCGGTCTCCGCGCGCCACAGCCACATCGCGCCGAGGTCGCCCACCGCGTGCGCGCGAGCCGGCTCCGGCCAGGCGACGCCGCGCAGCCCTGCCTTGACCACCGACCCGCTCGAGCTGAGCAGAAACTCGCGTGTCCATCCGCCGGCGGGCGCGTAGCGCGCGACGCCGCCGTCGAGGCCGACCGCAAGTGCCCCACCGCCGAGGTCGCCCGGCCGGGACCCCGGCGCCGCTGCAACCGACGTCAACGGAGCTCGCAACGACAGCGGCCAGCTCTGCCCCACTCGCGGTAGTTCCGGGTTGCGTGTGATGTGCACGGGGCCTTCGATCCACCCCTCATCCGGCGCGCTGAAAGCTGCGGTCTCGCGGAAGTTGCCGCCCGCGCCGGGAATGCGTGAGAACAAGGTCCCGTCCAGGCGCAGATAGGTGCCCCGGTTCGTGCCGCCGCCGCCGCCGACGTCGAGCGCGTTGGTGATGATGCGGCTGCCATAACCCGGGCCCGGCCATGCGAAGCTCCTGTAGCTCTCCTCGCTCAGGGCAGCTCCTAGCGGTCGCTCGCAGATCACCGTGATGTCGCACCAGGCGCCGGTCAGGTTGCCCTCCGAGCGGTCGAAGTAGAGCGTGAATTGCCGCCGCACCGACTCCTCACCGCTGCCGGCGGTCAGGCGGCCGTCGATCCAGACACCGTTCTCGGTGACCGTGAGTGGTCGGGTGTCGCCCGACAGAACATCGACGTCGGATACGCCCGCACTCAGGTCCTGGCGCTGGCTGAACGTGGAGCGGCCGATGTCCCGTTCAACCCAATGCGGCCCACCATCGGTCACGCGCTGAAACAACACGACGCCGCGCTGGAGGTCGTCGGCCGGTCGAGCGAGCATCCATGCGTTGTCGGGCCCGGTGGCGTCGATCGCGACGATCTGGAATGCGCTTTCCGAGCCGGTAGGTACCGCGACAGGCTCGCGGGACCAATTCTCACCATCGAAATAGGCCACGGCATCCTGGACAATCCGCTCCTTGATCGCGAAGAAAGCAGCCGTCCTGCCGTCCCGATCGAAGGCGGCAACGGCCGCATCGCCGTTGCCGAACCCGTCGGCGAGGGTCTCCGCCGGACCGCTGTCGGACGCGGGGCGCAGTACATCGTCCGGCGGTGGAGGCATCACCCCGAAGCGACCGCCGGGATCGCGACGGAGCACCTTCACCTGGAGCTCCGCCGGCACGGGGCGCTGCAATTCCGGCGGACACTGCTCGCGCGGGATCGACGGGTCACTGCATTCTGTGCCAGAGTCCCGGCCGATCAGGATCCCGCCACCTGTCGGCGTGATGCGAGCCGTGCGCGGGTTCGGATTCACGCCCCGGTACGCGCCTCCACTCTCGTTCACCGGGGTCTCGAAAGCCTGCCATCCGGTGGCGTAGGTGTAGCGCAGGAACACCAGCTGCTCATCGGCGCCGAAGCCGGGGACGCCGGCCCCGAGCCGCTCCCCCTGTGGCACGCCCGCATCGAGCGGCAGCTGCCTGTACGCCCACACCTCGCCGGGCTCGCTCGCCGATGCGGCGCCCATCATCACCGCGCCGGTGTCGGCCACTCCCAGCACGGGCTGGGCGTAGATCGCACCGGCGATCTGCCCTGTGCCGCTCGCGGGCAGAGCAAGCCCAGCGACACAGAGAGCGAGCAATCCTGCCGCCCCGATCAATCCGAGCATGCTCTTGCGGGCGCCACTCATCTGCTGAAAGCCCGGCCGCGCAGGCCCGTCGTGATCGTGTCCCCGTCGCCCCCGCCGTCCCCACCATCCGCGTCCGGCGGCGCCACGCCCGGCTCACTCACGGAGAACGAGAGTCGCTTCGGCCAGCGCTTGCGCTGGAGCTTCAGGACCAGCCGCCGCCGCCCGGGGCGGAGCATGCGCGGCGTCGCCCGGGCGACGACCTTGCCGCCTCGCCGCGCCGTAAGCCCGACACGTGCGCGCCGAACGAGTGTGAAGCTGACGATCAGCCGCAGCCCGCGCCGTGACGTCCGGATCTTGCGCAGCAGCGCCGGCAGGCGGCGTGTCCGCGTGTCACCGGGCGGCGGCTCCGCTGTCTCCGGCGGGGGCTTGAAGAGCTCCGAGTCGTCGACCGGCGGCCTGTCGGGGACGAACTGCTCGGCGGCTTCGTTGTGACGTGCGGTGATCTTGCCGCTGAAGGCGGGATCGGTGTCCTGCGCCGGACGAGGCGCTTCGGGATCGAGAAAGTGAAAGACCCAGCCGGTGGTCGTGACGGCCCAACCCTCGTTCGGGCCCGTGAAAGCGATCTTGGCCGCTTGGCCTCGCCCCTGGCTGCCGGGCAGAGTGACGAGCTCGACGGTCCCGTCAGCAGATATGCGTGCCACGCGGGCTACTGCCGTGGTGTTGTCGGGCTGGCCGACGGTCGCGAGGGCCGCCCACGCCGTGTCCGTGCCAGGTACAGCGGCGACGTCGACGATCCGATCCCGGCAAAGGAAAGGAGAGGGAGGCGTGCAGCTGAGAGGTATGTCGCGCCACACCCCTCCCTCGAGCCTCGCAACGAGCGGCGGGCGCTCGACGAACTGCGGGTTTCTGGCGAGCGCCGAGGCGCCAGACACGGCGCCCCCTCCGCCCGCCCACAGCTGGGTGCCGTCGCTGTCCAGTGCGAGTAGCTCACTCGCGTCTCCCGGGAGCGTGCCCGACGGGTCTGCCGGCGTGAACGGATCGTTGACTATCTGCCCGTTGACGATGCGATGGATGAGGTGGGGCACGGGCTCGGGGATCGTGAGCTCGTCACCGCCGATGTCCTGACCGATCCCTCGACCGACCATCACGGTCTCGAACGCCGTCCCGCCGTGGGCCTCCAGGTCGGTGACGCCACGCCCCTGGGGCGCGTAAACCGTCTGCAGGACGCCGCCGCTCCAATGGAGGTGGAAAGCGCCACGTCGCTCGCCGGTGGGATCCTGGGCGAACAGCCCCGCAAACCAGCAGTCGTCAGCGGCCACGCATGCGGCGGCCTGCATCTCTCGAAACGGATCGGCTGCCTCGGGCGGGGTGCTGAACGACCCTGCCACCGCGCCGTCCTTGAAGCGGCAGAGCGCCTGGCCGACTCCCGTGCGGGGAAGGCTCGGATTTGCGATCGTCCAGAACTCGCGTTGGCCGGCCCAGGCCAAGCGGGCATGACGCGCGTCTGTGCCGCAAACGTCGGCATGCTCATGCCAAGCGAGCCCGTCGAAGGCCCAGATGCGCGGGCCGACCGCTGAGCTGTTCACCATCAGCAAGCCGCGGTTCGGAGCAGTGAACTGCAGGTCGCCGGGCGCGCCGAGAGGAGACAGGAACGGCGAACCCTGGCTCGGCTGCTCCAGGCGCCAGATTGGCTCGGCCGCGCTTGCCGGCGCAGCCAGGAGCGAAGTCGCCGCCAGCGTCCCCACCAGCGCCGCGGCCAGACGGCGCCACATGGTCAACCTTCCCTGGAAGGCCGCCGGCGGGTGAAGCGCCCGTTGCGCTGTGGCTCTGCGATCGGCATGGGCTGCACGGTCGAGAGCACGGCGTCCAGCGCGACACCAGAGAGCGTCTCGTGCTCGATCAATGCGTTGGCTGTCTCCTCTACGGCGGCCCAGTTGCGCTCGAGCACGGACACCGCCTTGTCGATCGCCTCGCCCACCAGGCGCTCCACTTCGCGATCGATCAGCTCGAGCGTCGCGGGCCCGACCGACCCGAGGTCCTGCAGCGAAGCACCGAGGAACACCTCGCCCTCGCGCTCCCCGATCGTGACGGGGCCCACCTCGGCCGACATCCCGAACGAGGTAACCATCCGCCGCGCGAGCTGTGTCGCGGCGTGAAGGTCGTCGTGGATGCCGGTGGAGAAGAAGCCGTACTCGACGTGCTCCCCCGCCGCACCGGACACGATCGCCACCAGCTGGCGCCACAGGTCGGGTTCCTGCTGAATCAACACGTCGCGGTCGGTGAGCATGTGGGCGGCGGTGCCGAGCTGGCGCCCGCGCGCCACAATCGAGAGCTTCTGTGCGGACACCGCTTGACCGATCGAGCGCGTGACGACCGCGTGCGATGCCTCGTGCACGGCGATCACGTACTGCTCGTCTTCGCTCAGGACGTGACTCTTCTTGGCCGGTCCGGCGACCACGCGGTCGATCGACTCCTCCAGGATCGCCTGCGTGATCTCGGTGCGCTGCTCGCGCACCGTCAGGAGCGCTGCCTCGTTGATCACGTTCGCGAGGTCCGCGCCAGTGAAGCCGGGCGTCAGCTTCGCGATCTCCAGCAGCGACGCGTCGGGGGCCAGCGGGCGCGAGCCGCCGCAGTGCAGCTCGAGGATCTCGAAGCGCCCGTGCACGTCGGGGGGGTCGATGGTCACCTGGCGGTCGAACCGGCCGGGCCGCAGGAGCGCCGGGTCGAGGATGTCGGGCCGGTTGGTCGCGCCCATCACGACCAGGCCCGCTTCGGCCTCGAAGCCGTCCATCTCGACCAGGAGCTGGTTCAGGGTCTGCTCGCGCTCGTCGTTGCCCTGGCCGATGCCCGCCCCGCGACGGCGCCCGGCCGCGTCGAGCTCGTCGATGAACACGATCGCCGGCGCGACCTTGCGCGCCTGGGCGAAGAGGTCGCGCACTCTGGCGGCGCCGACGCCGACCAACGACTCGACGAACTCCGAGCCCGACATGGAGAAGAACGCGGCATCCGCCTCGCCCGAGGTTGCCTTGGCGAGCAGCGTCTTACCGGTGCCCGGCGGCCCCACGAGCAGCACTCCCTTTGGTGCACGCGCACCGAGGCGCGAGTACTTGGTTGGATCGGCCAGGTAGTCGCGGATCTCGCGCAGCTCGGCCACCGACTCCGACGCTCCCGCCACGTCGGCGAACGTAACCGGGCGCCGGGCCTTCTTGCGCCGGCGGTTCCCGAGCTTCGAGAAAGCCGCGAAGCCTCCGGCCATCGAGTCCTGGCCGATGCGCATGAAGTATGCGAACAGGCAGACCAGGATCAGGATCGGCAGCAGGAACTGCACGACGATGCGGCGGGTGGGGACCCACGCCTGCTGATCCACGTCGACGACGACGCCCTCGTTCGTGAGCGTCCGCACCAGCCCGTTCGTCTGCGCGTCCGAGCTCGGGTAAGCGGCCCAGTAGGTGTTGCCGAGCTTGGTCTCGACGACGACGCGCGCGTCCTCGTCCAGCAAGGTGGCGGTCTTCAGCTGCTTCTGCTCGGTCGCCTGCACGAGGGTGCTGAGAGGTATCTCGGTGCCGGGCGAGCTCGGCTGGATCGACCCCAGCAGGCTGAAGAAGAGGATCGTGAGCGCGATCGTGCCGCCGAGCAGGATGCCGTCGAGCGGGTCCTTGGCGACGATCTTGATCGCCGCGCGCAGGAAGTCGAATGCGGTCGTCAGACCGTTTGAAAGCCGCGCGCCGAACGACGAGCGCGACCGCTTAAGTGTCGGCGCACCGCTGGCACCGCGCCGGCGGGCGTCGCTCACGGCGCGCCCTCGCGCAGGCGCGCTCTAGCAGCGACTGTCAGGACCTCGCGCATAGCGTTCGGTGGTTTCAGAAGAGGTGGCTCAACCACAGACTGGGAGACCGGGCCGATTTCTTTCACGGGCGCGCTACCAGGTCAATACGCTTCACAGAAGTCACACAGGCCGTTTACAAGTCAGCAACGCGCGTTTCACCTTTGCTTCACCAGTCCTTCACCGCGGTGCTGGCCCCGGCAAAAGAGCGGCGCCCGGACCCCCCTCGAGGGCCCGGGCGCCTTTCCTTCCCTTTCGGGTGTGTGACCGAGTTGCTAGGGCAGGAACACTCCCGAGTTCAGGAACACCGACTCGTCACCGTCGCCGCAGACGCGCGGGCAGCCGGGACCAAGGGTCCCGTTCGGCCCAGCATCCTCCACGTTGATCGACAGCATGTCGATGATCGCGTTCCTGCCCTCCTTGGCGAACCCGGGCACCTGTGCATCGACGGTGGAGGCGAAGCTACACACCGCTCCCGCTCCGCCTCCTGTCGCGACGCACGGGACCGGGAACGACACCTCGGTGTCCTGCACGGTGCCGGAGGAGGCCTCGTACGGACCGTTGCTGAGGTCGGTGATCCTTACCCTGGACGTCAGGTTCAGGAGCCCGGTGTAGTCGGTGCCACCGCTGGCGTTACGGACGTCGAGCATCTGCGCTTGCAGGGCGATGTCCGCTTCGTCCACGGAGGTCGCCGTGTTGCCGACCAGCACCTGGTACTTGGCGAAGCCGGATCCCTGCCCGACGTTCCCCATCGTCAACTGCGTCGACGTCCGCACCGGCGGGTTGCACGAAGGCAACGCCAGCGGAAGGACGTGCGTCGAGTTGGGCGAGGTGCACTGGTTGTACGCGAGCACGAGCGGCACCCGTGTCGGCGTCCCTGTAGCCGGCCTTGGGTAGGACGGACCAGCTCCGGTCGGCGTCGGGCAGTTACCCGTGCCCGCCTTGTCGAAGCAGACCGAGCCGATGCCCGTCCTGGCCTTGGCGAGGATGTCTGCCGGCAGCCGGTCGTAGTCCGAGGCCGGCAGCAGGTTCTGCCCAGTCTCGCTGAGGACAAACGTCCAGTAGTCCTTCACCGTCCGTGCCTTCTGCTCCTCGGATGCGAAGCCCGATCCCTCCAGGCTGTACGGCGGCTCGTAGTCGTCGAAGACCAGGCCGTACGTCAGCGTGCAGATCGGGAACCCGGTTGGCGCGTCGACGCCGCTCGTGTTCGACCAGTCACCGGTCGTCGTCGCGGGCGTGCCGGCGAACGTGACCGGGTCGCAGTCGGCGCCCCTGTTGCCGTCGGTGCGGAAGCCGTTCGGGTCATCCGTGGCCTCCCTGAACACGCTGCTCGGGTTAGGAGCCTGCGTCCAGAACAGGTCGTCGTCACGACTTCCGGCGACTGCCGCAGGCGTGATCGCGTATCCATTCGAACGCTGTGTGGCGATGTCGCTGTAGCCGACGCCTCCATCTACGGACTGCAGCTTCACGGTCAGCGGCCCGTTCCCGTTCGCGCAGCCGCTGGTGAGCTTGTCCCCGCGCGGGCCGTCCGGGTCCGTGGGCTCGGGGATGCCGTTGTTGTTACCGCAGTCGTCGCGGTCGCCAACGCCGGGTCCGTCGGGCCAGTTCCGGGTGTCGGGGGTGATGAACGTCGTCAGCCAGCCGCGGCCACCGTTGATGTGGTCGAGGTAGTCCTTGAACGCGAATGACGTGCCCGAGTCGTCGAACCGCACTACTCGCGTGATGTCCACGTTGCAGTCCGCGTCAGCCGCGAGCGTAGGGAACACCTCGGTCCAGTTGTCGGACGCGTTGTCGCCTGCCCAGATCGCCTCGAACTGAGAGCGCGTGAAGCGCACTCGGTCAACGAACGGCGACGCGTTCGCCGAGGCGGGATCCGTCTCGGCCGAGTCCGGCAGGAGCGAGCGGTCGCAGTTGTTCGGGAAGTTCACGGCCATGGGGATTGCTCCCGAAGCTGCCGGCACGACGTGGATCGTGCCCTCGTCGCCGACGGTGTCGGTGCCGGTGTTCATCTGACCCTGGCCGAGCGGGAACGGAGGTTCGTCCGTCATGCCGAACCGGGGTACCTGGTTGCGGCTCTGGACGCCGGTCGCGTTGGTGCCGGTCCGCTCGCCCACCACGCGACGGCCCGCGCCGCTTCCGGCAGGGTCGTAGGTGACGGTCGGGCCGCCGGGACAGTAGGTGGTCTGGAAGCCGTTGATCCAGGTCGTGTGGGCGGCGTTCGCAAACGACGCACCGCGCCCGGTGATGTTCGATCCGTTGCACTTCGAAGTTGTGAAGTTCGACTGCGCAGCCGGGGCGGCCATCCATGCCACTCCGACCGCAGCCGCTGTTAGCGCTAGCGCAAGCCACAGGGCGCGGCTACGCGCATCGACTAAGCGATTTACCACGGCGAATCCTCCCTTGGTTAAGAGTGAGAGTCGTCCACAGAGCGCCGGGTGTTCTATTGCCCGCGGACCGCCGAGTCAACGGCGTTCACAGCAGTCACACACTTGGTTCACGGGATGGCAACACTGGCTTCTCCAGTTCGTTTCCAGACCTTTGCCATCCGTTCCCCAGTTCTCCACAACGTGCTTAACGCGCAGTGGTGTCAGGGAGTGAATTTCGCCGGAGCGGGCCGCCGCCGGCGTCCATCGCCACTGCTGGGTTACCGCTTCAGGGTGACCATCCGTTCTGCTCTCAAAGCCTCGCTGCGCACGGCGGGAGCGAAGCTGACGCCCAGGCGCACCCTTATCCGCTTGCGCGAGGTGATCCGGGCCAGGTGCCGCGACGACAACCGCAGCAGCACGGTCTGCGTTCCCGCCGCCTTGGCGTTGGAGCGTGCTCGCGCGAGTATCCGTGTGCGCGACCGGCCGGCCCGCCGGCGCTTCTTCTTCACGCTGGCTGTGGCTCGCACGTGCAGAATGCCCGCCTCCGGAACGCGCACCTGAACGCGCAGGCGACCCCCGGCCAGACGTCCGACCGTGAGCGCCAGTCGTTTCTTCAGCCGGGCGTTCCCTGACCGGGACTCGCCCAGCGCTCCGACGTCCGCCCCCGTGGCGTCGCCCGTCCCGGCCTGCTCGACGCGCTCGGTCACGAAGGCATCCTGGAAACCGTTCAGGTCGCCTGCAAACAGGTCCGTCGCTTCCGAGGTGAACGCGAGCTTGCTTCCATCGGCTGACATCGAGAGCAGGGATCCGGAGCTTCCGTTCACCTCGCCACCTCCGAGCGCCCTGACGGCTCGCTCGATCTCCAGCCGTTCGAGATCCACCACGTACACCTCCTGGTTCCCCCAGGTGGTCGCCGGATCGCCCACGAAAACCGGTGGAGAGAGTGTGAACTGGATCCGAGTGGTGGCGAATGCCAGCCAGCGCCCATCGGCGGACAGCGTGAGGTTCTCGATCGAGCTGGCGTTGTTGAGGTCCTCGCCGCTCGGGTCGCGCGTCAACTCGACCGTTCCTTGCTTGCGCGACACGCCCTCGGACATGTCGGTGACGAAGGCGTCGTAGAACCGGCCGCTGGTGACGAATGGCCGGGGACGAGCGGCCGTCAGAAAAGCGACGTAACGGCCATCGGCGCTGATCGCAGGCTTCCTACCGGTGATGTTCGAGAACTGGACGCCCTCGGCCTCGATCAGCGGGCCGTAGCACGGGCCTGTATCTGTGTCGTTCAGGACGTACTGCGAGTCAGAGGGGCAGCCGGGATTGTCCAGGTCGGCCCGGCCGGTGACCCTTCTCGTTTTGGCGCTCGGACCGTCTGCCACCCGCCGCCACAGGTAGTAAGGCTCCGTTTCGACCGGGCTCTCACCGGCGAGGAAGGGTGTTTGGGCCGCGGCGTTGGATCCCACCCAGACGACCGTAGTGCCGTCGCCGCTGATTGCGCTTGGCACCTCGGCGCCTCCTGCCGGCTGCCCGTCCGTCGCGGATCTCGTCACGAGCGTGGTCGCCTTCGCGTTTCGATCGCGGACGAACAGCTGCCCCGGGCCGACGTCCGCGGCAGCATGGTCGGGAAGATTGGACGTCACCTGAGTCCTGAAAAGAACTTTGGTTCCGTCCGAGCTGATCGCGGTGCCCACCGGAGTATCTGAACCGGATACCCCCACATAGGCAGGGGCAGCGTCGCTCCCATCCTTGGCCGAAGCGAGCTCGAAGGCCCCGGGCTGGCCGATCGGGATACTCATGTCCCGCACGTAGACGTCCCGATTCTGGTTGCCGTCCTGCGGAGCGAGCTGCTGCGCGCTGTCGAACGCCACGAAGCGTCCGTCCGCGCTCAGCGACGGCCTTCGCGCGCCCTGGAAAAGGAGCAGGTCCAGCCCCTCGTAACGCGTGTCACCTTCTGCCACCAGCTCCAGTGCGCCTGACTGAAGGTCCTTGCGGAAGATGCCGCCGATGCGATCGACCCCTGGCGGGTCTTGATCGTTGAACAGATTCGTGGCCCTCGTCTCGAAGGCGACGAAGCGGCCGTCGCTCGATATCGCACTCGCGGTCGTAGGAGCATTGCCCTGCTCCTGCTTCTCGACTGAGGCCGACACGAGCTCGGCTCCGTTTTGCCAAGCGCCAGTCGCACCCGCCGGGACGGCGGCGAGTAGCAGCACGGTGAGCGCTCCGTATATATAGAGCGCCCGCCTCATCGCACGCGCACGGTCCGCTTGATCGTCCGCCGGTTGCCCGCGCGGTCGCGCGCCTTGATCACGAGCCGGTACCTGCCCCGCTTCTTGTACCGGTGGTTGGCGCGCACCTTGCCACGCGCTCGCTTCCCATCACCGAACGAGATGCGCGAGCCGCGGCCGCGCGGTCCGGAGGAGCGCCGCTTGCGGCCGTCAACGATCCGCACCCGTACCCTGCGACCTCGCACTCTCACCCGCGCGCTCGGCTTGGCGCGGTCGAGCTTCAGCTCGCCGATGCGGCTCTGCGTCTCCTGTCCCGCAGAGTCGCGCGCGATCACGACCACGTCGTGGCGGCCGTTCGGCATGCCGGCGGTGCGCAGACGGTACGAGAGCCGGTGCAGTCCATCGCGAACCTCTTCGTCGCCCAGCACGACCGCATAGCTGACCGAGCTGAGGTCCCCGGCGTTCGGGGCCGAGTCCCACGTGATCGGCGCACGGCGCGAGCGCACCCAGCGCACGGGGGTTTGCACGGCGAAGCGCTCCGGAGGGGCGTTCACCGTTGCCGCGGCGATCTGACCGGCGCCTTGACCGCCCTGCTGGAGGGCGACGAGTGCGTCGCCGAAGCCGGAGCCGGTCATGCGGAGGTCGTTGACGGATCCGCCAGCGGCCGCCGATACCGTCCGACGCAGAACGTCGCGATCGACCTGGTTTTCGCGGACGGCTACTCCAGCGCTAGCTCCGACTCGCACCTTCCACGCGGCAGCAGAGGCCTCACTATCGGTGAACTCGATCACAGGGTCCCCGGCGACCGAGCTACGGCCATCGTCGAGCCGCTGCGGTGCCTGAGCGCCTCGTTCGTCCCCTCTCACGGCAATTGTGCGCTGCCCGATCCCGGCGCCGACCATGAACAAGCCGGTGGAGGTAACGCCGACACTCGGGGTGCCGGGGCCGCCGTCGAGGGGCCCGTTTGGGGATCCGTCCACAATCCGCGGCTTGAGGAAGCTGCTCGCCTCATTGCGGAACACCTCGGGAATGGTGTTGACGAACACGTGGCTGCCCGGCAACGGGGAGCGCTCGCCCGGCTGCTGACGGAATGCGACAGCAGCCTGGCCGTACCCCCCGCTTTCTAGAGAGAACGCGTCAGCAGGTCCGCGCAGCGGTGCGTTGTTCCATTGCTGCGGGCTCACGATCAGCGGGATCCCGAATGTCGAACCGAACAGTCGCCGTGCCCAGATGCGGTCGATGAACTCGTCGTCGGGCTCCTGGAAGGCGACGATGCCGTTGCCGAATACGTCGATCCCGACCTTGGGCGAGTTGGCCGCGCTCGGTGCCGCGACCGGTCCCGAAGGGTTGCGGTTTGCCGGCACGCCGAGCACCGACCAATAGGTCCCGTTGTAGCGGGCGAGTCGGGTCTCGGCCAGGATATAGCCGGGCGGCAGGTCCGGGCTGGTTCCCCCGCCGGGAAGAGTGGGAACGCGATAGGCGAGATAGGCGTCACCGCCACGATTCATCGCAAGGGAGGGAAAGGTGACGACCGCTTCGCCGACGTTGAGGTCGATCGGAACAGGCTTCTGGAACCGCGTTGCCCCCTGATCGAGGGTGGCGGAGAACATTCGGTCGGTGTCCGCTCCGAACTCCTGCGCCCAGGTGACGACGAGCTTGCCGCCGTTCGCCGCGCCGATCCGCGGCCAGGACGAGTCGAAGTCCTGACCGACGTCTACCTGTCGCGGCGGGTACCAGCGACCGCGACCGAAGCGTGAGGCGAACACGTGCGCCCGGCCGCCGACGCGCTTCCGGTACACGAGGCCGCCGCTGCCGTCTTCAGCCATGGCGACGCCGCCGAGCTCGAGCACGTCGGCGTTCGGTCCGTCGATCGTCTGCGCGGAAGTGATCACTCCCAGCGCCGCGGCGGGTGAGAGGGCCAAGACCAGCGAAGAGACCGCGAGAGCACACGTAAGCGGGCCGATCTGCATCGACGACAGAAACCTCTCGTCAAATACCTCTCGGCGTGTGAAAGCTAAGGGAACTTTTGGTGAAACGCACACCCCGCGCCCGCGGAGCTCCCGGTTTTTGCGCCTAAGCAAAAACCGGAGTGCGTTTCTTGGACCGCGGAATGCCGTTCCCCACTTTTTCACCAGACGAACACAAGCGGTTCACCTGCGTGCCCGCATGGGCCGGGAGACTGCCGCCGCGGCCTCACGGTCGCCGTCACGGAATCGCTCAAGCCTGCTCCAGGAGGAAAAGCTGTGCCTGCACGTCGCCTGATCGCATCCGCGACCGCTCTCGCCGTCCTGATCGTCGCGCCCGCAACAGCCAACGCCGCGACGACGATCACGATCAGCGGCTCGACCTCGGTGGCACCGCTCGCAACGCAGCTTGCAAAGGGCTACGTCACGGGCAAGCGGAAGGGAAAGGTCAAGTTCAAGATCCTCCAGGGCGGCTCCGACGTGGGCATCGGCGACGTTTCGCACGGACGCGTCACGCTCGGCATGTCGTCACGCGACCCGCAACCGAGCGATCCGGGCGGCCTCGCCTTCAACCGCATCGCGCGCGACGGGGTCTGCATCGCAACTCACCCCTCTAACCGGCTTTCCAACGTCTCGCAGGAGACGGTCCAGGACATCTTCTCCGGGCGGATCACGAGCTGGAGCCAGGTGCCGGGTGCATCGGTATCGGGGCCGATCGACCTCATCACTCGTAACCCGGCCTCCGGTACACAGGACGCGTTCCAGAACATCTTCATGGGCCTCAACCTGCGCGTCGCGCCTAGCGCCAGCCAGAAGCCCTCGAACGGACGCGTGCAGCAATCGATCCGCTCGGACGAAAACGCGATCGGCTACCTCGACTTCAACTTCACCGCCGGCACGCACACGGTTCCGTACCGCGGCGTCGCCTGCTCGCTGCGAAACGCAAAGTCGGGTCAGTACGGCGGCGTTCGAAACTTCTGGCTCGTGAGCCGCGGAAAGCCGTCGGGTGCGGCGAAGTCCTGGATCAAGTGGATCCGCAAATCGAGCAAGGCGCGCCGCACGATCTCGAAGAACTGGGTGCCGCTGCGCTAGCGCGCGGCCCGCAGATGAGCGAGAGGTGACGCGAACGTTCTCGCCGGCCGGTGCCGGGGGCGGGGCGGTATCCCGTCCGCGTTGGCTGATCTCGCTCTCCCGGCCCTGGCCTGACAGCCGCGTCGAGCGCGTGCTGGCCGTGATCGCCTGCACCGTGCTGGTCTTGATCGTCGGCATGATGGGGTTCGTGTTCGTGAAGGCGTGGCCGTCCTTCTCCCACAACGGCCTCGCCTGGTTCGGCTCGGGAGGGAACGTCGACCAGCAGCTCGGCGACATCTTCAACTCGCCCGCCAATCCGAACGAGTACGTGTACCACCTGCGCGCCTGGCCGCTCCTGTGGGGAACGATCCTGACAACAGTCGGCGCGGTGGCGATCGGGATCGTGATCGCGGTGTTCACGGCCGCGTTCATCGTGGAGTTCGCGCCCGAGCGGATGCGCAAGTGGCTCGAGCGGGTGGTGCGCCTGCTGGCGGCCGTGCCATCCGTGATCTACGGGCTTATCGGCATCCTGGTGATCGTGCCGTTCGTCGGCAATCACCTGGTCAGCCAGGAGCGCAAGGAGTCCGTCATCAACGTGGTCCAGCTGACCGGCGCGTCGCTGATGGTTGCGGTCCTGATCCTGACGGTGATGATCACGCCGATCATGATCGCGATCTGCGTCGACGCGCTGCGCGCGGTGCCGCGTTCCTGGACCGAAGGGGCGGCGGCGCTCGGCGCCAACCGCTGGCGGGTGATGTGGACGATATCGGTGCGTGCAGTGCGCCCGGCGATCATCGCCGCCGCGGTGCTGGCGACGGCGCGCGCCCTCGGCGAGGCGATCATGCTCTCGATGGTGTCCGGCTCGGTCGGCTTCGCGCCCAACCCGATCGACGGCATCACCTTCTTCCTGGAACCGACGCGCCCGCTCGCTGCGACGATCGTGGACAACGCCGACGGGCTGTCCGTTGAGCCGTACGGGCAGACGCTGTACGCGTTCGCTGCCGTGCTGCTGGTGTCAGCGGTGTTCTTGTCGCTTGCCGGCTGGGCAGCAAAGCAGCCGTTGAAGAAGTACGGAGCCGGGATCTGATGGAGGACGTTTCCTCCTGGCCGTGGCGGGACAGGCTCGGCGTGTACGCCTGCTGGGCGGCGGGCATCCTGCTCTGCCTCGTCGCCGGGGCGATCCTCGTCTACATGCTCGTGAGGGGGATCCAGTTCCTGCGCCCGGGGGAGATCTTCACCCATCCCGTGGCCGAGTTGGACCAGAGCCGCAGCGGCGGCTTCCTCGACCCGTTGCTGGGAACGTTCCTGCTGACCGTGATGGGAACAGTGATCGCGTTCCCGCTCGGCGTCGCGATCGCGGTCTGGCTGTCGGAGTACGCGCGGCCGTTCTGGCTCGCGCGCACGGTCGAGTCGGGTGTCGAGGTCGTGGCCGGCACGCCCAGCATCGTGCTGGCGATCTTCGGGCTGATCCTGTTCTCGCAGAGCGCGCTCGGCTTTCTGTCCTTCAGGGCCGAGGGAGGCGCGGTGTTCGGGCGCTCCTTCTTCGCCGCCTCGGCGATGATGTCGCTGATCGCGCTGCCCCTGATCGTCGGCGCGACTCGCGAGGCGCTGCAGGCGATCCCGCGCCACGTTCGCGAGGCCTCGTACGCGCTCGGCAAGACGAGGGCAGCGACCATCCGGCGCGTGCTGCTGCCTGCCGCGCGCCCGGGGATGGCGACCGGCACGGCGCTGGGGATGGGAAGGATCGCGGGCGACACCGCGATCGTCGTGATCCTGCTCGGAGCCTCCCTGCAGCTCAGCGGCGGCGGCGGCTTCGGGCCGATCGACACGCTGCGCGGGACGGGCTCTACGCTGACCAGCTTCGTCTTCGTGAACTCCCCGGCCGGCGAGGGCAACGCGCCCGAGAAGGCGTATGCGGCCGCGTTCGTGCTGCTCGTGATCGTCCTGATCCTGAACTTCGTGGTCGAATGGATCGCCAGGGAGAGGAAGGTGCCGGCATGGACCCATTGACGCCGCCGCCGATCCGGCGGATCGTGGTCGATCGCGAGCCGGTGATCGTCGAGCCGCCGGCGCAGTTGCCGGGCCTCGAGGGCAACGGCGTTACGGACAGCCGCATCTCTGCGGCGGAGCTGTCGACTCGCCCGCAGCGCCGCTTTCGCCGCCCCTCCACCCCGGGCGTGGAGCGCATGCGCACCGAGCAGCTCACGATCTCCTACGACGACGTCACCGCCGTGCGCGGCGTCGACCTGCCGGTGCGACAGGGCGAGGTGCTCGCGCTGATCGGACCGTCGGGGTGCGGCAAGACCACTCTGCTGCGCTCCCTCAACCGGCTCGTAGAGCTGACGCCGACCGCGCGCCGCGGCGGGCGCATCCTGCTCGACGGCCAGGACATCGACGCGCTCGAGGTGACGCAGCTCAGGCGGCGCGTGAGCATGGTCTTCCAGCAGCCCAACCCGTTCCCTATGAGCATCTTCGACAACGTCGCCTACGCGCTGCGCGAGCAGGGCGCCGGCCGGCCCAAGCGCGAGCAGCTCGAGCCCGCCGTCATCGACGCGTTGCAGCGCGCAGGGCTGTACGGCGAGGTGCGCCAGAACCTGATGCATCCCGCCCTTCGTCTGTCCGGCGGCCAGCAGCAGCGGCTGTGCATCGCCCGCTCGCTGGCGGCCAACCCGGAGGTGCTGCTCCTGGACGAGCCGTGCTCAGCGCTCGACCCGCACTCGACGGCGACGATCGAGGAGCTGATCATGAATCTGCGCGAGCAAGTCGCGGTCGTGATCGTCACGCACAACCTGCAGCAGGCGCACCGTGTCGCCGACCAAGTCGGGTTCATGTACCTGGGCGAGCTGGTGGAGTACGGCAACGCCGAGAGGATGTTCGCTTCGCCGACCCAGGAACGAACAAAGGAATACGTGAGCGGAGCGTTCGGTTGAGCCGTGGAAAATCAGAAATTGGAAATCAGAGAATTAGGAACGGGACGAACGTTTCCGTGGGGATCTTGCTTTTCCTAATTTCTAGTTTCTGGTTTCTTGCCTGCGAGTCAACGCAGGACAAGAGCGCCCGCCTGGCAAAGCAGGGCGGCGCGCGCTCCGCAGGTCAGAAAGGCGTCGTCGTGACGCGCCAGAGCTCGATGGTGAAGGTGCTCTCGACGGCGGTGGTCCAGGACGAGAACGGCACCGCTGCGATCGTCACGATCCGCAACGCGACGCGAAGGCCGCTGGCCAGCCTGCCGATCTCCATCGACGTGCGCGGACGCGACGGCAAATCGGCGTTCAAGAACGACGCCCCAGGGCTCGAGCCGTCACTCGTGACCGCGTCCCTGCTCGGTCCAGGCTCGCGCATACTCTGGGTCAACGACCAGGTGCCACTCACGGAGGGCGCTCGCTCCGTGCGTGCGAAGGTCGGTAGTCCGCGCGCGCGTAGTCCGAAGAAGGTGCCGCGCATCGCCGTCGGCAGGCCGAGCCTGAGCGAGGATCCCGTCAGTGGGATCGCGGCGCGCGGCTTCGTGACCAATCGATCTCGAGTGGAGCAGCGAAAGCTCGTCGTGTCCGCGGTCGCGCAGCGCGGGAGGAAAGTGGTCGCTGCCGGCCGCGCACAGATCAAGCGCCTGCAGCCGGGCAAGCGGGCGCGTTACACGATCTTCTTTATCGGCAACCCGCGGGGCGCCAAGCTCGAGGTGGCAGCCCCGCCCACACAACTGGGTTGATGGCGACCGAAGAACGCGAACAGCAGACCGTTTCGGCGCCGATGCTCGGTGACGTCGGGGAGCCCTGCACGGGCTGCGGCGCACCACTTGCGCACGACCAGCGCTACTGCTTGAACTGCGGCCGAAGAAGGGCCCCGATTCGGCGAGCCGAATCGGGGGTTCGTGGCGGGATGGACTCCACGCCCACGCACCACACTCGGGCGAACAGTCAGCCGCTGCTGATCGCTGCGGGCATCGGGGCCTTCGCCGTCGTGCTCGCACTCGGGATCCTGATCGGCTCGCTCGCCTCAGACGACGGCACGCAGCAGGTTGCCGCTGCCCCAACCCGGGTCATCACCGTTCCCGTACCCGCCGCCGGCGCCACCGCCGCGCCGGTCGAGTTCACGAGTGACTGGCCGGACGGCCAGGACGGCTACACCGTCCAGCTGAAGACACTACCGAAGGACGGCACCGGCGTCGCGGCCGTGAACGCCGCCAAGAGCGACGCGCAGTCGAAGGGGGGCTCGGATGTGGGCGCCCTCGACTCCGATGACTTCTCGAGCCTCGATGGAGGCAACTACGTCGTCTACGCCGGAGTGTTCGATACCCGTAAGCAGGCCAACAGCGCCCTGAAGAAGCTGAAGAAGGACTTCTCCGGCGCGAAGGTGATCAAGGTGTCGGCCGGTGGCGGGTCGATCTCCGGCAAGGGCGATCCCGACGCGCTGTCGGGCAAGAAGAAGAGCGCGAAGGTCGACAAGAAGCAGCTCGAGGAGCTGAAGAAGCTGTCGCCCGAGGAATACCAGAAGAAGTCACAGAAGCTGCCCGACCAGACCGAGCTGCCCGGGAAGGCACCGAAGAAGGATGACAAGAAGCCGGGCGGTGGCTCCGAGGGAACCGAGATCGGATGAGCGTTCCTTCCGAACAGCTGCCCGCCATCCCGACCAGTGACCTCCAGCGGCGCCGGGATGATCTCGCGGACCGCCTCGCCGAGCTGCAGTGGGACCTGGGCGGGCTCGCCTACGAGATGGCGATCCGCGACCACTTCCGAGTCGACACGCTGACGCGGGTGGCTGCGCGAATGCAGGAGGTCGAGGCGGAGCTCGGCGAGGTGGAGCGGCTGCTGCGCCTCGAGCAGGGCGGGGCGGCCGGGTCGTGTCCCGCCTGCGGAGCGCTGTTCGGGCGCGGCGCGGTCTACTGCTGGCAGTGCGGAACGGGGCTGATGGAACGCACCCCGCTTTCTCGCTCCTAGAGGAGCGACTTTCAGAATGAGGCACCACGCCCGGATACGGCCCAGCACCGGCGCTGGTTCGCCACCCGCGGGCTAGCCGGTAGGCACCGCTACCGGCTTCGCCCGCGTGCGTCGCCCAGCTTGGTCCCGGACCGTCCCGGGCGCGCTGTCATTCCGAAAGGCGCTCCTAGCGAACTTTTTGTTGCAAGCGAGGCCGATTCGGCCGTACGGCCGAGTCCTTTAAGGAGGCGAGCAGACTCTTATCCAGCTGAGTCTGGAGAAACCAGCCGCAGTCTCATAACCTTAGAGGCGATTTGTCCCCGCAAGCAGCAAAGAACAAAGTAAGGCTCGAGCAAGCGGCGGGCGAGCAGGAGACCGAGGAGGCCAAGAACGGCGAGGCCACGCTGGAGGTCGCCCCGACGCCTGACGGGCGCCTCGCCGAGGCGCCCCGGCTGTCGCTTCCAGACCCGGACCACCTGCTCAACCGCGAGCTTTCATGGCTCGACTTCAACGCACGCGTGCTTGCCCTCGCGGAGGACCCCGATACCGCCGCGCTGGAGCGCGCCAAGTTCCTGGCGATCTTCGCCACGAACCTGGACGAGTTCTACCAAGTGCGTGTTGCAGGCCTGAAGCGCCAGGTCGAGGCCGGCGTGATCAGCCGGTCGGCCGACGGGATGACCGCACAAGAACAGCTGTCGGCGATCGCCGCCAAGGTGACGCGAATGACGCAGCGCCATGCCCGTCTGTTCACCGAGGACGTGATGATCACGCTCGCCCGCGCGGGGATCGAGATCGTCCGCTGGAAGGACATCACGGCCGACCAGCGCGAGGAGCTCAACGAGCTCTTCACCGAGAAGCTCTTCCCGGTCCTCACGCCGCTTGCCGTCGATTCAGGCCGGCCATTCCCGTTCATCTCCAATCTCTCGCTCAACCTCGCGGTGATCGTGCGCGACGCGGAGGGCGGGCGCATGCACTTCGCGCGCGTCAAGGTTCCGCCTTCACTGCCGCGCTTCGTCCAGTTCTCGAACGGGCGCGCCTTCGTCCCGCTCGAGGACGTGATCGCCGCCAATCTCCACCAGCTCTTCCCGGGCACGGAGGTAGTCGAGCATCACACGTTCCGGGTCACGCGCAACGCGGACCTCGAGATCGATGATGGCGCCGCCGACCTGATGGAGGCGCTCGAGGAAGAGCTCAGCCGCCGCCGCTTCAGCCCGGCCGTGCGGCTCGAGGTCGAGCACAGCATGCCGCAACACGTGCTCGAGCTCCTGACCAGTGAGCTCGAGCTGACCGACGAGGACATCTACAAGCTTCCCGGTCCACTCGACCTGTCGGGGCTCTGGACCCTGCACGCCATGGACAGGCCCGACCTTAAGGACGAGCCCTTCCACCCCATCACCCACCCGGACCTGAGCCTCACCGACGAGGAGATGGATGTCTTCGAGTTGATCGCCGATCGCGACATCCTGGTCCAGCATCCCTACGACTCGTTCACGACGAGCGTCCAGCGTTTCGTCGAGCAGGCGGCCGCGGACCCCGACGTGCTCGCGATCAAGCAGACGCTGTACCGCACGTCCGGCAGTCCGATCATCAACGCGCTGATCGAGGCCGCCGAGCGCGGCAAGCAGGTCGTCGTGCTCGTCGAGTTGAAGGCTCGCTTCGACGAGAGCGCGAACATCACCTGGGCGAGGACCTTGGAGCAGGCGGGCTGCCATGTCGTGTACGGGCTCGCCGGCCTGAAGACGCACTGCAAGCTCTGCCTCGTCGTGCGCCGTGAGGGCGATGAGCTGCGGCGCTATGTGCATGTCGGGACCGGTAACTACAACCCCGATACGGCGCGCCTGTACGAGGACCTCGGACTCCTGACCGCGGATGAGGAGACCGGGGCCGAGGTGAGCGACCTCTTCAACTTCATCACCGGCTTTTCGCGCAAGACCGAGTACCGGTCCCTCGTGGTCGCGCCGCTCGGTATGCGGCAGCGCCTGATCTCGATGATCGAGCGCGAAGCGGCGCTGTCGCGCCCGGACCGCCCGGGCCGGATCGTGATGAAGCTCAACAACCTCGGTGACCCGGCAGTCATAGAGGCGCTCTACCGTGCTTCCCAAGCCGGCGTGCAGGTGGACTTGATCGTGCGCAGCATCTGCACGCTGCGCCCGGGAGTCAAGAAGCTCAGCAAGGGAATCCGGGTCCGCAGCATCCTCGGCCGCTTCCTCGAGCACTCGCGCATCCTCTACTTCCAGAACGCGGGCCAGGAGGAGTTCTTCATCGGCAGCCCCGACCTGATGCAGCGCAATCTCGACGGGCGCGTCGAGGCGCTCGCCTGCGTGAAGGCGCCTGCGCTGAAGCGCCAGCTCAAGTTCCTGCTCGAGCTCGCCTTCGCGGACAACTCGTCCTCGTGGTCTTTGCACGGCGACGGCAGCTGGACGCGGCGCACTCCGGGCAACAAGGAGCCCTCGCTTGATTTCCAGAAGCAGTTGATGTTGGGGCCCGCTGGGGTCGAGGCCCTTTAGAACAGCTCGACCAGGCGTGCGCGAACTCGAGCTCAAGCTTTCGGTAGACGACCCGTTCGTGACCCCTGCGTTGCGTCCGGAAGGCGTCGACGTCGCCGGAATGGAGGAGCTGCCCGAGCTCGACCTACGCGCCACGTATTACGACACACCTGATCTGAGGCTCGCCCGCCACGGCGTCACCCTCCGTCATCGCACCGGGGAGGGCGACCAGTCGGGCTGGACCCTGAAGCTGCCCATACACAACGGAGACGGAGCGGAACGCGACGAGATCCGCCTCGAGGGCGCGGCGAACGAGGTTCCGCAGGTCGCGCGGGATCTCGTGACCGCCTATGTCCGTGCGGCTGAGCTTACGCCGGTCGCGCGCCTAAACACGCGCCGCCGGCGGTGGATGCTGCGGGCGAACGACGGGTCCGAGCTGGCCGAGCTCGTCGACGACCGCGTTGCCGTTGTGAAGCAGGGCCGGGTCGTCGAGAGATTTCGCGAGCTGGAGGTCGAGGCGAGGGCGCTCGAGCGCCCCGCCCTCGAGCGGATCGCCGAGATGCTCCAAGAGGCGGGCGCGTCCGCACCGAAGTCAGTGCCCAAGGTCGTGCGCGCGCTGGGCGCCCGGGCGCTGTTCCCGCCCGACGTCGCTCCTCCGGAGCGGCTCTCCCCGCGCGAGCCCGCGGCCTATGCGGTGCAGGCGGCAATTGCACGCGGCACGCAGCGGATCGTCGAGAACGACGCGGGTGCGCGTCTTGGCGAAGTCGAGCCGGTGCACCAGATGCGGGTCGGCGCGCGGCGGCTGCGTAGCGACCTGCGGACCTTCGCATCGCTGGTCGACAGCGACTGGTCCGATCAGCTGCGGACCGAGCTGAGCTGGCTCGGCGAGGCGCTCGGCCACGTGCGGGACCTGGACGTGCTCGACGAGAACCTGCGCGCGTCCGCGCATGATCTCGGCGATGCGCTGAAGCCGCTGTTCGCGCACATCGAGGAGCAGCGCCTCGTCGCTCGCGCGACGATGCTGAACGCACTACGAAGCGAGCGCTACGTCGAGTTGCTCGAACGCCTCGTGGTCGCCGCGCGGACGCCTGTCTTGACCGAGGTCGCGTGGGACCCCGCGGGGTACGCGCTGCCTCCGCTGGCGCGCAAGGCCTGGCACCGGCTCGCACGTGAGGCGCGCACCTTGCGGCCGGAAGACCCCGACGAGCGCTACCACGAGGTTCGCATCCGGGCCAAGCGCAGCCGCTATGCCGCGGAGGCGGTGGCGCCGGCGCTCGGAGAGGAGCGCGGCCCGCTCGCCAAGGACTTCGCGCGACGCGTCGCGCATGTGCAGGACGTCCTCGGCGCGCTACAGGACACCGTTGTCGCGCGCGGTGTGATCGAAGAGGTGGCCCGGTCGCGCCCCGCCGATGGCCGCCTCCAGTTCGCCGCCGGCCGCCTGCTGGAACGCCAGCAGTTTTCGGCTCAGCAAGCGCGGCCGAGCTTCCAGAAGGCGTGGCGTAAGCTGGATCGCAAGAAGCTGCGCACGTGGATGAAGTGAGGATCGAAGCGAAGGAGCGCTGATGCCGAAGCCGATTCGCGCCGCGGGAGGCGTGGTCTGGAGGCCCGCCACGGACCACGCTTCGAATTCCGCCATCGAGGTGGCGATCGTCCACCGTCCTCGCTACGACGACTGGAGCCTGCCGAAGGGAAAGCTCGGGGCCGGCGAGACCCTGCTCGAGGGAGCATTACGGGAGGTCTTCGAGGAGACGGGCTACCGGGCGCGGCCGGGCAGAGCGCTCGGAGACGTGCGCTACATGAAGAGCTCGAACGGCCAGTCGCGCGAGAAAGTCGTGCACTACTGGGCGATGGAGGCGGTCGGCGGGGCTTTCACGCCCAGCCGCGAGGTGGACGAGATGCTGTGGCTCTCCCCAGAGGGGGCGCACGCTCTTCTCACTCGCAACACGGACCGCGACATCCTCGATCGCTTTGCCGCGGGACCGGTGCGCACCGGCACCGTCCTCCTCGTCCGGCACGCAAACGCCGGCAACAAGGAGGAATGGGAGGGCGATGACGACCTTCGCCCGCTCGATGAGATGGGCCGCGATCAGGCAGACGAGCTGGTGCGCCTGCTGTCGCGCTTCGAGGTGATGAAGCTCGTGTCCGCGGACAACCTGCGCTGCGTCCAGACGCTGAAGCCGATCGCCGACTCGATCGGGCTCGAGATCGAGGAGAACGCCCTTCTGTCGGAGAAGGGGTATCCGGGCCATGAGCGGGAGGCGGTCGAGCTCGTGCGCCGGCTCGGCGACCACGACGAGGCGGTCGCCGCGTGCACCCAGCGCCTCGTCCTCCCGGACCTGATGCGGCGGCTCGGCGAGGAGGACGGCGTTGAGCTCCCCGAGCCCTTCAAGAACAAGAAGGCCTGCGTGTGGGCGCTCAGCTTCGAGGGGCCGAAGCTCGTAGCCGCCGAGTACTTCCCACCGCCGCCGGTTTAGAGGGCCCCGCGTGATTAGTCGGCGAGAGAACGGCTACCTCGTCGGGCCGAGGGATCGGCATCGAAGGGGAATGAGACGGGAGCTTTGCGGAAGCTCGCGAGTCGTGTACGAGAGTGACAGAAGTTGACCCTTCTGGGAGAGGGCACTTGTCGGCTGAACAGTTGATGGCCCTATCAGGCACCTAACTGTTCAGGCGATGATCGGCGACGTTACGGAAACGTCGTAAAGAGTCGCCAATCGGAGAAACCGGCACAGCGACGTTGGGCTCTCGTCCTACTTGACTCGCAAGCCGAGGGCCTTGGTCACCCCCTCGATGCCCGTCCCCAGCGCGCGTCGGCACACCGAAAGGCGAGGGTGCGGAGTCCTAATCGATGACGCCGGCACTGACGAGGGTGAGCACCACGGTCCCGAGCGCGACGCGGTAGACGACGAACGCGATCGTCGTGTGCTGGGCGAGGTATCTGAGCAGGAATGCGATCGAGGCGTAGCCGACGACGAACGCGAGAAACGTCGCGAGCAGGGTCGCTCCCCAGGCGGCATCGGTGCCTTCGCCGATCTTGCGCGCCTCGAACAGGCCACTGAGCACGACGGCCGGCACCGACAGCAGGAACGAGTAGCGGGCAGCCGACGGCCGGTCCAGCCCGCGGAAGAGCCCAACGGTAAGCGTCGCGCCGGATCGCGACACGCCGGGAATCAGAGCGAGCGCCTGACCGAAGCCGATCGCGATCGCGTCGCCGCGGTTGATCTGCTCGAGCGGACGATCGTGTTTGGCTACCTTCTCGGCGAGTAGCAGGACCAGTCCGAGCACGATCAGCGCGACCCCCATCAGATAGAGAGAGCGGGCGCCGTCCTCGATCTGGCTGTGGAAGGCGAGTCCGAAGATCCCGATCGGGATCGTCCCGAGCAGGATGTACCAGCCGAGGCGCGCGTCGAACTGCCTCCTGACCTCGGGGCGGCGAAGACTGGCGAGCCATGCCCGGGCGATCTTGAGGAGATCGTGCCGGAAGTACAGCAGTACGGCGCTCATGGTCCCGAGCTGCGTGACCGCGGTGAAAGCGGCTCCGGGATCGTCCCAGCCGAAGAATGCCGGCACTATTCGCAGGTGTGCGGTGCTCGAGATCGGCAGGAACTCGGTCAGCCCCTGCACGATGCCCAGCACGATTGCTTCGAGCGCTGACACAACCGGCGATCACCTTAGGGATCGGCGTCGCCGGAACCGACCGTTAAAGCTAGGCGGAGCCTTTCAGGCGATCGGGTTCGGAGCGGACTCGAGCATTGCGACGTCCGCGGTCGCCGGCTCGCTCAAGACCACCGCGCGCAGTGCGTCCCGCAGAGGCGCCGCCGGCGGGCGGTGCGAGGGGTGGATCTCCATGACGAGAGGCGCGGTGTGCGCGAGCAGCGCGGGCGCGATCGACTCCCAGGCAAGCGTCCCGATTCCGGGCGGAAGGTGGAGGTCGAGCCGCAGCGGGTCGTAGGTGAAGCCGCCGCCGTCCCGTCTGCGCGCGCCGAGGTTGTCGTGCACGTGGAAGAGTTCCACGACATCGAGCGCGGGCTCGAGCATGGACGCAATGTCGATCCCTTCGCTGTCGGCGATCACGTTCGCGTGGCCGACGTCGAACAGCATCCGTACGGATGGTGAGTCCAACCGGAACACGAACTCCCTGACTGCGTTCGGGTCGTGGCAGACGCGCCGCGGGCCCGGATAGGTCGGGCACAGGTTCTCGACGCAGATGACCACGCGCAGGGCCTCCGCCCACTTCGTGAGCCGCTTCAGGGATCGTTCCTCCGCCTCGCTCTCGTCGCCCAGACGGGGAAGGTCGAGCGCGTGGTACACGACGAAGGACGCTCCGAGCTGGTGCGCGTATTCGAGCAGGCCCTCCCCCGCTCGATCGTGCAGAGCCGAGCCGAGCCTGAGGTTGGTCGGACCATGCACGACGGTGCACAGATCGCTGACGTCAAGCGATGCGCGCAGCGCCTGCGCGTGCCTCACGACGTGACGTGGCTCCGCGAGCATCTCGACAGGCGGTGAGGCGACCTGGATCCATTGGAATCCGGTCGCCTCGATCGCCTTCAGGGCTGCCGCACGGGGCCACCACTCGTACGGCACGTTGAGACCGAGCCGATCGTCAAGGCGATCCCTCGCCTCTTCCGTTCCTGCTTGGAAGTCGGCTCGTGGTGAGGAGAGGAATGTGCTGAGTCCCTTCACTCGCCGCGCATCGTAGGAATGGCCCCGGTCGGTCAAGTTACGTTCCAGTAATCACAATGTAAACAGCCGTTAACACGCTATTTGCGGGCCGAACCCTCGGTGTCCCCGTCATTTGCGCCTGAGCCATGACGGCCTTTTCCCCCGTTGTCGTCCGTTAGAGTGGATTCTTGATGGCGATCGGACGGATTGCAGCCGCACTCTGCACCGTGCTCTTGACCTTCGCGCTGGCCGCGCCCGCTTTCGCGCGACCCGACGGGGGCGAGGGCCTGTACGGCAAGACGAACGACAAGATCATCACCAACTTCGGCTTCGGCCTGATGATCGGCTTCACCCTGCTTGTCACGATGCTGAGCGTGCTCCAGTATCTGCTGGAGCGCCGCAAGCAGAAGTAATAGGCCGTCATTTCCTTAGGCGGAAATGACGGGAGCTCCTAGGGTCCTTGGACGGAAATGACGCGAGCTCCTAGGATCCTTGGGCGCAAATGCCGGGAGCACCACCGAGGGTCCACGGGCGGATAGTCTCCGCGCATGGCCACCCGCGTCGGCGAGATCACTGCCGAGCACGACTCCTGGCGCGAGCCGGGAAGCGCGGAGCAGTGGTCGGATTCCTTCTACTTCGGCGGCGGTGACGGCCGGGGCCTGGCGTTCTACTCGCGCATCGGCCGCCGGCCGAACGAGGGCCGCACGGAGGGCGCGCTCGGGGTGTGGCTGCCCGGGCAGGGCTTCCTGCTGTCGTTTGAGCGCGCCGGTGCCGACGAGGAGGAGATCGCCTGCGGTCCTGTCGCTTTCGATCCGGTCGATCCGCTCGTGACCTGGCGACTGAAGCTCGGTGGCAGCGGGCGTCTGTTCGAGCGCGCAGAACACGTCGCCACGGCGCGCGATCGCTACCGCGAGGTCGACGTGGCGGGCGAGCTGCTCTTCACGGGCTGGGGACGGCCGCTCACGTTCCATTCCGGACTGACGGAGGGCGTTGCGAGCGAGCACTACGAACAGCCAGGCTCGATCGAGGGTGCGATCGAAGTCGACGGCAGGCGCCGCGACCTCAGCGGCCGTGGCCTGCGTGACCACTCGTGGGGAGTGCGGGACTGGCAGCTCGTCCCCTACTGGCGCTGGTTCGGGATCGTCGTCGACCCGGACACGTATGTGCTCGTCAACAACGTGGGGATCGCCGGCGGCGGGGAGACGGCCGGTGGCTTTCTGATGCGCGAGGGCACGGTCGCCGCGATCGAGTCCTGTGAGACGCGTTCGGAGCTCGATCCCGAGCTCGGCTGCCAGCGCAGCTTCCACGCGCGCGCCACGGATGCAAAGGGCCGCACGACCGAGATTGAAGGCCGTGCAGTCGAGGTCGCGCCGCTGCGCCAGCACCGCGACGGCAGGTTGACTCTGGTCAACGAGGGCCTGACCGAGTACAGCTGGGAGGGCCATCGCGCGGTCGGACTGTCGGAGTACCTGGTGCAGACGGATGGCGAAGACCGCCACTAGCACCGAGGCGCTGCACAAGCGCCCGGTGGAGCTGCTCCAGCACCTGATCCGCTTCGACACGACCAATCCCCCCGGGAACGAGCGCGACTGCATCTCGTTCATAGAGGGGCTTCTCAGCGAAGCGGGGCTGGAGACCACGATCCGGGCGCGCCATCCGGACCGGCCGAACCTCGTGGCGCGACTCAAGGGAGACGGGTCGGCGCCCCCGCTCCTGCTGTACGGGCACGTCGACGTCGTCACAACAGAGAACCAGCGCTGGCGCGTGCCTCCGTTCGAGGCGCGCATCGATGACGGCTACGTCTGGGGCCGGGGGGCGCTCGACATGAAGAGCGGCGTGGCAATGCTGCTATCAGCCGTTCTGCGCGCCCGCGCGAGCGGGCTCGTGCCGGCGGGCGACCTCATCTTCTGCGCGCTCAGCGACGAGGAGGGCTTCGGCGACTTCGGCGCCAAGTACATGGTCGAGGACCATCCCGAGCTGTTCGAGGGCGTCCGTCACGCGATCGGGGAGTTCGGTGGCTTCACGCTCTACGCCGGCGGGCGGCGCTTCTACCCGATCCAGGTCGCCGAGAAGCAGATCTGCACTATCAAGGCGACCGTCACCGGACGGGGCGGCCACGGCGCGATGCCGGTGCGCGGAGGCGCGATGCGAAAGCTCGCCGACCTGATCACCAGGCTCGACAGCGTTCACCTACCCGTGCACGTGACACCGATCGTGCGCGACATGGCGAACGCGATGGCGGCGGCCTCCTCCCCGCAGCTGCGGATCGCGCTGCGGCAGCTCGTGAAGCCTTCCCGAGCGCCGGCAGCGCTGCGCCTGCTGGGCGAGCGCGCGTCCACCTTCGCGCCGCTCCTGCGCAACACGGTCAGCCCCACGATCGTCCATGCCAGCGACAAGGTGAACGTGATCCCAAGCGAGGTCGGTCTCGTGATAGACGGACGCATACTCCCGGGCTTCGGCCCCGACGATCTGCTCGCCGAGTTGCGCGCCGTCGTGGGCGACGACGTGTCGCTCGCGGTCGTGCGCTACGACCCGGCACCGGCCGAGCCGGACATGGCGCTGTTCGACACGCTCTCCAAGGTCCTGCGTCATCTCGATCCCGGCTGCGTGCCGATCCCGCTGCTGATGGCGGGCGTCACGGACGGGCGCTTCTTCTCCCGGCTCGGAATCCAGACCTATGGCTTCCTGCCGATGCGCCTGCCCCAGGGGTTCGACTTCTGGCAGTACATCCACGCCGCGGACGAGCGCATCCCGGCCGCGGCGGTCGACTTCGGCAGCGAGGGCGTGTACCGCGTGCTGGAGACGTACGGAAGGGCGAGTAATGCCTGAGACGCGGTGGGCGCTGACGGTGCCGTTCACGGGAGTGCCGCTGAACCAGATGAAGCCGATCGTCGAGCGCGCAGAGGCCGCCGGTTACGACGACCTGTGGAGCGGCGAGACGAGTGGCCCGGACGGTTTCACGCCGCTGGTGCTGGCCGCGGCCTGGACCGAGCGCCTACGGCTCGGCACGGGCGTGGTGAACGTCTTCACGCGCGGTCCGGCCGTGCTGGCGCAGCACGCCGCCTCCCTTCAGGACGCGAGCGGCGGACGCTTCTGCCTCGGCATCGGGTCCTCCTCGAACGTGATCGTCGAGCGCTGGAACGGGATCCCGTTCGAGAAGCCCCTGACGAAGGTGCGCGAGACGATCGAGGCCCTGCGCCCGGTGCTCGCGGGCGAGCGAGGGCCGGGCGGCTTCAAGCTCGACGTGGCGCCCGACCCACCGCCACCGATCTATGTCGCCGCCCTGCGCGAGCGCATGCTGCGGCTCGGCGGCGCGCTCGGCGACGGGGTGTTCGTCAACTTCCTGCCACTGTCCGGTCTCCCGGCGGTGATAGCGCAGATCCGGGCCGGCGAAGCGGAGGCCGCGAGCCCAAAGCAGGAGGGTTCTTCAGACGTACTCTGCCGCTTCTTCTGCATTCCGCAGCCCGCCGAGGAGGCGCTGCCGCTGGCACGCTGGATGTTCTCCGCGTACGCAACCGTGCCGGTGTACGAGGCGTTCTTCCGCTGGCTCGGATGGGGCGAGGCGATCGACCCGATGGTGGAGGCTTGGAACGGCGGTGACCGCCAGCGCGCACGTGAGCTCGCGCCGGAGGACCTGATCCGCGAGATCTTCATCTTCGGCGCTCCGGACGAGCAGAAGGAGCGCCTGTCACAGTTCGTCGCCGGCGGCATCTCGACCCCGGTGCTGACGCCGATCTGCCCGCCGGATGCGATCCTCGACCTGGTAGGGGGGCTGGCGCCGGATGGCCACTGAACGCCGGATCACGGTACGCGGCGTCGGCACGCGCTACTGGGAGTCGAATGGGGCCCGCCCCGAGCATCCCGTCGTGTTCGTGCACGGCAACCCGACGAGCGCCGATGACTGGCTGCCGTTCCTCGAGTCGCTCGAGGGCAAGCGGCGCTGCCTGGCACCCGACCTGGTCGGCTGGGGCAAGGCGGAGCGCCCGTCCGACTTTCCCTACACCGCGGAGGCGCTTGCCTGGTTCGTGGTCAGCTTCATCGACGAGCTCGGCATCGAGCGCTTCGACATCGTGATCCACGATTGGGGAGCCGTCGGGCTCGTGGCCGCGACCTGGCGCGCAGAGTCCGTTGGGCGCGTCGTGGTGATCAACGGCGTGCCGCTGACGACCGAGTATCGCTGGCACTGGATCGGGCAGATCTGGCGCCGGCGGCCGTTCGGCGAGCTCTTTCTCGCGACGCAGACCCGGATCGCAACCGGGTTGATTCTCCGCCGGTCCGATGTCGCGGAGCACATCCACCGCTACCTGGACGGCGGCACGAAGCGGGCGATCCTTCAGCTCTACCGCGACGCGGACCCCGAGAAGCTGGGAGAGCTGGGGCGGGAGCTGTACAAGCTGCGCTGCCCCGGATTGGTGCTGTGGGGCGATCGCGACTCCTATATCGACAAACGCTTCGCCGACTGGTACGGCCAGGCACTCGGCGGCGAAACGCGGGTCGAGCACCTGCCGGACGCCGGTCACTGGCCGTGGCTCGACCAGCCGGACGCGATCAGGGTGGCCGCGGACTTTCTCGCGCAGGCCTGAGAAAAGCGCTCGAGCCGGCCGCCCGCGGCGACCGGCTCGAGTGTTGCTTAGAAGCTTTGCGCCGGGCCCGAGTACTTACGGCCAGACGAGACCCGCGAAGATCGTTTCCTCCACCTGCTCCTGGGCCGGTTGGTCCACCGGCTCCGTGGCCGGGGCCGGGTAGGACACGATCGGATAGGAGGCGCCGACCTCGGCCAGCAGGCTCTCGGTGTCGGGAACCGGCGGGCCGCTCGCCTCCTGCATGTCTGCGGGATTCGGTTGCGACCAGTTGGTCTCGTACATCTTGTTCCTTTCGGTCGCTTTGCGGGGGGTGTGCGCTGCTCAACCTAGGCAGGGGCCGTTAATGCCAGGTGAGAAAGCGCGGAAAGTCCGGTTAAGTATCGACCCGCACGCGCTCAGCGCAAGGCCGAACGTTCGTTGAAGCCGCAAACTGCGCTCAACCATCGCTATTTTGGTCACGATCGTCACCCGTGTCTGCCTCGATCTCCGGCGGCACTGCGGCTTCGAGCTCCGCGAGCATCAACTCCAGCTCGGCCTCGACGAGGCTATCGGCGTCCTCCGGGTCGTACGGCTCATATCTGAACGACTCGATGTTCGGGTCAAACGTCATGGCACATCCTCCTCTCGGCCTCTCGGCTGCTTTCGGTCCTCACGGTGCCACCACACACTGCAATCGTCGTGAACAAGCAGTGTTCGGGGTGTGAAAAAGCCGAGACCGCCCCGTTAGGATCCGCCCTCGTGAGCGAGCCCGCCCCCGTCCGCTACGAGAGGTCAGGAAGCGCGTCGGTGCTCACGATCCAGCGCCCGGAGCGCCGCAACGCCGTCGACGGCGAGACTGCGCAGCTCCTGAGGGAAGGGCTCGATCGGTTCCAGGCGGACGACGGCTCCCGCGTGCTCGTGCTCACCGGCGACGACGTCGCGTTCTGCGCAGGCGCTGACCTGAAGGCGCTGGAGACGATGGACGTGTCGCATCCGGACGGTCCGATGGGCTTCACACGCGTCACGCCGTCCAAGCCGGCGATCGCGGCGATATCGGGATGGTGTCTGGCCGGCGGCGTCGAGCTCGCACTGTGGTGCGACATGCGAATCGCGGCCGAGGGATCGACGTTCGGCCTGTTCGAGCGCCGCTGGGGCGTGCCGTTGATCGACGGCGGCACTCAGCGCCTGCCGCGCATCGTCGGCATGGGTCGCGCGCTCGAGCTGATCCTCACCGGCCGCCCCGTCGATGCGGAGGAGGCACACAGGATCGGGCTCGTGAACGAGGTCGTGCCGCCCGGCCGCCACCTCGAGCGTGCGCTCGAGCTGGCCGAGCGCCTGGCCGCCTTTCCCCAGGAGACGATGCTGGCCGATCGCCGCTCCGCGATCGAGGGCATCGGCCTGCCGTTCGCCGAGGGAATCGAGCTGGAGCGCAGGATCGGCAGCGAGGCCAGCGAGGTCGGCATGCGCGGCGCGCAGCGCTTCGCCGGTGGCGAGGGACGCCACGGCGAGGGCGTCTAGGGCGGCGTCTACTCCGCCACGAACTGCGGCGGCACGCGCCCGACGATCTCGAATGGCTCCTCGGCGAGGATGCTCGCCTCCCAGTCCGAACGCAGCATGCCGTATGAGATGACGTCCTTCGGCTCGCCGCTGTGGACGTGCCACTGGCGCAGCACGCCCTCGTGCACGAAGCCGACCCGCTCGAGCGCGGTCTGCGAGCGGCCGTTGTCGGTCCCGCACCAGGCGGTCACGCGGCCCAGACCCAGGCCGCGGAAGGCCAGGCCGAGCACGAGCGCCTTCGACTGCCGGTTTGCTCCTGTCCCCCACCAGCTGCGGCCGTGCCACGTGCCGACGACCGCGCGCCGGTCGCGGAGCGAGAACTCCGACAGACCGGTGACGCCGATCACGCCGGCCTCGTGGTGCTCGATCACGAACTCGAGCATGCTGCCCTGTGCCCGCTTGGCGGCGAGCGTGGCGATGTACGCCTCGGCCTGGCGCTGCTCGGTGTAGGGGCCCCAGGAGAAGAATTGCGTCACCTCTCCGTCCGAGGCGAGCTCGAAGAGCGTAGAGGCGTCATCGAGGCGCGCGTAGCGCAGGGACAGCTCGCGGCCCCGCACCTCAAGCCCGTCGGGGGACCGTGCAACGGCCGCTGCTCCTGCCCGTTCTCTGTCAGCCGTGCCCGCCATCGGGTAGATGCTTACATACCGAACCAACAGACACCCGGAGGAGACCACCCATGCAGACCTGGGACACGAGATCACTCGACGTTCAGCCTCACTCCCCGCAGGTGCTCCAGTCCGACGACGAAGGCAGGTCGATAATCATCCAGCTGCCGGCGGGCGAGGAACTGGGAGAGCACCGGGTACACGAGGGCAGCTGGGTGATCGTCGTCGACGGCGAGATCCAGATACAGAGCGCCGGCGGCGCCGAAAAAGGAGGAACAGGCTTTCTCGCGCACATCGACCCGAAGGAGGCCAACGCGATCAAGGCAGTGACGGACGCTCGCCTGATCATGGTGCTCGCGCCGTGGCCGGGTGACGGCCACCCGTCGCAGCGTTCGTAGTGTCCACTCCGCGGGCGCTGCTCTACGACGTCCACGGCAACCTGCCCGCGCTCGAGGCCGTCCTGGCAGATGCGGCCGCCGCCGGCGCCGAGCGGTTCGTGCTGGGCGGCGACTATGCGCTCTTCGGAGCGTTTCCGGTCGAGACGGTAGAGCGACTACGCGAGTTCGATGCGATCTGGATCCGCGGCAACACGGACCGCTGGCTGGTCGAGGACGCGGACGCCCCGGACAACGAGTTCGTCGTGCGCTCGCTCGCGTACAGCCGAGAAACTTTGGGCGAAGCAGTCTCCCGTGAGCTGGTCTCCCTGCCCGCCACCGACGAGGTCAACGGCGCGCTCGTGTGCCACGCCTCCCCGCTCTCGGACATGGACACGTTCATGCCCGAGCCACAAGCTCCAGAGGCCGAGCGCGAGATGCTGGCCGGCGCCACGCAGGACGTGATCGTGTTCGGCCACAGCCATCTCCAGTTCGAGCGTGAGCTGGACGGCCGGCTGCTGGTCAACCCGGGCAGCGTCGGCCTGCCATTCGACGGCGACCATCGCGCCGCCTACGCCATCTGGCGGGGCGGGCGCGACTTCGATTTGCGCCGTGTCGAATACGACGTCGCGACCTACGTCGTCGAGGTGCTCGAGCGGATGGGCGTGACGCTCGGCGACTCGGTCGGGACACTGATGCGGCGGCTCGAGCAGGCCGCCTTCGTGAATTAACGAAGGAGCATCCGATCCCGCCCGCGGGCAACACCGTACCCTGCAGGCATGCCGGTTAACGGGATCACCGCCTCCGCGGCGGGCGAACTCAAGCTCGGCGACCTCAGCGTGCGGCGCATGGGCTTCGGCGCGATGCGGATCTGCGGCGAGGGCATCTGGGGAGATCCGGCGGACCGCGAGGGAACGATCGCGCTGCTGCGCCATCTCGTCGATCTCGACGTGAATCTCATCGACACCGCGGACTCGTACGGCCCCGAGGTGAGCGAGACCCTGATCGCCGAGGCCCTGCACCCCTATCCCGACGGGATGGTGATTGCCACCAAAGGCGGGCTTACCCGCCAGGGTCCCGGCAAGTGGGGAATCGACGGCCGCCCCGAGCGGCTCAAGCAGGCGTGCGAGGCGAGCCTGCGAAGGCTCGAGGTCGACACGATCGACCTCTACCAACTCCATTCGCCCGACCCGAAGGTGCCGTTCGAGGAATCTGTGGGAGCGCTCGCCGAGCTGCGCGAGGAGGGCAAGGTGCGAAACGTCGGCGTGTCCAACGTCGGCGTCGACCAGGCCGCGCAGTCCGGCAACTCCGAGGACGGCATCCGCCAGCTCCAGCAGGCGCGGGAGATAGTGCCGGTGGTCTCGGTCCAGAACCGCTACAGCCTCACGAAGCCCCGCTTCGAGGAGCTGCTCGCACACTGCGAGCAGGAGGGGATCGGGTTCATCCCCTGGAGCCCGATCGACTGGGGAGAGCTGGCGGAATCGGAAAGCCTGCGGGAGATCGCGGCTGCGCACGACGCGACGCCCATACAGGTCGCCCTCGCGTGGCTGCTGCAGCACTCGCCCGTGATGCTGCCGATCCCCGGCACGGCGTCACTGGAACACCTGGACGAGAACGTTGCGGCGGCGTCTTTGCGGCTCAGTGAAGAGGAGATGGAGCGGGCGGCCGCGGCCGCACGAGGAGATCGTGGCTGACTTCGAGCTCGATCCGCGTACGACCATCGGTCACGTCCACCTGAAGGTGGCCGACATCGAGCGCGCCGAGCGCTTCTACGTCGACCTGATGGGCCTCCACGTCACCGCCCGCTACGGGACGGACGCAGTCTTCCTCTCGGCCGGCGACAACCACCACGACCTCGGTCTGAACACGTGGCACAGCAAGGGTGGCTCTCCCCCGCCTCCCGGCACCACCGGCCTCTTCCACTTCGCGATTCGCGTGCCGACGCGCCGCCACCTGGCGGAGCTGTTCGTGCGCCTCACCGACGCGGGCGTGCAGTTCAGCGGCGCCTCCGATCATCTCGTCAGCGAGGCGCTCTACCTAGCTGACCCGGACGGCAACGGGATCGAGGTCTACTGCGACCGCGATCCCTCCCAGTGGCCGCGCCGCAACGGCGAGATCGAGATGGCGACGCTGCCGCTGGACCTCGACGATCTCCTGGCGGAGCTCGTCGAATAGAAGTTCCGGCTTTTCCTTAGGCGGAAAAGCCGGGAGCTCCGAGGGTTCGGCTAGCGAACGTAGTCCGACATTTCGGCGGTCCAGAACTCGACGAGGTGGCCGTCGGGGTCATGCACGTACGCGGACCGGCTCGGTCGCTCCACGCCGCCGAGGCCGCTGAACTCGTGCACCGGCACCTCGAGGTCGTGCGCGCGCAACGATTCGAGCAGCGCGTCGAAGCGTTCAGCCGGGATGTGCATCGCGAAGTGCACGTGCTCGCCACCGCGGCTGCCCTCGAGGCCGGTCTGAGGCTTCCACAGTCCGATCCGGGTGGCGCCGGCCAGGACCCAGACCGCGTTTCGGTGCGGCCAGCGCTCGACGACCGGCAATCCCAGCTTGTCGGCGTAGAAGCGCTCGGCGCGCTCGAGGTCGGTCACCTCGAGTACGAGTTCCGACACGCCCGTGACCGGGGTGGGCTCGCTCACGCGGGCAGTTTATGAGCCTGTAACGCGACGGCGCCGCACGGGGCGGCGCCGTCGCCTGTGGAAGTTGTTCAGGTGCTTGCTGTTAGTAGCGCGTGCCTGCCCGTGGGCCTCCGAAGCCGAGGCGCGCACCGCCACCCCCGAACACCAGCACGAGGAATACGGCAAGCGCGACAAGCGCGGCTATGAAAGACGGGACCGCAAGCGCGAGCAGCCAGTACACAACGGCCGCGATGATGATCGCGATGATTACGGCGATAAGGGACGGCATCTATGTCTCCTCCATTTGTTCTGGGTCGTGCCTTCACCTCTTACCCGCAATCGGCCACGATCAAGCACAGCTCATTTGCGCAGGACCAGGTTGAGCACCACGGTGGCGACCAGGCTGAGGACGATCATCAGGCCCACCGGTGCGTAGAGAGTGAAGTTGCCGCGCCTGAGCACGATGTCCCCGGGCAGCCGGTCGATACCGAGCCTCGAGGCCAGCAATAGGCACCCTCCGATCAGGGCGATCACGAGAGCGGCCGCAAGCAGGATCTTTGCGAAGGTCTCCATTTCGCTGATCTAGACTGACCCTCGATGCCTACCCGTGACGAAGCCTGGCAACTCGTCTGTGACTGGACGCAGTCCGACTCCTTGCGCAAGCACATGCTCGCGGTCGAGGCAGCGGTGCGGGCCTACGCACGGCGGTTCGAGGCCGACGAGGAGCTGTGGGCGATCGCGGGCCTCGTCCACGACCTCGACTACGAGCGGTTTCCGGACCTCGACAGCGGCCACCCCCGCTTCGCGGTCGAGGAGCTGCGCAGGCGCGGGTACCCAGAGGAGGTGGTGCACGCGGTGCTGGCGCACGCCGAATTCATGGGCGTCCCACGCGAATCCCTGCTCGACAAGACCCTGTTCGGATGCGACGAGCTGGCCGGCTTCATCACCGCCTGCGCGTACGTGCGACCCGAGGGCATCCAGGGGATGAAACCCAAGTCGGTCAAGAAGAAGCTCAAGCAGCCGAGCTTCGCCGCCGCGGTCAACCGCGACGACATCCAGACCGGCGCCGACGAGCTGTGCGCGGAATCCGGCCTCACCTATGACGAGCACCTCCAGCTCGTGATCGACGCCATGGCCGAGCGCGCCGACGAGCTCGGGATCGGCCCGAAGGAGCAGGAGGCCGGCAGCCCGACCTGAATCGTCCATCCTGCTGGTGTGCGAACATGTGTTCGTGCGCTGGCAGGGGCTATCTGTAGAAGAGGACGAGGGCCGCAGACTCCCCCGCCTCGGCGCCGACGCGGTGATCAGAACGTTCGACGCGCCGGAAGCGCTCGGCATCCGTTTCCACGAGATCCGCGCGCGCTCGGCACTGAACCGGGTGCCGAAGCAGTCGCGCATGCCGTTCAACTGGACGGTCAATCCGTATCGCGGATGCTCCCATGCCTGCACTTGGTGTCTAGGAGCGGAAACGCCGGTCCTGACGGCGGATGGACGAACGAAACCGATTGCGGACCTTCGCTGGGGTGAGGAGATCTACGGGACGGTCCAGCGCGGGAACTACCGCCGCTACGCCATCACTCGCGTGCTAGCCCACTGGTCCTCGATCAAGCCCGCCTACCGCATCACGCTCGAGGACGGAACGGAGCTCGTGGCCAGCGCCGATCACCGGTTTCTCACACAACGTGGTTGGAAGCACGTCATAGGGACCGAGTGGGGCGGGCCGCTTCGGCGGCCGCATCTGACGACGAACAACAAGCTAATGGGAACCGGGGCCTACGCCACCCGTCCAGCGGAATCGTCGGACTATCGCCAGGGATACCTGTGCGGACTCATCCGTGGAGATGGTCACATCGGCTCTTACTCATACGAGCGTGTCGGCCGTGCGCACGGCGATGTGCACAGGTTTCGACTTGCCCTGACGGACCTCGAGGCGCTTCGGCGGGGCCGTGACTACCTGTCGGAGGTCCGAGTAGCCACCCAGCAGTTCCAGTATCGGGTGGCAGATGACTTGGGGCGTTCCATGTCGGCGATCAGGACGTCGTCCCGCGCCAACGTGGACGCCATAAGGGAGGTGATCCTCTGGCCCAGGCATCCCTCGCTGGACTGGGTCAAGGGTTTCTTGGCTGGGATCTTCGATGCTGAAGGCCATTTCGGTCAGGTCGTACGGATAGCCAACACGGACCCCGAGATCATCGACTGGACGACCTATTGCCTTCGCAGGCTTGGGTTCGCCTACACGATCGAAGATGCCAATCGGGCGAATGGGTTGAGGAATGTCCGCCTCCTGGGCGGCCTGGCGCCCACCTTGCGGTTCTTCCATTCGGTTGATCCGGTGATTACGCGTAAACGCTCGATCGAGGGAACCGCCATCAAGTCCAACGCACCGCTTCGTGTCGCTGAAATCGAGCCGTTGAGAAAGCCTGTCCAGCTCTTCGACATCACCACCGGAACGGGCGATTTCATGGCCAACGGGGTGGTCAGCCACAACTGCTTTGCCCGCCCTACCCACACGTATCTCGACCTCAACGCCCGCGAAGACTTCGAGCGCGAGATCGTGGTCAAGGTCAATGTGCCCGAGCTCCTGCGCGCTGAGCTCGCGCGACCGTCGTGGAAGCGAGAGCACGTCGCGCTCGGAACGAACACCGATCCCTACCAATGGGTCGAGGGCCGCTACAAGCTGATGCCCGGGATCTGGGAGGCGATCCGTGATTCCGGGACGCCGGCGTCCTGCGTTTCGAAATCCCCTCTCGTTCTTCGCGACGTCGAGTTGCTGCAGCAGATACACGAGCGGGCCGAGATGAGCGTTTACATGTCGATACCGACCCTCGACGAAGAGGGGTGGCGCGATACTGAACCTCACACGCCCAGCCCTCGTGCACGCATGGAGGCGGTCGCGAAGTTGAACGACGCCGGTGTGCCGGCGGGAATACTGATCGCACCACTGATGCCAGGCCTGAATGACTCACCCGAACAGGTGGCGAAGATCCTCGAGCTTGCTGAGGAAGCAGGAGCGATCAGCGTCGCGACCGTGACGTTGCATCTCCGCGGCGAGGTCAAAGACATCATGTTCGACTGGCTGCGCGAGAACCGGCCCGACTTGCTCCCTCTCTACGAGAAGCTGTACGCGCGCGGCGCGTACGCACCGACTGACAAGCGACTCGAACACTCGGAGCTCGTGAAGAAGTACCGGGCACGTCGACCGCGGCGGCGAGGCCGGATGAGATCGAAGGCCGATGACGGCGATGCGAGTCCAACCAAGTCCGAAATCGGACAGGAGGCTCTCTTCTAGTCTCGAGTGCCTCCGGGGCCGGGGGGCCGACAGGCACGGACGCAGGAAGCCCGCGTACTGGTGGTACGTGGGCGACCGAGGACGCAGCATGTCGGTTCCCCGGCTCCGGAGACGCAAGAGGCGGCCCGCAGGCCGCCTCTGACGCTTATTTTTTGAAGCTCACTCAGCCGCTGTACTAGCGGCGCGCGCGGCGTGCCGTCGTCCGACGAGCGCTCGTCCGCCTCGCCGTGCCTCGGCGAGCGGTAGTCCGGCGTGCCGGTGAACGCTTGGCGGTGGTCCGCCGTTTGGCGGTCGTCCGCCGCTTGGCGGTCGTCCGCTTGGCCGGGCGGCGCTTCGCGGTGGTCCGCCGCTTTGCGGTCGGCCGCCGCTTGGCGGTCGTCCGCTTGGCAGTTGTCCGCCGCTTTGCGGTGGTCCGCTTAGCCGGGCTGCGCTTTGCGGTGGTCCGCCGTTTCGCGGTCGTCCGCTTCGCAGTTGTCCGGCGCTTCGCGGTTGTCCGCTTGGCCGGGCTGCGCTTGGCGGTTGTCCGCCGCTTCGCGGTCGTACGCCGCGCTGTCGTGCGCTTGGCCGGGCTGCGCTTTGCGGTCTTACGCCGCGTTGTTCCGCGACGCGCCGTCGTGCGCTTAGCAGGGCTGCGCTTAGCGGTTGAGCGACGCGCCGTTGTGCGGCGCGCGCCTCCACTTTTGCGCGACGTAGTTTTGCGTGAGCTTCTTCGGGCTGGGGGCATTTCTCTCCCTCCGGCTCGGAGACGGGAATTAACGTGACTTTTATTTCATACGTCGGACTGCAAAGCAAGGGCAACTTGATACATGTCAATTGCGCGTCCAGTGCGCATTACGGCGGAAGAGTTGTCAAATGTGCGCGCGCAGCAACTCAATTGAGCATGCGCGGCGCCATTTCGAAGAAGAACTCTGTTGCGAGATGGACGTCTTCGATCGCAATACGTTCGTCCGGCGCATGCACTAAAGGCGTTGTGTCGAACAACGACATCGCACGCTGCGGAAAGAAGCCATATGCAGCGCAAGCAGGAAACGCTTTACGAAACCAATGACTGTCTGTGAAGCCTGGAAGCACGACCGGCAGCAACTGCGAATCCGGGTCGTTAGCGTGGACGAACTCGCGCACAGCATCTGTCAGCGGTGTTTCGAGCGGAGAGCTGTTGCCGACGATTTCGTCGAGGAAGCGCATCGTGTAAGTGCGATCTCCCTCCGGTCCGATCAGCTCTTCGACGCGGTGGATGACGTGGTCGCCGCCGAAGCCGGGTGGCACCCGGCAGTCCACCACGACCGAGCAGGTCGAGGGGATCACGTTCTCCTTCTGGGAGGCGGTGATCATGGTCGGGGCGACGGTCACGCCCAGCATCGGCTCCAGCAGGTAGGCGAAGCGCGGCTCGGCCACTAATACCTGGGAGAGGGCCGAGACCGGGTCCTCGGCGGGATGGCCCAGCAGGGCCGCCAGGGCCGCATCCCCCTCTGGATAGCGGTCCGGAGCCGGCTGGCGGCCGTCCAGCCTGGCCAGCAGCTCCGCCATCCGCATGAGCGCGTTGTCGCCGATGCGGGGGATCGACGCGTGGCCGGCGCGCCCGTGCGTGCGCAGCCTGAACCGGAACACTCCCTTCTCGCCCACGCAGAAGGTGTAGAAGCGACGCCCCTCGTAGTCGACGAACTCGCCGGCGCCCTCGTTCAGGATCCAGTCACAACGGACCTTGTCCGGCACGTTCTCGCACAACCACTTCGCGCCCAGCGCTGCACCTGCCTCCTCGTCGCACGTCACGACCACGAGCAGCTCGCCGTTCGCAGGCCGCCAGCCCGACCGCCCGAGCGCGCACGCCGCCGCCACTTCGCTCGCGACCTGTCCCTTCATGTCGAGCGCGCCGCGACCCCAGACGTGTCCTTCTCGAAGCTCCCCCGACCACGGGTCGACCTTCCACTCCGCGGGATCCGCGAGCACGGTGTCGACGTGCGACAGGTAGCACAGCACCTTGCCGGTCGGGTTCCCGCGCAGGCGTGCCAGCAGGTTGGGACGCTCGGGCGTGGCGCCGACGAGCTCACACTCGAAGCCGGCGTTCTCGAGCTGCTGCTGCAAGAACTTCTGTGCCTCGCGCTCGTTGCCGGGCGGGTTTACGGTGTTGAAGGCGATCAGCCGCTGCAGCAGCGCAACAGCGTCAGCGCCGAGCGATGCAGGCGCACTTGGCACATCGTGAGAATAGAGCGGGACTTGGTCTTACAACAGGCGGGGTTGGCTTTACTCCCCGCCGTTGCTCGGTATGCCAGTGGCAGTGAGCGGTGCCTCGTGCTGCTTTTCGCTTGGCGGCGTCGCGCGTTCGGGACTCTTGGTGGGAGCCGCGGACGCGATCTGCTCGGTCGGCGTGCCGGCCTGAGGAACGGGCGCGGTTTGCGCCACCTGGATGGGCTTCGAGGTGGCGCTGCTGCTCGCACGCGGTTGCGGGCGTGCGGGCGTGCAGATCCATCCCGGTCTGCACCAGAGCGGTGGCACGCGCAGCTCTCCCGCCGCGCTCGGCATCCGCTCGCTCAGCTGGTTGTAGAGCCGGCCGGCCGTCGTATAGGTGTGGATCTCGAAGCGGCCGATCCGCCAACGGGGGGTCTTGCGGGTCGTGTAGCCGGATGGCTTGACCACGAACACGGCCTTGAAGTGCTTCTGCAGATAGTCGCTGAAGAAGGACTTGATGCGGGGGTCGTTCGAGGCGAGCTGGCCGTAGTTGCCGTAGGGCAACGCGAACGACAGGGGAGCGTAGCCGGGAATCTCGTCCTTCAACCGTTCCATGCCCCATTCGACATCCTTGATCACGCGCTGCTTGTACGCGTCGAAGCTCTCGAGGCCGCTGTCGGTCAATTGCCGGTAGGCATAGAAGGGTCCGGTCTCCTTGCGGCTCTTACCATAGCGGATGTTGTGGTGGCCCTCTCCGGCGTGCTCTTGGATGTCCCAGCGCCGGGACTTCGCCATCGCGCGCAGGTCGTCCCAGTTGAGGTAGAAGCCCCCTCCCTCGTCAGCGGAGTGGGCGATCACGAACATCGTGGCCCTGAAGCCAAAACGCGCCAGCGCCTTGTCGGCCCCTCGAAAGGAGTCGAGCCGGCCGTCGTCGAAGGTGATCAGGATCGGCCGCTCGGGCAAACCCTTGCGGTCGCCGTTCAGGAAACGGATGTACTGCTGCATGCTGATGGTCCGGAAGCCGGCTCTGTAGAGCATCTCCATGTGCGACGCAAACGTGCGCCTGCTGACGGAATAGACGTCGTTGTGCGCATTGATGCCGTGGTACGCCAGCACGGGGACGGCGTTGCGATTCAGTGGCAGCGGCCGGAACGAGCGCGTCTCATCCGATGTGAACGAGACCGGCAGCGATGGCAGCGGCGCCCGGACGATCTCCGTTTCCGAAGACCCGAATTCCGCCTTCAGGCGTGGCAGTGCGAGGTAGATCGGTACGAGCGAGAGTGGCAACATCAGTACCGCTGCTGCGCGCTTGAAGAGATCGGTGATTGCCATCAGGGGGCCGCCTCCGCGGGCCGGGTAGATGGACGCGTGCCCCACGAGCCGTTCGTGGCCGTGGCGATCGCGTAGTAGGTCTGCCAGAGCAAGACGAAGAGGTAGAAGAAGACGAACAGGACGCCGAACACCCACAGCGTGTCGAAGCTTCTGTGCCGGCAGGCGTAGTACAGGCCGTAGATCAGGGCCATCGCGTAGATCCCGATCAGGTAGACGACCGGGGTGGCGCCCGCGTCGAACAGCGGGTGCCAGATCAGGGCCCGGACCGCGATGATCGGCGCGATCAGAGGCAGCAGGATCCCGAAATAGGTGGCGATCGAGCCGAGGGGATTCTTGCGCCAGATGAAGCGGCTCACGATGGTCGACTCGCGGGTCCAGCTGCGCTTCCAGCGCAGCTGCTGGCGCAGGAACTTGTGGAACGTATCCGGCACGATCGTGTGGCTGATCGCGCGCGACTCGTACTTCACCTTCCAGCCCCGCAGGACGTAGTTCGTGAGCGCGCGGTCGTCGCCATAGGTCGCCGCCTTGCCGAGGAAGTGCTGGTGCTCCCACTCCGTCAGGCTCGGGGCGATCGCAACGCGCCGGTAGGCCGAAAAGCAGCCGGAGGCGCAGGTGACGACCCCGAACACCGATTCCGCAGCCTTCACGACGCGGAACGCCACGTAGTAGCGAACAGCCTGCATGCGGGTGATCCACGACTGGCGCACGTTGAGGACGTTGCCGTGGCCCGCGATCGCGCCCACCGTCGGGTCCACGAAGCCCTGCATGAGGACGCTCAGAGCATCGGGCTCGAGCACGCTGTCGGAATCCACGAACGCGATCACCTCGGCGCTCGTTGCCTTGATCCCGGCCGCCATCGCCGCGCGCTTCCCCCGGTTCTCGGGAAAGTCGATCACCCGCACGCGCGGATTCCACGCAGCGACGGCCTCGATCTGGGTCAGAGTGTCGTCTGTCGAGCCGTCGTTGACGACCACCACCTCGAGCTTCTCGGCGGGATAGTCGAGGGCCAGGATCGCATGCACCGTGTCCGCGATCGCCTCCTCCTCGTTGAAGGCCGGGATCACGACCGCCACCTCGGGCTCCAGGCCGTGGTCACGTCCCGGCCGGTACACGAAGCTGAGGAAGAAACGGCTGAGGATGTAGGCGCAGACGACGACGCTGTAGATGCCGAAGACGGGGTCGATCATCACGACCTCGATGAAGGCGGCCTTGTAGGCGATGATCGCCAACACGATCGCGGCTATATAGACGGCCGCGGCCACACGCATCATGTAGTCGACCGTCGTCGCGCGGGCGCTCACGGCCACACCACGCCCGGCGCCAGGAACGGCTGCTCCCAGATGTGCTGGTCCTCGGACCCGAGGCGCCAGACGCCGAGCCCAAGCCCGCGCTTGCGGGCGAGGTGGAGGCGCACGCCGAACGAAGTGGTGTCCGCGTACCAGACCTCGTGCGGAGTGCCGTTCGGCTCCGTGTAGGAGAAGGTCCAGGAAGCGGCCGACTGGTCCCAGCGCGGTCGCGCACGGACGCGCGCGATCAGCTGCATGATCTCGCTGTGCTCCAGAGCCGTCGCCCGGTTGTTCGCCCCGCCGCCGTTCGGCCAGTCGTAGCCGTAGAGGGCAGTGCCAAGCACGAACTTGCTCTTGGTCGGCATGGTCGCGACGTAGTCGGCGACCGCCGTCGCCCAGGGCAGATCGTCGAGTGGCCCGGGTCCGGAGACCGCCCAGTGCAGACCCCAGTTCATGACGAACACGAAGTCCGCCGCCGCGCCGAGACCGCGGTAGTCGTAGAAGGCCGGCCGCCCCTCCTGGGTGTGGAACCGCTTGGCGGAGACCTCGACGGTGACCTTCTTGCCGCGGGCGTGCAGCCTGTCCGCGAGCGCCGCGACGAAGCTGGTGAGCGGGTTCTTGATGCCCGCGTTGCCCTTCTCGAAGTCGAGGTTGATGCCGTCGTAGCCGTAGCGGTCGACGAGTCCGGTGATGGCGTCCAGCCAACGGCTCCGAGTCGCGGGGTCCGTCAGAATCTGCGTCAGCGTCTGCTCGTTCTGGCAGTTGACGCGCGGCATCACCGCGATCTTGCGCAATTGCGCCCAGCGCGTGACCAGGGGATCGTCGTTACCGACGAGGCTGGTGTCCGCGCGGCAGTCGAAGTAGGTCGGATAGAGGTACCCGACCTGGCGGTAGTGCGCCTGCAGGTCTACAAAGCTCTGGTCGGTGGACGCGAGCATGAACGCATGCAGGTAGCCGGCCGTCGGTGGAGGCATCGCGGTCGTCACGGCCGCCGGCGGGCTCTCGGGGCTCAGGTAGCCGATGCTGTCGACCGCCGCCACCGTGAACCGGTAACCGGTCGCGGGGGCCAGGTTCGCGACCTGGGTGGTGAGGCCCTTCACCTGCCAGAGCGGAATGCCGTTGCGGAAAACGCGATATCCGACGACTCGCTTGCCCCTCGCGCGCGAGGCCGGCCAGGCGAGACCCACGCCGGTGTCCGTCACACCGGTCACCCGCAGGGCGCCGGGAGCGGTCGGAGCGCGGTGCCGAGCACGCACGACGAGCGCGTCGGTCGACGGACCCACTAGGCCGTTGGTGTCCACCGCCGCCACCTTCAGCTTGTACCTGCCGGTGCCCGGCATCATCACTCTGGCGGTGAGGCCCCTCACCTGTCGCATCGTCTTGCCATCCCGATAGATCCGATAGCCCGCCAGGCGCGCGGCGCCGCGATGCGCGCGCAACCAGGTGAGGGTCACCTGCACGTCCCTCTTCCGCTTGACGGCGAGCCCATGCGGGCGCCCCGGTGCGCGCAGGGTCATCACGCGCTCGAGCACGGCTCGGCAGCGCGAAACGTGTCCCGAGGGGGACACCATCCGCACGCTGAACCTGTGCTGCTTGCGCAGAGTGGTCCTGACGCGCATCGAACGGCGCGATGTCTGGCCGACCACCGCGCCGTCGCGATAGACGCGGTAGTTGCTGCCGGCCGCGCGCACTCGGGGCGCCCGCCAGTGGAGCCTCCCTCCCAGTCCGCTGCGCGAGCGAGTCAGACGCAGGTCGGTCGGAGACTTGCCGCTGCAGCTCGATGCCGAAGCGGGCGATGCCGGGGCGGCGAGGCCGGTTGAGACGGCCGCGCCGGTCACCACCAGCGCGCCCGCCAGGACGAGCGCGCGGGAGAGCATCGGTGAGCCACGACGGGCCGTGCTAGAAGAGATAGGAGGAATCGGCATCCTTGCCTTGGTCCCAAATCGATCGCCCTGGCGTTTGCCGTGACGGTCGGAGCGGGTGTTTAGCGGCTGCGCAACCAGCGAGCAAGCACGCTGGACGTTTGGCGACGTGGGTCCCTAGACGCCTGGTCCGAGATGGCGCCGGACGTGTGTACGACTCGGGTTTAGAACTCGGGGGGCCCTACGAGCTCGCGAGCGTCTGTTTCAGCCCGGTCTCGAGGTCGCGCGGCGCGTACCCGAGCTGGCTGCGCGCCTTCTCGTCCGTGGCCCAGTACGTGACGCCGTCAGACGTGCGAATGAGTTCCCCGAGATTGGGCGGAAAGCCCATCATCCTGCCAACCAGCGGCCCGATCGGGATCGCCATTTTCATGAACGCGGCCGGCAGCTCGCGTTTTGGCGGCTCGCGCCCGGACAGCTCCGCCACCTTGTCGATCAGCTCGCCCATCGTGGACAGCTCGCCGCCGAGCACGTACGACTGACCGATCTCGCCCTTTTCGTAAGCGAGCAGAATGCCGTCGGCGACGTCGTCGACGAAGACGAGGTTGAAGCCGGTCGACGGGAACATCCGCATCCGGAGCTTGCCGGTACGGGTCTGATCGATGATGTTGCCGATCTCGGAGTGGTCGCCCGGTCCGTAGACCCCCCCGGGCTGCACGATCACGATCGGCGCTCCCTTCGCGACGCGGTCCAGAGCCACCTCGTGCGCCTTGTACTTCGTTTCCTCGTACGTCGAGAGGAAGCCATCGCCCTTGTGCCTGTAGCTCTCGTTGACGACCTTGCCGCCGGTGTTCCCGAACACTCCGACCGTCGAGACGTAGACGATGCGCTTCGCTCCTGCATCGACGGCGGCGTCCAGGATCCGCTCCGTGCCGCCGACGTTGGACTCGAACATCGCGGCGCGCTCCGACTTCGGGATACCGACCTTGTAGACGGCCGCGACGTGAAAGACCACATCGCAGCCGGCCATCGCCGCGGCCAAGTCCTCCCGCGACGCCGAGAGATCGCCCTCGACCAGCTCGCAGCCCTGGCCAGCGAGCGTCTGCGCCTTGTCGCGAGAGCGCACGAGTGCCACCACCTCGTCCCCGCGCTCACGCAGCTTGCGAGCGAGCCGGCCACCGATGAACCCGGTGGCGCCGGTCACGAAAGCCTTCATGTCAGATACCCCCTGCCGGAAGACGGAACCGGCTGGGAGGATATACGTGTGAGCCCGCTGTTCCGCAAGCGGTCAGGCTCGGCCGACGACCTACACGTCGGCGACCCCCGCTTCGACGATTGGGAGGTCGTACGCGACTTCGAGGACCTGGTCACGGCCCAGGCGTGGCGACGTCATCTCTCCGAGCGCGGAATCGACGCCGCGCTCACGTCCGACTGGCCGCTGGACCGCTTCGGGCGCGGCGACGTCGCCCTGCGGGTCCCGTCCGAGTCGTGGAGCGAAGCGGAGGAGCTGCTGAGCGGGTTGGACCTGGACGACTAGGCGGCCCACGCCGCAGGCGATAACCAAGCGAACGAAAGTAGGCGAGGCCGGTGGCGTGCCGTCCTCCCGCAGACGGAGCGCCACCGGCCTCATGGCATTCGCGCAGGGCCAGCGCGAATGCCGGTGCGGCCGTGTCCGCAGCCGCGCCTCTTGGCTCCCTCGCATCCCGTCATCCGATTGGGAGTGCGGGCATTCAAACGGCTCGCGGCCGAGGTCGTGTTTACGCGCTGTGAAGGTATGGAGGAAAAGCGGTTACGGCTCAGAGCCTCTAACGAAATGCCCGTGATGCCTGAGGTGGCGAGAATCGAGTCAGCCCAGGACGCAGGAAGGTTGCATACCCGTGTGGTATGCGACCGACCGAGGACGCTGGCTGACGAAGGTTCGCAGCCGCGTCAGGCGTTGCGGGTGTTTGTTAGGGGCTCTTATGCGGCGCGCCTGCGGGCCCCGCAGTCGGGACCGAGCGCCCGGCCATATCCTTCGGCGAGCTGGACGAGTGCGCGTTCCCAGCTGCGGCGGCGCACAGCGTCCAGCGCCGCACCCGCGAGCTCCCGGCGCTCGCGCGGAGAGGACGCAAGCTCGACGACTGCGGCAGCGAGAGCATCGGGGTCCGGCGAGCACAGGCGGCCGGTCACGCCGTTCTCGATCAGGCCGGCGGGGCCGCCCTCGCCGACCGCCACGACGGGCAATCCCGATGCCTGCGCCTCGAGGATCACCTGGCCGAAGGTATCCGTGCGACTCGCGAACAGGAACATGTCGGCGCTCGCGTAGGCGCGGGCTAGCTCCTCGCCCTCGAGCCAGCCGAGGAAGGTCGCCGCTGATCCGAGCCGCTCCCGCAGCCGTTCCTGCTCGGGGCCGCCCCCGGCGAGCACCAGGTGCAGGCGGGGGTCGCGGCTGCGTGCCTCCAGGAATGAGTCAGCGAGCAGGTCCGCTCCCTTTTCCTTGGCCAGCCGCCCCGCGTACAACACGTTGATCTCTCCCGGCAGCCAGCCGCTCCCGCGCCGGCCGGGGCTGAAGAGCGAGACGTCGACGCCGCGGTCCCAGCGGCCGACGCGCTCGTGCTCGATGCCGAGCGCGCGTAGAGACTCGTCGGCGGAAGGGCTGGGAGACAGCACCACGCGGCAGTTGCCGTAGAAAAGGCCAAGCAGCGCGCTCATGCCCGCGCGCAGGCGCTCGTCGCCCGAGCGCAAGCCCGCGTACGCCGCCAGCTCGGTGTGGTAGCTGCCCACCGCCGGCAGTCCCATGATGCGAGCGACCAGCGCTGCGCCGACGCCGGCGGGCCCGGGGGAGCACAGGTGTACCAGGTCGTAACGGCCCCAAGCCAGGGTCTCCACGATCGCGGGCAGGTTCGGGACCCCGACCTGCAAGCCGCGGTAGAAGGGAATCTCCACCTCGATCGCCGCCGGCAGCCGCCGGTCCACCCGCGAGTCCGTCCCGATCACCTCGACGTCGAAGCCGGGCACTCCGCGCGCCCTGATCTCGTCCAGCGTGTGCGTGACGCCGTGCATGCCGCCGATGCCATCAACCACCAGCGCGACGCGCGGAGTCTCGCCCTCGCGGGCTACGAGCTTGGCCGTCTCACGGCCGAGGAACGCTGTTGCCGGCGCGTACGGGATCACCGGCGTGCAGGCCTCGAACAGGTCCGTGGCGGCGGCCGCGTAGTCGACGCCGGTCTCGGCAGACGCCACAGCCCGCTCCACCGTGCGGCGCATGCTGCGCTCGTGCGCGCAGCGCGCGCGACGGTAGAGATCGGCGTGGCTGAACCCGTCCTGCTGCATCATTAAGACGATCTCGCGCTCGCACGGCTCCAGCCCGATCGACTCGAGCCACACGCGCAGGAGCGTGCGCGCCTCCTCGGCGTCGAGGTCCGATCCGATCGCGCTGCTGCGCGCGTCGCCGTCACCGACGACCCGTTCGATCATCTTCAGGATCGCGCGCGGGTCGGGGCGCCCGCCGTCGTTACGACCGATCGCGCGGGCGGCGAGCGCGATCGCCGTGTGTGCCCACTTCGCGGCGCTGCCCTCGTCGCCGCAGGCCGTGGCCTCGCCGGCGCGGATCTGGCCCAGAAACTCTTCCGGAGTCGATACGCGAGGGGTCTCGGTGTAGGTACGACCGATATCGACTCCGGCGTGGTCGTCGGATCCGGCGACGCCGGTACCGCCGTGCGTCTCGATGTAGATCACGGCCGGCATGTTCAGCTCGCGGGCGCGCGAGCCGTTGCGGACCTCCCAGACGGGAAACAGCTTCGCCAGCGCGCTGCGGTGGCGCGCCGCCAGCGGCGCACGCACGGCGAAGAACGGATGCGCGAGCGCACAGGCGATCTCGTGCTCGTGCAGGTAGGTGGCGCAACGCTCGACGTCGCTCGCGTGCCGCTGCAGCCATTGGTGGTCCTGCGGCGTGATGCCGTAGCAGAGCACGTGCACCGCGGCACCCGGCTCGCCCTTGAAGTGCGCCGTAAGCTCCTCGGACACGAAGACGTCGCGCCGGTGGGCGATTTCGAGCACGCCGTCGATCGTGTCGTGATCGGTGATCGTGACGAAGTCCATCCCCCTGCGCTTGGCCAGCTCGTACACCTCCTCGGGAGGCGTCGCGCATTCCGGCAGGCCGAGGGCGCGCTGCACTCCCAGGCGCGCTTGCTGGGAGGCGGCGGAGTGACAGTGCAGGTCTGCGCGGCTGACGACGCGGCACGCGGTGCTGGGGCCTGGTGTGCTGTTCCAACCGTTTTCTTGTGTCATGTGACATAGATTCGCCCGCTATTTGCGCCAATCCGTTACCGCTTTGAGAACGAGAAGTAACAAGCTCGTGAACAAGCCCGGATCTGCCCATGGCACCGGGCCAGATTTGCTGGGATTTTCCGGCCTCGCGGTGCGACTCGAACCCGCCGCGCGAGCCCTCGATGTGGTGCGGTCCGGCGCCCCCCTGTTGACCGGAATCGAGCCCTGGGCCGCCGACGGCGAGGTGGCCGACCGCTTCATCCAGATGACCGAGGGGGTGATCCCGGAGGAGCGGCTCGAGGAGGTGGAGACCGCCGCGGAGATCGTTGTCAGTGACACCGCACCGGGCCACGTCGAGCTGAGAGGCCGGTTCACCAGCGGCCGTGCCTTCGAATTGACCATCGCCCTGCACCGCGAGCGCGCGGTCTTCGAGCTCACGGCGGAGGACGATCCCCTGCGCATCGGGCTCAGCTGGCATGCGCGCGGCGGCGAGCACCTGACGGGGCTCGGCGCGCGCCATCACGCGAGCTTCGACCAGGCCGGGCGCAGCGTCCGGTTGGGCGCGGACCGCCGCTATACCGGTCCCGACTGCCCTGCCGACATGCTCGCGGTCGGCGGGATACCGCAGGGCGACTACGCGCCTGCGCCATGGCTCATGTCGAGCTGCGGATACGCCCTCTGGCTCGAGAACGAAGGTGACGGAGTGCTGTTCGATCTCGCTGCGCTGAGCGTCTCAACCCGCTCCGCGGCCGGGCCGTTGCGGGCACACGTGCTCACCGACCCGAGCCCGGCGGCACGTCTTCGCAGCTACTGCCGGCTCACAGGTCTTCCGGCGCTGCTGCCGGAGTGGGCGTACGGGCACTGGAAGAGTCGCGACGTCTACCAGCACCAGGACGACGTGGTGGACGACTACGAGGGCTACCGCCGCAGCGACCTGCCGCTGGACGCCATCGTGATCGACTCGCCCTGGGAGACGCAGTACAACACCTGGGAGTTCAACCCGCACCAATTCCCCGACGCTCCCGGTCTGATCCGGCGCATGCGCGACGACGGAGTGCGGACCGTCGTGTGGGTGACGCCCTGGGTGAACATCGAGTCGAGCGAGGGCCAGCGCCCACCGGACACAGAGTCCGAGCGCATCCATCACGAGCCCGCGCCCAACTACGGGCCGGCCGCGCGCGCCGGGCACTTCGTCCGCGATGCCGCCGGCGAGCCGTTCGTCGCCCGCTGGTGGATGGGCACGGGCTCACCCGTCGACTTCACCTCAGCGGCCGCGGAGCGCTGGTGGCGCGAGCTGGCCAAGGGCGTGCTCGCGCTCGGCGTCGCGGGTATCAAGGCCGACGACGGCGATGGCTACTACTTCCCGGCCGACGTCGGTTTCGCCGACGGGCGCAACGGCGCGCAGGCCGCCTGGGCCTACGGCGCCCTTTACAGAGACTCCATGCAGCGCGCGCTGGACGAGGCGCTGCCCGGCGCCGGCGTCCTGTTCGGACGCAGCGGCTGGAGCGGACAGCAGCGGCACGGGATGCTCTGGGGTGGTGACCAGGCGTCGGACTTCTGGTCGCTGCGCACGCTCGTCAGCGCGACGCTGACCGCGGCCGCGAGCGGCTTCTCGAACTGGTCACACGACATCGGCGGCTACCTCGGCGAGCGTCTCGTGTCCCGGTGCGCCAAGGAGCTGCTGGTGCGCTGGCTGCAGTTCGGCTGCTTCACGCCGCTGATGCAGGCACACGGACGCTTCGAGCAGGAGGCCTGGACGTACGACGAGGAGACGCTCGACCTCTACCGGCGCTACGTGCTCCTGCACGAGCGGCTGGTCCCATACGTGCGAGCGGCGGCCGCCACCGCTGCCCGCACCGGGCTGCCGATCGTGCGGCCGCTCTGCCTCACCGATCCGGACGACGACCGCGGCTGGACGATCCCCGACGCGTATGGCTACGGACCGGCGCTGTGGGTTGCACCAGTGCTCGAGGAGGGTGCGCCCGGGCGCGAGGTCCCGCTCCCCCGCGGCGAGTGGATCGACTTCTGGAGCGGCGAGCGCTACAGAGGCGGTGGGTCGGTGCTCGCCCCCGCTTCGCTCGAGACGATCCCTGTTTTCGTGCGTGCGGGGTCGATCGTCCCCATGTTTCGGGCAGAGGACGTGGCGCGCGGCCTCGGGGATGCGGAGGAGTGCGAGCGGCCGATCGAGCTGACGTTGTGGGGAAAGCCGCAGCTCGGGCATGCGGCGCTGCGTTTGGCGGACGGCACGCGAGTGAGCTGGCGGCGAGGTGAGTGGACTGTCAGGCCGGAGCGGGAGGTTGTGTTGCGGGAGGTGGAGTGAGCCCTCGGAGTCCGGGCCGCCGCACTAGATCTCGCCTCGCAGCCGGAAGGAGGCCGCCCGAAGTAACGCGGAATCCGGTCCGCTTACTCCAACCCGATACTCCGCCGAGCATCCTGCTCGCTCGCGAACGACCGCGCGCGGACCATGCGCCCGTTCTCGAACTCGGACACCCAGTGGATCTGGAACTCGGAGATGCGGCCGCCCTCGCCGTGGAGGCGGAAGCTGCCGGAGGCGAGCACCTTGTTCCCATGTCCGTGGATCGAGTAGGGAGTGGCCTTGAGGACCTCCTGGCGGTCGCGGTACTGGTTGAAGAAGCTGAGCAGCTCCTGAGTGCTCAGGACCTGCCCGCCGGCCGGGTGGGGTGCCCATTCGACGTCGGCATCGGTCAGCTCGAGGGCGGCCTCGACGCCGCCTTCGTTGACGGCGTCCCACATCCGCTGGATGAACTCGACGTTCTCGTTCGGCTCGGCGCTCTGGTTCTGCATCTCCCGGACCCTCCTCCAGTATCGCCGCTCACGCCCGTCGCGCGCGACCCCGGTCCCACCCTGGGCGGGTTCGCTCACCCGCGCTCTCCGGATGCGCAAAGATGAACATATGACCAACAGCTTCGAAGCCCGCTCGACGCTCGAGGTCGGAGACCAGCGGTACGAGATCTACCGGCTCGACGCCCTTCAGGCCAAGTACGACGTCGCGCGCCTGCCCTACGCGCTCAAGATCCTGCTGGAGAACCTCCTGCGGAACGAGGACGGAGTGGCGGTGACGGCCGAGGACATCGAGAGCGCGGCCCGCTGGGTGGCGACCGATGAGCCGAGCACGGAGATCGCGTTCACACCGGCGCGCGTCCTGATGCAGGACTTCACCGGCGTTCCAGCCGTGGTGGACCTCGCCGCGCTGCGAGACGCGATCGAGGAGCTCGGCGGAGAAGCTGCCCGCATCAACCCGATGGTCCCGGTCGAGCTCATCATCGACCACTCGATCCAGGTGGACGAGTTCGCGACCCGCTTTGCGTTCAAGCGCAACGCGGAGCTGGAGTTCGAGCGCAACCGGGAGCGCTACGCGTTCCTGCGCTGGGGGCAGACCGCCTTCGACAACTTCGCGGTCGTCCCGCCGAACACGGGAATCTGCCACCAGGTGAACCTCGAGTACCTCGGCCGCGTCGTGTACGTGAAGGACGGTCAGGCCTTTCCCGACACGCTTGTCGGCACCGACTCGCACACGACGATGATCAACGGCCTCGGCGTGCTGGGCTGGGGTGTCGGTGGGATCGAGGCGGAGGCGGCAATGCTCGGGCAGGCGATCTCGATGCTGCTGCCGCAGGTCGTGGGGTTCAAGCTCACCGGCGCGCTGCCCGAGGGGTCTACTGCAACGGACCTCGTCCTCACCGTCACGCAGATGCTGCGCGAACGGGGCGTCGTGGGGCGGTTCGTCGAGTTCTTCGGCGAGGGCCTGAGCAAGCTGCCGCTCGCGGACCGCGCGACGATCGGCAACATGTCTCCCGAGTACGGCGCGACCTGCGGCATCTTCCCGGTCGACGCGGAGACCCTGCGCTATCTCGAGTTCACCGGGCGGCCGCCCGAGCTCGTTGCGCTCGTGGAGGCCTATTGCAAGGAGCAGGGCCTCTTCCACGACGAGAACACGGAAGAGGCGACCTACTCCGACACACTCGAGCTCGACCTCTCCACAGTCGAGCCCAGCATTGCCGGACCGCGGCGCCCCCAGGACCGGGTACGACTCGCAGACGCGAAGAGCTCGTTCCTGGAGGTGCTCGAAGACTACGTGCCGCATAGCCCCAACCACGAGGGTCACGAAGTCCGCGATGGCACGTTCGAGGAGGCGCTGGTCGAGTCGTTCCCCGCGAGCGATCCCCCTGCACCGGGGGCCGATGCCAACGATTCGCCCAGCCCCACGGTCAGCCGCTCGGGCACGGCCGTGGCGGAACGACCGAGCTCACCTGTCCCGGTCACGCTCGAGGACGGCACGGAGACCCATCTGGACCACGGCTACGTGGTGATCGCGGCGATTACGAGCTGCACCAATACCTCGAACCCGTCCGTGATGCTCGGCGCAGGCCTGCTTGCACAGAAGGCGGCCGAGCGCGGGCTGCAACGCAAGCCCTGGGTGAAGACCAGCCTCGCGCCGGGTTCGAAGGTGGTCACCGAGTATCTCGACCGCGCGGGGCTTCAACCCTATCTCGACCAGCTCGGCTTCAGCCTCGTCGGCTACGGCTGCACGACCTGCATCGGCAACTCGGGCCCGCTCCCGCCGCCGGTGCAAGAAGCCGTATTGGAGAACGACCTGGCTGTCTGCTCGGTGCTGTCCGGCAACCGCAACTTCGAGGCTCGGATCAACCCCGACGTGAAGATGAACTACCTCGCCTCACCCCCGCTCTGTGTCGCATACGCGCTCGCCGGCCGCCTGCATGTCGACCTCGTGACCGAGCCGCTCGGCGAGGGCAAAGACGGTGAGCCGGTGTACCTGCGCGACATCTGGCCCAGCCAGCTCGAGATCTCCGAGGCGATCGGGTCGGCCATCCAGTCCGACATGTTCCGTCGCAGCTACAGCGAGGTGTTCGAAGGCGATGAGAACTGGACGGACCTCGAGGTTCCGGCCGGAGACCGATACGCGTGGGACCCGAAGTCGACTTATGTCAAGCGGCCGCCCTACTTCGACGGCATGGAGCCGGAGGCACCCGAGGGGTTCGAGCCGGTAGAGGGAGCGCGCACGCTCGCGGTGCTCGGCGACAGCGTCACGACGGACCACATCTCTCCCGCCGGTGCAATCAAGAAGGACTCGCCGGCCGGCGTCTATCTGATCGATCACGGCGTGGAGGCGAAGGACTTCAACTCGTACGGCTCGCGTCGCGGCAATCACGAGGTGATGATGCGCGGCACATTCGCCAACGTGCGCCTGCGCAACCTGCTCGCGCCCGGCACGGAAGGCGGTTTCACACTCCTGTTGCCGGACGGGGAGCAGACGACGATCTTCGAGGCCGCGATGACCTATGCGGAGCGGGGCGTCCCTCTCGGGGTGCTCGCGGGCAAGGAGTACGGCTCGGGCTCGTCACGCGACTGGGCGGCGAAGGGCCCGCGGCTGCTCGGCGTCCGCTTCGTGATCGCGGAGAGTTTCGAGCGCATCCACCGCTCCAACCTCGTCGGCATCGGAGTGCTGCCGTTGATGTTCCCGGACGGCGAATCGGTCTCGTCGCTCGGCCTGAGCGGACGCGAGCGCTTCGACCTCGCGCCCCTGGAGGAAGGTATGCGCATGCTGGGCGTGACGGCCACCCCCGACGATGGCGACCCGATCACGTTCGAGGCGCGCGTGCGGATCGACACGCCGAACGAGTGGCTCTACTTCCGCAACAGCGGCATCCTCCACTTCGTGTTGCGGGATCTGCTGGCGCGGCAGTAAGTCCTACCTACGCCCACGCTCAGAAGTAGCCGCTGCGCTTGAACAGGACGAGCATCACGATCACCGGTATCAGGACGCCACTGCCCGCGAGCAACACGAACGCCGTGAGGGTGTCGATGTGATCGACCATCCAGCCGAAGTTCTGGCCGAAGAAGCCGGTCACGAACGTGAGCGGCAGGAAGATCGTCGCCACGATCGTGAGCTGCTTCATCACCGCGTTCAACCGGTTGGAGACAGTCGACAGGTAGACGTCCATCGCGCTCGTGAGCAGGTCCCTGTAGCTGTCGATCTGCTCGGAGATCCTGATCAGGTGGTCGTACACGTCGCGAAAGTAGTCGCGGGTCCCTGGCTCGAGGCCAGGGAGCGAGCCCACGTCCTCGAACGCTCGCGCGAACACGTCGCGCTGGGGCGCGACGACACGCCGCAACTCCACTAGCCGGCGCTTGAGCTGGAACAGGCGCTGCCGGGCGTCGTCTGAGGGATCCTCGGCGATCTGGTCCTCGAGGTCGTCGATCTCCTGATCCATCGCCGCCAGGATCGGGAAGAAGCTGTCGGTGAGTGCGTCGAAGATGCGATAGACGACGAACTGCTCCGGGTGTGACGGCTCGCGCTTGAGCCGCTCGCGGGCGGCGGCGAGCATCTCGCAGTGGCCGCGCCTGACGGTGACGACGTACGAACCGCTGATGTAGATGTGCACCTCAACCAGCTCGGGGTCCTCCGTGTTGGGTGAGGCGCCGTAGAAGACGACGAGCACGTAGTCGCCATACGTATCCAGCTTCGGTCGCTGGCCGAATTTCTTCGTGTCCTCGATCGCCAGCGGGTGGAATCCGAACAACTCCCGCAGCTCGTCGACCTGGTCGTCGGTGGGGCTTTCGAGGTCCAGCCAGAAGAACTCGTCGCGTTTGCGCAGGTCCTCGATGGCGGCGCGATCGAGACTGGTGAGGACGCGCACGGATCGAAGCTAGCGGCGAACGAGGACGGCATGTCCGCTCCGACTCCCTTGCCGGGCGTGTTTAATCGGTCGCAGTGTCCTCGATGCGCAGGCTCATTCCGATAACCGTCGCGCTGTCGCTCGTTCTGGCGACGCCCCCGCCCGCGGGCGCGGATGAGACGATCGCCTCGCTCCCACGCGTGGCGTCCGTGACTGCGGCAGGTGAGCGCGTTGCCTGGAGCAGCTTTGACCCCAACCTCAACACGTTCGTATTGATGACCCGCTTTGCCGGCGTCACCTCGAGGCTGCCCGTTCGCCCTCGCACGGTCCCCTTCGACGTCGACCTCGGGCCCGACAAGTCTGGTCGGACGGTCGCCGTGTACTCACGCTGCCGCAGCGACCCTCCTCGGCGCGAGCCGGCGCTCGGAAACGTATTCACGCAGCTCCCCGCTTACGCGGAGGGTCGCGGCTGCGATCTCTACGAATTCGACTTCGAGCGCAACCGCGAATCTCGCCTCTCCGGGCCCAACACCTCGGGCGCATCGGAGTTCCTGCCCTCGATCTGGAAGGACCGCATCGCCTTCACGCGGGTGTACGAGAAAAAGAAAGGGCGGGACGGCAAGACCCCCCACCTCTACTCGCGCACGCACATTGGATCCGGCAGCTCGCTGCGCCTACCCGGGGGCACACGTGCCACCGGCGTGTTCTGCTCGGGGGGAAGGCCTCGTCGCTGTCGCGCGTTCGTCGAGCCCGGACCGACCGCCGTAGACCTTGCGGGCAAGCGGCTCGCCGTCGCTTGGGACTCGGGCGAGCCCGAGGGGGCGACGTCCACCGCCTATCTCGAGACGATCGGCTCGCACAGCGCGAAGAAGACGCTCCTCTTGCGCGTGAGCTCGGGCAACGTCCAGGGATCGGAGATCGAGACGCCGGTGATCGTCGACGGGCAGGCCTACTGGACTGTTGCGCTCTTCGGTGACCGCACCGAGAACAAGCTCCAGCGGTACCGCATCACGACCGGCGAGCTATCGGAGGCCCCGCTGCCGCCGCCGATCGAGCAGGCAACGGACGCGTACAGGCGCGGTGTGTTCGCAAGCGCCGTCTCCGGGCCGGACTTCCTGTACCTGGTCTCGGGGCTGACTCTCCCCGGCGAGCCGTGCACGCCGCAGGCGCCGTGCTCGGTCGCCCCGGGCTGCAGCGATGCCGAGCCATGCGCGCTGAAGAGCACGCGCGACCTCGCGTTCAAGCCCGCGCGCTGACAACATCCGGTCTTCGCCAACGACCGGGAGGGAAGCCGCATGGATTACGACACGCTCCTCTATGAGCAGGACGATCATGTCGTCACGCTCACGTACAACCGGCCGGACCACCACAACGCCGTGAGCCGCACGATGAACGCCGAGCTTCACGACGCCTGGCAACGCTTCCGCGACGATGACGATGCGTTCGTGCTGGTCATCACCGGTGCCGGCGAGACGACGTTCTGCGCGGGGTGGGACCTCGCGGACGCGGCGTCACTGACGGAGATGCCGGACTTCGACGAGTACCGGGTGTCGATCTACAACTCGCCGGGAGAGTGCGGTTACACCCGCAAGGCCGACGTCTTCAAGCCCGTGATCGCCGCCGTCAACGGCTACGCGTTCGCCGCCGGCCTGGAGACGGCGCTGCTCGCGGACATCCGTATCGCCGCCGAGAACGCCGAGTTCGGCGCGCTCGAGCGGCGCTGGAACATCGTCGGCGGAGACGGCATGACAGTGCGACTGCCCCTCGTGGTCGGCTTTGCGCGCGCGATGGAGCTCATCATCACCGGCCGCCGCATCGACGTCCGCGAGGCAGAGCGGATCGGACTCGTGAACGAGGTGGTGCCACGCGGCAAGGCGCTCGAGCGCGCGCGGGAGCTCGCCCACGAGATCGCGGCCCTGCCCCAGGGCGCGATCCGCTCGGACAAGGAGTCGGTGATGCGCGGAGTGGGCCGCACGCTCGAGGAGCGGCTACGGATCGAGGCGGAGATGACGCTGTCGATGTTCCTGCGCCGGGACAAGCACACCGTCGGCGCCTCGGCTTTCAAGGAGAAGCGAGCGCCTCACTGGCCCCACCACGGCCTTTGAGAGCCCCTGATGAAAGCAACGCCACGGGCATTTCGTCAGGGCCTCTAGCATTGGGCCTATGAACGACACCATCACCCTCAGCTGCCCGAAGTGCGGCGCCGACATGCGCACCTACGAGCGCAACGGCGTCGTGGTGGACCAGTGCACAGAGTGCCGTGGCCTCTTCCTCGACCGCGGAGAGCTCGAGCGGCTCGTCGATGCGGAGAGCTCCTACTACGGAGACTCGAGCCGTGACCGTGACAAAGATCGCGACGAGCGGCCTCGCACGAAGAGCAAGAAGCGAAGCTTCCTGGAGAACCTGTTCGAGGGCGGCGAGTAGCTCGAGGCCGGCGTCAGTCCTCGACCGGACGCGCCACCGAGCTGTAGACGGCCTCCAGCAGGGTATTCACGAGCCAGACGACGACCGTGGCGGCGATGGCCGAGCCGAAGTCATCGATGTTGAAGTCGTCCACCACCCAGCTGGTGATGTAGAGCATCAGCAGGTTGACGAAGAAGAGCGCGATCCCGAGCGTGATGATGATGAGCGGAAGCGCCAGCAGCTGCACGATCGGCTTGACGAGCATGTTCACAAGGCTGAAGACGAGACCCGCGAGGATCAGCGTCCACCCCTTGTCGCCATAGCTGATCCCTTCGACGATCCAAGAGGCGACGAACAGCGCGGCCACGTTGAATGCCCAAGTGAGACCGAAGCGTCGAAGCATCTTCAGAGCCAGTCTGGCGGAATCACCGGCGGAATCGTCAGCTGCTGCGGCGGCAGCACACCCAGAAGACCGCGGGCCGGTCGTGCCTCGATCAGCGGCCTGAACTCCGGGAAGGCCATCAACGCCCAGAGGGTCGTGCCGATCTGGTAGTCGGCCGCGTTCGGCTCGTCGCCGCCGAGCGCGCCGTCCGCAATCAGGCCGTCGACGTGTTCGAGTATGCCGGGCAGAGCGGCGACGTCCGCGCGGACGCGGTCGTCGGACGCGCGCGACTTGTGCCGGAACGCCCGCGCAATAGGGGCGAACGCGGCCGCCCCGATCCCGGGCGCCGGCAGCTGCATGACCTCCTCCGCCATCCATCGCCGCAGGTCGGGCCGGCCGGCGAGCGCCCACCTGAAGATGCGCCGCGGCACCGGCTGGAGCACCCGGTCGCCCCACTCTTCGGCTTGCTCGACAGCTCGGCGCCGGTTCCGGTCGGGCGGGAACAGCGGCGGCTCCGGCTGCATCAGCTCGAGCTCACGCGAGATCTCTCGCGAGCCTTGGATACGACGTCCGTTCAAGCGCAGCGCCGGAACCGTGGTGCCGCGAAATCCCGCCAGTCGCAGGGCGAAGGGCTGTGACCCGGGCGGCAACCACACGGTGTCGTGCTCGATGCCCTTGCGCTCGAGCATCAGCAGCGCGGCCCTGGACGGGTGGGAGATCTTGATCCCGTACAGGGTGGCCACGGCCCAATCCTATGCTTCCCGGTTCGATGACCCAAGCCGTCTCCCGAATCAAGAGACAACTCGTTGAACCCGCGCCATCGTCCTTTCGAGCGGGCTTCCGCGCCGGCATGCCGTACGCGGTCGCGGCCTTCCTGCTGTCGCTTTCGTTCGGAGTGGTCGCGCGTCCGACGGTCGGTGCCGGCGCAGCGATCGTGATGTCCGCGGTCGTGTTCGCGGGCTCCGCTCAGTTCGCCGCGACGGCCGTGTTGGCGGGCGGCGGCGAGCCGCTGACAGCGATCGTCGCAGGCTGCCTTTTGAACGCGCGCTTCGTGATGATGGGAGTCGCGATCGCGCCCTCTCTGCGCGGGGGTGTTCTGCGCCGTGCCGCGATCGGTCAGACGATCATCGACTTCTCATGGGCTGCGTCGGCACGCGCGGGAGGGCGCTTCGATCCCGCGTTCATGGTCGGCGCCACGCTCCCCTCCTACCCGGCCTGGGTCGCGGGGACCGTGGTCGGCGCGCTCGGTGCCAGCGCGATCGGCGATCCCGACCGGCTCGGCCTGGACGCGATTTTTCCGGCCTTCTTCCTGACCCTGCTCTTCGGCCCGGAGATCCGCTCCGCGCGCGGGGCCGGGATCGTCGCGGCGCTCGGCGCCACGATCGCGTTGGTACTGGTTCCGATCACTCCCGCCGGTGTACCTGTGATGTGCGCCTGCGCCGCCGCGCTGATCGGGCTGTGGCCGCTGCGCGAGCGGAGGACGCGGGCGTGACGGACGTGTGGATGACGGTTTTCGGCCTGATGGTGACGACGGCGCTGATCAAGGCCTCGGGACCGGTGCTGATCGGCGGTCGCCAGCTGCCTGCGTGGTCACGAAGGCTGATCGAGCTCCTGCCGCCGGCCGTCCTGGCCGCACTGATCGTGACCCAGACCTTCGGTGACGGTCAGTCACTGGTCATCGACGAGCGCGCGGCCGGTGTGCTGGGAGCCGTGGTGGTCCTGCTGCGCCGCGGTTCGGTGCTGCTGGCGATCGTGACGGCCGCGGTTGTGGCCGCGGCCGTCCGTGCGATCGCCGGATAGGGCGTCGCCCTAGGGTCGGAACATGCACTGAGTCAGGAAGGCTGGAGGCGCCCGCGGCGGCACGAACGTGCTCGCCAGAAGCGCAAAATCGCAACCAGCCTTACAGCCGCACCGCGCGCACGCGGCGCCCCCTTTCCCTGCCAAAGGTGCTTCCACACCATCCTTTCCCTGGGGCGATCATTGCCCCTCAGGTGCATTCGTATCAGTTCGCACATTGCAAAGTCAACGGTCCAACGGATTGGGTGCGTGGCGCGGGGGCCGGACGATCCCGTGACGCTGGATCAGCTCGTACAGCGCCGCCCGGCTCATGCCCGCGAGCTGGGCAATCTCGGTGGCGGTGAGACCGGCGTCGAGGCCAGCCTGCACCGCCGCCACCGTCGTCTTGGTCGCCTTGGCCCGCTGACGATCGGCCTTGGCTCGCTTCTCCGCCGCCGCCCTCAGCGCCTTCCGCACATCCTGCTTCTTCACGACGACAGGTGCCTTGGCATTCCATTCCCCTCTTGCACCGTCAGGGCGCCGACGAGGTCGATCGAGCATATGTGATGGTGGGGGTTGTGGGATTGGCGGGAGTGTCTCCCTCCTCGATGCGGAAAGTTTGTCCCTTGGCTCGGCTTCGCGGATTCCGACTGGGCAGCGACGGGGGTTGCGTGCGGACGTTTGCCTTTAACGAGCCTTCGCGTGGAACGAGGCACTCTCGCGATCAGACCCCGATTGCTGATGTAGTTATGCCGGCTATAAGGGCCAAAGCTTGCATGCACCCGAGGGCCTGCCACGCGACCCACGTCAGCCGTCCCGAGACTGACGCAGAAGGCTCCCTCCTTCGATGCAGCAGTTAGTCCCTCGGGCCGCGAGCCCGTCGCGTTGAAAGTTGCGCCCCGGCTCGCTCACCAAACGGAATTGATTACATGCGGCGAGCATGCCACGCACGCTGAAGCTGACGCCGTCCGAGTCGGTGACGGTCCGCAGTAGTACTCCCGACCTGCTCGAGGTCGAGGCGAGCTACGGGCCTTCCGGCAGCCCGCCTCCCAAGCACTTTCACCCCAGCCAGGACGAGCATTTCGAGATCCTCGAGGGCAGCGTCAACGTTCGCATGGACGGCCGGGAGCAGACGCTCGGCGTGGGTGACGAGATCGACATCCCCCGCGGGCGCGCGCACCAGATGTGGAACCCCGGCGGCATGCCGGCCCGGGTCCTGTGGCAGACGCGTCCCGGTGGCCGCACGGAGCAGTGGTTCTCGGCCATCGACTCTCTGCATCGCGAAGGGAGAGTCGGCAAGAACGGCATGCCGGGCCCGCTCGCGTTCGGAGCTCTGCTCAGCGAGTACGACGACGTCTTTCGCCTCGGAATCGGGCCCGCACCGCTCGTGCGCGGACTGGTCGCCGTGCTCGGCATGGTGGGCCGGCGCCGGTACCCGACAACGCAGACCTGAACGAGGAAGAGGGGCGGCGAGCCGCCCCTCTTCGCTGATTCGCCTGGCTGGCGCCTAGTGGCGATCGTGCTTGCGCAGCTCGTGCCTGCGGCCGTGACCACTGTCGTGGCCCTTGCCGCCGTGCTTGCCCTTCTTGTCCTTGCCGGCCTTTCCGTGGCGGTCACCGTGGCCGTCGTCGTCACCGTCGTCGCCGTGACCGCCCCATCCGTCGTCGATCGGGTCGGCGCAGAGGTCGGCCCGATCGGATGTCAGGCAGTCGTTGCCTACGAACTCGTTTCCGGACCCCTTGCCGTCCCAGAAGATGTCCGGCTCGTTCCCGAGTGCGGTGTTGAACTTCACCTTGATCCCCGTTGACGGGACGAAGGCCGGGTCTCCGACGACGACGATCCCTCCCGCGAAGGGCGGGCCCGAGTTCTCGGGCGCCACGTTGCCGAAGGCCTCGTTGTCGATCAGCCGGATGTTGCTGGCCGATGCGGTCACGATGCCGATGCCGGCGAACGGTGGCTCGTCGCCACCGGCGGGGCAGACCTTGTTGTTGGCGGTCGCGTTGTTCTCCTTGCCGAGCCAGTTCTTCGCGTCGACCGGAGTCGGAGCCGGTCCGCCGGGTGGCGCTCCGGCTGTCTCGTCTGTGTTCAGGAACACGATCCCGGCGCAGTTGCCGAATGCCTTGTTCTCCGCGACCACGCCGTTCGCCGCGTCGCGGATAAAGACACCGAACGCGCTTCCGTACGCGACGTTCTTCCACACCGTTGCGTCGGCGTTGGGCGAGTCGCCGATGTAGACACCGGCCTCGCCGTCGTTGCCCGTCACGTTGCGGGCGATGACAGTTCCGCTCGAGTCGTTGGCGAAGATGCCGTATTCAGCGTTGTCAGACGCGATCACCCGCTTGACGACGGCATCCCTGTTGCCGACGAGGAAGATGCCCATGCCGTTGAAGCCCGTGACCGAGAGATTGCTGATCTCCAGGTCGTCGACGCGGTGAATGATGTTGAACTGATCGTCGACGTCGAACGCGCAGATTCCGTGCGCGATGATCACCGGTGGCACGGGGGGCGGGTCACGCTGCTCCTCGTGGATGCACCCCTGGCCTGGACTGAGCGTGTCCGGTGGAACGATCTTCGTAAGCTTGCGACCAGCGCCGACGAGCTCGATGTCGTCGGTCTTGATCAAAACGCTTTCCTTGTAGGTCCCCTTGTCGATCTTGATGGTCGTTCCCGGCCTCGCGTCATCGATCGCCGCTTGGATCGACTCGCCCGGGTGGACCCTGACCACGTTCCCGTCGCCGTCACCCTTGCCGTGTCCGCCGTGCCCCGATGCCGTTACCGGCACCATGAGCATGGAAGCGAGGACCACGAAGGCGCCCGTCATCTTGACTCGCATGAAGCCTCCCTTGATGGCCGTCCGTGCGGGCGAGCCCTATCCCTGCTGCCAAGAAATCGGCGTCGCCCGCGCTTAACGGCGGCTAGCCTAACCGCTGCCAGTTGCCGGCGAGAGCTTTTCGCTCAGATGCGGCCCGCTGCTTGGCGCTGGCGCCGGGCGATGGCATCGATGATCACTGCGAGCGCGAGCACCCCGCCGGTGACCATGAACTTGGTGGACGACTCGTATGCGAGCAGGTCCATGCCGTTCGAGATCGAGCCGATCACGAGCGCGCCGAGCAACGCGGTCCATACCGACCCGCGTCCGCCGAACAGGCTCGTCCCCGCGATCACGGGGCCCGCGATCGCAAGCAGCAGCAGGTCGCTGCCGCCGGATGACTGGTTGACCGCCAGCAGCCGCGACGCGGCCAGTATGCCCCCGATCGCCGCCATCGTGCCGGAGATGGCGAACACCGCCACCCGGACCCCGCTCACTTTGATGCCCGCGCGCCGGGCCGCCTCGGCGCTGCCGCCGACCGCGAATACGTGCCGGCCGAAGCGGGTACGGGTCGCCACGTACTGCATTCCCGCCACGAATCCGAGCAGGATCAGCACCGCGAGGGGCAGGCCGCGATCGGAGTTGAGGATCGCGATCACGACGATCACAGCCGCCGCGACGATCACGATCCGCACGAGCGGGCCCGTCAGCTGCTGATCCGCGAGCCCGGCGGCCACGCGCTGCCGCCACGCCCACAAGGTGCCGCCGGCATAAGCGGCGATCACCACCGCGGCGACCACCCATCCGAAGGTGTCCGAGTAGAACGTGTTGGCGAGACCGGTGATCTTGCTGTCCGTGAGGTTCACGGTCCCCGTCTCTCCCAGCACGCGCAGCAAGGCCCCCTGCCAGACCAAGAGTCCGGCGAGGGTGATCACGAACGAAGGCACCCCGAACCGGGTGAACAGGAAACCCTGGAGCACGCCGATCGCAGTGCCGGCCAGCACACCGGCAGCGATCGCCAGGTACGGGTCCCAGCCGTGCTTAACGTTGAGGACCGCCATGATCGCGGCGCAGAGGCCGCTCACCTGCCCGACTGAAAGGTCGATCTCGCCCAACAGCAGCACGTACACGACGCCGACCGAGATCAGGCCGATCGCCGTGATCTGAAGCATCAGGTTGGTGATGTTGACGGCGCTGAGGAAGCGATCGTTCTGTGACTGGAAGATTGCCCAGATCACCACCAACCCCAGGATCACGCGCAGAGAGGCGAGGTCGCCCTGCACGACTCGTCGAACGATCTCCGCGCGGGAGGGTCGCGCAGCGGTCGTGTCGGCGGTGGGAGCAGCAGTGCTCACTGCTCGGCCTCCGCGCCGTTGCCACTGGGCTGCAGCTCTGCCGACGCCCCGGTCATCGCCGCCACGATCTGCTCTCGCGTCGTCGAGTCGGCGGGGAAGTCCCCCGCCCGGCGGCCGAGGCGCAATACGAAGATGCGGTCCGCGACCTCGAAGACGTTGGCGAGGTTGTGGCTGATCACGACCACGCCGAGCCCGCGCTCGCGCAGGCGCTTGATCAGGGCGAGCACCTGCTCTGTCTGCGGGACGCCCAGGGCGGCCGTTGGTTCGTCCAGGAGCACCACCTTGGGCTCTCCCAGGAGCGACCGCGCCACCGCGACCTGCTGGCGCTGGCCGCCGGACAGCGTGCCCACCTCGCCGCGGAGGCTGGGAATCGTGACCGCCAGCGTCTTCAGCAGCTCGCCGGCGCGATGCTCCATATCAACCTCATCGAGCTGCCTCAGGACCGAGGACAGTCCGGCACCGGTCTCCTCCTGCCCGAGGAAGATATTCGCGACGACGTCGAGGTTGTCGCACAACGCCAGGTCCTGGTAGACGGTGGCGATCCCGAGGGCGGTCGCGTCCTGGGGGGTCGAGATCGACACCTTCCTGCCGCCGGAGTAGAGACTCCCTTCATCGGGGGAGTAGATGCCCGACAGGATCTTCACGAAGGTCGACTTCCCAGCGCCGTTGTCGCCCACCAGCCCGATGACCTCGCCTGCGTTGATCTCGAAGTCCACCCCGTCCAACGCCTGCACCGGGCCGAAGGCCTTGCTCACGCGCTCGGTCGCCAAAACAGGTTCATTCGAGCTCATCGCGTGTCCACTTCTTCATCGTATGACCGCGACGGCCGCACCGGGCGAAACAGTGATTCTTCGCCCGGTGCGGCACGCAGCGTCGATCAGTCGGTCGAGATGCCGGCCTGCTCGCACGCGTTTCTGTACGCCTTCGTGCAGATCTGCTTCGCGGTCCAGAAACCGTCCTTGATGATCGTGTCCTGGACGTTGTCCTTGGTGACGACCACCGGCGCCCGCAGCACCGAAGGAACGTCCTTCTTTCCGTTGTTCGTCGACTTGTTGACCAGATCGCTCGGCAGATCGTCGCCCTTCGCCAGGGCCACCGCCACCGTCCCGGCGTCCTCAGCCTCGAACTTGAGGTCCTTGTAGACGGTCATGAACTGGTCGCCGGCGAGAATGCGCTGGATCCCTGCGAGCTCCGCGTCCTGCCCGGTGGTCGGACGGGTGGACGGCTTGATGCCCGCACTCTTCATGGCGGCGATCGCAGCCCCGCCGGTGGTGTCGTTGGCAGCGTAGACGCCGTCGAACCCGTTGTTGCCGAGCGCGGTGATCGCCTGCTCCATCTCCCTCTGCGCGTTCGATCCGAGCCAGCCGGGCGTGTCGTACTCCTTGCCGATCTTCAGTCCGCTCTTGTCGAACACGCTGTGCGCGCCCTGCTTGAAGAGCTTCGCGTTGTTGTCGGCCGGGTCGCCGTTGATCATCACGATCGTCCCGTTGCCATTGCCGTCCGCCTTCAGCTTGTCCAGCAGGGCCGTGCCCTGGAGCTTGCCGACGCGCGCGTTGTCGTACGAGACGTAGGCGTCGATGTCAGAGTCCGGGATCAGCCGGTCATAGCTGAGGACCGGAACGTCCTGGGACTTCGCCTTCGTGACGATGGAGCCTGCCGAGCCGGCGTCGACCGGGTCGAGCACCAGCACGTCCGCCTCCTTGGTGAGCGCCGCCTCCGCCTGCTGCTGCTGCCGCGCAGCGTCCTGGTCGGCGTTCGAGTAGATGATCTCGCAGTCCGAGCACAGCTCCTTGACCTTGCGCTCGAAGTTCGGCCGGTCCTGCGACTCGTAGCGAGCGGTGCCCGACTCCGGAAGCAGCAGAGCGATCTTCTGGCCACCGCCTCCGCCGTCGTCTCCGCACGCGGAAATAAAGATTCCCAGCGCCAGCAGTGCCGCGAGCGCTATGGGAGCCCGTCTCTTACCCATATCAGTCTCTCCTTTCCCTCTCGGGAAGCATTCCATCAATCCGGGCTACAGGCTTCAAGCTCGACCCCGCCCGTGGAAGACGCCGCCCAGCTTGGGATATCGTCGCCGCGGCGAACCTCGAGAAAGGAGCGCAGCGATGCCCGACGATCCCACGGCTGTGGTCAGCGCCTTCGTGAAAGAGGTCCAAAACGACGGCAACATCGACGCCGCCGGCGACTACATCGCCGAGGACCTCGTCGATCACTCGAACCTGCCCGGCCTGCCCGACGGCCTCGAGGGAGCGAAGGCGATCTTCTCCATGATTCGCACAGGATTCTCCGATCACGATGCCGTCATACACGACATCATCACAGAGCAGGGCAACGTGGTCACCCGTAAGGCTTTCACGGGTACCCATAACGACGAGGTCGTCGGTCTGATGGGCGCGGCGCCCGGCTAGCCGGAGCCTCCGTTAGTCTGGCCCCCCGTGCCGCTCGCAGTCACCTCTTATGAGCTCTCCGTGTTCCTCCACATCACGGCCGCCGTCGTCGGCTTCGGGGCTACGTTCGCCGAGTCGATCATGTTCCCGGTCGCGATGCAGCTCGACAAGCGGCACCTCCCATACGTGCACCGGTTGCAGCTCGCGATCAATCAGTTCTTCGCGACGCCGGCTCTAGTGATCGTGCTCGCGACGGGCTTCTACCAGGTGTCGGAACGCGACTTCGAGTTCGGCGACTTCTGGCTTAGCGGCACGATGACGATCGTGCTCATCATCGGCGGCCTCCTCGGCGCCTACTTCATCCCCGCCGACCGCCGCCTCGGGCCCATGGTCCAGGCGGAGATCGACGCCGCCGGCGGCGGCGAGGTCAAGCTCTCGCACGAATACCTGCGCGCTTCGCGCAGGGAGGGCATCGTCGGCGCGATCACCGGCCTGCTGATCGTGGCCGCGATCTACCTGATGGTCACGAAGCCGGGCCTGTCTTAGAACCTATCCCGGTAGGCCGAGTGGTTCCGGGGCGACCGGGAACCGAGCGGGGCGGTGACGGCGCAGTTTCCACATGGCTGTGTCCATGTGGGAACTGTGACGGTGCCGCATCGGCGAAGTGTTAGCCGGTCGCATCCGGGAGTGCTCGGTCTATTGGGATAGGTTCTCAGCCGCGGCGGACTCCTCCGCGCGCGCCGGCGCAGGTTGCGCAGGCTGCACCACTCGCACGCCCCGGCGCGGCACGATCGTGACGCCCTTGCGGGATCCTTTCTCGGCGCGGCCGGACGGCTTCAAGTCGGTGCGTTCGAGCACGCGCTTGACGACGACCCGCATCTCGAAGGTCGCGAAGCTGGCGCCGATGCAACGCCGCGTCGAGCCCCCGAACGGAATCCACGTGTAGGTGTCGGGCGCGTCCGGCCCGAGGAAGCGCTCGGGCTTGAAGACCGTGGGCTCGGGATACCACTCCGCTCGCTTGTGGACGGTGACGATGTTTGGATTGATCTCGATCCCGGGCGGTATGGAGTAGCCGCCGAGCTCGAACGGCTCGCCGCGGACGACTCGACCGACCCCGGGAACCACGGGCCTGATCCGCAGCGACTCCTTTATGACCGCGTCCAGGTAGGCCTCGTCGCCGGCCGCCAGGGCGGCGCGCAAGCGTTCCAGCACCGGTGGGTTCCGCAGTAACAGCTCGAAAGTCCATGCCAGGCCGGTGGAAGTGGTTTCGTGTCCGGCGACGAGCAGCGTGACCAGCTCGTCGCGCAGCTCACGGTCGCTCATCGCGCGCCCGTCCTCGTCACGTGCGAGCAACAGCATCGAGAAGACGTCCTCGCGCTGCTCGAGATCGGGGGCACGGCGGCGTCGCGCGATCTCGTCGTAGATCAGCTCGTCCACCTGGCGGCGGTCCTCCTCGAAGCGCCGCATGCTCCCCTCGACACCGAGCCGGCCGCCGCTGAGCGCCATCATGATCAAGCCGATGCGCGTGCCGACCGGGTCGAGCATCGCTCGCACGCGCCGCTTCAGCTCCGTTGCTCGCTCGCCGTCGGTGACGCCGAACACTGCGTGCATGATCACGTCGAGCGTAAGGGCCTGCATCGAGGGATGAAGCGTGAACGGCTTGCCGACCGGCCAGGCGTCGATCTCCCGGTCCGCGGCCTCGCGCATGACCGTCTCATAGGCCCGCATCCGTTCACCGTGGAACGAGGGCAGCATCAACTTGCGCTCGCGCAGGTGGTCATCGCCGTCGAGCAGCAGGAGCGACCGCTGGCCCACGACCGGTCCGAGCGGCGCGTTCGCCTCCCCCGCGCGCAGCTGGTCAGGCGAGCCGCGGAACAGCGTCTTCACGTTGTCCGGGTCGAACACCATCACGAAGCACGGATCGAACAGGGTGCCGAAGGTGACCAGGTCGCCGTACCGGCGGCGGCAGGTGCTTATGAAGGGGACGGGCAGGATGAAGCCGAGCGTCTGCACCCAGCGCGGCAGCCGCGGACCAGGGGGCAGACCGTCCCGGCCCGGACCCGGACGGGCCTTGCTTCCACTCAGCGGAAGCTGGGGATCAGACGTGCTCGCGCTAGGTTCCGCCATCCGCTCGGCTGTTTGAGGATCTGCATGAAGAAGTTCGTGGGATCAAAATAGTTGATTCGCTCCAGCGCGAGGCCGTTCCGCAACACGAAGCGATCGACCGCCTGCCAGCTCAGCTGTCCGCGACCGAACGCACAGCTGAGGCTGAAGTCGATGAAGACGATGTCGCCGTTGCCGGCCCAGCTGTGAACGGTGCCCCGCAGGCCAGGGAATGCCGTGAACAGCCGGGTGAAGGCCGCCCGCGCCTGCCCCTTCCCTCGCGTGGTCGGTAGCAGCGGCTGCTTCAGAACGATCTCCTCGTCGAGCAGCGCCAGCAGCGCGTCGATGTCCGAGCGGCCCCACGCGTCGCCAAAGCCGTCGACAAAACGCGCCGCATCCGTCTCGGGGCGAGAGCCGCTCTCGGTCACCGCCATGGGCCAGCTTCCCAGTCCGACGGCGGTCTGTTTGTGACCGCCGTCACCGAGGCGCGTCGGGCACCAGTGTCAGGAGCTCATCGTCCCGCGTCGACCACTCGGCCCTGCGGTCGTCTTTGAACTGGCCGATCCGCGGCAGCGCGGCCTCGAACGCCTCCCGCGACTCCCAGCGGGAGACGCCGAGCAGGCGCAGGCCGCCGTTCTCGCGCAGGCACAGGAACTCGATCAACCCCGGCGCACCCTCGACGTTCGCGCGCACGCGCTCCATGTGCGCGAGCAGATCGTCTACGTGGCGCGGGGCCGCGTGGTGAATCGCGATGGCGATGAACATCGGATGACTCGACAGTATGCTCGGCTCCCCATGGCCGTGCCCGCCGCCCCCTTCGGATCATGGCGCTCGCCGATCTCGGCGGCGCTCATCGCTCAGGGCTCCGTCGGTCTCGGGGACCCGGTGCCGACGGGTGGCGCGGTGTACTGGTTGGAGATGCGGCCGGCTGAAGGTGGCCGCTACGCCCTGGTGCGAAGGACGGCGGACGGCGAGACCGCCGACGCGATCCCCGCCACCTTCAATGCGCGTACCCGCGTGCACGAGTACGGTGGCGGGTCATACCTCGTTCATGGCGACACGCTGTTCTTCTCGCACTTCGCCGACCAGCGCATGTATCGCCAGGATCGAGGCGGTATACCTGAGCCGATCACGCCCGAGCCCGAGTCGCCTGCGGCGCTGCGGTACGCCGACGCCCGCCTGACTCCAGACGAAAGCCTGATCGTGTGTGTGCGCGAGTCGCACGACGGAGACGACGTAGTCAACGAGCTCGTCGCCTTTCCGCCCGATGGGTCCGCGCCGCCGGTGGTGCTCACGTCGGGCCACGACTTCTGTTCATTTCCCCGGATCAGCCCGGATGGCCGCACGCTCGCCTGGACGTCGTGGGATCACCCGCGCATGCCTTGGGACGGCACGGAGCTGTGGACCGCGGAGCTGGCGGAGGGCGGCGCGCTCGGAGAGCGCCGCCTCGTCGCGGGTGGACCGGAGGAATCGATCTTCCAGCCCGACTGGAGCCCCGATGGGACGCTCCACTTCGTCTCCGACCGCACGGGCTGGTGGAACCTGTACCGGCATCGCGATGGGAGCGACGAGCCGCTGTGGCCGATGGAGGCCGAATTCGGAGTTCCGCAATGGGTGTTCGGCCGCTCGACCTTCGCGTTTCTCCCGGACGGACGCATCGCCTGCACCTACGCGCATGCGGGGCTGTTCCGGCTGTGCCTGCTGCGGCCGGAGTCCGGGATCGAGGAGCTTCGGCCCAGCCACGTTCCGTTCGGGCTCCCTTCCTTGCGCAGTGACGGGACGCGGCTCGTCTACGCCGGGGCGAGCGCGACCGAATCGCCGGCGATCGTGTCGCTCGACGTCGACACCGGCGAGCTCGAGATCCTCGCGCGCAGCATCGAGCATGCGCCCGACGAGGGGTACATATCGGCAGCGCGGCCGATCGAGTTTCCGGCTGACGGCGCCGGCCCGGCGCACGCGATCTTCTACGCGCCCGCGAACCGCGACTTCGCCGGACCCGAGGACGAGCGGCCGCCGCTGATCGTCGCCAGCCACGGTGGCCCGACCGGCGCCGCCGACGCCGCCCTCGACCTGGAGATCCAGTACTGGACCAGCCGCGGGTTCGCCGTCGTCGACGTCGACTATGGCGGCAGCACGGGCTATGGACGCGCGTACCGCGAACGGCTGAAAGGAAAGTGGGGCTTGGTCGACACGGCAGACTGCCTCAACGCCGCCCGTCACCTGGCGGCGACCGGCGAGGTCGACGGGAACCGCCTGGCGATCCATGGTGGCAGCGCCGGCGGCTACACCACTCTCTGCGCGCTTGCGTTCGATGACCTGTTCACGGCCGGCGCGAGCTACTACGGGGTCGCTGACGCCGAGCTGCTAGCCAAGGACACACACAAGTTCGAGTCGCGCTACCTCGACGGCCTGATCGGGCCGTACCCGGAAGCGGCGGAGCTCTACCGAGACCGCTCTCCCATCTACGCGGCGGATCGAATCTCGTGCCCGGTGATCCTGTTCCAAGGCCTCGAGGACGAAGTGGTCCCGCCGTCCCAGGCGGAGGCGATGGTCGCCGCCCTGGAGCGGAACGGGATCCCCCACGCTTACCTCGCATTCGCCGGCGAGCAGCACGGCTTCCGCCGCGCCGAGACGATCCAGCGCACGCTCGAGGCGGAGCTCTACTTCTATGCGCGCATCCTCGCGTTCGAGCCCGCCGACTCGCTGGAACCGGTGGCGATCCGTAACCTCTAGTCCTATGGCAGTCAATCTCACGCGCATCTACACGCGGCTGGGCGACGATGGCAAGACCCACCTGGGCGACCGCAGCCGCGTGCCCAAGACCGACCCGCGCGTCGAGGCGTACGGAACGGTGGACGAGCTGAACGCCCAGCTCGGCGTCGTGCTCGCGCTTCCCGCAGTCGAGCCTGAGCTGTCCGGCTGGCTGCGCCGGATACAGAACGACCTGTTCGACGTCGGGGCCGACCTGAGTGTGCCGCCGGAGGACGAGAAGTCGCGCCTGCGCGTGGGCTCGGACCAGACAAAGTGGCTCGAGGAACGCTGCGACGAGGTGAACGCCACGCTCGAGCCGCTGAAGTCGTTCGTGCTACCCGGCGGGAACCAGCTCGCCGCCCAGCTGCATCTGTGCCGCACCGTCTGCCGCCGCGCGGAGCGCAGAGCTGTCGCGCTCGGCGACGGCGCGAGCGAGGACGTGGTCCGCTACCTGAACCGCCTTTCGGACCTGCTCTTCATACTCGCTCGGGCGGCGAACGACGGGCGCGAGGTGCTCTGGGAGCCCGGCGCCGGTCAGTCCGACCCTCGGTAGAAGCCCGGCATCGAAGGAGCCGCACCCACGCACTCGACCGCGCCACCCTGGTGCGACGAGACAGCGACGCAGCCGTGCCTGTTCTCACGCTTTGTGCGGTTTCACGATGTCGCTGTAACACGTCGAATCATCGAGTGATGAGTTGATGGGGTTATAGACCCCTCGGCAAGTGGTCATTCGCTGTATAAGCCACGCCTGGGGCCTCCGTGACCCCTGAACCGCTAGAGGTAGCGCAGGAGGTCGGGGATGACGCGTTTCTCGATGTGCTGGCCGATCCAGCTAAGGGTCATCGCAACGTCGGGCGCGGTGGCTCCCGGCCCACCCTCGCTGAACGCTACGCCGAAATGGAAGTGGGGATCTTGGTTGGCATGCGGGTGCGTGAGCGGGATGCTTGCGAGTATGTCGCCGTTTTTGAACGGACGAGCGTTGATGTAGTCGAAGGACATGTCCCCTCCGTAGCTGATGCCGGTCGTCGTGCCCATGACGAGATGCGACGTTCGGTGCTTGTCGAAGTTATGAAGAAGATCGAGGTATTTCAGCGCGGCTCGATCCTTTCGACCGTACGGCTGCATGTCTTCAATGAGTTTCCGCGCCTCTGGATGCATAGCTCCGATTTTCCGATCCATTTCCCCCTTCTCAGGCGCTCGCCTGTGGAAGATCGGAAACTCGGAATCCCGCTCCTGCTTCTCAGTCAGTCCCGGCGTGTAAGCAACGGCGAGGTCGTAAGCCAGCTGGTCCAGCGCGGAGCGGAAATTGAAAAGACAGTCACCGATCAGCGCCCCCCAGCGGATCAGCGGTGCCCGCTTATTCGTGTGGACTATCCAGACGCGCTTGCCTGCGTCAACGTCATCGTGGCGGCTGACCGTATACGCCTTTGCGTGGACGAACCGCTTTACTCGGCGCTCGACAGCGTTGCGGTGCATGTGTGCCCTACGGAGCTTCTCGCGGACCCCGCGACCTACTGACTTAGCCACGCGGTAACCTCACCACATGGCGGGCGATAAGGAACAGCGAAAGCAGCGCACTCCCAAGGGACTGGAAATCCCGGTTCCCAAGCGCAGCGAGGTAATGAGCCTTATCGAGCGGGTGACTGGCCGAGCAAGTCGTAAACGGCCTGTCGAGAAAGACCCGCCTCAGAAGCAATCTGAGTGATCGAGATACCCGCCGCATGAGCGCGGCTGCACCACTTCTTTAAGTCTCTCATCGCCTCTCGGCGCTCCTGAGTAGCCTTCTCGCGGCGTTTGCCTGCCCGCCTGATGGCTTGGATGATTTGGTTGTCGGTCATAGTGTCAAATTACTTGACAAATGGGCGACTGTCAAGTAAGTTACACCTATGGCTCCGGTAGACAGAAACAACCCGATCAAGGCCAAGTCGTCGGACTCCCAATACTCGCTCATGCAGTTCATGCGCGAGTTCCCAGACGATGCCGCCTGCCTGGAGCATCTTTGGCGCACCCGCTACTCACCGGACGGGGAACACGCCGATTGCCCTAAGTGCGAGCGGGAAGGCGTGGCCTTCAAGCGATACGAGACCAAGCAGCGCCGGCAATCGTGGACTTGCACCGCTTGCGGGCATCACATACACCCCACGGCAGGGACGATCTTCCACAAGTCGTCTACGTCGCTGCACCTTTGGTACTACGCCTGTTATTTGATCGCTAGCACCAAGACGGGTATTTCGGCAAAGCACCTGGGCCGCGAACTAGGCGTCAACTACCGCACCGCGTGGCGGATGTTCAACCGCATCCGCAACGAGCTAATGAAGCAGGACGAGCAACCGCTGTCCGGTGAGGTTGAGGCCGACGAGACCTTCTGGGGCGGACGGCCACGGCGCGGCGACATTCTTAAGCACCGCAGGGAAGGCGAGATCGACCTTAGTGGAGCTGGTGGTCGCTGGCACCACGCCAAGCATCGGACGGTATTCGGCATGGTCGAGCGCGGTGGCCGCGTCAAGGCTTACACGATCAAGGATCGCAAGGCGGCCACGCTTCAAAACGAAGTCGTCAAGTTCGTCCTGCCCCGCTCCACGATCTTCACCGACGAGTGGCCCGCCTATCGTGGCCTCTCCAAGCGGTACACCCACAAACGTATCCGCCACACGGAGAACGTCTACGTGAGCGGAGATGTGCATACCCAGACAATCGAGGGCTTCTTCTCCAACCTGAAGCGCGGCATCTCGGGGAACTACCACTCCGTTTCCAGCAAGTGGCTCCATTCGTACCTGAGCGAGTACGTGTGGCGCTACAACGAGCGCGAGTCGTCAACCCCGATGTTCGTAACGCTGCTTAACCAAGCCGCGTCAGCCTGAGTTTCTAGAAGCCCTCCTGACACCGGGAGGTTCCTAGTGTTCCGCATCCTCCGTGCCCTCAGAGAGCGCCTCATATCGAAACGGCGCGATGAAACCACAAGAACGGCAAATGACGGCCAGCGTCGGAATGCCGGTGACCCAAAACCGACCTTCGTCTTCAACTCTGATCTTGGTCGGCCCGTTCAGATCGTCTTGGATAGGCAGCAAGACCGCGAGCTTGTCTGAGACCTCCCAATTTCCCGCTGCATCGCACATGGGACAACGCCGTTTGACCCGCTCCTTAAGAGCCTGCTCAAGCTCCCATTGCGACAAGACGCGGATTGGATCGTCTTGGGCCACGAGCTGAACCTATCTACTTCTACAGCGAAACGGCTAGCGGAAAGGACGAAGGACGCCGTTCCTATCACCGTCTCGCCCCACTAAGGGGTAATCCGTCGAAAAGCTCGCCGTCCTTAGCTGGAGTTCTACTGCTTCAGGGAGCGCAAAACTAGATGGAGGCTGCTTCTACAGTGAATGACCACTTGCCTAGACCCCTCAACTCATCACCCGACAGGTGGCCAATCACAAGTCGGTTACTTCGTACCACTGACGTAGGCAAGTCGCGACCTTCTGCAAGTGCCCGTCTCACCTCCCTTTCGATGCCCATCTCTTGGGACACCGGGGCGCGCGGTCCAACGCGACGCCCTTGTCCCCCGGCTCATGCCCCTGGCACGGCAGCCGCCGGCAATTCGGCCAGCTAGACGGAAATGACAGGCTGGAGCCCCGAAGCGCCTGCTACCGTACGTGGTGCGGGCGGCGCCGTCGCCCGCGAGGCAGCTTTCTTGGGTCCCGCCTTTCGTGCGGTTCGGGTCAGCCTTAGCCTCCCGAACCGTTCGCGGCCCCAGCGCGCCGCAAGGAGTAATGCATGTCCAATTTGTCGTTCACCGATCTCGGCGTGTCCGATGGGGTCGTTCGCACGCTCTCGCGGCGAGGCTTCGACGAGCCCTTCGCCATCCAGCGCCTCGTGATCGGCGAGGTTCTCGCCGGACACGACGTCCTGGCCAAGTCGCCCACCGGGTCGGGCAAGACCCTGGCATTCGCGATCCCGATCGTAGAGCGCCTTGGCGGCGGCCCCACACCAGCCGCATTAGTACTCGCGCCGACCCGCGAGCTCGCCAGTCAGATCGTGGAGGACACCAGACCGCTCGCCAAGGCTCGAGGGCTCCAGATCGCTGCCGTCTACGGCGGCACCGGCATGGCCGAGCAGATCCGGAAGGCGCCGCGAGCTCAAATCATCGTCGCCACACCGGGCCGGCTCGAGGACCTGCTCGAGCGAAAGGTCATCTCACTCGGCCACGTGCGCTTCCTCGTGCTCGACGAGGCTGATCGCATGCTCGACATGGGATTCAAGCCGAGCGTGGACCGTATCGTCCGTCAGTGCCCCGCCAAGCGTCAGACGCTGTTTTTCTCGGCGACACTCGAGGGCGAGGTGCTCGACCTCGCTCGCGCGTACGCCCGTAACCCGGTGCGGCGCGAACATGCGCCGGCCGCTCAGCGCACGACGGCGACCCAGCATCGCTTCGTTGCCGTGGAGCGCGCCGACCGCATCGACGCACTAGTCGAAGAGCTGCGCGCGGATCGCGACCTGGCCCTCGTGTTCGTGCGCACCAAGCGCGGCGCGGACCGCCTGGTGAAGCGATTGCGCGCGGAAGGTGTGAGCGCGCTCGCGATGCACGGCGACAAGTCCCAGCCTCAGCGGGAGAAGGCCCTGGCCGCCTTCGAGTCCGGCCGAGTCGACACGCTGGTGGCAACCGACGTCGCCGCACGGGGCATCCACGTTGCCGACATATCGCACGTCATCAACTTCGATCCGCCGAAGGACCGCGACGACTACGTCCACCGCGTCGGCCGCACAGGACGGGCCGGGCGCACCGGTGTCGGAATTACCTTCGTCGGCGCCGAGCAGGCGCACGATGTGAGGCGAATCGCTGCTCAATTGAAGCTCCACGACGAGTTCCGCGATGGTGTCGGCTCGCGGCGCGACTCCACCGGTCCGCACCGCAAGCCGGCCCCGCGCCACAACGGCGCCTCGCAAGCTCGCCGGCGTCGGTCACGCCGGCGCGTCTGAGCCGACGGCCTGCGCGGCGGTGGCCGCCCGCGAGGACATTCGAAACGTCGCGATCGTCGCGCACGTGGACCACGGGAAGACCACGCTGGTCGACGCGATGCTGTGGCAGTCCGGCGCCTTTCGCGCCAATCAGGACGTCGCCGAGCGCGTGCTCGACTCGATGGACCTCGAGCGCGAGAAAGGCATCACGATCCTCGCCAAGAACACCGCTGTCAATCATCGCGGAGTGAAGATCAACATCATCGACACGCCCGGTCACGCTGACTTCGGCGGGGAGGTCGAACGCGGCCTGACAATGGTCGACGGCGTGTTGCTGCTGGTGGACGCGAGCGAGGGTCCCCTGCCGCAGACGCGCTTCGTGCTGCGCAAGGCACTGGAGGCGCGACTCCCGGTGATCCTCGTCGTGAACAAGGTCGACCGGCCGGACGCGCGCATCTCCGAGGTCGTGGACGATGTGCTCGAGCTCTTCCTCGACCTCGATGCGGACGAGGAGCAGATCGAATTCCCGATCGTGTACTGCAACGCCAGAGCGGGGCAGGCCTCGCTTGCTGCGGAAGAGCCGAGCGAATCGCTCGAGCCCTTGATGGACCTCCTGCTCGAACGGATCCCGGCACCCGATCACGATCCCCGGCATCCATTGCAGGCGCATGTCACGAACCTCGACGCGTCTCCCTACGTCGGCCGGCTGGCGATCTGCCGGGTGCGCCATGGTGCGATCCGGCGTGGACAGGCAGTCGCCTGGTGCCGCGCCGACGGCAGCGTGCAGCGCGCGCAGGTCGCTGAGCTGTACGTGACCGACGCGCTCGATCGCGTGGAGGCACAGGAGGCCGGGGCCGGCGAGATCATCGCTGTCGCCGGCCTGCCCGACATCACGATCGGGGAGACGCTCGCGGACCCGGACGATCCGCGCGCGCTACCGGTGATCACCGTCGACGAGCCGTCGCTGAGCGTCACGATCGGGATCAACACCTCGCCGCTCGCCGGCAACGACGGAAGCAGGTTGACCGCCCGTCAGGTCCAGGCGCGGCTCGAGCAGGAGCTGGTTGGGAACGTCTCGCTGCGCGTCTACGACACCAGCTCGCCGGACGCTTGGGAAGTGCAGGGACGCGGCGAGCTCCAGCTCGCCATCCTCGTCGAGCTGATGCGCCGCGAGGGCTTCGAGCTCACCGTCGGCCAGCCACAGGTCGTCACGCGTGACGTCGACGGGAAGCTGCACGAGCCCGTCGAGCGGCTGGCGATCGACGTGCCGGAGGACTACGTGGGCGTCGTCACCCAGCTGCTGGCCATGCGCAAGGGCCGCCTCGAGCAGATGGTCAACCACGGCACGGGCTGGGTGCGCATGGAATACCTGGTCCCGGCGCGGGGCCTGATCGGCTTCCGCACCGAGTTCCTCACCGAGACGCGCGGCACGGGCCTGATGCACCATGTCTTCGATCGCTGGGAGCCATGGGCGGGCGATCTTCGCACCCGCCCGACAGGCGCGCTGGTATCGGACCGGCGAGGCGTCGCGGCGCAGTTCGCCTTGATGAACCTCCAGGAGCGGGGGACGCTCTTCGTCGGACCGGGCGAGGCAGTCTACGAGGGCATGATCGTGGGAGAGAACTCACGCCCGGACGACCTCGACGTGAACGCCACCAAGGAGAAGCACCTCACCAACATCCGCTCGTCCACCGCAGACGTTTTGGTGCGACTGGTCCCCCATCGCATGCTCTCGCTCGACCAGGCGCTCGAGTTCCTGCGCGAGGACGAGTGCGTCGAGGTGACGCCGTCCGCGATCCGGTTGCGCAAGGTGATGCTCGACAAAGTCGCGCGCGCCAAGGCTGCACGGCAGGGCCGCCGGGCCGCTGCCTCCTAGCGACCAACCAATTAGTCCCGCCAGGGACCGGTTTTGAGGACGAGCCCGAAGCCGGCGCGCATGGCCACCGCGATCCGGCAGCCCGGGATCGCTTGTGCTTGGCGCGACAGCAGCTCGCCACCTTCCTGCGAGAAACGCAGGCGCGGATGGCGCGCACGGACGAGCTCGAGCGATTCCTTGCGCACCTGCCAGGCCCGCAAGCCGACCGCGTCCAGCAGAACTCCGTCGTGCATCAGGTGCGCTTCCGGTCCCCGCTCCAGCGGCACGGAGGGGTTGATGTGCAGGGTGATCGCCTCCGCGGCCGGCGCCGAGCGGCCGGCCGGCCATCCGGCGGCGGTCAGGTGCGACTCGACGTCCGCCGCTCCTTTCAGCGTGAAGCAACGTCCCCCGTCGGAGAGATCGGGCTCCACCACTCCGGCGTCGTGGAACATGGTGGCGACGAACAGCAGCTCCGCGTCGTGACGCGTGCGCGTGAGCGAGGCCAGGGCGCGCGCGAAGAAGTACGAGCGCAGGTTGTGCTCGACGATCATCGGCGGTTGCGTCTCCTGACAGGCGAGCAGGGCGTCGCGCGCCACCTGTGAATCCGGCAGCTGCAGATCGTCCTCGTCGATCGTCGCCTGCCGGCGCGCGCCCCGCCCGAGCCGGAACGCGATTAGCGGCGCCGCCGAGCGCGTCTGCTCCAGCAGCGCCGCGGCCACGTAGCGGAGTTGCTCCGGACGGCTGAGCCGTCCGTTCGTGCGCCGCGTCCACTCGAGCGTGCCGATCTCGCCCAGCATCGGGTTCGAGCCTAGCGGGGCTTGCGGGCTTGCTGGTTACGGACGCGGCCGTGCCTCGGCTTTCGACCAGAACGCCTCCAGGCACGCGTTGAACCCGTCCGCTCGCGGGATGGCATGACCGCGGCCACCGAGCACGGCGCGCTCTCCGGCCAGCTCCTCTGCGAGCCGGTCGCACAGGCGCTCGATCGCGGGCAGGTGGTCACCGGAGACGACGAGCACGGGAATGCCGGTTTCCCTGATCGCTTCCAGGTCGGGCGCGGCCTCGCCGGGAGGACGGCCTCCCCGCGCGATCCTCATGTCGGCCTCAACCTCGGCCGGCAGGGGCCCGTCCGCGAGCCCGGGCAACGCCGCTGCGGACAGGAACTCCTCCACCACCGCGGGGCGCGCGTCGATCCCGTCGGCGAGGAACTCGTTCGACAGCCGCTCGAAGCGATCGACGTCGTCGTCACCGCGACCGATCGCGAACAGCGGGGTTTCGATTACGGTCAGCGACATGATGAGGTCGGGGCGACGGCCCGCGGCGATCAGCGCCCCCAGCCCGCCGTAGGAGAAGCCAACAAGATGAGCGGCAGGCTCGAGCAGCGGGACGAGATCCGCGGCGTCGTTGTCGAAGTCCTGGCGCTCCGCGGGCGGGCTGGCGCCGAAGCCCCGCCGGCTCGGGATGACGAGCTGCCGGCGCTCGGCGAGCGGCTCCTGCAGCAACCACGTCTGCTCCGGCCGAGCGCCACCGTGCAGGAGCACGGCGCGCGGCCCGGAGCCGAGCACCCGCGTGTCGAGGGTGACGGCGGACGGCAACGGGCCCCTCACACCGTGCGGACGCTGTCGCCGACGGAGATCATCCCGTCGCCCAGGATGTCTGCGCGTAGACCGCCGCGGTGAACGAGGGGACGCAGCACCGGCTGCGAGGCGTAGCGCTCGATCACCACGCACGGCTCGCACAGCCGCATGCCGCGCAAGCGTGTTTCACCGATCGTGAACTCGCGACCGACGAGACCGTTCAGTCCGATGCCACGGGTCACGACGTTGCGCCGGTGCTCGTTCGGACCGAGCGGGGGCGAAAACGACTCGCACACCTCGGCCTCGATCAGGGTGAGCGCGCTGCCGGGGACCCCCGAGGGAAACGTGCCGGCGCCGCTGACGTGCCGGTCGCCTTCGAGCCCGCGGCAGGCGAGGGCACGCGCCGCCTCGACCGCTTCGGCAGGGGCGCCGGCGGCGGGAGCGACGCAGATCGCCTCGACGACGCCGACCGCCTCCGGAGCGGCTGCCCGCGCGGGCCGTGCCAGCGCGACGTCGAGCGGAGCGATGACGAACCCGTCTTCGATCCGCCACCCCTCGACCGCCGTCACTGCGGACGGGTCCCATGCGACACCTGACGGGATGCCGTACATCACGACCGCACGCCGGTCGCCGCCGCCGGGCGGGTTGATGCGCGCGATCCATGGACCGGCCCAGGAGAACGACGCGGCATCTGCGACCGGCAGTAGTCCAAGCGACAGACCGCCGAGCCAGCGCAGGATCGTCCACCCGGTAGCCGGGTCCTCCCCGGCCTCCGGCAGCGGCACTTCGTCGAGCGGCAGTTCGAGGATCGTCGCCACGCAGGCCGTGAACGTCGTCGCATCCGGCGGCAACGGCGACTCGCGGTGCGAAACCTCCTTCACTCAGCGACCTTCGAAGGCGGCGTGGCCGGGACCCTTCTCCAGCAGTGTCCGTGCACCGTTCTGAAGGTCCCGGCTGGCCATCACCTTGCCGCCGGCTGCGGGCAGCGCCGCGTCGGCCGCGCCGACGCCCTCGTCCACCGCGAGCCTGATCATCTCCTTTGTCGCCGCGTGGGCGAGCGTCGGGCCGGCGGCGAGTCGCCCGGCGAACGCGCGCGCTTTCTCGTGTAGGTCCGCGCCGGGCAGCACGCGGTTCACGACCCCCCACTCGAGCATCGTCTCCGCCGGGTACGGCCGTGCCGTCAGTACCGCCTCCGCCGCCCTGCCCGCTCCCGCGCGCGCGACGAGCCGTTGCGTTCCCCCGCCGAACGGCGTCGCGCCGATCACGGCTTCGACCAGGCCGAGCTGCGTGCCTTCGGCAGCCCAGATCAGATCGCAGCTGAGCGCCACTTCCAGACCGGCCGCCAGGCACAGGCCGTGCACCGCGGCGACGGTCGGCACCGGGATCTCGTCGAAGCGCCGGACCGCCGGCATGAATTGTTCGAGCAGCTCGCGCGCCGCCGCCTCGTCGCGGTCGAGGAAGATCTGGACGTTCGCCCCCGCCGAGAAGTTGTCGCCCTCGGCGCGCAGGAGGATCGCTCGAGCCGAGCTGGCATATGCCTCGTCCGTCGCGCTCGCCAGGTCGTTGGCCAGGTCCATGTCGAACAGGTTGAGAGGAGGATCCGAGATCACGACCTCTCCGACGTCGCCGTCAAGCTGGAACTGCGCCTTAGCCATGTCCGCTCCTCTCGGGAAGTGACCCCGTCACTCTTATGTAGACGGGCGCGACCGGGATCCTAGAGGCCTGATGTGGATTCTCCGCACGTGCGGATGACGCGCGGATACCTTCGCTGGATCGCGCCCGTCGGGACTTGCCCATGCCCAACCCACATCAAACCTCTAGAGCTCGCCGTGCACGAGCTCCCCGCCCAGGAGCGTGGCGCGCACCTCGGTCCCCGGCAGGTCTTCGACTGGGCAGGCGAGCGGGTTGCGGTCGACCACGCAGATGTCGGCGTGATGGCCCGGCTCGAGCGATCCGATCCCCTCCCAGCGCAGAACGTGCGCCGCCTCGCGCGTCCACATCGCGAGTGCCTCGTCCCTGGATATGCCGGGAGTCGGCGCGGGCCGGCCGCTGCCGGCGTAAGTCGGCTCGACCGCAAGCGCGATGTGCTCGAACACGTTCTTGGGGCCCCAGTCCGTCCCGCAACCTACGTGCAGTCCTGCGTCGAGCAGCCGTCGCAGCGGGATCAGGTGCTCGAGCATGTGCTCGCCGATCCGCTCGCGGGCGAGCTCTCCTTTTCCCCAGGAAAACGACATGCTGGTCGTGACGTCGAGGCCGAGCGCGGCGGAACGACGGGCGTGGTCGGGTTCGAAGAAGTACAGGTGCTGCAGGAGCCAGGCCCGGCCTTCCGCCTCAAGCAGCGCGCCGCCCGCCAGCTCCTCGAGCGCGGTGAGGTAGGTGTCGTGCTCGCCGGTGCCGGCGGTGACGATGTTCAGGCGCAGGGCGCGCTCGCCCGCGAAGCGCATCGCCGTCTCGGCGCGCTCCTCGCTCACGAACGACACCCCTGTCGTGGGTTCGCCCTCCGGACCCATGTAGGGCTCGCGCATCAGCAGGAAGCCGGGACCGCATGGCCCGCCGCGGCCGATCGTCACACCGTCGACGCGCATCATCTCGTCGGTGCGCTCGACGAGCGTCGCGGCCTGCTCCAAGCGGGCCAGGAACTCCTCGTCGCTCGGCACCACGTCCCACGGCAGACCGTACGGCTGCGCTTCCGGACAGCAGAGCACGCGCAAGGTCAACCTATCCTCGTCTCGCAGCCACTGATACGCGGCGATCAGCGGGAAGTCCATCGCGTGACCTTCGTATGCACATGTCACCCCCAGCGCATTGAAGGCGCGCATCGCGCGCTCCGTGCCCGGGCCGATCGCTGCTGGATCGAGCAGAGGAAGCTGTCGCATCAGCTCCTCCGTAAACGGCTCGCCGCTGTAGTAGTTGTTCACGCGGCCGCGCAGCAGACCAGTGGGGGCGCCGCTCGAGTCCTTCTCGATGCTGACGCGACCGACGCGTTCGGGAGTGTCCGTCGTGATTCCGAGCCGCTCCAGCGCAGCGGAGTTGAGCGCCATCACGTTCGGCGTGGTGGGCGCCCAGGCCTGGATCACCACCGGGTGGCGGTCCGTCGCACGGTCGAGCACGGCGCGAGTCGGCAGCTCGCCTTCTCGCAGGTCGCGCCACGACCGTCGTATGAAGTAGTGCGCCTCCCCGACGGGCGTCGTCATCACCCAATCCCCCGGCTCCGTGTCCGCGGCCTTGGCGGCTACGCGCTGGATGATGTCGTCGTGATCCACGGCGTCGGACAGGTCAACGAGCGGCTCGGCGAAGACGCCGAAGTGCATCACGTGCGGATGCGTGTCGATCAGGCCCGGCAGCACGGTGGCCCCGTCGAGGTCGACGACCCGAGCGCCGGCGCCAAGTGCGGCGCGGACGTCGTCCTCATCCCCGACGGCTGCGACGCGGCCGTCGTCGAGACCAAGCGCCGCGGCGACCGTGCCGCGTGCGTCGCAGGTGACGATGGTTCCACCGCGCAGAAGGAGCGCGCCCATGCCGCGCGATCTTATTTGGCCGGCTCAGTGACTGGGTGGTTCGACTTAAGGTACGAGCCCCGGCGGCGGGACTAACTGCTGCATCGAAGGAGGGCGCCTTTGGTGTGAGTCTCGGGATGGCTGGTTGACGCGGGATCCGCGATGGGGGCCGCCCAGGGGTGCGGGATTTCCCTCCCATACGGCGGCTAACTGCGTAAGCGATTGGAGCCCTATCGCGCCCGTGCATCATTCAGCGGGCTCGCGAAACGCAAACGCCCTGACCCACACCCCTTCGGTGCCTCGTCGATAGGCGAAGCCGAGCCCAGCGACTAACAACAGCATCGAAGGAGGGAGCCTCCGGTGCAATGCTCGGGACGGCCGACGCGGGATTCATGACGGCCCCTCAGGAGCATGCAAGATTTGGCCCCTATAGGCGGCATAACTACATCAGCAACTGGGGCCCAAACATCAGGGTGCATCGTTCAACACGACGGGCTCGCAAAACGCAAACGCCCTGACCCACACCCCTTCGGTGCCTCGTCAAAAGCGCGAAGCCGACCCTAGGGTCCAACAACAGCATCGAAGGAGGGGGTCTTCGATGTGAGCCTCGGGACGGCCGACGCGGGATTCATGACGGGCCCTCGGGAGCATGCAAGATTTGGCCCCTATAGCCGGCATAACTGCATCAGGAACCGGGGCCTGATCCCGGTAGCGCAACATCCGACCCGAAAGGCTCGCTGAAGGCAAACGTTGGCACACCACCCCTTCGGTGCCCCGTCAGAAACCAATCCTCACCCGTTACCATCGCTCCATGCCCGACCGGCTCTACTTCACGGACTCCGACGAGGCGAATGCGCTGATCGCCTCCGATCCGATGGCTCTGCTGGTCGGGTTCGCGCTCGATCAACAGGTGCCCGTGCAGAAGGCGTTCGTTGGTCCGCTCGTGCTGCGGGAGCGCGTCGGCGCGATCGACGCCGACACGCTGGCGTCCGCCGATCTCGATCCGGTGTTACGGGCCAGGCCGGCCATCCACCGGTTTCCCGGATCGATGGCTCAGCGCGTGCACGATCTCGCCGTCCACGTGCGCGACAACTATGGCGGGGACGCGGCGCGGGTGTGGCAAGACGCGCCGGACGCAGACGGGCTGCGAGCAAACCTGGCCGGGCTGCCGGGCTTCGGTGAGGTGAAGGTGAAGGCACTTGGATCCGTGCTCGCCAAGCGCTTTGGCGTGGAGGCTGCGCGTGATTTGGTGCCGTGGCACCCGACGCTCGGGGACGTGGACTCCCCGCAGGCTCTCGCCGACTACCAGGCGGCCAAGCGCGAGCACAAGGCCGAGTGGTCCAGGGCGAAAGTGCTTTCCTAACGCTTCCGGCCTCCACCCGGCGCGACCATCCGCCCGCCGTGCAATACTTAAGTGGATGCTTAACCAAAGCCTCGCACTGGACAGCGTGTTCCAAGCGCTTGCCGTCCCCGCCCGGCGCAAGATCGTCGAGCGGCTGAGCCGCGGGCCGGCATCGGTCAGCGAGCTCGCCAGGCCGCTCGACATGTCGCTGCCGGCGGTGATGCAGCATCTCCAAGTGCTGGAGGGCAGCGGCCTCATCCGGTCGCGCAAAGCGGGGCGAGTGCGCACGTGCAGCATCGAGCCGGGCGCGCTCGCGACGGCCGAGCAATGGATCACACAACGGCGGGAGAGTTGGGAGCGCCGCCTCGATCGGCTGGGGGACTTTCTCGCGGAGTCCGAGGGCAAACCGAAACGGAGGAAGCAATGAGCGAACGATCCGCCGTCCACGACACCTTCGCCATCGAGCGCACATACGACGCCCCGCGCGACCGCGTCTACAACGCGTGGGCCGACCCGAAGGCCAAGCTGCGCTGGTTCACCGGCCCCGACGAGTGGGAGCAGAGCGAGCGCGAGTTCGACTTCCGGGTCGGTGGCCGTGAGCGCCTCAGCGTTGGCCCAGCGGGAGGAACGGTCCACCACTTCGACGCCGTCTATCAGGACATCGTCCCGGACGAGCGCATCGTCTACACCTACGACATGTACATGGACGACCAGCGGATCTCGGTGTCGCTCGCCACGATCGAGTTCAAGCCGGAAGGCGACGGCACTCGGCTGATCCTGACTGAGCAGGGAGTCTTCCTCGACGGCGCGGACTACCCGGAACAGCGCCGGCAGGGCACGGGCAAGCTGCTGGAGATGCTGGAGGCGGAGCTGCGGCGGGAGACCGCGGCCGCCTGACCTAACGATGAGTTTGCGGCCGGCCGGCGGTCCTACCTAGGACCGCCACGGTCAACGGCAACTTCGACGATTAGGAGACCAAGGCAAGTGACTGCTGAAACAAGGAACGACGGCAAGCGGTGGTTGGCGCTCTACGTGCTCTGTGGAGGCATGCTCATGATCGTGCTCGACGCGACGATCGTGAACGTCGCGCTGCCCTCGATCAAGAAGGACCTGGGCTTCAGCCAGAACAACCTCGCCTGGGTGGTGAACGCTTACCTGATCGCGTTCGGCGGGTTGCTGCTGCTGGCGGGACGGCTTGGCGACCTGATCGGCCAGCGCCGCGTCTTCCTGATCGGACTCGCCATCTTCACCAGCGCGTCGGCGCTGTGCGCCGTCGCGCAGAGCCAGGGCGTCCTGATCGGCGCGCGCTTCGTGCAGGGCGCGGGCGGCGCGGTCGCGTCGGCCGTGATCCTCGGCATGATCGTGACGATGTTCCCCGAGCCCCGGGAGCAGGCCAAGGCAATCGGGGTCTACAGCTTCGTGGCGTCGGCCGGCGCATCGATCGGCCTGCTGGCCGGCGGCGTCCTGACCGAGGCGATCAACTGGCACTGGATCTTCTTCGTCAACCTGCCGATCGGCCTCGCGACCGGGCTGCTCGCCGTGCGGCTGGTGGACGACCGCGATGGCATCGGCCTTCGCGAGGGCGCCGATATTCCCGGCGCCGTGCTTCTCACCGGCGGGCTGATGCTCGGCGTGTACACGCTGCTCGAGGCAGGCGAGCAGGGCTGGGGCTCGACCCAGACGCTCGGGCTCGGCAGCGTCGCGATCGCGCTGCTGACGGCATTCGTGGTCCGCCAGGCGCGCATCGCCAACCCCCTGATGCCACTGCGCCTGTTTCGTTCCCGCAACGTCACAGGGGCGAACGTCGTCATGGCCCTGCTCGTCGTCGGGTTCTTCAGCATGTTCTTCCTCGGCGCGCTCTACCTGCAGGGCATCCTCGGCTACAGCCCGCTCGGCGTGGGGCTCGCCTTCCTTCCGTCGTGCGTCGTGATGGGAACGCTGTCACTCGGCTACGCGGAGCGCCTGATCATGGGAATCGGCGCGCGCAGCGCGCTGATCATGGGCCTCGTCTTCGCGGCGGCGGGGCTGCTCTTGTTCGCACGCGCACCAGTCGACGCGAGCTACCTGATCGACATCGCTCCCGTGATGCTGTTGCTGGGGGCGGGCGCAGGCCTCGCGTTCCCGGCGCTGATGACGCTCGCGATGTCCGGCGCCACCGAGAGCGACTCCGGGCTGGCGTCCGGACTCGTCAACACGACGGTCCAGGTCGGCGGCGCGATCGGCCTCGCGGTGCTCGCGACGCTGGCGACCGAGCGCACAGACAGCCTGCGCGCTGCCGGCGAGTCGAGCGCGGTTGCCCTCAACTCCGGCTACCACCTCGCCTACCTGCTCGGCGCGGCGCTGGTGACGGCGGCCATCGCGGCGGCGGTGCTCGTGTTGCGTTCGGAGCAGCCGGCCACGGCGGCGGAGCAAGAAGCCCGCGAGGAACACGAGCGCACCCGGGCCGAGCCGGCGTACTCGAGAGCGAGCTAGCGCGCGTCATAAGCTGCGCGGGTGGCGATCCGCCCCGCTACCGAGTCCGACCTCCCGGCGCTGATGCCGCTTATGCGCGGCTACTGCGACTTCTACGAGGCAGCTCCCGCCGACGATGCGCTCGAGCGCATGGCGAGGGCTCTGATCGCGTCGCCCGACGACGAGCAGGGGTTCCTGCTCGTGGCCGCCGATGAGGGCTCGGGTGAAGTTGTCGGATTCGCCGCCTGCGGCTGGAAGTGGTCGAGCTTGCGCGGGGCGAGGATCGTCGTGCTAGAGGACCTGTTCGTGGATGCGAGCGCCCGCGGCCGCGGGCACGCCGACGCGTTGATCGCAGCCACTGCGGAGGTCGCGCGCCGGCACGGCGCGCCAGCGGTGACCTGGCTCACCCGGCACGACAACCAGCGTGCACGTGCGGTCTACGACCGCGTCGGCGGGCACGCGGAACCTTTCGTCGAATACGAGCTCGAGCTCTAGAAGCCTCTAGCCCTATGCTCGTCTGAGCATGGACAGCGCGCAACTCCAGTCCGGGCATGCCGACCAGGAGCAGGTCATGGACGCGGCCCGCGAGATCGCCGCCCTTGCCCACCGACTCGCGCCCGAGACCGAGGATCAGCGACAGCTTCCGGGCGAGCTGCTCGCGCAGTTGCGCGCATCCGGGCTGTTGCGGGCAGGTGCCTCACGCGACGTCGGAGCGCTCGAGTTGCCGCCGGGGCTGGCGCTGCGATGCGCCGAAGAGATCGCTCGGGGGGACGCGTCGGTCGGCTGGTGTGTTTCGATCGCCGTCACGAGCAGCCTGCTGGCCGGCTACCTACCGGAAGAGAGCCGCGCGGAGTTGTTCGGCGATCCGCAGGGCAGCGCCGCCGGGGTCTGGGCGCCCCGCGGCAAGGGCCAGCCGGTTGATGGCGGATTGGTGGTGTCCGGGCGGTGGGCCTTTTGCAGCGGCATCACCCATGCCGACGTGCTGTTTGCGGGCTGCATGGTCGAAGGCGGCGCCAGCGGGGACACCGGAAAGCAGGTGCCGATCGTGGTCGCCATACCGACGCCGGAGCTCGAGATCCTCGACACGTGGCACACGCTAGGGCTGTGCGGCACAGGCAGTCACGACGCGGTCGCCCAAGAGGTGTTCGTACCCGCCGGCCGCGCGCGCTCGCTGTTCGACGGACCGGTTCTCGACCGCCCGCTGTACCGGTTTCCCGCCTTCGGATACTTCGCCCTGTCGATCGGGGCGCCCGCTCTCGGCAACGCTCGTGGTGCGATCGACGACTTCGTCTCGCTCGCCTCCACCAAGGTAGGCCTGGGTTCCAGCCGAGCACTGGCGCAGCGTTCCCCGATCCAGGCTGCCGTTGCCGAGGCGGACGCCTCCCTTCGCGGGGCCCGGGCCGCCTACTACGAGGCGATCGAAGCAGCCTGGGAGGCTGCTCAGGGCGACGAACCGGTCTCGGTGGCGCTCCGAAACGGCCTTCGACTGGCCGCCACGCATGCGGTTCGCACCTCTGCCGACGTGGTGCGCGCGATGTACGACCTCGGCGGCGGGACCACGATCTACGACGGCGCGCCCCTCCAGCGCCGGTTTCGCGATGCGTTCACGGCCACCGCGCACTTCCAGGTCAACGCCGCCTCTCGCGAGCTTCCCGGCCGGTTGCTGCTCGGCGAGCCGGCCGATACAGCGATGCTCTAAAGGGAGACTCGATCCTGCTCGGCTGACTCAGCCCGGCCGGCGCGCCGACATCGTCAGGCGGACGTACTCGATCGTCACCGGCTCGGGCAGCCCGCCGACGACACGCTCGACGAGCAAGTCCCGCAACTCCGGCGGCAAACGGTCGAGGTGCGGGCCGATGATCATGGTGGCGACGTACTCGCCCGCGTCGTCGGGATGTACGAGTTCGGTGTGGAGCCCCGCCTCCACGTCGACAAACCCGGCGCGCTCCAGACCCGTCACCGTCTCCTCGGGACCCTGGAAGTTCCACACGCGCAGTCCGGCCAGATGTGCGTCGAACGGCGCCTCCCTTGCAGCGGTCTCGAGCGCCGCCGCGACCGTGGCGACGTTTCCGCGCCCCCCGCACTGAGCGAGCAGCCGCCCGCCCGGGCGCAAGGCAGCGAACAGCTGCGGGAACAGCCGATCGTGGTCGAGGATCCAGTGGAACGTCGCGTTGGAGAACACGACGTCCACGGGTTGGTCGAGCTCGAGTTCGAGCAGGTCGCCGACCTGCCATCCAGCTGCGTCACCAAGCGCGACGCGCGCCTGCTCGATCATCGAGGGCGAGACGTCCACGCCGATCACGCGCCCGTCCGGCACGCGCGCGATCAATTCGCGCGTGACCTCGCCAGAACCGCAACCCGCGTCTAGCACGGTCTCGTCCCCACGCAGTTCGAGGCGCTGCGCGAGCGCCCGCCCCCACTCCCACACCGGCGCGGCGACTCGCTTGTACGACGCTGCATCCCAATCGTGAGCTTCCATCAGCAGCGGGCCAAGCATTGCAGCACCGCTTGATTGGCGGGAGGTTGCGCGTTCGCCGCTAGGCTTCCACGCAGTAGACGATGGAGACGCAGATGACCGAGAAACCAACGTTGTACGTCTGTCACGGCGATGACGGCGGCCCGCGGATCCACCCGTGCAGACGCGTGCAGGAGGCGCTCCGCGCCACGGGCATCGAGTACGACAAGGTGATCGCCGCCCACGGCAACCCGATTCCCTTCCTGCGAAAGGGTTCCCGTGACGAGCTGCGCGCGGCGACCGGCGGGACCAAGCTGCCCGCGCTCAAGCTTCCCGACGGGACTGTCATCACTCATTCCAAGGCGATCCTGTCCTGGGTCGACCAGCAGAAGGATCAGGGCTCAGCTCCCTAGCGGCCCTAAGCCGCGCCAACGCTACGATCTCGGAAGAGATGGGTGTTGCGGGGCCACTCGAGACGGGGTCCACCGCCCAGGACGGCGGCATGCCGACTGCGGTCAGAGAGCTTGCCGCCGATCTGTTGCACGACGCTCCGCAAATCTCCAGAGAGATCACGGACCGCCTGTTCGCAGTCATCCCCGAACTGGCGGACACCGATGACGCGGAGCTCTGGGAGGAGACGCGGGCGAGCACGGAGGCGAACGTCGATCAGGCACTACGGCTGCTCAAGCTCGGGGCAAGCGCCGATGCTCTCGTCGTTCCACTCGATGCAGCCGAGTTCGTGCGTGGCCTGGTGCGCCGTGGCCTGACGCTCCCGGTACTTCTGCGCACCTATCGAGTCGGGCATGCCGCGTTCTGGGAGCAGTGGTCCGCGGCACTCCTGGAGCGCGTCGAAGACTCATCGGACCTGGTCGCTGCACGCGAGGCCAGCTCCGCGTTTCTATTCGCTTATATCGACCGGATCTCGGACATCCTGGTAAGCGAGTACGGGAGCGAGCGCGAACGGCTCGTCCGCAGCGCCGAACAGATGCGCGCCGAAACCGTGAGGACGATCCTCGCCGGCAAGCCGATCGACGAGGAGGTTGCCGCGAGCCGCCTCGGGTACGAGCTGCGTCGCCATCACATCGCGCTGCGCGTGAATGCGGCAGGTGACGAGTTACGGGGACTCGAGCGGGCGGCGGTCGCGGCGGCGAGTGTCCTCGGCCCAGCCAAGCCGCTCGTCGTGCCGGCCGGGGTGGCGACGCTCGACGTCTGGTGTGGTTCGCTCGAGGAACCTGACGCGAACGACATTGCGGCACTTCAGGACCACGTCCCACCCGACGGCATCCGCATCACGTTCGGATCACCGGCTCACGGGTCCGGCGGTTTCCGCGAGTCTCACAACGAGGCGGTTCAGGCCGGTCGCGTGGTTGCGCTGGCCGGTGAGCTCTCGGCGCCGGTGACGAGCTACCGCACAGTTGAGCTGGTCTCGCTGCTGACAGCCGACCTACCCCGGGCGCGCGCGTTCGTCGCCGCCCGCCTCGGGGCCCTCGCGGCGAATGCGGAGCCGGCCGAAAGGCTGCGCGAGACCGTGCGCGCATTTCTGGCCGCGAATCGCAGCAGCACGCGAGTGGCCAAGAAGCTCTACGTACACCAGAACACCGTCACGTATCGCGTCAAGCGCGCCGAGGAGCTGCTCGGCCGGAGCGTGACGGACGACCAGGCCGAGCTGATGTGCGCGTTGACGCTCGCGGCGGTCCTGGGCCCGGCCGTGCTCACAGGGGCCGACGGAAACGTCATCGACGAGAGCTAGTGGCCTGTCCGAAAACGTCTCACCGGAAAACGACGGCCTCCAGAACCGACATGCAGCGTCCTCAGTCGCCCCCGTACTGACCAGTACGGGGGCTCCCTGCGTCCTTGCCTGTCGGCCCCGGAGCCCGCGTCGTTTCCTGGCGAACGTTCCCGGACAGACCACTAGTGCCACCGCCAGCCGTTTGTGGCGGCGCCACAAGTGGCCCGTGAAGTTCGTCGGCCACGGCCCATAGGCCGGAGACCGGAACCGGGTTAGGTTTCGTCTTGAAGGCGGATCGCTGCGGATCCGCACCGACTGGGAAGCGAGGGAGAGGATGGGCCTCACGACGGGATCACTTCCGCCGGTCGATCCGGCGACGTTCATGCAGAAGCCATATCGCGAGCGGACCAAGACCCTCGCGCGGCACTGGGTCGAATACGGGTTCGGCGCCCCGAAGATCACGGCCTTCGTCTATATCGGGAAGCTGATCTTCTTCTATGCGCTGGGCGGCGTGCTCGTGGCGACGCTCACCTCGGATCTCAACCCGCTCCACCCAGCAGCGTGGTGGGACGAGCCGATCGTCTACGAAAAGCTCGTTCTCTGGACCGTGCTGCTCGAGTGCATGGGCCTGGCCGGCTCGTGGGGTCCGCTGGCCGGTCACTTCAAGCCCATGACCGGAGGCATTCGCTACTACGCGCGTAACGGCACGATCCGGCTCCCACCGTGGCCGGACAAGGTGCCGCTCACGAAAGGCGACGAGCGCACGAGGATCGACGTCGCGTTGTACCTGGCGCTGATTGCGAGCGTGGTGGTGGCCCTGGTGCTGCCCGGCGCGGACGACGGGTCCGTCACCGACGCGATCGGCCCGAACAAGGGCCTCGTGCCGACGGCGGCGATCGTCCCGATCGTCGTCCTGCTCGTGTTGGTCGGCCTGCGGGACAAGGTGATCTTCATCGCTGCCCGCGGCGAGCAGTACCTGCCCGCGCTGATCTTCTTCGCGTTCTTCCCGTTCGTCGACATGATCGTGGCCGCGAAGCTGCTGATCGTGTCGGTGTGGGTGGGCGCTGCGGTCTCGAAGTTCGGGCATCACTTCGCGAACGTGATCCCGCCGATGGTCAGCAACACGCCCTGGATGGCTTCGAAGGCCGTCAAGCGGATGCACTACCGCAACTTCCCGGAGGACCTTCGTCCCTCGCAGAACGCGGTGAGGCTGGCCCACGGGCCGGGCACTTTCGTCGAGTTGGTGACGCCGTTCGTCCTGCTTTTCTCGCACAACCCGACGGTCACGGCGATCGCGGTCGTGCTGATGATCGGCTTCCACGTGTTCATCATCTCCACGTTCCCACTCGCCGTGCCGCTGGAGTGGAACGCGTTGTTCATGTACATCACCGCTTTCCTGTTCCTCGGCTTTCCCGCCCAGGACGGGTACGGAGTCGGTGACATGGACCCCGTGCTCCTCGTACTGACCGTCTGCGGCCTCTTGTTCTTCCCCGTGCTCGGGAACCTGCGTCCGGACCTGGTGTCGTTCCTGCCGTCGATGCGCCAGTACGCCGGTAACTGGGCTTCCGCCATGTGGGCGCTTGCACCAGGCGCAGAGGCCAAGCTGAACGAGCGGATCGTGAAGCCGGCGGCAATGCAGAAGGACCAGCTCGCCGAGACGTACGGACCCGAGCAGGCGGAGGTAGTGATGGCTCTTCCGCTCGCCTGGCGGGCCATGCACAGCCAGGGTCGCGGACTGAACTCGGTCATGATCAACCAGCTCGGCCCCGACATCGACGCCTACACGTTGCGCGAGGCGGAATTCTGCTGCAACGCGATCCTCGGGTTCAATTTCGGCGACGGCCATCTGCACAGCCGGCGCATGATCGAGGCAGTCCAGAAGCGCTGCCGCTTCGCTCCGGGCGAGTTCCTCGTCGTCTGGGTCGAAGCCGAGCCGATCGCCAATGGGCGCCAGCAGTACTGGGTCATGGACGCGGCGCTCGGCATCGTCGAGCGCGGCAGCTGGGCGGTCGCCGATGCCATCGTCGAGCAGGCGTGGCTGCCGAATGGCCCGATTCGCACCGAGGTGACCTGGCGCATGCCCGGATACGAACGCGTGAGCCACAGCACGCCGCGTGTTCTGCCGACGCCCGTCGAGAAGACGAAGAGTCCCGAGGCGATCGCATGATCAACGCGGTCGTCGTTGGCAGCGGCCCCAACGGACTCGCCGCAGCTCTCACGCTCGCGGCCGAAGGCATCGACGTGACTGTGCTCGAGGCCGCGGATCGGCTCGGCGGCGGAACCCGCACCAGCGAGCTGACGGTCCCCGGGCTGATTCACGACGAGTGCTCGGCAGCGCACCCGCTCGCCGTCGACACGCCGTTCTCGCGCCGGTTCGACCTCGCAGGGCACGGACTGACGTGGCGCTGGCCGGAAGTCCAGTACTCGCATCCCCTCGACGGCGGTAGTGGCGCTGCGGCATGGCGCTCTGTCGAGGAGACGGCAGCGGGCCTCGGCGATCGCGACGGCAAGCGCTGGCAATCGCTGTTCGGCCCGCTCGCCGAGCGGTTCGACGACCTCAGCGCCGACTTCCTTCGGCCTGTCCTCCACCTCCCGCAACACCCGCTCGAGCTGGCCCGCTTCGGCGCTTACAGCGCAACACCGGCCGGCGTCCTCACCCGCCGCTGGTCCACACCCCGAGCACGCGCGCTGTTCGCGGGTGTCGCCGCACACGCGTTCCGGCCGTTCTCCACGCCGATGTCGTCGGCCATCGGCGTCACGCTCGGCACGGCAGCCCATCGCTACGGCTGGCCGGTCGCCGAGGGCGGATCGGCTGCCATCAGCGCCGCGATGATCTCGCTGCTCGCCGAATACGGCGCCAAACTCGAAACCGGTGTCCGTGTCACCTCGCTGGACGAGCTCGATGCGCCAGACATCGTGATGCTCGACGTCGCTCCGGCCGCGGCCGCACGGATCGCAGGGGAGCGGATGCCAGGACGGGTGTCGCGTGCCCTTCGCCGCTACCGGCACGGTCCCGGCGCGTTCAAGGTCGACTTCGCGGTCGACGGAGGAGTGCCGTGGGCGCACGAGGAATCGCGGCGAGCCGGAACTGTCCACGTCGGCGGCGATCACCGCGAGATCGCCGCGGCCGAGAAGCTCGTTTCCAAAGGCCGCATGCCCGAGCGTCCGTTCGTCCTCGTCTGCCAGCAGTACCTGGCCGATCCGAGCCGGTCGAGTGGCAACATGCATCCGGTGTACGCCTACGCGCACGTCCCCGCCGACTACGCGGGCGACGCCACGGCGCAGATCGAGGCGCAGATCGAGCGCTTCGCGCCCGGATTCCGCGACCGGATACTGGCCAGGCACGTCCGCAGCGCCGTACAGATGGAGGTCCACAACCTCAACTACGTCGGTGGGGACGTCGTCACCGGCGCAAACGACATGCGGCAGATGATCTTCCGCCCCCGCGTCGCGCTCGACCCCTACGCAATCGGCATCCCCGGCGTGTACCTGTGCTCGGCGGCCACGCCGCCCGGCGCGGGAGCACACGGGATGTGCGGATACAACGCCGCCCGCTCGGCGTTGCGCGCCATCGATCCCTTGGCTCCTGACGCGGCACCGACCGCCGTGCAGCAGCCGGTCGGAGGGCTCTAGCTAACCAAGCCTTAGCCGCGGGCGTCCATGGCAAGATGAACCCATGGAGGCGGTGCATGAACCCGGCGAAGGGGGATCGCCGACCCTCGACATGCGGCTGCTCGGAGGCTTCGCCCTCTCCTTCGCTGGTCGCCCGATCACCATCGATGCTCCGCGCCTGCAGTCGCTGCTCGCCCACCTCGTTCTGCACGTCGATACCCGCCAACCCCGCGAGCGACTTGCGTTTCTCTTCTGGCCCGACTCAGATGGATCGCAGGCGCGCACGAACCTGAGGCAAGCGCTTCACCTGCTTCGCCGTGCGCTGCCCGAGCCCGACCGGTTTCTGGAAAGCGACGCAAAGGTCGTGCGCTGGCGAGGCGATGCGCCCTTCTCGCTCGATGTAGCCGAATTCGAGCAGCTCGTGACGCGAGCTGGGCAAGCCCGCGAGAACGGCGGGACGAACGATGAGCGGCGCTCTCTCGAGAGCGCCGTCGCGCTGTATGCAGGTGACCTTCTCCCCGACAGCTACGACGAGTGGCTGATCCCTGAGCGCGAGCGCCTGCGCGAGATGTTTCTCGGCGCAGCGGAGCGACTCGCCGACCTGCTCGAAGGCGAGCGCGACTACCGCGCAGCCATCCCTCTCGCACGGCAGGTCCTGGACCACGATTCGCTCAACGAGGGATCCTGCCGGCGGCTGATGAGGCTCTACGCGCTGGCGGGCGACCGGGCCGGTGCGCTCCGCGTCTATCACGGTTTCGCCACCGCGCTCACGCGCGAGGCGGGCGTCGAGCCGAGCGCCGCCACCCGCCAGGCCTACGAGAGCCTCCTCGAGCCCGTCTCCCCTCCCGCGCCCAGGGATGCGGCGATCCCAACTGGCCCTTCGGCGCTCGTGGGACGGGGCCTCCAGTGGGAGATGCTCCAAACCGCATGGCGACGAGCGTCCGGAGGCGAGTCGCTGCTCGTCGTGATCGCAGGCGAGGCCGGGATCGGCAAGTCGAGGCTGTGCGAGGAGCTTCGTGACTGGGTTGGACATCAGGGTGTAGCGACGGCGGGCAGCCGTTGCTACGCGGCCGCCGGCGGACTCGCGTACGCGCCGATCGTCGAGCTGCTTCGCTCCGCCACGATCGGCGCGCATCTGCGGCGGCTGGGCGATCCGTGGCTCACTGAGCTCGCCCGGCTGCTGCCCGAATTGCTGGGCGAGCGGCCGGAGCTCGCCCCCCCGCCGCCGCTGACCGACGACTGGCAACGGGCGCGTCTGCTCGATGCGCTCTCGCACGCGTTCCTGACCGAAGAACGCCCATTACTGCTGGCGATCGACGACCTGCAGTGGTGTGACGGCGAGACGCTCGCCTGGCTTCACTACATGCTCCGATCGCGTCCTCGGGTGCCGCTGATGGTCGTGGCGACCGTGCGCTCTGGGGAGTTCGGACCGGATCACCCGGGCCAGTCGCTGTTGCATGCTTCCCGAGCAAGCGGGCAGGCGATCGAGCTCGAGCTCGAGCCGCTCGACCACTCCGACACGGCGGAGCTGGCGCGCAACGTCTCCGGGCGCGAGCTCGACATCGCGGGGCAGGAGCTCGTCTATCGGGAAACGGAAGGCAACCCGCTGTTCGTCGTCGAGCTGATGCGGGCCGGACTCGTCCAAGCGGAGGGACATGAGCTGCCGCCAAGGGCGCACTCGGTGATCGAGGCCCGGCTCGCGCAACTCACGCCAGCGGGGCAGGAGCTCGCAAGCCTGGCTGCCACCGTGGGCAGGGCATTCACGTTCGATGTGTTACAGCGCGCGAGCTCCCGCGGCGAAGAGGAGGTGGTCGAGGCGCTCGATGAGCTGTGGGAGCGGCGGATCGTTCGCGAGCAGGGCGTCCACGCGTACGACTTCAGCCACGACAAGCTTCGCGAAGCTGCCTACCAGCGCGCAGGGTCGGCGCGCCGGCGCATGCTGCACGGACGCGTGGCGCAGGCTCTAGAGCGCCTCCATGGCGCCGAACTCGACACCGTCGCCAGCGAGCTCGCGGCGCACTACGAGCACGCCGGCTGGACCGAGCGGGCGATCGGGTTCTACGGGCGCGCCGCGGAAGTTGCGCAGCGCGTCTACGCGAACCAGCGGGCGATGGACCTGTTCTCCAGGGCGCTGAAGCTGCTCGAGGACGAACCGCCGACGCCCAAGCGTGACCAGCGCGAGCTCGCGCTGCGGACGGCGCTCGGAGCACCGATGGTCGCGATCAAGGGATATGGCGCGCCGGAGGTCTACGACCTTTATCTGCGGGCATCGGAGCTTTGCGAGCAACTCGGAACGCCTCCGGATCCGCCCGTGCTGCGTGGTTTCGCGCTGGAGAGCATGGCTCGTTCCGAGCTCCCGCGCGCGCAGCAGCTGGGCCGGCAGCTGCTCCTGCATGGCGAACAGGAGGACGACCAGATGGTGCGAGTCGAGGGCAACTACGTCCTCGGCGTGACGTCGTTCTGGCTGGGAGAGTTCGCGGTCGCGCGCGAACGGCTGGAGCTGGCCATTGCCGAGTACATCCCCGAAGTGGCGCGCTCGCATCTCGCCCTGTATTCCCAGGACCCACGCGTCGTGTGCATGAGCCGCCTCGCTCTGGTTCTCCACTATCTCGGCGAACCAGCCCGGGCTGAGGACACGGCGCGGGAAACGCTCCGCCTCGCCGATGAGCTGGAGGATCCCTACAGCCTTGCCTACGCCCTCCATTTCACGGCCTGGCTTGCGATCGAGCTTGGCGACGAGCCGCTTGCGCACGAACGCGCAGTTCGGATGGCGGCCCTCGCCGAGGAGCAGCAGCTCGGCTTCCTGCAGCCAATGGGGGTGATCCTCCGCGGCTGGGCGGCGGCTCGAGAGAGACGCACCGACGAGGCCCTCGAGCTCATGCGAGACGGTCTTGACGTGTACGGCCGCAATGGCTGGAGCCTCTACCAGCCGTTCAGTTACCTCCTGCTCGCGAGTGCGTGCCTCGACGCAGGACGCATCGACGAGGGGCGCGGCGCGATCTCGGATGCACTCGATCTCGTCGAGCGAATCGGCCAGCGGTGGCTCGATGCGGAGCTCCACCTGCTCATGAGCGAGCTGGTCCTCGCCGGCGAGGGAGAGCGCGCGGAGGCCGAGTCGCACGTCTCCAGAGCCCTCGAGATCGCGCGCCGCCAGGGTTCTCCTGTGCTGGAGCAGCGCGCTGCCGAGAGCTTGGAGCGGCTTCGCGCCGTCGCCGGCTGAGCGAACGCCCGCCGGAACGGTCTCAGAACGCCCGCCGGGATATACCCCGCCTCTCGACCCATTACGAAAGGGGGACCAGATGGCAACTGCCGACGTAACCGCGACCGCGGAAGAGCTGCGCACCAGCCTGCGGGGAGATCTGATTGGCCCGGATGACAGTTCCTATGACGAGGCGCGCAAGGTCTACAACGGCATGATCGACCGCCGGCCCGCTGGAATCGTTCGCGCGACGGATGTGGCCGACGTGATCGCTGCGGTAGACCTCGCCCGCGAACAGGGCCTCGACCTCTCGGTGCGCGGTGGCGGTCACAGCGTGCCGGGCTTCGGCACCAACGACGGTGGGCTCGTGGTCGATCTCGCCGGCATCCGCGGAATCCACGTCGATCCCGAACGGCGCACCGCGCGCGCTGGGGGCGGCGCCACGTGGGGTGACCTCGACCATGCAACGCATGCCTTCGGTCTCGCAACCACGGGCGGCATCATCTCGACCACCGGCGTTGGCGGACTGACCCTGGGCGGCGGGATCGGACATCTCGCGCGCGGCCACGGGCTTTCCTGCGACAACCTGATCTCCGCGGAAGTGGTCACCGCCGACGGCAACGTCCTGACCGCGAGCGAGGACAAGAACCCGGATCTCTTCTGGGCGCTGCGTGGCGGCGGCGGCAACTTCGGCGTGGTCACGTCACTGGAGTTCCAGCTGCACCCGGTCGGCGAGATCTACGGCGGCCCCATCTTCTATCCGGTCGATCGCGCCGGCGAGGTGATGCGCTTCTACCGCGAGTTCATCGCTGACGCTCCCGAGCAGCTCGGCGCGTTCTTCGCCTTCCAGATCGCTCCGCCGCTGCCGTTCATCCCTGAGGACCGGCACGGCGAGACGATGTGCCTGATCGTGACGTGCTGGGCTGGTCCGATCGAGGAGGGCGAGCGTGCAGTCGCCCCGCTCCTCGAGGCGGCCCCCGTCGCCGCAGAGCACGTGGGAGCGATGCCCTACCCCGCGCTCAACGGCGCCTTCGACGCTCTGCTGCCGAAGGGTCTCCAGCACTACTGGAAGGCGGATTTCGTCCGCGAGTTGAACGACGACGCGATCGCAGCACACGTCGAGCACGGACCGCGGGTACCGTGCGTCGAGTCGACCATGCACCTGTACCCGATCGACGGCGCCGTCCAGCGGGTCGCGAGCGATGAGACCGCGTTCGCCTATCGCGACGCCAACTTCGCTTGCGTGATCGCCGGCATGTGGCCCGACCCCGCCGACAACGAGCGCAACACTGCGTGGGTGCGTGACTACTGGAACGCAATCCACCCCCACTCCGAGCTCGGCGGTTACATCAACTTCATGGCCGGCGACGATCAGGGACGGATCCGCGACAACTATCGCGGAAACTACGACAGGCTGGCGGAGGTCAAGCGCCGCTACGACGGCGAGAACCTCTTCCGTATGAACCAGAACATCGAGCCCGCCAGCTGAACGGACGAGGATCAAACAACAACAAGGGGGAACGCATGCCCACGATCAAGCGAGAGGATGCAGTCGTCGAGTTTGCGGACGGCCCAGCCGAGCTACGGGCGGCCCAGGCCGGCGACATGACCGTCGCGTTCGTCCGTGTCCCGCAAGGCGCGGACTTCAGGCCGGCCCTCAAGGGACTGCCCGGCGACATGTGCCAGTGTCCGCACTGGGGCTACATCCTGAAGGGGCGGATCCGGATGCACACGCCGGACGGCACCGAGGACTACGCCGCCGGCGACGTCGTCTACTGGCCGGCCGGTCACGCGCCCGAGGCGCTGGAGGACTCCGAGTACATCGACTTCTCCCCCACGGAGGAGTTTCGCCCCGTGCTCGATCACATCAAGGGAGCGTAGGTAGGAGCCTCGCTGACAGCAGCCGCTAACTAGAGCTCGGGCGCGACCAGCACGGGATCGGCACCTGAGGCACAGCCGATAAGTGCAGCGCGCTCGAGCCCGGCGACTCTATGAGCCCGGGCCGCCAGGATCTCCGGGTCCGTGGCCAGCGCGACGAAAGCCGAGAAGCTCGGGTACCAGACGGCGACGACCTCGTCATAACGGTCGGTCTCCTCGCCGACGACCGTCAGCTTCGACTCCGCCTGCCAGAGCACCTTTCCGCCCACGCGGGCGAGCACTTCAAGGGCAACCACCCCGTAGCGCATATAGGCCTCTTGACCCGGGACGTCTGCCGGCAGCCCGTCCGGCGCTTCGCCCTCGTACTCCGCCCGCTCGCGGTACCGGTTGAGATTGAGCATCACAACCGGGCCGTCCGCCCCGCTGCCGGCAAGACGCACGACCTCGGCAAGTTGCTTTTCGTTCGGTTCGATCGGCATGACCGCAACGGTATCGATCCCCGCGTACGACCGGCTCTACGACCATCGCGGCGGGATACGCTTCCGAAAAGGAGGCGCACGTGAGCACGATCGACGAGCTCCTGGAGAACAGCAGGGAGTACACCAATGGCTTCGAGCGGGGTGACCTGCCGGCCCCGCCCGCAAAGAAGCTCGCCGTGGTGGCGTGCATGGACGCGCGTCTCATTCCCACGCGCGTGCTCGGCCTCGAGGAAGGTGACGCCCACGTGATCCGCAACGCCGGCGGCCTCGTGACCGATGGCGAGATCCGCTCGCTCGCGATCTCCCAACACCTGCTGGGCACCGAGGAGATCGTGCTACTGCATCACACCGACTGCGGCATGCTCAACGTCACCGACGAAGAGTTCGCCTCCCGCATGGAGGAGGAGACCGGGAGCCGCCCACAATGGTCGGTAGGGGCATTCAGAGATCTGGACGAGAGTGTCCGCGAGTCGATCAGGCGCATCGTCGCCAGCCCCTACATCCCGCACAAGAACGTGCGCGGCTTCGTCTACGACGTCAAGACCGGGGCGCTGCGCGAGGTCGACTGACCGCTCGCAGCGCTCTCGGCAGATTCACCCGGCTTACTTCAGAGGTTGTCTCATAACTCCGCGTGTGCAGCTGGCGAGCGCCGGATCAAGCGGGACAAGGACGCAGGGAGGAGCAATAGCAGTTGGCTATTGCCCCGACCGAGGACGCAGTAGCCGCGCGGATCCGCCGCCGCCAGATGCGCGCGGGGGGTTTTGAGACGGCCTCCTAGGGCTTGATCACCTTCCGGTGGCTGCCGCGGCGCATGGTCAGCGCCGTGCGGCGGCGCGTAGCGAGTAACTGCGCGCCAAGCTCGGTCCGCTCGTTTATCAGGAGCAGCCCGGATCCATCAACGCCTCCGCCGAGCTTGGTGCGAATGGTCCCGTTCTGGTCGCGGAGACGGAAGACCGCCCCGTCGCCCTCGACGTTGAGCTGCGCGCGCACCCGGCCGCGATCGTCCACGAGCTCGATCGCCCGCGCTCTCAGCACGGCCGCGGGCTCCTGTCCTTCGGCCGGGCGTTCGCCCAGCACGACGACACCGAGGAGCAAGACAAAGCCGGCGCTCACTGTTACCAGGGCGATTCGCTGAAGATTCATGGTTCCTCCTCGAAGAACAGTCAGGAAGCACAGGGCCGCGCAATCCGTGATGCGGGGCCATGGGTATTGTGGCCCGATGCACGTTCCAGAGACTCGTTACGCGCGCAGCAGTGATCTGCAGATCGCCTACCAGGTGGTCGGCGAGGGCTCGCTCGACATCATGCTGATCCCCTCGTACCTATCGAACATCGAGCTGTTCTGGGAGCTGCCGTCTTCGGCGCGCTTCTTCAACCGGCTCTCGTCGTTTTCGCGGCTGATCCTGTTCGAGCGGCGCGGCAGCGGGATGTCCGATGGGACTGCTGGGGCGACACCGCTGGAGGAGCAGATCGACGACGTCCAGGCAGTGATCGACGCGGTCGGCTCTGAGCAGCCGGCGCTGATCTCGTACCTCGAGGGCTGCGGCTTGACGGCGCTGTTCGCAGCCTCCCATCCGGACCTCGTGCGGGCGCTCGTGTTGCTGTCACCACAGCCTCGCCTGGTGGCAGGACCCGGATACGAGTGGGCGCCGAGCGTCGAGCAGCGCGCTGCGCTCGCACAAGACATCGTCGAGTCGTGGGGCAAGGACTCGCCCGCGAACCCCTTGGCTTCACTTGTCGCTGGTCAGGACGACCGGATGCGAAGTTTGATGGCGCGCTTACAACGTCTCGCTATGAGTCCGGCTGCCGCCGCCGCGTCGCTGGCGATGATCGGCGAGACGGACGTGCGTGGCGTGCTTCCGAGCGTTCAGTGCCCGACGCTGGTGCTGCGCCCCGAGCAGGAGACGTACCTTGACGAGCGCCACTCGCGCTACGTCGCCGAGAACATTCCACATGCCCGCTACGCGGAGTATCCCGGGACGGGGCCGTTTTGGCACGGCGAGGAGGATGCCGTCGCCGATGAGATTCAGCATTTTCTGACCGGCGTCCGGCGACAGGTGGTCAGCGACCGCATGCTCGCGACGGTGCTGTTCACAGACATCGTCGGCTCGACCGAGCGTGCCGCCGAGCTGGGCGATGGCGCTTGGCGATCGCTTCTGGAGCGCCATGACCGCCTTGTGCGCGAAGAGGTCGAGCGCCACCGGGGGCGGTTCGTGAAGTCGCTTGGCGACGGCGCGCTCGCCGTGTTCGACGGTCCCAGCCGCGCGATCAGCAGCGCGACCGCGCTCCGCGATCGTGTTCGTGACCTCGACCTGGAGATCCGCGCCGGCCTGCACACCGGCGAATGCGAGCTGCTGCCCGATGAGGACGTCGGCGGCATCGCGGTCCACATCGGTGCGCGCGTCAGCGGCCTCGCCGCACCAAATGAGGTGCTCGTCAGCAGCACCGTCCGAGACCTCATCGTCGGCTCGGGCCAAACACTGACCGACCGCGGGGAACACGACCTCAAAGGCGTGCCCGGACCGTGGCGGATCTTCGCTGTCGAGTAGGCCATTCGACTCTTATCCCCCCAGGATCAGGGGTCGCCGTGAGCGTCTTGCTCCGACAGGCCGGCGGCTTCGAACGCCTCGGATCGGTCGGAGAACTCCTCCCAGCGCACCGCTCGGCCGTCCTGAATCGTGAACACCTCGAAAAAGCGGCTCCCGATCTCGATCCCGCTACCTCGTCCGCGTCCTCGAAAGAGGATTGGCTGGACGACGTGGTCGCCCGCGTCGATGGCCTCCTCGAAGATCAGCTCGTGCCCCTCCCACGGCGCTCGCCAACGCTCCAACGAGGCTCGAACGGCGTCCCGTCCCTGGACCGGCACTTCGTGCGTGGGCTTGAAGACGATGTCGGGATCGAGATTGGCGAAAGCCTCGTCGATGTCGCCGCGCACGTAGGCCTCAAAGGCCCTTCGCACGGCCTCCACGTTCTCCCTCGACATCGCGTTGCAGTATCCCACTGACCTGGCTGCCGCTCCGCGAGGACCGACAGCGCCTTGCAGAGATCCGGCGCCGTCTCTAGGAGTTCGTGAAGGAGACCCGGCGCTCTCGAGCGTCCGGGACGAGTTGGCTACTCGCGGGCATCTCCACCTTGTCCACGGCAAAGAGTTTCCAATCACCGGGGACGCCCTTGAGCTCCTGGGTGCCCCGGTCTGCAAACGAGATACCCGAGCCGACTACGAGGTCCTTGACGGTGCTGGACACGAGCACCTCGTCTGCTCCGGCGAGCGCGCTGATCCGCGCGCCGATGTTGACGGCCATGCCGCCGATGTCGTTGGCGACGAGCTCGCACTCGCCCGTGTGCAGGCCGACTCGCACATTGATGTCGAGCGCTCGCACGTTATCCGCGATCGCTCGCGCACAGCGGATGCCGCGCGCCGGTCCGTCGAAGATGGCGAGGAAGCCGTCGCCCAGCGTCTTCACCTCGCGGCCCCGGTGGCGCTCGAGCTGTGTTCGAACCAGGTCATCGTGACGGGCTACTAGCTCACGCCAGCGCGCATCCCCGGCCGCAGCCGCACGCTCGGTGGAGCCGACGATGTCGGTGAACATGACGGTCGTGAGGATGCGATCGGGTGGGGGCGCCTGGCGGGCGCCTGTGAGGAACTCTTCGGTCTCCTCGGCGTAACCCTCCGCTTCGCCGAAGAAGGGGATGTGGTCCGCTCCCGGCAGCACAACAAGCCGCGCGCCGGGAATGTGCTCCGCGAGGTAGCGAGCCTGTTCGACCGGTACGAACTCTTCCTCGCGGTGAAGCACCAATGTCGGCACGCGGACACTGGGCAGGAGCTCGCGGACGTCGGTCTCGACGACCATGGCCAGCAGGGTGCGGGTCATCTGGGGAGTGGCGGCCGAGCGCTCGAAGATTCCACGCCCGATGCGATCGCGCTCACTGTCGGCGCTTGGCGCGAACACTGCGAGCGTGCGCCCCTCGCCCCAGTGCTCGGTCGAATCGACCACGCGATTGAATTCGTCGACCCAGCGCTGCCCGCCCGGGTTGTCGTCGGGGTCCAGAGTTCCGGTCGCGAAGGTGCCGCAGAGGATCAGGGCGCGCGTTCGCTCGGGATAGGTGGCCGCGAAGAGGACGCTCATTGCCCCGCCCTCTGACAGTCCAAACAGGGCGGCGCGCTCCGAGCCGGCAGCATCCATCACCGCGCGCACGTCGTCCATTCGGTCCTCCAGCGGGGCCGGCGCGGCGACCGGGTCGGACAGCCCCGTGCCACGCTTGTCGAACAGGATCAAGCGCGAGAACGAGGCGAGCTTCTCGAGGAAGCGCGCGATTCGCGGGTCTGCCCATTGCAGGTCCAGGTGTGAAATGAAGCCCGGAACGAAGACGAGGTCGAACGGCCCATCGCCGACGACCTGGTAGGCGATGTTGACATCACCGCTCTTCGCGTAGTGAGTTTTCGGAGGCATGGACGCGCGCCAACGATACCCCCGAACCCCCGAACAGGCCATGCCCACCGACCCCGGTAGCTCCTCCGCCCCGGACCCTGCTGCTCGGCGCGATTGGGGGCAGCCCCGCGACAAGCGCAGCCTCTACCATGCGCTGCAGCATGGACTTGAAGCTTGAGGTCGTTCCCATCCCCGTTTCCGACGTGGACGCCGCAAAGACTTTCTACACCGAGAAAGTCGGCTTTGATCTCGACCACGACGTGCGCCCAAACGAGGGCATGCGGGTCGTGCAAATGACCCCGCCCGGTTCGGCCTGCTCCGTCGTGATCGGTGAAGGCCTGCCGCTCGGTGACCCCGGTTCGGTCAAGGGCGTCCAGCTGGTGGTCAACGACATCGACGCGGTTCGCGAGGCGCTGACAGACCGCGGCGTCGCCGTCAGCGACGTGCAACAGCTCGGCCCCGAGGGCACTCCTGGTTCCCGGTTCTGCTTCTTCGAGGACCTCGACGGGAACGAGTGGGCGGTTCAGGAGCTGACCCGCTCCTGAGCGCGGCGAGGCCTGACCTCTCCGACATCGGGCCGCCTTGTTTGACTCGGGAAGCTGCTTCGGACTTCCTCCAAGAGGATCCGCACGCTTAGGATTGGCTCCCTAAATGGACCAGACCGTCGAATCGCAAGCCGGCGGGCTCAAGTCGGATACGTCGGGCATCCGCGTTCCCCCACCGGTCTATTACGTCGCCGCGTTCCTCGTCGGAGTCGTTTTCGAGCTCATCCTTCCAACAAGCTGGCCGCCGGTCGGCGTCAGGCTCGCCGCCGCACTACTGGCGGGCGGGGCCTGGCTCGCTCTAGATGGCGCAGCGATGGTGTTCTTCCGCCGCGCCGGCACGAGCATGGTGCCGATGAACCCCACCACGGCTCTAGTTACTTCTGGCCCCTACCGCTTCACCCGCAACCCGATGTATGTCGGGATGGCATTCCTCTATGTCGCGCTCGCGTTCGCTTTCGGAGTGATCTGGGCGCTGGTGTTTCTACCTATCGTGATCGTTGTCATCGACAGATTCGTGATCGCCCGCGAGGAGCCATACCTCGAGCGGAAGTTCGGGCAGGCTTATCGCGACTACAAGGCGCGAGTGCGCCGCTGGCTCTAGCTTTTGACGTCATCACGATTATCGTCCGTCGCTCCAGTGCGACGAGCTTGAAGCCATGCTGATCTACTCGATGAGCGTCTCGGTGGACGGCTTTATCGCCGACCGCGAGGGCGCGTTCGAGTGGACGGCCCCTAGCGAGGAGCTGTTTCGTTTCCACACCGCGCTGATAAGCGAGCTCGGCGGCTATCTGTGCGGCCGCACGCTTTACGAGACGATGCTGGTGTGGGAGACGGATCCGTCGATGCGCGACAACGAGCTCCGGGCCGCGTTCGCCGACATCTGGTGCGCGATCCCGAAGGTCGTCTTCAGCCGCACGCTCGACAGCGTCCAGGGCAACGCCCGGCTCGCCGAGGCGTCGGTGGCCGAGGAGGCCGCTGCGGCGCTCGACGCGACTGACAAGGACGTCTCGATCGGCGGCGCCGGCCTGGCCGCGCAGGCGATCGAGCTCGGCCTCGTCGACGAGCTGCGCATCTTCCGCTACCCGGTCGTCGTCGGCGGCGGCACGCCGTTCCTGCCGCCGGTCACCGACGACATCGTGCTGGACCTGATCGAGACCGGGACGTTCGGCTCGCGCGTGATCTACGAGCGCTGCAGGCGCGCCCGCGATGAGTCGGAGTGACACCGCCCGTCCGAGTCACTCGCCGCGCCGCTACGAGAGCCGGGATACTTCACGGGCGGTGTCGCGGGAAAACTTGGAGATCGTGAAGGGCTGGTTCGCCGCCGGGGCGGAAATGGACAAGCAGACCTTGCTTGCGGCGTTGCCGGAGGTGATCGCACAGATGTGCGATCCCGAGATCGAATGGATCGAAGACCCGCAGCGAGCCGACAGCCGTGTCTACCGTGGCCACGACGGCGTTCGTGAGTCCTGGGAGCAATGGTTCGACCAATGGGACGAGTACGGCTTTGAGGCCGAACGCTTCATCGACTGTGGCGACGACGTGCTGGTAGTCACCCACGAACACGGGCGCGGAGCGACGAGCGGGGCAACCGTGAGCGCGCGGAACTACATGGTCATCACGATCCGCGACGGCAAGATTCTTCGTTATCGGGAGTTCTACGACGAGGCGGCGGCCTTGGAAGCCGCGGGGCTGTCGGATCAAGACGTTCACGCCGACTCCTCCTAGATGTCCATTCGTGGCGCTGTCGCATTGCGCGAGATTCAGCAGCGCTTAATTCTCAGGAGATTGCTGCCGTGCTGCTGTCAGAGCCTCTTGCATGGTCCGATAGTCACGAAGGCGCGACGCGGCTTGCCCGAATCGACAACATGGAGTAGATCCGCATATCGCGCAAAGGGGTGCCATAGGATTGCGCCGTGCCGTTCACTCTCAGGAACCTCAAGGAGGACCTGGAGGATCTCGGGTCCAGGTTCGACGGCGCACCGGACCTGGAGTTCCGCATGGCGACCGAGGCGCTCGAGCTCGAGAAATCCGGCCTGAGCTACCAGCGCGTCCCGCCTACGACCCGATGGAGCGTGAGTGTGGCTGGGTGAGGGAGTCCGGGCTGCCACAAGCGCGCGAAGGGAGGAGCGCGATGCCCGGACAACTGAATTTATCTGCTCGAGCCAGCGATCTGTTGGTCGCCGTGACTTGACATAGGACCAACGCGATGTCACCCGACAACCTGGACACTCTTCGGGCGTTCTACGAGGCCGAGCCCGACGGGGAGGTCGTGCTGCAGTACCTGGACCCGGCGGTTGAGCTCTATCCCGGCATCAGGACACCCGATCAGGACACCCGGTATGTCGGTCACGACGGGTGGAAGGAGTTCATGGTCGACGCCGTCGGGCTCTGGGAAGCGGTGGATATCGAGCCCAGCGAGCGGCTCGAGGCCACCGAGAACCGGATTCTTGCCATTGACAACTGGCTCTTTCGCGGGAGGGACGGCATTGAGATCGAGCGGGAGCTGCCGACCCTCTTCACCTTTCGCGACGGCCTCATAGTCCGCGTCGACGGCTTCACCGACCGGGCTGAGGCCCTCAAAGCCGCCGGGCTGTCGGAGTAGTGCTTTGGACGAGGAGGAGCAGTCTTGGCGGGTTGGCAGCTCGCTTCCGCTCCCGCGTGAAGGCGGCAGTCTCGGCTGCGGTTAGCTGGCGTCTGCCAACCTGGCGCCACGGCGCTTGACGCATCAGATCGGCGACCCCAGCCAAGGGTCCATAGGATTGCGGCCGTGCCGTTCACTCTCAGGAACCTCAAGGCGGACCTGGAGGACGTCGGATCCAACTTCGACGGCGCACCGGACCTGGAGTTCCGCATGGCGACCCAGGCGCTCGCCCTTGAGCAATCCGGCCTGAGCTACCAGAGCGTCCCGCCCGACTATCGCTTTCCTTACGGCCACACGCACAAGAGGCAGGAGGAGGTGTATGTGGTCCTGCGCGGGAGCGGGCGGATGAAGCTCGACGACGAGATCGTCGAGGTGAAGGAATGGGACGCTGTGCGCGTCCCACCCGGTACGTGGCGAGGCTACGAGGCTGGGCCGGAGGGACTCGAGATCCTCGTCATCGGCGCGCCCAACCTCGGCGAGGCTCCACGCGAAGACGTAGAGGGCCAGCGCGACTGGTGGACTGACTGAGCACCAGAAGGATGGCGGGTTGCGCTCCGGGCGAGGAGGAGCAGTCTTCGCGGGTTGGCAGCTCGCTTCCGTTCCCGTAAAAAATTGAGCCGTTCTTAGCTCTCTACTGCCCGAAAAGTGGAGACGGCGGGAATCGAACCCGCGTCCGCGATCGCGTGACGAGGAAGCATCTACAAGCTTAGTCGGCGCTTGGATCTCGTCTCCCGGCGTCCGCGCCGACGGGCACGTCCGGGAGACCAGCCCCCTGAGTGTCCTCGAAGCGGCGGGAGCCGACCGCTTCGAGCGAGCCCGTTTCTGAAGCCGGTGACCCTCTCCACGGGCCGAGAGAGGACCGACTCTCGCTAGCTAGAGCTAACTAGGCAGCGAGGGCGTACTCGTGAGAGTCCGCATCTGTGTTTTTTCCCGGTTGTTTTACGAGGCCAACCGGGGACCTCGGCTTGCAACTTCCTCCACGGCCGATCACGTCGAAACCAATCGTCCCCTGGAGGTTCTTGTCGATAAACCTTCTGGGACTAATCTTAGACCCAGGCTTTAGAAACTGAAGTCATGGAATCGAGCGAGCACACAACCGCCTATCAGCCCCAACCGCGCCCCCTCCCGGAGGGGCCGATCCACCCTGGCTCGGGCCGGAGGAGGTTCGAATGGCGCCGGATCTGGGCGCCGATCGCGGCGGTCGGCGCGCTGCTGCTGAAGTTCGGCGCCAAGGCGAAGGCACTCATCTTCCTGCTGCCGAAGATCAAGCTGTTCACAACCTCGGCCACCATGCTCGTCTCGATCGCGGCCTACTCCCTGATCTGGGGCTGGAAGTTCGCGATCGGCTTCGTTGCGCTGATCTTCGTACACGAGATGGGACACGTACTCCAACTCCGCCGCGAAGGTGTGAAGGCCTCGGCGCCAATGTTCATTCCATTCCTGGGCGCCGTGATCTGGGCCAAGTCGCTCGGCCAGAACGCGCTCGCGGAGGCCCGAGTCGGGCTCGCCGGCCCGGTGCTGGGAAGCCTGGGCGCCGCCGCACTGATCCCGGTCGCGAACGCCACCGGCAACGACCTCTACCAGGCGCTCGCCTTCACGGGCTTCTTCCTCAATCTCTTCAACCTGCTTCCGGTCGTGCCGCTCGACGGCGGGCGCGCGATGGCCGCGCTGTCCCCCGTAATGTGGTTCGTCGGATTCGCCGGTCTCGTGGCGCTCCTGTTCGTGTTCCCGAATCCGATCATGCTCCTGATCCTGGTCTTCGGCGGGCTCGAGACGTGGCGTCGCTGGCAGGAGCGCAAGTCAGGCGAGAACGCCGACTACTACAAGGTCTCGCCGCGCAACCGCGCACTGGTCGCGATCGTCTACCTCGCGCTTATCGCCTTGCTCGCCTTCGGGATGAGCGAGACGCATCTCGACCGCGACTTCAGCGATACATAAACCGTCATTTGCTTAGGCGCAAATGACGGGATCGCAGAGAGTCCTAACGTGACCTCTCCCGCAGCGCACGCTGCATCTCGCGCTCCTGCTCGCGCTTGCGGATCGTCTCCCGCTTGTCCCGCAGCTCCTTCCCTCGCGCGAGCGCCAGCTCCACCTTCGCGTTCGGCCCCGAGAAGTAGACGCGCGTCGGCACAAGCGTGAGTCCCTTCTCCTGCGTCTTGCCTATCAGGCGCTCGATCTCCTTGCGGTGCATGAGGAGCTTGCGCGGCCGGTCCGGGTCGTGACCCTGGTCCGCCGCGGGCGCGTAGGGAGCGATGTGAAGACCCTGCAGCCATACCTCCGCATCGCGCACGGTCGCGTAGGCGTCGGTCAGGTTCGCCTTGCCGTCACGGAGTGACTTCACCTCGCTGCCCTGCAGCACGATGCCGGCTTCCCAGCGGTCCAGCAGCTCGTAGCGAAACCGGGCCTGGCGATTGGTGGCGACGTCGCCGGAGGCGAGCTTGCGCTTACCGCCCTTCTTCTTGCTCACCGGCTTCCCCGTCTCGTGCCGACGCGCGCACCGGGTCCGCGCCTCTCCTCGCGCTGACCGGCCGGGCCGAGGTCGACCCGCCCGCGCTGCGGCTCCACGCGATCGACCTGGACCGAGATCGGGTCGGCGAGGCGCACCGTCCTACCCGTACGCTGTCCGACGATCGCGGTCCCCAGCTCATTCAGCTCGAACCACTCGCCGAGCCTGCGCGCCGGCACGAAACCCTCGCACGGCGCGCACTTCTCGTCGTCGCTGAGCGCGAAGCGCACGAACAAACCGCCGCCCACCAGTCCGTTCACTTCCCCCTCGAACTCGCGCTCCCAGCCGTTCGTGTAGAGGTCGTGCTCGAGCAGGAAGGCGAGGCAGATGTCGTCGGCCTTGCGCTCGAGGGCGGTCGCGGCACGTTCCGTCTCCGAGCAGTGGCGGGCGGTCTCCGGCAGCGAGTGTGCCGCGGGGGGGTCCTCGCCGGCTCCGATGGCGGCCAGCAGAGCCCGGTGCACTACCAGGTCCGGATAGCGGCGGATCGGCGACGTGAAGTGCGTGTAGGTGGAGCTTGCAAGTCCGGCGTGGCCGATGTTCTGGTGCGAGTAGACGGCCTGCTTGAGCGAGCGCAGCACCAGCGAGGTGAGCGTATCGCGCCCCCTGCCGGTGCGATTGACGTGCTCGGCCACCTTCGCCGCGATCGCGCCCGCGACCTCCCCGGCCACCTGCGGCGTCATGTGCTGGGGCACGGGCGGCGTCGGCACGTCGAGGCTCTCGAGCTGGCGCACCAGCTGCTCGATCGCCTGCGGCTCGGGCTGCTCGTGCACCCGGTAGAGGGTGGGAAGGCGGCGGCGCTCGAGCTCTCTGGCCACCTGCTCGTTGGCGAGGATCATCAGCTCCTCGATCACGGCGTGGGACTCCGTCTGGATGTCGTCGATCGCGCGCACGACGTTGCCCCGCTCGTCGAACTCGAACTCCGGCTCTGAACTCTCGACCATCAGCGCGCCCCGCGCGAAGCGGCGCTGACGCAGGGCCGCGGCGACCCTCCGCGCGAGCGCGAGCGGGCCGGCGACCGGCTCGGGCGCGGTCTCGCGGCCGGCAAAGATCTCGTCCACCTGCTCGTAGCTGAAACGGGCGTCCGAGCGGATCAAGCTGCGGTGGAAGCTGGCCGAGCGGACCACGCCGTCGCCGTCGAGGACCATCTCGACGGTGACGGCCTTGCGCACCTCGCCGGGGACGAGACTGCATGCTCTGTTCGAGAGCGCTTCGGGCAGCATCGGCTCGACCGCGCCGGGCACGTAGACGCTGTTGCCGCGCCGGTAGGCCTCGGCGTCCAGCGCGCTGCCCGGACGGACGTGCGCCGACACATCGGCGATGTGCACATACACGACCGTCCCGTCCGCGGTCTGCTCCGCGGACACCGCGTCGTCGAAGTCGCGCGCCTGGGCGGGATCGATCGTGAACGTCGGGAGCTCCGTCAGGTCACGGCGGCGGTGAGGGTCCTCCGCCCCAGCCGCCCGCGCCGCCTCCTGCTCAACCCGCTCGTCGAACCAGCGCACATAGCCGTGCTCGGCGAACAGCGCCTCGACCACGTCATGAGCCACTTCGGGCCGGCCGAGCGAGCGCAGGATCTCGGCCCGCCGCCCGCCGCGTCTTCCCTCCTCGACCAGCACCATGTCGCCGAAGGTGATGTCCGACCGCCGGGGCAGGTCAACCGTCACCCTGCGTCCGCGCTCGAAGAGCGGCTCCGCCACCGCAAAGCGCCCACGGCGCGAGAGCACGCCCACGAACGTGCCGTCTACGTCTCTCACGGGTTAGTGGCCCGTCACTAGCCGTTCGCCGTGCGCGGAGGAAGCTCGGCCCGAAGCGCCGCGAGCGCGCGGTCGAGCGCCTCGTCCCGGGCAGTTTTCGGATCGTCAGCGGCGCGGACATCGGGAGCTATGCCCTTACCGTTCAGGTTCCGGCCGCTCGGCGTGAAGTAGTTGCCGAGCGTGAGGTCCAGGGCGCCCCCGTTCGAGAGGTCGAACACCTGGCCGAAGACGCCCTTGCCGAAGGTGCGCCGGCCGACCACCTTGGAGTGGACCCGCTCCTTCAAAGCGGCGGTCACGATCTCCGACGCACTTGCTGTGCCGCGATCGACCAGCACGACGGTCGGCTGGGTCACGATGGCGTCACCGGTCGCCTCCAGCACACGCCTGGGACGGGTCCGGCCCTTTGTCGAGACGATGACGCCGTCGCGCACCCAGGTACTCGCGACCAGCACTGCCTCGTCCAGTAGCCCGCCCCCGTTCTGGCGCAGATCGAGCACGAAGCCTCGCACCTTGCGCTGGAGCAGGCGCGCGATCTCCTTGCGAAGCTGGCCGTGCACTCCATTCGTGAACGACGCGATCGCGATCACGCCGAGCCGGTTGCCGCCGCGTCGCTCGACGCGCCCCGCCACAACCGGCACCTCGATCCGCGCCCGCTTGAGACGGAGGGTGCGCTCTTTGCCGCGGCTGCGCAGGGTCAGCGTGACGAATGTGCCCTCCTTGCCTTTGATGCGAGCCGTTGCGAGCTCGGACGATTGGCCGGCGATGGACTTCCCGTTCACCTTGGCGATCACGTCGCCAGGGCGGATCCCGGCTCGCCGGGCCGGAGTGTCCTTGTAGACGCCCGTCACGAGCAAACCGCGCTTGTGCTCGATCACCGTCATGCCGACGCCGGAGAACTGGCCACCGACGGATTCACGGAAGAGCTTGTTCTCGCGGGGGGAGAAGTAGTGCGAGAAGCGATCGTCGAGCGAGTCCACCATTCCGCGCACGGCGCCGTTCTGGAGCCTTTCGTCGGGCACCTTCCGGATGAAGTTGTCCTTGACCAGGTCCGCGGCGTCCGCCGATACCGCGGCGTTCTCGTCCACGAACGCGTCCTTCAAGGGCTCCGGCAGTCCGCCCGGATGGCCGCCGATGTAGAGGCCCGCCGCAAGGACGGCCACCAGCGAGAGCACGATCACGGTCGCTCTCACCGCCGTCCTCATCTAACCGCCCCGCTTCCGCGCATCACTCGACACTAGCGGCCGGGCCTGCCGGGAGCGCCGATGATCCGATCAGACGCGCAGGAACCGCCGCAGGGTGATTCCAGAGCCCAGCGCGGAGACCGACGCAGCGGCCGCCATCAAGATGATCACGAGCAGCGTGAAGTCGATCGTCTGGGGCGCGGCGGCGATCAGCTCGAAGCGGTCTGAAAGCGGGTCGATGACGGCTTGCTTGACCAGCCACAAGAGCCCCACCGCGACAGTGCCGCCGAGAAAGCCGACGATCACGCCCTCGATCACGAATGGCCAGCGGATGAACCAGTTCGTGGCTCCCACCAGCCGCATCACCTCTACTTCCCGCCGGCGGGAAAACACCGAAAGCCGGATCGTGTTCCCTACCAGGATCACCGACGCCGCTACGAGCAGCAGCGCGAGCGCAGCAAGCAGGATCTTGATCGTGCTCGTGGCGGAGAGGATCTTGTTCGTGTCGTCCTCTCGGTCCTTGACCTCGTCTATCGCGCCGCTGATGAAGTGTTTCTGGCCGTTTGCGGCGACAGGTTGGATGGAGTTCTTGACGACATCGACATTCCCGGGCTCGTCGAGCTTGATCCGGTAGGACGCCGGCAGAGGGTTGCCGGGCAGGTCTTCGACGATGTCCTGCTTCGCACCCAACCTGGTCCGCAAAATCCGAAGCGCCTCGCCCTTGCTGACGTACTCCGTCCGCTCCACGTGCGGGAGCCCACGCAGCTGCTCGCCGAGCTTGGCGGTCTCGGACCTGGTGGCATCTTCGTGGATGAAGATCTCGAGCTCGATCTTGTTGCGCACCTCGTTGGTCTTGGCCGTCGCGGCCTGCACCACAGGGATGAAAACTCCGAGTACGAGCGTCGTGATCAGGACCGTCGCGAAGGCCGCCAGGCTCGGCGCCGCGTTCCGGCGCAGCGCTCGCAGCGCTTCTTTGAGGAAGAAGCCGATCTTCATGACGTCTCGCTGCCGACAGGCTCGATGAGCCGCGCGGTGAGCTCGCGCGTCGATTCGTCGGACCGGTACAGGCCGGAGCGCTCGTCCCGAATCACTCGTCCCTGCTCGAGCTGGATCACGCGCCGGCGCATGCGATCGACCATGGTGTGGTCGTGGGTCGCCACCACCACGGTCGTCCCGGTGCGATTCATCCGGTGCAGCAGCTGCATGATCCCGACCGAGGTCTCGGGGTCGAGGTTTCCGGTCGGCTCGTCCGCCAGCAGCAGCGGCGGGTGGTTGACGAACGCGCGTGCCAGCGACACGCGCTGCTGTTCGCCGCCCGACAGCTGGTCCGGGTACTGGCCGAGCTTGGTCGTCAGTCCGACCAGGCGCAGCACCTCCGGCACCTTGCGCTTGATCTCGGAGCGCGAGGCGCCGATTACCTGGAGGGCGTAGGCGACGTTGTCGTAGACCGTGCGGTTCGGCAGCAGCTTGTAGTCCTGGAACACGACGCCGATGTTGCGGCGCAGCTTCGGCACCTTCTTCTCGGACAGCCCGACGATGTCGCGGCCGGCGATCAGCACCTCACCGCGCGCAGCGTCGACCTCCTTCATCAGCAGCCGGATGAAGGTGGACTTGCCGCAGCCGGTGGCGCCGACGAAGAAGGCGAACTCGCCCCGATCGATCGCGAGCGACACGCCGTCGAGCCCGACGTTTCCGCCTGGATAGACGACGGTCACGTCGCGAAGCTGGACTACGGCCGCCCCGCCAGCAGCGCCGGCCACCGCCTGGGCGGCGCCGTTTTCGCTTCCGTTCTTGCGCACGAAACGGGGAATTGTGCCAAATGCGGGGATTTTGTGACGTACGCCCGCTCCTACGCGGAATTTCTGCGGGCTGGCCCGTTCTCCTGCCTCAGAACACGAGCCGGCCCGGATCGGATCGGCGCGGCTCCTGAGCGGCCTAGTGCGACGAAGGGCCATCAAGACGCACGAACAGCACGTCCGCCTGCGCACCAAACCGTCCGCTGCCCGCGCTGAGGATGTCGCCGACCGCGAAGCCGTGTTCGCGCATGAGGGCGATCAGGGCATCTACCCTGACACCGTCCTCGAAGCGCGCACTCACGGAACTCTCGATGATCACGAAGTCTGTCTCGGCCAGCAGCTCCGTCGCCCCCTCGATGACGTGGCGTTCATAGCCCTCGACGTCGATCTTGATGCCGAACGGTCCACGCCACCCATGGCTGTGTCTGAGAGAATCGAGCGTGGTGATCGGGACGTCGCGCGGCTCGCCACCCGTCCGCTGCTCGGCCGGATCGAGCAACGAGCTCAAGGCTGGACTCGCGTCGAGTCGCAGCTCGGCTCGACCCTCGCGCGAGCCCGCTGCGGCCAAGTGATACTCACCCGCGTACTCGGCGACGATCCGCCGCAGCGACTGCTCGAACTCGCGTAGCGGCTCGATCAGGACGAAGTACGCATGCGGGAACGCCTCGTAGAGCTCGGGCGTGCCGGCGGCGACGCCGACGTCGATCACCGTCGCCGGAACCATGCCGTGCCCCCGCAGCCGATCCGGTTCCCAACCGGCAAGCAGCGGGACCAATCGCTTGAGGACATCCACGCCGGCGCCGGTGTCGAGGCCATCTTCGGTCAAGACGAGGTCGACCCCCTTCGAGTCCAGAAGGGCGATCACGTCGTGCAGCCTGCGAGCTCCACCGATGCGATCGGCGCTCGTCACGACGAGCTTGTCGATGCCGGCCAGGTCGTCGGACAGGTTCTCCACCAGCCGCACCAGCTCCCATCCCCGCTCGGCTACGTGGGCCTGTATGCGAGCCGACTGCTCGCGCGCGAGTGACTCCGCCTCCGCCCGCTCGGCGGGGAGCACCCTGACATAGCCCGCGACTCTAGGTGTCGTCCGTGCTGCGGCCGTAGTCGTCGGAGCCGCCGCCGTTCTCGAGCACGGGCGGCGCGTGCTTCACCACGGGCTTCAGCGCCAGCGCCTGGCGCACCGTGTCGGCGATGCCCTCGGCGGTGAGGCCGAAGCGCTCCATCACCGCCTCCCCGGTGCCCGACAGGCCAAAGCGATCACCCACGCCGACCGCGAAGATCGGAACCGGATACTGCTCGGCGGCCACCTCACGGATCGCGTCGGCGAGACCGCCGACCTTGCGGTGCTCCTCTGCGGTAACGGCGACACCGGTGCGGGCAAGCGAGGACAGGACGGCCTCGGAGTCGAGCGGCTTGATGATCGCGACGTTCACGACCTCAGCGTCGATGTCCTGGTCGCGCGCGAGCATCTCCGCGGCCTCGAGGGCGCGCCACACCATGTGCCCGCAAGCGAAGATCGAGATGTCCCTACCCTCCCGCAGGACGTCGACGCCGGAGCCGAGCGTGTCCGGCACCTCGTCGTAGACGAACGGGGTCGCCGGGCGCCCGAAGCGCATGTACATCGGGCCCTCGCGCTCGTAGCTCTCGAGCACGGCGCGGTAGGCCTGGTTGTAGTCGGCGGGCACGATCACCTGCATCTTCGGCATCACGCGCATGAGCGCAATGTCCTCGATCATCTGGTGCGAGGCGCCGTCCTCTCCCAGCGACAGACCGCCGTGGGAGGCGCATACGCGCACCTTCAACTCGTTGTGTGCGATGCCGAGCCTGACCTGGTCGTAGGCGCGGCCGGTCGCGAAGATCGCGAACGTGGATGCGTAGGGAACCTTGCCGGTGGTGGCGAGCCCGCAGGCCATCGACATCATGTTCGCCTCGGCGGTGCCAACGTTGAAGAAGCGCTCAGGAAAGCGCTTGCCGAACTCGATGCTCTGCGTGGAGACCGCGAGGTCCGCGTCGAGCGCGACGATCTCGTCGTGCTGCTCGCCGAGCTCGACGAGCGCCGCACCGTAGGCCTTGCGGGTAGCGACCGGATCCTTGTCGGGAGTCGGCGTCATCTCGAGCGCTTCAGCTCCTCCGTCTGCTCTTGGAGCTTGGCCTCGAGCTCCGTCAGCGCCTGCTCGGCCTGCTCGGCGGACGGCGGCTTGCCGTGAAAACCGGTCTGGCTTTCCATCAGCGACACGCCGCGGCCCTTCTTCGTCTGGCAGATGATCGCAGCCGGGCCCTCGCGCTTGCGGCTCCACTCGAGCGCCTCCACTACCTGCGCCATGTCGTGGCCGTCGATCTCGATGGCCTCCCAGTCGAAGCCCTCGAACTTCTTGCGCACGTCCCTCAGGTCCATGATCTCCTCGGTCGTGCCGTCGGTCTGGAGGTGGTTGTAGTCGACGATCGCCGTCAAGTTCGAGACGCCGAAGTGGACCGCAGCCATCGCGGCCTCCCAGCTCTGGCCCTCCTGGCAGTCGCCATCGGACATCAGCGCGAACACGTGCGCGTCGTCGATCTTGTCGAGGCGCAGGCCGAGCGCGATGCCGAGCGACATCGACAGCCCCTGCCCCAGCGAGCCGGTCGAGACCTCGACGCCGGGCGTGCGCGTCATGTCGGGGTGGCCCTGGAGATGGGCGTCCAGCTTGCGCAGCCCCATCAGGTCTTCGTGCGGGAAGTAGCCGTGCCGCGCGAGCGCCGCGTACTGGATCGGCGCGGCGTGCCCCTTGGAGAGCACGAAGCGGTCCCGGCCCGGCCAGTTCGGCCGCGAGGGGTCATGGCGCAGGACGCGGTAGTAGAGCGCGGCGACGATGTCCGCCGCCGACAGCGAGCTGTCCAGGTGCCCGGATTTTGCGACCGCGAGCATGCGCACGCAATCGATCCGCAGGACCGTCGCGTAGCGCTCGAGCTCGGGGATGGTCGGCTTGCGAGCGCCCGCGCGCGGCTTGCGCTCCAGCCCCTGAGCAGGAATGTTTTCGACGGGCGCCAGGTGCGGCACCTTTGATCTCTTGGCCATGGCAGGTTGCGCCGATCCCGCCGCGCGTTCCCCGCTTGACGCTGCCTGCCGACCGGTCACGCCGACGGAGCGGACCGGTCGGATGCTAGCAGCGAAGGCACGACCGGCAGGGTATGCGCGGACACGGACGGAAGGGCAAATGGATCAGCCCGTGTGGTGGAGCTTGCGGGTCGCCGCCTAGCCGATTGCGACCATGCGCTCGATCGGCACCCGCGCCTTGGCGGCGATCTCGGGCGGGACGCGGACCTCATGGCGGAGGTTGCGCAGCGAGTCCACGAGCTTCGGCAGCGTGATCATCTTCATGTAACGGCAGACGGCCGCGTCGTTGGCGGCAATGAAGCTCTTGTCGGGGCTCTCCATCTGCATGCGGTGCAGGATGCCCGTCTCGGTCGCCACGATCATCGTGTCGCTGTCCGAGGCGCGAGCGTGGCGCATCATGCCTTCGGTCGAGAGGAAGTGCGTGTCCTGCGCGCCGACGTCGCCCGACGCCACGAACTCCATCACCTGCGTCGTGCAGCCGCACTCAGGGTGAACGAGGAAGTCGGCCTCGGGCTCGCGCTCCCGCAGCGAGTTGATGTCGGCCGGACGGATGCCGGCGTGGACGTGGCACTCGCCGTCCCATACGTGCATGCGCCGGCCGGTGACACGCTCGACGTAGGCACCGAGCCACATGTCGGGACCGAACAGGATCTCCGTGTCCTCACCGTGCTCGCGGTACACATGCTCCACCACCTGGACGGCGTTCGACGACGTGCAGCAATAGTCGGTCTCCGCCTTCACTTCGGCTGAGGTGTTCACGTACATCACGACGATCGCCCCGGAGTGCTCGGCCTTCCAGGCGCGAAGTTGGTCGGCCGTGATCGACTCCGACAGCGAACAGCCGGCGCCCGGGTCGGGAATCAGGACCTTCTTGTGGGGCGAGAGCACGGAGGCGGTCTCGGCCATGAAGTGCACGCCGCAGAAGACGATCACCTCGGCCTCGGTCGACGCCGCCTGGCGCGAGAGCCCGAGCGAGTCGCCGACGAAGTCTGCGACGTCCTGCACCTCTGGCAGCTGGTAGTTGTGGGCCAGCACCACCGCCTTGCGCTCGACCGCAAGCGCGCGAACCTCGTCGTGCATGGCCTGCACGTCCTCGATCGAGAGGGCCGCGGGGTGGGTCGGTGGCTGGATTGTCGGGAGTAGCTGCATCGCGCCGCCGGTGGATGGGTGGCTAGGCGGCCTCGATCTTCATCGAGAGGTCGAGGGCGGGGGCTGAATGCGTTAGGGCCCCTATCGAGACAAATTGTACGCCAGCCCCTGCGTAGGCCCTGATCGTCGCCGCTGTGATCGAGCCCGACGCCTCCAGCTCTGCGCGGCCGTCCACCAGGGCCACCGCTCCCTTCAGCTCCTCCGGATCCATGTTGTCGAGCAGCAGCCGCTCCGCGCCCGCCGCCAGCGCCTCCTCGACGTCCGCAAGAGAGCGGCACTCGACCTCCACCTGCACGCCCTCCGGCCGCCCGGCCAGAGCCCGGCGCGTTGCCTCCCCCACCCCACCAGCCAGCGTGACGTGATTGTTCTTCACGAGCACCTGGTCGTAGAGCCCCATCCGGTGGTTGCGCCCGCCGCCGGCGGCGACCGCACGCTTTTCGAGCACTCGCAGGCCCGGCGTCGTCTTGCGAGTGTCGAGCACCGCGACCTCCGTGCCGCGCAGCTCGTTGACGCAGGTCGCCGTCAGCGTCGCGATCCCGGACAGGTGCTGCAGGAAGTTGAGTGCCACCCGCTCTCCCGTCAGCAGCGCTCGCGCGTCGCCCTCGAGCTCGGCCACGGGCGCCGGCACCTCATCGCGCCACTCGCCCTCCTTGACCTGCGCACGCATCCGGACGTCGGGATCGAGCCGGCGGAACACGGCGCGGGCGACTTCCCACCCGTAGATCGCACCCGGCTGCTTCTGCTCGATCCGGGCTCGCGCGCGTGTCCCCGCCGCCACCACGGCCTCCGTCGTGACGTCTCTATCGCCGACGTCCTCGGTCAGCGCGCGCGAAACGAGGTCTTCGATCTCGGGCTCGATCACTCGCTTTTCAGCCTATGCGAACATCAGGCGGCGATGGCGCCGGAGCACGATACGAAGAGCGAACGGCGGGTCGAATCGATCGTGCCACTGCCCCGCGGCGCGCGCCCGCTTCGCGTCTGGATCAACGGCATCGAGCAGCAGGAGGGCAAGGACTATGCCGTCAGCCAGCAGGGGCTGCACTTCGACCGCCCGCTCGAGAAGGAGGGCAGGCTCCCCCTGTGGCGGTGGGCCCTCATCTTCTTCGGCATCGCTGGCACCTATCGCAAGAACGACAGCGTCGACGTCCAGTACGAGCTGAACGGGCGGACGCGTCTCGCGACCGGCCTCGAGATCGAGTCGCGCGGCTAACTCGCCCGTGACGGGGTATACGCCCCGACATGAGCAGCGGACTGCCGGGCCTTCGCGCCTCCGATCCGGCCACCCGCCTGTCGATCTATCTGGCCGACCACCTCGCCGGCTCCAGGACCGGAATCGGCCTGGCTCGACGCCTCGCCGAGCAGAACAAGGGCACTCCGGTCGGCGACGACCTCGCCCTGGTGGCAGCTGAAATCGAGGAGGACATCGAATCCCTGAGGGAGCTGATGCGGCGGGTCGGCGCCAACCGGGACGTCCTCAAGGAAGGCGTGTCCTGGACGGTCGAGAAGCTGGGCCGCCTGAAGCTGAACGGGCAGGTGCTCGGCTATTCGCCGCTCAGCAGGCTGATCGAGCTGGAGACCCTGTTGCTCGGCGTGACGGGCAAGCTCAGCGGCTGGACGTGCGTCAAGGCTGCGCTCGAAGGAGACCCGCGCCTGGTCGGCTTCGACCTCGACCGCCTGATCGCGCGCGCGGAGAACCAGCGCTCGATCGTCGACAGGCACCGCATCGAGGCGGCGGTTGCGGCACTCGGCGGGGCTTAGCAGCTAACGGGTCGGCGACCCCGGCAGATCGCGCCAGGTGTACCAGGCGGGACGGGGTGGGCCGACACCCTGCTCGTACGTGAAGTCGTCCCGCAGGCCGCCCTTCCAGTTGTTCCACTGCTTGTCGTTGATCGTGTGCTGAGTCCACATGAAGATCTCGGGGACGTGCATGGAGCGGCGAAAGCTTCGCTCGATCACGCGCGCCTGGTTCTCGCGCTCGGCCGGGTCGAGGTAACGGGTGCTCATGTTGATGCCGCCCTCGGTCAGCCACAGCGGCTGGCGCTCGAGCCGCCATCCGGCCAGGTTGCCGAGCAGCCACAGCACGCGCTCGCAGCGTTTTGGAGCCTCGCCGAAGCGAGTCTCGCGGTAGTTGTGGTGTGACCAGCGCACCGGCACCCGTGGGCGAAAGCCGTGCAGCTCCTCGAGCACCCTGCGGGTGAACTCGAACCACCACGTGTAGACGATGCCGCGCGAGTTCCTGGTCGTCTTCGTGTCAGGGAAGTCGGACGTGGCGGGCGCGACGATCGGCGTCGGACCCCACGTGTACGACAGCTGCTCCGCGGTGCGGATCATCTGCGCGATGGCTGCGGCGATCCCCTCCTGTGGCCACCAGAGCTGGTTTGGCTCGGTGCATATCTCGAGCGCGTCTATGAACCCGCCGTCGGGATTGCCGAAACGGGTGAGCGCTCCGTTCTCGCCGGCGCCTGGCTCATGCGGACCGACCGCATTCGTCGCAGCGCCTTTGCGATAGCGAGCGATCAGGTGGCTGATCAGCCACGCCCACGGACCATTCGCCGACAGGTCGAGCGGCACCTTGCGGTTGTCCGCCTTTGTCGTGCTGACGGGGTCGACGCCGGTCGCGCCACTCGCCCATGTGGGAACCGTGTAGTCGACCGCCAGCAGGCAGCCGAGTCCGTCGTCGTTTATCGCCTTCACCTGCCGGTCCAGATAGCGCAACCACGACTGCCCGCCGGGGGCCGTGTTCAGGTGCGCCCAGCTGGCGGCCCGGCTCTGCGGCGTGGCGGTGAGCTCCGCCTGAAGGGCATGCCACCCGACCCACAGCTTCACCCATGTGGTGCGGCTCTGATCACGGATGTACTCGCGGTTGCCCCACAAACGGTAGTCGTCGGGATGGTTGTCCTGGTGCACGAAGCCGCCGAGCGAGATGCATTTGCGAAGCGGTGGCGCCGCGTCAACCTGCTCGGCGAGGCGGTCGAAGGTGACGAGCGAAGCCGCGCTCGTGGCGACTGCAATCTTCCCGCCGCGCCGCATGAGCTCGCGGCGATCGAACCGGTGGCTGTCCACCTACCCCGCCTTTCCGTTTCCGCTGCCGCCGTCGTTGGCGGCGCTCTGCGTCAAGTATGCATGCACGAAGCCGTCGAGGTCGCCGTCGAGTACGCGCTGCGCGTCCCCGACCTCGAAGTCCGTGCGGTGGTCTTTGACCATGGTGTAAGGATGGAGCACGTAGGAGCGGATTTGCGAGCCCCATGCGACGTCGTCCGCCACGCCCTTCTCGCGCGCCAGCTCCTCCCGCCGTTTGCGTTCCTCGAGCTCGACCAGCTTCGAACGCAGCAGCTTCATCGCGGTCTGCTTGTTCGAGGATTGCGAGCGCTCGTTCTGGCATTGGACGACGATCTTGCTGGGCAGGTGGGTTATGCGCACCGCGGAGTCGGTCTTGTTCACGTGCTGGCCGCCGGCGCCTGACGCGCGATAGGTCTCGACGCGCAGGTCGTTCTCGTCGATGTCGACGTCGACATCTCCCTCGACCAGCGGGCTCACCTCGACCAGTGCGAAGCTGGTGTGACGGCGGTGGGCGGCATCGAACGGCGACAGTCGCACGAGCCTGTGCACGCCCTTCTCGGCAGAGAAGAGCCCGTATGCGTTCTCGCCCCTCACGAAGAAAGTCGCCGACTTGATGCCGGCCTCCTCACCGGGCGATGCCTCTTTCATCTCCACCTCGAAGCCGCGCCTCTGTGCCCAGCGCAGGTACATCCGCAGCAGTATTTCCGCCCAGTCCTGCGAGTCGGTCCCGCCGGCCCCGCTATGCACCGTCACGACGGCGTCTCCGGCGTCATAGCGACCGCGGAACAGACGCTCCTCCTCGAGCCGGTCGAGCTCGGTCGCGACGGCGTCGATCTGCTGCGAGAGCTCCTCGCCGAGCTCCTCACCCTCCTCCTCGAGACCGGCGAGGGTCTCCAGGTCGTCTAAGTCGGACTCGATGCGGCGGAAATGCTCGAGCTTGCCGGTGGTTCGGCTGTGCTCGGCCGACAGCGCAGCGGCGCGGCGCTGGTCGTCCCAGAAACCGGGCTTCTGCATCTCGACCTCGAGTGCGGCGATCTGCCGCTCCAGCGCGGCAGGGTCAAAGATAGTCCGCGAGCAGCTTTAACTGGGCGCGGAGGCTACGAAGACGCTGGAGGGGCGAGTCTGGGGTGCGGTCGGACATGGAGTCAGTAATTAGAAATTAGTAATTAGAAATTAGGAGAACAAAAGATAGCTAGTCACTAATTTTCTAATTTCTAGTTTCTTAGCTTCCATGACACTTCTTGTACTTCTTCCCCGAGCCGCACCAGCAGGGGTCGTTACGGCCGATCTTGTCGCGCTCGTCGACGTGCCGGGTCTCGACCTCGGGTAGCGCAGCCAGCTCCTCTTCCTCCGCACCGTTGGCCTCGGCGCCCACGCCGGTCGCGACACCCACGGCCTCGCCGCCGCCGTACAGCGCGGACGGCTGAACCTGGCCGCCGCCACCCGTGTAGTTGAGGCCGCGCGTCGAGCTCGTGCGCGATGCCGCGGGAGTGAACGAACGCTCGGCCTCGGCGGGCTCGATCTCGATCTCGACGTGGAAGATGTACTTGGCGAAGTCCTCCCAGATCGAGTTCATGAGGTCGCGGAACATCTGGAAGCCCTCGTTCTTGTACTCGACCAGCGGGTCGCGCTGTGCGAAGCCGCGCAGGTGGATGCCCTCGCGCAGATAGTCCATGTCGAAGAGGTGCTCGCGCCAGCGATTGTCGATGATCTGCATCAACACCATGCGCTCGAGGTTTCGCATCAGGTCGGATCCGAGCTCCTGCTCACGCTCGTCGTAGCGCTCGAGGGCGTCCTCGTACAGGCGCTCCACGAGCTCGTCGCGCACGATCTCCTCGGGCACGACGTCATCGGGGCCGAAGCTGGGCGGAAAGATCTGTGCGGCCTGGGTGAAGAGCTCGTCGATGTCCCATTCCTCAACGAAGTCGCCCTGGGTGTACTCCTGGACCAGGCGCTCGAACACGGTCCGGAGCTCATCCTTCGCGGGTTCGCTCATGTCGCGGCCCTCGAGGATCTCGCGCCGGTAGCGGTAGACGATCTCGCGCTGCTGGTTGAGCACGTCGTCGTACTCGAGGACGCGCTTGCGGATCAGGAAGTTCTGCTCTTCGACCTTCTTCTGTGCGTTCTCGACCGTGCGCGTCAGCATCTTGGCCTCGATCGCCTGCTCCTCGCCATGCTCATCCACGGGACCGAGTCGATCGAGGATGCGGTAGATGCGATCACCCGCGAACAGGCGCATCAGGTCATCCTCCGCGGACAGGTAGAAGCGCGACTCGCCCGGATCTCCCTGGCGCCCCGAACGCCCGCGCAGCTGGTTGTCGATCCGCCGCGATTCGTGGCGCTCGGTTCCGCAGATGAATAGGCCGCCGAGCTCGACGACCTGCTCACGCTCCGCCTCGACCTGCTCCTTGATCTTGGGAAGCACTTGATCGTACGTTTCCTGGTAGGAGTCGTCGTCCGGGCCGACGCCGAGTTTGCGCAGCTCGAGCTGCGTGAGGTGGTCGGGGTTGCCGCCGAGCATGATGTCGACTCCGCGGCCGGCCATGTTGGTCGCGATCGTGACGGCTCCGATCCGCCCCGCTTCGGCGATCGTCTCGCCCTCGCGCTCCGCGTGCTCAGGCTTGGCGTTCAGCACGACGTGCTTGACGCCCTGCCTGCGCAGGCGGTCGGAGAGCATCTCTGACATCTCGACCGACACGGTCCCGACGAGGGTCGGCTGACCGCGCTCGTGACGCTCCTTGATCTGGCTGGCGACTGCCTTCCACTTGCCGCCCTTGGTCTTGTAGACCTGATCGTTGTGGTCCGCCCTGATCATCGGCACGTTGGTCGGGATGTCGACCACCGGGAGCTTGTAGATCTTGATGAACTCGTTCGCCTCGGTGAGGGCGGTGCCGGTCATGCCGGCCAGCTTGTCGTACATGCGGAAGTAGTTCTGGAGCGTGACCGTCGCGAGAGTCTGGTTCTCCTCGCGCACACTCACCCCCTCCTTCGCTTCGACGGCCTGGTGCAGTCCCTCTGACCAGCGCCTTCCCTCGAGGATCCGTCCCGTGAACTCGTCGATGATCTTGACCTCACCGTCGATCACCGCGTAGTCCTTGTCGCGGTGGTAAAGCGACTCCGCCTTCAGCGATTGGTTCAGGTGGTTGACCAGGTTGCCGTGCTCGGCCAGGTAGAGGTTCTCGACCCCGAGGAACTTCTCCGCCTTCGCGACGCCACGCTCGGTGGGCGCCACCGTCTTGTGCTTCTCGTCGTACTCGTAGTCGTATTCGGGATCTTCCTTGCTCGTGCCGAGCTTCGTCGACGTGTCGAGCTTTGGCACGCCCTCGAGCTGCGGCGCCAGGCGCGCGAACTGGCCGTAGAGGTCAGCCGCCTCCTCGGGCGCCCCGGAGATGATCAGCGGCGTGCGCGCCTCGTCGATGAGGATGTTGTCGACCTCGTCCACGATCCCGAAGGGATGGCCGCGCTGGACTACCTCTTCGAGAGAGACGGCCATGTTGTCGCGTAGGTAGTCGAACCCGAACTCGGAGTTGGTGCCGTACGTGACGTCGGCCTGGTAGGCGGCGCGCTTTTCCTCGAAACCCTGTTGCGACTGGATCACGCCGACCGTGACGCCCAGGGCGTCGTATAGGGGACCCATCCACTCGGCGTCGCGGCGGGCGAGGTAGTCGTTGACCGTGACGAGGTGAACGCTGTCGCCGGCGAGCGAGTTGAGGAAGACCGGCAGCGTCGCCATCAGTGTCTTGCCCTCGCCCGTCTTCATCTCCGCGATCGAGCCGTCGTGCAGGACCATGCCGCCGATCAGCTGGACGTCGAAGTGGCGCATGCCGAGGGTCCGCTTGCACGCCTCGCGCGCGAGCGCGAACGCCTCGTAGAGCAGGTCGTCGAGCGACTCCCGGTTGCGGGCGCGCTCGCGTAGTGCGTCGGCCTCCTCACGCAGCTCGTGGTCCTCGAGCAGCTCCATCTCGGCCTCGAATGCGTTGATGCGGGCGACGCGCTTCTCGTATTCCTTGAACTTGCCCGCCTCGCCCAGGCGAAGGGCGCGATCGATCAGTTTTCGTGACACGAAGGGGATCGTAGCAACGGACATTTCCCCTACATGAGGGGTCCCGGAGCGGCCCGGCGGGGCTTGGCAAGGCTTGTCGGGAGCGGCTTACCCGGCCGCGTCGGGAGCCGCGGCGCGCTGCTCGCGCCTGCGCCTGCGCTTGTCGCGATGCCGCTTCACCTGGCGTGCCAGCTTGTCCGCGGCCCGGTCGACCGCGTGGACGAGGTCGCTCGAGCTCTCCTTGACCCGCAGCGTGGTGCCTTTGAGCTGGAGGGTGACTTCGGCGACCTTGCTGTTGGCGAGCGACTGGCTACGCTCCTCCCGCAGCTCGACGTGGAGCGTGGCGAGCTCCGACACCTGCTTCGCGACCTTTTCGAATCGCGTCTCCACCTCCTGCCGAAGAGTGTCGGTGACGGCTGCGTTGCGACCTCTGATCTCGATCCGCACGTTCCAGCCTCCTCGCTCGCAGATGATCCCTCTCGCTGTCTTTCCATGCTAGGGGCTAGCGGGCCTTTTTCAAGGCGCGCGCGAAGGTGAGCGCCGCGACCTTGGTGGCTCCCCCCGCTTTGAGCGCACGGGCGCAGGCATCGAGAGTCGCCCCGGTCGTATAGACGTCGTCCACGAGCACCCCTTGCCGGGGACCGCTGGCGTGGTTGGCGAGTCGCACCGAGCCGCGGACGTTTGCGAGCCGGCGCCGGCGCTCGACGCCGACCTGCGGCGTCGCGGCGCCCGTTCGAACGAGCACGTCGGCGAGCGGGTGACCGGTCCGGCGGGCAAGCGCGGTGGCGATCGCCTCAGCCTGGTTGAAGCCGTGCCGACGATGCCGGCCAGGGTGGGCCGGCACCGGCACGAGCGTCGCGGCCCGGAGGAACCCGGCCGGCACGCGCCCTGCGATCTCCGCCGCCATCAAGGCGGCCACGGGCACGGCGCCGCGGGACTTCAGCGCTCCGACGACGTCGCGGCAGATGCCCTCGTAGGCGAACGGTGCCCAGGCACGCTCGAAGGCAAGCCCCCGGCCGCGGCACTCTCCGCAAGCGTCGAGGCCCGTCACGGCCGGCGCGCCGCAGCGCCGGCACCGAGGCGCCGGGAGCGCGACGAGACGGCGCCGGCACGCTGGGCAGAGCGGCTCGCCCGAGAACTCGGGCTCCCGGCAGGCGGCGCACAGCGGCGGCACGACCAGGCCAAGAAGCTCTCTAACAAGTGCGCGCACGACACCCCAAATCGTGCGCGCGTTGGACATGCAGCACCCCACATTACTGAGACAATTCGGCGCTTGAAAGGCATAGGAAACGGATAGCTGATCAGCGATGCCCGCAGCGGCGGCCGATCCGTACTCGTGGTCCTTCCATCCCCAGGTCGTGTTTGGGGTGGCGGTGGCCGCGGCCGCCTACGGCTGGCGCCTGCACGACCTGCGCCTGCGCGAAGGGCGGTCCAGCCGGGAATTCCTGCGCGCGGCCGCCTTCGGGGCCGGCCTCGCCGCCCTGCTGGCGGCCCTCGTGTCGCCGATCGACAGCCTCGGCGAGGAGCGCCTCTTCAGCGTCCACATGGTGCAGCACATCCTGATCATGGACGTGGCGCCGATCCTGCTGCTGCTCGGGCTGTCGCGACCGCTGCTGCGGCCACTCGTGCGGCGGCTGCGACCGATCGAGGAGCGACTGGGCTATTTCGCCCACCCCATCGCGGCTCTGATCGTGATGGTCGGCGCCGTCTGGTTCTGGCACCTGCCGGCGCTCTACGAGTTGGCGCTGGAAAACCCGTGGGCACATCAGCTGGAGCACCTCACCTTCCTGCTGGGAGGGCTGGCCTTCTGGTGGTACGTGATCGAACCGGTCCCGCCCCGCCACCGCCTACCCGGAATGTGGCCGGTGGCATACGTGGCCGCCGCGAAGCTGCTGCTTGGCGGCCTCGGGCTGGTGCTCGCGTTCGCGCCCGGCACGTTCTACGAGACCTACGAGGACGCCGTGCGCACGTGGGGCCTGACCGCTTTGGAGGACCAGAACGTCGGCGGTCTCGTGATGATGCTGGAGCAGTCGATCCTGCTCACCGCCTTCTTCGCGTTCACGTTCGTGCGCATGCTCGAACGCTCCGAACAGACCCAGCGCCGCCGCGAGCGGCTCGGCGTCTAAGCGGCGATCATCCAACCCACCGTGTCACTCCTTTCGACGCACACCGAAGGGGTGTGGGGCAGGGCGTTTGCGTTTTGCGAGCTCCTCGCGTCGAACGATGCACTCTGATGATTGGGCCCCAGTTGCTGATGTAGTTATGCCGGCTATAGGGGCCGAATCTTGCATGCTCGCGAGGGCCTGTCACGAATCCCACGTCGGCCGTCCCGAGACTGACACCAAAGGCTCCCTCCTTCGATGCTGCTGTTGGACCCTTGGGTCGGCTTCGCCCTGCCGACGAGGCACCGAAAGGGGTGTGGGTGAGGGCGTTTGCGTTTTGTGCGCCCGTCGCGTTGAATGATGCTTTCTGATGATTGGCCCCTAGCTGCTGATGTAGTTATGCCGCCTATAGGGGCCGAACCTTGCATGCTCCCGAGGGCCTGTCACGCATCCCACGTCAGCCGTCCCGACACTCACACCGAAGGCTCGCTCCTTCGATGCAGCAGTTGGATCCCTAGTCCGGCTTCGCGTTATTGACGAGGCACCGAAGGCGTGTGGGTCAGGCGTTTGCGTTTTGCGAGCTCCTCGCGTCGAACGATGCACTCTGATGATTGGGCCCCAGTTGCTGATGTAGTTATGCCGGCTATAGGGGCCAAACCTTGCATGCTCCCGAGGGCCTGTCACGAATCCCACGTCAGCCGTCCCGACACTCACACCGAAGGCTCCCTCCTTCGATGCAGCAGTTGGATCCCTAGTTCCGGCTTCGCGTTATTGACGAGGCACCGAAGGCGTGTGGGTCAGGGCGTTTGCGTTTTGCGCGCCTGACGCCAACCATCCCGAGACTGACACCAGAGGCTCCTCCTTCGACAGTAGTTAGCACGCTGATGATCGGAGATGCGTACGACTGGCCGGTCTGCGCAGGTCCGGCTGCGCCCCCCGGTTAGAGCCGCTCGGCGAGCGGCCTCGTGCCGGCGATCGCGCTGATCAGCATCGTGTTCGGGGCTACCTCGGTGCCGGGCCAGAGGACCGCGTCGCGCAGGGTTGCTCCCGCGCCGACCCGACAGCCGTGGCCGATCACAAGCGGGCCCGTGAGCCGGACATTGGGGGCGATGCGGCAGTTCTCCCCGACGTAGACCGGCGGCTCCATCAGCACCTGCCCCTCGAGCACCGACGACTCCGCGACGCGCAATCCGTTCTCTATCTCGCTTCCTCCCGCCTCGACCCGGACGACTCCCGCCAGGGCGTCGAAGTTGCCTTGCCGGAACTCGTTCAAGTTGCCGATGTCGTTCCAGTACTCGTCGATCTCGTGGCCGTAGAAGGGCACGTCCTGCTCGAGCAGGGCCGGGAACACGTCCTGCGCCCAGTCCACGAACTCGGTGTTCGGAAAGTAGTCGAAGATCTCGGGCTCGAACACGTAGATGCCGCAGTTGCCGAGGTCGGACAGGGCCTCGGCGGGATCGGGCTTTTCCTGGAACCCGAGGATGCGACCGTCGTCCGCGACGATCACGACTCCAAGCTGGCTCGGATCCGGAACGCGCTTCAGGGAGAGTGTGGCGATGCCCGCCGCCTGCTTGTGCCGCTCCCAAAGACGGGTCAGATCGATGTCGGTGAGCGCGTCACCGGAGATGACGAGAAAGGTCTCGCCGCGAAAGAAGTCGCGCACGTTGCGCACGCCGCCGGCGGTGCCGAGCAGCTCCTCCTCGTACTCGTATGTGAGCTTCACCCCGTAGGCGGACCCGTCCCCGAAGCGCTGCCGCACCATGTCGGGGTAGTAGTGCAGGTTGCAGACGACGTCAGTGAAGCCGTGGCGCGCGAGCAGCCGCAGGATGTGCCCCATCACCGGCTCGCCAAGGACGGGCACCAGCGGCTTTGGCAACTCGTAAGTGATCGGGCGCAGGCGTGTGCCGAGACCCGCGCCCAGGAGCATCGCCCTCATGGCTCAGCCGGAGCAGTCGCGGGCGAGAGGGCTCAGGTTCCCTCGTCCCAACTCGTCAGGTAACGCTCCTGCTCGGCGGTAAGCGTGTCGATCGCGACCCCCATCGTCTCCAGCTTCAGGCGCGCGATCTCCTTGTCGATCTCCTCCGGCACCACATAGACCTTCTTCTCGAGCTCTGAAGCATGTTTGGCCATGTGCTCCGCCGACAGCGCCTGGTTGGCGAAGCTCATGTCCATCACCGCGGCCGGATGACCCTCAGCCGCCGCGAGGTTGATCAGCCTTCCCTCGCCGAGCATGTAGATGTGGCGTCCGTCTCCCATCTCGAACTCCTCCACCAACGGCCGCGCCTCACGGCGCGCCACTGACATCTCGGCGAGCGCCGGGATGTCGATCTCGACATTGAAATGGCCCGAGTTGGCGACGATGGCACCGCTCTTCATGACGCCGAAGTGCTGGCCACCGATCACGTGCTTGTCGCCCGTGACCGTGATGAAGAGATCGCCCTCTCGAGCGGCATCGATGCCCGGCATCACCTCGAACCCGTCCATGACCGCCTCCAGCGCGGGCAGCGGGTCCACCTCGCATACGATCACGTGCGCGCCGAGTCCCTTCGCGCGCATGGCAACGCCCCGCCCGCACCATCCATATCCGAACACCACCACTCGCTTCCCCGCGATCAAGATGTTCGTCGCGCGGATGATGCCGTCGAGCGTTGACTGGCCGGTCCCGTAGCGGTTGTCGAACAGGTGCTTGGTGTTGGCCTCGTTGACGGCGATGATCGGAAAGCCAAGCTTGCCCTCCGCCTCGAGCGCCTTCAACCGGATCACTCCGGTGGTCGTCTCCTCGGTGCCGCCGATGACCTCCGGGATCTGATCGGTGCGCGCACTGTGGAGGACGCCGATCACGTCGGCGCCGTCATCCATCGTGATCTTCGGGTGCTTGTCGCAGACCGCGTTGATGTGCGAGTAATAAGACTCGTCGCCCTCACCGTTGATCGCATAGACCTCGACGTCGTAACGGTCGACGAGCGCGGCTGCGACGTCGTCCTGGGTCGAGAGCGGATTCGAGGCGCAGAGCGCCACGTCGGCGCCGCCGGCCGTGAGCGTGCGGACGAGGTTCGCAGTCTCGGTCGTCACGTGCAGGCAGAGCCCGAGCTGGATGCCGTCAAGGGGCCGCTCGCGCGTGAATCGTTCCCTGATCGAGGCGAGCACCGGCATGTGCCGGTCCGCCCATTCGATGCGCGCCTGTCCAGCATCGGCAAGCGCCAGGTCGGCGACGTCGTAGTTCTTCGCAGCTGTGGTCATCGATCTCCCGGGGTCGCGTAATTGCCTTTGGCCGTGCAAAAGCGCTCCCGGCGGAGCGCGAGTGGACAGCATATATACCCGGTACGACTCCTAGATGATTGATTCCGAATCCCGCGTGGCCGCGAGGGCGCGAGAACCGAGCTGGACAAGGACGCAGGGTGTCGCCCATGCCGGTGGGCATGGGCGAACCCGAGGACGCAGACCAGCGAAGGTTCGCAGCGTCGTCGCGGGTGCGGGGGTTTGGAATCAGTCATCTAGGCGAGCTCCCGCTTGAGGCGCTCGATCACGGGCACGGGCGTGGGGTCCTTGCCGCTCAGCACCGCGAGATAGATCGAGGTCAGGTCGCCCAGAAGGATGAGCGAGAGCATGCGCTCGAGCGGGCCGTTGCCGATGCTCGGCACCGTCTGGGTGCCGGCAGCACCCGGGGCGATCAGCTCCGCTGTGAGCTCTATCCGGCGGCGGATCCGCGGATGCTGGTCGGAGTCCTCCAGGAAGATCGCGAAGTAGCGCCCGAGCTCGGCCGCTCTCTCCCAGCCCACGATCTCGTTGTGATCGGCCTCCGGCAGCTCGGCCGAGAAGGCGTGCTGCTTCGCGTTCTCGTTGATCTGCGTCTTCCAGCGGTAGGCCACCGCCGCGGTCGGACCGGCGCCATAGACGCAGACGCTTGCGTTCAGCAGCTTCGACGCGAGCTCCTTTGCGAGGTTGCCGCCGTCCTGGTCCGGTGACCATTTCGCCGCGAGCTCGGTGAGCGCGCTTGCGCCGGCGTCGATCTCGGTGCGAACGCGGGGCGAAACTCCGGCGAACGCCGCCACCTCGAGCACCGTCACGAGCATGTAGGCGACGGCGGCCCGCGGTTGGAGGCCGGCCGGGATGCCGATGACCGCCGTGCCGTCGGCGCGCGCCGCTTCGGCCAGGCGCCCTCCGGTGGTCACGACGACTCGCGGCGCCTGGAGGGTGCGCGCAGCCTCGTAGCAGGCGAGGGTCTCCTCGGTGTTGCCGGAATAGCTCGCGCACAGGACAACCGTGTCAGGCGTCGCCCAGGACGGCAGCTCGTAGCCGCGCATGGTCATCAGCGGCCGCGTCAGCCGCCCGCCCAGCACGCCGGCCGCGAGGTCTCCCCCCACGGCGCTGCCGCCCATCCCGCACACGAGGAGCGGCGCCTGAGCATCTCCCTTCCTCAGCTCCTCGCGCTGCTCGACGCCTGACGTCTCGACGCGCCACAGCGCGTCCTCGAGCTGGCTCGGCATGGCGAGCACGTCGCCGGTCTGGTTGGACGTGTCGAGCTGGGCGACCTGCTCGGCGCTCGGGCCAGACATGGCGCGCAGTGTAGTGGTGGCGACGCGGAACTAAGAGCCGTAAAGGGCTCTAAGACGTCTCGCTCGCGAGCGAGCGGGCCTCGACGCGTTCGCCGTCGCAGAGCCGTGCGCTGTCCTCGACGGTGGCCCCTGCGCCGATCACGACCCCGCCCTCGAGGTGGCTGTCCGCGCCAACCCTCGCGTCAGGTCCCACGACGCTGTCGGTGACGGTGGCACCCGAGCCGACAGTTGCTCCCTCGAGGAGCACGGCACGCTCGATACGCGCGCCGGCCGCGACCGTGCTGCCCTCGCCCAGCACGCTGTCGGGGCCGACAACGGCGCCCGACTCGATCTCGCAGCGATCGCCGATCAAGACGGGGGCGCTCAGTTGCGCATCGTTGGCCACCGTCGTGCCGGAGCCGATGCTCATGCCGGTGTCGGCCAGCAGGGCACCGACTGCCGTGGCAACCCGGCCCTCGAGGATGTCGCGCGTCGCCTCCAGATAGCGCTCGGGAGTGCCGATGTCGAGCCAGTAACCGCTCGCGCGATACCCGAAGAGGCCGTTGCCGATCAGCGACGGGAACACCTCGCGCTCGAACGACGTCATGCGTCCCGGCTCGATCCGGTCCAGCACCTCGCGCTCGAGCACGTACGCGCCGGCGTTTATCTGGTCGGTGTCGATCTCCTCGGACTTCGGCTTCTCGAGAAATGCCTCGATGGCGCCGTCGCCGTCGGTGCGGACCAGGCCGTATGCCGAGGGGTCGTCGACCGGGATGAGGGCGATCGTCGCGACCGCGCCGTGATCGCGGTGGAAGTCCCGCAGCGCGCTCAGGTCAAAGTCGGTGAGCACGTCGCCGTTCAGGACCGCAAACCGCTCCCCGAGCAGCGGCTCTGCGTGCTTGACGGCGCCGGCGGTGCCGAGCGGTGACTGCTCGTCGACGTAGCGGATCCGCATCCGCCCGTCGCCTTCGCCGAGCACGGATCGCACCTGCGCGCTCAGGAACCCGCACGACATGACGATGTCCTCGTAGCCGTGCCCGTACAGCCAGTCGAGCATGTAGGAGATGAACGGTCTGTTCGCCAGCGGCAGCACCGGCTTCGGCACTGTCGAGGTGAGCGGGCGAAGTCGCGTCCCCTCGCCCCCCGCAAGGATTAGCGCTTGCAGTGCGAGCCTCCTAGATGATTGGTTCCGAATCCCGCGTGTCCGCGAGGGCGCGAGAACCGAGCTGGACAAGGACGCAGGGTGAAGCCCATGCCGGAGGGCATGGGCGAACCCGAGGACGCCGACCAGCGAAGGTTCGCAGCGTCGTCGCAGGTGCGGGGGGTTTGGAATCAGTCATCTAACGGCCGATGCCCTCGTAGACGAAGCCGGCCGCGCGCACGACCGACGGGTCGAGCAGGTTGCGACCGTCCACGATCACGGGCGACTTCATCCGGCGCTTCATCTCGTCCAGGTCGAGCTCCGAGAACTCCGGCCACTCGGTCACGATCACGGCCGCGTTCGCTCCCTCGAGCGCGTCGAACGCGGTGTCACACAGGTCGGCCCCGGTGATGAGCTCCTTGGCGCGATCCTCCGCAACCGGGTCATAGGCGCGCACCCGCGCGCCCTCACCCTGGAGCCGGGCCGCGAGCACGACGCTCGAAGCCTCGCGCATGTCGTCGGTGTTGGGCTTGAAGGCGAGCCCGAGCAGGGCAATGTCCTTGCCGACGAGTGACCCGAGATGCTTCTTCAGCTTGTTCACGACGCGCCGCTTCTGGAGCTCGTTGACCTCGATCACCGAGGTCAGCAGCTGAAAGTGGTAGCCGGAGTTGCCGGCGAGCTGCTTGAGGGCGGAGACATCCTTTGGGAAACATGAACCGCCGTAACCAATGCCCGCGTTCAGGAAGTTAGGTCCGATGCGCGGATCGAGCCCCATTCCGACCGCCACCTCGCGGACGTCTGAGCCGACCTCCTCGCAAACGTTGGCGATCTCGTTGATGAAGGAGATCTTCGTCGCGAGGAACGCATTCGAAGCCAGCTTGATCATCTCGGCGGACGCGACGTCGGTCGTGACGATCGGGCAGTCGAGCGGCTCGTAGATGTCGGCGAGCGATTTGCTCGCCCAGACGGCCCCGGGATCCGCGCCGACCACGACACGATCGGGGTTCATGAAGTCCTCGACCGCCGTACCCTCCTTGAGGAACTCGGGGTTGGAGACGTAGGCAAGGGCCGACTTGCCCATCTCGGCCAGCTTCCACTTGATCGCCGCTCCAGTGCCGACGGGCACGGTGCTCTTCATCACGATCGCGTGCTCACCAGTCGGAGGCAGCTCGTTGATCACCGCGTGCACGCGGGAGAGGTCCGCGTCGCCCGAGTAGGTCGGCGGCGTGTCCACGCACACGAACAGGAGCCGCGCGTGCCCGAGCACGGGGCCGAGCTCGCCCTCGAAGTGGAGCCTGTCGCCGTTCTTCGCCACGAGCTCGCCGAGCCCCGGCTCGAAGATCGGCACCTTGCCGGAACGCAGGGTCTTGAGCTTCTCCGGGTCGATGTCCCGGCACCAGACGTCGTGGCCAAGCTCGGCGAAGCAGGCCGCCGTCACGAGGCCTACCCAGCCCACGCCGATTACGCCTATTGGAGCCTTATCTGGCATTGCCTTTGGAGATTATCGGCAGAAGATCCGCATTCAGGAGTAGCGGGAAGAGCGCCACGCCCGGGGGTATCCGGTGACCCTAACCGGACTTCGTGAGCGATCGCGCAATACCCATCATCTCACCGCTGGAAAGTGTCTGGAGCAGGGTGTTCGAGACCCAGTAGGAGCCCCGCTTGGTCTTCCATCCAACCAAGCGCAGGCGATCCCCCGAAAAGAACAGCAGGTACTCGCGGCCACCAATCTTGCGCGTCTCGGAGGGCTTTTCCAGGATCGGCGGGTCACGCCAGCGCAACCCCTGCACGCCGTAGTACTCGCCGATGAAGCCCGTGAAGATCACCATCCGGTAGGCGGCCACGCGCTTTGCCTTTCCGTCCGGCTTCAGCTTGTAGGTGCGCGGGGCGTCGACGAACGATGACCCCGGCGCCAGTTTGGCCGGGTAGTAGACCGGGAACCCGACGTCGCGATCGGCGAGCGCCGCCTGCTCGCGACCCGTGACGCCGGCGTCGATCAGCTTGACCTTCGCCTTCCTGTGCTTCTTGCCGTTGCGGGCGTTGGGGGCCTTCTTGCGCTGCTTGGAGAGGGGACCGCGACCGCCCGACACGCGCAGGAACTCCGACACCGCCGCCCGGATTTGGCGCGAGCTCGCATATACGTACGACTCACCGAGGCGGCCATGGAACCGCACCTGCTTGATCGGATCGTTGATGGCGGCCAGCGCGAGGTCGAGGATCCGGCGCAGCTCGTCTCCGGAGCCGATGTCGGACGCCGTGTTGTCGGCGAAGATGTCGATCAGCTTGCTCCGGTTGCCGAGCAGGTCCCCGACCGTGATCTGGGAGCGGACGTGACGGAGGAAGTCCTGCTGGCGAGCCCCGCGCACGATGTCGGTGTCCGTGTGCCGGTAGCGAACGTATTCGAGCGCCCGCTGGCCGCACATCTTCTGATAGCCGGGCTTGACGTTGATGACCGCGTACTGCTGCCCGAATCCCAGCCCCGAGTTGTCGTTGAAGTAGCGTCGGTCGACATCCACGTACACGCACCCCAACGCATCGATGCCCTGCTGAAATCCGCGAAAGTTGACGTCCACGTAGTGGTTGATCTTCAGCCCTGTCAGCAGCTTGACCGTCCTGATTGTCAGCTTGGGCCCGCCCAGCGTGTAGGCGGTGTTGATCTTGTCCGTTCCGTGACCGGGGACCTGCACCTTGAGGTCCCGCGGCAAAGAAAAGAGCGCGATGCCCTTCTTGGCGTCGACGCGCAGCAGCATGATCGTGTCCGAGCGCGCTTTGAGTCCGAGCTTCTTGTCTCCGTAGCGGCGGTCGGACCCCACCAGCAGGATCGTCTGCGGCTTCTTGCTGCCTGGAGCCTGGGTCAGCTCACGGCCGGTGTCCACGTTTCGAAACTTGGCCGCCGTCTGGTCGAAGAACAGCAGCACGCTCGATGTGGTGGCGGCCGCGGCGATCACCGAGATCGAAAAGCAGCCGATGAAAAGGCGCCTCAGCAATTGCTCACACCTAATCAGTCATCTACGCGATGCGCAGGTGGCGATCCTTGCCGAGTCTCTTCGGTATCAGGTGGACGAACTCAACGAGCGCGCGCCGGTAGGACTCGAGCGACGAGATCGAGACCCACTCGGCCGGTCCGTGGTGACCGGAGCCGGTGGGCCCGAATTCGACCGCCGGCACGCCGGCGGCGATGAAGCTGATCGCCTCACTCGCGCCGTCCCGGCCAACGCTGACGACGTCGGTGTCGAGGTACTTGGACACGCACTCCGTCAGCACGCCGACGAACGGATTGTTGCGGTCCACGATCGCCGGAGGGCGCCAGAAGTGCTTGACGATCGCAAGGTCGGCGAACTGACTCACCTCTTCGAGGATCGACTCCGGGCTCTGGTCAGGCAGGTAGCGGATCTCGACATCGATGACGCAGCGGTCGGGCACCTTGTTGTGCGCGTCACCGCCGACGATCCGGCCGAGGTTGATCGAGGGACGATCGAACAGGTCCGAGCTCTCGCGCGCGAAAGGGAGCGACTCGATCGACCGGAATGCGTCGATCGCCTTCAGCACGGCGTTGTCGCCGAGCCATGGCCTCGCCCCGTGCGCAGCGACGCCGTCGACCTCGAGGCGCATGGCCAGAACGCCCTTGGCCTGAACGCCTATGTGAAAATCGGTCGGCTCGCCTGTGATCGCGAAGTCGCCGCTGTAGCCCTGCTCGATCGCGTATGCAGTCGCGCGGTCGACGTCCTCCTCGGACTCCTCGTCCGGCACGACCATCAGGACGACGCGGACGTCGCGCTGGTCGCGTAGCTCCTGTACCGCGCCCATCATCGCCGCGAGCCCGCCCTTCATGTCGTACGAGCCTCGCCCGTAGAGCTGGTCGCCTTCGGCGCTGGCGCGGAACTGCTCGGCCCGGCCGGGCACGACGTCCAGGTGGGCGTGGAAGACGACGGAGGGACCGCTTTCGGCGCCCACGACCGAGACGAGCACCGGCAGGCCGTGCAGCTCTAGCTCGGCGACCGCGATATCGCGCGACTCGAGCCAGCCGCGCACGAACTCGGCCGCGGCGCGCACGCCCTCGCTGGTCGAGGTGTCGTAAGCGATCAGTCTTTCGGTTAGAGCTCGTTCGTCCATGCGCAAGCGCTCGCGGCCACCGTGGCCGCGAGGGACCGAGTGTAATGTCCGCTCAGGCCGTGCCGGAGCCATTAGCCACCGCAGGTTTTATCGGCACTTCGATAAGGTGAGCTTATGCTGGACGTGCGGCGGCTCAGAGTCCTCCAAGAGGTGGCCGAGCGCGGATCGTTCTCCGCCGCCGCTGACGCACTGTCCTTCACGCAGTCGGCGGTCAGTCAGCAGATCGCGGCGCTCGAGCGCGAGACCGGAGCGGTTTTGATCGAGCGCGGACGGGGCGGCGTGCGGCTCACCGACGCCGGGCGCGCGCTGGTGTCGCACACCGAGGTCGTGCTGGCGCGGCTCTCGGACGCGGAGCAGGAGCTTGCGGCGATCGCCGGCCTGCGTGGCGGGCGCGTGCGAATGGCGAGCTTTCCGAGCGCCGGCGCGACTCTGGTGACGCGCGCGGTCTCCCAGTTCAGCGACACCTATCCGGACGTGGAGCTGACCCTTGGCGAGGGCGAGCCCGAGGACACGGTTCCGCCGCTCAAGGCGGGCGAGTACGACCTCGCGATCGTGTTCGACTACGGCCGCGGGATCGGCGACCTGCACGAAGGCCTCGACCTGGTCCACCTGCTCGACGACGAGCTCATCGCCGTACTGCCGGCGGACCACCGCCTGGCCAAGCGCAAGACCTTTCCACTTTCCGAGCTGGCCGACGACCCGTGGGTCAGCGGCTGCGGAGGTGGCTACTGCAACTCGATGCTCGTGGAGGTCTGCGGCGAGGCGGGATTCCAGCCCAACTTCTCGTTCGAGAGCAACGACCACTACGTTCTGATGGGACTGGTCGCGAGTGGCGTCGGCGTCACCCTCCTGCCAGAGCTCGCGCTTCGGATCGTCCACCCGGGAGTCGTCGCAGTCCCTGTGACCGGGGGAAACGCGACGCGCAGGATCTACGCCGCCACTGCGGCCGACAGCTACCGCTCTCCCGCGACGGAGGCGATGATCGAGGTCCTTCAGGCCGTCGCCCGCGAGTTCGAGGCCGGCAAGAACGGCGCCAGCCGGCCCTGAGCGTTCGCCGCGAGGCTACAGGCTCTAATCTGCTTGGCCGTGGCAACAGTTGACACCGAGGTCAAGTCCGGCCTAGAGGGCGTCGTCGCGTTCGCGACCGAGATCGCCGAACCCGACAAGGAGGGTTCGGCGCTTCGCTATCGCGGCGTCGACATCGAGGACCTCGTCGGCAATGTGCCCTTCGAGCAGGTCTGGGGTCTGCTCGTCGACGGGGCGTACAAGCCGGGGCTGCCACCGGCCGAGCCGCACCCACTGACCGTCCGGACGGGCGACCCTCGTGTGGACGTGCAGTCCGCGCTCTCGATGCTCGCGCCCGAGTGGGGTCTCCAGCAGCTGATCGACATCGACGAGCGCCAGGCCCGCTCCGACCTCGCGCGAGCGTGCGTGATGGCGCTCTCGTTCGTCGCGCAATCCGCGCGCGGACCCGGCAAGCCGCCGGTGCCACAGTCGGAGGTTGACAAGGCCAAGTCGATCCCCGAGCGCTTCCTCATCCGGTGGCGAGGCGAGGCCGACCCCAAGCACGTGAAGGCGATCGACGCGTACTGGATCTCGGCCGCCGAGCACGGCATGAACGCCTCCACCTTCACAGCCCGCGTGGTCGCCTCGACCGGCGCCGACACCGCCGCAGCGTTGTCAGCTGCGGTGGGCGCGCTGTCCGGGCCGCTGCACGGCGGTGCGCCGTCCCGGGTCCTGCAGATGCTGGACGAGGTCGAGCGTACCGGCGATCCCGAGGGGTGGGTGAAGGCGGCGCTCGACCGCGGCGATCGCCTGATGGGATTCGGCCACCGCGTCTACCGTGCGGAGGACCCACGAGCGCGGGTGCTGCGCAGGACCTCGCGCGAGCTCGGCTCACCCCGTTACGCGGTGGCCGAGGCACTGGAGCAGGCCGCCCTCGCCGAGCTCCAGGCGCGCAAGCCCGACCGCGTGCTCGCCACCAACGTCGAGTTCTGGTCGGCCGTCATCCTCGACGACGCACAGGTCCCACCCGAGCTCTTCACCCCCATGTTCACCTGCGCCCGCACCGGCGGCTGGGCCGCCCACATCCTCGAACAGAAGCGCGAAGGCCGCTTAATCAGGCCTACCGCGAAGTACGTAGGACCTCCTCCCCGCAGCTACACCGAGGTCCCGGAGTGGGCGCCGGGCTTCGAACCAAACGGCGCTCGCTAGACGCTAGGGCAGTCCGGCCGGGGGGTGCCCGAGGACAGTAGAGGCAGTGTTGGCCTCGGGGGCCCCCCGGCCGGGCGGCCCGATCGGACGGCCCAACGCTCCAGAAACAAGGGGGAAACGCCGATGAGCATCTGCAGTGGCCGTGACGGATCGTCGGGGAAAGGGTGGCTGGGATGAGGTCCTCGCCACTGAAGCCCACCTCGTAGCCCCAGGCGCAGAGTGGCAATCCGAGCTCTGGGCGATCGCCGTCGACCAGTTCAACCGGGCCGCGGATCTGCTCGAGCTCGAGGCCGAGGTGCGCACCAGGCTCCTGACGCCGCGCCGCTCGCTGGTCGTGACCTTTCCGGTCCGCATGGACGACGGCGAGGTACGGTCGTTCACGGGCTACCGCGTCCAGCACACACTGACGATGGGTCCGACGAAAGGTGGCGTGCGCTATGCGCCCGGGACCTCGATGGGCGAGTGCGCGGCGCTCGCCATGTGGATGACGCTCAAGTGCGCGCTCGTCGGCCTTCCGTTCGGCGGCGCCAAGGGCGGAGTCCGCTGCGACCCGAACCGGCTCTCCGAGCATGAGCTGGAGCGCCTCACGCGCCGCTTCGCCGCCGAGCTGCTGCCGATCATCGGGCCCGACCGCGACATTCCCGCGCCCGACATGGCCACGAGCGAGCGCGAGATGGCGTGGTTCATGGACACCTATTCCCAGCAGGTCGGCCACGCCACCCCCGAAATCGTGACCGGCAAGCCGGTCGTGCTCGGCGGCACGGCCGGTCGCCGCGAGGCGACCGGGTTGGGCGCCGTCTTCTGCATCGAGGGCCTGCTCGAGCACCTCGGCTGGGACCTCGAGGGAATGCGCGTCGTCGTGCAGGGCTGCGGCAACGTCGGCAGCGTGATCGCGCGCGAGTTGCGCGTGCGTGGCGCAACCCTCGTCGGCATCTCCGACGTCACCGGTGGCGTGGTGGACCAAGGCGGGCTCGACGTGATGGCGATCGACGAGTGGCTGGGCGAGCACCGCTTCCTGCGCGGGTTTCCCGGCGGCACCTTCGTCGGCCGGACCGAGATCCTCGAGACACCGTGCGACATCCTCATCCCGGCCGCGCTCGAGCACCAGCTGACCGAGGACAACGCGCCCCGCCTGGACTGCCGGATGGTGGTCGAGGCCGCCAACGGACCGACCACCCCGGAGGCCGAGAGGATCCTCGCCGACCGGGACATCATGGTCTTGCCGGATCTGCTCGTGAACGCCGGCGGCGTGACCGTGAGCTACTTCGAGTGGGTGCAGGACCAGCAGCGCTACTCCTGGGACGAGCAGGAAGTCGCACACCGCCTCGAGCAGAAGCTGCGCGCCGCGCTCACCAAGGTGCTCGCGACCGCCGAGGCACTCGACACCGACTGGCGGGCAGCCGCTCAGTCGGTCGCGATCGAGCGGATCGCCGAAGCCGCCCGCTTGCGCGCGATCTATCCGTAGCGCCGACTAAACGCTTTCGCCCGCGATGCGCAGGAAGACCTCTGCGCGCTTGCGGTCCGCGACAGCGGTGTCGTACTGGGAGGTGAGCTGGCGCGCCTCGTCGCGCTGTTCCGGGTCGGTGCGTGCTTCGCGCACCCTCTTCAACAGCACGTCCCGGTCGATCCGCTCCAGAACTTCCTCGGCCTTGCGCAGGCGCTCGCGCATCGCCTCGCGGTCGATCTGCTCGGGCTCGATGCATTCCTCGACCAGCACGAGGGCGTTGTTTCCGAACACCTGCAGGTAGCCCTCCGCCTGCGCGAAACGCTTGATCTCGCTCTCGCTGAGATGAAGGCGCAGCTCTGCCGGGTCGAGCGTGGCGAGCAGCGGGGCATGGTTCGCGAGCACGCCGACCTCGCCCACCTCGGTGCGAGTCGAGAGCATCTCGACCTCCCCCGAGAACACCTCACCTTCGGGCGTCAGAACCTCAGCTGGAAACTTGTTTCGAGCCATTCGCTAGTCCCTAGTCCCTAATTTCTAATTTCTAATTTCTAATTTCTGATTACTAGTTACTGATTACTGGTTACCGGTTACTCAACCCGACTTCGCATCCTCAATCACCTGATCGATACTCCCCTTCATGTAGAAGGCACGCTCCGGGATTTCGTCATGCTTGCCTTCGACGATCTCCGCGAACCCGCGCACGCTCTCCTCGACCGGCACGTACTCGCCGGACCGTCCGGTGAACTGCTCGGCGACGAAGAACGGTTGCGAGAGGAAGCGCTCGATCTTGCGCGCGCGCTGCACGGTCAGCTTGTCCTCATCCGACAATTCGTCGATGCCGAGGATCGCGATGATGTCCTGGAGCTCCTTGTAGCGCTGTAGCACCTCCTGCACCTCGGTGGCGATGCGGTAGTGCTCGTCGCCGACGATGTCCGGCTTGAGGATCGTGGAGGTCGAGTCGAGCGGGTCGACGGCCGGGTAGATCCCCTTCTCCGCAATCGAGCGCGAGAGCGTGGTGGTCGCATTCAGGTGCGCGAATACCGAGGCGGGGGCTGGGTCCGTCAGGTCGTCAGCGGGAACGTAGATGGCCTGGATCGACGTGACCGATCCCTGCCGTGTCGAGGTGATCCGTTCTTGCAGCTCGCCCATCTCGGTCTCCAGCGTCGGCTGGTAGCCGACCGCCGATGGCATCCGGCCGAGCAGGGCCGACACCTCCGAGCCCGCCTGCACGAACCGGAAGATGTTGTCGATGAAGAGCAGCACGTCCTGGCCGCCTCGCTCGCGGAAGTACTCGGCCATCGTCAGCCCGGACAGACCGACACGCAGGCGCGCCCCGGGCGGCTCGTTCATCTGGCCGAACACGAGCATCGTCTTGTCGAGCACCCCCGACTCTTTCATCTCGAGGTAGAGGTCGTTGCCCTCGCGCGATCGCTCGCCGACGCCGCAGAAGGCCGACAGCCCACCGTGCTTGGTCGCGATGTTGTGGATCAGCTCGAGGATGATCACCGTCTTGCCAACCCCGGCGCCGCCGAACAGGCCGACCTTGCCGCCTTTCGCGTAGGGCGCGAGCAGGTCGACCACCTTGATGCCTGTTTCGAGGATCTCGCGCGTCGGGGTCAGGTTCTCGACGTCGGGCGCGTCGCGGTGGATCGGCCACCACTCCTCGGCCTCGACCGGAGGACCCTCGTCTATCGGCTCGCCAATGAGGTTGAACAGCCGGCCGAGGGTTGCCTCGCCCACCGGGACTTTGATCGGACTGCCGGTGTCGAGCACCTCGACGCCGCGCGACAGACCGTCGGTGGAATCCATCGCCACCGCGCGCACGCGATCGTCGCCGAGGTGCTGCTGCACCTCGGCGATCAGGCGAGTGGGCTCGCCCCCGTCGCGCCCGGGCACCTGGATCTCCAGCGCGTGGTAGATCTCGGGCAGCTTCTCGTCGAAGATGCACTCGAGCACGACGCTCTGGATCTCCTCGATGCGCCCGACGTTCGAATTGCCGTTTCGTTCAGCCATTGGTCTCCTAGTCAGTAATCAACAATCAGTGAGTTGGTTCGAAGCCCGTTTCTAAGTTCTAATTTCTCGTCTCAACCCAACGCTTCCGCGCCGGCAACGACTTCCATGATTTCCTGGGTAATCTCCGCCTGCCTGACCCTGTTCGCCTCTAGCGTCAGGTCGTCGATCAACGTGTTTGCGTTCTCGGACGCGTTGCGCATCGCGGTCATGCGGGCGCCGTGCTCCGATGCAGTGCTCTCGAGCATTGCGCGGAAGACCGTGATCTCGACGAAGTCCGGAAGCAGGCGCTCGAGAATCTCCTCGGGACCGGGCTCGTAGAGCCAGAGCGCATTCCTCTGTGCTGCCGCGGCCTCGGCCTCCTCCTCGTCGGGTGACCACGCCTCCTCCTCGCCGCCGATGATTACCTCCGCCTCGCTGATGGGCAGCAGCACCTCGCGTGTCACCCGCTGGGAGAGCGCCGAGATGTAGCTGTTGTAGACGATGTCCACGCGGTCGACCTTCCCGTCCACGTAAGCGGAGACCAGGTCGTTCGCGACCTCGCGCGCGTCGGCGTAGCTCGGCCGGTCGGTGATCCCCACGTAGGAGCTCGCGATCTCCAACTGGCGGAAGGTGAGCGAAGACACTCCCCGGCGGCCGACGGCATACCAGCGCAGGTTGACACCCTCCCGCTCGAGCTCGGCGCGCGCCTGCATCCCTGTGCGCAGGACGTTCGAGTTGAACGCCCCGGCCAGGCCGCGATCGCCGGTGATGAGCAGGATGCCCGCGTTCTGCGTCTGCTCGCGCTCCGACAGGATCGGCACGCGCGGCATGGCCTCGGCGGCCTGTGCCGCCTGCCTGGTCAACCGCCGGATCGCGTCCGCATAGGGCCGCAGCGCGGCGATCCGCTGCTCCGCGCGGCGTAACCGCGCTGCCGCGACCATCTCCATCGCGCGCGTGATCTTGTGAATGTTCTTCACGCTTGCGATGCGGTTCTTGACGTCTTTCTGGGTCGCCATGACTGCCTGTCCTACGCCTCGACCTTCTCCTCTTCCTTCTCGGCCTCCGCCTCGGCGGAACGCGCTTCCGCGACCGCCTCGTCCAGCTCATCGCTCTCCCGCTTTGCCCCCGAGCCGGGAGCCGGAGCGCCCTCGTCGAGCGGCTGTCCCTCCTCGTCGAGATCCGGGCCGAAGTCGTTCAGGAACTCCGAGATAGCCTTGTGCAGCTGCTCATCGTCCTCGTCCGGCAGCTGGCCGGTCTCGCGGACGCGCCGCAGCAGCTCCTCGTGCTCGGCGTGCATGCGAACGCGCAGCTGATCCTGGAACTCCTTCACACGCTCGGTCTTGATGCGATCGAGGTAGCCCTGCGTGCCGGCGAAGATTGCCACCACCATGTCCTCGACCGGCCACGGGTCGCCCTCGGGCTGGTTCAGCGTCTCGACCAGGCGCTCGCCACGCGCCAGCGCCTTCTGCGTTTCGGGGTCGAGCTCGGACCCGAACTGCGCGAACGCTTCGAGCTCACGGTACTGCGCGAGATCGAGACGCAGCCTTCCGGCGACCTTCTTCATCGCCTTCGTCTGCGCGTTGCCTCCTACGCGGGAGACCGAGATGCCGACGTTGATCGCGGGGCGCACGCCCGAGTGGAAGAGTCCGGTCTCGAGGAAGATCTGACCGTCGGTGATCGAGATCACGTTGGTGGGGATGTACGCCGACACGTCGCCGGCCTGCGTCTCGATGATCGGTAGAGCGGTGAGGGAACCGCCGCCGAGCTTGTCGCTCAGGCGCACCGCGCGCTCGAGCAACCGCGAATGCAGGTAGAAGACGTCGCCCGGATATGCCTCACGACCGGGTGGACGCCGCAGCAGCAGCGACATCTGGCGGTACGCGTAGGCGTGCTTGGTGAGGTCGTCGTAGATGCAGAGCGCGTCACGGCCGTTGTATAGGAAGTGCTCTCCGATCGCACAGCCTGCGTACGGCGCCATGTACTTGATCGGCGCAGCCTCATCCGCCGGCGCCGCGACGATGATCGTGTGGTCCATCGCGCCGGCTGCCTCCAGCCGCTGCATCACGTCCACGACGGTTGACATGCGCTGGCCGACTGCGACGTAGACGCAGACCAGGTCCTCGTTCTTGTTGTTGATGATCGCGTCGACAGCGATCGCCGTCTTCCCGGTCTGGCGGTCGCCAATGATCAGCTCGCGCTGACCGCGCCCGATCGGAACCATCGAGTCGATCGCCTTCAGGCCGGTCGCCATTGGCACGTTCACGGGCTGGCGCTGCACGATGCCGGGAGCCTTGAACTCGGCTGGCCGCGTCTCAGTCGTGTTGATCTCGCCCTTGTCGTCGAGCGGGATGCCGAGCGGGTTGACCATGCGGCCGAGGAGGGCATCCCCGACCGGAACCTCGAGCAGGCGGCCGGTGCGCTTGACGGTGTCGCCCTCCACGACCTTCTCCCATTCGCCGAACAGCACGGTGCCGACGTTGTCCTCCTCGAGATTCAGCGCGAGGCCCTTCACGTCGTGGGGAAACTCGAGCATCTCCATCGACTGCGCGTTCTCGAGCCCGTACACGCGGGCGATGCCGTCCGCGATCTCCAACACGGTGCCGACCTCGGACAGGTCGGCCTCGCCCGCCTCGTAGCCGGTGATGCGCTCACGAATGAGGCTCGTGATCTCGTCTGGTCTGATCTCCATCTAGCTCATTCCCCCTAGATACCTACGTTGCCCTGGCGACTTGGCGCCTTAGATGTTCCAGCTGGTTTCGAATGCTTGCGTCGAGGATCATGTTGCTGACCTGGACCACGAGCCCGCCGAGGATTCCCTCGTCGACGCGGCGCGTCAGCTCCACGCGCCGGCCGGTCTGCTGCTCGATGCGCTCCTGGATCAGGCCGATCGTCCGCTCGTCGAGCTCCACCGCGCTCGTCACCTCGACCGGCAGCAAGCGGTTCTCCTCCTGCCACAGCGCTTCGTACTGGCGCCGGATGCGGTAGATGACCGGCATGCGGTGGTTGTCGATGAGCACCCTGAGAAAGTTCACGAAGATCTCGTCCGCGCCGCTGAGCAGGTTCTCGATCCCCTCCTTCTTCTCGCGCGTCGAGAAGAGCGGCGAGAAGAAGAACGCGTTCAGCTCCTTGCGCTCCTGGAGGGCGTCGGCGAGCTGCCCGAGCTGCTCGCGCACGAGGTCGATCTTGCCCTGCTCCTTGGCGACAGCGAACAGGGCTTCGGAGTAGACGCGCGCGAGCTCTTCCACCTACCGTGCTCCTCCGTTACCGCTCTGGGGTTCGGGGCCGAGCGCGGAGAAGTCGACCTCCTGCAGCGCCTCCTGGATGAGGCGTTGGTGGTCTTCTGAGGTCAGCGTCTTGCGCGTCACCTTCTCCGTCGCGATCACGGTCAGGTCGGCGACCTCCTTGCGGATGCGCTCGAGCGCGAGCCGCGTCTCGACCTCGATGTCGCGCCGCGCCGCCTCCAGCATCTCCTGCTGCTTCTTGGACGTCACTTCGACATGCTCCTGCTCATAACGCTCACCCGCCTTGCGCGCGCGGGCGACGATGTCCTCCGCCTGCTGGCGCGCCTCGGCCAGCCGCTCGCGGTACTCGCGCAGCAGCTGCTCGGCTTCCTTGCGCGTGCGCTCGGCGGTGTCGATCGTCTCCTCGATCGCCTTCTGGCGGATGTCGAGCTGCTCCTGGATGCGCGGGAACACCCACCTTCGCAGCACGTACAGCGTGATGCCGAACGCCAGCAGCGTCCAGATCATCAAGCCGACGCCCGGCTGGACGAGGAACTTGCCGCCCCCGGTCTCCTCCGCGGCGAAGGTGAGCGCGCTGTTGGTCAGGGCCGTCACCGCCGGCCTAGAGGAAGAATGCGATCAGACCGAAGATGAACGCGTAGAACACGATCGCCTCGGTCAGTGCGAAGCCCAGCCACATGATGCTCTGGATCTCGCCTCGCATCTCGGGTTGACGGGTGACCGACTCGATCACCTTTCCGAAGATGTAGCCCACGCCGATGCCCGGCCCGATCGTTCCGAGACCGGCGCCGACGCCCAGCGCGATCGCCTTTCCGGCGTCGCTGCCGTCGTCAACGGCGGCGAGGACTGGCGTTATCAGTGTCAGGTCCACGACTTACCCCCTTTGGTTAGTGCTCGGCGACGGCTTCGCCGAGGTAGATGGCCGTCAAGGTCGCGAAGATGAATGCCTGCAAAGTCGCGATCAGCAGCACCTCGAACAGGTAGAACGCGATCGCGACCACCACGGTGATCACGCCCAGGGCGGCGAGGCCGAGCAGCACGACGAGCCCGCCCGCCATGAACAGGATCAGCAGGTGGCCGGCGAGCAGGTTGGCGAACAACCGCACCGACAGCGAGATGATGCGCACGAAGTGCGAGATCACCTCGATGAAGAAGATCGGCACCGCGGCCGGTCCGGTGACGCCCGCCGGGACCCAGCCCTTGAGGTAGCCGATCGGTCCCTTGGCCCGGATTCCCTCGGAGTGGTAGGAGAACCACACCACCAGCGTGAGAGCGAGGGTGACCGAGATGTTGGCGGTCGCGGCGTAGAGCGCAAAGGCCGGCAGCGCGAACCCGAAAACGTCCACCTTGTGCTCGGTGTTGGTGGGTAACGGCAGGTATCCGATCATGTTCGAGAACCAGATGAAGAGGAAGAGCGTCCCTACGAACGCGAACCACTTCGTCGCCATCCTGCGGTCCATGTTGCCGCCGGCGATGTTGTCCTTCATCAGGCTGTAGGCGAGCTCGACCGCCGTCTGCACGCGGTTCGGCCGCTGCTCCATGCGGTTCGCGATCCACAGCAGCGTCCCAATCGTCGCGCCGCACGCGAGCACCAGGTAGAGCACCGCCTTGTTGATGCTGAGGTCGAGAGACCCGATCTTGATCGTGATCCAGGGATCGAGCTTGAACTCGTTCTGGGGCTGGAATGCCTCGTTCTTGCCCTCGCTGCCGAAAATGATCCCGACTGCGATTGTGAGCGCGAACAAGGCGCCGAGGATGAGCAGTGCGATGGTGCGCCTGCTGATCACGTCCGGCTCCCACCGTCGAGCGGCCGCAGCGCCAGCTGGAGGCTGAAGTAGATGGTGAAGAGCGAAAGCACGAGCACTGCGGCTGCGAGGCCGTCCTCGTCGCCGGCCGCGATGCCGACCCCGAACACGGTCCCGGCCAGGATCCATCCGCGCGCGATCATGCTGCCGGCGGTGAGCCCGACGATCGTGCGGGGGTCCTCCGCGGCGGCGATCCGGCGCTGGACCAAGACCTGTATCGCGCGCTGCACGATCCATGCAAACGCGCCAGCGAAGTAGCCGGCCAGCGGCAGGTCGGCGACGATGAACACCGGCAGGGCCGCCGCGAGCACGATCAGGTCGAGCCAGCGGAGGGCTGCGGGCACTGCCATCGGGCTAGATGTTCTTAAACCGGGAGTAGACATTCCAGAACCCGAGAACTACTCCGATGGCACCACCGGCGAGCGCGAGCGGGACCGGCGCTCCGACGAGCGCGCCGAGGCCGAGGCCTACGGCCGCACAGACCACGATCGTGGTGATCAGCAGAGCGCCCGCTCCGGCCGGGGCGGGCCCGCGTTTCTGAGTCACTGCGGCAGCTTTCCTGGTCCGATTTCATCTCAACACTTGCTCGCCCGGCGTGTCCGCCGGATCGACGCGCTTCCCCAATCTCGTTATTGGTTTCGCCCGGTCCTGTGCCGACCCACGGGGCTCCTGCCCGTGCCGAACGAGATTCCCGGGGACTCTATCTGCGGGAGGCGGGTCTCGACCGGACCCTCGAGCCCCTTGGGCGTCCGATGGCGGTTATGGGCGCAGCATAGCGAAAAATCGGACTTTGTAACAAGTTTGTGACAATGGGTTCGAGGGCTCTTTTCAAGGGACTTGCAGCACCCGGGGCAGGCTGGCAGACTCGCCCGTCACCGACCAATCCCTCTCCGGCCAACCCAAGGAGGCTTTGAATGGCACGAGTCGACGAGATCGTTGACGGCATCTACCGGATCTCCACGACCTTCTCGTTGCCGAACGGGATCGACTTCCAGTTCGCCCAGTTCCTGATCGACGACGAGCGGCCGGCCTTGATCCACACCGGCATGCACGGAATGTACGACGACGTGCGAAAGGCGGTCTCCGAGGTGGTCGATCCGTCGAAGCTCGGCTACGTGGTCCTGCTGCATTTCGAGGCCGACGAGTGCGGCGGCATGTACCGCTTCGTCGAAGGGGCGCCCGACTCGGCGCTCGCCTGCAGCCAGCTGAGCGTCATCTTGAACCTGAGCGGATGGAAGTACGAGGGACGGGTCGAGGGACACACCGAAGGTGAGGTGATCGACCTCGGCAAGCACAAGCTGCGCTTTCTCGAGACGCCGCACGTGCACCACTGGGATTCGATGATGCTGTTCGAAGAGACGACCAAGAGCATTTTCCCGTCAGACCTCTTCATCCAGCACGGCGACCAGCCGCCGGTCGTGACCGAGGATCTCGGGTCGATGATGTGCGAGTACTACAGAGAGATCGGGATCTTTGCCCACGAGGATCCCGTGCGCGACGTCGTGGACCGCATCGAGCGCCTCGATCCGGACTGGATCCACGGCATGCACGGCGGCAGTCTCGGCCGCGAGACGATCCCCTACTTCACGCGCGCATTGCGCGAAGAGCCGTTCGCGTACCAGGGCAAGCTGCTCGGCCGCGAGGTTCCGATCGAGCCCGAGGTGCCGCTGACGTAAGCGTCCTCGAGTTTTGGGACGAGCATCGACGGGGAATGGCTCTATGCCCGGGGCACCGAGGGGATGAATCTCGCCGCGCTGTGGTGACTTGACCCCCATATAAGGGGTCAAGCCAGCAAGGCGAACGCAGCCACGTCAGCAGAGCCGCGCAACGTCGACTAAACACTGACGAAGCCGTGCCGCTTTGCGCGCTTTGCGCTGTTTACGACATCGGGGTAACAACCTGAATCATCGGCTGAACACATAGGTACCCCAGAGGGGCACTAACTGTGCAGCCGATAGATAGCCGCTCACAGATCGGTCATTTCGTACCACTCACGTACACAACCCGCGACCTTTCGCAGACGTCTCGTCCCACCCCCTTCGATGCCGGTTTGTTCGGGCGGCTACGGCGACGTCTTCGGTCCTACTCGACCTCCGCCAGCCGCTTCTCCAGGAACGCCTGCTCGGCGGGGTTCGAAGCAAGCGAGAGCGCCTTCCGATAAGCGGTCGCCGCCTCGGCGCTTCGGTCGAGACGCCTCAGCATGTCCGCACGCGCCGAGTGAAGAAGCCGGTAGTCGGCGAGCCGGCCGTCGGCCACGAGCTTGTCGATCAGCTCGAGGCCGCGTTCCGGACCGCTCGCCATCGCGACCGCGACGGCGCGGTTGAGCCCGATCACCGGCGACGGGTTCCATTCCACCAGCTCCGCGTACAGGCGTGCGATTCGCGGCCAGTCCGTATCACTCGCCTCCCGGGCGCGGGCGTGCTCGGCGGCGATCGCGGCCTCGAGCACGTAGCGCCCGCCGCCGAGCGCTCGCGCACGATCGACCAGGTCGAGCCCCTCCGCGATCCAGTCAGCGTTCCAGCGGCGCCGGTCCTGGTCGTCGAGCAGGACCATGTCGCCGCTCGCATCGAGCCGGGCCGCTCGGCGCGCGTCGTGCAGCAGCATCAGCGCGAGGATGCCGAGCACCTCCGACTCGTCCGGCATCAGGGCGGCAAGAACGCGCGCGAGCCGGATCGCCTCGGAGCACAGCTCTGGTCGTCCAAGCTCTGGTGCGGCGGTTGCGAGGTAGCCCTCGTTGAAGATCAGGTAGAGCACCGACAGCACGCCGCCGAGTCGCTCGGGCAGCTCGTGGTCGGTCGGCACCTCGTATGGGATGCGCGCGTCCCTGATCTTTCGCTTCGAACGCACGAGCCTCTGTGCCATCGCGGTCTCGGCGACAAGAAAGGCGCGCGCGATCTCGGCAGTGGACAGCCCGCCGAGCATGCGCAGGGTAAGCGCGACGCGCGACTCCGGCGCAAGCGCCGGATGACAGCACGTGAACATCAGCCTCAGCCGGTCATCGGGTATCACTGTCAGCTCTTCCTCTTCTTCCTCCTCGCCGCCGTAACCGAGCGCCTCCAGTTGCGCGAGCAGGGCCCGCTTTCCCTCGAGCCGCCGTTCACGCCGGATGCGGTCGATCGCCCGGTTGCGTGCCGTCGTCAGGATCCACGCGCCCGGGTTGCGGGGCACGCCGAGCTCGGGCCAGCGCTCGAGCGCCACAACGAACGCCTCCTGCACCGCCTCCTCGGCGAGATCGAAGTCGCCGAGCACCCTGATCAGGGTCGCGACCGCCCGTCCGCGCTCCTCGCGGAACAGGCGGTCGAGCCCCGAACGGTCCGAGACCGCTACGCCTGCGCCGCGCCCGCGGCTCGCTGGCGCCTTGCTTCGTAGTCCATCACCGGTCTTACCTCGATGGATCCTGTCTGTGCTCCGGGGATCTTCGCCGCCCATCCGATCGCCTCGTCGAGATCCTTGCACTCGAACATGTAGAAGCCGCCGAGCTGCTCCTTGGTCTCCGCGAACGGTCCGTCCGTGAGGAGGCGTTCGCCGTCGCGCACGCGCACGGTCGTGGCGGTAGTGGTGGGCTCGAGGCCGTCGCCGGCCACGAGCACTCCTGCTTCGGTCGCCTCGTTCATGAACGCCTCGTAGGCGGCCATCCTCGCCTGACCCTCGTCCGGGTCAACATTCGCCAATGCGCGCTCGTCGAAGTAGATCGCTGCCATGTACTTCATCAAGTCTCCTTTCGCTGGTTCGTACCTCTAAGACGAACGCGAGAGGTCCAGATCGACATTTCCGGTCGCCGCCCAGCTCGCGGTGCGCCGCGCTGCGGCGAACGCGGCCCACGAGGTCGCAGAGACCAGATCGGCGTCGCTGCCACCAAAGGCCGAGACAGTCGCTTCGTCCACGCGGTAGGGAGCAAACGCCACGAGCAGTGCGAGCCGCGCCGCGGGCTGCAGCTCGGCCCCGAGCCCGTCGAGGCCGTCCTCGAGCCAGTCCAGGCCCAGCCCCATCTGCTCGCCCTGCCAGAGGTTCAGCCGTTCCACCACGCGCTCGCGCACCGGCAGCGGGAGCGCGCTTTCGCCGGCGCGCTCGACCACAGCGGCGAACCGCGCCCACGCCGCGGCGATGACGGGTGAGCTTCGGGCCCAGGCGAAGTCAGCCGGGAGATCAGCCGGCGGCAGCAGCTCAAGAGTTTCTCCCGCCGCCGGGCGCGCGCGGGCGAACCGCCGGAACCGGCGTCCGGCGACTCGCAACATGGCGCCTCTCAGCACACGGCCATCACCCGGAAGCGGACTGTCCCCGCAGAACACGCTGACCGGGCGATTGATGTAGTGGAAGAGGGTGGCGGTGCCGATCATCTCGGGCGCTTCGCCCTCTCCGAACGGCGGCGCGCGCAGGACCTCCGTTCCGGGCGCCCGGGTCGCGAGCGCCCACTCGATCGCTCCAGCGACCGTAGGCTCCTCGCTCGTATGGCCCGTCGCGTTCAGCATCGCGGTGTGCGCGTCCACGCAGAACGGGCATTCGTTGAGGCCGGACACGGCCGTGGCGACCGCCTCCTTTACAGCCCGCTCGACGCGGCCGGCTGCCACCATGTGCTCGCGACAGAGCATCCAGGCGCCGGCCAGCAGCCGCTCGAGCGGTGAATGGAGAGTGATCGGCTCTGCGTGGACGCCGAACTCGCGCCGCATGCTGTCGTACACGCGCGCCGTCACGCCGGTCGCGCTCTTCCTGCTGACTGGCTTGATGTACCTGATCATCCGAGTTGCATCATTATCCCCGCTATGAGTGGCGGGCGGACTGTCCTGGTGGGCGGAGGAACGGGCGCGCTTGGCGCGGCCGTGCTGGGCGCGTTTCTCGACGACGGCTGGCGTGTCGTGGCGACGTGGCTCGTCGCGAAGGAGCGCGATCGCATAGAGCAGCGTGACTCGCTCGAGCTCGTTGAAGCGGACCTGTTCGACCCCGACGCGGTCGGCCACGCCGTATCCGCAGCGGCGGGCGAGAGCTCCGAACCGCTGCGCGCGCTGGTCAACCTTGTCGGCGGCTTCGCCATGGGAGCCAAGGTGGACCAGACTCCGATAGACGACTTCGAGCGCATGCTCCAGCTCAACTTGCGACCGACGTACCTAACGTGCCAGGCCGCCTTGCCCCACATGCTCGCTGCGGGCGGAGGCGGAATCGTCTGCGTGTCGGCGCGCGCCGCGCTTCAGCCCTTCGCGGGCGCGGCCGGATACATCACCGCCAAGGCGGCGGTGCTCGCTTTCGCAAAGGCGGTGGCGGTCGAGTATCGCGATGCAGGCGTGCGCTGCAACGCGGTACTGCCGAGCGTGATCGACACTCCGGCTAACCGCGCCGCGCAACCCGACGCCGACCACGATCGTTGGGTGGCACCGGCCGAGATAGCAAGCGTGATCCGCTTCCTGTGCTCGGACGAGTCGCGAGCGACGAGCGGCGCCGCGATCCCGGTCTACGGCCGGGCCTAGATCCAGGGGTTTCTCATGCGTGTCTGGGTCGACCTCACGAACACTGCCCATGTGCTCGTGCTGCGACCGCTCGTCGAGGCGATGGAACGCGAGGGGCACGAGGTCACGATCACCGCGCGACCGCTCTCGCACACGGTCGAGCTGCTGGAGGAGTGGGGCCATCCGCACACGGTGCTCGGCCGCCATGGTGGCTCGACTCGAGCCGGCAAGGCGGGAGCGGCGGCGGACCGCGTGTGGCAGCTCTGGCGCTGGGCGCGCGGACGCCGCTTCGACTGCGCGCTCGCGCACGGCTCGACGGACCAGCCGCCGGTTTGCAGGCTGCGCCGCATACCGAGCACGACGATGTTCGACTACGAGTGGGCGATGCTGCAACACCACGTCAACTGCAGGCTGGCGTCGCGCGTGCTGGTGCCGGAGGCGATCCCGGCGGCGCGGCTCAGGCGCTATGGCGCGCGGCGTCGCAAGCTCGTTCACTACCCCGGCTTGAAGGAGGAGTACTACCTGAGCAACTTCGAGCCAGACCCATCTGTGCTCGCCGACCTCGGAGTGGACCGGAACGGCATCTTGTGCGTGATGCGAACCGCGCCGTCGTATGCGCTCTACCTGCAGGGAGCGCAGGACCGGCTGATGGCCGCGCTGCTCGAGCGCCTGGACGCCGAGCCCTCTGCACAGACCGTCGTGCTCACGCGCACGCCGGAGCAACGCCAGGCGCTCGCCCAGCTCGGGCACGAGCGCCTGATCGTCCCGGAGCGCGCCGTCGACGGTCGCAGCCTGGTCACGTACGCGGACCTGCTCGTCTCCGCCGGCGGCACGATGAACCGCGAGGCCGCCGTGCTCGGCACGCCCGTGTGGTCGATCTTCGAAGGCCGGATGGGAGCGGTCGACGAGATGCTCGTGCGCGACGGACGGCTGCGACTGCTGACCGACCCCGACCAGCTCCACATCGCGCGCAAGCCGGCGGGCGGTTTCGAGCGGCGCAGGCGGCGCGACCCAGCGGATCTCTTGCGGCTCGCGCTGCCCTGGCTGGGCTAGCTAGCCTAACTACGGAGCGAGGGCTCGGCCTCGAGCACTTCCTCAACGGCCTCCTCGTGCTCTTCATCCGTCTCCGGCGCGAAGCGGCCCAGGCCGAGCACGCGCAGGTGGCGGGCCTTCAGGATCTCGAGCGTGTAGACCATCCACACCGAGGCCGCCAGCACCAGCAGGCCAAAGCCGCCGACGAGCAATGTGTTGCCGAGGTTCCATTCGCCCTGCGGGCGTGGCGGCACGAAACGGACGAAGATCGCATAGGCCGCCAGCAGCGCTGCCCACGCGTGCAGGTATGCAGCGGTCCGTCTCTGCGAGAAGCCGATCCGCATGAAGCGGTGGTAGAAGTGGTTGTGGTCGGCGCCCCATGGCGCGCGCTTGTACTTCAGGCGCTTCAGCACGACGAACGACGTGTCGAGGATCGGCACGGCCATCACGAAGAGCGGTCCGGCGAGGGCGATGGTCGCAGCTGTCTTGAACACGCCCTGCACGGCCATCGCGGCGACCACGAAGCCAAGTGCGAGCGAGCCGGTGTCACCCATGAAGACGCGCGCCGGGTGGTAGTTGTGCGGCAGGAACGCGAGCGTCGCGCCGCAGACGATCGCGGCCAGCGCCGCCGCGTCCATGCGGCCGAAGGAGGCGGCAAGGATCGCGAACGAACAGGCCGCTATTGCGACGATGCCGGCCGCCAGCGCGTCCATGCCGTCGATCAGGTTGACGAGGTTCGCCAGCCCCACGATCCAGAGCACGGTCAGCGGGTAGCCGGTCCAGCCGAAGTCGACGTTGCCGATCAGCGGCAGTCCGATCTGCTCGAACGTGAGGTCCCAGCCGATGACCGGAATCAGCGCGCACCCGACAACGCCTGCCATCTTCAACGCCGGTGAGAGCTTGAAGACATCGTCGAGCAGGCCGACGAGAGCGACGCACAGCATGCCGATCAGGATCCCGAGATAGGGACCGTCGCCGACGACCAGGATGCCGGCCGGGATGGCTATCCCGCTGACGATCGCGAGGCCGCCGATGCGCGGCACCGGATGGGAGTGAACGCGCGGCCGGTCGGTCGGACGGTCGAGGGCGCCGACGCGGTGTGCGAGCCAGACGACCGGCGGGGTCAAGAGCAGGACGATGCCCGCGGCGAAGAGAAAGCCGAGCACCACGTCCTGGTCCCGGACCAGCTCGTCGAGAGAGTCCAGGAACGACATGTGGACTTGTATACCAAGGAAAGCGGCCACGCTCTCCCCAGGGCTCATGAACTGGCTGCACCTTGCCGAGAATGAGGGAATCGGATATGCCCAGGCCCCTTGCTAGCATCGGAGCGTCGTGAGCGGACTTGCCACTACGGCCGCGACGTTCGAAGAGAAGGTCGCGACACGCGAGGCGCGGGTCGGCATCGTCGGCCTCGGTTACGCAGGCCTGCCGCTTGGGATGGCCTTCGCGGAGGCCGGGTTTCCTGTCACCGGCATCGACCTGAACGAAGGTCGCGTGGACGCGGTGCAGGCACATCGCTCCTACCTCGTCGACGTGCCGGCCGAGCGCTACGAGCGCCTGGACGGTCGCCTGCAGGCGACCACCGACTACGCGGCCGTCAGGAGCCTGGACGCGCTCACGATCTGCGTCCCGACGCCGCTGTCGAAGACGCGCGCACCTGATCTCTCGTACATCGTGTCCGCCGCTGAGTCCGTGGCCGCCAATCTGCGCGAGGGTGAGCTCGTGGTGCTGCAGTCGACTACACATCCCGGCACCACCGAGGAGGTGGTGCTGCCGATCCTCGAGCGGTCCGGCGGCAAGGTCGGAGTGGACTTTTTCCTCGGCTACGCGCCTGAGCGCGTGGATCCGGGCAACAAGGAGTACACGATCCGTACGACGCCGAAGCTGGTGTCGGGAGTGACCGAGGAGTGCCTGCACCGCACCGAGCTGCTCTACAAGCAGGTCGTCAACACGGTCATCCCCTGCTCCAGCACGAAGGTCGCCGAGACCGCGAAGCTGCACGAGAACACGTTCCGCGCGGTCAACATCGCGCTCGTGAACGAGCTCGCGCTGATGTGCGACAAGCTCGAGATCTCTCCATGGGAGGTGATCGCCGCCGCCTCCACGAAGCCGTTCGGGTTCCTTCCTCACTATCCGGGGCCGGGACTGGGCGGCGACTGCATTCCGGTCGTGCCCCACTTCCTCGCCTGGCGCATGCGCGAGTACGGCTACTCGGCGCAGCTCATACAGGTCGCGCACGAGATCAACGCCTCGATGCCTCGCTACGTGGTGCAGAAAGTGAGCGACGCGCTCAACGACGCCGGGCTCCCGATCAAGAACTCGCGCCTGCTGCTGCTTGGCATGGCCTACAAGCCCGACGTGCACGACATCCGCGAGTCCCCGAGCATCGAGGTCTTCCGTCAGCTCCTCGCGCGCGGCGGCGACGTTCACTACTGCGATCCGTGGGTGCCCGAGATCGAGCTCGACGGCGTGCTTCACCGCAGCGTCGAGTGGTCGGCCGAGGAGATGCGCGAGGCGGATTGCGCCGTGCTGCTGACCGCACACCGCACGTTCAACGAGGAGCCGCTGTGGCAGTACGCGCGCATGATCGTGGACACGCGCAACGTCGTCCCTGACGGCAAGAACGTCCGGCGCATCTAGAGGCTTGATGTGGGTTGGCCGTGCGTGCGGGGGGCGCGCGGGACCGAGCTGGGCGTGGTCGGCGGGTGAAGCCCATGCCGGTGGGCATGGGCAAGTCCCGACGGGCGCGATCCAGCGAAGGTATCCGCGCGTCATCCGCGCGTGCGGAGAATCCACATCAAACGTCTAGCCACGAGCCCGGCGCACCATTCTCAACGCCTTCCAGTACACCCAAGCAGTGGTGGCGGCGATTAAAGCCGGCGCGGCGACGAGCACAGCACCGAAGACTCGCTCGACTGTGTCGCCCGCCAGAAGGAGGTAGATGCCGAGGATCGCCCCGGACCAAGTCAGGAGCTTCGACCACCAGTGCGGGCGCCGGACACCTTCAGCGTCCCATTTGGCATACAGGCCGGCACGAACATCGCGCCGCGCGCGACGAATCTCCGCAATGTCCTCTCGGAGTTGACCCATTGCGTCGAGCTCGTTCCCGAGTATCTCCTCTGTAGGGTCAGCGGTCGATGGCTGACGGCAAACTGCTCATCCTCGGTGCGGGCTACATCGGAGCGGTCATGGCCGAGCGCGCACTCGACGCGGGCGAGCGCGTCACGCTGGCCGACAACTGGTACGCCACGGATCGCGTGCAGCTCACTGCGCTGGAGCAGCGCGGCGCGAGCGTCGAGACAGCGGACGTCCGCGACCGCGATCGCCTCGACGAGCTGTTAGCCGGTGGTTATGACCGCGTCTACCTGCTGGCGGCTCAGGCGAGCCGGCCGCTTTCGATCAGCGAGCCCGATTACACGGAGGAGACGAACATGGCCGGCGCGCGCCGCGTCGCCGAGGCGGCCGTCGCTGCCGGGGGCGTGCCGCTCGTCTATGCCAGCTCGCTGCACGTATACGGGCCGGCGCCGCGCGGGGAGATCGGTCCCGATCATCCCTACGGGCGCCAGGGCGATCTCGCCCACCTCTCCAAGGTCTATGCGGAGCTGTGCCTGGACATGTACGCGCGCAAGCACGGCTTCGAGCTCGCTCTGCTGCGGCTGGGAATCGTCTACGGACCTAGTCCCGTCGAGCACGACCGCCCCGAGTCGCAGACGGTGGTGGACAAGTTCCGCCGGCTCGCGGCTGCCGGCGAACCGTTGCCGCTCGATGCCGGCGGCGAAGCGACGATCGGTGTCGTCCATGTCGACGACGTCGCGCGCATCATGCTCGAAGCGCCTGCCGGCGCCGCCAACGTCGCTGCCGAGAGCGTGACGGTGGCCGACGTCGCTGCGCTCGCTCGCGGCGAACCGGCGTCTGGATCGCCGGCATGCACCTATGTGACGCCGTTCTCCTACCGCCACCGGCTGGCCGGATACCTGGGGGCGGAGGGGTGAAGCTGCTGGTGACCGGCGCGACCGGTTTCCTCGGCTGGCGGACATCGACGCTGCTCGCGGAGCGTGGTCACGAGATCGTGGCCCTCGCGCGTCCGGGTGCCGCCCAGCGCGCCGCCTCGGAGGGAATCGACGTCATGCGACTCGACGCCGGGGACCCGCTGGCACGGAACCTCGTCGTCGGATGCGACGCGGTGCTGCACTTCGCGGGCGTGCCCGATCCCGCCGGCGCACGGGCCGACCCGGCCGCAGCCGTGCGCGCCAACGCAGGGACGACGCTGAACCTGCTCGAAGCCTGCCGCGAACACGACTCCGGGCTCGTCTACCCGTCGACTGTGCGCGCCGGCGTGGAGCCGCCGCCCGATCCATACGCGCTCTCCAAGCGCCTCGGCGAGGAGGCGTGCCGGCTGCACCCGGCGCGGGCGACCGTGCTGCGGCTGACCTCGGTGTTCGGCCCGGGCGGAGTCGCCTGGGAGGGCGCCACCGGCGCGATTGCGTCCTTTGCCGCCCGTGCGCTTGAGGGCGCGCCGATCGTGATTCCGGGAAATCCCGAGCGCTCGCGCGACTTCGTGTACGTGGACGATTTCGTGCTCGCGCTGGAGCGCGTGGTGGCGGAAGGCCGCTGGAACGAGACGCTGATCGTCGCGAGCGGCAGCGCCACGCCGCTTGTGCGCGCGGCGGAGCTGGTGCGCGTGGCGGCAAGCTCGCAATCGCCGATCTCCACGCCCGGAGGGAATCTGCCCCCGGGCGAGAACGAGAGCTACCGAGTGGACGAGAGTGGGACGCGGCTAGACTTTCCCGCCCGGCCGCTCGAGGAAGGTGTACAGCTCTATGTCGAATGGCTCAGCCGCCATCCCGCTGCTGAAGGCCGCGCCCGAGCCTGATCAGATCGCCAACCGGCTCGCGGACTTCGATCCGCGAGGGCTGGAGCTGTGCCTGGCGCCGCGTCACATCGCCGATGACTCCTCGTTGCGAACAGCAATCGAGGTAGCGCAAAACGCCGCGCAACGCGAACCCGACCGTCCGCTTGCGGACCGGCGGCCTGTTCTCTTTACGGCAGAGGCACCGGTGGCATGGCCTTCCGGCGCGTTCGTGCACGTCGAGCACCTCGACGACGAAGCGCGCGCGGGCATAGAGCGCAGCGCCGAGTTCGCCGCCGCGATCGGCTCGCCGGTGCTGACCATTCACCTGTTCGCCCCGCTCGCCCCCGAACGCTTTCGCGACCGGCCGGAGCTCGACCGCGACGCCGTCGGGCGCTTCCTGCGCTTCTTCGCCGATGCATGCCTGGCGCGCGGGGTGCGTCCGCTGATCGAGAACGTGCCGCCGGTGCTGCGCATGCGCACGGGCGGCGTCTACCTGTCGGAGGTCGGCGGGCACTGGCGGGACCTGCTCGACTGGCGCGAGCGCGTCCCCGAGCTCGGCTTCACCATCGACACCTCACACGCCGCGCTCTTCCGCTCCTTTGCGGCGGCCTACCCGTCGCTGTTCGGGCTGGCCTCCGGCGAGGAGCTCGACCTCGAGCGCTACGTCGAGGAGCTGGGCCCCCACGCCGCCGTCGCGCACGTGTCGAACGCGCACGGCGTGCTGGCGGAGGGCCTTCCCTATGCCAGCGGCGAGCACGCCCTCGACCCGATCGTCCGGATGCTGGCCGAGCACGTCGATTACATCGTCGCCGAGATAAACGAGCCAGATCCGGCGTCGTCGTCGGACATGAAGGAGGGCTACCACGCGATCGAGCGCGCGCTCGACGCGCCGGCGAGCGCGCCCGCTGAGCGGCCGCGCCGGATGCCGGCCGACAGCTTCGACTGGCAGGCCGTGCTTGGCCGGCGCGATCCGGTGCCGTCTGTGCTGGAGCTGCAAGAGCGCCTCGGCGGTCGCCGCGTGTTGATCACCGGTAGCGGCGGATCGATCGGGCGCGCGCTAGCCACCTTCCTGGGCGGTTTCCGGCCCGAGCGGGTGACGATGCTCGACGGTCACGAGTCGTCGCTGATCGCCGACCGTCGCGGACGAGACGCCGACGAGCTCGAGCGCATGGCGCACGTCCTGTGCGACGTGCGCGACGCCGGCAGGCTCGATGCCGAGATCGCGCGTGCACGACCCGACCTCATCTTTCACCTCGCCGCCTACAAGCACGTGGACTGGGCGGAGGTGTTCCCCGAGGAGTTCGTGGACACGAACCTGCACGGCAGCTGGAACGTCCTGCGCGCCGCCGACGCCGCGCGCGTCGAGACCGTCGTCGTCGCCTCCACCGACAAGGCCGCGCTCGCGGCCAGCTTCTACGGCCGCACGAAACGCTTCATGGAGCAGCTCGCCGCCTACTCGGCGCGCCAGGGCGGCGCGCAGCGCATCGCGATCCGGTTCGTGAACGTGCTCGGCAGTGCCGGCAGCGCATCTGACCTGTTCCTGCGCCAGGCCCGCGCCAATGTCCCCCTCACGGTCACCGATACCGGCATGGTCCGCTACTGGATGACCATGGCGCATGCCGCGACGCTCGCCGCACATGCAGCTCTGCTCGCAAGCGAGGGCACGCTGCTCGCCGGTCCTGCCGACCCGGTCAAGCTCACCGTCGGAGAGCTGGCCAAGCGGATCTGGTCGGGCGCCGGTCGCGCAGGAGCCCCCGACCTGGACATGATGGGAATCCGGCGCGGCGAGACGCTGAGCGAGGTTCTGACCGGACCGGCCGAGGAGCAGGGCCAGGAGCGCCACCAGGGAATTGCGCCGATCGAGGGCGACGTTCCGATCGCTGGCCCGGCTTGGGTGGCGGAGCGTCTGCCCGGCCGCGGCGGCCGGGAAGAGGCGCGCGCCGTGTGGCTCGAAGCCATGCGGCGACCGGGCCTGCTTGCGCCCGCCGGCGCGCCGCGACGAGCCTAGCCGGGCCATGGAGGGCGAGTCGAACAACATTGTCCGACTGAAGGACGGGCGCAAGCTCGTCTATGAGCAGAGAGGCGATCCATCCGGGAAGCCTCTGCTCCACTTCCACGGTGTCCCGAGCTCGCGACTCGAGGGACAGGCGATAGGACGCTCGATGCCCGCACCGGTGCGGCTCGTATCCGTCGACCGTCCCGGCGTCGGAAGATCGGACCCAAAGCCCGGACGCACGCTCGCCGGCTGGGCAGCGGACGTGTCCGAGCTCGCGGACGCGCTCGGCATCGAGCGCTTCGCGGTGCTCGGCTATTCCGGCGGCGGGCCCTACGCGCTCGCCTGTGCCCACGCCATTCCCGAGCGACTGACGGTCGCCGGCGTGGCCGCGGGGTTCGCGCCGCCGGCTCCTGGCTTTCTCGACGGGGTCGGGAAAACCGACCGGCAGCTGATCGGGCTGACGCGCCGGCGCGCCGGCTGGGTCGCAGGCCTCGGGCTGCGAACGGCACGTCGCGTCGCGGAGCGCAAGCCGGAGCGCATGCACGCGCAATTCGAGGACGAGCTGTCCGAGCCCGACCGCGCCGTCTATGCGAATCCCGAAACGCGGGAGGACGTGCGCGTGATGTTCATAGAGGCGATGCGACAGGGGCCGCGCGCCATCGTCGAGGACTACTCGATCTACGGCCGTCCGTGGGGGTTCGAGCTCGGGGAGATCTCGGCGCCCGTGCGGATCTGGCACGGCGACCAGGACCAGCTCGTCCCGATCCGTCACAGCCAGACCGTCGCCACCGCGGTACCGGGAGCTGAGCTGAACGTCCGCCGCGGCGAGGGGCATCTTTTCAGCGAAGCGGCTTGGGCGGAGATCGCGGAGACGCTCGCGCCGCGATGACAGCGCCCGCGCAGCGGGTCGGGATGGGCCTCCTCTTCTACCCGCGCGGTGGCTCGGCGCAGGTGGCCCGCTATCTATCGCCCGCGCTTGGCATGGTCGGCTGGTCAGTCTCGCTTCTGACCGGCTCGCTCGGCGAGCCGGGCTCGCGCACGCACGCCGAGACTTTCTTCGCCGGCCTCGACGTTCACGCAGTGGATTACGGACCGGCGGTGGCGGCGCACCGCGAAGGCCGCGACCCGATCGCCGAGCCCGTCCCCCTGCACCCGTCGTTCGAGGACCGTCCCGGCGTGCCCGACCGGGTGTTCGCATCCGTGTCACCTGAGCTCGGTGACCACCTGACCCGAGCCTGGCAGCGGATCGTGTCGGCGACCTGGGACCAGGACATGCCGCTCTACCACCTGCACCATCTGACGCCGCTGCACGAGGCGGCCTTGCGCGCCCGGCCAGGCCGGCCGGTGATCACGAGCCTGCACGGCACGGAGACCAAGATGCTGGACCGCATAGTGCACCTGACCGGGCTGGCGCGAGCATTCGGTCTCGACCTTGCGCAGATGGCCGACCTGGCCGAAGCGGGACAGCTTCCCAGCGAGTGGGAGCTCGAGGAGCCGGACCTGCGGCTCGTGCTGGACGAGACCCGCTGGCAGTCCTGGCGCTACGGAGACCACTGGTTCGAGCGCCTGCGCGCGATCGCTCACCGCGTCGACCGCATCATCGTCAACTCGCCGCACGAGCAGTCCGAGGCAGCACGCCTGCTCGCGATCCCCGGCGAGCGGATCGAGTGCATCCCGAACGGCGTCGACACCGAGCGCTTCGACCGCGTGCAGCTGTCGCCCGCGGACCGCCTCGAACGCTGGCGAAAGTGGCTCGTCGCCGAGCCACGCGGGTGGGACGAGTCCGGCCGCGCCGGCAGCATCCGCTACGGCGAGGAAGACCTGCGCTGGTTCGCCGAGAGCGAGTCCGGCGAGCCCCCCGTCGTGCTGCTGTTCGTCGGCCGCTTCCTCGCAGTCAAGCGCGTCAACCTGCTGCTGCGCGCATACGCGTCAGCGCGCTCGCGCTTCTCACGCCCCGCCCCGCTCGTGATCTGGGGCGGCTTCCCGGGCGAATGGGAGGACGAGCACCCCCACGCGGTCGCGCGCGAGGTCGGCGAGGAGGGCATCTTCTTCGCCGGCTGGCGCGGGCACGACCACCTGCCTGAGGGACTGGCGTGCACAGACGTGATGGTGGGACCCTCGGTGAAGGAGGGCTTCGGTCAGGTCTTCATCGAGGCGATGGCATGTGGACTGCCCGTGATCGTCGCCCGCAGCGGCGGCCCGCTCTCGTTCGTCAACACGGATCCGGCCGCGCCGAACGGCTGGCTGGTCGAGCCGGACGACATGGCAGGCCTGGCCGACGCGCTGGTGGAGGCCGTCAACGATCCGGACGAGCGGCGCAGTCGCGGCGACAACGCCTACCGCCAGATCCGCGCCGCCTACTCGTGGGATTCGTTGGCGGAGCGGTTCGCGAGCGTGTACGAGGGCGTGCTCGGAAAGCGCTAAACCGTCGCCGACAGGTGCGCGTAGAGCGGGTAGCGCTCCAGCAGCGTCCGCGTGCGCTCAGACAGGTCTGCTCGCTTCGCGTCGTCGTAGCCGGGTGAGAGCGCTTCGCAGATCACCTGGCCGACCTCGCGCATGTCGTCCTCGACGAAGCCGCGCGTCGTGAGCGCCGGCGTGCCGATCCGCAGGCCCGATGCCCGCATGGGCGGGCGCTGGTCGAACGGGATCGCGTTGCGGTTGACCGTGATGCCGACCTCGGCGAGGCGGTCCTCCGCTTCCTTGCCGTCGAGACCGTCCATGCCCAGGTCGACCAGCAGGAGGTGGACGTCTGTGCCGCCGGTGAGGACGTTCAGGCCGCCCTCCTGGATCGTCTCTGCAAGGACCTTCGCGTTCGCGATCGTCTGGCGCTGGCGCTCGCGGAAACCCTCGCTCTGCGCAATCCGCAGGCAGACGGCCTTGGCGGCGATGATGTGCTCGAGCGGACCGCCCTGCTGACCGGGGAAGACGGCTTTGTCGATTGCCGTCCCCAGCTCCTCCTTGCAGAGGATCATGCCGGCACGGGGGCCGCAGAGGGTCTTGTGCGTCGTGGTCGTTGTGACGTCCGCGTAGGGCACCGGGCTCGGGTGCTCACCGGCCGCGACCAGCCCCGCGAAGTGCGCCATGTCGACCATCAGCTTGGCGCCCACCTCGTCTGCGATGCGGCGAAACGCCGCGAAGTCGAGCTGGCGCGGATACGCGGACCAGCCGGCGACGATCACCTTCGGCTTGTGCTCCTTCGCCAGCCGCTCGACCTGCTCCATGTCGACCCGGTAGTCCTCCTTGCGGACCTGGTAGCCGACGACGTGGTAGAGCTTGCCGGACACGTTCAGCTTCATGCCGTGCGTGAGGTGCCCGCCGTGTGCGAGCTCCATGCCGAGGATCGTGTCGCCCGGCTCGATCAGCGCCATATACGCGGCGTTGTTGGCCTGCGCGCCCGCGTGCGGCTGCACGTTCGCGTGCTCGGCGCCGAACACCTCCTTGGCGCGGTCGATCGCGAGCTGCTCCGAGACGTCGACCCATTCGCAACCGCCGTAGTAGCGCTTGCCGGGCAGACCCTCCGCGTACTTGTTCGTCAGCACCGAGCCGGCGGCCTCCAGGATCGCCTGCGGCACGAAGTTCTCCGAGGCGATCAGCTCGAGAGTGTTCTGCTGGCGCTCGAGCTCCTTGTGGAGGACCTCGGCGATCTCCGGGTCCACCGACGACAGGGGTTCGCTGAAGTAGTTTGGGTCGAGCTCGCTCAACGCGTGTCCTCCACTGTTTGCATCTCGGGCCGGTCCTTCAGGGTACCCGCTTCGACCTGACTGATCTGGTCGACTCGGCGCTGGTGCCTGCCGCCCTCGAACTCGGTGTGGAGGAACGTCTCGACAATCGTTCGAGCCGTGCTCTCCTCGAGGCTGCGCCCGGCCAGCGCGAGCACGTTGACGTCGTTGTGGAGGCGGGCCATCTCGACTTCCTCGCGATCGCGTCCGTTGACCGCCCGCACCCCGTCCACCTTGTTGGCGACGATGCAGACGCCGGTTCCGCTGCCGCAGGCCAGCACCGCCCGCTCGGCGGCGCCGTCGGACACCATCCGAGCCGCGCGCGCGGCATAGAGGGGGTAGTCGACCGACTGCTCAGAGTCGGTGCCGCAGTCCACGACGTCGTGCCCTTCCCGCTCGAGGGCCGCTGTGATTGCTCCCTTCAGCGGGAACCCCGCGTGGTCAACTGCGACGGCGATTCGCACCGCGCGGATATTACGGATGGGTGCGGCGCCAAGAGCTCTCAGCCGAGCAGCGCGCTGACCAAGATCGCCGGCGGGATGCCGAACAGGACCATGTTGGCGGCGGCCTTCTCCCAAAATCCGTGATAGCGCACGCTGCCCATCAAGATCAGCGCGACCACGTGCCACACGGTGACCATGAACGCGGCGAGGGCGATCAGAAACCGGGCAGCGCAGCCACCGCTGACGTCGCCGCCGTCGGGACAGAGCAGCGCCATGATCCCGAGCGCGATCGTGCCGCCGATGCCGACCAGCAGCGTGAGCCGGTCGCGCAGCGTCATCGGGGGCAGGTAGTCGGTCTGCTCGTCCTCGCCGTCTCCGCGGCGACGACGCCGTCGCGGTATGCGCTCGACCGCACGCGCCGTCTGCTGGCCGCGCTCCGCATCGAGGTCGACGACCACATGGGTGATCGGCTGCTCGATGTCGGCCCGCGCACGCTCGACGACGTCCTTCTCGAGCCAGGTCGAGCGCTCGGGCGGGTGTGTGGCGATGATCACCTCGTCGGCGGCGAAAGTTGCGAGCGCATCCCTGATCGCGAGCTCCGGATCAGCGTCCCCGACTTCTCCCGACGCCTCGATGCCGGTGCGGCGGATCGCGTCGATCGAGCGTTGCAGCCGCGCTGCCGCTTCCTCACGCGCCTCGTCGACGTCCCCGAGCCCGTGCTTGATGCGCGATGCCACCAGAGCCGGCGCCACCACCCGCACATCGGCGTTCCGTCCCTGTGCGCGCCGCTTGATCTCCTCGAGCAGCTCGCGACCCTCGACAGTCTCGTTGGCCACAACCAAGATGCCGTACGAGCGGGCGGTCGCGGTCGATGTCCGGCTGTTGGGCTCGATCGTCATGTGGTCCTGCCTCAGGACGTCCTGATGGCGATATACCCGGCTGTCGAAGCACCGAACCGGCTATCCGGCCACGGCCGCGGCCGCGCGCTCTGTGGCAGGGACGTCCATCGGACGCCTGCGCATGGTGAAGGCAAACGGAACGGCCAGCAGCGCGGACAGGCCGGCGACCCTGAAGGCGGCGGCGTAGGCGTCGCGCACCTGCTCCGCATCGTTCAGGTGATCCCCGACGGTGCCGGTGAAGACGGCGACCAGCACGGCGATGCCCAGCGCGAAGCCGACCTGGCGGGCCATGTTCACGATTCCGGACCCGAGACCGAGCTCCTGGCCCTGGATCGATCCCATCGAGCCGATCATCACGGCCGGGAACGTCGCGCCGATACCCGCGCCCAGCAGCGCCAGCGGACCGACCACTTTCCCGAATGAGGGCTCGGTGGGCAGCTGCGCGAGCCAGAACATCGAGATGGCCCCGGCGAGGATGGCAGGAACTCCGAACGCGCGCGGGGGGAACCGATTCGCGACGCGCCCGACAAGCGGCGCGACGACGAGGGCCATTGCGGGCACCGGAGTCACGGCCAGTGCCGCCTTGAGCTCCGAGTAGCCCCAGAGGTTCACGAAGGCGAGCACGATCATGAACAGCGTGCCCATCATGGCCGCGCCGAACAGCAGCAGCGCGATGCTGGCGCTTATGAACTGCCGGTTCTTGACGAGGCCCGCGGTGATCATCGGGAATCGGCCGATGCGCTGGGTGAAGGCGAATGCGATCGCCAGCACGACCGACGCCACGAACAGGCCGATGATCTCTGGCGACCCCCAGCCGCGGTTGTTCGCCTCGACGAGCCCGTAGGTGAGGCAGAAGACCGAGCCGCCGATGGTGGCCATTCCCCACCAGTCCACCTTCGTCCCGGCGAGCGGATCGCGCGTCTCCGGCAGCACGCGCAGCGCGAGCACGAGGCCGAGCACGCCGATCGGCACGTTGATGAGGAAGATCCAGTGCCAGCCGGCATCCCAGGGCCAGTCCGCGAGCTGGACCAGAACGCCGCCGATCGGCGGGCCCAGCGCCGCCGCAGCGTTGGCAACGACCGCCATCAGCGCGAGACCGAGTCCGCGCTGCTGGGGCGGGAAGACGAGCGCCGTCATCGCGAGCGCCAGCGGCGTCAGGATGGCGGCGCCGACCGCCTGCACGATGCGAAAGGCGATCAGCGCGCCGAGGGTCGTCGAGAGGGCGCAGGCCAGGGAGGCGAGGGTGAAGATCGACATACCGATCAGGAAGAAGCGCCTGCGCCCGAACTGGTCGGCCAGCCTGCCCATCGAGATCAGCAGGACGGCGAACATGATGTTGTAGGCGTTCAGCACCCACGAGACATCGTCCAGAGAGGCGTCCAGGTCTCGCTCCAGCTGCGGGATCGAGATGTTCACGATCGTGACGTCGATCAGCGCCATGAAGAGGCCGATCATCACGACGCCCCAGATCCGCCACCGGTTGGCGTAGAGCTCCTCGGCGGGTGGGTTCTGGAAGGTCATGGGAGAAGAGCAGCCACCTCTTTGCTGCTTATCGCGGTCTCACGCAACAGTTCCCACAGGCCGTCTTCCTCGAAGCGCGTCAGATCGACGACCGACGAGGAGATACCGGACAGCTCGCCACCGTCAAGGACGCAGTCAACCCCCGACACGAGCGCGGGGTCGACCTCGTTCAGGATCCTGGCGTCCGGTCCGCCGCTCAGGTTCGCGCTCGTCTGAAGCACGGCGACGCGGGCCCCGGCGAGCGGGGCGAGCCTGCCCTCGAGCCTCGGCACGCGCAGGCCGAGCCCCGCCCCTCCGCCCGCAAGCGCGTACCGGCCCGCGGGGTTCGGTAGCACGAGGGTGAGCGGCCCGGGCAACAGGCGGCGAATGGCGTCGGCGGTGCGCTCGCCCAGCCAATCGAAGGCCGTCAGCGCGCGCTCGAGCTGGAAGAACATGACGGCGGCGGGTCGCTCCCTCGCTCTTTGCTTCAGCGCATACATGCGCTCCACGGAGGAGACGGAGCCCGGGTTGCAGGCGAGCCCATAGACCGTGTCCGCCGGAAACACCGCCACGCCGCCACGACCGATGCAGCGTTCGAACTCGAGCACGGACTCGGCGGTCAGAGCCTCCTTCACAGCCAGTACTACCGCGCCTTGCCCTTCACCACCCGTGGGATACCAGCCAGGTCCCTGGTCGTCTCCACGTGCGTGAAGTTGGAGCGCTCGAAGAGGTGCTCCACCGCGCGCGATTGTCCCTGGCCGACCTCGATAGCCAGCGTGCCGCCGCGTACGAGCACGTCGGCGGCCGCGGGAATTAGATCCCTGATCAGGTCGAGCCCGTCCGGCCCGGCGACGAGGGCGTCGCGCGGCTCGTACATCGTTATCTCCGGCTGGAGCGCGTCCCATTCCGGCTCGCGCACGTATGGCGGGTTGGAGACGATCAGGTCATAGGGCCCGCCGACGATCAGATCGGCGATCAGGAACTCGACGTCGAGTCCGAGGCGCGACGCGTTGTCGCGCGCAACCTCCACGGCCTCCGGCGAGCTGTCGATGCCGGTCACGCGCACGCCGGCGCGCTCGTGCGCGATCGCGAGCGCAATTGCTCCCGACCCGGTGCCGACGTCGAGCACGCGCTGGCGATCATCGGCCAGGTCGACCAGGAGCTCGGTCTCCGGCCGGGGAACGAGGACACGGTGGTCGACCACCAGCTCCAGTTCGCGGAAATGCGCACGACCGAGCACGTAGGCAACCGGCTCGCGTTCGGAGCGGCGCCGGACCATGGTCGTGAACTGCGAGGCGGCGGGCTCCGCGAGCTCCTGCTCCGAGTTCACGTGCAGCTCGGCGCGGTTCGTGCCGAGAGCGGCAGCAAGCAGCACCTCGGCGTCGAGGCGTGGATTGTCGACGCCCGAGGCCTCCAGCCTCTCGATCGCCGCTGTCAGTGCCTCCCGGATCTGAGTGCCCATCACAGAAACACCCGCAACGCCTGACGCGGCTGCGAATCTTCTCCAGCCTGCGTCCTCGGTCGGTCGCATACCGCACGGGTATGCAACCTCCCTGCGTCCTTGGCTGGCTTGATTCTCGCCGCCTCAGGCATCACGGGCGTTTCGTGATGGGCTCTGGCTCAGGCCGCCTGCGCCTCGAGCTGGTGCCGGCGCTCCTCGGCGGCGAGCGCGGCGGTGAACTCGTCCAGCTCACCCTCCATCACGTTCGGGAGGTTGTGCGTCGTGAGCTTGACTCGGTGGTCCGTTACCCGTCCCTGGGGGAAGTTGTACGTGCGCACCTTCTCGGAGCGCTCGGCGCTGCCGACCTGCGACCGCCTGTCTGCGGCGAGCTCATCCTGCTGCGCTTGCAAGGCCTGCTCGTAGAGCCGCGCGCGCAGCACGCGCATCGCACGCTCGCGGTTCTGTAGCTGCGACTTCTCGTCCTGCATCGACACGACGATCCCGCTCGGCTTGTGCGTGATGCGGACGGCCGAATCCGTCGTGTTCACCGACTGGCCGCCGGGACCGGACGAGCGGTAGACGTCGATCTGCAGGTCATTGGGATCGATCTGCACCTCTACGTCCTCAGCCTCGGGCAGTACCGCGACCGTGGCGGTCGAGGTGTGGATGCGCCCCTGCGACTCCGTCTTCGGAACCCGCTGCACGCGGTGGACGCCTGCCTCGTGCTTGAAGACGCTGTACGCGCCCTCGCCCTTGATCTCGAGCGTCACCTCCTTGAAGCCCCCCACCTCGGCCGGGCTCTGCGACAGCGGCTCCGACGAGAAGCCGCGGCGCTCGGCGTACCGCGTCAGCATCCGGTAGAGGTCGCCGGCGAACAGCGCGGCCTCGTCGCCGCCCGTGCCGGCGCGGATCTCAACGATCACGTTCTTTGAGTCGTTCGGGTCTCGCTCGATCATGGCGAGCCGGAGATCGTCGGAGAGCTCCTCTATGCGCCGCCTGGAGGCAGCGACGAACTCCTGCAGCTCGGCGCGCTCGCCGCCGTCGAGGTCGCCGTCGGCGCCCTCGAGCAGCTCCTCGGCGCCGGCGGCGTCGCTCTCCGCCCGCCGGTACTCCTCGACCAGCCGGTGCGCACCCTCGAGGTCCCGGTGGCGGCGGGCGAGGGCCGTGTAGCGATCACGGTCGCCGATGACGTCGGGGTCGGAGAGCTGTTCCGTCAGCTCGCGATAGCGCTGCTCGACCTGCTCGACCAGCCGCTCGATCATCGTCTCGGGCATAGCTGCGTTCAGGCGACGACTTCCATGCCGAGCCGGTCCTCGGCACTGGAGGCGGTCGGGTCCTCGACCGCGAGCACGGCCTCGAGCGCCGCGATGGAGACCGCGAGCTGGTCGTGAGAGGGCTCCCGCGTCGTCAGCTTCTGCAGCTGGAGCCCCGGCCACATCAGCGCCCGGACCCAGCGCTTGCGCCGGTTGCGGCCTGCCCACTTGATGACCTCGTACGCGAGCCCGGCGACCAAAGCGATGCCGAGGATGCGGGAGAGGATCAGCCAGTACAGGGCGGGACGCCCGATCGGCGCAAAGACGAAGACCGCGATGATCATCACGATCAGCAGGAAGCTGGTACCGCACCGGACGTGCAGTCGCGAGTAGCGGCTGGCACGCTCGGGGGTGAGCTGGTCGCCCGCCTCGTAAGCAGCGATCACCTTGTGCTCGGCGCCGTGGTACTCGAACACCCGGCGCAGGTCCGGCAGCTTCGAGATCAACCAGAGATAGCCGAGGAAGATCGTGATCCTGATCAGCTTCTCGACGACCACGAACAGGACCGAGTTGTCGAGGGAGTCCTTCCAGAAGTTCGCGATCGTCACCGGCAGGACGAAGAAGAGGCCGACCGCAAACAGAAGCGAGATCGCGATCGTGATGCCCCACATCCGACCAGACAGCTCCTGCTCGCCCTCGGGGAGCTGCGCATTGGCGGAGATGCCGAGCGCGCGGAAGCCGATCTTGAGCGACTCGCCAAGCGCGACCACCCCACGCACCACCGGAACGCGGAACAGGCGCCGCCTGCGTATCAACGGCTCGAACTGCTCGACGTGCACGTCGATCTCGCCGAGCGCGGGCGCGGTCTCCGCGTCGGCGCCGTTCGGCGTTACGGCTACGCCGTCAAGGCCGGCCACCGGCGCCAGCGCGGGGCCGCCCTCGCGGCTCTCGGCATCGGGCTCGACGACCGGCACCGGCTTGCGCACCGCCACGGCCCAGGTCGAGATCCCCCGCATCATCACGCCTTCGAGCACGGCCTGGCCACCGACCGGCGCGTCCTTGCCGGACATCAGGCGCCCGTCGGGCAGCATCACCGCATCCGGAGCGGGGTCAGTGTCGTAGGTCAGTTCGCGCTCAGCGGACATGAGAAAGCGAGGTCGGATCCCTCCTGCTCATGGTACCCGGGCTGTCTCCGGGGCCGGTCAGCGCGCCCTGGAGGCCCCGAAAAGCTAGCCCTTGCCCCGGCGCTTGGCCGCGCGCCGCTGGAAGCGCTCAACGCGGCCACCGGTGTCGACCAGCTTCTGCCGGCCGGTGTAGAAAGGGTGGCACTCGGAGCAGATCTCGACGTGCAGCTGGGGCTTTGTGGAGCGGGTGGTGAACTCGTTGCCGCACGTGCAGCGCACGTGGGCCTCGACGTATTCGGGGTGGATTCCCTGCTTCATTGGGGCAATGTTAGCGATGGGCAGGAAGCGGCCGGGCCCTTGCCAGAGCCGGACGAGCCCGATCCGGAGCCACTCACCCGGTCACGAGCCGCGCCGCGAGCACCAGGATCGCGAGCGTCGCCAGCAGGTTGAGCAGCGAGACGACGCCGGCAAGTGCGGCCTTACGGCGGATCTCCGCGGCAAGCGCCACGTCGTCGGGCCGCGCGGCCGCTTGCTCGCGCAGGCGAGACAGCGCCGGTCCCTGCACGAGGCTGTGAACGAGGGTCAGCACGATCACGACGCCTACCAGGATCAGCTTCGCCAGCAGCGTGCCGCCGTAGGTGCCCTCACCGAGCGTGTCCCACGCATTGCGATCGCTCACCATGTCGCTTCCGGTGGCGATCAGCACCAGCAGCGCGATCCCGCCCACGATCAGGAAGCGGCGACCGATCGCCCGGAAGAAGGCGATGCGCTCGGCGTCGCCGAGCGTGCGGCGCGCCGCGCCCACCGACAGGCCGAGGAACAACAGCCCACCCGCCCAGATCGCGGCGGCGATCAGGTGCAGCGAACGGATCAGCAAGCGTGCTGTCTACGCCAGCGTGTAGTTCGGCCCGTCGCCGCCCTCGGGCAGCGTCAGGCGGCCGCCCTTGGCGTTGATCGCACCGCACTGGACACAGTTCGAGGCCGTGATCTGCACCTCGACGGTGCCGTCGCCGTTCCCGTTCTGCGCTGCCTCGAGCTGGTCCTCGGGGATCTCGTAGACCTGCGCGGGGCACATCGCCGTCCACGCCTGCGCGAGCTCGAGCGGCACCTTCGTTTGCACGCGCACGTGGTTCGGCGCGTCGTCGCGGGTCGCGTTTCCTGACGCGAACACGCTCGAGAGCTTGTCGAAGAGGTACTTGTTGTCGGGCTTCGGGTAGCTCCTTGCCGCGCCATCGATGAACATCTCCTCCTCGGCGTCCGACTTGAAGCCCCAGTGGCCGCCGGGGAATGCGCCATTTGTAACGGTCATCGCCTGAGCGATCGCGCCGCCGACGAAGAAGCCGCGGTCGAATACCTGGCGCACGTTCCGCGAGCGGTAGAGGTCGTCGTGGATGACGCTGTTCCGTACCTTCTCGTCGTACGCCTCAAAGTTGATCGAGTCCTGCTCGAGCGAGTCAATGATCGTCTCCGCCGCGTACATGCCGGCGTGCATCGCGTAGTGGACGCCCTTGAGGGTGGGAATATTCACCATGCTCGCGGCGTCGCCGGCGATGCACATACCCGGGACGCTGAGGTGCTTGGGCATCGCCCAGTAGCCGCCGGAGGGGATCGTCTTCGCCCCCCAGCCGATCCGCTTCCCTCCCTCGAGGATGTCGCGGACCAAAGGATGCGTCTTGAACATCTGGAGCACGTCGTGGCACGAGAAGGTCGCGTCCTTGTAGTCGAGCCCGGCGACGAAGCCAACGCAGACCTTGTCCTCGCCCATCGGATAGATGAAGCTGCCGCCGAACTCCCTGTATTTGGCGCTCTTGCGAAGCGGCCAGCCCAAGGTGTGGATGACGCGATCGAGCGGCTTCGGCACCTCCCAGATCTCCTTGACGCCGAGCTCCCATCGCATGGGATCGCGACCGTGCAGGTTGTAGTAATCGAGCGCGGCCATCGTGAGGTGGCCAAGGGTTCCTTCGGCGAGCACGGTGGCGCGCGCGACTACGTCTGATCCGGGCTCGAAATTCGACAGCGGCTCGCCGTCCCTGCCGCGGCCTTTGTCGCCGGTGCGCAGGCCCTTCACGATCCGATCCTCAACCAGCAACTTCGTCGCCGCGGTCTCCGAAAGCACGTAGATGCCGAGCTCCTCGGCCTTCTCGGACAGGAAGCGGCCGAGTTGCGCTACCGACGTCACGAAGTTGCCGTGGTTGCGGAAGGGCGGCGGTATCGGCTTCAAGGGGATCGCCCGCTTCCTGGTGAGGAAGTACGCGGCGTCCTTGGTCACCTCCTGGAACACGGGCCAGTCATCGGGCGAGAGGTCCGGGAACAGCTCCCGCATCGCCGACGGGTGCATGTTCGCCCCGGACAGCAGGTGGCTGCCCGCGACCTTGCCCTTCTCGATCACCGCGATCGGGACCTCGCCGAGCTGCTCCTTCAGCGCCGGCCTGGTCTCGAGCAGCTGCGCAGCCTTGATCGCGGCGGTGAGGCCGGCCGGCCCTCCGCCGACAATCGCGATCCCGACCTCGATCCGGTCCTCTTCCGGATCGGTCGGGGGGCCGACGAAGTCAGCGTTGTCGACGGGGGGAGGGAACTCTGCGGGCTCTACTGCCACTACGCGCCCTTCTTTGCCTTCACCGCGTCAGTGAGCTTCGGCATGATCTTGTGCAGGTCGCCGACGATGCCGAGGTCGGCGAACTCGAAGATCGGCGCGTTCGGGTCCTTGTTGATCGCGACGATGTTCTCCGAGGACTGCATGCCGACCTTGTGCTGGATCGCGCCGGAGATGCCGGCGGCGATGTACAGCTTCGGCGCCACCGTCTTGCCGGTCTGGCCGATCTGACCCGCGTACGGGAACCAGCCCGCGTCGACGACCGCGCGCGTCGCGGCGACCGCGCCGCCGAAGGCCCCCGCGAGATCGTCGCAGAGCCCGAAGTTCTCGGCCTTGCCGAGTCCGCGGCCGCCGGCGACCAGGACGTCGGCGTCCTCGATGTTGACGTCTTCACCGCGCTGCTCGCCGCGCTGGACCATCTTGGCCTTGGTGGACCACGGCGACAACTCGATGTCGACGTCCACCACCTCGGCGGAGCCACCGTTTCGTTCCACCGCGTCGAAGGCGTTCAGCCGGCCGATGATGATTCCCGGCTCGCCCACGTACTCGACCTCTACAACCGCCGAGTCCTGGAGGATCGGCCGCATGGCGACGAGCTTGCCGTCGCGGACGTCCACGTCCGTGACCTCCATCGTCACGCCGGCGCCGAGCCGCGCAGTCAGACCTGCGCCGATCTCGAAGCCGAGCAGGCCGCCGCCGAACAGCACGTACGAGTGGCCGTTGTCCTGGATGACCTTGGCCATCGCGTCGACGATCGGCTGCGCGAGTCCCTCCGGGACCGTCTTGGCGCGGTAGACCTTCTTGACGCCGTATGCGCCGAGCGACTGACAGGCGTCGTCGGCCACGTCGCCGACGACGAGAGCGTCCGCTTGGCCGCCGGTGTCGCCGGCCAGCTTCGAGGCTTCGGACAGTGCACCGAGCGAGTTCTTGTTGAAGACGCCCTCGTCGTCGTGGAGCGCGTATACAAGGATGTCGCTCATACAAGCTTCCTTTCCTCGAGCCAGGCAACGACCTTCTCGACGGTCTCGTTGGTGTCCTCGTCCTCGATGATCGTGCCGGCCTGCTTCTCAGGCGGGGGATTGACGGCGAGCACGCGCGTGCGGGACCCGTCGATTCCGACCTTGTCCGTCTCGATGGCGGCGTCGGACGTCGAGAACGTGTCGAGCTGCTTCTTCTTCGCCCCCATGATCGCCTTCAGGGACGGGTAGCGCGGCTCGTTGATGGCGTCACCGACGCTGATCACGGCGGGCATCTCAACCTCGACGGTGTCGTAGCCATACTCGGCCTGGCGCTCGCAGCGAAGTGCGCCCCCGCTGACGTCCATCTTGATCACCTGGGTCAGGGACGGCATCTGCAGGTGGTCGGCGACGACCGCCCCGATCGTGTAGCACTCACCGTCGTCCGACTGCTGGCCGAGCAGCACCAGGTCGGGGCTCTCCTTGGCCAGCGCCTTGGCGAGCGCGTAGCCGGTCGCGCATACATCCGAGCCCTCCAGCGCCGCATCCGTCAGGTGCACCGAGCGGTCCGCGCCGAGCGACACGGCCTTGTGCAGAGCTCGCACCGCTGATTCCGGCCCCATCGTGACCGCCACGATCTCGTCGACGTCAACGCCGTTGTCCGCCTCGCGGATCTGCATCGCGGCCTCGATCGCGTGGGTGTCGAAAGGGTTGAGGTTCTTCTCGCCGCTCCGGTCCATGCGCAGGGTGTTCGGATCGATGCGCTTGACGACCGCGGCGTCCGGGACTTCTTTCACGAGGACACAAATCTTCACTTCAGGCTTCCTCCTGTCCGTCGCACGATCAGCGGCAGACGGCGTGGCTGGACGGCCCTGGTGGCCACCGAGAATATTACTGACTGACCAATCAATCGGGAGCCTAATACCCGGTCAGGATGGGAAGGTAACGGGGCTCCCGCCTGATGGCGGCGGGGAGAATAGCCGGTTTTTGCTTAGCCGCAAAAACCGGGAGCTCCGAGGGCTCGGGCTTAGCGGGGCTTCACTGCGCCGCGCACGAAATCGATGATCTCCTGCGTCGAGGCCCCCGGCGTGAAGATCTCCGACACGCCGATCTTCTTCAGTTCCGGGATGTCGTCCCCGGGGATCGTGCCGCCGGCGATGACGACGACGTCGTCCACGTCGCGCTCGCGCATCAGCTCGACGATGCGGGGAACCAAAGTCATGTGCGCGCCCGAGAGGATCGAGAGCCCGACGGCGTCGGCATCCTCCTGGATCACGGTCTCGACGATCTGCTCGGGCGTCTGGTGTAGCCCCGTGTAGATCACCTCCATGCCGGCGTCGCGCAGCGCACGCGCGATGATCTTGGCGCCCCGGTCATGCCCGTCGAGGCCCGGCTTCGCGACCACGACGCGGATCTTGCGCCTGCTGTCGCCGTTGCCGGCGGCGGGCTGATCACTGGCTTCCATCTAGCGTGATGCTAGCCGGTTGGTTCCGAATCCGCGCGTCTCTGGGGGGCGCGAGAATCAAGCTGGGCAAGGACGCAGGTCGAAGCCAATGCTGGTCTGCATTGGCGAGGCCGAGGACGCAGATCCAGCGAAGGTTCGCAGCGTCATCCAGAGATGTGCGGGTTCGGGATCAAGCGGCTCAACCGGTGGAGACCGGTGTGCGCCCCTCGAGATTGCCCTCGGCCAAGGCTTGCCGGAGGACTTTTTTGTCGAACTTGCCGACGCTCGTCTTCGGCACCGCGTCTATGAACGCGTATTCGTCCGGGATCCACCACTTCGCTACGCGGCTGGACAGGTGCTCGCAGAGCTCGTCGGTGCTGCAGCTCGAGCCCTCGCACAGCACGACGCAGGCGAGCGGGCGCTCGGTCCAGCGCTCGTCGGGCTTCGCGATCACCGCAGCCTCGAGCACGTCGGGATGAGCCATCAGCTGGTTCTCCAGCTCGACAGAGGAAATCCACTCGCCGCCCGACTTGATCACGTCCTTCGCGCGATCGGTGATGCGGATGTAGCCGCGGGAGTCGATCGAGGCGATATCGCCCGTGCGCAGCCAGCCGTCGTGGAATTTGTCGGCGCCGGTGGGGTCGTTGTAGTAGTCCGAGGCGATCCATGGACCGCGGATCTCGACCTCACCGGTGGACTCACCGTCCCACGAGACCTCGTTGCCGTCGTCGTCGACCAGCCGGATCTCGACCATCGGCGTCATGCGGCCGGTGGCCGTGCGGTAATTCCAGTACTCGTCACCGCTCGCCCCAGCCGGCGGCCATGCAACCGCTGCCAGGGGGCTGGTCTCCGTCATCCCCCACGCCTGGACCATGCAGATCCCCTCCTGCTCGTCGAAGCCGCGCATCAACGACTCCGGCACCGCGGCGCCACCGCAGAGGATGTAGCGCAGGCTCGAAAGATCAGGCTTGTTCTCTTTCGACCAGCGCAGTAGGTCCATCCAGATCGTCGGCACCCCGCCCGTCATCGTCACCTGCTCGCTCTCGATCAGGCGCGCAAGCGGTTCCGCCTGCAGGAAGCGCGCCGGCATCACGAGGTCGGCGCCGGCGAGCGCGCATGAATGGGGTATTCCCCACGCGTTGACGTGGAACATCGGAACGACCGGCATCACGCGGTCCGCGGCCGAGAGGCCGAGCGTGCCCGCCATGCACGTCCCCATCGCATGCAGCAGGGAAGAGCGGTGCGAATACAGGACGCCCTTCGGGTTCCCGGTAGTGCCGCTCGTGTAGCAGAGGCCGGCGGCGGAGCGCTCGTCCAGTTCCGGATAGTCGAAGCCGCCGTCAGAGTCGGCGATCAGCTCCTCATAGCGGATGACGTTGGGGAGCGAGCCGGGATCACCTTCGCCGACGAGGATGTACTGGCGCACCGTCTCGAATGACCCGGCGACCTTCTCGAGCACGGGCACGAGCGAGTCGTCCACGAACACGACCTGGTCCTCCGCGTGGTTCGCGATGTAGGTGAGCTGCTCCGGGAAGAGCCTGATGTTGATCGTGTGGAGGACCGCGCCCATGCATGGCGCGGCGAAGTAGACCTCGAGGTGCTCCTGCGAGTTCCACATGAACGTCGCCACCCGATCGCCGCGCTCGATGCCGAGCGACCGGAGGCCGCGTGCGAGCCGGTCCACGCGATCCCCGACTTCGGCGTATGCAGCCCGCGTCTTGTCTCCCCCCGCGCTGCGCAGCGTCACCACCTCGCTGTCGCCGTATACGGTGCGCATCCGCTCGAGCGGGTGCTGAAGCGTGAGCGGATGGTCCTGCATCAAGCCTTCGAGCATCTCTCCCCTCTCCCTCATCGCTCGCGTCCGGCGCTCATGCCCTCGGGTCGAGCACCACCTTCAAAGCCTGCTTTTGGTCGAACAGCTCGTAGCCCTTCGGCGCCTCGTCCAAAGAGAGCCGGTGAGAGATGATCACCTTCGGATCGATGCGGCCGTCTCGCACCAGCCCGAGCAGCTCGTCCATGTGGCCCTGGATGTTCGCGACGCCGGTGACGAGGTTGATGTTCTTCAGCCACATGTCGCCGATCGGCACGGACGCGTGGTCCTCGACGTACATGCCGGGCAGGGAGATGGTCCCGCCCTGGCGCACGAGCGAGAACGTGCTCTCGAGAGCGGCTTCGTGACCAACGGCGTCGACCACGACGTCCGCGCCGCGCCAGTCGGTCATCTCCCTGATCACGTCCTCCGGGTCGTTCTCCTGGAAGTTGACCGGGATGGCGCCGAGGCTCTCGGCGAGGTCGAGGCGGTCCTTGACCGAGTCGATGCCGACCACCCGGCCCGCACCGAGGGCGCGCGCGCTCATCATGGTGCACAAGCCGACTGGCCCGCAGCCAACGACCGCGACGACGTCTCCAGGTTGCATGCCGGCCTTGCGCACGGCGTCGTAGCCGGTGGTGAGGATGTCGCCCACGAACAGGACGTCCTCGTCACTCAGGCCGTCTTCGGGCATCTTGCGCAGAGTCAGGTCGGCTTCCGGGACGCGCATGTACTCGGACTGCGCACCGGACAGGTCGCCGAACGCCATGCCGAGCCCGAACACCCGGATCGCCATGCACTTCATCGGAAGGCCACGGCGGCAGAACCAGCACTTGCCGCAGGAGACGAAGAACGAGCCGACGACGCGATCGCCCTCGTCGAACTGGGTGACCGCGTCACCCTTCTGCTCGATCGTGCCCATGTACTCGTGTCCCAGCACGAACCCCTCCTCGATCATGAGGCGGCCGTGGTATGGGTGGAGATCCGTACCGCAGATCGCCGCGCGATCTATGCGCAGGAGCACATCCGCCGGCTCCTCCATCTCCGGCCTTGCGACCTCCTCGACCCGCACGTCTCCAGGTCCGTAGAAGGCGACGCCCTTCATCGTTGCCATGGTCCTCGCCTCCTGATGGTTCGTGGTCCCTTCAAGTGCAGCCCGTTTGGCGATTCTATCCCCACGAGGGCGCGATACTCCGGACATGGAGTCGCTGTTCGAGCTCGAAAACGTGACCCTGTCCCGCGGCGGGCGCACGGTGCTGGCGGACGTGAGCGCGGCCCTGCCAGCCGGCGCCTGCGCGCTCGCCGGGCCGTCCGGGTGCGGCAAGTCGAGCCTGCTGCGGCTCCTGAACAGGCTCGCCGACCCCGATCGCGGAGACGTTCGCTACCGCGGGCGCCCGGTCGCGGAGTACGACGTGCTCGGCCTGCGGCGGGAGGTCTCGCTCGTTCCTCAGCTGCCGGCACTCGTGGACGGAACCGTGGCGGACAACATCGCGTTCGCAGCCCGTCTCGCCAAGGCCGAACCGGACCCGGCTCGGCTGATGGAGCTCGCAGGCCTCGACCCAACGTTCCTCGAACGCCCCGGCGCCCAGCTGTCGGTCGGTGAGCAGCAGCGCGTGATGCTTGCCCGAGCGCTCGCGCTCGAGCCATCCGTGCTCCTGCTCGACGAGCCGACGTCTGCGCTGGACCAGGAAGCGAGAGACGCGGTGGAGCGCACGCTCCTGCGGTTACGCGCCGAGCTCGGGATCTCGATCGTGCTCGTGACCCACGATCTTGCGCAGGCCGGGCGCCTCGCCGATTGGGTCCTGCGACTCGACCGTGGCCGCGTCCGGGAGTGGCAGCGCCTCGAGGCCGTATGACGACCTCGATCGACGTCAGCCTCGGGCAAGTGCTCGCGACGCTCGTGCTGGTGGCGATCGCAGCCGGCGTCTCGATCTGGCAGCGCCTTGACCTCGATGCGGACATTGGCGTCGCCGTCGCGCGGTCCTTCGTGCAGCTGACCGCGATCGGCTATGTGATCAACGTGATCTTCGATCAGGACACGCTCGCGCTGGTGGTCCTCTTGATCGCCGTGATGGTGGTCTTCGGCGCGCTTACTGCCCGCAGTCGCGCGGAGTCGGTGCCGGGAGCGTTTCTGCCGCTGCTGGGCGCGCTCGCGCTGGCCGGCGCGACAACCCTGGTGCTGGTCGTGGCGCTCGGGATCTTCGATCCAAAGCCGCGTTACCTGGTCCCGGTCGGCGGCATGGTGGTGGGAAATGCGATGACCGCCGCTGCGGTGGCGCTCAACCGGATGGGCGACGAGGTGCGCTCGTCCGCGCGCGAGATCGAGGCGACCTTGGCCCTCGGAGCGACACAGACGCAGGCGATGCTGCCGATCATGCGGCGGTCGCTGCGTTCCGGGATGATCCCGCTGATCGACTCGACGAAGACGACCGGGTTGATCTTCTTCCCCGGCACGATGGTGGGAATGCTGCTCGCCGGGGCCGATCCGGTTGACGCGGTGCGGCTGCAGCTGATCCTGCTCTACGCGCTGCTCGGAAGCGTCGCGCTGGCCGCGTTGATCTCGACGATGCTCGCGTACAGGAACTTCTTCACACCGGCGCACCAGTTACGAGACCTGCCGGCCCTGGAGAAGGCCTGACGCCTATTCCTCAGACGCCTGCTCGACCATGATCGAACCGCGCATGCCGCTGAACAGCGTGCAGACGTAGCGGTAGGTGCCGGGATCGCGGAACGTGCGCTGCCAGCGTCCATTGCGCCGCGCGTTCGCCCCCTTGCGCTTCGCACCACGCGGAACGTGCTTGAACACGACGTTGTGCCGGTTGCTCCCGCGCCAGACCCAGCGCACGACGTCGCCCGGAGCGATCGTCACCGAGCGGGCGCTGAAGAAATTGTCCTCGACCGACACTCGCGCGTCCGGCTTGGGATGGCCGCCGCCGGCTGATGCCGGCGCAACGGCCAGTACGGCCGCGGTGAGCAAGACAGGCGCGGCGAGAAGTGTTGCGCTCCTCCAGCCCAGCCTCAACGGACGACGACGCGGCCCTTCATGCCACCGGCCTCGTGGATCGTGCAGACGTAGCGGTAGGTCCCGCGCCTGCTGAACGTACGCGCGAAGCGACCGCTCGTCTTCGTCGTCGACCCCCTCGGGCGCTTCGCACCAGACGGAGCCGACCGGAACCTGACGTTGTGGTCGTTGAACCCCTTCCACCGCCAGACGACCTTGTCGCCACGAGAGACGCTGCGGGTCTTGGGGCTGAAGAAGTCGTCCTCAACGGAGACGCTCCTGGTGGCGGACGCCCTCGGCTTGGCTCCCGACCCGGCTGAGGTCACGAGCAAGGCAGCGATCGCCAGCAATGCCGCTGACAGCAACAGAATCACCTTGGTACGCATGTCCCTACCCCCAGGGAGTTGGCCAAAAGTCCCCTGGATCTTAGGTAACGCCATCCCAAGCCGCGCCGCTTCGCGCCCACGGAGCTCCCGTCATTTCCGCCTAAGGAAATGACGGCCTTCTTTAGCGAATCGCCGGTTTTAGAAAACCGGCGATTCGCGATAGGTGCCGAACACCTCCTGCAGCGCGCCGACCATCTCGCCCTCGGTGCAGTGGGCCCTCGCGCAGTCGATCAACGGCGGCATCAGGTTGTGCCCGGGATCGGCGGCGGCGAGCTTGAGCTTCGCGAGGCTGTCCGCGGCGGCGCCGGCGTCGCGCTCGCCACGCACCGCCTGCACGCGATCGATCTGCTTGCGCTCGAGCCCCGGATCGATTTGCAGGATCTCGAGCGGCTCCTCGTCGTCGACCTTGTAGCTGTTGACTCCGACCAGCAGGCGCTGTCCATCGTCCACCTCGGTCTGGTAGCGCCATGACGCGTCCGCGATCTCGCGTTGCGGGAAGTTGCGCTTGACCGCCTCGACCATCCCGCCCAGTTCCTCGATCTTCTCGAGATAGCCGTACGCGGCCTGCTCCATGCGATCGGTGAGGGACTCTACGAAGTAGCTGCCCCCGAGGGGATCGATCGTGTTCGTGACACCGCTTTCGTGCGCGATGATCTGCTGAGTGCGCAAGGCCACGCGCACCGCTTCCTCGGTCGGCAGGGCGAGCGCTTCGTCGTACGAGTTCGTGTGCAGGCTCTGAGTGCCACCTAGCACTGCTGACATCGCCTCCAGCGCAGTTCGTACGACGTTGTTCAACGGCTGCTGGGCGGTCAGCGACACACCTGCCGTCTGAGTGTGGAAGCGCATCCGCCACGAGGCGGGATTACGGGCGCCGAAGGTCTCGCGCATCTCGCGCGCCCAGATCCGGCGAGCGGCGCGGTACTTGGCGATCTCCTCGAAGAAGTCGATGTGCGCGTTGAAGAAGAAGGACAACCTGGGCGCGAAGTCATCGACGTCGAGACCGCGCTCGACCGCCTCCTGGACGTAGGCGAGACCGTCTGCCAGCGTGAAGGCGAGCTCCTGCTGCGCCGTCGATCCTGCTTCGCGGATGTGGTAGCCGGAGATCGAGATCGGGTGCCAGCGCGACATCTCTCTCGCGCAGAACTCGATCATGTCGATCACGAGCCGCATCCCCGAGTCGATCGGGAAGCACCACTCCTTCTGCGCGATGTACTCCTTGAGGATGTCTGTCTGGATCGTGCCGCCGAGCTGGTCGCGCGCGACTCCCTGATCCTCGGCCACGCACACGTAGAAGGCGAGCAAGATCGCCGCGGGTCCGCTCACGGTCATCGACACCGTCACGTCGCCGAGCGGGATGCCGCTGAACAGCGTCTTCATGTCGTCGAGGGTGTCGATCGCCACCCCCTCGCGGCCCACCTCGCCCAGCGAGCGGGCGTGATCGGAGTCGTGACCCATGAGGGTGGGCATGTCGAAGGCCGTCGAGAGGCCGGTCTGCCCATGGTCGAGCAGATACCGGAAGCGCTCGTTCGTCTCCTCGGCCGTACCGAAGCCGGCGAACTGCCGCATCGTCCACAGCCGGCCGCGATACATCGAGGGGTAGACGCCCCGGGTGAATGGGAACTCCCCAGGGTGACCGATGTCGCGCTCGCTGTCGTTGTCGACGAGGTCCTCGGCCGTGTATAGAGGCCTCACCTCTTCGCCTGAGATCGTCGCGAAGAGCGCGTCACGCTCCGGTTGGCGCGCGTAGACCTCTTTCAGCCACTCGTGCGCGCGCCTGATTGCCTCGGGCTCGACCGCCATGTTCCCATTGTAGGTTGGAGGCGGCTGTAAAGCCGGACCCTCGGAGCTCCCGGATTTCGCGCCTAAGCGAAATCCGGAATTTGTTCATCCTTCGTCGAGCATCGCGTACTCCCGATACGCCTCGGACCCGCGCACCCAGGCGGCGAGGAGGCGCTCGCGATAGTCGTCCGCCCCGTCCTTCAGGTCGACCAGGCGAACGATGTGTTCCTTGAGCTTCTCGTAGTCGAGGCCGAGCATGAGCTCGCAGCTCGAGCGCGTGATCTCCGCGATGAAGAAGTCCCTTGCCCACCGTTGCTGTTCGGCGACCAGCTCGGGGTCCTTGTCGGGGTCCTCGCCGCTCAAGAGCGCCTGCGAGTAGCGGGTTCCGGGCTCCAAGTCGTTGAACACTTGCGGCCGCGGCCGCTTGGTCTCCATCACGTCGTACTCGGCGAGCGCGGCGACCATGAGCGGGTTGTAGTTGGCCGGCAGAGCATAGAAGTCGCTCACGGAAGCCTCGAGCTTCCGGTGCTGCTCGACGGACGCCGTTGGCCCTTCGATCGCCCCGAGCAGGTCCCCGCCGGTCCTGGCCAGCAGCGCCGGCATACCGATGGCGAGCATGTTCACGCCGAGCGGACCCTCCCTGAACGGGATGTCCTCGATCATCCACTTCGCGCCTCTCTTCTGCGTACGCCGGTCCACCGAGGGAATCCCGCTGCGCGCGATCTCGACGGCGAGATCGAAGCCGCTGTTGAGCACTTGAAAGGCGCGTTCCGGAGGCGTGTTACCCGGACGGGCGTAGTCGTTTTCGATATCGAGCTCGAATTTGAGCGCCGACCACTTCAACGCAGTCGCCCTGATCCTCTCGTTCGACGAGTTGCGCCCCCGGATAGCCACGTCGCGGCAGGCTAGCGGAGCCGAAGCGGACGTCGCCGCACTGGACGCGCGCGGCGCCGAGTAGCGAGCCAGCTACCGCTTCCGCCGACCGCTGCAGCGACCAGCACGGCTGCCGCGATGCGAAGGCGCTGGCCGAGCTTCTCGAAGCGCAGCACTTCCCAGCCCTCGCGGCCAGCGACCTCGGCGAGCTCGGCATCCGGATTGACCGCTACCGGTCGGCCGACGGCTTCAAGCATCGGCAGGTCCGAGGCGGAATCCGAATACGCCCACGACTCCGGCAGGTCGATGTCGTTCGCCTGCGCGAACTGCCGCATGGCGTTTGCCTTGCCCTCTCCGTAGACGAATGGTCCGTCGAGCCTTCCCGTGTAGTGGCCGTCGACGATCTCGTACCGCGTGCCGATGGCGCCGTCCATCGCGAGCACGCGAGCGAGCAGCTCCGACATCGGGTGAGACGCGGCGGTGACGATGAAGCATGCACGACCCGCGTCCTGGTGTTCGCGCACGACCCTCACCATCTGTGGGTAGACCCGTGGCAGCACTCCGGCCATCACGTCGGGCGTCATGCGTTCGACTTCGGTTGCCCGCATGCCTTCGATCCCTTCCAGCACGCGGTCGAGCAGGGCGTTGACACCGGCATCGGTCGACCCCTTGAGCCGGAACCGGACCTGCTCCAGTGCGTCGCGGCCCAGCTGACCCCGCGTCACCGCGCCCGCCTTGTACATCGCGCGCCCGAAGTGGTACGCGCTCGCCCCCGCCATCAGGGTGCGATCGAGGTCGAAGAAAGCGGCTGCGCGCGGCGCGGGTCTACGCTCCGTTGACCTGGACGATGACGGCGTCTCCCTGGCCGCCACCGGAGCAGATCGCAGCGCAACCGAGCCCGCCACCACGCCGCCTCAGCTCGTGCACGAGCGTCATCAAGATGCGAGCCCCCGATGCGCCGATCGGGTGGCCGAGCGCGATGGCGCCGCCGTTCACGTTCACCCTGTCGGGATCGATCCCGAGCAAGCGCACCGAGTTCAGGGCAACGGACGCGAACGCCTCGTTGATCTCCCACAGCTCGATCTCGTCCTCCTTCAGTCCGGCCTTTGCGAGCGCGACCTTCGCCGCCTTCGCGGGAGTGCGGGCGAGATACGGAAAGTCGTCTGCGACCTCGCCGGTCGAGACTATGTGCGCGATCGGAGCACGGCCTTCTTTCTTCGCCCACTCGTCCGATGCGAGCACCAGCGCGCCGGCGCCGTCGTTCACGCCGGGCGCATTGCCTGCGGTGTGGGAGCCGTCCTTTACGAACATGGCGGGCAGCTTGGCCAGCGCCTCGAGCGTCGTGTCACGGCGCGGCGCCTCGTCGACCTCGACGACGGAGTCGCCCTTCTTCGACTTCACCGTGACCGGGACGATCTCCTCGGGCAGACGTCCCTCGTCGGTGGCCTTGATCGCCAGCTCGTGGCTTCGCAGCGACCAGCGGTCCATGTCGGGCCGCGTCAGCTCCAGCTCGGCCGCGACCTCGCTCGCCTCCTGCATCATGTGCTTGCCGCTGAACGGGTTCTCGAGCCCGTCCCTGATCATGCCGTCGATTATCTTCGCGTCGCCCATGCGGTAACCGAAGCGGGCACCGGGAAGAAGGTAAGGAGCGCTCGACATGCTCTCCATGCCGCCCCCCAGCCCGACCTCGAGATCGCCGGCGCGGACACTCTGATCGATCAGCGCCGCGGCCCGGATGCCCGACGCGCAGACCTTGTTGATGGTCTCCGACGGCACTTCCTTCGGGATCCCGCCCTTGATCTGAGCTTGGCGGGAGGGAATCTGCCCCTGTCCCGCCTGCAGGACCTGCCCCATCACGACCTTCTGCACCCGGTCCGGTTCCACCTCTGCGCGCTCCAGCGCGGCGGAGATCGCCAGTCCGCCCAGATCGGTGGCGTCGAAGGACTTGAGCGCGCCGCCGAGCTTGCCGAAGGGAGTGCGGGCGCCGCTCAGGATCACTGTCTGTGGCATCTGTCGAAGACCTCGTGTCGGTAGGTCGTGCCGGACTGCGGCACGGCGCGCGGTCGGCGGCGCCGGAAAACCATGCTACAGGGGCGCGCTTGGCCGGACCCGAAAATCCCGCATGGCAAGCGGCGCGTCACGACGATAGATTTGCGCGGTGCGCACGACCTCCCGCCAAGGCGCGCCGCAGGATACTTCTGCGGACACCCTCTGTGTGGGCCTATTCGAGGACGGGGATCCGCCTGCGTCGCTCGACCAGGCGCTCGGGGGCGCACTGGGGCGGCTCGTAGGGTCCGGCGAAGCAAGCGGGAAGTACAAGAAGACGGCACTCCTGCACCCCGACGGCGCCATTGGCGCGGCACGCGTCATATCGGTCGGCCTTGGCAAGCGCGAGGACTTCGATCACGAGCGCGCGCGCGTCGCCGCGGCGGTCGGGTTCGCACGGGCCCGGGACGCCGGCGCGCGTAGCCTCGCCTGGGCCGTCCCCGAAGGCGTCGACGAGAATGCGATCGCGGGTGCGCTGGCCGAAGGAGTGACCCTCGCCGGCTACCGCTTCGACCGCTTCAAGACGAACAAGGACAACGACAAGCAGGAGGGCATCGAGGAGGTCGAGATCGTCTCGTCCGGCGCGGTGGCGCGTGCGGTCGAGGAGGCCGTGCTGGTTGCCGAAGCGCAGAACACCGCCCGCGATCTCCAGAACATGCCGGCGAACGAGCTCACCCCGGCGCGTCTTGCCGAGCACGCTGTGTCACGCGCCGGCGAGATCGATGCGCTGGACGCCGAGATCCTCGGTCCCGACCGCATCGCGGAGCTGGGCATGGGCGGCCTGCAGGCGGTCGCGAGCGGCTCGCACCAAGAGGCACGGATGATCGTCCTGCGCTATCGCGGCGGCGGTCCGGCCCTCGGCCTGATCGGCAAGGCTGTGACGTTCGACACCGGCGGCATCTCGATCAAGCCGGCGAACAAGATGGAGGAGATGAAGATGGACATGTCCGGCGGCGCCGCGGTGATCGAGGCGACGGCCGCGATCGCGCGGCTCGGGCTGCCGGTGGACATCATCGCCGTCGTCCCCGCGACCGAGAACATGCCGGCCGGACACGCCGTCAAGCCCGGCGACGTGATCAAGATCTCCAACGGCAAGACCGTCGAGGTCAACAACACCGACGCCGAGGGCCGCCTCATCCTGGCCGACGCACTTTCGTACGCCGTCGCCAACGGCGCCGCCCGGCTCGTCGACCTCGCCACGCTCACCGGTGCAATCGTGATCGCGCTTGGCTCCACCTATGCGGGCCTCTTTTCGAACGACGACGACCTTGCAGCGGCGCTCGAGCGCGCCGGCGCTGCCACGGGCGAGATCATGTGGCGGATGCCCCTGCATACCGACTACAAGGACCTGACGCGCGGCAAGGTGGCCGACCTCACCAACGTGTCCGACCAGCGCAAGGCCTCCTCGGCGTACGCGGCCTCGTTCCTCGAGGAGTTCGTGGACGGCAAGCCGTGGGCCCACCTCGATATCGCCGGCACAGCGTGGGGCCAGGACAACCGCGACTACGTCGGCAAGGGCGCCTCGGGTTGGGGCGTGCGGATGCTGGTGGAGCTGGCGCGCGAGTCGGGGTAGGATCGCGCTTCCCTCGGCGGCGTCTTTTTGGGACGAGCATCACGCCCGATCATCGATTGAACAGTTAGTCGACCCAGGGGTCGTTCAACTGTTCAGCCGACGAGTGTCCCCTCACGAATCGGTGATCTCGTACCACTCGCGTCTGCAAGTCGCGACGTTCCGCAAACCCCTCGTCCATCCCCTTCGATGCCCGTCCCTTCGGGTGCGAGACGAACCCAAGTCGCACGGACAGCGCTCACCCCGGACCCGGCCTTCGCCGCGGCGGGTTGGCCATCACCCCCGCCACCTCCTGCCACCACGCCCACTCCTCCTCGCTGACGGCGGTGGGTGAGATGCGCTCGCGCAGATAGCCGCCGATCCCCCGCGCCCCACCGACGAGTAGGTGGGGGCCGGTGACCGCGAAGCGACCGTCCACCAGCGCGACCAGAGCGCCCGGCTTGTCCCTGCGGCGACGCAGGACCATGGCCACCGCGATGCCGTTCACGTCCCGGGGATAAGCGGCATCCCCGTCCTCGGGGCGCCAGGGCCGCGCGGCGAACACCGAGGGGCGCGCCGGAGGCGGTCCCACCGCCAGCGCCGGCTGGCCGATCGGGCCGCTGCGCCAGCGCTCGAACAGCCGCTCGACGGCGGGACGCGCCGGCGTGCGCACGAGTATGTGCAGGCGATCGTCGGCCTCGAGGCGCGTGGATCCACGGGGCGGAAGCGCGTCACCGCGCCGCACGATCACGTTGACGAGCGCCTCTCGCGGCAGCTCCAGCTCCTTCACCATCAGCCCACAGATCGCGTCGCGCTCAGACACCGGGTGCTCGATCACCTCCGCGCCGAGGCGCCGGATCGTGCCGAGCTCGGTGAGCGGCACCGGCAGTGCCGGCTCCTGCGTGGTGAGCCCGAAGAAGCGCGCGAGGGGCTCGAAGGTGACCCCCTGCAACAGCGTCGATGTGGCGACGACGAAGAACGCGATGTTGAAATAGAGGTCGCCGTTGGGGACGTGCTCGATCACCGGGAAGGTGGCCAGCACGATCGGCACCGCACCGCGCAGTCCGGCCCACCCAAGCAGCAGGCGTTCCTCGATCTTGAAGCTGCCGACCTGTGCGGCTATGAGCGTCGAGAGGGGCCGAGCGACGAACATCAGCACCGCCGCCAGGAGCAGGCCCTCGCCTGCGACCGAGCCGAGCTCGCTCGGGAACACGAGCAGACCGAGGGTGAAGAAGAGCGCGATCTGACCCACCCAGGCAAGCCCCTGGTGGAAGGCCGTGACCGTGCGCCTCGCGGGGATGGCCGCTGAGCCAAGCACTAGGCCTGCCAGGTAGACGGAGAGGAAGCCCGATCCCTCCAAAGAGTCGGCGCCGCCGAAGGCGAGGGCAGCGATCGCGACCGACGCGACCGGATACAGGCCCGGGGTGGCGAAGTTCAGCCGCTTGAAGACCCACACCCCGGCGAGTCCGGAGGCAAGCCCGACCGCTGTCCCGATCCCGAGCTGGCGCACGAACAACCACAACATGTCGACGACGCCGTAGTCGGGCTGCTGGATCCAGTCGATGAAGCCGACCACCAGCAGCACGGCGACGGCGTCGTTGAAACCGGATTCGGCCTCGAGCGTGCGCGCAAGCCGGCGCTCCAGGGTGGACCCGCGCAGCAGGGCGAAGATCGCGGCTCCGTCCGTGGCTGCCACGGTGCCTCCTACAAGCAGTCCCTCGAGGGTGGAGAGATCGAAAATCCACGCCGCGGCCATGCCGGCGATCACCGCCGTGATGAGGGTCGCCACGAACGCGAGCGACACCGCTGTGGGCAGCACGGGGCGGATCGATTGCCAGCCCGCGGTGAGGCCGCCCTCGAACAGGATCAGCGCGAGCGCGATCACGCCGATCCTGCGCGTCAGCTCGACGTCGTTGAAGTCGATCCAGTTCAGGCCGTCGGACCCGATGACCATCCCGAGCGCAAGGAACAGGACGAGGCCGGGCACCCGCAGCCGATCCGCGACGAGGACGGCCGTGATGCCGAGCGCCAGCAGCGCGCCGGCCGTCAGGATCAACTGTCCGTCGCTCATTGGACCTTACTCACAGGGCCTTACTATCAGTGCCGGCATGGACTTCGATCTCTCGCGCGAGCAAAAGCTGATCCAGGAGACCGTGCGCGAGTTCGCGCGCGCGGAGATCGCCCCGGTCGCCGAGGAGCTCGACCGCGAGAAGCGGTTCCCCTACGAGATCGTCGCCAAGCTCGGCGAGCTCGGGTTGATGGGAATCCCGTTCCCCGAGGAATACGGCGGCGGGGGCGCGGGCACCCTCGCGTACGCGCTCGCGATCGAGGAGCTCGCGCGCGTCGATGCCTCGGTCTGCATCACGGTCGCGGCCCACACCTCGCTCGGGACGATGGGAATCTACCTCTGGGGCAACGAAGAGCAGAAGAGCGAGTGGCTGCCGCACCTCTGCACCGGCCGTAAGCTCGCGGCGTTCGGGCTCACCGAGCCCGAGGCGGGCTCGGACGCGGGCAACACCCGGACCACGGCGCGGCTGGAGGACGGCGAATGGGTAGTGAACGGCGCCAAGCAATTCATCACGAACTCCGGCACCGACATCACCGGGTGCGTGACGATCACGGCCGTCACCGGCCAGGAAAACGGCCGCAAGGAGATCTCCAACGTGATCGTCCCCAACGGCACGCCCGGCTATGTGATCGGGGAGGGCTACCGGAAGATGGGCTGGAATGCGTCCGACACGCGCCCACTCACGTTCGAGGACTGCCGCGTCCCGGAAGGCAACCTGCTCGGCCCCCGCGGCGACGGTTTCAAGCAGTTCCTGAACCTCCTGGACGGGGGCCGCATCGGCGTGGCGGCCATGGGCGTTGGACTCGCGCAGGGCGCGCTGGACGAGGCGCTCGCGTACGCGAAGGAGCGCCAGGCCTTCGGTCAGGCGATCTCGAAGTTCCAGACGATCCAGGCCAAGATCGCAGACCTGTCGGCCGAGATCGAGGCCGCCCGGCTGCTCACTTACAAGGCCGCCCTCGAGAAGGAGGCGGCCGCAACTTCACTCTGACAGCCGCTCAGGCGAAGCTGAAGACCGGGCGGCTGGCCGTGCGCGCAACCGAGGAGGCCGTGCAGATTCACGGCGGCTACGGGTACATCGAGGAGTACCCGGTGTGCCGCTTCTACCGCGACGCGAAGATCCTCACCATCGGCGAGGGCACCGACGAGGTACAGCAGATGGTGATCGCGCGCCAGCTAGGGTGTTGAGCAGAAAAGGGCGTCATTTGCTCAGGCGCAAATGACGGGAGTCCCCTGGGCTCGGACACTAACCGGCCCGGCGTTCAGTAGGGCGTACAATCGCAAGGTGGATGGCGCTCGGTCCAGGCCAGGGATCGCGCGCGTGCAGCAAAGTGATCAAGTCGGTTGAGGAAAAAGAACGGGTAATCGTCCGTTTTGCGGGCGATTCCGGCGATGGCATGCAGCTCGCCGGCACCCGCTTCACCGACGCGACGGCCGTGCTGGGCAACGACCTCGTCACGCTGCCGGACTTTCCCGCAGAGATCCGGGCGCCCGCGGGCACGCTGCATGGCGTGTCTGCCTTCCAGATCCACTTCGCCTCGCGCGACATCCTGACGCCCGGTGACCATCCGAACGTCCTCGTCGCGATGAACCCGGCCGCGCTGCGGGTCAATCTCGAGGCGGTCGAGCGGGGCGGCATCGTGATCGCCAACGACGACGCGTTCACCGACGCCAACCTCCGGAAGGCCGGATACGCCTCGAATCCGCTGGACGACGGAACCATGTCCGAGCTACCAGGTGTTCCGCGTGCCGATGACCAGCATCACGGTGCGGGCAACGGAGGACATCGAGGGCGTTACCACGCGCACCGCGGGCCGCTCCAAGAACTTCTTCGCGCTCGGGCTGGTCTCATGGATGTTCGGCCGCCCGACCGACGTCAGCGTGAGCTGGATCGAGAAGAAGTTCGCCTCCAAGCCTGCTGGTCCGAGACGCCAACATGGCCGCCTTTCGTGCCGGCTACAACTTCGGTGAGACGGCAGAACTGCTCGCCGTTCACTACGAGGTCAAGCCCGCCCCCGCCGAGCCGGGCACGTACCGAAACGTCAACGGCACCACGGCCATGGCGCTGGGTCTGGTTACCGCAAGTGTCAGGAGCGAGCTGCCGCTCTTCTACGCCAGCTACCCGATCACGCCCGCGTCCGAGCTCCTGCACGAGCTATCTCGCCACACCCGTTTCGGCGTGCACACGATGCAGGCGGAGGACGAGATCGCGGCGGCGAACATCGCGCTCGGCGCAGCCTTCGGCGGTCAGCTCGGCGTCACCGCCACGAGCGGCCCCGGCATGGACCTGAAAGCGGAGACGATTGGCCTCGCGGTTGCTTTGGAGCTGCCCCTCGTAGTGATCGACGTCCAGCGCGCCGGCCCCTCGACCGGGATGCCGACGAAGACCGAGGCATCTGACCTCCTGCTCGCGATCTACGGGCGCCACGGCGAGTCGCCGCTGCCCGTGATCGCGGCCTCGACGCCGAGCCAGTGCTTCGAGGCTGCGCTCGAGGCGGTGCGGATCGCGGTCACCTACCGCACGCCGGTGATCCTTCTCTCCGACACCTTCCTCGCCAACTCGTCCGAGCCGTGGAGGATCCCGAGGCTCGCGGACCTACCTGCGCTCGATCCCAAGTTCGCCACCGAGCCCAATCAGGGCGACTCGTTCCTGCCTTACATGCGCGACGAGAACCTGGCGCGCCCGTGGGCCGTCCCTGGAACCGTGGGTTTGCAGCACCGGATCGGCGGTCTCGAGAAGGAAGACGGCACGGGCAACATCAGCTACGAGGCCGCCAACCACTCGCTGATGACTCGCATGCGGGCCGAGCGGGTGGCGAAGATCGCCGACGACATCCCTCTGCTCGAGGTGGACCACGACGAGGACGCCGACGTGCTCGTGATCGGCTGGGGCTCGAGCTACGGCTCCATCAAGGCCGCCGCGCGCCGCGTGCGGCTCGGGGGCCGTCCGCTTGCGGTCGCCCATCTGCACCACCTGAACCCGCTGCCGCAGAACATCCGCCAGGTCGTGACGTCGTACCGCAAGGTGATCGTGCCCGAGATGAACATGGGGCAGCTCGTGAAGATCATCCGCGCCGAGTTCCTCGTCGACGCCGACAGCGTGACGAAGGTAGAGGGCATGCCGTTCTTCGCGGACGAGCTCGAGCGGGAGATCCTGGAGCGGATGCGACTAGTGACGGCACGAGGGCAACATCGACACTCACCAAGAAGGACTTCTCGTCCGATCAGGAGACGCGCTGGTGCCCGGGCTGCGGCGACTACGCGATCCTCGCGACCGTGCAGAGCCTGATGCCGAAGCTCGGCGTCCCGCCCGAGCGCACCGTGTTCGTTTCTGGCATCGGCTGCGCCGGGCGCTTCGTCTACTACATGGACACCTACGGGGTGCACGGCATTCACGGCCGCGCTCCCGCGCTGGCGACCGGACTCGCGACCGCACGCCCCGAACTCTCGATCTGGGTCGTGACCGGTGACGGCGACGCGCTCTCGATCGGCGGCAATCACCTGATCCACGCCCTGCGGCGAAACGTCCCGATCAAGATCCTGCTCTTCAACAACCAGATCTACGGGCTCACAAAGGGGCAGTACTCCCCCACCAGCGAGATCGGCAAGGTCACGAAGTCCACGCCTTTCGGCTCCCAGGACCACCCGTTCAATCCGGTCGCGCTCGCCCTCGGCGCGGAGGCCACTTTCGTCGCCCGGACAGTCGATACCGATCGCGCTCACGTCGCCGAGGTGCTGCGAGGCGGCCGCCAGGCACAAGGGATCCGCGTTCGTCGAGATCTACCAGAACTGCAACGTCTTCAACGACGGCGCCTTCGATGCCGTGCGCGACAAGGACCTGAAGGGCCAGAACCAGATTCTGCTCGAGCACGGCGAGCCGATCCGCTTCGGTAAGGAACGCGAGCGCGGTGTCGCGCGCCGACAGGACGGCAGCCTCGCGGTGGTCGACGTCGCCGACGTCGGCGAGGACGCGCTGGCGGTACACGACATGCGCCGCCACGATCCGAGCCTTGCCTTCGAGCTCGCGCACCTGGCTGAGCGGCCGACCGGCCCGACGCCGATCGGCGTCTTTCGCTCGATCCAGCGACCGCTTTACGCGGAATTCCTGGGCCGCGAGCTGGAGGCGGCGCGCGACAAGGTCGGCGATGACGACCTCATGGCGCTGCTGCGCTCTGGCGACACCTGGACCGTCGACTAGCTTCGCGACCGGGAAACTCGGCTGTGGTCGTTTTTTCCCTGTAGGACAGCAATGCACCGCAGCCCTCTCGCTGCTGGTCGAAGATTTAGGCAGTCATCTAGGTCTGACGCGTGAGCGTCACCGCCCACGCCGACAGCAGCCTGCCGTCCGACAGGAGCTTGCCGCGCGAGTCGTAGCGGTCGATGTCGGCTCTGCGCAGCGCGTCCACGACGACGAGGTCCGCGTGCTCCGCGCGCCCGATCCCGATGATCGTGTCGCCGACGAAGGTGAACCTCCCTCTCACGGTGCCGAGCTCCGAGCTCTCGGCGCTGTACTCGGTGCTGGCGGCATCGCCGCGCAGCGGCGTGACGTGCTGGTGGGTCCGAAACGTCTCCGTCTCCGTCCCCTGCACCGTCAAAAACGAATCGACCGTCCAGGTCTGGCCGTGCTCGATCGTGCTCCGTCCCCAGCACGGAGTCTCGTTGCCCGATTCGTCCAGATAGCTTCCGGACGCTTCCCACGTCCCCTCCTGCAGCAGGTAGGCGTGCACTCGTACTAACTATTCCCGCTCGAGTAGCTGCTCGGCCGCGCTCGCCGGATCGAGCTCACGACGGACGACGCGGTCGAGCAGGTCACGCACCCTGTCGTCGCCCAGCACCGAGCGTTCGAGATTGCGGCGCATCCTGACCGTCGCGAGCCCGAGCACCTCGTTCATCAGGTTGCGACGCCGGCGCTCCTGCAGCTGGCCGGCCTCCTCGATCTGGCTGTAGTGGGAGTCGATCGTGTCCGCCAGCTCGGCCACGCCCTCGCCGGCGGTCGCCTCGGTGCGCAGCACGGGCACCCGCCAGTCGGTCTTGGGCCCGAGCGCGAGCACGCCGCGGATCTCGCGCACCATCGTGTCCGCGAGCGGATGGTTGGCCTTGTTGACGACGATCACGTCAGGGATCTCCATGATCCCGGCCTTCAGCGCCTGCACCGAGTCGCCGGAGCCCGGCATCAGCACCAATACGACGGTGTCCGCGTGATCGATGATGTCGATCTCCGCCTGGCCGACGCCGACGGTCTCGAGCAGGATGTCGTCGCGCCCGGAAGCGTCCATGAGCAGCGCGGCCTGGAGCGTGGCCTCGGCGAGGCCGCCGAGCGCGCCGCGGCTCGCCATCGAGCGGATGTAGACACCCTCGTCGAGGAAGTGCTCGGTGAGCCTGATCCGGTCGCCGAGCAGCGCGCCCTGCGTGAAGGGGCTCGAGGGATCGATCGACAGGACGCCCACCTCGCGCTCGCGCTCCCGCGCATGCTTTACGAGCGCGCCGATCAGCGTGCTCTTGCCGACACCCGGCGGGCCGGTGAAACCGATCATGCGCGCCCGCCCGGTATGCGGATAGACCTCGCGCACGAGCGCCCAGCCGGCGGGATCGTTGTTCTCGACGAGGCTGATGCCGCGCGCGAGCGCGCGCTTGTCGCCGGACAGGAGCCTCTGCGCGAGCGGGAGCTCTTCCTTCGGTTCGGTCTTCGCCGCCAAAACGAGCCTATGATTGCAGTCCCATGAGCCAGGAAACCATGGAGCCGGCCGCCGCCGGTGTGCTCGAGCGGCTTCCGGATGCGGCGACGCCCCCCGCGCCTCCGCAGTCGCGAGGACCGCTCACGCTACTGCGGTTCCTGGCGCGTAACCGGATGCTGACGCCGAAGTACGCGCTGCTGGCGCTTCGCACGGTGCGCCGGCGCTTCCTGGCCCCGTCCGGCTACCGGATGCAGCTGGACGGCATGCTCTTCCTCGGCTCCGGCGTGAAGCTCCAGATCGGGCGCCACGCGCGCGTGCGCTTCGGGCGCTGGACGTGGATCGGGCACGACACCAAGATCCGCTGCCACGAGGGCGAGGTGCGGATCGGCGCAAAGACGGTGCTCGGCCAGGAGTGCACGATCTCGGCTTACCAGCACGTCTCGATCGGCGAGCAGTGCATCGTCGCTGACCGCGTGATGCTGATCGACTTCGACCACAACGCCTCCGAGGTCGAGCGCCCGATCAGGGTCCAGGGCATCTACAAGCGGGACGTGCGGGTCGGCAGCAATGTCTGGATCGGCTACGGCGCCCAGATCCTCCGCGGCGTCAGCGTCGGCGACAACTCGATCATCGGCGCCGGGGCGGTAGTGACGAAGGACGTGCCGGCAAACGCGGTCGTGGCGGGTGTGCCTGCACGCGTGATCAGGATGCGCGAAGCGCCCAGCACGCTGCGCTGGGACGAGCCGGTCGAGCCCGGCGCATAGCTTCGGCAACGTACAAGGAGCGGGCGGCGGCAAAAGGTGCCGCCGCCTCCGTCCTCACATGCGAGCCGTTCTCCCCCCGACTCATCGAGTCGTCTCCCCGAGTCTTACGACCTGGCGTATGACTACCTGACCCGCGTGGTCGGCAAACCACGGATTTCGAACGAAGGCCGAAGTCAGGCGGCAAGCGCCGAGGAGGACCCGCGGTGGCGGCGGTACATGTCCTCGACGTACCTGTAGCCGGGGTGCTGAGACATCGACTCGCGGAACCGGGTGATCGTCTCGGGCAGCGGCCCGGGGATCATGTGGGGAGCCTCCGGCGGGCGGACTAGCGGGTACAGGAGAGCCGAAGCGGTCAGGTCCGCGACGCTGAACCGGTCGCCGACGAGATAGCCGCTGGGGCGCACCTCGGCTGCGGCACGCTCTAACGCCTCCTCCGTCTTCCTGCGCGCTGCCTGCGCGTCCTGCTCGTTGATGCCGTAGCGCAGCCTCAGTAACCGGCTCCCGACCGGAGCCGTCGCCTTCATCCCCGCCTTGACCGCGCCGGGCGAGCTGCCCAGGGCGCCGTCGATGAAATCTGCGGGAGCCATGTGCTCCAGCGCCTCGTGGAACATGTAGCGGCGGATGTATGGCCCGAGCTGCTCGTCGAAGAAGTCCTCCAGCTCGAGGGCATGACGCCGCTCCTCGGGGTCGGCCGGATAGAGCGCGGGCTCGGGGTACTCGCGTTCGAGCGCCTCGATGATGCGCGTCGAATCGCCGATCGCCTCCCCGTTCAGTCTCAGGATCGGGAACGTCTTCCCCCGCGTCAGAGCGAACGCCCAAACTATGTGCATCATCGGCGGTGGCGCCTTGCGCACGTGCGGAATGCCCTTATAGTCGAGAGCCCAGCGCACCTTCTCGCTGTAGTGCGATATCTCGATGTGGTAGAGGACCGGCGGCTTCTGCGAGCTCCCCGGCGTCCTCGTCTCTGGCGCCGTCGCTGCCTCCATCGACCCCCTACCCTACGCCAACGCCGGCCGCTTGTCAGCCCAGGGACGGGTGGCTTCCAGCTGGGCCGCCAGCGACAGCAGGGTCTCCTCGTCGTTCGGGCGGCCGACGAGCTGGACGGCCAGCGGGATGCCGCCGGCGGTGAACCCGGCCGGCACAGCGGCCGCCGGCTGACCAAGCACGTTCCAGACGCCGGTGAACGGATAGGTGAATGCGTTGCCGAGCAGCGTGCGCATGGGGCCGAGGCCCTCCCAGTGCCCGACCTCCACCGGCGGCTTCGCCGTCACCGCGGTCAGAAGCACGTCGTGGTCGTCGAAGATCGCGTTGATGCGGGCTGCGTGGGCCGCCTCGGATGCTCGCGCCCGCGCAACAGCCCTGTCGCTGAAGAGCGATCCGAGGCGAGACATCCCCCGCGTGCGCCGCTCGAGTCGCTGCGGCCGCGCCATCTTCACGGCGTCGTCGTGGATCCCGCGCAGGTAGCGAGGGGTGAGGGAGTTGCCGACCAGCCCGTAGGCGGGATCGTGGTCGCGCACGTCGTGTCCCAACGACCGCAGCAGCTCGGCTGTCTCTCGCACTGCACCGCGAACCGGGACGCTCACCGGCGCGGGCGTCTGCGGCCTGGTCGAGACGGCGATCCGGAGCTTGCCCGGCGGCGTGGTCGCGGCCTCCACGAACGGTCGCCCGGGAGCGGGCGGTGTGTCAGCGTCACCGGGAGCCGGTCCGCTCGTGACGTCGAGGAAGAGCGCGGTGTCGAGCACCGTTCTGCTGACGCAACCGGCGACTGACAGCCCGTGCCAGTGCTCGGGATCGGGCATCAGGGACACCCGCCCGCGCTGGGGCTTCAGACCGAACAGGCCGCAGCTGGCGGCCGGGATCCGGATCGAGCCGGCACCGTCCGAAGCCGACGCGATCCCGACCAGGCCGGCGGCCACCGCCGCGGCGCTGCCCCCGCTCGAGCCGCCGGTTGTGCGATCCGTGTCCCAGGGGTTGCGCGACACGCCCCACGTAGCGGATTCGGTGTAGCCGAACATCGCGAGCTCGGGCAGGTGCACCTTGCCGATCACGACCGCCCCCGCACCGCGCAACCGCTTGACGATCTCGGCGTCCTCGGTGGCCGGCGGCCCGTACGCGCCGGTGCCATGCGTTGTGACCTCTCCCGCAAGGTCGACGTTGTCCTTGAGCGCGACCGGCACCCCGAGCAGCGGCCGCTCGTCGCCGGCGGCCCGGCGTGCCTCGGCCTGCTTGGCCTCCGCCAGCGCGCGCTCGTCCAGGACGACACGGAACGCGTTCAGGGTGGGATCCATGCGACCGATGCGCTCGAGATAGAGCTCAACCAGCTCTGACGAAGACACCTCGCCGGTTCCCAGCAGGCCTGCCTGACGGGCGATGCCGGCGAATGCCAGGTCCGCAGGGTCCAGCTCAGCGCCTCACTTCAAGACGCGACGTCCCGTAGCAAGGCGCTCGTAGACGTCGAGCGTCTGGTCCGCGACGTCACCCCAATCGAAGCTCAGCACGTGCTCATGAGCCTCGGCGACCAGGCGCTCGGCGAGCTCGCGGTCGGACAGCACGCGGATGGCGAACTCCGCGAGTGAACGCGGATCGCGCGAGCGAAAGCGGAGCCCCACCTCCTCGTGCGGCACGACTTCGCGCAGGCCGCCAGTGTCGGCGACCAGACAAGGGCAGCCGGAGGCCATGGCCTCGAGCGCAACGAGTCCAAACGGCTCGTAGATGGACGGCACTACCGTCAGGTCTGCGATGCGGTAGAGGGTGTGCAGCACGTCGTCGCCGATCCAGCCAAGGAACGTTCCGTGCTCGTCGAGCCCGAGGGCCGTCGCCTGGGCGCGCAGCTCCTGTTCGTGAGTGCCCGATCCTGCAACCAGGAAGCGCACGTTGCCGAGAGCGGAGATGACGCGGGGCATCGCCTCGAGCGCTGTCTGAAATCCCTTCTCGTACACGAGGCGCCCGACCAGCAGCAGGAGTCTTTCGCTGGGGGCGGCAAACTCGCCGCGCAGACGGCGCATCTCTATCTCGTCCCAGGGCTGCAGATCGGCGGGATCGATGCCGTTCGGAATCACGGCGATCCGCTCCTCCTCGATTCCGTAAATGTCCGAGACGTGCTCGCGCATGTAGGCGGAGCACGCGATCACCTGCTCGGCCCTGTTGGCCATCCAGTGCTCGATCCCGTGGATGTGGCTCTGCGGATGCGTGTCCACCCATCCCTGGTGGCGCCCGTACTCGGTCGCATGGATGGTCACCACAAAGGGTGTGTCGAAGCGCTTCGCGAGGTGGTCGCCGGCGGCCGCCACCAGCCAGTCGTGACCGTGCACGAGGTCGAACTCGAAGCGATCGCCGAGCTCGACGCCCGCGGCAAGCATGTCGGTGTTCATGTGCTCGACCCAGGTGATGAACTCGCTCAACTCCCCCGGGCGGTTCGGCTCGCGCACGCGGTGAAGCGTGACGCCGTTGCGGGTCTCTTCGGGCGGGGACTCCTCGCGGCCGCGCGTGAGCACGTGGACGTCGACCCCCAGCGAAGCGAGGTTCTCCGCCAGCTTGCGCACGTGGCGCGCCAGACCACCCTCGATCAGCGGCGGGTACTCCCAGGAGAGGATCAGGACGTGCACGGCGCGCGGGCAGTCTTTCAGACCGGCAGGAGGGGCGTCCGGCCCCAGCCGGAAGGCGGCTCCAGCAGGATCGAGGTGCGTAAACCGGGCGCGAGCCCGCGCAGGCGCGGGTCCACGGAATCGCCGCAGGCCAATGCGCGCTCCATCTCGGCGCGGTGCCCGCTCACGCGCTGACGCGGGTAGTCGGCCGCCAGCTGCTTGGTCTCCATGAACGCCCAGTCGCTCGACTGGAGGGCGAGTAGCTCGCGGGCGGCTCTTGGGAGGGACTGGGTCCGGGGTCCCCCAACGGCCTGGGCTACGAAGGCGAGCTCGAGCTTGCGCGCCTGCCAGAGCAGCTCCGCGACGGCGGACGAATCCCACGTGCTGAGGTCCTTGCCCTCTCCCCAGCTCGACTCGGCGAGCGCGGCCCGGACCGGCTCGTGTCGATCGATCGCCTCGGGCAGCGTCGCAAGCGCGATCCCCGTCTCGCGCGCCCGCGCCACCACCGCCTCGAGCCACACAGGTCCCTCGTACCACCAGTGTCCGAGCAGCTCCGCATCCACCGTGCACACGAGCAGACCCGGCCGCCCGCGCGCCGCGCGATACGCGTCGAGGCGCTCGCCCACCTGCGCCACGAAATGGCCGGCGTGTTCGCGCGCGCGCGCGAATGCCGCCTCGGCGACGTAACCGCCGCCGCCATTCGCATAAGGGCGCATTCCGTTCAGCGTCGGCGCGTGATAGTCGCGGTAAACCGGATCGGCGGGATAGCCGGCTTCGTGCCAGACGAGGGCGATCGTGTCCCAGTCGATTGGAAGAGCGACGGGTCCCGACGCGGTCGCGACCGGTGCCAGCGCGCCGAGCGGGTCGGCGTCGCGCCGATACACGCAGAAAGCGCGTACCCCTGCCTCCGCGAGCGCCTCCTCTATGCCGGGGCGATACGCGCACTCCGGTAGCCAGAAACCTCCGCCCCAGTTGCCGAACCGCTCCCGGTGAGAGTCGACGCCGGTCCGGACCTGGAGACGAACGCCGGCCTCGGAGGCGAGCAGCGGCAGGACGGCATGCGTTGCGGCCGACGTCCACAGCTCGATCACGCCGGCGCCGCTCAGACGCCCCCACGCGCGGACGACGTCCCGGCCGAGCTCCTCGAAGGATTCCGCAGCGCGCTCGTACTCGCGCGCAGAGCGCCGGAGCGCGTCGGCCGCGGCTTGGTCGCCGGCGCGCTCCAGGCCCTCGATGTCGAGCCGATGCGTCTCCGAGCGCACCTCGCGCACGAATTCGAGGAAGCGCTCTCCCACTGCAGGCACCAGCAGCTGGTCCGCCAGCACCGGCGACACGTTCAGCGTCAGCACGTTGGCCTCGCCCTGCTCCAGCCAACGCTCGCAGAGGTCGATCAGCGGCACGTAGACCGTCGCGATCGCCTCGAGCAGCCACTCCTCTCCGAACGGCCACGTTCCGAAGCCCTCCACGTAGGGCATGTGCGCGTGCAGCAGGAGCGCGAGCTCGCCGCGATCCGTGTTGTTGCGCGTGCTCATGGACGGCAGACGGCGAGGAAATCGAGCGCGCGCTCCAAGCGCTTGCTGCGGATCGCAAAGTCCTCCACGGTGATGGACGGGACGAACCAGCCGTAGAAGCGACGGGTGACGCGCAGCGTCGGATGAAGGTGATCCCAGCCGAGCTTCAGGGCCGCGGCGTGCAGCGCCAGCCTGCGCGCGTGGAAGACACCCAGCAACTCGACCTCTGAGAACACCGGAGCGAGGAGCGCTCGCAGCTCGTCGACGTCGTACTCGCGTACGTGCCACGGATTGTCCGAGCGGGCCTCCCCCGCCGGGGCGAGCGTGAGCCGGTTGGGCGTCGAGATGTAAACGGTCCCGCCCGGGACGACGAGGGAGGCGAAGCGCTCGAGCAGGACGCGCGGCTCCTGTACGTGCTCGACGGTCTGGAGGAACACGATCGCGTCGTAGGGCGCGCCCGAGTCGAACCGCTCGACCAGCGCACGCTCGAACGACAGCCCCGGACGCGCGTAGCGAGCCGCCGCGTGTGCGTGGGCCTCAGGGTTCGCGTCCACCCCCACAACCTCCTTCGCGCTGGCCGCGAGCACCGCTGAGCCGTAACCCTCGCCGGACGCCATGTCCAGCACGCGCTGGCCGGCCACGCGCTGGGCGATCCACTCGTACACGATCAAATGACGGCGGAACCAGTAGTTCTCTTCCGGCACGTCCGGAAGAGTGCGCTCGCCGGTCAGCTCGAGAGGGGGAACGCCGGGGGGCTGGTCGCGCTGCACATAGCGGTTCATCTAGTGGTCCTTGTCGGGATATCCGCCGGTAAACACCGAGGGTCCGGGACTGACAGGCAAGGATCTCGCGCTACGCGCTCGCACGGCGCCTAACGGCGCCTAAGCCCGCGTACTGATTCAGCACGCGGGCGACCGAGGACGCCGGATGTCAGTTCCGGAGTCCGTTGTTTTCGGCGGGATATTCCGGGAAGGGCCACTCAGGGCGGCCACGATATCCTCCGCGCGCCGTGGGCCCAGCCGCCGCTACCGCAAAGACCGACCTGATCAAGGAGGTCAACACCCGCTACCACGACGCTGCCGCCGAGCACTACGACAGCAAATGGGGCATCGATTACGGGGAGGTCGGGCGCAGACAGGTGCTGATGAAGCTGCGGAAAGCGCTCGGCGCCGAGCCGGGGCACTACGAGCGCGCGCTCGAGGTGGGCGCGGGGACCGGATACTTCTCAATCAATCTGCTCAAGGCCGGGGTGGTCGGGTCCGTGACGGCGACGGACATCTCTCCGGGAATGCTGGAGCGCCTGGCGACGACCGCGTCGATGCTCGGGCTCGAGGCCGAAACCGTCCCCGCGGACGCCGAGCAGCTTCCGTTCGAGGACGGCTCGTTCGACCTCGTGCTCGGACATGCCGTCCTGCATCACCTGCCCTCGCTCGATCGGGCTCTGTCGGAGTTCCACCGCGTCCTGCGCCCAGGCGGGACGCTTGCCTTCATGGGTGAGCCGTCACGCAACGGCGACCGGCTCGCTGCAGTGCCGAAGCGAATCGGTCGCCTGATGGCGCCGGCCTGGAGAACGCTCCTGGGTGCGAACGGGTCGGGCAACGGATCGGTCCCTGCGGCGGAGGAAGTAGCGAGCGATGACGCGCATGAGCTCGAGAGCCGCGTGGACGTGCACGTGTTCACCCCCGCTGAGCTGCGCCGTCTTGCCAGGTCGGCCGGCTTCGTGGACGTGCGAGTTGCCGGCGAGGAGCTGCTGTCCAGTGCGTACGGCTGGCTGCTGCGCGCGATGCAGGGGGGCACGGACCCCGAGTCGGTCCCGGCCGCCTGGCACCAGTTCGCGTTCCACAGCTATCTGACGCTGCAGCGCCTGGACCGCAGCGTGCTGGAGGCACGCCTGCCCGCCAGCCTCTTCTACAACCTGCTGCTGTCCGCCCGACGGCCGTCCAGCAGCTGATTTAGCGCAACCGGCGACGGCCTAAACTGAGAGCCAGTGGCCGTGGACGAAATCCCCCTCTTCCCTCTGCCGATCGTCCTGCTCCCCACCGAGATCGTGCCGCTGCATATCTTCGAGGAGCGTTACAAGGAGATGATCGGGCGCTGCCTGGACGAGGAGAGCGAGTTCGGGATCATCTGGCTGTCCGACGACGGTCTCAAGGACGTCGGCTGCACGGCGCACGTGACCGAGGTGCTCGAGCGGATGGACGACGGTCGCATGAACATCCTGGTCAAGGGCGCGAGCCCGTTCCGGTTGCTCGAAAAGCGCGAGGACCTGCCGTATCCGGCCGGCAGCGTGGAGATGCTCGACGACAAGGCCGAACGCGTGGAGGAGCAAGTCAGCGACGAGGCGCACGAGCGTTTCGCTCTGCTGGTCGAGCGCGTCACCGACCGCCGTCCCGGCGACGAGACGCTTGCCGACCTCAACGCCTATGAGATGGCCGCCAGCGTCGACATCGGCGCCGACGTCAAGCAGGGGCTGCTGGAGCTGCGCTCCGAGCAGGCCCGGCTACGCCTCCTGGCCCGCCTGTTCGACGCCGCGATGGAGCGACTCGACGTCGCCGAGAAGATCGCCGAACAGGCCCGCGGCAACGGCAAGGTTCGCTTCAGCTAGACAGCAGCGTCCGGAGAAGGCGGATGGTCTTCTCCGGTTCGCGATGGATCATCCGGTACGTGATCCGTAGCACGCGGTAGCCGACGATTTGAAGCTGCGCGTCTCGGGCCCTGTCGCGCTCGAAGGCCGCGCCGTGTCTACGGCGTCAAACGCTTACCGCGGCGCCGTCGCGGCGTGGGTCGCCCGCGCCGGAGAGGGCGCCTGTGGCCGGGTCGCGGTACACCGCTTGGGCGCCGCCGAAGAAGAGGTTCGCTCTCCTCCAGCGCAGCAGGTGGTAGCCGCGGCGTTCCAGCTCGTCCAGCGCGTCCTCGTCGAAGCCGGGCTCGACGTGCACGACGCCGGCTTCGGAGTGCAGACGGCCGGCGCGCACTGCGGCCGAGACGCCGAAGTCGTAGTCCACGACGTTGCGGATCACCTGCAGAATCGCCGAGCGCAGCCTGTTCGAGCCGGCGCTGCCGAGGGCGAGCTCGACCTCGCCTTCGCGCAGAACGATCGTCGGCGCCATCATGCTCGTGACGCGGGTGCCGGGCGGCTGGCGGTGAAAGCCCAGTGGGTTGAGGTCCTCTTCCCCGAGCATGTTGTTGAGGTGAACTCCGGTGCCGGCCGGGATCACGCCTGAGCCGGTGCCGTTCGAGCACGTGACGCTGGCCGCGTTGCCGTCGGCGTCGACGACAGCTATGTGGGTCGTCGAGCCGAGTCCCCGCTCTCCCGGCGGGGGAGCGGGCAGCGCCTCTTGCGAGCGCATCCACTCGGTGATCCGGTTTCGGCCCTCCTCGACCTGCGGTCCGGACAGGAACGCGTCGGCGAACCGATCTCGCTGCAGGCCCTCGTGGAACTCGGCCGTGCGTGCGCGCTGCGCCTCGTTCATGACCTCCGCCAGCAGCGCCAGCCCGTTGGGGTCGGACAGCGGCAGCGGGTCCCCCAAGCCCTCGAGCAGGTCGAGTGCGTAGGCGATCAGGATGCCGCCCGAGGACGGCGGCGGCGTGGTCAGGACCTGACGGCCCCGATAGGACGCCATGACGGGCTCTCTCTCCGCCACGCGGTAGGCGGCCAGGTCCTCGCGGCTGAGCGTGCCGCCGCGCTCGTTCACCCATTCGCTGATGCGCTTCGCGCCGTCACCGCGATAGATCCAGTCGGGGCCCTCGGCGGCCAGCCGCTCGAGGGCGTCGGCGAGGTCGGGGAAGCGGAAGGTGCCTCCTTCCGTGAGCAGCTGTCCACCCGGCGCGTACAGCTCGCGAGTCTCCGGGTAGTGCGTGAGAACCGGCTCCAGCACGGTGAACATGTAGGCGTGCATCGCCGACACGGGCACGCCGTCGCGCGCGTAACCGACCCCGGCGCGAGCCAGCTCGGTGAACGGCATCGACCCGAAGCGCCGCGACACCTCCCACAGCCCGGCGGGCACGCCCGGAACGCCGCAGGAGGCCGGCCCGATGTTGAACGTCTGCCGCGTCTCGTCGAACAGGACGTCGACGGCGACGAGGTCACCGCGCGTTTCGGAGTCGATGCCGCTGCCGCCCGCCTCGACGAAGAAGTCGAGCATGTGATCCTCGCCGGAGGCCGTGTGGGCGAGCATGAAGCCGCCGGCGCCGAGTCCGGTCAGCGCGCTCTCGATCGACAGCGACGCCATCACCGCGCAGACGGCTGCATCGAAGGCGTTGCCGCCGTCCCTCAGGATCTGAGCCCCCGCCTCCGCGGTGAGCGGATGGCCGGCCGCGATGACGCCCCTTGCGCTCATGGGCGCAAGGGTAGACGGGGCGCGATCGTCGCGAGGCTGTTCCGGCTAGCCGCCGGGGACGAACTCGGGGACCTCGAGCTCGGCTCCGAAGTCGCGCTCACCGCGCGTGCGGCGAACGCGTGGCTCGCCCTTCGGCTCGTCGAACTCTCGGAACCCGGAGCGGCGCGTCGGCCTGTCGCCGTAGCCGGTCGCGACCACGGTCACCCAGCACTCCTGGTCGACCTTGTCGTCGACCATCGCTCCGAAGATGATGTTCGCGCTCGGGTGCGCCGCCTCGGAGACCGCGCGGGCCGCCTCGTTCACCTCCCACAGCGAGAGGTCTGGGCCGCCGGTGATCGAGAGCAGGATCGAGCGTGCCCCCTCGACGGACGTCTCGAGCAGCGGCGACGCGACGGCCTGCTCGGCCGCCTCGATCGCTCGCCTCTCCCCGCTCGACATCCCGATCCCGAGCAGCGCCTGGCCGGCGTCGGTCATGATCGTGCGCACGTCGGCGAAGTCGAGGTTGATCAGGCCCGGCAGCGTCACCAGGTCGGAGATGCCCTGCACGCCCTGGCGCAGGACGTCGTCGGCGACCTTGAAGGCGTCCACCATGCTGGTGCCCCGGTCGAGGACCGACAGCAGCCGGTTGTTGGGGATCACGATCAGGGTGTCGACGTGCTTGGCGAGCTCGTTGACGCCCTCGTCCGCCTGCGAGGCGCGCCGCGTTCCCTCGAAGCCGAAGGGCTTCGTGATCACGCCGACGGTCAGCGCGCCGAGCGCGCGCGAGATGTTGGCGACCACGGGAGCGGCGCCCGTGCCGGTGCCGCCGCCGGCGCCGGCCGTCACGAACACCATGTCGGAGCCCTTGAGCAGGGTCTTGATGCGATCGTCGTCGGAGTGCGCCGACGCCCGGCCGACGACCGGGTCCGCTCCCGAGCCGAGGCCATGGGTGATGTCGGAGCCGATGTGCAGCGTCACGTGCGCGGCGCTCTCCTGCAGCGACTGGAGGTCGGTGTTGACCGCGATGAACTCGATGCCCTCGACGCCCGCTTCGATCATGCGGTCCACGGCGTTGACGCCTGCGCCACCGACGCCGACGACGCGCAGCACGGGCTGGCGCACGGTGCGCGGCTCGATCTGCGGCTCGTCGCGCGGACGGTGCGGACGCGCGCCCGCGGCCGGGCGTTCCAGCAGGTCGCTCGGGATGTCGTGCGAGAAGGCGGCGCTCAGCCGCTCCTTGGCGGTCGGGATGTGCGGCTGCTCGGGCTCGCGCAGCGACTCCGGCTCGCGCCGGGCGGGCTGCGGCTCAGCGCGCTGCTTTTCCTCGTCGCGGTGCGGCGGACGCGTGGGCACGGCCTCCTCTTCTGCGCTCGTCTTGCGGAAGAGCTCGGAAAGAGGACCCTCACGCATGCTTGCCCGCTTGTCACTACCCATTCGCCAGAACCTCCTTCGCGAGTTCGCGGTACGACTGCGCGGCCGCGCCGTCGGGATCGTATTTCAAGACCGAGGTGCCCTTGACCGGAGCCTCCGCAAAACGGATGGTTTTCTTGATCCGGGTGGCGAACACGCGGTCTCCGAAGTTCTCCTCGAGGATCTCAATCGCCTCCTTGGCGTGAACCGTCCGGGTGTCTACCAGCGTGGGCAGGATGCCCTCGATGGAGACGTCAGGATTGAGCTCCTCGCGAATCATCGAGAGCGTGTTCTGGAGCTGCACCAGCCCGCGCATTGACAGGTATTCGCACTGCACCGGCACGATAACTTTGTCAGCGGCCGTCAACGCGTTCACGGTCAGCAGGCCCAGCGACGGGGGCGTGTCGATGCACACGAAGTCATAGTCGTCGCGAACGGCGCGCAGCGCCTTCTCCAGCGAGCGCTCGCGGCCGATCTTGGTGCTCATCGCGATCTCGGCTCCGGCCAAGTCGATGGACGCGCACGCGACGTCGACCTCTCGCTTGCGGAGCACCTCCCGGATGGAGACGTCGTTCACGAGCACGTCGTACATCGACTTCTCGAGCGAGTCGGGGTCGATTCCCTGGCTCATGGTGAGGTTGCCCTGCGGATCGAGGTCGACCGCCAGGACGCGATGACCCGTCTCCGCGAAGGCGACAGCGAGGTTGAGCGTGGTCGTCGTCTTGGCGACACCGCCCTTCTGGTTCGCAAAGGCGATCACGCGGGTGCCCGTCGCCTCGGGGCGCGGCGGCTGCGCCGCCTGGCTGTCTGTTCCGCTCGCCTCGAGCACCGGCGATGCAGACGGAGATGGTTCGCTCATGTTTTCACGGCCCCCTTCGTCGACCGGGTTCACCTCCAGCTCCCCGTTGGCGGGCTCGGTGCGCACCCGCTGGTCGGGTAGCCCAAGTCGCTGGAGAAGACCCATCGTGCCGGTATTTCGGATCGGGAACGGGATTTCCTGCTTCCGTCCGACGTATATGGGTAGAAGCCGTGCGGCGTTGCCACTCGTCGGCCTGGGCCGAAACAGGGTAGGCCGTCGCTAGGCTGACCGGAACAGTGTCCTCGATGCTGGACAAGCGTCTCGTCTTCGTGACTGGTAAGGGGGGCGTCGGCAAGTCGACGGTCTCCGCCGCCCTCGGCCTCGTCGCCGTGAGGCGAGGCAAGCGCACGATCGTCTGCGAGGTCTCCCAGCAGGAGCGAATGTCGCGGCTGTTCGAGCACCAGGGCGTCGGGTATCACGAGACGGAGATCGTTCCCGACCTCTACGGGTTCTCGGTGGACCCGCAGCGCTCGCTCGAGGAGTACCTGCAGCTCCAGATCAAGATCAAGCCCCTCTACGACCTGATGTTCCGCAACCGCATCTTCACCTACTTCGCTGCCGCCACGCCGGGGCTGCGGGAGCTGGTCACGGTCGGGAAGGTGTGGGAGCTCGCCCAGCTCGACCGCAAGGTGAAACGCGGCTCCAAATACGATCTGGTGATCGTCGACGCACCCGCGACGGGTCACGGCCTCGGCCTTCTCCGCACGCCGAAGACCTTCGGTGACATCGCGCGAGTCGGGCCGGTCAAGCGTCAGGCGGACACCATCTACGATTTCATCACGGATCCCGACCTGACCGGCGTGTGCGCCGTCGCCTGGCCGGAGGAGATGCCGGTGAACGAGACGCTCGACCTCGAGCACCGCCTCAGGGACGAGCTCGGGATGAAGCTCGACCGGATCTTCATGAACGGCATCTATCCCCAGGTGTTCACCGACAGCGAGGCCGGGACGGTGCGCGAGCGCTACCAGCAGGCGCTCGCCGGCGGCGCGCCGAGCGGGGTCGAGACCGTTCGCCGGGCAGCCCTCCGTGCGGCGATCTCGGAGAGCACGCGAGCGCGCGCCCACCAGGAGCAGCTCCGTCGGCTGGAAGAGGGCACGCGCAGGAAGGTCATAAAGCTCCCCTTCCTGTTCGATCCACGACTCGACATGCAGGCTGTAGAGCACCTCGCCGACAGCATCGAGGAAGGGCTGTGAACGTCGGCGAGCTGATCGACGGCAAGCGGGTCTGCATCTGCGCAGGCTCCGGCGGGGTCGGCAAGACCACGACCTCCGCGGCGATCGCGATGGGAGCAGCCGCCGCGGGCAAGAAGGTCGCCGTCCTCACGATCGACCCTGCGAAACGACTCGCGAACTCGCTCGGCCTGCGTGAGCTCGGCAACGAGGAATGCCGCGTCGACCCAGAGCGCTTCGCGGAGCATGGGATCGAGATGAAGGGCGAGCTGTGGGCGATGATGCTGGACGCCAAGCGCACCTTCGATGACCTGATCGAGCGCCACGCTCCGGACGACGAGACGCGCGACCGCATCCTCTCGAACCGCATCTATCAGGAGGTCTCCAACGCCATGGCGGGCTCGCAGGAGTACATGGCGATGGAGAAGCTGTACGAGCTGCACCAAGAGGCTCGCTACGACTTGCTCGTGCTGGACACGCCGCCAACGCGGAACGCGCTCGACTTCCTCGACGCGCCGGAGCGGATGACGCGCTTCATCGAGGGCCGCTCGCTCCAGTTCTTCCTCAAGCCCGGCAGGCTCGGCATGCGGGTGATCGGGCGCTCCGGCGGGGCACTGTTCTCGGTCCTCAAGCGGATAACGGGCATCGACCTCCTGCAGGACCTGTCGGACTTCTTCCAGAGCTTCGGTGACATGGCCAAGGGCTTCAGCGAGCGCGCCCAGCGCGTCAACGAGTTGCTCGCGCACCGCGAGACGACGTTCGTGCTCGTGACGGCGCCCGAGCGCGAGCCGATCGAGGAGGCAATCTACTTCTGGCGGCGGTTGACGGACTCGCGCCTTCCCTTCGGCGGCGTGATCGTGAACAAGGTCCACCATGACTATTTGCAGTGGGCCGAGGACGAGCGCGGGATCGACTCCGACGAGATGCTCGACAAGCTCGTCGGCGAGCTCGAGCGCTCACTGAACGGCAGTGGCAACGGCTCGCAGCTCGCCGCCAAGGTCTACGAGAACTTTCAGCGCTACCGTGTCCTCGCCCAACGCGATCGCGAGAACATCGAGCTGCTGACGAGACGGCTCGACGAGGAGGGCATCATCCAGGTGCCCTACCTGGACGACGACGTGCACGACCTCAACGGCCTCGCCCAGATCAACGAGTACCTGTTCTCGTCAGGTGAGGAGCGGCGGGCGTTGTTGGAGCGGGCTGCGGTTTAGGCGTCTCACTGCTGAGACAGGCGGTTGCCGTCGACCCATCGCTCGTCGCGCCAAGGAAGGGCGGGCACCGAAAGGGGTTGTGACGGTGGGCTTGCGGAAGCTCGCGTGTTGCGCACGTGAGTGAGAGAAGTTGACCGATCCGTGAGGGGCCACTTGTCGGCTGAACAGTTGCGGGCCCCATAGGGCACCCAACTGTGCAGTCGATCATGGGCGGTGTTACGCGGGGGTCGTGAAGAGTCGATAAGCGGAGAAGCCGGCGCAGTTACGTCAGTGCCTCGTCCCACTTCGCTCGTCAGCCGAGCGCCCTGGACCACCCCCTTCGATGCCCATCCCTAATGAGGGCGCCGCCGCCGACGAGCTACACCGCCGCCGAGAAGTCGTCCGGGTCGTCGTCGAAACCCCAGTCGGCGACGTCCCGGTGCCAGTCGAAGCCGCCCACGGCGATCGTCTCCTCGGTCTTCTGCTCGCTCGGCTTCGTGCGTCGCCGGCTTCGCTTGCGCCCGCCGTCGGTGCGTTCGAACAGCCCAGACTTCCTTGTGGCCGCCCCGGCGCGGCGCGCCCTGCCGGAGGGTACGAACTCGGGCTCGGGCGGGTCTTCCGCCTCCGGCTGTTCCTCGTCGTCGGGCACGATCTCGTCCCAGGCCTCGACGTGAGGCTGCTTGCGGCGGCGCGCGCCCGAGCGCAGGTCGGCGCGCGCCTCGATCCTGGGCTCGGGCTTGGCCGCGCTTTCCGCCAGCAGCAGGTCGTCTGCGATGCGGCGCACGTCGGCATCGAGGTATCCGCAGACCATGTCGCGCAGGATCGCCCGCAGATGCTTCTCGAGCTCCGCGGCTACCACATCGGCCGAGCGAGCACCGATCGACTCGAGCGCCGCGACGTCCAGCTCGCCGCGCATGACGAGCCGCTCGAGCTGGAACGCCTGCCTCACGCGCGCCTCCAACTCCACCCGTTCGCCAGGCTCGGCGCAGAGGGCAGCGAGGCGCAGCGAGGGGCTGGCCGGGCTCGTCTCCTCGCCGTCCAGGAGCGCGCGCACGGCGAGCAGGTGATCGGTCAGGCCGTCGAGCGGGAACACGTGCTCACAGCCCATCTCGAAGCGGGTCAGCGCCCAGGGCAGCGCGCCGTCCGCGAGCGGACGCAGCCGCACGAGCTCGAACAGGTCCGCGAGCTCCTCGCGGTCGGACTCCGCGAGCACGTACTCGCCCGCGCGCACACGCCCGCCGTGACCGAGGGGGAACGTCTGCCAGGGACCGTCATCCAGCCGCCACCAGGCCGTTGGGCCGAGCGCCGCCCCACCGCGGCGCAGGAGCCGCAGGGTCGTGAGCAGCTTGCGGAAGACGCTGCGCGCGCCGGCGAGCGGAGGCGGATCCTTGGGAGTCGCCTCGAGCCGCAGCGCGACGATCGTGTTCGGCTCGTGCTCCTCGCACCCGGGCGACCAGACCGCCTCGGGCGGCGCGTCGCACAGGTCGCCGCGCACGAGCTCGATCCCGGCGCCGAGGTCCCAGCGCTCTGCCTCGAGCCGGACCCCCAGCACGGGCGCCAGCACCGTGTTGACGATCGTGTTCTCGTAGACGACGGTCTCGAGCTCCTTGTAGGCGTGCTCGAAGCGGCGCTCGTCGAGCTCGAACGTCGAGGCCTCGTCGAACACGCGCGCCACGAACTCGCGCAGGGCGGCCTCCGCACGGTCGCGCTCCTGGGTGGGCACGTAGCTGATGCCGAGGACCCGCAGGTACGCTGAGATGCCGTCCACCTTGGCCAGCGCGAGCAGCGCCGGAGAGAACTCCGAGAGGCGCCGCAGCTCGCCGAAGCGCTCGCGCACGAACCGGTCCGAGAGCGGCTTGTAGCTATAGAGGACGGAGGTCTGGCCGGGGCGTTCGGCGACCTCGAACGGGATCTCGTGGCCGGACTCGACCGAGGCCTGAAGCACCTCGGCGGCGCCGGCGGCGAAAGCCTGAAGGCGATCGTGCAGATGAGTGTTCCTCACTCGCGGACGTTTCGCCGCCGGCGGCGCTCTTCCTCTGTTGCGAGTCGGTCAGGAGGTGACGTTGCCTCCGAACACGCACTGACCGGGCGAGCCCAGCACGTTCACTCCCGCGAACAAGCTCGCGCCGTTGATCACGGTGCCGTCCGCTGCGAGCGCGAAGCCGGTGACGGAGGCGAGCTGGGCAGTACCAGCCGCGCCGGTGGCGACGACGAACTGGCGGCCTGCTTCCGCGTCGCCGGTGTCGAGATCGGGGTCGGAGTCGGCTGCGTCGAAGGCGGCGTTGTCCTGGCTGGTCGCGATCAGCACCTCGGCCGTGTCGCCGCCGCCGGAGATCGTGCAGCGCGCCGTCAGCGTCAGCGGCCCCGCTTTGAAGACGTCGCGCGTCTGTCCGTTCGTGAGCGTGAAGCGAGCGACCTTCGTGCCGGCGGTGAGCTCCGACAGGTCCTTGCCGTCGATCTTGTCCGCGTCGGGCACCTTCGACAGCGAGGACTCGAGGATGTCGCTCCCGGTCAGGGCGTCAGTCGCCACCAGCGCTGAGTCGATCGAGCGCTTGGCGATCTTCGACCTGGTCACTTGCGCCGACTTGATGTGCCGGGTGCGAATCGCATTCGTTGCGACGTCGCTGGTCCGCACTGCGTTCCGAGCGATGTCGTCGCGCTTGACCCGGTTGCGCCCGGGCAGCGCGTCCGCGGTGCCGGCCAGCGCCACGCACAGCGCCAGAAACGCGACGATCATTGCTGGAGATGGTCTAAACGGGATGCGCGTCATGTCCGCTCCCCCTTCAGTCGTTTGCCGGTAACTCCAAGCGGCGGAAAATAGCTGGAGCCCGGCACGTTCGCGCCGGGCCCCGAAGAGGACGTAAAAAAACCGCCTTCCGGCGGTCTAGCCTCTAGGCCCTGATCTGTTCCGTTGCTACGGGAGCGCCGTTACCGTTGACGAGCCACTGTTGCCCGTAGCGCCGCATGTGCTCGATCATAGGCACCAGCGCCTCGCCCTTCGGCGTCAGTCGGTACTCGACCCGCGGAGGTACCTCCGGGTAGGTGCGGCGCTCGATCACGCCCTCCGCCTCCAGCGCTCGCAGCCGCAGGGACAGCGTGCGCGGGCTTATGCCCTCGAGCGAGCGCTCCAGCTCACAGAAGCGGCTGCGCCCTTCGGCGAGGTCGCGAATGATCAGGAGCGTCCACTTGCCGGAGATGATCTCCGCCGTATGGCAAACAGGGCAAGTCTCGTTCGGATGCATCGTGTCGATATTGGGATCTCAGACCCCGCGGGTTCTCCACCCCAGAACCTTTGCCGATGATACCAAGGCTTTACAGACTGAAGTAAAGGAAATCCTTGGACTCTTTGCAGTCCCGTACTCGAGACGGCTAGAAAGGCGAGGTGGAGGGAGCTGGGGGACCCGCGCCGCCGCCTGACTCGCTGTCGCCGTTCTCCGCGTAGCTGTAGATCTGATCCACCGAGGTCGAGCGCCGGCCCTCGGTCTCGACCATGAGCTTGAAATCGTGCGGATGCGTGGCGTTGTGCATCGCCGCCTCGAGCGAGATCCTGCCGTTGTGATAGTGGTTCAGCAGGGACTGCTCGAAGGTCTGCATGCCGTAGTACGAGCCCTCGCCGATCGCCTCGTACAGCTTTCCGGTTTCGTTGATGTCGACGATCATGTCGCGCACGCGGCCGGTCATCGTGAGCACCTCGCAGGCCGGCACTCGACCGTCGCCCTCGAGGGTCGGGACGAGCCGCTGCGAGATCACCCCCTTCAGGACGCCCGCGAGCATGGCGCGCACCTGCTCATGCTGGTGCGGCGGGAAGAAGTCGATGATCCGGTTGATGGTCTCGACGGCGTCGATGGTGTGGAGCGTGCTCATCACGAGGTGCCCGGTCTCGGCTGCGCTGAGCGCGGTCCTGACCGTCTCCTCGTCACGCATCTCCCCGATCAGGATCACGTCGGGGTCCTGGCGCAGGACGCGCCGCAGCGCCTGGGAGAAATTGCCGGTGTCGAATCCGACCTCCCGCTGGTGGATGACCGATCGCCGGTCGCGGTGGAGAAACTCGATCGGGTCCTCGATGGTGACGATGTTGCGCGCGTGCTGGCGGTTGATCTGGTCGATCATCGCGGCCAGCGTCGTCGACTTGCCCGATCCGGTGGTGCCTGTGACTAGGACGATGCCGCGCGCCTCGTTCGAAAGCGTGGAGACGACGTCGGGGAGACCCAGCTCCTCGATGCCCTTGATCCCGAACGGGACGACGCGAAGCGCGACGGAGATCGAGCCGCGCTGACGGAAGGCGTTGACGCGGAACCGGGCAAGCCCGCCAACGGTGTAGGAGAAGTCGATCTCGCCGTCCTTGGCGAAGTCGCTGAGGCGCTCGCTCGAGGTGAGCATCTCGCGCAGGACTCTCTCGGTGTCGGCAGGCGTGAAGGCATCCTCGCCCTCGACCGGGACGAGATCCCCCTTGACCCGCATCAGCGGGGGCGCAGGGACCTTCAGGTGGAGGTCCGATGCCCCTGCGTCCACGACTTTCTGCAGCGTTCGCTGAAGGTCAAACGCCATACCCTGCGTTAATCGGCAGGCCCGGACGCCCTCTTGAGCGGCGCTCGCCCGGCAGGGCTAAATCTCCCGCCGCGCTGGGAAAATCAGCTAGACCGGACCCTCGAAGCTCCCGTCATTTGCGGCTAAGCAAATGACGGTTTTTAAGCGACTTCGCGCAGCTTCTGCGCTTCCGCCAGGCTTTGGAGCTTCTTCAGCGACTGGTTTTCGATCTGGCGAATCCGCTCGCGGGTGACGTTGAACGTCCGGCCCACCTCGTCGAGGGTCCGCGGGTGCTCGCCGCCCAGCCCGTAGCGGAGCTCGAGTACGCGCCGCTCGCGGTAGGACAGGTTCTCGAGCGCCTCTCGCAGCGCCTCCTTGGTGAGGTTGTCGACCGCCCGGTCGTACGGGGACTCGGCCCGCTCGTCGGCGATGAACTGGCCGAACTCGGACTCTTCCTCGTCGCCCACGGGCTTCTCGAGCGAGATCGGCGCCTGCGCCGATCGCTTGATCGCCCCGACCTCCTCGGGGTCGATGCCCGTCACCGCGGCGATCTCCTCCGCGGTCGGCTCGCGGCCGAGCTCGGTCACCAGCTTGCGCTCTGCGCGGCCGATCTTGTTCAGCTTCTCGACGACGTGAACGGGGATCCGGATCGTGCGCGCCTTGTCGGCGAGCGCGCGGGCAATCGCCTGGCGGATCCACCAGGTCGCGTAGGTCGAGAACTTGAAGCCCTTGCGGTAGTCGAACTTCTCGGCGGCACGCACCAGGCCGAGCGTTCCCTCCTGGATCAGGTCCAGGAACGGCAGGCCCTGGTTGCGGTAGTTCTTCGCGATCGAGACGACGAGCCGGAGGTTCGACTCGACCATCTTCTGCTTCGCGTCGAGGTCACCGCGCTCGATCCGCTTCGCCAGCTCGACTTCCTCCTGTGCGGTCAGCAACCTGACCTTGCCGATGTCCTTGAGGAACAGCTGGAGCGAATCGGTCGTCATGTCCGGCCGCAGGTCGATCTGACCCTTGACCTTGCGCCGGCGCTTGCCGGAGACTTCCGGCTCGGGCTCCGGCGGCTTGCCACCGTCCTGCTCGATGTCCTCGACGAGCTCGATCTCCGACTTCTCGAGGAAGCCGTAGAGCTCCTCGACGTCTGCCTCGTCGAGATCGACCTCGGACACGGCGTCCGCTACCTCCGCGTAGCTGAGCACGCCCTGCTGCTGGCCCTTGGTGAGGAGACCCTTGATCTCCTCTAGTTCAGTTAGCTCGCCCTGAAGCATCTAAATCTTCTCTTCTCCTGGTTACCTAGATAGTCGCCAAGATATGCCTACCTTGACTGATTCTGTTCGTTACGCGCCAACAAGCGGACCAGACATCCGGTCCGCTCCGCCAAGAAGCCATCTCTGTTATTTGGGGCGACCCGGGGGAGTCGCCTATCGCATCCGTTCGCATTTTAATTACTTTATTTTTTGAAGTCAATCGGCTCTACGCCTTTTTTCGCCTTCGTACAGCGATTCCATTAGCCGACTGGCCGTGTTGACGACCCCGGCCCCTCCCCACTTATTTAGCGTATGGTCGGCGTGGTCTCCCATGCTGGAAAACCCCGGACGGTGCGATAACTCGCATACCTACGTTAACCACCGCCGAATAGACTGCGCAAGTTCTCCCCAAGCCGCAATCCGCAAACAGGAGGAAGAGCCTTGGAGCACACCCGAACGAGCCCAGATGAGCAGGGCACCGATGCGGCGACCGGCACCCGTCCCGGCATCGGGAGCGAGAACGCCCACGACCAAACCCCCCCGCACACACCTGATCCCGCCCGGCAGCCCCCGGCCCAGCAGCCTCCTGGCGCGGGTTACCAGCAAGAGCGTCCAGAGGCGGTGAGCGTGGAGACGGCGGTCGAGGAGGAGATCATGAGCAAGCTCCCGCGCAAGCGCCCCCAGCGGCGCGGAACGCGCAGGACCGCCGCTCAGAGCAGCGCGCGCAAGACAACGGCCCGCAAGGCCACCGCAAAGAAGACGGGCACGAAGCGCGCGTCGACGGCCCGTGGGGGAACACGCACAGCAAAGGCGAAGAACACCCCCAGCCTGCCGGAGCAGGCGATCGGCGCTGTCATCTCCACCGCTCGGCTACCCCTTCGCATCGGCTCGCGCGTAGCAAGGAGCGCCGGCAACCTGATCGGTCGCGGCAACCGCTAGCCACTACCGCTCGCATCCCTGGGGTCCTGACCGCGCTATAAGAGCTGCGGTGACCTCGCTTGCGCCACCGCAGGCGCTCAAGCTCGTGCTCGCGCGCTGCGCGCCGCTTTCCCCCGAACAGGTCCCGATTGCCGATGCGCTCGGGCGGTGGCTGGCGGAGGAAGTGACGAGCGCCGAGGACGTTCCCGGTTTCGACAACTCCGCCATGGACGGGTTCGCGGTACGCGCGGCCAACACCCGCGGCGCCGCAGAGACACGACCCGTCGAGCTGCCGTTGAGCGGTGAGTCCCGTGCCGGCCGCCCCTCGCCGCTCCCTCTCGCGGACGGCCAGGCGATATCGATCTCCACGGGGGCCATGATTCCCTCCGGCGCCGACGCCGTCGTGAAGCGCGAGAGCACGCGTGAGCTCGACGGAGCGGTCGCCGTCCTGGCGGAGATAGACGCGGGCGAGAACGTCAGGCGCGCGGGAGAGGACATCCGGTCCGGGGAGCGGGTGCTGGCGGCAGGTACGGAGATCGGCCCGGCGGAGGTCGGAGTGCTCGCCTCCCTTGGCCGGCCCGCGGTTGCCTGCGTGCGCCGCCCGCGGGTGTCGGTTGTCGCGACCGGTGACGAGCTCGTCGAGCCGGGGGAGCCGCTCGGTCCGGGGCAGATCCGCAACTCGAATGCCTACGCGGTGCCCGCGCAGGCGCGGCGTGCAGGCGGCTTGGTCGAGCGCGTCGGAATGGCGGCCGATGACCTGGAGGAGACGGTCAGGGCGATCGAGTCGGGACTCGAGGCCGACGTGCTGGTCGTGTGCGGCGGAGTGTCAGTCGGACGCCACGACCACGTCAAGGCCGCGCTCGCCGAGCTTGGCGTCGAGGAGGTCTTTTGGGGACTCGCGCTTCGTCCCGGTCATCCGACCTGGTTCGGCGTGCGTGATTCCTGCCTCGTCTTCGGGCTGCCGGGCAACCCCGTCTCGGCGATGGTCACCTTCGACCTGTTCGTGCGGCCGGCATTGGCGGCGCTGCAGGGCGCTCCTGCGGACCGGCGTCGAGCGACCGCGGTGATCGACGAGGACTACGCGAAGCGGCCCGGCCGGGCGCACGTGGTGCGCTGTCGGCTCGAGGCGCGCGCTGACGGTTGGCACGTTCGTCCGACCAAGGAGCAGGGCTCGCACGTGCTCACGTCGATGCTCGACGCCGAGGCGTACGCTCTGCTCGAGGTAGAGCGCGGCGACGTGCGCGCCGGAGAGCGCGTCGAGATCGAGATCCTGACCTAGCGGGACCTCGGAAACCCGTGAGGTCCGTCATAGGCCGCGCAAGGGTCCAGGATTTCCCCCACCCCAAAGCTACCCGTAGCGCGTGCCTGTGATGGCCCGCAGCTTGACGCGGTTGTGCGTCGCCTGCACCTTGCGCACGGTCCCCGAGCGTGATCGCATCACCAGCGACTCGGTGGTCGCCTCCGCGCCGTCCTGGTAGCGCACGCCCTCCAGGAGGTCACCGTCGGTGACGCCGGTGGCGGCGAAGAAGACGTCGTTGCCACGCACCAGCTGATCGACGTCAAGCACCTGCTCGAGGTCGTAGCCGGCGTCGAGAGCCTGCTGGCGCTCGTCGTCGTTGCGCGGCCACAGCCGTCCCAGCATCTGGCCGCCCATGCATTTGATCGCGGCGGCCGAGAGCACGCCCTCGGGCGTGCCGCCGATTCCCCACAGCAGGTCGACGCCCGTCCCCTCCGTCACGGCCAGCAGCGCAGCAGACACGTCCCCGTCCGTGATGAAGCGGATGCGTCCGCCGGCGTGGCGGATCGCGGCGATCGCGTCCTCGTGCCGCTCCCGGTCGAGCATGATCACCATCAGGTCGCTGACCTCGGAGTTGCGGCGCTTGGCGATCAGCTTCAGCGTCTCCTCGAGCGGGCGCTCCAAGTCGAGCAGGTCCGCGATCTCCGGGCTGCCCGCGATCTTCTCCATGTACACGATCGGGCCTGGGTTGAACATGCTGTCACGCTCAGCGAGGGCGACCACCGCGAGCGCGTTCGGCTGGCCCCTCGCGGTCAGGCGTGTTCCCTCGAGCGGATCCACCGCTACGTCGACGGCGGGCGGGCTTCCGTCGCCGATCTGCTCGCCGTTGTAAAGCATCGGGGCCTCGTCCTTCTCGCCCTCGCCGATCACCACGACGCCGTCCATCGGCACCGCGTGGAGCGTGAAGCGCATGGCGTCGACGGCCGCCTGGTCGGCGCGCTCTTTGTCGCCGCGGCCAACCCAGCGGGCAGCCGCCAGCGCCGCGGACTCGGTGACCCGCACGAGCTCGAGCGCGAGGTTGCGGTCGGGCACGCTCGTGTCCCTGAGGTCGTGCGCGATCACGCTTGTGCGGTCCTCCGCCATGGGCCGAGCGCAGGATATCCTCGAGACCGTTCTAGTGGGCTGCTAGGTGAACTGGCCGGGCGGTCGCCGCGGGGCCCCGCCCCGCAGCATCTGGACGTTGGCGGCGCCGATCAGCATCAGGAGCGCTCCCGCGAGGCCGATGAACCAGCCGATTTCGAGGTGGACAGCGCTGCGCTCGTCGCCGACCCGGTCGATCAGACCGTTGTAGAGGATCAGGGCGCTGGCGGCGATGCCGACGATCGCGGTCACCTCGCCCGGCGGCCACGACAGCTCGTGTCCGCGCGCGATGATCCAGACGAGGATCAGGGGCGCGAACGCGCCGGCGACCAGCAGGAGGTCGAGCACGTTGAACGTCTGCCAGGCGTTGCAGGTGTCGTTCCCGGCGCCGCAGACGGTCTGGTTCTCGTCCAGATCGACTCCGAACCACGGCAGGAACAGGCTGATCACCATCAGCAAGCCCCCCGTGGCGGAAAGGATGTCCCCCCGCTGCAGTCGCCTTAGGTCGAAATCCATCGGACCTGACGTTATCCGGACGCGCGACCACTGTTCAACTCTGCCTGCGCGTGACAGATCGATTGCGGGCCGTCAGCGCAGGCCCGGAACGCGCCTGCGCAGGCGGTGGATGGTCTGCAACACGCGCTCCTGCGCGCTGCCCTGCCGGGGCAGGATCCCGAGCTGCATGAACAGGCCGGCGTTGTCGAAATGGACGATCTCCGCCTCCAGCAGCCCATCGGCCGCGATCGGGATACGCACCAGGATCGGCAGCTTGAACGAGCGGCCTGTCGGCGCCCAGCCGGCCCACGTGCCGGTGTGCGTACCCTCGATGTTCGCCTCGAAGAAGACGTTGTCCCCGCAGTCGTAGTAGCGCTCGTCCGTGTTGCGGAAGTCGGGCACGGCCGCGAACGTGTCCGCGTACCAGCGCCGGATCTCGTCCTTGCCGCGCAACTCGATCCCGAGCCCGGGCACGCTGTAGTAGCAGTCCTCGGTAAAGGTCGCGACCGTCGCGTCGAGGTCCTGACGGTCCTCCGCCGCCATGTGCTCCTTGACGACGTCGAGCGGGTTGCGCCCTGTCTTGGTCATCGCGCGCAGGTTAATCTCCTCGCACTTTGACTGACAAGCCCGCCCGCTTGGAGCGCGACGGCGCGCTCGCCACGCTCGTGATCGACCACCCGCCGCTGAACCTGTTCGGCGAGCCGCTGATCGAGGCAATCGACCAGGCGGTGCACGAGGTCGAGGGATCCGACGCCAGGGCGCTCGTGATCCGCGCCGAGGGCCAGGTCTTCACCGGCGGCGCGGACGTTCAGAGCTTCGCCGGCCGCTCGGCGGAGGATGCCCGGGAGGGGTTTGGTGGCGGGCTGGGGTTGATCCACCGCGTCGAGGACCTGCCGATCCCGACGCTGTCGGTGGTGCATGCGCTCTGTCTGACCGCCGGGTTCGAGCTCTCGCTCGCGTGCGACATGATCTGGGCGGCGAATCGGCGCAGTTCGGCCTCGTCGAAGCCGTCGTCGGCCTGACGCCGGGATGGGGCGGAACCCAGCGCGTCGCCGAGCGCGCCGGACCGGCGCGGGCGCGTGAGCTTGTGATGTCAGGACGGCTGTTCGACGCCGCCGCGATGGAGCAGTGGAACGTGCTCAACCGGGTCCTGCCCGATGACGAGCTGGCGCCGAAGGCGCTGCGGTTCGCCCACCAGCTCGCGTCCGGGCCGACGATGGCTCACGCGGCGACCAAGGCGGTCGTGCGGAAATTCATCGAGGGCGGTGTGCGCGAGGCTGACCGCCGCACGCCCGAGATCACGGCGCCGCTGATCGAGACCCAGGACGTGGCCAACGCGGTCCAGTCCTTCCTGAAAGAGGGCCCGGGCAAGGCCAGGTTCGAGGGTAGGTAGCTGCCGGTGGCGACCGTGACGAACCGCACACAGGGCACAGCCCACCCGGCCTCTCCGACTACATAGGATTAGCACTTCCCCCCGCTCCCACGCACTGTGGCGACCGTCGATTCCAAGCTCGTGGCCGAGGCCGTTTCGCTGCCGTCAATGAAGGCGCGGATCGTCTCGACGCTCGCGGAGATCCGGGCGCGGACGCTGATGCTGGTCGAGCCGCTTTCCGAGCAGGCGCTGAACACCGTCCACGACGAGCTGATGAGCCCGATCGTGTGGGACCTCGGCCACATCGCCAACTTCGAGGAGCTGTGGCTCGTGCAGCACGCCGGCGGGCGCCCGCCGCTGCGCGAGGAGCTTGGCTCGGTCTACGACGCCTTCACCGCGCCGCGCAATGAACGCGGCGGGTTGCCATACCTGCGCAGCGAGGACTGCTTCGCCTACCTCGAGGCGATTCGCCAGCGGACCCTCGAGTGCCTCGATACCGCCGACCTCTCCGGCGACGCCGATCGGCTGCTGGCGCACGGTTACGTCTACGAGCTGATCGCCCAGCACGAGCGCCAGCACCAGGAGACGATCCTGCAGACGCTTCAGTTGATGACCTCGGAGCGCTATGAGCCGCGCCGCCTGCCGACTCCGCAGCCGGCGCCCTCAGTGCCCGGCGGAATGGTCGCGGTGCCGGGCGGACCCTTCGAGATGGGCGCTGATCGCAGCTGGTTCGCCTACGACAACGAGCGCCCGCAGCACGTCGTCGAGCTGGATGCCTTCTGGATCGACGCGTTTCCGGCCACGAACGGCGAGTTCATCGAATTCATCGAGGCGGACGGCTATGAGCGCCGCGAGCTGTGGTCGGACGAGGGCTGGCAGTGGCGGTGCGCCGGCGGCCGTGAGCTGCCGCGCTACTGGGACCGCGACGGCGACGGGTTCACCGTGCGCTCCTTTGCCACGGTCGCGCCTGTCGATCCGATGCACCCCGTCTGCCACGTTTCCTGGTACGAGGCGGATGCCTACGCGCGCTTTCGCGGCAAGCGGCTCCCGACGGAGGCAGAGTGGGAGCGCGCCGCTTCGTGGGACGACGCGTCGCGCACCAAGACGCGCTACCCGTGGGGCGACGAATTCGAGGCTGGGCGCGCGAACCTCGGCGAGCTCGCCTTCGGTACGGCAGCGGCGGGCGCGTATCCCGCCGGCGCGAGCCGGTGTAACGCTCAGCAGATGTCAGGGGACGTGTGGGAGTGGACGGCGTCCCCCTTCGATTCATACGACGGCTTCGAGGCCTACCCGTACAAGGAGTACTCGGAGGTTTTCTTCGGCGGCCGCTACAAGGTGCTGCGCGGGGGATCGTGGGCGACGGATGGCGCCGCAGTGACGACGTCCTTCCGCAACTGGGACTACCCGGAGCGCAATCAGATCTTCGCGGGCATACGGTGCGCCCGCGATCACGATGAGGGGAGCCGGGCGAATGGTTGATGAAGCGAACACCTCCACGGCCGATTCGCAGATCCAGATCGACGTGCACCTGAGCGACGGCGCGCTCGCCACGATCGCCGACGACGTGCGCGACGGCCTGTCACGCAATCCCAAGGAGCTGCAGCCCAAATACTTCTACGACGCGCGCGGATCGCAGCTGTTCGAGCAGATCACGCGGCTGCCCGAGTACTACCCAACACGCGCCGAGCAGAGCATCCTCGACCGCGTCGGCGCTGAGATCGTCGCCACGGCCAGGCCGCAGGAGCTGGTCGAGCTGGGCCCGGGTTCCGCGCGCAAGACCCACGCTCTGCTCGACCCGATGGTGGCGGAGGCAGAAGATCACGCCACCTATGTCCCGGTCGACGTTTCCGAAGCGGCAATCCAGGACCTCGCTGAGCGACTGGCCCGCGCCTATGACGAACTGCAGATCCACGGCGTCGTCGGCGACTTCGAGCAGGACCTGGGGCGCCTGCGCACGAACGGCCGGCGGCGTCTGGTCGCCTTCCTTGGAGGCACAATCGGCAACCTGGACCACGAGCAGCGGCACCGGTTCCTGACTCGCATGCACGAGCTTCTCGGTCCGGACGACCGCCTCCTGATCGGGACCGACCTCGTGAAGGACAAGGAGCAGGTCGAGGCCGCCTACAACGACAAAGCCGGTATTACCGCCGAGTTCAACCGCAACGTGCTGAACGTGATCAACGAGAACCTCGACGGCAGCCTCGAACCGGACCGGTTCGAGCACGTCGCCATCTACGACGAGCTCGAGCGCAGGATCGAGATGCGCTTGCGCGCCCTCGATGAGCACGTGGCGCGCATCGACGCGCTCGACATGGACGTCGAGTTCGAGCGCGGCGAGGAGATCAGGACGGAGATCTCGTGCAAGTTCACGCGGGCGCAGCTCGACCGCGAGTACGCCGACGCGGGTTTCGAGCTGTTGCGCTGGGACACAGACGAAGAAGGGCTGTTCGCGCTCTCCCTTACTGCCCGCATCTGGTGACGGTTTCGTACGGCGAGTTGCGGCTCGCCGACCTGGCGCCCCCGGATCGCCCGTACGTAGTCGCGAACATGATTGCCAGCGCGGACGGGCGCGCCACGATCGCCGGGCGCAGCGGGGGGCTCGGCAACGAGACTGACCACGAGCTCTTCCTCGACCTACGGACGGAGGTCGACGCGGTGATGGCGGGGCCCGCGACGATCGCAACGGAGAACTACGGGCCGCTGATCCGGAGCCCGGAGCGGCGCGGGCGGCGACGGTCGCGCGGACTCGAAGAGGTGCCTCTGGCGATCACCGTCACGCGCTCGATGCAGCTGCCCGAGCAGGCGCCGCTATTCATGGACCCTGAATCCCGCATCGTGGTGATAACGAACAGCGACCGCGATGCGGCACCGTGCCCGGCGCAGATCGTGGTCGAGCGCGTGCCCGGCGAGCCGCTTGACCTGCTCGAGGGCATGCGGCGGCTGCGCTCGGCGCACGGCGTCCGCACCGTCTTGCTTGAAGGTGGCCCGACCGTGCTCGGCGCGATGGCTTCGACCGGAGTGGTGGACGAGCTGTTCCTGACTCTCGCACCCAAGCTCGTGGCTGGCGGGGAGCCGACGATCGTCGAGGGGCCGGCACTCGACGGTGAAACCGACATGGAGCTTATGTCGGTGATGCGAGACCGGAGCTATCTGTTCTTGCGCTTCCGGCTCACGCCCTAGCCGCCAGTGAGCGCAGCACAGCGACGATCTCGTCCGTGTCGGGATTGTCCGCGGAGTCCTTGCTGTAGTGGGCGAACGCGACCCGGCCGTCGCGATCCACGACGAACGTGCCCGGCTTCTGGGCGGTATCGCCTTTCGGGACTCCCGGTAGGGCTCCGTGTCGCGCCGCCCGCAGAAACCCCTTCGCAAGCTGCGGTCCTATCACCTCACGGGCGCCGTAGCGGTCCAGCCCAACCGCGTGGTAGCCGGTGCGCTCGGGGTCGCCGACACAGTCGAACGGCACTCCTCGCTTGCGGCAGAAGTGGTACGTCGGATCCGCGCGGTACTGGAAGATCGCAACGACGTCCCCGCCCGCCGCGCGGATCTCGTCGTAGTGCTCGCCCAACTGGGCGAGGTGCTCGCGGCAGAACGGTCAGCCGAAGTGGCGCATGAACGCCAGCACGAGCGGCGTCTCGCGCCAACGCTCGGACATGCTGACGTCACCCTCGCGCGACTCGAGCACCAGGTCGGGGAACGTGTCGCCGACTGAGAGCTTGGGCATGGTCCTAGCCGTCCCTCAGCAGTGCGAGCTGCTCGCCGGCGAAGAACCTGTTGAAGGCGCGGACGGCGCGCCGGCCCTCCCGCCTGTCCCGCTCGCCGACCGGCCGAGCGGAACGGAACAGCTTCAGGGTCTCGATCACCCCGATCGTGAGGATGCCGCTCCAAGCCGTGCTCCCGTCGTCGCGCAAGAGCTTGCTGAACAGCGTGGTGGACGGGGTCCACGTGTTGACGCGGCCGACCGGCTTCATCCACTTCACGCCCACGAACGTGAGCGGCTCGCCCTCCGGCCCGTCGAAGCCAAAGCGGTAGCGCATCTCGCGGATGCCGGTGTCGGGGTTCTTCACATACAGCTGGAACTCGCCGTCGCGCATCTCGGCGACGCCGACGGGACCCCAGTGGAACGTCCCGTTCATCAGGGCACGATGCTCGGGATCGCGCACGTAGGCCGCGATGTCCGGCATCAGCATCGTGGCTTCGAAGTGGCAGGCCCCCTCGTTCTGCTCGCCCACCCGGTAGGCGGCTCGGTAGTCGTCGCGCTCTACCGGCTCAGCGCCGGCGGGCGCAAGATAGCCACCCATGCGCTCGTCGAATGTGACCCCAGCCGACATGTGAGCAGCTTAATGGGCGGCGGGCTGGAAAGGAGGCTCCGGTTCGGGCACTGCGAAGCATGAGGCACGGGATCAACTTCTGCACCGAAGGAGGGAGCCTTCGGTATCAGTCCCGGGACGACCGACGTGAGATCTGTGATGGGGCCTGGGGAGCATGCAAGATTTGGCCCCCATAGGCGGCATAGAAGCGACCGCAACAGTGGCCCTATCGCAAGAGTGCAACGTTCCACGCGCTGGGCTCGCAAAAAGCAACGTTCGGACACCTCCCCCTTCGGTGCCCGTCCCCTAGCTGCCTCGATATATCGTTCCTCGCCGTGAGAATCGAGAGATCAGGGGCGCTGGTGGCGGGCGGGGCGTCGGGCCTCGGCGAGGCGACCGTCCGGGCTCTCCACGAGCGCGGCGCCGAAGTCACCATTGCCGACGTCAACGCCGACAAGGGCGAGGCGCTCGTGACCGACCTCGGCGAGCGCGCGACGTTCGTGCAGTGCGACGTCACAGACGAGGACCAGGTCAATGGTGCGGTGAAGCAGGCTGCGCAGTCCCGGGGAGGATTACGCATAAGTGTTTGTTGTGCCGGCGTCGGCTGGGCGGAGCGCACAGCCTCCAAGGAAGGACCGCATAAGCTGCTTCCCTTCGAGACCGTGCTGCGCATCAACCTGATCGGCACCTTCAACGTGCTGCGGTTTGCGGCCGCCGCGATCAACACCACCGAGCTGGTCGGCGAGGAACGCGGCGTGTGCATCAACACGGCCTCGATCGCCGCCTTCGACGGCCAGGTCGGGCAGATCGCCTACGCGGCTTCCAAGGGCGGCATCGTCGGGCTCACTCTGCCGGCGGCGCGCGACCTTGCGAGCCGCGGTATCCGCGTCAACACGATCGCCCCCGGGACCTTCGACACTCCGCTGCTGGCAGCTCTGCCGCAGGAAAACCGAGATGCGCTCGGTGCCCAGATCCCCTTTCCGTCCCGGCTGGGTCAGCCCGCCGAGTTCGCGGCGCTGGCGGTGCACATCGTCGAGAACCCGATGTTGAACGGTGAGACGATCAGGCTCGACGGCGCGCTGCGGATGCCTCCGCGTTGAGCTGAATCCCTAAGCAGTCGCCACGCGGCTCGTGAACGTGCCGTGGAAGCCAAGCGGGACGTGGTGTCGCAGGTGCGCGACCGCCACGGGCTCTGCTTCGACGTCACGAGCGTCGAGCACGACCAGTCGAGAGCGGTGGTCCGGGGCCGAATAGACGACGCTCAGGAGCCAGCCGTCGTCCTCGGCGCTGTCGGGCGACCGCGGCACGAAGATCGGCTCGCCGGCCACCTGGCCCTCGCCGAAGTCATGGATCGTCCACGCGTCCGCGTCGTGATCGACCTTGACGATGCCGGTCGCGATCACGTTCCCCTTTCCACCCGCCATGTACGAGAAGCGGTGCCCCATGGTGCTGCGGCGCCAGTCGTGCTGCGGGAACTCGCCACTCCAGGGGCAGAGCTGATGTGACTCGAGCTCGCCGCTCGGCTTGACGCGCAGGCGCCAGAGCGCGGAGGGCTCGTCGAACCCGCCGGTCCGGAACTCGGTGAGCGAGTTCTCGCCGATGCTGTAGTCGTCGTAGCGAACGAGGTCCACGACCGTGTCGCCGCGGTCCTCGAAGGCGTTGTTGACGTGAAAGTGGAAGAACGGCGCGGTCTCGATAGTGCGCGGCTTGCCGCCGTCGCGCGGCACGAGCACGATGGACGTCGGCTTCGTGGGGTCCCAGCGCAGCGAGCTGCCGAACCCGGCGCGCCCGGTAATGACCTTGCGGAAGTTGGCGATGATCGGGTCGAGCACGAACACCATGTGCTTGGTCGTCAGCGCGAAGTCGTGGTTCATCACCGGGAAGGGCAGGGAGACCGGCTGCAGATGCGAGAGGCGGCCGGCGCGATCCACCTTGTACGTCTTGATCCGCGCACGCGGGATGTACTCCGCCCCGAAGTTGAACATCTCCCCGGTACGCGGGTCGTACTTCGGATGTGCCGAGAACGCCGACACTGCCTTCAGCTTGCCGTCGAAGTCGTGCTCGCCGCGCGTCTCGAGCGTGTCGGGATCCAGCGCCCACGGACGGCCTCCCTCCCACAGCGCGAGCAGGTTGTCGGCGCAGAGGATCACGCTGGTGTTGGCCGCGTTGCCGGCGCCGGGAGTCTTGAACAGGTGGCGCAGGCGGCCCTTCTCGCCGAAGCTCAGTACCTGGGGGCGGTCCGCGTCGCGCTCGAGCGCGTACTTCTCGGTCCGCACGAAGCGGTTGCGGTAGTGGACGCGCCCGCCGGCGAACACGAACTGCGAGATCATCCCGTGACCGTCGAACAGGTGGGCGAATGGCTTGCCGCCGACCTCGTTCATGCCGGGACCGTTGCGATAGAGCGTGCCGGTGAGTTGCGCGGGAAGCGCGCCATCCACCTGGTCCACCACGTAGTCATGCTCCTCGTTCAAGGAATCGAAGATGTGATGCCAGTCGGCGGTTGCGGCGGCGGTGGGCTCTGCCTGCAGGACCATGCTCTACCTCCCGTGCGCTGAACAGTCCGTTTCGGACTATATGGACGGTCCGAAACGTATCATATGCTCTGGATCGTTAAGTGATACAGCTCACACAAACGTCCTACACCGTACTTGGCCTCGTCTCAGTGGCCGGCGAGGCCACCCCCTATGACCTCAAGCAAATGGTCGCCGTCTCGGTCGGCAACTTCTGGGCGGTTCCGCACTCGCAGCTCTACGCCGAACCGGACCGACTCGCAGAAGCCGGGTACCTGAGCGTCAGGCGGGAGCGCACTGGACGCCGCCGCAAGCACTACAAGCTGACGAGCAAGGGACGGGACGCTCTCGAGCGCTGGGTGCAAAGCCCGACGGAAGGGACGCTCGAGCTACGCGATCCGGGCATCCTCAAGCTCTTCTTCGGCGCCGATCCCGCCGCCCTGGCCGCCGGCCAACTCGAACACCACCGCAGGCGGCTGAAGGAGTACGAATCGCTGAGGGAAACGGCCGACGCGACGTCCCCGACCGGACCAAGGCTCGCCCTCGAGGCGGGGATAGGGCACGAAAAGGAGTACGTGCGGTTTTGGCAGAAGTTGAGAGAAACTAGAAGTTAGGAAACTAGAAACTAGAAACTAGAAATTAGGGCCTCGATCCAAAGCCTCTAATTTCTAATTTTCTAATTTCTAATTACTGCTTTCTAAGCTCTGTGCTTCCGCTTCTCGCAGCCGTGCGTCTTGTCTGCGCGGTCGACGTAGGCGATGTCGTAGCCGGGTCCGCAGTTGACGTAGTCGCGCTTGCCGCCGCCGAAGGCGTGGATGCGGTCGTTGCCTGCGCCGGCGAGCACCCGGTCGTTGCCGGTGTCGGGTCGAAGCTCGTCGTTACCGGGGCCGCCGTCGATCGTGTCGTCGCCGTCTCCGCCTGAGATGCGGTCGTTGCCCTCGTCGCCCTGGATCATGTCGATGCCGGCGCTGCCGAAGACGGTGTCGTCGCCAAACCCGGCGTAGATGCGGTCGTTACCGGTCGTCCCGGGCACGTGGTCGCCCCACAGCACGTCGTTGCCGGCCAGTCCGCGCAGCACGTCGTCACCGGCGCCACCGAGCAGCGTGTCGTTGCGCTCGCCTCCCTCGAGCGTCTCGCTGCCGCCGTCGCCGATCTTCTGAACTCCGCGCGCCGGATCGGGGTCCTGAGGAGGCTCGCCGGCCGTGATCGTCTCGCAGTTGCTGAACTCGGTCGCCCGCTGGTCGCGGCGGTCCGTGTACACCACGTCCTCACCTGGACCGCAGTCGATCTTGCCCTCCGAAAGCGCGCCCACCGGCTCGACGGCGTTGACGACGTCGTTGCCCGCGCCGGCGAAGATGTTGTCGCGCGCGGTGCCGCCGACCAGGTAGTCGTCGCCGTTCTCTCCGTACAGGTCGTCTTCGGCGCTCGAGCCGTCGATCCGATCGTTGCCGTCGCCGCCGTAGAGCTTGTCGCCGGCGTTGCCGGCATCGAGGACGTCGTCACCGGGGCCGCCGAGCAGCAGGTCGCGGCCGAAACCGCCCTTCAGAGTGTCGTTGCCGGCGCCGCCGTCGACGCGGTCGTCGCCCGACTCGCCCTCCATGACGTCGTTGTCGGGGCCGCCGGAGAGCTCGTCACCGGCCGTCCCGCCCCAGAGCTCGTCGTTGCCGTACCCCCCGTAGACGTTGTCGCTGGCCTCGTCGCCGTAGCCGCGGTCGTCGCCCTCGTCGCCTGCAACCGAATCAGGCCCGGTGCCACCGCGCAGGAGGTCGTCACCGCCGCCGCCGCGCAAGACGTCCGCGGAGCGGCCGCCGTAGAGCTTGTTGTTGGACCCGTTGCCCGACAGCGTGTCCCTGCCGTTGGTGCCGGACAGCAGGTAGCGGGCGCTCACCTTCGGGGCCAGGAGACCCACCGCAGCGGTGAGCAAGAGTGTGGCGGCAGCCAGACGAAGAGCAACCCTGCCTCCCCGCCCGCCGCGCACCGAATCGGCGGCAATCGAACGCATCCCGCCGCATTGATCGGCGGTCGCGCAGCGGGCCTGCGCCTAGGGCGCAGATCTTGGACGACTGTCTGAGTTGTGTGGCCTGAGTGGCCTAACCCGCGATGCCGGCGGGAGCGCCGGGCCGCCAGCGGGTGCGGGGAGCGATCGCCCGCTCGATCACACGCCCCTTGTGGCGCTCGATCGTCGCGAGCATCGACTGCACCAGCTCCTCTCCGAGGAGATGCGGCTGGAGGCCGAGGTCACGCAGCTTCGTGTTGCGGGCGTTGTAGTAGTGCTCCTCGAGCTCGACGCGCGGGTTCGGCATGTTCTCGATCGCGACCTCGTGGCCGAGCTGCTCCCCGGCGCGCTTGACGATCTGGGCCAGCTCGTTGACGCTGAACTGCTCGGTGAACTGGTTGAAGACCCGGTACTCGCCCTCGTCCGGGGGGTTGCCTACGGCGAGCTCGACGCACTGAAGCGTGTCGCGGATGTTCAGGAACCCGCGCGTCTGGCCGCCGCTGCCGTAGACCGTGAGGGGCCGACCGATCACCGCCTGCACGCAGAAGCGGTTGAGGGCGGTGCCGAACACCTCGTCGTAGTCGAAGCGCGTGGTCAGGCGCTGGTCGATGTCGGTCTCGTCGGTCGAGATCCCGTACACCACGCCCTGGTTCAGGTCGGTCGAGCGCAGTCCCCAGACGCGGCAGGCGAAGTGGATGTTGTGCGAGTCGTGGACTTTCGAGAGGTGGTAGAGCGAGCCCGGCAGCTTCGGGTAGGGCAGGACGTCGCGCCGGCCGTTGTGCTCGATCTCGATGAAGCCTTCCTCGATGTCGATGTTGGGCGTCCCGTACTCGCCCATCGTGCCGAGCTTGACGAGGTGACAGTCCGGTACACGGTCTCGAATCGAGAACAGCAGGTTGAGCGTCCCGATCACGTTCGTGTACTGGGTGTCGACGGCGTGCTTGCGGGAGATCATCGAGAAGGGCGCGGAGGGCTGCTCGCCGTAATGGACGATCGCCTCGGGCTCGGTATCGACGACCACGCCGTCTATGAACTCGCCGTCCTCGATGTTGCCGATGTAGGCGTGGATGCTGTTGCCGCTGAGCTCGCGCCATGCCTCGATCCGCTCCGCGAGCGGCATTATCGGCGTGAGCGAATCGGTCGACTGCTCGTGATGCCAGCGGCGGCGGGAGAAGTTGTCGACGACGGAGACCTCGTGGCCGCGCGCGGAGAAGCGCAGTGCCGTGGGCCAGCCGAGATACCCGTCCCCACCCAGGATCAGGATCCTCATGACGGTCGGAAGGGTAGCGGACGCACACCCTGAACCGTGTAGACGACCCTTGCGGCTAGCATCCGGGCAGTCGATGTCTGGTGTGGCCAGTCTGCGCGAAGCCGCCGCCCGCCGCCTGCGCACGCTCCCCCAGCGCCACGGCGGCCCGATCGTGCTGGTCGCTTTGGCTGCGATCGTCGCGCTCGGGCTCGGACTGCGGCTCGACAAGGCGGTGCATCCGCCGGCAAACCCGGGCGGGGACTCGATCGTTGCCTACCAGGGCAACGACGCCCAGGCCTACGAGCGGATCGCCGAGTCGCTCTACACGACCGGTCGCTACGGGACGCCCGAAATGCGGGCGCCGAGCGACTGGTCGCCCGCCGCACCGTTTTTCGCCGCCGGTGTCTATGTCCTCACAGGTCACGTGAATCCGGAGAACGCCCGCATCGGGCTCGCGCTGCTCGGCGCGCTGACGATCCTGTTCGTATATCTGCTCGGACGCCGCCTCGGCGGGGCCGCCGTGGGACTGCTCGCTGCGCTCGGCACCGCGATCTATCCCGCCTTCATCGACAACGCCGGCCAGCTCCTGTCGGAACCGATCGGCGCTTTCACGCTTGCAGGCGCGGTGCTGTCTTTCCTCTGGGCCTCCGACGACGGGCGGCGCGCGTGGGCTTTCATCGTGCCCGGCCTTTTCCTCGGAGCGACCGCCCTGTCGCGGCCCGAGTACCTGCCGTTCGTCGCGGTGTTCGGGTTGATCGCGCTCGTGCGCTTGGGGCGCCGGCGCTCGTGGCGGGTCGGGTTCGGCTCGGCGGCGTTGCTGGTGGCCGCATTCTGCGCGGTTCTGGCGCCCTGGACGCTGCGCAACTACGTCGTGCTCGACCGCTTCGTTCCCGTCACCACAGGGGGCGGCAAGGCATTGTTCGTCGCCACCTACCTGCCCGGCAACGGCCGCCAGCTCCAGGTCAAGCGGGCGTTGATCAAGCGCTACACCGGCGACAGCTATGTCTCGCCGGAAGAGGTGCGCGACACCGAGATGAAGACGCTGCTCGATCGAGTCGCGCGCAAGTACCCGGACATGGAACGCGACGCCGCGCTCGCTCGGATCGGGCGCGAGAACTTCCGCAAATACTTCAGCGACCGGCCTTTCGCCTACTCGAAGATGGTGGCGACCAAGATGTGGAACGTGTGGCGGCGCGGCTCCGGCCCCACCATGCGCGCAAGCGGCTGGATCGCGTTCCACTACTGCGTGCTCGCGCTCGCGCTGATCGGTCTCGGCGTCCTGGCGTGGCGACGGCGCTGGGAGGCGCTGCTGCTCGCGTTGCTGATCGGCGGCATCACCGTGCTGGGCGGGTTGCTGCTGGCAGTGCCGAGGCGCAACGTGCCGCTGATGCCGCTCGTCCTGACGCTTGCCGCCGCGGGCGCAACCTGGCTCAGCATCGTGATCGGCGGCTGGATAGCCGAGCGACGACGGCCGCGCTCGAGTGCACATGCGGTGCGCGCAACGCCGGGCGCAACTCCAGGCGCCTGAGATGGCTGATCCCGCGACCACGCACGCGCCGATGACGCGGCATTTCTGCGCTGGGCTACGTCCTCGGGCTCGCTCATGCAATCAAGCATGAGCTTCGCCCTGCGTCCTCGCCCAGCTTGATCTGCCGCGCCCCTGTCGCGCACGTGACCACGGGGCCAGCCATCTGGGCATCTATCCTCTCGCCAGCATGGAGCTGTCCGCACTTCGCGTAGCCGGCCTCGTCCTGAGCATCTTCGTGATCGCTTTCGCGGTCCGCCGGCGTCGCTCGCTGCGCAACGTCGACGTGCTGATCCTGCTGTTCGCGGGGCTCGCGCTTGGGATCGTGTCCGCGACGAATGCGACCGACGCCGTGCTGGAGTTCTTCGACTTCCAGCGGGGCGGGGGCGGGCGCATCCTCGGCCTGGCCGTGTTCGCGATCATCATCCTGTTCCTGCTCACGGTGCGCTCGCTGTGGCAGACCGGCAAGGTCGACCGGGAGTTGACGGCGGTGCTCGAGGGCATCGCCTGGGAGGAGTTTCGCCAAGCCGGCCTGCCCGAGCGGTTCCGCGACAAGGTCGCGGTCGTCATCCCTGCGTACAACGAGGAGGACAACCTCGCGACCGTGCTGGCCCGCATCCCCAAGGAGGTGTGCGGTGTCGAGACTGCGGTGATGGTCGTGGACGACGGCTCACGCGACCGCACGGGTGACATCGCGCGGGCCCATGGCGCCGCGGTCGCGCGCCACGTGATCAACCGCGGTGGCGGCGCCGCCCTTCGCACGGGCTACAGGCTGACGGCCGACTCCGGCTCGCAGGTGGTGGTCACGCTGGACGCCGACGGTCAGCATCTGCCGGAGGAGATGTCGCGGCTCGTCAAGCCCGTGCTCGACGGCGAGGTGGACGTCGCGCACGGGTCGCGCGTGCTCGGCCACGCCGAGCCCAACCACTACGCGCGCGAGATGGGGATCGTGTTCTTCAACCGCCTGGTCTCGTTCATCACGCGCACGAAGGTGAGCGACTGCTCGAACGGGTACCGGGCCGTGCGGGCCAGCGTCCTCCCCCAGCTCGTTCTGCGCCAGGAGCAGTTCCACACCTCCGAGTTCATGATCGAGGCGATCAAGCGCGGCGTTCCAGCGCGCGAGGTTCCCGTGACGGTGACCGCCCGGCTGCACGGCCACTCGAAGAAGCCGGCCGTATTGCGCTACGGCCTCGGGTTCGCCAACGCGATCGTGCGCGCTTGGCTGCGCTGAACGTCGGGCGGTAGGTCCGCTGCATCGCGCTCCGATGCGTCGCGCCCCAGGCGCGCCGCAGCACGCATCAGCGGACGCTCGATCACGTACCAGCTGGCCGCACCGAGCGCGGTCGCGACCGGGAGCAGCAGCGCCAGGTCCGTGAACGCGCCGCCGCCGAGCAGGTTGTTGTTGCGCGCCCACACGATCAGCGGGATGTGCCAGAGGTAGAAGCCGTAGGAGATCTGGCCGAACCAGGCCAGCGGCCGCGACCCCAGCCATGCGAGGCCGGTGCCTGCGCCCAGCACGATGACGGCGATCACCATCGCGAACGCTACGGCTGCCGGCAGATCGGCGAACGTCTCCATCGCGAAGCTGCCTGGGTCTCCCTCGACGTGCCAGGTGCCGTTCGCGACGAGCACGCCCGCCGCGGCGAGAGCAAGCAGCGCGCTGACGAGCCTACCGAGTCGCGGTGAACCGGCGGCTCGCCGTTGCTCGACCAGCATCGCCACGAACATGCCGCAGGCGAAGTACGGAAGGAAAGACGGCGCCGAGTGGCTCGCGACCGTGCCCCAGCCAAGCTCGTAGTCGAGCAGGTTCCAGGCGATCCCGGCGCCCACGAGAGCGGCGAGCAGGACCACGTGCCGGCGCAGCCTGCCGAAGCAGGCCTTGAGAGCAAACAGCGCGATGAGCGGAAGCAGCAGGTAGAACGCCACCTCGACGGCGAGCGTCCAGGTGGCGGCGTTCAGCTTGAGCAGCGTTTCCGGCGTGTAGTTCTGCGAGAACACGAGAAAGAGCGGCAGGTCTCGTCCACTGACCGCCCTGCCCGCCACCCCACCCGACGTGCCGATCAGCAACAGCGCGCCGGCCAGCGCGAGGTAGTAGGCAGGCATGATGCGCGCAGCGCGCCGTATGAAATATGAGCCGATCGCCGCCGGCGGACCCGCGCCGAGCGATGCGCGTACGAACGGGCGGAAGAGCAGATAGCCCGAGAGCACGAAGAAGGCCACGAACGCGACCCGGCCCTCGAACAGCAGCAGCTCGCCGACGTTGTCGCGCCTGACCTCGACGGTGTTGGGAAGCTGGTAGATCCAGACGTGCACGCCGAACACCACCAGTGCGGCGATGCCGCGCAGCCCGTCGAGACCGCCCTGCCTGCGCTGTTTCGTTCGGTCCATGACTCGCGAAGCGCGTAAAGCTACTCCAGACCGGCCTAGCTCGGTCCGGGTCTACCCATTACAGGCACTACCTAAAGGCGTGGTTAAAAAGGCGCGAGCGAACCATCGTCCTTGAGCTCGCTGTTTGCCTGATCGGAGCCGGTGGCCTGGATTTCGAGCAGCTTCTGCTCGGAGCCGAGCGGCAGGTCGCTGATCAGCTGCCAGGCACCGGTCTGGTCGGTGAACATGCCGAGCGTGCCGTACTCGCGGTCGCTGTCCCTGGCCGCTGCCACCGCCAGGCACCCCTTCTTGAGTGCGGTGCCCTCGATGTCGAGGTTGACGACGTGTGCCGCGCGTGCGTCGTGACCCTGCGAGTAGAAGTGCCTGCCGTAGCCACGCGCCTGCTGGTCGGCATTCCATTTCTTGATGCAGTCCGGCGGCGGCGGTGGACCGGCCCTGGTGAACTGCGGGACGCTCGAGCCACCGCATCCCACGACTGAAACGGCGAGCACGATCGCCATCGCCGCCGCACCGTTTCCGACCGCATACCTGCGGGACATCCGGCGCGAAGCCTAGCCGCCGGGGGCTGGCTTGTTGCCGATCGCAGCCACGAACCTGCGGCGGTGGCGATGCCTGTGGCTAGAATCGCGCCGGTCATGATGCGGTCAAGGTCCGCCAGACTCGGGGTGTTGCTGGGCGCAGCGGTGGTCGTGGTGGTCCTTTTCATCGTGTTGAGCGGCGACGACGACGACTCCGGCTCCACACAAACCCAGACCGAGCAAGCCGGTGGAACGGGCGCCGCCGGCGGCGCCGGCGTTACGGGCTCGACCGGCGCATCCGGGGTGACACGCCCGCAGAGCGAGCCGGCGGCGGTGATCACTGTGCGCAACGGCAAGCCAATCGGAGGCGTGGAGCGCTTGGAGTACACCAACGGAGACCGGATACGACTAGAGGTCCGGTCCGATGTCAGCGACGAGATCCACGTCCACGGCTATGACCTGAAGAAGGACGTCGAGGCCGGCGGGAAAGTCCGGTTCAGCTTCGAGGCCGACCTCGAGGGAGTGTTCGAGGTCGAGCTCGAAGGCCGGGGCGAGCAGATCGCCGAACTCAGAGTGAAGCCCTCGTGAAGCCTCGCGGCTCTGCCGCGCTGACAGCGTTACTTCTGGCACCGAGCGCGGTCTTCGCCGCTCTCTTGCTGCCGGACGTCGCGCTCGCCCACGGGCTGGTCGGCCGCGCCGACCTCCCGATCCCCGAATGGCTGTTCGCCTGGGCTGCCGCCGTGGTGCTGATCGTGTCGTTCGCAGCCCTGTCGGTCCTGTGGAGGGAGCCGAAGCTCGAGAAGGACGACGGCTTCCGTCCGCTTCCCGAAGCGATCTCGTTCACGATCGTCAACCCGGTGACCGAGTTCGCCGCCGGGCTCGTCGGCGTGGGCCTGCTCGTGCTCACGATCGTCGCCGGACTTTTTGGAGAGCAGACTGCGCTGTCCAATTGGGCACCGACGTTCATATACGTGATCTTCTGGGTGGGCCTCGTGCCGGCCAGCATCCTGTTGGGCGACATCTTCAGGGCCTTCAATCCTTGGCGCGCGATCGGCCGAGCCGCGGGCTTTGTCGCCGCCAGGGTAGCCGGGCCGCTGCCACGGCCGTTCTCCTACCCGAGCCGGCTGGGGGTATGGCCCGCAGTGGCGACGATCCTCGGCTTCGCCTGGATGGAGCTCGCCTACATCAAGAGCGACGACCCGAGCGAGCTCGCGATCGCGACGCTCGTCTACACCGCTGCGACGCTGCTCGCGATGGCGGTCTACGGAACGGAAACCTGGATCTCGAAGGGCGAGGGTTTCTCGGTCCTCTACAACCTCTTCTCGCGCATAAGCGTCTTCGTTGTGAAAGAAGGTGCGCTCGGCTTTCGCAAGCCGCTGTCCGGACTGGCCCAGCTCGACCCCGTCCCGGGCACGGTGGCGCTCCTGGTCGTCATGCTGGGAACAGTCACGTTCGACGGCGCCAGCGAGGGACCGCTGTGGAGCGATGCCGGGCCCTGGCTCCAGGACCGCTTCGTAGATATCGGCTTCAGCCTGGGCACCGCCCTAGAGCTCTCGTTCTCGGTCGGGATGCTGCTCGGTATCGCCGTGATCTCGGCCATCTACATGATCGGGATTGCCGGCGCGCGCACCGTAGGTCACGAGTCTCAGATCGAGCTTGCCCGCAGATTCGTCCACACGCTGGTGCCGATCGCGGCCGTCTACGTGATCGCCCACTACATCTCGTTCCTGCTCTACAACGGGCAGGCCATTTTCTATCTCGCCTCGGATCCGCTCGGCGAAGGATGGGATCTCATCGGCACGGCCGGCAGCAGCATCGACTACGGCGTGATTGGTGCGCGGGGAATCTGGTACGTGCAGGTCGGCGCGCTCGTCGTGGGCCATGTGTGCGCGCTCGTGCTCGCGCACGACCGTGCGCTTGCCTCCTACCCGCGGTTACGCGACGCCGTCCGCTCTCAGTACTGGATGCTCGGCATCATGATCGCGTACACGTGCTTCGGCCTCTGGCTGCTGGCGCAAGCGAACCAGTGAGCACGCGCGTGATCAATGGATGTGGCCGTGACGCACGGTGCGCCACGAGTCCCAGGTGATGCGCAGGATCACCAGGGTGATGCCGAGCCCGATCAGCGGGTCTGCAACCTCGAGCCCGGCGGCAACTGCTGCCGCGCTGGCCACCACCGCGAGGCTGACGTAGGCGTCGGCACGCGCGTGGGCGCCATCGGCGACCAGCGCCGGGCTGTCGAGGCGCTCCCCCGCACGGCTTCGAATGATGGCCGCGATCCAGTTGCCGGCGAAACCGATCAGCCCGGCAAGTGCCAACGGGCCGAGAGCGTCGACGGGCTCGGGATTGATCAGTCGGGACACAGCCTCGTAGCCGGCCACGCAAGCGCTCACGAAGATGGCAAGCACAACGGCGAGCCCGGCCCAGCGCTCGCCGCGAGGACTGCGCAGGGCGAAGGCGACCCCCAGAGGGATGGCCGTCGCAGCATCGCCGATGTTGTGAATCAGGTCGGCGAGCAGGGCGATGCTGCCCGAGGCGACAAACACGACGGCCTGGATCCCGGCGGTGAGGCCCAGCACCAGCAGCGCCAGTGCGACGGCCCGTATTCCTTCGCGCGAGCGTTTGATCGAGTCGTGAACGAGGCCATGTGAATGGCCGTGCGCCGGGGCGGAGTGCCCCGTGTGCACCGAACGTCCGACGGACTCGGAGCGCCGAAGCCGCAGCAAGTGGCGGTGAGCCCCCCGGTGAGCATGCGCGTGCACGTGATGACCATGCCGGTGTGCCAGATCGCCGCTCATCACAACTCAGTATCGCGTGAGCCTCTACGCGCGGCGGCGGCGGACTAGCAGCCAGTAAAGCGATCCCGCCCCCACGACGCCGACCGCGATCAGCGCTGCGATCGTGACACCGTTGCCGCCACCGTCGTCGTCGCCTTCCCGTTCGGCGTTTCCGGCCGGCGGTGGCGCGACTGAACCGCCCTCGCCCGTGGTCGTTATCTGCTGCCTGGAGGACGTCAGCCGCAGGAACGCCGCCGGCTCCTCGCTGCCGGCCGAGCCGATCCAGCGCACCACCTCGCCGTTGTCGTAGGTCTGCAGCACTTTGAACGTGAGCGTCGAGCGTGGGCGATCGGGCAAGGTCGCGGTCAGTCTGAACCGCTTGGCCACGTGGTCGCCCGAGATCATCGCGCTCTGGCGGGCAGTCCTGTACACGAGTCGCCTGCCGCTCGCGCGCGCGGTCCATGCTGACGGGGGTACCGGCTCAACGGAAACGCCGGCCGGCAGCTGCACGTCGATCCGCCGGGTGTCGGCGTTGGAGCGCTCGTTCTCGACCACGAGCGTCAGATGCTTCTCGCTCCCGGCAGCCGCCCTGGCGGGGTCGAGCTCGACGTGGGCACTCGCCACTCCCGGGAACGTGCAGCCAAGCACGACGGCGGCAACGATGGTCATGCGTCTCACTTGATCGGCACCTCAATGGTGGTCTCGTACTGATCGAACTCTGATACGCGGTCCGTGAAATTGACCCGCCAATCCCCGGCCAGCGGGAAGTCAGCCGCAGGGATGACGTAGTGGCCGGGACCCGCCTTGGCGGGCTTGGCCGTGAGCGGTCCAATGTCCTTGCCTGGCAGGGCCATCTGCACCCGCAGCTCCTTGGTCTGGTCGAACTGGCTGCCGTCGTTCGCGCGGGTCAGGTACAGGTGCATGGTGTTCGCACCAGCCTTTGCAGGATCGACGGTCAGCTGCAGCTCAAGCGGGCCCAGAGTCTTCGTGGCCGCGAACGGTCCGGCGGCCTTCCCGACTGCGACGGGCGGCGGATAGCTGACCAGCGCCGCCGTGACCCCGAGCACCACTGCGAGCAGCGCCACCTCGGCCCGCAGCGCCCGGCGCAGGGTCAATCCGGCCGCGCCTGGCGAATCGCCTCCCGCGGCGAGGGCGCGCAGGCGCGGGAGCGAGCGGCTTCGGTTGTGGGCCCCGAGCGCAATCAGAGCCACCATCAGGCACATCTTGATCAGGACGGCGCGTCCGAACCCGGTGTGGATCAGGTTGTCGAGGGAGCGTACGTGGACGTACGACTGCACGAGACCGGTCGCGACCAACGTGATCACCGCGGCCAGCGCCAGCGGCGAGAAGCGCACGAGCACGGCAGCGAGCAGTCGCGTGCGATCCGTCGCTGCCAAAGCGCGCGTCGCCGCGGGCAGCACCAGGACGAGCGTGACGAGACCGCCGATCCAGGTGCTCATCGCGATCACGTGCAGAACGTCCGTCGGAATCAGCAACCCCGTCGGGCTCTGGGTCGACGCGTGACCGCCCAGCGACGGCGAGATCGCCAGCGCAGCGCCGAGCACGAACAGCAGCGCGAGCTCAGCCCGGCCGAGCCGCGGAGGCGGCGCGACCCCGGCGGCGCCGACGACCGCCGGCCGCAGCACGGGCACCCAGTCGCGGGCGCTGAAGAGCACGAGCCCGCCTGCGAACACTCCGCAGGCGATCAAATGCGCCGTGCCGAATCGGGTCTGCAACACCTCCCGCACGACGTCGGCGTCGAGCGCGCCCCAGAAGGTCGTCCCGGCCGCGGTCGCTCCCTGGAACACGATCTGCGCCGCCTCGCCGACGACCCCGACCGCGAGCGCCGCCAAAAGGAGTCGGCGGATCCGGCGGGCGAAACGCTCGGACGCCTGGAGCCACTCGAAGCCACCGCCGGTCGCAGTCTGTAGCGCCGGCAACCAGACTAGGAGCAGGAACACGAGCGACCCGATCGTGATCGCGATCGCCGCATACGTCGATCCCCGTGCGATCCCGAACCCGATGTCGGTGGCCGCGCCGATCTCGCTCGCAGAGGTCAGCTCGGCGACCGTCTTGACGGTCGCGCTCGGCGCCCCGATGGAGAACACGAACCCGCCCGAAACTGGATGCCCGTCGGCGGAGATCGCGCGATACGTGGCGGTATAGCTGCCCCGCGGCAATCCCTTCTCCAGCCCGATGCCGATCGACTTCTGTCCCTTCGGGCGCACGACGTCGCCCGAGTCGACCCGCTTACCGTCGCCGTCGAACACCCGTACCGCGCCGAAGCTGCCCTCGACAGCCTCGCTGAAAGTGAAGTAGACGAGCTTCGGCTGGCTCTCCACCGTGACCCCGCGCGCGGGAGAGGTCTCCCGCAACACGGCGTGGGCCGCAGCGGGGGCGGCCGGCACGGTCATCGCAATCGCGACCACGCACGCAAGCAGGAGCGTCCTGGTCAACGCCTTACTCACCAGGCGCTGTCCTTCTTTGCTTCCACATTGCGTGTGCGGATACGTCTAGACACAACGAACAGGAGCAGGCTCACTGCGGCGAGTCCGCCCAGCCCGATCAGGGCCGCGGGCGGGATTCCCGAGTCCTCCGGCTCCCAGGTGAGCGTACCCGTGATCCGTGTGGGCGTAGCCCCTACGACGAGCGGAACCCGCCAGTCGAAGATGCGGGTCTCCTTGTCCTTGTCCTTCACCTGGGGCGGCACGCTCTTGGACATCCAGTGGATGCGATGGTCGTGCCACTCGTAACGGCCGTCCCTGGCGACTACCTGCCATTGTGGAGGAGCACTGTCGCTCGCCTGTGACGGGACATTCACCTTGGCGTAGCGGTCCTCGTTGAGGTAGTAGGTGGGCGCGCGCTTGTTGACCTCGACGGTGCCCTTACTCTGCACCCGCACGTAGGGCTCTCCGTCGTAGCCACGCACCAGCACCGTCCTGCCGCTGCGATTGACGAGCAGCAGCCGGTCGTCGTAGTTCAGAACCTGAATGCCCAGTCCCGGAACGTCTGGTTGCACTGCCCGTATCGTCGAGCGGAAGTTCGGATTGCCGGTGTGACCGAATGCGCCGGTGGGCGCCGCCATGAGGCTCACAAGCGCAGCGGCGAGCGCGACGCGCAGCCTGGCCTGACAAGTCATGACGTGTCCCTACGCGCGAGATAGGGCGCGGCGAGAGCGACCAGGGCGATGCCGATCGCAACGAGGGCGAGGATGATTGGAAGGTCGTCGTCGTCACCCGACGACTGGCTTCGAGGTGCTTGCGGCGGCGCGGCGCTCGCAACCTCCTCGCCGTGCACGCTGACGACGTCTTCCCGTGTCGCCGACTCGGTGATGCGTGTGCGCGAGGCAGGACTCTCGCTCCCGGCAGGACCGATCCAGCGCGCCGTCTCGCCGTCCGAGTAGCGCTGAACGACCTTCCAGACGATCGCGCCCTCCCGCACGGGATTCCGAGCGATGAACTGCAAAGAGTCGTAGGAGTCCGGCGGAACGGTGCCACCAGTCCAGCGGAGTGTCGCTACCCGATCACCGCGCCGCTCCAGCTTGACCTTCCACCCTGGCGCGTTCTTCTTGAGCACGAACTCGATCCCCTCCGGTATCTGGAGCGCGACGGAGTCGGTTGCGACCTCGCGCTCGTTCGGCACCGTGAGTGTGTAGATCTGGAGGTCGGCTGGCCGAGAGCTGGCTGGCTGCACCGTCGCGTGCCCGAAGGCGTCCGGTCCCGTTATCAGCGCGAGCGCCGCGGCCATCATGGCGGCAGGGAGCGCGCACCGAAGTGCGCGCTCCCCCCTGGACCTTCGTTGAGCTATGCGCCGATGGTCACGCATGAGGCAGGGAACTCCGAGTTGGGCGGACCGGTCCAGCCCACCACCTCAGGCGGAGCCTTCCGGGCACGCTTCCTCTTTTTCTTGCTCGCCCGAGGGCTTGACTTCTTTGCCTCTTCCGCCCGGTAGTACTGAAGGACGGGGAAGCACAGCTGCGTCCCGGCCGCCGGGTTCACGAACCGGAGGTAGAACTCGCCGAAGAAGCCGGGATCGATCTCGGCCCCCCTCTTCGCCGTCCAGCTGATAGCGGTGGTGGCGAGGATCGAGTTGCCCTCGGCGTCCTTCTTCCCGGTGTCCTTTCGCGTCAGCCGCGTTTTCCAGTCGTATGCCTGCTTGACCGAGATGCCCTCCTGAATCGCGGCCGGCACATGGAGGACCACCTTGTACGTCGGCTGCACCGGCTTTTCGTTCGCCAGTCTGAGCACGTAGAGCGTCCGTGCTGCCGCCACGGGATTGGTCTGTGGCTGAAACGGACTCACCACTGCGTGTCCGAATGCCAGCGCCGGTAGCGCCAAGCACCCGAACGCGGCAACAACCGCCGCGAGGGACAGCTTCCTGATTCTGGATCTATTGCTCATCTTGCTTCATGACCTCCTTCTCGTGGGCTGCCAGGAACTAGCTCGCGCGAATCGCGAACGAGACCCTGAATCGCTTCTTCCGCCCATTCCGCTTCACCCGCCCGGAGAACACGATCTGGTACGCGGTGGCGCGTGGGAACGTGAACCCGGTATTGCGATCGCGGGTGCGTTGGTTCAGGAGGACGTGGCCGGCGGAGTCCGTCACTCGCAGGTAGCAGACGCAGCTACGCCAAGAGAACCTGTAGCTGCCGGCCTTGACCTTGGTCACGCCGATATTCGACTGCTTCCCGGCGACAGGCTCGTCGTCCGGGGTGACGTGCATGGTCACCGTTACGCCGCGGTTCGACGCGGTCTGGTGCGCGGCCGCCGGCGGAACGCCGGCCAGCATCACGATCATCGCGGCAAGGCACGCGCAGGTGCCGAGCCAACCTTTCTGGCCCATCCTGAACCTCCTCTGCGAAACGAGCACGAGCCGGTCTCGCCAAGCGGCGGACCGGCTGGTGGCTCCGAGGAGAGCGCCGTCGGCGTTCCCCGGAGACCTGGCTAGTAGGAGTTCAGGCGGGCGGGGCCCTGCCTGCCAGATGGCAAGCGAGAGCTTGAAGCCTCGGCGCTGCTGCGCGCGGCAGAAGCTGCCAGTGCCCGCGTGCCGGACGAGGCCGTGGCCTGCGCGAGCGGCGTGCGGCTGCTTGGAGGATCGACTGGGCACCACGCAGGACGCACGCTATGAGCGCGCCGATCAGCGGTGCGAAGACGAACGCCGTCCAGCCGCTGTGGCCGAAGAGGCCGTGCAGCCCGGACGAGTGACCGACGAGCAACGCCCCTTCGAACGACTCCTGGGTGACGAAGATCGCCACCAGGGCGATCGTCGCCCACGCCCAGGCCTTAGCGAACCGCAACTGCCGGGGCTCCGGGAGCTCCCCGCTGCGGGCGAGCATGAGCGAGCTCACGAAATGCCCGAGCGACGCTATGAAGATCAGCCCGACGAGCGCGAACACGAGGGGCATGTAAGCGTGGGGGTTACCCGATAGCGCCCCGTGAGTGTGACTGGGGTCTCCGGCCAGATACCGGAGCTGATGCACGCCGAATGCGCCTGCTGAAAGCAGCGCAATCCATCGCAGCGTCCGCGATCCCCCAGCCATTGCTGGGCTCAGACTAGTCTATTTTCGAGCATTCGCGCGTAGACTCAGCGCTCAATGTGCATGCAATGCGTGGCTGGAGTGACCACCGCGGGCGCCGCCGCGACCGGCGTGCGTGCCTTGCTCGCGACTCGCTCCTGGGAATGGCTCACGCCCGAGCGGATGAAGGCGATCACGATCGCCCTGTTGGCTGTCGCGGTCGTCGTGGCCTCGACGGCACTGTCTGCGTCCTAGCCTAGGCCGCCCGGCACTCCGGGCAGTGCCCGCGCAGGGTGACCTCGTGCACGCCGACGGAGTAGCGGTGCTTGCGGGCGAGGCGCTCGATCGCCTCTTCCAGGGCGCGGTCCTCGAACGCCGCCACCTTGCCGCAGCTGTCGCACACGACGTGGTGATGGTGGTCCCCGCTCGGGTAGGCGGGCTCGTAGTAGGCGGACGGGCCGATCTCGAGCCGGCGCACCAGCCCGAGTCGCGTCAGCTGGTCGAGCGCGCGGTAGACGCTGGCGATTCCGACGCGCCGGCCGCTGTCACGCAGCGCGTCGAAGATCTGCTGGGCGGTAACGCAGCAGTGCTGGCCTGCCAGCAGCTCGATCACCGCCGCACGGGCGCCCCCGCCTCGATGCCCGGATTGCTCCAGCGCCGATAGAGCGTGCTCCCTCCATTCCCTTGCTGCCGGCTTCCTTTGGGCCACCGCTTCTGCATCATAGTGGCTCTCTCAGAATGAGAATCGTTCCCATTATCTGATAGCGTGGCGCTCGAATTGCTCGACCCCTTTGAACTCGAGTTCGTGCAGCGCGGCCTGCTCGAGGTCGTGCTGCTTGCTGTCGGCGCCGGGGTGCTGGGGACGTGGATCGTCCTGCGAGGGCTCGCCTTCTACTCACATGCCGTCGGAACGGCAGCGTTTCCGGGCTTGGTGGTCGCCGACGGCCTCGGCTTCGCGGCCCCGATCGGCGCGTTCGCGGCGGCCGCTGTTTTTGCCGTGGCCGTTTCGCTGCTTGCGCGATCGCGGCGCAGCTCCTACGACGCGGTCACCGCGATCGCGCTGACCGGAGCGCTGTCGCTCGGAGTGATCCTGGCAAGCGACGTCTTCCATTCCGGCTCGAACATCGAGACCTTGCTGTTCGGCAGCCTGCTCGTGATCGGGACGCGTGACCTCGTGCTGGCGGGAGCGATGAGCCTGCTCGCACTCGGCGCAACTCTGACCCTCGGACGAGCCTGGCTGGCGACCGGCTTCGACCCGGACAGCGCTCGTGCCCTGGGCGTGCGCTCGCGCGCTCCGGACGCAGTCCTGCTCGCGCTGATCGCGCTTGCCGTGATCGCATCGCTGTCCGCGCTTGGTGCACTGCTCGCGGCCGCGCTGATCGTGGTCCCGGCGGCCACGACGCGCCTCGTGACGAAGCGCGTTCCCGAGTGGCAGCTCGCGACGGTCGCGCTCGTGCTGGTCGAGGGCGTCGCCGGTCTGTGGCTATCGGTGCAGACCAACGCGCCACCCGGCGCGACGATCGCCGTGCTGTCGGGCGGGGCGTTTGCAGCGACGGCGATCGGACGCGCGCTCACGCAGCTTCGTGGCAGGCGCATCGCTGCGCTCGCTGCGGCGCTCGTTGTCGTCCCCGCGATCGCGGCGTGCGGATCGGACGCGGGCGGCGGCTCGCGTGACGACGTCGTGGCCACCACCACCCAGATCGGAGACTGGGCGCGCACGATCGGCGGCGACGCAGTGGACATGCACCAGGTCCTGAAGGCGAACACCGATGCGCACGACTACGAATTGCGGCCCTCCGACGTCCAAGCCGCGGCCGGCGCCGACGTCGTGTTCGTCAACGGCGGTGACGTGGACCACTGGTGGCACAAGCTGGTGGACGAGGCGGGCCGCGATCCCGAGGTGGTGGACCTCGGGCAGCGAGTGCCTGTCCGGCTCACGGCAGGAGGCGAGACGGATCCACATTGGTGGCACGATCCGCGCAACGTGGCGGCCGTCGCGCCGGTGATCGCCGACACCCTGGCGCGGCTCGATCCAGCGCAGAAAGTCTCGCTCGAGACACGAGGGCGCGACTACGCCGCCCGTGTCCGTCGCATGGACGCGAAGATCCGTGCCTGCATCGATCGCGTCCCACGGTCCGAGCGAAAGCTGGTGACCGATCACGACGCGTTTTCCTACTTCGCGAAGCGCTACGGGATCGATGTGATCGGGGCGGTAATTCCCTCGGTCACCACCCAGGCACAACCGTCCGCTCGCGACGTCTCGAACCTGATCAAGACCATCAAGCGCGAGCACGTCCGCGCCGTGTTCCCCGAGAGCTCGCTGAGCCCGAAGCTGGCCAAGTCCATCGCGCGCGAGACCGGCGCCACCGCCGACTACGAGCTCTATGGCGACTCACTCGGGCCGAAGGGATCGAAGGGCGACACCTACCTGAAAATGGAGGCGGCCAACGCCGATGCGATCGTGCGCGGCCTGAGCGGGGGCGCCAAGCGATGCCAGATCAGCGGCCTCTAGCGATAGCCACCGGTCTCGCGGCCGGCTACGGCGGCAGGCCGGCATTGACGGACGTCGACATCACCGTCGAGCGGGGCCAGCGCATCGGCGTCCTCGGGCCCAACGGTGGGGGAAAGACCACCCTCTTCCGCGTCCTGCTGGGCGAGCTGCAGCCGCTCGCCGGCACGCTCGCGGTCAATGGCCGGTGCGGGTACGTGCCCCAGACCGACCACTCGCGCCTGGATTATCCGGTGAGCGCGCTCGACGTCGCGCTGATGGGCGTGCTCGGACGCCTGCCGTGGTGGCAACGGCCGGGCCGGGCCGAGCGCCGGCGGGCGCTCGACGCGCTCGAGGTCGTCGGGTTGCGTGACCTGAGCGGCCACGAGTTCGGGTCGCTCTCCGGCGGTCAACGCAGGCGTGTCCTGATCGCACGCGCGCTGGTGCAGGAAGCCGACCTCGTCCTGCTCGACGAGCCGTTCGCGGGTCTCGACGAGCCGAGCGCCGGAGTCCTGATGGACGTGATCGACCGGCTGGCCGGCGAGAACCGCAGCGTGATGGTCGCCACCCATGACATCGAGCAGACGCGCCACTGGGACCTCGTCGCCTGCCTCAACCGGCGCCTGATCGCGTTCGGGCCGCCGGGCGAGATACTCACCCGGCCCGTGATCGAAGAGACCCACGCGGGCGCGATGCTGAGCCTGCCGGAGGAGCAGCGGGACGCCTCGGGGACCGTGCTGCTTCCTCCCCACCACCACGACCACGAGCACTGACGATGGCGGCAGTGCTCGCAAACCTGTTCGACACGCTCACCGATCCGTGGACGCAGAGCATCATGCGCCGCGCCCTGCTCGAGGTCACGTTGATCGGCGCCGTCGGCGGTGCCCTCGGGTGCTGGATCGTCCTCTACGAGCTCTCCTACAGCGCCGAGTCGCTTGCTCACGCGATCTTTCCGGGCCTGGCGCTGGCGGCCGTAGCCGGAATGCCGATCCTCGTTGGCGGTGCGCTTGGACTGATCGGCGCCGCGCTGGCGATCGCGTTTGCTCGACAGGTGAAGGGAATCGGGCCGGACACCGCGATCGCCGTCGTCGTCACGTCGCTGCTCGGCGCAGGGTCGATGCTTGCTCTCTCGCCGTCATCGCCGCCGGGCATCCAGAACCTGCTGTTCGGCGACTTGCTCGCGTCCTCCAACGTCGACATCGCGCTCGCGGCCGGGTTGGCGGTCGTCGTGCTCGCGTCGCTGCGCCTCCTGTACGGCCAGCTCATTACGGTCGGCTTCGACCGCTCGAGCGCACCCTCGGTCGGCGGAAACCCCCTGCTCGTGGACCTCTCGCTGCTCGTGTTGATCGCGCTCGCGATCCTGGTCGCGGTACAGGGACTCGGCAACCTGCTGGTCGTGGCGGCGCTCGTCGCGCCGGCCGCTGCCGCGCGGCTGGTCGCGCACCGCGTCGGGCAGTTGATCGCGCTCGCGACGCTGATCGCGGTGCTGGCGGCCGCGGGCGGGTTGTACCTCTCCTACTACGCGGGCACCGCGGGCGGCGCGTCGGTCGCCGGTTGCCTCGTGTGCGCTTACCTGATCGTGCTCGCGCTCAGGACTGTCGGCGAAGCGCGTCGCGCGTAACCGGGGTTCCGCCGGCCTACAGCCCGGGCCAGTGGCGCGCGACGAAGCCGTCGGTGGAGCGCGCGCCGTTCTGCCAGCGCGAGCCGCGGCGGCCGCCGCGACCGCTCGTGTCGAAGCGAACGCCTGCGACCTCCATGAAGACGTGGCCCGCGTTCGCGTAGACGGTGATCCACTCCCCCGCTCCCGGCTTGCCCCAGCGCATCAGCTCGCCCGATGCAAGCGGCGCGTCCAGCAGGCCGGCCGCCGCGAGCGCGTAGCTGACCGATCCCGAGCAGTCGTAGGCGTTGTCGACGAAGGAGCCATGGCCGCCGCCGAAGCGATACGGGAATCGTGCGATCGCGTTCCCACCCGCGATCGCCTCCGCGACCGCAGGCGGCGCTCCCGACGGGGCGTTGACGCTGCCATCGCTTGCGAGCCGTGCCGGGTTCGGCGCTCCGCCCTGGTGCAGCCTCACCTTGCCGACCAGTCGCTCGAGCTCGCGCAGCTCGCGCCGCACCTGCGCGTCGGAGGGAGCGCCCTTGCTCACGTCCGCGTCCGCGGCGGCCGCCTGGGGGGTGCGGGCGAGCGGGTGGTCCGGACTGGCGGCCGGCTCCGGGTAGGCCGACGCCGCCTCGGGGTCGCGCGTCAGCTTGTTCAGGTCGTCCACCGTGATCGATGCGCGCAGCCCGCCCGACGAGCCGGAGTCTTCCAAGGCCTTCTCCGCGACCAGGCCGAGCGCCACCACCGCTGCGATCGCAGCGGCGAGCACTGGGCGGCGGCGCGCACGCGGCCGGGCGGGAGCGGCGGGTGTCGCCGGCTCGGGCACAGGCGCCGGGACAGGGGGCTCGGTCACGACCGCGGGCGCCTTTGTCTGCCCAGCGCGCCCCCGCCGGGCGCGGCTGGCGGCGAGCCCGGAGGCCGCGGCCGCGGCAAGCGTCACGATCGCTCTGCTGTCGAGTTTCCTTTGGCTCAAGAAAAGGAGTGCCGGGGACGCGGACCGCCGGCTGCCAGTTTAGGCCCCGGCTGGGGCTAATGTTCTTATCGACCTGAGACGGAATTCTTGACAGTCCAGCTGCCTTTGATAACAGCTCATGCAGGTCATTGGATCGTCGACGCGCTTACGCTCGTACCGGTGGCACTGATCGCTGTCTGGTTCCTGGTGCTCGCAATGCGGGAGCGGCGCCGGCGCGGCTCCGACACGGAGGCTTGAGCGCCGGGCATGGATCTCACGACGGTCTACCTGCTGCTCCTGCCGGCCGCGCTCTATATACGGGCGACGAGGGTGCTCGCGGCACGCGGCTACGAGGTGCCCGCCCTGCAGCAGGCATGCTGGTTCGGGGGACTCACCTGCATCGGTGTCGCGCTCTTGTCGCCGCTCGACAGCCTCGGCGATACCGATCTGCTGTCGGCGCACATGGCGCAGCACCTCCTGATCGGCGACATCGCGGCGCCGCTGCTCGTGCTCGGGTTGCGCTCGCCGGTCTATGCCTTCCTGCTGCCAAAGCCGGTGCTCGTACCGCTGGCTCGAAACAAGCCGCTGAGAGGCCTGTTCAGGTTCCTGCGCCAGCCCTGGATCGCGGCTCCGCTGTGGATCGCGATTCTGTACGGCTGGCACATCGCACCCGCCTACGAAGCGGCCCTGCGCGACCCATGGCTTCACGCCCTCCAGCACCAGACGTTCATCCTCGGCTCGATCCTGGTGTGGTTGTCGGTCCTCGAGCCGACTCGCCGCAGGGTTCCCGGTGGCCTGTGGAAGATCGCCCACATCAGCGGCGTGCGCTTCGCAGGCATGTTCCTCGGGATGGCGTTCTTCATCGTCCAGCGGCCCATCTACGAGGGCTTTTACGGAGACCGCGCCCTCGATCACGGCCTCTCTCCGCTCGCGGACCAGCACCTGGCCGGCGGGATGATGCTGGGCCTCGATTTCCTGATCATGATCGGAGCGCTGACTTTCTTCTTCTTCCGCACCGCCGAGGACGCGGACAGGGCCGAGCGCGAGGAAGCGAGGGCGCTCGCGGCCCTGTCCGAGCCCGGCGCCGCATCGCCCCCACCCGCCGATGGGGTGAGGGTAGGATGAGATACAGGCGCAACTAGGGGGACGTTTGGCAGACAACGGCACCGTTCAGATAACGATGCCCCAGATGGGAGAGTCGGTCTCGGAAGGGACCGTGCTCACCTGGCACAAGAAGGAAGGGGAGGCGGTCGCCAAGGACGAGACCGTGGTCGAGGTCTCGACCGACAAGGTCGACGCCGAGGTTCCCGCGCCCGCTGCCGGAACCCTGGTGAAGATCGTCGCCGGCGAGGACGAGACGGTCGCGGTCGGCGACGTGCTGGGCGAGATCGAGGCCGGCGCGGTACCCGACGGCACCGGCCCGAACGGCGGACAGCCTGCGGCAGCGGAGGCCGCGCCGGAAGCAAAACCGGCCGCCGAGGCCACCGCGCCCGCCGCCGCCGAGCAGGCCGAGGTGGAGTTGCCGGACGGCGGCAAGGTGTCGCCCGTCGCGAAGCGGGTGGCGCAGGCGCACGGAGTCGACCTGCGCGAGGTGAACGGCTCCGGCACAGGCGGGCGGATCGTGAAGGAGGACGTGCTCGCCTACGTCAACGGCGATGGCGCGACGGCACCGGCCAAGCCGGCGCCATCCGGCGGTGCCGTCCAGGTCATGCGCGGCGCGGACGCGATCCTCGCCCGCTACATGACCGAGAGCCTGAAGATTCCGACCGCGACGAGCTTCCGCACGTTCTCCGTCGCGACGCTGGACGCGCGCCGGCGCCAGCTCAACTCCACCCTCAAGGACCGTGACGCCGGCTTCAAGGTCTCCTTCACGCACCTGATCGGGTTCGCGATCATCCGCGCTCTCGAGGCCCATCCCGCGATGGCGCACTCGTTTGAGGAGATCGACGGCAAGCCCAACCGGGTGGTCCCGGAGCACGTGAACCTCGGCCTTGCGGTCGACGTGCAGCGCGACAACGGCTCGCGCACGCTGATCGTGCCGGTCATCAAGGGTGCCGAGGAGATGGACTTCGCGCGTTACCGCGAGGTGTACGAGGAGCTGATCGCGAAGGTGCGCTCCGGCGACATGTCGCCCGACGACCTCACGGGCGCGACGGTCACGCTGACGAACCCGGGCGGCATCGGCACGGTCGCCTCCGTGCCGCGCTTGATGCCCGGGCAGGGCACGATCGTCGCTACCGGCGCGATCGGCCCGCCGGCCGGCGTGAGCGGGGGCGAGAAGGTCATGACCATGACCTCGACCTACGACCACCGTGTGATCCAGGGCGCCGAGTCGGGGGCGTTCCTGGCTCGGATCGAGGCGCTTCTGCGCGGCGAGGACGGCTTCTACTCGGACGTGTTCGGCGGCCTCGGCCTCGTCGTGCCCGAGCTGTCCGTGCCGTCAGCGCCCGCTGCCGCTCCGGCTCCCGCCGTTGCGGCCGGCGCGGAGCTAGTCCCGAAGGACATGCTCTACCACGTGCAGGCGGCGACTTCCCTGGTGAAGGCGCACCGCATGCACGGCCACCTGGCCGCGCGCCTCGACCCGCTCGGGTCGGAGCCGATCGGGGACCCCGCGCTCGAGCCCGAGACCGTCGGGCTGACGCCGGAGATCATGGCCCAGATCCCCGCAGAGGTACTACGGATCCAGGTGCCGGGCGCGACGCTCGCCGACGCGCTGCCGCACCTGCGCGAGACCTACTGCGGCACGATCGCCTACGAGATCGAGCACATTGCCGACCACCGCCAGCGCGTCTGGCTGCGGCAGAGGATCGAGTCGCGGGAATACCGCCGGCCGCTGCCGCCGGAGGAGAAGAAGCGCATCCTCGCCCGGCTGACCCAGGTCGAGGCGCTCGAGACCTATCTGCACCGCGCGTTCCTGGGCCAGAAGAGCTTCTCGATCGAGGGTCTCGACATGCTGATCCCGATGCTCGACGAGACGTTCGACGACGCCGCGCGCGCGGGCACCAAGGAGGCGCTGATCGGGATGGCGCATCGCGGTCGGCTGAACGTGCAGGCGCACGCCGTCGGACGCCCGTACAGGGAGATCCTGGCCGAGTTCGTGGCCGAGAAGGACATCGACGTGCGCACCGCCAAGCCGCGCGGCGGAACGGGCGACGTCAAATATCACCAGGGAGTGCAGGGCACGTACAAGACCCCGGCGGGTGGCGCGCTCACCGTCACGCTCGCCAACAACCCGAGCCATCTCGAGTACGTGGACCCGGTGGTCGAGGGGCGCGCCCGGGCCGACCAGACCGATCGCTCGGGACCCGAGCCGCGCTATGACACCACGGCCGCCCTGGGGATCCTGATCCACGGCGACGCGGCGTTCCCCGGCGAGGGCGTGGTGGCCGAGACGCTCAACCTGGAGAACCTCGACGGCTACTCGACCGGCGGCACGCTCCACATCATCGCCAACAACCAGATCGGCTTCACCACCGAGGCGCGCGAGTCCCGCTCGACGCGCTACGCATCGGACCCCGCGAAGGGCTTCGACATGCCGATCGTGCACGTCAACGCGGACGACCCGGAGGCATGCATCGCGGCGGTGCGACTCGCGATGGCGTACCGGGACGAGTTCCGAGAGGGCATCGTGATCGACCTGATCGGGTACCGGCGCTTCGGCCACAACGAGACCGACGAGCCCGCCTACACGCAGCCGAAGATGTACGAGGCGATCCGCAACCACCCGCCGGTGCGCAAGATCTACGCCGACGCCCTGATCAAGGAGGAGCTCGTCACCCAAGGGGAGGTCGACGAGCAGTTGCGCGCAGTGCTCGAGGAGCTGCAGGAGGCGCACGAGGAAGTCAAGCTGCTCTCGCCGGAGCCGCGCACCGAGGAGGTGCAGCTCGACCGCACCAAGAGCGAGGAGCCGACGACCGCGGTGAAGGTAGAGCTGCTACGTGGCCTCAACCGTCAGCTCTTCTCCACTCCCGAGGGCTTCCATGTCCACCGCAAGCTGAAGTCGCAGCGCCAGAAGCGCTACGAGGTCGGCCCCGACGACCCGATCGACTGGGGCCACGCGGAGTCGCTGGCCCTGGCGTCGCTGCTGATGGACGGCGTCCCCTTCCGGCTCACGGGGCAGGACACCCTGCGCGGCACCTTCAGCCAGCGCCACATGCTGATCGTCGACGTCGAGACCGGCGAGCGCTACGCCCCGATCCAGCACCTCGACGGCGCCAAGGCGACGGCCGAGCTGCACAACAGCCCGCTGTCAGAGGCCGGCGCGCTCGGCTTCGAATACGGCTACAGCGCCGCCGCCAAGGAGGCGCTCGTCCTGTGGGAGGCCCAGTTCGGCGACTTCGTGAACGCGGCGCAGGTGCTGATCGACCAGTTCCTGGTGTCGGGTCTCGCGAAGTGGGGCGAGGAGACGAACCTGACGCTGCTGCTGCCGCATGGCTACGAGGGAGCCGGACCCGAGCACTCGAGCGGCCGCGAGGAGCGCTTCCTGACCCTCGCCGCGGAAGGCAACATCCGCTGCGCGAACGTGTCCACGCCCGCGCAGTACTTCCACCTCCTGCGCCGCCAGGGATTGATCGCGAAGCGCCGGCCCCTGATCGTGTTCACCCCGAAGAGCCTGCTGCGGGACCAGCGCTCGTTCACGCCGCTGCGCGCGCTGTCCGAAGGCTCCCTGCAGCGCGTGATCGACGATCCGAACCGCGAGAACGCGCGCGACAAGGTCGAGCGCCTGCTGTTCTGCACCGGGCGCATCTACTACGACCTCACGAGCCACGAGCGCTACAAGGACGAGCGCATCGCGGTGGTGCGCGTCGAGATGCTGTACCCGTTCCCCACCGAGGAGATCGAGGCCATGATCGCCTCCTATCCGAACGTGCGGGAGGTCTTCTGGGTGCAGGAGGAGCCGAAGAACATGGGCGCCCGCCGCTTCATGTTCACCCGCGACCGTGAGTACGGCCTGATGCCCGAAGGCGTCACCCTCGGCTACATCGGCCGCGAATATCGCGCCAGCCCCGGCGAGGGCTACCCGGCCGCGCACCACATCGAGCAGGACCGGATCGTCAACGAGGCCCTGAAGCTCGACTGAGCCCGCGCCCGGTGCCGATCAGGGCGCCGGGGTCGCCCAGCGCGTCTCTCCATCCGTGAGCAGCGGCGAGCGCACGAGGCCGAGCCTCTTGGCGACGGTGGCGGAAGCCTTGTTGCCGGGCAGGATGTAGGCGGTGAACGAAGAGATGCCGAGGCCCCGCAGCCATTCCATCACCGCAGTGGAAGCTTCAGTCGCCACGCCCGCCCTCTGGTGCCGAACCGCGACGACCCAGGCGAGGTTCGCGTTCACGATTTCGCCGGCGGCGGTCAGGGTGGCTTGAACGATCCCGACCGGGCGCCCGTCAGACCGCCCGCGCACGATCCAGTTCAGCCATCCCTGACGGCCATCCGGCGACACGCCGCCCGCCTGCCTCGCATAGCGGGTTGCCAGCTCTTGCTCGGAAGGCGGGGAACCGCCCGTGTGCAGATAAAGGGCCGGGTCGGCCAGGACAGCCGCCATCTCCGGCGCGTGCCCGGGCCGCAGCGGCTCGAGCTCCAAACGCTCGGTGGTGAGCGACGCGGCGTCAGGCCATTGGCCGGTCAGGCGATCGGCACTCCGTCGGCGGCGCCGCGCAACGCAGCGACGTCGAGCTTCTTCATCTTGAGCATCGCTTCCATCGCACGCTGGGCGCGGTTGGGGTCCGGGTCGCTGAACAGCTCCTCCATCCCTTCCGGCACGACCTGCCAGGACAGTCCGTAGCGGTCCTTCAGCCAGCCGCACGGTCCTTCTTCCCCACCTTCGGTGAGCTTGTCCCAGTAGTAGTCGACTTCCTCCTGGTCCTTGCAGTTGATCTGGAAGGACACGGCCTCGTCGAACTTGAACTGGGGTCCGCCGTTGATGCCGACGAAGCGCTGGCCGTCGAGCTCGAACTCGACGGTCATCACCGTGCCGGCCGGTCGTGGCGCGTTCTCGGTGTAGTGCGTGACGTTGACGATGCGGGAATTCCTGAACACCGAGATGTAGTACTGCGCGGCCTCCTCGGCCTCGAGGTCGAACCAGAGATTGGGAACGATTTTCTGCTGCATGAGTGCCTCCTCTCGTGGGTTCCGCACCTATAGACCGCGGGCCCGCGCGAAACTCATCGCTCTAGGCCTTCCACTTCACCGAGCACCCGACCGGCTTCGTCTCGGCCGGTTCGGGCGCTCTGCCCTCCAGCAGCGCGTCGAGCGCGCCACGAAGCCAGGCAGCATTTTTTGCGGGATCGCCGTAATCCTCGTCGGGCGCGCCGCGGTAGCGGAGCCTGCCATCGCTGTCCAAGACGAACACGTCGGGCGTGGTCTTAGCTCCGTAGGCACGTGCGACCTCCTGGCTTTCGTCGCGCAGGTACGGCAGCGCTGACCAGTCCTCCTGGCTGACCCGCTCCTGCATCGCCTCGTAGGAGTCGCGCGGGTAGCGGTCGGCGTCGTTGGGGTTGATCGCGAGGAAGCGCACGCCGCGCTGGGCGTAGTCGCGAGCGGCGTCATGAATCCGGTCCTGCCAGGCAAGCGCATACGGACAGTGGTTGCAGGTGAAGACGACGACCGTCGGGGCGCCCCCGTTGTCCACGGAGTGGCGTTCGCCGTCGGTGTCGGGCAGCTCGAAGCTCGGTGCCGTGTCGCCAATCGAGATCATCTCGTCGTCCTCACTTTCAGGATCGCTTCCTTCAGGTCCTCGGGGTCGGGCGTCGGGGAGAAGCGGCCGTCTCGCAGACGGTACACGCGGCAATTCAGGCCCACCGGCTCGTCGTTTCCCGGTGGCAGCGCATCCGCCCCGTCGATGCGGATCGTGGGAGAGCCAGCGAATCCTTCGCGTTCGGCGTCGTCCTCGCCGTGGATCTCCGTGACCGCGATTGCCTCGGGGTCCAGGCCCGCGGCCGCGACCACCTCACGCAGCTCGGCAAGCGCGCGGTCCCAGGACGGGCATCCCCGCCACCACAGCAGCTCGATCCTCGGGCCCTCGGTCACGAGCCCAAGGCTAGCGACCGAGCTATCTCTTCTTCGAGACCTTGACCTCCATGCTCATCTGCGTCGGGTGCAGTGTGCAGAAGAGACGATAGGTGCCGGGCACGCTCAGCTTCTCCTTGTAGGTGCGGCCGTCGTCGAGGTTGGCCGACGCGAACCCGCGGGGGCCGTTGGCGAGCGTGACGTTGTGGAGCGTGTAGCCGTCGAACTTCCAGCGCAGCTTGGTCCCTCGCCGCACACGCAGTCGCTGCTTGCGTCCGAAGTTGTAGTCGCGGACGAGGATCGTCTTACGGCCGCCCAGGCGCCGGAACTTGCCGGGCGGCTTGCGCGCGAGGGGAACGTCGAAGCGCGGCGGGTCCTTGCGACCGGGGCCAGAGCTCGTGAACGTCTGGAGCGGTGGCAGCGGGGCGCAGCCGTCGCCCACACTCGCGTCGGGTGAGAAGTAGACGCCGTAGATGCCCATCACGCGCACGTGGGGAAGGGAGTTGTCGTAGTTGGCGGTGATCTTGAGCTTCTGCCCGCGCGTGATCGGGATTCCCGGGTTCGCGTTGAAGCCGCTCATGTCGATCGGGCCGGGCTCGTGCAGCGCGGGGACGACCTTGTAGAACTCGTTGTCCGGCATCCCGTACAGAGGTCGCGAGGTGAACACGTCCCGATTGCCGCAGTCCGGCTGGCTGAGCGAGATGCTCTTGCCACCGCCGTGCAGGTGACCGCCGCCGGCGACGATCCGTCCCGATTCCGGGGCCGTCCACGTCGTCGAGCGCGAGTTGATCGTTCCCGGGGCGCCACCGCCGGGAACGTCATAGACGGGGTCGGACAGGCAGTTCTTCACGTCCAGCCACACCATGTAGGCCGGCGCGAGCGTCCGCTCGGTCTCGTAGGTGACCTTGTACTGGATGAATGCCTTCGTCGAGCTGGGGTGGTGGTTCATCAGCATCCAGGTGATGATCCAGTTGTCGTTCCCCTTGACCGGATAGCCGTAGCCGTCCGGCAGCTGAAGCTTGTTGCGCTCCTCGCCGGCGGCGTAGAAGCGGTCGGCCAGGGCCGGCAGCTTGGTCTTGTAGTCGAGCCCGGTGAAGGTGCTGCAGGTCCAGTCGTGGTGGTCGAACTTGCCCGGCTCGCCGAGGTTCAGGAACACCACGTGGTGGAGCATCAGGTGAAGAGGCGAGATCCGCTGCCCGTTCGCGTCGACGACCTCGGCTTCCATGTCGGTGATGTAGCCGTTGACCGCCGGCTTCGGCACGTTGGTCAGGGCGGTGCCCTGGTCGACCTCGAACGGGCCGACGTCGATGGGACCGTAGGTGAAGGTCTGCTGTGACGCGGCGGCTGCCGGCGAGGCGATCGCCAGCGCGGCGATCATCACGAGCAGCGGTGCAAGTCGCTTCATGCCTCTCCCTCCTCGCCATCGATTCTACGGGCTTCCCGTGCTTCAATGGCCGCAACGTGCGCTTCCTGACCGCGTTGCTCGCCGCGTGCTGCGGCGCCGCCCTGTCCGGCGCTCCAGCCGCGTCGGCCGCCGGGTTCGGCCTCGGCGTGGCGGCCGGTGACGTCAGCTCCAGCTCGGCCCTGCTCTGGACACGCGCCGACGGCGGGGGCCGTGTAACGCTGCGTGTCGCGCGCGCCGGGCGCGTCGTCCAGCGCCACAACGCCCTTGCGGAGCCCGCAAACGACAACACCGTCACGGTGCGAGTGCGCCGCCTGCGACCCGGGACCAGGTACACGTACAGCTTCCACATGGGCGGGCTCGCGAGCGAGCGAGGCGTGTTCGAAACCGCGCCGCCCGCGCGCCGGCGCGAGACGATCAGGTTCGCGATCTCAGGCGATGCCGACGGCGCTTTCGCCCCGGGCACGTCGCGGCCGTTCTACAACGACTTCGAGGTCTATGCCCGCATGCGTGCCGAGCGCAACGCCTTCAACGTCAACCTCGGCGACGTCATCTACTCCGACTCGGAGATCGGGGGACTTCCGCCCGCGCTCACCGTTGCGGAGAAGTGGGCGAAGTACCGCCAGAACCTGACATACCAGAACCTGGTCGCGCTGCGCCGCTCCGCCACGCTCTACAGCGGCTGGGACGACCACGAGTTCCTGAACGACTTCTCGGTGGCCGAGCTGGGGCGCCCGCTGTACGACGCCGGGGTGAAGGCGTTCCTCGACTACCAGCCGGCGTCGTATTCGAGCGCGCGCGGCCTGTACCGGCGCTTCCGCTGGGGCCGCAACCTCGAGCTCTTCTTCCTCGATGAGCGCTCGTTCCGGAGCGCGAAGGTATCCGCCGGCCCCGCCTGCGACAACCGCTTCGGGTCGTTTCGCGCGGACCTCGCTCCGACAGCACCGCAACGGCTGCGGAACGCGTTCGGGTTCGCGATCCCGCCACTTCGCAACCCGATTCCGAAGGCATGTCTGGACGCCATCGCCGATCCGGCCCGCACGTTCCTCGGCAAGTCCCAGTTGCGCCGCTTCATGCGCGAGGTCAGGCGCTCGCGCGCGACGTTCAAGGTGGTCATCAACGAGACGCCGATCCAGCAGCTGTATGCCCTGCCATACGACCGCTGGGAGGGCTACGCGGCCGAGCGGCTGAAGCTGCTGCGCTTCCTGCGCCGCCAGGTGGACAACGTCGTGTTCCTGACCACGGACACGCACGCCAACATGATCAACGACGCGCGCTTGCAGACGCTCGAGCCGGGCGGGCCGAAGGACTCGGGGATCCTGGAGGTCGTCACAGGCCCGGTGGCGACCAAGACCTTCGCACGCGAGATCGACGAGTCGGTCGGCATCAGCGGCGCCGCAGCGACGATCGCCCGCCTGTTCTTGAAGCCCGGCCCCCCGGCGGGCACGGGTATGCGCTGCGTGAACCTGAACGTCTACAGCTACGCCGAGATCGAGGTGCGGCGGCGAACGCTGACGGCATCGCTGAAGGACCTGAACGGCAAGCCGGTGCGGGACACCGGCGGCGGGCGCTGCGGGCCGTTCCGGGTGCGGGCGCGCTGACCGTCGTCACCGGGACGGGCACCGAAGGAGAGCCCTCTGTTGTGGGCCGGATCCTCCCTCTATATCCGGGAGGATCCGGCCCACGGCGAAGGGGTGTGGCTGGTCGGCAACGAAGCGCGCGGGAGTGGCGCGCGATTGATGCGGAAGACGCGCTCGCTAGCCGCCGAGGATGTTGCCGAGCGCGCTACGTGATCCCGAGCCGGAGCCGATTGCGTCGACGCGGCCCTCCGAGGGCTGGATCAGCAGCCAACCGCTGCCCGAGAATGCGATCTGGAGCGTCTCGCCGGAAGCGCGGCCCGTGAGCGTCTTGAAGTTGACGTCGGTCTTGACCGCGGTGGTGATGCCGCTCGACCAGGTGATCGCCGCGTTTGGGTCCGCGAACGTCGGCGTGGCGTCGTCGATCTCCAGCAGGAGCGGTGGTCCGTCCGAGAGCACCGCGACCGCGCCGGTGCCGGTCAGCTCGACGTTGAACAGTCCGCCGGCGAGTGCGCCAGAGCCACCCTTCACTTTTCGGATGTCCCAGTCGATGCCGGCGTCGAAGGCGAGCAGGTTGCGGCCGTTGACGGTGATGTTGTCGTCGTCGAGCCTGAAGATGTGGATCTCCTGGGCGCCGTCGGCGAGGAAGACCTCGCCGGCGCCGGAGATCTTCATCAGTGACACGTCCTCCCCGGTGGCGACCTTCTTCAGCAGCCGTCCAACTCCGCCCGAGCCCGCGTGCTCGAACTTGACCTCGCCCTGGTAGGCGACCATCGAGCCGAGCTTCGCCTGGATCGTGACGTCGGAGAGCTCGACCTTGAGCAGCCTGGCGTTCTGCAGCGAGAAGCTGTCAGGCGACTCGCTCTCCTTGAACTGCTGCAGCGACTGCTCGACCGCCATCGCCTCACCTCTCCTTCCCCTCGACGTTGAGCCGCCGTCCCGGCGGGCCGCCCGAGTCTACGACTACTTCGCCGATTCCTCTACCGGTTCGAGCCGCCGGCAGCGATAAAGCGCCACACCCTGTTCGATTCCCTTCAAGCGCTTCCTTCCGACTCGCGACCAGGCGAACGTCTCGGGCGCGGCATCGTGAACCGCCTGCGTCGCAAGAACGCTTGCAGGGGCGGCGACGGTCGTCACCCGGCTCGCGAGGTTCACGGGCGCCCCGTACCAGTCGCCGAACCGGCCGAGAGCCTCTCCCATCGCGACGCCCGCCCGCAGCTGCGGAAAGTCCTGACCCTCCGCATCTGCGGCCTCCACGAGCGCAAGTGCGGTCTCGAGCAGCGGCTGCGGCCGCGGCGACACCAGCATCACGGCGTCGCCGATCATCTTCACGAGCCTGACGGGCGCGGCGACCGCGTCGGAGGCGAGCACGCTGAACCGGGTTGCGACCTCACCGAGGTCCGCGGCCTCGAGCTTCTCGCCAAGACGCGTGAAGCCGACGAGGTCGGCAAAGCAAACCGACACCTCGCTGGTGCCGGCGATCTTTCCCGCGGCGAGAGCAGCGCTCTCGATCACGTCGCTGCGGATCTGCTCCCGCAGGTGCGATTCGTACAGGTATGCGAGCGTTGCGATGGTCTGCGGATGGAGCGCGCGCATCGCCTCGGCAAAGCGCAGGCCGAGATCGCGTTCGGTGTCTCCGGGTTGCAGGAAGGCCTCGCGCCCGACCAGGCGCGCGGCGGCGGCGGCCTGAGAAGCGGCGCGGCCGAAGACGCGTCCGGCCTCGACCATCGCCTTGTGCGACAGGCCCGCCTCGATCGCCCGTGCGAACCGGCGCGCAGCCTCGACGTCCGCCTTCGAGTACGCCTTCATGTCGCGCGGCGCCTCCGGTAGGCCCGTCGCGCTGCGCTGTTCGATCAAGAGGTCGACGTCGATGTCGGCGCGCGCGGCTACCTCCTCGATCGTGTAGCGGCCGTCCTGGGCCAGCACCAGCTCCATCGGGAGCAGGGCCAGGCGGTCCTCCGCGACGGCCTGCCTCAGCTCCTCGAGGGGCACGCCCCCGCGGTAGAGGTCCTGGAGCAGCTCGAGTCGCGCCGCCCGGCGCTTGCCGCGAGTGCCCTTGAGCAGGCCTTCGGCCGCGAAATCGGGCATGCGCCTGCGCCTCGGCAGCTTAGGCATCGGCTTGAGACTCCCTCAGCGATGCGACAGCGTCGCGTACCTGCTCCGCGACGCGCTCGGCATGCGCCTCGTCCTCGTATTTCTGTCGCGGCCAGAAGAAGCCGCGCAGCCCGTCTCCCTTCGTGCGCGGAACCACGTGGACGTGCAGGTGCGGGACGCTCTGGCTGACCCGGTTGTTGATCGCAACGAACGAGCCCTGGGCGCCGAGACCCGTCTCCATGGCGCGTGAAAGCAGCCGCGCGTTGCCGAACAGCTCGCCGACGAGCCGGTCAGGTAGGTCGGCAAGCGTCTCGATGTGCTCGCGCGGTACGAGCAGCGAGTGCCCCGGGAACAGCGGCCGGTTGTCGAGGAACGCGAACGTGTTCTCGTCCTCGAGAACGGTCTGCAGCGGCTGCCCGCCGCTCAGGAGCGCGCAAAATCCGCAGTCGGCGCCGGCCGCCGTGGGCACGGCTCAGTCGGCGGTCGCCCGGCCGATCGCGAGCGGCCGTACGATCGGCGGAGCCTTCGGTAGCTCGCCGTGCTCGATCTGCTCGAGCTCGAGTGCCGAGCGCTGAATCAGGTCCGGCGTGGGCCTGTTGCAGTTGCAGCCGTGCCCGAAGCGCAGCCAGATGCCGTGCAGCCGGTCCTGCCAGCGGGCGATGCGCTGGTCGCTGGAGCGCACGTGCTCGAGGAACAGGAGCGCGCCGCCCGGTCGCAGGACGCGATCGATCTCGGCGAGCGAGCGTTCGGGGTCCTTGACCGTGCAGAGGACGAGCGTCGACACCACGGTGTCGAAGCTGTCGTCGGGGAACGGCAGGGCTTCCGCCGGCGCTCTCACCACGCGGCCGGAGTGACCGTGCTGCGCGAGCCTGGCCTCCAGCCGCTTGGCCATCGGCTCCTCCGGCTCGGTCAGGACCAGCTCTTCGATCGTGCCGGGGTAGAACTGCAGGTTGTGGCCGGTCCCGGCCCCGAGCTCGAGCACGCGGCCACGCACCTGCGACAGCAGCTCTCGGCGGCGATCCGCAAGCCCGGCACGCTCCGCTCCCTCGAGCATGCGGTCGTACATCGCTGCGAACAGGCGTCCGTAGAGGCTCATTGCAGAGGAACCCTACTCGCATCGACAATACGTCCACGTCAGGCACGGGCGATCCGCGCGCTCCTTGATGTTGGCCATGGAAGCCTGTAACCCATACCGTTCGTGTGATCGCGTCCGTCCGCTCGTCTCGGGATGAACAGGGTCACTACCCAGCGTTTCGTAGTAGAGGCGTCCTAACTCCCCGCCCGACGAAAGGGCGGCGCAAGCCGCCCTTTCGTTTACCCGGCCGGCTTGCCGAGCAGGTGCCGAAGTGCGGGCTCGAGCCCTGGGAACCGGAAGGCGTACCCGGACTCGAGCAGGCGCTTGGGGACCGCACGCTGGCTGAAGAGGAGGCCTTCCTCGGCGAACTGCCCGAGCGCCAGTCGCAGCGCCGGCGGCGGAATCGGCAACAGCGCCGGGCGGCCGAGCACTTTCCCCAGCGTCCGCGCGAACTCCTTGTTGGTGACCGGTTCGGGAGCGGTCGTGTTGACGGGCCCCGACAGAGAGTCAGTGGCGAGGACATGCTGGAGCGCGCCCACAAGGTCGTCGATCGCGATCCAGCTCATGTGCTGGCGTCCGCTTCCAAACGGACCGCCGAGGCCGAGCTTGAACGGCGTCAGCATGCGCCCGAGGGCGCCGCCCTTCGTAGCGAGGACGATGCCGAAGCGCGTGTTGGCGACACGGATGCCCGCGGCAGCCGCCGGCGTGCTGGCCTCCTCCCAGACACGGACGACCTCGGCCAGAAATCCCTCGCCCGACGGGCTTTCCTCGGTCAGCTCGTGGTCGCCGCCGTTTCCGTAGTAGCCGACTGCGGACGCGGAAACGAGCACCCGCGGCCGGCGCTCGAGGCGGGCAAACGTCTCCGCCAGCAGGCGCGTGGAGTCGCGCCTGCTGTCCATGATCCGCTGCTTCTTGGCGTCGGTCCAGCGCCCGTCGATCGTCTCTCCCGCAAGGTGGACGGCGGCATCGACGCCCTCCACCGCCGCAGGATCGAGCACACCCGCGGCCGGGTCCCAGCGGACGGCGCCCGGTTCATCGCGCCCGCGCACCAGCGGTATCACCGTGTGACCGTCGCCGCGCAGGGCGGGACCCAGAGCTGACCCGATCAGCCCGCTGGCGCCGCTCACGAGAATCCGCATCGACCCACCTCCATATATGCCACGCGATCGCGGACGGAGCCGCGATCGCGTGACGATACTCGAGGATGTGCCGCTTACCGCGAGGTGCCGGTTGTCTTGCGGCGAGCGGTCGTGCGACGCGTGGTCGTCTTGCGGGTGCCGGTGCTGCGCCTCGGGCCGGTCGTGCGCCTCGCGGCGGTAGTGCGCCTGGATCCGGTCGTGCGGCGCGTACCGGTCGTGCGGCGCGTGGAGCGGCGAGCCGTCGTCCTGCGTGCCGTGCCACTTCGCTTGGCGGTCCGGCGTTTGGTGGAGCGGCGCCGGGTGCCCCCACGCGAGGAGGTCCTGCGCTCAGCTGCCGGAATCTCTGCCTGCGCGACTGCCTTGGCGAGCTGCGGGATCGTGCGCTGCAGGAATGCGGCCATGCGCTCCTCCTGGCGGCGGATCGAGCTCGCGAGGCGCGCGGTCTGCTTGTCGGACACCTTCTCGGCGAGCGATTCGATAGCCGTGTACATGGCGATCTCCTGCGCCTCGTCGGAGAACTCGTCCTTTGCGTTCTTGAGCTGCTTCTCCTCCGGGCTGGTTCCGCGCACGGCGTCCAGCGGGCCCTTCGCCAGAGCCACACCGCGCTGCGCGACCCCCGTCACCACGGTGGCCGCTTCGCTGAGCGGCTCGGGCACGTGGATCGGCGCTGCCTCCGCTTTGCCGCCGAGCTGCTTGATCCTGCGCTCGACCTCACGTGCATGGGACTTGGTCTCGCGCAGATGTTGCTTAAGTCTCTTTTTGTAGGTATCGCGCGAGGCGATCGAGATATGGGCCTCGAGCACGGTCTCGAGCTGCTTCTCCTTGCCGTAGGCCTCATTCAAGTACTGGATCAATTTCATGTCACGAGCATTTGGTTCTGCCACTGCTCCGTCCTCCTGGTTGGCGTGCTTGGGGGTGGATGGATCACCCAAGTGGTGATCCTTCCCGCTCATGCATGTCTCACACCTCCGATTGGGTGACAGTGGACGATCGTCAAGCCGTGTCGACTAAGTTTGCGGACGCCAGTGACCCATGCTTTCGGAACGGGAGACGACTTCACCGTCGGCATCGAGGAGGAGCTGCTGCTCGTCGAGGGCGACGAGCGCCGTCTGTCCCATTCGAGCGCGTCGGTCCTCGCAGCGATGAACGTCGACGAGCGCAGCGCGCGGCACGACCTGTACGCGGCGCAGGTGGAGCTGAGCTCGCCGCCTTGCCGCAGCGCCGGTGAGGCTGCCGGTCATCTCGAGACGCTGCGAGCAGCGCTGTTCTCGACGGGAGCGACGGCGATCGGGTCCGGTCTGCACCCCACGGCCGCGTTCGGTGACGTCCGGATAGTCGACGCCGAGCGCTACCGGCGGGAGGCCGGCAACCTGCGCGGCATCGTGCAGCGCACCCCGGATTGCGCCCTGCACGTCCACGTCGGCGTACCCGACGCCGAAGCCGCTATCCGCGTTTGTAACGGCCTGCGCGAGCACGTGCCGTTGCTCGAGGCGCTGTCCGCCAACTCACCGTACTGGCACGGACTCGACTCGGGGCTCGCGTGCGCGCGCCGCGCGCTGCGACGCGGGTATCCGCGCGTCGGCATGCCGCCTGCCTTCGAGGGCACCGTGGGTTACCGGAACGCAGTCGACACTGCTCTCGCTGCTGCCGGCCTCGACGATTACACGCTCCTGTGGTGGGAGGTGCGACCCCATCCGCGGGTCGGCACCGTCGAGGTGCGCCCGATGGACAGCCAGTCCTCACTGCCCGCGGTGGCCGGCATCGCGGCGCTCGTACAGGGCCTGGCCGCTCACCACTGTCAGTCCCCGCCGCCGGTACCGACGCCTACAGCTGCGCTCGACGAGTCGTCCTTCCGCGCGTCGCGCGACGGCATCGAGGCCACCTTCTACCAGGCGGGCGGCGCTGCCAGATCGGTGCGCGAGCTCGCACGGGAGGCAGTGGAGATGGCCCGGCCTCACGCCCGCGATCTCGGGTCGGAGGAAGCACTGGATGAGGTCGAGAGACTGCTCCGCGACGGCGGCGGAGCCGACCGCCGCCGGCAGGCTCATGCAAAAGGCGGGCTGACGGCGGTCCTCGAAGATCTGGTCGAGGAGACCGCCCGGGGGCTCGGCCCAACTTGAAGGGTGTACCGTTTCCTGAGTCCCCCTTCAGGCAATGATGCACTAATGAAGATCGAGGCCTTGGACCACGTCGCCCTGTGGGTCGCCGACCGCGACGAGCTCGCGAATTTCGCTGTCGAGCACCTCGGCATGCACGTGATCGAGCGCACGGACGTCTTCACGATCGTCGGCGCGGACGCCCGCCGCGGCAAGTTGACGCTGTTCGCGGACGACCAGCCGCGCGATCCGGGTCCACTGGTGCGCATCACCCTGCGCGTCCACGATCTGGAGAATGCGCTGGCGAAGCTGCCGCGCGAGTTGCCGATCACCCGCCCGCACCCCAGCATGGCGAGCTTCACCGGTCCACAGCAGCTCGGCCTGGGCTTGATCGAGGCAGATGGCCCCGAGTACGACATCGATCACCTGGTGTTGCGCGTGCGCGATCGTGAACAGGCGTTGTGGAGCATGGCGGGGCTCGGATTCGAGCGCGACCGAGGGACCCTTCGTGCCGGCGTGGGTGGCGCCGAGGTGCAGCTCGAGAGCGGCGACGGCAGCTTCAACGGCGAGCGTTCCCTGCTCAATCATCTCGGTCTGCTGGTGGAGTCCGCAGAGGACCACCTCCAGGAAGCAAAGCGCAGCGGTCTCGAGATCGCGGACGTCGTGGACGCTGCCAACACCTACGCCGTCTTCATCTGGGGCCCGGACCGCATCAAGCTCGAGTACGTCGAGCACAAGCCCAGCTTCTCGCTGGTCTAGAGGTTTGATGTGGGTTGGCCGTGCGTGCGGGGGCGCGTGGGACCGAGCTGGGCGTGGTCGGCGGGCGAAGCCCATGCCGGTGGGCATGGGCTTGTCCCGACGGGCACGATCCAGCGAAGGTATCCGCGCGTCATCCGTGCGTGCGGAGAACCCACATCAGGCCTCTAGTCACCAGGATCCATTGCCGGACCTGGTCATTGCCGGCGCGGGCATGGCGGGCCTGTGTGCAGCCGCACGCGCGCAGGAGCTGGGCGCGACACCCCTGGTGCTCGAGAAGGGGACGCGCGCCGGCGGCTCCATGCTGCTCTCGAGCGGGTTCGTATGGCGCTATCGCGAGCTCGAGCGCTTCCATGCCGAGTGTCCACGGGGAGACCGAGACCTTCAGCGGCTGGTCTGGGAGCGCCTCGACGACGGCATCCGCTGGCTCGAGTCGCTCGGTGCGCCGGTAATCGAGCGCGACACCGGCAACCCTCTGACCGCCGGCGCCCGGTTCGACGTGCAGGCGCTCACGGCGGCTCTGGCCTCCCGCGTGCGGCCGCGGCTCGCTGAGCCCCTGACCGAGCTGCCAGGCGCGGTCCCGGTGGTGCTCGCCACCGGCGGCTTTCAGGGCGACACCGAGCTGGTGCAGCGTTACGTCAGCGAGCACGCGCGCGAGCTGCGGCTGCGCGCGAACCGCTGGAGCACGGGCGACGGACTGAGGCTCGGCCTCGCCGCGGGCGCGCCCACCAGCGCGGGCATGGACGAGTTCTACGGCCGCAACATGCCGGCGCCGCCGGCGCGTGTGACCGAGGAGGACTATGTGCGCCTGCAGCAGCTATACGCCGCACGTGCGACCGTCGAGAACGAGCGCGGCGAGCGCTACGAGCCGCGGACGTGGTCCGAGATCGACGTCGTGCAGTGGACCGCTCGCCAGCCGCGTGCCCGGGCGTGGTACGTGGTGCCGAAAGAGGCAATGGATGCGCGGGTGCGGGAGCGGACGGTCCGCGAGATGGTTGAAGCAGCCCGCGCGGCCGGCGGCCCCGTCGAGCGGCGGGGCGATGCGACGCGGGTGGAGGTCGTGCCCGGCATCACGTCCACGCTCGGCGGTCTGCGGGTCGACGCGAGCGCGCGGGCAATCGAGAGCGTCTACGCGTGCGGCGGAGACGCCGGCGGCATCTCGACCGGTGGCTACTCGAGCGGGCTCGCGGCGGCGCTGGTGCTGGGGCGCGTTGCGGCTGAATCCGCGCTCGGCCACAGCTGAGGGCATCGCTGTACGCTTCTCACTGCCATGAGCGTGATCGTCTACCTGATCGTGTTGTTCTTCGTCGGCCTGATCGTCGGCGCCCTGGCGCGACTCGCGCTACCGGGGCGTGACCCGATGTCCATTTGGATGACCGCGCTGATCGGAATAGCCGGCTCCTTCCTCGCCGGACTCTTCTGGCTCCTGATCACGGACGGCGATCGAAACGGCGGCGGCATCGTGCTCTCGGTCGCGTTCGCAACCTTGATCGTCTACCTCATAAGGCGTTCCCGCGGCGGGTCGATCACCGACCCGGGCACGCCTCCTACCTAGAGAGCCAACCTCTTAGAGCCGAACACTGGCGCGCCGCTCGAGCACCTCGATCAGCGCAGCGAAATCGTCCTCGCCGTGACCCTGCTCGACCCCGGCCTCGAGCACCGGTGCGACCAGCTCCGCAAACTCCATCCTGACGCCGACTGTCTTTGCCTCCTGGAGGCAGAGGCGCAAGTCCTTCAGCAGGTGCTCGAGCTTGAAGAGCGTCGTGTAGTCGTGCGTGCGCATCGGCCCCGCCTTCAGGTCGAGCATGGCCGAGCCCCCGGAGCCGCTGGACAGCACGGTGACGAGCGCGTCGAGATCAACCCCCGCCCGCCGCGCCAGGAGCAGAGCCTCGCCGGCCACAGCGGTATTGATCGCCGCGACAGTGTTGTTGATCACCTTCACGATCTGGCCGTGACCGAGCGGCCCCACGTGAACGATCAGCTTCCCCATCGCCTCGAACAGCGGCCGCGCGCGCTCGAAGTCGTCGTCTGCGCCGCCGGCCATGATCGTGAGCGTGCCGTCCTCGGCCTTCGGCGACGATCCGGTGACGGGGGCGTCCATGAACCGGATTCCACGGTCGGCGAGCCGCTCGCCGATACGCACCGCCGCGGCCGGGCCGGTAGTCGACATGTCGACGCAGAGCAGGCCTTCGCCCGCCCCCTCGTGTACGCCGTTCTCGCCCAGCAGCACCGTCTCCACCTGGACACCGTCGACGACCATGGTCACGATCACGTCGGTTGCGCGCGCGAGCGCGGCGGGCGTGTCCGCGACCGCGGCGCCGTGCTGGCCGGCCCACTGCTCCGCAGTCGCGCGCGTCCGGTTCCAGACGGTGAGCGCGAGTCCGGCCCGGCGCACGTTCGCGGCCATGCGCGAGCCCATGATCCCGAGCCCGGCGAAGCCGATGCGGTCAGCCATTCGAGCGCCTCGGGCTAGGCTTTCTGCGCCATCGAAAGTTCAACCACCACAGCCTCGACCTTAACGCGCCCGGACGCGCGCGGTAACGGCCGCCCGCCCTCCGGGCTCGCTCACGTGGCGACAGCCTCGTTCCTTGCCTCGCGCGCGTCGCCGTCGGCCGGGTACTGGATCGCGCTGCCGGGCGGCGTGGCGCTCGCTCGCGCGGGAGAAGACCGCGGCCTGCGCCAGGGTTATGGCGTCAGCATCGCGGCGATGTTGCAGACGGTCGCCGTCATGGGCCCGGCGCGCTTCGGCGTGCCGCTCACCCAGGCGCTGACCGCGCCCCTGCTCGGCCTCCTGCACGGGCGCGGCACCTCGGTCGTTCGCCAGGTGCTTGCGTGCGCGGCGATCCGGCTTACGCACACGACTCTCACCGTCGCCTTCTTCGCCCTCGTACTGGCGGGCGGAATCGACAGCTACACCGACTCCTACGACGCGATCGCCGGGAAACTGCCGCTTCTGCCCGAGGGAACGACGGCCGCACTCGTCGTCACCGCGGTCAGCCTGCTGTTCTGGGCGGCGTTCGCGAGCATCGTCCAGGTGATGGTCTACCGGCGCGGGCTGCGTCTGTGGCGGTCGGGGATCCCCGACTCACGTGAGCGCGAGGCGGAGCAGCCTGCCCATCGCCGGCGGCGCTTCGACCCACGTGCGATCGCGCTGGCGGCCGCAATCGCTTTCGGGGTGTTGCTCGCGAGCACCGCGTGGCCCGTTCTCGCGGCCGTGAGCGCGTGGCTGGCTCTGGCCTGGATCGCATCCGGAGGCGACCGCGACGTCGTTCCCGCCGGGTTGGCGATCGCGTTGCTCCTGGCAGTGAGCATCTTGATCTTCGCGCTGATCGGCGGCCAGGGCGTAGACGAGTCGCTGCGCCGCAGTGCGCGCGCAGGACTGCTGGTGCTCGTGGCCACTTGGCTGCGTGCCGCCGCAGGCTCCGATGGGCTGCGCGAGCTTTCACGACGCCTGCTCGGCCGGTTGCGACGGTTGCCGAGCGCACGCGAAGCATCCCTGGTGCTCGACGACCTCGGTTCGGGCCGTCAGCTCGGCCCCGCGGCGCAGTCGGCGCTCGCGGTGCTGCGCGCGACTCCGAAGCGTCCCCTCGTCTTCATGGACGCGGTGCTCGGCTGGGTCACAGCCGAGGCGGTCCGCTTCCGCGCTGCCGCTCCGGCCCCGGCTGCGGCGCTGTCGCTCCGCCTCCTGGACGTGGCGCTCGTGGGACTGGCCGCGCTGCCGGTGCTTGCGCTGCTCGCGTAGACGTATTGCGCGCGGCTGATCATGAGCGCTACCCTCCGCCGGTGACGCGCCGGCCGGTTCCGTGGCACCGTTCCCCCTGAAGGCGAGGCTCAGTTGGCCATGAACGAAGACGCGATCAGCTTCGAGGAGCACATCAGACCACTGTTTCGCGAGGTCGATCGAGAGTCGATGGAGTTCGCTTTCGATCTGTGGTCCCACGACGAGGTGGCAAAGAACAGCGACGCCATTCTGGAGCGTCTCCGTGAAGGCACGATGCCGTGCGATGGCGCTTGGCCCGACGAGCAGATCCGGGTCTTCGAATCCTGGGTCGACGCGGGAATGCCTGCCTAGGAAGGCTGCGGCTCAGGTCGCCAGGCCCGCCACGAACTCGACGAACTTCCGCGTGTCGCGCAGCGGCGGGCCGTGGCCGAAGCAGACGAGGGACGGCTCGAGCTGGGCCAGCCGGCGGGCGGACTCGCGATTGCGCGCCGGGTCGGGAGTGAAGACGAGCTTCGGCTCGCGCAGCCCGCGGACGCCGGTGGTCACGTTCATGTTGTTGAGAACGTCACCGAGCACGAGCGCGCGGTCGGACTCGCGCCAGTAGGCGACGTGGCCGCGCGAGTGGCCCGGCACGTGCAGGACCTCGAAACCGGCGACCTCGTCGCCCTCCTCGAGCCGGCGGGCGACCGGGTGTCCCGGTCCGGCCCATGCCCATTCGATCAGCCGGTTCAGCCGCCGGCGGGGCTGCTCGAAGTAGCCGCCTTCCATCGCGTCCGCGTCGTCGCGCCCGCACCAGAGCGGCATGCCAAGTCGCTCGCAGATCTCCTTGCTCGCTCCCTGGTGGTCCGGATGGGCGTGCGTGAGAGCGTGTGCCGTGGCCTCGTGCCCGCGGACCTGGCGCAGGATGCGCCTGCCCGCGTGACGGGTGGCCGCGTCGACGATCACGTCGCCCATCAGGTAGACGTTGATCGCGGCCGGCGGGAAGCCCCGCAGTAGGTAGAGATCGTCGGCGAGCTGCTTCACGAGAAGCGCATCCTATTTCGGCAGCAACCAAGATCGCTGTCTCTCGCCGCGCGCCGGCCCGGCTATGCGGGCGTCCTCGCGACCGTGCCCGACGGCAGGGTGCCGGCGGCTACGAGCTTTCGGACTTGGAGTCCGAGTCCAGCTTCAGCGCGGCCGAATTGATGCAGTACCGCTGCCCCGTCGGCTGCGGGCCGTCATCGAACACGTGGCCGAGGTGCGCGTCGCACCTGCTGCACAGGACCTCGGTGCGCCGCATGAAGTGGCTGTTGTCGGCCTCCGTCTCGACCTTCTCGCCCTCCACCGGCTCGTAGAAGCTCGGCCAGCCGGTGCCGGAGTCGTACTTGGCGTCCGAGCTGAACAGCTCGTTACCACAGCACACGCAGCGGTACACGCCATCGTCCTTGGAATCCCAGTATTCGCCGGTGAATGCACGCTCGGTGCCCTTCTGACGGGTCACCTCGTACTGCTCCGGAGTCAGCTCCTGCCGCCACTCCGCCTCCGGCTTGGTTACCTTCGCCCCCATCTCTCACTCCTGTGTCGTCGTGTTTGTCCACTGGAAAGGGTAGTCGCTGAAATATCGAGCCGGCTAACGCCGGACACTAAAAATCCAGTGAGTCCGCCTAACGGCGACCTCCTTCAGAACGTTTCGCCCCTTGCCGAACAGTCACCTATGAGGCGCTTGGCGTTACTGCCCGCGCTCGCCGGTGTGCTCGCCGCGCTCGCGTTCGCGAGCGCAACGGCAGGCGGACGGCCCCCGGCCGGCGCATCGTCGTGCCACCTCTTTCCCCGCTCCAGTCCCTGGAACCAACGCGTCGACAAGCTGCCGGTTACGCGCAACTCGGGCGCGATCGTGCGCAGCATCGGCGTCGATCGCAGCATGCACGCGGACTTCGGCTCCGGTCTGTGGGAGGGCGGTCCGATCGGGATCCCCTACACGACCGTGAGCGCGGGACAGCGCAGGGTCCCGGTCAGCTTCGAATATGCCGACGAGTCCGACCGCGGTCCCTACCCGATTCCCGCGGACGTCCCGATCGAGGGCGGCCGGCAGGCCGACGGCGACCGGCACGTGATCGTGGTCGACCGCGCGCGCTGCCGGCTGTATGAGCTCTACTCCGCCTACCCGCTCGACGGCGGCAAGCGCTGGCGCGCGGGATCCGGCGCGATCTGGAACCTGCGCTCGAACCGGATGCGGCCGCGTGGCTGGACATCTGCCGACGCGGCGGGGTTGCCGATCCTGCCCGGACTTGCGCGCCCAGAGGAGCTGCGCACGGGCGGAATCGACCACGCGCTTCGCTTCACGGCGCCCCGGACGCGGCGCGCGTTCGTGTACCCGGCCCGCCACTACGCCTCGAATTCCACGGACCCGAGCCTGCCCGCGATGGGGCAGCGGCCGCGACTGCGCGCCGGCTTCCGGACCGGCGGCTTTCCGCGCCAGGCACGGGCGGTCCTGCGCGCCCTCAAGCGCTACGGGATGATCCTGGCCGACAACGGCTCACCCTGGTACATCAGCGGCATCCCCTCCCCACGCTGGGACAACGACGACCTCGACACGCTCGGCCGCGTCCGGGGCAGCGACTTCGAGGTGGTCGATACAGCCCCTCTTTCACGCAGGCGCTAGTTGCGATCATCACGAGGATGACGCCTGAGCGGGCGTCCGGCGGGTACCCTACGTTTGCCACGAATCGGGCTACCCGCGGCCAAGAGGGCCGCCTGGCACTCCGAAAGGAGGTGTGACCATGGCACAGGGTTACTGCGTGAAGGAACGCAAGAAGGTGGAGATCAAGGATCCGAAGCAGGTGACGATGAAGAACGGTCGTCCCGCGATCCAAGGCGTCTGCCCAGACTGCGGCACGAAGATCTTCAAGATCGGCAAGCTCAGCTAAGGCGCGGATCAGCCGCCGCCCGGCGGCCGCTCAGCTGTCCAACTCGCGCACCGGGGCGCCGACGGCGATCGTGCCGCCGGCCACGATGTCGGCCCTGAGGCCGCCACGCCTGGCGAGCCCCTTGAGCACCCCTGGCTTCGTGACGCGTTCGAGGTACGCGCACGGGTCGCACAGACGCCGTCCGACGCACTCGACCGCCCCGATTGTGAACCGCCTTCCGACCAGGTCGTTGAGGGCAAGGCCACGGGTGACGAGGTTTCGGCGGGCGTCCCCGGGAGCGAGCTCGATCCCGTTCTCGCTGGCGAGGCGCTCGAACGCCTCGGCCTCGATCAGCGTCAGATCCTGCCCGTTCTTGCCGTCGGCGTAGAAGGTGCCTTCCTGATTGAAGTAACGATCGCCCTCGATTCCGCGCCCGGCGATCGCCTCCGCCTCCTGCACCGGCTCGGGCTTCGCTCCGGTCGCGTGCGCGATGTAGATGCCTTCTACGACTCCAGACTGCATAGAAGCTAGGCTAGCGGGCGATCCTCGTGTCCCAGGCCACCTTGCACACCAACGCCGGGCCGATCCAGATCGAGCTGTTCGACGACGACGCGCCCAAGACCGTCGCCAACTTCCGCAAGCTCGCAGACGACGGTTTCTATGACGGACTCGTCTTCCACCGCGTGATCAAGGACTTCATGATCCAGGGCGGCTGCCCGCAGGGGACCGGCACCGGCGGCCCCGGGTACACGTTCGAGGACGAGCCCAACGACCACCGTGTGGTGCGCGGCGCGCTCGCGATGGCAAACGCGGGGCCGAACACCAACGGCTCGCAGTTCTTCATCGTCACGACGGCGGAAGCGCCGTGGCTCGACGGCAAGCACACCGTGTTCGGCCGAGTCGAGTCCGGCATGGACACGGTCGATGCGATCGAGGGCACCGATACCGACGGATCGGACCGCCCGCTCGAGCCCCAGACGATCGAGCGCGTCGAGCTCGGCTAGTGACCTGAAGCGGAAGTTCGGCTGCAGACGCCGGGAAGTGGCGGCGGACTGACGACTCAGGTCACTAGAGCGGCACCAGCTCGAGCGACAGGGTCCGCCCGTCAACGCGCGCCAGGCCCATGGTGTGCCGGGGCGCCTTCCGCCGCTCGGTCGGACTGCCGGGGTTGAAGATCTGAAAGTCGCCGTCGCGCTCGTGCAGCGGCATGTGGGAGTGGCCGAACACGACGGCATCGGCGCGCGGGAAGCGCGCCCGCATCCGCTGCAGGCGCCCTCGCGCCGGACCGGCGTCGTGGATCATCGCGATCACGACGTCACCCGCCTCCACCTCCACCTGCTCGGGCAGGCGGCTGCGCACCTCCGCGTTGTCCATGTTGCCGCTCACTCCGACCACGGGCGGGCCGAGCGCCTCGAGCTCCTCCAGGACCTCTACGGCACAGAAGTCACCGGCGTGAAGCACCAGATCGGCGCCGCGCATCAACTCGGTGCAGCGCTCGGGTATCCGCCTGTTGCCTTTCGGCATGTGGGTGTCGGAGACGATCGCTATCAACACGTTGCGCCGGCCTGTGAGAGCGTCACCATACGGGTATGGAGAACTCGCTCACCGTGGCACCGGGCGTCTCCATCCCCGTCGACGAGATCGAGCTCAGCGTCAGTCGCTCGTCGGGCCCGGGTGGCCAGCACGCCAACGTGACCGCGTCGCGCGTGGTGGCTACGTTCGACGTCGCCGCCTCCCGCGCGCTGACCCCGGAACAGAAGGAACGCGTGATCGCCCGTGCCGGAGAGCGGATCCGCGCCGTCGCCCAGGACTCGCGCAGCCAGGCCCGTAACCGCGAGCTCGCGCTCGAGCGCATCGGCCGCAAGATCGCCGGTGCCCTGCACAAGGCGCCGCCACGCCGGCCAACGCGCCCGACCCAGAGCGCCGAGGAGCGGCGGCTGTCCGAGAAGAAGCACGCGTCGAGGCGCAAGCAGGAGCGGCGATCTCCGGATCCATACGAGGACTGAGGACGCCCTCGAGCGCTCAGGGCCTACGCCGCTCCCACATCTCTATCACGCGGAGGTTCCGGTATCCGAGCCGCTCGTAGATCGGCTCGCCCATCTTCGTCGCCACCAGCGTCGTGGTCGAGCAGCCGCTCGCGCGTGCATCGACCAGGGCGCGTTTCATCAGCTCGGTTGCGAGCCCGCGCCCGCGCGCCTGCGGCAGCGTCGCGACCAGGGTGATGTCGCAGTTGTCACCGTGACGGAAGGCTCCCGTGCAGGCGCTCGGCGCGCCGTCCACGCAGGCGACATACAGCTCGTAGGATCCCTCGGGCAGCCTCGTCAGCATGCCCTCGAAGTCGCCGTCGTAGCCGTAGGCGGCGTCGTTGATGCGAGCCACGTCAGTGGCGCCCGCCCCGGCGCGGATGTCAACCTCCGGCGACGGTGCCGCCTCGAAGCGGTCGAGCTCGGCCGCCATCGCGGCCGGATTCGCGTCGAGAGCGTGCCCCGCCCGCGCGAGCGTCGCTGCGACGTCGCGATCGGGGGCGTGCACCCAGGCCGTCCATGCGCGCACGCCGGCTTCGTCGTAGATGCGCTCGAGCTCCGGCAGCGCGGCGCCGAGCGCAGCCGGGTCCGAATAGTTGACCGCGTTGCAGAACGAGCGCTCGGGCGTTCCCGGCGAGACGAGCGCGGTGACCCCGTCGCGCTCCCACAGGCTCGTGCCAGGGCTGGCCCCGGCGATGAAGCGGTAGAAGCCCACCAGCCCATCGCAAACTCGCCGGTACAAAGCATCGTCGTCCATCGAGGCCAGCCTACGAAATTGCACTAGGCTGAGCGGCGGTGCAGCGACACGTCGTCCTCTACGACGCCGACTGCGGCTTTTGCACATGGGCGATGGCGAAGCTGCTCGCGTGGGATCGCCGCGAGAGGCTGCGCCCCGTCGCCCTGCAGGACCCCGAAGCCGACATCCTGCTGCGCAGCATGGAACCCGAGCGCAGGATGGCCTCCTGGCACCTCGTCGATCCGGACGGCGCAGTTCACTCGGCCGGCGCGGCCTTCGCTCCGCTGATGCGAATGCTCCCGGGCGGACGCGCGCCAGCGGCTCTGGTGGAGGCCACGCCGAGGCTGACGGCCGCGACCTACGGCGCCGTTGCGGGCCGGCGGTCGGCGTTCGGCCGGCTGGTCAGTGCGGGTGCGCGGCGGAGAGCGCAGGCGCGAATCGCGGCCCGTGGCCAGTGACCTCTAGCGCTGCCAGAAGCTCGTCTGCCTGCGGGCTCCCGCCCAGTTCAGCCCGAGATGGATGTGGTCGACGTGCGCGGTCGTCGCGTCGACGTGGCGGCGGCGCTTGCCGTGGCGGTTGAAGCAGGGCGGATAGCGGTCAAGGCCCTCGGATCCCGACCACCACGACTTGCAGTCCCAGATGATCTCCTGCACGCCCATCCGCCGTGCGAGCGCGTGCGCATTGCCGCCACGATCCTCCGCGAGCAGCAACGAGATCAGGCGCTCGCCCGCGCGCCGGTCTGCCGGAACTCGTGCGTCCAGGTGCCAGTCAATGGCGCGCCCCTCCGCATGGAGGCTGTAGTTGTGACGGCCGAGCTTCTCGCAGCGCATGATCCCCCACGACTCGCCGGCCGAGTTGCGTTCCAACCACTGCTGGAGTGTGACGGCGCCGACCGCCGGTGACTTGCGGCAGCGGTGCGAACGGTCGTACCGGTAGTCCTCGAGGGGAGCCTGCAGGAGACGGTCGGCGGGGTTGTGAGCGACCGGCGGAAAGTGCTGCTGGAGCCCGAGCGCGCCGGCGCCGCCCGGTGCGAGCAGGCATGCGGCCGCGCACAGCGCGGTGACGAGAATCCCGAGGCGAGAGGCCATAGACACCTGTGATCGGATTGGCGTTTACGCGCGCGCGACTTCGGCTACGCCAATGGCCAGATGGCTGAGCTGATCCTTGGACCGTTGCTCCGGTACGTGAGCGAGACCGAGGCGACGATCTGGGTCGAGACCGATGCCTCGTGCGAGGTCGAGGTGCTCGGGGCGCGGGAGCGGACGTTCTGCGTCTGCGGACATCACTACGCGCTGGTTACGGCGGGTGACCTGGAGCCGGGAACCACGTACGAGTACGAGGTGAATCTGGACGGAAGGCGCGCCTGGCCGCAGCAGGACTCGCCGTTTCCACCGGGCGTGATCCGCACGATCGATCCCGGCGGCCGGCTGAAAATCGTGTTCGGCTCCTGCAGGGTCGCCGTCCCGCACGAGCCGCCCTGGACCCTCACCCGAGACGAGGACCCCGAGCACGGCCGCGAGATCGACGCGCTCTACGCCCTCGCCATGCGGATGCGAACCCTGCCCCGGGAAGAGTGGCCCACAGTGCTGCTGTTCCTGGGCGACCAGGTCTACGTCGACGAGGACGCGCCCGAGACGCGTGCATTCATCCGCTCGCGGCGCGACACCAGCCGGCCGCCTGGCGAGGAGGTGCTCGACTTCGAGGAGTACACCCGCCTGTACCGGGAGTCGTGGGGGCACCCGGTGATCAGGTGGCTGCTATCGACGGTCTCGACCTCGATGATCTTCGACGACCACGACGTCCACGACGACTGGAACACCTCGATGGCGTGGTTGCAGGAGATCGAGGCCCAGCCCTGGTGGGACGAGCGCATAACGAGCGCGCTGATGTCGTACTGGATCTACCAGCACCTCGGCAACCTCTCGCCGGAGGCACGCGATGAGGACGAGCTCCTGTCCCGCGTGAGAAACGTGGACGACGCCGGCGACATCCTCCGTGAGTTCGCGCGCGCAGCCGACCGCAGCGGGGACGGCAGCCGCTGGAGCTACTACCGGGACTTCGGGCGCACTCGCCTGATCGTGTTCGACTCGCGCGAAGGCCGTTTCCTCGATCCAGGTGGACGTAAGATCGTCGACGACCGGGAGTGGGAGCGAGTGTGCGAGGACGCGGCCGCCGACGTGGACCATCTTCTGCTCGCGGACACGCTGCCGTTCCTACTGTCGCCGGGGTTGCATTTCGTCGAGGCGTGGAACGAGCGGGTCTGCGCCGGAGCCTGGGGCCAGGCGCTGACCGGGCCCGGCGAGCGCATCCGGCGGACCCTCGACCTCGAGCACTGGGCAGCCTTCGGCGACTCGTTCGAGCGCCTGGTCGAGCTCCTGATCGAAGTCGGCTCCGGCCGCAAGGGCGATCCACCCGCGACCATCCTCGGCCTCGGCGGTGACGTGCACCACGCGTACCTCGCCGATGTCGGCTTCCGCCCTCAGGACGGCGTCAAGAGCGCGGTGTTCCAGGCGGTTTGCTCCCCTTACCGCAACGCGCTCGATCGCCATGAGCGCGCGATCGTGCGAGCAGCCGCCATGCCGCTCGTGGTGCGGGCGGCACGCTCACTCGCGCGCGCGGCGGGCAGCCCCGCGCCCCAGATCGAGTGGCGGCTCGTTCAGAACCCCACCTTCGACAATCAATTCGCGACGATCGACATCGAGGGCCGCCGAGCGACGATGCGGATCGAGAAGATCGTGCCCGGAGACTGGCGCAACCCCCGCATCGATACCACCCTCGAGCACCGTTTGGCCTGACGAAGGGCCGGCGCAGTCCCCCGAGCCTCAGCGATCCCGGAACAACGTCAGGCCCCCTATGACGCCGACATACGCCGTGCCGTCGGGACCGACGGTGACCGGCGCGAAGTTGTTGTTGTAGCCGAGCCCGGTGCCCGCAAGCCGCTTGTAGACGGTCTTGCCGGTGCGGAAGTCGAGCGCCGTGAAGTACCACGAGTCGACCTGCCCGCCGGGGTCGGGCGGCTTGGTGTACGTGTACACGAGCCCCGCTCCGAGCGACAGCTTCGGCACCACGGAGGGCGCGCTCTCGTGCCAGTTGCGCCAGACGGTGTGGCACGTGCCGTTCACCGACACGTCCACGCGCTCGAAGCCCGGCACGGTGGTCGCGCCGTTCATCACCGAGGCCAGTCCCGTGTAGCCGAAGTTGTTCTCCACCACCAGCGAGCGGTCGGCGCCGATCAGCGACTGGTCCGTCGATCCCGCACCCGCCCGGAAGACCGCCCGCGAGCAGACCAGGCGGCTGCCGCTCACGTTCGCGGCGCGGCGGTAGACGACGATCTTCATCGGGTCGGCGTTGTCGGTGATCGCGACGTAACCGGGCGTCATCAGCGTCGGCGTGGTGCCCGAACCGGCCTGCGTCTGCCCGGGCTTCTGGACACCGATGTTGTCGTACACCTCGCGCCACGTGACGGACGGTGTCCCGTCCGGGAGGGCGTCGAAGCGGTAGAGCGCAGCGTCGGTGACGATGAAGACGCCGCCGGTCTCGTCGACCGCGAACGAGTTGCCGATGTGCTCGGCCGGGTTCACCGACTTGACGCTTCCGCTCGCCGGATCGACCGTTCCCACGATGCCTCGCACCGAAGCGAACCAGATGCGCCCCGACCAGTCGGGCAGCGCGGAGATGATGCCGTCGTTCGGAAGCACCGTGAGGCTGAGGTCGTAGTCACGCACGAGCTCGAAGCCCGGACCGGTGGGCCCGCTCGTCTCGCCCACGACCCAGATGTGGCGGGTGTTGGTCGGCACCACGACCCGGTCCTGGTCGTCCAGGTAGAAGTAGCCCCCGCCAGAGAAGTCCGACAGGGGATTGCCGCCGCCTCCGCCGCTTCGCGGCGGCAAGGGGAAGACGGCGAGCCGCTCGAGAGTCTGCGGGTCGAACATCGCCACGCGCGGGCCCTCGAGCCCGACGCAGACCGTCACGATCCGGCCCTGGCTGTCAAAGGTGGCAGACGCGCACTCGGCCCCCTGCAGCGTCGACAGCGTCTCGGTTCCGCGGCCGAGCGGGCCGGCCGGCAGATGGGTGTCCGACTGGTAGGCGTCGGAGTGGATGTTGCTGCGTCCGTTCAGCGCCATGAGGGGATGCTGGGGAATCGCCGGCATCGGTACCGGCCTGGGCGACGCACGCGTGCCGATGAAGGGACGCTGGGTACCGGCCTCGGGCCCCTCCGGGATGGGTTCGGCCGGCGCGGGCGCCGCAGCAAGCATCGCGATCGCAACTGCGACGGCGGCGGCCAACATGGATCGCTGGATCATTGCTCGTGCACCCTCCCCGGGACCGCTGGCGAGTATATCCGCTCGCGCCTGCCCGACTATGACGGCCGCCCGGCCGCCTGCGCGATCCACTCTGTGAGGGTGGGCACCGAAGGTACGTCGTCGACGAGCCGTCTCGCGGTGTTCATCTCTTCGAGTCGCTTGTGCAGTTCGTCCGCGTCTTGAGTGCGGAGTGCGGCGAGATCGGAGACTCCGGCGGCGTCGAGAAGATTTGCTTCTGGGGGCTCGATGCCCGGGAGCCCGAGGAGGCACGCCAAACCTGCCCACCGAGAGACCAGCTCCTCGCTTATGTTCAGCTCTTGGGCGAGCGCTTTACGCGCCTCGTCGGTGGCCGTCCTTGCCCGCAGCGCAGACTCCGTGCGGATCCCTGCTCCCTCGAGAGCGGGCGCATATCCGCCGATTGCAACAAGCTCCTCGAGCAAATCCGCTTCGCCGGTGATCTCCCTCAGGATGTCCCAACCCTCTTCCCATCTGTCCTCGCCCTCCTCCCATCCCTTCAGGATGGGCGTAATCGTGGGATCCTTGGTCGCCCAACGAACGAGCTCGACACGATCCGGCCCACCGAAGGCGTTTTGGAAATGCTTTCGACCTTCGCGGACAGCCGTTAGTGCGTCGTCTCCCGCCTCAGCATCTGCCAACCGCTCGCCTACTTGGGCAAAGAAGCACGCGAGGTTGTAGTGCGCCCGTGCGGCGAGTTCATGCTCGTTTGCAACAGCGCGCGCGAGAGGAACGGGGTTGGGCCAGCCTTGGCTCAGGGCTGCGAGTCGCAGCTGTTCGAGGATCTTGCGGCGATCGAAGTTCGGCTTGGTCGCGCCGAGCCCAAGAGATAACTCAGTTGCGGGCGACACCGATACGAGAGCCCCCGCCAATAGGACGAGCGCCGACGACTCCACGGTGTCCTTGATGAAATCGAGCAATATTCGGCGCGTCTTCGCTGGATCGTCCCTCTCTTCGTCAGGACGGAGCTGTTGCCTGGCGGGCACGCGAACCTGGCCTGCCTCCGGAGGCGGCTTCGGAGTCTCCAGGCCCGGGGGTTCCTTGAAGAGGGTGGCGTCGAGAGCCACTAACTCCTTCGGTAGCGGGGAGGTTGCACCTCGCAGATCGCGATCGACCTGAAACACGCAAGCGTAGGACAGCAGCAGCGCATATTTCCGAGCGTTCTCCTCGTTCTCCTTCTCCTCATTCGTCTTCTGCTCGTCGTTCTTCAACAGGCGCGCCTGATGTAGACGATGGGCGGCGAGGTTGAACACCGCTGAATACCAGACAGCGTTTTCGAGCGCTTTCTCCAAAGCCAACCAAGTCACGGATGGTTCCTTGTTGCCACGACCGTCTGCTCGAGGAGCCGTATCGCGACGGGATACTCCTTCTCCTCACGGGCAAGGAGGTTGGCGAGGTTCAAGAGAGCGGCTTCGTTCCACGGATCGGCCTCGAGTGCCGCACGGTAGAAGCGAGCAGCTGCCGTACGGTCGCCGCTGGCCTGACACTCGATTCCGCCTTGGAGTAACGCGTATGACTGTGCGCTCTCCGTAATGCCAGGCTTCTTGGCCCCAAGCGCTTCCCTAACCTGATAGTCGATCCACGCAGCCGCCGGCACGGCGAGCGACATGTACCGGTCCGCGGCCCCATTAGGCGCCGTGTCTTCCTGGGGTCCCGACCACAGCGTCACGCCCAGCGGCTTGGCGGCTCCTTCGAGGAGGATGGTCATCCCGGCTCCACGCGCTCCATCTTTTTGAAGCGTCCCCGACGCCGTGAAGCGCGCCCTTGGCAGCGCGCGCGTGACTAGCTGGAGCACCGAGCTCACCATTTTTCCGTAACTCCCGAACCCTTCAATCCCCTGGACCACTCCTGTGAGGTCCTCCTGACCCGCGTTCTGATCGAGTTCGTATCCTGCGCTCGGGGCAGGTTCTGCTGTCGTGCGAGCCAGGTATTCGCGCTCGAGAGCCATCACGCCGTTGCCAATCGCCGGATCGACGCCTGCGTTGTCGATATCTCGCAGTCTCAACCGCGGGGCGAGCAGACGGTCAATCCATCTGACCTCAAGGAGCTTGGCACGACTACGCGACCACAGTGCCAGCACGAGTATGCCCAGAGCCAGCGAGCCCAACACAAGCGCGAGCCATCCCACCAGCGTCGTGAGCGCTCCTCCGATGTCACCGAGGAGATTCGCCGCGTGCTTTGGGATCGTGGTTTCTGCTTCGAGTTTCTTCAGGCCGTCGTGGGCGCAGTCGCTTTCCGGGTCTGCCTTCAGGACCGCTTGGTAGGCGGTCTGGGCGGCGTCGGTCTGCTCTGCCGCACGCAGTGCGTCTCCGAGGGCGCACGACTTTGCAGGCTCGTCAAGGCGGGCGAGACCGTACGGAGCGCACGGCGATGCCGGATTGCTCTTGAGGACCTCGACGTAGGCTGAACGCGACGGGTCGGACTGCTTTGCCTTGCGCAAGGCATACGCGGTCGCGCACTCGCTCGGAGGCGTCTTCTTCGGCAGGTTTTTGATGCCGTCCGGGGCGCACGTGCTCCGCGGATGGAGCTTGATCACCCCGACGTACGTCTTCAGGGCCTCGTCTGGCTGGCCGGCGCGAGCGAGGGCCGCGCCGACCGGGCAGGTGGGGACCGTGCCCGCGGCGCCGGCCTCGCGCGCCTCCTCGTCATCGGCCAGCGCGCGTGGCGTGACGGCCAAGGCGCCGAGCAACGCGACGGCGACGGCCAGGTGTCTCGCCCACTGCCGACTGAGAAGATGCTTAGCCGCCGGCTCCTGCACCCCTTACCTTCCCCGACCCCCTAGGTTGGACCAAACCTAGACCGGTCCATTCCTCCAAGTCAAGTGCCTCGGTGGGTTGCGGAATCCAAATTGGTAGCGTCATCCGGATGCCGGATGAGTTCGCGATCGAGGCCGAGCAGCTGCGCAAGTCCTACAAGGACGTGGTGGCACTGGCGGGCATCGATTTGCGCGCGAAGACCGGCACGATTCTGGGACTGCTGGGCCCGAACGGCGCGGGCAAGACGACGGCCGTGCGCATCCTGACCACGCTGCTGCCGCCGGATGCAGGCAGCGCCCGGGTGGCCGGGTTCGACGTCGTCAAGGACGCCGCCCAGCTGCGCGCGCAGATCGGGCTGGCCGGGCAGTACGCCGCGGTGGACGAGAACCTGACCGGCCGGGAGAACCTCGAGATGGTCGGCCTGCTCTACCACCTGGGGCGCAAGTACTCGGGCGAGCGAGCCGACCTGCTGCTCGAGCACTTCGGTCTGAACCACGCCGCCGGCCGCCTCGTGCGCACCTATTCGGGCGGTATGCGCCGCCGTCTCGACCTGGCCGCCGCACTGGTGGCGCGGCCTCCCGTCCTATTCCTCGACGAGCCGACAACCGGGCTCGATCCCCGCAGCCGGATCGCGCTGTGGGAGACGATCGAGGCGCGGGTGGCCGCGGGGACGACCGTGCTGCTCACGACGCAGTACCTCGACGAAGCCGACCGGCTCGCGGACCGGATCGCGGTGATCGACCAGGGACGCGTGATCGCGGAGGGCACCTCCGATGAGCTGAAGGACCGCGTCGGCGGGGAATGGCTGGAGGTCAAGCTCGAATCGGCGGACTTCACCGAGGCAGCGGTCGGCGCCTTGTCGACCATGGCCGGTGACGAACCATCGTGCGAGGACGGCACCGTGCGCATCCCGCTCAAACAGCACCGCGGCGTAATCGCGGACGCGGTCCGGCGCCTCGATCAGGCGGGCATCGCGATCGAGGACGTCGGCGTCCGCAGGCCGACCCTCGACGACGTATTCCTGGTGCTGACGGGCCACGGGGCGGAAGAAGAGGAGGAGCGGTGACAGCGGCCCTGCGTATGGCCGTCTCCGACACGCTGGTGCTCGCCTGGCGCAACATCTTGCGCATCCCGCGCGCGCCCGATCTGCTGCTCTCGTTCACGGTGCAGCCGATCATGTTCGTGCTGCTGTTCGTGTACGTGTTCGGCGGCGCGATCAACACGCCCGGCTACAGCTACGTCGATTTCCTGATGCCCGGAATCATCGCCCAGACGATGTCGTTCGGCGGGTTCGTGACCGCGCTCAGCCTCGCCGACGACCTCAAGAAAGGCCTGATCGACCGCTTCCGGTCGCTGCCGATGGCCCGCTCCGCGGTGCTTGCGGGGCGCACGCTCGCGGACGTGGGCACGAACGTAGTCCAGCTCGTGGTGATGCTCGTGGTGGGCGTGATCGTCGGGTTCTCGTTCTCGGCGAGCGTGATCGAGATCGCGGCGGGAGTCGGATTGCTGCTCCTGTTCGGCTACGCGTTCTCCTGGATATTCGCGCTGTTCGGGCTGACCGCCTCGTCCCCCGAGTCCGCTCAGGCGATGGGCTTCATCATCATCTTTCCGCTCACGTTCGTGTCGTCGGCTTTCGTGCCGGTCGAATCGATGCCGGCCGGCCTCGAGCAGATAGCCGATCTCAACCCGTTCACGGTGGTCGTGGACGCCATGCGCGCCCTGTGGCTCGGCGCGCCGGCCGGCAACAGCGTCTGGGGAGCGTTCGCGTGGTGCCTCGGCCTGATCGCCGTCTTCGCGCCGTTGAGCGTCTCGCGCTACCGACGCGCCGTGGCAAGCTGAGCACCGGCAGGCATGGGCCGCCTCGCCGTCTGCTTCACGCTCGGTGCCGTGATCGGCACGCTGCTCGACGGCATCCACGCGTACGGCGACGTGCTCGTCTATCCGGATCCTGCCTTCGGCCGCTGGGCATGGTTCGTGCCGCTCGAATTCGGGCTGCTCGGAGTGGGCGCCGCGCTGGTCTGCCCGCTGCTGGAACGCCTCGCCCAGACTCCGCTTCCCCGGCAAAGCGTGCTCGCCCGGGCACTCGAGCTGTCGTTCTTCGCCTTGCTCTACTTCGTCACGACGCTGCCCGGAGACAGCGGCTGGGCGGTCGCGCTGGCGCTCGCGCTGCTCGCGCTCGCCGCCGCACGGCTCGCGTTCGACGGAGCTCCCGGCGACTGGGTGTACGTCGTGCTTGCTGCCGGGCTCGGCCCGGCCGGTGAGGCGATCATGTCGGCGCTCGGTGCGTTCGACTACGTGGATCCGGATGTGGCCGGCATCCCGCTCTGGCTTCCCGGCCTCTGGGCAAACGCCGGGTTTCTGATCCGCCGCTTGATCGTCCCGCTCGCGCAGCCGGTGGCGACGATGCCTTCCGTGCCTACGCGAGCGCCTCGAACAGTCGCGGATCGTTCGTGATCACACCGGTCACGCCGAGTGCGCGCAGCGCTTCGATGCGCGGCGCCTCGTCGACGGTCCAGGCGTAGAGCTGCCCGCCCGCGCTCTTCACCGCCGTGACGAGCGCCGGTGACACGAGCCGCCAGTGTGCGAGCAGCGCATCGCAGATACCGCCCTCGATAGCTGCGCGCGCCCGCCGGGGAAGCACCACGCGCATGGCGCGCAGCGCGCCCAGGGCGGGCAACGCCAGAAGTGGGGAGCGCAGGTAGTCGCGCCGCGCGCGCGGGACAGACCAGCCGAGCCGGACGTCGTGCTGCGCGGAGCGGAGAACGGTCAGGCTCTCTTTGAACGTCGTCGATACCAGGGCTCGGCGCCCGAGCCCGTGTTGTGCGAGCGCTTCGAGCACGGCTCGCTCGTAACCCGGCAGCTTAAGGTCGATGATGAACTCGATGTCCGCGAACCGGTCGGAGGTGAGGTGCGAGAGTCCCTCGTCGAGCGTGAGCGGGGCGCGCTTGGCGGCGTCCTCGTAGTCGTGGGCCAGCAGCAGCCTTCGCTCGCCGTCGCGCTCCGGCAGAACGTCGAGCTCGATCATGTCCACCCCGTGGGTCAGTGCGGCGTCAAAGCTCGCCCGCGTGTTGCCGGGCTCGATCAGGTCGGCGCCCTTGTGGCCGACGCGCAGGAGGGCGGTCATGGACGGATTATCCCGGTCGTCGCCTCGTCGCACTGCAGTGGGTGACTGAAGTTAAGCTCGGCGGCGAGCGATGACTACTGAAAGCAATCGATGAAGGACGAGCCCGGGCGTCCACTGACCGCCGAGCTGCGGGCGGTCCTGTGGCTGTTCGCCGCGCTCGCCCTCACCGCGGGCGTGATGCTGTTCGTGTTCAGCGAGGACGCGAAGGACTTCTTCTCCTGGAAGGTGGCGCCGCCGCTGACCGCCGCGTTCCTGGGTGCCAGCTACTGGGCTGCAGCCGTCCTGCTCGCGTGGACCGCGCGGCGCCGATCCTGGCTGCGGGCGCGGGCGACGATGCTTCCGGTCCTCACCATCGCCGTGCTGCTGCTGGTCGCGACGCTGATCCACGAGGACCGCTTCGACATGGACGGCGTGTTCGGCGTGTTCTGGCTCGTGGCCTACATCGTCGTGCCGCCGATGCTGCTGATTGCGCTCTGGCGCCAGCTGCGCGTCCCCGGCGCCGACGAGTCGCTGCGGGTGCCACTCTCGCGCACGCTGCGCGCACTGGTCGGGCTTCAGGGCCTGGTCATGCTCGGCATCGGAATCTGGCTGTTCGCCGCGCCGGTGGACGCGAGCGATGTTTGGCCCTGGTCGCTCACGCCTCTGAACGCGAGAGTGATCGGCGCTTTCGTGATCGGCTTCGGCGTCTCGGCCGCCCATGCGGCATGGGAGAATGACCTGTACCGGTTCGAGGGCTCCGCGCTCGCCTACACGGCGCTCGGAGTGCTCGAACTGGTGGCGCTCGTGAGACACAACGCCGACCTCACCGGTGGGTCGACCGATACCTGGCTGTACGTGGCCTTTCTGGTGAGCGTGGTGATCGCGGGCGCGGCCGCGTCGCTGCAGGCTCGCCGCCTTGGCACGCGGCTACCCCGGGCCGGACGTTCAGGCGCTGCACCGTAACGGGCCTCCACGTTCTCCTCTGACATCGCGCGCGCAGTATCCCGAAGGCTCAGGAGTCGGCGAAGGTGTCTAGCTCGGATAGCTCAACAGGGAGGGATCGCTTCCAAGCGTCCTTTGGGATTCCGATATCGGTGAACACTTCTTCCCGATGGACGAATCCCTTGAAGTGGATGATCCGGCCGTCGCGCCATCTGCACAAGTGCGCGGCTGGCGTAGCCACGTCTGCGCCGCTCTGCTGTCCGCGCCCTCGCAGTACATGGAATGTGACCGTGTATTCGCCAAGGTCGAAGAAGACCTCAGGCTCCATGCGAATTTCCCCTCCGAACACGTCCTCAAGATCTCGATGCCACCGCCGGACGCCGTCGTGACCGTTGTAGATACCGCCGCCGGGCACCGTCACGGCAGAGTGGAGTTCGATCTCTGGATCGCAGTAGGCGACGAACGCCTCGACGTTTCGCGTATTGAACGCTTCGTTCGCGCGAGCGTGGAGCTCAACGTTCTCCTGCGACATCGCCTACTCCGAGAGTCCCACTGCTTCGAAAGCCTGTCGCTGGTCGTTGTAGTACGTCACTTCCTCGATCTTGCCCGACCGCAGCGTGCATACCAGAGCATCACGCCGGGAAAGCTCGATGCCGCTTCCCTTGCCTTTCGCACGCACCAGGAACAGGCCGATGGCACGGTCCTCGCCCACAGGCCGGACCTGCACGTCCTCCAGGCTCCAACTCTCCCAGCTCTCCATCCAGACCCCGATCCATTTGCGGACACTGTCGTGTCCTCGGTAGTGCCCGGTGTCAAGACTGATGTCCAGGTCCTCTATCTCAACCTCCCGGTCCACCTCAGCGAGGACCGGTCGCCAGTCGCCGCTGGCCTGCGCCCTCGGAAGCGCTTCGATGAACCGACGAACTACCTCCACGTTCTCCTGCGACATCGCCCGCGCAGTATCCCGCAGGTCCGTTCAGCGAAGCACGTAGTAAGAGTCGTCCGGCGGGGAAACGGTTCGGCCGTCAGTGCTTCCAACTGTCGAGGACCCCAGTTTGGGAGAAACCACGTTTGGGTGCGTGGCCGCCACTCCCTTTTCGGTGCCTAGCCTCGCGGGCGAAAGCCCGCAACGCTCCCGTGCGCGCCTCGCTGCGCTACGGGTTGACGGCTTCGCGCTCGCGCTCGAGCAGCGCGATCGCCTGCTCGGGATCTTCGTAGGCGTCCACGCGCATGCCGCGCCCGTCTCTCATCGTCCAGACGTGCGCATAACTACCCTCGACCTCGATGCCGCTGCCCTTGCCGACGGCCTTCACCCGCAGGAACAGGAACACCTTGTCGCCGGCCGCCTCGACCCGCTCGAGGTCCTGGTGGAAGCGGTCCCAGCTCTCCATGAAGCCGTGCAGGAACCGCTCGATCGCGTCCCGTCCGCTGTAGCTGCCGGCCTCGGGCAGGGTGGAGTGCTCCTGCCACTCGGCACTGGAGTCCAGCGCCGACAGCGCCTCCGCGGCGTCGCCGCGATTGAGCGCCTCGTATGCGCGCCGTAGGACTGCGACGTCTTCCGCGCTCATAACGCTCATTCCGGGGGGCCAGTATGACGGCTCGCTCCGCGTGCTTCGTGAATCCGGTCACAGAGCGGGCATTTCTAATGGGCCGGCGCTGTGAGGCCGATGGTTTTCCCATGGCAGAGCAGGAACCGGCCAGGATCGTCGACGTCTCGGAGGTCCAGCTCAGGATCGCCATGGCCAAGGCCGCGGTGTGGCTGACGTTCACGGTCTGCGCGGCGGGCATCGCGTACGTTCTAGTGACCTGGGACGAGCCCAACCGCCAGCTTCTGGTCGACCTCTTCGGGCTGGCGGGGATCACCGGCCTGATGGTCGTGCTCCTCCCCGTCGAGCGGACGGTGCGCAGCCGCAACAGCGAGCGGTTCTTCCTGGTCTGGAGCCTCGTCCAGATCGCCATCATCGCCGCGATCGTGGCGGCCGACGGTGGCGTCTCGAGCCCCCTGTCGGTGCTCTTTTTCCTGCCGCTCGTGTTTGCGGCGCTCTTCTTCCGGCTCGGCTCGTTCGTGCCGGTGGGAGCAGTGGACATGCTCGCGTTCGTCGCCATCGGCACAGCGTTCGGACAGACCGAGCGGACCTATCTCGCGTTCATCGCCGCCTGCCTCGCGGCGACCGCGGTGATGTGCGCATGGCAGGCGCAGAACCACGACCAGCAGCGCGAGCGGCTGACCGAGGTCTCGCGCACCGACCCGCTTACGGGCTGCCTCAACCGCCGCGGCTTCGGCGAGCGCGTCGACGCCGAGCTCGACGCGGCGCTTCGTAGCGGCAAGCCGGTGACCGTCGCCCTGCTCGATCTCGACGGCTTCAAGCAGATCAACGACGTGCAGGGGCATGCCGCCGGTGACGAGCTTCTGTGCTGGGTGGTCGAGCAGGTGAAGGAAGCCGTTCGACCCAACGACGCCGTCGGGCGGCTGGGCGGCGACGAGTTCGCCATCCTCGCCCCCGGCGCCGCGCGCGAGGACGGAGAGGAGATCGCGGGCCGCGTCGCCGCGCACACCGCCCCCCGTATCACCGTCGCCTACGGCGTCGCCTGCTATCCGGGCGACGGAATCGAGCGCGACGAGCTCTACCGCTGTGCCGACGCCCGGCTATACGAGCACAAGCACACGGGTGCCGTGGCCGGCCCCAACATCAGCCGCGAGCTCAGCTGGGCCGCGGCGCTGGCGCGCGCCGTCGACACGCGCATGGGCGTGCCGGTCGAGCACTCGAGCAGGGTTGCCACCTACGCGGCCGGGATCGCGGAGGAGCTCGGCTGGAGCGGAAAGGAGCTCGAAAACCTGCGCATCGCGGCAATGCTGCACGACGTCGGCAAGGTCCCGGTCTCGGACCGGATCCTCCAGAAGCCCGGACCGCTCGACGATGACGAGTACGCGGAGGTGAAGAAGCACCCGGCGATCGGAGCCGACATGGTGAGCCGGGTCGAGGGCGTGTCGACGATCGCTCCCTGGATCCGCCATTCGCACGAGAACTTCGACGGGTCCGGCTATCCCGATGGGTTGCGAGGAGACGAGATCCCGCTCGCCTCGCGCATCCTGCTGGTCGCGGACGCCTTCGACGCGATGACGAGCGACCGTCCCTATCGCGACGCGCTCTCCGTAGACGCGGCGATGGAACAGCTGTCGCGGAATGCGGGCCGACAGTTCGATCCGCAATGCATCTCGGCGTTTGCGGAGTTCATCGCGGCGTGCGGAGTCGCGGAAGCGGAGAAATTGGAAGAAACCAGAAACTAGAAATTAGAAATTAGAAATTAGGGCTAGGGACCAAGCCACTAATTTCTGATTACTGATTTCTGATTACTCATCTCTGTTCCCCGCTGCAACCCTCTGCTCCCCCTCCGGCGCTCTGCCGTCGCGACCGACGTAGCCGTCCTTGCCGCCGACCACCACGTAGACCGCGTCCTCGTCTCCGACGTTGCGGATCTTGCGCTTCGTCGGGGCGTCGACGCGCACGATGCCGCCCGCGCCGAGCCGGACGGTGTTGCCGTCGCCGAACTCGAACTCCACCTCGCCGCGGTGGACGAAGTAGATCTCTTCCTGCTCGTCGTGCCAGTGAGTGCCGGTCTCTATGCCCGCGGGCAGCACGATCGCATTGATGCCGAACGCCGTCACCCCGAGCAGCCGCCGGACCTTCCGGAAGCCGGGCGCATCGCCCATCGTGTCGACGTTGCCGGCCGCGTACCCCTTGCCCTCGGTTATCTGTTCAGCCATTCGTCACCTCTCGATGATTGATTCTGAATCCCGCGTGCCCGCGAGGGCGCGAGAATCGAATTGGACAAGGACGCAGGGTGTCGCCCATGCCGGTGGGCATGGGCGAACCCGAGGACGCCGAACAACGAAGGTTCGCAGCGTCGTCGCGGGTACGGGGGGTTTGGAATCAGTCATCTAGGTGGCCGCCATCGCCTCCGCCGTGCGACTGGCGAGCGCCATGATCGTGATCATCGGGTTGGTTCCGGAGGCGGTCGGGAACGCGCTCGCGTCGCCGATCCAGACTCCTGGCGTGTCGTGCAGCTCGCCCCAGGGACCCGCCACGCTGGTGGCGGGATCGGTGCCCATCCGGCACGAGCCCATCTGGTGGGCGGAGAAGATCGCGTACTCGTGCGGCTCGAGCGAGGTGTCGTGGACCGCACGTGCGTAGTGATCCAGGTCGTCTCCCCGCTTCCAGCCCGGCGTCTTGCGTCCGAACGTGAGGATCTCGCGGGCACCGGCAGCCTCCTGTAGGCGGACGAGCTCGACCAGGGCGCGGCGGATCATCGCGATGTCGCCCTCGTTTTCGAGGCGGTAGTGCGCGACCGCGTTGCCGTCGCCGTCGATGGTCACTCGACCGTGACCGCGGTCGCGGATGAGCAGGATCATCGCCGAGGAGTGGCCGAACTTCGACATCTGCTGCTTGTGCTGGCGACCCGAGTGCCATGGATAGGCGGACGCCGTGATCGCGACGCCGGTCGCCGGACACTCGAGCAGGAAGCCGTAGCCGTCATCAAGCGTCGCGAACTCGTCGGAGAGGCCCGCCTGGGGCGGCCCCCACCAGTTCCGCTGCTCTTCGTCGTACACGCCGAAGATGGCGGTGGCGGGATGCAGGCGCAGGTAATCCCCGACGGCGGGCCCGCCGATGCCCGAGCGCAGGAGGAGCGCGGGCGACTCGATCGACCCGCAGGCGACCGCGACCTGGGGAGCGCGCACGACCACTCGCGAGCGTGCGCCGTCGGCGTCGAGGTAGGTGCCCTCCACGCCGGCGGCCCGGCCGCTCTCGACGAGCACGCGCTCGACTCGGCAGTTCGGAATCACGTCGGCGCCCCGGTCGGAGGCGTCCTGGAGATAGGTCTTGAGCGTCCCGAGCTTGGAACCGGACCGGTCACCCCAACCGAGGTAGCCGGCCGTCTCGGGGTCGTAGCTCTCGGGGTTGGCGTTGCGGGTGATGAGCTTGAACGAGTAGTCGAGCCGCTCGCAGCCCTCCTTCAGGCGCCGGTGCGCTCCGTTCAGGTCCGAGCAGCGGTCGTTCACCTGCAGACGCTCCCAGATCACGTCGAGGTGGCGGTCGAACTCCGGACCGTCCAATCCCTCGAGCCCGTGCTCGCGCGCCCACTCCTCGCGCACCCACGGCTTCGTGCGCAGCGAGTTCATCCAGTTCACCGTGCTCCCGCCCCCGAGGTTGGAGCCCGCCATGATCGCGATCTGGCCGTCGGCGGTCAGGAAGGCGCCGCCGTTCAGGTAGAGGTTCTGGTAGCCCCACAGCTCGAGCTGGTTGAAGTCGGATTCGTTGAAGTAGCCGCCCGCCTCCAGCACGGCCACCTTCTTTCCCTGCTCCGCGAGCCCTCCCGCGATCACACCGCCCCCGCACCCCGACCCGACCACGCACACGTCCGCCTCCACGACCAGGTCGGCGTCGGTGGGCCGCCGCACCGCGATCGTCTTCGGGACGTCCGGCGGCGCCGAGCGCGGTCCCGGATAGCCGATCGCCGGCCAGTTGGGGTTGAGTCCCGTCTCCGGGTCAGGCAGCCCGTAGAAGAACCCCGTCGCGAGCCCCTTGAGAGCGTGCACGCCGCCGAGCGCATCGGGGCCGGAGTCAGCGAGCGCGTGGACGATGCGTTCCCGATCGGCGTCGGAGGCCTCGTTGAAGCCCTCGTCCGCCATGGCGTCGAGGATCTTGCGCAGTCCGTCGAGCTGGTCCTCGGGCAGCGCGGCGAGGGTGTCCTCGATCACCTGCGGAATCCCCATGTTGCTCGCCGACCGGCCCCAGAACCCGTGCGGGTCGTCGGACTCGTCGAGCGCGGGCACGAATGTGTCGCAGAGCCGGGCCAGCGTCTCGCGCTGAATCTCGCTCAGTACGACGGTGATCGCCATCAGGGCAAGAATATGCCCTGGCGCAGAAACGGTGACTCGTCCCCGCTGCCGGTCTGGGCGTCCGGGCCGGCGTCTTCGAGCACGACCGAGAACATCGACATGATCGTCTGCGCGCCCTCCTGAGCGAAGCCTGGAGCGAGCGTGTCCGCACTGGTGGTGACGCTGCACGTCGCGCCGCGCCGCGGATCGGGCGTGGAGACGCATTCGACCGGGAACGACAGCTCGCTGTCCGCGACGGTCCCGGGCTCGTTGCCCGCTGCCCCGTTGGCCGAGTCGGTGACACGGAGCCCGGTCGACACCGTCACGTCACCTTCGTAGTCGGAGCCGCCGGACGTCGCGCTCACGTCGCTTGCAAATGCCGAGATGGCAACGTCGGCCTGGTCCCCGCCGGTGCCGGGGTCACCAGGCACGGCCACGAAGCGCGCGAACGCGCTGCCGCGACCGGCCGCCGAGCTCGTCAGCATGGGCGAGGTGAGAGCTGGCGGCGCACATGACGCAAGCGCGAGCGGAGCGACGTGGACCGTGCTCGGATCCTCGCAGCGCTCGTAGTCCGGCACCAGCGGCACCCGTAACGGAGTGGCGGAGCCGGGGCGCGGATAGCTCGGCTGTGCGGGCTCTACGTAGATAGGGCTCGACACCGCTTCGATCGCGCTGCCGCGCTGGACCTGGAGCCGGTAGCGGCCGGACCCGACGGCGGGAAACGGGAAGCTGAAATCGTCGCTCGTGATCGGGACGGCGAGGAGCGGCGCGCCGTCCTTCAGCACGAATAGCTCGTAGTCCCCCGGGCGGGCGGCGCCGGGACCGGCTCCCGTCACGCGCGCGCTGAAGTCGACCGCGTCGGCGCGCACGGTGTCGCCCATGATCGCCGGCCTGCGTCCGCTCCCGGGCACGGTCCCCTCGAAGCGCAGGTCCGGCCCGTCGTTGCCGAAGACCTTCACGTACGTGTGTCCCGCTTCGACCCCGCTCTGGATCCCGCGCTCCGACAGCTCGGGCGCGTACACGACCGTGGTCGCGGTGCCAACTGGTGCGGAAGGGATGTCGGGAAGAGACGAAGTTCGCCCGGCTTTGTGCGAGTCGCTGGAGCCGACAGCCGCGACGTGGTTGCTGTTCTGGCCGCCGGCGTCGATCGCGTGCTCCCAGAACGCGATCGCCGGCGGGGTGAACGGGTTGGGACCGGGGTCCGGATCCTGCTCGAGGCCGGCGGGGCCGGTCGCGATCTCGACAGCGTCCACCTGCGAGTAGTCCGTCGCCGCGTCCGTGTAGTCCCACGGGCAGCCCCGGCAGAGGAAGTCGAAGCCCGGCACCTGGGAGGGGAAGATCGTCGGATGATTGATCTGTGTGAAGCCGCCCCGGGCGTGAATCCCGTCGAACAACGCACTGGCCGGCCTCGCCGCGCGCCGGAGGTCGAGCACGCCGTGTGAAAGCTCGTAGACGGGGCCGGTGCGGTAGTCGACGTAGCTCGCGCTGACGTGGTTGTTGGCGTGGCCGCTGTAGGTGATGATCTCCGCGCTACGAGCGATCAGGCGGCCCGGATAGTCGGCCTGGAAGCGGCCGATCTCGCCCCATCCGGACGGGGTGACGTAGTCGGACAGGGTGATGAAGTCGAGTCCGGCGCCGGGCTCGCTGCAGCCCCCGCAGTCGCGCGCGAGGGGCGCGAACGCGTAGTCGAAGATCTCGCGATCGGTCGCGTCGCCGAGGGCGGAGTGCTCGCCGTGCACGTGGAAGTCCCCCGCGTACCAGCCCGCCCCCGCCTGCGCTGGGGCGGAGTCATATGGCGCAGGCACGTACGGCCGGCTCTCCCACAGGGGGTTGGTGCTGGTGTCGATCTCCACGCGCCAGGCAACCTTGCCGTCGCCGTCGCCCTCCGCCTGCGACGCGACCGCCGCGACGCCGAGCTCGACAGCCCACTCGCCGGCCGGGACGGGGCCGGGCAGGAAGCCGCGCGTCGTCTTCCCCTGGCGATGGAGCTTGGGATTGGCGAGATAGTCGGCGTCACTGGAGAAGCCGTTGCGCGAGACGGTGACGTCGGGATGGCTCGAGCCGCCCCAGCCGCGGAACTCCTGCTCGCCCCAAACCTCTCCCGGGACGCGCGAGTCGTAGAGCCCGAGGTCCAGGACGTGCTTGATGCGGGAATTCGTCGGCGCCTCCGGCTGATCGTGGCAGTAGCGCACGCGCACGGCGGTGGTCCCGTCCGGAACAACGAAGGGCAGCAGCACGTATCCGCCTTCGACCGATGTGTCGAACTCGCCCGTGATCACCCGCTGCGGCGTGAGCGTCGGGTCGGGGGCGCCCGCGCAGCTCGACGGTGCAGCCGCGGTCAGTGCACCGTGGTGCGCCTCGGCCGCCGGCGCGGCCAGCGCCGCCGCCACCGCCAGGCTGCCCAGAAACCTCCCTGTGAGTGCTCTCGCCCCTCCCCCCACGAGCGCGATTCTATCCCCGTCCCCGACAAAGGAGAGGCGGCCCTGGGACCGCCTCTCCGACCGCGGGAAGATCGCGGAGTCGGTTCGCGGCCGGCCTACCCTGGAAGAGGCTCCTGCTCCCCGGCCCCCGGAGCGAACAACTCCTCGGACTCGAGCGTCTCCCGGACCTGCTCGCGCAGCGCCGGGGTGTCATCGTGCCCATGGACGGAGATCGCGTCCTCGGGTGCTTCCTTTCTCGGAGTTGCGAACCGCATTCCTTTCTACTCCGACTGGCGGGAAAGTCAAGCGATCGTCGAGCGTCGCGCGGAGTCCTAAAGGGCCGTCGGCGGCGGCCGATAGGCGCCGTAGCGTCCGTCCCCTGCGGGCGGCCCGCCGTTAACAACCCTTTCACCGCAAAGTCACTCGATCGCCACGCCTTGCCTACCCGCGAGGGCGAGCATGGGCGCTGGTGAGGAGCGACATGAGGAGAGTGAGCACATTGACGGAGTCGCTTGTCGAGCCAAGACGAGGTTCCCGCGCAGCGCTGCTGGTCAACAGCTGCCCTGAGTGCGGGTCGTTCCTAGACGCACCGCGCACCCATCCCGGCAGCGGCGATCTCGCGCGCAAGTGCTCCTCCTGCTGCGACTGGTACCCGGTCGCCAACGGCAGTACGGACTCGCCCGAGTAGGCTCGCGGGCTAGCGATCTTCGGCGTTCGCGGCCGCCGCCGCCAACACGCCTTCGAACCAGCCTTCCGGAAGGTCGAGCAGCAGCCCGCCCTTCGCTTCAGCCGTGCCGACGACGCGGTCACGCGACTGCTCGATCAGCCGGCGGGCGGAGGCGACGTCGGCAGTCAGCCGCCCGTCGCGCTTCACTATCCGCCCGTCGACGATCACCGTGTCGATGTCGCTCGCGCGCGCATGCAGGAGCACTGCCGCGACGGGGTCGGCCGGCGGCGCGTGGTTCAAACCATCGGCGCGGATCGTGATCACGTCCGCCGCCTTGCCGGGAGTGAGAGTGCCGATCTGCGAGTCGAGCCCGAGCGCGGCCGCGCCGCCGATCGTCGCGAGCTCGAGCGCTTCGCGTGTCGAGAAGGCAAGGCTGTCCACGGTCTCGCCGCGATCGATGCGCTGCTGGTTGTCGATGGCGCGCTGAGCCTGCAACGCGATCCGCGCCTGTGTCAGGACGTCCCCCGCCTCGAGCGACACGATGTCGCAGCCCAGCCCGCACTTGATCCCGTGCGCACGAGCGCGGCCGGTGATCGGGAAGCCCATCCCCATCTGCAGCTCGGTCTCGGGCGTGACCGACACCGACGCTCCCGCGTCTGCGATCAGGCGCAGCTCGCCGTCCGAGCAGGCGTTGCAGTGGACGTGCACCTGGCGAGCGTCGAGCAGCCCCTCCGAGTGCAGGATCTCGATCTCATTCGGCCAGCGGGCATCGGAGATGGCGCCGATGTGCGCGGTCACGAGCACGTCGAGCTCGCGCGCCGTTTCGACCTCGCGCCGCGTCGCGGCCAACGGCACCAGGCCGATCTCGGTCAGCGCCACCCCCATGTCGAGCAGGCCGCCCGCTCCCGAGAAGTGCTCACTGCGTACGCGCTGGGCGTCGGCGACGCGCGCGGCGTGGTCGGCAAAGTGCGGCTCGGCGAGCGGCACCGGATAGAACCCATACGCGAACGTGCCGCGGAGGCCCGCGTCCCTCAGACCCCGCACCGCCTCGTCGGCGTGGGCGGGGCTGTTGTTGCAGTGGGAGAAGTCGAGCACGGTCGTGACGCCGGCGTCGAGCGCCTCGAGTGCGCCGACGTAGTTGCCGGCGTATATGTCCTCCGGCTGGTAGACGGTCGAGATGTGGAGACGGATGCCGCGGAAGTAGTCGAGCAGAGTCCAATCCGCGCAGATCCCGCGCAGCGCGGTCTGCCACGTGTGCCGGTGGGTGTCGACGAAACCCGGCATGACGATCGCGCCCGCTGCGTCGATCCGCTCGCCCTCGCCGACGTCGAGATCGGGGGCGACCGCGGCGATCCGTCCGTCCTCGACGAGCACGTCGGCCCGCTCGAAGTCACCGAGGGCGGGGTCGACGGTGAGAACGGAGCCGCCGTGGATCAGTAACCGCCGCTCCGGCATGGCGCGACTCTATACGTGTCAGGGGGTCGCTGACTTAGGGTCTGTATGTCAGCCAGAAAGTCAGCGACGTCCAGGTCCAGCCCCTCGATGCCCGGGCAGCATGGCGTCTCCGCGCGCGCTGGTCGATCTCGTCACGGCGGGCATGTGGCGGGGACGGTGTCCAAGACCCTCATACGTACCGCGTCTACGGACAGCCCGCAAATCGCGGTCGAGTTAGCCGCGCGGAACGCGGCGTCAGGGGGTGACGACGCCCTGCTCGAGGAAGGTCGCCTCGTCCCCGCTGCCGCAGGTCGGGGGGCAGGATCCTGAGGGAGGCGTCAAAGAGTTGTCGGCACCCGCGTCGAGCAGGCGCGTGCTGGTGACCGAGATCACCGCGAGCGCCCCCTCCTTCACGTACCCGGGAACGAGCGAGTTGACCGTCGCGTCGACCTCGCAACTGCTGCCCGCGGCTCCGGCATGCGCGGTGCACGGGAGTGGAACCGCGAACATCGTCTCCTCCACCGTCGCCGGCGTGGTCTGGAAGCTGCCGCTGCCACGATCGGTGATCCGCAGACCCACCTCGAGCATGGTCTGCCCGGTGTAGTCGAGGCCGTTGCTGCGGCTCAGGACGTCCGTCACAAACGCGTCGATGCGCACGTCGGCCTCGTTTGCCGGAGTCGACGAATCGCCGACGATGGTGCGCAACCGCGCAAAGCCCGAGCCCCTGCCAATCGTCGACGTCGTGAGCTGCGACGACTGCTCGGCCGGAGGCGTGCAGGCCGGAGTGCTGAGAGGAGCTACGTGGGTGCTGTTGGGCGACGAGCAGAGCGAGTACGCCGGAACGAGCGGTACCCGGAACGGAGTGGCCGAGGCCGGCCGCGCGAACGGCGGAGACGTGCTCGCGACGTAGACGTCCAGGGAGCTGTCCGTATCGGTTCCAACGAGCTGCTCCGTGGTGGTGAACGCGAGGAAGGAGCCGTCGGCGGAGATCCCGGCGAACGATGCATTCGCCGCACCGTTACCGCCGGTCAGTCCTCCGGATGCGCGGCTGATGCCGGACACGCTGCGCTCGTAGACGTCGGCGGCGGTGTCCGTGTCGGTGCTCACCAGCGACTCGTCCGTGCTGAAGAAGACGCGATTGCTGCTCCCGGCGGCCTCGAAGTGAGCCTCGAAGTTGCCGTTCCCTCCCGCCGGGCCGAGGGAGACCAGCGTGGTCGCTCCGCCGCTGCGGTCATACACGTCGAAGAACGAGTCCACGTCGCTGCTGTGCAGGATCTCCTCGGTCTCGAAGTAGACGTGGGAGCCGTCAGCCGAGGCACCGGCGAAGTCGGCGTCGAAGCCGCCATTGCCGCCGGCGGGACCGGTCGAGACGCGCGCGAGCGTGGCCCCTGCACGCTCGTAGACGTCGACGAAATTGTCGGCGTCGTTTGCCAGCAGGATCTCGTCGGTTTCGAAGAACACCCGCGCGCCGTCGGTGGAGGCGCCGGCGAAGAATGCATCGTTGGCGCCGTTGCCCGTCAACGGACCCCTGGAGACACGGGTGATCGCGCCCCCGGAGCTCTCGTAGACGTCGTAGGAGCTGTCCGTGTCCGCCGCCTCGAGCGACTCATCGGTCGAGAAGAAGACGCGCGTGCCGTCGGTCGAGTTGCCGTCGAAGAAAGCGTCGCTGGCGCCGTTGCCTCCGCCCGGACCCGTGGAAAGCCTCGTGGTGGTCCCGCCGAAGCGCTCGTAGACGTCGAAGAACGCGTCTGTGTCGCCCGCCTCGAGTCCCTCGTCGGTCGAGAAGAACACCCGGGTTCCGTCGCCGGACGCGCCATCGAAGAAGGCTGCGTTGACGCCGTTACCGCCCGCCGAGCCGGACGACACGCGGGCCGTCGTGCCGGCGGAGCGGTCGTAGACGTCGGTGCTCGAGTCCGTGTCCGCAGCAACGAGCTTCTCTGCCGTGTGGAAGAAGACGTGCGCGCCGTTGTCGGAGTTGCCGTCGTAGAAGGCGGGTATGGAGAGGCTCCCGCCGGTCGGCCCGAGCGACAGCAGGCTGGTCGTGCCGGCGGTTCGCTCGTAGACGTCGTTCTGGGTGTCGGTGTCGACCGCCACCAGCTTCTCGGTCGTGTGGAAGAAGATCCTGGCACCGTCGTCCGAGGCGCCGACGAAGGTGGCGTTGATGCCGCCGTTGCCGCCGGCCGGCCCGATCGAAACCAGATTCGTGGTCGACCCAACGCGCTCGTAGAGGTCGATGCGCGTGTCGGTGTCGGCCGCCACCAAGCTCTCGTTCGTCTGGAAGACGACGCGGTTGCCGTCCTGCGAGGTGAACTTGTACGCGGCCGCGGACGCGCCGTTGCCGCCTACCGGTCCGGTCGAGACGATCTGAACGGTGTTGTGGTCGGCGCCCGCCGCCGACGCAAGCGCCAGCGCGGCGAGCGTCCCTGCCAGCGCCAATCGGGGGATTCGTCTCATCACGGTGGCGGCGTGTATCCGTTCGCGTAACAGGGCGTCGGCCCGCAGGTGTCGATCACGGAGCCGTTTATCTTCAGGAACTCGGATTTCTGAAGCCTGGCGATGGCGGTGTTGCGCGGGTGGCTGTGAGGATCGCCGCCATACGCCGGTGGTCGCGGTGGCACGTTCGCCGTCGGGGGCGTCGGCGTGCCGCTGTCCCAGACGACGAACGCCGAGCCGTTGAACGGGAAGCTCGAAATCCGGGGAATCCCGTAGAACGGGTTGACGTCACTGTGGCGCCCCGGGTCCATCGTCGGGGAGCGGATACTGGCGCCGATCGTGCGGGCTTCGACCTCTGTCGCCACGTTCGCCACCTGGTGGTCGCCGAACGCTTCGTGCAGCAACACCTTGTGAGCGGGAGTGTTGTCGTACGGATCGTCGGTCATGTGCCACGCGTATCCGTTGGCCTCGCCGCGATCCCAGAGGATCTGGATCAGGGACAGGATCAGCGGGCGCTCCAGCTCGTTCGGGTAGTTGTCGTAGAGGCCGACGTCGGTCGAGAACCCCTCGATGTTGCCCTCGGCGTACATGTCGAAGTCGACGCTGCGCCGCAGGAGGGTCGAGTAGTTCATCGCCGGCACGCCGAGCACCCCGCGCTCGTAGTCCGGCGCCAGCGCCGTAAGGCCGCCGCCCATGATTCCGCCCTGACTGTTGCCGTCGTAGAACAGACGCTCGGTATCGAGCACGGGCTGCGTCTGACCGCCCTTTTGGTACTGGAACGCGGCATCGCCGTTGAGGCCGAGCGGGTGGAGCATCAGCCGCCCCAGGTACATGAAGTTGAGGAACCCCTGCTGAGCGCGATCAGGCAGGCTCGGGAAATTGGACAGCTCCTGGAGGATGGAGACGACGTTCGGGACGTCGGTCGTCGACATCCCGATCCAGTCCGTTGCGCAGAACACGAAGTTGTGCTCATTGCCCATCGCGGCGACGTTGCCTCCCCCAACCTCATCCGCGCTCCCGAGCAAGCCGTGGCCGTACAGCGACGGACGCGCCGGGATCACCTGCGGGCCGTCGACGGCCACGCGCGGGATGCGACAGATGAAGTTGGCAGCCATTGTGTTGCCTGGGATCCGCTGGGGCACGTTGGACCCCGGCAGGTAGCTCATGCGCGATCCGGGCGGGCAGCCGTTTGCGTTCAGGTAGCACGGGACGATGAAGTTACCCTGCACTTCGCGCGCGATGCGGCTGTCCTGGGCGGGTGTGAAGTCCGTGACCTGAGTGACTAGGAATTGCGGCGCATTGCCCTGCACCTGGAGATCGCTCAGGTTGGTGTCACCGAGCTGAGCGAACGCGTCGTCGCGCATGAAGAGCGCGCGCTCCGACAGGTTGCGCTTGCTTGCGACCGTGAAGTCCCAGGCGAGGAAGAGCTGCTCGTTGCGCTGGATGCCGGCCAGCGCGAGCGTGCGGAAGATGCGCTCCATGTGCGGGCGGCGTGCGATCACCTCGGGGTCCGTGCTCTTGCGGCGGTCGCGATAGATGCGGAATCCCTGCTGTGCCTTGATCGTCTTGCCGGCCGCGTTCCTGAGGTTGCGCAACGCGACGATGTAGCGATGTCCCTCCTGGAAGTTGACGGCCGGGCGGATGATCAGGTTGACGTCGGCAGGGTCGGCAGGGTTGGCGTCGATCTCGGACCAGATCAGGTGGCGCTCGAGCGTGTCGGCGTCGATCACCACGATCGCCTGGTTCGGCTCGTACGTGCGCTCGATGTCGGTGATCGGGACCGCTTTGGTCTTGCTGAAAGCCTGCGGTGTGTCGAGGCCGGGCACCTTGGTGACGATCTTCTGGCCGGGGCTGAAGCCGTCGTTGCGGTTCCACTCGGTCGGCTGGATCGGGCTGTTCTGCCTGCTGCGCGGCATCGCGAGCACGTCCAGGTTGAGGCGCTTGCCCGTGTCGGTCGCGGGGTCGGCGGCGGTGAAGTAGTCGTTCGGCCAGGGCTGCAGGCAGACCGCCGGGTCGAGCGGATCGCAGCGGGGGACCGACTGCGCTGAGGCAGCGGGCGCGGCCAGCATCAACAGCGCGACGGCGGCGATCAGCGCGGGCGCGAGACGGAAACGGGTCACGGCGTCGCCACCCCCTGGCGTAGGTAAGTGCCCTCGTCGCCCGAGCCACAGGTGGGCGGGCAGCCGAGGCCGACCGGGTCCGAGGACGGGTCGATGTCGCCGTCCGCCCCCTCGTCGAGGACGCTGAACGAGAAGGCCGACACCACCGCCCGCTTTCCTTCCTTCACGTAGCCCGGGACGAGAGTGTCGAGCGTGGTCCCGAGCGTGCAGCTGGAACCGAGCTGCGGGTTCGCGGTAGCCGTGCACTGGAAAGGCATCGCAAGCTGGCTGTCCTGGACCGTCCCGGATTCGTCGCCGCCCGTCCCGCTCGCCGCATCGGTCATGCGCACGATCGAGGACAGCACCACCTGGCCGGCATAGTCGCCGCCGCCGGCATTGAGGACGTCAGTGATGCGCGCCGACACGTTCACGTCGGCCTCGTCTGCGGGAGTGTCCGGGTCGCCGGGAAGGACCCGCAGGAGCGCGAATCCGAAGCCGCGACCCAGGTGCGAGTTCGTGAGCAGCGCCGATCCCCGCACGGGCGGGTCGCACGACGGCAGGTTGAGCGGGGCGACGTGGGTTGTCGTCGGGGTCGTGCACTGCTCGTACGCGTTCACGAGCGGCACACGCAGCGGGGTGGCCGAGCCTGGGCGCGCGTGGTGGACGGCCACCACCAGCGGCCGGCCCACGTTGCCCTGGTCATCCACGGCCCTGATCGCGAGGTAGCGGCGCTGCGCCGTAGGGATCGGGATCGACTGCTGGGTGCCGGGCGCTGCCGGGGCCGGCGCGCCGCCGACCGGCGTCTGCTGGTCGAAGTTCTCACCGGTGATCTCGCCGTCCGACGCGACCACCTCGTAGTGGTCGGCGGTGCCGCACAGCAGGTCGTCGCCCGGCGCATTGAACGTCACGGTCGTCCCCGTCACGTCGCCGTCGTAGGGCTTGCCAGGCGAGACCGCGTCGCGGCGCGCGTCACCCGAGGACGCGTTGTCGTGGTGGAAGCGCGGCCAGGACTGGGCCGAGCAGGACGGAGCGTCGGTGTTGTAGGCGAACAGCGTGCCTGAGCGTGTCAAAGCCACGACCACCTTGCGCGAGGCCGGGTCGGTGTCATCGGTGCCGAGCGATCCCATCACAGGGTTGGCCACCGTCCAATCCGCGGTGAACTTCGGCCAGCGCGTCGGAGCAAAGGACGTGCCGGCGGCGTTCATTCCGTACAGCTCGAGCGACGCCGTGCCTCCCATCATCTCCTCGCCGGGCAGGCCGTCGAGATCGCCCACCGAGGGCCCCGTTAGGAACTGGAGGTCGTTCACCGGCGACGGGAAGCCCGGACGGTGCTGCCCCGTGGTGGGGTCGTAGGCCGTGATGAAGTCCTGTCCGCCCTGGTACTCGTTGACGCCGAGGTCGAGCGCCCGGATCGCGCCTGCAGCAGGCACCATGAAAGACGTGCCGCCGGCGAACTGGCCGAAGGCCGGATGGCCGACCGCTGGGATCGACGGCGTGTCGAACTTCTGCGGGCTCGCCGCGAAGTCGGTCCCCATCGCGTTGTCCTGCATCTGTCCCTGGCCGTTGAGTCCTTGGCCGTAGCAGGAGCTGCCGTCGGGGTTGAAGAGATACGCGGGTCCGGCGGCCGACAGCGCACCAACCTTCGGCCCGCTGCCGCCGTTGACCGCACAGTTGACCTCTCCAATCACGGGGTTGCCGGTGACGCCCTCCCCGACGACGGGCAGCAGCTCCTTGAAGATGAACGCGAGCTTTTTCGGCCAGCCGTTCGCAAACGGGCTCGGGCCGCCAACGCTCGGCCCTCCCGGGTCACCCTCCGGCTTGATCGCGTAGACGCGCGTGTTGGCGAAATCGAGCTGGCCGCTCTGGGCGAGCACCGCCAGCGAGGCCGTGTTGAGGTTGCCCACCGCGACGCCGCCGTCGGCGCTGGGCTCGTACTCCTCGTTAGTGCCGACCACGATCTCGGGCTTGCCGTCGCCGGTGAGGTCGCCCACCGCGGGCGTATCGACGATCGAGCCCTGGTTCCAGTCTGCGCCGATGCCGCCGGCAAAGGTCGGCGCGTGCGTCTGAGAGTCGATCGCGCTGATCTTCGAGCGATCGATCACCAGCACCGGATAGCCGCTGACCGGGTTGCCGTCGGCGTCCCAGGCGTACACGTGGCGGTCCATGCCGGCGGCGATCACCTCGAGGTCGCCCCCGTTCCCGTCGAGGTCGGCGGCCACGGGAGAACCGATGAAGCCGTGCTGCGTGCGATAGCGGTGACCGCGCCGCACGTTCACGAACGGTGACAACGGCTTGCCGGAGTAGTCCGGGTTCGCCTCGCGCTTGAAGCGCAGGCTCCCGTTACTCGCCCAGACGTAGAGCTTGCCGTGCCAGTCCGCGGCGATCACCTCCAACTCGCCGTCGTGGTCGAGGTCGACCACCGAGGTCGACGCGAGGATCGCCCCGCGCGACGCGTCCTCGTCCACCTCTCCGCTGGTGAAAGCTTGGCCCCCGGTGTGCAGCGGGAGGGGATCGGATTGGACGGGCCACCCGGGCAGCTCACTGCCGTCGCGGCGCATGGCGTGGACGTCGCCGTCCGAGGTGGCGAAGATCAGGTCGTTGCGGTTGTCCCCGTCGAGATCCGCCAGCGCCGGTGAGGACTCGCCGTCGCTCGGCAGGTACTTCGGAAAGGCGGGCAGCAGGTCCTGGTCGCGGTGCAGGTAGAAGTTGCGGCGATCCTGGCCGCGCAACAGCGAGAAGTTCTTGAAGGACTCGGCGATCACCCGCACTACGAAGCCATAGGGCTCGTGATTGGGCCGGCCGTTGAAGTTCGGTGGGCCCGGCGTCGGCTCGGGTCCGTTGAAGCCGCCCGCCGTGGCCGGGAAGCGCGTCTTGAGGTCGTTCAGGTCCAGGTTCGCGACCACGCCGTTGAAGTTGCCGCTGCGCGCGCTGCCGTCGCACCAGCTCGACGCGATCACCTTGAAGTCGCCGGGCGGCACGTCGGTGGTGAGCCCGTTGTTCGGCTCCGACCCAGGCGCCACCTCGACCCTGCAGCTGTAGGGATCGCCGCGCGCGAAGATCTCGGCCTTTACCGCGGCGGTGGACTGAGTCGGGTCCACCTGCTCGTACCATTCGGGGGAAGTGATCTCCACCTCGGGCGGGACGACGCCGAGGCTGACCGGCCCGATCGCCTTGGCGGTGTTCATCCGTCCGTAGCCGTAGTACTCGTCGTAGTCCTTACGGGCGGGGTACGACTTTGTCGTCGCAACCGGGGAAGGCGTCGGCCGGTTCGCGGTCGTGTTTGCGAACAGCCGGTTCTTGTCGGTGCAGTTCGGAGTCGGCACCGGCGTGCACGACAGCTCCGGCTGCGTCGCGAAATTGACGTCGTCGGACAGCGTCTCGCCGTTGAACGTCCCGGACGCCATCACCTGCCGCACCTCGTTTGCGCTCAGCGGGCATGGGTCGCCGTTGACGCGCTCACAGGTGGGATGGGGGTCCATGGTGCCTTCGTCGATCGCGTTCAGCGCCGCGCTGTAGACGATGCCCGCAAGCCCGGAGCCGACACCGGTCGCGTCCGACGAGCAGCTCGTGCTCGGGATCGCGACGGTGATGTGGGTGGAGAAGTTCGTGCAGCCGTTGAATTGCAGGTAGGAGAAGTTCGGCGTGAGGACGGTGTCGTACTGCGTGACGGAGTTGACGACGATCGTGTGCGGGTAATTGGACGGCCAGTTGTGGTGCTGCGCGGCCTCGTCCGCAGCCGACGCGATCACCGCCACTCCGTGGTCGTACGCGTACTCGACCGCCTGGCGGGCGATCTGCGTCTGGTTGAGCGTGCCGAGCGCTTCCTGGATCACCAGCGACCCGTTGTCCACGCCGTAGATCACCGCCTGACCGAAGTTGCTGGCATCGGCGATGAAGGAGTCGCCGACCCGCAGCGGCATGAACATGCAGTTGGGGCACGAGCCGGCGTTGCGGCCATTGTCCGACTCCGCTGTGGAGCCCTCCGCCTCGCCGGTCCCGTGTCCGTACTGGACGTCGTCATACGCGTCGTTGTCGTCGTCGAGGAAGTCCCAGCCCGCAATGTCGTCGACGAAGCCGTTGCTGTCGCTGTCGTTGCCGTTGGAGAAAGCGATCAGGAGATCCTGTGGCGTCATGACGCCCGGCGGGCCGACGCGACGTGGATCCGACAGGTTGACCGCCGAATCGCCGGCGTAGTCATCGATGTTGAAGACGTTGTCGTTGTTGCAGTCGTACTGCGCGCAGCCGTCCGGCAGGGGCAGCTCGCCCTTGTTGAGCGCAACCTTGCGTCGCAGGTCGCTCATGGCGCCCGAGTCGTTCCACTTGATGCCGGAGTCGAGAACCGAGATCACGACGTCGGGACGCCCCGTTGTGACGGTCCAAGCCGTGTTCGCCGTCGGGCTCGAGTCGACGACGGATGCGCCGCGCACGCCGAACAGCTCGATCGCGCTACCTGTCCAGGGACTGCCGGCCTCGGGCGTCGCGGCGTACTTGAACAGGTTGTCGTCGCCGCTGATGTCGTTCGGCGTCTGGCCCGAGATCGTGTGGTAGAACGGCGGCGCACCCGTCCCGTACGGGAACGCCGCGAGCGCGGCGGACGCGGTAGCTGCTGCCACCACTGCTGCCAAGACGAACGCGATAAGCGCGCGAATCAGAACCCTCCCCTAGAGACTGTGGCCTCCCCCCGGAGACCGTTGCGGCAGTCTAACGATTATTCAGGTGCTCTGGAGCTTGCCAGCGCGGATCCGCTCCTCCATCCGCTGCGAGTCCTCGCGGTACCCGGTGCCGTCCTCGAGCTCGATCACAGGCAGCTTGTTCTGCCCGGTGAGGTCCATGATCCGCGTTCGCTTTCCCCGTCTGTGCGGGGATTTCACGACCTCGTACTCGATCCCCTGATCATCCAGCGCCTTCTGCACCCGCCAGCACGGATGGCCTGAAATCTTCAACCACATCGTCGAACAGCGATGCAGCTTGATCATCGAGTCCTCCTCTCGCCGGGCTTTGCCACTAGCGGATCCTTGCCCCCCAGCTTAAGATAGGAGCGGTTGGTTGGTCGCATGACGGCTGCCGTTCGGTAGCCGCCCAAAGAGGGGGACGAGGGAGATGGCGGTGTTCGACGACAAACTGCTCGACTTCGACGAGCGCGAGGTCGTGCTGCGCGCCGACTTCACCCAGCTCGACGACGAAAAGTGCGTCTGGACGTCGATGCGCTTCATGCTCAAGGGCCCCCGGCACCCGCGCGAAGGCGAGTGGGTGTACCTGATCGACGAGGACGGCCGCGGCTGCGTGGGACTGGTCGAGTCAGTCAGCGGCTGGATCGCACGGGTGCGCCCCGACTGGGCGTCGTGGGTGCCGCAGGGCGAGCTGCCGCCGGGCGCGACGGTCTAGGCGTACCTCGAACTGCAGCACCGAAGGGTGAGCCCCGGCCGCGCGACTTTCGCGCGCCATACGTCTGGTTCTTGGCGAACTCGCAACCGTTCTAAAAACGAACCCAACGTTGTGCCGGATATACCGGCAAAACATTGGTGTGCTGCGCTTCAGCCCTCCAGCGGAGGCAGCGGCCCAGGCCGCCCGATCGCGAAGCCCTGCCCGTAGTCAACGCCGAGCCCGCGTAGCACCGCCAGCGTGGCGTCGTCCTCGACGCCCTCGGCGACGGTCTCCATGCCGAAGTTGGAAGCGACCTGCACGATTGCCTTCACGACCTTGTGGTCAGAGCGGCTGGTGGTCAGCTCGCGGACGAACTCCATGTCGATCTTCAGATAGGTGACCGGCAGGTGCTTCAGGTAGTTGAAGCTTCCAAAGCCGGTGCCGAAGTCGTCCAGCGCGAACCCGCAGCCGGCGTCGGTCAGCTTGCGCACGAACGCGCTGGCGGCCTCGATGTTCTCGGCCGCGGCGGTCTCCGTGATCTCGAAGATCACGTTGCCGGGATCCACCTGGTGCCTTCGGAGCTCGCGCTCGATGTGCTCGATCAGGCCTTCATCGCCGATGCTCTTGCCTGACAGATTCACCTCGACGCGCCGGTCAGTCGCCAGAACCATCGCCTGAGAGACGACCCAGCGGTCGATCTCGCGCACGAGACCGAAGCGCTCCGCCGGCGGCAGGAACACGTTCGGCGGAATGAGGTCCTCCTCTCCCCTGTCACCGCGCATGCGTACCAGCAGCTCATGCTGGAAGATGTGCCCGGTGCGAAGGTCGAGGATCGGCTGCGCGTGCAGCACGAGCCGGTCCGATTCGATCGCCGCGCGGATGCGGGTAGACCATCCGATCTCGGCGCGCAGCGCCTCCTCACGCGCCTTGCGCTCGGTGATGTCGGTCGAGATCGAGCAGACGGCGTGGATCGCGCCGGTCGAATCGCGCAGGGGAAACTTCTGCGTCAGGTATGTGCGGTCCTCGCTCGCGCGGCGCCGCACCTCCTCCAGCTTGACCAGCTCGCCCCACTCGATCACGCGTTGGTCCGACGCGCTCGTCTCCGACGCCACGTGGGGCGGGAACAGCTCCTCGTCGGTGCGGCCGACCACGGAATCGCGCTCGATCGTGTACAGACGCTCGAACTCACGATTCACGAACAGGTAGCGACCGCCGGCGTCCTTGGCGGAGATCATCGAAGGCGAGTTGTCGATCACGGCCTGGAGTCGCTCGTGCCCTTCGCGGAGGTCTTCCTCGGCCTGCCGCCGGTGGCTGATGTCGCGCAGGTAGCCGGTGAAGAGCGGTGGGTCCTGCGAGATCCGGCTGAGCGCCAACTCCAGCGGGAACTTGCTCCCGTCCGATCGCATTCCCACGAGCTCCATCCGCCGGCCGAGGACACGCCCCTCGCCGGTCTCGACCGCGCGCCTCAGGGCAGCCCGGTGAGTGTCGCGGAACGCGGGCGGAATGATCAGGTCGGCGAGCTCACGCCCGACGACCTCGTCGAACGTGTATCCAAAGGTTCGCTCGGCGGCTGGGTTGAAGTCGCGGACCAGACCGTCGCCGTCGATCGTGATGATGCAGTCGATCGCCGACTCGATCACCGCGCTCTTCTGCGCCTCGCTGACACGGAGCGCCTCCTCGGAGATGCGCTCCGCCGAGATGTCGATCAGCACTCCCTGCAGCAGGGCCGTGCCGGTGCTGTCGTCGTGCACCAGCGATGCCTTGTCGTGCAGCCAGACCACCCGGCCGTCGCGGGCGATCATCCGGTACTCGACGTCGAGCGAGATCGCGCCGGCGCGCGCCTGTGCCTCGGCCTCGAGCACCCGCTGGCGATCCTCCTCGTGGATGCGCTCGCACCACAGTTTGGGCCGGGCGCGCCACTGCTCCGGGGTGTAGCCGAGGATCCCCTCGATCTGCGGGCTGACGTAGACCCACCGGCCGTTCTCACCGGGTTCGGCCACATAGACGATCCCCGGGACACGCTCGATCAGCGTGTTGGAGTCGATCTCAGCCGGAAGCGGCCTGGTCTGGGACCCGGCGACCATGGTCAGATCTGGTATCGGCGGCGGGAACGGCGAGTGTTAGCTCCGGTCGCCCGGGCCAGACCGATGCGCCAGTTCATGCACGGTGCGGGCCTGAGACCTTCTGGACGGCCCAAAGAGAAGCGCCCGGCCGAGGGTGCCGGGCGCTTCGGGAGGCGCGCATCGAATCAGTTCTTTGCCCGTGCCCCCTCTTATCAAGGATGTCGAGGAGGCAGCTGCATCCTAATCCACTGTGCACAACAAACGAGAGACGAGCTACAGGCGCATGCAATGAATACTGCAACCTCCGAAACGATCCGCGCGCGTTGGAAACGGCGGGCCGGGTACCAGAGAGGCAAGCGTGACTCCGCGGTACTTCCACTTCTGTGCCCACGAGCAGTTCCCGCCCCGGGATCTCCTCGAGCAAGCCAAGGCGGCCGAGCGTGCGGGCTTCGATGGCATCGGCTGCTCGGACCACCTCCAGCCGTGGTGGGAGCCCGGGCAATCAGGTCATGCGTGGGTCTGGCTCGGGGCTGCCGCCGAGGCCACCGACCGCGTTCCCTTCGGCACCGGCGTCACTCCTCCGGGGCCGCGCTATCACCCCGTCCTGATCGCGCAGGCCTGGGCCACGATGGAGTCGATGTACCCGGGACGTCCGTACCTCGGGGTCGGGTCAGGCGAGTCCCTGAACGAGTCGCCGCTCGGGGCGGACTGGCCGCCCGTGGGCCAGAAGATCGAGCGCATGGAGGAGGGTCTCGAGCTGATCCATCGGCTGTTTGCCGGCGAGCGCGTCACCCACCATGGCCGATACTTCCGCACGAAAGAGGCGTACCTGCATACCCGTCCTGAGCGCCGGCCGCCGATATACATCTCTGCCTTCGGGCCGCGCGCGGCGCGGGTGGCCGGCCGGCTCGGAGACGGCCTGTGGACGCTCGCCGACCCCGAACAGGCACCGCAGGTGATCGACGCCTACCGGAGCGCGGCCGAGGATGCCGGCCGGAAGCCCGGCGAGATCCTTCTGCAGACCGGCTTTTCGTGGGCCGGCGACGATGACCAGGCGCTCGAGGGAGCCCGAGTCTGGAAGGGCGCCCAGCCGAAGGAGTTCTACACCGAGGACTGGCACGACCCGCGCGCGATGTACGAGCGCGGCGAGCAGCAGGTGTCCGATGACGATCTGCGCGAGCGCTTGATCATCTCGTCCGATCCCGAGGCACACGCCGAGCGCCTCCGGGAGGTCGAGCGCTTGGGCGCGACGATCGTCGTCGCGATGAACAATTCAGGCGCCGACCCGATGGGCGCGATCCGTGTCTACGCGGAGCGGGTGTTGCCTGCGCTACGCGAGTAGCGGGTCTCCACGTGATCCGAAATTAGAAATTAGAAATTAGAAATTAGGGATTAGGGACGAGGCGGGGCGCCGGCCGCGAACTCCCCGTCATCCATCCGTCCGATGTAGAACGCGACCGCGGTTCCGCCCGCCAGCAGTGCGGCCGCGCCCGCGATGAAGTAGGCGTTGCTGATCACGAACGTCTCCGTGCCGGCGATCAGCGCAGCCAGCAGCAGCAGGGCTCCGGCCCAGACAGGCACGGCGCCCTGGCGGACGACTCCGACGGAGAGCATGACCATGCCGACGATCCAGCCGAGCGGGAGCAGGTAGAAGGGCAGCGACCAGTTCGAACCCTGGATCTCGTTCAACGCAGTGGCGACCGTCGCCGGGTCCGACCCGGGACGCGCGGACACCTCGCCCAGCACTCCCCAGGTGAAGCCGTCGAGCGATATCACGGCCGCGAATCCGAGTAGCCCCGCGATACCGAGCGCGCCGCCGGCGAGGCCCAGGCGCGGTTGCTTGCGGCGCACCAGGAACGCCAGCCCGAGCACCGCAGCCGCGAACATCACGATCGCCAGGAAACCCAACAGGTGCGCAAGCTGCCAGCGCGTGTAGTTGTCGGCGATCTCCGCGAGCTGCTTGGCCTCGTTGCCGGCGCCGGTCTCGTACTCCTTCGGATGCAGGATGTTGTCGAGCAGCAGGATCGCGGGCGCGACGACGAGCGCAGCGGCAGTGGCGCGGCGGTAGAGACGCAGGTGCGGCAGCCCTTCGATGGCGGCGACGCTACACGATCGGCGCCGGCGCCTGAGGCAAGGTTTCCCACTGCTCGGTGTCGTGGCCGTAGACCATGCGCGCGCCCGCGTCGCGCAGGGATCGCAGGTAGCGCAGCGACGCGAGCTCCTGGTCCTTGTCGAAGCCGTAGGGCGGCATTTCCTCGCTGTCCATCCAGTCCGCGAAGTAGCACGCGTCGGCGCACAGGATCAGCTCCTCGCCACCGACGCTCACGCGCAGGGATTGATGGCCGGGCGTGTGGCCGAAGGTCGGCAGCAGCACCACCGAGCCGTCGCCGTAGAGGTCGTGCTCGCCCTCCACCGCCTGCACCGGTCGCTCCTGGCCGTAGTCGTCGGGGTTGTAGAAGTTCGTCTCGATTCCCTGCTGATCGTTGGCCGCCGTCCATTCGCGCGCCTGCACGACGAGCTCCACGTGAGACGGCACGAGCACGTTGCCACCGGCGTGATCGAAGTGCATGTGGGTGTTGACGAGGTAGCGCAGCTTGCCAGGATCGATTCCGAGCGCGGCCAGGCGAGACGCCAGATCGTGGCCCTCCGGCAGCTCCAGCCGCAGTACGTCCGCGACCCAGCCGACGCGGGCGTGCGGGTCGTCCCGCACGCCGGGATGAAGGCCGGTGTCGACCAGCGCCGTGCCCTGCGGATGATCGATCAGGTAGCAGGGGACCGGCAGGACGAGGTCCCCGGCCTGCTCCCCGCGAAAAGGGCCGGTGACGGTGCCGCACGTGAACGCGTATAAAGCGGTGACCATGCGAGGAGGTGGGGAGTATGGCTGACCAGTCGAAGGCAGTGTTGATCACCGGTTGTTCGTCCGGCATCGGGAGGGCGACCGCGCAGCATCTCGCGGGGCGAGGCTGGACCGTGTACGCGTCGGCGCGCCGGCCCGAGTCGATCGCTGATCTCGAGTCGAAGGGGTGCAAGGTCATCGCGCTCGACGTCTGCGACGAGGAATCGATGAAGGCCGCGGTGGCGACGGTCGAGCAGGCCGAGGGAGCAGTCGGCGTGCTCGTCAACAATGCCGGCTACAGCCAGAGCGGCGCCGTCGAGGAGGTGCCGATCGACGCGGTCAGACGCCAGTTCGAGACCAACGTGTTCGGCCTCGTGCGGATGTGCCAGCTCGTGCTGCCCGGCATGCGCCGGCAGCGCTCCGGCCGGATCGTGAACATCTCATCGATGGGAGGCCGGCTCGTGTTCCCCGGCGGAGGCTTCTACCACGGCACCAAGTACGCGGTCGAGGCGATCTCGGACGCGCTGCGGTTCGAGGTCAAGGGCTTCGGCATCGACGTGATCCTCGTCGAGCCCGGGTTGATCAAGACGGAGTTCGGCGGAACGGCGGCGGGCACGGTGGCTGCGGCGGACGGCGAGGGTGCCTACGCGGAGTTCAACGCAGCGGTCGCGAAGGGCACGGCCGAGGTCTACGAGGGTCCGCTCGCCCGGCTCGGGGGCGGCCCGGAGGTCGTCGCTCGCACGATCGAGAAGGCGATCACGAAGCGCCGCCCCCGGGCGCGCTATCTGGTGACGCCTTCGGCCCGCCTGGCGCTCACGCAACGGAAGCTCGTGAGCGACCGCATGTGGGACCGGCTCATGCGCGCGCAATTCCCACAGCCCGGCAGATGAGGGCGCGGGCGCTGCTCGGCGCCCTGGCGGCATGCGTGCTGGTGCCCGCCACTGCTTCCGCTGCGTCCGGGCCGGCGTCGTTCCGGCCCTGCCCGGGCAAGCGCGGCGTGCAGTGCGCGACCGTGAGCGTGCCCATCGACCGTGCCGGTCGCATCGCCGGCACGATCCCCCTTCACGTCGAGCGCGTGGCGGCGCCGCAGGCGCGCACCGGTGCTCTGGTAGCTCTCGCCGGCGGACCTGGTCAGGCAGCGGTGCCGTTCCTGTCCGACTTCGAGGGCGAGGTGAGGTCGGCGCTGAGCTCCCGCGACCTGATCGTGTTCGACCAGCGCGGGACCGGGCGCTCCGGCGTGCTTCGCTGTCCGGCAATCGAGCGCGTCGCCGCGTTCAACCCGCGCAGCAACGACGTGCGCGCGTGCGCGGCTTCGCTCGGTCCGCGGCGCAGCTTCTACACGACGTCGGACTCCGTCGACGACATCGAGGCGGTGAGGATCGCCGTCGGCGTCGACAAGCTGACGCTCTACGGCACCTCGTACGGGACGAAGGTCGCGCTCGCTTACGCAGCGCGGTATCCCGCGCACGTCGATCGGTTGCTGCTCGACTCCGTAGTCCCCGTCGACGGGCCAGATCCATTCGGGCTCGACGTTATCGCGCCGATCCCGCGTGTGCTTCAGGCGCTGTGCCGAAGAAACAACTGCGCCGGCATCACCGACAATCCGGCTGCGGATCTCGCAGCGCTCGTGTCGCGGCTGCGGCGCCGCCCGCTGACTGGCAGGGTGATCGGCGAGGACGCGCGCGGCCACACCCGGCGCCTGGGCAGGCTGAGGCTGCTGCGCGTGCTGCTCGAGGGTGACACCAATCCGTCTCTGCGATCCGAGCTGGCCGCCGCGGTGCGCGCGGCCCTGCGCGGCGACACCGCCCCGATCCTGCGCCTCGCGCATCGGACCTCACTGATCGAGGAAGCCGCGCTCGAGCCGGCGCGGCGCTTCAGCTCGGCGCTGTTGCTCGCCACCACCTGCGAGGAGGGACCGCTGCCCTGGCAGCCCGAGACGTCGTTCGCGGACCGGTGGGCGCGGGCGACCGCGCAGACCGCGGCAATGCCGGACTCGGCGTTCCTGCCGTTCGACCGCGCCACCGCGCGCGCCTCCGACACGCTGCGCGTGTGCGCCGGCTGGCCTGGGAGTGCTGCGCGATCGTCGTCGCTCCAGACGTCGCTGCCACAGGTGCCGACGCTGCTCCTGAGCGGCGAGGCTGACCTCCGTACCTCCGTGGAGCAAGCACAGCGCGTGGCGCGCCAGATCCCGGGCTCGATTCAGCTCACCCTGCCGGGCACCGGGCATGCTGCGCTGCTGAACGACCTCTCCGCGTGCGCATCGCACGCCGTGTCGCTGTTCTTCACCGGCCGGCCGGTGCCCACGCGCTGCCCGCGCCGCGGACAGCAGCTGCGCGAGCTTTTCTCGCTGCTCTACTTACCGGCGCCAATCCCGCCGCGCTCACTGCGCGACGTGCGCAGCGCGGGGGGCCTGCGCGGGCGAGCCGGCAAAACCGTCGGCGCCTTCTTTGCCACCCTCGGCGACGCGTTCTTCCAGGAGCTCTACCGTGAGCTCGGCGAGCTTCCCGCCGACGCGATCGGCGGCCTCCGCGGCGGGCGCATTCGACCAAACGGGCGCCTGGCGCGGTATTCGTACGTGCCCGGCGTGCAGGTCACCGACGCGGGGCGCCCTCGCCGCAAGCGACTCACCCTTCTGACCGACAAGGGGAAGCGCCGTCTCCGTGTCGGCGGCCGGGCGGCAGTGCGCGGCGTGCTGACGCTCGACAACCGCACGCTGGCTGTCCGAGGGCGAATCGGCGGGCGGCGAGTGAGGGTGCGCGGCATCGATGAGCTGCCGAGCGCGTCACGGTCAGCGGCCCACTCGCTCCTGCCCGGCTGGTCGTGGAGCTCGCTGCGATGAGCGGCGATGCCCACGCGGATCGCTACCGCGCTGCTCTGCTCGACTGGCTGGCATGCGCAGTCGCGGGGTCTCGCGAGCCCGCCGTCGCGGCCGCGAGAGCGGCGGGTCCCGGCCTGCTCGAGCGCGTCGCCGCCGCCGGCACGGCTGGGCACGTGCTCGACTTCGACGACACCTACGTGCCCGGGCTCGCACATCTCAGCGCTCCGGTCGCCCCTGCCGCGCTGATACCGGCCGCGGAGCTGGGCGCAAACCTGGATGCAGCCGTTGCGGCGTACGCGGCCGGCTTCGAGGCGACGGCGGCCCTGGCGCGGGCGGGACACCCGGCGCTGTACGACGGGGGCTGGCATCCGACCGCAGTGTGCGGCGGAGTCGGCGCCGCTGTCGCGGCAGCGCGACTGCTCGAGCTCGACGAGGAGCGCGCCAGGGCCGCGCAAGCGCTCGCGGCGCTGCGCGCGGGCGGCTTGCGGGCGGGCTTCGGATCGCACGGCAAGTCGCTCCAGGTCGGTATGGCCGCGGCGACCGGCGTGCACGCTGCTCGCGCGGCTGCGGGTGGGGCGGCGGTGGCGCTCGAGCGAGTGACCGCCGGGCCGGCCGGCTACGAGGAAGCATTCGGCGCGCGGTGGGCCGAGCCCGTGGCGGAAGAGCCGGCGGTGAACGAGAACTGGATCAAGGCTTACCCCTGCTGCCTGGAGACGCACGGCCCGATCGAGGCGGCCGCCGCGCTACGAGAGCACGGCGCGGCGAACGGCGCGGTGACTGTGGTCGTCCACCCGCGCGCCCGCCAGGCGGCGACGTTCGACGACGTGGAGAGCGGGCTCGAGGCGAAATTCTCGATCCCGTACGTGGTGGCGTACACGCTGCTGCACGGGCCGCCGGGGTTGGACGCGTTCGAGACGGTGGACGGCGCAGCGCGTGAACGGGCGGCAAGCGTCCGCGTGCGCGAGGACGGCACACTGGCGGAGTCGGAGGCGGCGATCGAGGCGGACGGCGCCGAGCTGTCCCGCGTGCGGCTCGCGAGCGGCTCGCCCCAGCGCCCGCTCACGCCCGAGCAGCGCGCGGGAAAGCTGCGCTCGCTCGCCGGCGCGCGTCTCGACGGTGTGCTCGACGACCTGAGCCGGCCCGCGACCGATCTCACACAACTGCTATCCGGCCCGTTCGAGTAAGAAAAGGAGGCTGCCTTGGCACCGACCCAACAACAGAGGGGCGAGGAGTTTCGCGCCCTGCACGAAGGTGAGGCGTTCATCATTCCCAATCCCTGGGATGCCGGCACGGCAAGGGTGCTGGCCGGCCTCGGGTTCAAGGCGCTGGCCACGACGAGCGGCGGCTTCGCATTCTCGCTCGGACGGCTGGACGGCAACGTCGCGCTCGACGAAGTGGTCGACCACGTCTCGACGCTGGCGCGAGCGACCGACTTGCCTGTGTCGGTCGATCTCGAGAACGGTTACGGACCGGAACCCGAGCAGGCGGCGCTGGCGATCAGACGCGCGGCCGAGGCCGGCGCCGTCGGTGGATCGATCGAGGACTACGATCCCAGCGGCGAGCTGTACTCGCTCGAGCACGCCGCCGAGCGAGTGGCCGCAGCTGCTGAAGCGGCACGCCGGCTCGACTTCCCCTTCACCTTCACGGCGCGCGCCGAGAACCACATCCGCGGCAACCCTGACCTCGACGACACCATCGCGCGGCTGCAGGCATACGAGCGCGCCGGCGCCCACGTCCTCTACGCGCCGGGCCTGCGCACGCGCGACGAGATCAAGGCCGTCTGCGATGCGGTGTCCAGGCCGGTGAACGTGCTCGCGCTGGCTTCGATGTCGATGCAGGACATCATCGAGGGAGGGGCAAAGAGGATCAGCGTCGGCAGCGGGCTGACGTGGGTTGCGGCCGGCGCGATGGCAGTGGCGGCGCAGAGGATGCGGGACGAAGGCGACCTGTCGGTGCTGCGCACGGAGGTGAAGGTGTGGGAGCTGCTGGGCTGACGCGGCCTGTGATGAGTTGACCCCGCCATAAGGGGGTCAATCGATCACACGCCGAGCCGGCTCCGCAGCTCGGCCTCTTCCATCCCCTCCACCTCGACCAGCTTCTCCCGCGCCGCGTGACCGCGGACGATCGACACCCTCGCCGGCGCGACGCCCGCACGCTTCGCGAGCAGGCGGAACAGCGCCTCGTTTGCCTTCCCGTCTACCGGCGGCGCTGTCACGCGCACGACCACCACTCCCGCGCGCACCCCCACGACCTCGTCGCGGCTCGCGCGCGGCTGCAGGCGCACCGCGATCCGCGCCACCGGATCAGGTGACCGCGCGCTCGGCGCCGAGCAGCGCCCGCGCGTTGCCCGCGAGCCAACCCTCGAGGATGTCGAGCTCGACCGGGAGCGCGCGGAACTCCTCCACGATCTGTCCGGGGGGGCGGCCCAGGAGGAACCAGCCGGTGCCGAACAGGACCTTGTCCTTGATCGTCGTCTGCCCAAAGCGCAAGAGCGACTCCCATCCGGTGCCCGGCTGCGCGAGGTAGCGCGGGCGGTGGGCGGCGAGTTCGAGGTAGACGTTCGGGTATTTCCAGGCAAGCAGCACCGACTCCAGCACCCACGGGTAGCCGGCGTGGCTCATGACGATCTTCAGCTCCGGGAAGTCGGCGGCGACGGTATCGATGTGACGGGGATGCCCGAGGTCGCTCACGCTGACCGTCGTCCAGTTGGCGGACGTGTGGATGCTGACCGGCACGTCGAGCTCGACGCACTTCGCGTACAGCGGGTAGTAGCGGCGATCGTCGGCCGGCAGGCCGATCATGAACGGGCGCAGGCTGAGTCCCTGGAAGCCACGGTCGCGCACCCAATGCTCCAGCTCGCGCACGGCGTCCATGCCCTTCAACAGGTCAACTCCCGCGAAGGGGATGAAGCGAGCCGGGTGGCGCTCGGCCAGCCCGGCGACCAGGTCGTTCGGGATGAACGTCTCGTGTGAGCTCGTCCACTCGTCGAAGCCCGTGATCAGGGAGCGCTCGATTCCCGCAGCCTCGAGCAGGTCCATCACTTCCTCTTCGTCGCGGCCAACCGCTTCGGCGACCCGCGCGAACATCGCCACGTCGGGCTCCTGCTTGTAGAAGACGCGCAGGTACCCGGCCATCTGGCGCGGGAAGTGCTTGGACGTCCACTCCATCACCTCGCGCGTGGGCAGGATCGGGGCCCACATGTCGATCACGCCGCTCACGGTGCGATTCTAGGTCGCGGCAAGCTCATCGAGTCGTTTCGCGAGGGCGTTCATGCCGGCGATGCGCGCGGCCTTTGCCCCGGTCTTGAAGTCCGTCTTGCGGTTGCGCGGGCGCCGCACGCGCACATTGCGCAGCGTCGCTACCTCCTTGAAGGCCGGCAGCGCCTCGTCGCCGAGCGCCTCGGCAATTCGCGGGCGCTCCGACTCGCGCGCGGCGATCGCGCCCTCCAGCGAGCCGTGGCGGTTCAGCAGCTCGGCCGCCGTCTTGGGCCCGATCCCGCGAGCGCCGGGAATGCCGTCCGAGGGATCACCGCGCAACGCGATGAAGTCGGGCACGAGCGAGGGCGGAACGCCGTAGCGCAGCTGCACCTCGCCGGCATCCACGACCTCCGCGCCCTGCGGACCGCCCGTCTTCAAGTAGAGCACCTTGCAGCTGTCGCCCACGCACTGGAACATGTCGCGGTCGCCGGTGAGTATCAGGACGTCGCCGCCCGCGCGCTGCTCCGATAGCGCAAACGAGTTGAGCAGGTCGTCGGCCTCCAGCCCACGCTGGTCCGCGACCGTCCAGCCGAAGTGCTCGAACAGCAGGGGTGCCTGCTCGTACTGCGGCGCGAAGGTCTCGGGCAAGGGATCGGTGCGGTCCGCGTGATAGCCGGAGAAGAGCTCGACCCGGTACTCGGCGGCGTCGTCGCCGAAGCAGAGCACCACCGCGCGCGGCTCGTGCTCGAGGATCTCGCGCAGGACGATGTTCATACTGCCGAGCAGCGCGTTCACGGGCTGGTCGGATGCCCCCTTGATCGAGTCCGGCAGCGCGTAATAGGCACGGAACAGCACCGACGGCGCGTCGACAGCGAGCAGCGGAGCGCTCACGGGCGAACGCCGCGCCGCTTCGGCCCGTGCACGAGCTCGTAGCGCACGACCTCGTGGGCGCGCTCCGCCCAGTCACAGAGCAGCGGGCGCGTGTCGCGCGGGTCCACGATCTCCTCGATGTTGAAGCGCTCGGCGGTCCGGAACGGTGAGCGGACCGCATTCAAGCGAGCCTCGATCTGCGCTCTGAGCGCGACCGGATCCTCCGCTGCCTCCAGCTCGCGCCGGTAGGCGGCTTCGATGCCGCCCTCGATCGGCAGCGACCCCCAATCGCCCGACGGCCACGCGTAGCGCAAGTTGAGGCCGGCGGCATTCCCGTGCGCCGCGCCGGCGACGCCGTACACCTTGCGCACGATCACCGACACCCATGGCACCGACGCCTGGTACACGGCGCAGAGCGCGCGGGTGCCGCGCCGGATCGTGCCCGCTCGCTCTGCCTCGGTACCGATCAGGAAGCCCGGTTGGTCGACGAAGTTCGCGACCGGCAGGCGGAACTGGTCGCAGACGTCTACGAAGCGCGTTAGCTTCTCGGAAGCGTCCGCCGTCAGTCCACCGCCGTAGTGATGCGGGTCCGAGCACAGCACGCCCACCGGCCTGCCGTCGAGACGCGCAAGCGCAGTGATCAGCGGTCGGCCATAGCGAGCGCCGAGCTCGAACACAGAGCCCCGGTCGAAGACGGCCTCAAGGACGTCGCGCGCGCGGTAGGGCTTGCGCGCCTCGCGCGGAACGATCGCCACCAGGCTCTCCTCCCGGCGGTCGGGCGGATCGCCAGAGGCGATCACCGGCGGCGCCTCCCACACGTTCGGCGGCATATAAGAGAGAAAGCGCTTGACCTGGTCGAGGGCGTCGTCCTCGTCGGAGGCCTCGTTGTCCACCGCGCCCGCGCGGGTCTGAGCGCGGGCCCCGCCAAGCTGTTCCTTGTCGGGCGCCTCTCCCATCGCCGCAGCCACCACCGGAGGGCCCGCGACGAAGAGCTGCGCGGTGTCGCGCACGATCACGGAGAAGTGCGAGGCGACGACGCGCGCCGCGCCCAGCCCCGCCACCGGTCCGAGGGCGGCGGCGGCCACCGGAACGCGGGACAAGTTCTCGACAGCGACGTCCATGCCCGGAATGAACGGGACGTAGGTGAACCCCATCATCTCCAGCGACTTGACGCTGCCTCCGCCGCCGGTGCCGTCGACTAGCCGCACGAGTGGCAGCCGCAGCTCGCTGGCCATCCGCTCGGCGTAGACCATCTTCTCCCAGATGCCCGCGTCCGCGGCGCCGCCGCGGACCGTGAAGTCGTCACCCTGGACAATCGCCCGCCTGCCTTCGATCCGCCCCTGCCCGATCACGACGTTCGCGGGCGTGAAGCCGACCAGCTCACCGCCCTCGTATTCGCCGCGGCCGGCGATCGAGCCCACCTCCCGGAAGCTGCCGGCGTCGAGGAGCCGATCGATCCGCTCCCGGACCGTCAACCGGCCGCTGCGGCGCTGTCGCTCGACCCGCTCGGGTCCGCCCATCTCACGCGCGAGCTCCTTGCGCCGCTCGAGCTCCTGGAGCTCCTTTTCCCAGCTCACGCGGCCGGACTATAAGCGCAGTCCTAAAGCGGTCCGGCGGCGCCGCCGAAGTAAAGCCTGTGAAGCGCCTTCTCATGCGCGAGCGCAGGCATTGGTACGAGCTCGAGCTGGACTGGCTCGAGCGCATGGTCGAGCGCCGTCTGAAGGACCTCCCCGAGGGTCTCGAGCTGCGTCAGGCCGCAGAGGAGGAGCTGCGGCTGCTCGACGAGTTCGACACCGTTTCTCCGGCGGAAGGTCTGCTGCGGCACCGCATGGGTGCGACGCTCTGGCTGCTGATGGACGGTGACCGGCCTGCCCTCGCCTGCTGGGTCTTCGCCGGCCGCCTGCCGCTCCCCACCGTTCCGGCAGGATGGCTCGAGCTGCCGGACGGAGTCGTTGCGCTCGAGGACATCGCTATCGGCGGCAGCTACCGCGGCCGCGGACTCGCGGCGCGAGTGCTCGCGCGCATCGCCGACAACTACGCCGCCCGCGGCGTCGAGTCGCTCGTGGTCGGAGTCCCGGAGGACGATGCGCCCGCGCTGCATTTCGTCGAGAAAGCGGGCTTCGAGCACGTCGGGCTCATGCGCACGCGACGCGTCGGCCCGTACCACCGCGTCTACCTCGATCCCTCACCCCGGCGCGCTCCGCACTGGCTTGCATCGGCGCTGCTGGGGTTCGAGCAGCCGCCCGCCGGCTTCACCCCGGAGCCTATGCCGACGGACCTCCCCGAGCCGGTGCGGACCTCTCCGCACGTCGGCGCGGGCGCTCGCTAACTCGCTTCTACTCACTCGGTCTTCGCTTCAACCTCCAGCTCGGGGATGTAGGCAGTGCGCGCGTCCACGAGCCCGTCGCCGTTGAGATGCACGAGCGGTGCGCGCTCGGGCTTTTGAACCGTCGCGGCCTGCTCCGTCACCGTGGCCGCGCCGAGCGGCTCCTGCTTGGCCCAGGTCGGCTTGCCGTCCGGCTCGCGGAAGTGCGGAATCACCTCCTCGGCCATGATCTGGAGGTTCTTGCGCACCATCCAGTCCGGCATCGAGCCGATGTGACCGCCGGCACCGAGCACGATGCCGGCACCGAGGTCGTCTGTGAACTCGGTCAGGCGCTCGATCACCGTGTCGGGCGAGCCGACGATGATGTAGCGCTCTTCGAGCAGCTCCTCATACGTCAGCTCGAAGTGGTCCTTGATGTTGTGCTTGATCTTCGCGCCGAGCATGTTGGCGAACGACTTCTTGCTCGTGTAGCCAGGCGGGAACCAGTGATAGCCGGGGATCTTGAGCCCGTTCTGGAACAGCCACATGAAGTGCGGCTTCGCCTCCCGGTGCGCCTGCTCGTCGGTCTCGGCGACGTAGCTCGGGATCGCCGCGGCGAGCTGCTTCGGTGAGGCCTCGTAGCCAGCCTCCTCCGCGGAGCGCCGGTACATGTCGTAGTTCATCTTCGTGAACCACTGCGGCGCGAACACCATCATGAACGGATAGCGCCGCTCCGCCGCCTTCTTCACGGTCTCGACGGACCCCGAGCCCGGCAGCCACACCGGCGGGTGCGGCTGCTGCAGCGGGCGAGGCCACGGATTCACGTACGGCAGCCGGAAGTGCTTGCCCTGCCAGCTGAACGGCCCGGGCTCGGTCCACGCCTTGACGATCAGATCGTGCGCCTCCCAGAAGCGCTCCTGCGAGTAGCTCGGGTTGGCCGCATACGAGTAGTACTCCATGCCGGTGCCGCGCACGAAGCCGGAGATGATGCGCCCGCCCGAGATCACGTCGAGCATCGCGATCTCCTCGGCGACGCGGATCGGGTTAGCGTGCAGCGGCAGCGCGTTGCCGATGATGCCGACCGGGATCCGCTGGGTGCGGGCGACAATGTAGGACGCCATGATGTCGGGCGACGGCATCGTTCCGTAGGCGTTCTGGTGGTGCTCGTTGACGCACACGCCGTCGTAACCGAGCTTCTCGCCCAGGATCAGCTGCTCCAGGTACTCGTTGTAGAGCTTGTGGCCCACCTTCGGGTCGTAGTCCGAGTTCGGCAGGGTGACCCACGTCGACTCGATTTCCTCCCCGGGCGGGATGAACGGGTAGGGCATGAGGTGGAACAGGTAGAAGTCGAGCTTGTTCACGACGGCACCTCCTGGATGAAACTCGAGACGGCGCGGGCCAGCTTCTCCGGCTGCTCGTATGCGAGCGCGTGCCCGGTGCGCGGGATCGTCGCGACGCGGGAGTCCGGCAGCAGATCCGCGTAAAGCTTTCCGATCTCGTCAGGGACGAGCCGGTCGTCTTCCGCGAGCACGACGAGCGAGGGACACGTGACGCGGCCAAGCCGCCGCTCCAGCTTCAGGTTGTACTGCGTGTGCCACGCCAGCCGCGCAAGCGTCGCCATCTCGCCGTACTGGTGGACGATCTCGTCGAGGCTCTCGAAGTCGGGCAGGTACTGCGGGATGTTCGTCGGGTCGTTGAAGATCACGCCGAAGTACTCCTCGGGCTGCATCGCGACCGGGTTTGGGACCGGCTTGTCGGGAATGCGCAGGCCGGCGGGCGTGATCAGCGTCAGGCTGGCCAGGCGCTTCGGGTAGAAGGACGCAAACTCGGCCGCCAGCCAGCCGCCGAGCGAGTACCCGACGAGGTGCACTTGGTCGAGCTCGAGCTCGTCCAGAAACGCGTCGTAGTGGATGACGAGGTCCTCGAAGCCGTCGAGCCAGTCCGGCATCCCGGTCTCGCCATAACCGGGATGTTCAGGCGCGATCAGATCGACCGATCCGGACAGCGCCTCGTGGAACGGCAGCCACATGCGCGTGAACCCGGCTCCGTGCAGGAACAACGTCGGCTCGCCTGTCCCCTTCCTGCGGTACGCGACCCGCAGGCCCTCGACCTCGATCCATTCCGGCTCCGTGTAGAAGTTCGGCGGTCGCGGTACCACCGCCTGTGGCGGAGCGTCGGTTTGTGCCATTGCGCCTCCCGGGCTAGCTGCCTACAACCTCTCCAGGCTCCAGCCTACTGGGCGCCGCCCCGAATCGGCGGATCCTCTTGCCGCGCGCGCAGGTCGAAGTAGAGGAGCGTGCTGCTCAAGGCCGTGAACGAGTAAATAACGGTGTCGCTCAACATCCGGCCGATCAGCTGCGCCGGCCCCGAATCCAAGTCGTCGGCGAACAAGTCGAGTGGGACGCCGAGCGCCGCGCCCACTGTGGCCGCGATCAGGAACAGCACGATCAGGACTCCGAAAACGCGCCACCACGAACCTTCCACGAGGTCCGCGCTGCGGCGTAGCGCCCTTGCGCCGCGTACCCCTTCCACCACTGCCGCTGGGACGGCGACGCACCAGCGCACGCCGAGATAGATGCCGGGGATGAGCAGGGCGATCAGTCCCGCTCCGACGCCGAGGCTGTAGAGCGCCACGACTGCGGCAGCCGGTGCCAGCACGCGCAGCCCGGCATCGAACGCTTCGCTCGCTGTCGGTGCTCTTCCGGCGCCTATCGCACGCACGGCGTGGACGTGGGTGCCCGTCACCAAAGGCGTCACCACAAGCAAGGGCACCAGCAGGTCGAGGATCGAGATCACGATCGGAGGGTCGTTGTCGTAGCCGGACCACAGCAGGCCCTCCCCGAGGCCGAGGATCGCGAAGTCGATCGGGACGACGATGCCCAGCGCGAGACTCGCGAACAGGCCGAAGTAGCGCATGTAGAGGGAAAGGCAGGCACTGAGGATCTGGCCCAGGTCTCGGGGAGTGGCGAGGTCGAGTGAAGGCCTGGTTGCGGGGGTAGGCTCGATCACGAGCCGGATACTTTCACCTGCATGTCCGAAGAACCCGCGAGAGACAACACCGCCCTGCTAGTCGTCGACATGTTGAACGCGTACGACCACGAGGACGCGGAGCTGCTCATCCCCAGCGTGGAGGAAGCCGTGAAGCCGATCGGGGATCTTGTCGAGCGGGCGCAGAGGGACGGCGTGCTGGTCGTCTACGTGAACGACAACTACGGCGACTGGAACGCTTCGTCCGAGAAACTGGTCGAGCGGGCGCTCAACGGCCGACGGCCCGACCTCGTGGAGCCGATCCTTCCTCCGGAGGACGCCGCATTCGTGGTCAAGCCCCGCCACTCAGTCTTCTTCGAGACTCCGCTGTCGTATTTGCTCGACCGCGAGCAGGTCGGTCGCATAGTGCTGACCGGGCAGGTGACCGAGCAGTGCATCCTCTACTCGGCGCTCGACGCGTACGTCCGGCACCTCGAAGTCGCGGTCCCGACGGACGCGGTCGCCCATATCTACGAAAACCTCGCCCACGCGTCGCTGGAGATGATGGAGCGCAACATGCACGCGCAGATCACGGCGGCCGCCGACTGTTCGCTGTGAACGAGCAGAGCTGCTTCCTCGTACGGCAGCGCTTCAAGCTGGTCGGCAACACCTATGACATCTACACCTGCGAGGACGAGGAGACGGCGATCGCGCGGGTGGACCAGAGGATCATGGCGCTCAAGGAGGATCTACGCGCGGTCGCTCCCGACGGCTCCGATCTGTTCCGGATCAAGGCCCGCCGCGTCTTCGATCCGGCCGCCCGCTACGCGGTCACCGACTCCACCGGCGCTGCGATCGGTGAGCTGCAGAAGGCCTTCCGTCGTTCCCTTGCGCGCTCGACGTGGCGGATCTACTCGCCTGCGGGCGAAGAGGTCGCTTGGGCGCGGGAGCGCAATGTCGTGGTCGCGTTCGTGCGCCGCATCCTCGGTCTCGTCAGCCTCGTGCCGATCATCGGAGTCATCGGCGACCTCCTCCAGCTCATCCCGATCCCCTACCACTTCGACTTCTTCATCGGCGAGCGCAAGGTGGGCAGCTTCGAGCGCAAGTTCAGCCTGCTCGACAGGTACGTGCTGGATTTGACGGGAGATGTCGAGCAACGGGTCGATCGCCGCTTGGCTCTTGCGTTGGCGGTCGGCATGGACGCGCTTCAAGCGCGGTAACCGCCGGCGCCCGGTCAGTACGAGCGCGGCAGGCCGAGCGAGTGCTCGGCCACGTAGTTCAGGATCATCTCCCGGGACACCGGGGCGGTGCGCACCAAGCGCACTCCCCAGTACATGTCGGTGAGGCCGTACTCGAGTGCGAAGCCGTTGCCGCCATGCGTCTGTATCGCCTGATCGACGCAGTGGACGCCCGCCTCGGCGGCTGCGTACTTCGCCATGTTCGATGCCTCACCCGCCGGCGCGCCGGCGTCGTAGAGTGCGGCCGCCTTGCGCATCATCAGGCGCGCCAGCTCGAGCTCGATCTTCGCCTGGGCGAGCGGATGGGAGATGCCCTGGTGCGCGCCGATCGGCTGGCTCCACACGATCCGCTCGCGTGCATAGCCGGCGGCCAGTTGCAGGGCGCGTCGTGCAACCCCGTTGCAGACCGCCGCGCCCATGATGCGCTCGGGGTTGAGGCCGTCGAATGCCGCCTTCAGTCCGCCTGTCTCGGCGCCGATCAGACGGTCGGCATCGACCTCGACATCATCGAAGAACAGCTGCCACTGCTTGTCCGACTGCGGCAGCGCCGTCGGTATGTGCTGGCGCTCCAGACCGGGGACGTCCGTATCGACGATGAACAAGAGCGGCAACCCGAGGTTGCCCGACTCGTCGCGAGCGCGCGCGACCACGAGGATGGAGTCCGCCTCCTCGACGCCGGAGATGAACGTCTTCTGGCCGCGCAATACGTAGCGCCCGTTCGAGCGCCATGCCGCGGTCGACAGGTTGTGCGAGTTCGAACCGGCATCGGGCTCGGTGATCGCGAACGCGATCTTGGTCGTGCCGGCTGCGATGCCGGGCAGCCACCGCTCCTTCTGCTCGTCATTGCCGTGGCGCACGATGATGCTGCCGACGATCGCCGGCGACACCACGATCAGCAACAGCGAGCATCCCGCCGCCGTCACCTCCTCGCCGACGCACGAAAGCGCGTACATGCCGAGACCGCCGCCGCCGTACTGCTCGGGGATGTTGACTCCGAGGTAGCCGCGGCTCGCGAGCGCGTCCCACAGCTCTGTCGGAGGCTCGCCCTCCTTCGCCTTGCGGCGACTGTACTCGGGGCCGAACTCGCCGCAGATCGAGCGCACGGTCTCACGCAACAATTCCTCTTCCTGTGACGGAACGAGGTCGAGCACTGGTGCGGCGCCCGCGATGGTCTCCTTCATCGACGTGAGTGTATTGCCCACCGGCGCCCGGTCGCGGCTAGGATGAGCGTGGATGCGCTCCTGGAGAGCAGGGAGGGGACGCAGGGCTGCAGCGACGCTGGTCACGTTCGCGGCGCTCGCATTCGCAGCCTGTGCTCCCGCGTCGGCAGCCGTACAGCAGCCCCGCTCCACGCCCGGCCCGAGCGACCCCGGGAAATGGGTCGAGACCGGCTTCTCGCCGCTGCCGTTCGACTACTACCAGGGGATCACGACCGCGCCGACGGGCGAGCACTTCTTCGACGGCTTCACCGTCGGGCTCTACCGCACTGACGCCAACCTAAACGAGACCGCTCGCAACGCCAGCGCGATCCCGGCCGATGTCGCCGCTGCCGAGGGTTACAACCACATCGGCGACCTGGATTGGGACGGCGGCGAGGGAGGGCGCGTGCTGCTTCCGCTCGAGTGCTACCTGTTCGGGGTCGGCAACTTCTGCGGCACCGGCTCTATCGGAATCGCGGATCCGCAGACGCTCGCCTGGCGCTATTACGTGAGGCTCGATCCCGCCGACATCAAAAAGGCGATGTGGGTCGAAGTGTCGCCGGACGGCGCTCTGTTCTGGACCTCGGACAGGCGCGACCTGCTCGCCTACCGGATGTCGGACCTGACGCCGGCGAACGCAGCTCCTGCGGCTGCGCCGATCAAGCCGGTGCGCCGCCTCGTGGACGCCGTACCGCCGAGCGGCGTCACCGGCGCGACGTTCCATCGCGGCCGGCTTTTCCTTGCAGGACAGGACGTACGTCCTTTCCAGGTCTGGTCGATCGACACGGAGACCGGCGGGCGCCGGCTCGAGCTCGAGCGCGTGCTGAAGGGCGAGTCCGAGGGCCTCGACACCTTCACCGGTCTCGGCGGAGTGCTGCACTGGCAGATCGGGGAGATCGCCTTTCCCGGCCCCCCCACTTACGACCACACGGCAGTCGTACACTTCGCGCCCGTGAATCATCCGCCGCATTGCGCGGCCGTGTACGCAACACCCTCGACGCTGTGGCCGCCGAACGGCAAGTTCGTGCAGGTGACGCTCGCGGGCGCGACCGACCCGGATGGCGATTCCGTCGTGGTCACGGTCAAGACGGTCACACAGGACGAGCCGGTGCGGCGCGCGCTGCCGGACGTGGTGAGCGCGAACGAGCCGGGCGCCGTCCTGCTGCGCGCCAAGCGGAGCGGATCGGGAGACGGGCGTGTCTACCGCATCGCCTTTGAGGCGACCGACGGCGCGGGCGGCTCATGCCAGGGCACCACGACCGTGGCCGTGCCGCACGACCGCCACGGCCGCGGCCACTAGCCGGGCAGCCCTTGGCGCAGCGCGTGCCGCGCGAGCACGCCGCCGAGCGCGAGCATCGCGCCGAGCACAGCAAGCACGCGCAGTATGCCGAGTAGGTCCTCGCCGCTTGCCTGCGCCCACAGCGGCCCGAACCCGGCCGGTCGCGCCGGTCCACCGGAACCCGGCTCGAAGTCCTGCACCGGTGGGGACGACGGCCGCGCGAACACGGGGCCATGCGGCTCCGCCGGCCGGCGGTGGCGAGCGCGTCTCGTTGGAGTTGCGCTCGATGAGCGATGGGTCGATGCGCTCGCGGCCCGGCGCTTACGGCGGTCAGTGATCGACGGCTGCGCGGCGTGCGCCGGCGGAGCGGGAGCGCCGGCCGGCGAAGCAGGAGCGCCTGCTTGCGAGGCGATGGGCTGCTGCGAACTCGCGGCGGGGGTTGCGGGCGGCGCGCCGTCGCGTACGAGAGGTGCCTGACCGCCGGTCTCAGGCAGTGCTGGCAAAGCGGGCGGTGGCGTTTTCACCGCGGGCGGCTGAGCGACGACGCTTCCCGGATCGACCGCTTTGATATCGACCGGCAGCGCTGACTCGACCGCGGGCAGTAGCTGCGCGGATGCGCTCCCGGCCAGGGCGAGACCGGCGGCCAGGATTGCCGTCAGCGTGCACGCGAAGCGGCGCTGAGCGCGCCGCCCGCGAGCTTGCCTCCCCGAAGATTTGTGGGCAGCCGTTGCGGCCGGGGCCGAACGGCGAACTGGTGCGTTCCCCAACGCGTACCTCCGTGACCTGTTCAGCGTAGTTGGGCGGCTTCCGTTCCGCTCGTTTTTTTGGGCTAATCCTCTTCTGGGGCCTTGCCCTGGCGCCGGAACCGCACGGATTCCCGCCGCGAGCCGGCGCGGCGGTGGCCATGAGCGGGGGCGCCGCGGCGCGCGGACGCAGGCCGCGGGCGCCTCTGCGGCGCGGGCCGCCTCGCAGTGCCGGGCGCGGGCATCTGGGGCGCGCTGCTGCGCTGGTATCCGTGCGCCAGCACTCCGCCCGCCAGCAACAGTCCCCCGAGCACCACCATCGCGAGCAGAAGCCAGCCGATGTTGCCGTGACCGGCGCCGGTAAAGATGGGCATCGCGGTCGCGGCGCGGGCAGGGCCGCTACCAAGGGCGGTGCGGCCGTCGCTTCCCGGCGTGGCGCCGAACGGATTGATCCCGGCCGCCGCCACCGTGGTCGGGTCGAAACTGACCGGCAGCCCCGAAGCCGACGCGACGACACTGCAGTTGGTGCTCGTGGCCGCGACTCTGAGGTTGTGGAGAGCTTGCCGTTCCACCCGTAACGCGCGCGCGGGCGACAGGCGAAGTGCCCGTCCCACCGCGGCGCGCGAGCGGATCGAGCCGCCGTCGAGTCCGTACCGCAGGATGAGCAGGCTCCGCTCGAGCGGAGTGATCGCGCTCAGACAACCGCTCAAGCTGAGGATCGCGGCCTGAACATCCAGGGCGCTGACACCGCCGCCGTGCGCGCTGAGCCGACCTGGCTCGAGAGCCATCTCCGCCTGGAGCAGGATCGCCGCTGCCGGACCGGGTCCCACGGGGCCACCACCGGAAACGGTAAAGGGTCCGCCGGGTCCACCGGTACCGCTGGGACCGCCGGCCCCGAATGCTCCTCCTCCCCCGGGACCACCGAGGCCACCGGCGACCGCGAGGCCGCCCGCCCCGCCGCCGAAGCCGGGGCCGATCGGGACGATCGATCGCTGGCTCCCGCCGCCGGTGAGTGTCTGCGCCGTCCCGCCGACAACAGCCGTTCCGAGCCCGCCGACGCCACCCACGAGCGGAGCAGCGCCTCCTCCTCCGCCGCCACCCACGGAGGGAAGCTGCACGCTGCCGCCGCCCGGAAGCGTCACCTTCACAGGGGCGCTTCCTGAGCCGGACCCGGAGCCGCCGACGATGGGCAGCGAGGGCGCCTGAAGGGATGTGGACGGGAGCTTCGGGGCAGGGACCTTGGGCACGCTCAGCTTCGGCGCCTGCGGCCTGGCCGCCGGAGGCTTCGCCGCCGGGGGCTTGGCGGCGGGTGGCTTGGGCGCCGGCAAGCTCGGTGTCGGCACGCTCGGCGCGGGAAGCTTTGGTGCGGGCGGCTTGGGCGCGGGTGGCGGCTTGGGCGCCGGGGCCGGCAGCTTCGGCACGGATGGCGCCGGGACGTTGACGGGCCCGGTGGGACCGACCGGCAACTGCGGTGGCTGGACGGGCAGCTGTGCCGACGCCTGCACGGCGAGCACGGCTATCGCCGCCATCGCGGTCGCGATGACGGCTGCCCAAACCCTGGTCCCTGAAAGCCTTCCCTGCGATTCCATCCGAAAAAAATCCCCGGCCGGTCTCCATCCCTCCGACCGCGACGATGTTGAGGTGGTTCCACGCCGAACCGGCTCTCAAACCTCGCCGGCTCGAAAATCTCTACGGCGTGAGGACCCCTTGGCGCAGGAATACCTGCTCATCGCCAGTTCCGCAGGTCGGCGGGCAATCTCCGCCCAGTGCCCCGTCGGCCCCCGGATCGAGGACCTTCACGCTGAAGGCCGACAGCACCGACCGTGCCCCCTCGCGCGCCATGCCGGGCACGAGCGTGTCGAGGGTCGTGGTCAGGCTGCAGTTGGCGCCCAGTGTGGGGTTCGGGGTGGCGGCGCAGTTCACCGGCAAGCCAAGCTCGAGGTCGCGCACGGTTCCCGGCACGTCCCCCGTGCCTCCGCTGCCGGCATCGGTGAGTCGTACGGTGGTCGCCAGCGCCAGCTGGCCGGTGTGGTCACCCCCGCCATCCGCGCTGCGAACGTCGGTCGCCTGGGCGGTGACGGCGATGTCCGCCTCGTCGGCCGCGGTGTCGGGATCGCCGGGCTGGACGTTCAACCTGGCGAAGCCCGAGCCCTTTCCGGACGACGACGTCGTCAAGTTGCTCGACGCGAGTCGCGGCCCCGTGCAGGCGGGAAGCGTCAGCGGCGCCACGTGCACGCTGTCGGGAGTCGTGCAGGCCTCGTACTCCGGCACGAGCGGGACCCGCAGCGGCGTCCCTGAGCCCGGCCTCGGGTACGTGCGCTGCTCCTCGATCTCTGTCACCTCGAGGTTCGGGTCCGACGCGATCTCGCTCTCGCAGAAGCGCTCGTCCACCCACTGCTTGTTCGAGAACATGTGAGTCTGGTCGGCGAAGTAGGGCGAGCTCGGGTTCGTCGACTGCGAGTAGGTGAGGATCGTGCGCGCGTCCACCGGACAACCGGGGTCGTCGGTGAACTGTGCCGCCATCACGAAGCTGGAGCCGTGCGGAACGTTCGAGTAGCCCGCGTTCGGCCCCGAGCCCGTCCACCCGACGTTGATCGCGTTGAAGACTCCGACCGTGCCCGGGCCACCGTGGATCGGGATCTTCACCGAGCCGCGGCGCTCGTACTGCCAGTCGCGCAGCGGCGCGTCGAACGGGATGCCCGCGTTGCGCAGATCGGTGACCGCGTCCGCATATGCCTGCTGGACCGCCGGGTTGGCGATGTTTAGGCCGTTCGGCGTGTGCACGGCGTTGTTCTCGTCGAACTGGTTCACGTACAGGCCGGGCGTGCCTACCACGGGCACCGCGCCGAGCGCGCGGCTCGCAAAGCGCCTGAACAGGACCGCGCCCTCGGAGTCGAGGTCGTCGTGCAGGTCCCAGTCGCGCAGCGCAATACAGGAATCGCTGACGTTGACTGGTCCGCTCGACCCCACCATCACTGGCGTCGTCTCACAGAAAGTCGCGAGGCCGTCGCGCCACAACTCGCCAGCGTACTGGCGGTTGGCGAACACCGTGTCCTGGAGCTGCTGAAGCGTGTAGCGGTTACCCGACCAGCCATCGGTGCCCGCAAGGCGCTCCTCCACCATCACGAGTCCCGAGCGCGTGCGCAGCGCGCGCTCGGTGCGCTCGTCGCCGATGATGCGTGGGAAGCCCTCCAGACGCTCCTGGGGATTCGAGAGCCAGTAGCTGTCGTTCGAGTTGGTCACGTAATCGGGTCTGTGGAGCTCCGGCATGTGTGACGGACCGAACGTGCCCGGGTCGACCGCATCTGGATCCGGGCCGCCGAAAGCAGGTGAAGCCCACTCGCAGGTCGACACCGAGCCGTCCAGGATCGGGAGCCCGAGGGCACCGAAGGTGCCCTGGCCGAGCTCGGTGTTGCACGCGTTGGCCTGATCGTCTGTCACGTGGGGCGTGACCGAGTGGTCGGCGTAATAGGCATCGCCGAACTTGTCGGAGGCGATCGTGTTCACCCACGGGACGCCCTGGTTTCTCTGGATGATCGCCTCGAGCTCGGCAACTTCCTGCGCGTGGTTCACCTCGAAGAAGTGGTTGAGGTAGCGGAAGTTGGCCGCATTCGCATCGCCCATCGAGAACGCGGTCGTGTTCGTCCACGGCAACGGTACGCCGAGGAGGTCCGTGAAGATCGGGCCGTGGTGGGTCGAGTAGAGCGTGCGGGACTCGTCGGAGAGCGAGCCGTCGGGGTTCTTCACCTTCACGGTGACGTCGTCGGCCGTCATCGGGCGGACCTCGCCGTCGTAGACGTACGAGTGCGGATCGTCCGGCGCGAGCCTCTCCTCGAACGGAGTGAAGCGATAAGCGGTGGAGACGGTATGGCTCCATGCCAGCCCGTCGGTGTGACCGATGTTGATCACGGGCACGCCCATCAGGCTGCCGCCTTCGGCGTTGACGACGCCCGGGATGGTCAGCTGCGCCTGGTAGAAGCGCTCCGACCCGTCCCACGGGAAGTGCGGGTTGCCGAGCAGCATGCCCTTGCCGTTGTCGGTCCCGTCCGGCCCGAGGGCGATGGCGTTCGAGCCGATGCCGCCCAGCGGGAACTGCTCGCCGAGCCGTTGAAGGTCTGCCTGTGTCGGAGCCGGCGGCGCCGGGCCCACGAGCGGCTGCGCGGAGCCGATGCCGTCGATCACGACACCGGAGCTCGCGATCAGTCCGAGCTGGTAGAAGCGGCGGTAGGCGTCCATCTCGCTCAGCTCGCGCACCCACGGCTTGCCGCGGCAGGTCGCATCGGGCAGGTTGTCGACGCCGGTTTCGCGTAGGTACTTGTTGTAACCGGCGACGTATCCGCGCACGCCCTCCTTCAGCTCGGCTCCCGGGCCGTGCGGTGGAGCGCGCGAGGCCAGGTCCTCGACGATGCCCTTGTCCTTGATGCGCTGGAAGAAGAAGTCGCTGTTGAGGTTGTTGGGCGCCGTGCCGTTGCCGCCCTGGCTCCAGGATCCGTCGGGACCGAAGTAGCGCGAGCGCTCGCCGTTCACCGTCGTATAGATGTCCGCGAGCACGCACAGGTTGTCCTGTGCGAGCGCATAGCCGTAGCCGAAGCCGAGGCCGGCGTAGTCGTCGGCCAGGATGTGCGGGATCCCGTGCGACGTGCGCCGGATGGTGGCGTGCAACGGGCTCGTCGGGCTTGCGGCCGAGATCATGGCCGCGCTCGAGGGCGACGTTGCGGACAGAGACGTTGCGACGAACGGAGTCGCGGACAGTGCAACGAGCGCCGCTACGAGTGCGAGTGCGACGCCTCTGCGATTGTCTTTGCCGCGCCGTCCCCCGGACCGTCGCGCGGGAGTCCTCACCCTGCTGTTCATGCCCCTCCCCGGAACAAGCGATGACAGCGCGCGAAAGATATCAGAGTGGACCGCAGGTGCCCTGAAGCCTGCTCAGCCGAGCACGACGTCGGCGATCCGCCGCAGCATGGCGGCGTCACCAGACACGAGCATCGTCGTGACGATCGACTCGCGCCACGCTTCGAGGTCGGCGCGCACCTTTTCCTCGGATCCGATCAGCGCCAGGTCCTCGACCAGTGCCGTCGGGATGGCGGCCGCGGCCTCCTCTTCTTCCCCTCCAGATACAGCTCCTGAACCTTCTTCGCCTCGCCCTCATAGCCGAGCCGTACAGCCACGTCGTGGTGGAAGTTCGCCGCGCGTGCCCCCATGCCGCCGAAGTAGAGCGCATACATTGGGCGCAGGAAGTCGGCCGCCTGCTCGACGTCGTCGTGGATGATCACCGGCACGGTGGCCACGACCTCGAAGTCCTCCCAGGAGCGGCGCGCCCCCTCCCGCGCAAGGCCTTCCGCGAGAGCGTTGCGGTAGAAGTCCTGGTTGCGCGGCGAGAAGAAGAGCGCGAGCCATCCGTCACAGATCTCGGCCGCGAGCGCGACGTTCTTCGGTCCCTCCGCGCCCAGGAAGATCGGGATGTCCTCTCGCTTGGGATGAATGGTCGACCGCAGCGGCTTGCCGAGGCCCGTCCCGTCCGGTAGCGGCAGCGGGTAGTGCGGGCCGTCGCTCGTGACGCGCTCGCCGCGGGCGATGATGTCGCGCACGATCTGCACGTACTCACGGGTGCGCGCCAGCGGCTTGGCGAACGGCCTGCCGTACCAGCCCTCGACCACCTGGGGTCCTGACACCCCCAGACCGAGGACGAAGCGACCGCCGGACAGGTGGTCCATAGTCATCGCCGCCATCGCGGTCGCCGCGGGCTGGCGTGCGGACAGCTGCATGATCGCGGTGCCTAGGCGCACGTTCTTCGTGCTCGCTCCCCACCATGCGAGCGGGCTGAGCGCGTCCGAGCCGTAGGCCTCGGCGGTCCAGATCGAGTCGAAGCCGAGGCGGTCCGCCTCGGCGACCGCCTCCTCCACGCCGGGTGGCGGCCCGGCCGACCAGTAGCCGGTATTGAGCCCTAAGCGCATCAGCCGAGCGGGCCCTCGGAGCTCCCGGAATTTCCGCCTAAGGAAATTCCGGCCCTATCCCAGTCGCTCGACGATCATCGCCTCGCCCTGGCCGCCGGCGACGCACATCGTCTCCAGCCCGATCGTGCCGCCGTCGGTGTCGAGGTCGTTGAGCAGCGTCGTCATGATCCGCGCGCCCGTCATCCCGAACGGGTGTCCGAGCGCGATCGCTCCGCCGTGCGGGTTCAGCTTCTCGAGCGGGATGTCGCACTCGGCCATGATCGGGATCACCTGAGCCGCAAACGCCTCGTTCAGCTCGACCACGTCGACGTCGTCGATCTTCATGCCCGCACGGCCGAGGACCTTCTTGATCGCCCCGATCGGAGCGACTCCCATGATCTCCGGCTCGAGCGCTGCCGTTGCCGCGGCAACGATGCGCGCCTTTGGCGTCAACCCGAGCTCCTTTGCCTTGGTGTCCGACATCACGAGGATGGCGGCGGCGCCGTCGTTGAGGGGACACGAGTTGCCTGCGGTGACCTTGCCGTCCTCCTTGAAGGCAGGCTTCAGTCCCGCCAGCTTCTCGATCGTCGAGTCCGCTCGCGGGCCGTCGTCCTTCGTGGCCTGGCCGCCATCCGGTAGCGGCACGGGCACGATCTCGCGATCGAAGAACCCGGACTCCTGCGCTGCGACCGCCAGCTCCTGCGAGCGCTGTGCGTACTTGTCCATGTCGGACCGGCTGACCTCCCAGCGCTCGGCGACGTTCTCGGCAGTCAGCCCCATCGCGATGTAGGCGTCCGGCTGGCCGTTCTTGCCCTGGAGCTTTTCGTTCTGATCGGCCACGCCGGCGGCTTCCTGGCGCTCGTTGTAGCGGCTCACCCACTCGACTCCGGCGGCGATGTAGACGTCGCCCTCCCCCGCCCGCACCGCATTGGCGGTCTGGCGGATCGCCTCGAGGCTCGACGCGCAGTAACGCGACACCGTCACCCCGTTCACGGACGCCGGCAGCTTCTTCGACAGCAGCACCATGATGCGGCCGATGTTGAACGCCTGCAGTCCCTGCGGCAGCCCGCAGCCCGCGATCACTTCCTCGACCGACTCCGGCGCCACCTCGGGATTGCGCTCGAGCAACTGGTCGATCACGTACGCGCCGGTGTCGTCGGGGCGCAATCCGGCGAGCGAGCCCTTGAACGCTCGGCCGATGGGGGTGCGAATCGCGTCAACGATTACTGCTTCAGGCATGGAGGCCTCCGTGTGGTGGGTGACCATCGGGACGATAGCGGGCCAGCTTCTTCCCGGGATTGAGCAGGCCTTTTGGATCGAACACCCGCTTCACCTGCTCGTGCAGATCGAGCGCGCGCGGCGGCCACTGGCGCTCGAGCTGACCGCGCTTGGCCCACCCGAGGCCATGCTCGCCCGACACCGAGCCGCCGAGGCGTGCCGCGAGCGCGAACAACTCCTGCGCGGCTTGCTCGGCACGCTCCAGCTGACTGCGGTCCCGGGCGTCGACCATGAACGTCGAGTGCAGGTTGCCGTCGCCGGCGTGGCCCCAGCTGCATGCTTCGAGTTCGTGGCTGCGCCCGATCGCGACCGTCTCGGCGATCGCCTCTTCGAGACGGTCCACCGGAACCACGATGTCCTCGCTCACCTTGCCTCCCCGTCTCGCGGTGACGGCGATCGACACGCCGTCCCGCCAGCGCCAGAGCTCCTCCGCCCTGACCTCGATGCTCGTTCCTCCCAGCGCGCTGCGCAGCTCACCCTGAAGCCTCTTCGCCTCCACCGCCGAGCCGTCGGCCTCGGCAATCACTGCGAACTCTGCGCGGGCGGGCAGTTCGCCCGGGAAAGCGCCGGCGGTGGCGACGAGGGTTCCGGCGTCGAAGAACTCGAGCGCCGCGGGCACGAGCCCGCTGCCGAGCACGGCCTCGATTGCCGCGCACCCCGCATGAGGGGACTCGTAGAAAGCGACGACCGGCAGCGCCGCTTCCGGTGCCGGAAGCAGGCGCAGCCAGGCGGCGGTGATCACACCGAGCGTGCCCTCGGACCCGATCAGCAGGCTCTTGAGGTCGTAGCCGGCGACGTCCTTGCGAACGGGACCGCCGACCCGCACCAGCTCTCCCGGCGCCAGCACCACTTCGAGCCCGGTCACCCACGCGCCGGTGACGCCGTACTTGAAGGCATGGGGGCCGCCCGCGTTCGTCGCAATGTTGCCGCCGATCTGCGACTGCTCCGCCGCGCCGGGGTCCGGAGGGAAGAAGAGCCCGTTCTCGCGCGCCAGCCTGCGCACGGTCGCCGTGGTGACTCCCGCCTCCACCTGCATGCGCCACAGCAGCGGCTCGAAAGCGCGCACGGCCGCCATCCGTTCCAGCGAGACGACCACCCCGCCGCTGACAGCGACCGCGCCGCCGGCGAAACCAGTACCGCCGCCGCGCGGAACGATCGCGACGTCGTGCTCGTAGCACCAGCGCACAACGGTCGTCACCTCGTCCGCGGTGGATGGAAGCGCGATGGCTGCTGGATGGCCGCGCACCCCCATGCCCTCGGTCTGGTCGGAGTCATACCCGCGGGCGTCGCCGGGCAGCACGGCTTCCGCGCCGAGCAGGGCTCTGAGTTCGCCTTCGAGCGTCAATCGATCCCCACGAACCGTACGCGCCGGCGCTCGAGGACGCTGCTGCAGCGGTTGCAGGCAAGCGCTGGCCGCAGCCGCTTTCCGCACGCGCGGTGCGTGATCACGAGCCCGGGGCCCGACGGGTCGGTGAGATTGCGCTCCGCCCAGTCCACCAGCAGCGCGTAGATCGGAAAGAAACCCATTCCCTTGTCGGTGAGCCGGTACTCCCGGCTGTCATGGCGCGTCAAGATCCCGACGCGCGCCAGCGTCGAGAGCCGCTCGCTCAGCAAGGTCGGCGAGATGCCGAGGTCGCGCTCGAACTCCCCGAAGCGCCGCCGCCCGAGAAAGGCGGCTCCGAGCACGACGGCGCACCAGCGGTCGCCGAGCACCGCCATCGTCTCCGGGAACAGCAGCTGCGGACCCGTCGGCTCCTTTTGCTTCGAGGAGCGACGACGAAAGCGCGGTGGCGCCGCAAGCTCGAACCGTCCGGAGGGTCCCAGGCGCACGCTCGTGTCGCGCGCGGTCACTTGCTCGCCGCAGCTCGCGCACACGAGCGCCGGTTCGGTGAGCCGGTTGCAGTCGAGGTGGCGCAGACGGGGCAGCACACCCGCACGCCCCTCGACCCACCGCCGCTCCCAGCCCCAGATCGCGACCAGCACCGCCCACAGCTCGAGGCCACGCTCGGTCAGCCGGTACTCACTCCGGCCGTGCTCGCCGCGAACCTGCTCGAGCACGCCACCGTCCACGAGGTCCCTCAGCCGAGCCGCCAGCACCGAGTCGGAAATGCCGAGCGCCTCGCGCCAGCCTTGATAGCGGCGCGTGCGGGCATAGAAGGCATCGCGCAGGATCAGCAGCGTCCAGCGGTCGCCGAGCAGCTGCAGCGCCCGGCCGATCGCGCTCGCGCGGGGACGCCGGCGCGCTTGCCGTCGAGCCGCTTTGCTCGCGCTGGCAGGCAAACTTCGTTTAGCGTAGCGGTGCGCAGTGAGCGCACACGAACACGAGCGTCCGACTTCTCCAGCCCTGACAGCGGGGCTGCCGCTGTGGCAGGACAGCGACCCGCTCGAGGCCCTCGACACGTCCGTGATCGCAGACGAGCTCGGCTACCGCGAGCTGTGGATCGGCGAGATGGCGACCTTCGACGCCTTCGCGCTCGCCGGCGCGATCGCGGCGCGCACGCGCCAGATCCAGCTGACAGTCGGCCCACTGGCGGTCGAGGTACGTGACCCGATGGCAATGGCGATGGGCATCGCGAGCGTGGCCGCGCTCTCCGACCGACCCGCTCGGCTCGCGATCGGCGCGTCCAGTCCGGTGGTGGTCTCCCAGTGGCACGGCCGCCCGTGGCGGCGCACGGCAGCCCATCTGCGTGAGACTGCGGAGGCGCTCCGGCCTCTGCTCGCCGGCGAGCGCAGCGGCTACCAGGGCGAGCTGGTGCAAACCTACGGCTACCGGCTGCGCCTGCCTCCGCCGTCCAGCTCGATCACGATGGCGGCGTTCGGTCCGCGTGCGGTCGGTGTCGCGGCCCGCCACGCGGACCGGATGGTGCTCAATCTCTGCACCGTCGAGGGTGCGCGCGATGCGCGGCGCCGGCTCGACGCGGCAGCCACCGCTGCGGGACGGGAGCCACCGCCGCTCGCCCTGTGGGTGACCGCGAGCGTCGACGGTGACGAGCGCCCGCTCGAGCAGATGCGGCGCGCCTTGATCGGATACCTCGCCGCACCCGGTTACTCCGAGATGTTCATCGCCGCCGGCCACGCGGAGCTGGTCGAGTTCGCCCGCACCGCGCCACACCCCCGCGAGCTGCTCGAGCGCGCTCCCGACGACCTCGTCACCGCGGTCGCCCTGGTCGGGGACATCGACCACGTGCGCCGGCGGATCGCCGACTACGCAGAGGCCGGTGTCGACGAGCTCGCGATCCTGCCGGCGACCGCCGACGATCCGGGCGGGCTGCGGACGCTGAGGGCGCTGGGTCCTGGCGCCGGATCGCGCTCGGCGCTGCGTGGCTGACGATCTTTGGGGCCGGCGAAGGTGCAGGCGAAGGGGCTCGCTTCGCACTTTTGACTGGGCATCGAAGGAGGGTGAATCCAGGGCGTTTTGGCTGACGATCGGCGAGTTCTTGACCGAACACGAACCTTGCTGTGCCGGCTTTTCCGCTACGCGACTCTTCACGACTGCCCCGTAACACTGCCGATGATCGACTGAAGGGTTAGGTGCCCTATAGGGCCCTCAACTGCACAGTCGATAAGTGGCCCTTCGCGAGTCGGTCAATTCTCAACACTCACGCACCGAAGTCGCGAGCTTCCGCAAGCCCTCCGACTTACTCCCCCTTCGATGCCCGTGCCTCTCGCGACGAAGTGAATGGGGTAGGGCGGTCTCCCCTCGTCGTATTCACCGCGCGGTTTGATCCCTAACTTCGTTTATCGTAGTCTCGCCTTCAGCACCTGATCGGCGGCGAAGGGAGCGGATCGTGAGCCTGCACCTGAGGTCACTCGACCTGAAGCGCGCCAACGGCGCCACCGACGAGGAGTTCAATCCGTACCTCGGCGGGCCGTTCGCGCCCACGTACGACGAGTTGACGCTGCGCGACCTCGACGTGGAGGGCGAGATTCCCGGCGACCTGAACGGCGTCTACGTCCGCAACGGTCCCAATCCGCAGTTCGAGCCGATCGGCCGCTACCACTGGTTCGACGGCGACGGCATGGTGCACGCTGTCCACTTCCACGACGGCACGGCCGACTACCGCAACCGCTGGGTGCGTACCGGCGCGTTCGAACGCGAGCGCGCGGAGGGACGGGCGATCTGGTCGGGGATCATGGAGCCGTTCGAGGTCAATCCCGGCAGCGCCGAGCGCGACAGCGCCAACACGGACCTGGTGCTGTGCGGTGACCGGCTGCTGGCGCTCTGGTATCGCGCGGGTGCACCCTATGCGCTCGATCCGGTCACCCTCGAGACGCTGGGGACCGAGGACTTCGGTGGCCTGCTGCGCTCGGAGGTCTCGGCACACGCCAAGGTCGACCAGGCGACCGGCGAGCTGATGTTCTTCGACTACGGCATCAAACCGCCGTACATGCGTTACGGAGTGGTCGGACCCGACGGCGCGCTCAAGCACTTCACCGGTGTGGACCTGCCCGGTCCGCGGCTGCCGCACGACATGGCTATCACCGAGCATCACTCGATCCTCATGGACCTGCCGCTGGTGAACGACCCGAAAGCCGCGAGCGCGGGCCGCCACCGGCTTCTTTTCGACCGCACCCTTCGCAGCCGGTTCGGCGTGATCCCGCGCTACGGCGACGGCGACCAGGTGCGCTGGTTCGATGCGGAGCCGTGCTACATCTACCACTCGATCAACGCGTTCGAGGACGGTGACGAGATCGTGCTCGACGTCTGCCGCGTGAAGCAGCCCAAGCCGCGCTCCGACCAGCAGGGTCCGCTCGCGCAGATGCTCACCTATCTGCGCCTCGACGCGCACGTGCACCGCTACCGGTTCGACACGCGCACCGGAGCAACGCGCGAGGGCCCGCTCGACGACGACAACAGCGAGTTCCCGTCGGTGAATCTGAGCCGCGTCGGCAGGGCCGCCCGCTTCGCGTACAACATGCACATCTCTCCGGAGAAGACGCTCCTGTTCGACGGGCTCGTGAAGTACGACCTGGAGGACGGCGCGACGGACACGTACTGGTTCGGGGACGGCCGCTGGGGAAGCGAGGCGCCGTTCGCGCCGAGACCCGGCGCGACCGCGGAGGACGACGGCTACCTCGTCTCTTACGTGTACGACGAGCGGGAGCAACGCTCCGATGTCGCGATCCTCGACGCGACCGACGTCGCTGCGGGGCCGGTGGCGACGGTCAAGCTACCGGTGCGCGTGCCCCTCGGCTTCCATGCGACTTGGGTGCCGGGCGAGCGGCTGCCCGGTGGGTCGGCGTAGGGCGGCTCCAGAGCTAGCTGTAGCGGCCGAACTCGCGCGCGGTCTGCTTCGGCCCCGGTGCATCGCCGGCCAGCGCGCGGAAGCCGCCCGAGCCGAGGCGGCCGACCCACGGGTATGGGCGGCCGAGCAGCTTGGTGATGTCGCTCGCCGGTTGTGGCGTGGAGAAGAAGTTGCCCTGCGCGTAGCCGCACTCCAGCCGGCGTAGCTCGGCGAGCTGGACCTCGTTCTCGACGCCCTCCGCGACGACCGAGATCGAGAGGGCTCCGGCCATCGCGATCACCGCGTTCACGATCGCGGCGCTCTCCTGCCCGAGCGCGAGCCGCTCGACGAAGGAGCGGTCGATCTTCAGCGCGTCGAGCGGGAAGCGCTCGAGATATCCGAGCGAGGAGTAGCCGGTGCCGAAGTCGTCGATCACGAGCTTCATGCCCATCGCGCGGATCGCCTTCAGCGTCGCGACCGGGCCTTCCGACTCCTCCACCAACGTGCTCTCGGTTATCTCGAGGCTGAGCGAAGCCGGATCGATCCCGGTCGTGCGCACGATTCCCTCGAGGATGTCCGGCAGGTCACGCTGCGCGACCTGGCGCGCCGACAGGTTCACCGAGACACCCACGGGCGCGGCGTCGGGGCGCGAGTTCTGCCACTGCGCGGCCTGGCGGCAAGCCTCCTCGAGCACCCAGCGCCCGATGCCCTCGATCAGGCCACTCTCCTCGGCCAGCAGGATGAAATCGCCCGGGAGGATCAGGCCGCGGCCGGGATGGTTCCAGCGCACCAGCGCTTCGAGCGAGACGATCGCTCCGGTCTTCAGCGACACCACGGGCTGGTAGTACACCGTCAGCTCATCGCGCCCGAGCGCGCGGCGCAGCTCGTTCTCGAGCTTCAGGCGCTCGAGGGCACGGGCGCGCATCACCTGATCGAAGAGCTCGTAGCGGCCGCGGCCGCGCTCCTTCGCTCGGTACATCGCGGCGTCCGCGTCCCGGATCAGAGACTGCGGGCGCTCGTTGCCGTCATGCGCGATCGCGATGCCGATGCTCGCGGTGACGAAATGCTCGACACCCCGAAGGATGAACGGGCGCGCGAAGATGGCGCCGATGTGCTCGGCGACCGCGATCGCATCGCGCTCGTCCGACAGGTCCTCGATCAGCACGCCGAACTCGTCGCCGCCGAACCGGGCGACCGTGTCTCCCGGACGCAGCGCTTCCTTCAGTCGCGGGGCGACCGCGGTCAGGAGCTCGTCGCCCGCGGCGTGGCCGAGGCTGTCATTGATGAGCTTGAAGTGATCGAGATCGAGGAACAGAACGGCGACCTTCGAACGGCGCCGCCGGGACTGCGCGAGCGCGTGCGCGAGGCGGTCGAGGAACAGCAGCCTGTTCGGGAGCCTCGTGAGCGGATCGTGGACCGCCTGATGCCGGATCTCCTCTTCGGTGCCCTCGCGCTCGATCGCGTCCGCCAGTACGTTCGCGAGCGACTGCACGAAGTGGACGTCCTCCGGGCTGAACGCACGGAAGTGGGTCGACTGGAGGACGAACACCCCGAACGGACGGTCAGACCCATCGATGATCACCGCCAGTCCGGTCTGCAGACCGGTCGAGTCGACCAGCGGGATGCGATTGAAGCGCTGCTCGGACTGCCAGTCCTCGACAATCACCGGGGCGCCGCGGGCGAGCGTGAAGCCAGCGTGAGAAGCAGTGGGGTGCGCGGGGACGATCACTTCCTGCGCGGCGTCCCCCAAGCCGAAGCCGGCACGCTGCATGAGGACGCCCTCCTCCTCCTTCAGCTGAAGGACGCTGCCGAAGTCGACCTCGAGAATCGCGGCGGCGTCCACCACCGCGCGCTGCATCAAGTCGCCGAGAGGCGTGCGCTCGAGCGCCAGCTCACCAAGCCGCGCGACTGCCTCCTGCTGCGCCGCCTGGCGCTTGACCTCGGTTTCGGCGCGCTTGCGATAGGTGATGTCGAAGAGGACTCCGTGCCAGTAGGGCTTCCCATCCTCGTCGTGCAGCAGCACGGCGTCGTCCGAGAACCAGATCACCCGGCCGTCGCGGGCGATCATGCGGTAATCCCCCGGGGAGTTGGTGTTCTGGCCGGCGACCACCTCACGCTCGTCAGCTAGCACGCGCTTGCGGTCATCGGGGTGCAGCTGCTTGGCCCACAGCGCCGGGTCCGCAAGCCACTCCTCGGGCGTGAATCCGAGCAACGACTTGATCTGAGGGCTCACGTATGACCAGGCGCCGTGCTCCCCGGCGTACGCGGTGTAGACGATTGCGGGCAGGCGCTCGACGAGCCGCCGGTAGTTCATTTCCGCATGCTCGCGCTCGGCGCGCTCGCGCTCGGCCTGCTCGCGCAGCGCGCGCTCGGTGTCGAGGCTGCCCAGCATCCTGAGCGTCAGCCCGAGGACGCGCGCCATCGCCCGCAGCAGGCTGAGCTCGTCGGAATCGAGATCCCCGTTGCCGCGCGCAACGACGAGCTTCGCCGAATGCTCGTCGTCGAGCGTGGCTGCGAAGGCTGTGCAGGTTCCCACCCCGGGCACCTCGATCATCTGGCGCTCGCCGGTCGCGACGGCGGTCAGCGAACGCGTCTCGACGCCGGCCGGAAACCCGATCGAAGCTTCGATGGCATCGCGGGACACGAGTGCCGCGACCTCGGCGTCGAAGGCCTCGGCGGCGCGCTCCACCGCGCGACGCCGCGCGAACGCGGGGTCGTTGAAGGAGGAGACGAGCCCGAGGAACTCGGCGAGCTGCTGGGTCGACCAGTTGACTCGCTGGGGCATCAGACGACTGCGTCGCTCGGGCGACCGATCGCAAACCAGCGATCCGTGCTTGTTTGCATAGCCCATTCCCTCCAGAGAGTGTCGGTGGTCCACCGCTGGACCACTATGCAGGGCTATCGGCAGATCGGCGCGGAAGGGTTAGCCGCCTCGCCCGGGGCAGGCAGCGGCCCAGCGGCGTGGATCGCGCCGCTAGTCGGCCGGGCTCTGGCCGGTCGCCAGGCCCACGGGGCAGCTCACGCCGGTGCCACCCAGGCCGCAGTAGCCGTTGGGGTTCTTGGCCAGGTACTGCTGGTGGTAGGACTCGGCGTAGTAAAACGGTCCTGCCTCGGCGATCTCGGTCGTGATCGGCCCGTAGCCGGCGGAGTCCAGCCGCTCGGCGAAGGTCTCCTTCGAGCGCTCGGCGGCCTCTCGCTGCGCCTCCGATGTCCAGTAGATCGCCGACCTGTACTGCGTGCCGACGTCGTTTCCTTGCCGCATTCCCTGGGTGGGATCGTGACCCTCCCAGAAGATGCGCAGCATCTCCTCGTAGCTGGTCTCGTTGGGGTCGAAGACCACGAGGACGGCCTCGGTGTGGCCGGTGCTGCCTGAGCAGACTTCCTCGTAGGTGGGGTTGGGGGTGAAGCCGCCGGCGTAGCCGACCGCGGTCGTCCACACTCCCGGCGCCTGCCAGAAGAGACGCTCCGCGCCCCAGAAACACCCCATCGCGAACACCGCCCGCTCGAGCCCGTCGGGAAACGGCGGGGCGATCGGATGGCCGAGCACGTCATGGTGGTCGGGGACCACGATCGCCTGGTCCCGGCCCTGGAGCGCCCGCTCCGGGTCGATCATGCGGGCCTTGTCACGGAATAGGAAAGACATCTCTCTCCATGTTAGAGGCGCCGCGGCGGCGTTCGTTACAGAACTCGAGGTTTGGCTTTGTCCACTTCTAGATAGATAAGAGCGCGAGCCACCGGGGAGGTCCTTTTGATGTCGCGCTTCATCGCCTGCATGATTTCGCTGCTCCTGGCCGCGCTTGTCCTGGCGCCGGCAGCTGGAGCGGCCGAACCGATCGCTCCCTACGACGGGAGCAATCCCTTCCGCTGCAAGACACAACGTGTGGGCACCGGCGTGGATTTCCGCGACCCCGACGCCGATCCTTTCTGCGTCGAGTTCGACAAGCGCGAGCAGAACGTAACCGATTTCGGCATCGTCGACTTCCTCTTGAACGAGCCGGCCCGCGTGGCGGCGGCAGTGCCGAAGTGCTTCTACCACCAGACCGACCACTGGACCGGATCGATCCAGCAGGGCGAGCAGCCCGAGCTCTGGAACTGGGACGGCCGCTACTTCTTCGACAAGGCGCGCGGTGAGGGCGGCGTGCGCGTCGACAACTTCCGGATCGGCGGCGTGCCGGCGGACCCGCGCCTGCTGCCCGGCTTCCCCCTGCAGTACTCGCCGTACTTCGGTCCGGGCGGCGGCGGCGTGATGGTCGATCTCGGTCAGGGCGAGCCCACCTGCGCCGCGAAGGTCGACACGCCGCGCGAGCAGCGACTCGTCTACCGCTGGGGCTAGGGGCCCCAGCCAGTTCAAAGGGGGGATTGGTGAGAGCGCAGCACCCGGGCACCGCTGAGCCGCTCGGCGCGCTGCTCTCCCGCCGCCAAATCCTGAAGCGCGCGTCGGTGCTGGGCCTCGGGGGGATGGTGCTGTCGGCCATGCCGGTCGCCGAGCGAATCCTCGCCTCCGCCGACCCGGCACAGGCCGCGACGCCGCTGGCCGACCCGACGCTGCAGGCGTTTGCCGACACGCTGATCCCCGGCCGGCCGGCGCTGCGCACCGATCTCGGCAACGTCATCGACCCACGCGCCATCGCCGGCGTGCACGACGAGGCGGGCGCCGTCGAGGCTGACGCCCTCGCCCTCTTCCACGACGCGCTGATCGGCTTCGACGCTCTGGAGCCGGCCTTCCTGAGCGAGCTCGAGGTGCGCTCGCTTCCGCGCGGCGGGCAATTCCTGGACCTCGCGTATGCGAAGCGCGTCGAGGTCTGCTTGGAGGGACTGGCTGCCTCCAACCCAAGCGTGCAGATCTGGGAGGCGGCCGCGGCGGTCCCGTTCGCCGCGTTCGTCGCAGCGGCGACGCAGCCCAACGCCACGATCGACACCGCCTGCGGCTACCAGGTCACCGGTCAACCCGGCACGGCGCCGAACGGCTACGCGGACTTCTCCTACGGCCGCCGGCTCTCGCGCGAGACAACGTCCACGGGCAGCCTGCCCTGATGGCCGAGCGAGTCGACGTCTGCATCATCGGCTCCGGGTTCGGCGGCTCGATCTCCGCCTACCGGCTCGCCGAGCTGTACCGGGCCGCGGGTCAGCAGACCAGTGTGACGGTGCTCGAGCGCGGCCAGCGCCACCTCCACACCGACTTTCGCCAGTCGATGGACATCGAGCACCTGTCGAGCATCTACGCGCTCGTCCAGGGGCAGGGCGCGCAGATCATCGTCGGCGACGGGGTTGGCGGCGGCTCGAACCTCTACCTCGCAGCCTCGCTGCGGTCGCCGCGCGAGACCTTCGAGCGCCGCGACCACCATCCCAACGACGGCGGCGACAGGCGTATGTGGCCGGCCGCAATCAGCCGCGACACGCTCAACCCGTACTACTCACGCGTCGAAAGCGCACTGCGCGTGCAACGGCCGACCTGGAACCAGGTCGCGAAGTCGGGCGGACTGTGGGCCAAGACGCTCGACAGCGCGGGGCACACCTGTGACCGCGTGCCGCTCGCGATCGACCTCCGCCGCTGCATCCAGGCAAAGTGGTGTCACACCGGCTGCATCTACGGCGCGAAGAACTCTGTCATCACCAACTACCTCGCGTCCGCCGAGCAGATGGGGGTTCAGGTGCGGCCGAACTCGCAGGCGGAGATCGTGCGCCAGAGCCAGTCCCGTCCGTACCGATATGTGGTGAGCGTGTCCGAGATCGACAACGAAGGACCGAATCCCACGCGCCAGCCGACGGGAAACGTGTTCGAGATCGAGTGCAAGGTGCTGATCGTGTCAGCGGGCGCTATGGGGACGACGCCCCTGCTGATGCGCTCGCGGGCGACTCTGCCGAGCCTCTCGCCGCAGTTGGGCAAGAACCTCGGCATCAACGGCGACCACATCGCGGCTGTCGAATACGACGAGACGAAGGTTCGCGACGTGCTCGGGTTGCCCGGCTACGGCCAGATCTACAAGGGCAACCACATCTCGACGATGACCTACGACTTCTGGACCGGGAGGCAGAGCCACGCGTATGACGGCACGCGCTTCACGCTCCAGGAGATCTATCTGTCGCCGCTCGCGCACACGCTCTACGACGACGGGCGTTCGCCGTCCGGCGAGCCGTCCTGGTGGGGGCTTCAGAAGAAGCAGTCCCTCACGACCTTCAACAACCACATCGAGCTGCTCGCGATGGTCGAGGACACCCACGACGGTGAGTTCCTCGCGCCACCGCCGACCGGCAGTCATGTGCGCCCGAACGCGGGTCCGATCGGCGTCGGGACGTTCCGCTACGAGCTGTCCGAGCAGTCGGTACGTGTGCGCGAGGCCGCCGACGCCGCCATGAAGAGCATCGTCGAGCGCAGCGGGCTGGCGCGGTTCCTGAAGCTGACCTTCCGCAGCGCAAACGCCTCCCACCCGCTCGGCGGCTGCCGCATGGCCGAGTCCGCGGATCTCGGCGTCGTGAACGACGGCTGCGAGGTACACGGGTACGAGGGTCTCTTCTGCATCGACTCCTCCGCGATCCCGACCTCGCTTGGCGTCAATCCCTCGCTCACGATCTCGGCGGTGTCGGAGCGAGCAGCCGAGGGACTCGTCCAGCGCGCCGCCGACTACGGCCTGCCGGCGCCCCCCGGTGGGTTCACGCCGACCACCCCGGGCGTGACGCTCGGCCCGGTCGTAACGCCGCGCCGCACCCGGTCCGACCGCGCCATTGACGCGAAGGTGCGGAGTTACGGGTGAGGTTCCGTTCGCCTCTTTGATGTTGTCGAGCTCAGGGACGGGCATCGAAGGAGGGTGAGACGCAACGTTTGCGGAAGGTCGCGAATCGCATACGTTGGTGCGACAAAACGACCGATCTGTGAGGGGCAATTTGTCGGCTGAACAGTTGAGGACCCTATGGGGTACCTAACTGCTCAACCGATAATCCCTCGTGTCACGGAAAGGTAGTCAAGCTCGCTAAGCGCATGAACCGACATGCGCGCGTCCCCGTCTCGTCAACTCGGTGGCTCGGTCGTTACCCCGATCCGCAATGACCCACTCCCCATCGGTGCCGTCCCTAAAAGCACGAATGCTTTTGGTCCCTACGGACACACTCAACCCCTCACCCGCAACTGCGTATCGAACACCCAGTCGTGCTCGACTGTGAACGAGTCCTGAAAGCCGAGGCCGCCGTTGCTCGTCATGTAGCGCTTGGTGGTCTCGAGGCAGGCCTGTGGCGCCTGCGCGATCTCGCGCGCTACGACGAGCGACTCCTCCGCTAGAACCTCGTCCGGGACGACGCGGGACACGAGCCCGACTCGCTCGGCCTCGCGAGCGTTGATGCGGCGACCGGTCAGACACATGTCTCGCGCGATGCCATCCCCCACCAGCCATCGCAGCGGAGTGAAGAGCGGCGGCGCGCCGAACTTCACCTCGGGATGGCCGAACGTCGCGCTCTCCGCCGCGATGCGGATGTCGCAGAGCGTGGCGAGGTCGAGACCGCCCGCAAGCGCGTGGCCGTTGATCGCCGCGACGACCGGCTTCGGGAAGCCCCAGAGTGCGCGGTGGTAGGGAGTGGAGACGTGGCGGATGGCGCCGATCAGCTCGGGGTCGCTGAGCTCGGTCAGGTCGAAGCCGGCGCAGAACACCGGTGGTGAACCGGTGACCACGACGATGCGCACGCTTTCGTCCGCGTGCCAGCGTTCGAGCACGGTGAGGATCTCGCGCAAAGCCTGCATCGAGAGCGCGTTGCGCTTCTGCGGACGATTTAAGCGCAGCGTCGCTATGCCTTCGCCGTCCACGCCGACTTCGAGCGTCTCGTAGGTGTGATCCGTCATTCCGCCTCCTCCGGGTCGAGAGTCGCAGGGGCGGTAAGGCTACGGACTACGCGCCCGCGTGCACCGGCTGTTCCTGCCCGGACGTGCGATCCAACTCCACGTGCGCCCGGCTGTCGCGGCCGCGGACCAGCACCAGTGTCGCCACGACACCGAGAACCGCTATTCCGGCGCCCGCCAGGAAAGCCGCCTGGAAGCCTTCCGTGAGCGCGTTCGGCACGGAGCTGTTGCCGGCCGCGAGCACGTTGTCGGTGCGCGAGTTCGCGATCGCCGCCAAGACAGCGAGGCCGAGCGCGCCGCCGACCTGCTGAGCAGTGTTGATCAACCCGCTTGCGAGGCCGGCCTCCCGCTCCTGTACTCCGGAGACAGCGGCGATCGTCACCGCAACGAACGAGAAGCCGAGCCCGACAGCGGCCAGGAGCGACGGGAACAACACGTCAGAGACGTAACCGCCCCCGACCGACACCTGGCTGAACCAGACCAGTCCAGCGGCCACGAAGGCGAGCCCCGTGGCCATCACGGGCTTGAACCCGACCCGCGACACGAGCTGACCTGCGATGCCAGCCGCCACGATGATCGTGACCGCCAGCGGCAGGTACGAAAAGCCGGTCTTGATCGGGCTGTACCCGAGCACCTGCTGCATGTACAGGGAGATGAAGAAGAACATCGAGAAGAGCGATGCTCCGATGAGCAGGCCGACCACGTTTGCGCCGGTGAGCGTGCGCATCCGGAAGATCGAGAACGGAACGAGCGGCGCGCCCGAGCGCAGCTCGATCGCGACGAATGCCGCCAGGAGGGCGGCGGAGATGCCGAGCAGCGCGATCGTCTGAGTCGAGCCCCACCCCGCGTCGTTGGCGTCAACGAGCGCGTACACGAGCAAGGACAGACCGGCGGTCACGGTCACCGCTCCCGCGAAGTCGAATGCGCGCGTGAGCGACTGCGAACGGCTCTCCGCGATCAGGAACGGAGCGATCACCGCTGCGGCGATCCCGATCGGCACGTTCACCCACAACACCCACTCCCAACCGAGGGTGTCCGTCAGCACGCCGCCGAGCAACACTCCCGCCGCGCCGCCGCTGCCGGCGACGGCGCCCCACACGCCAAGCGCCTTGTTCCGCTCGGCGCCGTCGCGGAAGGTCGTCATGACGATGGACAGCGCTGCCGGCGACAGGATCGCGGCGCCCAATCCCTGCACGGCTCGCGCTGCGATCAGCTGCCCCTCTGAGTTGGCGAAGCCGCCCGCGAGCGAGGCGAGGGCGAACAGGACAAGTCCGAACATGAAGACGCGCCTGCGTCCGAGCAGGTCTGCCAGGCGTCCGCCGAGCAGGAGGAAGCCGCCGAACGTGAGCACGTATGCGTTCACGACCCAGGACAGGTTCTCCTGGGAGAAGTCGAGCGCTCGCCCGATCGACGGGAGGGCGACGTTCACGATCGAGGCGTCGAGGACGACCACGAATTGCGCCATGCAGAGGAGCCCGAGGGCAATCCAGCGGCGGCGTTCGAGCTGAGCGGCTTCGGTCATCGTTGCTCCAGGGAGTTGTTTCCGGGGGACATACAGTGCATAATCGGAACCTAAGTTCCGGTTCCGCGCTACTATACGGAATCAGAATTCCGCTTTCAAGCCACCGAGGGGCTCTGTGACCACCAACACACTTCCTGCGAACGAGGCCGTGCGGCCCCTGCGAGCGGATGCCCGGCGCAACCGCGAGCGCGTGTTGAAGGCCGCGCGCGCATGCTACGCGGAGCACGGTCGCGAGGCTCAGATCGATGAGATCGCGCGCACGGCGGGCGTCGGCGTCGGCACCGTGTACCGCCACTTCCCCACCAAGGAGGCCCTCGGAGAGGCGATCGCCGCCGATCACTTCGAGCGGCTGGCTGCCGGCGCGCGCGAGGGACTCGAGCACGAGGACGCCTGGCAGGGCTTCTGCGAGTTCATGAGCCGCGCGGCCGAGATGCAGGCGAACGATCTCGCGGTCGCGGAGGTGATGGCGGCGCAGCCGGAGGCGATGCGCGAGGCCGCGGAGCGGCGTGACGACCTGCACGAGGCTGTCGCCCAGCTCGTCGTGAGAGCGCAGCAGGCCGGCGCGCTGCGCGCGGACGTCGTTCCCGAGGACGTGCCGATGCTGCTGTGTGGTCTCGGTCGCGCGACGCGCGTCGGATCGACCGGACCGACTATGAGCTGGGAGCGCTACCTGGTGATCATGCTGGACGGGCTGCGCGCCCCCGGCGCCACGAGCCTGCCGAACACCCCGTCCGGCCTGTACGGCTAGATGATTGATTCCGAATCCCGCGTGGCCGCGAGGGCGCGAGAACCGAGCTGGACAAGGACGCAGGGTGAAGCCCATGCCGGTGGGCATGGGCGAACCCGAGGACGCCGGCCAGCGAAGGTTCGCAGCGTCGTCGCGGGTGCGGGGGGTTTGGAATCAGTCATCTAGGCCCCGCGCACTACATATACCGGGCCTGTATAGAGTGAGGTCGTGCCTGACACAGGGCCCGAGTTCGCAGTCGAGGTCGTGGACGCGCTCAATGTCCTAAGCGGCGCTCTTGGTCACCGCGCGGCCCACGCAAAGGGCACGCTGTGCGCCGGAACGTTCACCGCAACGGAGGACGCCGCGCGGCTGACGCGCGCCGAGCACATGCAGGGTGCGCCGGTGCGCACGCACGTGCGCTTCTCCAATGGCGGCGGTGACCCGGACGCTCCCGACTACGGGCGCGAGGGCCGCGGCCTTGCGGTCAAGTTCTATCTGACGGATGGAACCACCACTGACATCGTCGCCGTCACGCTGCCGGTCTTCCTCGTACGGACACCGGAGGACTTCCTCGCCCTGATGCAGGCGCGTGTGCCGAATCCGGATACCGGCGAGCCCGACATGGAGAAGCTCGGCGCTTTTCTGGGCGCGCATCCCGAGTCGCTGCCGCCGATCCAGCACGCGCTCGGCGCGGATCCGGCAGCCAGCTACCTTCAAACCGCCTACAACGCGCTCCACGCGTTCCGGTTCGTGAACGCTGATGGTGAGCAGCGGTTCGTCCGCTACCACTGGGAGCCGGAGCGCGGCGAAGCGACGATTCCATACGAGGAGGCAAAGGAGCTCGGCCCGGACTACTTGCAGGAGGATCTTGCCGAGCGCCTCTCCGGTGGCCCGGCCGGCTTTGCATTGAGCGTTCAGATCGCGGACGGGGACGACCCGATTGACGACCCGACCGCCGCCTGGCCCGAGGAGCGCGAGCGCGTCACGCTCGGGCGGCTGGAGGTCACCGGCGTCGCCGCCGATCGCGAGCAGGACGGCGACGTCCTCGTCTTCGACCCGACACGTGTGACCGGCGGGATCGAGTGCTCGGACGACCCGATCCTGAACTTCCGCTCTCACGCCTACGCCGAGTCGGTCTTCCGGCGAAGCGGCGTGCGGCGAGAGCAACCCGCGTAACGCCGGCGGGCCTAACGAGACTACGTAGGCATGAAACGCGCCATCGCCCTCATGGCTGCCTGTGCCGGCCTCGCCGCCTGCGGAGGTGACAGCGGCGACGACTCGATGGACGGCGCCGCCGCCGCACCGGCCGAGTCGGCTTCCACGCAGCCCGCGCGCAGCAAAGGCGTCCAGATCAAGCTCATGAACACTCCCAAGGGAAAGATCCTGGTCAACCGCAAGGGCCAGGTGATCTATCTGTTCACCAAGGAGAAGAGCGATCGCAGCCGCTGCTACGGGGCATGTGCGCGAGCGTGGCCACCAGTGCTGACGAAGGGGAAGCCGCGCGCGGGCGCAGGCGTCGACGCAGACCTGCTGGGGAGCGTAAAACGGCGCGGCGGCGGCCGTATCGCCACCTACAACGGGCACCCGCTCTATTACTACGCGCACGAGGAGCCACGGCAGGTCCTCTGCCAGAAGATCGTCGAGTTCGGCGGCACCTGGTTGGTCGTGGCGCCCCGTGGCGACGCCATCCAGGAACGCTTCTCGGTTTCTTAGCTCTTAGGCGTTTCGTCCAATCGCCGCGTTTTTGACGGCCCGATCCGATATGTTCGGGCCCGCTCCTGGGGAGGGCGACCCGCTTCATCAACGAAGGGGGGAGAGAATGACCAAGACGAGGCTTGCCGCAGTCACAGCGGCGATCTTCGCGGTTGCGCTGTGCGCAGCCCAGCCGGCCTTCGCCGGCCCGACTTCGCCCACCAGCGCGATCGTCGCCCTCGGCGACAGCTTCAGCTCCGGCGAGGCCGGGCGCTGGCAGGGCAACAGCCTCAACTTCACCGGCACACGCAATGGGACGGATCGAGCCGCGCGCTGTACGCTCGGCATCTTCTGCAGCTACGACGCAACGCGTGTGTACGGCAGCTCGTACGCGAACGGCTGCCATCGCGCCGACGTCGCGCCGATTCGCAGCGCGGCGATTTCGGTCAGCGAGAAGATCAATCTCGCGTGCTCGGGCGCCAGGACGCAGCACATCTGGCGCGCCTCACAGGGCGGCTCGTCGTTCAAGGGCGAGGCGCCGCAAGCAGACCAGCTCACGCCGATCGCCCAGCAGAAGAACGTCAAGCTCGTTCTGCTCAACATCACCGCGAACGACCTCGGGTTCTCCGACCACGTGATCGACTGTACTGTCGCGTGGACGCTCGGGTATCTGTGCAACCCGGCGGAGCAGGCCGAGATCGTGGCCGGACTGCCAAGCGCGGCCGCCGGCCTGCGCAAGGCGATCGATGAGGTGCGGGCTGTAATGTCCGGAGCGGGCTACAGCCCGTCGCAATGGAAGTTCGTCGTACAGGGCTACGCCTCGCCGGTGCCCGTGGCCGCGAACATCCGCTACAGCGGCATCGATCGTCTGACGATCGGCGGCTGCCCGCTGCACGACGCTGACGCCAACTGGGCGAAGAACACAGCCACGCCGACGATCGTCGACAACATGCGCGGCGTAGCCCAGGAGAAGGGCGTGCGTTTCCTCGACGTGCGCGACTCGCTCAACGGGCACGAGGTCTGTCACAAGAGCTCGAAGCTCGTGACGAGCTCGCCGTCGTCCGTCCAGCACGAATGGGTGCGCTGGCTCAACTCCGGCTGCTGTCAGGGCGATGCGCAGGAGTCCCTGCACCCGAACGCCTACGGCGAGAGGGCGATCGGCAAGTGCATCGCGCTCTTCTACGGCACGTCGAGCGGCAACTACAGCTGCCGCAACACCCCAGGCGGGGACTTCAACGCGATGTCCCTCGCCTCGATTCCGTAGAGCCGTTCCCACGGCCTGGCCTGGAGCCCCCGACGCATGCCGGGGGCTCCAGGTACATTGCGCCCTATGAGCAACCTCATCCACACCTGCTATCGCATCACCGACGTCGACAAGTCGGTCGCTTTCTACAACGCGCTCGGATTCGAAGAGGTCGGACGGGTACCGATCCGCGACGAGGCGATCAACGTCTTCATGAACCTGCCCGGCGACGGCGACATGCCGCGGCTGGAGCTGACCTACAACTTCGGTGTCGACTCATACGACATCGGCAGCGGCTACGGGCACATCGCGATCACCGCAGATGACCTCGACGCCACCCTCGAGCGCTTGAAGGAGCAGGGCATCGAGCCCGAGAAGCCGCCCTACTCCGTACGCGAGGGCGGCTCGCGCCTTTGCTTCGTGCGCGATCCCGACGGCTACCGCGTTGAAATAATAGAAAAAGCTGACTAGTCCAGCGCGCTGATCGCCGACGAGACCGTCACGACGAGCCCAAGCCCGACCGGGCGATCCTCACGCCGTGCTCTCCTCCGACAGCCCCACCGCTTCGAGGGCCTCGGTCTTCGACTGGTAGAGCTTCACACTCCGAATCTCGTCTCCGTGGACGGTCCACACCGATGCGCCGCGGGCCTGCACATCCACCTTGCTTGCCCGGCCCCGCGAGCGAACGGTACTCACGAGCAACACGCGCTCATCATCCAGGTCGAGGGCCTCCCGAACGTCCCAATGGAACTGATCCCATGCGTCGAGAAACGTCTTGATGAAGTCGACCAACTGCTGCCGTCCCTCATGCACGCCACTTTGAAGACCTTCCGAGTTCGACCAGTCCACAACCGCGCCATCGGCAGCCTCCTTCAACGCGGCGTCAACCTCCCCGCGATTGAGGGAATCGATGGCGCGCATGACGATCTCGATGTTGTGCCCGGACACCGCCCGCTCAGTATCCCGCAGGGTTCAAGTGTGCTCGGATAGCGGTCCGGATGGGTACCGTCTGGAAATAATTGAGAAGCCCAAGGCCCCGTAGAGACTGAGCCCGGCCGAACCCTACTGGGTTCGGCCGGTCCGCGCCTTGCCACCACTACTCCGACAGGCCGGCGGCTTCGAGGGCCTCGGCCTGCCTGAAGTAGAGCCGCGATTTCACGATCTGGCCTTCACGCACCTCAATTACCCAGCCGGTCGGCTGCTCGACCGTCATACCGCTGCTCCGCCCGCGATTGCGGTTACGGCAGAGTAGAACTACGGAGTCACCGGCGTCGATCAGCTCGTCGATCTCGACGTGGATCTCGTCGAAGCTTTCCCGAAGGCGCTCGAAGAACTCCTTGACTCCCTCGTGACCACGATAGGTTCCAGCGAGGAGTGCCGTAGGGTCGACGATCCACTCAATCTCCGGGTCGAGCAGCTCCCAGAGAGGCTCGCCGCCGGTTCGATTGGTCTGCTCCGTGAACACTCGCACAATCTCTACGTCCTGCTCAGAAATACGCCCTCACCTGCCCTTCCGGGGATGGGCGCTTTCATCAGTCGTGTGCGACGGCGGATACGTCGTCACGATCTCTCCTGCGACATCGTCGGGCAAGTATCCCGCAGGGTCGAAAGTGTGTTCCGAACCGCGATCCCGACGACTACCGGATCGAGCTGATCGAGAAACCGAGCGCGGCCGAGACGCGCTAGTGCTCTTGCGCTATGGCTTGAGCTTGACTTGCTGAGCGCCGCTCAGCGCGTCTTGCCGATCACGCCGCTCGCGCCCCTGAGCCCGACGCAGCCGATACACGCCACGCAACCGATGCAGTCGACGCATCCGATGCACGCGACGCAGCCGCGGCAGCCGATGTTGGCGAGCCCCGCGCCGATTCCGGCGCTTCCAACCACGCCCAGGCTGAACAGAACCGCGGCGCTCCCAACGACGCCTGCGCTGCCGACCACCCCCGCGCTGCCGACCACCCCCGCGCTCCCCACCACTCCCGCGCTCCCGACGACTCCGGCACTGCCCACTGTGGCAGCGCTGCCGACCGTCCCCGCGCTGCCGACGGTGCCGGCGCTGCCGACCGTGGCGGCGCTGCCCACGGTTCCCTCGCTACCGACGGTCGCCACGCTTCCGCCTGCTCGTGCCTGCTCGGAACCGGCCATGACCGCGCATATTTACGGAACTGGCCGAGCTGGGCAAGCGAAGGGTCGTGTCGTCCCGCTACCCTCAACGCCTACAGGGATGACCGAGTGAGCGCGGGGACCGAATGAAGGTCGGGTTGGTGTTGGGCGCCGGCGGCGTGCTCGGCGGGGCTTGGCTCAGCGGTGGCTTGCACGCGCTCGCGACCGAGACCGGCTGGGACCCCGGCGACGCGGACTACGTAGTCGGCACCTCAGCCGGCGCGATGATCGGATCGCTGTGCGTGGCGGGTGTCGCGCCCTGGTTCATGGTCGCGCACTCGGCCGGCGAGACCTTCGACGGCGTCATCGACGCGCACGGACGCCCAGCGGCTGACGCAAATCGCTCCGCCGGAGCCGTATTCCGCCTCGAACGCGCTTTGCCGCCGATCGGGCCGGGGTCGTGGCGACTCGCGGCTCGCACGCTCAGGCGTCCCTTCATGCACACGCCCGGCACAATCATGACCGGCCTGCTCCCCCGTGGCGTGATCTCGACGGAGCCCCTCAAGGAGATAGTGCGCCGCGTGGTTCCCGCGGGCTGGGTCTCGCATCCGAGCCTGTGGCTCGTCGCGTGTGACTACGAAACCGGTAAACGGGTGGTGCTCGGACGGGACGATGCGCCGCGCAGCGAACTCGCCGACGCGGTCGCCGCATCATGCGCGATCCCGGCCTTCTATCACCCGGTCAGGATCGCCGGACGCCGCTACGTGGACGGTGGCATCCATTCGCCGTCGAACCTCGACCTGCTCGCCGGTCAGGGGCTCGATCTCGTCATCTGCATGAACCCCACCTCTTCGGTCGAGTCCATTCCCGCTCAGCATCCGCTCCACCTCTTCCAGGCATTCATGCGCAACGGGTCCGGTCGGCGCCTCGGCAGTGAGGCGAGGAAGCTGCGCGCAGAGGGCACGGAGGTCGTGCTCATTCAGCCGCTGAAGGAAGACCTCCACGCGATGGGCGGCAACCTGATGAGCACGCGCCGCCGGCACAGGGTGCTCGACCTCGCGACGCGCACCGTCGCCAAGCAGCTGCGTGCGGCCGGCGTGCGCGAGCTGCTGGACGGGCTCCCGGAAGGGGAGCCGGCGCGCGTTCGGCGCCCAGCCGGCGACGCGTCGGACTGGCCCGGCCTGCGAGCCGCAGCCTCCTAGACGACCAGATGCGGGTACTCGCGCTCGACCATGGCGCGGTACTGGGCGAACACCGGCTTGGTGATCGGGATCAGCTTCAGCGCGGCCTTGACGTCACCCTTGCTCTTGATCCGGCGCCGGGCCAGCGCGACGGCGACGTTCTCCTTGCCCTGGAAGTACTTGTTCGCGATCTCGGAGTCCATCGTCATCTCGACCATGGGGTCCCAATCGACCGTGTCCGACCACTGCCAGCGCAGGTTCGCGTCTCCGCCTGAGTCGTCGTAGGTGATGTTGACAACGGCGTCCATGTCGGGGAACTCGAACCGCTGCGGAACGCGGGCGTCGCGGAGCTTCGGACCCATCTCGGGGTCCGTGCTCATGATCGTGAACACCTTGTCCATCACCTCGCGGAACTCGTCCGCCGACTTGAACGCCGCCATCTCAGCTTGCTTTCTTAGTTACTGCCGATATAGCCCGACTCGCTCAGATATCCCCTCGCCGCCTGCTTGGGAGTCTGGCGGTCGACGTCAACACGCGCGTTCAGCTCGCGCATGACGTCCTCGGTCAGCCCTTGCTGAACGAGTTGGACGGTCTTCTTCAAATCCGGTCCAGCCGCGTCAGTCTTCTTCTTACTCGCGACGAACGTGACGTTCCCCGGCGGGAACACCTTCTTGTCGTCCTCGAGCGTGACGACGTCATCCCGCGTCGAGAGCTGTGCGTCGGTCGTGAAGATGATCGACAGATCGGCCTGCCCCTTGTCGAGCACCTCGTAACGCAGCCCGATGTCGACGGGCGTGAACTTCTTGAACTTGAGCCGGTAGTCCTGCTCGAGGCCGACGAGACAGTCAGGCCGCTGCCGGCACTCGGGCGAGCCGTACAGGGTCAGGTCCTGTGACTTGCCCTCCAGATCCGAGATCGTCTTCACTCCCAGCTCGTCGGCCTTCTTCTTCAGCATGCCGACGGCGTTGGCGCTGGTGAAGGGGGTCGGTTCGAACGCGACGAGGCCTTCCTTGGAGAAGTCGTCCTGCGCCTGGGCCACCGCGTCGTTTGCATCCTTCGGGATGTCCGCGGCCTTGACGTCGAAGAACGACGTCAGCGCCGTGCTGGTGTACTCGGGATAGCCGTCGACGTCGCCGTTCTTGAGCGCCTCGAGGGCAATCTGCTCTGAGCCCAGGTTGAGGTCCTTCTTCACGTCATAGCCCGCAGCCTGCAACGCCTGGGCATAGATCTCGCCGAGAATGAACTCCTCGGTGAAGTTCTTGGAGCCGACCGTGATCTTCACGCCGGCGTTGTCCGGGTTCTTCGTGATTGCCATGGCGTTCGCCGACGTATCCGTAGTGCTGGACTTGTCGTCGTCGTCGCCACAGGCCGCCACCAGCACGGCACAGGCAAGCACGGAGGCAATCGTGGCGAGCAAGACCAGGAGGGGGCGGCCGCGTCTCATCTCTCTTTGCTCCTCGGTTAGGGACCCTGAGAGGTCGCAGCCTACTAGGAGCTACGCGGCCGCGACCTTCAGGCCCCGGGGCTCGACGAAGCGTTGCAGCAGGGCAAACGCACCCTCGACCGCGAGCGCGAGCAGTGCGACCAGGATTGCCCCAGCGAGGCGGCCGTCCGGGCCGTAGACATTGGCGCTGAGGATGTAGTCGCCAAGCGTGAGAACGCCCGCAAGGGGCGCGATCGTCGCCGTCGCGACGACGTTCACGGCGGAGGTGCGAATGCCGCCGAAGATGCTCGGCAGCGCCAGCGGCAGCTCGATCCGGCGCACGACCTGCTCCGCCCTCAGCCCCATGCCGCGGCCGGCATCGATCACCTCGGGGTCCACCTGGCGCACGCCGACGTAGGTGTTCGTGAGGATCGGCGGGATGGCGAGCAGCACGAGCGCAAGCGTCACGTTGGTGAAGCCGACCCCGAGGTAGGCGACGAAGAACGCGATCAGCGCGAGGCTCGGCACCGCGCGGCCGATGTTCGAGATGCTGATCGCCAGCAGCTCCCCCTTGCCGAGGTGGCCGAGCGCGAGCCCGATCGGGATCGCTACAGCGCACGCGATGCCGATGGCGGCGGCGCTCACTTTGATGTGCTCCCAGGTGAACTCGAGCACCTGCGACAACCCGCCAACCTGCACGCCGCCGGTCTGCGCCTCTCGCTGGTGGAAGATGAAGTCGAAAGCGTCCGAGAAGTCGGACAGGAATGCGAGTACGGACACCATCACGCCGCGCGCGCCCTTCGCCACGGCGTCAGTACGCGCTGGACGCCGAGCAATACCACGTCGAGTCCCAAAGCGAGCAGGACCGCCAAGCCTCCGGCCGCGACGACACCTGTCTTGAAGGTGATGTTGCTGCCCGCGATGATCTCGGAGCCGAGCCCTCCCGCACCCGCGAACACGGCCAGCGTGGCGAGCCCGACCGTCGTCGTGGTCGCGATCCGGAGCCCAGCCACGATGTCCGGCAATGCCAGTGGCAGCTCGACGCGCCACAGGAGCTGGCGGTCGGTCAGGCCCATACCGCGACCAGCGTCCCTCGCTTCTCCCGGCACGCCCTCCAGTCCGTTGATGATGTTGCGAAAGATGATCTGCAGCGTGTAGGCGGTTAACGCGATCAGCGCGGTTGTGTTGCCGCGTCCAGTGATCGGCAGCAGCAGGAAGAAGACCGCCAGGCTTGGAAGCGTGTAGAGGACGCCCGTAATGCCGACGATCGGCCCGATCAACCAGCGGCGCCGGCGCGCGAAGAGAGCGAGCGCGAACGCGATCACGAATCCGAACGCGACCGCCGTGACCGTAAGGTAGAGGTGCTCGAGCAGCGGCTGCGTATAGCGGTCGAAGTTGTCGAAGATCCAGCCCGGGCAGAAGTCGTTGCGGGCGATGCAGCTGTCGCCGCTGCGCTCGTGGATCTGGACCTGTGCGAGCACTGGTTGACTGACTAGATGCGCTCGGCCGGCGCCCGCTGCAGGGTCCCGCTGTCCGTGCTCAGGAAATGCGAGACGATCTCGACCGACAGCACGCCGGCGACGCGGCCATCCGCGTCGATGACCGGGCCGTACTGCGTCTCCGACTGCAGCAGGTCCGAGAGCGCGTCGCGCAGTACGTCGTCGAGCTCGACGGTTGGGTCCGGCGCTGTGTCCGGGGTCGCGGTCACGACCTCTTCGGCCAGATCTCGTTCGGAGAGCCAGCCGAGCGGGCGCCCCTGCTCGTCCACCAGGAGCGGGTGAGGCAGGTCGGCGCTCGCGATCCGCTCGCGCACCGCGGCCGTCGGCTCGCCGACGCGCGCGAGCGGGGCCTTCCACAGCGACACGTCCCGCACCCGCAGGAGCGACAGCCGCTTGAGCGCCCGGTCAGCGCCCACGAAGTCCTCGACGAACGCGTCGGCCGGGCTCGTCAGCAGTTCCGCCGGGGTCGCGTACTGGGCCAGAACGCCGCCCTTGCGCAGGACGGCGACGCGGTCGCCGATCTTGATCGCCTCGTCGATGTCGTGGGTGACGAACAGGATCGTCTTGCGAATGTCTGACTGCAATCGCAGGAACTGGTTCTGAAGGCGCTCGCGGTTGATCGGGTCGATCGCTCCGAACGGCTCGTCCATCAGCATCAGCGGCGGGTCCGCCGCCAGCGCTCGCGCCACGCCCACGCGCTGGCGCTGGCCGCCGGACAGCTGCGCCGGCCAGCGGTCGCGCATGTCGGCGGGCAGCGACACGAGGTCGAGCAGCTCCTCCACCCGTGCCGCCGTCCGCGCGTGGTCCCAACCGAGCAGCTTCGGCACGACGGCGACGTTGTCGCCGACCGTCAGATGCGGGAACAGGCCGATCTGCTGGATGACGTAGCCGATGCCGCGGCGCAGCTCGGCCGCGGGCCGGCGCCGGATGCTGTCGCCGTCGATCAGGATGTCGCCCTGCGTCAGCTCGATCATCCGGTTCACGAGCCGCAGCGCCGTCGTCTTGCCGCAGCCCGACGGTCCGACGAGGACGCAGATCTCCCCGGCCGGGACCGCGAGGGACAGGTCTCGAATCGCGGGCTCGGACTGGCCCGGATAGCGCTTGCCGGCGTCCTTGTATTCAACCGACGCAGCCCGGACAGGCGCGGAGCGTTCCACCGCGTGGATGCTAGCGAGCGGGTGATGGTTAGCATGCCCGGGGGTGAGCGAGCCCTTCGTGCACGAGCTGCGCGTCCGCTACGGCGAGTGCGACCCGCAGGGGATCGTGTTCAACGCCAATTACCTGAGCTATTTCGACGTCGCGCTGACCGAGATGTGGCGGGAGGCGCTTGGCCCCTGGCAGGACATGGTCGAGCGCGGCATCGACGCGGTGGTCGCGGAGGCCAACGTGCGCTTCCGTTCGCCGGCCCGCTATGACGACGTGATCGCGTTGCGGACGCGCGTCGCGAGCATCGACGCCACGAGCTTTACGACCGAGATCGACGCGCTGCGCGGCGATGACCTGCTCGTGCAGGGCCGGCTCGAGCACGTGATCGTCGACGCCGAGACCTGGCGCCGGACCGAGCTGCCCGACTGGGTCCGCAACGGTCTCGAGCGCTTCGCGTCCGGATAGGATGCGAAACCTGACCGAGTTCGACGTAAACGGCAGGATCGCGCTCATCACGGGCGCAGCGAAGGGGATCGGATTCGAGGTCGCCCGCCTTCTGCACTCGCGCGGTGCCTCGGTTACGATCACCGACCTGCACCAGCGTCACAGCGAGCAGGCGGCCTCCAAGATCGGCGCCGAGCGCACGCTCGCGATCGAGGCGGACGTGCGCGACCCCGGTGCCCTCGAGGCCGCGGTGTCCGCGACCGTCGAGCGCTTCGGCGGACTGGACATCGTGGTCGCCAACGCAGGGATCGCGCCGATGGCCCGTCCGATGAGCGTCATGGACCCTGCCGAGTTCGACCGCGTCATCGACATCAATCTCACCGGCGTCTCGAACACCGTGCGCGCGGCGCTACCCGAGATCGTCGCGCGGCGCGGCCATGTCGTCGTCGTGGCCTCCGTCTATGCGTTCGTGAACGGCGTGCTCGCTATGCCGTATGCGATGAGCAAGGCCGCCGTGGAGCAGATGGGCCGTGCTCTGCGGGTGGAGCTTGCGCCGCAGGGCGCTTCGGCGACGGTCGCCTACTTCGGGTTCGTCGACACGGACATGGTGCGCGACGCATTCGAGGATCCCGTTTCCAAGCAGCTCGAGTCGCTCGTGCCGCGCTTCATCACTCGCCGGATCACGCCGACGCAGGCCGCCGAGGCGCTCGTCGCGGGGATCGAGCGCCGCGCGCCTCGAGTGATCGCCCCGCGCTGGTGGCGCGTGCACTCCTTGCTGCGCGGTCTGATCAACCCGGTGTTCGATGCCCGCGCGGAGAAGGACCAGCGCTTTCAGCAGGTTGTGCGCGAGGGGTTGGCGGTGGCCACGCCCGCGGACGCGGAGAAGCCGCGCAGCGCGGCCTGAACCTGGCTACTGCTGCGACCGGTACGGACGGAGCTGTGCCGGTTTATGCGCTTAGCGACTTCTGCGACTTCTCCGTAACACGTCCGATCATCGAGTGAACAGTTAGGTGCCCTACAGGGACCACAACTGTTCAGCCGACAATTGCCCACTCACAAATCGGTCATCTCTCTGCACTCACGGACGACACTCACGAGCTTCCGCAAACCTACCGTCCCACCCTTTCGGTGCCCGGCCTTCTGTCGCGCGACGTCAATGGGCCCGGCGCGGTGGCCCGCCGGCGTCCAGCCTGCGCTGGACGAATAACGATTGACGCCCTGTCACCGCGGCTGTCACTCTGGCCGCCGCAGGGACTGCACGCTCTCCACACGGATGTGGGAGCTGTTGTCACGGCAAACGCCCCCGCCAAGGGGAAAGGGAGAAGACACAAGGGAAGTAACAGAAAGGGAAGGGAGTCCCGATGATCAGGCGCACCACTGACCGCATGATCCTGTGGCTTGTTGCGGCCGTTGTCCTATGGGCGCTGCTCGCGCAACCCGCATTCATCAGGTTGGGTGAGACGTTCGAGGCGAATTACAGCCACACCAGCCCGGCGCTCTGCCCGACAGCGGACCAGGACCGCGGCAGCTGCTGAGAAACTCCCGGAGAGAGAGAAGGGGAAGCGAGTTGAAGACCAGGCTCTGTGCTCTTGCGGCACGGTCGCAAGGCCTCGGGTTGGGCTGGGCCGGATCCTCCTCGATATAGACGGAGGTTCCGGCCCAGACGAGGCATTGCCGGCGACCAGCGCGGCCAGGAACCGTAATATGCGCCACCGTGTTCGGGGCGGCTCGCCGTTTGCTCTATCTGACCGTGGTTGTCGTTGGCGAGTAGGGTCGAGGCGGCCATCGCTGGCGAGGAGATCCGCGTAGCGCTACTCGGCTACGGGCTGGGCGGAGCCGTCTTCCACGCCCCGCTGATAGCGGCGACGCCCGGGCTGCGCCTCGACTACGTCGTCACCTCGAATCCGGACCGGCGAGAGCAGGCCCGCCGCGCCCACCCGGACGCGACGTTGCTCGACAGCGCCGACGAGCTCTGGAAGCACGCAGATGAAGTCGACCTGGCGGTGGTCGCCACGCCGAACCGCACGCACGTGCCGCTCGCCCGCAGCGCGCTCGAGGCGGGGCTCGCCGTCGTGGTGGACAAGCCGTTCGCCTCGACCTCGGCGGCAGCACGTGAGCTCACCGACGAGGCACAGCGGCGCGGACAGATGCTCACCGTCTTCCAGAACCGGCGCTGGGACGGCGACATGCTCACTCTCGGGCGTCTGCTTGCCGAGAACGCGCTGGGTCCGGTGCTTCGGTTCGAGTCGCGCTACGAGCGCTGGCGCCCTGAGCTGAAGACGGGCTGGCGAGAGCTCGCCGCCGCAGAGGAGGCCGGCGGCATCCTCTACGACCTCGGCAGCCACCTGATCGACCAGGCGCTGGTGCTCTTCGGCCCGGTCAGCTCCGTCTACGCCGAACTCGACAGGCGCCGGCCGGGAGCGGAGGTCGACGACGACGCGTTCGTTGCGCTCACGCACGAGTCCGGCACCCGCTCCCACCTGTGGATGAGCGCGGTTGCCGCTCAGCTTGGGCCGCGCATGCGCGTCCTCGGCCGGCAGGCCGCTTACACGAAGTTCGGGCTCGACCCTCAGGAGGAAGCACTGCGAGCAGGCGGACGGCCGGGCTCGCCGGGCTGGGGCGAGGAGCCGCGCGAGCAGTGGGGCGTCCTCGGTGCGGGGGACGACCTGCGGCCGGTGAAGACAGAGCCCGGCGCCTACGAACGCTTCTACGAAGGGGTCGTCGCCGCACTGCGCGAAGGAGCACCGCCTCCGGTTGACCCGCGGGACTCGATCGCCGTGCTCGAGATCATCGAAGCGGCGCGCGACACTCCCGGCTAGCGCAGCTTCAGCGCAAGCGCCGGCTCGAACTCGAGGCCGTCGAGGCGGTGTATCCCGATCGGTCTGGGAGCGCGTATGGAGCGGCTCCGCGGAGGCGCCGCGACCTGTCACGGCCCGATAGCGGTCGCCACAATAGACATGTGAGCACCGAGATCCGCTTCGGCCCAGCCTTCGTTCCCTCCCGGGAGAGCCCCGGCGAGGCCGTCGCGCTACTCGTCGAGCGCGGCTACGGCGCCTGCGAAGTCGACTTCGAGGGCGGCTTCTGGATGGACTGGGACTACGCGCGCAGCTTCGGCCGGCTTGCCCGCGAGAGGGAGATCGCTCTCTCTATACACGCGCCCATTCCGGCATTCCTCGGCCACGTCGACCGGGGCAAGAAGTTCCGCATGGCGGTGGGGATGCTGGACCACTCGGCCGGAATCGCGCTCGCCTGCGGCGCCGAGCTGGTCGTCGTGCACCCGGGCTACCTGCTCGGACGGGCGCGCGAGGACGCGATCGCCTCGGTGGTCGAGCAGCTCGCCGCCCTGTGGGAGAGGCTCGAGGCTAAGGACCGCGCGGTCCCGTTCGGGATCGAGGTGATGGGCCGGGTGCGGGAGCTCGGCACGGTGGAGGACGTCCTCGCGATCGCCTCGCAGCTCGACTGGGTGCGGCCGGTGCTCGACTTCGCGCACCTGCACGCCGTCACGGACGGCGGCTTCACGAGCGAGGAGCCGTTCGCCCGGACACTCGATGCGGCCGACTCCGTGCTCGCGCCGGGTGCGCCCTTCCACATCCATTTCTCCGACGTCAGCTATGCCAACCGCAACGAGAAGGCCCACCTGCGCTATGGCGAGGGCACGCTGCGAGCAGACCCGCTGGTGCCGGCGCTCGCTCGCTTCGATCGTCCCGCGACCGTGATCGGGGAGTCGCCCGACGAGCTCTCCAACCAGGCGATCAAGGCGGTGCTGCTCGGAGAGGAGCCACCGCCTCTGCCCGCGGCCGAGGACCGCCTCTTCCTGCCCTGAACTAAACGATCGGCGGGGCCGAGTCGATACCGACGACGTGCGGACGTCGAGGCTTGCGCTCATTGCACTGATCGTCGGGGCTATCGCCCCTGGCGCCGTCGCGGCGGAGCGAGCGACCCACAGACACGGCAAGCGCCTGACGAGCGCCGCCGGCATCGCCGCGGCCAAGCGATTCGCCCGCACCCGCCAGGGCGAGGTCGCGTTTGCCGTCCTGGACGAGCGCAGCAACCGCGTGCGCGGGCTCAACCGCACGATGCGCTTTCGATCGGCGAGCGTCGTCAAGGCGATGATGATGGTCTCGCTGCTGCGGCGAGCCGGCCGGCGGCACCTGACCGTGACGGAGCGCGCGCGCCTGAAGCCGATGATCACGAACTCGGACAACACGACGGCGAGCGCGATCTACGCCGAAATCGGCGCCCATGGCCTCCGCCGCGTGGCGCAGGCCGCGGGCATGAACAAGTTCTCCCCCGCCAGCCCATGGGGCGTCTCGCAGGTCACCGCCGCCGACCAGGTGCGCTTCTTCCTGCACATCGACGAGCTCGTCCCGCGCGCCCACCGCCGCTACGCGCGCAAGCTGCTGTCGTCGGTCGTGAAGGGACAGCGCTGGGGCATCGCGCCGGTGGCTCGCCGCAAGAAGCTGAAGGCCTTCTTCAAAGGCGGCTGGGTGCCCGGCATCACCCATCAGGTCGCGCTCCTCGAGCGGCGCCGTGGCCGCGAGCGCATCGCGCTCGCCGTCCTGACAAGGAACAGCCCATCGATGGAATATGGAGAGCACACGATCGAGCGGGTGGCGTTGCGGGTGCTGCGCGGGCGAGGCTAGGCGCGTTGACGTGCTGTGCCTTGTTGGGACCGGTATGCCACGTCAGCCCGAAAGGACGGGCATCGAAGGCGGGTGAGACGGGAGGTTCGCGGAAGCTCGCGGGTTGCGTGCGTCAGTGTCGCGAGATGACCGATTCGTGAGGGGCCACTTGTCGGCTGAACAGTTAGGTGCCCTATAGGGCACCTAACTCTGCACTCGATGATCTGCCGTGCTACGGCAGGCTCGTGAAGAGTCACTAAGCGCATAACCCGGCGCAACTACGTCGGCGTTTCGTCCAACCTCAGCCGTCTGCCGAGCGCTCTGGATCATCCCCCTCGATGCCCTTCCCTAATGAACGATCCGGAGGAATACCGATCTAGAAAGAGGTCGACTCGCCAGGCTCCAGCACCCGCACGTCAACCGCCGGCGCCCGCTCCGCGGCCAGCCGCGCGAACGCGCGCGGGGGCTCGGTGAGAATTTGGCGGCGAAAGCGCCGCAGGCCCATCGGGTAGAGCGTGCCCCAGTGGATCGGGACCGCCACCCGCGGCTCGAGCAGCTTCAGCGCTTGCACGGCCCGCGGAGGGTCGAGATGGCCAACGCCGATCTGCGTTCCCCAACCCCACACGGGTAGCAAAGCGAGGTCGAGGCCCCCTGCAAGCTCGCGCATGCCGTCGAAGACGTCCGTATCGCCGGCGAAGTAGACGCGCTCCCGCTCGCCGGTGACCGTGAAGCCAACCGCCTCGGACGTGCCGCCCGGCCATCTTCCCGGACGGTGGTCGGCGTGAGTCGCGCCGATGCGCAGGCCCGCGACGCCGGCGGTCTCTCCGGTGGACAGCTCAACCACTGCCGAGAACCCGAGCTTCGTCGCCATCCGTCCTGACCCGGCCGGCATCACGAGCGTTGCTCCTCGGTCGAGCTTCCGCAAAGAGCGCGGATCGAAGTGGTCGGCGTGCAGGTGCGAGACGAGAACGAGGTCGACATGGGACAGCTCACTTACCCGCGGCGGCGTGGCGCGACGCTCCAGGTGCAGCACTCGCCGCCGCAGCACCGGGTCCGTGAGCACACGCACGCCATCGATCTCGATCAGCGCCGTCGCATGACCAACGAAGGTGAGCCGCATGCGCTCGATCTTATGTGGGCGCTTCTCTCATTCCCCTGGTCCCGTTGAGACTCCCGTTGAGACTCCCATTGAGGTTCAGCGGGACCGTCCCCGAGACCTTCGTTCCCTCGCCACGCGCCGATTCGATCGTCAGCTTTCCGCCGACTGCCGCAAGCCGGTCACGCATGTTAGTCATGCCGGCGCCCGTCAATACCTCGTCCTCGGCGAACCCTGCCCCGTCGTCACGTACCTCGAAGCGAAGCTTCTCTCTGCCGGCGATGGAGATCGAAATCGTCTCGATGCCACCAGCGTGCTTCATCGCATTCTGCATCGCCTCGAGGCAGCAGAAATAGATCGCAGCTTCGATCTCCGGCCTGTAGCGGCCGATGCCGTCCGTGTCGACGGTGGTTGGAACGGGGCTGCGCAGTGCGGCTGCACTCAGCGCATCACGCAGCCCACGATCCGCCAGCAGTGAGGGGTACACTCCGCGCGCAAGGGACCTGACCTGATCGAGCGCGCCATCCACCTCGGTGCCGAGCTCGGCAAGCAGGCGCTCGGCACGTGCCGGCCTGTCCTTCAACAGCTCACTGGCCAGCTCGAGTCTGATCCGCAGCGCAACCAATGACTGCTGGGCGCCGTCATGGAGGTCTCGCTCGATCCGCTGCCGCTCTCGATCCGCGCTCGACATGATCCGGGCGCGGGATTCCCGAAGATCGCGCAGTGCTTCACGCAGCTCCGTCGTGTGACGCTCGTTGTCGAGCGCCTTCAAGACGGAGGACCGCGCAACGTACAGGAAGGTGGGATCGTCCAGCAGGGCGGCGTCATACACGACCGCGACGACCCGGTCATCGGCCAGGATCTCGGTCACACAGCGGGAGCCGTTTTCCACCGGCAGCGCCGATGGCGTTCCATCCGTGTCCACCCAGCTGCCGGGATGGTCCCATGGCCGTTGGAGGATCTGGAGCGAAGGATCCATCGAATCGGACAGGAGCTCGGACGTCTCGTGCATGGTCAGTGAAGGTGGATGCTCGGCCAGGCCAGCCGCGAGCCGGCGCAGGCCTCTGTTCTCGAATAGCCGCAGCCCCCAGATACCGACCATGAATCCGACCGCCACTCCCGCGACCGAGAGCGCGACGATCTGTGCAAGCACTTCGGTCACGTGCGCGCCCGGGTCCCCCCGGCGCGTCACAAGACCGGCGATGAGTGCCAGAGCGTGGAGCATGGCAGCGGTTATGACCGGCACGAGGGTGATGCGCATGAGCGGCGTGCCCCGTCGAATGCGCACCGCAAGCAACGCGAGCACGCCGGCGAGCAGCAGCGTCGTCGCGGCCTCGCGGAAGGGCACGACCAGCGCGTCTATGAAACCAGGCTCGGAGTCGAGGAGCATGAACGTGTTTCCGGGACAATTCGTGTCGCAGCTGCTCCATTGCGAGGGCGCGGGGAATGAATCCACCAGCAGCATCGTCGGCAGATAGAACACCGCGACGAGCGACGTGATTGCGAGGATCAGCCTCCGCTCGGTCCGGGTCGTCAGGCGGCCCGAGGGAAACGCGAGCATCAGGTAGATGAGGAACGGCTCGACCAGCCAGCCGAAGACGCGGCCCGCGCTGTAGAGAACCTCATCGTTGGATTGAGCGAGGGTGGTGAGCGACCACGCGAAACCCGCGACGACGAGTAGCTTGCCGAACCGCGCCCAACGCCTGCGGTACCACGCATACAGCCCGACGGCGATCGGGGCGGCGACGATCGCGCCGCGTATCTCCGCTTCGAGGGTCGGGTTGGCCGACTGACCACCCGACAGCGTCACCGCCACAGCGCCGGCGCACACCAACGCGCCGGCAGCGCCTAGCACTGCGACGACTCCAAAGCGCCGGTTGTGAGTGTCACTGCTCGCGTTTGCCTTCAACGACACCCGCCATGTCGGCAGAATTCGAAGACCGCAACCCTGCTTGGGGAAGAAGTCCCCTTCCGTAGATCATCCTGCGATGCAAGGTCCTGCACATTGGACGGACGCTTCGTCCTGAGTGGGACATCTGCACCATGGACGGCATACGTCATTTGTCGCGGACACGTGACCGCGGTAACGTGACATCACGAGATGGAAGCGGGTCTTCACCCTCGGGAGGGCAGAACCCATCAGTCCCCGTTGCAGCCGGCGTTCAGCCGCGCTGCCGTAATCGCGCGATCGCGACCAGCCAGATACGTCGCCGGGGTGCTCTTCCTCGCCGGCGCCTATTACGGAGCAGCGAAGCTGGGGCAGACGCTGCGGTACACGGCCTCGGTGTCCGCGATCTGGCCTCCCGCCGGCCTCGGAATCGCCGCGCTCTACCTGTGGGGAATGCGCTGGTGGCCGGGGATCTTCGTCGGAGAGCTGATCGTCAACGGAGAGCTTCTGCTCGGCGACAGCGCCCTGCCGTTCGGCAGCGTCGCGGGCCAGCAGGTAGGCAACATGGCCGAGATCGTCGTCGGGGCCCTGCTCTTGCGCCGCCTGATCGGATCACGGGCGGCCCTGGACCGTGTCGAGCAGGTCGCCAAAATGATTCTGGCGCTGGCAGCCGCGACCGCGATCAGCGCCTCCGTGGGCACGGTGTCGATGCTCGCCGGGGGGGTCATCGAAGGACACGAGATCGGGAAGTTCTGGCGCACCTGGTGGCTGGGCGACACCTCGGGTGCGCTCGTCGTGGCGCCGCTCCTTCTGGTGTGGGCTCGCGATCCCGTTGCGGCTTGGTTCCGTACGCGCACGTGGGAGGCCGCGCTTCTGGTTGCGGCGGTCGCAGCGCTCGGCGTGTTCGCCGTCTCGACCGACGAGCCTGTCACGTACATGGTCTTCCCCGCGTTGATCTGGGCCGCCTTCCGGTTCGGGCCCGCGGGCGCCACGGTGGCGACCGCGATCGCCGCCGGCGTTGCGATCGGAGTCACCGCCAACGATCTCGGGCCTTTCTCCAGCCAGCCCATCGACCACAGGACCTTGAGCACCCAGCTGTACATTGCCGTTGCAGCCCTTACGACGCTTTTCCTGAGCGCCGTCGTCTGCGAACTCGAGCGCTCTTCGGCGGAGCTCGCGGAGGCGAAGCGCCACGAGGGCGAGCAGACAGCCGAGGAGAGGCACCGGATCGCGCGCGATCTGCATGACTCCGTGTCGCAAGCGCTGTTCTCGACGGCGCTCCATACGCGCACCGCGCAGAGGGCGGTTGAACATGGGGACGTGAGCGCGCGCGGCCGCACTTTGGGACGGGAGCTGAAGACGATCGGCGAGCTCACAAAGGGCGCGCAGGCCGAGATGCGGGCGATGATCTCTGAGCTCAATCGCGACCGTGTCGAGGACGGGCTCGTTGCCGCATTCGCAGAACACGCCTCTGGGCTCAGCGAACAGGACGGGCTAACGATCGAGGTTCATGGCCCCGGCGGCCACCTCGGGCTCTCGATGCGCGCGGAGACCCAGCTCTTCGGGATCGGTCGTGAGGCGCTGTCGAACGTGCTCAAGCACGCCGGCGCAAGCAGAGCGCGCGTGCGCGTCGATACGGACCCCCGCGGCGTCGTCGTCGAGATCGAGGACGATGGGAGCGGCTTCGATCCCGCCGGCGCCTACCCCGGTCACTTCGGTCTCGAGTCGATGCGCAGCCGGGCTGCCGAGATCGGTGGGCTTTTGACCATCACTAGCGATCCCGGCCACGGCACGATCGTTCGAGTGGAAGTCGCCGACGAGGCGGGGGCTTCGAATGGAGGGTGAGGACAGCATCAGCGTGCTCGTGGTCGACGATCACGCGGTGGTGCGGCGCGGTCTCCTGGCCTTCCTCGACGGCGAGCCCGACCTGGAGGTCGTCGGAGACGCCGCCGGGGGACCGCAGGCGCTCGACCTGCTGGCCCGGCTGGACTCCGAGGGCCGCAGGCCCGACGTGGTGCTCATGGATCTGAAGATGGAGCCGCTTGACGGCATCGAATCGACACGCCGGATCCGCGGTCTATATGACAACGTCGAAGTGGTGGCGCTGACCTCGTTTGGAGAAGAGGAACGGGTCCACGCCGCACTCGAGGCGGGAGCTTCCGGATACCTGCTCAAGGACGCCGACGCCGACGAGGTGTCAGCAGCCGTGCGGGCCGCTCACCGGGGCGAGCTCCAACTCGACCCGGCCGTCGCCCGACGCCTCATGGCCTCGCTTCGGGCCGTTCCGGACAGCGAGCTGGCCGAGGAGCTCACCTCCCGTGAGCTCGAGGTCCTCCGACTGGTTGGTGCAGGCAGGGCGAACAAGGAGATCGCGGCAGAGCTGGGCATCAGCGAGCGTACGGCCCGCACGCATGTGTCGAATATTCTCGCCAAACTGGGGCTCAGCTCGCGCACACAGGCTGCACTTTGGGCTGTCCGCGAAGGCCTGGTCGAGGCGTGATCACAGCCGCGATAGACATGCTCGCACCATTGCCAAAACAGGGGCCATTCGGGAGGCTATAACCATGGAGCCCGCCGCCCAGAAGACCAAGTCGCGAAGCGTGGTAGCGCCGCTGCTCTCGGACGAGGAGTTCCTCCATCTCGTCAGCCTCACAAAAGGGGCTGACAGCGTTGAATTGAAGATGACCATCCCCGAGTCCGACCGGCGCTCTGCCGTCGAGGCGCTCGACATGGATCCTCTGAACGGCCAGCTGCGCCAGGTTTACTTCTTCGACACGCCGAAGCTCGCCCTCTACGAGGCCGGTGTCGTTGCGCGGGCCCGGCGCGTGCAGAAAAAAGGCGACGACTCGGTCGTGAAGCTGCGCCCCGTGATCCCGACCGAGCTGCCGGCATCGCTCAGGCGCTCACCCAACTTCGTGGTCGAGGTTGACGCGATGCCGGGCGGATTCGTCTGTTCGGCATCGCTGAAGCGGGCGCTCGACACGACCCCGGTGAGAGAGACGGCGGCCGGGAGGCGCCCAGTGAGGAAGCTCTTCTCCAAAGAGCAACGCGCCTTCTTCGCCGAGCACGCGCCCGCCGGCACCGACCTCGACGAGCTCAGCATCCTCGGGCCGATCAACGTCGTCAAGCTGAAGTTCACGCCGCACGTGATCAATCGCCGGATAGTGGCGGAGCTGTGGCTGTACCCGGACAACACCCGCATCCTCGAGCTCTCCACGAAGTGCGCCCCAAACGAAACATTCCAGGTCGCCGCCGAGTCGAGGGCCTACCTGATGGATCTGGGCGTGAACGTCTCCGGCGAGCAGGAGACGAAGACGCGCACCGCGCTCGAGTTCTTCGCCACGCACTGAAGGCGTGACTACGCAGTCCTACGGGGCGGGGGTCAGCTGGGAGCCGACGAGGCCCAAGCTCCATCCGGTGCGCATGCTGATCGGTTGGGCCGTTGCAGCGGCGGCACTATACGTCGCGGCGGCCCTGGTTCCCGGCGTTGACCTCGACCGACCCGGCGCGGCTTTCCTGATAGCCGCGGTGATCGCCGTCCTGAACGCAATCCTGCCGCCGGTAGTCGCGGCTCTGCGGCTGCCCTACATGCTCGCGCTCGGTTTCGTGCTCGTGCTGCTCGTCGACGCGGGAGCGCTCGTCATAGCCGACGACCTGCTCCCTGACTTCATCACGGTGGACTCGTTCGGCGACGCGCTGCTTGCGGCGCTCGTGATGGCCGCGGTCACGATCGTCTTGGAGGTCATAGCGGGCACGAATGACGAAGACGCCTACTCGCTGCGGGTGATCCAGCGCATCGCGCGGCGGCAGGGCGCCCAGGCGCCCACCGATGCGCCCGGGATCATCTATCTCGAGATCGACGGGCTCGCGCTGCCGGTGCTGCGACGGGCGATGCGCGACGGCAGCGCCCCGACGATGGCGCGCTGGATCGCGGAGGACGGCTACGAGCTGACGGAATGGGAGCCGGACCTGTCCTCGCAGACAGGTGCGAGCCAGGCCGGGATCCTGCTCGGATCCAACGAGGACATCCCCGCTTTCCGCTGGGTCGAGAAGGAGACCGCCACCATGATGAGCTGCTCTGCGCCGGACGATTGCGCCGAGATCGAGCGGCGCCATGTCACCGGCGTGGGCCTGCTCGCCGACGGCGGCGCGAGCCGGGGCAACCTGCTCTCGGGCGAGGCGGACGAGGTGATCCTGACGGTCAGCCGGATCGAGGCCGAGAAAAGGGCTAATCCGGGATATCGCGCCTTCCTGTCCAACGGTTTCAACGTCACGCGGGCGCTCGTCCTGTTCGGGTGGGAGGTGCTGCTGGAGTGGACTGCAGCGCTGCGTGCGGCCCGCAGGGACGTGCGCCCGCGCGGCCACCGCGCCGGTATCTATCCACTGTTGCGGGGGGCGATGTGCGTGATCGTCCGCGACCTTGTGGTGTTCGGAGTGCTCACCGACATGATGCGCGGCCGTCCTGTCGTGTACGCCACGTTCGCCAGCTACGACGAGGTCGCACATCACTCGGGTCTCGAGCGGGCCGACACGATGGAAGCGCTGCGCAAGCTCGACCAGCAGTTCGGCCGCATCGAGTGGGCGCGCCGGTACGCGCCCCGCCCGTACGAGATCGTCGTCCTCTCCGACCACGGACAGACCCAGGGCGCAACGTTCAAGCAGCGCAACGGCTACGGCCTCGATGAGCTCGTCGAGCGCTCGCTCACGCACGGCGAGGTCGACGAGTTCATCGGCGGCGACGAGCAGAGCGCGATGGCCGGCCTGGCCGTGAGCGAGGCGACCGGACGCAAGGAGAAGAAGCGCCCCAAGAACGACGTCTCCGACCGCAACGTCATCGTGCTGGGGTCCGGCAACCTAGGCCTCGTCTACCTGATGGAGATCAAACACCGCCTCGCCCTCGAAGAGATAGACGAGCGCCATCCCGACCTGATCCCGGCCTTACGCGAACATCCGCACATCGGCTGGCTCCTGGTCCGCTCAGCAGAGCACGGAGCCGTCGCGCTGGGCGCGCATGGCACCCACTATCTCGCCGACGGCCGCGTCGATGGCGAGGATCCGCTTGCGCCGTTCTCCCCGCGGGCGCCGTTCCATCTGCTGCGTAGCGACGGCTTCCCCCACGTCGCCGACATCATGATCGGCAGCTTCTACGACCCCGACCTCGACGAGGGCTGCGCGTTCGAGGAGCTGATCTCCTTCCACGGCGGGCTGGGCGGACCTCAGACAAGGCCATTCATCCTGCACCCGGAGCGGCTACCGGTTGGCGCAGAGCCGATCGTCGGAGCAGCAGCCGTTCACGCCCTGCTCTCGGATTGGCGACGCATGCTCGCCGCCGACACTGCGCCGCCTCAAGCCGCCAGGGCAACAGCCGCCGGCTGAGGGTCGATCAGGCCCGCCGCTCGCGCCTGCGCGACGGCCTGTCCGCGTGAGCGTGCATCCAGCTTGCGATAAACGGCGCGGCTGTGCGTCTTGACGGTGTTGGCCGATACGTTCAGCCGCTCCGCGATCTCGGGAAAAGAGAGGTGGGTCGGAAGGAACTGGAGCACCCTCAGCTCTGCTGTCGTAAGCGACCACCGGCCGTCCTGGGCACGTGCGGGCGGAGTGTGCAGCCGGTTGTATGACTGCTGGACCCAATGCGCAAGCACCATCGCATCCGGTGATCGCCGCAGCAGACGCGTCGCGACCGCCATATGGCCGCGCGCCTGCTCCAGATCGCTGAGCCGCGAGGTCGCCCGCGCAAGTGCGATGCGAGCCTCTATCTCGTACCACGCGGCAAAGTCCGTAAGTCGCCCGATCAAATTCGCGGCACGCCGCGCCGCGATCTTGGCCGCGTCGACGCGCCCGTTCTGCGCGTCCACGGCTGCCGAGACCGCGAATACGAGCCCCGCGGTCGGATAGTCGGAGAGACCGAAGCGCTCTACCTGCGCGTGCGCCCGCGTCGCGTGCGCAGTCGCGCACTGCCAGTCCTCGTCCTGCATTGCCAGGAGTGCGAGCTGAGCCAGACACAGCGCCTGAATGCTCGGGGCTCCGACACCACCGCGGCGGACGCCTTCCTCGAGCCAGAGGCATGCTGCATCTCGGTCACCTTCGAGGTGGCGGCCCACCCCGATCAGGAGGCAGCAGACAGTGCGCCACGGACTGTCGTCCGAAAACAGCTCGTAGGCTCGCGCGGCGTCAGCCACCATGCGGGCGGGGCCCTCACCGCCAATGCTTGCCCTCAGGATCGCGACGCCCGCGTCCAGCCACGTCGCGCGCCCGGGCCGAGCGTCGATGCCGGACAGCCGCCGCTCGGCAGCCGATACCCAGTGCTCCACGAGGTCGCGGTCCCCTCCCATTAGCCGGCTACCTGCAGCCGCGAGAGCAAGCTCAGGTTGGGCAGCAATCTCCGTGTCCGTGAAGTGGTCGAGCCACTGCTGGACCCTGACGTTGTGACCGTAGTTGACGAATCGCGGGAGGTGCGCCCACAAGAGATCGCCTGCGAGCCCCGCATCATGGGCCATGACCGCGTGATGAACGGCGCGATCGACGTCGCCCCCGTGTGCGTGCCAGGCGGACGCGCGCCGGTGTAGCTCGCGCTCGAGCTCGGGCTCAGAGCGGCGAAGCTCGGTGCGCAGCATCTCCGCGAGAAGCCGGTGAAACCGGTAACAGCCGGCGCTCTCGCTTGCGAACAGCAGCAGGTTCGCCTGCTCGATCTCTGCGAGCATCAGCCCCGAACCGGTTCGTTCCAGGACCACGTCGCACAACTCTCCCGTCAGCCGATCGAGCACCGCGATCCGGGCGAGGAACGTGAGCCGGTCCGCCGCCAGCTCGGACAGAACCTCCTCTCGCAGGTAATCGGCTACGAGACGGTCGTCCCCTCCGAACGAGGGGACGGAGGCGGCAAGGTCATCACTGTCTCGCAGCGACAGCGCGGCCATGTAGAGACCGGCGGGCCAACCCTCGGTTTGCCGCACGATCTTCCCCACCTCATCGGCGCCGAGCTCCACGCCGGCCAGCCGCAGCAGCCCGGCGCCCTCGAGCTGAGTCATCGCCAGATCGCCGAACCGGAGCTCGATGACGTTGCGATTGGCCCGCAGGCGCCCGACGCGCATCGCCGGCTCATGACGCGAGGCGACCGCGAGCTGCGATCCCCACGGCAGGTGATCGACGATCGCGTTCAGCAGCTCGACCGAGCTTGGCGCGTGCAGGACATGGACGTCGTCGAGAACCAGGACAAACGACCGGCGCCGCGTTTCGAGATAACGGAGAAGGTGGGCACGTACCTCCGTGCAGCTCGGCCTCGGCGCCGCAAGGGCGCCGAGCAGGTCACGGTCAACGGGCTCGATCGAGGCAAGCACCGATGCAATCGAAGCGAGCAGCTCGAGCGGATCGTTGTCGGCTCGGTCAAGCGTCACCCAGGCGAAGGGGCGCTTGTCCTGCTCGTCCCATTGGGAAAGCAGGGTTGTCTTGCCGTACCCGGCGGGCGCGACCAGAAGCGCCAGCGGCACCTCGGACGAACCGACGAGTCGCCGGGTGAGGCGAGCACGAGGAACGACGCCCTCACGGAGCGGTGGACGCCGGCGCTTGGCTTCCAGTGAGATCGAGCGCCTCATCTTGAGGGGATCCAGGGAGGAGTCCGCAATGACGCCACTGTCCCAGCAGAGAGCCGGGCCGGCAAGGGCGCGCGCTTGCCACTGTGCATGTGGCACGCCTCACGGGGCGAGTGGTGCAGGCATCACCCGATTGGGGTGAGCGCGTGCCGGCAGGACCTACTGCCTCGGCATTGACACATGCAGCATGTCGATCAAGGGCGCGAGGGGTGGGTGTCACCCTGATCGGACAGATGGCGAGACTGCGGCAATCGGACATCGTGCTCTTCGCCCACGCAGAGGAAGGTCGAAACACCAACCTGAAACCACAATGACGCGCCCGTAACGGACGCACTGCCGTTCATGGGGCTGACCGTGCTACTCGCCGCGCTCCCCTTCCTGGCATACCTGTTGTTTCACAGGCGAGCCATACAAGCGATGCCCAAGGTCCGGGGCTGGATGACCACGAACAGCTGGCTCGTGAACATCATCGTCTGTGGCATCTTCATCGTCCTGATCGTCTAGGGACGTTGAACGAAACCGCTCGGCCGAGATCACCCCGTTCGGGTGACGACCCGGCGGCGCGGCCGGCCTAAGTTCTGTAGCCGTGTGCAGGTGGAACGCTTACTTCGGCCAGCCGCTGCTCGTCGACGTGTTGCTTTTCCAAACTCAGCACGGGCTGATCGACCAGAGCCTGCACTCGCGCATGGGCGCGGAGACTACGAACGGCGACGGCTTCGGCCTCGGCTGGTACCCGCCCGGAAGGCCTGACAGTCCAGGACGCTACCGAAGCGTCGAGCCGGCCTGGAACGACGCGAACTTGCGCGACCTCGCTCGGCACATCGAGACGCCGCTGTTCCTGGCGCACGTCCGGGCGGCTATCGGCAGCCCGGTGCAGCAGACGAACTGCCATCCGTTCCGGCATGGTCGGTGGCTGTTCGTGCACAACGGCCTCTTTAACGGGTTCCGAGAGATGCATCGTGATCTCGTGCTCGCGATTGAACCGTCGCTCTTCAGCAGCATCGCGGGATCGACCGACTCCGAGGTGCTCTTCTACCTGGCCATTACGTTCGGGCTCGAGGAAGACCCTCTCGGAGCCGTGGAGCGGGCAATCGGGTTCGTCGAGGCGACCGCCAATAGACACGGCATCGAGCACCCCGTTCAGATGACGCTCGGCTTCAGCGACGGCGAGCAGCTGTGGGCGGTTCGCTACTCGACCGAACACCGCTCGCGCACTCTGTTCGTCTCAAAAGACGTGAGCGCACTGCGAGAGCTGCATCCCGACAATGCCCGGCTCCAGCAGCTTGGCGATGAGGACCGCGTGGTCGTGTCCGAGCCTCCCGGCGACCTGCCCGGAGCGTGGCTCGGGGTGCCCGAGTCGATGGCGCTCGTGATACGAACCGGCGCCGATGAGCGGCGGCCGTTCCGACCCCAGCACCACGTATAGCTCAGCTCTGGAGGATGCGCGCCTTCTCCGCCGCGAACTCCGCGTCGGTCAAAACGCCCTGCTCCTTCAGGTCGGCCAGGTCCTTGAGCTTCTGGACGCGGCTCTCGCCGCCTCCGGCCTCGGGCGCGGCGGCCGGCGGAGCCTCGTACTGCTGTTGCTGCTGCTGGTAAGGGTCCTGCCCGTACCAGCGGTCGGCCTGGCGGCGACTGACGCGGTTCGAAACGGCGGTCGCCGTGCCAGCGACAACCGCGGTGCGAGCCACGCCTCGAAGTAATCCGGGCATTGCCTCCTCCTTTCTGGTTACGACGCCGCTTCGACGGCGTCGAGAGTGTCGATCAGGTCTTGGACCGGGATCCGCTGGAACGCGAGCGGCACGCCGCCGTTACGCCGCACGGCGGCAACGAACGGGCCCGCCCAGCGGTTCTCGTACATGATCAGAACCGCTGCGGTCCCCGGCTCGATGGCGTCGGCGGCGGTGGCGGCGTCGTCGTCGCCTAGCAGCCCCGAGGACGCCCCTTCGAATGCCGTCAGGTCTCCCACCCGGTCGCTTTCGAGGTCCTTGGCCTCGAAACCGGAGAACGTCCCGTCCTCGTTCTTCTCGACGAACATCACGTCGAGCACCCGGATGATCCCGCGGTCGACGAGGTCCAGCAACAGCGGCGCGGCTTCGCCCGTCATCGGCGCGCCGGCTGGATAACCGATCACCACGATGTCGACGGGGCCGAGCTCTTCTTCATGCGCTTCCATCGCTTGCCTTTCGTTGGTCGGCATCGGTTGCTCCGGAGGAGCTCATTGACCATACCGCGCCGCGCAACACGGACATCACCCGGTCGGGGTGAGATGATTCCGCCCGAGCCTAGATCTCGAAGCTCCTCGGCAAGGTAGCGAGCCAGATCACGGTTCCCAAGAAGACGACGATCAGCCCGAGCAGGATCCGCACCAAAAGAAGAGCCGCGATCGCAACGCCCGTAACAGCCGCGGTTATGACTATCGCCCAGGCGACGCTCAATGAGCAGACAACCCTGTGATGTCCTCCGGTGGCGAGCCCATCTCCCTCGCCGAGCTCGCCAAGCGCTGCCGCTCACGAGCCATGCGCTGGCCGAGCGGTCCTCCCCAGGGCACGCCCTGCTCGTAATCGAAGACGACGACCGAGCCGGCGAGCACGTCCTGTAGGCCACGACGGCGATCGTTCACAAGGATCATCAGGTAGCCGGCGAAGAACGGGATCGCAGCAAGGACGAGGCCGATGACTCGCACTGCCGCGCGCCAGATCGAGAGTCGTCCACCGTCGCTTCGCTGCACCCTGATGCTCATCAGTCGCATGCCGGCGGTCTGGCCTGTGAGCGTCCACGCGCCCACGAAGTAGAGGAGATTGAGCGCGACCCAGCCTCCTACGCCGAACACGATCTTGAGCGCGGATGGCAGATCATCCAGGCTCGAGCCGAAGATCGACAGCGCGAGAGCCATCGATCCGGCGATGACGAGCGCAACGAGGTTGACGATCGCGGCGTCGATGACGAACGCGGCCGCCCGCGTGACGATGCCCGCGTAGCGAGGCAGCGCATGGACACTCATTGGATCGGGCCGCCCTCAGGGTCCTCCCGACCGGGGGATCGGGGGCGGCGAATCAGCGAGCGTGCGAACCGCTCGAGCAGCAGATCCGCAGCCATGGCCCTCACCCTGAGCTGATCCGCGACGTCGTCGGCCATGCCTGCGCTCTGTTCTGCGAGCGCGCCGCGCACCTCGTCACTTTCGGCGATCTGTGTCACGACCCGATCGAGCTCCTCGCTGGCGAGCACACGATCCAGAAGCCGGTCGAATGCTTCGCTTTGCGCGATGCTGAGGACGAGCCGCTCGAAGCCAGCGCTCTGAAGCGCCCGGTCGACGATCCGGTCGAGCTCGGGGCCCGAGAGGATCCGTTCGGCGATCCGCTCGGCAACGCCGCCGACGAGCAGCCGGTTCACGGTGCGCTCGATCAGCTGCTCGGAAATGACGGCGTCGAGCGAGACGCGCCACGTAAACGACAGCATCCCGGTGGCCTGCACTCGTAGTGAGCGAGTCAGCGAGCCTAGTCCTGGGACTCCAGCCACGGCAATCTCTCTCGCTACGGGCTGGCGCCGTGAGAAGTCCAGAGCCTGCGCAGGAGGGCGGGACCGAATCCCTGCTTGCTCACCATCTCCGCGGCACCAGACGACTTGGCGGCGTGCGCTATCTCGTCAGGTTCGCCGATCGAGATCAGCACGACGACGGTGTCCGGGTGATCGGTCGTGATGCGGCGCGCCGCCTCGATGCCTCCGATCCCGGGCATGCGAACGTCGAGCAGCACCAGCTGCGGGCGAAGACGCTCGACCGCCGCGAGCGCCTCCTCACCCGAGCTCGCCTCGCCGACCGCCTCGAAGCCGGGCGTTGCCGCAATGACGTCGGCGGCCACCCGCCGGAAGACGGCCTGATCGTCGACCGTGAGGACCCTGACGACCGAACTGGCTGATGGTGGCGTGCTCTTTTCGCGGACGTCATTGGGCATCTGCACGGCCAAGGCGGTCGAGTTGATGTCAGGCTCTCACCGTTCCCACACAGCTGCAATGGGGCTTGCCAGTGTCAGGCGGGGAGGCCTGCACGTGTACGGGCGTGCGGAGGGACTCTTACGACCGGCTCGCGCCATCAACGTCGGCAAGGAACATCAAAGTCGCCTTCACGCGCTTGCTGACATTGTCCGCTTCCGCGAGCCCGAGTTTCATGAAGATCGCGTTGATGTGCTTCTCGACAGCGCGTTTGGTGAGCACAAGTGACTCGGCGATGGCGGCATTGCTCTTTCCCTGCGCGATCTCGGCAAGCACCTCGCACTCGCGCACCGTCAGCTCGGCGAGCGGCGAGGAGTCGGTGACGGACTTGGCGGCGACCAGAGACTCGACGATCTTCGGATCGATCACGGAGCCGCCGCGGGCGACCTCCTCGACCGCCGCGATCAGCTGCGCGCGATCGCTCACCCGCTCCTTGAGCAGGTAGGCCCGTCCCTCGGAGCCCGACTCGAGCAGCGCAAGAGCATAAGGAGGGTCGTCGTGCTGGCTCAGCACGACGATCCCGACGCCGGGATCCGTGTGGCGCAATCGCGCAGCGACCTGGATCCCCTCGTCCGTCTTCGTCGGCGGCATCCGGATGTCGGTCACGACCACTTCCGGCCGCTCCGCCTCGATGACCGCCAGCAGGGAGTCGAGGTCACCACAGGACCCCACCACCTCTATTCCCGGTGCGGTCTTCAGCATCTGCTCGATGCCCTCGCGCGCGATGTAGCTGTCTTCGGCAAGTACGACCCGGATTGCCACGGGTAAACGATAGTCCCTGCAAAGCAAAGGATCCTGCGGGGGTGTCCGCCTGCTTGCAATCGTGGTGTCGGCGCCCTTGAGGGCGGTGGCGGCGGGTGAGACCATCACCTCATTCAGCCAGAAAGGAGCAACAAGTGAGAGGTGCTGGACGTGCGGCGTTCGCGGCGATCCTTTTGATGATCGTGGGCGTCATCAACATCATCTACGGCATCGGCGCCTTGGACGATGCCAACATCTTCGTCAACGACACGAGGTTCATCCTCGACGACCTCAACACCCTGGGCTGGGTCCTGATCATCCTCGGGGCTGTCCAGCTCATCGCGGGCATTTCGCTGGCGGGGGGCAACACCTTCGGCCGTGTGATCGGAATCGTCGCGGGAAGCGTCGGCGCGATCGAGGCACTGTTTTCGATCGGCGGGAACAACCCGTGGTGGTCGCTCGCAGTGTTCGCCCTGTGCGTGTACATCGTCTATGGCCTGGTCGTCTTCGGCGCAGACGAAAGGGTGGCCCGAGGAGCCTGAGCTACTGCCGAGGGGAGCCCGCTGGCGCGGCTCCCCTCGGCGGGACATATGAGAGCTCCCGCGCGGCGCTCAGCTCGCACGCCGTCACGTGAACCGCTCGCAGAAGCCACCCTCGAAGCTGGCCTCGACTCGCGCGGCCGGGGCCGAGCGTTTGGCGCAGTTGGAGGAGACCGCCGAGGCGTCGAGGCGAGTCGGTCCGCTCGTGACGATCGCCCGCAGGGCCGGCCAGCACGAACTGATCGACCGGGGAGCGGCGCTCACCTACTACACCGTTCTCTCCTTGATCCCCGGGCTGCTCGTCCTGTTCTCGGTGATCGGGCTGTTCGGGGACGAGAACACGGTCGATTCGGTGATCTCGATCATCAAGGAAGTCGGTCCCAACTCGGCGGAAGCGCCCGCGAGGCAGCCGCTGGAGTCGCTGATCATGGAGGACACACAGTCGGGAATCCTGCTCGGCACGGGGCTGGTGGCGATCCTCTGGACGGCCTCCGCCTACATGGGCTCGTTCTTTCGAGCTTCGGCAACGATCTGGCAGGTGGAAAGGCGCCCGGCCTGGCGCGCGTGGCCATTGCGCATGGCGTTCACGATCGTGATCTTGATCCTGCTCGCGATCGCGTTGCTGCTGATAACGCTGACCGGACAGCTGGCCCAGTCGGTCGGGGAGGCGCTCGGGATCGGCGACGCGGTGCTGGGCTTCTACGACTTCCTCAAGTGGCCCGCGCTGCTGGTGGTGGTGACGGTGCTCACAGGCCTGCTCTACCGCGCCTCGCCGAGCGGCGAGCGCACGGTGACGAAGTGGTGGGTGCTCACTCCCGGAGGAGCGGCCGCGATTCTCACGTGGATGATCGTCTCCATCGGCTTCGAGCTGTACGTGAACGCCTTCGCGTCCTACGACACCACCTACGGATCGCTCGGCACGACGGTTGCCGGGCTCGTCTGGCTCTGGCTCTCCAACCTCACACTGCTGCTGGGCGTGGAGCTCGATGCTGCGCTCGAGCTCCGACACGCTCGGTCCGGCTCCGCTGCGACGGAGCCTCCTCTGCCGGCTGGACCCGGCTAGGAGGTAAGCGCCTTCTGCTTGATCTGGTCGAACTCCGCCTGCGTGATCGCACCCTTGTCGAGGAGCTCCTTGGCCTTGGCGATCTCGTTGGTCGGCCCACCCGCGACGTCGCGCACATAAGTGTCGAACTCCGACTGCGCGGCCTTCGTATCCTGGGCCCGCCGCTCCGCCATGCCGTGGCCCTGGGTGCCGACGTAGATCAGCACGCCTATGAAGGGCAGGACGATGCAGAGAACGATCCAGCCCGCCTTGGCCCAACCGGATATGTCATGGCGGCGGAACAGGTCCGAGAAGACCGTGATCAGGATCCAGAACCAGATCACCCACCCGAAGAACACCAGCAGCGTCCACAGGACGTCGAGGAAGGGATAGTCGGCTGCAAAGACCATTCAGGGTCCTCCTTGGAAGTTTTCGCGTGGGATATCGAGAGCCTAGTCCCGCGTGCCCTCAGTCTCCATCACCGCGTGCAGCGAGGCAATGGTGCGTGCATCCCGGCTCAGGGTGATGCTGGCCGCCCGCGCGCGTACAGGAGGTACGCGAGGCCGCCGGCGGGCAGCGGCAGCCAGTAGGACACCAGGCGATACGCGAGTGTCGCAAGCGCCGCGTCCGCGGCATTGACGCCGGCGAGTACGAGCAGCCCTGTCAAACCCGCTTCGACGAAGCCCAGGCCGCCGGGGGTGACCGGGATCATGGCGAGGACCTGTGCGCCGGCAAACGCAAGCAGGACGAGCGATGCCCTCGGCTCCGCGCCTACTGCCGCGAGCGCTAGCAACAGGGCGCAGTAGTCGAGCAGCCATCTGAGGACGGAGGCCATCAACGCCTCGCGTGCACGGGGTCCGATCACCTCCAGGGCCCTGTCCCGTTCGCTCACGAAACGTTGCGGCAGGTCATGAAGCGGCGGGCGGCGGCGCAGAATCCGGTTGCGCGCGCCCTGGACGATGCGTCCGACGAGCGTCAGCGCGCGGTCGCTGGCCAGCAGAACGCCGCCTACCGCAGCCATGGCGACGAACAGGCCGGCGCCGATAAGCGCGGCACGGACGAGCCCTCGGTCGACGGGAAGACCGGCGATGAAAGCCGGCACGGTCAGCACCGGCAAGGCCAGCAGCGTCGCGAACGTGAGCAGGCTCGCGGCGGCCAGGCCGGAGCCCACAGCCGCGCTCGACAGTCCCGACCCGACGAGCATTCGGTACTGGAGCGCCGTGCCCGACGCGCCGCCGCCGGGAACAACCTTGGCAAGAGCGTTGCCGGCGAGCTGAGAGGTGATCACGGCACGCCAGGGGGCGCCCGCCAGGCAAATCCGCTGGAGCGCCCACACGGTCGAAAGGCTCGCCGCCTCGAGCGCGACCATCAGGGCCAGCCACCCCGGCTCGAGCTTCGCGACCCTGGGCGCCGAAGAGAGCACCTCGATCAGCGCCGGCGCGACGAGGTAGAGCGAAACGCCCGTGATAACGAGCAGGGCGATCCGCTTGATGAGCTGTCTTCGGCTTACGGTCCCGGGCCGAACCCGCCGAAGATGGCGAACGGGTTCCGGCTGGTGAGCTCGTACTCTATCGTCGCGCTCGGCTCGGCCTTCACGGTCGCCCCGCGCGGGGCCTCGGCTTGGAGCCGCTCGGCGAGCGCGCGCGCGTCGTCGTCGGTCGCCGTCCCGATCAAGACGTACTTCCATCGCCGCGTGATCGGCTTGATGCCTTCAGCCTCGAGCTGCTCGGCAAAGGCGACGGCATCCCGGTGAGATGCGAGGTCGACGCGTACCTCCCAGTCGGCGTAGCCGGAAGCCGCGGCCTCCTGCTCCTGCCGATCCTCCCAGCGCTCATGCTCTGCTTGGACCTCGGTCTCCGTCTGGGGCAGAGGTACGGAGGCGTCTTCCCATTCCTCGGCCACCGGGTGCCAGCGCATGATCGGCGACACCTCGGCCTTCATGTCGTCCTGAGCGATGAGCTCGCGGGCGACCTTTTCGGCGGCCTCGGCCTGTCTCTGTGTCGCGGTGTAGAGGAACACGCGACGGCCGTCGCGTGTGACGACGACCCCCTCCTCCAGCAGATTGTGCACCTCCTGCTCGAAGTCGCGCTCGCCGAGCAGGCGCCCGAAGCGGAGGCCGTGCACCTCCTCTTCGAACTCGATCATGACGCGAAAGTCGTCAGCCATGGCGGCATTCTCCCAGAACGGCGCCTGGGGATTGCCTAGACAACCTCGTGGTAGACCGGCTGCTGGTAGCGCGACTTCGCCTGCTCGATCAATCCCTTCTCGAGCCACTTGGTCTTCGCGTCGGGATGCGTGATGAACACGATCTCGTCGGCGGGGAACTGACGCAGCCCGTCGTCGCAGGCCTGCAGCGGATCGTTCGAGCCGATCTCTCCCTGTGCGTTCAGCCCCACTCCTTCGAGGTCCTTTATTACTTCCGCGAGGCGCCGAGATGCAGCGTCGTAATCCTTCTGATCCTCGCCGAGGATCTCGAGCCTCGAACCGACCGCGGGCGCCATGACGAAGACGGATGCCGGTCCAGTGCCGGCATGCGAGCGCAGCTTCTCGATCAAGTCCGGTGATGCACCCCAGGCGTCTGCCACCACCAGGATCCGGAAGCGGCCGTCATGGAGTGGCTCGACTCGCGGAGCGTCGGCGACCGGAGGGCGCTCGCTACGACGAGAAGCAAGGACGAACAGAGCCGTGATCGTGGTGAGCGCGAAGCCGACCGTGACGATCAACGCGGCCCAGAGTCCGAGCCAGATGCCCACCAGCACGGCGGCGACGATCGTGGCGATGACGAGGACCACCAGGATCCCGGCGAGCTCACCCCGGCTGTCTTGATCTCGGGGAGCCATGATGCTGCGGATCCTTTCACAGCGCCCCCCCTCGGCGCACCGTCCGGTCAGGGTGATTCAGGTGAAGGCGAGCACAGGCTCGGGCACGTAGTCGAGCGCGGAGATCTCCTTCATCTCGGCACCGCATTCATCGCAGACCAGCACGTACCTGAGGACTCGCGTTTCCTTCGCGTACAACCCCCGGCCGGAGTAGTAGCCGGCGTGGGAACAACAGCTCCTGACCCCGTGCTCTTTGGCTACGTGACTCCCGTCGGTCATCGTCGTGGGTTGTAGAACGAGCACGTTAAGCGCGGGTGTTGGCCGCCTTAAGAGACGAAGAAGCCGGCAATCCGGCAGCTGGTGCGCAACCCGGGATTCCTCATCCGGATCGGGTGAGCATGTCGCGTTCGCAAGGCGATAGGCTCGCGCCATCTCCGGGAGGTCCGATTCTTGATGGCTGAAGCCGAGACTCCGCGCCGACGCATCGTTACTGTGATCGTCGTCGTCGCCTCGCTGTTCGCGTTCCTCTTCATCTTCGCGAACTGGGCAAAGGAGCAGGCCCTCGACACCAACGAGTGGACCGACACGAGCTCACAGCTGCTCGAGGACGAGCAGATCAGGAACACCATCTCGGTCTACTTGGTGGACCAGCTGTACTCGAACGTCGACGTGGCCGCTGAGCTCCGCAACTCGCTGCCCCCCGAGGCGCAGCGGCTGGCGGGGCCCCTTTCGGGCGGCCTGCGGGAGTTCGCCGAGAGAGCGGCCAACAGGGCCCTGGAGAGCCCACGCGTGCAGCAGGCGTGGATGAATGCCAACAGACGAGCCCACGAGAGATTCCTCCAAATCGTCCACGACGATGGCGAGTTCGTGAGCACGGCGGGCGGCCAGGTGACGCTCGACCTGCACCCGCTCGTCGAGGATCTCGCGAACGAGATCGGGCTCGGCAAGCTGGCGGCGAAGCTTCCCCCGGACGCCGGTCAGCTCGAGATCATGCAATCGGACCAGCTCGAGGCTGCCCAGACGGGGGCCAACATCCTCGAGGACCTCCCGATCGTGCTGCTCGCGCTGTGGCTCGCGCTGTGGGCGCTTGCGATGTATCTCGCTGTCGGCCGGCGGCGCGAGGCGATCAAGGCGATCGGGCTGGGCCTGATCATCGCCGGCCTCGCGGCCGTGGTGCTGCGCGTCCTTGCCGGCGACGCCGTCGTCGACGCGCTCGCGAACACGGCCGCCGTGAACGACGCGGCGGACGACACCTGGTCGATCGCAACCTCGTTGCTGGTCGAGATCACCCAGTCGGTGATCGGGGTCGGGGTCCTGCTGCTGATCGGTGCGTGGCTTGCGGGCCCAACACGGCCGGCGATCGCCTTCCGGCGCGCCGCTGCGCCTTACATGCGCGAGCGCCCCGGTCTCACCTTCGGTGTCGTCGCCGCGATCTTCCTGCTGCTCGTTATCGTGGCGCCCATCCGGGCGTTCACCCAACCAGTGCCGCTGCTCCTGCTGGCGGCGTTGACTTTGATCGGGACGGTGGCGCTGCGGCGCGTGACCGAGCGCGAGTTTCCGGACGCCCCGATGCCCGAAGGCGGAATCCTCGAATCGATCCGAGGTATGCGTTCGGACTCCTCCGGCGCGCCTGGACGCGGCCCGCAGGACCCGCCTTCCAGCGCCTCGAGCGCCTGAGCACGGCCTTCCCTGGCGCCAGCCTCCTCCGGTTGCCGACCGGCTGCTGAGCGACACTCACCGAGCACTTGTGACCGAGCCAGGCGCGAACGCATCCAGCCCGATCCCGGTACCGGAGCGGTCGTCTGCGGGCACCCAGATGGCCCTTTGGAGCGCCAAGACGCTGCTGATCACGGCCGGCGTGCTCCTTGTCGGCGGAGCGATCTGGTACGCGCGCTCGGCGACCGTGCCGCTGATCGTGGCTGCCCTGGTGAGCACGCAGCTGTTGCCACTGATCGACTGGGCCGACCGGCGCGGAGCTCCACGGTGGCTTGCAGTCGCGGGCAGCATGATCGGCGTCCTCCTCATCGCTGCCGGGTTGACCTGGGTGTTCACCAGCTCGCTGTTCGGCAATCTCTCCGAGATCGGCGCGGACATCAGCGCGGGTGCGGACAAGGTCGTCGACTGGCTGCGGGACAACAACGACTGGGCCAGGCAGCACGAGGAGGAGATACGCAGCTTCCTGAAGGGGATCCTCCCGGCCGCAAAGAATGCGGCGGGCGGCGTTTTTGACGCTGTTCTCGGTGGCCTGTCGTTCACCGCGCAGATGGTGAGCGGCGCCGTGCTGATGTTCGTGTTCCTGCTCTACCTGCTCACAGGCGGCGATCAGGTTTGGGGCTGGATCAAGAACCGGTTCGCCGAGACGCGCCGCGACCGGGTCGCAGGGGCGGGCGCAGCGGCGTGGAGCGCGGCGACCGGCTACATCCGCGGCATCGCGCTCGTTGCGCTGATCGACACCACCGTGATCACGCTCGGGATGCTCGTCGTCGGAACCCCGCACGTCGGAACGCTCGCGCTCCTCACCTTCGTGTCACTCTTCATCCCGATCCTCGGCGCCTGGGTCTCCGGGCTAGTCATCGGCCTGGTCACGCTCGGCTCGGACGGCGTTGGGGCGGCGCTGGCAATCGGCGTCGTGATCCTCGTCGCGCAGCAGCTCGACAGCATGTTCGTCACCCCGCTCGTCTACCAGCAGACCGTCAACCTGCACCCGATCGTCACGCTGACATCGGTCATCGTCGGCTCCCAGCTGCTCGGCATCGTGGGCGCGTTCCTCGCGGTACCGATGGTCGCCGTCGGCTGGTCCGTCTACAACGCGCTCGAACAGCCCGAGCCGCGGGTCACACCGGCCGAGACCCGGTCGACTGGCTTTCGATAGAGCCGCCAGCGGTCGACGAGACCGCCCCGTCACTCCGGTCCCCCGCTAGGTCTTCGCCAGCGCCCGCATCCGGAACGCGATCGTGATCTGCATCACGCCTCGCGCGAGGGCTGCCGCCGCGACGAAGATGACCAGCAGCACCGCCTTGCGGCCGAAGTAGCCCGACGCCCAGAAGGCGAGCAGGATCTCGATGATCCCGATCATGAACGGCACCCACCAGAGCTCGGTGTCGCGTTCCGACAGCGCGAAGATGACGTCGAACGTGCCCTTCAAGAGCAGCAACACGCCGAGGATCGCGGCCAGTGCCTCGAATGTGTTGCCGGGCGAGAAGAGCGCGACGATGCCAACGACGATCAGCAGGATGCCGACCCCGGCCCACAACGCCTTCCAGCGATAGACCACGCTCGACATCGCTAGGTCATTCAAGCCGGCCCCGATGAAGACCAGGCCGGCGAGGATCCCGACCGTGGTCACCGATGCCTCGTTGAACCGCAGCACAACCAGCGCCACGATCAGCCAGAAAATGCCGGTGATCAGCGGGAGCCACCAGAACCTGGCGACCTCCTGTGTCATCCCACCCGGCATCCGCGCGGTTTGCACGACCTGATCATCCCATAGGGTCTCTGGGAATGGAGAGAGCTTCTACGAGCGCGGCGCCGGGTCACGTTCGCCGCTGACGAACTCGGATCTCTTCGTCGAGTAGTCGGTCTGGCCGCGGGCCTAGCCTCCCTTCCGAACCAGAGTGGATTCGATGGACGCCGACGGACAGAAGCCTCCCGCCCGGCCGTGGGTGAGCGAAGTGATGGAGCGCAAGCCGCTCACGGCCGGTCGCGCGGCGCGCATCATCGTGCTGGTGACGACGCTCGTCACGGTGGCGGGTGGGTTCGCGATCTGGCTTGTAGACAATCGGGAGTTCCCGAACATCGGAACGAGCCTGTGGTGGTCGCTCCAGACCGTGACGACCGTGGGCTACGGTGACGTGGTGCCCTCGCAGACGGGCGGCAGACTGATCGGGGCCGTGCTGATGCTTCAGGGCATCGGATTCATCACCATTGTCGCCGCGGCGGTGACGGCCTCCCTGATCGAGCAGGCTCGCGCGCGCGCGACAGGCTCCGATTCCGATCCGTCGATTCAGCTCGATCGCATCGACGCTCGCCTCGCTGCTATCGAAGCAGCCCTTGCTCAGCGTGGCGAGCCGCCGGCTGAGCGTCCGGAGTAGGGCTTCACGCCTACTCACCGCCTCGTCCAGCTTCCTGGTTAGGGTTTGGCCGGCCGTGCGCAAGTGGCTCCCGATGCTCATCCTCGCCTCGGCCCAGTTCGTCATGGTGCTCGATTCGAGCGTGATGAACGTGGCGATCTCCGAGATCGTCGACGATCTCGACACCACGATCCAGGGCGTGCAGACGGCAATCACCATGTACACCCTGGTGATGGCGGCGTTCATGCTGCTTGGCGCAAAGCTCGGCGACATCCTGGGCCGTAACAAAGCGTTCGCGATCGGGCTGGCGATCTACGGAGCCGGATCGCTCACGACCGCGCTGAGCCCGAACCTCGCCGTGCTGCTGGTCGGATGGTCGGGCGTCGAGGGGTTCGGTGCGGTGCTCGTGGTGCCGGCGATTGCGGCCCTCACCGCCGCGAGCTACGAAGGACGCGAGCGCGCGCTGGCCTACGCGCTGCTCGGCGCGGTCGCCGCGATCGCGATCGCTGCCGGTCCGCTGATCGGCGGCTGGGTGACCACAGAGTTCACGTGGCGCTACGTGTTCGCCGGTGAGACCGTGGTCGTGATCCTGATCCTGCTCCTGCGCGGACAGATCGCGCGAGCGCCGCTGGCCGAGCGGCGCCCGCAGCTCGACATCGTCGGCGTGGCGCTATCCGCAGGCGGCCTGGGCCTGGCCGTGTTCGCGATCCTGCGCAGCAGCGTGTGGGGCTTCGTTCAGCCGCGCGCGGCGCCCACAATCAACGGCACGGAGATCACGCCGCTGGGCTTCTCAGTGGTGCCGTTCATGGTGCTCGGCGGTCTCGCGCTGCTCTGGGGGTTCGTCGCATGGGAGCAGCGTCGCGCCCGCCTGGGCCAGGACCAGCTGCTCGACACGGCGCTGCTGCGCATCTCGCAGCTGCGCGCTGGGCTCTCGAGCCTGGTCGGGCAGCAGCTCGTCCTGATGGGCACGTTCTTCGTCATCCCGGTGTACCTGCAGGTCGTCGTGGGCCTCGACGCGTTCGAGACCGGCAAGCGCCTGCTTCCACTGTCCGTGGCGATGCTCGTCTTTGCCCTGCTGGGTCCGCGGATTGCGGCCCGGCGCTCGCCGCGCGTGGTCGCGCAGATCGGGTTGGTCGGGGTCAGTATCGGCGCCCTCGTCATGCTCGGAACGCTCGACGTGAAGCTGAACGACACCGGCTTCAAGGTCGCGCTCGGCCTCATCGGCGCCGGTGCGGGGCTTCTCGCTTCGCAGCTCGGGAACGTCATCATGTCCTCCGTCGCGCCTACGCAGACCAGTGAGGCGGGCGGGCTTCAGGGCACTGCCCAGAACCTCGGGTCCTCCCTCGGCACGGCGATCATCGGCGCGGTGTTGCTCGCGTCGCTGGCCACAGGCTTCAGCGACCGCATCACCGCCAACCCGGAGGTTCCAGCGGCCGCACAAAAGACGATCGTCGCCAACGTGCAAGAGGGAATCGACATCGTGCCTGTTGCCGACGTCGAGCAGGCGGCCGTGGAGGGTGGACTCTCCCGGGACCAGGCCCGCGCGGTCGCGGACGACTACGGCGACGCGCAGCTCAACGCGCTGCGGCTCTCGCTCGGTGCCGTCGCGCTCGCAGCGCTGCTGTCGCTCGTGCTCACACGGGGGCTGCCGACCACCTCACTCGCGCAGAGTGCGGTCGCTCGGCCGGAGCCAACGCCAGCCGCCTAAGCCATCTCGGACTTCTCTACTCGCCTCGCCGATCCGCTCAGAGCCGGGCTAAGGCTGGACGACAACCACGACCAGGGTGGCCAGTGCAAGCACGCCACCCGCCAGCGTGAGAACGATCACCCAGCTCAGGTCCATGCTCGGTTGCTCGCCACTCCGCAGTGCGGTCTCGATCCTCCGCTGTCGCACGATGGCGAACGCGAACACTCCGATCGCAACCAACGCGTAGCCGGCCCCAAGCAGCTCGTAAGGCCAGCGCGACCCTTCGACGAGGTTGGGCACGAGACCCCCGACGCCGACCGCGGCCGTCGCGGCCGCGATCCCGGTTCGCCACCACGCCAGCCAGGTGCGCTCGGCCGCCAGCATCGTCCTGCGTGTCGGATCGAAGCTGTCGTCCCCGTGGGTGTTCATGGCGCCGGGCACCCCGTCGGGACGAATGTGCTGCTGCTCGTCACCGTGGTGGGCGGCGTCTCGTGCGTGACCAGCTCGAGCGCGCTGGTGGCTGGCTGGCACGTGCGCGGGTTGGTCAGTAGCGCCCGCGTGCGCACGCGCCGGTGCTTGCCCCTTCCCACCCTTCTTCGCACCTGTCCCTTGAGCTGGATCCTGATCCGCTTCACCTTCACCGTGACGCCGTTGAAGTCGCTCGGGAGCCCGGTCACCGCGATGCTCAGTCCACCGTCCGGCCGGGAGACGACGGGCAGCGTAGCGGCCACGCCCCCCGTGGTCAGCGACCCGAAGATCGAGATGCCGAGGCGCAGGCGCTCGGATCCTGCTGGGCGCATGTTGTAGATGTTTCTCCGCACCTCTGCCTCGAAACCGAACGCCTCGCCGGCCACGCCGATCGATCCGACCTTGGTTCCAGACGGGCACAGGTCGGCAACGAGTCGCTTGCGGGGGCAGTAGGGCGCCGCACCGGCATTCGCCGTCAGGCCTCGTGGGAGCTTCAGCACGAAGTCCCTGACATCGCCAGACGGTGGCTCAAACGCGGTCGATATCGTGAGCGTGGGGTGACCGCCGGCCTGGGTGGTGGACGGCGCCACGGTGAACTGCGAGACGCTCACCGCCGCGCCCGCCCCCGAAGCGAGCACGAGCACGAGTGCGAGCACAAGCGCGATAAATGGGTAACGTGCGTACGTCGTCGCACCATCGTCCCACTCCGAAGTCCCCGGTGCCGTTTCGACCGGCGGTCGGTCCCACGAGAGAAAGCTCCTACCGTCGGTCCCGTGACAGGGGCCGCGGCAGAGCCGAACATGACCCTGCCATGCACAAGAGGCTGACAACGCTCGACAGCTCGTTCTTGCGAGTCGAGAGCGAGAGCGCGCACATGCACGTCGCGTGGGTGGGGCTGCTCGACGTCGACTCCGCGCGCGAACGGCCCGCGCTGGCTGCCCTACGCGCCAAGGTCGGAGCGCGGATGCAGCTCCTCCCCCGCTTCCGCCAGCGCCTCGCCTTCCCGCCGCTGCGGATGGGCGAGCCGTTTTGGGTCGACGACCCGGACTTCGACATCGCAAAGCACGTCACGGCGTTAACCCGGCCTGACGAGTCGATCTCGCCGGCGCGGTTTCGCGCCCTTGCGGACGCGGTGCTCTCCGAGCAGCTCGACCGCGACAGGCCGCTCTGGCACATATATGTGGCGCCCCGCCTCGACGACGGTCGCGCGGGGCTCGTGTGCAAGCTGCACCATGCGATGGTGGACGGCAAGTCCGCTGTCGAGGTGGCCCTGCTTCTCTTCGACTCCTCACCAGACGCGGAGCAGGAGGCTCCCGACGCCTGGTCACCCCCCGGCCCACCCAGCGGCGCGCGACTCGCCGTCGACACGGTGATGGCGGGGGCGACGGAGTCCCTTCGTGCGGTGCGAGGCGTCGCGCGTGCGGCGGGACCCGGGGGCGCCTCCAGCCTGGCGGGCACGCTCCGCCGAGCGGCGCTGGCCGTTGAGAAGGACCTCCTGCGGCCGGCGCCCCCATCGCACCTGAACGTCCCGATCGGACCACGCCGCACGCTCGTCGCCCACGTGGCGAGCATGTCGGACGTGCAGCGGGCACGGACGGGCACTCCGGCCACGGTGAACGACGTCTGTCTCGCGGCCGTCGCGGGCGCGCTGCGAGAGCTCGCGCTCTCGGCCGTGACGCGGCCGCGGCCGTTGAAGGTGATGGTGCCGGTGAGCGTTCGCGACGACGGCGAACGCCGAGCGCTCGGAAACCGCATCTCGTTCGCGTTCATAGACCTTCCCCTCCACCTCCGCTCGGCGCGGGCTCGGCTCGAATCGGTCGTGGAAGCGACGGCGGAGTTCAAACGCTCGCGCCGCGCTGCCGGCACCGAGGTCGTGATGGGCGCGCTCAGCGCGCTTCCGGAGCTGCTGAAGGACCAAGCGGCGCGGCTGGTTGCCAGCCCCCGCACATACAACCTCACCGTGTCCAACATCCCGGGACCACCCGATCCGGTCTACATGCTGGGCGCCCGCCTCGCCGAGGCGTATCCGGTCGTCCCACTCGCCGACGACCACGCGCTCTCGATCGGGATCTTCGGCTACACCGGAAATCTGCACTTCGGCATCTACGCCGATCCCGATGCGCTTCCCGGCGTCGCCAGGCTGCCCACGGCTCTCGAGGCGGAGATCTTGTCCCTGGCGGGAGCTTCCCGACGACGTGTGCGCGAGGCTCGCGTGCACGGTCCGGTAGCCGGGGACCGGGTCGCGACGGGCGGCTCTCGCAGACCGGTGAGCCGCCCGGCGCGTGACCGCACGCACAAACGGGCTCGACGACGTGTAGATCAAACCGGGCGCAATCTTGGCCAGCGGGCCAAAGACCCGCCGCCTCCGGCCGCATAGGTTGATTGCATGGGCCACACGCTCGAGGCGCGGCCTGGAGCGGCCGGCCTCTCTCGATATGCGCCCCTCGAGGGTCACTACGACGAAGCCTTCTTCGCCCGCGGGCTAGCCCGGCCCGACAGCTCCCAGCAGGGCGGAGGGAAGGACACATGGCTGCTCGCGTGAAGGACCCGCCGCTGATCGGGATCTCGAGCTCGGAGCTCCGAGCACCGGCGGACGTCAAGCAGACACTGCAGGGCGAGCCACCTCACCGCGAGCTCGCCCTCGGACTCAGCTACCTGCGCGCGATCGAGCGCGCCGGCGGGCTCCCCGTGATCCTCTCGCCGCTCGATCGTGACAACGCCGAGCCACTCGTCGCGCGCCTGGCGGGCGTCTGCCTCTCCGGCGGTCCGGACCTGCATCCGGCCAGCTACGCGGCGGATACCCACGGCGAGCTTGGTCCGACCGAACCCGAGGTGGACGACTTCGAGCTGGCGCTCGTCCGGGCTGCAGACGCACACCGGCTGCCGCTGCTCGGCATCTGCCGCGGCGCTCAGACACTCAACGTCGCCCGCGGTGGGACACTCCAGCAACACCTTCCGGATCGCACTCGGCTAGAGCATCGCCAGCTGGAGCCGAGCGGCGTGGTAACCCACGAAGTGGAGATCGCGCCAGACAGCCTGCTCGCCGACTCGATGAAGAGATCCAGCGCCAGCGTCAACTCCTTTCACCACCAGGCGGTGGACGAGCTCGGTCGCGGACTGTTTGCCGTCGCCTGGGCTCCGGACGGCACGGTGGAGGCGATCGAAGCGCGCGGCCGGAGCTTCGTGCTCGGCGTCCAGTGGCATGCCGAATGCCTGGTCGGCAGGCCCGAGCAGGACGCGCTGTTCGAGGCGTTCGTGGAAGCGGCGCGCCGTCGCGGCAGGCGGGCGGAGCTGATGGCCGCATGAGGTCGAGTCTCGCCAGCGCGCCGGCCTGGGCAGCGTGGCGCGGGAGCGCACCGGATCCCGCCGCCACCGTCGGCGCGGAGGAAGAGGTGATGCTGCTCGACCCGGACGGCTGGTCGCTCTCCCAGTCAGCGGCGGCCGTTCTCGAGTCGTTTTCAGACCAGCTCGCTGCGAGCTGCTCTCCGGAGACGCATGGCTCGGCGCTCGAGGTACAGACCGGCGTCAATGCGACCGTCGGCGGCCTGGCGGTCGAGCTCTTGGCGCTACGCCGCGCGCTCGATCGCGAGCTGGCGGAGCTGGGTTTGAGTGCGGCGTGCGCCGGGACGCATCCAACCGCGCTGTGGTCTGACACGGTCGTCTCCGACTCCCGGCGTTACCAGTTCATCTACGACACGATGCGGGAACTGGCACGGCGCGAGCCTTCGTTCGCGCTCCACGTGCATGTCGGCGTCGAATCGCCTGAGCAGGCGATCGTGCTGTGCAATAGGATGCGGGCTCACGTGCCGCTGTTGCTTGCACTGTCGGCGAACTCGCCTTACTGGCAGGGGCGGGACACTGGGATGTGTTCGGCGCGCACGCCACTGTTCCAGGCGTTTCCCCGCGTCGGCATCCCGCGCGCGTTCGCCGACTACGAGCACTGGGTCTCGACGGTCGAGCTGCTGATGCGCTCCGGGGCGATCCCCGAGCCGACGTTCCTGTGGTGGGACGTGCGGCCGCAGCCGCGCTTCGGGACCGTCGAGGTGCGAGTGATGGACGCGCAGACGACCGTCGCGGACACCGCGGCGCTCGTGGCGCTTGTGCAATCGCTTGCCCGCCTGGAGCTGGTCGAGGGTTACGCCTCCGCGACGCTCCTAGAGGCTACCGAGGTGCTCGACGAGAACCGGTTCCTCGCGGCACGCGACGGGATGGACGCCCAGCTGATCGAGCCCGATCTCAAACGCCGCGTCCCGGCGCGGAACCTGCTCGAAGAGCTGTTCGAGGCGTGCGCTCCCCACGCGGACGTGATCGGTTGCAGCCAGGAGCTGGAAGGGGTGCAGAGCCTTGCCCGCGTCGGCGGCGCCGCCTCTCAGCGAGCGGTCGCGCGCGAGCTGGGCGACGACCTGCCCCGGCTCACCGAGGCGCTGGCGCGGGCGTTCCCGGCGGGCGACTAGGGCCACTGGCCCCGCCCACCACCGGCGAGCGCTCTGCCGTCTCCTCCATCGCGCTCAGGCGGCGCAGGCGAGTGGGAATGTCCTCCGCCTTGAAAAGTCGCCATCCGACCGCGCTCACGAGCGGATCGTCCCTATTGGTACGGCCGGGCTTGCGCCCGTTCCGAGCTTTCAACACGCACCTCGTCGTTCTCTCCCCGTTACCGAGCAAAACATCCCGACGCCAATGTTCGCTCGTAGCGCGCTCTCGCGCCTTGGCCACGTGGCCAAAATCACGCCCCGCGAGGCGTACCGGCGGTCCAGCCCGCGCCCACCATATGTAGTGGAGACCTCCGGGACGCCGCCCGCTCTCCGCACCACCGCGCAAACTGCGACCATTTGGCGAGAAGATGCGCCTGCTTCCACAGCCCAGCGGCAACGACATCGCGGTCGACCTCGGCACGGCCAACACCCTCGTCTACGTGCGTGGACAGGGCATCGTGCTGTCTGAGCCGTCGGTGGTGGCAATCGACTCCGGCAGCGGCGAGGTACACGCGGTCGGGGCCGACGCCAAGCGCATGATCGGACGCACCCCAGCCACGATCTCGGCCACCCGGCCGCTGCGGCACGGCGTGATCGCCGACTTCGAGGTCACCGAGCAGATGCTGCGCTACTTCATCCGCAAGTCTCATCCGAGCCGCTTCGCGCACCCACGAGTCGTGATGTGCGTTCCTTCGGGAGTGACGGACGTAGAGAAGCGGGCGGTGGAGGAGGCGTGCCAGTCGGCCGGTGCCAAGCAGGTGTACCTGATCGAGGAATGCGTCGCGGCGGCGATCGGCTCCCGCATTCCGATCGAGGAGCCCCGCGGGCACCTGGTCGTCGATGTCGGCGGTGGCACCAGCGAGGTCGCGCTGCTCTCGCTCGGCGGCATCGTCCTGTCGCAGTCACTGCGCATCGGTGGCTACGAGTTCGACGAGGCGATCGCCAACCACGTCAAGCGCGAGTATCAGCTCGCGATCGGGCAGACGACCGCGGAGGACGTGAAGCTCGCCGTGGGCTCCGCATGGCCGCTCGATGACGAGCTCGAGACAGAGATCCGCGGACGTGACCTCGTTTCCGGACTGCCCAACGTCGTGAAGCTGACCAGCACCGAGGTGCGCCACGCCCTCGAGGAACCGCTGCGGGCGATCGTCGACGTCGTCAAGGATACGCTCGAGCGCACGCCCCCCGAGCTCGCAGCCGACATCGCGGACGAGGGAATCGCTGTGGCCGGCGGGGGATCGCTTCTGCGCGGCTTCGACGAGCTGCTGTGGAACGAGACTCAAATAGCGACCGAGCTCGTCGACTCACCACTCACCTGCGTCGCCGTCGGGGCCGGCCTGTCGCTCGAGGAGTTCGACACCCTCGCGAAAGCCGGCGGCGGCTTCGCCTGGCGCTCTCCGTCGAAGAGCCGCCGCCGGTCGAAGCGCAGGGCCGTCACCCGCGCAGGCTGACCCCGCGGGCGCGAGCGTGAGCAGCGACTGGACAACTGGTCGACTGCAAATTACGCAATTTCCGCAAATGGGGCGATTGAAACTCGCAGGGTCGGGAAGGACACTGGCCAAGTGCCGCGATCGTCCCCCGACACCCGGCCGTCCAACGGCGGGGCCGTGCTGCTGACCGGCGCGACCGGCTTCCTGGGAATGGAGCTGCTTGCCCGTTACCTCGAGCGCAGCGACCGCACGGTCTTCGCGCTCGTTCGCGGTCGCGACAAGAAGGAGGCGAGCGCGCGGCTGCGAGCGGCAGCGCGGCGCGTGTGCCGCGATCCAGATGCGCACAACGGCCGGCTGGTCGCGGTCCCCGCGGACCTCGAGGGCGAGGACATGGGGATCGACAGCCGCATGCGGGACGAGTTGGCCGAACGCACCAGCGAGATCGTGCACGCAGCCGCGTCAGTGTCGTTCACACTCCCGCTCGAACAGGCGCGGCGCATCAACGTGGACGGTACCCGTAGGGTGATCGACTTCGCCGAACGCTGCAACGAGCGCGGAAACCTGAACCGCATCTCATACGTGTCGACGGCTTACGTGGCGGGCACGCATCACGGCCGGTTCGCCGAGGATGAGCTCGAATTGGGCCAGGGCTTCCGCAACACCTACGAGCAGACCAAGTGGGAGGCGGAACGGCTGGTACGCGCGCACAGCGGCAGCCTTCCGATCCAGGTTTTCCGCCCGAGCATCGTTGTCGGCGAGCACGACACCGGCTGGACAGCATCGTTCAACGTCATCTACGCGCCGCTGAAGGCGTTCGCGCGCGGCGTCTATCCAATGGTCCCGGGTCGCCGGTCCGCACCGGTGGACGTGGTGCCGGTCAGCTACGTGGCCGACGCGATGTTCGAGCTCGCCGGTCGTCCGGACGCCGAAGGCCAGACCTACCACCTGGCGGCAGGACCGCAGGCCTCGACCGTGGGCGAGCTGATCGACATGAGCGCGCGCCGCTTCCGGCGCCGCCGCGCGCTCGCACTGCCGCCGCGCCTGTACCGCCGCTTCGTCCATCCACTGCTGTTGCGACGCAGCAAGGGCCCCCGGCGCGAATGGCTTCAGCGCAGCGAAACGTTCTTCCCCTACTTCGAGATGGACATCAGCTACGACACCCGCAAGACGCGTGCGGCGCTCGAGCCGGCCGGTATCCGCGTGCCGCCGCTGCGCGACTACTTCGAGCGCCTGGTCGGGTACGCGCTCGCGGCGGATTGGGGCAAGCGGCCGCTCAGTCGGTCGGAGGCGGCGAAGACGGTTCCGACAGCGGACTGAAGGACTAACAGCTGCATCGAAGGGGTGCGCCTTTGGTGTCAATCTCGCGACGACTGACGTGGGATCCGTGATCGGGCTCCGGGTACGTGCAGGATTTGGCCCCTCTAGGCGCCATAACTGCATCAGCAACCGGAGCCCTATCGCGAGAGTGCATCGTTCCACCCGAAGGGCTCACAAAACGCAAAACGCCCGGACACCACCCCTTCGGTGCACCGTCGCAAGCGCGCAACCGACCCTCAGCCCTTGAACCGCGGGCAAGACAGCTCCGTCGTGCGCACGATGTCCGGCAGCGTCGCGTAGCCGAAGAAGGCCTGGAAGCTGACCTTGCCAGAGCTCGGGCAGCGTGGTGGAGTGAACCAGAACAGCTTGCGCTTCTTCTTCCTGAGCGTGAAGCCCTTGTTCACGACGCGTGTCTCGGCGATGGCGAAGCTGGCGCCGCCGCCGTCGGTGGGGCTGTTTCCGAACGCCATCTTGTAGCCATACTTGCCGTCGCTGGTCGGCTCGTTGAAGAAGTTCATGAAGACGATCGGCGCCCGGAAATCCCGCACTACCGGAATGTCGCGCACCACCGGCGCGCTCTGGTCCTGCTTGCCGAGGATGGCGAGGCTGGCGACAGCCTTCTTGGTCGTGCGCTTGGCCAGGAACAACCAGATGTCGGCCGGGATCTGATCCGTGATGAAGGGGCGGGCGTCCACAAAGACGCGTCCGGTTCCGACCTGTGACTTCTTGCAGCTCGCGGGGTCGCGCGTCTTGTCGAGCTTCTTGACGTCGCAGAAGACCTTCTTCTTCAGGAACTCGCGCCGCAGCTTTGCTCCGGCCGGCAGCCGCAGGAAGAACTGGTTCGGCTGGGTCGGCACCGCTCCCGAGGTGTCGTAGCTGCGCTGCGTATAGAGAACCGTGAAGCGGCCGTCCTGCTTCACGTCGCGGATCTCGAAGCTGAACTCCTGGACCGGCTCGGCCTGCACGGTCGCGGCCGCGACGAGTGCGGCGAGCACGACGGTTGCCAAGACGATCCTGCGCAAACCTCTCCCTCCTGCAGGGATTGTAGGCGGGCTCGAATCACGGCGCGCCGAACGAGCGCGCCACGATTGCTCGGGGCGCCGCGGTCCCAGCCCCTGCCCAAGGCGCGCCTTGACCCTCGGTTTTCCGCATTCCCATGCCTGAATCGCGCTCAAGGAAGTGGTTAAGCCTGCCGATTCCACGCAGGGGAGATGTCAGCGACGAGACCTCCGACATTCCGCGGTCTCCCGCTGTCTGCGAGGGCGTATCTCTCCGCCTTGTTCGTGGCCGCAGCGGGACTGCTCCTGCTTGCAGTTTGGAAGTGGTCGGCTACCGACCTCGACGTTGCCCTGCTCGTGACCGTCGCCGTGCTTTGCACGGTGGGAAACCTCTTCGAGGTGTTCGGAGCCGGGCATTTCTCATATCAGCCCAACCTCGCCTTCTTCTTGTGGGGCGCGGTCCTGCTGCCCCCGTGGGCGCTGGCCCCGCTCGCGGTCCTGTGTTTCGTGCCGGGCTGGATCCTGCATCGCTTCCGCTGGTACATGCCGGCGTTCAACATCACGAACTACTTCCTCTGCGGCTTGGCCGTGAGCTGGGTCGTGTCCGCGAACGACGCCCTCACTGCCCCCGGGGGGACCGGCCTGCAGAAAGTGGCGGTGCTGCTCGGTGCTGTCGTGGCCTTCGTCGCGCTCAACCACCTCCTTCTGAGCCTCGTCATCAGGTTCACGCAGGGCCGCTCGCTTCGGAGCGGCCTGCGCGATCGCGGGCAGTCGATCGTGTTCGACGCCGCCCTCGCTACGACCGGGGCATGCCTCGCGGCGCTCTGGGACGGCAGCCCGGCTTTCGTCTTGCTGATCGCCGGTCCGATGTTCCTCGTCTATCGCGCCCTATGGCTGCCGCTCCTGGAGCACAAGGCGCGCACGGATCCCAAGACCGGCCTCTATAACTCCGATCACCTGATGACCGTGTTCGCGGAGGCGGTGGCCACCGCTCGCAAGCGCCGGCACGAGCTCTCGGTGATGATGTTCGACCTCGATCACCTCAGGGCCGTGAACAATCGCTGGGGACACCTGGCCGGGGATGAGCTGATCAAGGCCGTGTCAGGCGTGCTCGCGGAGGCTGCGGGCCAGCGGGGCCTCGCCGCCCGCTTCGGTGGCGAGGAGTTCTGCCTGCTCTTGCCCGAAACCCCGCTGACAGAGGCGCAGAGACTGGCCGAGAGCATCCGCGCCAAGGTCGAGTCCATGCGCCTGAAAAGCGGCGACGGGGAGCTCAGCATCACCATCAGCATCGGGGTCGCCGGCTATCCCACGCACGGCGACGACGTCGACGCTCTGCTGAACGCCGCTGACGCCGCGGTCTACGACGCGAAGCTCGGCGGGCGAAACCGCGTCCGCGTCCCTCTGGCGCCGCAGGTCCACCGGATCTTCGATCGGCCAGACCTCCTCCAGCCTCAGCCCGCGCCGGCGGCTGCCGAGCTGCGGCTCGCGCCGGACCGTCCCCAAGAAAAGGCTGACAAGCGCGAGATAGACCTCGGGGCTCCAGACGTCCCGGTCGACCAACCGGAACCGCCTACCCCGAGTCCCGTCCGCCGGCAAAGGCGGAGGCTCGTCGCCGTCTACGCGGCGTTTCTGTGCGCCGGGGCCGCCGTCGTCGGCGTTCTCGCGTCGCCGGACGCGGTGCTGTCGCAGCTGGAGCTGTTCATTCCGCTGGTCGTTTCCGCGGTCATCCTGGACCTGATCCGCATCGACGTCTTCGAGCGCGCCAAGATCTCGCCGGCATCAGTTGCGAGCATCGCGCTGGCGATCTTGTTCGGCCCGCTCGGCCCGCTCACCTCCGAGGCCGCGATCGCGGCCCTGCGGGCAGCGAAGCGGGTCCCGATGGTCAAATGGACCTGGGATTTCGGCGCTCTCAGCCTCTCCGGCGCCAGCGCCGCGGCCGCTTACACGCTCGTCCCGGAGGCGGGCACCGTCGCCCTGATCGCCGGCGGGATAGCCGCCGGCCTCGCGTACTACCTCGTGAACATGACCCTGCTGTCGGTCGTGATGGGACTGAGCGACGGCCGTGGGCCACTCGTTCAGTGGAAGGAAGGACTGGCCTGGCTGGCTCCGCACTTCGCCGCCTTCGGCGCAATCGCGGCGCTCTTCGTCCTTTCGGAGGAGAGGCTCGGGGAATGGGCGCTGGTGGTGTTCGGCCTCCCGATCGCGATGCTCTGGATCGCCCAGAAGCAGTATGTGGACCGCTCACGCACGAGCGTCGAGGAGCTACGACGCAACGCCGAGCAGCTTCGCGGCCTGCTTGCCGACCGGGAGGAGCTCCTGTCCCGCATGCATCGCTCCTACCTGTCCACGATCACCTCCCTCGCCCGCACGATCGAGGCCAAGGACCCGTATACGGGCGGCCACACCGAGCGTGTGGGCACCATCGCGCGTGCCCTCGGCGCCCGCCTCGGCTTCGACGATGACGGCCTGCGGGCGGTCGAGGTCGGAGCGATCGTCCACGACATCGGCAAGATCGGCATCCCCGACCAGATCCTGCTGAAGCCCGGCTCACTCGACCAGGTCGAGCTGCGCGAGATGCACAGGCACACGGAGCTCGGCAGCTACATCCTGGCCGACCTCGAGCTGCCGCCGATCGTCAAGCAGATGGCCCGCAATCACCACGAGCGCTACGACGGCACCGGCTACCCCGACGGCCTGATCGGAGAGGAGATCCCCCTCGCCGCCCGCATCCTGTCCGTGGCCGACGCACTCGACGCGATGACGACGGACCGGCCGTATCGCAACGCGCTACCGCTCGCGCAGGCCCGGGCCGAGATCGAGGCCCAGGCCGGGGCGCAGTTCTGTCCCACCGTGGTCGCCGCACTGCGCGAGTGCCTCGACGAGGAGCCGGCGTTCCGGGCCCTGTTCGAGGTCTCTTCCGTCGCAGTCTGAAGCGCGATCGGCGCGCGAGCTAGGACGTACGTCCAGCACGGTCAAGTGGGGCCCACCCGCCGCCGATAACTGCTTCTCCAAGGGAGGAGCTGACCTTCAGGGCAAACCTGTCGTGAGACAGGGACGCAAAGCCAGAGGTCTCGCACGGACTGCGAGATAGCTCGGCCACCGGCTCCCGGGCAAAACCGGAAACCACGTTCCACTCACGTAAGGACCAAGGAGGGTCAGATGTATTCGTCTGTTTGCATGGGCAGTTGGCGCTGGCCGCGCGCCATCGTCACCGCTCTTGTTTCGCTCGCCGCCGTCGCACTCGTGGCGATCGCTTTCGTTGCGGCTTCGCAGGGAGGAGCCACAACGGGTGTAGCCGCGCTCGGTGAGGGACCGTCGCCGGTCCTGGCGAGCACGGCCGAGCGCCACCCCGCCAAGAACGTCGAGGTGATCGTACAGCTCCGCCAGGGAGTCGACGTCACCGCGGCGAAGGAGCTCGTCTCCTCGGCCGGCGGCAAGGTCACCCGTGACCTCGAGCTGATCAACGGCTTCGGCGCCAAGCTGCGCGCCGGCGCTGCGGTCAAGCTGGCAGAGAGCACGCTCGTGCGCACCGTGACGGTGAACGCCGCGGTCGTCAAGACCAGCCTGGACCTGACCGAGGCCGCCAAGCTGGGCTCGGCCTACAACCAGTCGATCCGGGCGCCGAAGGTCTGGAACGAGGGCTACACCGGCAAGGGCGTCGGCGTCGCAGTCATCGACACCGGCATCGCAGGTGACATGCCCGACTTCCGGGTCTCGCAGTCCGACCCGACGTCGCGCGTGATCGCCACCGCGGTCTCCAACCCGGCGGCTCAGAGCTCGGGTGACGGCTTCGGCCACGGCACTCACATCGCGGGTCTGATCGCGGGCAACGGCACCTACCGCGACGCCAGCGACCCGCTGTACGGCAAGTACGCGGGCGTGGCGCCGGACGCCAACCTGATCGACGTCAAGGCAGGCGACGAGGACGGCTACGCGACGGTTGCGGACGTGATCGACGGCCTGCAGTTCGTCGTCGACTACAAGGACGACTACAACATCCGCGTCGCCAACCTGTCGCTGCGCTCGACGGTCGCCGAGTCCTACAAGACCGACCCGCTTGACGCAGCCGTCGAGCAGGCCTGGAGCTCGGGCATCGTGGTCGTCGCTGCTGCCGGGAACGAGGGAGCCGCATCCGACGCGGTCTCCTACGCGCCCGGCAACGACCCGCACGTGATCACGGTCGGTTCCGTGGACGACATGGGCACCAAGGACATCAACGACGACAAGCTCACGTCGTGGTCCAGCCGCGGCAAGACGCAGGACGATGTCGTCAAGCCGGAGGTCGTGGCCCCGGGCGCAAGGCTCGTGTCCACCATGGCTCCGGGTGCGGACTACCGCGAGCTCTGCCCGACGTGTGTGGTCGATGGTGACTACTTCCGCGTCGGCGGCACCTCGATGTCGGCTGCCCTCGTCTCGGGTGCGGCTGCGACGCTGATCCAGAGGCACCCCGACTGGACCCCCGACCAGATCAAGGGCACGCTCGTCAAGCGCACCCGCGCGGTGAAGGAAACGATCGTGACGATGGTGGTGGGCACGCTGGTGGACGCAGACGGCGGGGCTCTCCCGGCGAACACCACGATCGAGACCACGATCAAGAACGCGGAGGTCGCGGTCGACAAGGCGCACGAAGTGTCGAGCCCGCTCGACTCGAACGCCAACCTCGTTTCCAACGAGCTGCTCGATTCAGCCACCGGCCTGATCGACTTCAGCCGCGCGAGCTGGAGCCGCGCGAGCTGGAGCGGCGCGGCCGACACGCTGCGCGCGAGTTGGTCTCGTGCGAGCTGGTCGCGTGCGAGCTGGTCGCGTGCAAGCTGGTCCGCCACCGAGGAGAACTGCTCGGACTTCGAGCGGGCGAGCTGGTCGCGGGCAAGCTGGTCGGACGCCGAAATCGCTGAGGCCAAGGAGCAGTGCGCGGCTATCTACCCGTCGCGTGCGAGCTGGTCCGCCACCGAGGAGTCCTGCTCGGACTTCGAGCGGGCGAGCTGGTCGCGGGCAAGCTGGTCGGACGCCGAAATCGCCACGGCCAAGATCGAGTGCGTGGCGATGGACCCGACGCGGGCGAGCTGGTCGCGTGCGAGCTGGTCTCGTGCGAGCTGGTCGTCCAGCTTCGAGAAGTAAGACACCGAAGACCCTCCAGTAGCAAACCGACAGAGCCGGCGCCCCGAGCAATCGGGGCGCTTGCTCGTTCTGGCCGCCATTCTTGCGCCGCCACACTCTGGCCCCGATCTGGTTAAGAATTGGTGGATGAGTTACGGCGGGCACCAGGAGGACCACAGCGAGCGCGTAAACCGCGAGCTGATCGAGCTGCTGAACGAGCTGCGGGTGGCTCTGCCGGGTGTGCAGGTGCTGTTCGCGTTCCTGTTAACTGTCCCGTTCAGCCAGCGATTCGCGCAGACCAGTGACTTCCAGCGCGGACTCTTTTTCGCGATCCTGCTGATGACGGCGATCTCAGCCGCCTTGCTAATCGCTCCGTCGGCGTATCACCGCCTGCACTTCCGGCAGCAGAACAAAGAGGACCTCCTCATCACCTCGAACAAGTTCACGATCGCGGGCCTCGGGTTTCTCGGGGCGGCGATGACCGGGGCACTCATCCTGATCACCGACCTGCTTTACGGCGAAATCGCAACGATCTGCTGCGGAGTCCTCGCGGCAGCCGCCTTCGGCTGGTTCTGGGCCGGCCTGCCGCTGCTGCGGCGGCGCTCCTCATAGCAGCCACGGAAGGCGGCGAAGATCACACACCGGCTCCCCGCGCCCCGCTAAAAGGTTTGTAGATGAGCTGCGGGAGGAAGTCTAAAAGTGCTCCGTGCGACGTCTGTGGACGGCTTCACCGACCGGCGGCGCTTGGCCACCTGATCGAGGGACTGCAACTGTTGCGGTCGGCCCTGTGACCACCATTCGCAGCGCGGGCTCTGGACAATGCTCGAACAAAGCTTGAGCGAAACTGCCCGACACACCTTTCGCCACGAGGCGCTCTTCTATGCCGGCGAGGACGACTTCCTGGCCAGAACGGTGCCTTTCCTGCGTGACGGAGCGGTCCTGGATGAGCCCGCGATGGTCGCCGTCGCCGCCGGCAAGATCGCTGCCCTTCAGGCGGAGCTGGGAGAGGCAGCGGGCTCCGTGCACTTCGTGGACATGGGCGAGCTGGGCAGAAACCCGGCCCGCATCATCCCGGCCTGGCGAGATTTCGTGGCGGGCCACGTGTCCGACGGCAATGCCTTGCGCGGGATCGGCGAGCCGATCTGGGCAGGTCGCAGCCCCGCCGAGCTGGTCGAATGCCAGCGGCACGAGTCGCTGCTGAACCTGGCGTTCGCCGAGGCGTCCGAATTCCAGCTTTTGTGCCCGTACGACACGCGCGCACTCGAGGACGACGTACTCGAGGAGGCGAAGCGCAGCCACCCGATGATCTCGGAAAACGACGTCATCCGGCAGAGCAGGTTGTATCTCGACCCAGAGGTCGCCCCCGGACCATTCGACGGCGAGCTGCCGCCGCCCTCGCGAGTGCCTCTGCAGATCACTTTCGCGTCCCACGACCTGCGCAGAATCCGCGACTTGGTGGGCGACCAGGCCCGCACCGCCGGCCTGCCCGCGGACCGGACCGCCGACGTCGTGCTCGCGGTCAGCGAGCTCGCGACGAACAGCGTCCTGCACGGCGGAGGCAGGGGAACGCTGCGGGTATGGCGAGATTCAGACGAGTTTCTCTGCGAGATTCATGACGGAGGCGAATTCCACTCGCCGCTCGTCGGCCGTCAGCGGCCGACGGAAAGGGACGAGAGCGGCAGAGGTCTATGGCTCGTCAACCATCTTTGCGACCTCGTGCAGTTAAGATCGCTGCCGAGCGGGAACGTCGTTCGCCTCCACATGAACCTCAGCGCGTGACCACAAAGGCCGATTTCACCGAAGAGGAGTGGGCGCGCCTGGAGCGCGCGCCGTTCGTCGCATCCATGGCGATCTCCTTCGCCGACCCGGGCGGACCGATCGAGGCGGTCAAGGAGTCGCTGGCCGCGTTCAAGACGGTAGCCGAGGCTGCGGAGTCCGGCGGCCGCGGCGAATTGGTCGAGACCGTCGCCAAGGGCGTCGCCGAGAAGGCCAAGGAGCGAAAGAGCCCGCTCGGCGACTTCAAGCCCAGGGGCGCGCTGGCGGGTGAGGAGATACTCACGGAACTGCGCGCCGTGAACGAGCTCGTGACGAGCAAGGCCACTCCAGAGGAGGCGGCGGGCTTCCGCGAGTGGCTGCTGTCCGCCGCCCAGCGTGCCGCCGAGGCGGCGAAGGAGGGCGGTTTCCTGGGCTTCAAGGCCGAGCGCGTGAGCGAGGGCGAGCAGAAGATGCTCGACAAGCTCGGCGAAGCTCTTTCCTGACGCATAACAAGGTCCTCCCCCCGCCTTAGTCTGACGGGTATGGACCACCTCGCTGACGCCAATACCGAGCGGGAGGCGCAGCTCGCCCTCAAGGGCCTCGATCGCCTTCCCGTCGATGAAGAGCCGGCACGGGCATACGAGGGACCGAGCGACCCGGACGCCCTGCTGGAGCACTTCGGCCACCGGCAATTTCGGCCTGGGCAGCGCGAGGCTGTAGTCGCGGCGATCGAGGGCCGTGACAGCCTCGTCGTGATGCCGACCGGTGGTGGCAAGAGCCTCTGTTACCAGCTGCCGGCCATCGCGTCCCGTGACTTGACGGTGGTTGTCTCCCCGCTGATCGCCCTGATGGCGGACCAGTACCGGCGCCTCGTGCTCGGCGGCCACCCCGCCGCGATGATCGCCTCTGGCATGGACGAAGAGGCGGTAGGGGCCTCTCTGCGCGCCATCCGTGGCGGCGAAGCACGGATCGTGTTCTGCTCCCCGGAGCGCTTTGCCTCGACCTCCTTCCTGACGGCGCTGTCATCGCGCGCGGTCGACCTCTTCGCCGTGGACGAGGCCCACTGCGTGTCGGAATGGGGTCACGACTTCCGCCCGGACTACCTGCGCCTGCGCGGGGTGATCGACCGGCTCGGAGCCCCCACCGTGATGGCGCTCACCGCGACGGCCACCGAACAGGTGGCAGAGGAGATCACGGAACGCCTCGGGCTGCGCGATCCGTTCGTCGTCCGATCCGGTTTCGACAGGCCCAACCTTTCTTTCGATGTGGTTCCGCTCGACGGTACGGGATCGAAGGCGCGCAAGTTCATGGTGCTGACCGCGGCACTCGCAGACGCCGGGCACCGGCCGGCGATCGTCTACTGCGGCACCCGCAGAGACACCGAGGAGGTCGGTGAGCGGCTGCGCGCCGACGGCCTGCAGGCTGTCGCCTACCACGCCGGGATGCCGGCCGACGAGAGGGCCTCTGCGCAGCACCGTTTCATGGAAGGCGATGCGGACGTCGTCGTCGCCACCACCGCCTTCGGCATGGGGATCGACAAAGCCAACGTGCGTTCGGTCATCCACTGGGCGATCCCGAAGAGCGTCGAGGGCTACTACCAGGAGGCCGGCCGCGCCGGCCGCGACGGCGCGCCGGCGCGCGCGATCCTGCTGGCGATGCGCGCCGACCTCGGCCGCCTCGTCAACTTCATCAAGCGCGACGCGGTGGAAGCAGGCGACGTGCTCGGCTACATGCGGCGCCTCGGCGCCGCGAGTGACGGCGACGTGGTCGTGATCGACGCGCCCCGCGAGGACAGGGACCGCGTGTGCCTCGGGATCGCCGAGCGCGCGGGTATGTGCGCCCTTCGACCCGCTCCCGGCGGCCGCCTCGAGGTGACGCTTTCGGGCGAGCTTGCCGCCGGCCGCGTGGCCTCGATCTGCAAAGTCGCGCGCGACCGCGCCTGGCGCGCCTATCGCGCCGTAGAGGGTTTCGTGGCGCCGGCAGGGCGCACGTGCAGGCGGCGTGCGCTGCTCGATCACTTCGGCGACGCGCGCCCCGGTGTCCCCGAGGGACGGTGCTGCGACGTCTGCGATCCGGACACGATCGGGCTGCCCGACCCGCGCTCGCTCACGCCGCCGAAGCGAACGGGGCGCGAGGCGCAGGCAACTGCGACCGTAGACCCTGCGAGCGCGCCGCTGTTGAACTCACTGAAGGAATGGCGGCTGCGCGCGAGCGGAGGCAAGCCCGCCTATACGGTCGCCCACAACAGCACCCTGGAGTCCATCGCCGCACTCAAGCCGGCCACGCTCCACGAGCTGGCCGCGATCAAGGGCGTGGGGCCGACGTTCGTGAAACGCCACGGCGACGAGGTCCTGGCGCTCCTGGCCGCGGCGTAATCTAACTATTCGCGGCCAGCCCGAATGGGCTGCCCTCGGAGTCCTTGCAGATCGCCCACCGCTGTCCGGGGTGCACAACCGTGCCACCGAGCGCCTCGACGCGCTCGAGGGCGCCCGCGAGGTCGTCGACGGCGAAATAGGGAAGAGAAAACGTATCTCCCGGCCCCGACCCGCGCGCGTGCACGCCGAGCCGCGGCGAGTCCGATGGCGTCTGCCATCCGCTTCCCTCTCCCTCCTTGCGCGGCTCGAGCCGCGCGCCCAGCAGCTCCGACCAGAAACGGCGAGCTCGCTCTGGATCGTCGGCCGGGAACTCGATCAGGTCGAGCATCGCTCCAAGATACCGCCACCGCACCACGCCGCTATCTTCGCCTCATGGGCAAGCGCCAACGGCAGCGCCGCCGCGAGACTCCCTCCGAGACGACCGACTATCGGGACGCCGAGGGCAACGTTCTCACGTTGCGCGACTCGCTCTCGCCGGGGACGGTGGAAAAGCTGAAGGAACCCGTCGGCGTCGCGGCTTCGTCCGCCGACGACATGTGGCGCCGCCGTACCGAGATGCTGTTCGAGCGGTTCGCCGTGAGCTGGACGATCGCCGGCCTGCCACTCACCGACCAGAAGGAGCTGCTCGGGCGCTACCGGCTGGCCGACTCGGAGACGCAGGAGTGGGTGCGAGAGACGCTTGCGGAGCACGTGCGGCGCCACCATCCGGAGCTCGATCGATAGCGACCTGGTCTCAGCGCTGTGGGCGCGCGCGCGGCTCCGTCTTCCACAGCTCGATGCCACCGCCGCTCAGGGCGCTGCCGCCGAAGAACAGGGTGCGGTTGACGTTGGCCAGGAAGGGCGGCGTGTCCCCCTCGACAGAGTCCGGATCCAGGGCGAGATCCACGTCGGAGACCCGCGTGGTTCCGGCGACGGTTCCATCGGTGGTCCACAGGTTCCAGCGATTGTGCTCGGATTGCCCGATCTGCTCACCGCGCGCACCATAGAAGAGGGAGCCGTTGACGTTGGTGAGTACATAAGGGTAGGAACCGCTGTCATAGCTGAACTGCCCGCCCACGGGCGCCGTGCTGGCCTCGGTCCCGTCGCTGCGCCACAGTCCGTCGTTCGCGCGGAAGAAAAGCGTGCCGTTCACGTCGGTCAGCTCTGCCGGCTCATACCCGCAGCAGACTCCAGGGACTATGTCCTTGACCAGCGTAGTCCCGGCTTCGGTGCCGTCGCTGCGCCACAGCTCGCGACCGCTCGTGCCGTCGTCCGCGACGAAGAACAGCATCCCCCCGACGTTGGTGAGATTGTCCGGGCCGGAATCGCCGGCGCCGGGCTTGATGTCCTTGACCAGCTTCGTGCCTCCGACCGTGCCGTCGCTGCGCCAGAACTCCCATCCATGAGCGGCGTCGTACATGCTGAAGAAGAGGGTGTCGCCGACGGCGGTCAGCCCAAGCGGGCCCACAAAATGACGGCCGCTGTGATCGACGTTCGTGAGCGAGACTGTGCCACCTTCAGTGCCGTCAGACTTCCACAGCGCGGCAGCACTCGCGCTGTCGGCATAGGCACCGAAGAAGAGGGTCCCATCGACATCGGTGAGCAGGTATGGAAATGAGTGGTCGGAACCCGGAGCGATGTCCTTGACCATCCTCGTGCGCCCGGTCGTCCCGTCGCTGCTCCATAGCTCGCTGCCGTGCAGCGAGTCGTCGGCGTTGAAGAACAGGGTGCGGCCGGCAACGGCTGGAGACTGCACGCCCGAGCCGCCCGTACCGGGATTGATGTCCTTGACCAGCTTGGTGCCGCTGGCGGAGCCGTTGCTCTTCCAAAGCTCGCTCCCGTGAGTTCCGTCGTAAGCGGAAAGGAACAGATTGCCGCGCACACTGATGAAGCTGGACAAATGGGACGAGTCCGGCCCCTGGTTGATGTCCTCGATGAGACGCGTGCCCTTCTCTTTGCCGTTGCTCCTCCAGAGCTCGTTACCGTGAACCTCATCGTCAGCTTCGAAGAAGAGCCTGCCGCCGACATTCGTGAGGTACCGCGGGGATGACCCACCGGCAGGGGCAATGTCTTTGACGAGGACAGTCGTGGTGGCAGGCGTCCGAGCGTCGGCTACGCCAGCCACCAGCACCACGGCGAGTGCGATCGCCGCGGCCAGCGCGTGACCTCCCTGTCTGCGAAGCCTCCCTCCCAACGCCACCATGCTAACCCCCGGCCGTCGCACCGGCCACCGTAATAGTGGTCATACTCCCGGGCAACGATGAGCGGGCGTCAGTCTGTCGCAATCGTGGGAGGGGGCTTCGGCGGCGTGGCCGCCGCAGTCGAACTGAGGCGGCGTGGGATCGAGGACTTCGTTCTGCTCGAGCGCGGCGACCGGCTCGGCGGCGTCTGGCGCGCCAACACGTATCCGGGCATCGCATGCGACGTCCCCTCGCACCTCTACTCATTGTCCTTCGCTCAGAACCCGGGCTGGTCCAAGCGCTTCTCGCCCGGTGATGAGATCCAGGCGTATCTCACCGATGTCGCCCGGCGCTTCGACGTCCTGCCGAAGATCCGCTTCGGCTCCGACGTCCAGCGCGCCACGTTCGACGAGGAAAACGGTCACTGGCGGCTCGAGCTTGCCGGCGGCGATGAGGTCGAAGCCGACGTCCTGATCACGGGGTGTGGCCAGCTTGCCCGGCCGTCGATCCCCGACGTTCCGGGGCTCGAGCGCTTCGAGGGTGTGATGTTCCACTCGGCCCACTGGGATCACGACCACGACCTCACCGGGGGCCGTGTGGCCGTGCTGGGAACGGGCGCGAGCGCGATCCAGTTCGTGCCGGCGATCGCCCCGAAGGTCGAGCGGGTGATGGTGTTCCAGCGTTCAGCGCCGTGGGTGCTGGCCAAGCCCGACAAGGATTACGCAGAGCGCACCAAGCGGCTCTACGCGCGCGTGCCCGCGCTGCCGCGGCTGTTCCGCTTGGGCTGGTGGGCATGGATGGAGGCGATGGTCCCGGTGTTCACGGGCCGGCCGAAGCCCGCGGCGCGTTTCATGAGCTGGCTCTTCACCGCGATGTCACGGCTGAACCGCGCTACACAGCTGCGCGGCGATCGCCGGCTGATGGATGCCACCCGGCCCGACTACGCGATGGGCTGCAAGCGGATCCTGATCACGTCGGAGTGGTATCCCACATTGCGCCGCCACAACGTGGATTTGGTCACCGACCCGATTCGCGAGGTCGTTCCCGACGGGATCATCGCCGCCAACGGCGAGCACCATCAGGTCGACACGATCATCTTCGGGACCGGCTTTACGGCTACCGAGTTTCTCGCACCGATGGAAGTCGAGGGCCGAGACGGCCGCCGCCTGGCCGAGGAGTGGGCGGACGGCGGCGAGGCCTATCTCGGCATCACCGTGCCGGGCTTCCCCAACATGTTCCTTCTGTACGGGCCGAACACCAACCACGGCACCGGTTCCGCACTCGAGTTGATAGAGGCGCAGGCCAGGTATGCGGCCGACGCCGCGCGGCTTGTCACGACCGGTACGGCTGAACGGCTCGAGGTGCGCCAGGAAGTGCACGACTCCTTCCAGCGCGAGTTGAGTGAACGCCTACGCGACAGCGTCTGGGTCAACTGCTCGAGCTGGTACGTGACCTCGGACGGGCGCGTCACCAACAACTGGCCCGGCTCCCAGGCCGAGTACCGGCGCCGCACCCGCACAGTGTCGTTGGCCGACTACCACGTGCATGCGCCGGGCGTCGCCACCGAGGCGACCGGCTCCTCCGCTTAGAGCTCTTTAGCCGGCCAGAGTCGCGGCGCCGGCCACGGATTCACGGCACACGTAGCGGAAGTGTGCGAGCCAGAACGCGCGCGTGGCCCGGAAGGCGGGTCCCTCGGCGACCTCCCACGAGCCGAACCGGCATCGCTGCGGCCCGACTGCGGCGAACCGGTAGCTGTGGAGAGCGTGAAATCCGAGCGCATTGACCTCCCAGGTCACGCGGTCGTTGGGCTCGAACTCCACGATCTTCGCGCGGGCCGGCATCTTGTACGGATACCAGCGCCTGATCGGATTGAACACCCACGCAAGCGTCGCTCCCTCGCGCAGCTCGCCGTCGCGCACCCGCGCTCGCCAGATGCACCGATTCCAGCTCGGCCAGCGCTCGACGTCCATGAACGTCTGCCACATGTGCTCGACGTCCATCGAGAGCTCCACCGAGCCCTCGATCGGCAGCGGCGCAACGGCCGTGATCGTCCCGCTTTCTCCCCGCGGCTCCGGTCCCGCGAAGCTGTAGGCGCCCGCCTCCATCAGCGACCAGCATGACGAGTCGCGGGCAACGAGGTAAGCTCGCTGATCATGGCGGTAGTGGAGGCAAACGGGATCGAGGGACTCCAGGCCCTGATCGGCAAAGAGATCGGGCCGGGGGAATGGCGCGAGGTGCGCCAGGAGGACATCGACACGTTCGCCGACCTGTCCGGCGACCACCAGTGGATCCACGTCGACCGCGAACGTGCGGCGAAGGAAAGCCCGTTCGGCACCACTATCGCCCACGGCAACCTGACCCTCTCGCTGATCGATGGCTTCCGCCTCGACCTGATCTCCTCGAGCGGCTTCGCGCTCGGAGTCAACTACGGCTGGAACAAGGTCCGCTTCCCCGCGCCGGTGCCGGCGGGAAGCCGTGTCCGAGCCAAGGCCGAGATCGTGTCCGTGGACGAAGTCGGCGGCGGCTCGTGGCAGGTCGTCACCCGCTTCACCGTCGAGGTCGAGGGCTCGGAGAAGCCCGTCTGCGTGGCCGAAGCGGTCGGCCGCGCGCTCCAGGCTTAGTCAGTTCGCGGGCGGCGGGTTCGCGACAGTCACCGAACGCTGGACGAAGGTCGGCGTCTGGTTGCCGGGGCCGAACACGCGCACCGCGAGGGTGTGTGGCCCGTTGTCGGCGCCTCTCGTGTCCCAGCTGTACTGGTAGGGCGCCTCGCCCACCTTCGCGTAGCGGATCAAACCGTCGACGAGGAACTGGATCCGGTCCGGCGGGAGGCCCAGCACCGCCGCGGTCAGCGGCACCGTTCCCTTCACGGTGGCGTTAGCGGCGGGAGTCAGGATCACCGGGCTGAAGAGCTGCCCCGCGTAGTCGACCCCCTTCACGCTCTCGCTCACAGACGCGACGGTGACGGGCGGCTCGCCCCTGACTGAGTTCGTGCTGACGCGCATCGTGTCGCCGAGGTCGTCGAGCGTCGGCGTATAGGTCGCGCCCTCCGCGCCGGGGATGGTGGCGCATGGAGCGGTGCGGGCCGCGGAGTGGTGCGCGGCCACGTGGCTGCGGATCAGCGCGTGGTCGTAGAGCGCGAGCTCGTCGAGATCGCCGGGGAAGAAGCCAGACCGCCCTTCGGCGCCCACACCCAGCACGAACGGGCCGATCGGCGAGATCAGCCGAGTCGTCGTGGCGCGCGAGCCGATCAGCTTCCCCTCTATATAGAGGCGCATCGTGGACCCGTCGTAGGTGCCGACCACGGAGCTCCAGACGGTGTTCGTGATCCGGGGTGTGTACGTGATGCCCTTCTTGACCCCGTCGGTCCAGCGCTCGAAACCGACTCCCGACTGCGAGAACCATATCCCCGTCCCCTGGCGCCCGCTCGCGTTCGTGAACTCGCGCGAGATCATGAAGCGGTAGCGGCTGTCGGGCGCGCGGTCGGGGGGACGCGCCCACAGCTCGAGCGTGTACGGCTCCGTGCCGGCGATCTCGGGCGCGTTCCCCACCTCGAGCGCATCGTCTGCACCGTCGAACCGCCGCGCGCCGCTGATCGTTCCGGTCAGCGCGCCGTCTGCGACGTCGAAGTCGAGGTGATCGACGAGCGCCGGCCGGTCCGCGTTGACCAGCACCGCGTAGCGGCGGCAGCGCTCCCAGCGGCGTTGGACGAAGTCGGGCGTCTGCCCACCAACGTTCGGTGGGGGTGGCGCCGCGATCGAAACCCCGACGTGCGGGTCGGGAAGCGGCGGGCCGACGAGGTCGTCGGCCTGCGCGACCGATGCGCCGACGAGTGACCCGGCCAGGACAGCTGCAAACGACACGATGCAAACTGCCCTGGTCATTTGAACAGATTAGGGGCGCAGCGCACGTGCAACAGAGCGCGTGGACGAATGCTCTAGCGCTGCTCGCTCAGACGAAGGCGGGAGTGCCGGCCTCCAGGTCGAGCAGGAAGCGCTTGCGCTCCAAGCCGCCGCCGTAGCCGGTCAGGCTGCCGTCCGCGCCGATCACGCGGTGGCAGGGAACGATCAGCGAAACCGGGTTCTGTCCGTTCGCCACTCCGACTGCACGTGGAGACGGGCAATCGATCCGACGCGCTTGCTGTCCATAGCTGATCGTCTCGCCGTAGGGGATGTCCTGCAAAGCCCGCCACGCGCTCAGCTGAAACGGACTGCCGCGCATCGCGAGCGGCACGTCGAAGTCCGTGCGCGTGCCGGCGAAATACTCGTCGAGCTGCGCGCGGACAGCGGCGAATGGCTCCTCGGCCGCCTTCCAGTCGGAACGGATCTTCCTCGCCGTACGTCCTTCTTGCATATAGAGCCCGCACAAGGCGTCGCCGTCGCTCAGAAGCAGCAGCTCACCGAGAGGGCTGTCGAATGTGGTGTAGAGCAACATGCCCATTAAACGGGCCGGTCGGTCGGAACGTGAGGTCGGAAACGAGTAGGTTTCCAGCCGTGGAACCGCCACATGTTCCCGGGGTGCGCCACCGCGACGTCGAGGCTGCCGGCATCCGGTTCCACGTGGCCGAGGCGGGCGAGGGCGACCCAGTTGTCCTCCTTCACGGCTGGCCCCAGCACTGGTACGCGTGGCGCAAGGTGATCCCGCTGCTGGCCGTGGATCGGCGGGTGATCTGCCCCGACCTGCGCGGCTTCGGCTGGTCGGACGCACCACCCGGCCGCTACGAGAAGCAGACGTTCGCCGACGACACGGTCGCTTTGCTCGACGCCCTCGAGCTCGACCAGGTCGACCTGATCGCACACGACTGGGGCGCGTGGGCGGGCTTCCTGCTCTGCCTCGATCGCCCCGACCGGATCAAGCACTACCTGGCCTTGAACATGATCACGCCGTGGCCCGAGCCACCGTCATTACGCGGCCTGCTCGGTATCTGGCGGCTCTGGTACCAGGTGGTGCTGGCCACTCCTGGCCTCGGGCCCTTCCTGCTCCGTCGCACGGATTTCGTCAAGCGTGGGGTGACTACCGGTGCGGTCCACCCCGACGCCTGGTCGGAGGAGGATCTCGAGTCGTTCGCGGCCGTGCTACGGGAGCCTGCGCGAACCCGTGCCTCGGCGCGCCTTTACAGAACGTTCCTGCTGCGCGAGCTACCACGGTTCGTCGCCGGCGGCCAGGCCGGTCGGCGCCTGACGGTCCCGACCCTGCTCCTGCACGGCAAGAGCGACCTCGCTATCGACTACCGCCGGCTCGGCGACTGGCGCAGCTGGGCCGACCGCATGGCGCTCGAGACCCGCGACGACTCCGGGCACTTCATCGCCGAGGAGCTTCCCGGCGTGGTGGCCGCCCGCGCGCAGGCGCTCTTCTCGGGCAGGGATCCAGAGCAGGCGATCGAGGCGGCGCAGCCGTCCGGCGCGCCCGCCTAGCGAACCCGTTCCTTAGCCGAAGTTGTGCTCGAGGATCGGGTCGGGCGCGTACTCCTGCTTGGAGATCTCCTGCATCTCCGCGCCGCAGTCGTCGCAGATCAACACGTACCTGAGCGACTGCGAGTCCTGCGAGTACCTACCGAGTCCGGAGTAGTAGCCAGCGTGCTGGCAGTGAGAGATGGAGCTTCCATGCGCCATCGCTCAAAAGTAGGAGGGTTCGGCCGTCCTGTCATCTTTTTTTCGTCCAGGGCCGGGCGGACGCAATTCAGCGTGCGAGGAGATCCCGTTTGGCGGATGCTCCTAAGGCGTGACGACCCCGCCCTTGAGGAAAACAGTCTCGTCCCCGGAGCCGCAGGTGTACGGGCAGGCGCCATTGGGCGAAGCCACCGAGCCGTCCGCGCCGGCATCCTTGATCGACAGGTCGAGGATGCTGAAGATCGAGCGATGCTCTTCCTGAGCGAAGCCCGGGGCGAGCGAGTTGACGGTTGTCTGCAGCGTGCAGCGGCCGCCAGAGTTGGGGTTCGGCGTGGCGAGACAGTCATACGGAACGGCGAAGCTGGCGTCCTGGACGGTCCCTGTGCCCTCGTCGAGCGGCGTGTTGCGGCGGTCAGTGATTCGCAGCGTCGTATCGAGGATCAACTGACCCGTGTAGTCGGCGCCGCCGCTCAGGCGCCGCACGTCGGTCGATTCCACGTCGATCCTGACGTCAGCCTCGTTTTGGGGTGTGGTCGCGTTCCCGACCGCGACCCGGAAGCGCGCGAAGCCGGACCCCGCGCCTGCTGATCCCATCGTGAGCTGGCTCGATTCCAGCCGCGGACCGGTGCAGGACGGCAGGTTCAGCGGCGGGACGTGGGTCGTGTTCGGAGTCGTGCACTGGCGATAGGCGGGGACCAGCGGCACGCGGAACGGAGTCGCGCTTGCCGGAGGCGGATAGATGCGGGTGTTCACGAACGTGCACGTCACGGTCTCCGCTGGGTCGACGTTGATGGTCGCGCCGCGGAAGGGGTTGTTCTGGTGACTGGGTGTGGCGGAGTTGCCGTCGTCGCAGGAAACCCCAACCGAGTAGTCAGGATGTGCATTCTCCCTGACCACGTAGCCGTTCTTGGCCACGACGTTGGTGAAGGTCCTCGTGTCAGAGAAGGTGGGATCGGTGCCGAGATCGTCGTCGAGCGTGAAGCTCGTAGGGGTGAAGCTGCCGCTGGTCGTGAACACGAAGTTGTCCGGGTTGTTGGGCTGGTCGGGATAGAGCTCCTTCTTGATCACGATCGTGCCGCGCTTCTTGTTGGTGAACGTGCACGTCACCGTTTCGCCGGCGGAAACATCGATGTTTGTCGGAGAGCTGCCGTCATCGCAGGTGGCGCTTGCCAGGTCCCATCCGGCTGGCGCGGCGCCCTCGGCGACGCTGTAGCCGTTGCCCGGCTGCAGGCTGTCGAACACCTGCGTGCTCGGAAGATCGAGCCAGTCGGCCCCGTCGTCGTCGAGCTGGAAGCTCGTCGGTGCAAGACCTCCGCCCGCGGTGAACGAGAAGTTCTGCTCGTCGTCGGGTTGGGTGTCCTTCTTGACGATGATCCGCGAGTGCTTCCGGTTTTCGAACGTGCAGGTCACCGTCTCGCCCGGGCCGACGTCGATGTTGGTCGGTGAACTGCCGTCGTCGCAGGTGGCATCGGTCTGATCCCAGCCAGGCGGCACCTCTTCACTGACCGAGTAGCCGCTGCCAGGCGCGAGTTGGCCGAACGTCTGGGTGCTCGCGAGCCCGTTCTGCTCGTCGCCGTCATCGTCGAGATAGAAGAACTGCGGATTGAGGCCGCTGGCGGTAAACGCAAAGGGCTGGGTGTCATCGGGCGTGGCGTCCTTCTTGACGACGATCTTGCCGCGTTCATCGGTGTTAGTAACTGTGCACGTCACCGTCTCGTGCGGGTCCACCTTGAAGGTCATCGAGCGGTTGGCGACGTCCACTGTGCTCGGGGTCGCTGAAGCGTCGTCGTCGCAGTCCAGGTCGGTGACCTCGAAGTCGGGACCGTAGTCGGACTCCTGAATCGTGTAGTTGCCGGTGGTGACCTCGTCGCATTGGGCCTGCTGGTTGTCGGTCAGCGATGTGTAGTCACCGGTGGCGTAGTTGGGGTCATAGAAGGTGGAGTAGCCGCCGCCGCTGTGGAGGCAGGACAGGGAGTTAGACCCGTTCGGGAACCCGGCCGTGCTGTGGAAGCCGAACGCCTTGGTGTAGGCGTCCGGGTTGCCGCCGGCGGCGACCTTCTTCTTCAGGATGATGTTGCCGCGCTGGTCGTCGTTGGTAACCGTGCACGTCACGGTCTCGTGCGGATCGACCTTGAATGTCAGCGAGCGGTTGGCGACGTCCACTGTGCTCGGGGTCGCTGAAGCGTCGTCGTCGCAGTCGACGTCGGTGACCTTGAAGTCGGGACCGTAGTCGGACTCCTGAATCGTGTAGTTGCCGGTGGTGACCTCGTCGCATTGGGCCTGCTGGTTGTCGGTCAGCGATGTGTAGTCACCGGTGGCGTAGTTGGGGTCATAGAAGGTGGAGTAGCCGCCGCCGCTGTGGAGGCAGGACAGGGAGTTAGACCCGTTCGGGAACCCGGCCGTGCTGTGGAAGCCGAACGCCTTGGTGTAGGCGTCCGGGTTGCCGCCGGCGGCGACCTTCTTCTTCAGGATGATGTTGCCGCGCTGGTCGTCGTTGGTAACCGTGCACGTCACGGTCTCGTGCGGATCGACCTTGAATGTCAGCGAGCGGTTGGCGACGTCCACTGTGCTCGGGGTCGCTGAAGCGTCGTCGTCGCAGTCGACGTCGGTGACCTTGAAGTCGGGACCGTAGTCGGACTCCTGAATCGTGTAGTTGCCGGTGGTGACCTCGTCGCATTGGGCCTGCTGGTTGTCGGTCAGCGATGTGTAGTCACCGGTGGCGTAGTTGGGGTCATAGAAGGTGGAGTAGCCGCCGCCGCTGTGGAGGCAGGACAGGGAGTTAGACCCGTTCGGGAACCCGGCCGTGCTGTGGAAGCCGAACGCCTTGGTGTAGGCGTCCGGGTTGCCGCCGGCGGCGACCTTCTTCTTCAGGATGATGTTGCCGCGCTGGTCGTCGTTGGTGAAGTGGCAGTTGACGCGCTCGTGCGGGTCGACCTTGAAGGTGATCGTGCGGCTGAACGGATCGGTGATGCTGGGGGTGGTCGAACCTCCGTCGTCGCAGCTCAGCGCGGTGAGCTTGAAGTCGGGCGCATAGTCGGATTCCTGGATCGTGTAGGAGCCCGGCGTCAGCTGGTCGCAGGCGACGTGCTCGTTGTGCTTCAGCGCAGCGCCGTCATTGACGTAGTAGCTCGGGTCGTAGAAATTGAACGGGTACGAGGGGTTGTCCGTGTTGGAGCAGTAGAAGTAGGGCTGTCCGCTCGGGTAGGTGCCCCCGCCGCCATGGAAGCCGAACTGCTTGTCGTAGGCGTCCGGATGCCCGCCAGGCTCCACCGTTTTGTCGAAGCTGATCCGGCCACGCTGGTCGTCGTTGGTGAGGGTGCAGGTCACACTTTCGTGCGGTTCCACGTTGAACGTCATCGAGCGGTTGGCGACGTCGACGGTGCTCGGAGTCGCGGAGTTGTCGTCGTCGCAATCGAGGTCTGTGACCTTGAAGTCAGCGCCGTAGTCGGATTCCTGGATCGTGTAGGAGCCCGGCGTCAGCTGGTCGCAGGCGACGTGCTCGTTGTGCTTCAGCGCAGCGCCGTCATTGACGTAGTAGCTCGGGTCGTAGAAATTGAACGGGTACGAGGGGTTGTCCGTGTTGGAGCAGTAGAAGTAGGGCTGTCCGCTCGGGTAGGTGCCCCCGCCGCCATGGAAGCCGAACTGCTTGTCGTAGGCGTCCGGGTAGCCTCCTGGCGCGACCTCCTTCTCCAGCTTGATCCGCCCGCGCTGGTCGTCGTTGGTGAGGGTGCAGGTCACACTTTCGTGCGGTTCCACGTTGAACGTCATCGAGCGGTTGGCGACGTCGACGGTGCTCGGAGTCGCGGAGTTGTCGTCGTCGCAATCGAGGTCTGTGACCTTGAAGTCAGCGCCGTAGTCGGATTCCTGGATCGTGTAGGAGCCCGGCGTCAGCTGGTCGCAGGCGACGTGCTCGTTGTGCTTCAGCGCAGCGCCGTCATTGACGTAGTAGCTCGGGTCGTAGAAATTGAACGGGTACGAGGGGTTGTCCGTGTTGGAGCAGTAGAAGTAGGGCTGTCCGCTCGGGTAGGTGCCCCCGCCGCCATGGAAGCCGAACTGCTTGTCGTAGGCGTCCGGGTAGCCTCCTGGCGCGACCTCCTTCTCCAGCTTGATCCGCCCGCGCTGGTCGTCGTTGGTGTATGTGCAGGTCACCGTTTCCCCGGGGTCGAGCTGGAACGTTGCCGATCGAGCAAACGGGTCGAATGTGCTCGGCGTCGGCGATCCACCATCGTTGCAGCTCAGGTCCGTGAGCAGGAAGTCGAGGCGGTAATCGGACTCCTGGATGGTGTAGGAGCCAAGCTCGAGGCGGTCGCATTGGACGAGCTCGTCATGCCTGAGCGGAACGACGTCGTAGGGACCCCCGAAATAGCTCGGGTCGTAGAAGTAGAACGGGTAGGAGGGGTTGCCGGTGTTGGAGCAGTAGAAGTAGGGGTTGCCGCCGGGGAAGTTCCCTCCACCGCCATGGAACCAGAAGGACCTTTCGTAGGCGTCGGGGTAGCCGCCTGGCGCCACCGTCTTCTTCACGATCAGAGATGCGCGCTTCGTGTTCTCGAAGATGCACGTGACAGTCTCGCCCGGATCGACGTCGTACCTCGCGGTCAGGGTCGAGACGTCGCCGGTGCTGGGCTGCGCTGATCCGTCGTCGTCGCAGGTCAGATCCGTGAAGTACCACCAACCGTCGCCGGGGAGAGTCTCAGTTACCGAGTATTCGCCGAATGGGTTGGACCCGCCATCGGGAATCACCTTCTCGAATGTCTGCGTATCTGACAACGTTCCGTCCGAGTCGTCGTCGAGCTGGAAGCCGGTCGGGCTCAACCCATCGGCTGCCGTGAAATCGAAGTCCTGGCCATCTTCGACCACTGTGACGGCTTGCTTCTTGACGACCACGGTCCCCCGTTTCGTGTTCGTGAAGGTGCAGGTGACGGTCTCTCCGGGATCGACCTTGTAGGTGGCCGTCTGTGTCGAAACACTGGCGGTACTTGGATTCGCAGAACTCCCGTCGCTGCACGTCAGGCCGGTCAGGTCCCACCAGCCGTTCGCCGGGACAGTCTCCACGGCCGAGTAGGCGCCGCCGGCCAGCGACCCGCCGCCAGGCCTGATCTTCTCGTAGGTCTGGGTGTCGGGCAGGGCCGAGTTCGCGTCGTCGTCGAGCTGGAACGCCGTCGGGCTGAGGCCGCCGTTCGTGCTGAAGTCGAAGTCCTGGCCGTCACCGTCGGTCGTGATCCCTCGCTTCTTCACGACGACGGTTCCGCGTTTGATGTTCGTGAACGTGCACGTGATCGTCTCGCCCTGAGAGACGTCGATGGCTGAGGCTCGACTGTTGTCGGTGCACAGCGGGTCGGGGTCTTGGAGGTCCCACCAACCGTCCGAGGGCCCGGTCTCGGCTACCGAGTACTTGCCTCCGGGAAGCGACCCGTTTCCAGGATTGATGTCGGTAATGGTCGCTTGGTTCGGTACCCCCGAGCTCGGATCGGTATCGAGCTGGAAGTTGATCGGACTGAGTCCGCCGTCGGTCGTGAAATCGAAGTCCTGCGTGTCGACGGTTGGCTGCGTGACCTTCCGGACGATGAGCTTGCCGCCACAGGTGACAGCCGCATGCCCGTTGCTTGTCCCGTGCTTCCCGTCTCCAAGGTAATTGCCCCTCACGCCACACGGAAGCGAACTGGGCGTGTATCTAACGGTGCAGGTCCGTACCCCGGTTGTGCCCGAAGCCTGCAGGCTGCCACACGTCGAGTTCGTGAAGTTTCCTCCGCCATCTGCCGTTAACGAGACGGCTCCGGTCGGGTCGCTCTTAGGAGCATCGGTTGCGGGTTCGACATCCGTAACTGTGACGGTACATGTGATGGTGCTGCCGAAGGACGGCGTGCCGGGGCAGCTCACCTCTGTGCTCGTCGGATGCTTCGTCCAGGTTGTCGAAATGGGACCGGTACCGGCTTCGTCGGGCTGGTCCCAGGTGTTGTTCGGCACGTCGAAGTAACCGTCCAGTGAGCGCCGGTCGGCGAAGACATTGATCGCGTCACCGCCGGCGGTGGCGCCCGTGTAGCAGAACGTGGTGTTGGCACCAGCATCGGTTGTGTGGGTTTGCCCGTGTGCGTTGCTACCGGTGACATTCAGGCGAACGGGTTCGCCGGGGGCGCCCTGACCGCCCCGTCCCTGCCAGCTCTCTTTGACCGTCGTGGCGCCAAGGCAGATTTGTGTGTCGACCGGGTTGCTGCCGACGTAACGGCCCGCGACGGGATAGACAGGGACAGAACCGATCCCGGCGGTGACGACTCTGATCTCGTCGTGGGTGCCGTACCAGTTGACGTCCATGCACACTTGGCGAACGTTTGGCACGCTCAGCGAATCATCCTGCGGGCCGGGGGAATCCGGCGGCTCCAACCCGCGGTTGCCTTCCCCGGTCGGATAGATCGAGGCGTATCCGTTCGCCGACAGCGGATCGGATCGGCTCTCCGCGTTGCTGAGATTTCCTGACGACGTCTGGACACCGAAGATGTCGGCGTCGAACGTTGCACAACCATTCGATGCCGACTCCGCCGGCTCCGGGAAGGGGTCGGCATCTGTGGCCGGGTGAAAGTGAAGGAAGTGGCTGTCAACCTTCTTTCCGGGGTCGATGCACGAAGTCGGTCCTACATTGACCGGAACGCATCCGGGACCGACGATGCCGTGCTGCTGCTTTTCGTTCCAGGCTCGGATCACCACGTGGCCGCGCGGGCCAAAGGTCCACGGCGTGGTCCCAGTGATGTCTGGAACATTGGGAGTGTCGGCCGGGTTGCTGGCCGGGTCGTTGTCATACGAGCAGTTGCTACCGCCAGGGACGCACTCCACCTCGATCGTCCGGTCAATGATTCTGGCGCCGGCCTCGGGGGCCAAAAGACCTGCACCGACGCAGAACAGCGCGACGACGAATCCGATCCTCGCTCGGCGCGGTCCGCCAGCAAGAGACTTGGACGCTCGACAGCGAATCCGGCGTGCCGTTGTCACGGCCCTCCCCCATATGACGCTCACTCACGGGCGTCCGTGCCCTTCGCCCCGCGAACCTTGCGGTTTATCGGCACCCTAGGGCGGTTTCTAAGAAGATTGTGTGAAGAACGGCACCTTCGGCGCAGGTTTATCCGATCGGATGACAGCCGATCGGATGATCAGGGCCTCGTTCGCTCGCTACCCTGCATATATGGAGTCGTCCTCCCCGGCTTCAGCCCCGCCCCGCGATTTGCTCGCCGCCGCCCGCAATGGCGACGAGGTCGCATTCGCCCGTCTCGTCGAGCCCTACCGCCACGAGCTTCACGTGCACTGCTACCGGATGCTGGGGTCCGTGCACGATGCCGAGGACGCGCTTCAGGACGCGCTGTTGCGCGCATGGCGGGGGTTGTCCAACTTCAAGGGCGAAGGGCCGCTGCGCCCGTGGCTCTACAAGATCGCGACTAACACGAGCCTCGACGCGATCGGGCGGCGGCCGAAGCGCGTGCTTCCTGTCGACTACGGCCCTGCCACGGACCCGCACGACGGGCCAGGCGAACCTGTCGTCGAATCCGTCTGGGTCGAGCCGTACCCCGACGAGATGCTCGGCGTCGAGGACGGTTACGCCGCGCCCGAGGCAAGCTACGAGCAGCGCGAAGCGGTCGAGCTGGCGTTCATCGCGGCGCTGCAGCATCTGCCCGCGCGCCAGCGCGCCGTGCTGATCCTGCGCGAGGTGCTCGGCTTCTCCGCGAAGGAGGCGGCCGAGTCACTGGACACGACGGTCGCCTCCGTCAACAGCGCGCTGCAGCGCGCGCGCCAGACTGTCGACGAACGCCTCCCCGACCAGAGCCAGCAGGCCACGCTCCGCACCCTCGGGGATGACGGATTGCGCGAGATCGTCGAAGGCTACGTCGATGCCTGGGACCGCGGTGACGTCGAGGCCGTGGTCGCCAAGCTGACCGAGGACGCCGCGTTTGCGATGCCGCCCTTGCGGAGCTGGTTCGGGGGTCGAGACGAGATCGCGGCCTTCCTCGCCAACTATCCGCTGTCAGGCCAGTGGCGCTGGCGCCATCTCGCCGCGCGCGCCAATGGCCAGCCCGCACTGGCGTTCTATGTCTGGGACGAGCCGGAACAGGCTTACCTGCCGTTCGCGCTCAACGTGCTGACCCTGCGCGGCGATCGGATCTGTGACGTGACGGCGTTCGTGGCTCGTTCCATTGAGCCGACCGATCGCGAGGCCTACGTTCGCTGGCCGGACCAGCCTGCCGATCCCGCCAGGCTCGAAGGAACCTTCGAGCGCTTCGGCCTGCCGCCCCGACTCGACGACCGATGAGTCTCCGGTCGCGGGGCGGTCTCTACTTACACCGCATCGTTTGGAAACCGAGAGGAGCTGACCATGTTCGCCAACACGAAGGCGTACAGCGGCTTCGCCGTGGACGACATCGCGAAAGCGAAGCAGTTCTATGGCGAGACGCTCGGCCTGAACACGACCGAGGAGCACGGCCTGCTGACGCTGCACATCGCAGGTGACCGGCCGACGCTGGTCTACCCGAAGCCCGACCACGAGCCGGCCAACTACACGATCCTGAACTTTCCGGTTGACGACATCGAGAAGTCGGTCGACGAGCTGTCCGAGCGGGGCATGAAGTTCGAGCGCTATGAAGGCATCGAGCAGGACGAGAGAGGCATCTTCCGTGCCGAAGGCCCGCTCATCGCCTGGTTCAAGGACCCAGCGGGCAACATCCTGTCGGTCCTGCAGGACCGCTAGCTAGCGGAGCCTTTGCCGGGCAGCCTTGAGACGCTTCTCGGCGAATGCACATTCTCGCTCGCGCTGCCGAAGGTGAGCCACGGTCGTGGGGCGGGAGCTTTGGACCCTTGCCTTGTACAGCTGCAGGCGTTCGCGCTGATAGCGAGCCTCCGCCTCCAGCTCCTCGAGCCTGTCCTTTGCAGTCACGGCGTCGACCTGCCGCTGCCGTCAACTGACTTGAGCCGGCGCTTCCGCGATGTCTTCACGGAGCCCTGCTTGTCACGAACCTTGCTTCGCTCGGCCACGACCTGACTCAATCGCCTGAGCGACCACGCGCGCTCGTCCTTTGCCTGGAGCGCTCGGTCCTTGTCTACCATTCCGTTTCCTTTCGATGCCCTCTAGATGCGGTTCGCGCGGAAGGAAGAAGACAGAGCCTCGCGGGCGATGGAACACTGACTTCAGGCTAGCACCGCAACCAGCTCCATTCTGCGAGCTCGTCGGCAGGGGTGCCGTTACCATCCCATCGCGCAAGATGGAGCAGATGAACTTCTCTCAGCTGCTGTCCGCCCTCGCGGAGCTTCGGGGGCGGCTCGTGTCGATCCTGATCACCGGTCGCGGGGACGGGTCGGAGGCGGTCGCCATCCTGATCGGCACGGCAGGGATGGTCGACATGAGCGGAGACAGCGAGGCTGGTAGCCCGGGTGGAGTCGCTTTCGTCCCGGTCGAGGAGGAGTCGGCCGCAGGCATGGGCCGGCAGGGCGTCTATTTGAGGACGGTGGACTTCGAGAGCGCGAGCCGGATCGCGGACAGGTTGATCGTCACGCTGCGGGAAGTCATTCTCGAGATCGAGCCGACGTAGAAGTCCTGCTCAGAACGGTGCTTTACTCGTCCGCGTCTGTATGGGAAGCCCGCGCCAGTCCCCCCGTATGGATAGGGTGCGCCGCGTCATGACGAGCTTCGATCCATGGCAGGTCGAGCTGCACGGACATCGCGTGATCTACCGGATCGCCGGCAGCGGCCCACCCGTAGTCCTGATTCACGGGATGGTGAACTCCTCGCGTCACTGGGAATCCGTCGCGCTCCGGCTCGCCGACTCCTACACGGTGATCGCCCCCGACCTGATCGGCCACGGCGACTCGGCAACGCCGCGCGGCGACTACTCACTTGGCGCGCACGCAGCCAGCATCCGAGATCTGCTCGCAGCGATCGGCGTCGAGAGTGCGACGCTGGTCGGCCACTCCCTCGGCGGCGGCGTGGCGATGCAGTTCTTCTACCAGTTCCCTCAGCGCACCGAACGCCTCGTGCTCGTGTCGAGTGGCGGGCTCGGCCACGAGGTCAGCCCGCTGCTCCGTGGCGCGGCCCTGCCCGGTGCCGCCGGCCTGCTCGCGCTGGCGACCCGGCCGCGTGTCCTGGCGATGCTCGAGCAGGCAGCCGACCGTTTGCGGCAGCGCGGCTCTGGCAAGGGCGTTTACCTGCGCGCCGTCGTGCGCGCGCTGGAGCCGCTCAAGAAGCCGGGCGCGCGCAAGGCCTTCCTGCAAACACTGCGCTCCGTGATCGACGTTCGCGGCCAGCACGTCAGCGCGCGGGACCGCCTCTACCTACTGAAGTGGATGCCGACCATGATCGTCTGGGGGGCGCGGGACAACACGATCCCGATAGCGCATGGACGCCAGACGCACGACGCCGTGCCGGGCAGCCGGTTCGAGATCCTCCCCCGTGCGGCGCACTTCCCGAACCTGGAGGATCCCGAGGGGCTCGCCTCTGTCCTGCGCGATTTCCTCGAGACGACCGAGCCGGCGCGGATCGACGACGACGCCTGGGGCAGCTTGATCGCCGACCGCTCGCCGCGCAGCCGCCAGCCTCCGAGTGAGGCGCTCTTCCCGTCCGGCGACTAGTCTGGCGACATGGTTCAGACCACAGCGGAAGCGCGGCAGCAGCTGCTCGGCTCTCTGGGCGACTCGATCAGGGAGATCGGCTCCGCCATCGCCTCTCTCAGCGCTGCCTACGAGCAGCTCGACGTAGCCCGTGCCGACGAGCTGGAGGAGAAGCTATTCCGGCCTCTGCAGCTCGCGTATGGCCGCGCCAAGCGCACTCACGCCGCCTTCGCCTCACGGTACGGGCTAACCATCGGCGATCTCGAGCCCCGTTCCGCGGGACTGCCGTCCACCGGCGTGAGGGGGTTCATGGACAACGCCGTGGTGGCGATCGAGAGAGCGGATCACGGGCTCGCGGAGCTGCAGGACTCATTGCTGCCGGTCGACGTCGGCGACCCGGAGCTGCGCGCCGCGCTGGCGGACCTCCGCGAGCTGATCGGCAACCTGCCCGGCAGGGCACGCGGTCTCGTACGCGTTATCGGGCGCTAGACGGCCGGGGTGCCGGACAGCCCGCGCAAGCGGGAACGCAGGCGGCGGCGCCTTGCCGTGAGCTCCTCTTCGAGGCGCTCGAGCGCGGCTCGGCGGCCGCGGATCAACTCGAGCTGGCGGCCGATATGGCTGAGACCTTCCTCGACGATCTCGCGCCGGCGCACCGGGTCCTCGACTCCGCTGTCCCACTCCTTGCGCAAGGCAGCGCGCGCGCTCTCGGCGGCCGCGAGCTCACGCAGCTCCTCGAGCGAAATCCCGAGCAGGTCCCGGAGGCGGAGCAACTCCTCGAGTCGCTCCACGTCGGACTCGTCATACAGACGGTGCGATCCACGCTCGCGGCCGGGGGCCGTGGGCAGCAACCCGATCTCCTCGTAGTAGCGGATCGTTCGCGGGGTGGTGCCGGTGCGCTGTGCCACCTCGCCAATCCTCAGCGCCCGCGCCACGCTCATGCGCGCGCCTCCTCCGCGAGTGCAGGCGCGGGCTGCGGCGCCTCCTGATGGCGAGGACGAAGGAGCGAGACCCCGGCTCCGACCACCGACGTTGCGCACAGGACCCAGAGCGCGGTGTGCATGTTGTGGATGAAGGGCTGTAGCTGCGCTTCAGAAAGACCTTGCGCCAGTCCGGAGAAGATCTTGAACAGGACAGGCCTTGGCACCGCCGCTGTCACGATTGCGATCACGAACGCGATGGAGATCACGGCACCGGTGTTCTGAAGCATGGTCCGGGCGCCTGCCGCGATACCGCGACGGTGCGCCGGGACCGCACCCATCATCGCCGCTGTGTTCGGCGAGTTGAACATCCCCGAGCCGATGCCGACGATCAAAAGCCAGAGCGAACTCTGCCAGTACGGGCTGTCGGGCTGCAGCGTAGTCATCAGTCCGAGGCCAGCCGCGCCGACGAGCATGCCCGCGGCGGCGAGCGCGCGCGATCCGTGCCTGTCCGCCCAGGCGCCGGCCAGCGGCGAGGAGGCGAGCATCCCGAGCGCCAGCGGCGTCAGCTTCACTCCCGCCGTGATCGGGTCATCGCCCTGAGCCCCCTGGAAGTAGAAGACGAACAGGAACAGAAGCGCGAAGCGCGACAGGCCGTTGATGAATGCGGCGGCGGATGCGGCCGCGAACAGTCTGTTGTCGAAGATCGTGAGGTCGAGCATCGGTGCGCGGCCATGGCGCTCGATCACGATGAAGGCCGGCAGCAAGACCGCGGCCGCGATCAGCGCACCGATTACCACCGGGTCGTTCCAACCCGAGATGCCCCCGCGCGAGATGCCGAACACGAGGCCGGTCAGACCCGCGACGAACGCTGCGGTTCCCGGCAGGTCGAGCCCGCGCACGGTGTCAGGCTTGGCCAGCTCCCGCAGGACGAGGGCTCCCCAGATCGCGCCAGCGAGGCCGAGGGGGACGTTGAACCAGAACACCCAGTGCCACGAGATCGACACGAGCACGCCGCCCAGCACGGGACCGATGACGAGCCCCACCGCCGCGACCATCGTGTTGGTTCCCATTGCCAGCCCGAGCTGGCTCTTCGGGAACGCGTCGGTGACCATCGCTGCCGCGTTGGCGAACAGGAAAGCTCCGCCGATTCCCTGGAGGATGCGCCACAGGATCAGCTGAGTGACGTCGCCGGCGAACCCGGCTCCGAGCGAGGCCAGAGCAAAGACGAGAAATCCCCCCACGTACGCCCGCTTGCGTCCGAACAGATCCGACAGGCGTCCCGCTGTCAGCACCAGCACGGTCGAGGTGATCATGTAGGCGAGGATCACCCACACCAGCTCGAGCAGCGACGCGCCGAGGTGGCGCTCGAGATCGGGCAGGGCGATGATCAGGGTGCCCGAATTGATGGTCGCCAGGAGCATCCCCAGGCTCGTGCACGAAAGGGCCCACCACTTGTAGTGCTCGTGGCCTGCGTGGACCCCTGGGCGCCTGGCGAGAAAGCTTACGTTCACGTTAAGTAGAGTTTAGCGTGTCCGCTGGCTCCTCGGAGATCAGGACATGTCGATGTTCACCGCGCTGCCCATGGGAAGCCACCGGACCCGGTCGCGGACTTCGGCCGGCGCGCTCGCGAGCTCTCGCTCGATGGCATCCCGTCCTTCGCGGAAGTGGCTCCACCCCTCGTAGTGGATCGGGATGATCGTTCGGGGACTCATCAGTTGGCACAGCTCGATCGCCTCCCGTGCCGTCATCGTGTAGCGGAACGGCCCCGACACCGGGAACCGCACACCGCCGAGGTGCAGGACCGCGACGTCGACCTCGAGCCGGTTCGGCACCTCGCGCACGCCGTCATAGAGAACGGTGTCGCCCGAGATCCACAGCACACCGTGCTGCTGTCCCTCCCAGGCCAGGGCGAAACCGATCACGTCGCCGACGATCGGCCGGCTGAGCGGCGGGCCATGCCGGCAGGGCGTCGCGGTGACCTCGATCGCGGGCTTGCCCGGTGCTTCGAGCCGGGTGGTCGCCCACTGCTCGAGGCCGCGCGCGCCGGCGCCCAGCCGCTTCGCGCCGGCGGCAGTCGTCACCACCACGCCCGCCGACGGAAGCAGCGCCCGGCCGGCTGCGTCGAGGTTGTCCTCGTGGTGATCGTGGCTCAGCAGGACGGCGTCGATCGGCGCGAGGTCCTCGGCAGGGATCGTGGGCCCCGCCACCTTGCGCGACGACGTGCCCCAGCCGAACCTGTACTTCTTGCCGGGTGGGTCGAATGTGGGGTCCGTAAGCAGCCGCCAGCCCTCGACCTCGATCAATGTCGTCGGTCCGCCAACATGGGTGATTCGGAGGCCGGTCATCCCGACGACCCTACTTGCCGGACGCCCGCCCTGGTAGAACCCAGCCGATGCGCGCACTGCGAGTGACCGCCGAGGACGGGCCGGCTGCGGTGACGATCGACGACGTCCCGGAGCCCGACGGCGATCTGGTCGTCGCTGTTCGAGCAGCCGGCGTCTCGTTTCCGGACCTCCTGATGACGCGCGGCGAGTACCAGGTCCGCCAGCCGCTCCCATTCACGCTCGGATGGGAGGCAGCGGGCGACGTGGTCCGCGCTCCCGAAGGCGGGCCGTTCGCGGTCGGTGACCGCGTCATGACGCTCAACTTCGGGGCCCACGCCGAACAGATGGCGACGGCGCCCGAGGCGACCTTTCCCCTTCCCGGCGCGCTCAGCTACGAGGAGGGGGCCGCGCTGCCGCTCAACTACCTGACCGCGATCGCCGCGTTGGAGCGCCGCGGTGGACTCCGGGCCGGCGAGAAGGTGCTCGTGCACGGCGCGGCCGGCGGCGTCGGGACCGCGTCGATCCAGGTCGCGAAGGCGCTCGGTGCGGAAGTGGCAGCCGCCGTCTCGACTGAGGCAAAGGCCGAGATCGCGCGGCGCGCCGGCGCGGATCAGGTCGTGATCGGGGAGGACTTCCGCTCTCAGCTCGCGGACCCGGTCGACCTCATCGTCGATCCGGTCGGTGGCACGGAGAGGTTCAAGGAGAGCTTGCGTTCGCTTGCGTCGGAAGGCCGCGTGATCGTCGTCGGCTTCACCTCCGGCGAGATCCCCGAGATAAAGGTCAACCGCCTGCTGCTGCGAAACGTCGACGTGCGCGGCTGCTCGTTCGGAGTCCTGGCAACCGACCCGGCCGGGATCGCGGACACGGTGGCACGGCTGACCGAACTCGCCGGGACAGGCGCGATACGGCCCCTGATCGGTTCCTCGTACCCGCTCGAGCAAGGGCAAGAGGCTTTACGCGAGCTGGACGAGCGCCGCGCGACCGGCAAGGTCGTGCTCACCGTTTAGTCGCAGCCGCTCGGGTCAGGAAAAGACCGGTTCCTCGCGGCGTGGGAACATCTCGGGCAGGCCGTCACTGACCTTGTCCGTGAAGTCGGGCTGGCGCTTCTCGAGGAACGACGTGACGCCCTCGCCCGCATCGTCTGACTGTCCACGCGCGAACATCGCCCGCGAGTCCGCGCGATGGGCGTCCATCGGGTGCGCTGCGCCGAGCATGGTCCACATCAACCGTCGTGCCACTGCCACCGAGACGGGCGCGGTGTTGTCGGCGATCTCGCGAGCCAGAGCACGTGCGGCGTCGAGCAGCTCTGACGCGGGATGCACGCTCCGCACCAACCGTCCGGCCAGTGCCTCCTCTGCCGTGAACACCCGCCCGGTCACAACCCACTCCATCGCCTGGCTGATGCCGACGATACGCGGCAGGAACCAACTCGAAGCTGCCTCGGGCACGATCCCGCGCCGGGTGAAGACAAATCCGATCTTCGTTCCCTCGACCGCGAGCCGGATGTCCATCGGCAGTGTCATCGTGATGCCGACTCCGACGGCCGGACCGTTGATCGCAGCGATCACCGGCTTGGTCAAGTCGAAGATGCGCAACGTGACCTGCCCGCCACCGTCGCGCGGGATCTCGTCGCTCTTCTGGCGGTCGCGCCAGTCGAACGTGCTGCCGCCGGCCCCGAGGTCAGCCCCCGCGCAGAAGCCCCGTCCCTCGCCTGTGACGATGATCGCCCGCACCTCATCGTCCGCGTCGGCGCGATCGAACGCCTCGATCAGCTCCCTGCCCATCGTCGGAGTGAACGCGTTCAGCCGATCGGGCCGGTTGAGCGTGATCGTGAGGACGTGACCGTCGATCTCATAGCGGATCTCTTCAAAGCTCATCTGGGCGTCCTTCCAGTTCGGCTGGGATTTCGCGGGACGCTATCGCGTCGTGCTTAGGGTGAGCCTTGGGTGTCTGTGTTGGGACGGTTCCGGGAGGGACGACGAAGGAGCCGTGAGCGGCCTCCGGACGCATGCAGGGTTTCCCTCCTAGCACGAGGCCGAACCCAGGGACGAACACCTGCATCGAAGGAGGGAGCCTCCAGTCTCAGTTTCGGGACGACCGACGCGGGACCTGTGAGCGGAGCTCGGGGGCGTGCAAGCTTTGTCCCCTATAGCCGGCTTGACTACATCAGCAACGAAGGCCCTATCTCGAAACTGCAACGTTCGACGCGAAGGGCTCGCCAAACGCAAGGCTCAGGACACCACCCCTTCGGTGCCCAGTCAATGGCGCGAAGCCGAGCGCAGGGACGTACAGCTGCATCGAAGGAGGTAGCCTTGGTGTGACCTACGGGACGGTTGGCGTCGTACCCGTAAGCGTCCCACGCCAGCATGCAAGCTTTTGCCCCTATAGCGGCATAAGAGCGACCGCAAATGAGGTCCGATCACGACATCGACCGCTCTCAGCGGGACGGCCATTCGCAGGGTTGCCTAAGGCGCAGTCGCATCGAGACCGATATGAACACCGTGCTCGCTGCGCGCTCGCTGCTGTGGTTGATCGGGACGCTGGCCGTCGTCGCCGTGCTCTGGCTGACGCTGCTCGCGGGCGGGCGCGGGACACCGAGCACGACCAACGCTCCCTCGGGCGCCACCAGCGACTACAAGACGACGATAGACGCGGCCCAGAGCGCGGTGGAGCGGGCGAACGAAGACGCCCAGCGTGGCTCGGCATCCTCCGCGCCTTGAACGCTTCATAGCGAATTACCCAATCTCCGCGGCCGTGGTGACTTAGGGGTCATGTGCGCCCCTTAGGCGGCAAGGTCGCTGCGGTCGCCGACTTTGCTCGTCATAGATCCTCGCCCGGGGATTGACCTGCGGCGCAGCGGGGTAGGCTGATCGCATGATCGGAGCTTTGATACTCGGCTTTGTCGCGGGTTTCCTTGCTCGTGCGCTCCTGCCCGGCAAGCAGGACCTCAACTGGATCTGGACGCTCGCGCTCGGGCTGGCCGGAGCCATCGTCGGCTACCTGATCTTCAACCGGCTGCTCGGGATCGGAGACGACGACATGTTCGATCTGGGCGGCCTCATCGGAGCGGTGATCGGCGCGATGATCCTGCTGTTTGCCTACGAGCGGCTCATCCTGGAGCGCCGGGCGCACCCGCGGACCTAGCCGTACGCGTATCTCCGCCGTCCATGGGCGATCGCCCATGGGACGCGCGTTCGGCCGCGGCGCGCAGCTCGTCGCGGAAGTCGGGATGCGCGATCTCCGCCAAGGCGATACCGCGCTGATGCACCGTCTTGCCTTGGAGCTCCGCCGCCCCGTACTCCGTCACTACGACGTCGACTTGGTGTCTCGGCGTGGTGATCACCGTTCCAGCGTCGAACCACGGCGCAAGCCGCGACTTGAGCTCGCCGGCGATCGTGACTGTCGAGGGCATGCAGAGCAGCGAGCGCGCCACGAGCGACAGTCCCGGCCCGGAGACAAAGTCCTCGTGCCCGCCCACTCCCGAGAACTGCTCGCCGCCGATCGTGTCGGCGACAACCTGGCCCTGGATGTCGATCGCAAGGGCACCATTCACGGTTACCGCGTTCGCGTTGCGCGCGATCGTCTCCGGTGAGTTGACGACGTCCACCGGCAGGAAGGCGACCTCATCGTTGTCCCGCAACCACTCGTAGAGTTCTTCAGTGCCAAACGCGAACGTGGTAACCGACACGCCATCGAACTGGCCCTTGCGGTTCGTCACCTTGCCCGATTGGTGCAGTCGCATCAGGCCGGTGGTGAACATCTCCGAGTGGACGCCGTAGCCGCCGCCGTCTCGCTCGGCCAGGAGTCCGGCGATCACCGACGGAATCGAGCCGATTCCGGTCTGCAGCGTCGCGCCCTCGGGAATGAACGTACTCGCGTGCCGCGCGATCTCACGGTCTGCGTCCGTGGGAGGCGGGTCGGCGAGCGCAAGCGGTGCAGCGTCGCTCTCCACGAGCACGTCGATCTGATCCACGTGAAGGCCGTGCTGGTAGTCAGGCGGCAACCCGACGGTGCGCGGGTAACGGTCTGACACCTCCACGATCAGCAGCCGGTCGGGGTCGGTCCCCGCTCGGTGCAGCTCGCGCGCGGTGCCGCCGGCGTGAAGCGACAGGCTGCACCAGCCATAGCGGTCGGGTGGCGCCGCCGCGGTGGCCATCACCCGCGGCGGCTGTTCCTCGAGCAGAGGTCCCAGGCGGCGGAAGTCGGCGGGCGTGAAGCCGATGTTCGCGTTTGCGTCGCGCAGCGCGCGCTCGAAGGGACCGAAGAACCCCGACAGGTAGTGGACACCCGGCCGCGTGAACAGTTCGGTCCCGACCGCGAGCAGCGCGCCGTAGACCCGGAGCTCCTCCCAATCGTCGCGCTCCCCGAGTGCGGCGAGCAGCGACGCAGGCTGGCCGGTGCCGAGAGGGATGCCGAGCGTGTCCCTGCGTTCCAGGCGGCCCGCAGCCGCGCGCGGATCGAGCTTTTCCACGGCGCAAATATCCAGGCCGTGGGGCTGTCTGACTAGCTGCTCGTCAGTTGCTGCTCTCGTACTTGAATGAAAGTCCCAGGCGAACGCGGTAGGTGGCGATCTTGCCGTTCTCGATCGTCACATCCTGGCGGATCACCTCGGCGACGCGGAGGTCGCGCACCGTCTTGGCAGCCGTCTCGACCGCAACGGCAGCCGCCTCTTCCCATGAGCTATTGCTGACTCCGATTACTTCGGTAACGCGATAGACACTGTCAGCCATCCTCTTCTCCTTCCGTAGGCGTGAACGTCCGCCACTCTCTCACATTCAGGGGCCCTGACGAGTACGCGTTGCCGATGAAGGCTCCGCCGGAGCGTCCTAGAGAAGACGAATCACCACATTGATCAGGACGGTCAGGCCGACGGAGAGGATGAGCGACCACAGCAAGCAGCCGGGCATGAAGCGCACTTGCGCTCGCCCGCCCGGCCGCTTGAAGATAAACATCCTGCGGTAGCGCGTCGCGCGAACTAGCTGCCGTTCCGCTCGCTATTGCGCTCGTCGGCCCAGTATGGGTCACTGGTGCCGGACTTCGCCAAGCCGCGGCTGATCATGTACCCGACCGTCAGGATCGTGACGTAGAGCCAGACTTTGTCGGCGGTGAAGTAGTCCGTACCCCCCTCCGCGATCTCGATCGCGTTACCGGCGATGAGCACGCCGATCACCGCGGCGAGGAAAACATAGAACTCCGTTGTTTTGAATGCCTGCTTCGTCTCAGTCGAAAGTCGCCGAAGCAGACTTGGGCGCCTAGCACCTACCTCGGCGCGCGGGGTATTCCGTGTACGCGTTGCCACTTTGGCCTCCAGTGATTCAGAACATTTCTCGAGGTCCGTGACGCGAGCCGTGGCGCGACTTGTTCCGTCCCTCCCGGTGAAGCGCTCGCTCTATTCGAATTCGAGCGGCGCTTGATCTCTTATGCCCTGGCTACGAGAGGACCTAAACCTCGCGACTCCCCTCACATGGACCGCGCCCCCACGCGGGGTGATCACATAGGCTGCTTCAATGCCACGTCGGTACGTGCCGGTTCTAGTCGTCCTGCTGCTGGTACTCCTGATTCTGTGGTGGTTGCGGCCGATCTTCCATGGACTCGTGATGTTCTTCTACACGAGCCCGATCGTGTGGTTCCCGCCGATCGCGGTCGTCGCGACCTGGCTCATTTACCGCCGGTTGCGCAGGCCGGGACGTTCACTGAGCAAGCGCGACCTCGAGCGGCTGGCGAGCGGGGAGGGGAATGGAGAGCGCAGCGGATCGCTCGAGCGCCTGCTGCCGTCTGGCCAGGTCGGAGTCGTGATCGGGATTGCATTCCTCGCTTTCGTGCTCGGCGCGGCACTCAAGGCTCCGCTGACGAATCGCTCCATTTACACGCACACGGACTATGCGTCGATCAGCGGGCTTCCCGCGGGCGGACTCGTCCGGCTCATGCCGCAGGAGGTTGCGGTTCAGATCGCCTCCAGCGGCTTCAACTCTCCGACCGAGAAGTTGACAGACTTCCGCAGCGTTTCAACTCCGGACGGTCTTTCCTGGACCGCCTTCCGCACGCCCGATGGGGCCTTCCGGATCTTCTCGAAGAAGACGCAGGGGATCGTCACTCTGGACGCGGAGTCGACCGAGCGTCGCGTGAAGGCAAGCGATGCCGAGCTCGAGATTGCTCCCGGACAGCTGCTGACCGACAACCTCCGCTGGCGGCTTCTGAAGCGCCATTACCTGATCGACCTGGCCAACCCGGTTGGTGCTCTGGACACGGAGGGGCAACCGATCATCTTCGTCCCGTACATCTCGTACAAGGGCTGGCTTATCCGCCGCCCGGTGCTGGGCGGCGTGTTCGTCGTTCATCCCGACGGCGAGATCGAGGACCTCTCGCCGGATGAGGCGCGCAAGCGGCCGGAGATCGCTTCGACGGGCCGCCTGTTTCCGGACACGCTGGCCCGCCGCATCCAGGACGCATACGCCTACAAGCGTGGAATCTGGAACCGGTTCGTCCTGCACGAAGAGCAGACGCAGATCAGCGACACCGAGAGCAATCAACAGCCGTACCTGGTCGACTTCGGGACACGGGGCCGGAAATGGGTGACGGTTGCCGAGCCATACGGCCACGCTTTCGCGGCCAACGCGATCTTTCTCACAGATACGGTCACCGGCCAAACCGAGATCTGGCGCGTCCCGGAGAACGCAAGCCTCAGCGGCAACCGGCGTGCGGTCCAGACCGTGCGGTCCGTCTCGATACCCGGGATCGTGTTCGCCGGCGAGAATGCCAGGGGAACCGCCGGCGGCAGGTTCAAGGTCGTAGAACCAAGGCCGGTGTTCGTCCGCGGGCGGCTGCTCTACCTGCTGTCGATCATCCCGGAGAACGGCAACTCGGTGTCCAAGAGCGTGATCGTCGATGCGGCGCGGAACAAGGTGATTGCGATCTTCGACAACGACACCGACCCGTCCGCCGACGAGAAGACGTTGCGTTACCTGGCGACCGGCGAGCTCGATGCAGCCGCTGTCCCGCAGGGTGAGTCCGGAGGGGACACGGGCGCCGATCAGCCGGCGACCGGGCCCACCGGCCCTCAGCCGCCTTCGAGGACGCCGAGCGACGTCCGACGCCGGCTGGACCGCTTGATCGAGAAGCAGCGGGACACGCTACGCGACACCGAACGGCTGCGGCGGGAGCTCGAGCGGAGCAGATAGAGGGCTACGCGACCGCCGCCCGCAGCCGCGCCGCGGCGGCCGCGACCTGACCGTACGAGATCCCGCCGTCGTTCGGCGGCAGACGCTGCGGTCGCAACACCTGCAGGCCTCGCGCCGAGAGAGCCTCGGCCGTCCGCTCCAGAAGCAGGCGGTTTTGAAACACCCCGCCGGAAAGGACCACCAAGTCGAGACCTGTGCGATCGGCTGCGTGTGCGCAAGCCGTGGCGGTCGCGTCCGCGAGCCCGTTGTGAAAGCGAGCGGCGACGACGGCCGCCGGTGCGCCGGCTTCGAGCTCACCGGCGAGCCGGTGCAATGGCTCCCGCGCATCGAGCACGAGCACCTCCTCCCCCTCGAGCGGCAGCTCGTAGGCGGTCGTCTCCGCGGGATCCGCAAGGCCCTCGAGCTCGGCGGCGGCCTGCCCCTCGTAATTGACCTCGGCTCGCAGCCCGCAGATGGCGGCCACGGCGTCGAACAGGCGGCCGGCGCTTGTCGTCAGCGGAGACGAAATGCCCGTCCGGATCAACTCGGAGACCTGCGACCAGCGTTCCGGCGACACGTGCTCCGCCAGCCTGGGGGGAAGGCGCGGCTCGTCCTCGCCGGTGGCAGCGACGAGCCAGGCGCAGGCCATCCGCCAGGGCTCGCGCACAGCAGCCGCGCCGCCGGGCAGGCGCACGGGGAACAACATGCCGGCGCGCTCGAAGCCGGCCAAGTCGCCCAGCAGCAGCTCGCCGCCCCAAACCGTGCCATCGCTGCCATAGCCGGTGCCGTCGAAGATCGCGCCAACGGCGGGCCCGGTCTCGCCGTGCTCGGCGAGGCACGCGGCGAGGTGGGCGTGGTGGTGCTGCACGCCGACGAGCTCGACCCCCTCCCGCTCGAGCGCCTCCTTGGTGGACAGGTAGTCCGGGTGCAGATCGTGGGCGATCACCTCGGGCGCGACGGCGAACACGCGCTCGAAGTGCTCGATCCCCTCACGGAAGGAGCGGAGCGTCTCCCAGTTCTCGAGGTCGCCGATGTGATGACCGACCCAGGCGCGGCGGCCCTTCGCGACGCAGAAGGTGTTCTTTAGATGCGCACCGACTGCGAGCAGCGGACACGGGCAGGTGACCGGCAGGTCGACGCTGGCCGGCACCCAGCCGCGCGAGCGGCGGAGCAGGATCGGGCCACCGTGGAGCGAGCGGACCACCGAGTCGTCGGTCCGCATGTGGATCGGCCGGTCGTGTACGAGGAACAGGTCGGCGATGCCTTCCAGGCGCCGCTCTGCGTCGTCGTCCTGGTAGGCGATCGGCTCGTCGGAGACGTTGCCGCTCGTCAACACGAGAGTCGTGGCGGCATCGGCGAGCAGGAGGTGATGGAGCGGCGTGTACGGCAGCAGCACGCCGAGATCGCGCGAGTGCGGCGCAACGGAGCCGGCCACCGGAGCGTCGGCCCGGCGACGGGCAATCACTACCGGCCGCTCCGGGCCGGTGAGGAGCGCCTCGTCCTCCGGCGTCAGCTCGACCAGCCCTCGCGCCGTGTCGAGATCGCGCGCCATCAGCGCAAACGGCTTCTCCTCGCGGTGCTTGCGCGAGCGCAGCAACGCCACCGCCTGCTCGTCGTCGGCGCGACAGGCGAGGTGATAGCCGCCGAGCCCTTTCACGGCGACGATGGCGCCGGCGAGCAGGGCGTCAACGGCGTCGCCCAACGGAATCGACAGACTGGGCCCGCAGTCGTGGCACGCGTTCGGCTGGGCGTGGAAGCGCCGGTCGCCGGGATCCTCGAACTCCGCCCTGCATTGCTCGCACATCTCAAAGCCCGCCATCGTCGTGAGCTGCCGGTCGTACGGGACGCCGCGCACGATCGTGAAACGCGGACCGCAGTTGGTGCAGTTGATGAACGGGTAGCGGTAGCGCCGATCGCGAGGGTCGAACAGCTCTCGCAGGCAGTCGTCACAGGTGGCGCTGTCGGGCGAGACCAGCGCATCCGGCTCGCCCCCGCGCTCGCTGGCGAGGATCTCGAAAGCACGCTCGCCGGTGAGCGGCGCGTCACGGGCGTGAACTCGCTCGACCGTCGCGAGCGGGGGCGCCTCCAGCGGTAACCGCTCCGCGAAGCGCTCCACTGCGCCCGTGTCCCCCTCGACCTCGAGCAGGACGCCGTGCTCGTCGTTCAGCACCCAGCCGGCGAGCCCGAGCTCGCCCGCCAGCCGGTAGACGTACGGGCGGAAGCCCACTCCCTGCACGGTCCCTTCCACCCGCAGGCGCCGCCGCTCACGCATCGTCGTGCTCATGGCTTCTCGACGAGCTCGCGCAGCACGTGGTAGGCGCTCGCCTGTGCCTCCTGGATGCGAGGGATGTGCTCGGAGCGGGATACGACGACGTGGTCTGCCAGCGCCTCGGTAGCCACCCGGCCGCCGTCGTATCCGACAAATGCGATCGTCGTCAGCCCGCGGTTGCGTGCTTCCACAAGCGCCTCGATGACGTTGCCCGAGTTCCCGCTCGTCGACAGGGCGATGAGAGCATCGTCCGGCCGCCCGTACGCGATCACCTGTCGCTGGAAGATCTCCTCGACGCCGATGTCGTTGGCGAGCGCCGTGAGGATCGCTGGATCCTCGGTGAGATCGAGCGCGCGCCGCGGCGGCCATCCCTGCGGTGAGGCGCGCAGATCGGCGACGAGGTCCATGGCGTCGGTGGCCGAGCCGCCGTTGCCGAGCGCCAGCACCTTTCCCGCCGCGCCGAACACGGCCCTGAGCGCCTCGGCCGCTTCGTGGAGGGTCTCGCGCCCCTCGTTCAGCGTCTGCTCGCGCAGCGCGCCGACCTCCTCGGCCTTCATCAGCACCGACTGGCGCACGTCCTCGACGACCTGGTCGAGGCCCTGCTCGGACTGCGCCAGGAATGGGTAGAGGAAGCTCGACGCGCCCGTGTCGTGCACCCGGGTCGCCTCACGGCCCTCGAGCAGCCCGCGATGCTCGAAGAACACGTGACAAAGCTCCCACAGCACGTGGTAGTGCGTCTCCGCCACCTCCTGGCGAACGAACGAGTCGTCATCCGGAACCGGGAACTCCCATTCGGCTCCCAGGGGTTCGTAGGCGATCGTCAGGCAGCCGCGCCCGCGGGCGATCTCGAGCCCGTCGGTGGCGCCGGCATCGAAGGCGATTGCGATGTCGTCCGGCTCGCAGGTCAGCTCGGCCTGTGAGGCGATCGACCCGCCCTCGGCCGCCAGCCCGATGGCTGGAAGCGCGCGCTTGCCGACGATGACCGGGTGCACGAACTCGACGGCGACGTGGCGCACGTCGGAACGGGCCTGCGGCGAGGCGCCCATCGCCACGAGCCGCCCCCCGCGCGCGAACCGCTCGGCCATCCGGTGGCACAGCCGCGCCGTTCTGTCCGCCTCGGCCTCGAAGAAGCGGCCGCTGGCCTCGGTCCGCCGCGCGAGCAGCCCGTCGACCGAGGCGAGCGCCTCGGTCATGCGGCCGCCGGCTGCCTTTCGGCCACCTCGAGGAGCCAGTCGCGGAAGCCTTCCACGCCCTCGCCGCTGCGCGCGCTCACCAGCATGTGACGAGCCGCCGGGTTTACCTGCTCGAGGTTCGACAGGAAACGGTCGAGGTCGAAGTCGAGGTGCGGCAGCAGGTCGATCTTGTTCACGACCACCAGCTCGCAGGTGCGGAACATCAACGGGTACTTGAGTGGCTTGTCCTCTCCCTCCGCCACGGATGCGACCATCGCGCGCGCGTCCTCGCCCACCCTGAACTCGGCCGGGCAGACGAGGTTGCCCACGTTCTCTATCAGGAGCAGATCGATCTCATCGAGCGGCAGCGACGGGATTGCGGAGCGGACCATGTTCGCGTCGAGATGACACTCGCCTCCGAACCCGGGGTCGGTGTTGAGCTGGGTTACCGGCACGTGCAGCAGTGAGAGGCGATCCGCGTCGAAGGAGCCCTGCACGTCGCCCTCCAGCACGCCTGCGCGCAGGTCGCCGAGGCCATCGCGCAGTACCCGCTCGAGCAACCGGGTCTTGCCCGCGCCGGGCGCGCTCATCAGGTTCACCACGCGCACGTCCGCGCGGTCGAAGTCCTCCCGGTTCGCGTTCGCGATCGTCGCGTTTGCGTCCAGCGCGTCCTCGGCCACCCGGACCTTAGTGCGGTGCATTGACTGCTACCTCCTCCTCCTCGATGACGTCGATCGACTCGAGCTCGAACTCCTCGCCCCTGACGGCCGTTGCCGCCCCGCCGCACCCGGCGCACAGAAACAGCGGTAGGTCCAGATCCCACTCGCGGGCACACGACTGGCAACTTGCTCGCCCCTGCACGAGCGTCTGGCACAGCTCGGCGCCTTCGCAGACCGTGTCGCGCGAGACGATCTCGAAATAGAACTCGAGCGACTCGGGCACCACCTGTCGCAGAGCACCGATTGTCATGTGGACGGCCGTCACCCTCCTGCCCGCGGCGTGGCGCTCGACCGTGTCGACGATCGCCGAGCTCAGCGAGAGCTCGTGCATCGCAGCTCCTCGACGGTCTTCAGCACCAGCCCGACAGCGCCGTCGAGCGCGCCGGCGACCTCGTCCGACAGTCCCCAGCCCATCTCCTCCACCGAGGCCGGCTCGCAGGCGATCACGATCACCTTGCCGGGCCAGCCACCGATCGCCTTGACGAACCGGAGCACGGTCTGCGGGTCCATGCCGTGCGGGTCGATCGTCTCGCCGTCCTCGATCGGGCCACCGACGTCGTCGGCGTCCGGCTCCATCACGTACAGCGTGCCGGGCGCCTCGCCCTGGCGGCTGATGTCGATCAGTATCAGGGCGTGGTAACCACGCATCACCTCGTAGGCGAGATCGAGTCCGCCGGTACCGAAGTCGAACACGCTCACGCCCTCGGGCAGCTCGCGTGCCTCGAGCTTCTTCGCCACCTGACCACCGAAGCCGTCGTCGCGCAGGAAGGCGTTGCCGATTCCGGCGACCAGGATCTGGGGCGTGCGCGCGTCGGTCATCGGATCTCCACCTCGTCGGGCTTGAAGAACAGGTAGCGGCCGCTCGAGCGCATCACGTCGCGCCCGGGGTCGTCGTCGACCGTCACCCCCAGGTGGACGCGGTCGTCGTAGTCGACGTAGATCCGCTCGATCGTCGCGAGTCGCCCGTCGAGGATCGCGTCGTGCGGGTCGCCGTCCCGGCCCAGCCGCAGGACGACCTTCCCGCCGCGCACAAACGTGCGCTCGTCCACCGTCAACTCCTGCTCGCCCAGGAAGTTCGAGGGCTCCATCGAGGCGTGCAGGCGAAAGACGTCGTCGGGCGTCGCCGCAGCCGCCCGGACAATCATCTCCCGCACCGCCGGGTCCTGCTGCTCGATCTCGCGCCGCTCACCGTCGCTCAGCGCGTGAACGTGCAGTAGCAGCGCCTCCTCGATCTCGGTCGCGTCGAACATGTCTCCGCCCGATTTGGGCGAGAGCTGGGGATGGTCGGGCAGCACGATCGCGGCGCCCAGCACCGTGTCGTCGCCGTGGGAGGCGAGGACGGGCCAGGTGTTGACGTTGTCCCCCGGCGACTCGACCGGGGAGACGAACCGCCCGCCCTCGGCGCGCACGATCACATGGGTGGACAGCAGGGAGTGGCGCAGGGCTTCGGCGCGGTCGCCGTCCGGGCGGTCAAACGCGGTCTCGTTGTGCACGCAGACGCGTACGCGGTCACCCCGCTGCGCGAGGCGCACGCGACCGCGCACGGCACCAAAATCAAAATGGTCTTCCCCGGGCCCGGCCAGCTCGATGCGGCGGGGCATCGCCTGATGACGCTCACCGGCGGGCTGCAGGAAACGTACCTCCGCGCTGAGCGCGTCGGCGGCTTCCGCGAGCTCGCAGTCGATCCGAACCCGGTCGAAGGCCGCGTCGGCGCCGGCGGCGTACGCCGGCGGATAGACGATCCCGAACGGCGTCGGGGTGGCGTTCTTCGTCGCGCCCGGGGTGTAGGGATAGAGGGCGTACCCCTCGTAGAGAAGTGAGGTCACGAGCGCCTCCAGCTGCGGGTCCATCAGGCCTCCTGCCGTGCCTCCTCGAGCAGCGTCTCGAGGGCGGCGTCGAGCGAGTGCAGCCCGCGAGCGGCGCGGTAGCGGCGCAACCCCTCCAGCGTGTGCTCGTGGAGGCGCACGAACGTGCCGTTCGGGTAGTGCTCCTGGACGGTGCGACGCCACGTCTCGACCGGCAACGTGAACTGCGCTTCCTCGCTCCACGAGATCTGCGTGATCTGAAGCCTGTCCTGCTCCCCGCAGTAGAAGACCGTGCCGCTGAAATAGAACGAGAGCGGCACGTTGCCGGCATCGAGTGCGGTGAAGTACTTCACCGTCGCGACCTCGAGGTCGAGGCTCACCGGCACGTGCAGCTCGAAATCGGTCGAGCCGCTGAACCCGGGCACGAACGAATCGCACCGCGCCCACAACACGCCGCGCGCCGTGTCACCCCATCGCTCGGGCTCCCCGAACAGCTCCAGCAGCCGCTCGCGGGTGGCATCGTCGTGCTCGCGCTGCGCCGCCTCGATCATGATCTGCGTCGTCAACCCGACGGCGTAGACCTCGCGCTGCGAGTGATCGCGCATCCGCAGCTCGAAGGAGAGGACCGGTGCAGCGGAGCGCGGCACCGGCTTGGCGTCGAGCACCCAGAGCTCCGGCATGGGGACGCCCGGGATCTCACCGTCGAGCCTCATGAGGCTGCCTTCACCTTCAGCTCGTCGAAGAAGTCGGCCACCGCCTGCTCGACACCGGCGCCTCCCGAGATTCCCTGCCAGTTGGCCTTGACGAGGCCGACGAGCCGGTAGGCCTCGTCGGTGGGAGTGATCGCGTACTGGGGCGGATCGGCGAGGCGATTGGCGATCAGCGTCTCGCCCTCGGCATCGAGCGTCTCGAGCACGGGATTGAGCGACACGAGCGCATCCCACGCCGAGAGGTCCAGCTCGCACTCCGTGGCGCCGACGGGGCTCGGGTAGAGCGCGGCCACCCCTTCCGCGCCGCGCAGGAAGAAGGCCAACCCGATCGGGATGCCGAAGCGCGCCCACAGCTCGCTCGGGACCGTGAAGCCCTCGAGCCAGACAAAGCGCGATCCAGTGGGCCGGAACTCAGGGTCGCCCGAGCGCAGCGCCCAGCAGGCCTCGCACACGCACACGATGCGCCGCTCGTCCATCTGGAGCAGGTGGCGATGGTCCTCCGGCATGCTGGTGCCGCAGAGGTCGCAGCTTGCCTCGAGCGGCTGCGGGCCGTCGGGCAGCTCTCGCATCTGGAGACGGCGGAGGGCCGAGACGACCTCGGCCTGCGTGCGGCCCTCGACGCTCACGCGTGCAGCGCCACCTTGGCAGCGTTCCCGTCACGAAGCAGCGGCACCGGCGCCAGCTGCAGCTGCTCGTCGTCGAGCGAGCGGCCGGCACGCGGGAGGAAGAAATGGCGATCGCAGCCGGGACACGTGAGCACACCCTCGTTCAGCTCAGCGCCGGCGAGCGGCGAGCTGCACGAAGCGCAGCGGTCGTGGAACGCGAGCAGCTCCCCGTCGACACTGGCTACGACGATCGCCTCGCCGTTCAGCTCGAGAGCCCGCAGCTCCGCGTCCCCGAGGCCGTCGACGCCGTCCAGCTCCTGCCAGCCCGACACCTTGGCCGGCCCGCCGTCGCCCGCCATCGGCAAGCCCGCCATCGGCAACGGCACACCGCTGATGTCCGCTGCCGGCGTCGCTCCTTGTACCTGCATCCCAGCGAGATCCGGTGCCGCTTCCTGGAGAGCCCGCTCGACTGCGAGCTCGAGGGTGGAGGAAGAGGCCCCGCAGCCGTTGCAGCTGCCCTCGAGTCGCAGATGCACGATGTCGTCCTCTATGCCGAGCAGCTCCACGCCGCCGCCATGGGATTTCATGTACGGCCTCACCTGGTCGAGCGCCTGCTGCACACGTTGCTCGAGCGACGCCGGGTGGAGCCCGTGGATCAGCAGCAGGCTGCCCACGATCGGGTCCTCCGCCAGCGCGCGCAACGCGTCCTCGTCCAGAGCCTCGACCATCCGCTCGATGCCCTCGCCGTACATTTCGACGATCGCGGTGGCCAGCGCCTCGCCGATCGCGCGGGCGCGGGGATCCTGGACAGTCTCGAGCTGCGCGGTGAGCCGCTGGACCGACTCGAGGATCGACTCGGCTTCCATGCCTAGGCCAGTGCCGTGGGCGTGTGCATCACCTTCCTCACCTTTCCCCGCCCGTTGTACATGTGGACGCCGCACGGGAGGCAGGGATCGAAGCTGCGCACTGCCCGCATGATGTCCACGCCCTTGAACTTGTCAGGCCCGTTCTCCTCGAAGATCGGCGTGTTCTGCACCGCGTCCTCGTAGGGGCCGGGAGTTCCGTACATGTCGCGTGGGCTCGCGTTCCACGGAGTCGGCGGGTACGGCTGGTAGTTGGCGATCTTTCCGTCGCGGATCACCATGTGGTGCGACAGCACGCCACGCGCGGCCTCGTGGAAGCCGACGCTGACCGCCTCCTGCGGGACCTTGAAGTCCGCCCAGCTCTTCGTCCTGCCGGCCCGCACTTCGACGAGCGCCTTCTCGAGGTTGTAGAGCGCCACCGCCGCTGAGTAGGCCTGGTGGTAAGAGCGTGCCCTGTCGCGCTCGATCGCGTTCGACTTCGCCGGCACCTTCCACTCCAACTCCATCTCCGGCATCGAGTGGCCCTTCGGGAGCACCATCTTGATGCTGTCGCCCGTGGCCTTGACGAAGCCGAGGTCGACGAGCCCGGCCTTCGCCGTCACCCACTGGCGAGCGAACGGCCCGCCACCGGTGTCGCAGCAGACGTGGGTGTCCGTGCGCTTGTCGTAAACGCGGGGCGACACCACCCACGTGTACTTGTCGGCGAAGTCGCGTTTCTGCGGCTTCGGCAGCGTGACCTTGTTCCAGGGATGGCGCGGATCGACGTCGTTGCCGAGCGGGTCCTTGGTTACGAACGGCTGCTGGGAGTCCGTCCAGTCGTCGAAGTACGAGCTGCCGAGCAGGATGCGGATCGCCAGGTTGATCTCGACCAGGTCGGTCGTGATCAGCTCGCCGTTGATCGCGATGCCAGGCGTCACGAAGCGGCGATTGCCCCAATCGCTCATGTGCTGGTACTTGTAGAGCTGGCCCTCGTGTGACGGGTCGTCGAAAGCGCCCCAGCAGACAAGGTTCGTGTCGCGGTAGCCGACCTGGTCGTACCCCGGCAGCTGCTCGAGGAAGAAGTCGTACAGGTCGTCGTGCATCGTGACCGTGCGCTTCGCGTAATCCATGTAGCGCATCAGGCGCACGTAGTAGTCGGTCATCGTCTGATGCGTGATGTGCGCGCTGCAGCCGCCCGGCATGATCGTCGAGGGGTGCGTGTGCCGACCGCCGAACAAGCAGTACATCTCGCGCGTGTAGCGGGCCGCCTGGAGCGTTTCCAGGTAGAAGTCGCCCGTGAAGGGGTTCAGCGCCCGCATGATGTCGGCGATCGTCCTGTAGCCGTGGACGTCCATGTTGGGCGCGGAGGTGTTCTCGGCCGTCTTGAGCAGCGACGGGTTGGTCTCCTTGACCATCTGCTCGCAGAAGTCCACGTTGCACATGCAGTCGTTGAAGATTGCATGGTCGAACATGTAGTCCGCCAGCTCTGCGAGGTTGAAGGCGTAGTCACCGAGCGGCGGCACGGCCACCCCGTATGCCATGTTCTGGTTCAGGCACGACGTGGTGCAGTGGTTGTCGCCGCAGATCCCGCAGATGCGGCTCGTGATGAAGTGGGCGTCGCGCGGGTCGATGCCCTTCATGAAGATGTCGAACCCGCGGAAGACCATCGAGGTGCTGTAGCACTTGAGCACCTCCTGGTTGGCGAAGTCGATCTCCGTGTGGATACCCAGCGACCCGACGATGCGGGTAATCGGGTCCCAGGACATCTCCTTGACCATCACCTTCTGCTCGCGTGGGGTCTCAACTGTTGCCATGACTCTCTCCTCTTAGGTCCTGGGACGCGTTACCAGCGCTTGGCGTAACCGGTCGTGAGCTCGGGCTTGTTGTGCCGCCACTCGGGTTCCTTGTCGTACTCGTTCTTGATGTGCCGGTTGCGGAAGAAACGGACGATCGGCCCGATCGAAAACCGCTCGACGTTCGCGGCGATGTTGCCCCAGGCGTCCGGGTCCATGAACGGCATGTACTTGTCGGGGAAACCGGGCATCGTGCAGGCCATGCAGATGCCACCGACGTTCGGGCAGCCGCCGATTCCGCTCTGCCAGCCGCGGACCGGGACGTTGCACTTGACCACCGGGCCCTTGCAGCCGAGCTTCACGAGACAGCGCGGGTCGTCGCCGAGCTCGGTCGCGAAGTTCCCCTGCTCCACGAAGCCGGCGCGGTTGCAGCTCTCGCGCACCGTCCTTCCGAACAGCCACGTCGGCCTCAGTGCGGAGTCCAGCTCGGGGGCGGGAGCCATTCCCGCGAGATGGAACACGAGGTACATCAGAGTCTCGGTGGTGTTGTCGGGCTGTGCCGGGCAGCCAGGAACGCAGACGACGGGCAGGCCTGCCTTCGACTTCCAGTTCCAGCCCAGGTAGTCGGGCAGCCCCATGGCGCCGGTCGGGTTGTTCTTCATGGCGGGGATGCCGCCGTAGGTGGCGCACGTCCCGAGGGCAACGACCGCGGCCGCCTTCGGCGCCAGGCGGTCGATCCACTCGTTGGTGGTGATCGGCTGGCCGGTCGAGGGATCGGTGCCCATCGCCGCCCAGTGGCCCTCGCCGTTGATCTTCTCGTTCGGCACGGAGCCCTCGAGCACGAGCACGAACGGATCGAGCTTGCCTTCCTCCGCGTCGTACCAGGCCTGCATGAACTCCGCCCCGTTCTCGTAGGCGATCACGGGGTTGTGCACGACCACCTTGGGCATGCCCGGAATGCGCGAGTAGAGGATGTCCTCGAGGCTCGGGCTAGTCGCCGACGTCATCGCAACGGAGTCGCCGTCGCAGCTGAGCCCGGTCGTCATCCAGATGACGTGGGCGGTCACCGCCTCGGTCTTGTGTTGATCGGGAACGAACTCAACCTGGGTCGCTGCCATCGCTCTGCACTCCCCTCAACAAATCCGGGGCAACGGATCGCCGGCAAGCAGATCCATCACCCGCTTTCCACCAAATGCTGTCTCCACCAGCACCATGCCCTCGGGCTCGGTCCTGACCTCTCCGATCTCGGCCGCCTCCTCGCACCCGGGCGCCGCCCGCATGGCGGCCAGCGCTTGGTCCGCTCTCTCGGGCGCGACCAGCGCCACGAGCTTGCCCTCGTTCGCCACGTACATCGGGTCGATGCCCAGCAGCTCGGCTGCCCCGGCGACGGCAGGCTGCACCGGCACCAATGCCTCGCGTACGAGCACCGCCACGCCGGAGGCGCGCGCGAGCTCGTTCAGCACCGAGGCCACGCCACCGCGCGTGGCGTCGCGCAGGCAGCGAATATCCGGGCCGGCCTCCTCGAGCAGGGCGTCGACGACCGGCCAAAGCGACCGGGTGTCCGACTCGATCTCGGCCTCCAGTCCAAGCTCCCCCCGGGCCAGCATGATCGCCGTCCCGTGCTCGCCGATCGCCCCGGAAACGAGCACGCGGTCGCCCGGCCGGAGCGCAGCGGGCGAAAGGCTCGCGCGGTCATCCCGGGCCCCGACGCCAGTCGTGCACAGATACATCGAATCTGCGTGACCGCGCTCCACGACCTTGGTGTCGCCGGTCACGACCTGGACGCCGGCCGTCTCGGCGGCTGTGGCGATCGCGTCCACCTCCGCGCGCAGCTCGTCCGCGGCGAGGCCTTCCTCGAGCACCATCGACAGTGCAAGGGCGAGCGGGCGCGCGCCCGCGACCGCGAGGTCGTTCGCGGTTCCGTTCACGGCCAGCTCGCCGATCGAGCCACCGGGAAAGCGGATCGGCTTGACCACGAAGCTGTCGGTCGTGAGTACGAGGCCGGTGCCGGGCACAGCCTCCGCGTCGGCCAGCTGCTCGATCCCGAACGCGGGCGCGAGCAGGCCCTCGATCAGCGACTGCGTCGCCTTCCCGCCGGCTCCGTGCGACATCGTGATCTGCGTGTCCTTGAAGCGGGCGCGCTTCGAGCGCGCGGTCTCGATGATGCCCAGCACGCGCTCTTCCCGAGTGACCGTCATACACAAGCCGCCTTCGGCGGACACCAAACATCTCGAGGGTCTCGCTGTCGCTCAACCCCCTTCATACGCATTCCCGTTCCCGCGCCAAGCGGCCGTAGTTGTAGTAGGCGGCGCACGCGCCCTCCGGCGAGACCATGCACGTCCCGATCGGGCGCTCGGGCGTGCAGGCGGTTCCGAACACCTTGCACTCCCAGGGCTTGATCACGCCCTTCAGCACCTCCCCGCACTGGCACGCCTTGGGGTCGGCCACGCGCACGCCCGGTACCGTCCAGCGGCGCTCGGCATCGAAAGCCGTGTAGGCCTCGGACAGCTTGAGCGCGCTCTGCGAGATGAAGCCGAGGCCGCGCCACTCGAAGTGGGGACGCAGCTCGAACACCTCGGACATCACCTCGAGCGCGCGCAGGTTGCCCTCGTACGGGACCACGCGTTTGTACTGGTTCTCGACCTGACAACGACCCTCCGAGAGTTGGCGCAGGATCATCTGAATCGACTGGAGCACATCGAGCGGCTCGAAGCCCGAGACGACGATCGGCCGGCCGTAGTCCGCGGGGATGAACTCGAACGGCCGCGCGCCCACGACAGTGCAGACGTGGCCCGGTCCCACGAAGCCGTCCAGGCGCAGGTCGGGCGAGTCGAGCAGGGCGCGAAGCGGCGGCACGATCGTCACGTGGTTGCACATGCAGGAGAAGTTCTCCACGCCCTCGGCCTTTGCGCGCTTGAGCGTGAGCGCCGTCGAAGGAGCAGTGGTCTCGAATCCGATCGCGAAGAAGACGACCTGGCGGTCGGGGTTCTGCTTGGCGATCCGCAGCGCGTCGAGCGGCGAGTAGACCATCCGCACGTCGGCGCCGTCCGCCTTTGCGTCGAGCAGGCTTCCGTTCGAGCCGGGGACTCGCATCATGTCGCCGAAGCAGGTGAAGATCACGCCCGGCTCGTGCGCGAGCGCGATGCCGTCGTCCACGCGGCCCATCGGGATCACGCACACCGGGCAGCCCGGCCCGTGTACGAGCTCGACGTTCTCGGGCAGCAGGTCGTCGATCGCGTACTTGTAGATCGAGTGCGTGTGACCGCCGCAGACCTCCATCACCTTGTAGTGGCGGCCGGGCTCTACCAGCGAGAGGATCTCGCCCGCGACGGCGCGGCCGAGGTCGGCGTCTCGGAACTCGTCGACGAACCTCAAGCGTTCGCCTCCAATCTCAGGAGGGCGGTGCCCGCGTGGACGAGCAGGCGGTCGCCCTCGCTCACCGGGCGCACGAGCTCGATCTCCACCGACTCCTGCTCCCCGGAAGGGGCCTCACACACCGCCAGCCCTTGGACCTCGTCCACGCGCACCGCGGTCAGCTCGACGGCCTCGTCGCCGCACGTGATGCAGCCCGGGGTGTGGTCGCAGGCGCTCACTCGATGACGCTCGCCTTCAGCTCTTCGAGCTCCTGCTCGTAGTCCGCCCCCATCCCCTCGAGCAGCCGCAGAGTGGCCTGGGCTTCCTCCTCGTCGACCTTGGAGAGCGCGAAGCCGACGTGGATCAGGACCCAGTCCCCAGGCTTGGCGCCGCCGTCGGCGTCCTCGTCCAGGAGGCCGACATTGACGGTCCGGCGCACGCCGGCTACATCGACAACCGCGAGCCGGTTCGCCTCATCGGCAAACTCGACGACTCTGCCCGGAATGGCAAGACACATACGCCTCTCCTCGCTGCCACCGGGCATCATTGTGCGCTGCGCCGGCCCCTTCAAGGGCACTTGTAATCCGGATTACACGCGCGCTTTACGCCGCCAGCCCGGCTCAGCGTCGTACCTGCGCCGCATGCGCCGATCGCGCATGTACTTGACTATCGGGCCATAGACGAAGCCTGCTCCGGCGGCGGCCACACGGCCTCCGAGTGCGGGCTTCATGAACGGCATGAAGTGATCCGGGAAGCCCGGCATCGTGCACCCGATGCAGAGGCCGCCGACGTTCGGACAGCCACCCACGCCGCCCGTCCAGCCGCGCAGGGGAACGTTGCACTTCGCGACCGGCCCCATGCAGCCCAGCTTCACCATGCAGCGGGTATCGTCGCCGTGCTCGGTCGCGAACTCGCCCTGCTCGACGTAGCCGGCCCTGCTGCATCCCTCCTGAACGGTGCGATGGAAAAGCCACGTCGGCCTGCCCTGGTCGTCCAGCTGGATCGGCGGTGTCATGCCGGCGATCTCGAGCACCAGGTAGAGCAACGTCTCCGTGATGTTGTCCGGCTGCGTCGGACAGCCCGGCAGGTTGACGATCGGCCGCCCGGTAGACGTCTCCCAGCCGGGACCGAGGTAATCGCGCAGTCCCATCGCCCCGGTCGGGTTGTTTCGCATTGCCGGCACGCCGCCGTAACAGGCGCAGGTGCCGACCGCGAGCACCGTTGCCGCGCGCGGGGCCAGTCTGTCGAGCCATGAGCAGACCGTGATCGGCTGCCCGCTGTCCGGATCGGTCCCGAGGCCGGACCAGTGGCCTTCGCCGCTGAGCAGCTCGTTCGGGACGGACCCTTCGAGGACCAGGATGAACGGATCGAGCTCGCCCGCCTCGGCGTCGTGCCATCCGCGCATGAACTCGTCGCCGCTCTCGTAAGCCAGCACCGGGTTGTGCAGCACGATCCCCGGCATGCCGGGGATCGCCCTTTGCAGCAGGTCCTCCAGGGACGGCTGAGTGGCGGCCGTCATCGCAAGCGTGTCGCCGTCGCAGCCAAGGCCGCTCGTCATCCAGACCACGTGGACGACGAGCTGCTCGGATTGCTGCTGTCCGGGGGAGAACTCGGGCGAGTTTCCTATGGCCACTATGCGCCGGCTTCCTGGCGGCGACCCCCGTGCTGGATCAGGCAGGCGAGATGGTGTTCGGCGGTTCCTCGCAAGAGCAAGCCTCCCTCGCAACGCTCGACGAGGTTCTCACTGGACAGGTGAGAGAGCGCATGCGAGACGGAGGGGCGCTCGGCTCCGACCAGCCTGCCGATCAGGCGATGGGTGAGAGGCAGCGGCAGCAGGATTCCGTCCGGCTGGACCTTCCCCCATCGTTGCGCGAGATGCCACAGCAGCAGCGCGACACGCACGTCGGCCCGCGGGTGCGACGTCGCAGCGCGCTGGACGTTCAGGTCCATGGCCCGCCGGGCCTCGCGCCGGATCAGAGCATGAGTGATCTGAGGCCACGGCTTGATCCGCTGCACGAAGCTGTCGTCCAGTCCCACGATGCGGGTCGAGGTGAGCGCCACCGACTGTGTCTGGTGGGGCAGCAGCGGGTGGTCATCGGACTCTGCCACCAAGAGGTCGCCCGCGCCGAGCAGCTCGCTCGCCGTCCGGTCACCGACGCGGGTGTCCAGCTCTACCACCCCGTGCACCAGCAGCAGCCCAAGGCCGCGCTTGACCCACTCGAACAGCGGCGCAAGGTCGAACTCGCCACGGGGGATCTGGCGCATCCGGGCGGTCACGACGGGACGCACCGCGATCCTCATCCGCATCTCGAAAAGATCCGCCAGCTCCTCGTCGAGATCGAGCAGATAGACATAGCGGCCGCGCTCGGAGGCGTCGCGGGGACGGATCGGCTCTCTCTCCACGGGCAGCCGCGCCGGCTCGCGCCCGTGACCTGGCGGGTGGTGAACCACTCTCCCTCTCTCCGGAGGAACCTAGACCCTACCCCGTTTCTTTCGTTTGGACGCCCGTTGCAATCATTTTCTTGCCGACGCGACTGATCGCCACTCGCATGGGAGGATGGAGTGCGCCGATGGCCGACTTCCTTGTCAAGCGCGACGATCTGCGCGAGTGCCGCATCGCCGAGTCCGAGGCGCCCGCGTGCGGCCCCGGCCAGGCACTGCTTCGGATCGACACGTTCGGGCTGACCGCCAACAACGTCACTTATGCGCTGCTTGGTGACGCCATGTCCTACTGGGACTTCTTTCCCGCCGCCGGCGGATGGGGCCGGGTCCCCGTGTGGGGCTTCGCCGAGGTTGAGCAAAGCGCAGCGGACGGGGTCGAGCGGGGCGCCCGCTTGTACGGCTATCTGCCTCCCTCCTCACACCTCGTCGTGTCGCCTTCCGGCGTCGATCAGCTCGGATTCGTAGACGCCACACCCCACCGAGCGGCGCTGGCTTCGACGTACCAGCGCTATCAGCTGACCGACGCCGACCCCTTCTACCGGGCGGACACGGAGGAGCTTCAGATGCTCCTGCGCCCACTGTTCTTCACCTCGTTCTTGATCGACGACCAGCTCGCCGACGAGGGACTGGTCAGCCGCGGTCCGATTGTGATCGCGAGCGCCTCGAGCAAGACGGCGATCGGAGCGGCCTACCTGCTGGCGCAACGCGACGGGGTCGAGCTGGTAGGGCTGACATCCCGGCGCAGCACCGGGTTCGTCGAGAGCCTGGGGATATATGCACGCACCGTGACCTACGACGACATCGACACGCTCGACCGGAGGCCAAGCACACTCGTAGACATGGCGGGAGACGGCGGGGTGCGCCAAGCCGTCCATTCGCACTTCGGGAACGAGCTCGCCCACAGCATGGCTGTCGGAGTGACGCACTGGGAAGAGTTCGGCGCGGGTGCCGGCGAGCTGCCGGGGCCCCCGCCGACCCTCTTCTTTGCCCCCGACCGGGTGGTGAAACGAGCCGAGGACTGGGGCGCCGCCAATCTGCAGGCAAGGGTCGCCGATGCCTGGCACCCATTCTGCGAGTGGACGGACGGCTGGCTCGACGTGGTCCGCGGTGAGGGCTTCGACGCGGTTCAGAGCGCATATCTCGACGTGCTCGAGGGCCGGGTCGACCCGAAGACTGCGCACGTGCTCTCGCTGCACTGAGCCTCAGAATTGGGCGACCACCAACCCGGCCGGTGCGGAGCTCCTCGATCTCGTTAACAGCTGCGCGACCATACATTCGCGCCAGGCCTGCGGCAAGGGGGCCCTACAGCTCGAAGCCGAGTTGCCGGGTCCTCGTGAGGTTGTCCTCCATCGCAACAGCAGACGCGAGCTTTCCGTTGACGATCCGAAAGATGTAGATCTCGTCCACGCCCTCGAAACGTCTTCCGGTTGGAGCGATGCCGCGCCACGCTCCCTCGTGGGTTCCCGAGCACTTGAAGTGGGCCACGACCTTGTCTCCCTCTGCAATCAAGTCGACGATCTCCATGTCGAAGTCCGGGAACGAACGACGGAATGGGCCTACCCAAGCCTTCGCCGCGCGAGCGACGTCTTGGTCGGCCAGCTCGTCCAGGACCTCCGGGTTGCGCCTTCTCACAACCTCCTCTACAAGACGCCGTCGAGCTGTTTGTTGTCCTCCAAGTCCACGCCCAAAAGTCGATCCTACGCCGATGAGTTGAATGACCCCACCCGGTCTCACGACTGAAGGGTTCAGCTACGCAGACGAAGGAGACCGATCGTGAATTGGACGCTCGAAGTCGTCATCGTGCCCGTCTCGGATGTGGACCGTGCCAAGGCCTTCTACGAAAACCAGCTCGGCTTCAACGTGGACCACGACACTACGATCAGCGAAGGGAACCGAATAGTTCAGCTCACCCCTCCCGGGTCAGGCTGCTCGGTCGTCGTGGGCGAGGGGATCGTCCCGGACATGCCACCTGGGTCCCTCAAGGGCCTGCAGCTCGTAGTTCCCGACATCCATGCAGCACACGATCAGCTTGCTCAGCGAGGGGTGGAAGTCAGCGAGGTCCGTGTCGTGGGCGAGAACCCCCGTCCGCAGCCTGACCCGCTCGACAACGTCGGCTTCGTCTTCTTCAGCGATCCGGACGGCAACGGATGGGCGGTGCAGCAGATATCTGCCCGCGGCTAAGTTCCAGCGGTCATTGCGGAATCCGCGACGGCCTCGTCAGGTGCCGACGTAGGCCGCGAGGTGCTCGCCGGTGAGGGTGGAGCGGGCGGCGACGAGGTCGACGGGTGTGCCCTCGAAGACGATCCGGCCGCCGTCGTGGCCGGCGCCGGGGCCGAGGTCGATGATCCAGTCGGCGTGCGCCATGACCGCCTGGTGGTGCTCGATGACGATGGCCGACTTGCCGGAGTCGACGAGCCGGTCGAGCAGGCCGAGCAGCTGCTCGACGTCCGCGAGATGGAGGCCGGTGGTCGGCTCGTCGAGGACATAGACGCCGCCCCTGCCGGCCATGTGGGTGGCCAGCTTGAGTCGCTGCCGCTCCCCGCCGGACAGCGTAGTCAGCGGCTGGCCGAGGTGGATGTAGCCGAGCCCGACCTCGTCCAGCCGGGTCAGGATCTTGTGTGCGGCGGCGTCCTTGCCCTCTCCTGCGCCGAAGAACTCCTCGGCCTCGGTTACCGACATCGCGAGCACCTCGCTGATGTCCCGGCCGCCGAGGTGGTATTCGAGCACCGATGCCTGATACCGCTTCCCCTCGCACTCCTCGCAGGTGGTGGCGACGGCGGCCATCATCGCCAGGTCGGTGTAGATGACGCCGGCGCCGTTGCAGTTGGGGCAGGCGCCCTCGGAGTTGGCGCTGAACAGCGCCGGCTTCACCCCGTTGACCTTCGCGAACGCCTTGCGGATCGGATCGAGCAGTTTGGTGTACGTCGCCGGGTTGCTCCGTCGCGAGCCCTTTATCGGGGTCTGGTCGACCGACACCACTCCGTCCCGCCCGGCCACCGAGCCGTCGATCAGTGAGCTCTTGCCCGAGCCCGCCACCCCGGTGACGACGACTACCACGCCGAGCGGGATGTCAACGTCGACGTCCTGCAGGTTGTGCGTCGTCGCGCCACGGATCTCGAGCGTGCCGGTAGGGGTCCGCAGCGTCTCCTTGAGGGCGGCCCGGTCGTCGAGATGGCGGCCGGTGACGGTGCGGCCGGCCCGCAGCCCCTCGACGGTGCCCTCGAAGCAAACCGTGCCGCCCGCGGTACCGGCGCCGGGGCCGAGGTCGACCACGTGGTCGGCGATCGCGATCGTCTCCGGCTCGTGCTCCACGACTAGCACCGTGTTGCCCTTGTCGCGCAGCTGGAGCAGCAGGTCGTTCATCCGCTGGATGTCATGGGGGTGCAGCCCGATGGTCGGCTCGTCGAAGACATAGGTGACGTCGGTGAGCGATGAGCCGACGTGGCGGATCATCTTGGTGCGCTGTGCCTCACCGCCGGAGAGCGTGCCCGACGGCCGGTCGAGCGAGAGGTAGCCGAGCCCGATCTCCACGAACGAGTCGAGGGTCTCCCCCAGGGCCGCCAGCAGCGGCGCTACCGTCGGCTCGTCGAGGCCGCGGACCCACTCGGCCAGGTCGCTGATCTGCATCGCGCAGGCGTCCGCGATGTTGCTGCCCTTGATCTTCGACGACCGGGCGCCCTCGGCGAGCCGGGTGCCGTCGCAGTCGGGGCAGGTGGTGAACACGACCGCCCGTTCCACGAAGGCGCGGATGTGCGGCTGCATGGCGTCGACGTCCTTGGACAGGAACGACTTCTGGATCTGTGGGATCAGCCCGGCGTACGTCAGGTTGATGCCGTCGACCTTGATCTTGGTCGGCTCCTTGTGAAGCAGGTCGTTGAGCTCCCGCTTGTTGAACTTCTTGATCGGCTTGTCCGGGTCGAAGTAGCCGCAGCCGCGGAAGATGCGCCCGTACCAACCGTCCATGCTGTAGCCGGGGATCGAGAGCGCACCCTCGTTGAGCGACTTGCTGTTGTCGTACAGCGCCGTCAGATCGAAGTCGGTGACCGAGCCGCGCCCCTCGCAGCGCGGGCACATGCCGCCGGTGCGGCTGAAGGTTGCTTTCACCGTCTTCTTGGCACCGCGTTCGACCGTGATCCCACCGCTGGCCTTGACCGAGGGGACGTTGAACGCGAACGCGCTGGGCGAGCCGATGTGCGGCTTCCCGAGCCGGCTGAAGAGGATGCGCAGCATCGCGTTGGCGTCGGTAGCCGTGCCGACCGTGGAGCGGGGGTCGGCACCCAGCCGTTCCTGGTCGACGAGGATCGCGGTCGTCAGCCCTTCGAGCAGGTCGACCTCGGGTCGCGCCAGCGTCGGCATGAAGCCCTGCACGAAGGCGCTGTAGGTCTCGTTGATCAGCCGCTGCGACTCCGCGGCGATCGTGTCGAACACCAGCGAGCTCTTCCCCGACCCGGAGACGCCGGTGAACACCGTCAGCCGGCGCTTCGGGATCTCGACGCTGACGTCCTTGAGGTTGTTCTCGCGCGCGCCGTGCACGCGGATCAGATCGTGGCTGTCGCCAACGTGCAGCGCAGGCGACTGGGTGTCCGTCCTCGTGGCCATGTTCATCGTCTCCATCTGTTGGGCCGGGCGGCCTTGGGTGACCTCGACTCCCCGGGCTTATCTACTCCGGATCACTGATGATTTGTATCATAGATCATCTCCCCCGCGGAGGAAACCTGCAAAAATCACACGCATGGCAATTCGCCCTCCTGCCGACCCTCCGATCGCCGAGTTCGCCGGGCAGCTCTTCTTCCGGCTTTGGCGCGCATCGCACGTACGCGCCGCGGACGTGCTCGAGTCGGTGGGTCTGACACCGGCTCTGTTCGGCCTCCTCAACGTGATCGGGGCACGCGAGGGAGCCATCCAGCAGGAGCTCGGCTCAGCCATGGGCATCGACCGCAGCACGATGGTTTCGTTGATCGATCACCTCGAGGACGCGGGGTTGGCCAAGCGCCGGCCGTCCGCCACCGACCGCCGGGCCCGGGAGATCGCGATCACCCCCAAGGGCCGCCGGCACCTGCAGCGAGCCCGGCGGATGATCACCGAGGCTGAAGACGAGGTTCTGGCCGGGCTCACTGCCAAAGAGCGCGGCGAGCTGATGACGCTGCTCCGCCGCGCGCTCGAGTCAGCCCCGACGCAGCCGCTGTGGAGCTCCGAAGAAGGGGATTAGGGGCGAAACGCTGTCAGCATGACCCGCATGAAGACGATCGCGGTGGACACCCCGCACGGCCAGGCCAAAGCCCATGTCCACGTCGCCGGCGCCGCAAGAGCCGCGCTGGTCCTCGGTCACGGTGCAGGCGGCGGTGTGAGCGCGAAGGACCTCGTTGCGACGACCGAGGCGGCCCTGTCGCAGGGAATCAGCGTCGCGCTCGTCGAGCAGCCCTACCGCGTGGCCGGGCGGCGCTCCTCCAGCCCGCCACATCAGCTCGACACCGCTTGGATGGCCGTGATCGACCACCTGCGCGCCGGCGAGCTCGGCGATTTGCCGGTGATCGCCGGCGGTCGCTCCGCGGGTGCCCGCGTGGCCTGCCGCACGGCTGAGGCGACTGGAGCCGTGGGGGTTCTCTGCCTCGCGTTTCCGCTGGAACCGCCGCTCCGGAAGGGATCTCCGCCGAAGACGCGGCTGTCCGAGCTCGACGCGGTGACGGTCCCCACGCTCGTCGTCCAGGGAGAGCGAGACCGGTTCGGCATACCGCCCGAAGCGGCGAACCGCAAGGTGGTCTTGGTACCCGGTGACCACAGCTTGCGAACGGACGTCACGGCAGTGGGCGCCGCGGTCCGTGACTGGCTGCCGGGAGTGGTTGACCGGGTCGCGAGCCTACGTCTTTCGTAGCCGCTCGGCGAGACGATTCATGCCCAGTTGCTGCGCGGCATCCGCGCCATCCGCCCGATCGGTGTCGCGGTCGGCGGGCAGGTCCACATTCAGCCGGCGCAGGGTGGCGATCTCCTTGAACGCCAGCAGCTGCTCGCGCTGCCCGGCAATGCTCGTGCCCGCCCCCGCGGCCTCGATGGCGGCCTCGAGCGATCCGCGCCGGCGCAGGATGTCGGCGGCCGTCTTCGCACCTACGCCCTTCGCTCCGGGTAGGCCGTCAGACGGGTCGCCGCGCAACGCGATGAAGTCCGGCACCAGCTCGGGCGGCACGCCGTAGCGCCGCTCCACCTCGGCGGCGTCGACCAGCTGCGGCCCGCCTCGAGCTGCCAGGAGCACCTGCACTCGCTCGCCCGCGCACTGGAACATGTCGCGGTCGCCCGTGAAGATCAGCGCTCGGCCACCGGCCTCTGCCTCTGCGGCGGCGTAGGAGCCGAGCAGGTCGTCCGCCTCCACCGACTCGTCGAAGTCCACGCTCCATCCAAGTGCCTCATACAGCCCGGCGGCGTGCCCCCACTGCCAGGCCAGCTGCGCCGGTGGCGGCTGGCGGTCGGCGTGGTAGCCCTCGTACAGCTCGACCCGGTATGGCGCCGCGTCAGGACCGAAGCAGCACACCACCGCGCGGGGCCGGTGCTCCTCCACCACCGCGAGGATCGCGTTCGTGCTCCCGAGCAGTGCGTTGACCGGCTTGCCCGCGGCTCCCTTGATGCTCGCTGGCAGTCCATAGAACGCCCGGAAGAGGAAGAAAGGGGAGTCGACGAGAAGCAGCGGGGGTTCTGCCACGCGCCGAAGCCTAAGGGGCCCTCGTGCTCGTGAGCTTCAATCGCATCCACGGGCGCCATGTGGCGCCGTCATCCTCGGTACGGGACCACTCGCCGTGCATCTGCTCGCCGTTTTCATCGACGTGCAGGTTCGACTGCGCGCGTGAGGCGCCCTCACCCGAGCGGAACGTCCACACACCGGCGTCGTCGACCGTCGCCAGAGAGTGCTCGACCTCACCGCCGACGGCGTCATAGACGGCGGTACGGAACGCGCCACGCTCGGCGTCATATGGCCCGATCACCTCGAGGTTCTGCACGCGGTCCTCGCCCATCGTCACGTCGACATGGTGGATCACGAAGAACTGGCCAAGCCATGCGTATGCATCGGTGCCGGAGAACGTCTGGACGACAGTCTCACCATCCTCACCCAACACCTCGCCCTCCGTCTGCCACGTTCCGATGATCGCCTCGAGAGGTGCGGTCTGCGGTCCGGTTCGTCAGCCATCGAGGTCTGAGTATCGCGCTTCAAGCGCCTTCACCTGGCCTCGCTCACCCGGCCTCGTAAGGGAACGAATGGTGCTCGTGGGAAACGACCCATCGGCCTTGTTCGGTGCGCAGCCCGAGCGTGAGTCGCAAGCGGTTCTCGGGCGGCGGCACATCGAACATCACGATGTCGTCGGAGTGGTCCGCCACGACGCCGTTCAGGTCACCCCTGTGCACCGCGGCGGCCCACTCCTCGATCAGGATCCGGATCTGCTGCTCGGCATCCGGCATGCTCCTCACCGATTGCTTGTCTGCTTGAGCTGCGCGAGCAGTCGGTCGAGGGCGGCATAGCTCTGGTCGAGACCCGTCTGCATGCCCGAATTGAGCATGCCGTCACGCTCCTCGGTGGTGTGGAACAGCGACGTGGTGACGACCTTCGTGCGGCCGTCGCCGAGATCCTCGAACGTCGTCGTGTCCACGGCCACGTGGCCCGGCATCCCGTCCCATTCGAAGGTCCAGACGAGCCGCTCGGGCGGCGACACCTCGCGGTAACGTCCCTCGAACCCGTGCGTTCCATCGGGGGAGTGCTCGACGTACCGCCAGTGACCACCGCGCTCGACGTCCATCCGCTCGATCACGAGCTTGTTGCCGCGGCCCCACCACTGGGCGACCAGCTCGGGTTCCGTGAACGCCCGCCACACGAACTCCCGCGGCGCGTCGAAAACACGCTCGATGTGAATCTCGCGATCGCTCGGCGTGGTGAGGACGGATCCTGCGGTTTCCTGCACTGAAGCACTCATAACTCACTTCCTTTCGCGCGCTCGAGGAACTCCTCGAGCCGGTCGTAGCGGTCTTCCAGCAGCTGCTGGTAGTCCGCGATCCACGCTTGTTCTGTCTCCAGCCGGCGCGGACCGAGCTTGCAGTGCCGCACGCGGCCGACCTTCTTGGTCGTCACGAGCTCCGCCCCCTCGAGGATCTGTACGTGCTTCTTGATCCCGGTCAGGGTCATCGCGAAATCCGCGGCGAGATCACTGATCGAGGCATCGCCGCGCCCGAGGCGCTCGAGGATGCCGCGGCGCGTCGCGTCGGACAGTGCCGCGAAAGCGAGATCGGAGTCGGGGAGAGACTGAACCATATGGTTCAGTATACCGAACCACCGTCTCGCCACAAGCGTCCGGCCGATGAGTTCGCCGTCGCAGTGCTGTTCTATCTAGTGATGAGCTCGGCCGAAGAGTTGACATTTCCGCGCCAGGAGTCGGAGTTCGCCCCGCTCTTCGAGCGCTACAGACGGGAGCTGCAGGTCCACTGCTACCGGATGCTCGGCTCGTTCGAGGACTCGGAGGACCTCGTCCAGGACACCTTCCTGCGTGCGTGGCGCAACAGGGCGAGCTTCGGAGCCGACGGGCGCTACTCGTTCCGGGCCTGGCTGTACCGGATCGCGACTAACGCGTGCCTCGACGTGCTGCGCGGCGGGTCGCGGCGGGTAACGCCGCCGGAGGTAGCGCCGGCCGGCGATCCGGCCGTGGCCCCTGCGCCGCCGGTGGACCTTCCGTGGCTTCAGCCATACCCGGACCGTCTGCTCGATCCGAGCGCCCCCGCGGAGGACGAGCCCGGTGCGGTGGTCGTCGCAAGAGAGACGATTGAGCTTGCCTTCCTTGCGGCGATCCAGCACCTGCCGCCCAGGCAGCGGGCGGTGTTGATCCTCCGAGTCGTGGTCGGCTGGTCGGCGAAGGACACGGCTTCGCTGCTCGATGTGAGCGTCGCCTCGGTGAACAGCGCGCTACAGAGGGCGCGGGCGACGCTTGGGGATCGCCTGCCCGAGCAGCGGACCGAGTGGGCGCCATCGGCACCGAGCGAGGCCGAGCGCGAGCTGCTGCAGCGCTACGTGGAGGCCCACGAGCGCGCCGACGTCGATGCGCTGGCCGCGCTGCTACGGGAGGACGCGCGTCTCACGATGCCTCCGCATCCCACTTGGTATGAGGGGCGAGAGGCGATCCTGGTCGCGTCCCAGCAGGGCTTCGACCCGGAATTCGGCGAGCTGCGAAGCGTCGTCACCGGCGCCAACATGCAACCCGCGGCCGCGCATTACCTGCGAGAGCCGGGCGCATCCGAGTACCTACCGCTGGCGCTCGACGTGCTTCGGATCGAGGACGGACTGATCGCCGAGATCAGCACGTTCGTCTTCCCCGGGCTGTTCCGGGCATTCGGGCTTCCGCCGGCGCTCGATCGATGAGTTTCTCGCTGATCTCCGTTTAACGACAGAACCACGAAAGGAGATCACGATGAGAACGCTCGCGGTAAATACGTTCATGTCGCTCGACGGCGTGATGCAGGCCCCCGGCGGCCCGGACGAAGACCCGACCGGCGGGTTCACACTCGGCGGCTGGGCCGTCAACTGCATGGACGACGAGATGATGGGACAGGTGGCCGAGTCGGGCCCGTACGAGCTGCTGCTGGGCCGCGGGACCTACGAGATCTTTGCGGCGCACTGGCCCTACGACGAGGGCCCGATCGCCGACCAGCTCAACAGCACCCGCAAGTACGTCGCCTCGACGACGCTGGAGACGGTGGAGTGGAACAACTCCACGCTGATCAGCAGAGACGTCGCCGAGTACGTCGCGAAGCTCAAGGAGCAAGACGGCCCCGAGATCCAGGTCCACGGCAGCCCCGGGCTGATCCAGACACTGCTCGAGAACGACCTGATCGACGAGTACCGCCTGTGGATCTTCCCCCTGGCCATCGGCAAGGGGAAGCGCTTCTTCGCTGAAGGCGCCGTGCCCGCCGCACTAAAGCTGGTGGACAGCAAGGTGTCGAAGACGGGCGTCACGATCAACACCTACCAGCGAGCAGGCGACATCGACACCGGCTCGTTCGAGTTCGACGAGCCGACTGACGCAGAGCTCGCGCGGCGGGAACGCCTTGGGGCTAACTAGGCACGCTTAGGACTGCCTTGCTGGTCGAGCCCGAGGCCTACAGTTGAGATGTGTCCCGTCGCTTCCAGCTGACGCTGGCCGTTCTCGCCGTGGTAGCCGCCGGGGCGACGACCGCCGCCGCTCTCTCACTGGGCGATGACCCGCGGCGCACGGAGGCGGATCGAGACGTGAGGGCAGCAAATAGCGCCGCCGAGCCGCAGCCGGACGTGCTCGTCGTACGCCGGCGCGGTGGCGTTCCGCCGTCGTGGACGGGGCGGTTGCGTCGCGCCGCCGGAGTGACGGCGGTAGCCCGCACGATGCGCACGCAGGCGTTGTTGCGGCGGAGCGTCAATGCGGGCGGCGGCACAATCGATGCGGTCCCACGAGGCTATGCGATCCCGCTCGACGCGCTGATTGTGCAGTCGCAGACGTATGCAGACGTTCTTCCGCAGGCGAGGCGAGAGATCCGGCGGCTGCGTTCGGGCACAGCGCTGCTGTCTCGCACCTCCGCGCGCCTGCGCAGGCTCGGAGTCGGCGACCGCCTGGATCTCGCGGGAGGACGCGAGCTGCGCATCACGGGAATCCTCGACGATGAGCTGGTCGGTTTCGCGGAGCTGATCTTGACCACGCGCGCCGCAGGCGCCGGCAACGAAGCGACACGGCAGCTGCTCGTCGCGACCACCCGGCCGCAACAGGTGGAGCGGCGGCTCGCACGGAAGGACGCCGTGCGGATCCGCAGGCTGTCGCGGGCCCCGGGAACGTCGCCCCGCCTCGTCGCGCGGCCACTCGAGATCAAGTCACGGTTCGGTGAGTTCGCCGTCGGCCTGCCGTACGGCTCCGATTGGATCCGTATCGAGCCGCGCTGGCTGGAGCGCAACATCGTCACCCGATCGGTCCCGATCCTCGGCGCCGTCACCTGCAACCGGCGCCTATTTGCACCGCTGCGACAAGCACTGCGAACGCTCGAGCGCCGCGGTCTCGCGCGCGTCGTGGACCCGGCCGACTATGCCGGATGCTTCGCGCCACGACGTATTCCGGGTTCCGGGTCGTTGTCGCTGCACGCCTGGGGTCTGGCAATCGACATCAACGCCGCGGCCAACCCGCGACTCGGCGATTCGCGTCAGGACCGGCGGCTCGTGCGTGTCATGGAGGACGCCGGCTTCACGTGGGGCGGGCGCTGGCCGACGGTTCCCGATCCCATGCACTTCGAGCTACACCCATGATCCTTCGGCCTCGAGTTGCTGCTGGGCGAGTGCCGCTTCAGATCAAGGCGTGACGACGCCCTGGCGCAGGAACGGCTGCTCGTCACCGGTGCCGCACTGGAACGGACAGCCTGCGGGCGTAACGTCGCCGTCGGCTCCAGCGTCGAGGAGCTCGACCGAGAAGGCCGAGATCACGGCGCGGCTGCCCTCCTTCGCAAAGCCGGGCACGAGCGTGTCCGCGGTCGTCGACAGCGAGCAGATCGAGCCGACCAGGTTGGAGCTGGTCGCGACGCAGTCGAACGGCACCCCGAGCGTCGTGTCCTGCACAGTCGCAGCCGTCATTTGGTCGTTGCCGTTCGTGCGGTCGGTGATCCGGATCGCGCTCGAGAGGACGACCTTGCCGGTGTAGTCGAAGCCGGTGCCCGCGTCACGCACGTCGGTTACCGTCGCCGAGAACCCGATGTCGGCCTCGTCCGCGGGCGTGTTCTCGTCCCCCACCGCCACGCTGAGGCGCGCGAACCCGCTTCCCCGGCCGATGGTCGAGGTCGTAAGCAGCGCCGACTCCTGTGCCGGCGGCGTGCAGGAAGGCAACGCGAGCGGTGCGACGTGCGTCGTGTTCGGCGCGGTGCAGGCCGAGTAGGCGGGCACGAGCGGCACTCGCAGCGGAGTGGCAGTGGCAGGGCGCGGGTAATTCCTGGTCGTGTTCGTGAAGGTGCAGGTGACCGTCTCGCCCGAGTTCACGCTGACGTTCGAGACGGGACTGCCGTCGTCACAAGTCGCGCTCGTGAGCGACCAATCGGAGTTGGGCGCCTCCGAGATCGAGTAGCCGCTGCCTGCAGGGACGTCCTGGAACGTCTGCGTGTTCGAGAGCGTCGGGTCGGAGTCGTCGTCGAGCTGGAAGCTCGCCGGAGACAGCCCGCCGCCCGCGGTGAAGGAGAAGTCCCGGGGATCGTCCGGCACCGAGTTCTTTTGGACGACGATCGTGCCGGTCGGCTCGCTCAGCTCGACGCCCTGCACCGAGAGCTCCAGCGGCGCCTGCATCTCGGCCAGCCTGCGGGGGCCGTCCACGGTCCCGGGCTCCTCGTAGTAGATCGAGCGCTGGTAGAAGACGTTGGAGAACTGGCCGCCACCCCACATCGCCCTGCCCGCCTCATCGGTGTTGTTGATGGCTGAATTGAGCTGCGGCCCGCTTGCCCCGTAGAGCTCGTTGTCATCGCCGGTGCACAGCTGCTGGTCGGCAACGTTGCCGTCACGGTAGTCGAGGTGATAGGCTCGGGTCGGGGTTGTTGGTGAGCAGGCGCTGGGGCATCGAGAGGCCGCCCTGGGGACCGTCCACCGACTCGAAGCCGTCTACCATCGCTGAGCCGGCGCCGGTCACAGCGTCGGGCTGCCCGTCGATCGGCACGCCGCCGGGCGGCGTGCCCGAGACGACACCGCCGGGCGTCATCACGCCGTTCTCGTAGGTCAGGCCGATTCCCGCCGCGCTGTAGTCGAAGAAGTCGACTACGCCCGGGATCGGGTGCACCCGCAGGAAGGTGTTGATGTACTTCGAGGCTCCCGTAGAAGACGTGCTGGCGCTGGACGTGCGGGCCCGAGTTGGCGCCCACGAAGTCGCGGATCGCGCGCACCGGCCCGTCGATGTTCGCGATGAACGCGCCCTCGCCGATGCGGAACGTCGTCCTGCGTGCGTACGCACGAGGCATCGATCGCGTCGAACTGGTCGTCGTGCCGGTCGAGGATGTCGACTCCGGTGGCATCGCCGCGCATGATGCGCAGCTCGTTGTCGTACCAGCGATCCGTGAACCCGCGCCGGTAGTTGTCCGTCTCCACGAACGAGGTCTCCGGACGGGGGCCGAAGTTCATGCCGGCGCCGGGCGCCGGTGCCGGTGGGGTTGTAGGCGCCGGTCTTGTACGGACCGTTGGTCAGGTTGAAGTCGTAGTCGACGTAGTCCTTGCCGGCGGCGGGGTCGAGGCCGCTCGTGTCCTCGAAGAGGTAGACGTATCCGAGCCCGCCGTCGAGCGGGTCGGTGATCTCGACCTCAACCGCCGAGGCGGCGTCCACGCCGGTGGGCGCGTACGGACGTCGTCCTTGGCCCGCCCGCATCGAATGCCATCAGCGCGACCTCGTCGTTGGTGTCGAGGGTCGGGTCGGAGTCGGCGCCGACGAAAGTGCCGGCGTCGGTGAACTCGGGATGGATGGCGCCGCCGTTGGGCGGGTTGTTGTAACAGGGGTCGGAGCAGCTCGGCCGCGTGTTCGTGTAGGGCCGGTTCAGGTCGATGACCTCGCGCTCGTCGACCTGGACCGGGATCTGCTCCCAGCCACCCGTCCCACCGGAAGGCGACGAGATCGCCCGGCGCGATGCCGAGCAGGCTGGAGGGAAGCTGCACGTTGATCGACCCGGTCGCGTACCCGGTCTGGTCGGGAAGGCTCTGCTGGATCACCGCCGGCTCTTCGCGCCTGGTAAGAGTGGAGCCGGGCGGGCGAAGCTTGGTGACGAACGCGTCGAAGCCGCCGTTGTAGCTGGTGTCGAGCGCTCCCGCTGTTGTCGGGAATCCTGAGGAGTTGGTCTGACCGGCGACGAAAACACTGCCGGTCGCCTCGTCGGCGGCGATCGCGAATCCACGGTCGTCGGTGGAGCCGCCCAGGTAGGTCGAGAAGTCGAGGGCCCCGCCCGTGCCGCGGAGCTTCGTGACGAAAGCATCGGAGGAGCCGCCGTTGTAGGTGGAGTCCGTCGCGTGTGCGGTGGGGAAGTTCGAGGCCTCGGTGTAGCCGGTGACATAGGCCCGCCCCGACCCGTCTACGGCGATTCCCTCGCCGAGGTCGTCGCCCGACCCGCCCAGGAAGGTCGAGTACGACAGCGCTCCGCCCGAGGCGTCAAGCTTGGTCACGAACGCGTCGGAGCCGCCGACGCTGTTGTCGTAGCTGGTGTCGAAGGCTCCCACCGTGGTGGGATAGCCCGCGGAGAAGGTGTGGCCGGTGACGTAGGCGCTGCCCGTCCCGTCGACGGTGATCCCGCGAGCCTCGTCGTAGGTCGCTCCACCCAGGTACGTCGAGTAAGAGAGCGCCGTGCCGGTTGCGTTGAGCTTCGTGGCGAAGACGTCCCAGCCGCTGTTGTAGCTGGTGTCGAAGGCGCCCGACGTGGTCGGATAGTCCGATGAGGTGCCGTACCCGGCGATGTACGCGTTGCCGGATCCGTCCACGGCCAGGGCAGTAGCCGCGTCGAAGGACGTGCCGCCGATGAAGGTCGAGTACACGAGCGAGGAGCCCGCGGGATTGAGCTTCGTCACGAAGCTGTCGACGCCGCCGTTTTGAGTGGTGTCGAACGCCCCCGGGGTGACGGGGAAGTTCGTCGAGTCGGCCTCGCCCGCGACGTACACCGCGCCCGTGCTGTCGACCGCGATCCCGCTGCCCAGGTCGAAGAAGCCGCTCGAGTTGAAGCCGCCGAGATAAGTGGAGAAGTCCAGCGCGGACCCGTCGGGCGAGAGCTTCGTGACGAACGCGTTGGCGGCGCCGCTCGATGCGTTGTAGGTGGTGTCGTACGCACCCGGTGTGGTGGGGAAGTCCGTGGAGCCGGTGGAACCGGTTATGTAGGCGCGACCGGTTGCGTCGATCGCGATCGCGAGGCCAGAGTCGCCGGCCGCTCCACCGAGGTAGGTCGAGTAGTCGAGTCCAGAGCCTGCCGCGTTCAGCTTCGTGACGAAGACGTCGCCCGCGCCGTTGTGGGTGGCGTCGAAAGCGCCCGCCGTCGTCGGGAAGTTCAGAGAGCTGGCGCTGCCGGTGACGTAAGCGCTACCGGCTCCGTCAACGACGACGCCGTTGCCACGATCGGCTGCCGAGCCACCCAGGTATGTGGAGTACTCGATCCCCGGGTCGATCACGAGCGGATGACGGGGGTTGTAAGAACTGCCAAGCGCGAACCCGTAAGCGTCCCGGCCCGACTTCATGGCGTAGCGGCTGCCGACGGGGACGCGCTTGCCGCCGACGCGTTGATAGCTGCGGGGGCGCGCGTCGCGTAGCGTGCCGAGCGGCGTCTGGATCAGCAGGTTCCCGCCTCTACCGACCGAGACGCCGTCCGCTCCACCGTAAGCGAGCGCGATACGGCTCAGGTCAGCGCCGGCCTGCGCGCGCAGCTCGTACTTGAGCGCTCCTCCCTGACCCCGGAAGACGAGGTCGACTCCGGGCCAGACGTCGCGGTACGCGAGCTCGCGATAAGCGGGAAGGTTGCGGTGATGCTCGGAGCCGGTCAGGTAGCTGACCCTGCCGGTTGATCGCTCGCTTGCCACGAGCTGCATGTCCGGGTTCGCGCCGAGCGGCCTGAGCTGGAGCGCAACTGCCTTCTGCTTCTTGGTGAAGGACAGGACGGCCTTGTCGGGTGTGAAGTAGAAGGCGTGGCCCGTGCCTTGTGCGTAGTAACGCACGTCCCTGTCGGTCTGTCCCCTGTTCGGGACGAAGGCGAGCGGGAGCTTGCCGGTCGGGTGGGCGGCACGCTGCTTTGGCGAACCAGCCGGTTGCGAGAGCGCGGGAATGTCGCTCGGCACAGACGGCGAGCCGTTCACCGACAGTCCGGCTACTGCAAGCGTCAGCAGCGCAAAGAGCGCGACGTAGATCTGGAACCAGCGCCGCGAGAACCCGTGCAGAGCCCCGTGATACATGCCCATCCTCCCCGTTACCTGAGCACCCGAAGAGCCGTCGCACCGACCCCCTCTGGCCGGCATCGTCAACTCGTAGAGAGCGATCACCCTAACACAGTTCTGTTCACCGTCTCGGGCGGACGCTCGTGCCGATACGCTGCGGGCGCAATGCGCTTCGCAGTCGTCGGGCACGTGGAGTGGGTGCACTTCGCCCACGTGCAGCGACTGCCTGCTGCGGGTGAGATCGTCCAAGCCGACGACTGGTGGGCGGAGGCGGCTGGCGGTGGAGCCGTCGCAGCCGTGCAGCTCGCAAAACTCGCCAGCAATGCAGACTTCTTCACGGCGCTCGGGAATGACGACATCGCCCGCAAATCAAGCGATCAGCTGAGGGCACAGGGTGTCGCGCTCGAAGCGGCGCCCCGTAAACGTCCTCAGCGGCAAGCGGTCGCCCTACTGGACGGACGCGGTGAGCGTACGATCGTCGTGATGGGAGAGCGGTTGGTCCCTGTCCGCGCCGATGGCCTGCCGTGGGATCAGCTCGCAAGCGTTGATGGCGTCTATTTCACGGGGGGCGACGCGGCGGCCCTGCGCGCGGCGCGGGCGGCTCGGACGCTGGTGGCGACCCCCCGTGCACGGAACGCACTGGCCGGCAGCGGCGTGACACTCGACGCGCTCGTACGCAGCGGCAGCGACGCCGGAGAGAGCGAAGATCCGGATCAGCTCGGCTTTTCGACAACTCTCGTCGTGACGACGCGCGCCGCGCAAGGAGGGACGGTCTATTCAACCAGCGACGGCAGCAGCGCCTCATTCGACGCGGCCTCGCTCCCGGGACCGATCGTCGATTCCTACGGTGCCGGCGACTCGTTTGCCGCCGGCCTCACCTTCGGGCTCGGATCGGGACTTGGCGTGGAGGCGGCACTCGCGGTAGCCGCGCGCTGCGGAGCAGGCAACCTCACGGGACGCGGGGCCTACTCCGGGCAGCCGACGGCTGCAGATCTGGATGGAAAATGAGCAGCGCGAGGATGGATGGTTGGCCCCAGATCACGGAGCCGTTGCTTCGTGAGCGACAAGCAATGTCGAACCAGCAATTCTTCGAGTTCCTGGCCGGCCTCCTGGAGGCGGCCGGTACTCGAGAGCTGGATGACGAGCACTACGAGCGGGCAGTTGGCTATCCCTGGGAGCGTCGGCCCGGCTCGTGCGTGGTCACCGACCAGGGTGTCGAAGATCTCGCGGATATCGACGCCGAGTACCGGAACGAGCTCGTCCATGGATACGTTTACGAGTCCGCGGACCGCATCCCGCTCCTTACTTACGGCGCCAACAGCTCACCGGCGCGCCTCGCTCTCAAGCTTGCCCACCTTCCGGAGGGCGATCACGAAGCTCTGATACTTGCGGCTGAGCTCGATGGCTTCGACGTCGGGGCGGTCGCACAGCCACCCGTGTGGAGCTCGATGGCTGCGACGCTGATTCCAAGCCCAGGGACGACGGTCAGGGTCGCTGTGCTCTTCGTGACGCCGGCCCAGTTCACGGCTCTGTGGTGGACGGAGCTGAGCTATCTGGTTGGGGCCTTGACGGGCATCACGCTGGTCACCGACATGCTCGACGAGCCGATCGATCGCGCGATCGTCTTCATATCTCGCTCCGGAGCGTTCTGCGTCGACGGCGAGCCGGTCGCGATGGCGGCAATCCCGGCGAAGAACCGCCGCTCAGTGGCGCTGACCCAAACCGAGATCCTCGACGCGGCGGCCCGCATGGCCATCGGCGAAGGCACGTGTGCGCGTGATCTGATCAAGGCCTCGTTCGAAAACCCCGCGGCCTTCATGGCCGGCCACTACCCGAGATTTCGGGCGTCCTCCGTGCCGTTCGAGTCCGAGCACTGGATGAAGATGCCGGTGGACGACGGCTGACGTGCGAGCGGCGTGGCCTCTAGCTCCCGGCTCCAGCCTCCACCATGATTCGTCCGACGTTTTCGGGTGCGAAGAACTCCGGTGCCGGAAGCGTGGCCGCCTGCACGCTGACGAATGCGTCCATCGCCTCCCGGTTGCCGTGCATCGCGCCGATCAGTTGCTGCATCTCCGGCGGCGGTGGCTGTAGCTGCGCGAATTCGTCGGTGAAGTCATAGACGGGCAACGCCTCTTGGTCGCGGGTCTGCTGGTAGTCCGTCATCCCTTCCTCGTATGAGCGCTGGCCCGAGAAGGCATCGTCTATGGCGCGAGCGACGAGCTCGGCGTCGCGAAACGCGTCATTGATCCCCATCGCGGTGATCGGGTTCTTGTGGTAACCGGCGTCCCCGACGAGCGCCCAACCGGGGCCGAACGGCCTGCGGACATAGCCCGGCAAGTCGGCTGAGCCGATGAACTTCGATTCTCGCTTCGCGTTGCGCACGCGCTCGGCGAACTCCGGAGCGCACTCCATCGTCTTGAAGAAGTTCCCCTCGATGTCCTTGCGATTCGTGTGGAACTCCTCGACCGGCCATCCGAAGGGCATCACCGTGAGATCGTCGTGAGTGGGCAGGCAGGCCCAGCCCCGGCGATCCTCGGCCCGGATGATGGTCTCGAAGCCTTCCGATGGGAGTCCGCTCCAGTACGCGTAGTACATGGCGAGGTGCGAGGGCCGCTCGTTGTACTCCTCGGGCTTGACTGTCTTCGCAACCAGGGAGTGTCTCCCGTCGGCCCCGATCACGACCCTGGCGCGCTCGGTAACCGCTGCACCGCCTTTGGCGTGACCCCGTATGCCTGTCACCGTCCCGTCGTCGGTAAGGATCTCGTCGACGGTGAAGACCTCCCGCAGCTCCGCCCCGGCCTCGACGGCGGCCTCGACGAGCAGGTGGTCGAGGATCGTGCGGCGCGCGCAATAGCCGTATCCGATCCCGTCGATGGGCTGCGGGGACCCGGAAATGGTCACGGGCCCGAAGTCGAAGGAATAGGTGTCGACGGGTGGGCAACCGGTCGCCTGCAATCGCCCCAGGAGACCCCAGCGATCGAGCGCGGCCAGACCCGGAGGATGCACGAAGTGGGTCGACATCGTGTCGCTGGGAAAAGTCGCCTTGTCGACCAAGAGCACACGGTGGCCCTTGCGGGCGAGCAGCATCGCCGTGGGCGATCCTCCGCAGCGCGCCCCCACGACGATCGCGTCATAGGTTCCCTTGGTCATGGGCGTGCTCCTCTCATCGTTTCTCGCAGCGACACTGTCTCATCCGATGGCGATAAATATCCCTTCTTGGCAGCCTGGAGTCCATCCCCGAGATCTGGTGTCTTTCGACCGGGCGAGTTCGTTGGTCACCCCGGTCGCGGCGGCTCCTCCGTCAACGCGGCCCGCACTGCACGAGCCAAGGGCGCGCGGAGCGCCGCAGGCGGCCTCTGCCCGGAGACGAGGTGCCGCCGTAACGCCCCATAAGGGAGATCGAAGACTGCGAGTGCCGTCTGCTCGATTCGCTGGCGACCGGCCCGGCCGAACAAGCGGCGTGCCAGCGAGGCGATGGCTTCCTCGATGGGTCGGTTCAGCTCCGCGAGGTCGTTGGCGAGATCGGCCGGAAGGGGCATTTGAACCAAGTCCTCGCGGCGGAGCGAGACCAACAGCCGTGCGTCGCCTGGCTCGTGCCGGGCAAAGTCGTAAATCGAAAGAGCGGCGGCTACCGCGCCATTGACAGGCTCTTCGTCACTCTCGAGTGCTTCCAGGAACCGCTTCTGAGAGCGCTGTACCGCACGTATCCAAAGGCGCGCGAGCAGTGTGTCGCGTGAGCCGAAGGCATGGTAGATCGAGCCGATCGGAGCGCCGCTCTGGCTCGCGATGGCTGCGACGGTGGCAGCTCCCACTCCCTCCTCCAAGACCAGGGTTCGTGCCGCATCGAGGATCGCGTGAGGTTGATGTAACCGGCGCCGTCCCACTGCCTAGGGCACACGCGCACGCTCGAGGAAAGCGTTGATGGCCGCGGTGTCGTAGTGGAACATCTGCGCGCGCGCCAACTTGCCGTCGCGGACCTGGTAGAGCCCGATTACGGGTGAGTCGAGGCGCTCGCCATTCGGCGCGACCGCCCGCTGGTGGTACAAGACTACGACCTCGCCGTCGTTCTCCGAGAGAACTCGGGGATCCATTCTGCGCTCGGCCTCCGTCGGCTGGACGGGGCCCCATGTACCGAGCCAAGTCCTCTCGGGAGCGCGCTCGATCTGCTCGAACACCGAGGCTTTGCCGCTGGTGACCCCGCCGTACGGAAGGGAGGTTGCTTCATGGAGTTGGACGTCGTCGCGAAAGAGTCCGAGAAGGCGCTCACCGTCTCTTTGTTCGACTGCCCGGATCACTCCCAGTGCCACGTCTGCATCGGTTCCCATGGTCCCTCCTTCGTCCGTTGGCCGGGAACAGATATTAGAGCAAACCCTCTAATTATCAAACGGTAGTGATGAAGCGTTCGGGCATGATGAGTCCATGGCCCGCACTCCGAAGCTGCGCCATGTGGATCCGTACAAGCGACGTAGCCGCCTGTATCTCGCGCTGTGCCGGTTCTCCACCACCAAGTTAGGCGCTTGGCTTTCCGTCAACATCGCCTGGAAGATCGACCCCTTTCTGTTGAGGCTGACGGGGGGCCGGTTCAGCAGCGGCGTACCCATCGGCGCTGCACTATTGGAAACGACAGGAGCACGGACAGGGCAGCCACGCCGGAATGCGACGCTCTACTTCCATGACGGCGATCGAGTGACGATCATCGCGTCGCTGCGGGGATGGTCGAGGAACCCAGCCTGGTACTACAACATCCGCGAGCATCCCGAGATCGTTTTCGGCGGCCTCCCGTTCCGCGCGCGAATCGTGAAGGACGAATCCGAGCGGCGACGATTATGGGAACTCGCTGACCGCGTCTATCCGCAGTACGCCGAGTTCCGTGAGCGGGCCGAGGAGAGTGGACGGGCGATTCCAATCATCCAGCTCTTACCTCGCTAGCTCGCTGGCGCACTCAGGGCGCTTGCAATGTTTGCCTATGCGCGAGCGGGAACCACAAGCCACTCGGCGGGCAGCGCGCCTGCCTCGACCTCACCAGGGATCGGCGGGAAGTAGCGCGTCAGTCCGGCGGCCGGCCGGGCTTCGATCAACGGTCGCAGGTCCCCGATGCTGAGGAGCAGGCGGATGCTGCATCCGATCTGCAGGTCGGCTGCATTGGGTCGCTCGCCGCCGAGCAGGCCGTCGGCGATCCAAGCATCGATGCGATCGAGGTGTCCGGGCAGCTCGGCGAAGTCGGCTCGTGCGGCCTCGTCGCCTGCGTTGTTTCTCCTCGACATCCAACGGGCAGTGAGGGGCAACCCGGGACGTATCAGCGCGCGCGGGAGCGGCAGCTTGGCATCCCCCAGATAACTCTCCATCGCCGCGGGGCGGCGCAGGAAGGCGGCGTCGATCAGCCGCCGGGCCACGCCCTGCAGTACCTCGTCGCCCCAGCGCTCGGCCTCGAGGACAGCCTCGTACTTGGGATCGCCGGGCGCGGGGAGCAGCGCCGGCTCTTCGACGACCGAGTCGAGGCGGTGCATGATCGGGCGAGAGCCGACGATGCGCTCGCCGTCGAGGCGCATGCCGGGCACCGTCGCGCCGCCGTAGCGGAGGCGGCCGATCAGCGCTTGGCTCGGCCACATCAACTCGATGCGCTTGTACTCGATCGACTTCAGCGCCAAGGCGGCTTCGACCGCGACGCACGGGTGCGATTCGCGATTCGTGTACAGCTTGATGGTCATCGGGGTGCCTCCCGTACATCGTGGTTATGACGGGCGAGGGCGCTCCGGCACTCCGCGATCTCCCGCGCGATGCCTTCCGCGCCCACGCTGTCCTCTGCCAGCTCGAGCATTTTTTGCGCGCCTTCCAGGTCCTGCGGCCGGCCGCGGGCGATGAGCGCGCGGGCCCATTCCACGTGTGTACGGGCGAGCAGCAACGGCGCGCCGAGCCGCTCCTCGATCTCGGCGGCGATGGCGAAGTGGCCTTCGGCGTCCCCATAGCGCTCCAGGGTCATGGCGAGCATCCCGAGCACACGGTCGATGGATCCGGACACGATGGTGCCGCCGGCTACGAGTTGGCCGGAGAATGGCGCCATGAGATCGTATACCTCGTCAGCGCGATCGAGGAAACACAGCCGGGAGCAGACCTCCGCCCAAATGAACATCGCCAAGAACCAGGTCTCGTCCAAAACGGTGCCCTGGAAGTCGGCGGCGAGCGCCAGCTCGCGCGCCTCGTCCGGCCGGCCGCTTTCGATCAGGGCGAGCGCCGCTGCCGCACGCCAGCCCGCGAGGGCGTCCGGTCTGGCGGCGCCCCGAAGCGCGCCCTCGAGGTTCTCCGCACTCCGGCCTTGGAGGTAGCGAATCTGGCTCAGCTGTCCGGCAAACGACGACGCAGCGTCAGGCTCGCCGTATGCGATCGCAACCTCGTGTGCCTCGGTCGCCCATTGCTCGGATGCCTGAAGGTCGCCCTGGACAAGGGCCCAGCTCGACTCGAGCTTCAGCCGCGTGGAGGCGATCCACGGCTCGGGCACGGAGGCAGCCAGCGCTCGGATCGTTGCGATGGCGGACTCGACCTGTGAGCGGTCCCCGGCTTGTAGGCCGACGACCATGCGTCTAAGGGCCGCCCAGAAGCTCAACCGCGGGTCGTCCAGGGGCTGCACGAGCTCGGAGAGCTCGTCGCTCACCTGCCGCCGTTCCTGCAGAGTGTCGGTTGCCCAGGTGGCGGCGGAGGCGTTGGCGAGCGTGTGAGCCAGCGCGGCCGGATCGCCGGCGGCTCGGGCCATCTCGACGGCGTCCGCGGCCAGCGCCCGGCACCGCACCGGATCACCGCCATGGTGAAGCTCGAAGGCCAGCAGCGCCAGCACCTGCGGCCGCCGGGGATCATCATCCGCGAGGGCTCGTTCTGTGGCCTCCAGCGCCCGCACGCGCTCGGAGTCCACCGCGCCGAATTGGGTGGCCGTGCCCCAGCCTCGGCTGTTGGCGAGCACCGCCCGACACTGCCGGTCTGCGTCGTTTAGCTCCTGTCCGATCGCGGCGGCGTCGAGCAGCGTCTGGCGATAGTCGGGATTCCCGATCTGGCGCTGGGCCTCTCCCAAGCCGATCAAGAGTTCGCAGCGCTCGGCGCGATCACCGCCGGGCGCCTGGTCGTGCAGCTCGAGTGCCTGGCGATACCAGCGCACGGCCTCATCGGGGGCGAGCTTCTCCAGCCCGCGCTCGGCTGCTCGCCGGGCGTAGTAGAGCGCCTTGGCGGTGTCAGTGGTCACGACCGCAGCTGCCCAATGGCCGGCGAGCTCACCGAGCCGCTCGCCGGGGTCATCGCCGCACTGCTCCTCGAGCGCTTCCGCGATTCGCTTGTGCAGCCGAGTGCGACGGGCACCCCCGATGTCTTCGTACAACGTGTGTTCCACGAGCGCGTGGGTGAATGTAAACCGTCCAGGTCGCTCGGAACTCTCCGTCAGGAGCGACGCCGCGACCGCCTCATCTAGCAGATCGAGCAACCGCGTCTCGGGAAGCTCTAGCACTGCGAGCAGGAGATCAAGATCGAAGTCACGACCGATGACCGCCGCGGCGCCGAGCGCCGTGCGGGCGTCCGAACCAAGGCGGTCCACCCGCCGCCCTATCACCTCGCGCACACTCTGTGGAAGGCCCAGCTCTGCCAGGTCAGCAACCAGGCGCCAGCGCCCGTCCTCCCGTCGGCCGATCACCCCGGACTCGGCGAGGTGACGCAAGAGCTCAACTGCAAAGAACGGATTGCCCGCTGTCTCGCGCGTTATCGCCCGCGCAAGGGCACTTCCCTCCTCTTGGAATTCCTGCCCCGCCAGAGCTTCCATCAAAGCGAGCACGTCCTCGGACTGGAGGCCGGTGAGCTTCATGCGCTCCCCGCCCTCTTCGCGATGAAGGTCCGCCAGCAGCGCCGTCAGCGGGTGATCGCGGGAGAGGTCCGTGTCACGGTAGGTACCGACCACCATCACGGGAATCGATGGGCCCGCCGTGACCACGTGCCGGAGCAGCGAGAGCGTCTGTGAATCGGCCCAGTGCAGGTCGTCGAGTATCAGCAGCAGCGGCTCCTCTTCAGCCGCCGCCTCCAACAGCGCCGCGGCGGCGGCGTAGAGCAGGTAGCGCTCGGTTTCCGGGTCACTCTGGCGTGGCGGGGGAAGCTCGTCGGAGCGATCGCCGAGGGCGGGCACCAGCCGGGCCAGGTCGCCGCCGTGACGCTCGAGATGAGCATCGAGGAGCGCCTGCGAGGCCTCTACGACGAGGTCTCCGAGCGCCTGCGCCCACGGCTGGTAGGGGACGGCGAGATCCTCGTCACAGCGTCCGTAGAGCACTGTCGCGCCCTGCGCATGCGCCTCGAACGCCAGGTGAGTTGCCAGCCGCGTCTTACCGACACCCGCCTCGCCACTGATCAGCGCCAGACGCAGCGAGCCCTCAGACGTCTGCCTCCACAACTCCGTGAGCCGCTCACGTTCGGCCGCCCGGCCGACGTAGCCCGTCGGCGGTAGCTCGCGCAAGCGCTCGGGCAATGCCTTGGTGCTTGCAACGACGGGCTCCCAAAGGACCTCGACCGCCTGGAGCGGTTCGGGGAGGCCCTTCAGCTCGAGCCCACCGACCGCCGTAAACGAATGACCCCGTCCAGCCCCCAGGTGCGCGACCAAATCCTTGGCCAGGATCTGCCCCGCGGAGCACCGATCACACAAACGTGCCGCCTCGATAACGGGCATCCCGAACACATCACCCTCCGCAGTGCTCGCATCCCCCGAGCTGACACCCACCTTGATCAGCAATGGCTCGGCGGCCGAGCGATTGCGCCTCTCGAAGCGCTGCTGAAGCGACACCGCACACGAGACGGCGGCCGCAGCACCACCGAATGCCGCCATCAACCCGTCGCCCGTGTTCTTGACCTCCCGGCCCCCGGTCTCGGCGATGACGCGCCGCAGGAGCGAGAAGTGCTCATCCCGGAGCTCCTCGGCAACCACCGGCCCGACCCGCGACTCAAGAGCAGTGGAACCGACCAGATCGGTGATCAGGATCGTGACGGTCTCGACCGCTGGGGAACTCATCCGTGCGACATGCGCCCCTTCAGGGTACAGCCGCTACGACTTCAAGTTGTCTGGCTAGCCTGCGCGCACCCGCCGGATGGGAGCAGACTTCGGCTTGAGAACGGCGTTGCCGCGGAAGCGGACGAGTACGCGGAGCCTCGCTCGGCGGGTCAACCGGACCCGCACGCGCTTGCTGTATCTGCAACTCGCGGTTATCCGTGTCCGGCGCAACGCGACCGTCCTCCGCCGGAGCTTGAATCGGATAGTCACCCGGCCACGGCACGCCCGTGAGGTATCGACACCTGCTGGAGCGATCAGCGTTCCGCGCACCCGGAACCTGAAGGGCCGCACGCGGTCCCGTCGCGGTTTGGCCCGCGACGTCAGCGTCGGCAACGCACGAGTGGCTGTGGCCGCCGCTGTCGTGAAAGTCCGGTCGTTGCCGAGGCCGATGCCATTCGAGTTGGTGGCGACGAGGCGGTAGTGATACGTCAGCCCGGGCTGAAGACCCGCGATGGCCGCGCTGACCGAACGCGTCCGGTTGCCGGCGGCGAGCGTCCTAGGTGTCGTCTGGCTTCCGTAAGCCGGGGTGAGGCCGTATTCGAAGCGGTAGGTGGTACTCGCTCCCCTTGGGTTGATCCTCCCGCGGACTCTGGCGCTCGTGCTGCCGATCGAACCAGCCGTTCCCGTGGTGGCGGTGGGCGGAGGTGACGGCGGAGGCGGCGATCCCAGCGTCGTAAAGGTCATGTCGGCGCCTACCGTCGTGCCGGACGCATTGGTCGCGATCACGCGATAGTGGTAGATGGTGCCGGCAGTAAGGCCCGTCAGAGTCCCCGACACGACCTGGCCCTGAGTACCCGCTCCCGCCGACTGCGGATTCGTTTGAAATCCGTAGCCGGTCGTGGTCCCGTACTGAAACGAATACGTAGTCTCTTCCCCGTTCGGGTTGACGGTGCCCGTGACGTTGGCGGAGCTGGAGGTCAAGCTCAGCGCCGCGCCGGTCGTCGCTGTCGGGGCAGCCGCCGCCGCTGGAGTGCTGGTCACCGCCAGCACAAGCAAACCGAGCGCAACGGCGACTGCGATCAACCGGCCGGGCCGGGAGTGCTCTGCGCGTCGATTCATAGCCTTCTACATTGCCGATTGGGCGGCGTCCAAAACCTGGACATCCGTCCGCGGTGAAGGACGCGCGCCGCCCGAGCACGGCTAGTGCCTCAAGCGGACTGTCCTACCTAGCGCGGTTCAGCGGCCGTTGGCAAAGGGCCGGTAGTCGCGGCACGGCTCGCCGCGCAGGCCCGGGCACGGCGGAAGCCCGGTCGGCGCGCTCACTCCCGGCACCTCCGGGAGTACGACGCGCGACGGCATCCTGCGGCCGTAGCCGATTTCGACCCTCGCCCGTCCGGCGGGCTCCGTCTCGCCGAACGACCAGATGGGCTGGTCGCCGTTCGGCGCGCTGACCCTGACGCGGATGCGCGAGCCGGCGCGGTACATGTGCCCCTGGTAGTAGAGCGGGATCGTGACCTGCGTGAACTTGCGAGGCATGGGTGACACGTCCTCCTCCCGGAGGCTGAGGACGGGCTCGAGCAGAGTGCTCTTGGCCTGGTCGAGTTTGCGCATGTTGCCGCGCACCCAGCCGTTCTGCACGAACGTCTCCTTCCCGTCCGGCCGCACCTCGCTGATCGTCGTCTGCAGGTCGACGTTCGAAGTCGACGAGCGGACCCAGACGTCCACGCGCCCTGCGCCTACCACTGCTGAGTCGCCGCTCAGCGGCGCGGTCGCGTAAGCCACGGCACTGCGTGGGGGATCCTGGGTCCACTGATAGTTCGGCGTCGCGGTCCACAGCCCGCCCGCACCAGCGCCGGTGTTGCCAGAGAAGTCAGTCAGCGGCCGGGCACGGGCGTCCCAGGTGAATTCGTTCGAGGAGCTGGCCGAAGGGGCTTGGTCAGCGAGCGCACCGTTCGGCCCGAAGTACCAGGAGCGAGCCGTGGTGCCGGGGACCGGGAAGCTCGAGAACGAACGCTCGAATCCCGGATATGGCCAGCCGGCATTCGAGTTGCCCGCGCCGTTGTCGAACAGCACGCGAATCGGCGGCTGCGCCTCGAAGGCGGCCTTGGCGAGGTCATATGTCGGCTGCTGCTGGATTGGGTCGGGCGGCAGCGTCATGCCATCGATCCCGAACACCGCCTGGAAGACCGGTATCGCGGCGGCCTGGATCACCGCCGACTTGGTGATCGGCGCCTCCCGCGCAACGTAGAGCTCGAGGAAGTCGTAGAGGCGGTTGAAGATCTCGGGAGACAGCGAGTCGACGTGCGTGCCGTTCGTGTACGTGAACCACTTCTTGTCGGTGCCGGTCATGCGCTTCGCGAGCGTCGGGCAGTGCCCACCCGTCTGCTCGTCGGTCCACTGGCAGGCCATGAACGTCGGGACGTTGATCTTGTCGACGAACGTGATCGGGGACACCGGGTCGGCGACCTCGGGCACGTAGTGGTCGTTGTCACGGACCTTCTGGATCAGGTCCTCGGCCTCCGGGTGCAGGACCTGGTTGTCCGCGCAGGTCTGGTCGCCCTCCTGTATCCGCTGCCAGGCCCATGGCTGGCCGCTGTCGGGACCGGCCGGCTTCGCTTCGTGCGCGCGCTCCTGCGCCCAGTTGAAGGCGAATCCCGTGTTCAGGATGCCTCCCGGGTAGAGCGTCGTCTGCACCTGGTCGATCACCGACAGTGGCGTGATCGCCGCCAGGCTCGGCGGCTGGGTCTGTGCGGTGAACAGCTGGCTGATGCCGCCGTAGGAGATGCCCAGCATGCCGACCTTGTTGTGGGCGACCCAGGGCTGACGGGCGACGGTCTCGATGATGTCGTAGCCGTCCAGGTTCTGCAGCGGCTCGAAGAAGTTGAAAGCCCCGCCCGAGCACCCCGTTCCGCGCATGTTGACGTCGACCACGGTGAATCCCATGATGTTGGCGAGAGCCGCGATCCCGCTCTGCGGTCCGTCAGGCTTCGCGTAGCCGTAGCCCGAGTACTCGATCAGCGTCGGAGACGGCACGCTGTCGAGGACGGGGTTGTGTGGAAGGTCGATGCCCCCGACGTTCGTCACGTCCGAGGGCGGATGCACCGAGTAGGCCAGCTTCGTGCCGTCGCGGGTGGTCATGTAGCCGTAACCGTCAGACGGGATCGTCTGGTTGTGGACCTCGGTCGACGGCGGTGCCGACTGCTTCGTCAGCACGGTCAGCGGCCCAGACGTCTCGCCGCTCGCCGCGAGACGCACGCGGTAGCCGTCTCCTGGCGGAACGTCGCGGAACAGGGTCCCGCCCAGGTCGTTGGCGTTCCTGGTCGCGACCACCTGGCCGGCCGGGCCGAGCAGCGACGTCTCGGCGCCCGCAGGCAGGCCGGTCGCGTACACCTGCTCGACGCTGCCGCGCGCGCTAAAGGACGGTTCGGCGGCACTGCCGCCGCTCGCAAAGACGAGCGCGAGGGCAACCACCACTACAAAAAGAGAAATCCCCCGCGAAACCAGACGCGCTGCTGCGGACACGCTCCCACTCCTCCCGGTGATCAGTCAGCTTTCCACGCGCGGCCCCCATTGACCCACGACGCGGCTGCTCAGGCGAATACCTAAAAGTCGAGCGCCCAAAACCGGAAAGTCAAGGAGCGCGCCCTTGCCCGGGACCTCTCCCGCGCCCTTAGCGCGGCCCGACCCAGCTCAAGCTCAGAGACGAGTCGGCCAGGATCGCCGGCGCTGAGCCGCTGAACGTGATGACCGCCTGGATCGATTGGCCGGCATCGAGCGACACCAAGGTCGAGACCGACACGTAGGCGAAGGTGAAACCGCCGTGCTCCTCGGCGCGCTGGGTAGCGAGTCTTGTGGTGCCCTGGTCCAGGTGTAAATCGATGATGGCGTTGGCGGTGAGGCCGCTGACCCTCACGGCCGCGATCGCTTGATAAATGCCGCTCGCCGGCGCGGTGAGACCGGTCGGCGCGCCAGATTCGAAGAGCCCCTGCGTATCAAAGGCCTCCTCGTCCCACGGGATGTCCGAGTTGAAAACGGCCGCGACTCCAGTTGCACGCTCGACCCTCGCTGCCGGTATCGCTCCCGCTCCAAAGAGAGCCGTGCTGTCGATCGATCCACCGGCGAGGCTCGGGTTGGGATAGGTCCCCGAGAGGTCGCCACCCGCCGAGCCACTGGCCGGACCAGGTGGGCCCTGGGGCCCCTGTCTCCCTTGCGGGCCGGCCGGAAGCTGGCCTCGTTTGAAGTCGCCAGCTCGCAAAGACCGGTCACGTACCTTGGAGGAGTCCACCGCGCCACGTCGGAGTTGCTTCGTCCCCACACTGTTCTTCGGAAGTGTTCCCGCGGCATAGGCACCGCCTCCGAGAACGACGAAGAGACACACGGTGGACATCACGTTGGCGTACGTCAGGTGAGTTCGGAGCAAACGCACTAGAACTCCTTGTGGGGCGGTCTTATGCCGGGGTGAGAGTGGACGGCTCAGTATCCTCGCCGTGTCGCCCTCGCGTGGATGCACTAGCCGATTGTTCGAGCCTCGCGGCAGCAGGACACTTGTGGCGCCGTTTGGCGATACTGGCGTCGTTGGCCGACATTGTGCGAACCACGATTGGGCCTGACGCACGCCTGCCGAAGCGGCGAACGCTTGAAGAGCGCCTCATGGTCCGCTGGCCCGGCGCGTGGGCGGCACTGTCACGGGCGGTCAACCACTTGCCGCCACGATCGCGCATGCGGCGTCTGCTGATACGCCGCAACGCGCTGTCGGGCTGGGGAGCCTGGGTGCGCGGGGATCTCGAGCTCTGTGTCGTGCGCTTTGCTCCCGACTGGTACTACGACGCCCCACGGGAATGGCTCATAGCGGGGATGCCGAGCGTCTACCGGGGCCACGAGGGCCTGCGCGAATGGTTTGCCGAGCTGCGCGAGGCGTGGGAGATCCTGGACCACACGCCACTCGAGGTAGTCGACGCCGGCGATGTGGTCGCGTTCCTCTGCAAGGTCAGGCTACGCGCGCGGGCTAGCGGCATCGAGCTGGAGTCACGCCTTGGGCAAGTCTTCTGGGTGGAGCAAGGCTTGATTGTGCGTGAGCACGACTTCTCCGATTGGGACGAAGCGCTGAGCGCGGTCGGTATCTCCGCGGAGCCGCCAACAACTGGTCGAGACAAACTCGCCTCCGAGCAGTGACCTTCGACCGCCGGGTCGCGCGAGTCGGAACAACAGCCGGCCGGCGTCGGTCAAGCAGAACGAGCCCGTTTCACTTCCCACGAGATCGGACGGCGGCGATCGGGCTCGTAGGAGCAGAACGTCCCAGTCCTGATCGTGTTGACCAGCTCCTGTCCCAGCTCCGCGTCCATCTCGCCGATCCGCTTCAGCGTCGCGCGCACGGTCTTCGTCACGGCAACGCGGGCGCGCTCCGCGTTCGACGCCGCCTTACGATCGCGTCCGCCCAGTCCCATTGCTCCCGCCAGCTCGCGAACGAGGAAGTCCATCTCCTCTTGGGCTCTGGCCGTGCGTTCCGGATCGTGGAAAGACTCCGCCTCGTCACGCTCCTCGCGTAGCTCCTCGAGGCGGCGCCGGTAGGCGGACTTGGCCTCGCTGTCCAGCGCCGATCCCGCGTCGGCGGCGCCGATCCCAAAAACTTCGTCTCCGGGATTCGCGCGCCCGCGTGAACCGGCATCCGGCGAGGCCGCCAACTCGAGGACGTGAATCTCCGCCCCTGGGTTTTCGAGCAGGACGGCGAGGTAACGCACGCCCTTGGTGTCTCGGATGTGGACCATACGCCCCTCGAACCGGATCGCCCAGACGTCACCCTCGTTTCGCATCTGTGCCGTAGCCACCGGTGCGGGCGAAGGCTCTTGCGGTGTTACCTGGCTGGCCGCATCCGGCGTCCCGTTGCCGAGCGTTCGCCGCATCTGCTCCGCTCGCTCGACGATCTTGTCCATGCCGAGCTCGGCGGCCACCTCGCTTGCTTCTCCCACGAGTCTGAGTGCCCGTGCGCGATCGCCAGGCCGGTCACTGGCCATGAGCATCCGAGTCTCGTCGATGGCGCCCAATGCGATGAACGGTCTCGCGTTGAGCCGTTCCGATGCGCTGCGGGCCAACTCGAAGTGCCGCGCCGCACCCTCCCAGTCGTGGCACGTAGTGGCGAGGATGCCGAGATAGCGCGAGACCGGTCCGTCGAACACGGACTGGGGCGTCACCACGTTGCGGCGCTCGAATGGCAGCAGCAGCTCGTACAACTCCGCCGCGCCGTCGGCGTCTTCGAGGTGGGCGCAGACCTCTGCCAACAGGGCCATCATGTTCAGCCAGCCGTTGTAGCGGGGGAGGTGTGCAAAGCCCCTGCGCCCGAGTCGCTCTAGCTCGCGTCGCGCCTCGGCGTCTCGCCCCGTGTCGCAGTAGATACGCGCGAGCGCGGCTCGCCATCCTACGATCGCCGGTGCCGCGTCGGCGAAGCGTCGCACGACGTCCTCGACCTCGCCGATTCGACCTTGCGTCCAGCGCAGCATCGCGAGCTGGGCGATGCCGAGCAGCTGGATCATCCGGTCCTCGAGAGCGTTCGCCACTCGCGTGGCCTCCGCGTTCCACCGCTCGGCCTCCTGATAGTCGCCCTGGAGCGCAGCCCGGCGCGCTCGCTGTAGCGGGAGGTACGCGCGAGCCCGCGGATCGGGACTGTCAGCGGCTGCGCGCTCCAGCGCGAGGATGGCGATGTCGGCCCCGACCAGGTCGTCGAGCTCCAGCAGATAGTCGATCTGGCGGGTCCGAGTCTGCAGGGCCAGCTCAGAGTTCCCGGCCTCTTCGGTCAGCACCAAGAGCTCCTCGACCCAGTCGAGGTCCCGCTCAGTCGTGTCCGGTCCCCATGTCGCGAGTTGACCGTTGATGAGGACGTAGGCGAGCGTAGCCGGGTCCTCCAGCCGGCGGGCCATGGATACGGCCTCGGTGACCAGTGCGTCCCTCCGTTCGGCGGTGCCGAACCTGTAGTACAGCGCCGTGGCGATGCGAGCCAGCAGCCGAGCACGCAAGACGCTGTCCGCCGGGCCGATCCGCTCGAGCGCCTCTTCCAGCAACGCCACCGAGACATCGTCCGGCACCCCGGGTGACAGATTGAAGACGTGGATCCCGAGCGCCGCTTGCGCAAGGAGGTCAGGCCGGTTGATCGTTCGTGCCGACTCGGCGGCCGCGAGGAGGGTCTCCCGCGCAGACGGGTAACCGGCGCGAGTGCGCGCGATACCGAGCGACAGCAGGAGGTCGGTCTGGCGCTCCGCCGCGAACGGAAGTTGCTCGCTCACCTCGATCGCGAGGTCGAAGAGCTCCTCCGCGCGCTCATAGGCGAGGACGCGCATCGCCTCGCGACCGGCGCGGGCCGCATATTCGAGTGCGCGCTCGGCGTCCCCACCGGGCGCGGCTTGCGCAAAGTGGTACGCCAGCTCGGCGAGGTGCTCAGGATCCTCGCCGTGCACCTCATGCAGCGCCTCGCCCGCCTTTCGGTGCAGGCGGATGTGGTCGGCCGTCTCGAGCTCCGCGTAGAGCGTCTCGCGGATCAGACCATGCGTAAACCGGAAGCGCCCGATCGCGCCCGGCACCTCGACCACCAGGCCCGGAGCGCGGGCCACGTCCAGCAGCTCGATCAGGGACTGGTGATCACAACCAGCCACGCGCGCGAGCGTGCCGACGCGGAAATCCCGGCCTATCACCGCGGCCGCTTGCAGCACTTGAATCCCGGCGGGGCCGAGCTGCTCGAACCGGCGCCGGATCGTTTCGCGCACCGTGTCCGGCAGCGGAAAGCGACCGACTGGATCGCCTCCCGCCCATGCGGCGAGCTGTCCCTGCGCGGCGAGCAACCGGGTCACCTCACCGGCGAAGAACGGATTTCCTTCCGTGATGGAGTGCAGGGCGCGGACCAACTCGACGGATGGAGTCACGCCAGTTTCCTTCTCGATGATCAAGCCGATGTGGTCTTCGCCCATACCGCGAAGCGCCATTTGATGACCGTGTATCCGCAGCGCGCTGAACAGCTTCTCCACCTCTGGCCGCCCTCGGGCGGCGGCCTCCTGGTATGCCGCGACGACGAGCACGGCCTCGTCGTGGAGTGACCGCGCCACGAAGTCGAGCAGCGAGAGGGATTCGCGGTCGGCTGCATGGACGTCGTCAATCACCAGGAGCAAAGGGGCGTTTACGCTCGCGTTGCGCAGGAAGGTGTTCACTGCGTCGAACAGCGCGAAGCGCGCCTGCTCGGAGCGAAGCGGCCCCAGCGGCTCGATGCCCGGTAACTGTTCGCGCAACTCAGGGACGATCTGCGCGATCCAATCGGCTCCCCCGCCGAGCTGCTGCCGTAGGCCTGTCGCGTCTCGGCGAGCAATCAAAGCGCGGAGCGCCTGCGCCCACGGCCAGTAGGCGGGCGCACCCGGGTTCTCCCAGCAGTGCCCCCAGAGCGCGAGCATTCCTTCCGCTTCGGCCCGCTCGCTCAAGGCCTCCGCGACCCGGGTCTTGCCGATGCCGGGCGCTCCGGTTAGCAGGAAGAGACCTCCCCGCCCCGCCCGCGCATCCGCCAGTCCTGCCGTGAGCCGATCGAGCTCCGTTTCCCGGCCGATCAGCGACTGTCGCGGCATTTATGCCTCATGCGTGTTGGCTCCCCACCTGGCACCGGGAATCTAACCGAGCCGTGTGGCGCCACCGTGCGCGCCGAGACTTTTTGCTTTGCTCCACCTCGGCGCCAGCTCCGCTCAGGAGGTGTGGAAATGGAGAATGACCCCCTCAGGCTCGATGCACTGAAACAAGTGCTGGAGGCCTTCAACCGACACGACCTCGACGCGATCATGTCCCACTTCGCTGACGACTGCGTCTTTGAATCCCCGCGCGGGCCGGATTCCTGGGGCACGCGTTTCGTGGGCAAAGATGAAGTGCGCAGAGGGCTTGCGGCCCGTTTCGAAGGCATTCCAGACGTGCATTACGCGAACGACGAGCACTTCACCTGCGGCAACCGTGGCGTTTCGGAATGGACGATCAGCGGAACGACTGTCGAGGGTGAGCGCATCGAAGTCCTGGGCTGCGACCTCTGGACCTTCGGAGACGACGGCAACCTCACACGCAAGGATTCGTTCTGGAAGATCCGCGCACCGTGACGGCCACAGTTCGCCGACGGCGCTGGCGGCCGGCTCAGACGGGCAGGTCGGCGCGGAGGATCTCGAACTCGGCGTCAGTGACAACACCGCGCCGACGCAGCTCGGTCAGTTGCCCGAGGGTCGCGGCGGGGTCCTCGCGCGGCTGGGTCGCAACCGCGGGCGGGGCTCTGCCGGCTTGGGGTCGTGCCGGTGTGAAAGGCGCACGCATGGTCCACTCGGCCCAGCGCCCCCGCTGGCGGCCGGCGAGCAACGCGTGGAGCTCGTCGCTGCGTCCCGTAATGGCGACGTTGCGCATCATCCGGTTGAGAAGGGCCATCGCGCCGACAGTAGCGGTCATCGTCGGAGGCGGCAAGCAGTCACTTCCGGACGAGTAAGGAGCGCTGAACGAGACCGGGCGCCCTCGCAGGGGCGCCCGGTCCGTTCCTTCTGGTTTCGTGCTGGTCTAGCTGCTCGAGCAGCTCACCCGGTTAGCGGGCACGCTGCCGTTGCTCGTCGCTTGGCTGAACGTGCAGCGCACGGTGAGGACGACGGTCCCCGCGGGCTGCTCAACCGTGATCGTCGCGCTGGTGAACGAGACGTCCGTGATCGCCTCCGTCCACTGCGAGTTCGGACAGTCCGGCGCGCCCGGGATCGGGGTCACCGGCGGGTTGGTCGCCACGTTGAACGTGACGTTGCCGTTCTTGACCTCGCTTGCTGGGATCCCCTGCGTACCGGTGAGCGTCACCTGCGCCGGGTTCTGCCCAGGCGGCTGAGTCTGGCCCGCCGGGTTGGTGCAGCTGGCCGTCGGCCGCCCGGTGGCGGTGAGGTTGACCCGGACGTCGCCGTTGCCGAGCCCGACGATGTCGCCGGTGGCACTCAACGTGAGCCCTCGGTCCGTGAACGACGGCTCCGCGTTCTTGCCGCCCTGCAAATGGACGCTTGACGCTACAGCGGTCGCAGCGATCGCCATCGACGCTACCAGCACGAATGCGACGACGGCAAAAGGAAGTCTGCGCATTGCTAACCCCTTTGAATTCCGGCGTCCTTGCCTCCCTGTGTACAGGTATCCGTGCCCCTGCCTGAGGCCCTGCGTTTTCCGTACTACAAACCTATATCTGGGACGGTCAGGAACAAAACCTGTCGTGTGTCCAAGCCGTTAACGACAGCCCTGCGTAGGCGACGCTCCGGTCGACTGTCCCGGGGACATTCCTTACCAGACGTGCGAACGGGCCGGGCTGTTAACGGACCTTGACCGAATTGGCAGGAGCCGGACCTACGCAGAGCTGCTGCTCGAGGAACGGTCCCTCGCCCCCGCCAAGCACGCGTAGATCGACCCGAGGCCGGAACCAGAGCAGACGACTCGTCTTCATCGCTGCGATCTCCTTGAAGCCGAACTTCTCCGATGCCTTGCGCGCGGGCTGGTTGTCCTCGGCGATCTTGGTGATCAGGTGATCGATCCCAGCCGCAGCGAGTAGATCGACGACCGCGCAGAGAGTGGCGGGCCCGAGGTGCAGGCCGCGGTAGTCAGGTGCGGTGTAGGAGTCCTCCAGTGCGGCTGTGCCCTTTCTGAGCGCAAGCGAACCGCCGTCGGCCGCAAAAACCGGAAAGCGATCGACGAAGGTCCAGCAGGAGAAGACCGGCCGCTCCTCTTCATCGAGCAATAGCCAGAGGCTCGCGCCTTCCCGATAACGTCGCTCGGCGTCTGCAGGGCTGACAGGGCCGAAGCGCTCGACGACGCCGAGGTCGCGCGCACTCGCCCGAACGAGATGGAATTGCCTCGGAATCGGCGCACGTGGCCGGTCGCCGTTGATCGCGGTCTGATACCAGATGTGGCTCTCGAGCAATCGGAACCGTTGCCGCACCCGTTTGAGGGCGACGCGCATCGTGCCGATCGGCCCGTGCCTGCGCACAGTCCGCTTTACCCGCCGGCCGATGTGGGAGATCGGCCGTGATCCCAACGCTGTGTCGCCTGTCCTTGACAACTTGCCTCCCTACCGATCCCTTTCCGTAGGGACCGCGCTAGACGCAGGGTTGATCGACGGAATTTAGGTCGAATGACCGCGTATAAACCCGAAGCGGCCCTTCCATCTCGATAACGAGCGGGAGCGGGCGAACCTTCGGTTCTCGGCCATGCAGAGCTGTGGGCTTGATTCCTGCCGCCCTGGTGCCGATAGAGGCCCCATGGACCGCCTCCTGCGGGATCGGGCCTTGTCGTTCCTCTTGCTGGTTGCGGCCAGCGCGACATTGCCTGTCGCGATTCTCCATTTCTTCGGCGGGAACGAAGTCCAGATCGAGGGGTGGGTCCACTTCTGGGTCCTCGCTGCCGCGTCGCTGATCGCCGCCACCGCCGCGATCGCCCTCACCGTCGTCGGCGCGCGCCGTGGGGACGGGAGAACCGTGCTGCTCGGAACGGCCTTCTCGACGATGACTGGCCTGCTCGCCGTACATGGCCTCGCCACACGTGGCTTCATTGTCAGCGAGACTGGTGTCGGCGCGTTCTCTGGCGCCGCGGTGCTGCCGGTGGGCGGCCTCGTGCTGGCGCTTTCGGCGCTGCCGGCGCTTCGCCGCCCGCGAGTTATCAAGCCGCTGATTGTGTTTCAGGTGTTACTGCTTCTCGCAGTGCTCGGGCTGGGGACGATCGGCATGCTCTTCCCCGATTCCGTTCCGCCGGTGCCTGAGACGGACAGCGCACCCGCTCTGGTCGTGCTTGCCTTCGGGCTTGCGTTCTTCTTCGCGGTCACCCTGCGCGCTGCCCGCACCTACACGCTCACGCGCCGCCGCGCTGATTTCGTGATCGTGCTCGGGCTGGTTTGGCTCGCGGCAGCGCTGGTGACGCAGCTCACGCTCAGCTGGTCGGAGCTCGGCTGGTGGATCGGCCACGCCCTCGAGCTGATCGGCGTGATGCTGGTCGGTGTGCCCGTCGCCCTCGATCTCCATCGCGGAGCGCAGTCACGCCCGCTGTCGGGCGACCTGCGCGGGGCCGAGCTGGTCGCGCAAGAAGAGGCTTTCCTCGGCCCGCGCGTACGCGCGATGATGGTGCGCCTCGCGCAAAAGGACGCTTACACGGAGCTGCACACTCGGCGGGTCGCTCTGCGCGCGGTGCAGGTCGGTGAGCGACTTGGCCTTTCCGCCGGACGGCTTCGTGAGCTGGCGATCGGCGGCTTGCTACACGACGTCGGCAAGCTCTCGGTAGCCAACGAGATCCTTCAGAAGCCGGGTCCGCTCGACGACGAGGAGTACGAGGTGATCAAACGCCACCCGGAGTTGGGAGCGGAGCTGATCGACGAGCTCGGCGGGTTCACCTCAACTGTGCGCAAGCTCGTGCTCGGGCATCACGAGCGCCTCGACGGTTCGGGATACCCCCTTGGACTGAGCGGTGACGAGATCGGCCTGGAGACGCGCATTCTTGCTGTCTGCGACGTCTACGACGCGCTCGTATCCAAGCGTGTTTACCGCGATGCATGGAGCCCCGGACAAGCGCTCTCCCTGCTCGAGGCCGAGTCCGGGCGCGAGTTCGATCCGCGTTGCGTCGACGCGATCGCGAAGGTGCTCGAGGAGGAGAGCCGGTCGCCCCACTCGATCCTGACGGCCGAAGCCGCCCCCTCCAAAGCCCGCGACTCCCGGGCGCCGACAACCGTTACCGGCTAAAGCAAGAGCAGTTCTCGAGAGGTTCCGGCGCGGCTGCTGTTGCCACCGGTGCTGCGAGCCCGGGCGGAAGACGGTCGATAGGGTGAATACGTGCGGCTCGCCGACGATTACGGCATCGATGTCCCAGTGATCGGCGCCGGGATGGCGTTCGTCGCGCAGCCGCGGCTCGCCGCAGCGGTCTCCGACGCCGGCGGGCTGGGAGTGCTTGGCGCGAGTCCGCTGCCCCCGCCCCACCTTCTGAGGATGATCCGGCAGACACGTTCGCTGACGAGCAGGCCGTTCGGAGTAAACCTGATCAATGCCAAAGGCTTTCCGGGCAAGCTCATCCCCTTCACGACCGGGCTTCACGTGGCGATCTGCGCTCGCCAGCGGGTGCCGGTGGTCTGGTTTCATTGGGACCTCCCGCCCCGACGCTGGATCGAACGCCTGCATCGCGCAGGTACGAGGGTCTGGATGCAGGTCGGCTCCGTCGAGGATGCCGCCCGTGCGATCGATCTCGGCGTGGACGCCGTGATTGCTCAGGGGACGAACGCGGGAGGTCACAGCAAGGGCACCGAGCCCCTCGCCGATCTCTTGCCCCGCGTGGTCGATGCCGCGGGGGCGGTGCCCGTGCTCGCGGCAGGCGGCATCGCCACAGGCGAGCACGCCGCTCGCGTGATCGGGGAAGGGGCTGCAGGGGTCGTCGTAGGAACGAGGCTCGTCGCCTCGACCGAGGCCTATGCGCACCCCGACTACAAGCGCCGGATCGTCGCCTCGGACGGTACCGACACCGTTAAGACCACACTGTTCGGCCCCGAATGGCCACGCGCCTCGGTCCGTGTGCTGCGAAACCGAGTCGTGAACGAGTGGGCGGGGCGAGAGCACGAGATCCATTTCCCGCCGCCACGGCCGCTGCTGATCGGCCGCACCAAGTTCGCGGGCCTTCCGTACCCGATGCCGAGGTTCAGTGCGATGTTGCCGACACCCGACACGCGTGGCGACATCGAGGAGATGGCTCTCGCCGCCGGCAGCGCTGCTGGAGACGTGGACGAGATCCTGCCGGCCGCAACCATCGTTCGCGACCTGGCCCCCGATGGCGTTTGAGTCGTACGAGGAGTGGACGTCGCCGTTTTTGAGGGCTTCACCTCAACAGATCTCGAAGTAAACGGAACAATCATCCACACCGTGCAGGGCGGCGAGGGATCGCCCGTCCTGCTGCTGCACGGATACCCACAGACACACGTGATGTGGCATCAGGTCGCCCCGGCGCTTGCGGCACGCGCTTCACGGTCGTCTGCCCGGACCTCCGCGGTTACGGCGACAGCGCAAAGCCCCCCTCCGACGAAACCCATGCGACCTATTCCAAGCGTGTGATGGCCGAGGACCAGTTCGAGCTGATGCGCACCCTCGGTTTCGACCGGTTTACGGCGGTGGGGCACGATCGAGGAGCACGCGTGGTCCGCCGCTTGGCCCTCGACCACCCCGAGAGCTTGGACAGGGTGGCGCTCCTGGACATCATCCCAACGGCGGCGATCTATACCTCGTTTCCGAGTACAGGCGTTGTTTCGACGCTACCTCGATCCATGCGACCTGCGAGGACTATCGTGCCGGCGCAACGATCGACCTCGCTCACGACCGTGATGACACCGGGCGGAGGATTTCGTGCCCGGTCCTCGTCCTATGGAGCAAGGAAGGCCTGGGATCGCAGTACGACGTGCTGGGAATCTGGCGCGAGGAGGTAGATGACGTGCAGGGTTACGCCATCGAAGGCGGGCACTTCCTCGCTGAAGAGAACCCGGAGGCAGTTCTCTCAGAGCTGCTCCCTTTTCTGGAACCTGAAGCGGCCCGCTTCTAGCGCGCTAATGGAGGCCGTCTGCATGCAGGGCGCATGGCAGCCCCACCTCACTCCTTCACTCCGGCCACCCTCAGTGCCTCCGCGCGGTCGTGATAGCTCACGAACCCCAAGCACTTCCCTCCCTCGAAGGTGAGCACGTGAGCGACCGGGACTTCGACGTCGACGCCGCTTGCGCGTCCTCGAGCGTAGGTGTCGAGAAATACGACGACCTTGTCCCCGGCAGCGAAGAATTCCTGTGGTTCTTGACGAAAGCTCGCCCAATCCTCTTGCAGGGATGTCATGTATTTGCGCACTTCGTCGTGGCCCCTTATTGGTTGGCCACCGAGCGTCGCCAGGTGAGTGTGCCACTCGACGCGGGGGTCGCACTCTGCCAGCACCGCATCCACGTCTCCGCGGTTGCGCGATTCGTATATCCGTTTCGCGGCTGCCACGTTTTCCCGGGACATCGCGGGGCCAGTATCGCTGATCACCGGCGCTCGATCCGGGGAGCCACCTCGCTCGCCACCAGCTCGATCTGCCGTCGCTCGTCGCCCAACGGCCAGAGGTAGACGCGCTGGCATCCCGCGTCGGCGTATTGGGAGAGAAGAGAGGCGGAGTGCTCCGGCGGGCCGACGCAGAGCTGGCCGCGAAGCTCGGCGCGATCCCGGTTCAAGAGCGGCGCGAGGACGTCGCCGAGAACTCGATCGGCCTCGGCGCGGTCTTCGGTGACCCAGGTCCACATCGTGGCGAGCGCATTGGGAAAGCCTGGCCCTTCGCGATCGCGGTCTTCGAGCTCGCCTGCCAGACGGTCACGAGCCTCGGCGAACCTGTCCGGCGTCGTGTTGTACGCGGAGGCAAGCCAACCATCTCCGGCACGCGCGACCCGACGCAGTCCGGCGTTCGAGCCCCAGCTGCCGATCCAAAGCGGTACGCCGCGCCCGTGATGAGGAGCCGGCGCGAGCTCGACATCGGAGGACACGCGGTAGTACTGCGCCTCGTTCGGTGGGGGCATTCCCTCGAGCAACGCTCGCAGCACCGTGATGGCCTCATCGAACCGCTTCCATCGCTCGTCGAACGGGACACCCAGGACGTCGAAGTCGCGCTTGGACGAACCAGGTCCAAGGGCAGCGATCAGCCGGCCCTCGGAGAGCACGTCCAGTGCGGCCAGCGTCTTTGCCAGTGCTACGGGCCCCCGCAGCACGGCGAGCGAGACGGTCGTGGCCAGAGTCATGTCGCCGGTCTGCCCGATCACGCTCGCAAGCGCGGTCGGCCCATCCAGCCAGGGCGTCGAGAAGACGAAGTGGTCGTTCGCTGAGACCGCCGCGAGCCCGCATTCCCGAGCGGCGTCAACCGCCTGCTCGAGCCGCCCGCGCGAGAGGCCTTGATCCCCGAACTGCATCAGCGGCAGGTGGATCCCAAGGTCCATCGAGCGATCGTTTCAGACTCCGTCGCAACGCTGGGCCCATAACGAAAGACCTCCAGGAGGAAGTCTCTCGCGTTACGTAGGTAGCGGGGGCCCGATCCGTCGCTCAGAGCGACGACGGATGGACGGCTCAGATCACCGGGCTGTCCGCCACATGCACCACAGCGTTGGCCCGTCCGGGGGGCGGATCTCGTCGGTCACCTCGAACCCGTGACGGAGGTAGAGCTGCTTGTTGCGCTCGCTCGTAGCCTCGAGATATGCCGGCACGCCGTCGCGATCGCATGTTTCCAGCACCGGCTTCATGAGCGCTGAACCGACCCCGCGTCCCTGCCACTCGGGCCTGGTGCCGAGGAAGAAGAGGTAGTAGTGCGGCTCGATCGGATGCTTCTCTTCCATGAGACCCATGACTTCGAAGGTCCGCTCCGCGTACTCGGCGGCGATCGCGCCGATTTGGTCGCCGAGTGCCTCGTCGTCCTCGGCGCCAGGCGGCGCCCAGATGGCGGCCGAGACGCCCTCTTCGACATCCCAGAGCTCGTCGTGACTCGAGTACGACTGCGCGACGGCGCCGAAGAACTCGGGCAGGATCTCCCGCCGGCGTTGGCCGTCGGCCATGACCCACGTCACCACGGGGTCGTCGTAGAACGCCAAGGCCAGAGTCTCCGAGAGCGTCGGCAAGCTTTGCTGCGTCGCCTTGCGCGGACGCAGCGCCGCCTGGCTTGCGGTTCCGAGCGTATCGGTCACTACATACCCCCCTCAATGCGGTGATCGCGCGGCCAGCGCGCGCCGTCTGCGGCCAGTATCGACCGGTGACCATGGCGCGTCAAGCGACCGCTGTCGGTCAGTCCGCCGCGTCCGCCCCGCGAGCGTGCGGTGCGACCAGGTTTGAATAGAGCTCCGGGGACTGGCGCAGCCGCGTGAGTCATCCAAAGTGAAAGACCTCCGGAAGGAGGTCTTTCGCATGACTAGGTGGTAGGGGCCCCGATGTGGCCGAGGTCTCTTCACACCGTGATGTCCCGGCGGGCGAACACGACGGCCGCCGCGCTCACGGCGACGACGACATAGACGGCTACGAGCGCGAGCGCCCGGCCGAACGCGACGTCGTCAGTGCCACCGGCGGCGAGTGACTCCAGCAGCAAACCCGGGAACCAATGATCCGCGGAGGTCCACGAGTCCTGCAGGATGTGTTCGAACGGCCCGGCCCAGACTATCCCGATGCCCAGTGCGACCGGGATCGAGCGCACGAAGACGGCGATCGCCATGCCGAGCAGGGCCCACGAGGCGACGCCGAGCAGCGCGGTCCCGTAGTCCTTCGCCGCTTCGCCGAGTCCGTCGAGCCCGAACCACGAGCTCGTCGCGATGTCCTGGCTCGGAGCGATCGCGGCCGACGCGGCGACAGTGATGACCTCGGCGAGCAGGAGCACGCCCGCGACGAACATCAGCAGGGCGACCATCTTTCCCGCGAGCAGCGGAACGCGCCGGGGCTGGCGCAGCAACAGCGTGCGGATCGTGCCCTGTGAGAACTCGCCCGCGACATTGGCGATGAACAGGACGAGCACCAGGAGCCCGGTGAACGAGACGCCTACGGCGAACGCCTCGGTCGCGCCGCCCGCCTGGCTGAGGGACTCGATGCTCGCGCCGCGATCACGTGGGCCTGTCGGTCTCCGTCGCCGACAGGATCACGGCCGTCGAGGCAATCACGGCGAAGGCCAGGGCGCCAAAGGCCGCAACGACTGCCACACGGCGCCGCCGCAGTTTGAGCAGCTCTGCCTTGAACGATCTGATCATCGGTCACCTCCGTTCTTGACCATCGTCAGGTAGCGGTCCTCGAGGGTGGCGCCGGTGACGCGCAACTCGGCGAGGACGATCCCGCCCTCGCTTGCAGCGCGATTCAGCGCGGCCGCCAGGCTGCGGGGATCGTCGCTGTCAATGGCGATCTCCAGGTGGTCATCGACCTTCTGGCTCTCGTGGCCGGTGGCCCTGAGCAGATCGCGCAGTCGTTCCAGGTCCTCGGGATGCTCGGGCGTGACGGCGAGGATCGCCACCCGAGCGGTCCAGGAGCTCGGACGCCGGACCCTGGAAAACGAGCTGTCCGTCGTCGATCACGATCAGCCAGTCGCAGACCTGCTCGAGCTCCGCCAGTACGTGGGAGGAGACGAGCACGGTACGCGAGCCGCGGGCGAGCCGGCCGATGAGGCCTCGCATCTCGTGCACGCCGGCCGGGTCAAGTCCGTTGATCGGCTCGTCGAGGATGAGCAGGCTCGGGTTGCCGAGCAGTGCCGAGGCGATCCCGAGGCGTTGCTTCATGCCGAACGAGTAGTTGCGGAAGCGATCGTCGCCGCGCGCAGCGAGTCCCACCAGCTCGAGGAGTCCGGGGATCTGAGATTGGTCGTGGCCGGCCGCCGTGGCCAGCACGGCCAGGTTCTGGGCGCCGGTGAGCGCCGGGTAGAAGGCCGGGGCCTCGATGAGGGCGCCGACGCGTTCGAGGTAGGACGCGGGATCGTCGAGCGGCTCGCCGAGCACGTGCCCGTTCCCGCCCGAGGGCTTCACCAGCCCGAGCAGCATCGCCATCGTCGTCGTCTTGCCGGCGCCGTTGGGGCCGACGAACCCGGCGACGACACCCGGCGGCACGTCGACCGTCAAGCTCTCGACGGCGGCGCGCGCGCCGTAATGCTTTGTGAGGTTGCGTAATGTGATCGCGTTGGTCATGGTCGACAGGATCCCGCCGGCCGCGCCGCGCGTCGTCGCCCACAGCGGCGATCTTGCGTGGTCCCCGAGTCGATCTCCGCGGACGACGCGTCGTCCGCGAGGACGAGGGCAGTCGTCCCTTCGAGCGACGACCAATGCGCCGCCGACCGTTTAACTTCGTGCCGTGCACCGCGTGCGCAACCCCCGGCTGGTCGACTGGCTGATCGCCGTCGCGCTGGCCGCGGCGCTCGAGCTGCACCTCGCGCTGCGCGAAGAGGGCGCCCCGGCGCTCGTAGACGTCGCCGGCGCGCTGCTCCTCACGCTTCCGCTCGCGGCGCGCCGCCGAGCACCACTCGCTGTCGCCGGCCTCTTCGGTGCGACCGCGATTCTCAACCCGGCCTTCGGCGGTGGACTGTTCGAGGGAGAGCCGCCGCCGCTCGCGTCGCTCCTCGCGGGCGCGATCGCCTTCTACTCGGTTGGCGCGTACTTGGAGGACCGCCCAGCGCTGGCCGGGGTGGTCATCGGCGTCGTATCGGTGTGGAGCGGCGTGCTTGCCAGCGGGGACATAGACGTCCAAAGCTTCCTGTTCTCCGCCGGGCTCGTCGTCATCGCACCTTGGCTCGCCGGTCGCACGAGCCGCTCACGCGCCCTGCGCGTAGCGGCACTGGAGCGCGAGCAGCGCCAGCGGGAGCTCAACGCTGTGACAGAGGAGCGCACGCGCATAGCACGCGAGCTTCACGACGTCGTCGCTCACAACGTCGGGCTCATGGTCGTGCAGGCGCAGGGCGCTCAGCGCGTGCTCGACCGCGATCCTGAGCGCGCACGTGAGGCGCTCGAGACGATCGAGCGCACCGGCCGCACGGCACTCGGCGAGATGCGCCGGTCCCTGGGCGCGCTGAGAAGGCCCGATAGCGATGTGCCGCTCGCGCCACAACCGGGGGTCGAAAGCCTCGGCGTGCTGGTCGAGCAGGCACGGCGAAGCGGGCTGGAGGTCGAGCTGGTCACCGAGGGCGATCCCGGCCCACTGCCCGCGGGAGTCGACCTGTCGGTCTATCGCATCGTTCAGGAAGCGCTGACCAACACGCTCAAACACGCCGGCCCGGTGCACGCTCGCGTCGAGGTGCGATACGGCCGTGACGAGCTCGAACTCGAGATCTCCGACGACGGCGCGCCGGGTCAGTCGCGCAAGCGCGGCGGGACGAACGGTGGGCACGGCCTGACGGGGATGCGCGAGCGCGCAGCGCTGCACGGCGGTCATCTGCACGCCGACCACCGCCCAGAAGGTGGCTTCGTCGTGAACGTCTCGCTCCCGCTGACGTCGTGATGAATATTGGCGTCCTCATCGCCGACGACCAGGCGCTCGTGCGCGCCGGCTTTCGCATGGTGCTCGAGGTCGAGAACGACATCACCGTCGTCGGGGAGGCGGCCAACGGCGAGCAGGCCGTCTACAGCGCGCAGCGCTTGAAGCCCGACGTCGTTCTAATGGACATCAGGATGCCCGAGCTCGACGGGATTGCCGCGACCCGGGAGATCGTTAGTGCTGATCGAGGTTCGGCGGGATCGAAGTCTCGCGTGCTGATCCTTACGACGTTCGATCTCGACGAGTATGTCTACGACGCGCTCGGCGCCGGTGCCAGCGGGTTCCTCCTCAAGGACAGCCCGCCAGAGCAGCTCATGACCGCCATCCGCGTGGTGGCCGGCGGCGAGTCGCTGCTCGCCCCAACCGTGACGAGCCGGCTGATCGAGCGGTTCGCGCGCGCTCGCGCTCGCCACCGCGGGCCGCCGCCCGGGTTCGACGAGTTGACGTCGCGCGAGCTCGAGGTCTTCAAGCTCATTGCACGCGGGCTATCGAACGCCGAGATCGCCGAGGCCCTCGTGGTTAGCGACAGCACGGTGAAGACTCATGTCGCCCGGCTCCTTGCCAAGCTCGGTCTGCGCGATCGCGTACAGGCGGTCGTCCTCGCCTACGAGTCGGGGCTCGTCAGCCCGGGCGAGACCCCCTGACCCCTCACGCGAGCCATGTTCGTGAGGGACACTTGGCGAATGACGTCTGCAGCGTCGGATGTGATGGATAGACGGTGACCCTCTCCTCGCATGCCCGAAGGTTCCTGCGCTTGGGAGCCCTCGCGTCACTCGTCGCACTGGGCCTGGTCTCGCCCGGTGCGCGCGCCGATGCGTCCGCCAGTGCGCGAGGGACCGATGCGCGCCCGCCACGCGCGGTGCTCGCCTTCCTGCCGGCGGGCGAGGACGACGACGCCAACTCGATGCTCGACCGCCTCGACAAGCGCCACCGGTTGGCGCTCGGGCTCGTGAGCGCGACGCAGGGTCGCTACACGCCCGAACAGATGGTGCTCGACATGTCGTCCGGATCGCGAACGTCGCGCTTGCTCTACAAACCGAGGGACCCACCTGACCTCGCGCTCGTCGCCCGTGACGGCCGGGGCGTCATTCGCGGCTGGAGCGAGGCGCTGAAACGTGCGAAGACCCCGCACGCTGAGATCAAGCCCGGGCTGGTAGGCGAACAGATCCCGGGCGGCGCCGCCTACGCCGGCACAGCCGGGCGCAACCTCGCGGCCGTCGCCGCCGCCGACAGGGCGGGCGACGTGGCCGCGGTCTCGCTAGGAACGGCGGGCACGCTCGGAGATCGCGTCGCCGAGCTGGAGCGGCGCCACCCGCTCGTCGTCGCGGGGCTGCCGAAGGCCGGCGAGGGCGGCGCTGTTCTCGATCAGCTGCTGCGCGATCAGCGCCCGGGCGACTTGCTGATCGTGATGCAGTCGCCGCGGCGGAAGGGGGGGTCGCCGTTGCTGCCGGCAGGTGCGAGTGGGCTCGCCGGCGGGAACGGCATGCTGACCTCGACGACGACGCACCTGGAGGGACTCGTTGCCGCGATCGACATACCGGCCACGATCCTCGACCACCTCGGCCTGAAAGAGCCTGACGGCGTAAACGGCCAGCGACTGCGTGTCGAAGGTGCGCGCGATGCCGCTGCGCTGAAGGACCTCGAAGCTCGGCTGAGCGTCGTCAACGGGCGGCGCTCGCCGACGTTCAACGCGCTAGCCCTCACCTGGCTGGCGCTCGTGCTCGCGCTCGGCCTCGTTGCCGACCGCCGCGGGATCAGAGCCGGACTCCGGATCGGCGCGCTCGCGTTCTTCTGGGTGCTGCCGATGCTGCTCGTGACCGCCTGGCTCGCGCCCGCGCGCCTCGCCGAGATCGCGCTGGTCGTCGGCGGGGCGTTCGCGCTCGCGGCGATCACCGACCGGTTCGTGCGGTGGCCACGGGCCCCACTTGTGCCCGCGGCCGTCTCGATCGTCTCCTACTCGATCGACCTCATCTTCGGCTCGCCCCTGATCGTCCGGTCGCTGCTCGGCGTCAATCCGCGTGCGGGCTCGCGTTTCTACGGCCTCGGCAACGAGTTGGAGGCCACGCTCACCGTGCTCTTGTTGATCGGACTCGGGGCACTCCTCTATGGCCGCGGGCGGTCGCGCAATACCGCCGCGGTCTTCGTGCTGGCCGGCACGGTGTTTGCAATCTTTGTCGGCGCCGGGCGGCTCGGCGCCGACGTCGGCGGGGTCATCACGGTCGGCGCCGGGATCGCCGCCGCAACAGTCGTCATGCTCCCGGGCAGGCTGTCGCAACGCAGGCTGCTGCTTGCGGTGATCCTCCCGGTGGCCGCGCTCGCGGTGATCGCGGCGCTCGACCTCGTCACGGGCGGCAACGGGCACTTCACGCGCACGATCCTGCACGCCGACAGCGCCGGGTCGCTGTGGGACGTCGTCGTGCGCCGCTACACACTGGCTTTCAATGTCTTCAGCCAGGGCGCGATGCCGGTCATCACCGCCGTCGCACTGCTCGCCGTTGCGTACGTGATCCGCTACCGCGAGCGCATCTACGCGCCCTTGAGCGGCTCACCGTCGTGGCGAGCGGGTTTGATCGGCGCCCTCACCGCTGCCGTCGCCGGCGCGCTCTTCAACGACTCGGGTCCGCTGCTGTTCGTCTTCGGTGTTTTCCTGCTGACCTGTGCGACGGCCTACATCAGAGGCGGCGCAGAGACAGACCGGCGTGCTCGGGCTGAGCCAGTGACCGGTCGGCGACGGATGTTGGCGACGTCGACGCGAGCTTAGCGTCGCTGCTACGGGAGGTGCGACAAGACGTTGACGACCGTCCCGTTTGGATCGCGGAGCATGAAGCGCCGCACTCCCCACTCCTCGTCACGCAGCGGATAGGCAATGTCGAATCCCCGCTCAACCGCCTTGGCATGGACCGCATCGACATCCGCTACTTCGACAGAGATGCCAGGGGCGGACATGTCGTCCCCGCCCACAATCGTTATCTGGGCGGATGTGTTGCTGGGCGACGCAACGGTCACTACCCACCCCATGTCCATCGCAACCTCGAAGCCGAGCAGGTCGACGAAGAAGTCGCGCGTCTCGGCTGGCCGATCGGAGCGGATGTTGGCCACTGCTCTGCGGATCGTCACGGTGCAACTCTAACGAGCCAGATCATGCGACTCGCCGAGAGCGCGATGCCGACGACTTAACCGTGCGGCAGCGCTTGGTTGGCGTCCATCCGTCACATCCTCCCGTCGCGACGTGTCATCCATGTGACCGACCAACTGGGTCGGTGTGACAAGCGCCGCCGCGCGGCGGCCGAACGCGAAGGAGGACGAGATGAGCGTGATGACGGTGCGCCAGAAGGTCAAGGACGAGAGCGTCGAAGAGGGCCAGGCGGCGGTGCGCGACCTGTTCGCGACGCTCGATCGCGTGCGTCCCGAGGGCGTACGCTACGCGTCGACGCGGGTGGCGGACAGCTCGACTTTCGTGATCCTGCTCGAGCTGGCCGATGGCATCGAGGACCCCCGACCGGCGATCCCCGAGTACGTCCGGTTCCTGGAGCGCCTGAAGGGCTGGGTGGACGGACCGCCGGTGATCGAGCACCTCGACGTCGTCGGCTCGTACAACCTGTTCGGAACCCGGCGCGAGGAATCGGCCGTTCGATAGGTATGCGACTGTCTGGCCGTCGAGATCTGTTCTTTCGCCCGAACTTACGTCTGGTGCGATGTCTGCGGGTCAGTCAACCGCTGTTGCCTCCAGCATGACCAGGAGCTGTGGCGTGAATAGCCGCGTGACGCCGAGCAGGCTGGTGGCAAAGTGACCATCGGATTTCCCGAAACGGTCCACAAGACTTGACCAGTGCTTGACCAGCTCATCGAAGTCGGTCGTGTAGACGTTGAGCCGGACCACGTTGGCGAGAGTCATGTCGGCGTCGGCCAGAACAGCCTCCAGGTTGTCGAGGGATAGCTCGAGCTGCGCGGCCATGTCGCCCGGATGCTGCGGGTTGCCGTCGGCGTCCACCGCGTCTTGTCCTCCGCAAACGAGCCGCCGCTTGTGACCGTCGATGAGCACGGCCTGGTCGAATCCCAGCTTGAGCGACCACGGCACGGGGTTGATTGGCCTTCGTTGCATCACGTGCTCCCTTCCTGTCGTTGACAGCTCGGCGCACCCTATCTCGGGCATTTATGCGCCACGCTCTGCGAAATTCGAGGATCCCGGAGCCATGTTCGAAAAGTCGAAAGACCTCCCCCAGGAAGTCTGTCGCGTTACCTAGGTAGCAGGGGTCCGATATGTCCCCCAGAGCCACGCACGGATCGCCGAGCCGCTGCGCCTAGTGCCTGCTGCGATGGGACTTCGCTGTCACGCGGGGTTCTCTCGGCCACGGCATCGTTTGCCTCCTGTAGCCTGCGTGCTTCATAACCGAGGAAACGCCTAATCCCCGTGTGTGGTGCGGGGAGCGGGGGAACCGAGTTTCAGGGGCGAACCCACCCCGAGTGGGGGCGCAGGCTCCTTTAGCGCCAGCCCGTCAGCTAACCCCGTAGGCCGACGAAGGAGGTTCGGTTTTGCGCGCTCGAACGCACGCAGGGGTTGACCCACGCTCGATTCTGTCCGGGAGACAGTCTGCCCGCCGCGGTCTGACGCTATTGGCCGCCGCACTGGTGCTCGCACTGCTTCTTCCATCCGTACCGGTCGTGTTCGGCAAGGCCAGTCACGCCGGCTGGCCCACGAACGACTGCAACTGGCGAAAGAAGAAGCGACCCGGACGCGGGTGCGGCGTCTACAGGAGCCACAACAAAAACCAGGACGGGCTGATCGCGGGCACCGATCGAATCGACGAGCTACTCGGCGGCCACGGCAACGACACCATCGAGGGTGGCCCGGCCGGTGACGTCATCTGGGGCGACTTCTGGCCGTGCTGCCAGCCTGCCTCCCAGCAGGATGCTATGTACGGCGGCTTCGGCAACGACTTCATCTACGCGAGTCACGGACGCAACGCGATCGACAGCGGCCCGGGCAACGACGTCGTGCATGCACATTTCGGCCGCGGCGGCGCGATCAATTGCGGCTCTGGATACGACGTCCTGTTCGTCAGCCACCGGACCAAGCCGCGGTACAGTGCTTGGAACTGCGAGCGGATCCGCTTTTAGTCGAGCGCGGAGCGACAGCGCCGCTCGCACAGCACGTCGCCGGGTAGGTCAACGGCGAAGAAGCTCGAGCCATCCTTGCGGGACGAGGCCGGCCGGCACGCCGGTCGGGTAGTCGGGCATCAGCTCGGTCGCGAAGCGCGCCGCGCTGCGCCCCTCGAGCGCCGGCGCCAAGTCTGAGAATGTCATCAGCAGCCGGATCGAGGTCCCGATCTGGAAGTCAGCGGCATTACGCTGCTCGCCGCCGATTGTCCCCTCGCTGAGCAACTCGTCGACGTGGTCGAGCACCGCCGGCAACATCTCCATCGTCTTCCTCACGTGCTCGGTGTCGTTGGCCCCGACCTTGCGCGCGTTGTACCACGTGACCGGCCAGCCGGCCGGGCCGAGCAGGCGCGGCGCGGGCAGGCCGGCCTCACGGGCCAGGCGGGTGCGCATCTCGGGCCGGTTGGCGAAGACCCAGCCGCCGATCCGCCGCGGAACCGGTTGCAGGACTTCGTCGCCCCAAAGCTCCGCCTGCTCGACCCGGATCCGCGCCCGCGGGTCGGCCGGGAACAGCGCCGGCTCCGGCTGCGCCTCATCGAGCGCGCGCGCGATCGCGCGCGTACCCTGGATGCGACGGCCCTCCAGCCTCACGGCCGGCACCGTGCCGTTGCGAAAGCCAAGCGCCCGAACCGCAGCGGCGTGGAAGCCGGGCACCAGGTTGACCACCTTGTGCTCGATTCCCTTGTGCTCCAGCATCAAGCGTGCGGCATGCGCCGGATGCGAGGTATACACCGCATAGAGCGTCGCACGCACGCACTCAACCTACTCGTTGCCGTAGCGCACGGCGCTTCTCCTCGTCGCGCAATGCGGCAGCCCACGCAACCCTTAGAGCTAGGTGCGGGCGCGAGCGTTCTCCGACAGGCCGAGGTTGTCAGGAACGTTCGGCGGGGGCGTCTTGATCCGACAGGCCGAGTGCTTCGAGGGCATCCGCGTGATCCCAGAAGAATTCCTGGTACACGACCTTGCCGCTGCGCACCGTGTAGACACTCGTGAGATCCAAGGTGGATACAGGGCCGTGACCCACGCCACGCCAGGATTGCCGCACCGCAACTCGGTCGCCCACACCGATGAAGTCGCTGATCGGTTCAAGGGTGTCGAAGTCAAAGGCGTCCCGCATCTGCTCCCACTGGCGCATGACCTCCTCCAGACCTACGGCAGGTCCCGGCTCCGGCCAACCTTCCGCCGCACGCACGACGACGGTGGGGTCATAGCGTTCGCGGACGGCGTCCATGTCGCCCGCGTTCCACGCTGTGAGGCCGGCGCGAACGGTCTCGATGTTCTCCCGCGACATAGCTGCAAAGTATTTCGTATTTCGTTGCTCGGAATCGCGCGACTGAGAGTGCCAGACACTGCCGTTTGTCGACATCGGTTTTGTTCCGCTCAGCGCGCCCGGCCCCCGCGCTTCCTCCTCACCTTGAGCGTCACCGTCGTAGTCTTGGTGGCCGCGGACGGGGCGCCCTTGGGCGTGAAGCTGACCAGCAGCTTCACGCGCAGCTTCTTTCGCCGCTTCAGGAGCTTCTCGCCGTACTTCGAGGGCCTGATCCGGACACTGACGGTGCCGGCCTTGGTGGTCGTGCGCGTGACCGGCTTGATGCGTGACTTCCGCCCGCGCTTCCTGGCGGCGGTGGCGTAGGCGAGGTGGTTGGCGGCCAGGGCAGCGCGGGCCGCATCGGCCACCCGCAGGGTTCCGGGCCCCGGAACGTTGACGTCGAGGACATTGTTGGTGAAGCGGACCAGGCCCAAGCCGGGTACGGCATTACCAGCGGCCGGGTTGGGATTCCAGTCGCCGTTCAGCAGGATCGCGGCGCCGGTGATGCCGTACACGCCGGCGCGCTCCTCGTTTGCCTGCCAGGCGGGGAACCAGCCGCCCGCGATGGCGCCCGGATCTGCGGCGAACGGGATCCGCACGTCCGGACGGAGGATCTGGAGCGCGAGGAAGTCACCGACGTAGAGGCCGGTGGTCGGATCGGGCGCGAGATCATTGCGCGTCGGGAGGTTCACGGGAATTGACGTGACGGTCCCCGGCGCCGGCGTGAAGACCTGGCTCAGGGCGACCGCCTTGCAGCAGGCGTAGCCCGCGTCTCCTGTGAACAAGTAGTCGGGACCCGGCCGGCTCGGCGTCGTGTTCGCGTTGCGGAGGCCCCGGAGCACCACGACCTGCATGGGCCCGGTCGAGCCTCCCACCCGCACCCCCACCCGGGAGACCACGCCGTTGCCGGCGGGCGGAAAGGGCGACTCACCGGTCTGAAGGTTGACCGAATACGACGCGCAGCTCGGCTGTGGCTGGAAGGGAGTGAAGTCAGGGCAGAAGCCGGCCTGGATCGACGGCGCGCGCGAGATGTCCGTTCCAAAGGGGATGGCGTGAGCCGCCTCGGCTGCGCCGCACAAAACACCGACGAGAAGGGCCAAGACCGCCAGCGCGCGCATCAACCGATCTTAGTTAGCAATGGCCACTTCCGACACTTTTTCCGGGCTGCTCGGCGCGCTCCCTAGCGGCCCGGCGAGACACAGACCTTCGCTGCGGGTAAGAAGCCCGAGTGCCGCAACCGCGTGGATCGGGGCGGGCTGCCGGATCTCGCGCGGAGAGGCAGCGGACGACGTCAGATCAGCGAAGAGGCCGCACGACCGTCGCTACATACCGGCAGCCATCCTGCAGGTAAGGCAGTGGCCCTTTAACCTCGACCTCGACTTCCTCGCCCGGCTTCAGCGACTTGTATCCACTCACTTGAACGTTCGAGAAATGGGCGAAAATGTCGCCGGGAGTTTCGTCCGCTGTCAACACGCCCCATCCCTCATCGTCTCTCCACTCTAGAACCGTGGCTATCACGACTCGACTGTAGTCTTTGCCGGCCAGTGCAGAACGGTGGGCTTCCGACGCTGCTTTAGCGTGGATCGGGCGCTGCTGGGCCTCGCGCAAAGGAGCTGCGACTCTCGCTATCGGGGAAAATTCAATCGCAGTCGCCCGGCCCATCGGAATCGAAGTACTTGAACATGGGATCGCAAGCGAACAAGGCGATCGTCCAGGAGTTCTATGACCAGTGGAATTCGGGGGCAATCGACTTCGAGCGCTTGGTCCATCCCGCGGTCACCCCGCTTTGCATGGAAAGCGCAACCTTTCCCGGGCGCGAGATACTGCGCGGACGAATGTCGCGGGTGCGTGACGACACTTCTGACCGAGGAGGACCGAGTTGATCCTGGCAACGACGACTGTCGAGGATTTCGATCGCTTCTTGAGCGTCTTCTCAACCAAGGGCGCTGAGAAGCGAAAGCAGTACGGGTCCAAGGGTGCGACCGTCTTTCGCGATCCCAATGAGGACGACCGGGTCTGGGTGCTTTACGACTGGGATGAGGAGGGCTTACAGAGCTTCCTCTCCGACCCGGAGGCCCCGGTGATCATTCAAGAAGCCGGGTACAAAAGAGGGCTCCAGCCGGCGGAGTTCGCCGGCCAGTGCGACTCCTAGGCCCCCGGCCCGGAATCGGACCCGTCGAAGCCGCCCGGCTGCAGTAGTAGCCAAAAGTAGCGCTTTGGCATCCGATCGCCGCGCTTCTCCCTTCGCGTGTGAAAGCGAGAGCGCGGCCGCGCACAAGTCTCGAGCTGTCGTCCGATCGAGGGGACGGGGAACGCCTGAGAGATCTCGCCCTTTAAGTGGTCGCGGGTCGTCGGATCGCCGGCCCGATATGTCCCTCAGAGCGACGCGCGGAATGTCGAGAGCGTACGACTCGCGGCGTAGGTGACGCCCACGCGAAGCGGCTTCCGCATCTCGCGCATTGCAACAGCGTCGTTGGGCCTTGCCTCGAAAAGATCTAGCCCGGCTCAGGTCTGGCGCGAACCTGGTTCCCCGCCGTGATCTTGCGTATGCATTCGGCAGTGATATCTGGCCGGCTGATCGGTCCGTCCTCGGCCTCGACGATCTGTGCGTCCCGCAGGAACTCCTTTGCGTTTTCACCGGTCTCCAGTGGCGCTCCCTCCGACTGCCAGTCAATGATCCAAAGCCGCTTTCCGAGCGCGGGACCTGCCTGCACGAACGATTCGTCCGCCGCATACCACTCGAGACGTTCTAAAGCGGCTTCCGGTGGGCAGTAGACGACCTGCGCGTCGACGCGCTTACCGATCTCGACCTCGCTCATCTGCGGATTCGACGCGGCGATAGCCGCACTCACAAAGGACCTGAAATTAGTCCTCGCCAGTCGCAGCACCGCTTCGAGTATCGACTCGGAGCCGAGCATGCCTTCGGACTGTCCACCCTGGATGGTTCTGAGTCGAGGAAGCCCGCCGGCCAGAACCACCGCGTCCGTCAGCTCCGGCCGCTTCGCGCCGAGCATGTGCGGCACCGGATTGAGCCCCGTCGAGACCATCACACCGGATTGGCCGATTTCCTCGACGAGGGCCGCCATGTCGTCGGTATCGGTAGCCCCGTTATAGGGGCCGCGCCTCGTCGATTGGCCGACGCCACGGGGATCCCAGGTCACGACTCGGTGGTCGCGGGCGAGATCGGCCAGTAGCCGTTCGAAGACGCTCGGCATCGACATCACCGGGTTGTGCCCAAGAAACACCGCCTGGCCCTCGCCCCGCTCCTCGTAGTGGATGTCTATGCCGTCTGGGCGGGTCAGATGCGGCATGAGTCAGGAGGAGTCGGTCGGAGTGCCTGTTTTCGACAGGCCGAGTGCTTCGAGGGCATCCTCACGCTCCTGGTACATGACCAGCCCCTGGATTGCTCCGTCGCGGATCGTCCACACCCAAGTGGGACTGGCCGTGACCTCAATTCCTTCGCGTCCCTTGCCGTACAGGGTCCAGGGCATTACGACGAGGTCACCAGCTTCGATGAACTCGTGGGGCTCGCCCCGAAGGGACTGCCAGTTTTCGGCGAACTGCTCCAGGGTCTGCCGAAACTGATGGATTTTGAAAACGCCGCTGATCGGACCGGCTGCCCGAGACATGTCCACCTCGGCACCTGGAGCGACGTCTTGGAACAAAGCATCCCAGTCTTGGCTATTCAGTGCATTGATCGCGGCTTTGACGATCTCGACGTTTTGCTGCATGCCCGCATTATCGACGCTCAGCCACGCTTGTGCCTTCGCGTGGATCCGAGCGGCGCGCCCTGTCGGAATTCGCGCGAAGCGACAGTGGGCGGTTCAGGTAGAAGTCTGAACGTCCTTCGACAATCCGGCGGCTTCGAGGGACTCCTCCTTAGTTGCGTACTCTCGGCCCCAGACGATTCTGCCATCACGGAGCACGCAGAGGATTGCGAAGCGAAGCTCAGCCTCGACCCCGCTCAGTCTGGCTCGACCCGTCATTCGAAGAACGACGACGACCCGGTCTTCACCTCCGTCGATGATCTCCTCGGCCTCCAGGACGATGTCCTCGAAGATTTCGAGGAGTTCCTCGTTGTAGCGTCGCATGGCATCGCGTCCCTCGATGGGACCGAAGTCATCCGGTGCTCCCGCCATCGCTCGCCAGTCGATCGCAGAGTCCCAGACATGCTCATACATGAAATCGAGCGCTTCGCTGTTCAACGCACGAAACCTCAGATACCAGCTGCGAACGAGCTCTACGTTCTGCTCAGAAATAAGGATCGCCTCCGCGTAAAATCCCTGCTCTCTCCTGAACCGAAGCGCGAACCCCGTCCCGCTCGCGCACAAAAGTAGGTATGAGGCGCAGCCCGCCTGCCAGATTCATTGTGTGACGGCGGGCCGTCATAGCCTCTCCTGCAACATAGCGCCAATTGTGATGTGTTCTTTAGCCGCCCGGATTTCGTCCGGGGAGCTCAGGTCCAGCGGCTTCCGCTTTTCGTTGCGACAGCCTCAGTGAGTCGGGTCTTCGGCAGGATTCTGGGATAGCGTCTCACCCCGACATTCCCACGGCTTCAAGGGCCTTGGCGTGGTCGAAGTACCACTGCTGTCTCACGATTCTTCCGTTTTCGATCGTGTGAACCCCCGTGGCGTCGAAAATCTCAATGCCGCTCGCTCTGCCGCGCACCTGCCAGTCGAGACGGGCGACCACCTTGTCGTTTGCCACGAACACCTCCTTCAGGACGACGGCGTCGCGCTGCTGCCATGACTCCTTGAGGCCCTCGTACCAGCCCATGATGGCGGCTCGTCCCATGAACGGTCCCGCTTCCATCCAGGCCGGGTCCGTTATGACGACCGCGTCCACGTCGTAGAGGTCGCCGAATAACGCGAGGTCGGTGCGGTTCCACGCCTCGGCCCAGCTCCGCATCACTCCGAGGTTTCCGGAGGTCGCATCGGTCTCCGACAGGCCCGCGGCCTTGAGGGCTTCGTCGCGCTCGCGATACTCGCGTGTCTCTACGAGGTCGGGGAGCCCGGCCCCAGAGCGAGGCCCAGGTCGGCCAATGCACGCTCGACCTGCCGGTAGAGGACGAGTCGCGTCACCTTCCCGCCGCGGATGTGGAACACGTTTCGCTCCCTGCCCCTTCGGCATCGTTGCCAGGTCACCGCTGCTCGCCTTGGCTCTACCGCCGGCATGAAGAATCACCGGCACCCGCTCGTCGCCGAGCTCGTACGCGGTTAGGCGCTGGTCGTCGGCAGCGCGGTCTGGCCGGCTGCGGGTGGTGCCGCATCGCCCTGCTGGAACATGATGATGCTCGCTGCCAGTATCCAGATCATTCCGACCAGGAAGGCGATGAAGCCGACCGGTCCGGCCAACGAGAGGACGCCGAGCACGAGCGCGAACCAGCCGAGCCAGATAGGCAGCACTCGCGTTCGCAGAATGACGAGAGCAGTTGCAAGGAACAGCGGCGCGAATCCGATCGGGAAGATGAGGAAGAACTCGCTGTAGAGCACCGAGAGCGTCTGCGTGACGTTGGCCGGCACTTCACCCACGCTCTGCGCGGTGGCGAACTGCAGGGACGAATTCACCCCGGCTCCAGCCGCGATGATGAGCCCGCCGCCGAAGGCGATCGTGGACAATCGCCCCGTTCCACCTTCACCCGCCCTAAGCGTGCTTCGCAGCGAACCCAGGAACCAGATGAATGGCACGGCGGCCAGAGCGCTGAGAACTGCAGACCAGATCTGCTCAGTATCGTCCCTGGCCCATTCGGCGACCACCCTGGCCGTAGCGTCGTCGGTTTCGGGTGTTTCACCCCCGATGATGATCGAGGCGACCACCAGCGCAACGAACAGCACTCCGGACAGAGGCGCATAGCGCGCCCAGCTTCCTGACAGCATCAAAGCCTCCTCTAAGAAAGGGACCTGTGCTCGCTGTTCGGTGGCGGGCGCCCTTGTCCTGCCTCACCCGAGAAAAGCACGAAAGCGAGAGCGCGGCCGCGCGCAAGTCTCGAGCTGTCGTCCGATCGAGAGGACGGGGAACGCCTGAGAGATCTCGCCCTTTAAGTGGTCGCGGGTCGTCGGATCGCCGGCCCGATATGTCCCTCAGAGCGACGCGCGGAATGTCGAGAGCGTGCGACTCGCGGCGTTTGCTCCTCGGCACGGTGCCTTCGTCGCCAATCTGGGAACTCCCGGGGGTTATGTCCCTCTCCCTTCCGCACGGACTGAGTAGAGACGCTAGGTTTTCCAGCCGATGTGGGGAGAGAGTCGGTGAGTGCGAGCAAGCCACAGGACCGCCAGAGCGACCTGGCCCCCATACGCGACCAGGTCTACAAGGATCCTCGCCCTGCTGAGCATTTCGACCGGTTTCACCGGCGTGCCCGCACCCGCAAGCCCGACTTTGTTTATGGAGCGGTCCGGTTTCTGACGACGCTGTGGGGGGCGGTCGCTTTCCGCGCGCGCTCGATCGGGCACGAGAACGTCCCTCGCGAGGGACGCCTGATCCTCGCGCCCAACCACTTCTCGTTCATGGACCACTTCTTCGTCGGCATGTTCACGCGCCGGCAGGTGCAGTTCATGGCCAAGTCGCAGCTCTTCAAGCGGCCGATGCAGTGGGTCTACACGCATGGCGGGGTGTTCCCCGTGCGGCGCGGACACGACGACCAGGAGGCGTTCGTCACCGCAGAGAGGATTCTCGAGCGCGGTGGCTGCGTCGTCATGTACTGCGAGGGAGGGCGCTCGCGAACCGGCGAGCTCGCCGAGCGGCCCCGGCCAGGCATCGGCAGGCTGGCGCTGCAGACGGGGGCCACGATCGTGCCCGTCGCGATCCACGGCTCGCAACGAGTGCGCAACTGGAAGCGGCTGAGCTTTCCCCGGGTGACCGTCAACTACGGGGAGCCCGTCACCTTCGAGAAGGAGCCCAACTCGAGTCGCGACCGCCACCAGCAGGTCGCCGATCAGATCTTCGGCGACATCAAGCGGCTCTATGCGGCAATCGACGATCCGGACGAGGCCCTGCGCAGGGAGTCCGGCAAAGGCGCCGTCAGGAGCCTGCTGAAGCCCGGCGGTTGACTGACGTGCGATGGACGGAGGAGTTCACCGTTCGAGCGTCCGCCGAGAAGTAGAGTGACCATCGTGGCCGAGAAGAACCGCAAGTGGGTGCTGTCCAGACGACCGAAGGGAATGGTCGCGCGCGAGAACTTCGACTGGAAGGAGGAGCCAGTGCCGTCGATTGGCGACGGCGAGTTCCTGGTCCGAAATCTCTGGCTTTCCTGTGACCCTGCTCAGCGGCCTTGGATGGAGATCGACACCTATATTCCTGTACTCCCGCTCGGCGAGGTGATGCTCTCCGGAGCGGCTGGCAAGGTCATCGCGTCAAAGCATCCTGACTTCGTTGAAGGCGACTTCGTCGCGGGCGTTTTCGGTTGGCAAGACTACGCCGTGAGCGATGGCGAAGGATTCTTTCCGGTGACCACAGTGCCCCCCGGTGTCGACCTTCCGACGGCGCTTTCGCTCTTCGGCATAACCGGGCTCACCGCCTATATCGGTTTGCTCGACATTGGGAGGCCGAAGGCGGGAGACACCGTGCTGGTCTCGGGCGCTGCCGGAGCGGTCGGGTCACTCGTCACCCAGATCGCCAAGCTGAAGGGCTGCCGAGTGATCGGCATCGCCGGCGGCGCAGTCAAGTGCGACTGGCTGCGGAGCGAAATTGGGGCCGACGACGCAATCGACTACAAGGGAGAAGACGTCCTCGCACGTCTCCGCGAGCTCTGCGCGGATGGGGTCGACGTCTTCTTCGACAACGTCGGCGGTGAAATCCTCGATGCCGCGCTCGACCAGCTCGCGATCGGAGGGCGCGTTGTGCTTTGCGGTGCGATCTCCGGCTACAGCGACTTCGAGCACCGGTCGGGGATCAGGAATCTGCACCGCTTGATCATTCAGCGCGCCACGATGCGCGGTTTCCTGATCTTCGATCACATGGATCGGGTTCCGGCGGCGATCGGGGAACTCGCAGCCTGGGCCGCGGCCGGCAAGGTCAAGAACCAAATCGACGTCGCGGAAGGGCTCGAGAATGCACCCATGGGGCTGAACCGTCTCTTCACCGGACAGAACCTCGGCAAGCAGCTGATCAAGATCGCGGATACGGACTGATCGCTCCGGTCGCCGGCGCGCTGTTCAACGACTCGGGCCCGCTGCTGTTCGCCTTCGGCGTTTTCTTAGTGGCCTGCGCGACGGCCTACATCCGGGGCGTCCCGGAGAGAGACCGGCATGCGCGTGCTCAGCCAGTGGCGGTTGCCAACGCGCGCAGAAGACGAAAGACCTCCCGAAGGAGGTCTCTCGCATTACCTAGGTAGCGGGGGCGGGATTCGAACCCGCGACCTTCGGGTTATGAGCCCGACGAGCTACCTGACTGCTCCACCCCGCGTCGTGAGCTGGCAATTATAGAAGGCCCTCGGGCTTTCGCCACGCCTCGATTCTCACCTGCCGGTAGACGGAAGTTCGATCTGTGCGTCCCCCGGAAGGTGCGACGATCGGGCTGCGCGCCATTGGCCAGGGAAGGCTCACGATGACGCCCGAGCGGGATAGCCCTCGCCGAACCCCGGCCGAATTCCGGCCGCTCCGCCCAGCGCCGCGCACCAAGCTCGCGATGCTGTTGTGGCCATTGATCTGGGTCGTGGCCCTGGCAGTGCTCGCCGCGGTCGTGCGCCACAGAGACGCGGTCGAGCTCGCACTGATCGTCGCGCTGGTTTCTTTCGTGTTGGCCCTGGCGTATCTCACGCCCCAACGGTTCATGCGCGCGCGGCGGGAGAGCCGCAACTAGCGGTGCGCACGGCCGCGCTGATCCTGGTCGCGTTCGTCTCGCTCTATCCGATCGTGACGGCAGCGATCTGGGTCGCCGGCGGGCTTCTGTTTCGCCTCTTCGACGAAGACACCGATGCGGAGGCTCCAGCAGGCGACTGGCCGGGCGTCACGGTGCTGATCCCGGCATACAACGAGGAGGGGGTGATTGCGACTTGCGTGCGGGCGGCGCTGGCAGTCGACTATCCGGCACTCCAAGTGCTCGTGCTCGACGACGGGTCGACGGACGGGACGGCGACCACGGCGCACGAGGCCGGCTCCGGCGACCCACGGCTCGAGGTGATCGCCGATCCCGTCAACCTCGGCAAGGGCAAGCGGCTCAACCTCGGCTTCGCGCGCGCTCGACACGGGCTCGTCGCCGTCACCGATGCCGATACGCATCTGCATCCCCAGGCGCTGAAGCTGCTCGTGTCCCGGATGAATCGATCCAGACTCATCGCCGCCGTGGCCGGCGGCCCGCACGTAACCAACCGAGACAACCTTCTCTGCGCGATGCAAGTGCTCGAGACAGCCTCGATCATCGGGCTCATCCGTCGCACCCAGTCGCTGTCGGGTGCAGTTGGCACGGTCGCCGGAGTGCTTGGCCTGTTCCGGCGTGAGGCGGTGCTCGCCGCAGGCGGCTACGACGGACGCATGGCGACGGAGGACATCGACCTCTCGTGGCGGCTGCTGCTTGCCGGCTGGCACACCGTGTACGAGCCCCACGCGCTAGTTGGGATGCAGGTGCCGTCGAGGTTGGGGCCCCTCTGGGCGCAGCGGAAGCGCTGGGCCCGCGGACAGGGCGAGGTGCTCAACCGTCACTTCCGCGCCGTGATGCGCTGGCGCAACCGGCGGCTGTGGCCGCTCGTGATCGAGAGCTGCGGGTCGCTGCTGTGGGTTTGTGGTCTGGCCTTGGCTTTGGTAGCCACCGTGTTCACGCTGCTGGTCGGCGATGGCCCTGGCGTCTTCGGGGTCAGCCTCGCGTGGGGGATCGCGATTGCCGTCATCGCCACTCTGCAGCTGGCGTTCGCGCTGGAGGTCGACATGCCCAACGATCGCTTGGCCGCAATTGCGTTCCTGATGGGGCCGCTGTACCCGATCGCCTACTGGACGATCTCAGCCGTGGCGGCGCTGCGCTGCGAGACGCCGGCGCTGCTGAGCGGACCGCCCGAGCAACACGCGACATGGGACATCCCGCGCGAGCGGGTCGAGGTCGAATCCAGGGCATAGATCAGCGGGCTCAGCGTCACTCGCGCCTAGCCGTTGGTCGGCACGCGGTGTTAACCGTCTTACCGGCCTGGGTAAGAGAGACGAGCAATCCAAACCGAGGGAGGCGTCACGATGGCAGAACTAACGAACCTCGAGGAGAAGCTGGCCGAGGTCTTCGGCCTGGCACAGGCGGCCCAGAAGGCCACCGAGAAGGTCGGCAAGCTGGTCGACGATCAGACGATCGTGCAGCAGCTCGAGCAGATGCACGAGGAGGCGGTCGAGACCGAGCGGCGCTGCTCCGAGCTGGCCGCCGAGCGCGACGGTAAGAAGACCGCGATCGAGGAGAAGGCCCGGGAGACGAAGTCGGAGGCCGAGGAGATGATGAAGACCTACCTCTCCGGCGACGCCGACGGGCTCGATGGCCTCGAGTTCCTCGTGATGGCCGAGGCGGGCGAGCTTGGCCACGTGGAGATCGTCGGCAAGATGAACGAGCAGGCCGGTGACGCGGAGATCCGCGAGCTCGTCGAGTGGGCGACGCCCATCCAGCAGCGCCACTTCCAGACGACCCGAGAGGCGGCGCTCACGCTCGCGGCCAAGGAAGACCCAAACAGCACCGAGTAAACCGCGAGCTGCGCGAGCCCCCTTCGGGCGGCTCGCGTCGCCTCTAAGCTGCATGGATGGCAAAGGTCTTCGACGCCATCGACGACCATCTCCGCGGATGGATCTCGCGCCAGGCCCTGTACTTCGTGGCGACCGCGCCCAGCGGCAGCGACGGCCACGTCAACCTGTCTCCGAAAGGGCCGATCGGGACCCTGCGTGTGCTCGACGATCACACGGTCGCTTACCTCGATTTCGTCGGCAGCGGCGCGGAGACGATCGCCCACCTGCGCGACAACGGACGCATCGTCGTGATGCTGTGCGCGTTCGAGGGACCGCCGCGCATTCTGCGGCTCCATGGCCGCGGGGAGGTCGTGGCTCCGGACGACCCGCGCTTCGCCGAGCTGCTCGCTCGGTGCGAGTTCAACGAGCCGGCAGCCTCGGATGCACGCCGCACGATCATCGTCGTGGACGTCACGCGCATCGCGGACTCGTGTGGGTACGGAGTGCCGCTGATGAGCTACGAGGGAAAACGCGAGCACATGGATGCCTGGGCCGCGAAGCGTCTGCGCACGCATGGGCCCGACGCGCTGATCGAATACCAGCGCGAGAAGAACGCGACGAGCATCGACGGGCTGCCCGCCCTCGAGCCGACGGATACGCGCAACCCGGCCTAGACCACGCTTTTGTCGGCGGCCTGCTTGAGGCCCTCGACCGACTGCTCGAGCCAGCGGCGGAAGTAGATCCGGCCCGCGACCAGGTCGAACACCCGGTCGCCGAAGGTCTCCGGATCGACGCCGAACTCAACCTCCACGAACGTGTTCGCCTGGGCGGAAGTCAGAAGCCAGCGCGCGAACATGCCGGTCTTCTGGCAGCGCAGGCCGATCTCGCGTAGCTCCTCGCGCCGCTCGACCAGGAAGTTCGTCTGTGCGCTGCCCATGGGACCGCGCGTGACCTGGGCGTACTCGTCGCCCTCTTGGAAGCGCTCGCCCCACACCTCGATCACCTTCGGCCACCACTCCGAGTGGCGGGTGGGGTTGCCGACCAACTCCCAGATCGTCTCGACCGGAGCCTCGATCAGTGCCTGTTTCTTGACCGCCGACATGGGTGTCACACAAGGTACAGCTAGGTTTTCAGGATGGCCACGTATTTAGAGCTGCTGCGCGATCGCCGCATCGCCACGCTGCTCGGCGCGGCCTTGATCGCGCGCTTGCCGTTCGGGATCAATGCCCTCGCGATCGTGCTGTTTCTGCGTGAAGAGACCGGCTCGTTCGCCACCGCGGGAGCGGTCGCCGGCGCGCTCACGCTGGGAGCGGGCGTCGGCGCTCCGGTCACCGCCCGGCTGGTCGACCGCCGGGGGACACGTTTCCTTCTGCCACTCGCCGCCGGCAACGCGACCGGGCTGCTGGCGTTGATCGCGCTTGGCTCGAGCGGATCGCCGCTCGCCGCCCTGATGGTGACGGCGGCGGCGACCGGCTTCTCCTATCCGCCGAGCCCGTCCGTCCTGCGCGCCAGGTTTCCCGATCTGCTGCACTACCGGCCGGAACTGGTCAAGTCCGCCTACGCGCTCGACTCGGTCTTGCTCGAGATCAGCTTCGTGTGCGGGCCCCTGCTCGTGGCGGCTCTGGTCGCCACGGTCGGGCCCAGCTCCGCGCTGGCAGTCTCGGCCGCGGCCGTCCTCGCCGGAGTGACGATCTTCGTTTCGGCGCTGGGCCCCGAGCCAGGCGACGCGCTGGGTGACCATTCGCTCGGGTTGCTCGGCGTCTTGCGCACGCCCGGCATCACGACGCTCGTGCTCACGATGTTCCCGGTTGGGATGGCATTCGGGGCGCTCGAGGTGGCGGTGCCGGCGTTTAGCCGGGAGCATTCCCACCCTGAGCTGGCCGGCGTGCTGCTCGCGATCTGGGCGGTCGCGAGCGCTGTGGGCGGCTTCGTCTACGGCGTGTGGCCGCGGCGAACTCCGCTTGCGGATCTCCACCGGCGGCTCACGCTTCTCCTACCGTTCGCCTTCGCCGCGCCGCTTTTCGGGACCTCGTTTCCAGTCATGGGACTAGCGCTGCTTCCGGCCGGCGTGCTGATCGCGCCAATCATCGCGACACGCAACGAGCTCGCGAGCACGACGGCGCCAGCCGGCACGAAGACCGAGGCGCTGACTTGGCCGCTGACCGCGCTCGTGGCAGGACTGTCGTCGGGAACGGCGCTCGGCGGCGTGCTGATCGACGGGTCGGGATGGCGCGCGTCGGTCCTGGTGGCCGTTGCCGCAGCGGCGGTCGGAGGTGTGATCGCGACCGCGCGGCGCGGGTCACTTCGCGCCGCCCTTGCAGCGGACTAGACTCGCCCCGTTGGTCACGCCCCCACGACTGTGAAGCCAAGCGTTCGCGCCACCTGAGCCTGGCGAGCGTCGAAGCTCACGAACGTGATCGCAGGACCGCCGGCCCGTTGGGCGGCCGAAAGGTGCATCGCATCGAGAGTACGCGTCCCGGTGACTTCGGCGATCGCCGCAGCTCCCTCGCACGTGACCTCGTCCAACTCCACGATCGAGATCGCCTCGAGGTCCTCCGCGAAAGCGGCCCGCGCCTTGGCGAGGTCACGCTCCGCGAGCAGACGCGACAGGTTCCGGCGCATCTCGACGATCGTGTGGCGGCCGGTTACGAGCGATGGATCGCCGCGCAGGATCGAATCCGCCGCTTCCGAGTCGGCCTCGTCGACGTAGCGCTTGAGCAGGGCGCTCGTATCGACATAGAGGCTCAATCGCCGCGGTCCTCGCGCAGAACGTCGAGAACGCGCCGGCTTGCCTTCGAACGACGAGCCGGGCCTAGAGGCGAGGCTGATCCTTTGGCGGCCTTCCTCGTCGCTGGCGTGATCCAACCCTCTGCGATTCCTGCCTCGATACGCGCTTTTCCTGGAATGGGCCCGATAACTGCCTTCGGCCGCCCCCGTTCTGTGACGCGTACCAGCTCGCCGCGCTCCGCCCGGTCCAAGAACTCGGAGAGGCGCTGCTTCAGCTCTCGAATTCCAACGTCTGCCATGTGGACACATTATCACGGCAATGTGTACACATGGTTGGGAGGACCAGGTAGACGAGCCGCGGGAGGTCCTCGTCGGGGACACGGCGGTAGCGGTCGGGCTCCTCGTATGTGAATGCCGTGCCGGTCGGATCCAGGTGGAGGTACCTCCGGGTGTCGTAGTGCTTGTAGGCCTGAAGTTTGGTGCCGTTGCTGAGCTTGACCTCGAACATCCACATGAAGTCGGCCGTGAAGATCTCGCCGACGAGCTTCAGAAGCGGCGCCCAGTCGGGCGTATCGCCTTGACGGATTCCCCGGTCAGCGTCCGCGGTCGACGATCCATGCGGCGCACGTTGCCTCATGGTCGTTTACGGAACTACGCCGGAAACGCGCGGAGGTTCAACATGGATGCAAACGCGGAGGCTCGCTAACGCCCGCGCCGGCCGAAGCTGTGAGCGAGCGGTGCGACCGCGCGCAGATCGGCGATCGCCTCGCGACCGGTCTCACGCTCGGCCGGCGGCTCGATGTGCTTGATCTCGGCGCGCGGCAGGTCCGGGCGCTCCAGCGCCTGCAGCTCCGAGACCACGACGTTGATCGTTCCGCCGCGCCGCTCGAGGCGGCCGTGCACCAGCACGAACGGCTCCGTGCGCACGATCAGCCGGTAGCTCGCGAACACGGGCGGAGGAACGACCAGGTTGATCGTCCCCCACTCGTCCTCCAGCAGCATGAACGTGACGCCGTTCGCGGTCGCCGGGCGCTGGCGCGCGATCACGAGCCCGGCCACCGACACCTTTGCGCCGTCATGCATGCGCCCGATCGCCTCGCTTCCGACGGCTTCCACCGGCAGGTCCGCGCGCATCAGCGCCATCGGGTGCTCGGCGATGCTGATCCGGAACGAGCCGTAGTCGGCGACGAGCCGCTCCCACGGCGTCAGCTCGCGCAGGCGCGGCGGCGCGGGTGGATCGAGCGGCAGCGAGAGCTGCACGCCGCCGGGAACCGCGCGGCCGGGGATCGCGACCCCGAGCTGCCAGAGCGCCTCGCGGCGGGCGAGTCCCTCGCACGCGCCGGCCCACGCGAGCCGCTCGAGCGTGTCGCGACTGACGCCCGAGCGCGACGCGAGCTCTCCAGCGTCCGTGAACGGGCCGCCGCGCTTGCGCTCGGCGACCAGCGTCCGCACCTCTTCCTCCTTGACGCCGAGCACGTAGCCGAGGCCGATCCGCACCGCCAGCGACTCCTCCACCCGGCACTCAGCGTCGCTGAGGTTGACGTGTGGAGGAAGCACCGTCATGCGGCGCCGCTGCGCGTCGTGCACGAGCGCGTCCGGCGGATAGAAGCCCATCGGCTGCTCGTTCAGCAGCGAGCACAGGAATTCCGGCGCGTAGTGCACGCGCAGCCAGGTGGACTGGTAGGCGAGCAGGCCGAAAGCAGCGGCATGTGCCTTCGGAAACCCGAAGCCGGAGAAGCCGCGCACCTGCTGGAAGACCCGCTCGGCGACGGATCGCTCGACGCCGCGGCCGACCGCGCCCTCCACGAACCTGTCCTTATATAGAGCCATCGCGGCGTCGGAGCGCTTGCGGCTCATCGCGCGCCGCAGGCCTTCGGCCTCGCCGGGGCCGAATCCCGCCAGTGCCATCGCGACCTCGAGCACCTGGTCCTGGAACACGATCACGCCGAGAGTCTCGGCCAGGACGGGCTCCAGATCGGGGTGCTCGTAGGGGATCCGAACGCTCGGATCGCGCCGCCGGCGCTCGCGCCTCTCTATATAAGGATGCACCGCGCCGCCCTGGATCGGGCCGGGACGCACCAGCGCGACCTGCACGGTCAGGTCGTCGAGGCTGGCCGGCTTCGTGCGGCGCAGGCTCTGCATCTGCGCGCGGCTCTCGATCTGGAAGACGCCGGTGGTGTCGGCGTCCTGGATCGTTTCGTACACCTCGCGGTCGTCGTAGGGGACGCGCGAGAGGTCGATGCGCTCGCCGCGCACGCGCGCGATCTCGTCGATCGAGCGCTCGACCGCGGACAGCATCCCCAGTCCCAGCAGGTCGATCTTCAAAAACCCGGCGTCGCCGCAGGAGTCCTTGTCCCACTGCACGAGGTTTCGACCCTCCATAGCCGACGGCTGCACGGGACAGATGTCAATCAGCGGCTTGGTCGAGATCACCATCCCGCCCGGATGCTGGGAGACGTGACGGGGCAGGCCGTACGCCTCGGGGCAGAGCTCGATCAGCGCGCGCCAGCGCGGCGAGCGCGCGCGGCGGGGACCGATCACCTCCTCGATACCGGGCCCGAACTCCTCGAAGTCGCCGTAGACGTCGGCGGAGCGGGCGGCGCGCTCGATCTCGCCCGCGGGCAGGCCGAGCGCCTTGCCGAGGTCGCGGATCGCGCCGCGCCAGCGGTAGGTCGCGAAAGCGGCGACGAGCGCCGCGCGCTCGGTCCCGTAGCGCTCGTGCACTCTCGGAATCAGCTTCTCGCGCACGTCGCGCGGGAAGTCGAGGTCGATGTCGGGCAGGGACGTGATCTCCTCGTTCAGGAAGCGCCCGAGCAGCAGCTTGTTCTTGATCGGATCGATGTGCGAGAGGCCGGTCAGGTAGCAGACGATCGAGCTCACGCTCGAGCCGCGCCCGCGACCGGGCGGGAGCAGCGCGCGGGCGGAGTCGGGGCCGCGCACCTCACGCGCGACCTCTCGCGCCAGCTCGAGCAGGTCGTGATGCAGGAGGAAGAAGCCCGACAGGCCGAGTGTTCTGATCACGCGCAGCTCCTCCTCCAGGCGCGGCACGGCCTCCGGGCGCTCGAGCGCATTGCGGTAGCGCTCGTCGAGCCGCGCGCGGCAGAGCTGCGCCAGCTCACGATCGGCGGCCGGGTCCTCCGAGCCCGGGTAGCGGTAGCCGAGGTCGCGCGTGAGGTCGAACTCCAGCCGCTCGGCGAGGCGCGCCGTCTCGGCGACAGCGCCGGGATGATCGCGGAAGCGCTCCGCCATCTCGGCCGGGGGGACCATCACGGCGCTCGCGTTGCCGCGGCGCTCGGGCTCCGTTTGATCGAGGGTGGAGCGCAGGCGCACGGCGACGAACGTGTCCTGCAGGCGGGCGCGGCCGGGGTGATGCGCGTGCACGTTGCCGGTCGCGACGCAGGCGACGCCGAGCCGCTCGGCGAGACGGACGAGCGCGCGATTGCGCGCGCGGTCGTGGCGCCAGAACGGACGCTGCAGCTCGACCCTGAACCCTTCCGAGCCGAACGCGGAGACGAGCCGGCGGCCCAGCCGCTCCGCCTCGACGAGATCGCCGCGCTCGGCGCCGGCTGCCAGCAATCCCTGGCGCGCGCAGCCGGACAGGCACACGAGTCCGCCGGCGTGACTCTCCAGTTCCTCCAGCGTGACGGAGGGCGGGACCGGCTCGCGTGGACGCTCGCGCGTTCCCGCGTGCGCGCTCGTGATCAGACGGCAGAGGTTGCGGTAGCCGATCTGATCTCGAACGAGCAGGGTGAGGTGCGCGTCGTCCACCGTGATCTCCGCGCCTGTGATCGCCTTGATCCCGAGTCCCTTGCAGGCGTGCGCGAACTCCATCGCGCCCCAGATGCCGTCGTGGTCGGTGAGCGCGACTGAGCCGTAGCCGTGCACGGCCGCCGCGGCCGCCAGCTCCTCGGGCGAGGACGCGCCGTCGAGGAACGAGTAGGCGGAGTGAGCATGCAGCTCGGCGTAGCTCATGCGCCCCTTTGGACGAACCAGCGCTCGTTCACCAGATCGCGGAACACGACCCTGTTCGCTCCCTCCGCGGTCGTCAACTCGAAATAGCGGCGGCGGATCGGGCGCGCGGTCCACCAGCGATCCTCGACGAGCCACTGCTCGCGGATCGCCTCGACGTCGTGGCGGCCGACAGCCAGCGGCCGCTCGCCGGAATCCGCGCGCACGCTCACCGGGCGCGGGTTGTAGACACGTCTGCTCATTCAGGGAACGGAGTGAGCACCGCTCGCCGCTCCGGCACGCGCGAGCCGGGATCGATCTCGAGCACCCGCAACAGGGAGTCGGCGCCCGCGGCCGCGCGCGTCTGGCGCAGCGCCTCCCGCAGGCGCCGGCGGCGCTCGCTTCCGTCCGGCGCGCGCAGCGCGAGCTGGTCGCTGGCGGGCGCGCCCAACGACACCGCCGTCAGGCTGAGCTGGTCGATCGGCGCCGGCAGCTCGGCCAGCTTCGGCGCCAGCACGATCCTGATGCGCTCCCGCGAGGAGGACGCCTCGCGCATCGTCACCTCGCGCCGCCACGTGCCGCGCTCGACGAAGCGCGCGCCCAGTCGCAGCTTGCGCAGCGCGCGCCCGCGACGCTCGCGGCGCGCGAGCAGGCGGTCGATCAGGAGCTCGAGCATGCGCTCGAGCTGGAGACCCGAGAACGCCTCCGGCAGGTCCAGGCGCTCGATGAGACCCTCCCGCGCCGAGCGCGGGTCGAGCCGCGTGTCCCGCCCGTGCGCGAGCCCGTGCGCGTAGACGCCCGAATGGCCGAAGCGATCCGATGCCTCCGCCGCCTCGAGCGCGGCGAGCGCACCCAACGTGCGGATGCCGAGGCGCTCCAGCACAGCCGGCACGTCGGCGCTTCGCACCGGCGGAGCGGGCAGGCGCGAGCGCAGCAGCGACACCGGCAGCGGCGCCAGGAACGCTCGGGCTGCGCCCGCCTGCACGATCCGCGCGCCGCGCCCGGGGCGCGCGCGCGATGCGGCGGCGAACGCGCAGAACCGGCTCGGTCCCACCCCGATCCGGGCGGGCATCGCGACCGCGCCCCGGGCGGCGGCGATCACTCCTTCGATCCCGCCGTGAAGGCGAACCAGGCCGCCGGCCTCGAAGTAGGCCTCCCCCGGTCGCTCGGACTCGACCGCCGCGCCGATCCGCTCGAGCGCCCCGATCACTTCCTCCCAAGCGTTTGCCGCGCGATCGGGGTCGGCCACGATCAGGCGCAGATCCGGGCAGCGCGCGAGCGCCTCGCCGAGCCGCATTCCGGGGTGGACGCCATGCGCCTCCGCCGTTCCCGACACCTCGCCGACGACCTGCTCGCGGTCGGGCTCGGGCGCGAGCGCGAAGGGCGTCCGCAGCAGCTCCCCGCGCTCTCCCACGGTGGTCAGCAGCTCGAAACGGGGGATCAGGATGCAGATCACGGGGCAACTATCCCTTCTAGACACGTACTCTCCCCCTTCCAGAAAGGCCTCCGTGGTAGGGGTATAGGACCCTAGGATGGTGGTGTGGGAGGGTGGTAGAGAAAGAGGGGGCTTTTACGTCGGCCTCCCCCTTTGCTATGTTCTTCCTATGGACCCGCTCTCTCCAAAGGCGATCCAGCGACGGATCGACGAACTGAAGAAAGAACGCGAACCGCTCGCTTCGCAGCTCGAAAAGATCGACGAGGAGCTGAACTGGCTCCTGCGGGGCTTGGTCGTCTACGGCGAGAAGGGCGTCGGCAAGTCGAGCGCCGTGACCATGAACGGCCGCAAGCCTACGCTCAGGCAGGCGATCCTGACCGTCATGAAAGCGGGCAGCCGCATCGAGTGGACGTCCGCAGAAGTGATCCAAGCCCTCGACGACCGCGGCTGGCTGCCACAAGGGAAATACGCCACCCACACCGTCCGCCAGCGATTGCGGGACATGGCGAACAGCGGTGAGATTCGGAAGGTTGGACGAGGCAAGTTCGCCCTGAAAGAAGCGGAGGTGCCTGCCTAGACAGACACCTCGCTTGAACTTGGAGGGCGCTTTCGGTGTGGCGTACCGAGCCGGACCTAGGTTCCGGTTGACCCGGTGTGACTCGCTGGCGACGGGTTCAATTCCCGAGCCCTCCGCATACTTTGCCGCCGTGGTAGTGGACCACCTCTGGCCCTCGCCCGCCTGTCTAGCGGGATGCCCTTGGACCAACCCGTTCGAACCGGGGGCGGCAACTGCTTCGAACTTATCATTATAGGAAGCTCGGATCGACCCTTCTGGACCATTAATGCCCGCAAGAAAGCGCCCTCTCAAAACCGATCCAACCCCGCCAGAGCCCGATGTAGTCGAGAAAATCGACCCTGAGCATTCTGACGAGGACTTCTTCCGTGATCTCGAGAAAGCGTCCTCAGATGAGGCTAGGAAGAAGCTAGGGCTAGACCCCGATCCTTCTGAACCCGGTCGAGAATCGCCCAGAAAATAGGCTCGTATCCCTTGCTGTTGATTCGCCGGTTGTAGCGGAAGGCGTACTCGTCGAAGTAGCTCTGCAAGTACTTGCCGCTGACGCTGTGGTAGACGCCTAGGATGCCGGTCTTGACGAGGCCGAAAAATCCCTCGACCGTCTGAGTGTGGGTGTCGCCATCCACATAGACCCGCGCTCCGTGGTTGATCCGGCGGTGAGCCTTGTACTCCCGGTCGAGGCCGATGTATAGCCGCCACTCGTCCGTGTAGATCATTGCCCGCGGTAGTACGTGAGCGCGAATGGCTCGCTTGACTTCCGGACCTCCACGGTTCGGCACTATGGTCGTTCGCACTCGTCCGCCGCGCTCGACCAGCCCGAGGACGGTCGGCTTGTATGTCTTGCGAGTCCTTCCGAGTCCCTGCCGCGTCTGGTAGGCGCGGGGCTTGCCGCCGTAGAAAGTCTCGTCCACTTCGACCTTGCCCGAGAGCTTTGGCTCGTCCTCGCTCTCGTTCAGGAGGGAGCGAATCTGCCGGAACATCCTCCAGGCCGTCTTGTAAGTAACACCGATCTCCCGTTCCAACTGCTTTGCGCTGATCCCGCAGCGAGTCGAGGACATTAGGAAAATCGCCCAAAACCATAGGTGGAGACTGGTCGTGGACTTGTGGAAGATCGTGCCGGCGGTCGGGTATACGTGGTGACCGCAGAACTGGCAGGAGTAGGCGGCTCGACCCCTCACGCGGTGGAACTTCGACCGCTTGCTGCACTTCGGGCACTCCTTCCCGTCCGGAAAGAAACGCTCCTTTAAATAGTGCAGGCAGGAATCGTTGTCCGGAAAGCGCTCTATGAAGCGCCTGAAGGTCATCTGGCTCTCGCTCGAAGGCGAGCGCTCTACCGAATCCCTCTGCCTTGCACTCATACTTGTATATATACCAGATACAAGTACTTGTGTCCAGTATCCAAATTTGACTTCCGGCCGGAAGGGTCGATATATAGTTATCACTACCTACCCAGTCCCTTCGGTGGCTGGGGCGAGGCCGCCGCAAGGCGGCCTCAATTCTTTCTAGACCCAGGTAGGCGGCTTTCGGAAAGTGCCCGTCGCGTCGTTCATGATTGCCGGAAACTGATTGGCACTCAGGATAGGCTCGCGGATTGCTCTGTAGAAGTTCGCTCCCACCGCACTTCTGAGCCAAGTCCGACAGCGCGGGCTGGCGATCCCTAGTGTTCTCCCAAGCTCCTTCTTTACGACCATCAGCGGCTCTTTCAGGTCGAAGTCGTCGGATACCACGATCGCGGCATCCGCGTCTTGGTTGAAGGCATCGAGCAAGAGATAGGTCGCCAAGTTGACATCCGAGCCTTTCTCCTCGGGCTTCAAAACTTGAACCAGCTGGTGGGGAGGCTGCGCGAGCGGGAGCCTGACTGTCTTGACCTTGAATATCCCTGGATGGATCGTGAGCCCGGAAACGGTTCGGAGTGCTCGTAGGTACGTGCTCTGCCTTTGGGGCGCATTCGGGTCGCCCGGAAGGGCACGCACGGGGGCCGTGAAGTAACGGATTCGGTTGAGCTGCTGGCCGGACATGAGAAGCGCTCGACTGACGGCTCCCAAATCCAGCCACTTGCAAGCTGGCCGTGACTTCAAAGCACCGTAGTAGAGGTTCAAGGCGTCCACGTAGACGTTCGTTTTCATCGCCGGCAAGCCTAAAGGCCAGCTCTGGGGAAGGGCTACGTGTTTTCAAGGGATAATTCCCGATCACGGACACGAACGTATGTTCGCATCAGGGTCACGGCTGTGTCAAGGAGGAACTACACGCGCGGGCGCTCGTCCATCCTCTCGATCCAACCGACCAGGCGCGGGTGATCGTCGCCGGGCTGCTGGTTGTTGTCGAGGATGCGATGAAAGAGCTCGTCGTCGGCCGGGTCTCGCAGGCAGGCGTACTTCAGGAACGGGAAGGCGATGCAGTCCGCCGCCGAAAAGTCGCCCATCAGGTACTCGCGGCCGGCGAGCATGCGCTCGAACAGGCCGAGCCATTCCTGCATCCGCTGTCCGAGTGTCTCGATCAGCGCTGTGTCGTGCCGCGGCTTGGCGAGCTCCGCTTCGATCTCATTGGGTGGTCCCTTCCAAACCTCGTCGAACCACTCCAGGAACACGTCCATCTCGGCGCGGCGACCCGGGTCCTGCGGAAACAGAGGCGGCGACGGGTAGCGCTCTTCGAGGTACCGCATGATCCGCCTGGAGTCGAAGACGACCACGCGATCGTCCTCGATCACCGGCACCAGTCCCTGGCCGCTCACCCGCTCGACAGCCGAGCGATCCGCGTAGTCGATCACGACGGACTCGACGGCCAGGCCCTTGTGAGCAAGCGCAAGGCCTACGCGTTCGACATTGGTGGAGAACGGAGCGCGGTAAAGCGTGATCATCGAAGGTCGGCGCACTATGCCATAGGTTCCAGGCCGTGATTGCGCGCGTGTCCACCAACCTCGACTGCTCGCCCGAGCGCGCGTGGGATGCCGTCCAGCGACCCGAGACCCTGCAGTACATAACGCGCGGCGTGCTCGGCTTCCGGGCCCTCGAAGAGCTACCCGAGCGGTTCGGTCCGGGCACCGTCCTGCGCGTGCGCCTCTTCTTCTTCCACGTCCTGCCGGCGTGGCAGCACGAGATCGCGATCGTGCGCCTCGATCCCGAGCGGCGCGAGCTCTACACAAACGAGCGCGGCGGCCCGGTGCGGAACTGGAACCACCTGATCACGGTGGCTGCGCTGCCCGGCGCGCCGGACCGTGCGCGCTACACCGACGAGATAGACATCCATGCGGGCCCGCTGACGCCGCTCGTGTGGCTCTACGCGCAGCTCTTCTACCGCTACCGCCAGCGCCGCTGGCGGCGGCTGGCGCGAACGCTTTGAGCAGTGGACGTTCGAGGTCGCCCTCGACTGCGTTGTCGCTTCATCGCGCGAAGGGACTGGCATCGAGGGGGCGGGTGACGGAGGATTGCGGAAGCGCGCGAGTTGCATACGTGAGTGGCACGAGATGACCGACTTGTGAGGGGCCACTAGTCGGCTGAACAGTTAAGGCCCCCCTGGGGTACCTAAGCGTTCAGCCGATGATCAGGCGTGTAACGGCGATGTCGCAAACATCGGTAAGCGCGCGAACCGACACTGTTGCGTCGGTCTCTCGTCCCACTTGACCGCCCTGAATCATCCCCCTTCGATGCCCGTCCCTAAAAGGACGTTCCGGGGGACTGCCGTCTCGCCGCGCCGCTACGCCGCTTCCGGAAGCACGTAAAACGCGATCGCCGCGTACTGAAGCGCCGCGGCGGCGACCACCAGCAGGTGGAAGATCTCGTGATAGCCGAATACGGCTGGAGCGGGGTCGGGCCGCCTGACCGCGTAGATCACCGCGCCGGCCGTATACAGCACGCCGCCCAGGCACACGAGAGAGATCGCGACGGCGCCCAGCTTGGACGCAAGATCGGGCATGGCGAATATCGCGATCCAACCTAAGGAGATGTAGACGGTGGCGGTCACCCACTTCGGCGAGTCGATCCAGACGAGGTTGAGGATGACTCCGGCTAGCGCGCCGCCCCAGACGCCGATCAGGATCGCGGTCGCGAGTGTCCCATCGAGCACCAACAGCGCGAACGGCGTGTACGTGCCCGCGATCAGGAAGAAGATCATCGTGTGATCGAGGCGGCGCATCCAGCGGCGCGCCGCGGCCGACACCCAGTTGACGCGGTGATAGATCGCGCTGACGCCGAACAGGCCGGCAACGGTAACGCCGTAGATGGCGGTTGCGAGCGTTGCGCGACCGGCAGGGGCGACGATCACCAGCACCACCCCCGCGATCAGCGAGACGAAGAACGCCCACTGGTGAAAGACACCGCGTAGTCGCGGCTTTACCGCCTTGAGCGCGCGATCCGCTGCTTCCGTCACGACGTCCGGCCTCATGGGCGAGGATACACCGGTTTCCAGGCCCGAGTTACCCGAAAGATGCGCATAGCGGTCGTTGACATCGGCACGAACACGACGCGTCTGCTGGTCGCGGACGTGGACGGCGGTCGTCTCCGGGAGGTCGGACGCCGCACCGAGATCACGCGGCTCGGCGAGGACGTCGACGCCACCGGTCACCTCAGCGAGGCTGCGATGCAACGCGTGCTCGCCACTTGCGAGCGTTACGCGCGGGCGGCCGGCGAGCACGGCGCAGAGCGCACGGTCGCCGTCCTCACGGCCGCGGTGCGCGACGCCGACAACGGCGCGGAGTTCGAGCAGCTGCTGCGCGAGCGCTTCGGCTTCGAAGCGCGAACGATCACAGGAGAGCGTGAGGCCCACCTCACCTACCTCGGCGCGACGAGCGCCCGCACCTATCCATCACCGCTGGTCGTCGTCGACATCGGGGGCGGCAGCACGGAGCTCGTGGTCGGGAAGGGAAGCGAAGTGACCTTCTTCGTCTCGACACGGGCCGGCTCTGTTCGCCACACAGAGCGTCACCTCCACACAGATCCACCGACACAGGCCGAACTGGACGAGTGCCGGGCGGCCGTGCGTAGTGAGATCGCGGACCACGTGCCGGATGATCTGCGCAACAACGTCGCCGACGGTGTAGCCGTCGCCGGGACGGCGACTTCGTTCGCGGCAATCGACCAGCGGCTCGAGCCGTACGATCGCGAGCGCGTCGACGGTTACCGGATGACGCCCGCCGGCTGCGAGCGCATCCTCGCCATGCTCGCCGCGCTTCCTCTGGAACAGAGGCGAGCGGTGCCAGGACTGCATCCGGAGCGCGCGCCGACGATCATCGCGGGCGGGCTGATCCTGATCGAGTCGATGCGGGCGTTCGGACTCGAGTCGTTCGAGGTCTCAGAGCACGACATCCTCGAAGGAGCAGCGCTCGAGGCCGCTGCGCACGCAAATTCCCAGCAATAAGCCGCAGTTTGGGCCCAAAAAAACCGGGCCCCTGCGATGCCGTCAGGTGGGGTGTAGATAATGCGCGCCGGACTCCAAGGGCCGGACTTCCAGGCTTAAGGGTTCCAGCACATAGGTTCGGGCGACTTGCCGGATGCATCGGCGCCTCCCGCCGTCCGAACCACACATTGGCCCCTCAGTACGTACCCCTGCCCGTCCTGAAGGGGCCGCTTGAAGCGGCGGCCGACCCCGACCTGTCGGCCGCCTCTTCGTTGTAGGGCATTTGATCTGCGCGTGCGCCGCTTAACCGCGAGTCAGTCACTTACCGCGTAGAGCTGCCAGTCGCCCGGCACGCCCTTCAGTGAATGCACGCCGCGATCGGCGAACGCGATTCCCGAGCCTGCCACCAGGTCGGTCACGGTGCGCGAGACCAGCACCTCTCCCGGCCCGGCTGCCGAGCCGACCCGAGCACCGATGTTCACGGCGATCCCACCGATGTCGTCCCCCATCACCTCGACCTCACCGGTGTGCAGTCCGGCGCGGATCTCGATGCCGAGCTGACGCATCGTCTCGGCGACAGAGGTCGCGCAGCGAATCCCGCGAGCGGGGCCGTCGAAGGTGGCGAGGAATCCATCGCCCATCGTCTTCACCTCCCGGCCGCGGTGGCGCTCGAGCTCGCGCCGCATCAGCCGGTCGTGGCGCTCGAGCAGCTCGCGCCAGCCGCGGTCGCCCATCTCCACGGCTCGCCGCGTCGAGTCCACGATGTCGGTGAACATCACAGTCGCGAGCATGCGATCGGGTTCGCGCGGCGTTCGCTCGCCGGTCAGAAACTCCTCGACCTCATCGAGGATCTGCGCCGGGTTGTCGAGCGGGAGGTGAGCATCGCCCTCGAGCTCGATGAACCTCGCTCCCGGAATCGACTCCGCGATGTCGCGCCCGGCATCGATGGGCACCATCAGATCTCCGGTTCGATGCAGCACGAGCGTCGGCGCCGTGATCGTCGGCAACACAGGGCGCGCGTCGATCCTCGTGTAAAGGCGCAAGAGCGCTTCCGCGCCGGCGGGGCTGGTCCCGGTTCTCAGCAGCTTTGACCACCAGCGCTCGACCTCGGGGTCGCCGGCGAGGCCCGGCGCCCAGAGCCGCATCAACACCGGTCCGCCCCACTCCGCGAGCGCCACCTCCATAAAGCCCTCGAACGCCTCGATCGGTATGCCCTGCGGATAGTCGGGGGCTTCGAGCAACCTGGCCCAGGTTCCGTAGAGAACGAGTGAAGTGACGCGCTCGGGATGTGTCGCTGCCAGCAGGGCGGCGGTCGGCCCTCCTTCGGAGATCCCGTAGACGGCGACGCGCTCGAGCCCCAGCGCGTCGAGTACGGCTCGCCCGTCCTCCATCGCCTGCTCGAGCGTCGCCGGATCGGATGGCCGGTCGGAAAGGCCCTGGCCACGCTTGTCGTAGAGGACCACGCGTGCGAACGAAGCAAGCCTGCCGAAGTAGTCATCCGCGCCCGGGGCTTCGAGCAGCAGTTCCAGGTGAGAGACGAAGCCGGGTATGCAGAGTAGGTCGATCGGTCCCTCGCCGAAAACCGTGTAGGCAATGCTCGTGCCGTCCGGCGTTCGGACGTAGCGGATCTGCGGAGCGTCCATGCGCCGAAGATAGCGCCTTGTTCTAGGCCAGGTTTGCGCTGCGTGGGTAAACGACCGTGGGGTCGGTGAGCACGTTCACGCAGGCGGGCTTGCCCGAGGCGAACGCACGGTCAAGCGCAGGCCTCAGCTCGTCGGGCTTGGTGACGAGCTCGCCGTGGCCGCCGAGATCCTCAACCACCTTGTCGTAGCGCGTGCCGGGCAGCAGTTCGGCGGCTACCGAGTAGCCGTACAGGAACTCCATCGGGTGCTTCTCGAGCGCCCAGATGCCGTTGTTGCCGATCACCGCCACGACCGGCAGGTCGTGGCGCACCATCGTGTCGAACTCCATGCCGGAGAAGCCGAACGCGCCGTCGCCGAGCAGCAGGCAGACCTGGCGCTCCGGGAATGCGGTCTTGGCCGCGATCGCGTAGCCGGGTCCTGAGCCGAGACAGCCGAACGGCCCGGGGTCGAGCCAGCAACCGGGCTCGTATGTCTCGACCACGCGCCCGGCGTAGGAGACGAAGTCGCCGCCGTCGCCGATCACGATCGCGTTGCGATCGAGCACGTCGCTGAGCTCCTTGTACACCCGCAGGGGATGAAGCGGCGCGCGATCGTCGTTCAGATCCGCCTCCTCGCCGGCGCGCTTCTCGGCCTCCGTGATGCGAAGCGACGCGAGCCAGTCCGCGGTCTGGCCCACGTGGCCACCGGCTTGGAGCGCCGCCTCGCGCAGCGCGAACAGCGTCGCCGGGATGCCGCCGTACAACTCTCCGGCCAGCGGTCGAGGTGAGTCGCGTTCGGGCTCGGCGGCCTCGACCTGCACGACATCGGTCTCCTCGCCGAACGATCCGCCAAAGCCGAGCCGAAAGTCCATCGGCACGCCGATCACGAGCGCGACGTCGGCACCCTTCAGTGCCGTGCTCCGCGCGCGCGAAAAGAAGTTCGGATGGTCAGCGGGTAGGCAGCCACGCGCCAGCCCATTCAGGAACACGGGGATGCCGAGCGCCTCGGACAGCTCGCGCAGCGCCGTCTCACCGTGGTTCCAATACAGATCCGTGCCGGCCATGATCACCGGCCGCGATGCGCCGGCGAGCAGCGAGCCCACGTGCTCGATAGCGCGATCCTCGGCGGCGGGCAGCTTCCGCGGGTCGGGCAGAGCGGCAAGCTCCTCGCTCTCCTGCCCCTCCATGAACACGACGTCGAGTGGCAGGTCCAGGAACGTGGGGCCCGTGGGTGCTCGCAGCGCGGCGGCGAGCGCCTCGTCGATCAGCTCCGGAATCTCGGCGGTCTCGAACACTGTCTTCGCGCTGCGCGTCAGCGGCCGCACGAAGGGGACATGATCGATCTCCTGCAGCGAGCCCTGACCCCAGCGCATCTGAGGCGCGCGTCCGCCCAATACGAGCATCGGTGAGTTGTTCTTGTGCGCGGAGGCGATCGCGCTCATGCCGTTCGTCACACCCGGGCCGGCGGTCAGCGCGCACACGCCCGGCTGGCGGGTCACCTTCGCCCAACCCTCGGCGGCGAAGGCAGCCGCTGACTCGTGCCGGGTGTCGACGAGGTCGATGCCCTCGGCGCGGCAACCGTCGTAAAGGGAGAACAGGTGTCCGCCCGAGAGCGTGAAGAGCTTGGTGACGCCGCGCGCCTTCAGCCGCCGCGCTGCCAGCAGGCCGCCGTGCGGCTGCTTTTCCTCAGCAGCACCGGCACCGGTCTCATGCGTCGTGTCGCTGGTCGCCATCGAGTTGCGAGCGAGTACGTCGCTCGATCGGCAACACTACCCCAATGGCGGCGCCTGCAGTGATGGGAGCTGTGCTGGCTGGGGGCAGCGGCAGCCGCATGGGGCGTCCGAAGGCTGACGTCGAGCTGGGAGGGCGGCCGCTCATCTCTTATCCGCTCGCGGCGCTCGAGCAGGCCGGCATCGAGGCGGTCGTAGTCGCAAAGCGCAATACGCCGCTGCCCGAGCTGTCCGTCCCGGTGTGGTACGAGCGCGACGAGCCCGCTCATCCCGCGGTCGGAATCGTGACCGCGCTGCAGCGCAGCGCGAGCGACACCGTGCTGGTCGTCGCCTGCGACATGCCGTTCATCACCGCCGGCCTGCTCTCTTATATGTCGTCTCTGCCCGACGCCATCGCGGTTCCCTATCTGGACGGGCAGTACCAACCGCTGCTCGGCCGCTACCCGCGCGTCATCGCGCCCTCGTTCGCGTACGTGCTCGGCAAGGATTTGCCGCTGCAGCAGATCGTTTCTGACCTCGGGCCGCTGCAGCTCGACGAAGAGCAGCTCGGGGGCTTCGGCGAGCTCGAGCGGCTGTTCTTCAACGTCAACACTCCAGATGACCTGGAGAGGGCGGAGCGCTGGATGGAGGAATGACTTAACGCGGACGCCGGCGCAGAACCGGCGGCGTGCGGAAGAACCTGTCCCAGAGCGGCGACGTGACGCCGTAGCCACGGTTCGACTGCTGGAAGTGGTGCCTGTAGTGGTAGCGCCGCAGCGCGAGGCTGAGTCTGTTCGTGGAGCGGTGGTGGTGCAGGTGGTAGTGCGTCATGTCGTAGATCAGGTACCCGACCAAGAAGCCGGCGAAGAACGGCAGCGACCAGTCCGGACCGAGCAGCGCGCGAAAGCCGAGGAACACGAGGATCGCGAGTGGCACGCTCACTGACGGCGGCATCACCAGCCGCATCGGATCATGCGGATAGTCGTGGTGGACACCGTGAATGATGAAGTGCAGCCGCCTGCCCCAGCGCGTGTCCGGCTCGAAGTGGAAAACGAACCGGTGCAGCAGGTACTCGGCCAGCGACCAGAAGAACAGTCCGAGGAAGAACACTCCGATCACCGACCCGACCGCGAGGCCCTTGTCGCCGACAGCGACGATCAGGCAGATGCCGACGACCGGCAGGTAGAGGAGCGGCGGCACCACCGGATGCACGCGCGAGCACGCCTCCAGGAAGCGGTTGTCGAACATGCGCGGAGAGAGCTCCTGAGGCCGATCCGAAGTTGCGGCGGTGGACTCGCTCACGATTCTCAGTGTACCCAAGCCCTCAGGGCAAATCCTGCCGCAAACGGCTGTGCCTGACCGCCTGCACGGAGGGTTAGGATCAAGCCCGTGGCCAGGTCCCAACGCCGCCGCCGCCTCGTGCGCCGGAACTCCATCCCGCTCGCGGCGCACGGCCTGATCGAGTACGGCGCGGGGGTGCTCTTCATAGCGGCGCCGTTCCTGTTCAACTTCGAGACCGATGGCCCGACGGTGCTGGCCGCGCTCATGGGCGCCGGTTTGCTCGTGCTCGCGGTCGCGACCGACTCTCCGACCGGGCTCGTGGCCGGCATCCCGATCGAGTCGCACATCGTGGTCGACTACGTGCTCGGGCTGTTCCTGATCGGAGCTCCCTTCCTCTTCGGCTTCACCGACGACACGTCGGCGTTCGCATTCTTCGTCGTGCTCGGCGTTGTTCACCTGTTCGTGACTGTGACCACGCGTTTCCGCAACGCCGCCCACCCAGGGTGACCAGACCCGCAGACGACGAGCGCGTGGTGCGAGGGCTGAGGTCCCAGCTCGAGGGCTGGCGCACCCGGCTCTCTGCCGGCGAGCGACGCCTCGGGTGGAAGATCGGGTTCAACCTGGCCGCGATGCAGCAGCAGCTCGGGATCACCGGGCCTGTGATCGGCAACATGACTTCCGCGAACGAGCTTCCGTCGGGAGGCGAGTACTCGCTGGCCGGCGGAGCGGCCGTGGCCGTGGAAGCCGAGGTCGCCCTTCACGTCGGCGAAGGCGGGACGATCGCAGCGCTGGCGCCCGCGATCGAGATCGTCGACCTCGACCTCCCCATCGAAGACATCGAGCTGATCCTCTCTCGCAACGTCTTCCACCGGGCCGTCGTCCTCGGCCGGCCCGATCCCGGTCGTGCCGGCGGCATGCTCGACGGCCTCACGGTGTCGGTCGCCCGCAACGGCGCCGAGGAGCAATCGGCGGACGTGGCGAGCGCACTCGGAGATCCTGCCGCGGTCGTCTCTGTCGTGGCCGAGCTGCTGAAGGTCGCCGGGCAGGAGCTGCAAGCCGGCGAGGTGATCATCTCCGGCGTGCTCACGCCCCTCGTCTGGCCCGCGCAGGGCGACCTGATCGAGGCCGATTTCGGCCCGCTCGGCCGGCTCGCCGTCATGTTTACATAAGTCCTTCTCGCCCTCTAGAGTTGGCCGACGTCACCGATCCGCAGAGGGGGAACGCCGTGCCCAGAGCCACGGACCAAAAAGCCCAGGCACCCGCCGACAAGGAGCAGCCGAAGCGAGCGCCGGCGCGCCAGCAGAAGCGACGCTTCCAGCGCCAGGGCGCTGATCCGGTCGGCGTGGCGCAGCGATACTTCAGCGCCGTCGACGCCCGTGACGTGGACGGCATGGTCGAATGCTGGGCGCCCGGCGGGCTCGAGCGGATCGTGCCTGTCGGCGAGATGCAGGCGCCGGAAGGTGTGCGCGCGTTCTTCAGCGAGCTGTTCGCGGCGGTCCCTGACGCGCGGCTCGAGGTGCTCGACACGGTTGGGCAGGACGACAAGGTCGTCGTGCGCTGGCGCACGACCGGCACCTTCTGTGGCGGGCAGTTCCAGGGAATCGAGCCCACCGGCGCGCGCATCGAGCTCGAGGGCATGGACATGCTCACGATCGAAGACGGCCAGATCCGCCGCAACGACGCCTATTACGACGGTACCCAGTTCGCGCGCCAGATCGGGATGCTCCCGGCACAGGACAGCGTCGCCGAGCGTGGCATGACGAAGGCGTTCAACTTCCGCACCCGGTTCACGCGCCCCCGCCCCGGCCGGCTCGAGCGCGTCGCCGACGGCGTCTGGCGTCTACGCGGCGGCTTCCCGATGAAGACCATGAACGTCTACCTGATCGAGGACGACGATCAGATCACCCTCTTCGACGCCGGCATCCGCGGGATGACCAAGAGCATCGCCACCTCCGCCGCCGGCCTCGGCGGACTTGGCCGGATCGTGCTCGGACACGGCCACCCAGACCACCGCGGCGCGGCGCCCGGTCTGAGCGCGCCCGTCTACTGCCACCCCGATGAGGTGGACGACGTCGAGGGTGACGGCGGCCTTCACTACGCCGACGCGTCACAGCTCGACACTCGCCTCGCGCGCACGGTGATGCCGCGCATGCTCAACACCTGGGACGGCGGTCCTGTCAAGACCACGGGCACGGTATCCGAAGGAGACGAGATCGCAGGCTTCACGGTGATCCACCTCCCGGGGCACGCCCCCGGGCAGATCGGCCTCTGGCGGGAGTCGGACCGGCTCGCGCTCGTGAGCGACTGCTTCTACACGCTGGACCCGCAGACCGGCCGCTCCGGACACCCGCGCGTCCCGCACCACGCGTTCAACAAGGACACCGAGCAGGCCCGCGCCAGCATCCTCAAGCTCGCCGAGATGGAGCCCGCGGCCGCGTGGCCGGGGCACGCGGAGCCGCTTGTGGGGGACGTTGCGGGTCAGCTGAAGCAGGCGGCGGCTACGACGTAGCTATTCGCGCGCGCGGCTTCGCGCTTTCGATGGGCATCGAGGGAGGGTGAGCAGGAAGGTTTGCTGAAGTTCACGACTCCCGTACGTGAGTGACAGAAGTTGACCGATGTGTGAGGGGCCACTTGTCGGCTGTGCAGTTTTGGTCGCCTGAGCAACCACAAATGCACAGTCGATGATCGGCCCTGTAACGGGGATGTCGCAAAGACTCGCGAAGGCTAGTGGCGGCACACCCGCGTCAGTGACTCGCGCCCCTTGAGCCGTCCGAGCGCTTGGGATCACCCCCTCGATGCCTCCCAAAACAGCGTTCCTGACGCGCGAGCCGACACCGTCCTGACGAATCACGCCTATTCAGGTGCCGGGAGTGGGATTCGAACCCACAAGCCCCGTGGGGCAGCGGGTTTTAAGCCCGCCCTGTATTCCAGTTCCAGCACCCCGGCCGGTTAACCCGCAATGTAACCAACCGGCGTTCCGAAACTTGGCCGCTGGTACGGTGTTTTTGGGACCGGTACCCCAGTAGATGGCCACCACAGAGGTCAGACAGTCACGCACCGGTCTGCTTGCGGGCCGGTCGCCGCTGCTTCGCTTCCAGTCGGACGAGAAGCTGATCGCCCTCATTCGGGCCGGCAACGAGGGAGCGTTCGAGCACCTGTTCGAGCGCTACCGCTCACGCCTGCTCGCCTTCTGCCGCCACATGCTCGGCTCCAAGGAAGACGCCGAGGACGTCCTTCAGGAGGTGTTCGCCGCCTCCTACAACGCGATGCGGGCGGACGAGCGCGAGCTGCACGTGCGGCCCTGGCTCTACCGGATCGCCCGTAACCGCTGCCTCAACCACCTGCGCCGGCCGAAGCAGGACCCGCAGGAGACCATGGACGATCACGTGATGGACCATGGCGTCACGACCGCCGACCTGGTCCACAAGCGGGCCGACTTCCGCCACCTGCTCGACGACATCCAGAAGCTTCCCGAGACCCAGCGCACCGCGCTGCTCCTGCGCGAGATGGACGCGCTCTCTTACGAGCAGATCGCCGAGGCGATGGACAACACGGTGCCGAGCGTCAAGTCGCTGCTCGTGCGGGCGCGCATGTCGCTGGCCGAGGCAGCCGAGTCCCGTCGTCTCACCTGCGCGGACGTGCGCCTCGAGCTGGCCGAGATCGCTGAAGGCCTCAAGAAGCTGACGCCGCCGATCCGCCGCCACATGCGCGACTGTGAGCAGTGCCACGACTACCGCACCCAGCTGCGCAAGACGAGCACCGCGATGGCCATCGCGCTGCCGCTCGGGCCGCTCGCGATCCTGAAGAAGCTGTTCGCCCTCAAGCTCGGAACCGCAGCCGCCGCCGGCGGCGGAGGCGCCGCGGCTACGGGCGGAGGCGCGGCGGCGGGCGGCGCCGCTGCCGGAGGCGTGGCGGCAACGGGTGCCGCCACAGGCGCCGCGGCCACCGGTGCCGCGACCGGAGCTGCCGCAGCCGGGGGACTTGCGACCGGCGGCGGACTCGCCGCAGGTGGTGCGGCTGCCGGCGTCGGCGCGATCGCGACGAAGGCCGTGGCGGTAACGGCAGCAACCGCGTTGCTCGCGGGCGGCGCTGTCGAGGTGAAGAAGATCTCCGCACCGCCCGAGGCGAAGCCAAAGGTCGCCGTCGTGCAGCAGACGGCACCGCCCCAGCAGGAGACCGGCGGCCAGTCCGCCTTGACCCTGCCGCCGGTTCAGGACGCAAAGCACGAGCTCGAGAAAGCGAAGCAGGAAGACGCCCAGGCGGCGACAGGCCCGACCGCCCCCGCAGAGGAGACCGACCCGCAGGGCGCGGGCGCCACCGGAGCCACCGGCGTCACCGGCTCGACTGGAGACGAAGGCGCGACCGGCACCTCACCGCCTGACCTCTCGGCCGACGGCACCGCGATTACGCCGGGCGAGGCGCAGACGGGTGGAGCCGCGCTGCCCCCGGCCGGTCATCCCTCTCCGGCTCCGGCCCCGAAGCACAAGCCGCAGGCCGAAGCCGGCAGCACCGTTAGCACAGGTAGCACCGGCCCCACCACCGCCGCCCCCGAGGAGCAGCTCCAGCCGTAGCTCAGCCGGTGCCGAAGCGAAAGCTTCGAAACGGTCGCTGCAGGATGCCCTCGTCCCCCACCCGCGTCGCCGACGGGATGTGGTCCAGCGTGGTCGCGAGCATCGTGATCATGAGGCCGCGCGTGGGACGCTCCCCAGGCGGATACGGCTTCTCGGGATCGCTCGCGTCATAGGGCTCGGGCAGCATCACGACGCGGCCGAAGAGCTGGCGCGTCGTCTTGCCCGGTTGCACGAGCTTGGCGGTGAAAGCGAACTGGTAGCCCTCCACCTCGTTCACGCGCGCCCTCCCTTCGAACGCGAGGCGGAACCCGGTGTAGGTGCGTGCCGCCTGCTTCTCGTGACGCGTGGCGACGATCGGCATGAAGCCCGCGATCAGGCCGCGCGCCAACCTCGTGTCGAGCTCCAGCTCGGAGACGGTGAAGCTTCCGGCCAGGGTTCCGTTGACCTTCCGCTCGACGACGACGTAGCTGTCGCCTCCCGGCTGACGTCGCTTCATCTTCGACGAGTAGTCGAAGTGGAACGGGATCGGCGCCAGCCCGCGCGCTTCGGCGTTCTGAGTGTTCTGGGTGTAGGTGTTGACCGCGCCCGCGCTCCTGATCGCGAGCGCGACTCCGGCCGCGACTATGGCGACCAGGGCGAGCGCAAGCAGCGCGCGCTGCCAGGGCCGCAGTGCCCGCAGGCGTGGCCCGAGCAGTTGCGGCAGGGAAGGACCGAAGTCCTTCCGGCCGGCTTCGGCGGGAGTTGCCGTCACTAGATGATTGATTCCGAATCCCGCGTGCCCGCGAGGGCGCGAGAACCGAGCTGGGCAAGGATCTCGCGCCTAGCGCTCGCACCGGCGCCTTCGGCGCCTCGTGAAGCCCATGCCGGTGGGGTTGGGGGAACCCGAGGACGCCGACCAGCGAAGGTTCGCAGCGTCGTCGCGGGTGCGGGGGGTTTGGAATCAGTCATCTAATTGGAAGGGGTTTCGCTCACTTAGAGCTTGATGATCACGATCACGACGGAGATCAGCACACAGATCACGATCACGACCTGCATCGCAATCCACAGTCGCGGCATCGGCTGGCGCTCCATGACTCGATTATGATGCCATCGCCGCAAGGTCGGCCGCAGCGGCACCCAGCGCAACCGATCGGCAGGAGGAGCAATGTTCTCTCGCATAGTTGTCGGGACTGATGGCTCGGAGACCGCCTCCGAAGCTCTGCGCCAGGCGTCCCAGATCGGACAGCAGCTCGGCGCCGAGCTGATCGTCGTGAGCGCCTACGAGCCGGTGTCGCAGACCCGCCTGCGTGAGGAGCGCCAGCAGGTGCCCGGCGACATGGCCCACACCGTCGGCCCGCGCGAGGACGTGGAGGCGACCCTCGAGGAGGCCGAGCAGCTGATCAAGTCCCAGGGCATCGACAAGGTGAAGACCGTCTCGCGCCAGGGCGACCCCGCCGACGCGATCCTCGACGTCGCCGAGGAGGAGAACGCCGATCTGATCGTTGTCGGCAACAAGGGCATGACCGGAGCGAAGCGGTTCCTGCTCGGCAGCGTGCCGAACAAGGTCTCGCACCACGCGCCCTCGTCGGTGCTGATCGTCCGGACTACTTAGAGCGCCTAGCCGGGAGCCGTGGCAGCCGCGGCGTCGAGCAGGCCGGCGCCGTAGGTCGTGTCGTAGCCGGGCGGGCCGAGATCACGCGCCGTCGCCTCGAGCCGCTGCTCGATCTGCGCCGGCGAAGGATCGGGGCCGAGGATGCCCTCGCCGAGCATCAGCGCGATCGTGCCCGACACGTGGGGCACGGCCATGGAGGTCCCTTCGTAGCCGAAGGGCAGTCCGAAGCGCGTGAAGCTGGAACCGGCGAAGGTGTATTGGAAGATGTCGCGTCCGCCGCCTTCGAACGGACGGCAGTTTGGATCGTTCGCGAGCGCCGCATCCGAACCACCGCCCGGGGCCACGATGTCGAGCCCCTGGCCCGTGTTGGAGTACTCCGCGAGGCAGCCGTGCTCGGTGGTGGCACCGACGGCGATCACGTCTCGTGCGAGCGCCGGATAGGCCACGCGTGTGTCCTCGGCGTTGCCGGCAGCGGCCACGAGCACCGAGTGGTGACGGTGCGCATAGCGGATCGCCGAGATCACGTCGGGGATCTGCGACGCGGTGAGCCCGATGTCGAACTCGAAGCTCATGTTGATGACCCTCGCCTTGTTGCGCACCGCATACCGGATGCCGCTCGCGATCGTGGCGACGTCGCCCTTGCCCTCGAAGTCGAGGACCCGGACCGGCATGATCCGGGACTCATATGCGACGCCGGTCACCCCGAGTCCGTTGTTCGTGGACTGCGCGACGGTCCCGGTGATGAACGTTCCGTGTCCGTTGCGGTCATAGGGGAGCGCGTTCGACCGCACGAAGTCGTGCCCGCGTACGAAGCGCCTGCGCGACAGATCAGGCGCCTTCTTGTAGCGGCCGTCGCGACTGGTGCGATACGCAACGCCGGTGTCGAGGACGGCGATGACGACACCGGCTCCGCCCGGCTTGCCGGCGCGAATAGCGTTATCCCATGCGGACTGGACGCGCGCCCCCGCCGGCGTGTCGAGGAAGTTCCACTGGACGCCGCTCCAGCCGCCGAGCCCTCCCCGCCCCGGGTCGTTCGGCGCGAATACGGAGGAGCGAGCAACGTAATTGGGGCGGGCGTACGCGACGCGATCGTCGCGCTCGAGCTCGCCCGCCTTCGCGACGGCGTCGGCGCCGCGGGTGAAGCGAACACGCTGGCTCGAGTCGCTGACCATGCCCTCGTACCGCAAGCCATGCTCGCGCCTGATCGCGTCCCGCTGGGCGCGCGTGGTCCCGTCGCGGTACTTGACGATCAGCTCTCCCGGCTCGTGCGCGACAGGGGCAGACGCGAGCGCCTGCACCGATGCCGGGCCGAGTGAGAGGAGAAGCGCCGCAGCCACCACCGCGCGGGCGAAATTAATTCGCCTCTTCACACCTATTTCTGCACTATCCCTGTCCGGTCATCGATACTACTGCCCGCTGTTCCCGTAATACGCTGATTCTGGCCGGAAGTATCGGTAAAGACGAGGAGGTAGCTGGATATTGCGGTGACCACTGTCTGCGTCACAGGCGCGACGGGATTTCTCGGCGCCCACCTCGCAGCGAAGCTCGCGTCCGGGGGGCTCGGGAAGAACACCACCGTGCGCGTCGCCATACGTAACCCCCGGCGCATGAACGCCCTCGAGGGCGTGAACGTGAAGCAGGTCCGGGCCGACGTCCTCGACCGCAAGTCGATGCGGGCGGCCCTCGAAGGCTGCGACGTTCTCTTCCACGCCGCCGGCCTGGTGGCGTCGAAGCCCGAGCGTGAGGTGTGGCGGATCAACGCGGTCGCTCCGCGCATAGCTGTGGAGTCCGCCGCTGACGCCGGGGTAAGCCGGGTCGTGTTGACTTCGAGCGTGGCCGCGATCGGACCGGCCCCGCAGGGACGCGCCGCCGACGAGCGCGCTCGCTATCCGGAAGAGGGCACCGGACTACTGTATGCAGACTCCAAGCACGAAGGCGAGCGAATTGCGCTGGCGACCGGCGATCGCCTCGGCGTCGAGGTCGTCGCCGTCAACCCGTCCTACGTGCTCGGCCCGGCCCTGAACCGCTCGCGGCTGGGCGAGACCTCCACGCGTATCGTCAGCAACTACCTCCGCGGCCGGCTGCCGGCGATCGTCGACGCGTATACGAACATCGTGGACGTCGAGGACGTCGCCGAAGGTCACGTGCTGGCGGCAAAACGCGGCAAGCCGGGCAAGCGCTACATCCTCGGCGGCCAGAACATGCGCTGGTCGGAGCTGATCGAGCGCGTCGCAAAGCTGTCCGACCGCCATCACGCGCTGCTTGTTCTCCCGCCGGAGCTCGCCAAGGGCGCCAGGCTGCTCGGCAGCGTCGGGATGCCCGGCGTCTCCACGGAGGGAATCCGCCTGATGGCGCCCGACTGGCGCTACTCGTCGGCGCTTGCGAAGGGCGAGCTCGGATACAGGCCACGCGCGGCCGGGGAGACGCTGGCGCGCACGGTCGACTGGTGCCTCGAGCTGATCGCGAACGGAAAGGTGGGCCGCTCACGCGCCAGCTCGTTCGACCTGATGACGCAGGGAGTGCAGATCGGCGACCGCCTCCAGCTGCTCGCGCCGCTGAAGCTCGCGGGCCGGGTGACCGGCCGTAAGACGGTCATCTAGAAGGGCCACTAGTGCGCGACCGCTTCTTCCCGCGCGACGAGTACTACATGCGGCTCGCCCTGCGCGAGGCAGAGCGCGCGCTCGAGCACGACGACGTCCCGATCGGCGCGGTGATCGTGCGGGACGGGGAGGTGGTGGCGGCAGCTTGCAACGAGCGCGAGCTGCGCTCGGACCCGACCGCGCACGCCGAGGTTCTGGCGCTGCGCGAGGCCGGCTCGAAGCTGGGTGGCTGGCGCATCGACGCCGCCGTCATGTACGTGACCATCGAGCCCTGCGCGATGTGCGCCGGCGCGATCGTGTGGGCGCGCCTCCCCCGCGTGGTCTTCGGCGCTCTCGACCCGAAGACGGGCGCCGCCGGCAGCGTGCTGGACGTGCTCGGCGAGCCACGCCTCAACTGGCAGCCCGAGGTGGCGGGCGGACTGCTGGCCGACGAGTGCGGAGCGCTGCTCAGCGATTTCTTCGCGCGGCGCCGCTAGACCGATCGCTAAGGTTCGTAGCCGTTCGGAGGGGTGCCGGAGCGGTTGAACGGGGCGGTCTCGAAAACCGTTGCGGGCCTTTCGGTCCGCCGAGGGTTCGAATCCCTCCCCCTCCGCTCTACCAAGGTCATCACGCATGGGAATACAGAGATCCGGAGTGCGGACTGTACGCGACTGCCTTCTGAGCAACGCCCTTGGCAAGCTAAGGCTCTACTCCGGCCGCGGCTGGACGTCGACCAGCAGGTAATAGAGAGCGAAGCCAGCGACCAAGGCGCTAGCGGTGATCCAGAACCACCATATCGCCCGGCGTCGCGTGCCTAACTCTGCCAGCACCGCCGCCGCAAGCAACAGCTGTAGCGCCAGGTAGGCCCGGACGTCTATCTCCCACGTGGCGCCGACCGCCCCTACCGAAGCCACCACCAACCCTCCCCACACCAGTGCCCGTTGCAGGAATACCTGGAAGCGAGCAAGCAGCCAGGGGCCAACAGCTGCGACCGCCGACAGCCCGGCGGCCAAGAGCAGCGGCACCCTCCACCCATCGTCGGCAGCCGGTACCCGTGTGAGGCGCTGGGCGGCGACGGCTAGCAGCACGGCCGCGGCGAGCTCAAGCGCGCTGCAGTGGGCTTGAGAGACCACGAGCCGGTCGAGCCGGCTCGTCCTGGCTGGTGCAGGCCTCATCACTCGTAGGTCTCCTTGGCACCTCGCCGGTAGGTGGGACGGAAGAAGAGGTAGAGCCCGTTGACGGTGAGCAAGATCAGGAGACCGGCGGTGATGTCCGACAACCACCAGCCCGACTCGCCGAAGCGCACGCCCGAATGCAGATCCTCGATCCAAACGTCTCGGCGGCGGGAGATCGAGAAGATCTCGGGCTCGTAGGCGTCGACGATCACCTCCGTCTCGGCGTCCTTGAACCGCACCTTGACCTCTGCGGAGAGCGGCCGATAGTCGATGAGGCGCACGTCGTCGGTCGTCACCTGATCTCCTCGTCGCCGGCGGGCGTCGATCGTCCACCCCACGATCCTTTCGAGGGAGGCGGGCTCGCTCCGTGCCACGACCTCGTCCGAGACGTACTGCACGGGTTCATCCATGAACCCCCACTCGCGCTTGTGGTTCAGGATCACGCCCGTCACGCAGAGCACGAGGGTGTATGCAACGGCGACCATCCCCGCAACGAGATGAAACGCCCAGTTGGCTCGGAACCACCAGTTGCCACGGCCACGACCCGGTCGGCGACGTAACAGCCGGCGGGCGTACAGCGCAGCGCCCCCGATCGTCAGAAGCACAAGCGCACCGGCAACCAGATCGGAGATGATCACCCCGCGCTGGCCCAAGGCCTCTCCCGAGTGGAGATGGTCGAGGCGTACGTCGTGGCGCTGCGTGACGCCGAGCACCTCGGCCGTTGACCAGTCGAGCGTGACCTCGGTGTGGCGGGAGTCCTTGAGGCGAACCTGCGCGGTGGCAGTGCCGGGCCGGAACACCGCCCGGTCGATCGCGCTCGGCCCCGAAGCTGGGTAGTAACGGCCGGCGTCGTTGATCACCCGCACGTCATGCTCGACCCCTTCCCGCAGGGCCGCTTTCAGGAGGTCGTTGATGGGCGCGGCTCCCGCCAGGTCACCGGAGCTTGTGCCCTCGACTGGAGGCGGGCCCTTCGACCCCCAGCCCAAGGCGGCGCTGTGGTTGAGCAGGATGCCCGTGACCGAGACCAAGATCACGCCGACGGCAGTGAGCAGTCCAAACCACACATGGGTAGCCCGCAGCCACCCACGTAGCGGGTGCAGTCTCCTCACCGGCGCGGGGGTATCGCTGCCATCTGGTCTGACCGCGGCCTCCACCTGGGGCTCTCCCGCGGTCGTCACGGCAGGGAGAAGGCGGACTCCTTGATCACTGTGACATCACTGCCGAGGGAGATGCGCCGGCCTATCACCGCGCCCCTGAGCGTCGACCCGTTCCCAAGGACCACTGTGCCGTTCAGCCCGTAGACGTTGGCCGACAGGATCGATCCAGGGGCGATGTCGACCGCCCACTTGTTTGGCGGCTGGTCGCCCCCGGCGACGTGGAAGACGAGATCGCGGGCCGTGGCCGCGCCCAGGGGAGCGACGCTTGCGGACTGCACGATCAGCCGGCCCCTTACCCGGACGGTCGTGGGCCCTGTGAACTCGAGGCGTGAATTGGGCTTCAAGTGGATGGACGCGAACGAGTAGGCGCCGGGGGCCAGTGTGACCACGGCCTTGGGCTTGGCGTCGAGGCTGCCGTAGCTCCCGGGGCCCAGCGGATTCACTGAGCCGGACGGCTTGAGGTCGACTGATCCGGGAGCGGCGGTCAGGAATGTCGGTAATGCCGACCACAAGGGCACGTAGGCACACCGCTCGAGACTGGCGGCTGCGGCGGGGTCACACGGTCCGCGCGGGGTGTAGGTGGCGCTCGGGTGGGCGATGAGGTTGTCGACGTACAGCACCTCGCCGGCGATTACTCGCGCACCGAGTGAAGCCGTGTGGGCCGCGACCAACGCGTCGGTCGGCAGCCTGCTGTCGAGGTCGAGCTGGAGCTCGAGACCCGGTGCACGGGGGATTCCGTTCGACAGGTCGAACACGCCGACGTTCCCGGAAAGGACCGATGCATTGCGACTAACAGCGAGCCACTCGATGCCCAGCAAACCGTAGTCGTTCACGTATCCGACCGGCGAGATGACGGTGACGTCGAACGATTTGCTCGTCTCGTTTTCGACCGTATCGGTCGCCGTGCAGGTGACGGTCGTCGCTCGCGGCGCGTTGCGGCCGTTGGGGAAGACGTCGCCGGAGCGGGGAGAGCACTGGATGTCGATCGGGCCGGAGAAGTCGTCCGTGGCCGACACTTCGTACTCGACTCTCGCCCCTTCGGTCTGGTTTGCATAGACGGAGAAGTCATCTGGCACGGTGAGCTCGGGCGGCAGATTGTCGATCTCGACGGTCTGTCGCGTGCGTTCACTCACGACCGCATCGGCGCCGACGCCATCGATCGTCGCCCACTCGACGACGCACACACACGACCCTGTCGGGGGCAGGTTGACCGTGAATCCGTCGGAGCCATCTCGGTCGAAGTGCCACACCCCAGGCGTGTGGTCATCTCGCCAGACGCGGTACTCGATCCCGTCGGTGCCCGCAGGAGCGGCAACCGATGCGCGAGTCTCACCGCTCACACGTATGCGTCCCGCGGTGTCGGCGTTGGGCCCATACTGCGGGTCGCCGAAGGTGAGCGTGCCGGTACTCGGCGTCGCAGGTGTCACGTCCGTTACGTGAAGGACGATCGTGTGTGACATCTCCACGTCGGTGTCTCCATTTCCCACCACGTAGGACTGGCTGCCCCCCGGCGAGGGAGGTGTGAGGAACTCCCGAATCGTCGGACTCAGGTCGTCGTTGGACACGTCGTCTTTGTCGTAGGCGCGCTCCCAGATTTCGATCTTCTCGCCGGGTAGCACGGTGACGAACCGGGTCAGGAACTCGTCGCCGCCGGTTCCCAGTTCGTAGGACTTGAACTCGGGGTCATCGAAGGGGTCACACTTGTCGTCATCGATGGTCTCGCTCTCCCACATCGGCTCGTACGTGTCGTTGAAATCGTTGTCGTCGTCGAAGGTGCCGATGACCGGATGGATGTACTGATCGTTGGCGCGGAGTGACATGATCCACTCGCCGTCGTCGGAGCAGGGCTCACCGTCGTCGTAGACCCGCAGCGTGTCGTAGTCGACCCGGTAGGTGCGCACCCGCTCGGCGTCGGGCGGGGCGTAGTCCCAGCCCACCTTTACGCGGTAGGCGAACGAGAGGTAGTCGTTGGCCGGGTAAGTCGGATCATCTGCGTTTCCGTCGATACCGTCGTGACCCGTCTTGGCCCGGACGGTCATGCGGATGGCGGGCCGGCCCGTGTCGTTCCAGGGCGCGGCACCCTCGTGGTCGGCGTCGATCACGTACGGGGAGGCGCCGCCAGGCTCAGGGTTGCACGTGGCGTTCCCGATCGGTCGATCGGAGGAGTAGACGGTCGGACCCGTCCCCTCGACCTCATCCTCGTCTGCCTCGCGGTGGTCGTGCCGGTTGGGTTTGGTCGGATCGGGCGGCACTCCGCTGCAGCGCCGTTCGACGTGCCATTCCATCGTCGCGTCTGGAAAGGCCGCCGCGGGGACGGGAGGCGCCGGCACGACGAACGAGTAGTCCTGGTCGAGGATCGGGCTGTGCCACTCCCAGGAATCGATGTCCTCGTTGCCGCTCAGCTCCGGCCGGTCGCCGTAGTCATAGCAATTGAGAAATGGATCATCGAAGTCATCGCAGCCGTTCAGCGACTCGATCGCATTGCCCCCGTAGGTCGTGAAGTAGGCGTCCGCCACCGTGGCCTGCACGTTCGTGGACAGCAAGGCCGAGTTGGGCAACGACTCGCCCGCTCCCTGGAGGTCGGTGCCCTCGTACCACTGCCAGGGAGACTGATTTTGCTTGCCGTTCTCGGGACCTCCATACCGGTCCGCGCTCTGGCGAAACAGGACCCAGCCGTGGGGTGGGTGGATCTCGGTGCGGTAGGTGTCATCGTCGCCGGGCAGCTCGACCCAGGTGTCGCCGTGCCCGCAGTCGAAGATGTGCGGTCCCCAGACGGTGAGGCGATCGCCGATCGCGGGAAAGGCGAACATCGGGACGCCGCCCCGCTCCCACTCGATCTCTAGCTCACCATGCTCGTTACGGTCGCCCTCGACGAAGTTGCCGTGAGCAAGGAAGTGCCGGTCCGCGGGGTCGGGTGTCAGGAAAACGTTGATGTCGCGAGCGAAGTGGTTGAAGGAAAGGTCGGTGTGTGTCACGAAGGCGTTTGTCTTCACCTGCGGGAGTGCCAGGTAGCCGTGTGGGTCCAGGATTTGGCCGCTCACCTCGGCCAGCGGATGATGGGGGTTGACGGCGCCACCGACCCGCGCCCACCCCGGTCCGCTTCCGCCCGGGATGTTCGCGACGTCCTCGCAGTCGTTGTCGTCCTGATCCTCCGCCAGCTCGCTGTCAACCACACCACCGGCGATGTTGCTCTCGTCGACCCAGAGCGTGTCACCACCGGCGCTGGCGATCGAACCGATCGCGACGAGAATGCCGAGCGTGACGAGCACGACCGCGAGCACACGTGCTCGGCGCGTCAGGGAGACGCCGGGTAATACCGTGCGAGCGCCAGTTCTACGCAAGGCCGCGCTCTACCTACGGTTGGCCCGGGGTGACTAGCTCACGGTCATCGTCGGGCACTTGTGGAAACTCATCCCTCAAGATGCGCAGGGCCTGCTCCCCAATGTGGTCGGCGCATGTTTCGTTGGAGCGGATCCCGCCGCAGAACTCGAATCTCTCGCCCCTTGGCGACCACACGAACTCTCCCGGGAAGATGCCTGCAAAGTCGCCGTAGCCGCCGAAGAACGGTTGGTAGATCCGGCTCAGATCGTCGATGAAAGGACGGCCGCGCTGCGCGCTTCCCACTTCCGACCGCGGCCGCTCACCCGCGTTCACGGCAGCTGGCCGAAACTCACGGCCTCCATTGCAATCGTATGGGCCCCCGTGCTGTTCGCAGTTATCCCACCACATACCGTGCTTGTCCTCCTCGACCCAGAGCTTGAGGAAGCCAGACTCGTCGAAATTGAGGAATACCGGTTCCCGTCTCCAGTCACTGGTGTCGATGAAGGGGAAGGTGCCGACGTGGCGGTTCGCCCTCGCGAACACGAGATGAATCGCGTCGAAGCCAGGCGCCCAATCTTCGTCGACCCACCACAGGGTTTGCATCGATTGCACGTCCCCCCTGTGTCCATCGAAACCGGCGCCCGGGTCACCGTAGTCGCGGGTGTACGCGGTGGCGTAACGGAACAGGACTAGAGGAGGAGCATTTTCGTTCTCTGGATCAGAAACGGGCGTGACCCTCACGAAGTTGCGTACGTGGTGGCTGGGGTGATTTCGCATATCCTCGTCCCGGTCGAAGACGAGCTTTGGTCTCAGGATCTCCACAGCGACGTTTTCCCACAGGTCGAGCAGGCCGTCTTGGTCGGCGTCCTTGCAAAATACGAACGAGCAGTTCGTCGCCCGTATCGGGATGCCCTCGGTCGCGAACGTCGTTCCGAATTGCCTGCCTACCCCGTGGATTCCCCAGTTCTCTCTCGGAGGGGACCAACTGAAGGCTTCCCGGATGCTGGCATGACGGATGCCGGCGTCGGTCACGGTCAGTGCGTGGACCAGCAAGCTGTTGACACCGACATGCCATAGCGGCAGCGGGAAACTGATCCGGTACTCATAGTGGAGACCCCTCTCTCGAGGATCTGGGATCTCGATCGCGTCGGAGATCGCCCGCGACCGCGGGAAGACCGGGACTTCCGGGTTGGGGAAACCAGGGTGATTGATGGTGTTGTCATGCAGTTCGAGTGATACCTGTGACAATCTCTCGTGAGACGGCACGCGGACCGTTACCTCAAAGTTGTCCACGACCGGATCTCCATTGATCGGCCGGCCGGAAGCGCGGAGGTCGAGCCTCTGGTTCACTACACGAAACGACACGCTTGCGGTGGCTCCCGCCCGCCCAAGCGCATCGAACGGCGTCGCGGTCACCGTGTAGTCGCCGCGGGTCGAGTACTCGTTGACGAACTGCCGTCGGAAGCTGTAATCAGGGGGAGCGCTCGGGCAAAGGTCTCCTACCGAGCCGCAGAAGAAATACCGCCTGGTCCCCTGGGGTCCACTCTCTGTGATGAGCACCGCAGTCACTGCGGTTTCGGCCTCCACATCGAGCACGAAGGGAACGCTCGCCGCGCGCGGGAACGACTGCCCGGTCGGCGTGTATAGGCCAAAGGCGCTCCCGTTCTCCGGACTTCTGAACGATGCTCTCGGCGGTTGGGTCGCCGGAGGCGGGGGCACCGACGCACTCGTTTGAAAGCTGAGGTCGTCGATCAGCACGGGCGGCGGAGCGCCGGGAACAAGCTCGCTTTGGTAGCTGATTACGATTTGGTGAATGGGCAGGCCTGCCGCAGGGCCTTCGGTTGGCGTTTCGAGCCTCAGCAACGTGTCGATCGCCGCCCCGCCCTCGTCGACGGCGTCGAAAGACGCGACCGCGGTGTCGACCACGCGCAGCGGGGGCAGCGGCGGGCCTGGAAAAGGTCCGGGGTCGGGAAGCCCTAAATCCAGGTTGTAAGCGGTGGCGGTCACGGTGACGTGGTCTTGTGGGTTCACGAACCCGCCGCCGGCGCCGGCATAGAACTCAGCCCGGATAGTGTCCAGGCCGGAGGCGAAGTTGACGCTTAGGTGGCTCGACGGAAACTCGTCTCCAGGGGCCCAGCCCGCCAGTGCTCGCGCGGGTGGCTTCGAGAATCCGAGCGGTCGCGCCAGAGGCGTCTGGAAGATGTGCGACCGTGAGAATGTGACTCCTGGATGCGATTCATAGACTTGCGATGCGTCTTGTCCGTCTGGCCACCCCTCGAAGTCCAGCGTGAAGGTGTCCGCGTGGGCGGCCGGTGACCAAACCAGCAGAGCTGCGGCGACAGCTATTAACGGTCCTCTTGAACGCTTCAGCCCGCGCCGCTGACGAGACGATAGATCTGAGATGCGTAACCCCATCGAGACAACGCGCTTTTGTCCGTCCGGGACACCCTCGATCGGATCTCCACTAGAACCCTTAGCGGCTGGTGTTCGGATTCTGTACGTAGCCTTGGGTTTGGTCTGGCCGGCCCTGGCCCTATTAAGCCGTCGCATCGCTCGGAACGTATTGGGCTGCCTATCAAGACCGTGTCAAGGTGTCGGTTCCCTGTGCCCAGAAAGCATCAAGTAGACGATCAGATGTCATCCGATCGGACTACCGTAAGCGGCGATTCGGATCGCGCGCGACGGCACGCTCGGTGCAACATCGTGCGAGTACGCCAGCTATCCCGATCAAGAGTCGACCGAGCTCGCATTGGCTCTGAGCCGTGACCCGATCTCGTACCGGCGAGCTACTGCTTCCCAGTAGGCCGAACGTGCACTAGGACGTTTCGCGTCCGACCACTTTCGCGAGCGCCAGCGCGAAACACGGTAACGACCAAGCCGTGCGATGCGCTTTCCTTAAGGCCGCCATCTCCGGCGGAGTCTCTCGTCGCGACAGCATCGCTCCCAGCGCTTGCCGGCTTGCGGAGGAAGTCATCTGGTGCCGAAGTCGCTGTACCTTCGTCGTCATGGCGCGCGGACTGGCGCGCGGAAGGCCGAGGCCCTAGACATCCCGCAATGGTGGTGCGGTTCGTGGACTGATATGCCCCCGTCTCGAAAACCGTTGCGGGCCTTTCGGTCCGCCGAGGGTTCGAATCCCTCCCCCTCCGCTTCCAGAGCCGAATCCCGCTTGCGATGGGGGCTTATGGGGGATCGTGCCCGGCTCGGCGACCCCCGTCCACACACCGCTTGCGACCGCTGGAAACCGGCTGTCGCAGGATCCAGCCGGCGCTGTAACCCTTGCTCGGGCGCTTGAGCGCCGACCAAGCGCATACGCTCGTCCCGCCCCACACAGCGCGGCGAGCACGACCCCAGTCGCCCTCATGGTCAGGGCTCGAACACCCCCTCGCTCAGGAACGTGCTCTCGTCGCCCGAGCCGCACGTCGGGGGACAGGTTCCCGAGCCCGGGGCGATCGAGCCGTCGGCGCCGGCGTCGAGCACGCTCAGCGACAGCGCAGAGATGACCGCCAGCTTGCCTTCCTTGGCGATGCCGGGGACTAGTGTGTCGAGGGTGCTCATGACCGAGCAGGCCGCTCCCGCCGCGCCGTCGGTTGCCACGCACGAGACCGGGATCCCGAACGCCGTGTCCTGCGTGGTTCCCTGCGCTTGTCCCGACGAGCCGTTCGCACTATCGGTGATCCGCATCCGGGTGCTGAGCACGACCTGACCCGTGTAGTCGTCGCCGTCGCTCGCGTTGCGGACATCGGTTGCGCTCATGTTGATCCCGATGTCGGCCTCGTCCGCCGGCGTGCCGGGATCTCCGACCACGACGTTGAACTTGGCGAAGCCTGATCCCTGCCCGAGCGTGCCGACATTCAGCAGCGCGGACTCCGGCGCCGGCGGGTCGCACGCGGGATGGTTCAGCGGCGCCACATGGCTCGTATTCGGGCTCGTGCAGTCGGCGTATGCGGGTACGAGTGGGACGCGTAGCGGCGTGGCGCTCCCGGGGCGCGCATAGGGGCGCGCGTTCACGAACGTGCACGTGACCGTCTGGCCGGGATCGGGGTTGACGCTCGCGGGATCGTCGCCGTTGTCGCAGCTCGCGCTCGCCCGGTCCCAGCCCGGCGTGTCCGCCTGCGTGATCGCATAGGTCTGGCTTGGGGTGACGAAGTCGAACATCTGCACGTCCGAGAGAGTGCCATCGTCGTCGTCGTCGTCAAGCTGGAAGCTCGTGGGAGAGAGGCCGCCGCCGGCCGTGAAGCTGAAGTTCTGCGGATCGTTGGGGCTCGCGTCCTCGACCACTGCGATCCGCGCCGGCTGCGGCGCCACCTCCTCGCACGGCGCGAACTCCGACGTGCTGCCGTCGGGTGCGGTCGCGGTGGCGGTGACCTGGTCGCCAATCACAACCTGGCTCGCGGGGGTGAAGGTGAACTGCTGCAGGCTGCCGCCGCTCGTCACGTTCGTCGTTCCGAGGTAGGTCATGCCCTCGCCGCTTCCGGACCCGTCGCAGCTCGGGCTCGAGAAGAATTCGAGCCGGTAGGGATTCGGATCCGCCTGCGCGTCGAGCTCGCCCTCGATCGTCGTCGTGCCACCCGTGGTCTGCGCGCTCTGAAGCGTGGGGAAGTTCTGGAGGTTGTTGGGCCCCGCGTCCCCGTCGCCTGTGTCGTTCGCAGTTACTCCATCCAGACCCAGGTCGATGCCCAGACCGCCGTTGTCGTGGATCGAGTTGGAGAGGATGCCGTCGGCGGTGCCGCCGCTGATGTGCACACCGGTGCCGTTGAACGCGATCTCGTTCGACGCGCCGCTGCCCGTCCCGCCGATGACGTTTTCGGAGCCTTCCGTCTCCACGCCGATGAGGTTGCTCACCGCGGCGGTGCCCGTCCCGTCAGTGCCGATGAAGTTTCCCTTTACTTCGTTGTCCGGCGCCTGGAGCCACACTCCGCGTGCAGAGTTGCCGGAAATCACGTTGCGGGCGGCGGAGGTCGTTCCGCCGATCGTGTTCCCCGCAGAGGCGACGACGACGCCTGTCGCGTTCTGAACGCCCGTGGCGGGCGCGGGTGCGGTTCCGCTCACGTTGGTACCGAGGTAGTTTCCTTCCACGGTGTTTCCGCCGTTGCCATAGAGGCCGATCTGGCTGTTGGCGCGGTTGATGACGAAGCCGCGGATGGTCGAGTCGCCAGCCGTGATCGTCAGATTCGCATTTATGCCTCCGTCGATCTCGACCACGGGGCTGCCGGCGAAGTCCGGCTCGGTGGTGGCGTCGATGACCGCCGGGTCGGTGATCGCAGGAAGCGACTCGGTCGGCGTGATGGTGTAGGGCGGAGAGCCGGCGATGTCGAAGCTGATGGCGTCCGTAGCCGGATTCAGGTTCGCTGCATTGATCGCATCGCGGAGGGTGCATTCGAATGCGTCGCAGACGCCGTCGCCGGGATACGGGTCAGCAGTCGTGTTGACGGTGAACGTTGCTGGTTGCGCCGGCGGCTGCCAGTACGTATGAGACGGCGGCGCAGAGACGAGTCGCCAATCGCCCGCTCCCCACGGAATGCCATCCGTGCCGCCCGCAGTCGCCGTGCCACAGTTGCTGCCTGACGGCCTGACGATGAAGCCGAACGAGCCTGAGCTGGGACACGGACTCCCAATCGAGTTGCGCCAATTTGCCGAAGCGTCAGCCTCCAGATAGATCGAGAGGTTGCTTCCCGCCCCATCGGAGACCATGAGGCCGAAGTCCTGGAAGGCGCGGCAGAGCTGCTTGAGGAACCGCAACTGCTTGCCACCGTCGTTCGGGGCGTCGGACGGAAGGGTGCGCCCATCGCAGTTGACCGAGGGCTTCAACTGGAAAATCGAGCCCATCGGCACCGCACCCGTCGAGCTCCCCGATTGATCGCTCTTGCGAGCCGGGGGCCGGTACGAGCTCGTGATCAGGCTTCCAACCCCCGCAACCCTGACCGCATGGTTGATCGCGCCCTGGTCAACTTCTTCCGGAACGATTAGGCCTGCGAGATAGGACAGGCCATTGCCGGCTCCGGTACCGAGATGCGGTTGGCCCAGGCTTTCGCACGGTAGTCGATCACCCGGCTCGTCACACGCCGAGTCCGGGTTGAGGATCGCGTTGTCGTTGTTCCAGTAGAAGTGCCCGCCGCCTGACCCGCACAGCGTGTTGCCGGGACACGAACCTCCAACGGTCGCCTGCCAGATTCGCAGCTCCTGCCAGTTCTCCGGGTTCAGTACCAGCGTCGGGTGATCTGAGCCTGAGCCCAGAACAGGTGGAAACGGCCCCTTGAACGTGGTCCCGTCGACGCCGCTGCCCGGCACTTTGACATTGAACATCCCATCGGTCGGACGAGTCACGTTGATCGGAGGGACCTCGCCCGACGCCTTGAGGTGTACGTTCCCCTGGTGGCTCGTCACGAAGCTGGTCAGAGCGGAGACTGCATTCGCGCTGTTCGGATCGGTCGGAAAGGTCGATGGAATCGGCCGGTTGACGACGAAGTCCGGGTCGTACGGCGGAAGGTAAGCGGTGAGGGTCTGGGCGAGGCTCGCGCCCGAGTTGATGAAGCTGCCTCCTCCCGACGTGTCCGTCTGTTGCCGGTCGAGCGCTCCCGCGGCGTTCGCGGCCCCGGGCGAGACAAGCGCGAGCACGAGTGTCGTCAGGATCGCGGCCAACGGCCGTGGTCGCGTCAAGGGGAGCAGCCGGCTCGGTTCTGACCTGATGCCGTGACTCGATCGAGCCCTGGCTGTCGCGCCTCGGCTTGCCGAGAACCTGCCGCCCATTCCGTCTCCTTGAACTCCGGCTCCTGATCAATACAGGAGCCGCCGTGGCGCAACGACCCGCGCCGACGCTATCCAGGGTTCAGACCCCGTGTCAAGGTCCCTCCGCTTTGGGGCGCGTTTTCCCGGCGTCGTTAGCGCAGTGAGCTGAATGCAGCCCGCACCTCAGTGGAGAAGAGCTCCGGCTCCTCCCATGCGGCGAAGTGGCCGCCCTTGTCGACCTCGTTGAAGTAGGCGAGGCCGGGGTAGGCAGCCTCCGCCCAGCTGCGCGGCGCCACGAAGATCTCGTCAGGGAAGGCGGTGAAGCCGACCGGAACCGGGACCGGGGGAGGGGCCTGGCCGGACGCCTGGGCTGCGGCTTGAGCTCGTCCGTCCTCCCAGTACGACCGGGCGGCCGAGGCGCCAGTGCCCGTCAGCCAGTACAGCGTGACGTTGTCGACGATGCTCTCCCGGGTGAGATTGCCCACGGGCTCGCCGTCGACGAACGCGCGCGAGATCTTGTAGTAGCTGTCCGTGTCGTGATCGAACAGCCACGCCGCCAGGGCGACCGGTGAATCCAGCAGGGCGTAGCCGATCGTCTGCGGCCGCGTGGACTGCTCCACGAAGTAGCCGAAGCCGTCCTGCATGAACGTCGCGAGCGCGTCGCGCGCAGCGCGTTCCTGCTCGGCTTCCGCCGGCAGCTGATCGATGATGGCCAGCGCCGCCAGGAGGAGGTTCGTGTGGATGCCGACCAGCCCCTCGGGCGCCTGCCGGCCCATCAAGTCGGTGACCTCAGCGCCCACGTCGCCGCCCTGGGCGACATAGCGGGTGTAGCCGAGGCGACGCATCAGTTCCGCCCACGCCTGCGCGACGCGGCCGGCGTTCCAGCCGAGTTCGGCGGGCTCGCCGGAGAAGCCGTAGCCGGGTATGGACGGCAGCACCAGGTGGAATGCGTCCCCGGCGGTGCCACCGTGCGCGGTCGGGTCGGTGAGCGGGCCAATGGTGTCGAGCAGCTCGATGACCGAGCCGGGCCAGCCGTGGGTCATGATCAGCGGCAACGCGTTCTCGTGCCGCGACCTGACGTGGATGAAGTGGATGTCCACCCCGTCGATCTCGGTCGTGAACTGCGGCAGCGCGTTCAGTCTCGCCTCGCACTTGCGCCAGTCGTGCTCGGTCGTCCAATAGCGGACGAGCGCCTGCAGCGTCGCCAGCTGCACTCCCTGCGACCGGTCGGCGACGAGCTCTTCAGAAGGCCAGCGCGTCGCCTCGATCCGGCGGCGCAGCTCAGCGAGCTGCTCCTCCGGAACCTCGGTCCGGAACGGACGGATAGCTGTTGCTTCGGCTGTGACGGGCATAACGGCGCTCCTCGGTTTGCTGACGGGCCGAAATCCTCGCCCTCTTGTCAGCGCGTCGCGCCCGTGAACACCCTGGTCCCCTCCCTGGTCTGCGCTTGGTCGGGGACGCTGCGGAGCGGGCGCTGCGAGCGGCGGGGATGAATGTGGAAGTCCCCGTGGGATGACCTGGCGACCTAATCCGAAGTGTCGGGGCCCGCTCGCTTCTCCGATGCGGACAGTTGCCTTCCGGGGAAGCGGGCTGCCGCTTCGCCCGCCACAGCCTCGAGGCGCACCGCCAGCCCGTGGATTTCCTCGACGATCTCGGCCCGTTCCCGCCACACCGCGTCGGTATCGGTTTCGAGTTCACGCAGCCTCGCCTTCGCCTGCTCTTGCAGGGACGCGATCTCGTGCTGCACCTGCTGGAGACGCTCTTCCGTCTCTGCCCGCGTGCGAGCGATGAGCTCCTCGGTCTCGGCCCTCGTAGCGCTGAGGGTCTGCTCGGATTCGGCTCGGGCCCGGGCGATCGTGTCCTCCGCCTCGGCTTTTGCGCGGGCGCTGATCTCCTCGGCTTTCGCGTTGGCCCTGACAGTGGTCCTGTCGGCTTCGGCCCAGGCTGTCGCGCTCATCTCGTCGGCCGTCTCGCGGGCACGCTGGAGGATGCCGCTGGTCTCCCGCCCGACCCGGTCGAGCGCGTGCCTCACGGCTGCCTGGGGCGAGCGGCTCACCTCCAGCTCGGCGATGACCGTGTTCACACGCTTCACGTATGCATCCACGGCCGCGCGGTCGTAGCCGCGGACAGCGCCGGGAAACGAAACGTCGCGTACGTCCGCCGGCACGTGATCCCGAAGCTCGCCGAGATCCGGGCTCTGCTCAAGTTCGGCGGGTGAGGTTTCGTCGTTGCTATGGGCGGGTTCCGTGCGACGCGCGTCCACGGCTTGAGTATGTAGCACTCCGGGACCAGATGACCAAGTGGCCCGGTCGCGCGCCGCCAGGAACAACCGGCGAGAGCGACGGCAAGCGCTGAATCACTGGCGAGCGCCCTTCGCGTTCATCCCGCCGCCGGGCGTCGCTTACACCCAGCCCCCCACGTCTGCCCCTCCCTCCTGACTGATGCGTGAGCCGAAGCGAATCAGGGCTGGATGCGAGGCGATGTTGCCGGCAACGAGCGCCTCGCCCTGCGCGAACGTAGTCGCTCGGTCGATCAGTCCGGTCGGGACGGCCGAGAAGACCCGCGCGACATGGCGGAGGTCGGCGATCGAGTTCATGCGCATCAGGACGAGGTTGTCGCATTGAGAGACCACGTTCTCGTGCACCTTCTGGGGCCGCTGCGTCACGACTATCAGGTAGAGGCCGAACTTGCGCCCTTCGCCGGCGATTCGAATCGCGTCCGCGGTGACGAGCTCCGTCAGGTGGTCGCCTGGCTCGGCGGGGCAGATGTTGTGAGCCTCGTCGATCACGATCGCCACCGGCTCGCGCCGAGCGCGCCTCCTCCAGAGCCGCTCGAGGACCGCACCGGCCGCAACTGTCTGCTCCTCGCGCGTCGGCAGCGAACCCAGATCCACGACGATGCACCGCGCCGCCGGGTCCTCCAGCTCCTCGGGCAGGGATGTCCCCTCGGGCCCCGGCCAGATGCCCCAGCGGTCGACGCCGAGGTTGTGGGCGCGGAGCTTGAGTGCTTCGGCGGGGGTGCGGGCGAGATCCTCCAAGCTGCGGACGTTCTCGTCCTCTACCAGAGCAAGCAGCTCCGCGTAGTCGGTCCGGTCGGCCACCGGGTCGAGGCGCAGGAGCGCCGCCTGGTGCTCGGGGCTCAGGTCTCGCAGCCGGACGCTGATCCGCGTCGCGCCGCTCGTTCCACTGCGCACCGCAACCGACCCGGCCGCCGCGCGGTACCGCTCAACCGACTCGTCGTCCGCCTGGGGACTGGGCTGCCCAAGCCGCACGTAGTCCGAGTTGGGATCGAGCACTACTATCCGCAGGCTGGTTTTCATCAGCAGCTGCTCCAGCAGCACGCCGAGCGAGTAGGTCTTTCCCGAACCTGACTGGCCGCACAAAAAGGTATGCCGGCCAAAGCCTCTGGCGTCCAGCGCGAATCGCACCCCACGCGCGACCGCCAGCTCGCCGACCTCGAGTCCGACGCGGTCGGACTGCGAACGCGCCAGCCAGGCGGACACCTCGTCCTTGGTCGCGGGTCGCACGGGAGCGTCGTGGAACGGACGGCTGTCCCCCTCCAATATCGCTCCTTCCCCGCGCCCGACCCGGATGAGCACGGTGCCTGGCCGGTCGTGCGTGCTCGCCTCTTGCTGCTCCATGCGAAGCGAAAGGACTTGGCCGAGCCGGATCTCGTCGCCGCCGCCGATCGCGACGTAGCCGCCGGCCTCGAGCTCGAGCCCGTGCAGCGACGCCTGGTACTCGAACCGGCGCCCGTCGACCGAGGTAGCCATCGGCAGGACCGATGTCTCGAGCGCCTCCCGCAGGCTGCGGTACTCGTCGAGGAGAACCCGGTGGTCGTTCACTGCGCGAATTCTCACTCATCGCCTGCCCGATAGGGTGCCACGTCGTTGCAACGACGGCTCGGCGCAAGTGTGCCTGAATCCGTACCCCAGCTAACCGCCTTCTGCACTGTCCTGTTCGGCTTCGGCCTCGTGTCGAGGCGTCTGGACGGCACGCCGGTGACGCCTCCGATGGTGTTCGCTGGGGCGGGACTGGCGGCCGGGTGGCTGGGGATCGTGTCCTTCGGCTTCCACCAGGGCCACGGCGCCTCCGACACCGTGGTCGGGACTGAGACCGCACGGCACGTGGCGGAGATCGCGCTCGTCCTATACCTGTTCACGGACGCGGCGCGGACCGACGTGGCTGTCCTGCGAGAAACGGCGAGCTTGCCCGGACGGCTGCTCATGATCGGGTTGCCGTTGACGATCGGGCTCGGTGGGTTGATTGCCTGGGGCATATTCGCGGGAGACCTGGAGATGTGGGAGGCGTTCATCGTCGGTGCCCTGCTCGCACCGACCGACGTCGCGGTCGGCGCGGCGGTGGTGTCGAGCCCACTCCTGCCCGCGCGGCTGCGTGAGGCGCTCACGGTCGAGGCCGGTTTGAACGACGGCCTCGCGGTCCCCTTCTTCACGATCTTCGGGGCCCTCGCGGCAGAGGAGGAACTGGGCAGCTCGCCGTTTCTGACCGTGACGCTCGAGAAGGTGGGCTACGGGGCGCTGGCCGGCGTGGCGGTCGGGTTGATCGGCGGCTGGCTGGTACGCGAGTGCTCGCGGCGGAACTGGATGGCGCCCGTCTTCCGGCAGCTGAGCGTGATCGCGATGGCGCTGCTCGCCTGGTGGGCGGCCGAGCATGTGGGCGGCAGCGGCATGATCGGCGCATTCGTAGGCGGCCTCGCGACCGGTGTCGCCACGCGTGGAATGGGCACTGAGATCACCCAGTTCACCGATGACCTCGGGCGATTCCTCAGCCTGCTCGTGTTCTTCTGCTTCGGTGTCTTGGCCGTCGACGCACTCGACTTCGCGACCTGGGAGATGGGTCTCTATGCGCTGCTGTCACTGACGGTCGTGCGCATGATCCCGGTGGGGCTCGCGCTGCTCGGCGCGGGCATGCGGCCGGCCACGGTGGCCTACTTGGGCTGGTTCGGTCCGCGAGGACTCGCGTCGATCCTGCTCGCTCTGATCCTCGTGACCCAGTATCCACAGCTGCCGGGGACAGGGACCATCTTCGTGATCGTGACGGTCACAGTGCTGCTGAGCGTGATCCTCCATGGCGCGACCGCAGCGCCGCTCACGAAGCGCTACGCAAGGTCAGGTTCCTGAGGAGCGGCTTCACCGCTCGGCGGGGCCGAGCGGCTCAGAGGGCGAACGAAAGCTTGTCCCACAGCCAGCTCTCGAAACGCTCACGTGTCCTCACCGGTGGCATGCCCTGCTTCGAGCGGACGATGTCGTGGTCGAACAGCCGCTCCTTCAGTAGCGCCGCGACCTCAGGGCTGCGGGCGATCATCATGATCTCGGAGTTCCGGTAGAGCGCCCAGGCGTCGAGGTTGACCGTGCCGAAGCTGGCGACGTCGTCCGCGACCACGACTTTGGCGTGGACAACAGTCCCCGGGAGCTCCCACACCTCGGCCCGTGCTGCAAGTAGTTCGGCGTATCGGTGCCTGAGGGCGGCCGTCGCTTGGGCGTTGTTCGACTTTTCGGAGACGACCACACGGACCTTCACTCCGCGCCGGGCGGCCGCGAGGATCCGCTCGATCATGTCGCGGTCCGTGAGGTATGGGTTCATCACGTCGAGCCGTTCACGCGCTTGGTCGATCTGTTCCCGAATCGCGTGGGAGGCCGCGACAAAGCCGCCGGGGATCACTTGGGCAAGGGCGATCGGCGTCGATCCAGCCTCGGAAGGCGAGGGGAACAACCGAGACATGTCGCTCGGCAGTGCCCCGCCGTGGCCGCGGAAGCTGGTCAAGAACGCCGCTTGCGCCTGTCGCACGACGTCGCCGGTGGCGCGCACCATCACGTCATGAAAGCCGCCATTGTGAAAGTGATCTTCGACTCCCGCTCCACCTGTCCATGCGATTTCTCCATCGACGACGTACAGCTTCCGATGGTCGGCGCGGCCCACTTCGTCCTGGCGCCAGTCGATGTGCTGGTGGTCGGGAAAGAGGCCGTCTCGGTCGGGCGGGAGCAAGTGGTTGACGACGATCTGTGCCCCTGCCGCGGCGAGGCGGGTAAACATTTCTCGCGCTTGGCGGTAGGGCCTGGAGCCAAGCCCGTCGACGATCACCCTCACCTCGACGCCGTCCGCGACCTTCCTCTCCAGCACAGCTGCCATGCGCGTTCCCACCTCACCCTCCCGCCAGCCGAACATGAGGATATGCACGGACGAGCGGGCGGCCTCGACGTCCGCGAAGATGCGAGGGAAGAAATTGACGCCCTCTACCCAGGGCTCGATCGTCGCCGCCGTCGACCAGGCGAACTCGAGCGCAGCGCCGCGAGGGCGCGTCCCACCTCGTGCACAGAGTGCCTCCGTCGCGGTCTGCGCGCCTGCCGATGTCACCGCGTCCGGCGGCGGCGGCCAACTGTGCCGCTGCTTGATCCCGAACACCCGCCGGTAGACGAGGAATACGGCTGCCCCGACCGACGCGACTATCGCGAGACGCCCGCGGCCGCGCGTCATTTCTGCGTATCGCTCCGGCGAAGGCGGCGGCGCCGCCCTTGGCGTGCTGCGCGCTTCGTTGTCCGCTTCGTAGTCCGCTGTTCCTTTTGCTCCGCGACCTTGACCTTGGCGTCCCCGTATGACTGCGTGACCAGTAACTTGCCACCGGCCCAACCGAATGCCCAGATCACGAGCGCGACTGCAAAGACGATGTTCCAAGCCGTGACAGTGAGCTGCTGCCCCAGCGAATACGCGGTCGCGGTGGCGGCGTCGGTGACGTCGTTCAGGGCCGCCACATTGGTCGCCTGGTTCACGCCCACCCCGCCCGGCGTGACCGAGACGGTGTTGGCGATCGAGTTGCCACCCACCACCGACATCACGGAGTGGAACGTGACGGTGATCCCGTATCCGGCCAGGAAGACGGCGATCACTCCGAGCTTGGCGAGCCAGGCACCGAGCGAGGGCAGCACGACTAGCAGGAGGTAGTCACGCGGCCGCGTGAGAATTGCGCTGCCCTGCTTTGCCTTTTCCCAGAGACCATGCAGCTTGCGCCGGAAGATGCCCACGAGGACGACGATCAGCACCGCGGCACCGCCGATGATCATCACCATCAGCGCGGGATGATCGTGCGGCAACTTGAGTTGGCGCTCGTACGTTCCCGGCACGGACGCAAACAGGTAGACGTAGACGAACGCTCCTACGAGCGTGAAAAAGATCTTCTGCACCAGCGCGCCGGCGAGCACGCCAGGGAGGTTGGCGCCAGGGATGATCGCGACGAACATCAGCAGCATCACGAACGTCCCAATGTTGGCGGGCAGAAAGCCGTTCAGCGCCACGCCGGTGGCGTAGGCCGCGAGCACCTGGCGGTAGAGCACCGGCGAGTCCGGGAAACCCGCACGCAAGATGTAGTACCAGCCCAGCGCCGTCAACGTGGTCTGCACCGTCTGCAGCGACAAACCGATCACGAGGTATCCGACCCCGATCTCCGTGAGGACGTCCCACATCTTCGAGAACCAACCCGCGACGTCGACGCCGAGCAGCTCGAGCACCGCGACGGTGACTGCGATTCCTGTGAGCCACGCGAGGACGCTGACCAGCCGCCGGACTCGCGACGGGTCCCTGAAGGGGAGCCATGGAAGGCCGCGAAGCCGCTGTGGCACGGTGGATGAATCCGCGGTGGCCATCAGCGCATCTTGGGCCGAACCCCAGACAATGTCCATCCCGGAGTGAAGCCGAAACCGTGACAACGCAGGCCCCCGACAGACCGCCGGCCCGACCAAGTGGCCTCTGGCGGCTGCTTCCACGGCAGAATCTGGCCGCGAGCGTCTACGGCACCATTCTGGTGTCGTCGGTAATCGTGGGACTCGCGGCAACGGACCTGGCGGTGGGGATGATGATGGCTGCGGTGTCCGTGACCGCCCTGGTCTTTGCGCTTGCACACGCGTGGTCGACGGCTCTCGCCCGCAGCGCCGAGGACGGACAGGCGCTGAGCGCCGGTCATCTCCTGGACGGCGTCCGGCACGAGTGGCCAATGGTGGAAGCTGTCACGCCGGCATTGCTCGCGCTCGGGCTTGCTGCGTTCGGGATCTACTCGGTGAATGCCGGGTTGTGGGTCGCGATCATCGCCAATACCGTCCTGCTGTTCGTCTGGGGGTCGATCTTGCGCCATCGAGCCGGCGGTACTCCGGCGCAGTTCTTGGCCGCGGGTCTGACGACGGCGATGCTCGGCCTCGTGCTCGTGGCGCTCAAGACGCTCGTGCACTGACCGGGAGCGAACTGGTCGAGCTTGATCAGTCGGTGTGCGCAGCCGACGCCGAGGCTTCAGCGCAATCCATCGCTGCCTGCACGGTGGGAAAGAGCTGGGACCGGACGACCTTGTTGTCAGCCGCGCGGAGCGTGTAAAGCCAGGCGAAACGCTGGTCTACCTCGACCCCGCTTCGCTTGCCTTTTCCCCACAGGCGCAGGTCCACCACGATGCGCCCCCCACCGATGTCGAAGATCTCGAGCGGCTCCATCCTGACGCCCTCCCAGATCTCCCAGAACTCATCTATTTGCCGGCGCATGTTCTCGTGGCCGCGGAACACCGACATGTCGGCAAAGACGGCGGTGAGATCGAGCTCGCCGTCCTCAGCGTATTCGTCCAGCATCAGGTCAGGCTCGCCGCAGTTCCACCACTCAAAGCCCTGCTTGAATCGCTCAACGACTTCCGGTGATGCCGTCTCGGCCATGTCCGAAGCATAAGGTGCTAACGGCGCTACAAGAGCTCCGCGATCCGTTCCGCGGCCGTGCGCGCACCATCTCGCTCCACGGGCCGGTAGTTCACCTCCCGCCCGATCTCGTCGGCGATCGCGTTGGCAATCGCCTCCGGCGGAGAATCCTCGTAGTCCATGCGCCGGCCAGCGCGGTAGCGCTGGAGGCGGTGATGGACGTGGAAGTTCTGCTCGAAGTGGTGCCGGAGGGGGAAGTAGAGGAAGGGACGGCGGTTCGCTGTCAGTTCCATCGCCGTAGTCAGTCCGCCCTGCACCACGGCGAGGTCGCAGGCCGCGAGATGGCGGTAGAGGTCGTGTACGTACGCGTGGACTTCCATGCCCTCGCCCGCGGGCAGCGAGGCCGGGTCGATCCGCGGGCCGGCGACCACGACCATGCGCAGCCCGGGGACCAGCCGCTTGGCTTCGTCGAAGGACGCGATCACCCGGCGCAAGAGCTGTCCACCGACGCCTGAGCCGCCGACGGTCACGATGCACACCTTCTCATCGCGCGCGTACCCGAGCTCCGCCCGGTTCGCCTCGCGGTCGGCGAGCCCGTCGGGGTCGAAGCCGGTGATGTAGTCACCCGAGAAGTCGTAGTTCTCCATCGTCCAATCGCGGATCGGGGGCATGTCCGGTCCGAAGGTGTCGGGCACGATGTCGTCGACGGCGCCGACGAAGATTGCCTTGTCGCGGACGTGAGGCATGCGCGCGATGTGGTCGATCATCTCGGCGTTGTAGTCGGCCGCGACGTATGCCTCGCGCTCGCCCCCGTCGGGCATCGGCAGCCAGCCGACGAAGTCGGTCAGCCAGACGTAGTTGGCACGCTTTTCGCGCGGGTTCTCGTGCAGGTAGTAATCGATCTCCCAGCCCTCGTCGGCGATCCACAGGTCGTAGCGCTCGCCGTTCACGACGTCGTGGAAGAGCATGAAGTTCGCGGTCAGGATCTCGTCCATCCTGCGCCAGGCCTGGAAGCAGTGGAGATCGTGCCCGGCGGACTCCGACTCGATGTGGTGCGACTCATTGGCGAGATGCGCGCTGGCCGGGTGGACTCGTTCGCCGTTTCCCTCGAGCACCTTCGTCACGGGGTGCTGCGCCAGCCAGTCGATCTCGAGATCGGGGACGAGCTTGCGGAGCTCGCGGGCAATCGCAACGTCGCGCTGGGCATGCCCGAGTCCGATCGGCGATGAGATGTAAAGCGCACGCCTTGGCCCGCTGCTGCCGTCGTAGGCCGTCGGGTCGCGTCTGGGCGGTCCGGGCGCCACGAAATCGCGCAGTGCCAGGTTCACCTGTACGGGCTTGCGTGCTTGCGGCAGGTGGCCCCCGCCCACGACCGTCTCGAGCTTGGCGCCGGTGAGGCGGGCGAGTGCCTTGCCATCGCGGTATGGAGTGATCTTGTCCTTCGCGCCGTGGATGACGAGCACGGGGCAGCGCACCCGGCTCGCCAGCTCGCGAAGCTGACGGCGGCCGCGGTACACGTGCCCGTAGCCCGTCGCGACCAAGGTCTCCGGATCGGTCTCGAGCGCCCAGCCGACTCCGTCCTCGATCTGCTTGGTCGAGTGCGGGTCGGACAGGCACCTGCTCACGAACCACGAGACGAACGCGGCGTAGTCGGTGCGCCAGTGCCTCGCATTGATCCGCCCCCACCATTTGTAGAGGCCTCGCTTCTCGAAGCGCCTGCGCAGGCGCGGGTTGAGCAGCACGCTGTAGTGGGACGTGCTGTACGGGAACAACGGTCCGATGAAGGCCACTCCGACCACACGCTCCGGGTGGTCGGCCGCCAAACTGAGCGCCCACTGAGCGCCACGTGAGACGGCGGCAAGGACGGCCCGCTCGGTGCCGGTGGCGTCCATCACGGCAAGCGCGTCAGCTGCGAACTCGTCCGCGCCGTAGCGACCCGGGTCGCGGATGCGGTCGGACCTTCCGTTCCCGAGCCCGTCGAATGTCAGAACGCGCGCGTGCCTGGCGAGGTAGGCGATCTGCGCCTTCCAGTGCCGCGAGTGCATGAGCGACCACGTGGGCAGCAGGAACACCGTGGGCTCGCCCTCGCCGTAGACCTCGTAGAAGAGCCTCGCGCCGTCGCGCACGACGTACCCCTCTTCATCTGGATAGCGGGCACGTGTCTGCTCGCCCTGGCCCGGCGTCCGCGAGTGCTTGTCAGCGACAGCTCTGTCCATCAGCGATCAGTTGCTGCCGCGAGCGCCTCCTTGCGTGATGCGTACTCGTGCATCCGCATCGGAATGTCTTCGCTCAGCGTCCAAAGCTGGCAGAAGTGGTTCCTCACCTCTACGCGGCTCGCCTTCCCCCGTGCGCTGCCGCGCACGACGACGAGAACGCGACCGGCCACCTCCACTAGCTCTTCGATGTCCAATCGCAGGTCCTCCAACGTGTTCAACCACTCCTCCACGTAGGCACGTATCTCCTCTCGACCGCGGTACGTTCCCGCGAGCGGGCTCGCATCGAGCACCTGCCATTCGAAGTCGGGATGGGTGTGCTCGAGGAATCCGTCCACGTCCGCCCGATTGATGGCATCAATGGCTTCGCGCACCCGCTCTGCAGCGCCCATGCGCGCAGTGTTGCATGGGGTCGGCCGGGTGATCCCGCTCCGTCAGGAAGCCGTGCCGTCGCCGTTGTCGCCCGCGCGGAACCCCATCGCGACGCGCTGCAGCTCGTGGGTCGTGATCACGCGGTCGATGAGGCCGTACTCGAGCGCCTGCTCCCCGGTGAAGTAACGGTCTCGGTCCATGTCGTCGTGGACCTCCTCGAGCGGACGGTCCGTGTGCCGAGCGTAGATCTCGTCGACCCGTCGGCGCAGATCGAGGATCTCGCGCGCGTGTATCTCGATGTCAGCCGACTGTCCCTGGAAGCCACCGCTGGGCTGATGGATGAGGATGCGGCTGTTCGGCAGCGCCATGCGCTTGCCGCGCGCGCCGCCGGTGAGCAGCAGGGAGCCCATGCTCATGGCGACCCCGAAACAGATCGTTTGCACGTCCGGCCGCACGAATTGCATCGTGTCGTAGATGGCGAGGCCCGAGTACACGATTCCCCCGGGGCAGTTGATGTAGAGCGAGATGTCCTTGTCGGGGTCCTCGCTCTCCAGGTGCAGAAGCTGCGCAACGACCAGGTTCGCGACCTCGTCGTCGATCGGCGTGCCAATGAAGATGATGCGCTCGCTGAGCAGGCGGGAGTAGATGTCATATGACCGCTCGCCGCGGGCGGTCTGCTCGATGACCATCGGGATGAGGGGCATGTGTATCCTTTCGACAACCTAGCGGTTGTCATACGATAGCAACCATGCGGTTGTCAAAGGAGGCCGAGATGCCGGCACAGCGAGAGATCGAGGTCGAGGCCACTCCCGAGGAGGTTTGGGAGGCGCTGACCACCGAAGAGGGCCGCGCGCGATGGCTCGAGGAGGACCCGGATCGTGAGATCCAGGTTGAGATCGCTGACGAGCCGTCGCGGCTCGTGTGGTGGTGGTGGAGCGCCGACCAGCCCGCCACGCGCGTCGAATTCCTCGTCGTTCCGGTGCCGAACGGGGCGCGAGTGGTGGTCACGGAGTCCATCCCCTCGTTCTCGCTCACCGCGCTCGCGAAGTCGTTCGCGCTCGCGGTCGCTTGACCGACGAGGTCGGCCCTGTCTTCGCGGCGCTTGCCGACCCCACGCGGCGCTGGATGGTCGAGGCCTTTCTGCGTGAAGACTCGGCGTCGGTTCCGGAGCTGACCTCTGCGCTACCGATCACGCGCCAGGCGGTCGCAAAGCATCTCGCGACGCTCAGCGCCGCCGGAATCATCGAGCGCGAGCCGGGCGCCCGCCGTCCAGTCCGTTACCGGCTCCGGGATGGTGCGCTGGCTCCTGCATCGAGCTGGCTGCGTGATGCCGAAGCAGCCTGGGATGATCGCCTGACGCGCCTGCGGGACGCGGTCCGGAAAGGGCGGGCAAGCTAGGCCTGGCTCTCATCTGACACTCACTTGGGGCTCATCAAACGCTCATCTGCCCCGCCTACGGTGCACCCACGACACTCCACCGAGCCGGGTTCGTCCCGGCGAGCAAAAGAAGAGGTCACACATGGGCGTGAAAGCGAGCAAGGCGAGCAGAGCCGGCATCGCAATCTCCGCAGTGATGGCAGTGATCGCGGCCGGTGCAGCGAACGTGCAGGTGACTGGTGCGGATCCTCCCGCAAGGTCGAGCACTCTCCCGCAAGGAGGCGAGCAGGTCACCCTGAACCCGGCTGACTTCACGACCAACATCACCAACCCCTACTGGCCGATGAAGCCGGGCAACCGTTGGGTTTACCGCGAGACCGCCCCCGGCGGCACGAAGCAGCGCGTCGTGGTCAGGGTTCGGCAGAAGACGAAGAAGATCGCGAACGGCATCACGGCGAGAATCGTCAACGACGCGGTTACCGAGAGAGGAAAGCCGGTCGAGATCACCGACGACTGGTACGCGCAAGACAAGGAGGGCAATGTCTGGTATCTGGGCGAGAACACCAAGGAATACGAGAACGGCAAGATCATCTCGAGGGAGGGCTCGTTCGAGGCCGGCAAGAACGGAGCGCAGGCCGGCGTGATCATGCCGGCGAACCCCACGGTGGGTTTGACCTACAGGCAGGAGTACTACCGGGGGCACGCGGAGGACAAGGCCGAGATCATGAGCCTCAGGGAGCAGGTCGAGGTGCCATACGGCTACTTCGGACCGGGCAAGGTCGTGATGACACGCGACCGCAATCCCCTCGAGCCCAAAGTGCTCGAGTACAAGTTCTTCGCGCGCGGAGTGGGCCCGGTGCTGGCGGTCGGGGTTTCCGGCGGAGCCGACCGCGAGGAGCTGGTGAGGTTTCGCCGCGCCAAGTAAGCACCTTCTACTTGCGGGGTCCGAGCCAGTGGACGATCTCGAGGGCGACCCCGATCTCGACGCCACGGCCGTCGAGGCCGGCCGGGAGCAGCTGCTCGGCTCGCTGGAGACGGTTGAGAACGGTGTTCCGGTGGGCGAACAGCGCGCGGGCGGCGCGGGACGCGCTGAATTGCTCGTGGATGTAGGTGCGGACGGTGTTGCGTAACTCCGGGCTCGCGCCGGCGAGTTCGCCGAGCGTCCTCGCGACGAACTCCTTGGCACGCTCGACGTCCTGCGCCGCAAGCGCGACCAGTTGCACGTCCGCGTAGCGGGCGACGCGCGTCGCGCCGGGCACGTTGTACATCAGCCTCTGGGTGGCGACCGCGTCGAGGTGGCTGCGGCGAAAGCCGTCGATTCCGGCGGCCGGCAGGCCGAGCGCGACGCGAACGCGGGGGACATCCTCGATTGCCGCCAGAACCGCGCCGGGATCGGCGTCGCTCGGCGTCGCGAACCACACCCACCTGGACGAGCCGCTCGCGATCACCGTTAGAGGTCTCTGGACGCCGGCCGCCCTTGCGAGCGCCTCCGCCGCGCCATCGAGCTCACCGATGTCCTCGCTACCGGGATCTGTCCAGACGATCGCGGCGGTGTGGCGTCCCCGCAGGTCGTAGCGCAGGCGGGCACTTGCTCTGTCGCTGGTTATCGGAGCACCCTCGAGGATCAGGTTCACGACTTCGAGGCGCTCAGCGTGGGTGCCGCCGGTGAGCTCCGCCCGCTCCCGCTCTATTTGCTCTTGGAGCTCCACCACGGTGTCGTCGACGAACTGGAAGATCGAGCGCGCGGCGAGGTCCAGCGCCTCCCGCAGGGTCTGCGCGTCCGACGACAGCGAGAAGAGCAGCTGCATGGTGTATCGCCAGACCACGTTCTGGCTGGCGTGGTAGGCGCCGGGCAGCGTCTGATCCTCTCCGCGCCGAACGGCGACGCGGGCGATTCCGAGCACCTCAGGAGTCAGGTTGGTCGGGACGCGGGCGCCGGGATCGCGGATCGTGCACTTTGCCCAGTGGAGGATGTTCGCGCGGCTGCTGGCGGACGCCTCTGCCGCGAGCGCCACGTCATCCCGAAGCCGCTCCGGGAACACGGCCATGACCGCCTGGTCGAGCTGATCGACCAGCTCAGCCGCATGCTCGAGGAAGAAACGCGCGCCCTCCCGAAGCAGGTCCGCGGCCGCGGGCGAGGGCGAGGGCGAGGGCGGATCCCAGGGTTCGACCATCTGTGCATTATGCCCAGTACCACGGCAGAGGTCTGAGCGGATTGCACTTGCCCCTCGGACGGGCAGCTTCGATCATTGGGTCGTGTCCACAGTCACCCAGATCGAGACGCCTCTCACCACCACGCACTTCGACGTCCTGATCGTCGGCGCAGGCATCTCCGGGATCGGCGCGGCCTACCACCTGAAGACGCGGCAGCCGGCGAAGACCTTCGCGATCCTCGAGGCGCGCGACGCGATCGGCGGCACATGGGACCTGTTCCGCTACCCCGGCATCCGCTCCGACTCGGACCTGCACACATTCGGCTACGAGTTCAAGCCCTGGACGAGCGACAACGCAATCGCGGGCGCCGACGAGATCCTCGCCTACCTGCACGAAACGATCGAAGAAAACGACCTCTTCCCGCACATCCGCTTTGGACACAAGATCCTGCGCGCCGACTGGTCGTCTGACGATGCTCTCTGGAAGCTGCGGGTCGAGCGCGTCGACAGTGGCGAGACGCTGGAGTTGACGTGCAACGTCCTGTTCTCGGCCGCCGGCTACTACGATTACGACGCCGGGTACACGCCCGAGTTCGCGGGCCGCGAGTTGTTTGCCGGCACGATCGTCCATCCGCAGCAGTGGCCCGAGCACCTCGACTACACGGGCAAGCGCGTCGTCGTCATCGGCAGCGGCGCAACCGCCGTGACGCTGATCCCGGCGATGGCCGGCAAGGCGGCGCACGTGACGATGCTGCAGCGCTCGCCCAGCTATGTGATGGCGCTGCCCGCGAGAGACCCGATCGCCAACGGCCTGCGGCGAATGCTCCCGGGCAGACTGGCATACCGCCTCACGCGGCGCATGAACATCGCGCGGCAGCGGCTCATCTACTCGCTGAGCATGCGCCACCCGCGACTCGTCAGGCGGCTGATCCGCGCGCTGACCAAGCAGCAGCTTCCCCCGGGCTATCCCGTGGACACTCACTTCAAGCCCAGCTACAACCCGTGGGAGCAGCGGATGTGCGCGGTCCCCGACGGCGACCTGTTCAAGGCGATCAGCAAGGGGCAGGCGTCCGTCGTGACCGACCGGATCGCGCGCTTCACGGAGCGCGGGATCCTGCTCGAGTCGGGCACCGAGCTCGACGCCGACATCATCGTCACGGCGACCGGCCTCAAGCTGCGTGCCTTCGGCGGCGTGAACCTCGCGCTCGACGGCGAGCCCGTCAGGCTGAACGACACGATCGCGTACAAGAGCATGATGCTCAGCGGAATTCCGAACTTCGCGTTCGCGATCGGATACACGAACTCGTCCTGGACCCTGAAGGTCGACCTGGTCTGCGAGCACCTCTGCCGGATGCTGGCCCACATGGACGCGCACGGCTATGACACGGTCATGCCGGTGCTCGACGACGAGACGATCGAACGCCGGCCGCTGCTCGACTTCCAGGCCGGCTACGTGAAGCGCGCGATGGAGGCGTTCCCGGCGCAGGGCTCTCGCGGCCCGTGGACCGTGGAGATGAACTACGCCGCCGATCGCGGCCGGCTCCGAAACGGACCCGTCGAGGACCCGGCGCTGCGGTTTGCCGTAGCGTAAACGCGCGAACCTTCAGGTCTCCCGAGGAAAGGAGGCAGCATGTTGCGCGATGGTCGCGTGGCGACTCGGCTCCCTGCCCAGGACCTCGAGCGGGCGAGAGCGTTCTATTCAGAGAAGCTTGGCCTCGAGCCAGATGAGGAGCGCCCCGGCGGGCTTCTCTATCGGTGCGCGAACTGCGAGTTCGCTCTGTTCCAGTCGGCCGGTTCCTCAGCCGGCACGTTCACCCAGATGGGCTGGGATGTCGACGACATCGATGCGACGGTCGCTGAGCTGAAGAAGCGCGGCGTGGTATTCGAGGAAGTGGATCTCCCGGGACTGAAGACGGTCGACGGGATCGCGGAGGTTTCGGGCAATTACCCCGAGCAAGGGCGGGAAGGGCGAGCGTGCCGCCTGGTTTCGCGACAGCGAGGGCAACATGCTCGGAATCGGCCAGCCGATCACCTGAGCTGACCGCTCCCTGGTACTACCTCCTTAGACCAATCGCCCGGCCGGAGGACGCCGAGTCGCATCTCGTCACGCCTGGGAACAGGACCCGCCGGCGCGAGAGAGGCTCTCGCCCACGGCGACGAATTTCGTCGCTACACGTATGGCGACGTCTTCGAGACTCTGGCGCTGATGCTTGCCGAGCTGCGGAAGCTTCTCCCTCAGACGGATTAATCCGATCGGCTTAATCCAGCTGGATATTTGTGCTGGCTTACACACATATCGCGAGAAGTGCGGAATAGGGTGGTGATGTCCTGAAGTGGAACGGGGGAGGCTTTCTTTGGAATCGCGGTCCGGGCTTCTTGCAGTCGCGGGCGTCGTAGCGCTGTTCTCGATGCCGGCGGGAGCCGGAGCCGCTATCACGCCCGTAAGCAGCGACTCCACAGGCGCGCTCACTCTGGGGCAGTCCATCACGGCGCCGGGGACGAGCGTGAGCGCAGCGAGCTTTTCCACGGTCCCACCGACAGGAACACCACATGCCACGGCCGACGCAGCGATGGGCGCTTTCCCGACAAACGGGTCAACCTTCGCGTTGCTGACCGCCGGCTCCCCGCAGCAGAACACCACCGATGCACTCGGGGGGACCGCCGTTCGAGGAGACACGGACCGCGACGTCAGCATTTTGAAGCTGGATCTGAATGCACCGTCTCGATCCAACTGCCTCACGTTCGACTACGGCGTATTCACGCACGAGTTCGTCGATCCGACCCTGTATTTCAACGACGCCTTCGTGGCCGAGCTCGACAGCTCGACCTGGACCACGTCCGCAACCGCACTGTCCGCTCCAAATGCGTTCGCCGCGGTTGCTCTCACGGCGTCGGCGTCGACTTTCTCGGGCGCGAATGCCACGGGTACCGGTTATACAAACGGGACTCCACTGCTCGGGGCCGCAAAGCAGACGAGCGCGGGTCCGCATTCGCTCTATCTCTCGATCTTCGACCAGGGAGACACGATCGTCGACACCGCTGCTTTCGTCGACAACCTGAAAGTCGGATACGTCGCCGACCCGGCGCAGAACTGCAAGGCGGGCGCAAAGCCGGCAGTCGCGGACGTGGAGATCACCCAGTCAGACTCGCCCGATCCCGCACTGACCGGGCAGCCACTGACCTACACCGCGACGGTCAAGAACAACGGCCCCGATGGGGCGACAGGAGTCGTGTTCACGGACAACTTGCCGCCCGGGGTCACCTTCGTCTCGGCCACATCACCGCAGGGCCTCTGCAACGAGGCGAGCGGAACCGTCACATGCAATCTCGGCGGCGTCGCGAACGGAGAGACCGCGACCGTGCAGGTCACGGTCAAGCCGCAGGCTCCGGTAAGCCTCACCAACAACGCGAGCGTGAGCGCCAACGAGGCCGACACGAACTCGAGCAATGACACCAGCGTTCAGAGCACGACGGTCGACCCGACGGCCGATCTGAAGATCACGAAGTCTGGCGCGCCCGATCTGGTGTTGGCCGGTCAAACGCTCACATACACCACGACGGTCGAGAACAACGGCCTCGACACCGCGACCGGCGTCACGGTGACCGACCCGCTACCGGCCGGGGTCACCTTCGAGTCGGTCACGCCGAGCCAGGGAAGCTGCAACGAGTCGGCAGGTACTGTGACGTGCAACCTGGGCAGCATCACGAACACCGGTTCGGCCACCGTCGAAGTCGAGGTGAAACCACAGACGCCCGGGACCATCACGAACACCGCTTCGGTAACCGGCACCAAAGCAGATCCGGTCAGTGGTGACAACTCGAGCTCGGTGTCGACCACCGTCGATCCTTCGGCCGATCTCCATGTGACCAAGTCGGATGCCCCGGGCCTGCTGCTGGCGGGAGAGGAGCTGACCTATACGGTCACGGTCGACAACGATGGCCTGCAGACCGCCACGGGCGTCACCTTGATCGACGACCTGCCGGCCTCGGTTGTCTTCGAGTCGGCGAACCCGTCCCAGGGGAGCTGCGACAAGTCCGAAGGTCCCCTCACCTGTGACCTCGGCGATCTTGCCGACGGTGCCGACGCGACCGTTGTGATCACTGTCCGACCACAGAACCCCGGGACGATCACGAATACCGCCGCTGCCAACGCCGAGGAAGGCGACCCTGACACCGCTGACAACAGCGCCTCGGAGCAGACGACCGTCGATCCATCCGCCGACCTGGCCGTGTCCAAGACCGACTCGCCGGATCCGGTGCTGGCCGGCCAGACGCTCACCTATACGGCCGCGGTCACCAACAACGGCCTTCAGAGCGCGAGCGACGTTACGCTCACCGACAACCTTCCCGCGGGCGTCATCTTCAACTCCGCCACTCCCACTCAGGGAACCTGCAATGAGGCAAGCGGGACGGTCACCTGCGATATCGGCACGCTCGCCGACGGGGCTTCCGCCAGCGTGGACATTGCGGTTGTGCCCGCGAGCGAGGGCACGATCACCAACACCGCCTCCGCCGATGGATCCGTTGGCGATCCGGGCAGCACAAACGACAGCGCGACCGAAAGCACGATCGTCGATCCTGCCGGCGCTCCGACGTTCAGCGTCACCAACACGGCCGACCACACGGATCTCTTCGGCTGCACGGTCGCCGATTGCACCCTGCGGGAAGCGATCGATCGCGCGAACACCACCACCGGCAAGGACACGATCGACTTCCAGATCGCGGGCGCTCCGCCGTTCACCATCCAACCTGCGTCCGCCTTGCCCACCATCACCGAGAGGGTGATCGTCGACGCGGGCTGCCCCACCACTCCGAACGTGGTGATTGACGGGAGCGGCGCGGGGGCCCTGGCGAGCGGCCTCACGGTTTCCGGAACGAACGGGACCGTGATCCGCGGGCTCGCGATCAACCGTTACGCAGTGAGCGGAATTACTCTCTCGAGCAGCACGTTTGCGCACCTGGACTGCAATTTCCTCGGCACTGACGCCACGGGGACGGCGGACCAGGGCAACGGCTCCTACGGGGTCGAGGTGGCCGGAGGGAGCAGCAACATCATCGGCGGTCCGGCCCGGCCGAACGTGATTTCGGGCAACAACAGCAGCGGCATCCGGATCAGCAACACCACCGCGACGGTCGTGGCCGGCAACCACATCGGCACGGACGTTTCCGGAACGGCGGCAGTCCCGAACAGCACGGGCATCTTCCTCGGCAGTGGCGCGACAGCGACAGAGGTAGGCGCCAGCAACCCAGGCGCGCCGTGCGAGTACCCCTGCAACTTGATCTCGGGAAACGACTTCGCCGGAATAGACATCAACGCCGAGACCGCCGATGCCAACCTGATCAGCGGCAACTTCATCGGAACGAACGGCGCCGGGGCGGCGCAGCTCGACTCGAGCGGATCGGTTCAGATTGGGATCGTCGCCAACTCCGGTGACTCCAACGTCATCGGCGGGACATCCAGCGGCTCGAAGAACGTCATCAGCGGCAACCACGCCGGGGTGCTCTTGACCACGGATGCCACGGCTAACGCCGTCCGGGGCAACCTGATCGGGACCGACGTCTCGGGTAGCGCAGCTCTCGGCAACGTCGTCGGGTCGGGGATCGACCTCAACGGGGCGACTGGCAACGTCGTTGGAGGCGGCTCCGCAGGCGCCGCCAACGTGATCGCCAACAACGCCTCCAACGGCGTACACGTCCGCGGCGGGAACGGCAACGCGATCCGCGGCAACTCGATCCACTCCAACGCTGCCTTGGGGATCGAGCTCGGACCGGGATTCAACCTCGGCAACGACGGAGTGACGCCGAACGACGGCCCGGGCGATCCCGACAGCGGCTCGAACAACCGTCAGAACTTCCCTGTCCTTTCCGCCGCAACGAGCGGTCCTTCGACCTCGACCATCGAAGGAGACCTCACGAGCGCGCTCGGCACCTTCGAGCTCGACTTCTTCACGGACGCCGCGTGTGACCCATCGGGCAACGGCGAAGGTAGGTCATACCTCGGCTCGACCACAATCTCCATCTCCAACGCCGGGACCAGCAAGCAGTCGTTCAAGGCGACGCTCCCCGCTGTCACCGTCGGTCATGAGATAACAGCGACCGCAACCGACAGCAGCGGGAACACCTCTGAATTCTCTGCCTGCCGCGCCGTGGCGCCGGCGCCTCCGACCAATGGGGACGACTTCACCGGGACACAGCTCGACCCGGCCGTCTGGGAAACAGCCGGCACGCGCTGGTGCATGCCGTCCAATCTGTGGCGGACCGTCGCGACAGAGGACTGCGCCGGGGTGAAGCAGAGTCCGCCGTACGGCTCGATTACCGTCGCGGACGGTCTGGCCAAATTCGCCGCAGGCTCGACGCGTGCCTTCCCCTATGTCTGGACGAAGGACGGCGTCTTCCCCTCGAGCGGAGACTTCGTGCTCGACGTGCGCATGCGCTACGACTCGATTGCGCCCCACGGAGACGGTCTGCTCGCGCGCTCCTGGGCCGACCCGACGCCCTCAGGCAGCAACCGGCCGGGCGGCGAGGCTGTGGACAGATGCTCCAGCTTCCAGGTGTGGGCCGATGCAGCGGCTGGCCTGCGCACGTACCTGCTTGGGATCCAGACGTCGGTCCCGGGCGCGCAGCGCGGTTTCCACGACTACCGGTTCCAGTACGTGAACGGCAAGTACATGCTGTTCGTGGACGGCCAGCTCCGGATCGGGCCGGTCACGAGTTCCCGACGCGCGGACCGGTTGTGGCTCGGCAACCCGATCTTCACGCATTACCTCCGGACCGACTGGACAGACTTCTCGCTCGAACACGCGACCGTGAGCCAGCCGTCATTGATCGACAGCGATGGCAACGGCCAGTACGACGGCACGCAGAGCTGGACGCCCACCAACGTGCCCGCCGCGGCACAGGTCGATACCGACGGCGACGGCCTGCCGAACCACTGCGATCCGGCGACGTCTCCTCCGATCCAGCCCGGCACCCTGAGAGTGGGCAAGCAGACCAGTCCCGACGGCGCACAGGACAAGTTTGCTTTCACGGGCGAGGTGTCGGGCAGCATCGGCGACAACCAGACGCTCACCAAGCAGGTGACGCCCGGCAACTACACGGTGACGGAGTCCCCCGTAGACGGTTGGGACCTGAGCGCCATCACTTGTGACGATGCCGACTCCGTCGAGGACATGTCCGCCCAGATGGCGACCTTCAAGGTGGGCGCGGGCGAGACGGTCACGTGCACCTTCGTCAATGAGAAGATCGATCCCGCCACCGGCGGCGACGAGTTCGGTTCTGGTCAATTCGATCCGGGGGTCTGGGATAGCTCGAACACCGCACGGTGGTGTCAGGCCGGCGACCAGTGGCGCAGTGTCGCGACCCAGAAGTGCGGAGGGTTCACGCAGAACCCGCCATTTGGCTCGATCGACGTAGCGGGCGGCCTTGCGAAGTTCAACGCAACCGCCGCGACACGCGCCTTCCCGTACGTCTGGAGCCGCGATGGGGTCGTCCCGCCGAGCGGGGACTACGTCATCGACGTGCGCATGCGCTACGACGCGATCCGGCCCCACGGAGACGGCCTCTCCATTCGCCCATGGTCGGATCCGACGCCGACCGGCACCAATACGCCGTTCAACTCCGGAGACAACCGCTGCGGCAGCTTTGGCATCTGGGCCGACGCGGCAACGGGATTGGCCACCGGCATGACTGGCGTCCGCACGGGCGTGCCCGGCGGCTCGACGACCTTCCACAAGTACCGGCTGCAATATGTGAACGGGAAATACCTCCTGTTCGTGGACGGCCAGCTCCGTATCGGCCCGATCTCGAGCTCCCTGCGCGCGAACCGGATCTGGATCGGCAACCCGACCTTCACCTACTGGGCAAAGGCGGACTGGACCGACTTCAGCGTCGACTACGTGAGAGTCACTCAGCCGGCCGTTGCCGACACGGACGGAAACGGCGAATACGACGGCACCCAGGCCTGGACTCCGGTCAACGTGCCCGCCTCGGCGCAGCTGGACACGGACGGAGACGGGCTGCCGAACAACTGCGACACCGCCACAACTCCCCCGATCGAGCCGGGCCACATCGTGATGGCAAAGGAAACCGAGCCGGATGGCGCAGCTGGAAGCTTCTCGTTCGGCGGAGAGGTGACCGGCAGCATCGGCGACGGCCAGACGCTGACCAAGCAGGTCGCGGCGGGGACGTACACGGTCACCGAGTCGGCGGCGACGGGCTTCGACCTGACGACCGTCGTATGTGACGACGGCAACTCGAAGGGCGACACGACCACGCGGACGGTCACGTTCAAGGTCGATCCCGGCGAGACGGTCACGTGCACCTCGACCAGCAGCGAGCTGGGCCAGGTGATCGTCGCCAAGGACGCTCAACCCGACAGCGATCAGGACTTCACCTTTACGGCGTCCGGTGGGCTAGCACCTGCGCAGTCGAACGGCCGCATCGCGTTCGCGTCAAGCCGTGACGGTGACTACGAGATCTACACGGACCTGGTCGGTGGCGGAGACCTTCAGAAGCTGACGAACAACACCGCGCAGGACATGGATCCGTCCTGGTCGCCCGACGGCCAGCAGATCGCTTTCCAGACAAACCGGGACGGCAACAACGAGATCTACACGATGAATTCGAACGGCGGCGCTGTGACGCGGCTGACGACCAACACAACACCGGACGTCTATCCGGCGTGGTCACCAAACGGCACGACGATTGCCTTCTCGAGCTTCCGCGGCGGCAACTACGACGTGTACTCGATCGACACCGGCACCACGGTCGAGACGAACCTGACGAATGCCTCCGGTGACGATCTCCACCCGGCGTGGTCGCCTGACGGCAACAAGCTCGCGTTCCAGGGCAGCCGCCCGGCGGCGGACTACAACGTGTTCACGGCCAACAGCGACGGCAGTGACCAGACCGCCGTAACGTCGAACGCCTTCAACGACATCAGCCCGGCTTGGTCGCCGGACGGAACGAAGATTGCGTTTGCCACCAACCGTCACGGCTTCGAGGAGATCTACAGGGTCGACGCGAACGGGACCGGCGAGACCCGGCTCACGAACCACTCCTCCGTGGACGACGAGCCCGCCTGGTCTCCCGATGGGCAAACGATCTTGTTCTACAGCCAGCGCACCGGCAACTTCGAGCTGTTCAGCATGAACGCGTCCGACGGCAGCGGCCTTCAGAACCGGTCGAACAGTGCAGGCGACGACATCCAGCCCGACTGGCAGCCCGGATCGAGCGCGTTCAGCTTCGCCCTCGACGACGATGCCAACGGAACGCTGTCGAACACGCGGACGTTCGACAATCTCAGCCCTGGCGAGGGCTACTCGGTGAGCGAGGCTGCGCCGGCGGCGGGATGGTTCCTCCAGAGTGCGACGTGCAGTGACGGAAGCTCGCCTTCGAACATCGACGTCGGCCCTGGCGAGACGGTGACCTGCACGTTCAAGAATGCCCAGCCTGGCTTCGCAGGTCAGGCCGACGGCGGATTCGGAACAGGCGGCAAGGTGATCACCGACGTCAACGGCAGCGATGAGGCGCTGGCCGTCGTGACGCAGCCGGACGGCAAGGCCATCGCCGCGGGCTACTCGAACTCCGGCGCCGGACAAGAGGACATAGCCCTGGTGCGCTACAACGCCGACGGCAGTCTGGACGCGAGCTTCGGCGCAGGCGGCAAGGTGATCACCGACCTCGGCTCGACGGACGCCGCTCGCTCGATCGCGCTTCAGCCGGACGGCAAGATCGTGGTGGCCGGAGTCAGGTGCAGTCCGGCCGACTGCGATTTCGCGGTGTTGCGGTATCAGACTGATGGAAACCTCGACGCGACCTTCGGCACGGGAGGCGTGGTCACCACGGACCGTGGCCCGAACGACCAGCTGAACGGGGTCGCTATCCAGCTCGACGGGAAGATCGTGGTCGGAGGCCTCATATACAGCGGCGCGCAGTATGACTTCGCCGTCGCCCGGTACGAAACCGACGGAAGCCTCGACTCGAGCTTCGGCACCGGTGGCGTCGTGACGACCGACTTCGGCGCGAATGCGAGGGCATTCGGTATCCGCCTGGCGAGCGGCGGCAAGATAGTCCTCGCGGGTACGAGAGCATTCGACACCGCGGGCACGAATTTCGCACTCGCGCGCTACAACTCTGACGGAGGGCTGGATTCGAGTTTTGGGAGCGGTGGCAAGGTCACGACCGACTTTGCGGGGTCGTATGAAGCCGGCCGGGCGATCGATCTCGACACCAGCGGCTCTATCGTCGTAGCCGGTTCAGCTGAGATCGCGGGCAACCTAGGGTTTGGCGTCGCTCTTTACAAGCCCGATGGATCCCTTGACCCGAGCTTTGGAAGCGGCGGGAAGGCCACCATGAACGTGAACGGCGGCGCGGCGTACGCGGTGAAGTTCGAGCCCAACGGGAAGATCATTGCGGCGGGCTTCGGCAACGACGGCACCACGACCGATTTCGCTTTGGTGCGATTCAACCCGGACGGCAGCGGGGATCCCCTCTTCGGGACGGGCGGCAAGCTGATCACCAACCTCGGCAACAACGATTATGGCAACGGCCTTGCTATCGCCGAGGACGGAAGCTTCCTCGCCGTGGGCAGGACCGGCCTCGACTTCGCCTTGGTTCGCTATCTGGCAGACGAACGGGTCAGCCAGACCTTCGACAGCGGCGGCGGCACGGTCGCAACCGGCACCGACCCGACTGCGACGGATCCCGTCGAAGCCGCTGTGACCAGCCCCGTGGCGGGGACGGTGACGATCGCCGACGGTTCTACGTCGGAAAGCGCTCCGAGCCATTACGACTTCCTCGATTGGCAGGTCGACATCACTGCGCCTGCGGCATCCGTCAACAACCCCCTCACACTTGTGTTCAGGATCGATGGCTCGCTGTTGCCGGCGGGGACGACAAAGGACAACCTCGCCATCTTCAAGAACGGCGGCCCCGCTCCCATATCCGGGTGCACGTCGACGGCACCGATCGATCCCGATCCATGTGTCTCGAGCAGGGTGGCGCTGAGCGGCGGCGATATCGAGATTACGGTCCTGACCTCCGACGCCAGCACGTGGAACTTCGGGGTCGCGCAGCCGGGAACGCTGATCGTCACGAAGGACGCCGCCCCGAACGATGCACAGAACTTCAGCTTCACTGCCGGCGGCGGGCTTTCGCCCACCAGCTTCCAGCTGGACGACGACTCGGACCCGACGCTGGGCACCACCCTCACCTTCAGCACCCTCGTGCCGAAGAACGGGTACTCACTTTCGGAGACGACACCGGGTGGCTGGTACCAGGCGAGGGCCAGCTGCAACGACGGAAGCCCGATTTCGAATATCGACATAGGGCCCGGTGAAACCGTGACGTGCACCTTCGTCTCCTCGAAGACGTATCCGCGTCCATCCAGCGCGACGCCGTTCAGGCTGCCACTCGTGCCGTCGTACAGCCAGTGCGTGTCGCCCAACAGCACGCACGTCGCGCCCCTCAACCACCCGGCATGCAATCCCCCGGTCCTGGAGTCAGGAATTCTCAAGACCTCAGCCGCGGGCCGCGGCAGTGGGTTCGTGCGCCTGCGTGCATTGATCGGCAATACCGCGACGCAGGCCGACGAAGCGAACATCCAGATCGACGCCTCCGTGACCGATGTGCTGCGGGCCGACGGCACCGACTATCCGGGCAAGGTCATCCTTGGTCTTCCCATGCGGATCACCGACCGATCCAACGGGTCGTCTGGGAAGGAGGCCGGCACCGTTGCTGACACGCGACTCGCAGTGCCGATGGACTGCACGACCACGCCAGGCCTCGCCGGAAGCCAATGCAGCCTCAGCACGATGGCGGACAGCCTCGTCCCGAACTTTGCGCGCGAGAACACCCTCGCCGTCATCGAGCTGCTGGGCGCAACAGTGGAAGACGCTGGACCCGACGCCATCGTGCTTCCGCCGACCGATCCGACTGGTCGCTTCTGCCCGCCGGCCTGCGGTTCGGGCGACGAGCGGGTGTTCGCGACCTCCGGCGTGTTCACGCCATAGCCGGCGCGGAGAACGCCCCGAGAAATTCCTAGCATCAGGCCTCTAGGCCGGGACGAGCTCGTCCAGCACGTCTGCGATGCTGCTGAGGTTCGGCTGTTGTCGAGTTGGCGGCGGATCGCCGCGCTCGCCGAGCCGGTTGATCCACACCGACGGAATGCCGAGCTCGTTCGCCGGGACGATGTCGTGGAAGTGGCTTTGGGCAACGTGCACGTGGCGAGCAGGGTCGGCGCCGGTTTGCTGGAAGAAGGCGCGCCAGTGGCCGTGTGCAGGCTTGTAAGAGCCGATCTCGGACGCCACTATCGAGCCGGCAAACGGGACGCCGATCGCGGCAAGCGAAGCGTCGATCAGGTCACGGTCGCTGTTCGAGAGCGCGAACAGCTTCCAGCCGCGCTCATGCGCTTCGGCGAGCGCGCGTGGCACATCCGAGAAGACCGGCCACCCCGGCAGCGAGCGCCCGAGTGCGTCCCGGTCCTCGCCCGCCAGCGGTGTACCGGCCTCCGCTGCGAGCTCGGTGAGCACCGAGGCCATTACCTCGCGATAGCTCGCCTCGGGCCGCTCGCTCTGGATGCGCGGCTCGAGCCGGTGGTAGCGTGACAGCAGCGGCGGCGCCCGGTCCTCTCCGAACAGACGACGCAGCTCGGCGTCGATGCCGGCGTTCCAGTCGACCAGCGTGCCGTAGCAGTCGAAGGTGGCCCAGCGCTCCGTCACGCGTCAGGTCGAGGACGCCTCTTCTCGCCAGGTGCCCGACGCGTAGTTGTCGAGACCGCCGAACAGCTCGCCGGTCTCGAGCGTCGACATGCCGTGCCGGTACTCGTTCGCAAGCGCCTCGCCGAGCGGCAGCGACCACTGCTCGTAGGAAGACATGCGATCGCTGCGCAGCGCCGCCTGCGGCCGCGACGCGACCTCGTGCGCGAGTGACACCGCCTCTTCCAGCGCTCGGCCCGGGGGGACCAGACGGTTGGCCAGTCCCATGCGGAGTGCCTCCTCCCCGCTCACTCCGCGGCCGGTGAGGATCAGGTCGAGGGCATGGCTGTGCCCGAGCAGGCGCGCGAGGCGGATCGTGCCGCCGTCCATCAGTGGAATGCCCCAGCGTCGGCAGTAGACGCCGAACACCGCGTCCTCCGCGGCCACACGCAGGTCGCACCACGCGGCGAGCTCCAGCCCGCCGGCGACCGCATGGCCTTCGACGGCCGCTATCACGGGCTTCCGCAACAGCAACCGCGTCGGGCCGACCGGACCGTCGCCGTCGGGCTCCACGCGGCTGGCGCGCGGCGCTCCAGGTTCGCGCATGGCCTTGAGGTCCGCGCCCGCGCAGAACTTCCCGTTCGCGCCGGTTAGGACCGCGACGGCAAGAGACTCGTCGGCTTCGAAGCGGCGGAATGCGTCGGCAAGCGCTTCTGCCGTCGGGCGGTCGACCGCGTTCGCAACGTCGGGCCGATTGATCGTGACGACCACCACGGGTGCGTCGATGTCGAAGTCAATGGCCATTGCTCGAGCGGCTTCCTACCACAGCAAGGTATCCGTTTGACGCTCTCGGTGACCGGGGGTCGCTCAGGTGCTTACGCCGAGCGACAGACGGCCGACGTAGCCGTTGCCTTGCTTGGTCAGGGCCAGCTTCGATTGGCTGCCGCCGTTGGAATAGACGCCGTCGTCCTCGTTCGTCGTCGTCTGCTCGCCACGGGACGCGTATGGCGATTTGCTGTACACGGAGTTGCTGATGGAATCGTCGAAGTAGAGCTGGCCCGCGTGCACCTCCTGCCCGCCGGCATGCACCTCGACGTGGATGTGAGGAGTACGGCCCTGGTACCAGCCCGGATAGATGGTCTCGAAGATGACGTTGCCGTCTGCGTCGGACTTCTGTCCTCCGCGCAGGAACGTGCGCTCGCCGCTGCCGGCGCCGAAGCCGGAATACGAGCCAAGAGCGTCCGAGTGCCAGACCTCGACTGTCGCGTCCCACACCGGATCGCAGGACGATGCATCCTGCACCTTCAATCGCAGCTGAAGCGGCGTCCCGTCCCGGTCCTCGGTGATGTCCCTGCGCATCAGGCTGTCCGCGATGTAGTAGGGGCCCTCGGTCTGCTCGGGGGTCAACACGCACGACGCGCTCTCGGTGGACGCGTCGCCCGTGGTCGCGGTCGAGGTGGGAGTCGTTGCGGTTTCGTCGTCGCCGCCACAACCGATGCCGTAGAGCGCGAGCGCCCCGGCGCCGGCAGCGGTAAGCGCCTCCCGGCGGTTGAGCAGGCGACGGCGGCGGGCCATGGAGGCCAGTCTCGCAGCGATCTCTAAGAGCGGGTTGAGAGTGGTCCGTTCTCCCGACCGTTGACGCTTAGCTCGACGTCCAGCGAAAAGGTCTAAAGAAAAGACCAACTCGGTCGCCAACCGCGCGGACACACCGGAAAGGAGGCCGCTGACGGCCGTCGAAGACGCGTGTTGCGAGGCTGGCGGAAATTAAGAGGTTTGTTCTGTCCGCCGATTCGATATTCATATAGCCATTCGCGCCGAATCCGTGACCGCCCAGAGCGATCGCGGAACGGGGGAACCAATGGTCACATCGCAAGGTGTGACCGGGGGCGAATCGGCCGCACCGGCGGCCGAAGCGTAACCCAGAGGGGAACGCTAGCCCGTCAGCTCACCTCGTAGGCGCAACGACAGCACCACGGATACCGAAACGGATTGCGGGGGGTGCAACTGTGCGCAACAACCAGACCGGGTTTGGCCCGGCCATGTCCCACATCGACCAGGAAGGGCTTCGGCCCCGCCGTGTTCCGCACCGCGCTTGCGTTCACATCCTTTCGGCGGTGCTGTGCGGAATCGGTCTCCTGCTCGCCCTTGGGGCGGGCCCGCTGCTGGCCGGCAAGGCGTACATCGGCTCGAGCGGCAAGGACAGGCTGCGCGGAAACTCCGCGGACAACACGCTCGACGGACGGCGCTCGGCCGACCGCGTCTTTGGCGCCGGCGGCAACGACGTCCTCACCGGGGGCACCGGCAAGGACGTCCTCGCCGGTGGCAGCGGGAACGACACTCTCGAGGGAGACGAGGCGCGGGATCGCCTGCTCGGGCAGAACGGGGACGACAATCTCTCCGGGGGCACCGCTCCGGACAAGATCGACGGCGGCCAGGGAAACGACACGTTGAGCGGTGACACCGGCGACGACCAGCTCGACGGCGCGGGAGAGAACGACACGCTCGACGGCGGCTTCGGCCGCGACGCGCTGCGCGGCGACACGGGGGACGACAGCTTGAACGGCGGGCCCGCGGGCGACCGGCTCTACGGCGACGAGGGCAACGACGCGCTCGACGGCGCCAGCGCCGGCGATCGCATCATGGGCGGACCTGGCAACGACAGCATCGTCGGGGGAAGCGCCCGCGACTACATATACGCCGGTGATGGCGACGACACCATCAACGCGGTCGAGCCATACGGCTTCCTGTCAGAGGGAGTCGTGGACTGCGGGCCCGGCTGGGACGTCGTGTACGTCGATCGGCGTGATCAGCGCGCCACGAACTTCCGCGAGTGCGAGGTCGTCACCCCCGGCGCCGCCCCCGCTGCGAACACGAGTCGGGGAGTGCAGAGGATCGGTGGCAGCGGCCGCAACAAGCTGGTCGGCACGCCCGCCAACGACACCTTGCTGGGCGGCGGAGGCCCGGACCGCCTGCGCGGGCTCGCGGGCGACGACGTCCTGTGGGGCGATCACGTGCCGGGCAGCAGCGGTCGCGACCGGATCAGCGGCGGCGACGGCAACGACACGATCTTCGGCAACAACGGCCGCGACCGCATCAAGGCCGGGGCCGGCAACGACCGCATCTCAGGTGGCCGTGGCACCGACAAGATCCGCGGCGGCGGGGGCGACGACGAGATCCGTCCCGACCAGGGCCGAGACCGCGTCCTTGCCGGACCGGGCAACGACTCGATCCACGCATTCGGCGGAGGCAAGCGCGATCGTGTCAACTGCGGCCCGGGCTACGACACCGCATACGTGGACCGGGGCGAGCGCACACGGCAGTGCGAGCGGGTGCTGCACCGCTGATCGCTTCGATGGTCAGGTACGTGTAGCACGGGCGGGCTCCATGCCCAGCGCCTGACGCAGCGCGGGCGCATACATGGTGATCGTGTCGTCGTAGTGCTCGTCGAGTTTTCGGTCCAGCTCGTCGAGATCTCCGAGCGCCTTCGGCTCGTAGTTCTGACGGAGCCCTCCGAGGTGTGCGTCGAACGTCTCGAGCTTGCGCTTCCACTCCTCCGCCGAACGCGTCCAGTAGTGGTTCACCCTCAGCAGCGACAAGGAGACCTGATTCGTCATCGATCGCGGAGGCGTGTCGAGAACATTGTGGTTCTCGTCGACTGCGAAGCCCTCCGTGTATACGAAATGGTGCGGGCTCGCGCAATGCCTGACGCGCGTAGGATCGACGATGCTCTTGATCTTCCTGTGTCTGGGTCGTGCGTCCCCCATCCGTCGCAGGTAGTTCTCGATCACCAGGCCAGGCGGCTGCGTGGAGTGGCCGGACTTCCCGAAGGTGGGCCAGTTCGCCCCCACTCCAGGCCAGCGCTCGAATTCGACAAGCAAATCGGCCACCGTCCTGCCGGTCGGAGAGAAGAGGAACTCGTCGAGGTCGATGAAGGCGATCCAGCGTGACTCCTCGCGGCGCTCGGCGAGGCAGTCATCGTAGGCGCTCAACTGTCCGGGAACGACCGGCCAGTCCTTGAGAACGACCGTTCCGTCGGCAACGTACGGAGCCAGGACCTGCTCGTGATTGTCGGCGCTCGCATTGTTGTAGAGGAAGAAGCGCTCGGCTCCGACTATGCGATGAAACTCGATCCACTCGCGGAGATAGTCGGCCTCGTTGCGATAGATCGCGCAGACGGACAGATAAGGCCTCACGCGAAGATTGTAGGAGCGCCGAGAGAGTGCGCGCGAGCGTGACGGCGGTGCATCTAGACTGGGGCAGCCAGCATCGGCATGGACTACGCAGCTTTCATCTCAGCGCTCTCCTTCCGCGTCTGGCAGCCCGACGTGGGCAGGCCTGACGATCGCCGCCTCTTGGTACCGCGCAACTCCGGAGACGCGAAACTCGTCGAGCTGCCGCAGATGCCCGTCGACGTCATGAACTTCGTCCCCCCGCCGGGGCACGAGTCGCTGGACGAGACCATCCGTCCGCTTTGCCGGATGCCGCGCATGTCGACGTACGCGATGGGCTCGATCATCAACCGCGCGGTCGCCGCAATGCCGGCCGATCACAGCTACGTGAACGTCGGCACCTGGGTCGGCTTCAGCCTGATGGCCGGCATGGCCGGGAACCCGGCCAAGACGTGCATAGGCATAGACAACTTCTCGGAATTCGGCGGCCCCAGGCAGGCCTTCCACGAGCGGTTCGACCGGCTCGCCCAACACGAGCACCACCACTTCCACGAGATGGACTACGAGGACTACTTCGCCAGCGTCCATCGCGGTCCGATCGGCGTCTATCTATATGACGGCGAGCACAGCTACGAGAACCAGCTTCGCGGTCTGCAGGTGGCGGAGCCGTACTTCGGCGACGAGTGCATCGTGATCGTGGACGACACGAACTGGGGCGAGCCCTACCAGGCGACCTACGACTTCATCGCCCAGAGCAACCGCGAGTACACCGTCCTGCTCGATCAGCGCACCGCCGGCAACGTCCACCCCACCTTCTGGAACGGCGTCCTGCTACTACACAGCCGCGCGCGAGAGCCCTCCGCCCCACCCCCCAGCGGTCACGCTCAGCCTCGCGTTCCTCTGGCGAAGCACTACGACCCGGTGAAGGTGGATCCAGCTCCGCTGGTCAGCATCGTCCTCCACGACCGGGCATCGAGGGAGGATCGTCTCGAGGCCGCGATCGAGGAGGCGCATGCTCAGACTTGGCCGGCGGTGGAGGTCGTGGTTGCGAACGGTATCCCGTTGGCCGAGGCCGTCGATGGGACGCGCGGGCAGTTCGTGGCGATCGCCGATACCGAAATCCCGCTCCGACCGGATGCCGTGCGCATGGGCCTCGCGTTCCCGCGCGCCACCGAGTTCAACAGCAGCCGCGGCGATAAAGTCGTGCAGCGCCTCGAGCGGGTGCTGCGGCTGATCGACGAGGTCACGAACGTCGTGCCACCGGGAAGCTCGTTCGCGCTGGCGAGCGAGTACGTGCCCGTTCCGATGATCGACGACGGCCGGGCGGCGGTCTCCTTCGAGACCCCGGAGGACGACGCCCGGGCCGTCGAGCGGCTGGGCCAGCTACGCGCCTCCGGCACCGACTTCCTGGTGCTCGCCTGGCCGGCGCTGGACTGGCTCGAGCGCTTCCCGGCGTTCCGCGACCGCCTCGAGTCCGGAAAGCGAGTGCTCGAGAGCGATCACGGACTGGTGTTCGACCTCCGCTGGTAGCCTGAAACGCCGGTCGCGGAGAGGTGTCCGAGCGGCTTAAGGAGCGCGACTGGAAATCGCGTGGGCGGGCCAAACCTGCCTCGAGGGTTCGAATCCCTCCCTCTCCGCCTCTCTTTCCCCGGCGCATCGAGGGGGTGAACTTTTCGGCCGTGATGACTTGGGGGTCATATGCGCCCCCAAAACAGCAATGTCGCGGAGATGGCGACATGGCGGCCGTGCTCGCTTGTGGCCGCCGAGCAGCGCTCAGCGTAGAAGCAGCTGCGCATCTACTGGGACTGATCAAGAATTCCCCTTCGGTGCCGGAAGTGACAGCTCCGACAGCGCGCCGAGTCGAAGGAATCCGAACACGTCGAGCACGCCTCCATCCCCGCGAAAGAACGATCTGGCGCGGCATCCCGGTCACATCCGTACCGCGAACCCTGGTCGACCTCGCCTCGGTGCTATCCGTCGATGACCTGGCACGCGCGTGCCATGAGGCCGGCGTTCGATATCGAACGACGCCGCGGCAGCTGGAAGTATCCCTCGCGCGGCGATCGAACATCTCTGGCGCAAAGACACTCCGCCAGATCATCCGCGGCGACGTCCGGGTCAACCTCAGCAAGCTCGAGAAGCGCTTCCTGAAGCATCTGCAGCAGGCGGACCTCGACCTCCCGAACACAAACCGCCCCGCTGGCGGTCGCCGCGTGGATTGCCGCTGGCCGGCCGCGCGGCTGACTGTCGAGCTGGATAGCTACCGGTACCACTCCTCGCGCTACGCCTGGGAGCAGGACCGCCGCCGCGAGCGGGAGGCGCGGGCGCGGGGGGACGAGTTCCGCCGCTATACCTACCACGACGTCTCCGAGAACCCGGAGCCGATGCTGGCCGAGCTCGGCCAGCTCCTCGGATAAGCCCATTCGGAGCCTTCAGTAACGCCCTCCGGTTACCGATCACATACTTATGGCCCGTGCAGTAGCGGAGCCGCGCGCCGGCCTCGATGAGGCGGTCGCCAGCTTTGCCCATGTCACCGACGACCTCGTTTCCGTCTGTGGTCACGATGGCCGCATCAAGTGGGTCAACCCGGCGCACGAGCGGGTTACCGGGTTTGCCGGCGCGGACCTCGTTGGTCGCACATACCTCAAATTCATCCATCCCCAGGACCACGACCGCGCGCTGCTGCTGACGGCGCGGATGGGCGCTCCGGGCGCGGGCTCGGTCGACTTCGAGGCTCGACTTCGGTGCACGGACGGCTCCTACGTCGAGCTCCTGTTCACCGCTACGCCGCACCCGGACGTGGAGCTCACCTATGTCGTCGCCAAAGACCTGAGCCGGGTCCGCGCGCTCGAAGCGGCGAACGTGAGCTTCGAGGACATCTCGCGGGAGCTGTTTGCGATCGTCGACTTCGACGGCTACTGGCGCCGCGTCAACCCTGCGCTCGAGCGAGTGCTCGGCTACTCGTGGGACGAGCTTGCGAACCGGCGCTTCTCCGACTTCCTGCATCCCCACGACCGCGAGCAGGTCATGACCGAGTCCAGCCACTTCGCCGCCCGCCTTCGCTGCAAGGACGGCTCGTACCGCTCCTTCATCTGGAGCGCGGTCGCTGCACCGGACGCGCGGCTGACCTTCCTGGTCGGCCACGACCAGACCGAACGCGAGCACTCGGCGGAGGTCTTGCACGAAGCGGAAGAGCGCTTCCGCAGCGCCTTCGATCAGGCGCCGATCGGCATGGCGCTGGTCAGCATCGAGACGAAGGGCGCCGGCGCGTTCCTGCGTGTCAACCGCTCGTTGACCGAGATCACCGGCTACAGCGAGGAGGAGCTCGTCGGCACCGACTTCCACTCCATCGCGCACCCCGAGGACCACGATCCCGACTCGCGCTACGTGCCGTGGATGCTGGCCGGCGAGGTTCCGGGCTACGAGGTCGAGAAGCGGATGCGCCACGCGGACGGTCACTACATATGGGCGCTGCTGACGACCTCGCTCGTTCGCGACGGTCAGGGCCGGCCCCTCTATCTGATCTCGCAGGTCCAGGACATCACCGAGCGCAGGCAGGCGCAGGACGACGTGATGGAGAGCCGCGCACGCCTGCAGGCGATCATCGACAACACCCCGGGGGTCGTCTACGTGAAGGACCGTCAGGGACGTTTCCTGCTGGTGAACCATCGCTTCGAGATGCTGCACGGACACGACCGCGAGCACGTCATCGGCAAGAGCGGGCACGACCTGCTTCCGTACGAGAGCGCCGAATCCATGGGTGCCGACGACATCGCGGTCCTGCAATCCGGGCTGACGCTCGAGCGTGAGGAGTCGTTCGAGAGCGACGGCGACCGACGCACGTTTCTGACCACGCGGTTCCCGCTCATCGATGTGGCCTCGGAGGACCGCTCGCCGTATGCTGTTTGCGCGATCTCCGTCGACATCACCGAACGCAAGCGTGCCGAAGAGGCGCTGCGTTCCAGTGAGCAAAACCTGCGCGAGATCATCAACACCGCGCAGGACGCGTTCGTCGCGGTGGACGCCGGCGGCGTCATCACGGCCTGGAACCCGCAGGCGGAGAGAACCTTCGGCTACACGCCGGAAGAGGCAATCGGCAGCAGCTTCATCGAGACGATCGTGCCGCCCCGCTACCGAGAGCTGCACGCACGCAGCTTCGAGAACTTCCTCGAGACGGGCAGGGCACCGCTCTTCAACCGGCGCGTGGAGCTCGAGGTACTGCATCGCGACGGCCACGAGGTGCCGGTCGAGATGACGATGAGCCCCGTAAGAGTGGGCGCCGGTTACGTCTTCAACGCTTTCCTGCATGACATCAGCGAGCGCATCCGCGCGGAGGAGCAGATGCGGCGCCTGGCCAGCATCGTCGGCAGCTCGGGCGATGCGATCGTCGCCACGACCAACGACGGCACCATCACTGCCTGGAACCGTGGCGCCGAGCACCTGCTCGGTTACCGGGCGGACGAGGCGATCGGAACATCGATCGAGAGCGTGCTGGCGGCCGAAGGCGGATCGCGCGGGGGCAACCTGCTCGCCGACGCGCTGGCCGGCGAGGACACGTTCCAGCTCGAGACCGTCGCATGGTGCGCCGACGGCAGCCTCGTCGACATCTCGCTCACGGTCTCACCGATCGCGAACGAGCTCGGCACGATCACCGGCGTCTCTTTCATCGCGCGCGACATCACCGAGCGCAAGCGCGCCGAGCGGGCGATGCGTGAGGTCCAGGAAGGCTTCCGCACGGCATTCGAGGACGCGCCGATCGGCGTCGCGATGGTAGGCGTCGGCGAGGCGAGCGGCCGGCTGCTGCAAGTGAACCGCTCGATGTGCGAGATCACCGGCTACTCGGCCGAGGAACTACTGGAGATGCGCCTGTCCGAGATCACCCATCCGCAGGACGTCGCGGCCGAGCGGCCCCTGGCCGAGAAGCTGCTGGAGGGCGAGATTCCCAATTACCGCCTCGAGAAGCGCTATGTGCGCAAGGACGGCGATCCTGTGTGGGTGACGCACAGCGCGTCCGCTGTGCACGACCCGAAGGGCCGCCTTCTGTTCGCGATCGCCCAGGTCGAGGACATCACCGAGCGCAAACGCGCACGGGAGGAGCTGGAGCGCTCCAACATGGACCTCCAGCAGTTTGCCTACGCCGCCTCTCACGACCTCTCGGAGCCGTTGCGGATGGTGTCCAGCTATGTGCAGCTGCTCGCCAGGCGCTACGGCGACAAGCTCGACTCGGATGCCGAAGAGTTCATCGGCTTCGCGCTCGACGGCACCGTGCGGATGCAGGCGCTGATCGATGGCCTGCTGATGTACTCGCGCGCCGGGACGTCGGAATACGCCGTCGACCCGGTCGACTGCAACGAGATCCTCGACGCCACGCTGCTCATGCTCAGGACGTCGATCGAAGAGAAGGGCGCCCAGGTCGTCTCCGGCCCGCTGCCCACGGTCCCCGGCGATGCGAACCAGCTGGCGCAGCTGTTCCAGAACCTGATCGGCAACGCTATTAAGTTCGTCGCCGACGGCCCGCCGCACATCGAGGTGACAGCCGAGCAAGAAGGAGCTGGATGGCACTTCTCGGTCTCGGACAACGGGATCGGAATCGACCCGGCGCACGTGGAACGGATCTTCACCGTCTTCCAGCGGCTGCACGGGCGGGGCGAGTATCCGGGCAGCGGCATAGGCCTCGCGATCTGCAAGCGCATCGTCGAACGGCACGGCGGCACGATCTGGGTCGAATCGGCGCCGGGAGAGGGAAGCACTTTCCATTTCACGATTCCGGGCTCTCGTATAAGCGCCGATAAGGACCCCGGAACGCCGTGACTGAAGCGCAACCTAACCCGGATAGCCGAATTTTCGATCAGCAACACCTGCCACGAGCCGACGAAACCTTGGAGAGCTCTGTCCCCCAACCCGCGACCAAGGAAGGCTCAATGTCCGTCACATCCACTCTGGTCAGGACCTTCGCCCCCTCTTTGCGGCGTACGGACCGCACAATCGACATCCTGCTGGTGGAGGACAACCCGGCAGACGTCAGGCTCACTCGTGAGGTTCTCGACAATGGCGACGGTGCGACGCGCCTGAGCGTGGTCGGTGACGGCGAAGAGGCGATGTGTTTCCTGCGGCGTGAGGGAGGCTTCGCCGACTGCCCCCGGCCGAACCTCGTCCTCCTGGACCTCAATCTGCCCAAGAAGGACGGCCGCGAGGTGCTCGAGGAGCTCAAGCGCGATGCCGAGCTGTGCCGTATCCCCGTCGTCGTTCTGACGACGTCCGCCGCCGAGTCCGACATATCGCGTTCGTACGAGCTTCACGCGAACTGCTTCATCACCAAGCCGTTGGACCTCGACGAGTTCTTCAGCGTCGTTCAGTCGATCAAGGACTTTTGGCTCGCTAGCGCGCGCTTGCCATCCGCGTGAGGACTGATCACTCGGAGTATCTGTGGACCTGACCATGCACAGGCCTAAGACCTTTCCCATCTTGCTCGTCGAGGACAATCCCGGCGATGCCCGCTTGGTGCGGGAGATGCTCGGGGACGTGACGAGCAACGAGTTCGACGTCCGGCACGTCGAGCGGCTGGCGGAGGCGCGGGAGACCCTGATGACGAACGGCGGGACCGGCTGTGTCCTGCTCGACCTCTCCCTGCCCGACGCCAACCGGCTCGAGGCCCTGATGCAGCTGCGCGCCGCGGCGCCGGACGTCCCGATCGTGATCCTGAGCGGCCTGCAGGACGAGCTGCTCGCCGTCAAGGCCGTCCAGGAGGGAGCACAGGACTACCTGATCAAGGGACGCGTCGACGGAGAGGCGCTCGGACGCTCCATCACCTATGCCATCGAGCGAAAGCAGTCCGAGAAGGACGTCTCGCGCGGCGCCATGCACGACCCGCTCACCGGTCTGCCGAATCGCGCGCTCCTGCTCGACCGCCTCACGCACGCCGTCGCCTGGTCGCGCCGGCACAAGTCGCTCTTCTCGGTGATGCTCGTAGACCTCGACCGCTTCAAGGTCATCAACGACAGCCTCGGCCAGGACGTAGGAGACCAGGTCCTGATCGAGATCGGTCACAGGCTCGGCTCGGCGCTGCGCGGAACCGACACCGCGTCGCGTTTCGGCGGCGACAAGTTCTGCGTGCTCTGTGAGGAGGTCATCGACGAGGCGCACGCCGTGCGCGTCGCTGAGCGGATCGTCAAGAACATCGAGAAGCCGATGGAACTCGAGAGCGACACGACTTTCGTCGCGGCCAGCATCGGCATCGTCGTCGCCACCGGCGAGAACGTCGATGACCCGGAGGCGCTGATCCGCGAGGCGGATGCCGCGGTCCAGCGGGCGAAGAAGCGCGGCGTGCGCTGCGAGCTCTTCGACACCGAGCTGAGGTCGCGCGTCGCCGAGCGCCAGGAGACCGAGAGGGAGCTGCGCGACGCGATCGAGAAGGAAGAGTTCCGAGTCCTGTACCAGCCGCAGATCGACCTCAAGACCGGCGAGATCTACGGCGTCGAGGCGCTGCTGCGCTGGGATCACCCGCAGCGCGGCCTGCTGGCGCCGGCCGACTTCATCTGGCTCGCCGAGGAGACGGGCATGATCATCGAGATCGGCGCGTGGGTGTTGAACGAGGCCCTCGGCCAGGCGCAGCGGTGGCGCGCCGCGCGCCCGGACAAACCCCTTCAGCTGTCGATCAACCTGTCCGGTCGCGAGCACGCCGACAAGAGGCTCATCGACATCGTCCGCCGCGCGCTGGACGACACCGACACGGACCCGTCCACCCTGTGCCTCGAGATCAGCGAGGACGACGTCATGAAGGACGTGGAGACGAGCTTCGAGACGTTGAGCGCCTTGAAGGAGCTCGGCGTTCACCTGAGCGTCGATGACTTCGGCACCGGGTTCTCGTCGCTCAGCTCGCTGAAGCGGTTCCCGGTGGACAGCCTGAAGGTGGACCGCTCGTTCATCGCGGGGCTCGACGGAGAGGCGAACGAGGAGTCATCGATCGTCACCGCAGTGATCGGCCTGGCGCACACGCTCGGGCTGACCGCCGTGGCGGAGGGGATCGAGACGGCAGAGCAGCTCGATCAGGTGCGCTCCTTCGGCTGCGACGCCGCCCAGGGCTTCTACTTCGCGCGTCCCCGGCCGGGCACGGTCATCACCGAGCTTCTGGGCGCCGACTAGGTCCCGGGCCTCCGGCGCGAGGAAGGCCGGGACATCGAAGGAGCGCGGGTCATTGCGGTTGGTGTAAACGACCCGGCCCCCAAGTTGACGAGACTCGGACGCTGCTGTGGCGGTTCGCACGCTTTGCGAGGTTTGCGACCTCCCCGTCAGACGCCTGATCATCGGTTGAACACTTGGATGACCTAGAGGTCATTCAACTGCACAGCCGACAAGTCGCCCCTCACAAATCGGCCATCTCGCAACACGCGCGCATTCACCTGGCGACCTTCCGCGAACCTCCCGTCACACCCCTTTCGATGCCCGCCTCTGCGGGCGCCGACGGCGAAGGCATCAAAGGTCCCGGGCCTCTCGCGTCCCCGGCTTAATCTGAAGAACATCCCGGAGGGCGTGACATCGCCGCGGCGCTCGGCCATACTTAGTCACGTCGCATGTCCAGCGAGAACGTCGCACTCGTGCGCTCGATCATCCGGGCGTGGAACGATCGCGGTGATCCCTCCGTCGAGGCCTATCACGATGAGGCGGAATGGGACTTCGAGGGCTGGACGTTCGACCTGCACGGAACCTTCCACGGGACCGAGGGCCTCGGCGAGATGCTCGAGGCGGTGCGCTCCGAGTGGGACGACATCCGCGTCCACGAGGAGCAGTACGTGGAGGCCGGCGACAAGGTCGCGTTCTTCGGCCGCTTTTCGGCTCGGCGGCGCCGGACCGGTCTCGAGGTGAGCGACTCGGGCACCTGCATCTTCACCATCCGGGACGGCAAGGTCGCCCGCTTCATCCTCGTCGACGACCGCGAGCGCGCGCGGGAACTACTGGGGGCAGAAGCCCAGCTCCGGGGTTAGAAAAGGCCGTCATTTCCTTAGACGGAAATGACGGGAGCTCCGAGGGTTCGTGCTTACAACAGAAAAACCCCGCGCCGCGGCGGGGCTTTTCCGAGTGAGGACGGAAGCGAAGGCCATAGGAGCCATCGCTCCCGGCCCTTTGTCCGTAGGCGGAAATATGCCGGAGACTGCGTCAAGGCCGCGTGAGGATTTGTCGCCGACGAATGAAGATTTTGTGAAGATCGTGCCCGGCCGCCGAAATCAGGCCGCGAAGCGGTAGCCCACGCCGGGATCAGTCCGGATATACCGGGGATGGCGCCCGTCCGGCTCGATCTTGCGCCTGAGGTTGGCGATGTGAGTACGAAGCGTCTGGGTATCGCTTTCGTAGGCGGGGCCCCAGACCTCGACCAGCAGGGCCCGATGGGTCATGAGGCGGCCCCTGTTCTGAAGCAGCACCCGCAGGAGGTCGTACTCGATCGGGGTCAGGTGGACCTCATCGCCATCCCGCCGCACGGAGCGGCCGGCGAAATCGACCTCCAGCCCGTCCACCGTGATCAGCGGCTCCTTGGGCTCGCCGTCGACCCGGCGAAGCGCCGCCTCGAGGCGAGCGATCAGCTCCCGGGAGGCGAATGGCTTGGTGACGTAGTCGTCGGCGCCGGCCTCGAGTGCCCGCACCTTCTCCTCCTCCTCGCCGATCGCGGACAGGACCAGGATCGGCATCTTGCTCCACTCCCGCAGGCGGCGGGTGACGTGGATGCCGTCCTGGTCCGGCAGCACGAGGTCCACGATCGCCGCTTCAGGCGGGCGCACCGAGGCCTGATCGAGCGCCTCCGCGGCCGTGGCAGTCGGGATCACCTCGAAGCCCGCCTCCTGGAGGACGACCTTGAGCGCGCGCACTACCTGCGGCTCGTCGTCGCAGACGAGCACCCGCCGGGAGTTCGTCATCCGGCTCCGTCCACGCTCGGGGCGGGGCTCGCCGGCATCGTGATGACGAACGTCGTGCCCTGGCCGTCGGCGGGCTCTACGCGGACGGAGCCTCCGTTCGCCTCCACGAAACCCCTCACGATCGCGAGCCCGAGGCCCGAACCGGGGTGGTCCATCGGGGCCTGGGGAGCACGATAGAACGGCTCGAAGATGCGCTCGCGGTCCTCCTCCGGGATGCCTGGGCCGCTGTCGCTGATCCGCACCTCGAGCGCTCCGTCGGAGGCGCTGGCGGCGACGCGCACCGGCCGTGACCCCGCGAAGCGGCTCGAGTTCTCGAGCAGGTTGACGAAGGCGCGTTCCAGCTGAGTGGCGTCCGTCAGCACGTTCGGCAGCTCTGCCGGGATGTCCACCTCGAAGCGCTCATCCGGCAGGTGAAGCTGCTCGATCGCCGCGTAGACGATCTCCTCGACCGAGCAATGGACCCTGCGCGGAGCGGCAGCTCCTCCCTGGAGCCGCGACAGGTCGAGCAGCTTGTCGACCAGGCGGCTGAGCCTCGACGCTTCGCCCACGATCACCGATGCGAGCTCGTTCCTGCTCTCGTCGGCGAGGACCGGGGAGGCACTCGACTCGCCGGCCGCGACGATCGCGGTCAGCGGTGAGCGCAGATCGTGTGAGACCGAGCGCAGGAGCGCGGTTTTCAGCTCGTCGCTCTGACGCAACGACTCCTCCGCCCGGCGCCGCTCCGAGATGTCGCGCAGCATGCCGGTGAAGTAGCGCTCGTCGCCCGCGCTCCAGCTTGCGAGCGCGACCTCGAGCGGAAACTCCTTTCCGTCCTTGCGCCGGCCGGCAAGCTCGATCCGCCGCCCGATGATGTGCGCCTCGCCGGTCTCAAGGTAGCGTTGGAAACCGCCCTCGTGGGCGAGCCGGAAGCGCTTGGGCATCAGGGCCGTGAGGGGCAGTCCGATCATCTCTCCCTTCTCATAGCCAAAGATCTTCTCCGCCGCGCCGTTGACGTACAGGATGCGGCCGCCGGAATCGCTCGACACGATCGCGTCAAGAGCCGTGTCGGCGATCGCGCGCAGATGCTCCTCGCTCTGCCGGCGCGCATCCTCTGCCTGCTTGCGCCGCACGAGTGAGCCGAGCTGGGCCGATACCGCCGAGACGAGGTTGATGAGATGCTCGTCCTGCTCGCGCGCCTCCGAGACGAAGAACAGAAGCACTGCCTCGACACCGTCGCTGCTCAGCACCGGTACCGCCATGCCCGCGCCAAGACCGAGCTTGCGAGCGAGCTCGGCGCGCAGGAAACGGGGGTCGGAGCTGACGTCGCGCATCCAGATCGGCCGTCCGGTGCTCCACGCATGTCCCGGCAGGCCGACGCCCTCGGCGGCCTTGAAGTACGGCATTCCCTCCGACAGAGGCTCCAGCGCGCGCGACGAGTACCAGGTGCCGCCGAGCTCCAGCTTGTCGCCCCGCCGCACCCAGGCCTCTCCGAGCTCCCATCCGGTCGCCTCGCAGATCTTGGAGAGGGTCGTCTCCATCGCCCGATCGACCGTCTCGGCGCTGCCGATCGCAAGCGCGAGCTCGCGCGCGAGCGTCAGCTCATTCTCGAGCCTTTCCCGATCGGTGGGCCGGTCGTAATCGGTGATTGTCACCGGGCCGCTCCGCTGCAGACTAGTTTCACCCTCGAGTAAGTGTAAGGCGGGCGTGCTGAGCGATGCGAGAGTGCCTAGAGGCCCTAGACCGGCTCGGGCAACCTGGCGTTGCGCTCGAAGTGCTCGACGATGGGCGTCGCGGTTTCCTCCTCGGCGTCCGTGGTGAGGACGTGGCCACAGGCCGGGATCAGCTCCAGACGGGCGCCCGGGATCAGCTCGGCCAGCTCCCGGCCACGCTTCACCGGCACGAGTGCGTCCTCGAGCCCGTGCAGGACGAGGGTGGGCAAGCCTTGCAGCTCACGGAGACGCTCGCGCGTGTCGTGGCCAGTGATCGCCGCCATCTGCGCCCATATCGTCAGCGCCGGAGTTTCGTCGCCGATACGCCGGGCGAGATCCTCGCGCAGGCGCTCGGCCCTGTCGCGGCGGGTGGTCGCCGCATACAGCGTCGGCGCGACGATCGGGAAGGTACGCGACGCTCCCAGGACAGGCCGCAGCGCGCTCGCCGCGAGCAGCCGCCACGGGGGCGCACCGCGACTCCCGCCCGCCGTGGTGCAGGCCAGCACCAGCGAGCGGACGCGGTCGCGATGATCGAGCGCGATGTGCTGGGCGACCATGCCGCCCATCGAGACGCCGATCACGTGAGCCGACTCCTCTCTTGCCGCATCGAGCACCGCGAGCGCGTCGTTGGCGAGTTCGCGCATCGAGAGCGTGGAGCGCACCGGGTCGGATACCCCTGTGCCGCGGTTGTCGAAGACGATCGCCCGATGCCGGCGGCTGATCCAGGGCAGCAACCGGTACCAAAGGCGCGAGCTGCCGCCGAGACCCATGTTCATCAGCACCGGCTCACCCGCGGCATCGGGCTCGAGTGGCCCGATCGACCGCCAGGCCAGCGAGCCGTCCGCGGTCCACGACATGTGTGAGTCGGTGCGGTCGGCAGACATCCCCAGGAAGTATGTCTCAAGGCTCTGTCCGATCGCTCGCCGTCGGGTACGGTAGGACAGGCAACTCAGGGGTGAGGGAGGGAGGTCACATGAACCACCAGGTCAACCGCCAGTGGCTGCTCAGGTCGAGGCCGAGCGGCATGGTCGAGGAATCCAGCTTCGAGCTGAACGAGACCGCTCCGCCTTCCCCGGACGAGGGAGAGTTCGTCGTGCGCAACCTCTATCTCTCGCTCGACCCGGCGATGCGCACCTGGATGACCGATGCCCGGAGCTACATCCCGCCGGTCGGCATCGGGGAAGTGATGCGCGGGGCGTGCGTCTCACGCGTGGTCGAGAGCCGCCACCCCGACTACTCCCCGGGCGAGGTGGTGACGGGCGTGTTCGGCTGGCAGGACTTCGCGCTATCCGACGGCGGCGGTGCCATCCCGGTCTCGAAGGTCCCCGAAGGCGTGCCGCCGACGATGCCGCTCGGGGTGCTCGGTATCACGAGCCTGACGGCGTACTTCGGACTGAAGGAGATCGCAAAGCCCAAGGAAGGAGACACGGTCGCCGTTTCGGGCGCGGCGGGCGCAACCGGGTCCGTCACCGGGCAGCTCGCCAAGTTCTGGGGCTGCACGGTGATCGGCATCGCCGGCGGACCCGAGAAGTGCGCATGGCTCACCGATGAGCTCAACTTCGACGCGGCAATCGACTACAAGTCCGACGATGTCTCGAAACGCCTGCGCGAGCTGACCGATGGCAAGGGTGTGGACGTCTTCTGGGACAACGTCGGCGGCTCGATCCTCGAAGCAGGCCTCGCGAACCTGGCCATGCACGCGCGGGTGGTCCTGTGCGGCGCGATCTCCAACTACAACGCCGACCAGCCCGCCGGTCCCCGTAACTACATGAACCTGCTCGTGCGACGCTCGCGCATGGAGGGCTTCGTGGTGTTCGACTATTTCGCGCGGGTGAACGAGGCGATGGCGGAGCTCGTTCCTCTCGTCATGGAGGGCAAGATCCGCCACCGCGAGGACGTGCGGGACGGGCTCGAGTCCGCCCCGTCGGCGCTCGTCGACTTGTATACCGGCGCCAACACCGGCAAGCTTCTGGTGAAGATCTCGGATTAGGAGCACGATGGTGCCAAGGCTGGCGAAGATCATTGGAAGCGTGGTGGCGTTCGTGGCCGGACTTTCGGTCGCTGTCGTGCCGTCGCTGGGGGCGAATCAAGCTGTAGAGGCGACCGGTTTTCCGTTCTCGTTCTCACCGGGCACCGTCACGGTTTCCACTGGAGACTCCGTGACGTGGACCAATGGATCAGGAGTCGAACACGACGTGACGTTCAGAGACGGCAGCTTCGCTCAACCGACCTCGATGTACGACAGTGAGTGGACTGTGTCGAGAACGTTCACGTCACCCGGATCGTTTGACTACTACTGCACGTTCCACGAGTCGAACATGGTCGGGACCGTAGTAGTCACACCCTCTTCTTCGACCGGACCTGGCGGCGGCTCCACCGGCGGTGGCGGAGGAACCACGAACCCACCGGCCTCCACCTTTCAGGACAAGGTGCGGCCGAAGGTGAAGCTGTCCGCTGCGGCCACGCAGCGGATCCTCGCCAAGCGCGGACTCGTCGTGACCGTGCGGGTGGACGAGGCCGCGACCGTCACCGCCAGCGGGAGGGTCAACGTGCCCGGGGCGAGCCGCGTGTTGAAGCTGAAGTCGGTGAAACGCAAGGTCGACGCCAGCGGGCCGGCGAAGTTGAAGCTGCGTGCGTCCAGCAAGGTGCGCAAGGCCCTCGCAAAGGCGCTGAAGCGGAAGTCGCGCCTGAAGGCGCGCGTCTCGATCATGGCTCGCGATGCCGCAGGCAACTCGCGCACGAGCGGGCGCACCATCGCGATCAAGTAGTAACGCCCTGCGCCTCGAATGCGGGCGGAATCAAGGTCGCCCCGTGAGGGCGGCCGCCAGTGCCTCGTCGACCGGGTCGTCCCCGGCGACGACGTAGAGGATGCTGCCCGCGGAGCGCGGCTCGTGCAGAACCGCCGCCAGCACGCCGGCCACGTCGTCGCGGCTGACCTCCGCGCGAACAGGCTCGGCCGAAATGCGCACCATGCCGGCGCCGGCCTCGTCGGTGAGACGGCCCGGTCGCACGATCGTCCAAGCGCGATCGCCCGCGATGACCGCCTCGTCTGCCTCCGCCTTCGCGCGCAGGTAGATGCTGAAGACGTCGCCGCCGTCGGGCGGGTTCTCCGCCCCGACCGAGCTGACGATCACGTAGCGCTTCACATCTGCCGCACGGGCGGCCTCGAGCAGCTTGATCGCACCATCGCGGTCCATCGTCCACTTGCGCTCGGTGCCGCTGCCAGGCCCGGCGCCGGCCGCGAACACGACCGCGTCGGCGCCCTCGATCGCAGTCGCCAGCTCCTCGACGCTCGCCGCCTCCAGATCGCGGACGACCGGCTCACTGCCGTCCGCCTTCAGGTCGGCGGCGTGGGCCGCGCTGCGGATCAAGCCGCGGACGCGGTCACCGCGGGCGACAAGCTGCCGCGCGAGCCGGCGGGCGACCTTCCCGTGTCCACCAGCGATCGCTACGTCCATCGGTCGAGAGTGCGAAGGAAGCCGCGTGCGATCAATGCGTGGATTCGAAGCTGCGTCACTTTGTAGAGCCAGGTGCCAAAACGCGCAAACCAGCCACTGCCGCGCAGCCACGGATAGTAGTTACGCACCTCGACCCGGACACCGACGAGCTCGTGACCGGCAGAATCCGGATCAGCGCCCTGACGCCGGACGGTGATCCGGAGGAACCCCTGGTCGCGACCCTCGCGGGCAACGAGCAGGCCGCGCCGGATCGGCCACGTCACCTCGCCGAAGTCGGGTCGCATCGAATACTCCGGCGCGTCGAAGCGCAGGAGGGGGAATGCCCGCACGAGCAGGACGACGGTACGTGAGTCCGGCGCATACACGACACGCAGGAGCCGGAGCGAGACACGACTCAGGAACGCCCAGTAGGAACGCGCCAGACGCTCGAGGTCACCCGGCCCCCATCTCCTTTCGAGCTCCGCGCCCGGGAAGGAAACCTGACCCTCCTGCACTGATGCCACGGCCCCGGTGCGGCTGACCGCCGCGGCCTCGGGGTCCGGGAGCAGACGGACCGTCGCCGTCATTCGCGTGCCTCCTCCGCCAGCGCCCGCCGCAGCGTCTCGTCGAAGGGAAGCGGCTCGACGTCGAAGAGCGCCGCTCCCGAGGGGTCGGTGACGACGGTCTCCGTTCGCAGGCCCTCGACCAGCGGTCGCGCGATTCCCGTGTCGACGGGCGTTACCAGCCCCAGCCACAAGGACGAGAGGCGCGGGCTGAGGAGCGGCACCGCGAGCTTCGGCCGCGGACGCTTGCCCATGACCCGAGCCATGCGGTCGAGCATGTCGGTGTACGAGAGCACGTCCGGGCCGCCGATCTGGACCTCCCGTCCGGCGCTGTCCGCAACCGCGGGCGCCTGTACGAGATAGGCGATCACGTCGTCGATCCCGATTGGCTGTGTCGCTGTCCGCAGCCACGACGGAGCGACCATCACCGGCAGCCGCTGAACCAGATAGCGAAGCGTGCGATAAGACTCGCTGCCGGCGCCGACGACCATCGCCGCGCGGAAGTAGGTAAGCGTCGGGCCCTCTGCCTGGAGCACACGCGCCGTCTCGTGACGACTGCGCAGGTGGGGCGAGGCCGGCGGGTCGCCGAGCCCGCCCAGATAGACGACGCGCGGCACTCCTTCACGCGCGGCCATCTGCGCGAAGGCGCGTGCGGCGCCCTGTTCGCGCTCGGCGAAGCCCTGACCACCGCCGCGACCCATCAGGTGGACCAGGTAGTAGGCGACGTCGATGTCCGCTCCGGCGCCGGCGAGAGTCTCGGGACGGCTCACATCTCCTTCGCGCAGGTCTGCTTCGAGTACTTCCAAGCGGCCGGCGCGCGATCGGTCGCGCACGAGACAGCGGACCGCGTGACCGTCGGCCACGAGCGCTTCGGCCAGCCGCCCACCCACGAAGCCCGTGGCGCCCGTGACCAGCGCGCGCACGTCAGCCTCGCCCGAAGTGCTCGAGGAGCTTCTGCTGCCGGAACACGAAGATCTTCCTCAGGTCGCGCTCGACGAACAAAGGCCCTACGAGCCTGCCAAGGAAAAGCGCGTAGTCGACGTTGTCGCGCACCTCCGTCCCGCCGTCACGTTCCTCGAAGACGTGCTCGTGCACCCAGCGCCGGTACGGTCCGCGGCGCTGCTCGTCGACGAACCGTTGCGGCGGCTCCCAGGCCGTTATCTCGCTCCGCCACCGCACTGGAAGACCGCGCAGCCGCAGGCGATAGTCGATTGGCGTTCCCGCTCCCATCACGATCGAGCCCGGCGCAAGCAATCTGAACCCGAGCCAGGGTGGCGTGATCGCCTCCAGGTTGAAGGCATCCGCGAAGAACTCGAACACCTCCTCGCGCGGGCGCGGGAGGAACACACTCGTCGACAGCCGGAAGCCGCCGGCGGCGCGCTCGATGCCGATCTGGCCTATCTCCGGTCCCCGACCGCGGCTTTGCGCACTAGGGAGCGAAACCGCTCGCGTTCCTTCTGAGTGAGGTTCCCGGGCCGGCCCTTCGACTTGCGCATGAGTGCGAAGAGATCCCTCCGCTCGTGTTCGCTGAGGTTCTTCTCGAGCCGGCCGTACGCTTGCCTGTAGAGCCAGATCGCGATCGCCCAGACGCGCGCCCACGACATGCGCCGCCAAAGGAACCGGCTCGCGGGGAGCAGTTGCAGTAGGACCAAGACCGGCATCGCTTGCCTAGAAAGACTCGCCGGCCGAAATGCCGGCGGCCTCGTATGCGTCGTTACGGTCGGTGAAGGTCCTCATTCTCGCCACTCTTCCCCCGCGAAAGGTCAGCAGCCAGGCGGCCTTCTGGAAATCGAGGGCGACGCCGCTGGCCCGACCGCGGGCCTGCCACCGCCCCAGTGAAAGCACACGATCCTCGCCGAGGTCGCGAACCTCCTCGACATGGGTCTCGAATTCCTCCCAATCCGCCTTCATGTCCTCGATCCATTGGCGCACGCCGTCGTGCCCACGATAGGTAGTGCCGTCGAGCTGCGCCGTGATCGGCTCCCAATCGACGTCAGGGTCCACAAGCTCGTATAGGTCGTCGGTCCCCTGTGTGTATGTGCTGTTGAACGCAACAGTCATACGCTTGGCCAGATCTACGTTCGTCTGGGACACGCTCGCCGAAGAGTAGCCCGGAAGGGGCGAAGGAGCAGCGTTATATAGAGTCGGCTGGATGACGGCCAAGCCCATGTCCCAGGTTCCCGGCCCGCGCCTTCCGCGTCCGCTGCAGTCCTGGCTGGGCGTCATGCGCCCGTTCGAGTCGCGGCTTGCGCTGCGTGCTCGGTACGGGCCGCTTTTTCGCTCCAACGACGTGTTCGTCGGGCAGCTCTTCCATGTCGGCAATCGTGAGCTGATCGAGCAGGTCTTCAAGTGGAAGCCGGCGCAGTACAACGTCGGCGAGCCGCGGCAGGTGATGGAACCGGTGACCGGCATGTCGTCGCTCCTTCTGCTCGATGGCGATCGCCACATGCGCATGCGCAAGCTGATGCTGCCGCCGTTTCACGGCGAAGCGATCGCGCGGTACGCGGACCTGATCGCCCAGATCACCAATCGAGAGATCGACGATTGGGAGGGGGGCGACACGATCCGGACTCGCACCGTCGCTCAGACGATCACCATGGAGGTGATAATCCAGACGGTCTTCGGGATCACCGATCCGGTACGCATCGCCGAGCTGAAGCAACTGCTGCCGCGACTGTCTTCGATCAACCCCGTGCTCGCCATCGAAGCGGTACGAAAGGACCTCGGACCGCGCAGCCCGTGGGGTCGCTTCATTCGCAATCGCGACCGCGTCGACGAGATGCTGTATGACGAGATCCGTCGCCGCCGCGAAGACGCCGAGGCAGAGACCCGCACCGACATCCTCTCGCTGCTCCTGTCCGCTCGCGACGAGGACGGCCGGCCGCTCACGGATCGAGAGCTGCGCGACGAGCTGATCACCATCCTGCTGGCGGGCCACGAGACCACGGCCACGTCGATCGGATGGGCATTCGAGCGGCTCCTTCGCACCCCGCCCGCACTCGAGCGTCTGACCGCGGAGGTCAAGGCCGATGATGGCAGCGAGTACCTCGACGCCGTGATCAAGGAGACGCTGCGGGTGCGGCCCGTTGTGACGGAGGTCTTTCGCGCGCCGACCGAGCCGACGGAGCTCGGCGGTTACGTGTTCGAGCCGGGAACGCAACTGGCCGCTTCGATCCTGCTCGTCCAGTACGACCCGGACCTGTACCCGCCCGATCCACACGTCTTCCGCCCCGAACGATTCCTGGAAGGCGCGCCCGAGTCATATACCTGGGTACCGTTCGGCGGCGGCGTGCGCCGCTGCATCGGCGCTGCCTTCGCGCAGCTCGAGATGAAGATCGTGATCTCCAGCATCCTCCGCCGGGCCCGCCTGCGGGCGCCGCGCGCAAGGGGCGAGAGAGCGCGCTTCCGTGGGGTGACGGTGCTCCCGAGCCGCGGCGGTGAGGCGATCGTAGACAGAGTCGACTAGATGACTGATTCCAAACCCCCCGCACCCGCGACGACGCTGCGAACCTTCGCTGGTCGGCGTCCTCGGGTTCGCCCATGCCCACCGGCATGGGCTTCACCCTGCGTCCTTGTCCAGCTCGGTTCTCGCGCCCTCGCGGCCACGCGGGATTCGGAATCAATCATCTAGGGTCCGGCGCAACAGATGGACCTCGTCGTCCCCTGGCTCGTCTTTCCGATCGCCCTCGGTGCAGTCGCGCTCGGCCTCGGGTTGCTGCTCGAGCGAGCGGCAGAGATCCGGGTTCCGGGCGTGCTCGTGCTCCCTGTCGGCTTCGCCATGCTGATCGTCGTCGCACAGTTCGCGACGCTGACCGATTTCACCGCCGAGCTCGCCACGCCGGTTGCGATCGTGCTCGCGATCGCCGGATTTGCCCTTTCGCTCCGGCGGCGGGAGCGACGCGTCGACGGCTGGGCGATCGCGGCCGCGGTGGGAGCTTTTGCCGCCTTCGCCGCGCCAGTCGTACTGTCCGGAGAGGCGACCTTCGCCGGCTACGCGAAGCTCGACGACACGGCGACCTGGTTCGCGCTCACGGACCATGTGATGGAGCACGGCAGGAACGTCGACGCCGTCGATCCCTCCACCTACCAGCTCACGCTCGAGCGCAACCTGAGCGCCGGCTATCCGATCGGCACCTTCGTCCCGCTCGGAGTCGGCCGCGCGATCGTCGGACAGGACGTGGCGTGGGTCTTCCAGGCCTACATGGCGTTCCTCGCGATCGTGCTGGCTCTGTCGCTGTACGCGATCGCCACTCGCATGGTCGAGTCCCGCCCTCTGGCAGCGCTCGTCGCCTTCCTGGCCACTCAGGCCGCGATCCTGTTCGGCTACTCGCTCTGGGGAGGTGTGAAGGAGATGGCCGCGGCGGCGCTGCTTGCGCTGGTGGGGGCGACCGCGCCGATCGTGCTCGAGCGCCCCGCCGCGCTCGGAGCCGCGGCCCCGCTCGCCTTTGCCGGCGCGGCATTGCTGGGTGTGCTGAGCCTCGGCGGCATCGTGTGGCTGCTCCCGATCGCCGGAGCGCTCGTGCTCGCCGCGCTGAGGCGGAAGGGCGTGTCGTTCACGTTCGACAAGGTGGGCTCGGCCGTGCTGCTCGCCGGCGTGCTCGCGCTGCCGTCGATCGTCACTGCGAGCTTCTTCATCGAGCCGGCGCGCGGAACACTGCTCGGCGGCGGGGTGAAGGGGCTTCTCTTCCACTCGCTGAGCCCGCTCCAGATCTTCGGCATCTGGCCGACCGGCGACTTCCGCAACTCCCCCAAGCACCTCACGATCGCGGACATCCTGATCCTGGTCACGGCCCTCGGCGCTGTTGCAAGTCTCTACTTCGCGTGGCGAAAGCGGGCGTGGGGCTTGCTCGCATACGTCGGGACTGCGGCCATCAGCTGCTTCATCATCGCGGTGTTCAGCTCGCCGTGGGTGGATGGGAAGACGTACGCGATCGTGTCACCTGCGTTCGTGCTCGCCGGTCTTTGCGGCGCTGCGGCGCTCAGCGGACGCGCCCGTGTGCTCTCCGCAGTCGCGGTCGTGGCGATCGGCGCCGGCGTCGTGTGGTCGAACGTGCTCGCCTATCACGATGTCAACCTCGCTCCCCGCGAGCGATTGAGCGAGCTCGCAGACATGGGCGACACCCTCGACGGCGCGGGCCCGACGCTGATGCTCCCGTACGAGCCCTATGCGACAAAGCACTTCTTGCGGAAATCGGATCCGGAGGGCATCTATGAGCTCAAGAGTCTTCCGATCAACCTCCAGTCGATGGCGTACGCGGGCAAGCTCTATGCCGACATCGACCAGATCCACCTGAAGAACCTGCTGGCCTTCCGCACGATTGTGATGCCGCGCTCGCCGATCGCGAGCAGGCCGCCGGTGCAGTGGCAACTCGTCAAGCGCATGCGCTTCTACGAGATCTGGCAACGCTCAGACGTGCCGGCCTCGCTGCGGACGGCCTGGCTGCAGATTGGCAACCTGGACTCGCCTTCCCTGGTTCCGGAGTGCTCCGACGTGCTGAAGGTAGTCAACTTCGCCGGTCCAGGGGCCCGGCTGGCCGTCGCGCGAACGCCGACGCCGATTCTGGTCCCGCTCGGCCAGTCACAGCATCCGGGCGACTGGCGGACCAGCTCAGAGGAGGTCCTGAAGATCATTCCGACGAGCAAGGGCAACATGGAAACGCTGTTCGCGGTGCCGCGCGACGGCCGCTACGACGTCTGGTTCACTGGATCCTTCCGCGCTCGCGTGGAGGCATCGATCGACGGCCGACCCCTGTGGAGCGACCGCCACGTGATCAACCGCGACGAGTTCTACTTCTGGACCGGATCGGTCGCTCTGCGACGCGGCCAGCACCGGCTGATGCTGCGTTACAGCGGTCCGGACTCGCATCCCGGCAGCGACGGCCGCGGCTTCGCGCTCGGACCATTCGCGCTCAGACCCGCCGATACGCAGAGCAAGGTGTCGTACCTGCCGGCGCGCCGCGGCCTGGAGCTGTGCGGCAAGTCGCTGGACTGGATCGAGATCCTGTAGCGCGAGCGCTACGCCGCGGTCGCAGCGCCAAGATGGGCGTACACGCTCTGCTCGAACTCGAGCAGCGTGTCGACCATCTGGGGGTCGAAGAAGGGCAGCAGCTGCGTGAAGATCGCGGCCGTGATCCCGCTCTCGGGATCGATCCAGTAATACGAGTTGAACAGACCGGCCCAGTCACCCGAGCCGGCCTTCCGCATGCCGGGCACATCCTCGAGCAGCAAGTGCAGACCGAGCCCAAAACCCTGCCGGAAGGGAAGCGACGGAACCTCGTGGGTCAGCTCTGGCACCGCAGAAGGCATGACCTCCGGCAACGGCAAGCCACCGAGTTGGTCGGTGAACATGAGGCTGACGGTCTCCGGCTCGAGGATCCGCACGCCGTCCAGCTCTCCGCTCCGCAGCAGCGCACGGAGAAAGCGCATGTAGTCGCCCGCCGTCGCATACGCGCCCTCGCCTCCGAATGCGAGTTCCGGTTCCACGAGGATCTCGATTGCACTCGGCGCCAGCCCGCCGTCCGGCGTGCGGTCGTGGACCTCCATCAGCCGCTCGCGTTGCGCCGCCGTCGGGGCGAAGGTCGTGTCCGTCATGCCGAGCGGCGTGAAGACGTGCTGGGCGAGGTACACGTCCAGCGGCTGGTCGGTGACGGCTTCCACGACCAGCCCCAACCAGGCGGTGTTGACTCCGTATTCCCACCGCTCGCCCGGCTCGGCGACGAGCGGAACGTCGAGGCATTTCCGGAGCCCGGTGAGCGGGCTCGGCGCGCCCGTCACGTCGTGCCACTTCTTCAAGTCCATATTCGAGAACCAGTACGACAACCCAGATGTGTGGGTGAGCAGGTGATGGATGGTCGGTTGCCGTGACAGTTCGCGCAGCCGCGGCTCATCACCGTCGAAGCCCTCGAGCAGCTGCAACTCACCAAAGACCGGGATCACCGAGGCGACCTCCTGGTCGAGCGCGAGGCGACCCTGCTCGATGAGCTGCAACGCCGCGACGCTCGTCAGCGCCTTCGTCATCGAAGCGATTCGGAACATCGTGTCGGTGGAAGCCGGCGGCTCGTCGTCCACTCGCAACCGGCCGGCCGCGCCCTCGTACACGAGGCCTTCCCTGTCCGCGACCATCGCCACCAAACCGGGAACCACACCCTCGGCGCAGGCGCGCTCGAGCAGCTCGTCGATCGTCCCTAGGCCTCCACCCATCAGGGGAAGCCTATCCCGTGGCGGCGAGGAGGCGGGTGGATCCGGCGGCCGCCTCACGCAGTGGGCACCTTGTTAGGGTCTCAGCGGATCCGACTTCAAGGAGGCATCAATGGCGAGCGTAGAGATCAAGAACTTCGACTCTCCCACCGAGACTCGGCCGTTCGAGGGTAAGGGCCAAGCGGAGATCGTCGACATCGCGGGAAACATGGTGGGCAGGATCACGTTCGAGCCCGGATGGAAGTGGTCGAACAACGTCAAGCCGATCGCGGGTACCGACTCGTGCCAGGCCGACCACCTCGGATACGTGCTCTCGGGTCGCATGAAGGTGTACATGGACGATGGATCCGAGGCGGAGTACGGCGAAGGCGACCTGTTCTCGATCCGGCCCGGCCATGACGCCGAGGTGCTCGGGAACCAGGCGTGCGTGGTGCTGGACTGGGGCCAGTTCGGCGACTACGCGAAGCGCGCCTAGACGACGCCAAGACACACGCTCCAAGAATCTCCGGGTTTGACGGCGCTTGGCGGGCGCGGTCCATAGTGACGAGCGACGGCGGGGGAAGCCCTACCTCTCCGTCTGCTCGTGCTGTGGCTATGACGCCCCCTATCTGCGGGAGTGGATCGAGTTCCACCGTCTGGTCGGCGTAGAGAGATTCTTCCTCTACAACTCCGGCGACAGGGAGGCGCAGAGGGAGTTGCTCGCACCCTATGTTCGCGAGGGCATCGTCGTCCTTCACGACTGGCCCGAGTTCCCGCCGCAGATCCCGGCCTACGACCACGCTATGACCGCGCATCAAGACGACTCGCGCTGGATCGCGTTCATCGACACCGACGAGTTCCTGTTCTCGCCCACGGGCCGGACACTGCCGGAGGTCCTGACCGAGTACGAGCAATGGCCGGGGGTGGGTGTCTGCCCCGTGATGTTCGGCACGTCCGGCCACCGCACGCAGCCGCCCGGTCTCGTGATCGAGAATTACGTCCTGCGGCTGGGCAATCCCAAGGCCGAGGTCCAGGTCAAGAGCATCGTCGATCCGACGAGAGTCGACAAGGAAGAGGTCGTGAACCCCCATTTCTTCTACTACGTCGAGGGCCACGCCGTCGACGAGCTGAAGCGGCCGCTCGACCGCTGGCTCGCGGCGTCCCCGTCACATGAGCGGCTGCGCATCAACCACTATTGGGCCAAGTCGGAAGAGGAGACGCGCAGGAAACTCGCGCGACTGCGCCCCGATTCAGGCGAGCCCTACCCGGATGAGTGGGCGACCGATTCTGTCATCAGCAGTTTTGAAGGGCGCGGTGAGCCAGACCAGGCGATCCTCGACTACCTGCCGGGGCTGCGCCGAGCGCTCGGTATGCAGGGTTAGCCACTAGTGCAGAGTGCTCGAGGGCTCGTGCGACCGCAGCTCATCGATCAGAGCTCTCGCTCGTGCCGCCGACGGCAGGTTGCCCTTCCGCTCGAACAGGCTGAGCGCTTCCGCCGCCGGTGCGACTGCCTGCGCCTGGCGGCCTGAGAGCGCGAGCACGTCGGCTAGCGCGAGCTGAGCGGAGGCGGCGAGGTTCGGGAACTCGATCTCCTCCGTGAGCGCGATCGCCTCGCGTGCGATGCATTCCGCGGCCGTGAGCTCCCCGGCGTGCGCGAGCAGCTTCGCGCGGGCCGCACGCCAACGGATCTGGGACTCGACGTCCTCGGCCGCCGCAAGAGCCTCGCTCTCGGCAGCCAGCTCTGAGGCCTCGGCATGGCGGCCCTGGCAATACAGCAGGTCGGCGAGCTCCGCTGCCACGGTCGAGAGCTCGTTTTTGTCTCCGATCGACCGCAGGGCGTTGTGTGCTGATCGCAGCTCCCGCTCCGCCGCCGCGAGATCGCCGGCGATGATCTCGATCCGTGCGATCACGACCTTCAAACCGACGATCCTGCGCTCCTGTCCAAGCTCGGCCAGGGTTCGGTTCCCCTGTTCGCAGAGCTTCCGCGCCTCGTCGATGTCGTCCCGCATCGCCTTCAGCCCGGCGAGACCGAACGCCTCCACGATCGCGAGCGCACTCGAGCCCGCGCGGGCGGCAGGCGCCTCGGCCTCCAGCGCTTGCTCCAGCCTCTCGATCCCCCGTTCAACCGGCGCCGGCCCGACGAAGAGGGCAGTCGCGAGGCCTCCTATCACCTGAAGGTAGAGCTCCCGGTCGCGCGCTCGCTCCGCGTATACGAGCGCCTGCTCGAGCGCTTCGGTGGCAACACCCCAGCGGCAGAAGTCGGAATTGAAGACCGCCAGCGCCCGCCAGCCCCGGGCGACGCCGGCTTCGTCCCCGGCCTGCTCGAACAGTGGGATCGCCTCCTCGGCTACCGCCCTCAAGCGGTGCAGGCCGCTCTCCGGACTCGTGTATGCGTCCATGTCGGCGCGCTCCAGCAGGGCGTGGTACTCGAGGGTTTGCCGGCCGAGCCCCCTGGCGCGGCTCGCCGTGTCGTCGAAGACGTTCCGTGCTTTCGCCACATCGCCGACGTGGAATAGAGCCTGTCCCAGCGCGAGCATCAACTCCGCCGCCTTCCCCTCGTCCTCGGGAGCCAGCAGGAGTGAGCGCTGGAGCAACTTCGCCGCCGCCGGCATGTCGCCTCGCGCATGGGCGTCGCGGCCGGCCGCCGAGAGGTAGCCAAACGCGCGACGTGCGAGGGTTCGACCTTCCGCGTCGATCGGCGCCAGCTCCTCGCGCGCACGGTAGGCCTGCTCGAAGTGGTAGCCGAGGATCTCCTCGTACTCTCCGACTCGATCTCCGGCTCGCCCCTCGAGCCAGTCCCCGAAGCGCTCATGCAGAGAGGAGCGCTCTTCCTTCAAGAGATTGCCGTAGGCGACCTCGCGGATCAGGATGTGACCGAAGCGGAAGGCAGGCTCGCCGGCAAATGTCTGCCCCCCGGGTGCGACGAGATCCTTTTCGTCGAGGGTCCCGAGGTGGCGCGAGACGGCCGCGCTTTCCCCGTCGGACATGAGCTGCATGAGGGCGCTGGGCCAGAACTCCTCCCCGATCACTGACGCGCACTCGATCACCCTGCGTTCGCCGCTCGCCAGGTTCTCGAGCCGGGCCGTCAGCAGGGCCTCCAGTGTCAGCGGCACGCCCACCTCTGACAGGTCGCCGGCGACGGTCCAGGTTCCACCCTCGGTGCTCAGGAGGCCGCGATCGACGAGCATCCTCAACATCTCCTCGACGAACAAGGGATTCCCCTCGGCTGCCTCGGTGATGCGCTCGCTGAGCTCGCCTGGTAGGTCAGCGCTCCCGAGCAGGTTGTGAACGAGCCGATCGCTCTGGTCCGGGGCGAGCGGTTCAAGGACGATCACCTCCCGGCGGTCCGCGAGCCGCAACAGCGACGACCTCACCTCGCGTAGCTCGAAGCGTGCAATGCAAAGCAGGAGCACCGGGTGATCGCGGACCGTGTCCGCGAGGTACTCGACGAGGTCGAGCAGCGTCTCCTCCGCCCAGTGGACGTCGTCGACCACGAGGACGACCGGCTGGTCAGCTGCAAGCGCCTCGATCAATCGTCTGATCGCCAGGAATGTCTCTTCCGATCGGTAGGTGGCGTCCGAGAGGCCGATCGCCGCCGCCACCGCGTCTACGGTCAAGTCGCTGCCGGCATCGGGCAGCAGGCCGGCGATCTTGCCGCGCGCCTCCTCCCGTGAGTCCTTGTCGCCGATCGCCGCCGCCTCCTTGACGATCTCGGAGATCGGCCAGAACGTGATGCCCTCCCCGTACGGAAGGCACCGACCGCGAAGCACCCGCGCGCGGCCTCGCAGCGCCGACAGGAACTCGAGCATCAGTCTCGACTTGCCGACTCCGGCCTCGCCGACGAGGCTCAGCAGGTGGCCGCCTCCGTCGCGCGCCGTCTCCTCATACATGCGCTCCAGGTGGGCAAGCTCGCGATCGCGCCCGACGAGCGGAGAGTCGAGCCGGCGCGTCATCCCGACCTTCGAGACGCTGACCAGCCGGTATGCGGGGACCGGCCTGGACTTGCCCTTCAACTCGAGCGGTTCGACCGGTTCGACCTCGACGTCGCTTCGCACGAGGTCGTATGTGTCGGCGCCGATCAGTATCTCGTCCGTCGGCGCATTCTGCTCGAGCCGTGCCGCCACGTTGACTGCGTCCCCGACCACCAGGCCCTCGCCGCGCGCAGCTCCACCGGCGACGACCCTGCCGGTGTTCACCCCGGTACGTGTGCGCAGGCGCACGCCCCAGCGCTGGTCGAGCTCGTCGTTCAAGCGGGCGAGCGCATCCATTATGTCGCTTGCGGCCCGGACTGCTCTCAATGCATCGTCCTCGCGCACGGCCGGTATCCCGAACACGGCCATGACGGCGTCGCCGATGAACTTCTCGACCGTCCCGCCGTGGCGCTCGAGCGCAAAGCGAAGCTCCGCGTAGTAGCGCATCATCACCCGTCGCAGCGACTCCGGATCCAGATGCTCGCCCATGCTCGTCGAGCCCGCCAGATCGCAGAACACGACCGAGACGATCTTGCGCTGCTCGCGCGAGGTCGCCGGCCTGGTGAGCGGAGCGCCGCAGGACGCGCAGAAAGGAGTACCGGCGACCGCCTCCCCGCAGCTGGGGCAACGCGCCGCGTTCGTCTCTGTGCTCACCGGCACGGAATTTTCATGCGGGGCGAGCCGTCCTGTAGGTAGATGATCCCCATACCTCCCACGAGATGATCCTGGCAGCGCTCACCGATGGCAAGCGTGTCCACCGATCGGATGTCATCCGATCGATGAGTAGGTGTATTCGGTCAGCCGATTGCGGGCGCGTAGGCCGCCGGATACGTTGCTTGTTCGTGTTCAGGCGCGTCGCGATCTTGGTACTGCTCGCCCTCGTGGCCCTTGCGCTCGTGGCCGCCAGCGCCGACGCGCGCTATCGCAACCTGCGGCAGGCGCCCACCGCCGTGCTGCCCAGCGCCGCTACCCAGGGGGAGATCCCTCCCTACGCCGAGGGCCAGCTGATCGTCCGCTTCAAGCAGGGTGTCTCCGAGTCCAGGCGCGCTGCCGTGCGCAGCCGGCGCAAGGCGACGCTGCTCAAGCAGCTGAAGATCCCGCGCACGGAGCTCTTGGCGGTCGACGCAACGAAGCACCCTCGCTCGCTGGCGCGCGCCTTCGCGCGCGAGTCCGAGGTCGAGTACGCCGAGCCCAACTACACCCGCAGGCTGGCGGCCACCTTCCCCAACGACCCCCAGCTGGCGGAGCAATGGGCTCTCGGCAACTACCGCCAGAGCACCAACGGCGTCGCCGGCAACCTCGACGCCGACATGGACGTCCCGGAGGCCTGGGACGAAGTCACCGCCTCGAGCGAGGTCACGGTCGGGGTTGTCGACACGGGCGTGGACTACAACCACCCCGATATCGCGTCGAACATCTGGACCAACTCCGGCGAGATCGGGGACGGCAAGGAGGACAACGGATTCGACGACGACGGCAACGGCTACGCCGACGACTGGCGCGGGTGGAACTTCTATGGCAGCCCCTCGTTCGAGGAGTCGAACGACCCCAACGACGTCTTCGGCCACGGCACCTACATCGCCGGCCTCGTCGGCGCCCGCGGCAACGACGGCTCCACGATCGCGGGCGTCAACTGGTCGGTCGCGCTGGCCGCGCTGCGGGCGTGCAACGAGCAGTTCTGCTTCGACGCCGATATCGCGGAGGCTTTCGCATACGCCGGCGCGGAGCAGATGCAGGTGGTGGTGGCCGCCATCAGCGGCTCGCAGATGAGCAACACGGTCAAGCTGGCGATCGACGGCGCTCCCAACACACTCTTCGTCGTGCCCGCCGCCAACGGCGGTGACAACTTCATCGGCGACAACATCGAGCTCAGCCCGGAGTTCCCCTGCGCCTTCACCTCCCCGAACATCCTCTGCGTCGCCGCCACCGACCAGTCGGACCGGCTCGCCTACTTCTCCAACTACGGCACTACGTCCGTCGACGTAGCAGCGCCTGGCGTGAACGCGCTCGGTCTTTGGAAGACCAACCGGCTTGCCTACCTGGACGGCACATCGGCTGCCTCGGGCTATGGCGGCGGCGCCGCGGCGCTCGTCTTCGCCCACGATCGCAGCTCCAGCGTCGCCACCATCAAGAGCCGCCTGATGAACAACACCGATCCGATCGTAGATGTCCAGGGCCAGAAGCTCGTCACCAATGGGCGCTTGAACGTCGCCAAGGCGATCCCGCCGCCGGCCGCCGCTGCGGAGGGAAGCCTGGACACGACGTTCGATGTCGACGGGATCGCGCAGACCGCCTTCAACGAAGGCGTATCTCAAGTGGAAGCCAGAGACGTCGCGGTCCAGCGCGACGGCAAGATCGTGGTCGCCGGCGAGGACTCCTCCGAAAATGACTTCGCCGTGGCGCGCTACAACCGGGACGGCTCGCTCGACACGACGTTCGGCGGCGACGGCCGGGTCACGACCCACTTCGGCGGCGTCGAAGAGGCGTTGGCCGTCACGATCGACTTCAGCGGCCGGATCGTGCTCGCCGGCAGCGGCAACGCCGGCTTCCTCATCGCCCGCTACAACACGGACGGCTCCCTCGACACCAGCTTCGACGGCGACGGCTGGCTGACGACTACGTTCCCGGTCGGAGGAAGCGCCACAGCCCGCGACGTCAGAATCGACTCCGCCGGGCGCATCGTGGCGGCGGGCTACACGGTCACGCCTGCGTTCTACATGACCGTGGCCCGTTACGAGTCCGACGGCTCGCTGGACAGCACGTTCTCGGGCGACGGACGCGCGGAGATATCAGGCGCCGAGGCGTACGCGCTGGCGATCGACTCCAGCGACAGGGTCGTCCTGTCGGGAAGGCTCATCGGCAAGCCTGACTTCGCGGTTACGCGCTTGGACACGAACGGCGTGCTCGACAGCTCGTTCGGCGGCGACGGGATCGTGCAGACGGACTTCGGCGACAGCTTCACCCCCACCGCGAGGGACCTCCTGATCCAGCCCGACGGCAGGATCGTCGCCGTGGGCTACTCGCAAAACCTCTCCTCGAACGGGCGCATCGCATTCCACGGACGACTCGCGGGCGAGACCGACGACGAGATCTACACCATCCAGCAGGACGGCCAAGGGCTCTTGAAGCTCACGAACAACGCGGAGAACGACTTCGCGGCGGACTTGTCGCCGGACGGCAACAAGATCGTCTTTGCAAGAGAGGTGACAGGTGTGGGCCAGCAGCTGTTCACGATGAACACGGACGGCAGCGATCAGACCCAGATCGGCTCGATGAATCCCGATGTAAGGGTGCCGGCCTGGTCACCGGACGGCTCGAAGATCGCCTATCAGTCGATGGAGGACGGCGACTGGGAGATCAAGGTCAGCAATGTCGACGGCAGCGGTCAGGTGCAGCTGACGACCAACACTACGATCAAGGACGAGGACCCGAACTGGTCACCGGACGGCTCGAAGCTCGCCTTCTACAGCGATCGAGACGGCAACGACGAGATCTGGATCATCAATTCCGACGGCAGCGGGACGCCGACCCAGCTCACGACTTCGACTAGCCCGGTCTTCAACCGCGGGCCAAACTGGTCTCCCGACGGCACCAAGATCGCCTACACCAGCACCGCCGACGGCGACGAGGACCTCTACGTCAGGAACGCCGACGGCACCGGGACGCCGACCCAGCTCACCAACGTGGCCGGAAACGACCGCGAGCCAAACTGGTCGCCCGACGGCACCCGGATCGCGTTCGACACAACTCGTGTAATGCCCGGCCGCGTCGACATCTGGCGGATGGACGCCAACGGCAGCAACCCGCAGAGCGTTCAGGTCGGTCCGACCGCCGGCCCGGCCTGGGGCTATCAGCTGCCGTCCAGCGGCCCGGTCTTCGTGCTCGCCCGCTACACGGCGAGCGGGGCGCTCGACTCCACGTTCGGCAGCGGCGGCAAGTCGGCGTACGACTTCCAGCCGGGCGGGCACTTTCCGAACGCCGCCGCTCTGCAGCCGAACGGCAAGATCGTCGTGGCGGGCTGGGCATCGTCGGGCGAGAACTTCGCCGTCGCTCGCTACGGCCGGGACGGGAGCCTCGACACGAGCTTCGACGGCGATGGCTGGACGGTCACGGGCGGCACCAACGGCTACGAAGTGGCTGAGGTCGCCATCCAGAGGGACGGCAAGATCCTGGTCTCCGGCGGGGACTCCTTCACCTCCGACTTCGCCGTCGCCCGCTACAACGCCACGGCGCCCGCGATCACGGTCACCGCCGACACCGAGCTCGACCCCAATGGACAGAACGTGACCGTCACCGGGACCGGCTTCGACCCGGGCTCCACGGTGGCGCTCGATCAGTGCAACACCAACTTCCTCGACTGCTCGTTACAGGGCCAGCCGGTCGCGAACGGCGCCGGTGCCTTCACCACCCAGATAGAGCTGGACCTCACCGGGGACGACGGGATCTCCGCCTGCGCGCTGGATGATTGCGAGGTTCGAGCCTCCGGCGTCCCTGCCCAGGCCACCGCCTCCGCCCCGATCTCCTTCACGTCCACACCCTCGCTGGAATCCCATCCCTCCGCGGGCGTGATCGCGCTCCAGCAGTCGATCGTGCCGGGCACGCCGGTGACGCTGGCGGCCGAGCTGACCGGCGACGCCGTGCGCGGCTCGCCGACCGGGACCGTCAGCTTCTTCGTCTGCGGCCCGATCGCCAGGCCCTCCAGCTGCCGTACCGGCGCCAATCTCACGGGCAACCCGGTCTCGCTCTCGCCCCAGGCCGCCAACAAGGCGACCGCGACCTCGGGCACATTCACCCCCTCCACGCACGGCCGCTACTGCTTCCGCACTGTCTACTCCGGCGACGGCCTCTACCGTGCCGCCTCCGACGCCGCCAAGGAGGAATCCTGCATCAACGTGCGCGAGGTCAGCCCGGTCGTGGACGCGCGCGACGACTATGCGCTGATCGGGCGCAACTCCACGCTCGTGGAGCCCTTCCCGGGCGTGGCCGAGAACGACACCTGGCCTGGCGGAGAGGGCATTACCGTCTCGATCCCGCCCGGTGAGGGACCCGACAACGGCATCCTCATCATGCAGCCCGACGGCTCCTTCACGTACACGCCCAACACGGGCTTCTTCGGGTTCGACACCTTCACCTACCAGCTCACCTCGCCCACGTCCTCGGACACGGCGACGATGGAGATCGAGGTCTCCCAGAGCGAGAACCCGCTCGAGGGCACGCGTTTCCGCGGCACGCGTTTCCGCGGCACGCGCTTCCGTGAGATCGACCTCGTCTCGCTGCAGATCACCGCCGACTGCGGCCCGCGCTTCGTGAGCGTGTACCCGCAGGTGACGATCCCACAGGTCACCTTCGTGCAGATGACGGCCGCCCTCTACGACACCACGGGGCAGAGGCTCGCGGCCTCGGACTTCCTGGTCAACGAGCAGTTCTACGGCGATCCGTTCTCGCCCACGGTCCTGACTTGGCCTGAGTGGACGACCCCCGCGCCGCCCGACGGTGCCTACGTCGAGGTGATCATCAAGGCCAACCCCGGCACCCAGGACGAGTACACGGCCAGCGGTTCGGTGCTCTGTGCCACTTAAGGAGATCGGGTGAAGGGAGCAACACGTCAATGGAGGCCAACGTGGGTGGCGGTCTGTGCGTGCGTGATCGTGGCGGCGCTCGTGCAAAGCGCGGGCGCCAGCCACAACTTCACGGAGCACGTGTCGACCGGCCCTGGAGGGGGCAATGGCGCCCACGACGCCTTCTTTCGCGCCGTCGGAACGGACGGCGTGCGCGAGCTCTTCGAGACACAGGAGTCGCTCCTGGCGGCCGACACGGACGCCCAGTTCGACCTCTACGAGCGCAACTCGACGACTGGAGCGCTGAGCCTTCTCTCGACCGGCCCCGCGGGCGGCAACGGCGCCTTCGAGGCCACCTACCGCCACAACTCCGCGGACGCCACTCGCGCCTTCTTCGACACAAGGGAGGCACTGACCGCCGACGATACAGACGCCTCCATTGACCTCTACGAGCGCTCCGCCGGGACCACCACGCGCGTTTCCCAGGGCGCGATCAACGGCAATGGCGCCTTCAACGCCACCTTCAAGGGTGCGTCGAACACCGCAACGCGCGTCTTCTTCGTGACGCAGGAGCGGCTCGTTGCCGCTGATACGGACTTCGATCAAGACGTCTACGAGCGCTCTGCCGGCACCACCACGTGGATCTCCAGCGGCGCGATCAACGGCAACGGATCCTTCCCGGCAAGCTTCGTGGACGCGTCGGCGGACGGCACGCGCGTTCTCTTCGACACCCGCGAGCAGCTCGTTGCCGCCGACACCGACTCGTTTTACGACCTCTACGAGCGCTCCGGTGGAGTGACCACGCTCATCTCGACCGGCCCCACCGCCGTCAACCCCGCCGACGCCTTCTTCGCCGGCGCCTCGGACGACGGCACCCATGTCTTCTGGCACACGAGCGAGCGCATGGTGGCGGGCGACACCGACTCGAGCATCGACGTCTACGAGCGCTCCGGCGGTACCACCACGCACACCTCGACGGGCGGCAACGGCGCCTTCGTCGCCATCCTACGCGGCGTGTCCGCAGACGGCACGCGCGCTTTCTTCGATACCATCGAACAGCTCGCCGCCACCGACACGGACGTCAACGTCAAGGACCTCTACGAACGCTTCGGCGGGGTAACGTCGCACCTTTCACGCGGACCAACGAGCGGCGTGGGCACCTATCCGGCCTCCTACCGCGGCCAGACGCCCGACGGCACGCGCGTCTACTTCGAATCACAGGAGCCTCTGGTGGCCACCGACACCGACTCTCAGACCGACGTCTACGAGCGCTCCGGGAGCACCACGACGCTGATCTCGACGGGGCCGGACGGGGGCAACGGCCCTCTTCCCGCCGGCTTCGACTTCGTCTCGACCACCGGCACACGAGTCTTCTTTCACACGGATGAATCGCTCGTTGCTGCAGACACAGATGTCTTCAATGACGTCTACGAGCGCTCGGGGGGCGTGACGACGATCGCCTCGGGAGGTCTCACCGGCGGCAACGGCAACAACTTCGCGGACTTCGCCGGTGCCTCCGCGGACGGCTCACGGGTCTACCTCCACACCGACGAGGCGCTGACGAACTCCGACGCCGACGCTGACTGCTCGCCCGACCCCGGCGTCCAAGGGTGCCAGGACGTCTATGCAGAGAAGATCGCGCCCAGCTACGCGCGCCCCGGCTCGGGCACGCCGCTGCGCGTGCCGCTCGTGCCCGCCTACGCGGAGTGCACCTCACCGAACACCACGCACGTCGCGCCCAAGCTCGGCCCGGGCCCCGGCGCCGAGGATCCCGCCTGCTCGCCACCGGTGCTGCCGGCGACCGGGCAGCTGACGATGGGCACGGCCGGCGCCGGCTCGGCTTTCACCAAGCTGAGGGCGATCCCCGGCAACCCCGCCACCGCCGCCGATGAGGCGGACATCGCCGTCACCGCCAACGCCACCGACGTGCGCAACCGCGTCGGCGGCACGGACTACACGGGCAACGTGCTGCTCGCAGCGAGGCTCCGGATCACCGATCAAGCGAGTGGCTCGGCGCAGTCGACGCCCGCCACCGCCCAGGATGTAACGGGCTCGCTCCCGATGCCGTGTACCGCCACCGCCGGCGCCAACGGCGCCATCTGCACCGTCACGTCCACCATGGACACGCTCGTGCCGGGCTTCGCCCGGGAGGGCAAGCTGGCGATTTACTCCTTCCTGTCCGTGGAGGTACTTGACGCCGGGCCCGACGGCAACGTGAACGTGGCGGGCTGCCCGCCGGCGTGCGGCACCGCGGACGAGACGGTGTTCCTGCGCGAGGGCTTCGTTACGCCCTAGCCGCACCGGCAAGATCATCGCCACTTGACGAAATCTTGTTAGGGGTTCATGCCGCGGGGTAACAGGTAGTAAGGTCAGCGAGAAGCTGAGGAGCCGGGCAGGGTAGCCCACCTCGCGAACGACGCCGGCAGGGAGCGCCGATGCAAAGGAGGCAGTGCGTCGATGCGTCGAATATTTGCTTTGTCAGTGGTCTCGTCGTGTTTCCTGTTGTCGGCGCTGGCGGCTGAGTCCTACGGCTGCAGGTCCGGCTCGGGGTGCTCCGATCCCCCCACATCTGTCACTGGCTTCGCGGCCTCCCACTCCAATCAGATCGCGTGGGGCGCACCCCCAAACCTTCCCGACGCTGAGATCGAGTATCGCGTCTACCGAGGCATCGGCGTGCAGGCTCCGCGCGAACTCCGCTTTCGGGTGCGCGCGAGCTCGGGGGAAGGGGGCTCGTTCAAGGATCGTTGGATCGCTCCCGGCAGGGCCTACTTCTACGACGTGACCGCGACGCTGTGCTCCGTGGTCAGCGTTGCCGATGACGATGACTCGGACGAGAGCGACTCCGCCTGTCAAGGTCCGGAATCCGATCCGGCGACGGTAGAGGTAGACCAACGGCCCTTCTGCGCGGACGATGACTGTGTGTCGCCCTTCAATCGCAAGGTCCCTCTCGCTCCCATGCCCTCGCAGCTCTTCACGGACACGACCGGCACACCCGATTTGAGCTCGGAGACGCTCATCTCGAGGTTCAACTCCGACTATCCGCCGTGGCCGAGCGGCAACTCCCCCGCCTCGATCGGGGGCTCAACTCCCGCGGGCCCATTCTCGGGAGCGGGGCGCCCGGCGTACTACAGCGACGACTCCGATCCGCTCTACACGGTCCACTGCGAGGTGTGCCCCGCGGGCCTCGACGGCAAGCAGATTCACTTCCCGCTCGCACTCGCCGCGCCCCACGCGAACACCGTCGACCGTCACATGGTCGTGGTGGACGACGATGGGAAGGAGTTCGGCTTCGACGCGGTCTCATGCGTGACTCCGCCGGATGTTTCCTGCGGCGATCCGTACACGATCACGGCAACCTTCGCCGGCAGAGGGAGGGTCGACGACCAAGGCCTTCACCGTGGTGGCGGCACCGCCCCGAGATTCTCGGTGCTGGCCGGTGTGATCCGCCTGGCGGAGCTCCAGTCGGGAAACATTCCACACGCGCTCTCGATTGTCGTGCCCCACCTCGACCCGATGCACTTCGAGTACCCCTCCGACCAGACCGACGGTGACTGCGCGCCACCGTCGCCGCCTGACACGACCACCACCTGCCTGCGTCTCGGCATGCGCCTCCGGCTGAACATCACCGAAGCGGACATCGAGGCGGGCAACTTCCCCATCTGGAAGCAGGCGATCCTGCGCGCATTCCGGGACTACGGTGCCTTTGTCGCCGACTCCGGAGGGGTTGACCAGTGGAGCTTCGAGAGCGAAGGTGGGCGGGGCCACATGGCGTTCGGGCTGCCCGACCCCTGGCTCGGCTTCATGGAGCAGAACGGAGTCACATTCGACGGCGGCACGACCTGGTTCCTGAACGTGCGCGACGGCGTCGACTGGTCGAAGCTCCAGGTGCTCTCCCCCTGCGTGAGCCGCGGCACGTGCGGGCCACGTCACCGCTCCAAACGGCGAGGCAAGGGGCGCCACCGACACCACAACCATCGCAAGGGACATCACAAGCATCACAAGGGAAAGGGAAAGCACTCGCATCGTGCGAGGGGCCATTCGCGCTCGCGGGACGACTAGGCAGAGCGCCCGGTCGCCGTCGTTCCCACCTACTCTTTGAGGCCCGCCGCCTCGAAGGCTTCCTGCCTGGACTTGTATTCGTGGAACCCGACGATCTTCCGGTCACGCATCGTCCAGACTTGGAAGAACCGTTCTTTGACTTCGCTTCGGGACTCGGCGTGTCGGCCGCGCATGTTGACGACGGCCACCGGGATCGAGTAGCTCAGCGAGAGCAGTGACGTCTCCGCCCGAGAACGCCTCAGAGGCATCGCGCATGATGGTCACGTTCTCCCGCGACAAGGCCCGCGCAGTATCGCGGCTGTCGCCAGCTTCCGGCCTACTAATTAGCTTTGCCGATGCGAATCCAGTCGATGCCGAAGCCGCCGGTGGCGGTGGCGGGGTCCAGGCGTAGCTTCGTGATCGTCCCCGCCCACGGGGGAACGCTCGACATGTCGAACGTATAGACCCTGAAGCCCGAGTAGGGCTCAATCGTCACGGACTTGCTCTTCCACTCGTTCCAGTAGCGGCTCGCCAGCGTCTGGAAGTAGAGCTGCGCCCGGCGGCTTGCGGTGTTGTTCCTGGTCCTCACGACTACCTTCTTCAACGACGACGCCGACTTGCCGATGGCCGGGCCCACGACATAGGGATCGCTGTTCGTAGCGGTGCCATAGAGCGCGCCCGACACGACCGAGGGCCGCGAGACGCCGGCGCCCACCGTCCAGCCTTCGAAATTGCCGTTTGAGTCGAAGCCCCAGGTCTGCGGGCTGATGCTTCCGGCGGGAAGGCGGCGATCCAGGCTGTAGATGTCCTGGCGGATCTGGCTGAGCGAACCGACGGTCAGGTAGTACTCGTAGTAGTACGTGCTCCGCTTGTCCAGCGCGGCGACGTCGTTTGGCGACAGGTAGCACGTCGAGCTGTCCCTCTCGCGCCCGCCCGGCGATCCGTACAGCCCACCGCCGAACGTGATCCTCGGAGGGTTGTACACGCCGAGTCCGAAGTTCTGCGCGTTGAGGCACGCCGCCCAGTGCTCCGTCCCTTCCCACCCTTCCCAGAAGGACGCGGTATCGCCAATCTGCGAGACCGGGCGCCAGTGGAACGGGTCCCCTCCCGTGTAGGAGAGCACTCGGTGAAGGTCGGCGATCGCGTAGACCGCGGGCAATTCCTGCCCACGAGCCTGCACCCGCCAGAGCGAGTCGGTCCTGAAGGTGATCAGCCGGTTGCGCACGCGGACAACTCGACCCTCGAGCGTGATCCACGTATCGAAATAACACTGGCACGACTCGCGGTACATGTCCCACAGCAGCGGCTGGGTCCTGACATAGATCGTGCGGCCGTCGTTGTTCCAGGCAACCACCCGGGAAGGATTGCGGTAAGCGTCGCCGGCCTGGACCGGGTTCCATGGATGGGGTGACCACAGCCCGTACTGGCCCTCGGAGCTGCGGTCGACTTTCTGGCCTGCGTAGTAGGACTGCTGGACGTACCGTCCCTTGTCGTAGACGTTCACGAGGTTGTACGTGCTTCCCGACGGCGACAGGTACGAGATCGAGCCGCCCGCCCCGAGGTCTATGCCGACCCTGACGATCCCGTTGTCGAGCGCGCTCGAGACAGTGCTCGCCGCGTGGCCGGCCGCAGCATTACCCCAGCAGACGGTGAGCAGCAGAACCCAGGCAGCCGCAAGGGCGAGCCAGACCGAAAGGAGCCCTTGACGCAGCGCACGATGGCGCGGCCAGCGAGTTATGCAGTGGTGAAGCATGTCCACGGAACGAACGGCGATCTCGCGGAAATCTACTCCTTCTGCCTCAGAAGAAAAAGGACGGGAGGCAGTCGTTTCACAACCTTTTACGAGGAACCCTCCGGCCGAAGGCCTTGCTCCGCCACTCCCAGGGATTCAAGCGCTTCCGGGTGATCCCAGAACCACTCGGAATAGAAGATTCTGCCCCTGCGCACCGTCATGACCGTCGTCAGTTCCACGTTCGCCTCGGGGCCACGGCCTGTCCCGCGCCAGATCACTCTGACAACAACTCGGTCGCCAACATCGATGAAGTCGCTCACCGGTTCAAGGCTGTTGACGTCATACGCCTCACGCAGGCGCTCGAGCTCACGCAGGACTGACTCCCGACCTACATCAGGCCCCGGCTCCGGCCAACCCTCCGGCGCCCGCCCAATGACGTCGGGGTCGTACAGGTCATGAAGAGCCGCCATGTCGCCAGCGTTCCAGGCCTCGATCGCAGCTCGCACAACCTCCACGTTCTCCTGCGACATCGCAAGCGAGTATCCCGGTTCGGAACCCGTCCTGCCTAGTGGTTGCATAGCAACCAAAAGTCAGGATGGGGCGCCGGACTGTTACGGCAGCGGAATCGCCCAGATCGACCGGTTCGAGTACGTGCAGGTTGGCGTGCCGCCGGCTGGGAACGACTTGTACTGCGCCGTGAAGGTGGTGCTCCCCGGGGTCAGCTCCTGCAACACGAACGACGCGCTGTCTTGGTTCAAGTTACTGCCTTGGTGGATCAGCGCGTTCAAATCCGTCGCGGCCACGGTATTTGCGCCGGTCAAGGCGAATCCCACGTGACACAACCTCGCGCCGGCGTCGCCGAACATGCCGGCCGTCACTGACACGAGTGCCTTGCCCGAGGCCGGCACCGTGATGGTCACGGCCGGGCCTGGGCTGGCGGGGCTCACCGTCGAGCTGTACATCGTCGAGGTACCCGTTACGGTCGTCGCTACGGAGTCGCCCGTCGTTCCGGCCGTGCCAGCGAGGCCGGTACCGCCGGTTGCCCCGGTTGCTCCGGTTGGCCCGGTTGGTCCCGTTGCTCCTGTGGCGCCGCTAGGCCCGGTGGGTCCGGTCGCGCCGGTCTCTCCCGTTGCGCCGGTGCCGGTTGCTCCTGTCGCTCCTGTCTCGCCGGTGGCGCCGGTCGGACCCGTCGGCCCGGTTGCGCCGGTGCCGGTGTCGCCGGTAGCTCCGGTCGCACCCGTGGCGCCGGTCGCGCCGGTTGGCCCGCTTGGCCCACTCGGGCCCGTGGCGCCGGTGGCGCCAGTCGCGCCCGTGTCTCCGGTCTCGCCGGTGGCACCCGTGTCGCCGGTGGCTCCGGTCGCGCTGGTAGCGCCGGTTGCGCCTGTAGATCCTGTGTCGCCGGTTGCGCCCGTGGCACCCGTGTCGCCGGTGGCACCCGTCGCACCGGTATCACCAGTGGCGCCCGTTGCGCCCGTCGCGCCGGACGGGCCGGTCGGACCCGTGGATCCCGTTGCTCCGGTCGCGCCCGTATCGCCGGTGGCGCCAGTTGTACCTGTGTCGCCCGTCGCACCGGTTGAGCCGGTGTCGCCAGTAGCTCCGGTGGCTCCGGTCGCACCCGTATCGCCGGTGGCGCCCGTGGCTCCGGTATCACCGGTAGCTCCGGTTGCGCCAGTGGCGCCTGTGGCTCCGGTCGGGCCGGATGGGCCCGTGGGGCCGGTGGCTCCGGTTGCGCCAGTCGCACCCGTGTCGCCAGTTGCTCCAGTCGAACCGGTGTCGCCGGTCGCGCCCGTCTCACCCGTCGCTCCGGTCGAGCCGGTGTCCCCGGTCGCGCCGGTTGCGCCCGTGTCGCCGGTGGCTCCAGTCGCACCGGTGTCGCCGGTCGCGCCCGTGTCGCCCGTCGCGCCGGTTGCTCCGGTGTCGCCGGTCGCGCCGGTCGCGCCCGTGTCGCCGGTGGCTCCAGTCGCTCCGGTGTCGCCGGTGGCGCCCGTGGCTCCGGTATCACCCGTAACGCCGGTAGCTCCGGTGGCGCCCGTGGCTCCGGTTGGGCCAGACGGCCCCGTGGGGCCGGTGGCTCCGGTTGCGCCAGTCGCGCCCGTGTCGCCGGTTGCTCCGGTCGAACCCGTGTCGCCAGTCGCGCCGGTAGCGCCCGTGTCGCCAGTTGCTCCTGTCGCGCCGGTGTCGCCGGTCGAACCCGTGTCGCCGGTCGCACCAGTTGCGCCGGTGTCGCCGGTTGCTCCAGTCGCGCCGGTGTCACCAGTGGCTCCGGTATCACCCGTAGCGCCGGTAGCTCCGGTTGCGCCAGTGGCTCCGGTCGGGCCAGACGGACCGGTCGGGCCCGTTGCGCCGGTAGCTCCTGTTGCGCCGGTGTCGCCGGTCGCGCCGGTGTCTCCAGTTGTACCTGTGTCGCCCGTCGCACCAGTTGCACCGGTGTCGCCGGTCGCACCTGTAGCGCCTGTGTCGCCAGTGGCGCCGGTGTCGCCGGTCGCCCCCGTTCCGCCGGTGGCTCCGGTTGCGCCCGTAGCGCCCGTGTCGCCGGTCGCTCCTGTCGCTCCCGTGTCGCCGGTCGAGCCTGTAACACCGGCGATTCCGATGATGCCTTCACCAGTCGCGCCGGTTGCACCCGTCGAACCTGTCGCACCTGTTGCCCCGGTCGCTCCGGTCGGGCCGGACGGCCCTGTCGGACCGGTGGTTCCGGTCGCTCCCGTCGCACCCGTATCGCCGGTGGCGCCGGTGTCACCAGTAGCTCCGGTGTCGCCGGTGGCACCTGTCGCGCCGGTGCAGTCAATTCCTGTAGAGCCCGTGCCGCCGGTCGCGCCGGTGTCACAGCCGAGACCCGTGGCTCCGGTTGCGCCGGTCGCGCCCGTTGCGCCCGTCGCTCCGGTGGCCCCGGAGGGGCCGGTCGGGCCAGTGGTTCCTGTGGCGCCAGTCGCGCCGGTCTCGCCGGTGTCTCCGCTCGCGCCGGTTCCGCCGGTCCCACCGGTGGAGCCCGTCGCGCCTGTGCCGCCCGTTGAACCTGTCGTGCCTGTCGCGCCAGTTGAACCTGTGTCGCCGGTCGCCCCGGTCCCTCCGGTCGCTCCACCGTTGCCGGTTGCACCAGTTCCACCCGTTGCACCAATCCCCGTCGCACCGGTGTTGCCCGTCGGGCCGGTTAGGCCAGTCGGACCAGTCGGACCAGTCAGCCCGGTCGCTCCGGTCGCTCCGGTTGCGCCCTTTGCGCCGGTCGGCCCGCTCGGACCAGTCGGACCGGTTGCACCGGTCGCGCCCTTTGCGCCGGTGGAGCCCGTGGCTCCGGTCGCTCCCGTTGGGCCGGAAGGACCAGTCGGGCCAGTCGAGTTCCAGTTGACCGGATTCTCGTTCTTCCCGCACTTGGTCGAACCGCTGTAGGGGGACAAGATGCGGGTCTGGCCGGTTTGCTGGTCTGCGCAGGCGCGAATCACCGCGCCGGCCGCCGTGCCGACGTTGGTCAACAGGGCGAGTAGCGCGAGGGCGCCGGTAAGAGCGATGGCAAGTGCCCGTGCCCGACGTGCCAAGAAGCTGCTGCGCGAATCCATGCGTCCGTTCCCCTTCGTGGGCGGCGAGGGCTGCAGTACGTCCAAGGGCCTACCTGCCCTTGCTGCTCACCCCCGGCTAAGCGTCCGTTAAGAGTGTGCCTCCCCAGAATCCGTTCGGCTTCCCTACTGCAGCGACCCTAACAAGGTCGTGTTGCTGAATGCAAGGGCTTTTCCGCGACATCGCCTACTCCGACAGCCCCGCGGCCTCGATGGTGTCACCCTCGAAGCCCAGCGCATGGAGGGCTCCTCTCAGGGTCAAGTGGTCTTCACCCCGAAGGAACCGCCCATGACGCAACCACCAACACTGGTAGATGTTGCTCTCGACCTTGATCCCACTGCCTCGGCCCTCGGCCACCAGATTGGCGCAGGTCAAAATGCGATCATCGCCAAGGTCGTACACCTCCTTGACTGTTGACTCGTAACGGGTGAACGCGTCCAGATATCCGGCCATGAACTGCGAAATCTCCTCCAGGCCGTGGCAGGGTCGGGCCTCCGGAAACTTCCGCACCGGGTAGTAGTCGGCGTCGGGATCCCAACATTCCAAAATTGCCGCGCGTATGTCTCCACTCCACGGCGCAAACCAGCGCCGCACCACCTCCAGGTTCTCCAGCGACACCGCCCGCTCCCGCTGTCCCAGGGTTTCGAGCGCCTCCGCGTGATCCCAGAAGAACTCCAGGAAGACCGTCTTGCTCTTGCGCAACATGTGGACGTGCGTGAATTCCATGCTCGAGTCGGGGCCGCGGCCTGCGCCTCGCCAGATTGCTCTCACGGCAACTCGGTCGCCGGCGTCGAGGAAGTCGCTTGTCGGCTCCAATGTGTCGGAATCCCAGGTCGCGCGATTCTGTAGGAGCTGGCGCATGACCGCGTCCCGCCCGACATACGGCCCGGGCTCAGGCCAACCCTCCGGGGTCCGCATGATGACGTCGGGGTCGAACGCCTCACGCACAGTCTCCATGTCCCCAGCGTTCCACGCCTCGAAGCCCGCCCGCACGATCTTCACGTTGTCCTGCGACATCGCCTACTCCGAGAGGCCCAGGGCTTCGAGGGCCTCCGCGTGATTCCAGAAGTACTCATAGAGGAAGATCCTGCCGTTGCGCAGGGTGAAGACGACGGTCTGATCCATGTTCAAGTCGGGGCCGCGGCCAATGCCATGCCACGAATGCCTCGACACCACCCGGTCGCCTGCGTCGATCAGACTGATCTGCTCCAAGGTGTCTTCGTCCCAGGTTCTCCGCAGCTCTTCGAACAAGCGCATGACCGTGTCCCGACCTACGAACGGCCCCGGTTCAGGCCATCCTTCCAAGCCGCGCACGACGATGGTGTCGGGGTCGTGCAGCTCGCGAAAGGCTTCCATGTCTCGCGCGTTCCATGCCTCATAGGCGGCTCGCACAATCTCCACGTTCTCCTGCGACATCGCCCAATCCTACGAGTGCCTGCGCAGCGACCTGAGCATGTCTGCGATAGCGAAGCCGACGCACGCCAGGACAGCACCAGTGACCAGTCCTGGCACGAGCTTTCGGCGGACCTCCTGCGACATCGCCTACTCCGAGAGGCCGACGGCTTCGAGGGCTTTACCAGGGTCAAGGAAGGACTGCATTCGCCAGAACTTCCCATCCCGCAGCCAGTACGCCATTCCGACCGCGCGTTCGACGCGGGCGCGGCTGGTCTTGCCCGTCCCGACCAGGCGGAATACCGCAGCGACGCGATCGTCACCAGCGTCGAAGGCCCGAAAGTCTTCGACCTGCCAGTCGTCCCAAGTCTCGTCCATGCGTGCGAAGTAGCTCACCCAAGCTTGCGGCCCGCGATATGTGCCCCCTTTTGCGTCCACAGCCGTCAGCACAGAGACGAACTCCAGATCGTCGTGGGTCAACTCCGCGAGCGTACGAAAGTCCCGGCGATTAAACGCCTCTCGGGCTCTGTGGACCAACTCCACGTTCTCCTGCGACATCGCCAAGAAGTATCGCGGTCCAGCAGCTATGTGCCGCTGGCGTTTCCTCAGTCAGAAGCTAGGGTGGGAGAAGTGGACGACGACGAGATTCGCGCATTGGTCAAGCGGCTGGCTCGTCCTGACGCCTCCGGCGGCCAGGTGATCGAGCGTGCCGCAATCCTTGCCGAGGGAGCCGACTTCGAGGCGATCATGGCCTGGGTCCTCGCCCACGGGGGCAAACCCGAGTCGATTCCTGCGGCGCCCAGCGGCGGCCTGCATGGCTCGCGCATGAGTGACAGCAGCGGAGCCGAATCGCGGACCCCGCTCCGCTTCGTGCTGCCGGCCGGCACGCTTACCTGACCTTCGAAATAGGCGCGGCGGGTTTCGAACCTGCGACCTCTCGCGTGTGAAGCGAGCTATTCGCACGACCGCGATCCCGCGTTACACACGGGCTGATGCGGGATTGCGCCGTTCGGTGATCGGTACGGATAGGTGGCGATTACCGTGGATTACTGCTCCGCGTGGCGACACGGCATTCGGGGGTACTCTCATACCGTGTTCACCTTCTCCGCCGACGCGGTACTGATCCGACCCTTCATCGCCGAGCTCGCCCACGCTGAGACAGCGCCTCTTTGATGCGGGCCGCCGGTATCAGCGAGTTCGGCGGTGCTCTCGGGCGGATCGACCTCCCAGATCCGCGCCCCCTCGCGGACGACGAGGTCCTGATCGAAATCCGGGCCGCGGGCGTCGGCAACTGGGAGGAGTTCGTCCGGACGGGCGAGTGGGAGGTCGGCCGCGCCCCTCCAATGGCGCTCGGCGTCGAGGCCGCCGGGATCATCACGACGATCGGAGATTCCGTCGAGGACTGGGAGCCGGGCGATGAGGTGCTCAGCCACCCCCTCCCGCTGCGGGATCAGGGAACCTGGGCGCCCTTGCTGATCGCCTCGGCGACGGTGCTCGCGCGAAAGCCTGCCGCGCTCTCGTGGGAAGCCGCTGCAGCGTTCCCCGTCCCGGCCCTGACCGCCACGCAGGTGATCGACGGAGCCCTGGCGGTGCGCCCTGACGACCTGGTCCTTGTCAATGGTGGGAGCGGGGTGACCGGCACGCTGCTCGTTGGACTGGCCGCGGCGCGCGGCGCCGAGGTGATTGCGACCGCAGGACCGGCCAGCCATGAGCGCCTGCGTCGGCTGGGAGCGGCCCATGTGCTCGACTATCACGACCCCGACTGGCCGAAGCAGGCGCGCGCCATTGGCGGCGGCTTGGGCGTGATCGCCGTCGCGAACGCGGTGCCTAACGGCTCAGCGGACGCGATCGGCACCGTGCGCGACGGCGGTCACCTTGCGACGATCACCCAGGACCCACCGGACGAGCAGCGGGGCATGGAGATCTCGCCGGTGATCGTGGAGCCCGACGGCCGCGCGCTCGGCGAGCTCGCCGAGCTGCTCGCGGCCGGGAAGCTCGAGGTCTCGACCGCGGCGACGTTCCCGCTCGAGGATGCCGCCGCGGCCCTCGCGGCAGCAACCGGGGGCAGCGCCGGCGGAGCGGTAGTGCTGCGCCCCTGACGGGGACGCCAGGGACTGAGTTGCGACCCGTACGTCCTCCAGCGCGGCCATCACCGCATTGCCCCCGTTCGTGCCCGCGATGCCGCGCTTCCATAGACGCTTCCACGAGCGTTCTGCTGCTCTCGGCGGGCCGGGCCTGGGGACGAGCAAACCCCGCTGTAGCAGGGGTTCGTTCCGATGGGCGCGGCGGGTTTCGAACCTGCGACCTCTCGCGTGTGAAGCGAGCGCTCTCCCACTGAGCTACGCGCCCTGAAGCCCGGATTCTAGAGCGGCCCGGGTCAGCCGAGTTTCGCCCTTCCCGCTGGCGGGTAGCCCGGGACCTACGTGCTTCTGATCATCGCCATCATCTTGCTGATCATCTCGATAGCGGGCGGCGCCATCGTGCACCCGCTGCTGTTCGCGCTGGCGATCGTCGCACTCGTCCTCTTCTTCGCCGGCTGAGCACCCGAGCGGCGCCGTGACGGGCCGGACACGCCAGCCTGGTTCGTAGACTCAAGCTCTCGGCGAGGCTGCGCGCGAGAGACCTTGAAGATCATCGGTATCAGCGGAATTGACGGGACGATGGCCTTCAAGCGGCGGCACTGGCCCGATCTCGAGGAGCGCGACTACCGCATCTCGCAGGGGCACGACTCCGCGGCGGCGCTGGTCGTGGACGGCGAGTTCGTATCGGGCGTCGCGGAAGAGCGGATCAGCCGCCGCAGGCACACCGGCGACTTCCCGATCGGCGCCATCGAGTCATCGCTCCACCAGGCGGGAGTGGAGCTGGTCGAGGTCGATGCGATCGTCCACGGCTTCGACCACGCGCCCTACAAGGCCGCGTACAGCTTCGACCCGATCTCCGCCGAGCTGTACGAGCAGGTGCTCTCCCGTGACGCGTTCGTCGAACAGGTGCGCCGCGCACTGCCCGACTACCCGCCCGAGCGGATCGGTCACGTGGACCACCACCTGGCCCACGCCGCCTCCGCGTACTACACGTCCGCCTGGGACGAGTGCCTGGTCGTGGTGATCGACGGCATGGGCGAGGCACACGGCGCGACCGTCTACCGCGCAGCCGGCGGCAAGCTCGAGTCCCTGCATCGCATCCACGCGACGAACTCGATCGGCATCTTCTACTCGGTCGTCACCCTGCACCTCGGCTTCGACTTCAACTCCGATGAGTACAAGATCATGGGCCTCGCGCCCTACGGCGACCCGGAGCACTTCCGCTCCTTCTTCGACGAGGCGATCATCTTCACCGAGACTGGTTGGGAGATCCCGCCTCTGAAGCTGAACCGCACACGCGACGAGCGCGAGAACTACATCGCCACGCGTAAGTACTTGACCGAGAACCTGATCGAACCGCGCGAGCCGGACTCGGATATCGCCGACGAACACCGCAATGTCGCGTCAGGACTCCAGAACGCGCTCGATCGCATGCTCCTCCACTTCTGCGGCCACTTCGGCAAGCAGACAGGACTGCGCCGGCTGGCGCTAGCGGGCGGCGTCGCGCTGAACACGACCACCAACAGCAAGCTGCTGCAGGCCGGCCTGTTCGAGGAGATCTACGTGCAGCCCGCGGCTGCGGACGACGGCGCCGCGCTCGGCGCAGCGCTACATCACGCGGCCGAGGCCGGTGAGATCGTCAACCGCCGCTCGCCCATTCCCTTCTACGGACCCGACCACCCACCCAAGGCCGGCGAGGACGCGCTCGCGGCGTTCACGGACCGCGTCGAGATCACGCGCTGCGGCTCACTCGAGGAGGCGTGCGCGTCGGCCGCCGATTTGATCGCCGACGGCGAGGTCGTGGCGTGGTACCGCGGTCGGATGGAGTTCGGTCCGCGCGCGCTCGGCCACCGGAGCATCCTCGCCGATCCCGGGCGCACCGACATGCGCGACCGCGTCAACGCGATGGTCAAGATGCGCGAGGCCTTCCGCCCCTTCGCTCCTGCCGTGTCGGTGGAAGAGGTTCACCGCTGGTTCGACGTCACTCCCGGTACAGAACTGCCGTACATGACCGTGAACGTGAACGTCCGCGACGAGCACCGGGCGGCGCTGCCCGCCGTCACTCACGTGGACGGCTCGGCGCGCGTGCAGACCGTCTCCGCGCGCGAGAACTCCGAGTTCCACGCGCTCCTCGAGGCCGTCGGAAAGCTGACCGGCCGCGAGATGGTCCTGAACACGAGCTTCAACGTGAAGGGCCAGCCGATCGTCAACACGCCCACCGACGCCGTGGAGACCTTCCTCGGCACGGCAATCAGCGCGCTCTTCCTCGAGAACGTGCTCGTACGCAAGCGCTAGGAATCTCTAACACAAACCCCGCTAGCCGCTACAGTGGGCAGCGGACCGTGCTAGGTGGGGCGCTAGCGGTGCCCTGTCACCCGCAACCCGCTCTAGCGGGGCTGAATTCCCACCCCAGGGGTCGGCCCTCAGGGCCAGTACGCCGCGCGAGGCGTCGATGGCCAGGTCCCGCGCGAAGGGGTCCCGTGAACCAGGTCAGGTCCGGAAGGAAGCAGCCTTAAGCGGTCTTCTCCTTGCGCCGCGGGCCAGCCTGGCCGGAGCCACAACGCGGCTGACACGCCTGGGAGCCCGGCTTCAAAGGTGGGTGCACGGTCCATTCTCACTTCGGACATTGGTCGAGAGCATCCCCCCGCGCTCCACCGGCCCAAGCTCCAGCCGATCACCACTGGAGCAGTGCGAGAGTCAGGGAGGCAAGCAGGGGCGAGAAGGGTCGGGCAGCTGTGCGCGTGCGTGCTGGTCTTGGCCGGTCTCGGCGCGGCCTCGCCGCCACCCGCGCCTGCCGCAACGACGATCGGCCAGCTCGATCCCGGCACTCCGAGCTCGGCCTGCACCGGGTCGAGCTACTGGGTGCAGTCCGTGACCAGCGGGCCGAGCTACACGATCCCCGCGGGCGGCGGCGTGATCACTTCTTGGAGCCACAAGGCCAACGTGGTGCCAGACCGCGAGCTCGGGCTGCGCGTCTTCAGGCCGCTCGGAGGAACGAGCTACAGGGTGATCGGGACGAGCGGCGTGCAGGTGCTCGCGCCCAGCGCGGTGAACACGTTCGCGACGCGGATCCCTGTCCAGGCCGGAGACCTGCTCGGCCTTTACGTCGGCAACCCCGGCCTCATCTCCGGTGGCGCCTCCTGTGCTTACGCCGCGCTCGGCAACACCGTCAACTACTCGACCGGCTTCAATCCCGAGCCTGCAGTCGGGTCTTCTGTGAGCTTGACGCCACACCCCAGCCCTTATGCGCTCAACGTCACGACCAAGCTCGAGCCGGACGCAGACGCAGACGGTTACGGTGACGAGACTCAGGACGGCTGCCCGACGAGCGGTGCATCACATGGCGCGTGCTCAGGCTCCGGCTCCGGGCCCCCCACGCCGGACCGCACCGCCCCGAAGGGAGCGGTCAAGAACAAACGCGACTCCCTCAGGGACCGGTCGCTGTCGGTGACCATTGTGAGCAACGAAGCTGCGTCCGTGGTGGTCTCGGCCTCCGTCAGGTTGGCGAAGAAGTCGCGGGCGAAGACGTCGCGGGTGTTCGGCCTGCGCTCGGCCACCGGCTCGCTGACCCCCAACCTGAGCAAGAGGGTCCAGCTCCGGCTGCCGAGGAAGGCGCGCAAGCCGATCCGGCGCGGGCTGAAGCGCCGGAAGAAGCTGAAGGCCAATGTGACCGTCGTGCTGAAGGACGCGGCGGGCAACTCCAGCACGGTCAAGGCCGCGATCCGACTGCGCAAGTAAGCGCTCAGCACGCTCGCTCGTACAGGACCCACGAGCGGTTCCTCGTCACCGGCCTGAAGCCCGGCGGCACCGTCGCATCGAGCGGGTGCGGGTCCCTCGGGTCGAGCACGAACTTCTCCTTCACCTCGGCGTCGGCGGGCGCGACGAACAATCCTCGCTGCGGGCGCTCGAGCTGGGCGGACACGATCTCGTCGGGGCGCCGGTCGAGATACCACGCGAGGATCGGCACCGGCCGGTGGTTTGGCACGTAAACAGGGGAGCAGCGCTCCAGCAACGGACCGCCGACCTGCGAGCGAGCCAGCTCGCGCAGGTCGTCCTGGATCCGGCCCCGCAGCTGGATGCCGTCGCGCAGTGAGTCCAGGCGATCGAGCTGGTGGGACCAGGTGGAGCCAACGAACGCGATCAGCAGTACGGCGGCGGCACCGGTCCACCAGCTGCGCAGGTTGCCTGGCTCGAGCCGCAGCCACCACAGCGCCGCGAACCCGAAGAAGATCGTGAGCATCGCGGCCGGCAGCAGGAGGTAGCGGCCGAGTAGCGACAGGCCGGCGAGCCCGATCAAGACGAAGCCGATCCCGCTCAACACGCAGAGCGCCGCCGGAATCGCCGCCCGCTTGCGCTCGTAGTAGAGGGCCGCGACGAACCCGGCGGCGCCGCCGATCAGCGGCACCCAGCGGAGGATCTCCCCCAGCCGCCGTGGCATCACCTCCGGCACGTGGAGGATCCCGCGCGGACGCCCGAGCGTCTCGGCAGTGTCACGCGTGGACGTCAGGGAGTGGACCGGGCTGCCGGTGATGGCCAAGTCGCTGAGGGCCCACAGAAACGGGCCGGCAAGCGCAAGCGCGGCGAGCCGCCAGCGCTCGACGACGTCGAGGTCGGGGGCGAGATAGACCCAGTAGGCGGCGGCGAACAGCCACGCCTCCGGCCGCAGCAGTCCCGCCAGTCCGAGCAGCACGAGCACCGGCCAGCCGCGCCGCGGTCGCCTCACCTCGAGCGCGGCAGCGAGCACGACCAGCGCGAGGTAGGGAATGTCCACGTAGGCGCGCGCGCCCTGGGACAGGAACGGCTCCCGCGTCACGACGACCAAGGCCGCCAGCAGGCCGACCGGCCACCAGAACGAGCGCGTGCCCAGCAGGAACACACCCCAGATCAGCGCGCCGAACGAAAGCAGCGCCAGCGCGAGCATCGCCGTGTAGCCGGCGTCGGTGCCGAGCAGCGACGCGACCGCGCCCGCCGCCTCGGCGAGCGGATGCGGCGTCGGCGCCAGCGAGGCGTCGTAGTCGGGCGTGCGACCGTTGACGAGGTCGCGCCCCCAGATCAGCGCATAGAGAGTGTCGTAATTGAGGAACGCGCGGCTGAAGACGGCCCATGTGAGGCCGCCGATCGCGATCGACGCGGCTAGGCCGGGCATCCAGGTCGGCAGGCGGCGGAGGCGGGAATCCTCAGGCACGGCCGGGCGGACAGTACCCGGCCCACGGGTCACCCAGTGCCCGGCTCACGGGTCACTAGGATGAACCCGTGACCTCGCTGTACCGCCGCCACCGCCCGCAGTCGTTCGACGACGTCGTCGGCCAGGCGCACATCGTGCGCACCATGCGCAACGCCGTCGAGCAGGACAAGGTTCACCACGCGTACCTGTTCGTGGGCTCGCGCGGGACCGGCAAGACCTCGATCGCGAAGATCCTCGCTCGCTCGCTCAACTGCGTGCACGGCCCGACGCTGACCCCGTGCGGCGAGTGCGAGTCGTGTGTCGGAATCGCGGCCTCCACCTCGCTCGACGTGATCGAGATGGACGCAGCTTCCAACAACTCGGTCGAGGACATCCGCGAGCTGCGCGAGAAGGTCGGCTTCGCGCCCGCGCTCGGCCGCTGGAAGGTCTACATCCTGGACGAGGCGCACATGCTGTCGAACGCCGCCTGGAACGCGTTCCTGAAGACGCTCGAGGAGCCGCCGCCAAACACCATCTTCGTGCTGGCCACCACCGAGGCGCACAAGGTTCCGGCAACGATCGTCGACCGCTGCCACCGTTTCGACTTCCAGCGTCCCTCGCTGGAGGAGATCACCACAGTCCTGCGGCGCATCGCCGACGCGGAGCAGATCGGCGCAGACGACAGAACGCTCGCGATGATCGCGCGCTCGGCGTCAGGGAGCTTCCGCGACGCGATCGGCACTCTCGACCAGCTCGTCACTTACGGCGGCAAGGAGATCGCGTTCGAGGACGTGCTCGAGGTGCTCGACGTGGCGGACGCGGACCTCCTTTTCCGTGCCACCGACGCCGTCGTCGACCACGATCCGAAGGCCGCGCTCGAGAGCGTCGAGGCGCTCGCCCAGTCGGGACGCGACGCTACGCAGTTCATGCGCGACCTCGTCGCGCACCTGCGACAGCTCGTCGTGGTCCAGACCACCGGCTCGGTGCCGGACACGTTCAGCGTCACCGCCGACCAGACCGAGCGGCTCGAGGCACAGGCGGAGCAGCTGTCGGCTGCCGCCGCCGTGCGCGCGATCGACCTGGTCTCGGCCGCGCTCGGCGCCGTGAAGGAGGGCTCCGACGCACGGATCCAGCTCGAGGTCGCGCTGCTGAAGGCAGCCGCGCCGCGAACAGACGCATCGATCGATGCTCTGCTCGCACGGATCGAGCAGCTCGAGAACGGCGGCTCCGGGTCACAGGCTTCCAAGGCGCCGCCGCGGTCGAAGCCGGCGAGAGCAGCGAGCAAACCGCCGTCCCCGGCCGGCGGCGGGACGAAAGCCGCAGCGCCTCCCAGTCCTGCAGCCGTGGTCGAGCGGCCGGCTTCCGAGCCCGGCGACGATGCCGGGCCGGTGCAGGACCTCAGAGTCCTCTGGCCGGCGGTGCTCGAGCGCGTGAGTACGCTCGAGGGCGGCGCGATGCTCGCGGCGCTGCTCGCGCAGGCGCGGCCGGTCGGGATCGAGGACCAGTTCCTCGTCGTGTCCTACCCGCCGTCGGCCGCGTTCAGCAAGCGCAAGGTCGAGAGCCGGGCGAACAGCGACCGGATCGCGGAGGCTCTGCGCCAGATCACCGGGCAGACGCTGGGCCTGCGATTCGAGCTCGGCGACGACGGCGAGAGCCTCGGTGAGGCGGACCTCGAGCCCGAGCTGTCGGAGGAAGAGGTGATCGCGAGATTCAAGGAGATCTTCGACGCCGAGGATGTCGACGACCTCGAAACCCCCAAGGACCCTTGAAAACCCCTGATCGTGAGAGTGTGAGAGCGTGCCCCAGCCGAACCTGAACAAGATGCTGAAGCAGGTGCAGGAGATGCAGGCCGAGATGGTGAAGGCGCAGGAAGCCCTCAAGGACGAGATCGTCGAGGCCTCGGCCGGCGGCGGCATGGTCACCGTCAAGATGACCGGCGCACTCGAGCTGCGCGAGATCAAGATCGACCCCGAAGGCGTCGACGCCGACGACGTCGAGATGCTCCAGGACATGGTGCTGGCTGCCGTCAACGAAGCGATCCGCTCCGCTCAGGATCTTGCCAACAAGCGACTCGGCGGCCTGACCGGCGGTCTCGGCGACCTCGGCCTGCCCGGGCTGTAGCGGCGCGGAGGGATAGCCGCTGGTGTTCTCACCTCCGGTCAACCGATTGATCACGGAGTTGGCGAAGCTGCCCGGCATCGGGCAGCGCACCGCGCAGCGCCTCACTTTCCACATCCTGCGCGTGCCGGAGGCCGACGCGCTCGCGCTCGCGGAGGCGATCCGTGAGGTCAAGGAGCGCGTCGGGCTGTGCGAGGTCTGCTTCAACCTCGCGGACGGGCCACGCTGCCAGATCTGCCAGGACACCCGCCGCGACCAGTCGTTGATCTGCGTCGTCGAGGAGCCCGCTGACGTGATCCCGATCGAGCGCACGCATGAGTACCGCGGTCTCTACCACGTCCTCGGCGGCGCGCTGTCGCCGATCGACGGGGTCGAGCCCGACGACCTCAAGCTCTCCCAGCTCGTCGACCGCGTGCGCGGCGGCGAGGTGCACGAGGTCGTGATCGCCACCAACCCGACCACGACCGGCGAGGCGACCGCCTTCCACATCGCGGAGGCGCTGCGCGAGCTCGGCACCGACGTCGCGATCACGCGGCTCGCGAGTGGGTTGCCCGTCGGGGCCGACCTCGAGTACGCGGACGAGGTCACGCTCGGGCGTGCGCTGTCGGGGCGGCGGGCCGTTTAGGACTGTTTGGCCCGCTTTTCGTAGCGGGCTAGGAAGGGCAGGCATCGACGGGGGTGTGTGACGGGGCGTTTGTGGAAGCTCGCGAGTCGCGTACGTAAGTGCTGTGAAATGACCGAGCTGAAAGGGGCCACTTGTCGGGTGAACACTTGGCTGACCTACAGGTCATCCAAGTGTTCAGGCGATGGTTGGCCGTGTTACAGGGAGGTCGCAGAACCTCGCTAAGCGCGCAACGCGCGACGACCGCATGCGCATCTCGCCCCAGTTAGGTCGTCAGCCGATAGCCCCGGCTCACTCCCCTTCGATGTCCGTCCCTAAAAACCCGACATAACGCTCACCCCCGACGCCCCGCTCTATCCTCCCCGGCTAATGCCCAGAGGCAACACAGTCGTAATGAAGTTCGGCGGCACGTCCGTCGCCAACTCCGAGCGCATCCTCGCCGCGGCGCGCAGGATCGTGCAGGCGCGTGAGCAACAAAAGGACGTGGTGGCGGTGCTGTCCGCGCGCGGTGACACCACCGACGACCTGCTGCGGATGGCGTTCGAGATCTCGGCCGACCCGTACCCGCGTGAGATGGACATGCTGCTGTCGACGGGCGAGCGGATCTCGTGCGCGCTGTGCGCGATGGCGATCCACGACCTCGGCAGCCATGCGGTTTCGCTATCGGGCTCTCAGGCGGGCATCGTCACCGACACCTCGCACACGAAGGCGCGCATCCTCGACGTGCGAGCGGACCGCATCCGGGAGCTGCTCGAGTCGGACATGATCGTGCTCGTGGCGGGCTTCCAGGGCGTCTCGATCAGCCGCGACGTGACGACGCTCGGCCGCGGCGGCTCCGACACGACAGCGGTCGCGCTGGCGGCCGCCCTCGGCGCGGAGGTGTGCGAGATCTATACCGACGTCGAGGGAGTGTTCTCGGCCGACCCGCGCATCGTTCCCGACGCCCGCAAGCTGCCGTACGTCTCCTTCGAGGAGATGCTGGAGATGGCGTCCTCGGGGGCGAAGGTGCTTCAGCTGCGCTCGGTCGAGTACGCCCGCGCCCACGGTGTGCGCATACGCGTGCGCCCGAGCGCGAGCGATGGCTCCGGTACTCTCGTCCTGGGAGAGCACGAGACGATGGAACGCCCGCTCGTAACAGGCATCGCGCATTCGACGGAGGACGCGCGGGTCACGCTCACCGGCGTGCCCGACGAGCCCGGCATCGCCGGGCGCATCTTCGGCGCGCTCGCGGACGCCGACATCAACGTCGATCTGATCATCCAGAACGAGCCTGTCTCCCCGGATCAGCGCGCAGAGCTGTCCTTCACTGTCCCGAAAGACGACCTGCGCGCCGCCCAGCGCGCGCTCGAGCCGTTGATCAAGGGCCTCGGCATCAGCGATCTGGTGACCGACGAAGGGGTCGGCACCGTGTCGATCGTCGGCGCCGGCATGCGCAGTCACCCCGGTGTCGCCGCCAAGGTGTTCCAGACGCTCGGCGAGAACGGCATCAACATCGAGATCATCTCGACCTCGCCGATCAAGATCTCTTGCGCCATCCGGGCCGCCAAGGTTCCCGACGCCGTCCGTGCCCTGCACAGCGCGTTCGACCTCGGCGCAAGCGAGACGGAGCAGGCAGCGTGAGCGCCGGCGGAAACGGTGCCCCGCGCGTCGCGGTCGTCGGCGCGACCGGCGTGGTCGGCTCGACGATGCTGGCCGTGCTGCGCGAGCGCGCTTTCCCCGCGCGCGAGGTCGTGCCGTTCGCGTCCGAGCGCTCGGCCGGCCGCCGCCTCGAGCACGGCGATGGCGAGATCGAAGTCCAGCCGCTCACGCCTGAGTCGATCAAGGGATTCGATCTCGCGCTCTTCTCAGCCGGCGGCTCGGTCTCGCGCGAGTGGGCGCCGCGGTTCGCCCGCGAGGGGTGCGTGGTGGTCGACAACTCGAGCGCATGGCGTATGGACCCCAAGGTGCCGCTCGTCGTCGCAGAGGTGAACCCGGACGCGCTCGAACTCCACGAGGGAATCGTCGCCAACCCGAACTGCTCGACCATGCAGATGGTGATGGCGCTCAAGCCGATCCACGATGAGGCGACGCTCGAGCGCGTGATCGTCTCCACCTACCAGTCGACTTCCGGCACCGGCAAGGCTGCCGTCGAGGAGATGCTCGAGCAGGCGCGCGCGGTGCTGGGAGACGGAGAAGCGAAGGCCTCCGTGTACCCGCACCAGATCGCGTTCAACGTGCTGCCGCAGGTGGAGACGTTCAAGGACGACGACGACTACACGACCGAGGAGCGCAAGATGATGGCCGAGACGCGCAAGATCCTCGGCGACGACAGCGTGCAGGTGTCGGCGACCTGCGTACGGGTCCCGGTCGCGGTCGGGCACTCGCAGTCGATCAACCTGCAGACCGAGCGTGAGCTGTCACCCGAGCGGTGCCGCGAGGTGCTGTCTGCGTTCTCCGGCGTAAGGGTGGTGGACGATCCAGCAGCGGGGCGCTACCCGATGCCAGTCGAGGTCGCCGGGCAGGACGAGGTGCTGGTCGGGCGCATCCGTCGCGACCCCACCCACCAGCGCTGCCTCAACCTGTGGGTGGTCGGCGACAACCTGCGCAAAGGCGCCGCCACCAACGCGGTCCAGCTCGCGGAGCTGATCGCGGAGCGCGGGCTGCTGCGCGCGCCCTCCGAGGCGCTCGCCAAGAGCGGCTGACGCAGCCGGGCAGGCACGCTGGCACAATCGGCGCCGTGCGCCCTGTGGCAGGGATCTTCGTCGCGCTGCTGTTGCTGTCGCTGCCGGTCACAGCGGCGGCGGAGCCGCTGCCGCCGCGCGCCGTGTATGCGGAGACGCCTCGCCCCGACGAGGTGCGCCTCACGTGGCAGCCCGGACAGGTGTTCCCCGACGACGTCGTTCCCCCGGCCGAGCACTACCGGGTGTTCAGGGACGGCGTGCAGATCGCGGACACGACCGACCTGAAGCTCGTCGATCCATGGCTCGCCGAGTCGCAGCGCTACACCTATGTGGTGCGCGTGGTCGATTCCGCCGGCCGCTTTGCGGACGCAGCGCCGGTGTCCATCACCACACCGCCGTTCGGCGCGGGCGTCGAGCTCGAGCCCTACCTTCAGCAGCTGACGCCCGAGCGCGCAGTCGTGGTCTGGCAGACCTACGCGCCGGCCTCGACGAGCCTGCACTTCGCTCGGCAGGGCGAGCCCCTGCGGGCCGTCGAGCGAAACCCGCTGCTCAGCCGCGATCACGTGGTGGTGCTCAAGGACCTGAGCCCCTCCACCACCTACACCTACCAGTGGGAGTCCGACGGCCGGCTCGGCCCGTCCGCGAGCTTTCAGACTCCTCCGCTCGGACCGGGGCAGTTCACGTTCGGTGTGATCGGCGACTTCGGCGTTCCCACTCCCGCGGCCGCCGCCAACCTGCGCCGCCTGGTCGCCTCCGACGTCGACTTCGCCATCACGACCGGCGACAACGCGCAGATCTTCGGAAACGAAGAGGAGTACCGCAACTACGTGCTCGGCCCGCTGCACCAGTTCCTCGCCAGCCGCCCGTTCTGGCCTGCGATCGGCAACCACGACTACTACGGCCTTGGGAACTATCTGCGCTACTTTGCGCTGCCGGGCAACGAGCGCTACTACAGCTTCACGTACGGCGGCGTGCTGTTCCTGGCCCTCGACTCGAACCGCATCACCGCGGCCCAGCGGAGCTGGGCCCGCAACAAGCTCAGGAACTCGTCCGCTCGCTGCAAGGTCGCCTACTTCCATCACCCCGTTTGGTCGAGCGGCCGCGGCTATCGCAACCACGTCCGCAAGCGGCGGCGGGAGCGCTTCGTGCCCCTGCTCCAGAGAGGGGGCGTGGACCTGGTCCTGAACGGCCACGTCCAGAACTACGAACGCTCGAAGCCGCTGCGCCGCGGCAAGCGCAGCCGCCGCGGCATCGTCTACATCGTGACCGGCGGCGGCGGCGCCCGCCTGAACGGGTTCGCGACCCGCAAGCGCCCGCGCTGGTCCGCCCGCCGCGGTGCCTTCTACCACCGCCTGCGGATCACGGTCGCGAACCGGAAACTGCGCGGAAAGGCAATCGATACGGGCGGCCGTACCCGCGATCGGTTCACCGTCCGCTGCCGCTGAAGCCCGACTTCACACAATCCCGACGCCGGGAGTTCGAATCTTTACGCCCGCTTGACCCGAGGTTGGCTATGAATGAGAACGCGCACCGAACGGGGGCGTCTTGCGGGAGGGTTGCGCTTTGGCCGAGGCCCCGTGCTGCCGGCGGGAGGCGGGTAGCGGATGAGCCTCGGCCACTGCGCAGACTCTGACGCGCAGGTACTCAGTTTTCTCCCTTTTTGCCTCGCTGGGCGCTATAACAGCGTCAGACGCGTCGATTTGAATCGCCGACAGGGGGGATGGCGCATGCGGAGCCGGCTACGGAGGTCGCGACGGCCATGGAAGCGCCCAGGCTCGTGGGCCCTGGTCGTTAGCTGCGCCCTGCTGACTGCGGGGCTGCAGGCAACGCCTGCCCCGGCTGCGGTCCAGTTCGTCAGTCAATTCGGTGGCCCACCACCGGGCACGTTCAACAATCCCATGGACGTCGCCGCCGATCCGGCCGGCGATTTTTACGTAGCGGACGCCTACAACAACCGCGTGCAGAAGTTCGACGGTAACGGCAACCTCATCGCCGTCATCGGCACTTACGGCGACGGCGACGGGCAGTTCAGTAGGCCTTCCGGTTTGGGTACCGACTCAGCCGGCAACCTGTATGTCGCCGATCGGTTCAATTACCGCATCCAGAAGTTTGACCCCAACGGCAACTTCCTCATGAAGTGGGGTAGCTCTGGCGGCGGCAACGGGCAGTTCAACAGCCCCACGGATGTGGCGGTTGATCCCAGCGGAAACGTCTACGTTGCCGATTTTCCCAGCAGCCGGATCCAGAAGTTCGACGCCGCCGGAAGCTTCGTCACCAAATGGGACATCCCGGGTGACGAGCCCTTTCAGTCGGGAAATCCCACAGCCATCGACACAGACGCTGCCGGCCACGTCTATGTCGCCGAGCAGAGAAACGACGTCGTCCGTGAATACGACGGCAACGGCAACCTCGTCCACGGATATGCCGGATTGCAGTCTCCTGCCGGCGTGGCCGTGAAGGACGGCCAGTACGAGGGATACGTATTCGCCACCAGTACCGGAAACAACAGGATCTATGAGTATCGGCAGGGCGGCTACGAGATAACCAGTTGGCCGGTGGGAGGTGGACTCGGAGGCATGGACACCGACCCCGCCGGCAACCTCTACGTCACCGATCCGATGACGAATCGCGTACTCAAGTACGACGTCGATCCATGCTGTGGCGGTACGTTTGTGGCGGGTTGGGGGTCCTCTAGTCGCGACACCTCTTTGTTCAGCCCCACAGACGTCGCAATCGACCCGGCCGACGATGTCTATGTCGCCGACTACGGCAACAACGGAATCCAGAAGTTCGACGATGACGGCGGGTTCATCACCAGGTGGGGTTCGCCGGGCACGGCTGCCGGGCAGTTCGACAAGCCGTACGGAGTGGGCACCGACGCCAGCGGCGATGTCTATGTCGCCGATTGGGACAACGATCGGGTCCAGAAGTTCGACGGAACCGGAAACGTCCTCCCCGGCTGGAGTGTCACCGCTTTCGCGCTCCATCGTCCATATGACGCCGCCACCGACGCGGCCGGCAACGTCTACATCGTCGACTCGTACAACCACGCGCTCCGCAAGGTCGATGCGAACGGCAACCCCATCGGCAGCTGGGGTGGTTACGGCAGTGGCGACGGACAGTTCAAATACCCGGCGGGCGTAACCGTCGACGCAGTTGGCAACGTGTTCGTGGCGGACTACGACAACAACCGCATTCAGAAGTTCACTCCGGGAGGTGCCTTCATCACGAAGTGGGGCAGCTACGGCACCGGCAATAGCCAGTTCATCCAGCCACGCGGAATTGCTGTCAACTCATCCGGGAACGTGTATGTCGCCGACTCCGCCAACAACCGCATACAGAAGTTCAGCGGGACCGGCAGTTTCATCGAGAAATGGGGCAGCCTCGGAGGCGGAGAGGGGCAGTTCAACTACCCCTCCGGCGTGACCATCGACGCCGACGGCAAGATCTACGTCGCCGACACCAAGAACGATCGCGTCCAGAAGTTCACTCAGACCGCGGTCGCGACGTCGTATCCGCGCCCTGGCTCGGGCTCCCCGGTGTGGGTTTCCCTAGTTCCGGCCTACGACGAGTGCTCGACGCCAAACAGCCAGCACGTGCCTCCGTTGGCGGTCCCGTCGTGCAGGCCGCCCCTGCAGACGTCGCACCAGCTGACGACCTCGACCACCGGCAAGCAGAGCGCATTCGCAAGGTTCACCGTCATGCCCGGGAATTCCGGCACCGAAGCAGATGAGGCCGACATCGGGATCGAGGTTTGGTCCTCCGACGTCCGCAACAAGGGCGATGGTTCGGACTACACCGGCTCCGTAATCCTCCGCACGCTGCTGCGGATCACGGACCGGGCCAACGATCCCGCGGACGCCCCCGCAACCAGCCAGGACGCTCCGTTCTCAGTGCCGATCGGCTGCACCGCAACACCTGCGAACGCTGGCCTCGGCTCGAGGTGCAGCATCTCGACGACCTCCGACACCCTCCTGCCCGGCTTCGCCCAGGAGGATAAGCGTGCGGTCATCTCGGCGCTATCGGTATCGCTGCTCGACGCGGGCGCCGACGCCAGCATCACCCCCACCGCCGGATCGTGTCCGCCGAGCTGCGGGACGGGGGACGAGGACATCTACCTGGAACAGGGACTCTTCACTCCGTAGCGGCGTCCTCAGTCGCCCCCGTACTGACTGATACCCGGCTTGAGGAGGCCCCGGAGCCGCGATCGTTTCCTGGCGAACGTTCCCGGACAGACCACTAGACTGGCTCTGCGTGGAGGCCACGATCTCAGAGTCACGGCCGGCGGGGGTCGAGATCCTCGACGTGGAGGCTTTCGAGCCTGTCGACGACCGGCTGCGTCACTTCTCGCTGTCGGCGCCGTTCCCCGGCGCACAGCAGTCCGCCGCCGGCCCATATGCCTTCGACTTCGAGGGCTGGGCGCTCGGCGACGAGCAGCGCGTGGCCTCGGTCGACCTGACCTGCGACGGGCTGACGATGCAGCGCGTCATGTTGAACTCGCGCGATCCCGAGCTGCGCGACAAGCACGCGGGCACGGCGAACCAGGGCGTCCAGGGCTTCTACCGGCGCGTCAACGCGCTCAGGCTGACGACCGAGTTCGAGCTCGGCATCGACGCTCTTTTCGAGGACAAGAGCCGCACCGCGGTGGGACGCGTCAGCGGCACGCGCTCGCAGCTGCCGCCCGGTCCAGACCACGAGCTGCAGCCGCTCATGATCACGACGCTCGGCCGCTCCGGCTCGACGGCGATTATCAACCTGCTCTCCAGCCACCCGCAGGTCGTGGCCTACAGACCGACCGAGACCGAGACGCGGGTCGCCAGCTACTGGGTGGACGCCTTCACGCACCTGACGGAGCCCTCGAGCTACATGCGTCAGCTGTTCCCGAACGACCTGCGGCGGGGCTGGTGGCTCGGCGATGCTGGCATCACTCCACGCCTGGACGAGGATCCCGACACGCGCCAGTGGCTCGCGGAGACGAACGTGGAGGAGCTTGCAGCCGTCGCGCGGGGACGGATCGAGAGCTTCTACAGGCACATCGCCCCGCGCGTGGACCGTACGGGCGCCACCTACTTCGTCGAGAAGTGCCAGCCACGCGCAGGCCTGTCCGCGCCCGCCATGCTCGACGAGCTATACCCGCGGGCACGTGAGGTCGTGCTCGTGCGCGACTTCAGGGACATGATCTGCTCGATGTTCTCCTACAAGAAGGGGAAGGCGTTCGCGCCCCGGCACGGCCAGACGCACGAGGAGCACGTCGAGCGGCTCGGCGTGTCCGCACTCAGCCTCTACAACAACTGGCATGGACGCACCAACCGCGCCCACCTCCTGCGCTACGAGGAGTGGGTGCGCGACCCCTACCCGACCGTCGAGGCGCTGCTCGACTATCTCGAGCTCGACTCGGGAGCGCGGTCGGTGGAGGAGATGGTCGGCGTCCTGACGGAGAGCGGGCGAAAGCTCGACTACCACCGCACCACCAAGGAGCAGGGCTCATCGATCGGGCGCTGGCAGCGCGACCTCGACGACGACCAGCTCGAGTTGGTGGAACGCGCCTTCGGCCCCGCGCTCGAGGGCTTCGGCTACAGCTGATCCAGGTCTTCGAGCTCTAAAGGAGGACGTTCGCTCTTCAGCCGCGCGTGCGTGTCCTCGAGCCGGCGCTTCACCTCTTCGGCGCTGCGCTGCTCGGGATCCGGCGGATCCGGCCCGCCCCGATCAGTCGGACGCGCGGGCCGGCGCACGGCGGCGGTGATCAGATCGACGAGAGAGCGAAGCCGGCGCCGCAAGCGCTAAGCCGTGGTGACCACCGGCACGTGCTCCAGCCGGTGCTCAATCCGATGCGTGCGCACGACATGCTTGTTCATGCCGAGTTCCTTGGGCGCGAACCCGAGGGCGAGACCGATCAGCTGCGGCACGTGCAGCACCGCCAGTTCCAGGTCCTCCCCCACCATCTTCGCGGCGTCCGGCTGCTGCAAGTCGAGGTTGAGGTGACACAGAGGGCACGGCGTGACTAGCGCGTCCGCTCCGGCGTCCATCGCATCGCCGATGTGCCGGCCGGCCTGCTTCAGCGACGTCTGGCGGTTCATCGTGATGACCGGAAAGCCGCAGCATTTACGCGCGCCTTCGTAATCGACCGCCGTGCCGCCGAGGGCCTCTATCAGCTGCTCCAGGTACTGACCGCGCTCGGGGTGCTCGTCATAGCCGAGCCGCGCCGTCGGTCGCACGATGTAGCAGCCGTAGAACGGACCTACGCGCAGCCCGGTCAGCGGGCGCACCACCAGCTCGCGCAGCCGGTCGAGACCGTAGTCCTCGACCAGCAGCCACAGGAAGTTCTTGTTCTCGATCCCGCGCTCGTACTTCAGTCCTTCCACCGACAGCACCTCGTTTATGTGCTCGCGGTAGGAGGCATCGGCGTCGAGGCGTTGCTGGCACTCCGACTGTGAGCCCTGGCAGGTCGAGCAGATGTTCATCATCGATAGCCCGGTCTTCTGGGCCATCGCGAACGTGCGCGCGTTCAGGCTGTCCGCAAGCTCCTGGTTGTGTTCCGCTATCACGCCGGCCCCGCAGCAGTTGGCGCGGTCGAGCTCGACGAGCTCGATCCCGAGCTTGCCCGCCACCAGGGCCATGGAGCCGTGCAGCTCCGGCGTAAACCCGCGCGAGACGCAGCCCGGCCAGTAGGCGACCTTCACTGTCCCTCCCCTGCCGTTTCGGCCATCGCCGGCTGCCCTTGGTCGTCCGCACCTTCGCCTTCCTCTCCGATGATGTAGAGGTTGACCTCTGTGCGGTGCTGCTCGGCGTGCTCGTAGATGCGCCGGACGTTCTCCAGTCCTTCGATCTTCTCGTGGAACAGCGCGACCTTCGGCGACACCTTGCCGCGCGCAAAGCCGCGCAGTCCCGTCGGCAGCGCGCGGATGAGCTCGAGCTGGCCCTGCGGACGCAGTACGCCGAGGCTGTCCTGCAGGAGCTTGCGCTCATCGAGGATGCCCTTCTTGCGAATGATGTTGGTGAAGGCCTCCTCGTGGCGGCGGCCGTTGTTGGGGTCGTTGATGCCGTAGTCGTGGGTCGCCTTGCGCCGCAGGCGCATGATCTGGTCCATCGGCGCGACGCCCTTCGGGCAGACCTCGACGCAGTTGAAGCAGTGAGTGCAGTCGTAGATCCCGTGCGGGTCCTCGGCGAGGTCTCGCAGGCGCTCCTCGGTGGCCGAGTCGCGCGGGTCGCCGACGAAGCGGTAGGCCTTGGCGAGCGCGGCCGGACCTATGAACAGCGGGTCCACCTCCATCGACAGGCAGTCCGACACGCAGGCGCCGCAGTGGATGCAGGCCATCGACTGCGTGACGTCGATCATCGACTCCGGCGGCACCACGTACTCGCGCTCCGGTGGATCGCCTGCGGGCACCAGCCAGGGCACGACGCGCTGGACCTTCTTCCAGTGCACCGCGTCCATGTTCACGATCAGGTCTTTCAGGACCGGCATGTTGCCCATCGGCTCGACGGTGATCGCGCCGTCCTTCGAGCTCTCCGCGGCGTCCCGCAGTTTCGTGTTGCACGCGAGCTTCGCCTGACCGTTTACGCGCACCCCGCACGAACCGCAGATCGCCGCCTGGCACGAGCAGCGGATCCCGAGCGAGCCGTCCTCACGGTCCTTGACGTCGAGGATGCCGTCCAGCACGGAGCGGTGGCCTTCCATGTCGACGTCGAAGTCCGCCCAGTGAGGAGGCGAGCCCGACTCGGGGTTGAAACGGCGGATGCGAAGCGTGTATTGCGGCATCAGTACTTGCGCTCCTCGGGTTGCCACTGGGTGATGGTCACCGGCGCGTACGAGATCTGCGGCTCGCCGTCCGGTCCGAGCGTGAGGACGATGTGCTTGAGCCACTCCTCGTCGTTTCGCTCCGGATAGTCCGTGCGGAAGTGAGCACCGCGGCTCTCGGTGCGGTGAATCGCCGAGATCACGGTCGCCTCCGAGCAGTCGAGCATGAATCCGAGCTCGATCGCGGAGATCACGTCCTGGTTGAACACGTTCCCTCGATCGTCTATCGCGACGGACTTGTACTCCTCCTTCAGTCTCTTCACGACCTCCAGCGCCTCCTGCAGGCCCTCCGCGTTGCGGAACACCGCGACGTGGTGGTCCAAAGTCTCCCCCAGCTCGCGCCGCAGCTCGGCGACGCGGCGGGCTCCACTGCGGTCGCGGTTCACGAGCTCCTCGATGTGGCGTTCCTCCTCGACTAGCAGCGCCTCCGCCGGTGGGTTGAGAACGATCTCCCTCGCCTGCTCCGCGGCGTGGGCGCCGGAGCGGCGACCGAACACCAGCGTGTCGAGCAGCGAGTTCGCGCCGAGCCGGTTGCCGCCGTGCACCGACACACACGCACACTCGCCGGCCGCATACAGGCCGGGCACCTCCGTCTCGCCGTTCACGTCGGTCTTGACGCCGCCCATGATGTAGTGGTTGCCGGGCTTGATGTGAATCGGCTCCTTGGTGATGTCCACGCCGGCGAAGTCGCGCCCGACGTTGACGATCTCACGCAAGGCCTCGTGCACCCGCTTGCGAGGCACGACGGTGATGTCGAGCGCGACCGTGCCGTCCGGGAAGCCCCGGCCCTCGTTGATCTCGGTCTGCTCAGCCCGCGACACGACGTCGCGGGAGGCAAGCTCCATCTTGTTCGGGGCGTACTTCTCCATGAAGCGCTCCCCGAGCGCGTTGTACAGGTGCGCGCCCTCGCCGCGCGCTCCCTCTGTGATCAACAGCCCGTTGCCCGCCAATGTCGTCGGGTGGTACTGGATCATCTCCATGTCCATCAGCGGCGCGCCGATCCGGTACGCCATGGAGATGCCGTCGCCTGTGCAGATGAGCGCGTTGGTGGTGGGCTTGTAGCACTGGCCGTTGCCCCCGCTTGCGAGGATCACCGCCTTCGCCTTGAAGAGCTGCATCGCGCCGTCGCGCATGTTGCGCGTGACGGCGCCGGCGCAGCGGCCCGATTCGTCGCGCACGAGCCCGGTCGTGAACCACTCCTCGTAGCGCTCGACCTCCTCGTGCTTCATCAGCTGCTCGTAGAGCACGTGCAAGATCGCCTGACCCGTGATGTCGGCGACGTAGTAGGTGCGCGCGGCCGAGGCACCGCCGAACGCCCGCGTCCCGAGCAGACCCTCCTGGTTGCGGTGGAAGGTGACGCCCATGTGCTCGAGCTCGAGCAGCTCGTCCGGAGCCTCCTTGCACATGATCTCGATCGCGTCCTGGTCTCCGAGGTAGTCGGAGCCCTTCACCGTGTCGAAGGCGTGCGACTCCCATGAGTCCTCGGGATCGAGGGCGGCGTTGATCCCGCCCTGCGCGGCGTTCGAGTGCGAGCGGACCGGATGGACCTTGGAGATGATGCCCACCGACGCCCCCGAACGCGCCGCGCTCAGCGCAGCGCGCTGGCCGGCCAGGCCGGCCCCTATGACCAGAACGTCATGCTCGGGCACCTCAACTCGATTCTATGTAATACGGAAGTGGGGCCCCTATCCGGCAGGAGCAGCAGGTGTCCGTTGCTGCAAGGCCCGGCGCACCTGGTCGAGCGTGATCACGCCCCGGAGACGTCCCAGGTCGTCGACGGCCATCAGCGCGCCCACGCGTCGCAGCGGCTCGCTTCCCAGCAGGTCTTCCAGCGGGTCGTCGGTCCGTACGCGCAGGTTTCCTTCGTCGGGGCGCATGATCTCTTGCACGGTGAACACCGGCTGCCGGTCTTCCGGAATCCGCTCCGCGCGCTCGCGATCCACAAGCCCGATGAAATACCCGTATGGGTCTACGACCGGGAACCAGGGCCACCGGTAGCGCAGGAAGTACTCGTCGAGCGCGCGCTCGATCGGGGTGTTGCCGGGGATCACCACCGGGTCGGCGTCCATCACGTCGGACACCTTCAGGCCATCGATCCGCTCGAGCACCGCGGTCTGGTAGACGGCGCTGCGCGCCGCCTGTCCCAGGAACAGGCCGATGAAGATGAGCCAGATCCCGAAGAAGAAGTCCTGCGTGGCTCCGATCACGAGCACGCCCAGGCCGACCATCGCGTAGGAGGCGAACTGTCCCATGCGCCCGGCGATCTGCGTCGCGCGGTTGCGGTCGCCCGTGATCTTCCATGCGATCGCGCGTGCGATGCGGCCGCCGTCGAGCGGGAAGCCCGGGATCAGGTTGAACAGAAGCACGATCAGGTTGATCGAGGCCAGGTACGCGACCACAGCTTGGAGGCCGCTCGAGAGCGTCACCTCCTGAAAGCGCACGACGCTCCAGAAGTCGCTCCCGCCGGCAGCCGCTCCGATTGCGACGCAGACCGCGGCGATCACGAGCGTCACGAACGGTCCAGCCGCGGCGATCCTGAACTCGACGCCGGGTGACGTCGTGTCGCGCTCGAGCCGCGCGACCCCGCCGAACAACCACAGGTCGATGCCCGAGATGCCGATTCCGTTGCGCATCGCGACGACGGCGTGCCCGAGCTCGTGCAGGACGATCGAGAGGAAGAAGAGAAGTGCGCTGACCGTCGCCAGCAGGAAGGCGCTCGAGTCGTTCTCGGCGGGGAAGATGTCCTGGTAGTAGCCGGTGAGCAGGTAGATCACCACGAACAGGACGATGAACCAGCTCGGGTCTACTCCGATGCGGATCCCGAAGACGTTCGCGAGCTTTATGGACCTCCCGCCCAGCATGTCCGCATTCATGGTAGTCGGGCGCGCGCTTGCATCCGCTGGAAGGACGCTAAACGGATGTACGAACGTCTTTTGCGTGTCTCCAGGGGTTTTTGTGGGGAGACGACCAGTAACGAAGGACCATGGAAGGTTCGGTTCTCACATCCACGGACCGGAACCGCGAGCGACGCTCTCTGCCACTCGCGGCCGCAGTCCTCTCTGCGTTTGTCTTGATCGGCGCTCTCGCGGCCGAAGCAACGGGCAAGGTGAGCGGATCGCGCGGGCCCGATCTGCTGATCGGAAACAACGGCGACAACACGATGTTCGGCGGGCGCTCGGCCGATCGCATCAAGGGCAGAGGCGGAGACGACAAGCTGCACGGCGGCACCGCTCATGACTCCGTCATGGGCGAGAGCGGCAACGACAGCCTGTACGGCGACACCGGCGACGACCACCTTGTCGGCGGCCCGGGCGACGACACGTCGGAGGGCGACTTCGGCCGCGACGACATCGCCGGCGGCGCGGGCCTCGACCAGCTGAAGGGCAACGAGGCCGGCGACGACCTCGACGGCGGCCCGGATGGCGACGTGCTGATGGGCGGCTCCGGACCGGACGTCCTGGTCGGCGACTCGGGCAACGACCATCTCTACGGCGAGTCCGGACGCGACATCCTGCGCGGCGGCACCGGCGATGACGTGTTGTACGCGAACGACCGCGGCGCCGACGGCCTGGCCGATTGCGGCCCCGGTAACGACACGCTCTACATAGACCCCTACGGCAGCAACGGCGGCGTGTCTGACCGCCACCTCAAGCGGCGGGACTGCGAGCACGTAGACGAGCGCAAGCCGCCGGACCTCGATCCGGACCAGGGCGCGAATCGCATCGGTGGCGCAGGCGCGAACTCCATCCACGGCACGAGCCGCAATGACAAGCTGCTCGGCGGCGCGGGCAACGACGAGCTGTTCGGCCTCGACGGCAACGACGTCATCTGGGGCGACCACATCCCGGGCACGACAGGCAACGACCACGTCGACGGCGGCGCGGGCGACGACACGCTGTTCGGCAACAACGGCAACGACTACATTCGCGGCGGACCCGGCAGGGACAGGATCGACTGCGGCCCGGGCTATGACACGGCGAACGCCGACTCGAGCGACAACGTCTACGGCTGCGAGAAGGTCCGCTGAGTCGAACCCTCAGAGTTCCCGTCATTTGCGCCTAAGCAAATGACGGCTTTTTTTGCCCGAGGTCGCTATGCGAACTCGGGCAATTTGGGCCTATGGCGGTCGATGATCGCCTCGTGGTCCGTGCCGCCCGGCAGCGTGCCGAATACGCGACCCCAGTCTCCGGCTAGGCGTGAGCCGCAGAACGCGTCCGCGACTCTCTGGTCTCCGTAGCGCACCAGCAGCGAGCCCTGCAGCGAGAGGGCCATCTTCTCCACCACGCTGCGCGCGCGCAGCTCGATGTCGGTGAAGTCGGACAGGTCGTTCTTCAGCCCGGCGACGTACGCGTCCAGGCGGGAGTCGGCGCCGGCCCCGGCATCGACCTCGGCCATGAACCCGTCGAGCGCTTGCGGCGTGCGCGCGAGCGCGCGCAGGACGTCGAGGCAGATCACGTTGCCCGACCCCTCCCAGATCGAGTTCAGCGGCGCGTCGCGGTACAGCCGCGGCATCCCCGACTCCTCGATGTAGCCGTTTCCGCCAAGGCACTCCAGCGCTTCGATCGCGTGCTGGGGTGCCCGCTTGCAGACCCAGTACTTGGAGACGGCCGTGCCGAGGCGCTTGAAGTTCTCCTCGTGGTCGTCCTCGGCGGCCTGGTCGTAGGAGCGCGCGAGCCGCATCGCCGTCACCGTCGCCGCCTCGGACTCGATGCAGAGGTCCGCCAGCACGTTGCGCATCAGCGGCTGGTCGATCAGAAGCTTTCCGAACGCCGAGCGATAGGCGGCGTGGTGTGTCGCGCGCGCAACGCCGACTCGCATCGTCGTGGCCGAGCCGATCACGCAGTCGAGCCGGGTGTGGTTGACCATCTCGATGATGGTCGGGACTCCACGCCCCTCCTCGCCGAGCAATCGCGCGACGGCACCGTGGAACTCGACTTCGCTGGACGCGTTGGAGCGGTTGCCGAGCTTGTCCTTGAGGCGCTGAATGTGGAAGCGATTTCGGCTGCCGTCAGGCAGGACGCGCGGCATGACGAAGCACGACAGCCCGCCGTCTGTCTGGGCGAGCACCAAGAAGACGTCGCACATCGGCGCGGAGCAGAACCACTTGTGGCCGACGATCTCGTACTCGGCGCCGGCGCCGCCGCCGTTGATCGGGCGGGCAACGGTGGAGTTGGCGCGCACGTCTGATCCGCCCTGCTTCTCCGTCATCGCCATCCCGCACAGAGCGCCTGCCTTGTCGGCAGCGGGGACCAGGCGCGGATCGTACGTGGAGGTTGTTAGAAGCGGCTCCCACTCGGCGGCCAGCTCCGGCGTCGCACGCAGGGCCGGAACCGCGGAATAGGTCATCGCGATCGGACAGCCGTGGCCGCCGTCGGCCTGCGAGAAGGTCATGAAGCCCGCTGCGCGCACGACATGCGATCCGGCGCGGTCGCTGCTCCAGGGCAGGCAGTGCAACTCGTGCGAGACCGACACATCCATCAGCCGGTGATACGCAGGGTGATATTCGACCTCGTCGATGCGGTGTCCATAGCGGTCGTGGGTCTGCAGGACGGGCTTGTTCTGCTCGGCCTGGCGCCCCCACTCGATCCCCTCGCCGCCGGCGATCTCGCCAAGCGCGCGTGCGCGCTCGTGGCCCCAGCCGCCTCCCTCGCGCTCGAGCGCTTCAACCAGAGCGGCGTCCTGCTCGAAGACGTTGTAGCCCTCGAGCGGCGGCGCCTGGTTGATCACCTCGTGGGTGGTCCAGCTTCGAGATCCAGCAGAGTCGACGACCGCCATCGGTCCTAACTCTACCCGCCGGCACACCTCGATCGCCCCCTAACAGTCCTCGATCGCCCCCTTACAGTGATAATCCCCTGTGCCCGGCCTGGCGCCGGATGGCACCGACGAACCGACAGGGGGGTCGCAGTGGGCTACACGATCACGTTCATTCGCGGGGACGGCACGGGGCCGGAGCTCGCAGAGGCGACCCGCCGGGTGCTGGAGGCGACCGGTGTCGAGTTCGAATGGGACTGGCAGGAAGCCGGCACCGACGTCTACGAGCAGGAGGGCAACCCCCTGCCCGACCGCGTGATCGAGTCGATCAAGCGCAACAAGGTCGCTATCAAGGCTCCGATCACGACACCGGTCGGCTCGGGCTTTCGCTCCGTCAACGTCGCCCTCCGCAAGGAGCTCGACCTGTACTGCTGCCTGCGCCCCTGCAAGGCATACGAGGGCGTGCGGACACGCTTCCCTGAGACGGACATCGTGATCGTGCGCGAGAACCATGAGGACCTCTACGCGGGCATCGAGTTCGAGATGGGCAGCGCGGAGGCCGCGCGCCTGCGGGAGCTCGTGAAGGAGCTGTCGGGCAAGGAGATCCGCGAGGACGCGGGGATCTCGATCAAGCCGATCTCCGTGTTCGGCACCACGCGGATAGTCAAGTCCGCGTTCGAGTACGCGCGCGAGAACGGCCGCCGGAAGGTGACCGCCGCGCACAAGGCCAACATCATGAAGTTCTCCGACGGCCTGTTCCTGCGCACCGCGGAAGAAGTCGCGAAGGGCTATTCCGACGTCGAGTTCGAGGATCGCATCATCGACAACCTCTGCAACCAGCTCGTGTCACGGCCGGAGGAATACGACGTGATCGTGCTGCCGAACCTGTACGGGGACATCGTCTCCGACCTCGGGGCGGGCATGATCGGAGGGCTCGGCCTGGCCCCGGGGGGCAACATCGGCGACGAGTACGCCGTCTTCGAGGCCACGCACGGCTCCGCTCCCAAGTACAAGGGCATGAACAAGGTGAACCCGATGGCGCTGATGCTGAGCGGGATGATGATGCTGCGTCACCTGCGCGAGCACGAGGCGGCGGAGCGGCTGGAGTCGGCGATCGCGGCCGTGATCGCCGAAGGCAAGGACGTCACCTACGACATGAAGCCTTCCCGTGACGACCCCACCGCTGTTGGGACGTCGGACGTTGCCGACGCGGTGATAGAGAAGATGAAGGCCGGTGTCGCGGCGTAGGGCCCGCTACGCGGGGTGAAACCCTCGACCGCGCTTCTTGATCTGGCGCTCCTTCTGAAGCTGAGCGGTGACACGGTAGAGGTAGTTCGGCCGGATCTTGAGCTTGTCGGCCAGGTCGGGGATCGTGATGCCCGGGTTGGCGCGGATCGCCTTGAGCGCGTGCTCAGCCCGCGTCCCGCCGGCGCGCCTGCGGGTTGTCTTGCGGCGCGCCCGGTTCTTGCTCCCCGGCGGCCTGCCGGGACCACGCCGCGCCGTGCGCCGGCCAGGCTCGTCGATCTGGTCGAGCGCTTCCTGCGCACGCTCCAGCGTCAGGTACTCCTCGTAGAGAGGACGCAACTCGTCCAGCCGTCTGGTTATCTGGTCGCGTTGCTTGGTGAGGAAGTCGGCGGTGCGCGGCATGTTCACCTCATATAGATGACTTACTGGAAGTCAAAGTTACTGCAAATTCACACAAAACACTGCCAGTGAACAGTGACGGAGGTTCGTAAGAGATGAGAAGAAAGATCACCGTTGTCGGCGCCGGCAACGTAGGCGCAACGACCGCGCAACGACTGGCGGAGCGCGACTACGCAGACGTCGTGCTCGTGGACATCGTCGAGGGCATGCCGCAGGGCAAGGCCCTCGATCTGAACCAAGCGGGACCGGTGGTCGGCTACGAGCCGAACATCACCGGCACGAACGGCTACGAAGAGACGAGCGGCTCCGACATCGTGGTGATCACGTCAGGTCTCCCCCGCAAGCCGGGCATGAGCCGCGACGATCTACTTGCCGCCAACAAGAAAGTGGTCAGCGAGGTGACGAAGGAGGTGGCCGAGCGCTCCCCCGACTCGATCATCATCTGCGTCACCAATCCCCTCGACGCCATGTGTCATGTTGCGCTGGACGTGTCGGGCTTCCCCCGGCAGCGAGTGATCGGGATGGCCGGCATCCTCGACTCGGCGCGCTTTCGCACCTTCCTCGCCTGGGAGCTCGGCGTGTCGGTACGCGATGTCACCGGTTTCGTGCTCGGCGGCCACGGCGACACGATGGTTCCGGTCGTGAGCTACACCAACGTCGCGGGCATACCCGTGACTCAGAAGATCGACAGCGGCCGTCTCGAGGAGATAGTCCAGCGCACCCGCGATGGCGGCGCAGAGGTCGTGAAGCTGCTGAAGACCGGATCCGCCTTCTACGCGCCCGCGGCCGCGGTCGCCGAGATGGTGGACTCCATCGTGTTCGACCAGAAGCGCGTGCTGCCGTGCGCCGCCTACTGCGACGGCGAGTACGGGATCGACGGGCTGTTCGTGGGCGTCCCGATCAAGCTCGGCCGCGAGGGAGTCGAGGAGATCATCGAGATCGACCTCTCGGACGAGGAAAAAGAGGACCTTCGAAGCTCGGCCGGCGCGGTACGCGAGCTGGTCGACGCGATGGCGACGCTGTAGAGAGCGCGGTGGCCGATCGGCCGCTTGTGGTGGTAGCCCGCAAGCTTCCCTCTGCGGGCCTCGACATGCTGCGGGAACACTTCGAGGTCCGCATCCGACACGACGACGTGGCCGGAGCGGCCGCCATCGTCGCCGATCCGACGGTCCCGGTGACGGCAGAACTGCTCGATGCCGCCGGCCCGTCACTAAAGGTGGTCGCGAACTTCGCGGTCGGCTACGACAACATCGATCTCGAGGCCTGCCGCAAGCGCGGCGTCGTCGTCACGAATACGCCGGACGTGTTGACGAACGCGACCGCCGAGCTGGCCGTGACTCTGATGCTGGCGGCCGCCCGCCGGCTCGGCGAGGCCGAGCGGATAGTGCGCGCCGGCCGGTGGAAGGGGTGGGACCCCGAGTGGATGCTCGGACGCGAGCTGTCCGGTTCCACCGTCGGGATCGTAGGGCTGGGCCGCATCGGCTCACGGGTGAAGGAGCTCCTGCGCGGATTCGAGTGCCGGGTGATCCATACGTCCCGTCACGAAGGCGGCCTCCCGCTCGAAGAGCTAGTCGCAGTGTCCGACTTCGTGACGCTGCACGTTCCGCTGTCGCACCAGACACGTCACCTCGTGAATGCCGACCTGCTGGCACGCTTCAAGCCCGGGTCGATCCTCGTCAACACCGCGCGCGGCGGGCTCGTCGATACCAACGCCTTGGTGCACGCTCTGCGCGATGGCCCGCTATTTGCAGCCGGCCTCGACGTCTACGAGCACGAGCCGAGCGTCCCGGCCGAGCTGCTCGAGCTCGAGAACGTGGTGCTCGCTCCGCATATCGGCTCGGCCACTCGCACCGCGCGCGACGGGATGGCGCGGCTCGTTGCCGAGAACGTGATCGCGGTGCTCGCGGGTCGGGGGGCGGTTACGCCGGTCCGATGAGGCGGGCACCGGCAAGGGCCTGAGTTTGAGGGGTGTCCCTCAGGGACTGGCATCGAGGAAGTGTGGGTCATTGCGGTCAGTGGAACGACCGGGCCGAAGCTGACGAGACGCCGTCGGACTTGTGCCGGTTTCTGCGCTTAGCGAGCTTTACGACGTCCCCGTAACAGGCCGAATCGCTATGTGATGAGTTGATGTGGCTATAGGGCCATCAACTCATCACAGAACAAGTGGTCCCTCACGGATCGGTCATCTCACATCACTCGTGTACGCATCTCGCGAGCTTCCGCGAAGCAACCGTCTCATCCCGTCGGTGCCCGCCCCTCAAGGGCGGCGACGAGCCCAATCCGACGCACCTACCCAAATTGCGACCCAGCGAAAACACGCGCGAAACAATTCGTTGCGATTTTGGGAAAAGGGCCACGCACGGGGTCTGGACAACGACGCCCCGATACCGCACTATCCCGCGCGCCGATGTCACGGGCCGCCACCTCCGGACAGTCGGGCGCCGCCTCCGCGCGCCCTAAAAAGCCTCGCTGCGAGGACTGTTACTTCTTCAAGAACATGCTGTGCGCATTGGAGAAGAAGCCTTGTCCGACGTTCCGGCCCTGGCACCCGGAGGGACTGAAACCACCTTCGCAGCTCTCGTTCGCCTTCCGCACGCAGCAGCGCTCAGAGGCGGTCGCGCCGCTGCTCGAGGCTCAGCCTCCGCAGCCCGTCAAGGTCGCCGCCTTCCACTAGGAGGGTCTAGCGAAACGACTAGCGAAACGAGCCACGCCTACTCCCGTTCCTGCGCGAGGCGTTCGGCGCCAGCACGGGCCTCGTCGATGTCGGAGATCGTAAGTTGCGCGACCGAGCCTCCAACCCAGACATAGACCCACCCCTCGCGTTGTCGAACGTGACCTGCGCTGCCAACCGGACGACCGTTCTGAGTGACCACGGCAAACACAACTCCTTTGCCGAGGTCGCGGACTTCATCAAGCCCAAACTCCAACTCCTCGTACGTTCCAAACCAGTCCTCAATGAAGCTGCGAATGGCTGCCCGCCCCTCGAAGTGGTCCCCCAACGCCCTCCCGTCCAAGACGGCATCCGGAGCGAAGCTGCTCGTCACGGCGTCGAGATCACGGCGATTCCCAGCCTCAAACTGCCTGCGGACAAGCTCCACCGGGTCGGGGGTCGTGGACTCCTCGGGCATGACTCTGGTGAGTATCGCGCAGGACGACTACGCCGCGACGGGAACGGCTCGCGCTCTGGCGAGCGCGCAGGAGAGCTTGGCGAGGATGGTCAGGTCTGCGTGAAGCTGGACCCGATCCAGGCCACGAACGCGAAGGGGCAGTAGCGCCCACTCGTTCTTGAGGCGTCCGTGCGGGTGCAGACAGCGGCGTGGAGCCGGTACCCGTAGCTCCCCCCGCTCCGTGAGACTCCCGCCGTGAAGCGCGGCGATCACAAAGCCGCCGACTTGCGAACCTAGCGGCCAATCCTTTTCCAGCCGAACGCCTGCCTCGCATGCAGGCGAAATCGCACGAGTGTGATCAACATCACACTCCTTGGCCATGTGACCTCTGTTTAGTGTCAGAATTCACTTACCGGGCATAACCGCACCGGTAAGTCGAACGGGCTCGACCACAAGTCCGACCGAGGAGAGGATGAGGCTCACCGTACTGGGCAAGTCGCCGTCGTGGCAAGACGCTGGCGGCGCTTGCAGCGGATACCTGATCGAAGAGGACGGCTCGACCGTCCTGCTCGATTGCGGCAACGGGGTTTTCTCGAAACTCCGCACGTACCGCGATTACACGGCCGTCGACGCGGTCGTCATCTCACACCTGCACGCCGATCACTTCCTGGACCTCGTCCCGTTCTCGTACGCGCTTACGTATGCGCCGCGCCAGCAGCCGACGCCCGTCGACCGCTGGCCTGGGACCGAAACCCCTGCCCGGCCGAAGCTGTACGCGCCGCATGGAGCGCGTGAGCTCTTCCGCAGCGTCGTCGGCGCATGGGGCAACGACGACCTGATCGAGAACGCGTTCGAGCTCGAGGAGTTCAACCCGGACAGCGTGCTCGACGTCGGCTCGCTTCGCTTCCGCTTTCAGGACGTGCCGCACTTCACGGAGACGTTCGCGGTCGAGATCGCATCGACGAACGGCGGCGGGCGCATCACCTACGGCGCCGACTGCCGCCCGAACGAGAAGCTGGTCGAGTTCGCCAGAGGCACCGACCTCTTGATCGTCGAGGCAACCTTGCCGCGGCCGGAGCGCACCGGCATCCGTGGCCACCTGACGCCGGAGGAGGCGGGTGAGCACGCCAACAAGGCCGGCGTCAAGCGGGTCCTGCTCACCCACGTCTCGGACGAGCTGGACGCGCTCTGGGTGAAGAAGTGCGCCAAGCGCGCGTTCAACGGCCCGATCGACGTGGCCCGCGAGGGCGCGGTCTTCGAAGCTTGAAGTAGCCGCCCTCCGGCGTACCGAACCGGGTGGGTAACCTAGGATCGATGGCTCCCGACCGAGACAGGTTCTCGAGCCTCGAGCGCGTACGGCGCGAGATCGACGACCTCTTCGACGACGTCTGGACGCGCGCGGGCTTTCCGCGCAACCGGCGATCAGGCTTCCGGCCGCGCGTCGACGTCTATTACTGCGACGATCCGCCCAAGGCGATCGTCAAAGCCGAGCTCGCCGGGGTGAACCCGGCCGACGTCAATCTGGAGGTGCGCGGCCGCACGCTGATCTTGAGCGGCGAGCGCAAGGCCCGCGAGGCGCAGGGCCGCGTCTATCAACAGGTCGAGGTCGAGTACGGCCGGTTCGTGCGCGAGCTCTCGCTCGGGGCCGACGTCGACGCCGAGCAGGCGCGGGCCACCTACGAGGACGGCATCCTGCGGATCGAGCTGCCGCTCGCCAAGCCCGGGCCGAGCAGCCGCCGGGTACCGGTCTCCGGCCGGAAGTCCGAGGGAGAGAGTGAGGGCTCGTGACGATCGAGATCGCCCACGACCCCGAGCAGCAGGACATACCCCTTCTCGGCACGACCCAGCTCCCTGACTCGCTGCCGGTATTGCCCCTGCGCGAGACGGTCGCGTTCCCGAACACCATGACGCCCCTGGCGGTCGGGCAGGAACGTTCCATCAAGCTCGTCAACGACGTCCTCAGCGGCGATCGCCTGCTCGTGATGGTCGCGAGCAAGAACTCCGAGCTCGAAACGCCCGGACCCGACGACCTCTACGACGTCGGCGTGGTTGGCGTCGTCGCGCGGATGCTGAGGATGCCGGACGGCACGATGAGGATCCTGGTCAACGGCGGCCAGCGCGTTCGCATCGACGACTGGGTGGACACCGACCCTTACCTCGTCGCGCGCATCCACGAGGAGCCGGACGTGATCGAGCAGACGGCGGAGCTCGAGGCACTTACCCGCAACGTGCAGACAACGTTCTCGAGCATCATCGAGGGCGTCCCCTATCTGCCCGAGGAGCTTCAGATCGCCATCGCCAACATGGACGATCCGGCGACGCTCGCGCACATGATCGCCGGATCTCTTCGCATCTCGGTCGAGGAGAAGCAGCAGCTGCTGGAAGAGACGAACGTCGCAAAGCGCCTGCGCCGGCTGTCGGAGCTGCTGGCGCACGAGGTCGAGGTGATGGAGCTCGGTTCCAAGATCCAGTCACAGGTGCAGTCGGAGATGGACCAAGCGCAGCGAGAGTACTTCCTGCGCCAGCAGATGAAGGCCATCCAGGACGAGCTCGGCGAGGTGGACGAGACGCAGGCCGAGATCAACGAGCTGCGCGAGAAGATGGAGGAGGCGGGGCTGCCCGACCACGTCAAGGAGCAGGCCGAGCGCGAGCTCGCGCGTCTGGAGAAGCTGCCGCCGGCGTCCGCCGAGCACGGCGTGATCCGGTCGTACCTGGAGTGGATCACCTCGCTGCCGTGGTCGCAGTCGAGCGAGGACAACCTCGACCTCGGCCATGCGCACAAGGTGCTCGACGAGGACCACTACGACATCGAGAAGGTGAAGGAGCGGATTCTCGAGCACCTGGCGGTGTTCAAGCTGAATCCCGAGAGCCGCGGCTCGATTCTCTGCTTCGTCGGCCCTCCGGGCGTCGGCAAGACCTCCCTCGGCAAGTCGATCGCGCGGGCGCTGGAGCGCAAGTTCGAGCGCATATCGGTCGGCGGCGTGCGCGACGAGGCCGAGATCCGCGGCCACCGGCGCACCTACATCGGGGCGCTGCCGGGCACGATCCTTCGTGCCCTCCGTGACGCGGGCTCGAACAATCCGGTGTTCATGATCGACGAGATCGACAAGATGGGAATGGACTTCCGCGGCGACCCGGCCAGCGCGATGCTGGAGGTGCTCGACCCGGAGCAGAACCACAGCTTCCGCGACCACTACCTCGACCTGCCGTTCGACCTCTCGAAGGTCTTCTTCATCTGCACGGCGAACGTGCTCGAGGCGATCCCCGGACCGCTGCGCGACCGCATGGAGGTGATCCAGCTCAGCGGCTACACGGCGGAGGAAAAGAAGCAGATCGCGCTTCGCTACCTGATCCCGCGCCAGATCGAGCGCGCCGGCCTCAAGCCGAGCCAGATCGAGATCAAGGAAGAGGTGATCGACGTCCTGATCGCCGAGTACACGCGCGAGGCGGGGGTGCGCAATCTCGAGCGGGAGATCGGCTCCCTCTGCCGCAAGGTGGCACGCGAGTTCGCGGAGGGCAGAGCCAAGCGCAAGGTCACGATCAGCGCCGGGAAGGCGCGCCAGATGCTGGGCAAGCGCCGGTTCTTCTCCGAGACGCGCCTGCGCACGAGCGAGCCGGGCGTGGCAACCGGCCTCGCCTGGACGCCGGTCGGCGGCGAGGTCCTGTTCGTCGAGGTGACGGCCTTTCCGGGCACCGGCAAGCTCAACATCACCGGCCAGCTCGGTGATGTGATGCGGGAGTCCGCGCAGGCGGCGCTCTCGTTCGTGCGGGCACACGCCAAGGAGCTCAATCCCGAGCTGCCGGACGACTGGTTCCAGACCCACGACCTGCACGTGCACGTACCCGCCGGCGCGATCCCGAAGGACGGACCGTCCGCGGGCGTCGCGCTGGCGACTGCGCTGGCATCCCTGATCTCCGGCCGTCCGGTACGGGACGACACCGCAATGACGGGCGAGCTGACGCTCACGGGCCAGGTGCTGCCGATCGGCGGCCTGAAGGAGAAGGCGCTGGCGGCCCAGGCGGCGGGGATCAAGCGAGTGATCGCGCCGCGACTGAACGAGCAGGACATCGACGAGATCCCCGAGCACCTGCGCAAGGACATCGAGTTCAACTTCGTGGACCGAATCGAGGACGTGCTCGAGCACGCGCTCGCGGTCCCGCCCAGTCGTGACGGAGCCGGCCCGCGCCGTTCGCGCTCTACGCGTGATCGTGCGCGGGCCAACGGGGCCGCCCGCACACGCAAGCCGGCCCGCGCGCGCGCGAAGGCGCGATCGAAGTAACGGCGACTCGACTGGAGAACATCGAGATCACGCGCGGGGGCTCTCATAGGACCGGTCCGCACAAGGTCGTCGTCGTAGGTGGCGGGTTCGGCGGGCTGCAGGCGGCGACGCATCTCGCCCGGGCGCCCGTCGAGCTGACGCTCGTCGATCGCCGCAATTTCCACCTCTTTCAGCCGCTCACGTACCAGGTGGCGACAGGAGGTCTCTCCCCCGAGGAGGTCTGCTATCCGCTGCGCGCCATCTTCAAGCGTCGCCGCAACGTCCGGGTGCTACTGGCCGAGGTCAGGGACTTCGACCTCGAAACCAGGGAGGTACACCTGGAGCCGGGCGCCGGCGACTCTGACCCGCTGTCGATGATCTACGACACGCTGATCGTCGCGGGCGGCTCGCGCTACTCGTACTTCGGTCACGACGAGTGGCAGGAAGTGGCGCCGGAAGTGAAGTCGCTGGAGAGCGCCGTCGCGGTCCGCGGGCGCATTCTCAGCGCATTTGAGGCGGCCGAGGTCGAGCGCGACGAAACGCGCCGCCGAGGCTGGCTCACGTTCGTGGTGGTAGGGGCTGGGCCGACTGGTGTCGAGATGGCGGGCCAGATCGCCGAGCTCGCGAGAGACACCTTGCGTCGTGACTTTCGGTCGATAGATCCCCGCGACGGGCGGATCCTGCTCGTGGAGCTGGGGGATCGCGTGCTCGCGAGCTTTCCGCCCTCGCTTTCCCGGAAGGCCGCCCGATCCCTCGAGCGACTCGGAGCTACCCCGTTGCTCCAGCGCACGGTGGTGGGCATCGACGGGGAAACGGTCTCAATCGAGGCACCCGACGGCAGTCTCGAGCAAATCCCAGCACGCACCGTGATCTGGGCTGCCGGCGTGACGGCCTCCGGGCTGGCGGCTCGGCTCGCCGAGCGCTCGGGAGCCGAACTCGACCGAGCGGGAAGGGTGACGGTCGAGCGGGACCTCACCTTGCCCGGCCATCCGGAGGTGTTCGCACTGGGAGACATGGTCCGCGTGCGCGGCGAGGACGGCGTGCCCCGGCTCTTCCCTGGCGTGGCGCCGGTGGCAATGCAGCAGGGCCGTTACGCCGCCGCCGTCGTGGAAGCGCGGTTGCGGGGGCGAAACAGTCCACCCTTCCGCTACCGCGACAAGGGCAACCTCGCCACGATCGGTCGTGCTCGCGCCGTCGCCGATCTGCATGCGATCCGACTGAGCGGCTTCCCAGCTTGGGCGACCTGGCTGGTGGTCCACCTCTGGTATCTGATCGGCTTTCAGAACCGCCTTCTGGTCTTCATCCGCTGGTCGTTCAGCTTCTTCACCCGCGGCCGGGGAGGTCGGGTGATCGCGGACCTCGAACCGCGTGCCGGGAGCGCAGCCGGTAACGCCGCCACGCCGGGCGCGAACTCCTCCTCGTCTAGGCGGAGCTCCGCCCCGCTCTGACCGCGACCTGGCGCGGGAGCCGCCGCTGCCGCGCGAGCAGCTCCCGCACCTCGTGCAGCATGGATTCCTGACGCGCCGGCGTTCGAGCCGGTCGCCTGGTCGAATCGAGCGCCACCCCCTTTCTTCGATCCGCAGTCCTGATCACGCTGCTGATCTTGGCGCTCGGCGGCCTGCCTTCCTATGGCCGGTGGTCCAAGATTTCTGCGCCCAGTCTCTACAGACGGGCGAAGTGACGCGCAGCCTCGAGGGCAGGGCGCTGGCCCGGCGGCAGCCGGCGGCGAACACGCCACGCGGCGCCCGTGAAGGCGTGGTTGGCCACCGTCGCGAAGCCGACCTCGTCCTGTCGCAGCGCAAGCAGCAGGTGCGCGATCCGATCGCAGCGCGGCAGGTCGGGATCCGTGGCCCGGGCGCAGAAGCAGTGCACGCGCCGTCCGCGCGGTCGCACGAGCAGCGCGCCGCTCTCGCCGACCAGCCAGACGCCGAGCTGTCCTGGCTCGAGGGCGAGGCCGGTCTCGCGCTGCAGCTCGCGTTCGTCGTGTGCCAGCAGGTCGGCGAGAAAACCCTGCGCGAGCCGCTCGGCTTCGGGCCTGGGCGCGCCCGAGCGGCGTGGGACGACGGGCAGGACTACGCGTGCGCCGCGGTAGGCGAACAGCTCCGGGATCACCCACGCGTGCAGCCAGCTCACGATCGCGACCGGGAAGAGCAGCGGCTCGAGCGCGATCAGCACCAGGCCGGCGGCGATCAGCGGCGTGCAGTAGACGATCGTGTAGCCCGCCGACACCAGCTCGCGCAGGCGCAGGCCGTGCTCGTCGACCGGTCGCCGCCACCAGACCCCGTCGAGCTCCGGCAGTCTCGAGCCGGGCTCGAAGGGCAGCGCCCGTTCAGGAGCGCTCATGTCGGGGAGCCCTTCTAGCCGCCCGCGATCGGCCGCCGCAGCACGACCAGCTCGACGTCCGCCGGCAGTTCCTTGACCTGCTCGTAGCTGTCGTCTGCGAGCTTGGCCACGCCCATGTAGCCGCTCCCGAGCTGCTGCCGAAAGAGCTCCGAAGCGCGCTCGTAGGCGGCAGGATCCGCGGCGCTCCACTGCGCCAGGTCGGTGTGGCCGGACTGGTCGAGACGTACGAGACGGGCCATCGTGACTCCCTCCTTGTGAGCTGACTGGGACCCCAGTCTACGCCGTGCTCCAATCGCCCAATTTGGGGATTCACAGGACACAAGATCTGGTGTTTTCGGCGCTTGAGCCCAACTACATCTTGTAGACTGGGCATATGAGATGTGCCCTATGTGGAGAGGCCGACACGCGCGTCGTGGACTCGCGCTTGAGCGAACCCGGCGACGCGGTCCGCAGGAGGCGTAGCTGCCAGGCCTGCGGGCATCGCTTCACCACCTATGAGCGTTTCGACCAGGGACTTCTCTCCATCCGCAAGCGCGACGGATCGCGCCAGCCGTTCGACCGCACCAAGCTGCTCGCGGGGCTCGAACGGGCCGCGATCAAGCGGCCGGTGCAGCCGGAGCAGCTCGAGGCGCTGGTGGACCGCATCGTGGCCGAGCTCCGCATCCAGGGCGGGACGCCGACGGCCGAGACGATCGGCGAGCTCGCGCTGCGGGGGCTGCGGCAGCTCGACCCCGTGGCCTACATCCGCTTTGCCTCCGTTTACAGGAACTTCGACGACGTCGAGCAGTTCGAAGCCGAGCTGGCGCGGCTCGAGGCCGAGCCACCTCTTCAGAGCGAGCATCTGTTCCAGATCGAGGGCGCGCGATGAGCTGTTCCGTCCGATCAGAACGTCATCTTGTGGAGTTACCCCCTGAAGCGGGCCTCACCGCCGCCGACGGGCCGCAGGGGACCATTTTTCAACCACATCCGCAAGAGGGACGGAGGACTACGCATGGCAATTAACCGGGAGAAGTCACGCTCCGCTTACAGCGTCGAGGCGACCGAGCGAGGGTTGGCAATAGAGCGTCTCTTCACCCGGCCGGGACTGCACCCGTTCGACGAGATCGAGTGGGAGACCCGCGACGCGCGCATCGGCGATCCCGCCAAGCCCGCCTTCGAGCAGCGCGACGTGGAGTTCCCGAAGAACTGGTCACAGAACGCGACGAACATCGTCGCGCAGAAGTACTTCCGCGGCCAGCTCGGCACCGCGCAGCGCGAGCGCTCCGTCAAGCAGATGGTGGGCCGCGTCGCCGGCACCATCACCGAGTGGGGACGCCATGGCCAGTACTTCGCGTCGCCGGACGACGCCGACGCCTTCGAGGCCGAGCTCACGCACATCCTCGTCAACCAGCAGGCGGCGTTCAACTCCCCGGTGTGGTTCAACGTCGGATTCGAGGAGAGTCCTCAGGGATCGGCGTGCTTCATCCTGTCGGTCGACGACACGATTGAGTCGATCCTCGACTGGAACACCAAGGAGGGCATGATCTTCCGCGGCGGTTCCGGGTCGGGCATCAACCTGTCGAAGATCCGCAGCTCGCGCGAGCAGCTCTCGAAGGGCGGCCTCGCGTCCGGTCCCGTCTCCTTCATGCGCGGCGCGGACGCCTGGGCCGGCACGATCAAGTCCGGCGGCAAGACGCGGCGCGCGGCCAAGATGGTCGTGCTCGACGTAGACCATCCCGACATTCGCGACTTCATCTGGTGCAAGGCGCGCGAAGAGGAGAAGGCCGCGGCGCTCGCGGAAGCCGGCTTCGACATGTCGATCGACGGCGAGGGCTTCCACTCGATCCAGTACCAGAACGCGAACAACTCGGTCCGCGTCAGCGATGACTTCATGCGCGCGGTCGAGCAGGGCGACACCTGGCACACGACAGCTCGCGTCACCGGTGAGCCGATGGACGAGATCGACGCGCGCGAGCTGATGCGCGAGATCTCCGAGGCCGCATGGCGCTGCGCCGATCCGGGCGTGCAGTACGACACCACCATCAACGACTGGCACACGTGCCCGAACACGGGGCGGATCAATGCGTCTAACCCCTGCTTCCCAGGCGATGCACGAGTCCACACGACTCTCGGCCTATTGCCATTCGAAGAGCTTTACGAGCGAGCCGATGCCGGCGAGGAATTCCAGGTCTACACGCATCGTGCGACCGCAGACGATCCAGGAGAGGGCGTCGTAGCCACCACTCCAGTCGCTGTCATGCGGAACGGCGTCAAGCCGATTGTTCGTCTGCGCTTCAGCAATGGCCACGAAGTGCGCTGCACGCCAAACCATCGCCTATGGACCGAGAACCGCGGCTATGTCTCCGCAGAGGACCTCACGAGCGACGACCGCGTGATGCTCAACGACAGCCCGACGCCGGCGACGGACGGTTCATGGGAACTGCCAGTCCGCGTGAATACAGTTGCGAAGTCGTTCAGTCGTGGGGGCAGCGTAAGCCTTCAGATCCTCCCAGACGTCTGGAGCGAGGGGCTTGGCGAGTTGACGGGACACCTTGTCGGTGACGGCTGGCTCACAGATGTTCAGACGGGCTGGGTATATGGCGGTGACGACATTGCTGACGGTCTTGCCGATTCACACGAAGGATTGCTCGAGGAACTGATGGGCGGTGCCTCCCGTCAGGAGATGAGCAACGGAACAGTTCAACTCCGTGTCGGAGCCGAACCGGTCCGCGAATTCTTTAGGGGCCTTGGCGTCACCACAGATCGCGCCCATGCCAAGCGGGTTCCGCAGTCGATTTTCACGGCGCCGGTCGAAGTCCAGGCCGCATTTCTGCGAGGCCTGTTTGGTGCAGATGGTTGCGTCAGCTGGACGGAGACGAATCGATACGTTGGCCTCGGAAGCCGAAGCAACGGGTTGCTGCGCGACGTCCAGCTTCTCCTCAGCGCATCTGGTATCCGAAGCCAGATCTACCAGGCATCCGGCTCCGCGACTCAGCGATTTACGTACACGCGCAAGGACGGCACTGATGTCACTTATGACTCCAAGCCTGGCTTCGACCTACGAATCACAGGCTCGGACATGCAGCGGTTTGCCGAGGAGATTGGTTTCTCGACTCCGCGCAAGCAAATAGCGCTCGAGCGTCTAATCGCACAGTTCGGTCGGTACCGCACCAAGACCAGCACGCGGCTCGCAGAGCGTGAGCCTGATGGCCAGGAGCATGTCTACAACCTGACCGAGCCATTGCATCACTCGTACATCATCAATGGCATTCCTGTTGCGAACTGCTCCGAATATATGCATGTCGACGACTCCGCCTGCAACCTCGCCTCGATCAACCTCATGAAGTTCCTGCGCGACGACGGCACCTTCAACGTCGAGTCGTTCGAGCACGCCGTCGACATCATGTTCCTGGCCCAGGAGATCATCGTCGGCTACTCGAGTTATCCGACGGAGCAGATCACCCGTAACGCGAGGGCGATGCGTCAGCTCGGCCTCGGCTACGCCAACCTCGGTGCGCTGCTGATGGCGGGCGGGCTTCCCTATGACTCGGAGGCAGGGCGGTCGGTGGCAGGGGCAATCACCGCACTCATGACCGGCCGGGCTTACCGCACCTCGGCTGAGATCGCGGCCGCCTTGGGTCCGTACCAGGAGTTCGAGCGCAACCGCGAAGCGCACCTGCGCGTGATGAGGAAGCACCGCGACGCTTCCTACGAGATCGACAAGCGGGTCGACGCCGACCTGCTTCAGGCTGCGCAGCGATCATGGGACGAGGCGGTCGCGCTCGGTGAGAAGTTCGGCCACCGCAACGCTCAGGCCACCGTGCTTGCACCGACAGGGACGATCAGCTTCCTGATGGACTGCGACACCACCGGTGTCGAGCCCGACTTCTCGCTCGTGAAGATCAAGGAGCTGGTCGGCGGCGGCACGATGACGATCGTCAACCGCACGGTTCCGCGTGCCCTGCGCCGGCTCGGCTACTCCGACAACGAGGTCGACCAGATCGAGGCCTACGTCAACGAGCACCGCACGATCATCGGCGCACCCCATCTGAAGGACGAGCACCTGCCGGTGTTCGACGTGGCCGTGGGTGAACGCGCGATCTCGCACATGGGCCACATCCAGATGATGGGCGCGGTACAGCCGTTCATCAGCGGCGCGATCTCGAAGACGGTGAACATGCCTGAGGAGTCGAAGGTCGAGGACATCGCCGACGCGTACTACCAGGGCTGGAAGCTCGGGCTGAAGGCGCTCGCGATCTACCGCGACGGCTCCAAGACCGCCCAGGCTCTGCGCACCAAGGCGCAGGAAAAGAAGAAGGAGCCCGAGGAGGAGGTCGTCGTCGCGGAGCTGGCGGTGCCGCAGCGCAACAGGCTGCCGCGCGAGCGCGAGTCGCTCACGCACAAGTTCTCGGTCGCCGGCCACGAGGGCTACATCACGGCCGGCCGCTACGAGGACGGCTCGCTCGGCGAGATCTTCCTCACCGACATCGGCAAGGATGGCTCGACGCTGCGCGGGATGATGAACGCGTTCGCCACCTCGATCTCGATCGGGCTGCAGTACGGCGTGCCGCTCGAGACCTTCGTGAAGAAGTTCAGCTACATGCGGTTCGATCCCGAGGGCATGACGTCGAACCCGGAGATCCCGTTCGCGAAGTCGCTGCCCGACTACATCATGCGCTGGCTCGCGTCGCGCTTCCTCCCGGCGGACGTGCAGGAGGAGCTCGGCATCCTCACGCCCGAGGTGCGCGCTCGCAAGAGCGCGGAGGAGGCCGGCCTTCCGTCCAACGGTGGAGGCAACGGCCACTCGGAGAACGGCGAGACGGGCGGGAACGGCTCGAACGGCGCGCCCGAGGGCTCAGCCGCCGAGGCACCGACCTCCGCGCTGACGGACTCGCCGCCTGTGATCCCGGCGAAGCTCGAGGGCCTCGACCTCGGCCCCGCCTGCTCACAGTGCGGCGGCATGATGCAGCGCACCGGCTCGTGCTACACCTGCTCGAGCTGCGGGAACAACACGGGCTGCGGTTAGCTCTACGCAAGCAGCAGTGACGATGATCTCCAGGTTCAGCGTCGTCGAACGCGTCTGAACTGCAGCGCATCGCTGCGGATCACCTGGCAGGGGCGCAAGATCGGAGGAACCGCGTCTGGGTCTCCACCGCAGCCACCGTCGTCGGGTCGCGCGTCGACGATGTAAGCGCCGTTCGGGGCAAACAGTGCGAGGCCGGCCGCGTCGTAGTCCACGATCCGAGGGAATCGCGCATGGGACCGCTCGCCGGTCGATAGCCGGTAGCGATAGATGCCCGCGTTCTCTCCGATTGCGCCCCCGTATGCCCATGCCATGTAGCCGCCGGCGAAGCCGATTCCCGAGAAGTGCTGCCCGGCCTCTCCGACTCCGGCGCGATCGATCAGCCGGCTGCCGCGATCGATGACGTCTACGAGGCGGACCTCGGTCGAGAACGTCAAGTGGAGGATCTGAGCGAGGTGCGCACCAGAAAGCTCGAGCTCGACAACGACGGCAGGCTTGCCGCGCTCTGCGCCGCGCCGGCGCGGAATGGCGGGCAGCCGCTCGGAAGGCCGCGAGCGCGGGGCGGTTAGCTTCCTCGTGTAGACAGACGCTATTCGGCGTCCCCTTGACTGACGCGCGAAGGCGATCCTGTCCTTCCAGATCGTCGGCGCAACCTCGTTCGCCGAGGTGTTCGCGCCCGGCACCGGTCTCTCGCGGTCCTCACCTGCGAGCGGGAAGACGAACAGGTCGCAGCCACGACGCGCGGCCTTGCAGCGCGTATAGATGAGCTGGGGCCGACCCTTGCGGTCGGGGCCGACGTCGGCGTCGAATGGCGCCGGCGAGGGCGGGACCGGCAGAGACTCGACTTTGCCGCCGCGAAGAACTGCGAGGTGGTAGGAACCGTCCTCAAACGCGCTGAATACCTGAACGCCAGCGTACGTCCGGATCGAGCTCGGTTCCCGGAGGTGCGCGACGACCGTGTCCGTGGCGCCCGCCGGAGAGGCCGCCGCGAACGCGAACACGACTGACATCGGAATCAACCTGCGAAGCCACGCGTCGACTCGCCTGCCCAGCTCGTACATGTGTGCCCAAGTCTGACACTGCAAGCGCTTAGTATCTGCGTTGGTGGTCATGCTGCTCATCGCGCTCGTTGGCATCCTCGCGGTGCCGGCAACAGCGGTTGGGCGTACTGTCGATGTCCCACGCCGTGCGTCGATGGTGATCGAGGGCGAGCACCGCGGTGATCTAGCCGGCGCCTCGGTCGCGCGCGGGTGACGTGAATGGGGACGGGCGCGACGACGTGATCGTGGGCGCCTCGCTCGCGGACCCGCGCGGCCGACGTGACGCCGGATCCGCATATGTCGTGTTCGGGGGCAAAAAGCGTGGCCGTGTGCCCCTTGCACGGCTCGGCCTGCTCGGCTTTCGGATCGATGGCGCAGTGACGCCTCCGCGTACGCTTCACGCCGGTAGCGGCCCGCTGACCAGCGGAGCAGGCGCGGTGGTCGCAGGAGCGGGCGACGTCAACGGGGATGGGCTCGCAGACGTGCTCGTCTCCGGTCGCACCGGTAGCCCGTTTAGCGAGACCGCAGTATTCGTTGTTTTCGGAAAGCGCGACAACGCGCCGGTCGATCTGGGCACGCTCGGGACAAGCGGCTTTGTCGTGCAGGCCACGGGTGAAGTAGACGTCATCGCCGGCAAGACCGCGGGCGACGTCAACGGTGACGGCCGCGCGGACATCGCCGTGGTCGTGGGCGTCAGTGGCGACGAGGACGCGGGGACCGTGCTGGTCGTGTTCGGAAAGGCGGACCCTGGTCCGGTCGTCGCCGACTTCGATACGGGACTGACGCCTGGACCGTGGGGTTTCCGAGTGTCTGGTGGAAGAAGTGGGCTCGCAATTGGGTACACGTTGGCGATCGCGCCCGCGGGTGACGTCAACGGCGATGGTCTTGGCGACCTGCTCCTTGGCGCGCCCGGCGCGGGGCGGGGGACGCGGGAGCTCGGGCGCGGCTCGGTCTTCGTGCTTCACGCGCCCCGCGCGCCGGCCGATCCGATCATCCTGCGGCCAGGGATGCCCTTCGACGGCTTCGAGGTGGACAGCTTGCGACGGCGACAGGGATTCGGCTACGCGGTCGCCAAGTTCGGGCGCGGCTTCGTTGCAGGCGCCCAGGGCGACCCCCTCCGGTTGCGTGGCCGGGGCGGGGCATGGATCGTTCGGGATCGTGGCGCGCGTCCGATTCGGTTGGCTGGCCATCGCAGCGATGGGCCTGCCGGCGTGGCCGTCGACGCCCCGGGCGACGTGGCCGGCGATGGAGCTCCCGACGTGCTTGTCGTCACGCGTGGCCATCGCCGAGGCCTCGCGAGAGTGCTTCTTTTCTCGGGGCGCGGACGGCTCCTGGTCAAGTACCTGCGGTTACGCAACGGCCGCGAGGCCCGCATCTCGGCGACGGGTGCTGGTGACGTGATCGGCAACCGCCGCACCGACCTCGTCTTCGGATCACCGGGTGCAAATAGGGCTTTCGTGCTCGCGTCGCGTTAATCCGGACCGCTGTCGCAAAGCCAAAGACCAGCAGCCGACAGTTAGCTGTAGACGGTCATTACCTCTTCAGCCGGGGCTTGCCGCATTTTGCAGTGTGTGCAATTCACTGAAACTGCGCGGGGAAGTGCATAGAACCCGACGTGATCGAAAGGGGTTCCAGTGCGCGCAGGGGGCGAAACAGCCAGATGCATGGCCTCGTAATGAAGGGGTCCCCGGTTCAAATCCGGGCGTCGGCTCCTCTTGCGTTGGTGCTGTTCGACTGTGGCGTCGCGGGCACCACTCGGGCATACCTTGACAACCGCGCGGGGTGCAGAGAGGGTTGGGATTGCCGCAGGACATCCGGAAGTCCGAACGGGAAGGGCACGGCTCAGCCGACGCAGCCGATGGAGGTAAGAGCTTGCGCGTGTTCAGGAAGATCAACCTGGTGGTCTTCGTTGCGCTAAGTGGGTTCATCTTGATCAGGCTCATGAGTGCAGTCGACCTGCCCGGAGCCGATCGGTCGAAGTACTTCATCGTGGTCGACCGGACCAGTTTCAAGCTCGAGCTCCGCGAACGTGACGAGGGCCCTCTTGGCCAGCTGCGAGACCGGCTGAGAAAAAATGAACGGCTACGCCTGCTTCGTACCTACCCGATCGCCGTCGGCGCCGCCGGATATGACACTCCAAGCGGCCTTCGGCACGTGGTGTACAAGGAGAGGAATCCGCCGTGGCAGGCTCCGAACAGGCTGTGGGCGGGCGATCTAGCGGGACAAACCATTCCCTATGGCGATCCCAACAATCCGATCAAGGCTCGCTTCATCGGCCTCGGTCAGGGCATCGGAATTCACGGAACGGCTGAGAAGTGGTCCATCGGCGGCCGTGCCTCTCATGGCTGCATCCGCATGCGAGTCGCGGACGTCGAAGCTCTGTACGAGGAGGTTCCTGTCGGCACGCCCGTGCTGATTCAGTGAGAGGCCGCCCATCCCCCGTATACCGGCGCGTTCGAGGACGACAGCCAGAACGGTCTTGATTCGAGCGCACCGGGCCGGATAGGGTCGGCCGAAGACCTCCCTTGAGAGCTACGGGGACAGGAGGTCTGTCAGGGGAGATGGCGACGCGCAGCGTAAGAGGCTATGTGGTTAGCTGCGGCTAACCTCGCGTTCCTGGCCGCGAGCGCCGGCCTGTACCTGGTTGCGCGCCGCTGGATGCTACGAGCGCAGGCCCCTGGCCGCGGCCTCGAGCTCCGAGCCTGCGCCTTGGCGGCACTGCTCACCACAGCCGGCTTCGCTCTGGCACAAGTGGGGGTGAACTACAGCCTCACAGGCCACGCGAGGTTCGCGAGCCACAAGTGGCTCGTCTTTGCGCTGACCTTCAGCGCCGCGTTGCTCGCGGCTCATCTGCTGTTACGGCTTCAGCGCAGTCGAGTCGATCAGCTGCTTCTTCCGGTGGCAGCGTTCCTCACCGCGCTTGGTCTGATCAACGTCTACGTCTGGGAAGTGCGCGACTCCAACGCATATGTCTCAACGGTCGCCCTCCCTGCGCTACGGGAGTACAAGGCTTCGATCGCCGGGGATCGATCGATGGATGCGCGCGAAAGAAGGGCGAGCCTCGAATCGATCGGCCCCGTGCCAAATGAGCTCGACTACGAACGTGACGAGCAAAACCGCTCTCGCGATCGGTTCGCCACGGTGCTCGATTCCCACTGGTTGGAGACCTATAACGGGTTCGCCAACCATCTCCAGGGCTGGCTTCGAGCACATCCGGACCAACGACGGGGTCCAGCCATACATGAGGTGCGGCCTTACAGCGCCCTGCAAAAGCAGTTGCTCGTGGCAGCTTTCTGCCTCCTGCTCGTCCCGGCTCTGCTCTTCGCTGCTGCGCGACTTCACCTGCTTTCGCTTCGTCGACGCAAGGAGACACTCTGGGCAGGAGGGTTCGTGTTGCTGGCAGTGACTGCCGCGTTGCTACTCCAGTCGAACGAGAGCCGGCTGCCGGCGCTATTGCGCTTCGGCGACCAGCAAATCGCCGTGTACGACCCTCTCAAGCTGGGGCTGATCGTCGTCCTGGCTCTGGCCATCGGCCGTGTCGTGACCGACAGGCTCGCGGTGAGAGACAGGGCCGTGCTGTTTGCCCTTTCATCAGCCGGAGTGACAGTTGCAGTGATGCTCGTCGGTGACTTCGGCTCCGGAGTTGTGCTGCTCGGGATCGTTGCATTCATGGTCATCCTGGTGGGTGGACGAAAGGTCCGCCACTGGGCCATCGCGTACGGAACGGCTGCAATCTGCATCGCTCCGCTTGCAGTATCCGCCTCCGGCTTCCCCCTTCCCGACACCGCTCGCTCCCGCCTGGAGATGTGGGCGGATCCGTGGAAGACGTACCAGCGGAGGGAGTTGACCAATGCTGTTGCGAAGTCCGCGAGTAAGATCGTTCAGCGCAGGCTCGCGATACCGCAAGAGCCGCCACGCTCGCCGATCAGGCGTCTCTTTACCACGCAGCACGTTTGGGAGACTCAGACTGCCGAGAGAGTCAAGACGATTGCCTCACTCGTCCGCGCTGACGTAAGCCACATCGAGCAGGAGCTGCGTTGGAGGCTGGACGCGCTTCGAACAGACACTCCGAACGCAGCGCCCTTCGTACCCGGTCCAGATCCCGCGGAGATGCGCGATCTTCTCGAAGCTGAGGAGCTTTGGTCCGATCTCGGCGGCCGTAGCTCTGACACCGATTCCAAGAAGGAAATGAGGCTCCTGGAGGCCGGTGTCAACGATGCGATCGTCCAGCTCAGGGCGGACACCGATCGCCATATTGCGCGCCTCCAGAAGGCAGCTCCGGGCCCCGGATCGCATGTCCTCGAGCAACAACTGGCAAGGGCGCCGCCTCAGCCGACGAATTTTCAGATTCAGCGGAGCCTGTTCGCGCTTCGTGCTGGAGGTGCACTGGGGGTCGGGCTCGGTCTCGGCAAGCCCGAGGCTTTGCCCGCCGTGACCGAGGACGTTCCTCTGGCCAGCCTGGGAGAGGCGCTCGGTTTCGCCGGGATCGGCGTGATCGCGCTACTCATCCTGCTCATCACGGTCAGGGCCATCCAACGGGGGTGGAGTCAGCAGAATCCCGCCCGGGCCTTGATGCTAGTGGGGGTTGGGGCGGTGCTGGGCATGCAGGCCTTCCTTGGAATGGGCGCGATCTCGGGGATCGTGCCGTTCAGCGGTCTGACTTTTCCCTTTCTCAGCCGCAGCGGCACAGCGCTGATCAGCAATTTCGCCGCCTTGACGTTGATGATGGCCCTCGCTGCTCCGTTAGGCCCTCCTCCCGCTTCGCGCGAGCTCGCGCCGATTCAGGGAAGCACACGCGGACTCGCCCGCCTGCTGAACAGCGGAGGCCTTACGGCGGCCTTCGCCATAGTCCTGGCGAGCCTGGCCTGCGTGCAGCTCGCGGGTCGCATGCTGGCACCGGGCGCACTCTTCACGCCGCTGCCGACGCACAGCGCGCCGATCCTGCATGCCGAGGACGCGTGGGCGAGGCCGAGCTACCGCGTCGCTCCAGGGCCGATACTGGACCGCTACGGCAGCGTCCTCGCGAAGACGACGAGTCTCGGTGGGCAGCGGGTCTACCCGGATGCAGAAGTGGCAACCACACTGGCGCAGACGCTGCCGCAACTGGACGCCTCCTATCGAAGCCGACTAACCCGCCCGGCAGGGGGCTCGGCGAAGCGGCAGGGAGGCTCGCCGCCGATCGGCTCCACCCTCGTCACCACTATCGACTCCGATCTTCAGCGCCAGGTTCACCAGGCCTTCGACCAGGGCGCTGCGGAAGGAGGGCTGGGTGGAGTCGAGAGGCTTCGCGGCGCAGCGGTCGTGCTCGACGCACGGAACGGGGACATCGTTGCGCTCGACAGCCGCCCGACGCTGTCACTGATCGAGCTTTCGAGTCGGGGGGCCTGGGTCAATGCCGAGGCCGCGGACAGAAGGGTCGGATTGCCCTACCGCAATCTGAATCGGGTCGTTCACGGCTATTACCCCCCGGGGTCGGTTCTGAAGACCATCACCGCGGCCGCTGGCATGGAGTCAGGTCTGCACTCCCTTCACTCTCGCGACTTCGATTACCGCAGCGGAAAGAAAGGCCCGCGCCCTCCGGACGGCCTCCTCCAGCTCGGTCGCTGGCACCAGCTCCCGCTCGCTGACGGTCCACCGATCACCAGCGGCAACCATCCCGACCTGAAGGATTGGGAATTCAGTCTCGAGACCGCGTACGCATGGTCGTGCAACATCGCCTTCGCTGAGGTGGGTCTCGAGCTTGGGCCCACGAGGTTCATCGACTTTGCACGACGGTTCGGCTTCGAACGGAAGGTCGACGTGCCTGGCCTCGGCACCATGTTCAGCACACTGGACAACGACTCAGGCGACTCGCCTGCTTCTCGATACCTGGGCAGGAGCAAGTCTAACCTTGCGCGCACGGCGTTTGGTCAGGCGCAGGTGCGCGCTACACCGTTGCAAATGGCGCTCATGGCCGGCGCGATCGCGAACGGAGGTGACGTCGTGCAGCCGCGTCTGGTCGCCGGATGGAGAACGGCCGGCGGTCAGTGGATTGAGAGGGTGCCGGCGCGATCGTTGCAGCGGACGGGCCTCAGCCGGAGGACGATGAACGCCATGCGAGCGATGATGCATGCGTCGGCGACATACGGGTGGGCGAGAAAAGCAAAGCTGAACCGAGAGAACTCGAATCCCGGTGTGGCTGGAAAGACCGGCAGCGCCGAATGGAGCGAGAAGCCTGACGCCGCGCATTCTTGGTTCGTCGGCTATTTCCCCGCTGAGTCGCCGCGCGTCGCGATTGCCCTGGTGGTGGAGCGGGGCGGTCTCGGCCCGACGGTCGCCGTTCGGATTGCGCGCCACATCTTCGCCGCTCCGGCGCTTCACAGCTACGTCTCCGCGGGGAGGAGCCGATGAACGAGCGCCAGGTCGAAGGCGCCGGGAGGGTCTTCCTCGCCCTGCTTGCCGTCCTGCTCGTCGCCGGAGCCCTTGCCCACGGCCTGCTGGAGCTTCCCCGTCCAGTTGAGCTGTTTGGAGGCCCTGTCACGGGTGAGGCGGCGTCGAACGCCGACCGGCCGCAGAGCCGTCAGTTTGTAATCGCCCCCGGCTGGCGGCTCGAGGAGGTAGCGGCCGCGGTCGGCAGCCAAGGCCTTGCGAACGCGCGCCGCTTCCTGGAGATGGCCAGGCGGCCGCATGAGACCGGAGTGCTGGGCGACGGTTGGGAGGAGGGTCGTTCGCTGGAGGGTTATCTCCTGCCCGGCAGCTACGACATTCCACCTCGAGCTTCCGAAAAGAAACTACTCCACACCATCGTCGCCCGCTCGAAGGGGCAGTTCGCGGATGCCATGCGAAGGAGGGGAGGAGATTCGGGGATGTCTCCTCACGAGGTGCTGACGCTTGCCTCACTCGTGCAGCGAGAGGCGGCCTTTGCCAGCGACATGCCTCCCGTGGCAGGCGTTTTCGCGAACAGGCTACGGCGAGGCATGCCGCTTCAATCGAATCCGACCGTGGCTTATGCGCTCGACAGTGCAGACGCCAGAGGCGGAGAGTCGGCCTCATATTGGAAGCGGAAGCTGTCCAGGGCGGATCTTTCGTTCCGGTCCTCGTACAACACCTACTTCCGCAAGGGCATTCCGCCGGGGCCCATCGCGAGCCCGAGCCTCGACGCGATCAAGGCGGTGCTGCATCCGGCTGACGTGGACTACCTGTACTTCGTTTCGAAGCCGAATCGCGCCCTCACCTATGCCGAGACGCTGCGCAAGCACAAGGAAAACATTCGACGGTATGTGAAAGGACGACGAGCTGGTCGACGGCCCTATGGGAGTCCCTCGGAGCTGCAGGCCTTGATCGAGAGGGTTGCGGCTCCTGTCTACGGTCACACGGGGATCGTCGTCAAGAACCTCGACACAGGAGAGACGGCGTCGCTCAACGGCCGGGACTTCTTCAGCGCCGCGAGCCTCTACAAGCTGTTCGTGCTCGAGGCGGCATTCGCGCAGATCGAAGCCGAGCGTCTCTCACCCGATGCGCGGATCACCATCTCGCCGGCTGCAACCGTAGGTACGCGTGAGGTCGATAGCGCCGAGGTACAGGCTCGCCTCGGAGCCCGGCCCACTCTCGCGCACGCTCTGGAAGAGATGATCGTCGTCAGCAGCAACGCCGCCGGGAAGACCTTGCTGGCGACGCTTGGAAGCTCGAACGTGACCGCCTTCGCACGTGCTCAGGGAGCGCGAGACACGTGGGTGACGACCGAGAACTCGATCACCACTCCTCGAGACATCGCTGACCTGCTCGAGCGAATCGCCGAAGGGCGGGCGGTCAACGGGAGGGTGAGCGCTCAAATGCGGTCGATCTTGCTACGTCAGGAGATCAATGATCGTCTTCCGAGGTTCCTCCCGAAGCACATGCGCATTGCGCACAAGACCGGCACCCTAAAGGGGCTCACCCACGATGCCGGCATCCTCTATACCCAGCAGGGGCGGCTCCTGATAGTGGCCATGACCGAGGGGGTGCAGAGCCAAGCGGCGGCGGATCACAGCATCGTCCGGCTGGGGCAGCTCGTCGTCTCGCAGTTCGGGACCTACAGGAGGGTGGCGGCCAGAATCGCCAAGGAGGGTAACCCCGCGTGTGAGGAGAACCCGTTCCACCCCCAAGCGCCCGGCCCGCTCTCCAATCGAGAGATCGTTCTCGACCCAGGTCACGGGGCCGACGACCCGGGCGCGATCTTCTACTTCCCCGGCGGCGGACGCTTGAAGGAGAAGGACGTCACCTTGGACATCACCCGGAGGGTGACGAACAAGCTGACGAGTGCGGGCGCGACCGTCTACATGACCCGCTGCCGCGACGCCAACCCGTCGCTCTTGGCCCGCGTCGCTTTCGCTAATGATTTAGACCCCGACTTGTTCGTGTCGATTCACGTCAACGGCTCAGAGGATCGCTCCAAGGATGGCACGGAGATCTTCTACCTCGCCCGCGACGACCATGACCTGGCCAACTACGTCCTGGGATCGTTCACAGCGCCTGGGCTCTGGCAGACGCTCAACGAGCAGCTGCCCCTTTTCAACCTGGGCGTCAGCCAGCTGAGGCTGAACGTCCTCGCCTACAGCCGGGCCCCGAGCATCCTCACGGAGGCGGTTTACCTGACTAATCCGCGAGAGGCGGCCGCTTTGCGAAAGCGAACGGAGAACGATGCCTCGCGCCGCGGCGAGATAGCACGCGGCCACTTCAAGGGCATCATCACCTACTTTCGCCGACGAGACTCGCGGGAAGAGCGCCAGAAAGCGAGGACGGCGGGCGGACAAACCGAGCCGTTCTGAGCGATTGGGCAAACCGAGATCTCATAACCCGAAGGTCGCGGGTTCGAATCCGCCCCGCTACTCGGGAAACCCGCTGGCAGCGGCGGATTTTCTGCTTCCTCGGTAGGAGGCGTCGTGTCCGCACATAACGGGTAGATCCAGGACATGTCGACTATTGCAATCATCGTCATCGTCGTTGTGGCGCTGGTTCTGATCGCTCTCCTTGCGATGTCCGCATCGCGTGCCAGGCGCCGCGCCCGGCTTCAGCGCGACCGGCTGCGCGGCGACGTTGCGGGGCACCGGCAGGAATCCCGCGCGAACGCCGCGAGGGCACAAGAGCTCGCGCCTAGCGCCGAGGCGAAACGGCGCCAGGCGGAAGAGCACGGCGCCCTTGCCGAGAAGCATGCGGCGATCGCCCAGGAGCACGCCGACACCGCAGGCGACCTGAGCCAGCAGGCGACCGAGACCGAGGACCGGGCCGCCCACGCCTCGCACGCTGCCGCCCGTCACGACGCCAGGGCCGACGAGCTCGAAGAGAAGCTTTAGCTAGCAGCACCTCGGAGGCGTGCGTAACCGCTGCTTTACCTGCAGCCGGTCGGTGTGAAGTTGCTGCTCATCGTTGCGCTCGCGGACGGATCATCATGGCTCGTCGCTTCCAGCACGGTCTGAGCGGGTAGAGACGAGTGTGTGTAACTTCACTGAAGCTGCACAGGGGATTGCATAGAACCCGACGTGATCGAAAGGGGTTCCAGTGCGCGCAGGGGGCGAAACAGCCAGATGGTTTCTAGCCGGCTTAACTGTCCTGGCAGCTTCGATCGGCTTCGCGGCTGTCGCCTCGCCGGTCCACGCGGCGCCGCAACTGTCCGCGTTCACACTCGTGCCATCCACAACACAGGCGGGTGGCCATCCGAGTCTGAGCGTATCGGCGTCGCTCGGGGCGCTCACGGCGGTAAAGACGGTGGCACTGCATCTGCCTGCTGGACTGACCGCCAACAGCAGGGCGGCACCTTTCTGTCCGGAAAAGCGGCTCCGCGCCGACCTCTGCTCTGCGAAAGCAAGGGTCGGATCGATAACCATCCTCGGGGACGTATCAGGCCTCGATGTCAATGTGACAAAGAAGATCTACAACCTCAAGCCGGTCGCCGCCGAGCGACTGCGTCTCGGGGTGCCGCTCTACGGGTCTCTGACTGAGCTCGGCGCCGCCCTTCTGGTGCCGGCCACGGGCAGGCCGAGCGACGACGGACTCGACCTCGTTACCGATCTGCCGATCAAGGTGCTTGGCCACCGAATCCGAGTGAGGGAGGTCAGGGCTCAGCTGAACGGGCTCGTGCGTAGACGGGTGAGAGGTGCAGTGCGCCGGAAGCCGTTCCTCACGAATCCGCACACCTGTGTTCCCGCTCAAACGGTGCTGGAAGTGACGAGCCATGAAGACCCGTCAACGAGCGCGACCATGGGCAGCAGCTTCACGCCCACCGGCTGCAAGTAAACGACGGTGCGGCGTACGTGGTGGCTCGCGGGTTTGCCCGCGCCTACGCCGGCTCGGGCGCACGCGCGCATCGGCGCGGTGTTTAACGTACGAGAGAAGGGCTTCTCGAATGGGACAGGCCGTGACCATTCGGGACATTCGAGTGATCATCTACCAGTTAGCTAGAACTGCATGAGCATTGGCGCAGCGATCGCGCTCGGCGCGGCGATCGGGCTGGCGCTCGGCATTCTCGTCAGCGTCGCGACCGACGTTCCGCTCGCGCCCGAGGCCGGCCTCGTCCTCGGTGGCGTGGCGGGATGGTTGTCGCGCCGTGAGCGCGCGTGAGCGCCATCTAGGCGTCGCGCGCGGGCGGCCTCACCGTGCGCGCGCATTAAGTTTGCGTCAAGGCCCTTGACTTCCCACCCCGCGGTGGGAGGGTGGTTAACGCAGGGAGGCGCCTTGGTAGAGACTGGTCGTGTCCGCGGCCGTCTGCATCGATGTGAAAGTTGGGGGCAAAGATGGCCGGTCCGGGAACGCCAGCGACTGGAGATCCCGGCCTGGCCGCACGGGCGGGGATGTGGAGCGCCCGGCACCGCAAGCTGGCGATCTGGGGCTGGCTCGGCTTCGTCGTGCTCGCTGTCGTCGTCGGGCAGATGGTCAGCCAGAACACCATCTCGGACGTCGACGGGTTCAACGGTGAGTCGCTAAGGGCCGAGCAGGCTCTCGACCGCTCGGGCCTGAGGCCGACGAGCGAAGCAGTATTCGTCCAGAGCAAGACGCTTACGGTGGACGATCAGGAGTTCAGGGCCACTATTCAGGACGCCACGGACCGGCTTTCCAAGGTCAAGTACGTCGAGAACGTAGAGTCGCCGCTCGACGGCGGGGGCCAGGTCACCGCCGATCGTCGCTCCGCCCTCGTCGAGTTCGAGATCGCCGGCGACTCTGAAGAAACCAAGGATCGCGTCGATTCGAGCCTCGACGCCACCGCCGCGGTTGCGGCTCGGCACCCGAACCTCGTCGTCGAGCAGTTCGGCGATGCGAGCGCCAACAAGGCCGTCAACGAGACCGTCACGGACGACCTCGCGAAGGCGGGCCAGCTCTCCATCCCGATCACCCTGGTCATCCTGATTCTTACGTTCGGATCGCTCGTGGCGGCCGGCATACCGTTGCTGCTGGGGCTGACCGCGGTGATCGCGGCGCTGATGCTCGTCTCGATTCCGAGCCACCTTTCTCCCATCGACGACAACCTGCCTGCCGTCATCCTCTTGATCGGACTCGCGGTCGGCGTCGACTACTCGCTCTTCTATCTGCGCAGAGACCGCGCCGAACGGGCGGCGGGGCGAAGCAACGAGGAAGCGCTTCAAGTTGCCGCAGCTACTTCTGGCCGCGCCGTGCTGATCTCCGGGCTGACCGTGATCGTGGCGATGCTGGGAATGCTCATCAGCGGCGACAAGACCTTCATCGCGTTCACGATGGGAACGATCCTCGTCGTGGCGCTCGCGATGATCGCCTCGCTGACGGTCTTGCCGGCGATGCTTGCCTGGCTCGGAGACAGGGTCGACAAGGGTCGCATTCCCTTGCTCAGCAAGCGGCGCCGCAAGGCAGGCGATCCCGGCTACTGGTCCGCGATCACGACACGTGTCATGAAGAGGCCGGGGTTGTCGTTCGCGCTTGCGGCCAGCGCCCTGATCGTGCTGGCGATTCCCGCGCTGCACATGAAGACGGTCGTCACCGGCGTCGAGGACCTGCCCCAGGACATTCCCGTGATCAAGACCTACAACCAGATCAGGGGCGTGTTCCCGACCGAAGGCGTGACCGCCACCGTCGTCGTCGATGCAGACAACGTGCGTACCGGCGCCGTCGCGGAGGGAATCGATGATCTCGATCGCCAGCTGCAGGCGTCCATCTATCCACCGGGGGCGCAGGTCACCTACAGCGAGGACAATACCGTCGCAAAGATCGACGTCGCGACCCCCGGCAACGGCACCGATGATGCCTCCACGACCGCGCTGAACGACATTCGCGACGACATCATCCCGGCCACGATCGGCCAGGTCCAAGGGGCCGACGTCAACGTCAGCGGGGACGCCGCCGCGTCGGTGGACTTCAGGGAACAACTCAACAGCCGCTTGCCCCTGATATTCGCCTTCGTGTTCGGGCTCGCCTTCCTCCTGATGCTGGTCACCTTCCGCTCGATCGTGATCCCGATCAAGGCAATCCTGCTGAACCTGCTGTCAGTGGGTGCGGCCTACGGTGTGCTGGTGTTCGTCTTCCAGGACGGTCACGGAGAGTCGCTGCTCGGCTTCACCTCCAACGGAGGCGTGACCAACTGGCTGCCCCTGTTCCTGTTCGTGATCCTGTTCGGACTGTCGATGGACTACCACGTGTTCATCCTCTCTCGTGTGAAGGAGCTTCACGACCGCGGCATGCCCACTGACGAGGCCGTCCGCCAGGGAATCTCGAACACCGCGGGAACCGTGACCAGTGCCGCGATCGTGATGGTCGGGGTGTTTGCGGTCTTCATGACGCTCGACTTCATCGACTTCAAGGAGCTCGGCTTGGGCCTGGCCGTCGCGGTCCTGATCGACGCGACGATTATCCGCGGGGTGCTGCTCCCGGCGTCGATGAAGCTGCTCGGCGACTGGAACTGGTACCTGCCGAAGTGGCTCGAGTGGCTCCCGCGCATCAGCCACGAGCCGCCGGCCCCGGACATTCCTACCGGCCCCGCGGAGCCTGAACCCGTGGAGCGTCAGCCCGTAAAGGCGTGAGGCTCGTCTCGTTCTCCGCCAGATAGTCGCCAACTACCCGACGTACGCCCGCTTCGTAAGTCCGGCGATACTGCGCGATCCGGACGGGAATCCGATCTTCCTTGTTCAGCGCGGGGGCCAACTGGCTCGATCCTCCGTGGCGGATAGACGGCGATTTGAAGGGAGAGACATGGCTGACCCTGTGTTCCTGATCACAGGCGCGTCCAGCGGCATCGGCGCCGCCACGGCCCGCCAAGCGGCGGAGGCCGGCTACCGGCTCGTGCTTGCCGCCCGTTCGCTGGACAAGCTCGATCAGCTGGTCGCGGACCTGGGCGGAGAGGACCGCGCCATCGCGGTCCGCTGCGACGTGACCGAGTGGGAGGAGCAGCAGGCGACGGTCGCGGCCGCGATGGAGCGCTACGGGCGCATCGACATCGCCTTCGCGAACGCAGGCTTCGGCGCCAAGCGCGGCTTTCTCGAGGACACTCCCGAGCACTGGCGCAGCATGGTGCTCACGAACGTCTACGGCGCGGCGCTCACGATCCGGGCCACGATCGAGCAGCTGCGGGAGACGCAGGGCCACCTGCTGCTGACCGGATCGGTGGCGGGGCGGCGCGCCTTGCCCGGCTCGCTGTACTCGTGCACCAAGTGGGCCGTGACCGCAATGGGCGAGGCGGCGCGGCTGGAGCTCGATGGATCGGGCGTGCGGGTGACGCTCGTGGAGCCCGGAATGGTGGCGACGCCGTTCTTCGACAACCCGGTCGAGGGGGCGCTCGAGGCGGACGACATCGCGCGCGCAGTCATGTTCGCGATCTCGCAGCCGCCCCATGTGGACGTGAACGAGGTCCTCGTGCGGCCGACGGCGCAGTCGGGATGACGCCCGATCGACCGGCCGCGCCCGGGGCAGTTCTAGCTAGCGCGGCAGCGTCGGCGCGACGATCCGGTAGGCCTTGAGGCCGAGGCTGAGGCGCTCGCGGTCCTCGCTGATCATCGGGTCGAGCTGGGTGAGCTCCTTGACGCGCTGCAGGCGGTAGGCGACTGTGTGACGGTGCGCGTAGATCGAGCGCGCCGTGCCGTTCATGTTGCAGTCATTCGCGAGGTACGACTCGAGCGTCGCCAGCAGCTCGGTGTGGTACTGCTCGTCGTAACGGACGATCGGCGCGACGGTGTCCTCGTAGAAGCTGCGCACCTCCTCGGGATGTGAGGCAAGTGCCCTGAACAGCAGGCGGTACACGCCGGATCCGATGCCGCTCGCGAGCTGCTCGGCCATGCGCTCGTCGCGCGACATGACCTCGAGCACCAGCTCGGCTTCCTGGATCGCGCGCCGCAGCTCCGTCGGATCGGCATAGAAGGATGAGATGCCTATCTTTCCGTAGCGGCGCAGGCGACCGGCCAGCCCGGCCGCGGCGTTGACGGTCATCTCCGGAGCCTCGTCGCCGCCGCGCGCCGGAAGCACGGCGTACACACGCTCCTCCACGAGCTCGGCGATCGATCCCGGGTACTCGCTCGTGAGCAGCGCCATCGCCTGACGCGGCCGGCTGGCGCCGGCCTCCATCACGAGCGCGACCGCGCCGCGGACGAGATCGCAACCGAGACGCGCCGCCCGGCGGGCGATCTCGGCTCCCTCCACGTCACCGGTGCGAAGCTCGTCGATCAGACCTGCTCCGAGCCGCGCCGCTGCCTGCTCGCGCGCCTCCTCGAGCGCCAGAGCGGTCAGGCTGGCGATGGCGGCGAGATGCAGGACCTCGGAGGTTTCGGCGGCCGGAGGGTGCTCGCCGTGGAACATCGCCACGCTGCCGAGCGTCTCGCCTCCCGACATGATGGGCACGACGACCTCCGCGTCGGCAGGCGGTCCGGCAGGCGGCGCGACGATCACCACCCGGCGTCCTATCTGTGCAGCCGCGAGCTCGGCGACCCGCTCGAGGCCCGCGCCAGTTAGCGCGGCATCCACCATCTGCTGGTGAACACCGCGCAGCCGGCCCGCAAGCTCGCCTTCGTGACTCCTCAGAGGATGGACAGGTACCGGTTCAGCTCCCAAGGGCTGACCTCCACGCGGTACTCGTCCCACTCTGCGCGCTTCAGGTCCACGTAGCGCGTGAAGATGTGCTCTCCGAGCGCCTTCAGCACCAGCTCAGACTGCGCCAGCTCCTCGATCGCCTCGCCGAGCGTCTCGGGCAGCTGCTCCACCCCGAGGCGTGCCCGCTCGTCGGCTGTCAGGTCATAGAGGTTGCGCTCCATCGGGTCCGGTAGCTCGTAGCCCTTCTCGATCCCCTCCAGCCCCGCGTGCAGCATCGCCGCGAACGTCAGGTAGGGATTGCAGGAAGGGTCAGGACAGCGCAGCTCGGCGCGCGTCGCCTGCTCCTTGCCGGGGTGGTAGACGGGTACGCGGACGAGCGCCGACCTGTTGCGCCGCGACCAGGCGATGTACACCGGAGCCTCATAACCCGGCACCAGGCGCTTGTACGAGTTCACCCACTGTGCGAACAGCGCGGAGATCTCTCGCGCGTGCCTGAGCTGGCCCGCGATGAACGACTTCGCGGTCGAGCTGAGGTGATACTCGTCGTCCGCATCGAAGAAGGCGTTGCTGTTGCCGGAGAACAGCGACTGGTGGACGTGCATGCCCGAACCGTTCTCGCCGAACAGCGGCTTCGGCATGAAGGTTGCATACACGCCGTACTTCATCGCGATCTCCTTGACGGCGATCCTGTAGGTCATCGCGTTGTCCGCCATGCGGACGCCGTCCGCAAAGCGCATGTCGATCTCGTGCTGCGAAGGCCCAACCTCATGGTGCGTGTACTCGACGTTGATGCCAAGCGCCTCGAGCGCGATCACCGTCTCGCGGCGGAGGTCCGACGCCGCGTCGAGCGTCGTGAGGTCGAAGTAGCCGCCCCTGTCCAGCACCTCGGGCGGGCCGCCGTTCAGCTGGTCCGAGCGGAAGTAGAAGAACTCGAGCTCGGGCCCGAGGTAGTAGTGGTCGAAGCCCATTTCCTGCGCACGCGCCATCGCGCGCCGCATGACGAAGCGCGGGTCACCTTCGTACGGCTCGCCACCGGGCACGAGCACGTCGCAGAACATGCGCGCCACCGCCTTTTCGCGGGGGCGCCACGGCAGCACCTCGAAGGTGTCCGTGTCGGGCATCGCGATCATGTCCGACTCCTCGATCCGGTTGAAGCCGGTGATCGACGAGCCGTCGAAGCCCATTCCGTCCTGGAGCGCGCCTTCCAACTCGTCCTTGCCGACAGCGAAGCTCTTCAGCTGGCCGAGGATGTCCGTGAACCACAGGCGGATGAACGAGATGTCCTCTTCCTCGACGCGGGCGAGGATCTGCTCCGGCGTGGTCGTCGGCTTGGCCCTGTCAATCGTTGCCATCGATGCTTCTCACGTCCTTTCGTCTCCTGGGTTGAGAGAGGCCGCCGGCGGGGCGCATTCTTGCCCCGCCGGCGGAGTTGAGGGGACCTGCTCGCGACCCGCTATACCCCGGCCGGTATCTCGCCGGCCTCGTGGGACTGGAGTACCTCTTCGCCTGCCTCGCCCGTCCGGATCCTGATTGCCTCCTCGACCGGCAGGACGAAGATCTTGCCGTCGCCCACCGAGCCGGTGCGAGCGTGCTTCAGGATCACCTCCTTGACGATCTCCTTGTCCTTGTCGTCGACGACGATCTCCAGCTTCAGCTTGGGCCGAAGGTGGATTTGCACCTCCGAGCCGCGGTAGTGCTCGGTGATGCCCTTCTGCCGGCCCGAGCCCTTGTACTCCGCGATCGAGATGCTCGGGAATCCCTTATCGAGCAGCTCCATGCGGATCGGCTCGAAGGCCTCGTGCCGTATGTATGCCTCGATCTTCTTCATCATCTGCCTCCTCAGGCCTCGCTCGGAGCTGCTCGTGGAGCAGGCGCCGCTGGTGGGATGCCACTCACGGCGGGTGCCGCAGCGGCGCGCTCGGGCGCCGGGATGAACTGCTCCGGGTACCCGTACATGCCGTGCTCGATGATGTCGAGGCCGGCGTCTTCCTGCTCGGGCGACACGCGCAGCCCGATCGTCGCCTTGATGATCGCGAACGTCGCATAGCTCATCGCGAACACGAAGGCGAAGGCGACCGCCACTCCGATTGCCTGAGCCGCCAGCTGCGTGAACTGGCCCGAGTAGACGAGGCCGCCATCGGGGTCGCCGAACGCGTTGTACTGCGCCAGGCGCGGGGCCGTGAAGATCCCGCACGACAGCGTGCCCCAGATTCCGGCCAGGCCGTGCGCGGACAGCGCGCCCACCGGGTCGTCGAGCCGCTTGTCGATCCAGATCACTCCGGCGACGACGATGATCCCGGCGACGAAGCCGATGATCGGGGCCGGCCATGCCTCGATGTAGCCCGAGGGGGCCGTGATCGCAACGAGTCCCGCGATCATGCCGTTCGCGACCATGCCGATGTCGATCGTCTTCTGGAACAGCTGAGTGGCCGCGAACGCGCCGATCACTCCGCCGGCTCCGCCCAGGAGGGTCACCATCGCCACCTCTGGGAAGCGGCCGTCGAGCGCGTTCAGGGTCGAGCCCGGGTTGAACCCGAACCAGCCGATGAACAGCAGCAGCACGCCGAGCCCTGCGAGCGGCATCGAGTGCCCCGGTATCGCCCGCGGCTTGCCGTCCGGTCCGTACTTGCCCCGGCGTGCGCCCAGGAGGAGCAGCGCCGCCAAGGCGCCGGTCGCGCCGATCAGGTGGACAGCCGTCGAGCCGGCGAAGTCCTGCATGCCGGTCGGCATGAAGGCCTCACCCTGCTGCAGCCAGCCGCCGCCGAAGACCCAGTGAGAGCCGATCGGGTAGATCAGCGAGGCGAACACGACCGCGTAGATCACGTAGGCCGCGTACTTGATCCGCTCCAGCGTGGTTCCCCACACGATCGCGAGTGACACCGCGCAGAACGCGAACTGGAACAGCCACTTCGACTCGATCGTCGCGTCCGACAGGCCGAGCCCGCTCGGGAAGAACGCCGTCTGCGGATCCCCGAAGTCACGCAGGAACCAGCCGGTGGTCCCGATCAGGTCCCCCTCGCTCGAGCCCGTGCCGAAGGCAAAGGCAAAGCCCACGGCCCAGTAGCAGATGGCCGCGATCGAGAGGTTCGTGAGGATCTTCGCCACGCCCGTGCCGGCGTTCTTCTGACGCGAGAAGCCGATCTCGAGCATCGCGAAGCCCCCCTGCATCAGCAGGACGAGCACGGCGGCGACGATGACCCACATCGAGTTGATCGCTACCGAGTCCTTGAGCACTCCGTTTCCATATGCCTCGAGCGTGTCGGCCCCGGCGACGCCTGGCAACGCCAGCAAGCCGGCCACCGCCACGGGGATCGCCAGCAGGTACCTACGTCTCATCGACGACTTCCTCCTAACCCGCCGGGGACCCGCCCCGACAGTCGCAGTTACGGATGGTCCCCACGGTAGGAAGCGCCTCGCGCCCAGTCTTTAGCCATCTGTCGGAAATTCAGGCGCCCGGTTTCTCCCGGCGGGCGACCAGGTTCCGGGAAATTGCTCGGGAATGGGGTAGGTGCGCCCTACCCCGATGGCGGAGGCGACCAACTGTCGAGCGCCAGCCGCCAAATTTCCGACCCGCTGTCGGATGACTCGGCGGCCGGTGGGCCTCAAGCTCTTCGCATGCGAGTGAGGGAGGTGATGAGACCGGCCTGGGGCCTCGACGCCGAGGCCTCGCTGGATGACGTCGCGCGCGCCATGGCGGCCACGGGCTGCGAGGCGCTGCCGCTCGTGGACGGCTCCAACGGGGACGGAGACGTCCACGTCAAGCAGATCGTGTCCCTGCGGGACCTACCGAAGCTGCGCCGGATCGCCGCCAGCGGGGAACGGGGTCACGTCGTCGGGACGACCGCCCTCGACCTGCTGGGCGCGCTCGGGCGCGAGGCCGGGCGCTTTCCCACGATCCGCCCCGATGCGACGCTGGCTGATGCCTGGGGTGCGATGTCCGAGGAGGGGCTTCCCCACCTGGCCGTGGTCGAGGGCCGTGAGATCGTGGGCATGGTGTCGCTCGTGGTGACGTTCAGCGAGTTCCCTCACCGCTCGCCGGCCGCCGGTTTCTGGCCCTGACGGGGCTTTCCAGCGCGTCTCGACGTCAACGTCTTGTTGACGCGTTGAGAACACGGAACTAGCCTATTCACGTACACTGCGCGCTGTGCCAGGGAGGGAGCGAATCGCAGACCGGGGATCCTGGCGCTCCGGCAAAGGGGGCTATCCGTGATTCGGAAGGAAAACCTGTTGTCGCGGGCACTTCCAGCAACGTTGCTGGCTATGTTCGTGATGGTGTCCATGGTCGTCGCCACGGCGAGCGCCGACCACAATCTCAGGGCGCACATCAGCGTTGGTAGCACCGGCGGCAACGGTGCGTTTGACGCGTTCCACGTCGGGACGACTCCGGCAGGCACGCGGGCCTACTTCGAGACCCAGGAGAAGATGGTCGCGGCCGACACCGACAGCAGCTACGACGTCTACGAGCGCTTCGGCAACACCACGACCCTGATCTCGACCGGGCCCAACGGTGGCAACGGCGCCTTCGACGCCTTCCTCGACGCCGTCGCATCCGATGGCTCGCGGGTCTTCTTCACGACCAGGGAGAAGATGGTCGCGGCCGACACGGACAGCAACGACGACGTCTACGAGCGCCAGGGCTCGGTCACGACTCAGGTCTCGACCGGCTCGGCCGGCGGCAACGGCGCATTCGACGCATTCTTCGCCGGCGCCTCGCAGACCGGTACCCGGGTCTTCTTCGAGACCGACGAGGGTATGGTCGCCGGGGACACGGACGGCCAGCAGGACCTCTATCAGCGTCTGTCGGGGACGACGACGCAGCTGTCGACCGGCCCCGCCGGCGGCAACGGCGCCTTCTTCGCGGGCTTCCTCGGGGCGTCTCAGGATGGCACGCGGGTCTTCTTCGAGACCGACGAGCAGCTCGTGACCGGCGACACCGACGCCGAGTTCGACATCTACGAGCGACTGAACGGTACGACGACCAGCGAGATCTCGATCGGGCCCTCGGGCGGAAACGGCGCCTTCCCCGGCAGCTACGGCGGTATCTCGCTCGATGGCACGAAGGTGATCTTCGAGACCGAGGAGTCCCTGGTCGCCGGCGACACCGACAACCAGTTCGACGTCTACCAGCGGTCCGGCGTCACGACCACGCAGATCTCGGCCGGCTCCATCAACGGCAACGGGGCGTTTGACGCGTTCCTGCCGATCGCCGGGCAGCGCTTCATCTCGGACGACGCCTCGCACGTGTTCTTCGAGACCGACGAGCAACTGGCGGCAACCGACACGGACGCGCAGACGGACGTCTATGACCGCTCCGCCGGGACGACGACCAAGATCTCGACCGGCACCGCCGGAAACGGCGCGTTCGACGCCTTCTTCCTCGGGGCCTCGGGCAGCGGCACCATCGCGTTCTTCGAGACGCAGGAAGTGATGGCGGCCGGCGACACGGACGCCCAGTTCGACACCTACAGCCGTTCGGGTTCGACCACGACGCGCCAGTCAACCGGCACGTCGGGAGGCAACGGAGCCTTCAACTCGACCTACGTGTTCAGCTCGACCGACGGCTCACGGGTGTTCTTCGAGACCGACGAGTCCCTCGAGGCGGCGGACACGGACACGAGAACGGACGTGTACGAGCGCTTCAACAACACGGGGACGACCAGGATCTCGACCGGCACGCAGAACGGCAACGGGCTGTTCACGGCGTTCTTCACGGGCGCTTCCGACGACGGCACTCGGGCGTTCTTCGACACCCAGGAGACGCTGAAGGCGAGCGACACCGACGCGGCGATCGACGTGTACGCGGCGGTCGTCAGCGCGGGCTTCGCGCGGCCGGGGTCCGCGACGCCACTGCGGGTGCCCTTGGTGCAGGCCTACCAGGCATGCACCAGCCCGAACTCGACCCACGTCGGCCCGAAACTGAGTCCGGGCCCGGGTGCGGGGGATCCGGCGTGCGACCCGCCCGATAAGGAGTCCTCGCTGCTGACGGTCGGAACGGCCGGCGCCGGCTCTGGATTCGCGAAGTTCCGGGTCCTCGTCGGCCCATCGACGCCGCCGGATGACTCGGACATCTCGATCCAGGTGAGCTCGACCGACGTGCGCAACCAGAGCGGCGGTGCCGACTACACGGGTCAGGTCATCTTCGCGAGCCAGATGAGCATCACGGACAACTCGAACGGCTTCGACGGGCAGGAGTCCGGCACCGTCCAGAACAGCACGTTCGCGTTCCCGATCACGTGCACATCGACTCCGTCGACCACACTTGGCGGCAACTGCGCCACGACGACCACCACCGACACGCTCGTGCCGGGATTCGCCAAGGAGAACTCGCGGATGGTCATTCGGAGCCTGGCGAACAACCTCCTGGACCTCGGAGCAGACGGCGTGCTGACGCCGCCCTCGGGGACCTGCCCGCCGACGTGCGGCTCCGGCGACGAGAACGTCTTCGAGACCCAGGGATTGTTCACACCGTAGAAGGCAGCTGGCAGGGGCGATGCGCCTGAACGGCGGTCGCCCCTCGCCGGCATCTGAGCGCGCCGATGGCTGACGAGCGGCGGGCGACCGTTGACCGCTACGTCACGGCCCTGCTGAGGACGTGCCTCGATCAGCGAGGAATCAATATGATTTCTCGTTCGCGTCGTTGCCCCGAGGGCGGGGCAAACCCGGGGGGGTTCTGAAGTGGGCATTCTGGGGGAGCAGTGGGCAAAGGGCAGGTCACGCTTGCTCTTGACGGTGGTGGCCTTCGTGGTCGCCCTGATCATCTTCCCCGCCGGCGCCGGAGCGCACCCGGAGCGGGAGTCCTTCTTCCCGCCCGGCTACCCCGATGCGGGGAGCTTCCCTCAGTACAGGGACTCGGGGCCGAGCATCGTCGTCTGCAAGCAGGACTCGCATCGACGCATCGCCCGGATCGCCAACCGAGAGCTACGGCGCAAGAACACCAAGCTGCTCGAGCGCTGCCAAACCAGGCACATCCAGGAGGCGGTCACCCGCGCCAAGAACAACACCCGCGTACTGGTGTTGCCGGGCGTCTACAACGAGGAGCCGAGCAAGGGACCGCCGCCGCCCGGCTGCGAGGCGATCTACCAGAAGAACGAGAACCGCCAGACCCTCTCCTATGAGGAGCACTTCCAGTGCCCGAACGTGAACGGGCTGATCTCGATCCTCGGCGACACGAACGGCAACCGCATCTGCGACTCGAAGTGCAACATCCAGATCGAGGGCACCGGAGACGGGCCCGAGGACGTCGTCATCAACGGCAACCGGATCAAGGGGAACATCATCCGGATCGACCGCGGCGACGGCGCTTACATCACGAATCTCACGGCCGAGCTGTCAGAGGACAACAACATGTATGCGATCGAGACGAACGGCTTCGTCTGGGACAGGATCGTGTCACGGTACAGCCAGAACTACGCGTTCCTCTCGTTCACGAGCGACCACGGCATCTACTCGTACTGCGAGGCGAGCCACAGCGGCGACTCGGGTGTCTACCCGGGCTCAGGGCCCGACGCCCGCCACGGACAGCCGGACGCGAACGGCGACGTCTACGGGATCATCATCCACCACTGCGACTCGCACGACAACACGATCGGCTACTCAGGGACGGCCGGCAACGGCGTCTGGGCGCACCACAACAAGTTCCACGACAACTCCGCCGGCATCACCACCGACTCGTTCGCCTCCGGCCACCCAGGCATGCCGCAGGACAGCTCGAAGTGGACGAACAACCTGGTCTACTCGAACAACGTCAACATCTTCACTGATGACCGTGACGACTACTGCCGGGACACGCCCTGGGAAGAGCGCACCGACCCGACCGTCGTATGCCCGACCTTCCAGGTACCGGTGGGCACCGGGATGTTGATCGCAGGCGGCAACGACAACATCGTCGAGGACAACTACTTCTTCGACAACTGGCGCAACGGCACCATGCTGTTCTGGGTCCCGGCCACCCTGCGCGGCGAGTCCGACAACGCGAAGAACTACGACACTTCCGTCAACAACCGCTACGCCGGCAACTGCATGGGCCTGAGACCATCCGTGCTCGACCCCGACCAGGTCGACTTCAACGCCTGCCCCGGCACGGCGGACGCGAACGGCAAAGACTTCTGGTGGGACGAGGAGGAGGGCCTGGACTGCAACTCGGACCAGCCTGGCTGCGTCGAGGACAACGCTGTCAGGAACAGCAGGGGAAACTGCTGGGGCGGCAACACGGCCTCCGATCCGCTCAACAGCGACCCGATCGTTTCGCTCCTGCCGGGCTGCCCGGGCATCGACGCGGTCCGGGCCGGCAACGCGTCGAAGCAGGGGTTCCTGATCCCCTGCGCCACGTGGGAGCCGTATGACAATCCGGACACGGCAGGAGTGAGAGAGAGCGACCCGCCCGGCTGCGACTGGTTCACGACGCCGCCCGACCCGAACTAGTAGAGGTCTGATGTGGGTGCGCCGTGCGCGCGGGGGCGCGCGGGATCGAGTTGGGCGTGGCCGGCGGGTGAAGCCCATGCCGGTGGGCATGGGCGAGTCCCGACGGGCGCGATCCAGCGAAGGTACCCGCGCGTCATCCGCGCGTGCGGGGAACCCGCATCAGACCTCTGGAGGCCATACTTCTGAGCCGATGAGGTACCGAGCGGCTTGCGCCGCGGTGATGTCTGTAGCCGCGATCTGGGCGGCCGGATGCGGAGGGGACGACACCAGCGCGGGACGGTCGGCGGCGCTCGTCTGGAAGAAGGAGCCGACGCGGCTCGTCCACCCGACCCTGAAGGACGACCGCATCGTTCGCGGCGAGGTGAAGAACGAAGGGCTCGACAAGATCAGGATCGAGAGCGCCGATGTGCGGCTGCTGGACAACGAAGGCAGACCGGTCTATGGCGTCGCGACGTTCGCGCCCAGCTACGTCCACTCGCTCTATGCCCGCAACCGCCTGCCGACTGGAGGCTATCCCGAGGAGGAGAAGCGGCGGATCGGGCTCGCCGTCGAGATCGAGCCGGGCCAGAGCGCTCCGCTGACGGTTTCCTGGCACGAGCCTCGGGGCCCGCGGACCCCGGTGCAGATCGACTACGGCCCTGGAACGCTGGAGGTGCCCCAGCCCCGCGGAGGCTCTTAGCGCAGTCCCGCCCGCACCGGTTGCGCCGTCCCAGTCGAGGTTGCGGTCATTCATCTGAGGGTTCGGGCGACACAGAAATGCGGGGCATCGAAAGCCGGGTGAAACAGGAGGTTTGCCGAAGCCCGCGAGTTCAGTGCATAAGTGATGAGAATTGACCGACTTATGAAGGGACACCTATCGACTGTGCAGTTGAGGGACCCATAGGTCATTCAAATGTTCAGTCGATGCTTCGGGGTGTTACGGCGAAGTTGGAAAGCTCGCTAAGCGCATATCTCGGCACAGCTACGTCCGTCTCGTGGCTGATTTGAGCCTCCCGTGACACACCCCTTCGATGCCCGTCGAAAGCGTGAACCGGGCCAGGAAAGGACTACCGCGCGCGAGGAGCTACCGTTGGCGGTGGAACAGCGCGACCGCGCAGCCGGCGGCTCTAGAGGTTTGATGTGGGTTGGCCGTGCGTGCGGGGGCGCGTGGGACCGAGCTGGGCGTGGTCGGCGGGCGAAGCCCATGCCGGTGGGCATGGGCAAGTCCCGACGGGCGCGATCCAGCGAAGGTATCCGCGCGTCATCCGTGCGTGCGGAGAACCCACATCAGGCCTCTAACGATCCAGCAAACCCCGCTCCTCTGCCAGCCTGACGGCCGCGGAGCGGGAGTGAACGCCGAGTCGGCGGTACAGGCGGGATGCGCGGTTGCGGACCGTCTTCGGGGCCAGGCCGAGCTGGTCGGCGATGTCCGCTGTCGTGCGGCCTTCGGCCAGCAGCCGCAGCAGGTCCAGGTCGCGCTGCTTGGCTGCGCCGCCGCCGCGCCCGCGCTGCTCGTACGCAAGCCAGTCGACGAGCGCATCGAGAGCGCGCTGGCCGATGTAGGTCGTTCCCGCCGCCGCTGAGCGGATGGCCGAGGTCAGCACTGCGGGCGGATCGCCCTCCATCGCGAAGCCGCGAGCGCCGGCGCCCATGCAACCCGTCAGCACGCTCATGTCGTGGCTTCCCCATAACAGCACGGCCTCGTGCGCGAGCGATTCGAGAGCGCGCTCGCATTCTGCGACCACGTCCGGCGCGCGCCTGTCGCTCAGAAGCGCGACGCGCACAGGTCCCGAACCTCCGCGCGCATTGCGGTCGCCGTCGGGCAGGGCCGGGCCGGCCTCCGGCAGCCGCGAGTAGGTGAAGACGCGCATGTCGGGGACCTGGGACAGCAGGCGCTCGAGGCCGAGCATCAGCAACTCGGCCCGGCACACGATCAACACCTCGATGGCCGCACGAGAGCGCTGCTGGGCCTGGGCGGCTGTTGGCCTTCCCGTCGTCACTGGAGTTCTGGTCGGCAGGAAGGGGCCGGGCCGTGATCGCGGCCAGCATCCTTGCGTCCGGCCTTTGGCGCCTGGCGATCGCCAGAAGGCGCCAGGATCGCTGATACGGTGACGAATATGGACTCTGCGCCTGCCCAGACGGGGGACGAGGTCGCGGCGCCGTCCGATCGGGACCAGGAGATCGCCCGGCTGAGCGCCGAGCTCGAGCAGACCCGGATCGCCCTGGCGGCCGCTGAGCAGCAGCTCTTGGAGTTGAGGGACCGGCGCTCCACGGAGATGGCGCGTCTCGAGCGGCAGGCGCACTGGGTCGAGCGGTCGAGAATCGATCTCGACCGGCTCATGAGCCGCCGCTCGGTCAGAGCGCTGATACTCGTCAGGCAGCTGGTGCTGCGCTTGCGCGGGTTCGTGCTCGCGCTCCTGCGCAGATGAGCGCCGCCGAGACGGTCACCGTGGTGCTGCCGGTGAAGGACGGCGCCGCATATCTCGAGGAGGTGCTGGACGCAATCTCGCGCCAGAACCTCGACGCCACGATCGAGGCGCTGGTCGTCGACTCGGGCTCTCAGGACGGATCGGTCGAGATCGCGAGATCGCGTGGCGCGCGGGTGATCGAGATTCCGCATTCCGACTTCGGCCACGGTAAGACCCGCAACATGGCCGCCGAGGCGGCCGCCGGCGACCGCATCGCGTTCCTGACCCAGGACGCGACGCCCGCCTCGGAGCACTGGCTCGCGTCCCTGGTCGCACCGCTCGATCGGGACAAGATGATCGGCCTCTCGTTCGGCCCGCACCTGCCGAGAGCCGGCACGAGCCCGATGATCGCGCGGGAGCTGGCGGAGTTCTTCGGCGCCTTCAGCAGCGACGGAGCCGTGAGGGTCGACGCCGACATCGATCCTTCAGATCCGGCCTCCGCGTACTTCTCCAACGTCAACTCCTGCGTGCTGCGCGATTGCTGGCGGCAGGTCGGGTTCAGGGAAGTCGCCTATGCCGAGGATCAGGCGTTCGCTCGCGACGCGATGCTGGCGGGTTGGAGGAAGGCCTACGTGCCGGGGGCGGCGGTCCTGCACGCCCACGACTACCCGTTCCTGCAGTTCATGCGCCGGTACTTCGACGAGTACCGCGGGCTGCGCGAGACTGTCGGCCACGTCGAGCATGCCTCACCGGTGCGGATCGCGCGGTCCGCCCGCGCGGAGGTTCGCAACGACCTTCGCTACATGCGCCGCGAGAGTTACCCGCGCGGGCAACGGCTGGCGTGGGCCCTGCGCTCCTCCAGGCACCACGCCGGACGCGGGGTATTCGCCGCGCTCGGCTCGCGCGCAGCGAGGCTGCCCGAGTCGGTCACCGCACGGCTCTCGCTCGAGGACGGCTCGCGGCCGGAGACGAGGAGGCCGCGCCGCGCCCGGCGCGAAGCGGCGGCGAATCCGTTCGCGGACGTGGGCCGGTATCTCGACGGCGAGCGCGCCTCGCTCGCGCCGCCCTCTCCGCACGACGAGGGAAGGGACTCGCTCCACCTGGCGTGGGTGATCCCGCCGTTTCGACGCGGAAGCGGCGGTCACATGACGATCTTCAACATCGTGCGGGAGCTGGAGCTGATGGGCCACTCCTGCTCGGTATGGGTGCACGACCCGGGCAACGTCATGAAGCGCCCGTCCGCCGTGATCCACAACGAGATCGTCGAGCACTTCTCCGATCTGCGCGCGGGCGTCTACCTCGGGTTCGACGACTGGCAAGGAGCGGACGTCGCGTTCGCGACCGGATGGCAGACCGCCTATCCGCTGGCCCGCCTTCCCGACTGCAAGCTGAAGACGTACTTCGTGCAGGACTTCGAGCCCGACTTCTACGCCGCGTCCGCCGAGCGCATGTGGGCCGAGGAGACGTACCGGATCGGCTTTCCGTGCATCACCGCCAGCCCTTGGCTGAGCGATCTGATGCGCGAGCGCTACGGGGCGACGGCGGCGGAGTTCGACCTCGGCGTCGACCACCACACGTACCGCCCGCTCGACCTCCCGCGCGAGCCGAGCACGATCGTCTTCTACGCCCGCCAGGCCACGCCCCGCCGTGCGACGGAGCTCGGGCTGCTGGCGCTCGCCGAGGTCGCCGCGCGCCGGCCGGACGTCAGCTTCGTCCTGTTCGGGGACACGAAGCCGCTCCCGGCGCCGTTCGACCACGAGTTCGCCGGCATCGTCGACGAGGCCGGGCTCGCCCGGCTCTACAACCGGGCCACCATCGGGCTCGTCCTGTCGCTCACCAACTACTCGCGGATCCCGAAGGAGATGATGGCGTGCTGGCTGCCGGTCGTGGAGCTCCGCCACCCCAGCGTCGAGGCGGTGTTCGGAAGTGACGGGACGCTGATCGAAACCGCCGAGATGACGCCGCAGGCCATAGCGGAGCGGTTGCTGACGCTCCTGGACTCCCCGGACAGGCGCCACAGCATGGCCGCCGCCGCGTCAGAGTTCGTGGCGCCGATGACCTGGGCGCATGCTGCGTCGCAGATCGAAGCGCACGCGAGGCACTGGCTGGGTGAGCGGTGGTCGCGCGCCGCCGCCGGCGAAGGTCAGAGTCGCTCGGCGAGCGTCGACTTCTTCCGCTGATACAAGAGCGCGCTGGCGGCGCACACGGCGGCCATGATCGCGAACGGGATCACGAGCCTCGCCGCGCCGCCGCTTGCGGCTGCCGCACTTGGTGCGGACGGGTCTATCACCGCGTGACGCGCCTGCTCGATCAACGCCGCCAGGGGGTTGGCCATCAGGAATCTCTGGACGGTCTCGGAAGTGTTCTCCTGGATGGTCTCGAAGACGTAGATGATCGGCGTGCCCCAGAAGAGGATCTGCGTCGCGACCTCCCAGATGGGAGCGATGTCGCGGAAGGGCACGTACAGCACCGCCAGCAGCATCGAGACAGCCACGGTCAGGGTCACGAGTAGCGCGATCAGCGGGATAAGCTCGAGCCAGGCTGCCGTCGGCGCAATCCCGGTGATCAGGACGAACAGGATCACGACGCAGAGGTTCAGGCCGAGGTTGAACGCGCCGGTCAGCGCGACCGAAAGCGGGATCACGGCCGGCGGGACGTAGACCTTGCGCAGCAGTCCCTCCCGCGTCACGAGCGACGTGACCGACTGACCGGTCGCTTCGGCGAAGTAGCTCCAGAGCACGATCGCCAGCAGCAGCTTGAGCGGGTAGTGCTCGATGTCGCCGCCGAAGCGGACGACCTTCGTGAAGACGAGGTAGAGGACGCCGAAGAGCATCAGCGGTCGCATCAGGGACCACAGATAGCCCAGCACCGAGTCGAAGTAACGGACCTTGAACTCGGTCACAGCGAGGGTGCGGGTCACGATCCACAGGCGCCGCCATCCGTACTCGTTCGGCGTCCCCGCGACGGGACGCGAAGCAACTCCCACCGCGCTCACGCCGAAACCTCCTCCGTCCCGGCGCGCTCGAAGGAGAAGTCGTGCGGGACGCTCACCAGCCCGCTTTCCTCCCTCGGTCCCGTGACGACGACGCCGGCCGCGCGGTCGCGCCGGTCGACGATGCCGGCGCGGGGTCCCTTGACCAACGCCAGATGTGGCGAGGCGTAGTAGCGGCCGGGCGCCAGCACGTTGTCGAACGCGACCGAGTAGATGACCTCGTCGCCGCCGCGAAAGCTGCCGGTCTCGTCTCCGGTCCACGCGCTCGAGGTCGCGAACACGTTCGCACCTTTGTCGCTCTCGATCGCGAGCGCGAAGACGGGATCCTCCAGCTCCCAGTTGAACCGCACCCGTACCCTGCACACGCAGGGACGGCCCTGGGCGAGATGCTCGCGGCGCTCGCCGTGCTCGTTCTCGAACCACGCCTCGGAGATGTAAGCGGCGCGGTCTCGCAGCTCGCCGATCAACTCCGTCGCGTCAGCGCCCCGCTCCTGGCGGAAGTTGACGGCGAGGTACTCGCCGCTCACCTCGTGGGGATCGCCGATCGCCACCACCTCGCCGCGCTCGAGCAGCAGAGCTCGGTGGCAGAAGCGATTGACCGCTTGCATGTCGTGGGTGACGAACAGGATCGTGCGTCCCTCTTCTCGCAGCCGCTCGAATTCGTCGTAGCACTTCTGCTGGAAGGCGGCGTCCCCGACGGCCAGCACCTCGTCGATCAGCAGGATCTCCGCGTCCACCTGGATCATCACCGCGAACGCCAGCCGCACGTACATCCCCGACGAGTAGTTCTTGAGCTTCAGGTCCGTGAACTCCTGCAGCTCCGCGAACTCGATCACCTGGTCGACCCGCCTGCGCGCCTCGCCGGGGTCGAGGCCGAGCAGGATCGCGTTCAGGATCACGTTGTCCCGCGCCGCGAGGTCGGGGTTGAAGCCGACGCCGAGCTCTATGAACGTGGACAGGCGTCCGTTGACGCTGATGCGGCCGCTGTCCACCGCGTAGATGCCCGCCACGCATTTGAGCAGGGTGCTCTTGCCCGAGCCGTTGCGTCCCACCACTCCGAAGAACTCGCCCGGCCGAACGGCAAACGAGACGTCGCGCAGCCCGTCGAGGGTGTGGTAGCGCGAGCGCTGGAAAGCGTGCAGGGCCCGCTCCTTGATCGTGTCGTACTGCTCGTGCGGGATCCGGAACTGCTTGCTGACGCGGTCGATGACGATCGCTGCGCTGCCGGTGGGCGTCGGATCGGCTGACACAGGCAGGAAGTGTAGGGGCGGCGATCGCGGTATTCGGCTGACGGCGACACCGGGCGCGTCGCGTAGTGTTTGAAACACAGATGCCGGAGAAGGGAGCAGGACCACGTCGGCCCGAGGGCGAGGCACGCGAGCTGACCAGGCGCGGCCCGAATGCTCCGTCTCCATCGGGAGGGCGCGCGCGCAACATTGCGCGACGGTCGCTGCTCCGGCTCCTGAAGCCCTACACCACCTACCAGCAGAGCGTCGACGCTCGCATGCTCGACGCCATCGACGACCTCGAGCGCCGCGTGCGCGAGCAGGAGCGCCTTCAGCTCGAGAGCGTGACCGAGGACCTGCTGGCGGGCCTCGAGTCGCTGCGGTCTCAGCTCGCGGACGCGCAGGAGGTCGCCACCGGCGCACGCGCGCTCCCGTACGTGGCGCCCGGAACGCTCGAGCAGTTCCGCGCTCCAAAAGCCGGCGTCGTCTTCGGATACCGCGACGGCAGCGCGACGGAGCCCGGCTACCGCGGCTTCGAACAGGCCTTCAGGGGGCCCGAGGAGAGGGTCAGGGAGCGTCAGAAGGTCTTCCTCGACCTGCTCGACGGGCATGCACCGGTGCTGGACGCGGGCTGCGGGCGCGGCGAGTTCCTGGAACTCCTGGGCGAACGCGGCGTGACGGCAGTCGGCGTCGATGCAGACGCCGGCATGGTCGAACGCTGCCGGGAGAAAGGTCTCGACAACGTCGAGCTTACGAGCGCCGGCGACTACCTGGAGCGCCAGCCGGACGCGAGTCTGGGAGCGATCTTCGCGGCGCAGGTGATCGAGCACATGCCGTACGACGAGCTGAGACGGTTCCTGGAGCTTGCCCGCGCGAAGCTGCGTTCCGGCGGCCTGCTCGTCGCCGAGACCGTGAACCCGCACGCTCCCCATGCTCTGAAGACTTTCTGGGTGGACCCGACGCACCGGCACCCCGTGTTCCCGGAGGTCGCGCTCGTGCTGTGCAAGCTCGCCGGCTTTGCCTCCGCGTACGTCTTCCACCCGCTCGGGGTCGGACACGTCGAGGACGACCGCTATCGCGAGAGCGAGTATGCGGTCGTGGCTGAGAACGCTTGAGCTTCTGCACCATCGCCAACGCCGGCCGGCTTCCTCACTTGCGCGTCCTCGCGCGTGGACTGGGGGAGCACCACCCGGGCGCGCGTCTCACGGTGCTGGCGCTCAGCTCCTGGCCGGCACACGAACACGAGCCATTCGACGTCATCCGGCCCGAGCCGCCCGAAGAGTGGGACAGGCTGCTGGCGGCCGGGCGCTGGCTGGATCTCGCCGAAGTGCTCAAGCCGGGGCTGCTCGCTCGTGTGGCGGCGGAGAGCGGGCGCGCCCTCTACCTCGACGCGTGTGCGGACGTGCAGGCTCCGCTCGATCCGCTCATGCGAGCGCTGGAGCACCACCCGGTTGTGGTGTCGCCTCGCCTGCTCGGCGACCCGCCCGCCGACGGCCTTCGCCCCGACGGAGACGACCTGCGTCGCGCGGGCCGGCTTGGCGCTGCGCTCGCCGCGGTCGACGACTCCGACGCCGCCGCCCGAATCACGAGCTGGTTGACGGAACGCGTGACGCGCTCCGCGCGCATGCTGGCCCCGGCGTCCCTGCACGACCCCCATTACCCGCAGCGCGAGCTCAGCCGGTGGATGGACCTGGCGTACAGCGTGTTTGCGGAAGTCGGCCTGCTTTCCGACCTCGGCTCGGCCGTCAGCTACTGGAACCTGCACCAACGGACGCTGAGCGAGGAGGACGGGCATTTCCTGGTCGAGGGAAGGCCGCTGCGGTTCGCCCACTTCGAGGGCTTCGATCCGAGCCGTCCCTACCTGCTGCGCGAGGGCGCAAACCGGGTGCGGACGAGCGACAGCGCTGCCATCGCGGCGCTCTGCAAGTCCTACGCCGATCGCCTCGTCGAGGCCGGCTGGCGCGACCCACGCCGCCGCGCCGAAGTCGGGCGCAGGCTTCCGAACGGCGTGCTGTTCGACAACCGCCTCTCGCATCTGCTCGCGGATGCCGCCGACGCCGGCGAAGACTTCGGCGACGTCTTCGATGCCGCCGGCGCCGAGCGGTTCATGCGCTGGCTCGAGCGACCCGCCGGCTATGGCTCAGAGCTCGGCGTGAACCGCTACCTGTACCGCGTCTACCGCGAGCGCGACGACCTGCAGGCCGTCTATCCCGACCTCGACGGGGAGGACGGCATCGGCTTCGTGGGCTGGGCGCACGTCTTCGGCGTGGTGGAGATGGCGATGCCCGAGCGGTTCCTGCCGCCGCTCCCGCCGGGGCTCACCGTCCGCCGGCCGCAGCCGGAGGCACCGGCCGCGCGGCCGTCGCTTCCCCGCGGTGCCAGGCCCGACATCTCGGTCAACGTCACCGGCCTCTTCACTGGCACCCTCGGATTGGGTGAGGCTGCGCGCGGTTACGTTCGTGCTCTCGAGGCGGCGGCGATTCCGGTCTCCACGTCGACCGTCGACGTACGGCAATTCGTAAAGCTGAGCGGGACCGCGCACGAGGGCTATGCCAGCGTCGAGTATGCCGGCCTCGACGGGGCCGCCTCGCGCGGCTTCAACCTCATCTGCATCAACGCGGACGAGCTGCCGAGCCTCGCCAAGTCGGCCGCGGACGACCTGTTCGAGCGGCCCGCGATCGGCGTCTGGGCATGGGAGACCGATCGCGTCCCGGATCGCTGGCGGGACTCCTTCGGGCTCCTGGACGAGATCTGGGTCTACTCGACGTACGTGGCCGAGAACCTCGGGCGCGTCGCGCCGATCCCCGTGCGCCGCGTGCCGCCGCCGGTGTCCCCTCCGAACCCGGGCGACGTGACGCTCGACCTCGGCATCCCCGACGGCTTTCGCTTCCTGTTCATGTTCGACTTCTTCAGCACGATCCAGCGCAAGAACCCGATCGGCCTGATCGAGGCGTTCCGCCGTGCCTTCGAACCCGGCGAAGGACCCCAGCTCGTGATCAAGACCATCAACGGGGTGCACAGACACGAGGCGCTGGAAGAGGTGCGCTGGTCGGCGCGCGGACGGCCAGACGTCCACGTCATCGACCGCTCGTTGAGCGCGCTCGAGCGCGATGCGCTCGTCGCCGGCTGCGACTGCTACGCGTCGCTACACCGCAGCGAAGGCTTCGGGCTCACGCTCGCAGAGTGCATGGCGCTCGGCAAACCGGTGATCGGCACCGCCTTCTCGGGACCGACCGACTTCATGCACGACGCGAACGGCTACCTCGTGCCCTACACGATGACCCGCGTCGGCGCCGATTGCGAGATCTATCCTCCCGACGGGACGTGGGCGGAACCCGACGTCGAAGAGGCGGCGCGCATCCTGCGCAGGGTGGTCGAGAACCCCCAAGAGGCGCGCGCGAAGGGAGAACGCGGACGGCTCGACATCCAGCAGCACTACTCGCCCGCGGCGATAGGCAGGCTGATCAAGTCGGAGCTCGTGCAGCTCACCGCCCTGTGGACGGCGGAGCGGATCACAGCTCGATGACGAGCGAGTCCAGGCCGACGTAGATCTTTGCGCCCGGCCGGCCGGCGCCGGCGGCCGCGGTCAGCTCCTCCAGTGACGGGAACTCCGGCAGCGTCCCGAACAGCCGCAGGTCGTCGACGACGATCGTCGTTCCGGCCGGGACGTCTTCGCTGCTCAGGCGCCCCAGGATCGCGACCGCGGGCTCGTAGCTCTGCCCCTGCGTGGTGTCCGCTCCGGAATAGTGACCGTCCAGCCACACGAGCGCCGGCGCGCCGAGCTCGTTGACGATGCGGGGAATCTCCTCCTCGGCGTCGCCGTGCACGATCTGCACGCGGGCGTCGCCGGCAAAACGCGCCGCAGCGCGGCGCCAGAGATCCTCGTCGAGCTCGACGGAGACGACGCGACGCGCGTGCGGGAGGAAGAACGCGACGGTATCGCCCAAGTAGGTGCCGGCCTCCACGAAACAGTCGTGCCCGCGGCGCCGGAAGAGCGAGAGCAGATGCGCTCGCTTTGCGCGCGGCGGCGGAAGGTCCACGACGCCCGCGTCGTAGTGCCTGATGGCAACCGCGCGCTGTGCGAGCTCGCGCACCGGGCGAGGGATCGAGCGGCGCAGGCGCGGTGAAAGGGAACGAGCGCTCATGGCGCGCATGCTAGTGGCCCGCCCGAAAACGTTTCACCGGAAACGACGGTCCCCGGAACCGACATGCGGCGTCCTCAGTCGCCCCCGTACTGACCAGTACGGGGGCTCCCTGCGTCCTTGCCTGTCGGCCCCGGGCCGCGTCGTTTCCGGGCGAACGTCCCCGGACAGACCACAGTGGCCCGCCCAGGCCTGGATCAGCCGCGGCGACCGATGCGGTAGAGGCGCGCCAGCACCCAGAAGAAGGGACGGCTCAGCCCCCTGCGCGAGGCGACCGCGATCAGGCCGCGCTGGGCGTCCGGCGGCACTGGCGATGCCGGGCTCAACACGTCGCCCATCTTCTCCTTGATGTCGATCCAGGTTCCGATCTCCGCCTCTCGCGTCTGCGCCTCCCCAGCCAGGGAGGCGGCCTCGCGGTACTCGAGGCGCGCCGTCTGCTCGTACACGTCCACGAGCTTCAGGGCAATCGAGTCCCAGCTCTCGAGCTGCGCCGCCGCGGCTTCGAGCAGGTCCAGGTGCCGCCGCCGCTCATCGTCGTCCGTCAGCAGCGCGAGCGCGCGCTCTGCCGACTCCTCGGGGTCCCAGGGCACGAGCGTCGCCGCTGCCGCAGGCAGCACTTCGGCGAGCGACGCATGCGAGGCAAACAGGCACGGCGTCCCGGCGCGGGCGGCTTCGAAGGGGATCAACCCGAACCCCTCGTACACGCTCGGATACACGACGGCGCTCGCGTTCGCGTACAGCCAGCTCTTCTCGCCCGCGGCGACCGCGGGAAGGTCGATCACCTCGTCGCGCAGCTCGGGCTTGGTCGTCAGGTAGTCCGCCTCCTCGCCGCGCGACGAGCCGTAGCCCACGTCGGCGCCCGCCAGCACGAGCCTTCCCGGCCAGCCGCGCGCGCGCAGAGCGCCGAGCAGGCGGATCGCGAACAACCGGTTCTTGTGCATGTAGTCGTTGCCGATGCACAGCAGGAAGGGACCGTCCGGAGCCCGCGGCGGCCGGCGCTGCTCGCCCGTCAGGTCTTCGCCGGCGGCGGTCAGCGGCACGACCCGCGCCCGGTCGGCTTCCACCAGTCCCTCGCCGACAGCGTCCTCGGCGGCGTGATCGCTGAGGAAGATCACGGCGTCCGCCCTCGCGAGCGCCTGTCTGGTGACGCGGCGGTGATGAAGCCAGCCCTCGAACGAACCGAAATAGCCGAGGTTGTGGAACGCGATCAGGTCGAGGTGCGTGACGACGATCCGCTCACCGAGGCGCGACAGCAGGTCCAGGTCCTCGGCCGAGCTGACCTGGTAGGGCCGGTGCACGACGTCGCTGCGGGCGACGCCCGGACCGGCCTGCTCGGCGGAAAGAGGTGATGCGCCCGCCCGCTCCACCGCCGCGAGCACGTCCGCGCTCGCGGCGGGATCGAGCACCACGCGCACGTCCATGTCGTTCGTGCGCCCAAGCGCCTCTATCAACTCGAGCGTGGAAGCCTGGGCGCCCGAGAACTCGCCCCGCAGGATGCGGCCGTCGATCGTCACCGACAGTGGTCGCAGCGCACGCCGGGCAGCCGACAGCGAACGTGCCAGCGGGCGCCACGCGTCCCTGTCCCGCAACGCCCGATCGAGATAGCCGTAGCGGGACGCCAGCAGGGCGCGGTCGTCGCCGGTCCCGAGCGAGTCGCCGTCGGCCGAGAGGCCCGGGAGCACGGAAGCCACCAGGACGTCGTCCGCCACCACGTTGGCGAGCCCGTGCCAGTTGCAGCGCTGCGCGAAGTCGACGACGGCCGGCCCCAGCGCGCCGAAGGCCTGGTCGAACGAGCCCATGAGCTGAATTGCCGCGCGCGAGATCCAAATGCAATGGCCCTCGGCCGTCGGCGTGCGCGGGACCGAGCGAGGGGAGCGTGCGGCCACCGCTGCCGCGAGGGATTCGAGATCGGCGTCCGCCGGCAAGCGATCGTGCTCTCCCCACAGCGAGAGAGGCCCGGCATTGTTGCCGAACGCGCTCGCGGTCCCCACGACTTTGGCGGAGTTGCCGGCCGCGCACAGCCGCTCCAGCCAGCCATCGAAGACGAGGGCGTGGCTTGCGAGCAGAACGACGTCCGCCTCCCCGGCGGCGGCGACAGCGGCGTTGGCCAGCTCGACCGGGCCGGCCGGCGCGGGCTCGGTCAAATGCCGGACGTCCCGGCCGAGGCCGGCGATGAAGCGCTCGAGCGCAGGGTCAGCCGGGCCGGCGCTCGCGACCAGCACCGGGGTGTCGGCGGGCGAGTGGGCCGCGACGTTCTGAAGGCAGCGCCGAAGCAGCTCGGATGGCGCCGTGACCGGGATGCAGACCGCCACTTTCATGCGATAGGAGTTCGTCCGGATTCGCCGTCCCCCTCTCGGCGGCGTCCGGTTGGCATGGCGCCTGGACGGTCAGCCACGCACGAACCGGATCGGAAAGCCGATGAAGACGCCAAGCGGACGGGTGTCGGGATTACGCGGATCGAGCTCGGACGGAGCTTGGGGCGGCGGATCGATGTGAAGCTTGACGACTCCCGTTCGCTCGATCCGCACCGGCACGCGCACAGGTTGGCCCGCGGACGAGATGGTCACGCGGGCTCGGACACGACCTGTCTCGTCGCTTACCGTGAGACGTCTCGGAACCGCATGTGTGCCCGACGTGAAGACGAGGGTCCCATCGCACGGAGCGCACGGAGCGCGAACCTTCAACGTGGCGGTTGACGCGCTCATCCAGCGGATGAATCGCACCGGGTCACCTTCGGGTATCGAAAAGCCCTTCGTAGCGTGGACCGCGATGCGAGCCGGTCGAGCGACGATCTCGTAAAGGGCCCCGTAGGAGTCACGGTCCACCAGCCGCAGACCGGGGATCTGCGCGCCCGCGTCCGGAACTCCCGGCGATGGAATCCCCAGCTGTCGCACCAAGACGTACCTGACCCCGATCCGCGCGAGCTCGTGAACGGTTTGCGTGTCTTGAAGCGCCTGCAGCTCCACCTTGTACGACTCCGTCTCGGTGTCACGGCGGAATCCATTCAGCAGCGGATGCCCATGGGCCTGCTGATAGAAGATCGTGTCGCTGCCGCTGTTGACGGCGGCTAGGATCGGGTACTCGGCGACGACTCCGGCGGGCCGCTCGGCGAGGCGTGTCAGGACGGCGGGATACTCGACCCGCGTCGGCCCCGGCGGCTCGCGATTCCATAGATCCACTGCGAGCAGGGTCGAGAGGGCGACGACCAGCACCACCTTCGCCGTTGGCGAGCGGTGTCGCAGTAGTGCGGCCACGCCGAGCCCGACGAGGAGGCAAAGCCCGAGCATCACCACCTCCGCGAAGCGCGCGACCGCGCGGAAGCTCGTGGTCACCCTGGAGACGAGATCGACCGGCGTCTTGATCGTGGCGCCGAGGATTTGCACTTCCGGCGGCCCCGAGAACAGGCCGGCGACGAGCACCAGCGCGATGCCGAGCAGAGCGATCTCCGTCGCGTGCGGAGGTCCAGCCCGTTTTCGGATGCGAGGCCAGAACACCGCGACCAGACCGGCGAGGGCAAGCACCAGCGTCACGATGCCCAGGTAGATCGGCGTGTAGGCAGCGGCAGAGTCAGGATGGAAATAACGGTCGCCGAGGAAGTCCGTGGTGGCGTCTCCCAGCAGGGGGTGCTGCGGGCCGGGAACCAGATACATGAGCGGGCGGGCCGAATAGCGAACGCTGTCCTCGCTCGAGCGGATCGGAACGTCGGTGAACGAGTTGGACGATCCGACGATCCAGACGGCGGCGAGCCAGCCGAGGACGACGGCGGCTGCCAGGGCCTGCGCTTTCAGCTGCCGACCGCCCTGGCTCCGGGATCGAGCCGCGACGAGCGCATAGACCACCAGGACCGCGTACAGGACTCCGCCGATCAGGAGCCAGTAAGGCGTCCAGGCCAGGGCCAGTACGGCCGCCGCACCGGCGAGCAGACCGTTGCGAACGCTGGGCTCGCGCAGGACCACCAGCATCCGCCAGACGAGGATGACGAGCACCCAGCCGCTGCCAAAAGGGACGTTGGCCGCCGAGAAGGCGAAGGGCCAGAAACCGAAGGCGACACCGGCGACGAACCCGGCGCCCGCGCTACCCGTGAGCCATCGGATCAGCAGGAACATGGCGAAGGCAGAGCCCGCGAAGTTGACCACCGGCAGCAGCCCGTAGCCGGCGATCCCTCCGAAAGCCTCCGCCGAAAGCCAGAGCAACGTGCTGCTCGGAAAGGACGCCAGGTCCAGTGACCACTGGGTGGTCAGCCCCTCGGGTGCGTCGAGGTCGGCCATGTGCCCCGCGAGGAAGGGCGGCTGTCCGGCGTCTGCGAGCTCCCGGAAGTGGGTCACGGCGGCGGTCAGGTCGCTGCCGACACCGCCGAAGAGGGTGTCTCCCGGAGCGACGGCGAAGGGCCAGGTGATGGCCAGCGCGAAACCGACGTACGCAGCCGCCGCCAGGACGGCCTGGCCGCGACTTCCCTTCGGGGTCAGGCGCGCCGCAATCGTGCTCGAGGTCGCGGGACGAAGCACCTAAGGATTCGCGCTCCGCGCCGTCACGAGGTAGAGGTCCGCAAACGCGCTCTTCTCGATCAGCTCGAGGTCCCTCCCCGGCCGGCCGGGATCGAGCGAGTAGGGGTTGAAGGTGTCGTGCTTCAAGAGGACGTACCGGACCCCGCCCGCGGCGAGCCGGCCGGGCGTCGTCCTTTCGCCCAGATTCGCGAGGCTCACTGCCCGGGCCTCGTCAGCACCGCGCGGCGGGAATCCGTTCAGGATCGGCTTGCCGTGGAACTGCTGGTTGTAGAGCTCGTCGTAGTCGAGCCCGTACTCCCGCGGCTCGATCGGGTACTCGGCCACGATCCCGTCCGGTAGCTCACGCAGCGTGCCGTAGATCGCGGGCTCGCTCAGCCTGGCCGTGTTGGGCTCGAACTTCGACCACAGGTCGAGCGGCACCAGAATCGCGATCGCGATGATGATCGCGATGCGCGCCGAACTTCCCCGCCGCCGCGTGAGCGCCTGAATGCCGATTGCGGTGACGATGCACAGGCCGACCATCACGATGATCACGAAGCGCTCGTAGATCCGCCAGCCCGACTGCACCTGCCAGACGAAGTAGGGCGGGAGCGGGATCTGCGTTCCTGCCACTCCCACCTTCGGCGGCGCGGAGAACGCGAGGCCGACGAACACCACGGCGGAGAACACGAGCGCGAGCAAACGAGACCGTTCGGGCACCCACCGGCGCAGCGCTGCCACGCCGCCGACAAGGGCCAGGAGGCAGAGCGAGATGCCGACGTAGAGCGTCTTCTCGGTGGCGTCGTACCAGCCGTGTTTCAGCAGGTAGGGCCGCGTCCAGTCACCGAAGATCGGGTTGTGGCCGTTGGGGACGAGCAGGTTCGCGGGACGCGCCGACTGCAGATAGAGGTCGATCAGGGGGGCATTACCGATCACCGCCGCCTCGGCGTCGATCGCCGCGAGCCCACGCAGCAGCACTACGAACCCGAGCGCGATCCCGGCGGCGATCAGCTGCGGGCCGAGCTGGCGTTGCAGGGTTCCTTGAAAGGCGGCGATGACGAGCGACGACGCGAACAGGGTCGCGAACAGCACTCCCCCGAGCAGCAGGAAGTAGGGCGTCCAGCCGATCGTCACGAGCGATGCGAGCCCGGCCAGGATCCCGTTGCGGACCGTCGGACGCTCGAACAGCTCGATCATCCGCCAGGCCATCAGGACGAATACCCAGCCATGTATGTAGTGGGGGTGCTCGCCGTTCGCGACGACGTAGGGAAAGAAGCCGAAGGCGAAGCCGAGGATCACCGCCGCGCCGAAGCTTCCGGTCAGGCGCCGCACCAGCAGGAACATCGCGATTGCGGACGCCGCGAAGCCGAGCATCGTGAAGATCCCGAACGCCGCCGTCGCGCCGAAGATCACCGCCAGCGGGTAGAGGACGATCCAGCTCGCGAAGCTCGCAACGTTCAGCACCCAGTCGATGGGCGCGCCGTGCGGGGCGTTGAAGTTGTCGAGGGTGCCGGGCAGGAACGGGTTGTGCCAGCCGTCAACGAGCTGGTGCAGGTAGGCGATCGTGCTCGTGTAGTCACCGCGCGGGCGACCCGGGGAGGTGTAGATCGCCGAATCGAGGTGGATCAGGAGCGGCCACGTGAGGAAGACCGTGAAGCCGCTGTACGCGAGCAGGGCGAGCAGGGTCTGGCGCCGGCGCGTTGCGACGAGGGCGCTCAGCCATTCACTCGCGTTGGCTTTGGTGAGGGCGAGACCTCGAGGCCCTCCGCGAGACGGCTGCGGGCGGGAACCTCGATCGGTCGCGCTCGTCGGGCGGGAGGTGGTGGTCATCGCGATTCCGTTGCCGGCCCAGGCGCCGGTTCGGCATCGTAGCGGGCGGCTGGGCGTGCAAATGCCGCCTCCGGAAGGGCAGCGCCGAATTCAGGGTTACACTTTCGCCTCTAAGTAGCGTCCCTGTCGAGGCCATCACGTAGCCGCAACTAACCGTGGCCGCGCAGGTTGTTCATTAGTGGCCCTTGCTCCGAGGGAGCCTCCCAGGCATGGTGCAAACGAAGACCGGCAGTAAGGAGCAGGTGAGATCGGCGAGTCGCGACGAAAGCGTGGCCGATCCTTTCGTCGCGCCCGCGGAGCCGGCTGCCAGCACTCTTCCGCCTCTGACGGCTCAGAACCCGCTGCTCGCGCGGATGGGCAAGGGGGCCTCGCTGATGGTGCTCCTGACACTGGCGGCGAGCATCGTCAACTACGCAAGCAACCTTGTCTTCAGCCGCGTGCTCGAGCCGGCGAGCTACGGCGACCTGATCGCGCTGCTCGCTCTGCTCGTCGTGATCACCGTCCCGACAGGCGCCGCCCAGACCGTGATCGCGGAGCGCGTCGCCAGCCACGCCGCCGAGAACCGCCTCGACCGCATCCGCTACCTGATCCGTCACGCGATCGCGCACGTGTCCGTGGTCGCGATCGTGGTCGGCGCCGTGTACGTCGTCTCGATCCCGCTCGTGGTGAGCCTGCTCGACCTCCAGTCCGCCGGGCCCGCCATCGCCCTGGCGCCGCTGGTTGTCCTCGCCTTCCTCCTGCCGGTCGCTCTGGGCGCGCTGCAGGGCCTGGACCGCTACCTCGCGTACGGCGTCATGCTGCTCGCGGTCGCGGCGTCGCGAATCGTGTTCGGAGTCCCGTGGGCGCTGACCCCGGCCGGAGGCTCGGGTGGAGCCCTCGCCGGTCAGGCCCTCGGCATCGTGGTCGTGCTCGCGGGCGCCGCGTGGATCCTGCGCGGGCTCCTGATACGCCGCGGCACGGGCGCTGCTTCCTCCGGCCTGCGCCGCAGGCCGGACGTGCGCACGATGTCGGCCAGCCTTGCGTTCATCGCATTCGCCATCCTCAGCAACCTCGACATCCTGCTGGCGAAGCTGTTCCTCTCGTCGGAGGACGTCGGGCTCTACGCCGCCCTGTCCACGATCGGCAAGGTGATCATGTTCCTCCCGGCCGCAATTGCGGTCGTGATGGTGCCGAACGCCGCACGTGCCCGCCACTCCAGCGCCGAAAGGAGCCGCGTCCTGCGGATCGCGGCGCTGCTCGTGCTGGCGACGACCGCGATTGCGGCGGTCCCTGCCCTCGTCGCTCCCGAGACGGTGGTCAGGCTCATGTTCGGAAGCGGCTACGTGGACGCCACGGATGGAGTGCTCCCGATCGTGTGGGCCGGTGCCGGACTTTCCCTTCTTTACCTGCTCGTGATCTATTCGGTGGCGGTCGAGGACCGGCGCTGGGGCATGCTGCTAGGCGCGGGCATCGTCCTTCAGATCGTCGGCATCTCTCTGTTCCACGATTCGCCGGCCCAGGTCGCGCTGGTGCAGGCGGTGGTCGTCACCATCGTGCTGATCGGTAACGAGCTGGGCTTCCACAGGCTGCTGACAGCGCCCAAAAACACGGACACAGCGCGGGCTTGAACGAGCAGCCCACACCGTATGTCTCGATCGTGACGCCCGTTCGCAACGGTGCGGGATTCATCGAGCAGAGCCTGCGTGAGATGCTCGCGTCCCTCGACCAGCTCGAGGCTCCGTGCGAGGTGATCGTCGTCTGTGACGGCGGCGAGGACGGGACCACCGAGCGGGCGATGGCCGTAGGCGACCCGCGCGTGCGCGTGCTCCACTACGACCGGCACCAGGGGAAGGGCGTTGCCATCACGGCCGGCCTGGCACAGGCGCGCGGGCGGCTGGTCGGCTGGCTCGACAGCGACCTGGACATCCATCCCGACGTGATCGTGCGCGCCGTGCGCTGCTTCGAGCGGTCCCCCGGGATCGACGCGGTGATCGGCAGCAAGCGCCACCCCGACAGCCAGGTGCGCTATCCGTTCATCAGGCGCGTCTACTCCTTGGGATTCCAGATGCTGGTGCGCGCGCTGTTTCGCATCAACGTGCGTGACACGCAGGTCGGGGCGAAGCTGTTCCGGCGCGAGATGCTCGACACCGTGGTGCCGCTGCTGCTGATCAAGCGTTATGCGTTCGACCTCGAGCTGCTCGCAGTGGGCGCCGAGTTCGGCTTCGACCGGGTGCAGGAGATGCCCGTCGAGCTCAGTTACCGGTTCACCGGAACAGGCGTCAACTGGCGAGCCGCCAGGTACATGTTCGTGGACTCCCTCGCCATCGCCTACCGCATACACCTGCGGCACTGGTACGTGCGGCGGTACGCGTCCCTCCAGCGCCAGCGTGGAGACGCGCTGATGGGCCTCGACGCGAGGCCGGAGGAGGACCGCATCAGCGTGGACGTCGGGGTCGTCGAACGGCGCGCCGAAACCGAGGTGTATGGCTGAGAGGCCGGTCGCGGCGCCGGCCCTCAACACGAGCACAGAGGCCGCAGAGCTCACCACTGGCGTCCGCCAGGGTGGCAGTCAGGCCCGCCGAAGTCGATTCCGCGCGCGGCTGGGGGAGACCGCTCGGCTCCCGGCGGCGCAGACGGTCCTCGCGACGCTCGTCTACACGATCCTCGCGATCCAGGTCACGTGGCCGCTCGCCACCGACCTCGACTTCCGGATCTTCGGCGCGTTCGGCGATCTGACGGGAAGCATGGCGACCATGCGCGCTTACGTCGACGGTCACCACAACCCCTTCCTTCCGGGTCACATCCCCGAGTTCAGCGCCCCGGACGGCCGCCCCATCGAGTGGACCCAGAACGTCGCCTCCTTCTCCAGCACGGGCCTTCTCTATCTGCTGACGCTGGCGTTCGGGGTGGTCCCGGCGTACGGCCTGTTCGTGCTGCTCGGCTTCATCGCCTCCGGCGCGGCGATGTTCCTGCTCGTCCGGCGTACAATCGGCGCCGGCTTCTGGGTCAGCCTCCTGATCGGCTGGGCCTTTGCGTTCTACCCGTTCGCGGTGATCAAAGCGGGCGGCCACGTGCACTTCACGCATGGATGGCCGCTCGTCCTGATCTTCTGGCGGATGTTCGCCCTGTACGACTCGCCCACGGTGCGCAACGGCGTGCTGGCGGGGCTCGCAACCGTGCTGGCGATCTCGTGGTCCCCGTACTTCCTCTTGATCGGCGGCGTCGCCTACGCGGCTCTGTTCGTCGCGGGGATCGTCGTTCCACTCGTCCGCGCGCGGGGGCATGCGCTCCGCGCCGCCGTCGCGGCGCCGTTCAAGGCGCAGGCCGTCGGTGCCGCAATCGTGCTCGCCTTTGCCATCGGCCTGGTCGGCGTCACGATCCTGAGCGCCAGAGGGACGGGAACGGCCTCGCACAGTCTCGCCGCGCTGTACGTCTACTCCGCCCGCCCGTTCGAATACCTCGTGCCGCCGGCCGGCAACTGGATCGTCGGGGACGAGACCGGCCCCTGGCTCGCCGATCACCTCCACGGCTCGAACTTCGCGGAGAACACGCTCTACGTGGGCCTGTCGCTCGTCGCGCTGTCGATCGTGGCGCTGTGGGCGGCGGCCCGCCGCCGGCTGAGCGATCGCCTCACGATCGTCGTGGGCGCGTCGATCTTCACGGGGATCGTGGCGCTGGCCTTCTCGGCGCCGCCGCGCGTCGCGGCTTTCGGAAAGCTGATCCCGTTCCCCGCCCTTCTCACTCACGACGTTTCGGGCGCCTGGCGGGTCTACGCCCGCTTCGTGATGGTCGTGATGGTGGTCGTATGCCTGCTGGCGGCGATCGGCCTTCAGCGCATCGTGCGCCGGCGGCCTCCCGTGATGCAGGCGCTGATCCTGGTGGCGGTCGCCGCCGTTGTGGTCGTCGACCTGAGGACCCCGCCGATCGGCACCAACACGCTCGACGTCCCGCCCGTCTACCCGGTGCTGAAGCGCGAGCCGCCCGGGCTGGTGGCCGAGTACCCGATCGAGCCCACCGGCTTCGGGGACTACTCCGCCGAGTTCTACCAGTACCTGCACGACAAGCCGATCATCAACGGATACACCGAAGGCAGTCTGTCGGAGAAGCGGGCGCTGGAGCTCACGAAGCTCGATCGCACGACGACGCCAGGGCGGCTGCGAATGCTCGGCGTGCGCTACGTGGTCCTCACGCACGTCCCCATACAGCCCCCGGTGCAGAAGCCTGGAAAGCCGGGGCCTGGACTGCGCCTGCTCTACCCCGGAAAGTACGCGTCGCTGTACGCCGTCGACGCCCGCCCGCGGGCCATGGTGACGATGGGACCGGGCTTCAGCCCACCCGAGCGCGACAAGCGCGGGCCGCTGCGCTGGCTCAGCAGCGACGAGGGCGAGATCGAGGTGATGGCCCCGTGCTCACCGTGCGTCGGAACGCTCAACGTGGTCGCCACGAGCTTCGCGCGGCCGCGGTCGATCAGGCTCACCGACCCGGACGGCCGCACCCTGGCGGTGCGCAGGGTCGGCGTCCACCGGCAGAGAGTCTCGTTTCCGGTCCGCTTCGACCGGCGTGCCGTGCTCACGGTCACCACCAGCCCGAAGCGGGAGTCGGTCAAGCAGTTCTTCGGCGGCGGCACCGACCCGCGCAGCCTGAGCGTCTCGATCGTCAAGCCGCAGCTCGACGTGCGAAGCCGAGGGACTCGAGCGGCTTCGTGAGCAGCGTCTCCCAGTCGAACCCCTGCGAGTACTCCAGCGCCGCCTGACGGCGCGCGCGCCAATCCGAGGCGTCCCCGAGGCCGCGCTCGATGGCGTCAGCCAGGGCCCCCGCGTCGAACGGGATAATCTGCGCGCCGGCCTTCGCCGCCAGCTCGTCGGAGTTGTGCGGTAGGTCGGTCGTGACGATCGGCAGCCCGGCAGCGAGATACGCCTTCAGCTTCGACGGGTCGGCGTGCTGGGTGAGGACGTTGTCGGTCGGGTCGTACGGGGCAAGCGCCACGCTGCCGGAGGCGAGAAAGGACTCCACGTCGCGCTGATCGGCGATGAAGCCGCGAAAGCGCAACCGCCCGTCGAGACCCGCGCGGGCAGCGCGCTCGCGCAGCTCGGCCTCCAGCGGTCCCGAGCCGGCGATCTCCGCCTCGAACTCGACCCCGCGCTGCGCCAGCAGGTCGAGCGCCTCGACCATCAGGCCCACTCCCTGCCTGCTGATCAGATGTCCGACGTACACGACGCGCCGTGCGCGCCAGCCGTCCTCGGGTGTCGTCGGGACGCGGTCGGTCCATGCCCCAATTGGAATCACGTGTGCCGGTGCCGCGGTCGCCGGGTCGAGCGCAAGGCGGGCGTTGCGGCCCTCGAGCGCCGCGTTCGACAGCTCGACGCGCGCGTCCGCGGTGCGGCAGCAGTGCGCGTCGAACCGGTCGTAGAGTCGCGTCAGCACGCCGTCGCCGAAACGGTCTGGCACGAAGTCGACTGCCCAGTAGACGGTCTTGGTCGCCCTGCCCAGGCGGCGGGCCACGAGGCCGCGCGCGCAGGCCATGTTGTTGAAGCCGAACCAGCAGTCGACGCTTTCGGGCCACAGCGGCACGAACGGGTCGAACGCGTACGTGAGCGGCGGGCGGGACGGCAGCCGCACCTGACGCACGCGCGGCTCGGCGTCCGGCTCGTAGACGGTGATCACGTGCCGTGGCTCGTGCTCCGGCTCGAGGGGATGGAACACGGTCGTCAGCCGGCGAGCGCGGTGGCGGACGAGAAAGTCGATCAGGCCCGACGCCGGTGGCGAAGGCCCGGCTCCGTTGACCGCGACGAAAAAGCTGCTGTCGGAGATCAGGCGCACTTGTCTAAACGAACCCGGGCGCTCATGAGGCCGATTGCGCCCGCGGCGAGCTCGAGCGCCTTCATCGTGAACATTCCCGCGGCCGTGAGTGGTTGCCGCGCGAGCATCCTCCAGTTGCGCCGGAATGCCGGCCGCAGGAGCCGCGCCTGGCTGCGCGCCGCTCCGCGATGCCTGCGCATGTAGACCGCCGCGCTCTTGCCGTAGTAGAACTTCGTGGCCAGCGTCTCTCGCAGACGCAGGTGGCCCTCGTCGTGGCGGATGAACGCATCTGTGCGTCCCACACGCGCGCCGTTCGCGCGCACGCGCTCGTGGATGTCCCAGTCCTCGGGACCGGCCACGATCGTCTCGTCGTAGCCGCCGACCGCCTCGAACGCCTCGCGCGTGAAGAAGCGCGCGGCCTCAATCGTGTCGTCGCCGAGGTAGCAGGCGCGTTCGAGCGTCTTGCAGCGCGTCCAGTACCCTTCGCCGAAGCTGACCTCCGGGATCACGACCGACTGAGCCCCGCCCTCTGCCGCCCGCACGCATTCGCTCACCACGGTGCGCTCCAGCACCATGTCGCTGTCGACGAAGAGGACGAACCGCCCGCTCGCGGCGCGCGCTCCCGCATTGCGCTGCGCGCTGCGCTCCGGTCCCGCCGACAGCACCTGATCGGCCAATCCCTCGGCGATCTCACCCGTGCGATCGGTCGAGCCGTTGTCGACGACGATCGACTCGACCTCGGCGCCGGCCTGTGAGCCGATGCTCTCGAGGCAGGCGGCCAGCGTCTCGGCCGAGTTGCGCGTGGGGACGATGACGCTGGTGAGCACTTGAGGCTGCTGGCCCTCTCCTGGCGCTATGTCGACCACCCCGCCGCGGGCGGCGCCGAGGTGGTGACGCACGAGTATCTGAGCCGGATCGCGCGCAACCACGAGGTGACGTGCTTCACGGCGTCGTATCCGGGTGCGAGCGAGACGGGCACGATCGATGGTGTGAATCTGATCCGCCGTGGGCACCAGGCGACTGTTCACCTGTGGGCGTGGCGATGGCTCCGCGGCAGACAGGACCGATTCGACCGGGTAGTAGATCAGATCAACACGATCCCGTTCTTCACCTCGCTCTACGTCGCGCGGCAGCGGCGCGTCTTCTTCATACACCAGCTCGCGCGCGAGTACTGGTGGCGGGAGACGCGCGGCCTGTTCCGCCTGGGAGCGCCGGCCGGCTACCTCGCCGAGTCGCGGATGCTGCGCACATACCGCAGCTCCCGCGGCATCGTCGGCTCCGAGTCCACGCGACAGGACCTCGTCGGCCTCGGCATCCCCGAGGACAACATCACGGTCGTCCCGTACCCGCTCAGCATGGAGCCGCTCGAGGCCCTCATCCCCAAGAGCGGCCAGCTGCGCGTGAGCGTGCTCGGCCGCCTCACGCCCGCGAAGTTCGTCGAGGAGTCGGTGCGGGCGTTCGCGCACGTCCAAGCGCAGGTCCCGGAGGCGTCTCTCGACGTCCTGGGCGCCGGAGACGACCGCTACCGGGCCAGGCTCGAGCGGCTCGTGCGCGACCTCGGCCTCGCCAGCGTGGAGTTCCACGGCCGCGTGACCGAGGAGCGCAAGCGGGAGCTGCTCGAGCGGGCGCACGTCAACCTGTTCACCTCGCATCGCGAGGGCTGGGGCCTGGTCGTCAGCGAGGCGGCCGCGATGGGCACGCCCACGGTCGGCTATGACGCGCCCGGCGTGCGCGACTCGATCGCGGACGAGCGGCTGCTGGCACCGATCGGCGACGTGCGCGGGCTGGCCGAGCGGGCGCTGCGCCTGTGGAACGACGCGCAGCTCTACGCGGAAGTGCGCGAGGCGGGCTGGACGCGCACGCTCCAGATGTCGCCGGACGTCAGCGCTGCGGCGTTCGCTCAGGCGCTCGGGCCCGACTTCTCGACCACGTAGGTGTTATCGGGAGCGAGGCTCGGCGAGAGCCTGCACACGAGCCGGTCCGGCGGGAAGCTCCAGACCGGCGTCGAGCGCGTGCGCAGCAGTCTCAGTTGGTGCAGCTTCAGGAAGTCGCGCATCGCGCCGTAGGTGAACAGCCGGATGTGGCCCTCGGTCCTGTTGTTCTGCCCGAGCAGCTTCGTGCGCCGGCCGAGCTTCACGCGCGAGGAGTTCTCCGCGAACAGCGGAGAGATGCCGGCGAGGAGCAGCAGCCGGTTGAGCCAGTAGCCGAGGTTCGGCGTGGACAGCAGTAGCAACGCGTCGGGGCGCATGACTGTCTTCAGGTCCTCGACGAGATCGTCCGGGCTGTAGACGTGCTCGATCACCTCGCCGCAGAAGACGACGTCGAAGCGGCCCGCACCCAGCTTGTCCGCGAGCCGCTCCGAGTTGAGGTCGATCACGTGGAACTGCGGCACTTCGATTCCCTCCAGTGGCGCGATGTCACAGCCGCAGTAGGAGTCCCCGGCACGGACGTGCGACGACAGCACTGCCTTGCGGCCGCAACCCACGTCGAGCACCTCCAGCGGCCGGTTGCGTGCGCGCGCGTGGCGCTCGTACTCGTCGACGAAGACGGCCAGGCGATCGTTGAGGTAGGGGATCGCCGTGTCCACCTCGGCGTAGAACCGCTCGGCTGTGCGAATCTCTTCCATCCCTCAGGCTCCCGCGGGGCGCTCGAACAGGAACATCCCACAGGCGTAGCGGGACCCGGCAAGGTCGTCGATCGAGCGGTGACGCTTGAACAGGCCGTCGTCGTCGACGCCTGAGAGCTCGCGCAGCTCGAGCTCGGAAAACATGCCGACGATGTCGGCGGGCGCATGGATCCGGTGCGCGTTGAAGCAGACGCGCGGCTCGCCAACCGGGCCCGAGAACAGAAGCTGCCCGCCGGGCCGCAGCACCCGCTGCAGCTCTTTCGCCGCCTTCCGAGTGCCGGTGGGGTCGAGCGGATCTCCGTAGCGCCCGAGGCCGATGTGCTCGGCGACGTGGAGGCACGAGACGGACTCGAGCGAGCGATCGGCGAAGGGCAGGTCGAGGACGCTGCCGGCGACCGATTCGAGCTGCTCGAGCTCGGCCTCGAGCGGCCTGATGTCGACGAACGTCACGTCCGTGATGCAGGTGAGAAACCCGACGTAGTCGACGCGCGAGCCGACGTCAACGTGCCGGGCCGGCCGCCGCTCCGCGACCCTGCGCGCAGCCCAGACGTCCTGGTAGAAGTAGTGCGAGTCGTACGGCGAGCTGGGGAGCCGGTCGAACAGCTGCGGGTCGCTGTCGCGCCAGCGGATCCGTTCCGCGCTCGACAGGGAACCATACGCGCGCCTGTCGCGAGCCCAGCGGACAAGCCCCAAGGGCACGGCCAGCATGCGCATCGCCGACCAGCCCAACCTCGGTATGAGCGGAGGCAGCCGACGCGCGAGCTTCAAGAGCCTGGGCCAGTCCCTGATCAGGCGCATGGAGCGGAACTGTAGCTAGCCGATCCCGCCCGGCGACCTGCTATACCGCTGCGACCATGCCAACGGCAATCATCACCGGATCGGGAGGACTGATCGGGTCCGAAGCGGTGCGTTACTTCGCGGACGCGGGATTCGACGTCGTCGGCCTCGAGAACGACATGCGCGCCCGGTTCTTCGGCCCGGATGCATCCACGCGCGCGGTCAGCGAGCAGCTCGTTCAGAGCTACGACGCGTTTCGCTGGATGACCGTCGACATCCGGGACGTGGACGCCGTCGATCGCGTGTTCGAGGAAGTCGCACCCTCGCTCGAGCTGGTGATCCACACCGCGGCGCAGCCGTCGCACGACTGGGCGGCGTCCGATCCACAGACCGATTTCACCATCAACGCCAACGGCACGATGAATCTCCTCGAGTCCACGCGCCGCCACGCGCCCGCGGCCCCGTTCGTGTTCACCTCCACCAACAAGGTCTATGGCGACCTGCCCAATCAGCTTCCACTCGTCGAGCAGGAGCTGCGCCTGGAGCTGCCGCAGGACCATCCCTATTACCGCGGCATCGACACCTCCATGTCGATCGACCGCTCGATGCACTCGCTGTTCGGCGTTTCGAAGGCCGCAGCCGACCTGATGGTGCAGGAATACGGCCGCTACTTCGACATGCCGACGGTCTGCTTTCGCGGCGGCTGCCTGACGGGTCCACAGCACGCCGGCGCCCAGCTGCACGGCTTCCTCTCCTACCTGATGAAGTGCACGGTCACGGGCGAGAAGTACACAGTCTTCGGATACGACGGCAAGCAGGTTCGCGACAACATCCACAGCGCGGACGTCGTTTCCGCGTTCGAGGCGTTCCGGCGCGCGCCGCGGGTCGCGGCCGTCTACAACCTCGGCGGCGGTCGCTACAGCAACTGCTCGATGCTCGAAGCGATCGCGATGTGTGAGGCGATCGCCGGGCGCGAGCTCGACTGGAGTCATTCGGACCAGGCGCGGCTCGGCGACCACCGCTGGTGGATCAGCGACCTGGACGAGTTCAAGGACGACTATCCGGACTGGGAGCTGCGCTTCGGGATCGAGGAGATCCTGCGCGAGATCTACGACTCCAACGTGGAACAGTGGATGGCGCTCAGCCGCCGCTGACACGCGCAAGACGCTAGATGATTGATTCCAAATTGCCGGCGGGCTGCGAGGAGGCAGCACGAAGGCCGCCGAAGTCAGGCGTTGCTACAGCAACGTCGACCCGGTGGCCACGATGCACGCCCAACTCGACGACCTTTCACGGCAACTTACGTGTTCGTCGACGACTTCCTCCCCAAGCGCAGGCCCCGGCCAGGCGCCGCGGATCACGGACGCCGAGCTCATCACGCTGGCGATCGCCCAAGTCTTCATGGGAGTGCCGAACGACCGCCAGTTCTGGCTCTCGCCGGCTACCCGCTCTCGCACCTGTTCGCCTACCTGCCACGTCAGTCGGGCTACATCAAGCGTCTGCGCGCGCTCACCCCACAGATCGAGCGAGCGATCAACTACCTCGCCTTCTGCTCGCCGGGGTGGTGCGATCAGTTGCGGCTGCTCGATTCGACCCCGGTCCCCTTGCGCGGCCTCGCAGTGCTTCAGCGCCTATGGCCACTAATTCGGGATCAACCATCTAGGCGTCAAGCCGCGCCGCGCGCCGCCCAGGCATTCGCCGAGACTACGAACGGTGGCTCCGGCAGCCTCTCCCTGCAGAGCTCGCGCAATGCCGTGCGCCGATCGGGCTCGAGGCCGGCGACATGCGCACCCGACGGGGCGACGCCGAGCGTGAACGGCTCCCACCAGTCCTCGAACGTGGCGTGCTCGACGTCCACCGCGACGGCGCTGTCGACGATTTCGCCGATTCCAGCCGCGCGAAAGAGGTCGGCCAGGTGGCCGGCCCTGCTGCCGGGGCAGACAGACCCAGTCTCGACCTCAGGATCGAGCGCTTGGGCGGCATCCCAGAACGGACCGATCGGGCCGCCGTCGGTGAAGTCCCACACGCATGCGGCGACGACGCCGCCGTCCCGCGTCACCCTCGCCATCTCGCGGAGGCCTGCGACCGGATCGTCCATGACGTTGACCACGAGCTGGGCGAGCGTCGCATCGAAGCAGCCTCCTTCGAACGGCAGATCCTCAGCAGGCGCGCGGATGACCTGGACTCCGGGATGGCGGCCGCGTAGGGCCGCTACGAATTCCTCGGATGGGTCGACCGCCGTGACCCGTCCCGGCCTGGCCCTCCGGGCGAGCTCCGCGGTCAGCGCACCGGGGCCGCATCCGACGTCGAGGACCCGGCCGTCGAGCGGGAGTCCGGCGAAATCGGCGAAGGGCACCGCCAGCGGCCTCGAGTAGCGGCCCATGAACCGGTCATAGGCATCGGCATCGCTCAAGCTCACTTCTTCTCCTTCGGCGGCAACGCGCGGGCGAAAGCGACGCTGTCCATGACCCAGGGCTCGAGCGCTCGCTTCGTGGAGACCGACTCGGCATCAACCCGAAGCCAGCCCTTCATCTCGCGTCCGCGCATCTCAAACGGTCGCGCACCGGGCTTGGCGAGGAGAGCCTCGGTCTCCTCCTTGGAGCAGTGGATCATCAGGCCACCCTCGCCGCTGACCCCCACCGCCATGTGGCCGTCGATCATGAAGCCGATGCCGCCGAACATCTTCTGCTCGGTGTAGCCGTCCTCGGAGGCGATCAGCTCGCGGATCCGGTTGGCGAGATCCTCGTCGTAAGCCATCGTGACAATCATGGCGCACGGGGCCTTGACGCCGATAATCGGGCTTCGCCTGCTCGCCCTCGCAGCCGGGCTTCGGCATAACGCCGAGATCGGTCAACCTGGCCTGTGTTTCAGCGCCTACGGCCACAGATTCGGAATCAACCATCTAGGGGCTCTCGAGGCCCTCTACCCAGTCCTGATCGCCGCGACAGAGCTTCTGGGGGCGGCGCGGTGAGGCGAACGACGGTGGCAAGGCTGCGGGCGTCCCGGTGGGGACGAAGACGACCGGGCCCAGCAGGCGGTCGCCCCCGTCGCCAGGCCGCAGGCTGCCGCCACCTCGCGAGAACACGACCGTGTGCTCGCCGGGGCCAAGCGCGCGCCTGCCGACGAACTCGTACTGGCCCGGCCCGTTCAGCTCGTTGCCGGCGCTTCCAAGCTTGCGTCCGTCGACGTCGATTCGAACGGGTCGACCGAACGAGCCCCGCAGCCAGGCCTCGTATGGTGCGCCCCGCTCAACCGTGAGCGCCAGGGAGATGCGCCCACGGCCTGGGGTGTGGATCAGCGTCGGGTCCAGCTTGTCGAGAACCCACCCGGCCGGCAGCGGCCCATGCGACGGTTGCAGGACCAGCGCCCGCGGACGGGGCACGTATGCGAGCCGTGCGGCCCCTTCCTTGATCTTTGCGGCGAGCGCATCAACCTCGGCGCAGCGGGGCTTCGCAGCCGCCTGGTCGCCACCTCCGAGGGGAAGCCGGGCGATCACCCGGGCCGGGTCGCCCACGCGGCGCCAGACCTCGTAGTGACGCGTCTGCCCGGCGAGGCGAAACGGGACGGGTGGCCGGCTGCGCGCGGGCGAGCGGCGCAGCACCAGAGTCGGATACCGGACCAGGTAGTTAACGGGGATCCGGTCGAGGTCGACGTACGTCCCCGCGATGCCGCTCGGCGTTCCGTCCTGGAAGGACTCGCTCCAGCCGGTCGGGTCGGCTTTGCGCAGGAAGTGCTTGCCGTATTCCTCGAACTCCGTGTAGAGCACCGGGCCACGGCCGTCCAGGCGCTCCCCCAGCGTTTGAAGCTCATGGAGGCGATCGCGCGGCGCAATCCTCGCGTCGTGGAACCCGAGCGCGTTGGACCAGAGCACCCCGAACGCCACTGCTCCGGCCGCGGCCGCGCCCAGCCAGCGTGCCCGTTCGAAGAGGGCAAAGCATCCGAGCAGCGAGACTACGACGATGGTGGGTGAGACGATCGCCAGCGCCTTGGCGTCCGCCCACGGCGAGCCGCGCCACGTGACGTAGGTCCACGCGATTGCGGATGCGGCGACCCAGAGCAGGATGAACAGCGCTCGCCGCCGCAACGCCCAGGCCAGGCCGATCAGCGCCGCGCCGATCGCGACCCCGATCAAGACGTAAGCGCCGGTCTCGTTCGAGGGATTGAGCTCGAACCGGAAGTCCCCGGTGGGCCAGATGCCGATGGCCTGCACCTTGCGCAGGGGGCCGAGCAGGTTTCCGAACTCGGACTGGGTGGTGACCGCATCCTGCGCCGAGTCCAGATAGTTGCCGGCCTGCAGGATGACGGGAATCGACAGCACGCAGACCAGACTGACCAGGAAGCCCGCCTCCCTGGCCGTCGGTCTCAGCCAGGCCGATCCACGTCTGATCGCGATCACGAGTGCCAGAGCGACGAGCAGGGGGCCGAGCCAGAGCACGAACGCGAGCCCGATCACGGCCATACCGGCGGCCGTGACGACGGCCAGGGGGACGAGGAAACGGACTCCTCCCCGCGCCGCGAGCACCAGCGGGGCAAGCGCGAACACGAGGTTGATGGCGAACACCGTCGCGATCTCCTTGATCCCGCCCTGAAGCGCGTAGGCATAGACGAGCGCCGGCTGCGCGCCCAGGAACGCGATCGCAGCCCGCGCCGGCTTCACCATCGACAGGCTGCCGAGCAGCGTGTAGATCGCGAGCGCCGTCATCGCCGACAGGAACGCCAGGAACGGCTGGAAGACCCATGCCACGTCCTGACCCACGAGCGGTCTCACGGCGGCCAGCGCCGAGTGCGTTCCCAGCGGGTAGGCGGATGCGAAGTAATCCCTCAGCGCGGCGCGGTATGACGACGGCGCCAGACCGGCCAGGTCCCGGCCGTGCTCCGCCAGCCGGTCCACCAGGACGAAGTGCACCGCCGTGTCGCCGAGCAGCGTGTAGCCGGTGAAGCTCGCTTCTCCCGACAGGACCACGGGAGCGGCGAAGGTCGCGAACACTCCTGCCGCCGCGAGCGCCGGCCAGAGGTCGGGGACCAGCCCGCGCAGGCGCTCGCGTGCGAGGACCGATCCGAGCAGCGCGCCGGCAATTACCAGCGGGGTCGCGAGCTGCGCCGTCTGCTCCCAGTAGGTGGCCGCGTTCGCGACGACGATCATCAGCGCCAGCCCGACCGGCGCCAGCAAGGGACCCGGCAGTCGCGTCCCGGCCGCGCGCTCCACCAGCAATCCCGAGCCGGCACTCAGGACGAGTAGCAACAGCGGGAACAACAGCCACGCCGCGACCAGGCTCATCTGAAGGAGCCTATGTCCAGGTGCGGCCGGTCAGCCTCTGCGCCGCAGGCCGACGATGCTGAGCAGGAACGACGTGAATACCACCTGCATGCCGACCACGATCAACGTCAGCGACAGCACCGCGAGCTGCTCCTCACCGAGGGCGCCGAAGCCTCTGTTCGCCCAGGTGATCAGCACGGCGAGCCCGATCGCGAATCCCGCGACGAGAATGCCCGCGCCGGCGAGCAGTCCGTGCTCCAGACGCACCCTGCCGTCATAGCGCTCGAACGTCTGGTCGCGCTCACCTAGGTGGTGCACGCCGTAAGCGCGTGCGACGAGGCCGAGAGCGATCACCTGCGCGCCGGCGATCGTCAGCATCGAGGCGCCGATCATCGCGTGCAGGTCCCACCGGCGGCCGAAGAAGTTGAGGTCGGACAGCACCGCGAGCATGCCGAGCAGACCCAGAGCGAACAGAACCATGCCCGGCACGAGGAAGAGGTGCGTCGGGCTGTGCACGAGCAGGAAGCGAAGGTGCCGCCAGCCGTCGCGGAACGACTTCAGCTTCGACTCGCCCTGCCGCGGGTGGTACTCGATCGGTATCTCCTCGATCCGCAGCCCCGCTTTGGAGGCGCGGATCACCATCTCGGAGGCGAACTCCATCCCCGGCATGCGCAGGTCGAGCGACTCGAGCGCCTCGCGTCTGAACGCGCGCATCCCGCAGTGGGCGTCGCTGACGCCGCTGCCGTACATCAGGTTGAGCACGCCTGTCAGGACCGGGTTGCCGACGTAGCGGTGCAGCGCCGGCATCGCGCCCTTGTGGATCGTCCCCTTCAGGCGCGAGCCCATCACGAGATCGGCGCCGTCTTCCAGCGGCGCGACGAACTTGCCGACGAGGTCGAAGTCGTAGGTGTTGTCGCCGTCGGCCATCACGATGTAGCGCCCGCGCGCGGCCGCGAACCCGGCGAGGTAGGCGTTGCCGTAGCCGCGCCGCTGCTCCTTGACCACGCGCGCCCCCTCCTCGGCGGCGATCAGGTCGGATTGGTCCGTGGAGCCGTTGTCGACGACGATTACCTCACCGCTCAGCCCGTCGCGCGTCATGGCGCTCTTGGCCTTGCGGATGCAGATCGCGATGGTCTCGGCCTCGTTGAGGCACGGGATGACGACCGAGACGTCCGTGGTCTCCCGCGGCGCATGCGCGGTGGCGCTCTCGGTGCTGATCGTCATCTGACCTCCATCCCCGCAACACAAGGTATCCGAGAAATATGCGGCACCGCGCCTGTGAGGGCCTACTCTTCCCGCCCATGCGGATCGCCATCCTCTACGACTGCCTCTATCCGCACACGATCGGGGGCGCGGAGCGCTGGTACCGGGCGCTGGCGGAACGACTGGAACGCTCGCACCAGGTGACCTACGTGACCCGGCTGCAGTGGCCGCGCGACACGGACCCCGGCACCAGCTTCCCGGTCGTCACGGTCATGGGGCCATCGGCGCTCTACGCGCCGTCCGGACGGCGCCGGATCTGGCCTCCGCTGCGCTACGGGATCGGCGTCTTCTGGCATCTCCTGCGCCACGGCGGCCGCTACGACGTCGTGCACAGCGACGCGTTCCCGTACTTCTCGCTGATCGGTGCCTGGCTGGCGCTGAAGCTGAGGCGCCGTGGCGGTGCTCTCCTCGTCGACTGGTTCGAGGTCTGGAGCCGCGATTACTGGATCCAGTACCTCGGCCCGGTCGGCGGTCGCGTGGGCCACGCGGTGCAGCGCCTCTGCACGCGCCTGCCGGACCGCAGCTTCGTGTTCTCGAAGCTGCACGAGCAGCGGCTGCGCGAGGAGGGACATCGCGCTCCGCTCACGCGCCTGACCGGCATCTACTCCGGCGGCTCCGTGGACGCCGAGACAACTGCGGCGTCCCCGCCGACCGTCGTGTTCGCCGGCCGCCACATCCCCGAGAAGGGAGTCCTGCTCGTGCCGCCGGCGATGGAGCGAGCGCGCGTGGAGCTGCCGGAGCTGCGCTGCGTCGTCTATGGCGACGGACCGGACACGGAGGAGCTGCGCGAGCGCGTCGGCGCGCTCGGCCTGGGCGAGGTGGTCGAGCTCGCCGGGCGCGTCGACGCCGAAGTCGTCGAGCTCGCAATCGAACATGCCGCGTGTCTGCTCCTGCCATCGATTCGCGAGGGGTACGGCCTGGTGGTGGTCGAGGCGGTCGCGCACTCGACGCCCGCCGTGGTGGTCGCGGGGCCGGAGAATGCCGCAGTAGAGCTGATCGATCCGGGCGTGAACGGGTTCGTCGCCGGCTCCGCCGATCCCGAAGCGATCGCCGCCGGCATCGTCGAGGCGGTGCAAGCTGGAGACGCCCTGCGGCGCTCGACGCTCGAGTGGTACCACTCGCACCGAGACCAGCTCTCCATCGAGAGCTCGTTCGTCGCGGTCGAGCGCGCCTATCAGGACAGCGCCCGCTCATAGCTTGCGAGCGTCGCCCGTGCGGTGTTGCGCCACGTGAAGCGCGACGCCTGCTCGCGTCCCGCCGCGCGCAGTCGCTCGGCCTTGGCAGGGTCGTCGAGCAGCCGCTTCACGGCCGCGGCGATCGACTGCGCGCTCTCGGGATCGAACAGCAGCGCCGCGTCCCCCGCCACCTCGCGCAGGGATCCGCGGTCCGAGCACGCGACCGGGACTCCCCGGCTCATCGCCTCCAGCACCGGCATGCCGAACCCCTCGTACAGGGACGGGAACACGAAACAGGCTGCGGCCGCGTAGAGCGCCTCGAGCTCCGCATCGTCCACCCAGCCGAGAAAGCGCACCTCGTTGTGGGTGCCCAGCTCGTGCGCGCGCCGACGGAGCTCCTCCTCGTATGGCGTCGGATAGCCCGGCACGATCAGCACCGGCCGTCGCTCCGGTTCGATCAGAGCGTGGGCTTCGAGCAGTTGCATCAGGTTCTTGTGCGGGCGCTTCGCAGACACGCTCAGAAGGATCGAACGCTCTCCCAGCGAGTGCAGCCGGCGCAGCTCGTGCTCGGGCATCGGTTGCACGCGGGCGGTCGAGCCGAGACCGAGCGGCGCGACGTCGATGCGGCCGGCGTCGATCCGGTACAGGCGCACCAGGTCGTCCCGGGTGCTGTGCGAGTCGGCGATCACCCGGTGGGATCTCCGTGCCGCGAGCGACACTAGGATCCGCATCCCCAGGCCTCGAACCCCGAAGTGCGCCTCTGGATGAATCCGATGAATCAGGTCGTGGACAGTGACCACGCGCCGGAAACGGCCCCAGGCCGGCCCCGTGTTGGCCAGGCTGTGCAGGACGTCCACGCCGACGCGGCGCGCGAGCGGCGGCAGGGCCTGCTGCTCCCCGCGCACCCACTCGGCGCGGTTGCGCGCGCGCACCGGCACCGTGACGGACGGCGCGACCTCACGCCAGAACCTGTCGGAGGACTCGGCCGCCTCGCGATTGAGGAACAGCGTGAAGCGGATATCGGGACGTTCCGCGACGAGCTCCGGCAGCAACTCGCGCGCGACGATCTCGGTGCCGCCGGTCTCACCGGGCACCAGGTAAACCAGGTTCAGGCCAACGTGGATGGACAAAAGTGCTGATCGGTGTCGATGCCCGCGCGGCAGCGGAGGTTCCAGCGGGCCGCGGCCGCGTCGTCCGCGAGTTGCTGCAAGCGCTCGCGACCCTACAGAACGATCACCGTTTCACGCTCTACTGCCGCGAGCCGGAGAGCACGCTCGCACTCGACGAGCGCTTCGAATGGCGGCGCATCGCCGCTCGGGACCCTGTCTGGCATTTGCGCGCCGCGCGTCACGCCAACCGGTCATGCGACGTCTACTTCTCCACCAACAGCTACCTCGCTGCTTGGTTCACGAGGGTGCCGGCAGTCCTGCTCGTCTACGACCTGATCGCGTTCGTCCCGGGCGCGCATGCCCAGCGCAGGGCGCAGACCATCGAGCGCGCCACCATCCGCCCCGCGCTGCGGCGCGCGCGCCGGGTGCTCTGCATCTCGCGCGCGACTGAGAGCGACCTCGTCGGCAGGTTTCCGGCGGCGCGCGGGAAAACAGCGGTGATGCAGCTTGCCGCCGACGAGCGCTTCGGCCGCCCCCGCTCCGAGGCCGAGCTGAGCGAGGTGAGACGGCGGTACGGGCTCGACGGAGAGTTCGTGCTCTCGACCGCGACGCTCGAGCCGCGCAAGAACTTGCCGCGCCTGATCGAGGCGTACGCCGGGCTCGAGCCCAAGCTGCGAGAGCGCGCAAGGTTGGTGCTGGTCGGCCCGGCGGGCTGGGAGATGGAGGAAACGCTGCGAACGGCGCGCGCACACGAGGGCGACGTCGTGCTGCTCGGGTACGTGCCGGACGACGACCTCGGTGCGCTCTACGAGCTGTGCACCGCGTTCTGCTACCCGTCGCTTTACGAGGGCTTCGGGTTGCCGCTGCTGGAGGCGCTCCAGTCGGGCGCGCCCTCGATTGCCTCCGACACTCCGAGCCTGGTGGAGGTCGCGGGAGACGCCGCCCGCCTTGTGGACCCGCGCGACGTTACAGCCATCCGCGCGGCGCTGGCCGAGCTGCTTCGCAACGAAAACGCGCGTGAGGAGCTGCGGGAGCGCGGCCGGCGGCGGGCGCGGGAGTTCTCGTGGGAGAAGGCGGCGCGCACCGCGCTGGACGAGCTCGTCGCGGCTGCAGGTCCGCCGGGATGAACAGGTTCCTCCAGCTCTTGAGGCGACTCGCGCGCCTCCCGGGCTTGCGCCGGGTGATGCGCGTGCCCTTCGCGCAGAGGGCCGGAATGGCGCTGCGCTTCTACCTGGTCCAGGAGCGCACGCGGTTCATCGGCAACGAGCTGCTCGCAAGGCCGGCGACCGGCCACTACCACCTGCGACCGTCGCGGATCGCGATCTGCCTGCGCCATCACTCGCCTGACATCTACACGCTGGACGAGATCTTCGCCCAGCGCGTTTACGACTTCCCGCCGAGCGTCATGAAGGCGCTCTCGGTCGCGCGCGAGCGACCGCTCGAGGTACTCGACCTGGGGGGAAACATCGGTCTCTTCGGCGCGTACGTGCTTTCCCGGTTCGGCGAGGCTCGCATCACTGCGATCGAAGCCGATCCGTCGAACGCGAGCATCCACCGCTGCTGCATCGAGGCGAACGTGCGCGAGCAGACCTGGAAGCTGTTCGAGTCCTACGCATCGACCGCCGACGGCCAGGTCACGTTCGTCGCAGGCAACTTCGCTCTCTCGCATGCGCCGGCAAAGGACGAGACGGGGGCGCTGCCGGTCGAGGCGCGCGACGTCTTCCCCTACCTGGACAAGGTGGACCTGCTCAAGATCGACATCGAGGGCAGCGAGTGGCCGATCCTCGCCGACCCGCGCTTCGCCGCTGTCCCGGCCCGCGCGGTCGCGCTCGAGTACCACCCGCGCATGTGCCCGTCCGGCGACCCGGAATCCGAGGCGAGGCGCCTGCTCGAGCGCGCCGGCTTCTCCGTCCAGCAGGTGTTCCGCCGCCCGAGCGGCGAGGGGATGCTGTGGGCGTGGCGGGCTAAGGGATGAGCGATTGCGGCCCATGTGCACGCCTCCGCCGGGCTGGCTCGTTGCGTCGCACGGAGGGATGGGCATCGAGGGCGGGTGTGACCTGGGGGTTTTGCGTACGATCGTGAGATGTCTACGTGGGCGCTACGAGATGGGGCGATCTGTGAGGGGCGACTTGTCGGCTGAACAGTTAGGGCCCCCCTGGGGTACCTAAGCCTTCAGCCGATGATCGGGGCTGTTACGGCGATGTCGTAACCCGCGCGAAGCGTGCAAACCGGCACGGCTTCGTCGTTGGCTCGTCGGCCTTCCCCGGCACTCATGACGTGGTTGAGATCGCCTTGCTGACTGGAGCCCGTATTTGGGGGCAAAGTCAGCACAGCGGCGAAATTCATCGGCGTGCAAGGCTCGCGACATCGTCAGCCAACCAGCCTGAACCAGGCCCTTTCAATGCCTTTCCCTGAAGAGCGCCCCCGGGCCCTACTGTCGCCATGGGCGCGACGGCAAATCGCGGTGGGTCGCGAGCGTCAGGTCGCCAGCACTCTGATCGCCAGATCGAGCGCGCGGTCGTTCAGCCGCGCGAGCGCCCTGCCGCCTGCCGGAACGGGCACCTGACGCATGATCTCCGCGGGGCCGAACGCCGCCATCTTCCCGACGATCGCCGCGCTCCCGCGCACCGTTCGCTGCACCTTGAGGTCACGTACCGCGGCGCGCACGCCGGCGAACGGAAGGAAGTCGTCGAAGACGATCGCGCTGTCGGGCGTGAGGAAGGGCGCCCAGGCGTGGACGTCCTGCAGCACGGCCTCCTTGCTGTGCCAGCCGTCCACGAAAAGCAGGCGCACCGGCTCGCCCTCCCACTCGCGCGCGGCGTCAACGGACTTCATGTGCAGCAGCCGCACGTGGGACGAGACGCCGGCCCGGTCGCAGTTGGCGAGAAACTCCTCCCGGGTGTCGCGCGGCTGCTCGCCCTCGATCCCGAGAGCGCTCGTGTGCGGGTCGACGGCGGCGATCGGATCGCGGCCGGCGTCGATCGCCGCGCGCGCGAGCACCACGGTCGAACGGCCGAGGTAGGAGCCGATCTCGACCACCGTGCCGGGACCGGTGGCCGCGATGCTGAGGTGGTAGAGCAGGGCGAGCTCAGTCGGCGCGGTGTATCCCTCGACCTGCAGCGCCGGCTCGAGCGCGGCCGCGAAACGAGGGTCCGCACGGTCGAGCACGGACTGCTCGCGACGGCTCCGCAACCCCTCGCGCATACGCGCGACGCGCCGCGTCACGGGCCGGTCCGCGCCGGTCTCGGTGGCGGCTCCCGACATGGCGTCAGCGTACCGGCACACCGCGCGGGACCGGCCCCGCCTTCACCTAGGCTTTGGCGCGTGAGCGAAGTGCAAGAGGTGCCGCCGGCGAACGCAGACGAGCCGCGGGGCGCCCGTCGACTCGTGCGCACGTTCGTGTCGCTCGCGGGCGCGGAGCTGCTGACCAGGGCATCCCTTTTCGCGGCCGCGCTGATCGTCGTGCGCGCGCTGTCGCCTGGCAGCTTCGGCGAGTTCTCGTACGCCCTCGCGCTGGCGAGCATCGTCAACTTCGTGATCGACTTCGGCGTCACCCCGCTGGTGACGCGCGACATCAGCGCCGAGCCTGGGCGCGCCGGGCCGCTGCTGGGCGCGTTCCTGCGCACGCAGGTGCTGATGGCCTCCGGGACCTTCGCGCTTGGGACGGCGCTCGCATATACCGGCGCGTTCGGCGGTCCCGCCAGCTTCGCCGCGCTCGCACTCGCCCTCGGCGCGATCTCCGTGAGCAGCTTGAGCAGACCCTTCGAGGCCACCGTCACCGGCCGGGGCAGGGCGCAGATCGTCACCTTCGGGCGCATCGTGCGCGGCGTCGCGCTGATCGGCGCGACCGTGATTGCTGCCTTGATCGACAAGACCCCGGAGTCGTTCCTGACGGCCCTGCTCGCTTCGGAGATGATCGGAGTGCTCGCGGTCGGCACCCTCACCCTCGCGCGCAGCACGCGCCCGGTCTTCGCCGGGGGCCTCGCGGACCTCCGCCGCCTGTTGCGGCTCTCCGTGCCGTTCGCGGTGCTCGCGGGCTTCAGCGTCCTGTACCTGAGAGTCGACATCCTGATGCTCGGACAGCTGGAGAGCGCCGCCGACGTCGGCAACTACGGCATCGCGTCGCGCATAATGGACACCGCGATCGTGGTCCCCGCATATTTCGGCAGCGCATTCCTCGCCACCATCGCGCAGACGGGCCCGCGCACGGCGCGCGGGCACATGCAGACCGCCGGCGCGCTTCGCCACATCCTGGTCATCTGCGTGCCCCTCGCGTTCGCGCTGGGCGTGTGCGCCGGCCCCCTCGTGAACCTGGTGGCGGGCAGCGACTACGACAGCGCCGGAACGCTGCTGGCAATCCTTAGCCCCTGGCTCGCCCTGATCGCGAGCTACAGCGTGCTCTCCAACCTGCAGGTCGCGCTCGACCGGGTCAAGGTGCTGATCGGGATCGTCCTCGCCGGGCTGGTGCTGAAGATCGCGGCCAACGGCGTCCTGATCCCGCTCTACGGACCGGAAGGCGCAGCCGTCGCGGCCGTGATCGCCGAGGCCGCCGTCGTCGTGGCGCAATGGTGGAGCGCGCGTGACTACATCCGTTTTCAGGAGATGAGCCGCTACTTTGCCCGCCTGCTGGTCTGCACCGGCGCAATGATCGCGACCACGTTGCCGCTGATCGGCCCGCTGGGATGGCCGCTCGCGCTTGCCCTCGGCTTCGTCGTGTTCGGCGCTCTCGCGGTCGCGCTCGGGTGCGTGTCGCGGGAGGAGTTGCGCATGGCTACAGCGTCACTGCGAGCAAGGGCCACTTGACCGAGCGCGCGCCAATCACCCTGTGCGTGAGCACGCGCAACGAGGAGGACTCGATCGGCGAGCTGATCGAGAGCTGCGCGCCGGTCGTGTCCGAGGTCGTCGTGGTGGACATGGAGAGCGAGGATCGCACCGTCGAGATCGCGCGCGGCCTCGGGGCGCGGATCGTCGAGGTTCCGCGTGCAGGCTTTGCCGAGCCCGGGCGCCAGCAGGGGATCGATGCCGCGACACACCCCTGGGTCCTCGTGCTGGATGCCGACGAGCGGCCCGGCCCGCGCATGCTCGAGCTCGTGCGCGAGCACGTCGGAAAGGACCGCTCGGACGGTTTGCGCGTCCCACGCCAGAACTTCATCTTCGGGCGCTGGATCCGCCACTCGGGCTGCTGGCCCGACTACCAGCTGCGCCTTTTCAGGAAGGAGGCGGCCCACTGGCCTCCGTTCGTCCACACGCAGGTGCAGGTGACGGGACGGATCGAGAACGCCCCCGCCTCGCCGCAGTACGCGGTCCAGCACTCGTCGTGTCCGACAGTTCACGACTACATCGCGCTCATCAACCGCTACACGGACCTCGAGGTGGACCGCTACCTCGCGCTCGGCCGACGCGCCAGCCTGGGCCGTCTATTCGCGATGCCTCCAGGCCGCTTCGTCCAGACCTACGTGTTCCAGCGCGGCTTCCTCGACGGCCGCTACGGGCTCGCGCTCGCGTTCCTGACCGCGATCTACGCCGCGATGGTCGAGCTAAAGCTGCGCGAGCGCCAGTACGGCGGCGCTCCCGCGAGCACGGGAAGCTAGGTTGCACGGGTGCGCGTTCTGATCACAGGAGCAACGGGATTCGTCGGCCGTCATCTCACGGCGCTGTGCAGCTCCGAGGGAGCGAGCGTCGTCGGCGTCGGTCGCGGACCGGCAGAGGCGCAGGTGGAGACCTATCTGCAATGTGACCTCACCGATCCCGAGCAGGCGCAGCGGGCGGTACGTGAGACGGCGCCCGAGCGCGTCTTCCATCTCGCGGCCGAGGCGTCCGTCGCGCGGTCGTGGAGCGACCCCGTCGGCGTCGTCAGCCGCAACGTCGTCTCGACTCTCGGGCTGCTCGAGGCCGTGCGGGCACATGCGCCGGAGGCCCGAGTCCTGATCGCCGGCTCCGGCGAGGAGTACGGCGAGCCCGAGCGGCTGCCCGTCACGGAGGACCATCCGTTGCGCCCGCGCAACCCCTATGCGCTCAGCAAGGCGGCGGCAGACATGGCGGCGGGCTTCTACGCCGACGCCCAGCGGACACACGTCGTGCGCACGCGCGCCTTCAACCACACCGGCCCCGGTCAGTCCGACGCCTACGTCGTGTCCAGCTTCGCGCGCCAGATCGCCGAGGCAGAGGCCGAAGGGCGCACCGAGATGGAGCTCGTCACCGGCAACCTCGAACCGCGCCGTGACTTCACGGACGTGCGTGACGTCGTGCGCGCATACTGGCTCGCTCTCGAGCGCGCCGAGCCAGGCCCGTACAACGTCTGCCGGGGCAGCTCGTCGGTGATCGGCGATATCCTCGCCGCGCTCTCGCGAGAAACCCGGGTCGAGATCAGGCAGCGCACCGACCCAAGTCTGCTGCGCGAGCACGAAGTGATGGAGATCCGAGGCTCCCATGACAAGCTGACCGCGGCCACCGGCTGGCAGCCGGAGATCCCGCTCGAACGCACGCTCGCCGACACGCTGGACTGGTGGAGGCAGAGGGTCGGCGCGGGAGTGGCCCGATGAGCGAGCGCCGTGCGCTGATCACCGGCATCACCGGTCAGGATGGCAGTCATCTAGCGGATCTCCTGCTCGAGAAAGGCTATGAGGTGCACGGCATGGTGCGCCGGTCATCGACGGAGACGTTCGACCGCATCGAGCACATCCGCGACCGCATCACGCTCCACGCGGGCGACCTGCTGGACCAGCGCTCGCTGAGTGACGTGATGAATGCCTGTGAGCCCGACGAGATCTACAACCTCGCGGCGATGTCGTTCGTCGCGGCGTCGTGGAACCAACCGGTCTTGACCGCGGAGTTCTCCGGCGTGGGCGTGACGCGCATCCTCGAGGCGATGCGCGGGGTCGCGCCCGGCGCGCGCTTCTACCAGGCGTCCTCCTCGGAGATGTTCGGCAAGGTGCGGGAGGTTCCGCAGAACGAGAACACCCCGTTCTATCCGCGCAGCCCGTACGGCGTTGCGAAGGCCTACGGCCACTTCATCACCGTCAACTACCGCGAGTCATATGACCTTTTTGCCTGCTCAGGCGTACTTTTCAACCACGAAGGGGAAAGGAGAGGAAGGGAGTTTGTGACTCGCAAGGTGTCCTACGGCGCCGCACAGATCAAGCTCGGTGTCGCCGACGAGCTGCTGCTCGGCAACCTCGACGCCGAGCGCGACTGGGGCTATGCGAAGGACTACGTCGAGGCGATGTGGCTGATGCTTCAGCAGGACGAGCCCGACGACTACGTGATCGCGACCGGCGAGGCGCACAGCGTGCGCGAGCTCGTCGACATCGCCTTCGACCACATCGGACTCGATCCCGAGAAGTACGTCGGCACCGATCCCCGCTACTTCCGCCCGGCCGAGGTCGACCATCTGATCGGCGACTACTCGAAGGCGAAGGAGAAACTCGGGTGGGAACCACGCACGAGCTTCGAGGAGCTTGTACGGCTGATGGTCGACGCGGACGTCGAGCTGCTGTCCTCACGCGCCGCGGCGCGCGAGCGGGCCTAAGAGCTAAACGGCCGCGGGCGTCTCGGACTCGAACGCGCCGATCTGCTCCAGCACCAGCGCGCGAGCGTCCTCCCCGCCCTCGACTCCCTTGTGGAAGGCGACGATGCTCGCAAGGGCGAGCTCCAGGTCCCAGCGCGAGCGCCATCCGAGGCGCTCGTTCGCCATCGAGGAGTCGAGCCGGAGGTAGTTCGTCTCGTGCGGGTGGGAACCGGCGTCCTGCTGCCACTCGAGGCCGTTGCCCCACAGCTCGCGCAGCCGCGCGAGGATCCAGCTCACGGGTTTCGCGTCTCCGGGATCGGGTCCGAAATTCCACGCCCCCGCGAGATCACGGGTGAGCCACAGCTGCTCCGCCAGCAGCAGGTATCCGCTCAGGGGGTTGAGGACGTGTTGCCACGGCCGCACCGCGCCCGGATTGCGGATCGGCGTCGCGCGCCCTTCGACCGCGCCGCGGATGACGTCGGGAATCAGCCGGTCCACGCCCCAGTCGCCTCCCCCGATGACGTTCCCCGCTCTGGCGGTCGCGACCGCTGGGCCGGTGTCCGAGAAGAACGAGCTGCGATAGGCCGCCGCGGCCAGCTCCGAACACGCCTTGCTCGCGCTGTAGGGATCCGATCCGCCGAGCTGGTCTTCCTCCGTGTAGCCGCGCTCGAGCTCGCGGTTCGCGTACACCTTGTCCGTCGTCACGTTGACGAGCACGCGCACCTCCCCGGCGGTGCGCGCGGCCTCGAGCACGTTGACGGTGCCGATCGCGTTGGTCATGAACGTCCCGGCCGGGTCCTCGTAGGAGCGGCGCACGAGCGGCTGCGCGGCGAGGTGGAAGACGATCTCCGGCGAGGTGCGCTCGACGACCTCCCTCAGGCGCGCGCCGTCGGCGATGTCGCCGTCTCTCGACTCGACCTCCTCGTGGACGCGCGCGAGCTCGAACAGCGGCGTCCATCTGCCGGGCGGGCGTCCGACCGAGCGTCCCGCCGCGTAGCCGATCACCTTCGCGCCCATGCTCGTCAGCCATAGCGACAGCCAGCTTCCCTTGAAGCCGGTGTGGCCCGTGACGAGCACGGTCCGGCCACGCCAGAAGTCGTGATTCAGGACCACGTGTCCCAGGGGGCGCGGCCCGATCGCCAGAGCGCCTCGAGATGGTTCTTGTCGCGCAGGGTGTCCATCGCATACCAGAAGCCGGCGTGCTTGTACGAAGCGAGCTGCCCCTCGTGCGCGAGGCGCTCCATCGGCTCGCGCTCCCAGACCGTGTCGTCGCCGTCGATGTAGTCGCCGACGCCCGGCGACAGCACAAAGAAGCCTCCGTTGATCCAGCCCTCGTCGCCGTGCGGCTTCTCGTGGAAGCCCGAGATGCGGTCGCCGTGCAGCTCGAGCGCGCCGTAGCGTCCCGGCGGCTGCACCGCGGTGACGGTGGCGAGCGAGTCCTGTCCCTGGTGGAACTCGACCAGCCCGCCGATGTCGAGATCGGAGACGCCGTCGCCGTAGGTGAAGCAGAAGTCACCATCCTCGACGAACGGCAGCGCCCGCTTCAACCTGCCGCCCGTGTTGGTCTCCTGACCGGTGTCGATCAGTGTCACGCGCCATGGCTCGGCGCTGTTTTGATGCACCTGCATCTGGTTCTGCGCGAGATCGAAGGAGACGTCGTTCGCGTGCAGGTAGTAGTTGGCGAAGTACTCCTTGATCATGTAGCCGCGATAGCCGAGGCAGATGACGAAGTCGTCGATGCCGTGCGTCGAGTAGATCTTCATGATGTGCCAGAGCATCGGCCTGCCGCCGATCTCGACCATCGGCTTCGGCCGCGAGAGGGTCTCTTCACTCAGGCGGCTGCCGACGCCGCCGGCGAGGATCACGGCTTTCATCCGCTCAAGGATATGCGGGCTCCTGGCAGCATGGCGAGCCTAGAGGGCGCGTTCCGCGAACGCGAGCGCCCGGGCGAAGGCATCCGCTGCCCGTGGATAGGAGTAGTCGCCGACAAGCTCGCGTGCGTTCACTCCCATGTGCTCCCGCAGGGGCTGGTCGGAAAGGAGCCGATCGATCGCCGTCGCGAGCGCTGATACGTCTCCGGCGGGCACGACCAAGCCGGTCTCGCCGTCCCGTACGAGCCCGCCTGCGGCGGCGCCGACAGCGTCTGTGGCGATCACCGGCCGGCGCTGGAGCATCCCCTCGTTGCAGACCAGGCCCCAGGGCTCCAGGAAGCGGCGCGTCGCCACCGACGGGACCACGACCAGGTCCGCGGCGGCGTAAGCGGCCGGCAGTTGCTCCCGGTCGAGCCGGCCGGCGAGGCGCACGCCGCGCCCGTTCCGCAGCGCTTCGTCTTGCGCCAGCGGCCCGTCCCCGACGAGACAGAGGGTCGCGCCATGCTGCTCCGCTAGCCCGCGCCAGGCCTCTGCCAGGACGCGCACTCCCTTGTCCTCGACCAGCCGCCCGACGTAGAGAACCAGCGGGCCGGGCGGGATGCCGGCCCGGTCCCGGAACGCCGCCGCCTCCTGCTCGCCGACCGTGCGGCCGAACAGCTCCGGCTCCACGGCCTGCGGGGCAACGATCACGCCCGCATCGCTCCCACGCACACGCTCGACGTATGCGCTCACGTGCGGTCCGTAGGTGATCACGGCCTCGGCCTTCCTGTACAGCCGGCGCATGAACGGGTACGAGGCGATGTGGGCCGGCGTGCGCGGATGGCGCCAGAGCGAGGCCCACAGGACAAACGGGCGCCCCCGCCGCCGCGCTCCCAGGTATGCGGCGGGCAACGCCACCCGCCCGGCCGAGCTGCCGATCACCGCCTCGTGTGACGCGGCCAGCGCAGCCGCGTCGCGCTCGCTTGCGAGGAGATGCGCCGGAAAGCGGGCCAGCGAGATCTGGCGGTCGAGGTCCCGTAACGCCGCCGGGACGTAGTGCCCCTCCCCGCCGAAGCAGAACACCTCCACGTCGAGCCGTTCGGCGAGCAGCTCGTAGAGCGGGAGGCGGTACGGGGGCAGGTAGTTGGTAACGAGGGCGACGGACATCCGCCTGCGCACAATACGCTGGCCCCCTCCCGTGAACGACGACTTCAAGCCGGCCGTGCTGCTGCTCCACAACCGCTACCGCGAGCCCGGTGGCGAGGAGCGCTCGGTGTCTGCGATCGCGTCTCTTCTGCGCGCGGGCGGACACAGGGTCGAGCTGCTCGAGCGCTCGAGCTCGGCGCTGGCCGGAGCGCGCGGTCGCATCAGGGCGGGTGAGGCGATGCTGAGGGGCGGCGAGAACCCGGACGAGGTGGCCGCCGCGGTGAGGCGCCACGCCATCGACATCGTCCACGTCCACAACATCCATCCGCTGTTCGGCTCGCGTGCCGTGACGGCAGCCCGCTCCGCCGGCGCGGACGTGGTCATGCACCTGCACAACTACCGGCTCTTCTGCGCGATCGCGATCGGATACCGCGACGGCGACGAGTGCATGCGCTGCCGCGGACGCAACACGCTGCCCGGCCTGCTGCTGCGCTGCCGTGGGAGCATCGGCGAGGCGGCCGTCTATGCGGCAGGTCTGGCGAGACAGCAGCGGTCGTTGCTGAAGAACGTGGAGCGCTTCGTGGCGCCGAGCCGCGCGGCGGCCGAGCGGCTGGTCGCCTACGGCTTGTCCGACGAGCGCCTGGACGTGCTTCACAACTTCCTGCCCGAGAGCGAGTTCGCGAGTGCAAGCTCGGCGGGGGAAGGCCGCTTCGCGCTGTACGTCGGGCGGCTGGCAGAGGAGAAGGGAGTGGACACGGCGATCGCCGCCGCGCGGGGCTCCGGGGTCCCGCTGGTGATCGCCGGGGACGGACCGATGCGCGAGCAGTTGAGCGCCCTGGCCGGCGACGGCGACGTCCGGTTCACCGGCCGGCTCGAGGCGGCGGAGGTCGCGGAGCTGCGCGCCGGCGCGGCGTTTGCGGTGCTCCCGTCCCGCTGGCACGAGCCCTGTCCCTACGCGGCCATCGAGGCGATGGCGGCCGGCCTCCCCCTGCTCGTCTCCAACGTCGGCGGCCTGCCGGAGATCGCAGGCGACGACGCCGCGCTGCCCCCACGTGACGGCGAGGCGTGGCGCAGGGCGATGGACGAGCTGTGGTCCGACTCCCGCCGGCGCGCGCGGCTGGGAGGCGAAGCGCTCGAGCGCGCACGTCGGCTGTTCGGCGCGGAACGGTTCTACCGCGGCATCACCGCCGTGTACCGGCTGGCGGCGCTGGCATGACGACGGCGGCGGACATTCCGCGCCGCGACCTGCTCGGCGTTCCGCTTGCGCTGACCGACTACGCGGGCGCGATGGCGGCGATGGACGCGATGATCGAGCGCCGGGAGCGCGGCTATGTCTGTGCGCTCGCGGTCCACGCGGTGATGGTGTCGCGCAGCGACCCGGAGCTGCTCGCCGCCCTGCGCGGCGCCACGCTGTGCGTGCCCGACGGCCGTCCACTCGTCTGGGCCCTGAATGCCCTCGGCGCACGGCTCGATGACCGTGTCTACGGGCCGGAGCTGATGGCGCGCTACTGCGCGCGGGCTGCGCAGGAAGGACACCGTCTCTGGCTGGTCGGCGGTAGCACTGCGGAGGCGCTTGACGCCCTCGCGCGCGCGCTGCGCGAGCTTTATCCGGGCATACAGATCGCGGGTAGCGACTGTCCCCCGCACCGGCCGCCGAGCGCCGCCGAGGAGGACGAGCTGGCGCGGCGCATCGACGCCGACGGCGCGGACGTCGTGTTCGCCGGCCTGGGCGCGCCCAAACAGGAGAAATGGATGGCGCGCATGCGACCCCGCCTCGACGCGCCGGTCCTGATCGGAGTCGGCGCCGCGTTCGACTTCATCCCCGGCCTCAAGCGGCAGGCACCTGCGTGGATGCAGCGCCGTGGACTCGAATGGCTCTTCCGCCTCTCCCAGGAGCCTTTGCGGCTTGGCCCGCGCTATGCCAGGTACAACCCGTCCTTCGTCGCGGCCTTCGCGCGCCAGCTCATCCGCGAGCGCCGGGGCCGCTAACCGGTCCTTTACCATCGCCCGGGTTTTCTTTCCACGATGAGCGGCGAGAGCTTCGCACAGACCGTCGAGTGGTTCCGCACGCGCGGCTAGACGAGGCACCGATGCTCGAAGCGTCCGTGATCGTTCCCACCAAAGGTCGTCCGCGCTACCTGCGGGCCGCGCTCGAGTCGCTCGCAGCGCAGGACCTCGGGCCCGAGGGCTACGAGGTGCTCGTCGTCGACGACGGTCCCTCGGCCCAGACGCGGGCCGTCGTCGAGGATGCCGCCGGCCACTCCGGGGTGAAGATCGGCTACTTCGAGCGCGAGGGCGTGCCGGGACTGAACTCCGCCCGCAACACCGGCATCGCGGCGGCACGGTCGGACTTCTTTGTGCTCGTGGACGACGACGTCGAGGCGCCGCCGGGATGGCTGCGCGAGCTGGTCGCGGGCAGGCGCCGCCACGGCGGCTACCAAGCGTTCGGCGGGCCGATCCAGCTTCGCCTGGAGGGATCGCGGCTGCGCATGTGCGGTCGCGAGTCGCCGCCGATCACCACGCTCGACGGTGGTCTTCGCGACCGCGAGATCGAGCTCGTGTGGGGAGCGAACATGGCCTTCGACCGTCGCGCCCTGGAGCTGGCGGGCACATTCGATCCCGGCGTCCCGTATGGCTTCGACGAGGACATGTGGGAGCGGCGGCTGCGCGCGGCGGGCGGCCGGATCATGTATCTCGCGCAGGCCGGGCTCGTGCACCGGCGCGACCGTCGCGACGCCCGCCTCGCCGCGCTCGTGCGGGAGTCATACCGGCGCGGGGTCAACCTGCGCGCGTACAGCGAGCACGCCGGCGAGGCCCCGGGGCTGGGCCGAGAGCTGCGCGTGCTCGCGGGCTGCGTCTATCACACGTTTCGCCACCGCTGCGGGAACGGCATCCTGTTGACGGCGCATTCCGCGGGCCGCGTCCGACGCACCATCGCGCGCACGTGAACGAGACCGCGCTTGACGTCGAGCGCCTGCTCTCCGGACAGAGCGGCGTCGTCACGGGGCCGAGGGCCCGCACGCGCGCGCACCTGCGCGACGCGCTCGACGCCGCCGCGCTGTGGGCGCGGCTGGTGCCGCCGCGCCTCGACCGTGCCGCCCGTGCCGGCGCCAGAGGCAGCGTGGCGGTGCTCGGCCTCTACGCGGCGGAGCAGGCGGAGATGACGGCTCGGGCCGTCGCGGAGCTCCGGCGCAGCGCGCGCAGCGTCACGTTCGCTCTCGGTGCGCTCGACGAGCCGGATCCCTCGCTCGCCGAGGTGACCGCCGCGAGCGGCCTGCGTGGCCGCGGCAAGTTCGAGAACCTCAACGCGCTGCTGGAGCGGGCGTCCGGGCGCGAGGCCGATTGGATCGTCGTCGTGGACGACGACGTCGAGCTGCCCTCGCGGTTCCTCGACCGCATGCTGTTCTGCGCCGAACGGTTCGGCTTCGACCTCGCGCAGCCGGCTGTCACCCACACGAGCCATTCCGCCTGGCCGGTGTGCCGCCGCGAGCGCGGAATCGTCGCGCGCCGCACCCGGCTCGTGGAGATCGGGCCGGTAACCGCGTTCCGCCACACCGTGGTCCCCGAGCTCCTGCCCTTCCCTCCGCTGCGCATGGGCTGGGGGCTCGACCTGCACTGGGGCGGGCTCGCCTTGGAGCGTGGGTGGAGGCTCGGGATCGTGGACGCGGCCGCGATCAGGCACGAGGCCCGCATCACGGCCTCCACCTACGACCGTGACGAGGCGGTGGCCGAGCTGCGCTCGTTCCTGGCCTCCAGGGCGCACATCGACCGCGTGCGGGCCGGCGAGGTGGTCGAGCGCCACCGCTCCTGGGAGTGATCGGTCCTCACTCATGTTCGCCTCAGGTTTGCCGCCCCGCGCGCCAAGGTAGCGCCCGCAAGGATCCTTCCCACGATCTCGATAGGCTCCCAGGACCCCCTGATCCCGCGCCTTTCACATGTCCGGGGGGTTAGCTAGCGATGACTGACGCGGTACGTGCGCCAAATGTCCAGCGCCCGTCTGATTCATGCTTCACCAGCGGCGTACGGCCTCTGTTTGGATGAGAAGACCGAACGCGACAACCATCTCGGCCTTGCTGTTGCTGGTCGCCATGCTGGCGGCCCCGGGCGCGCATGCCGCGGCGATCGACGTCATCCGCGACTGCTCCGAGGACGGAGCCCTCGATCGCAACTACTCGCAGGACGACCTGACGGGTGCGCTCAGGCAGCTGCCTTCGGATCTCGACGAGTACACGGACTGCCGCTCCGTGATCCGCAACGCCCAGCTCGCCGGCGCGCACGGCAAGGGAAACAAGGGCGCGCGCAAGAGCGCCGCCGGCCGGGTGAACGCTGCCGCCCCGCCGAGCGCCGACGAGCAGCAGAAGCTTTCGCACGCCGCCGACGCAGGGGGCGGCAAGGTGAGGATCGGCGGTGAGCCGCTGTCGCCGGGCGGCCGGGGAGCGCCGCTTGCGGCCACCGGTCTGGGAACGGACCTGCCAACCTCGATGCTCCTGCTGCTGATAGCGCTCGGCGTAGCCATGGCCGCCGGCGCGGTGTTCGCGATCCAGCGCCGCTGGCCGCACGCGCTGCAGACCGCCGGTGCGCCGTTCCGCCGCTTCTTCGACGGGGTGAGACGTGGAATCTCACGTCGCCGCTAGCACCGACGCACCGACACGAACGCTCGAAGCCTCCCGGGCAAACCCCGCCGGCCTGTTCGGCCGCGCGGACGTCGTCGTGTCACTGCTGTTGGCCGCCGCTCTCGCCGCAGCTGCCTTCGTCGCCAACGGCGGCCTGCAGCTCGGCTCGGCCACCCTCGTGGAAGAAGCTGCGATCGCGGTCGCCGCGGTCGTCGTCGCGGGCGCCGTCCTGGTGCTCGGCCTGCGCGCGCGCCTGCACGGTGGCGTAGCGCTCGCGTGCCTGGTGGCGCTGGGAGCGCTCACGATCCTCTCGATCGCGTGGTCGCTCCACCCGGCGGACAGCTGGGTGGAGGCGAACCGGACGATCGCGTACATGGCGACGTTCGCCTGCGGCATGGCCGCGGTACGGATTGCCCGCGGGCGCTGGCCCGCGATCCTCGCCGGCGTGCTGCTGGCGCTGGCCGCGGTCAGCCTGTATGCGCTCGCGACCAAGGTGGCGCCGGGCTGGCTGGCGGAGCACGAGACCTACGGCCGGCTGCGGGAGCCCTACGGCTACTGGAACGCGGTCGGGATCACGGCCGCGATGGCGATGCCGCTGTGCCTGTGGCTCGGCACCCGCACCAGCGGGCGCCAGGGCACGAACGCGCTTGCCTGGCCACTGCTCGGACTGCTGCTGGTGACGATGCTGCTCAGCTTCTCGCGAGGCAGCATCGCCGCCGCCGCAATCGCGGTGGGGCTCTGGTTCGCTTTCGTGCCGCTGCGCCTGCGCAGCCTCGCCGTCCTGCTTCCCGCTGCGATCGCTGCGGCCGCCGTCACCGCTTGGGCCTTCTCTCAGAGCGCGCTCACCGACGACAACATCGCGCTCACCAACCGCGAGGACGCGGGGGCGGAGTTCGGATTGATCCTGGTCGCCATGGCGGTGCTGCTGTTCGCGGTCGGGATCGCGATCCAGCGCCGCTCCGAGCGCCACCCGCTGAGCGAGCGCGCCCGGCGCAGGGTCGGGATGGCGGCGCTCGCGACGCTGGCAGCGGTACCGGTGATCGCGCTCGGTGCCCTCGCCCTCAGCGATCGCGGTCTCGGAGGCACCGTCTCAGACCGCTGGCACGACCTGACGCAGGCCGAGGCCGTCACCCCGCAGAACACGCCGGGGCGCCTCACCGAGACGTCGAGCGTGCGCTCCATCTACTGGCGCCGCGCCGTCGACGTGTGGGAGGAACACAAGCTCGCGGGCGCCGGCGCCGGGTCGTTCGCGCAGGCACAGCTTCGCTTCCGCAAGGAGCAGGCGCGCGGCAAGCACGCTCACGGCTACGTGCTGCAGACGATGGCGGACCTCGGCCTGATCGGACTTGGAGTCAGCCTCGCCGCGCTGGCCGCCTGGTTCCTGGCGGTCGGAACCACGCTCGGCGTCCGCCGGCGCAGCGGCTTGGAGTGGACGCCCGAGCGCTACGGCCTCACCGCGCTGGCACTGGTGGCGATCGCGTTCGGCGTCCACTCGGCGCTCGACTGGACCTGGTTCGTGCCCGCCGTGGCGATGACCGGACTGTTCTGCGCGGGATGGGTGGCTGGACGCGGATCGATCGCCGCGCGCACTCAAACGCGCGGTCCGGCGCCGCTGGAGACCGTCACAGCCTCCGTCCCGGACCGGCGCACGCTGAAGCGTCGCCTGCCGGTCGCGATCGCGGTGCTGGCCCTGGCAGTGCTCGCGGCTGTGCCGGTGGCAGCTCCGTGGCGGGCACGCGAGGAGGGCGACGAAGCGCTGCGCCTGGTGTCGAGCGGTGACTACGGCGACGCGCAGAAGGCGGCCGAGCGAGCGCGCGATCTCAACTCGCTCTCACCCGAGCCGTACTTCGAGCTCGCCGCCGTCGAAGACGCCACCGGCGACCGGCAAGCGGCGCGCAGCCTCTACGAGCAGGCGGTGCGGGTCGAGCCGGCGAACGCCGAGACCTGGCAGCGACTGGGCGACTACCTGCTCGTCTCGCTCGACGATCCCGCCGGCGCGATTCCGGTGCTGCGCGGCGCGCTCTACCTGGATCCGCTGTCGGAAGCCGCGCGGGCGTCACTGGTCGTGGCACTGCGCGCCGAGCAGCTGAAGACCACGGACGAGCCCAGGCGACGCGCCCTCCCTTAGAGCCGCATACCCGTGCGGTATGCGGGCGACCGAGGACGCAGGATGGCGAGGATTCGCAGCCGCGTCAGGCGTTGCGGGTGTTTCTGTAATGGGCTCTTAGCCACGCCGCGCGATCGCGAACAGGTGCTTGCGCAAAAGCGGCGGTCCGCCGCCCGCGCCGATCGCGACGGCGTCGAAGCCGAACTGCGTGAGCAGCGAGCGCATGGAGCGCGCCGTGTAGTGGCGCAGCACCGGCTCGAGCGGGTCGTGGTGGCGCTCGAACGAGCGCAGGGCGATCACCAGGTTCTTGAGCCGGCCGTGCCAAGGCACCGACGCCGCGAACAGCCCACTGGGCGCGAGCACCCGCCGCGCCTCTGACAGCAGGCTCTGCGTGTCGGCGACGTGCTGCAGCACGTCGATGCAGGCGACGATGTCGAAGAGCGCGTCCTCGAACGGCACCCGCCCGTCGCCGAGTGGAGTGTGCAGGTCGAGATACGGGTGTGCGGCACGCGCCCGCTCGAGCGCCGCTTGGGAGGGATCGACGCCGCTGACCTCCGCTCCCTCGCTTGCGAGCAGCGCGGCGAAGCGCCCGTCGCCGGTGCCAAGGTCGAGCACCCGCTGCCGCTCCTGCCGCTGCCCCGCCCGCTCGAGCGCAGAGAGAAGAAATTCGCGCACGGAGTCGTCGAGTGGGCGGTCCGACGGGACGCTTGCCCAGATTTCGTCGTGAACGGAAGACAAGAAATCAGTAATTAGAAATTAGTGGCTTTCGTCGAAGCCCTAATTTCTAATTTTCTAGTTTCTAATTTCCGGTCCCTAGCAGAACCTTCCGTCCCTCAGAACGCTCCTTTTCGTGTCAACACTGCAGGCACCGTCTTCACCAAGATCGAGAGATCGAGGAAGACGCTCCAGCGCTCGAGGTAGAGGAAGTCGAGGCGCACGAGCTCGTCGAAATCGAGCTCGGCGCGGCCGGAGATCTGCCACAGACCCGTTATGCCCGGCAGCACCAGGTAGCGCTTGCGGTGCCAGTCCTCGAGCCGCTCGTAGTCACGCTCGGGCAAGGGGCGAGGTCCCACCAGCGACATCTCGCCGCGCAGCACGTTGATCAGCTGGGGCAGCTCGTCCAGGCTGTAGCGGCGCAGGAAGCTGCCGATCGGCGTCAGGCGCGGGTCGCGCCGGATCTTGAACAGGGCGCCGCTGGCCTCGTTCTTGCGCTCGAGCTCGGCCTGGATCTCGTCGGCGTTGGTGTGCATGGTCCGGAACTTGAGGCAGTCGAACGGCTGGCCGCCGATGCCCGGCCGCCGGCTGCGGTACAGCACCGGGCCGCGAGAGGTGAGCTTGACGCCGAGCGCGATCGCGCTCAGCACCGGCGACAGCGCGATCAGGAGGAGCCCGGCCCCGGCCACGTCGAAGGTCCGCTTCATGACCCAGTTCATGCCTTCGAACACCGGCGGCTTGAGCTCGAACAGCGGCACGCTCTGGCCCGGGACGAGCTCGTGCCTGTGGGTCATGATCTCCATCGTGGTGGGCGCGATGCGCACCGCGACGCCGCGCTCGCGGCAGCGCTCCACTACGTCGAACGCCTCGTTCTGAGGGAAGTCGGGGTCGGCAATGATCACCTCGTGCACGCCGTACTCGTCGAGCAGGCGCGGTAGCTCGTCGAGCCGCCCAAGGTTGCGCAGGCCGTTGTCGGGCCGCGGGGTCAGCGAGATGTAGCCGACGGTTTCGTAGCTGGTCGGCGAGCTGTCGGCGAGCGCGTGTGCGACCGCCTCGATCTGGTGTCCCGACCCGACCAGGATCGCGCGCCTGCTGCGCCCGAACGCGCGCAGCACGAGGTCGGTCACGCGCTCGTACGTCCAGCGCGCGCCGCCCACCATCACGAGGCCGAAGAACAGACCGCCGTAGAAGATGTAGTAGGAGCTGAAGTCGAGGCCGTTCGCGAGCGCGAAGATGACCGACACGATCGTGACCTGGAACAGGCAGGCCGTGATCGCCACCAGTCCGGGACGAGCCTCGCGGCGCGAGTAGAGGTTGCTGCGCGCGAACAGGAGCGCCGTCACCAGGAAGACGAACGGCAGGTAGTCCCACGTCTGATCCTCGACGCGCGCGAACACGAAGTTGCCACGCACCAGCTCCTTGAACGCGAGCGCGGAGAAGATCGCGGCCCACACGGCAGCGAAGTCGAGCGCGAGCAGGGAGGTCACGCGCGTGAGCCGCGGCAGCACGCGAGCCTGGCGCAGCGCGGCGAGCATGCTCGGCCGGCGAGCACGGACGTCGCGGCTGATGTCGCTGTGCTCGGCGGTCGCCGGGATCAGCCTTCCGACCCGCAGCGAGGAACCACGGTCGGCCAGCAGCTCGCTCAGCGGGTCCCCCTTGGCCGCGTTTCCCTCAGAAACCCGCTCGCCGGCTTGGCGGCGAGCGGCCTCTTCTTCTTCTACAGGCGCTCTGGTATGCGAGGTTCGGTCAGGCATCGGGCGGGCATTTTCCCGAGCGACGGCTCGAGTCGAGGGAGGGATCGGCCGTCACGTCTCTTGGAACACGCGTCGGAATCGGAGGTAGCGGCAGCGATCACCAAGGTCGCCGCCTCCAATCCGTGAAAACGGTGAGCGGCCACAATGTAGTGCTCTGGCAAGATGAGGTCCAACCTTGTGACCATCTACACATGGGAGGTGCCGCCGCGTGACCGCCGCCGAGTGGGTGAGTGCGTTCTGTGAGGAGATCGGGGAGAAAGCACCGACGGAGGCCGAGTTCGACGAGATCCTGAAGCTCGCTTCCGTGGCCGCACACGCGTCGGAGCGCATGGCGGCGCCGGTGGCGTGCTTCATCGCCGGCCGCAGCGGGCGGCCGCTCGCGGAGCTACGCGCTGTTGCGGAGGGGGTTGGGGCTTAGGTAGTCAGACTGCGCCGACCAGGCGCTCGAAGCCGGCCTGGTCGATCGTGCGCTTGAGGCCGTCGGCGAGCTCGATCTCCGGCATCCAGCCGAGGACCTGCATCGCGGTCGTGATGTCGGGCTGGCGCACGCGCGGGTCGTCCTGGGGCAGCGCCTCGAAGATGATCTCCGAGCGCGAGCCCGTCACCTCGATCACGGTCTCCGCCAGCTCGAGGATCGACATCTCGCGCGGATTGCCGATGTTCACGGGCTGGTGGTAGTCCGACCAGGACAGGTCGACGAGCCCCCTGATCAGGTCCTCGACGTAACAGAAGCTGCGCGTCTGGGAGCCGTCGCCGAACGCGGTCAGCGGCTTGTCCTGTAGCGCCTGGCGCAGGAACGTCGGGATCGCGCGCCCGTCGTGCGGGCGCATCCGGGGGCCGTAGGTGTTGAAGATGCGGGCGATGGACGTGTCCACGCCCTGCTGGCGGTGGTAGGCCATCGTCAGCGCCTCCGCATAGCGCTTGGCCTCGTCGTAGACGCCGCGCGGCCCGATCGGGTTGACGTTCCCCCAGTAGCTCTCGGGCTGGGGGTGCACCTCCGGGTCACCGTACACCTCCGAGGTGGAGGCGAGCAGGAAGCGGGCGCGCTTGAACTTGGCGACGCCCAGCATGTGGTGGGTGCCGAGCGAGCCCACCTTGAGCGTGTGGAGCGGCAGCCGCTGGTAGTCGATCGGGCTGGCCGGGCTCGCCAGGTGGTAGACGAAGTCGAGCGGCTCCTCGAAGCGGAACGGCTCGGTCAGGTCGTGGTTGATGTAGGTGAAGTCAGCCGACCGGATGTGCTCGATGTTCTCGAGCGACCCCGTGTCGAGGTTGTCCACGCAGATGACTCGGTTCCCGCGCGCCAGCAGGTAGTCGCACAGATGCGACCCCAGGAAACCGCAACCGCCGGTTACGAGGCAGGTTGGCATGACCGAGGCCACTGTAACAAGGCTGCGTGGCTCTGCGCCAGGTGTCCTGGATGGAAACTTCTCTTCCATCGCTGGGAAAAAAGAGCGCTATTTGCGGAAAAAATGCCGCTTTCTCTCCAAACAGCGTTCTTGCAGCGGGACATCGGGACAGCGCCTGTGCGCCCAGGCTGACCTCGTGTAGCCCGGCTTTGCACGCCTGCGCACTTTCTTTCCCGCAGTTTGGGCTTATCGGCCAATGGTCCGCGAGCAGGCCCCCGCTCAGCATCTGCTCGGTATGCAGGGAGGACGTCTGGGGGCAGCAGACGAGGGTGGCTCCGCCACGCTTGCCGGAGAGCGCGCCCCGATCGGCGAGGAAGAGGTCTTCGCAGCCGCACTGGACCTCGTCTCCGACGGGGCGAGGAGCTTCAAGCGGGCCGCGCGCCGCTTCTCGCTTTGCACGGAGGACGCCGAGGACGCCTACCAGCGCGGGCTCGAGATCCTGCTCACGAAGGCGCCCACAGCCGACCCCGCGGAGCTGCGGCCCTGGCTGCACACGGTCATCAAGCACGAGGCGCTTGCCCTCCGCCGCCAGCGAGAGCGCCTGCTGGGCGGGCCGGCCGCCGAGTCGTCCAGCGCCACCACACCCGGGCCCGAAGAGGGCAGCGCCGAACGTGAGCGCGGACGCCGCACCGCCGAGGCGCTCGGACAACTGAAGCCGAGCGAGATCCAGTGCCTCTTGCTGAAGGCACTCGGATACTCGTATGACGAGATCGCCGCACGCACCGGCTACAGCTTCACCAAGGTCAACCGTTCGCTGACCGAGGGCCGTCGGCGCTTCTTCAAGAGCTTCGACCAGATCGAGTCGGGCAGACGCTGCCGCAGCCTCGAGCCGCTCCTGTCGAGCCTGTGTGACGGTGAGGCCTCGGCCAAGCGCGAACGGGAGGTGCGCGCTCATCTGCGCGGCTGTTCCGCGTGCCGCGCGACGCTGCGTGCCTATCGCACCGCGCCGTCGCGGCTCGCCGAGCTCGTGCCACCTGTCCTCGCTCTGCCGGCGGTCGCACGCTCGAGCTGGTGGTCGCGCCTGTACGACATGATCAGCGTCGGAGCTGGCGAGCGGGTCGGCGCTGCCGGTTACAAGCTGCAGCAGACGGTCGAGCTCGCCGGCGCCCAGAAGACGGCTGCCGTGGTCGCCTCAACCGCGGCGCTGGCCGGAGGCGCGGTGGCCGGCGAGCATGTCGTTCACCGTCACCACTCTCCGCGCTCAGGCGCGCAGGCGCGTGCGCAGCGCTCGCATCAGCCTCCGAAGCGCCTCCAGATTCGCTCGACCGGTGTCGTGGCGTCGCCCCTTGTGCAGACCAGGTCGAATGTCGCTCGCAAGCCGCGAGCGGCCCGTGAGCGGACACGAAAACGTGAGGATCGCGGCCAGGAGTTCAGTCTGGAGAGCGCGCCGGCGGCAGGTGAAGCGGCGGCCTCGAGCGGCCGAGCCGTCGAGGTGTCGCGCTCGACCCCCTCCGCAGCGCCGGGCAGCTTCGAGTCCGGCGGACAGTCGGCGGGCACCGCACGTGCACGCAGTGGCGGGGAGTTCGGACCGTGAGGCGTGCGGCCTTGCTCGCGGCGCTTGTGCTGCCGCTGGCGGCGCCGGGACCCGCGCACGCCGGCACCTACGGCGTCGTGGCGTGCACCGCTTCGGTTGGGACCGGCAATGCGTTCACGGCGGCGGCCGATCCGGGAATGGCCGCTTACCCCAGCTGCCCGAACACGCCCAGCAATCCCGCCTCCGGCCTCGTCACCCGCGCGAGCGCGAACGCCGGGGGAGCGCGCGTGCCCGTGCGCTCCGGCGCGTACCAGATGTTCCAGGCGCCCGCGGGCGCCGGACTGGAGAGCGTCACGTTCGATCTGGCGGCGATCCGGCTGGCGCCCTACTGGACGATCGGAGTGGTCGCCTACGACGGTGACTTCAACGTCGGCGACCAGGCCTACGGCTGCTTTGCGGGGCAGGTCGGCTGCGGGATTGGCACACCGGCGTTCTTTGGGCCGGTGCACGTCGGGCTGAACGGCCGCTCGCGATTCCGATTCGAGACCCGCTGTGGCGAGCCCTCCGGCTGCGACGTGTCCGCGGCGGGTGGGAGCGTCGCCAGCAGAGCGCTCCTCTCCGCCGCGAACATCGTCGTGCGCGTGCGCGACTCGAGCCCACCCGCGATCGTCGCAGGGGGCGGCGCCGTCTGGCAGGACGGCTGGCACCGCGGCGTCGCGGAAGGCTGGCAGGGCCTCTACGACAACGTGGGCGTGATGGCGTTGCGCCTGTACGCGGACGGCGCGCTGGTTTGGGCGCAGGACTATCGGGATCCGGCGTGGCCGGACTGGGTGCGCTGCAACTTCACCCGCGCGCGGCCATGCAGCGACATCGGCCATAGCGGCGTCGTGCTCGACACGAGGACGCTCGCCGACGGAGACCACGCGCTGAAGGTCGAGACTGTCGACGCCGCGGGCAACGTGTCGGCGATCGAGCGCGGCTTCAAGGTCGACAACACCGCACCGGACCCGGTGCAGGCGAGCGTCGCCGGTGGAGAGGGCTGGCGGCGCACGAACGACTTCTCCGTGCGGTGGACGGCGGCGGCCGGTGGCGGCTCGCCGATCACGCGCTCGCACTACAGCCTCTGCCGGCTTCCGCCGGTGGCGCCGTGCACGCGCGGTTCGCGCACTGGTGTAGGCATCTCCAATCTCGACGGACTCGGCGTCCCTTCGCCGGGCGAATACTCGCTGCGCATCTGGCTCGAGGACGAGGCCGGCAACGCGAACGAGGCAAACGCAAGTGCAGAGGTGAGGCTGCGCATGGACGACGTCGCGCCGGACGGCAAGTTCGAGTTGCTTGACGAGGCGGACCCGCGCCGTCTGGACGTGAGGGTCTTCGACATCGGGTCGGGAGTGGCCGCCGGGACGATCGAGCTCAGGCGCTCCGGCAACCGGCAATGGCACGAGCTCGCCACGAGCCTCGATGCCCGCGGCCTGCACGCCTACGTCGACGACGACGACCTGGCGGACGGAACGTACGAAGCGCGCGCGATCGCACGCGACGGTGTCGGCAACGAGCGAATCATCGATCGCCGCGAGGACGGAGAGCGCATGTCGCTGTCGCTGCCGCTGCGCGCTCAGAGCCGGATCGCGCTCACGGTGGAAGGGCGCAGCAAACGATGCAGTCGCAGGCGCGGGCGGCGCTGCCCGCGGCCACGAGCGCTCGTCCTGCGCGGTTCGGGCGTCGTGCGCGGAGCGGTGACGTCGGCGGGCGGTGACGCGCTGGCGCGTTCGGCCGTGACGGTCGTGGAGCAATCACGCACGCCCGCCGTTCCCCGGCGCACGCAGAGCCTGGTCGCCGACGGTGCCGGCCGTTTCGAGTTTCGCGCCGGCGCCGGTCCTTCGCGCACACTTCGTTTCCGTTTCCCGGGGACGGCGTTGCTGAAGCCTGCCGTCGCGGAGACTAACGTCCTGGTGCCCGCGCGCAGCACGATTTCCGTCAGCCGTCGCTACCTCCTGAACGGGCAAACCGTCGCGTTCGCCGGCCGGTTGGTCGGGAGGCCGGTGCCTGACGGCGGCAAGTTGATCGACCTGCAGGCCTTCTACCGCAACCGCTGGCGCACAATCGCCACCCCACGCGCGGACCAGCAAGGCAAATGGACGTTCAGATACCGCTTCGAGGCCACCAGCGGCCTCGTCCGCTACCGCTTCCGCGCCCGGATTCGCCGTGAGACGGCCTATCCGTACGAGCTCGGCTACTCGCGTGTCGCCAGGGTGACGGTGAGAGGGCCCTGATCGCAAGTGGGAGCGAGCCCCTGGACAACACCGAGCCCGTCGCGGCCGTCTACTTCACGCGTACGTTGCCGCTCTTGAGGGACTGTGCGCCGGAGTCGTATCCGTCGGCAAGGCGGAGCTGGTAGGTGTCAAGGCCGCCGTTCCCGCGCCTGTCCACCGCGTCGATCCTGAACCCGACCGGCCGGGACCCAACGATCGCCGCGTCTCCGAACACGCTCGCACGGCTGCTCTCACAGCGGGCGCTCGTGATGCGGATCGCCCGCAGCGAGAAGCTCCTTGTCCGGTAGCGGACCGTGCCCTCACCACCCGTCGCGGTCGCCAGCACGTGGCTCGAGAATACGGCGGGGCCCTCGGTAGTCGTGATGCGGCCCGTGGCTTTTACCTTGCACCCCGCCGTCGAAGGCGGAGGCGTCCAGCGCTTTGTCGCGACCGCCTCCGGCTCGTCTTCGGCGGGAGCGCCATCGCCATCGCTGTCCACAACCGCGCGAATCACGTCTTCCCCGGGCAGCGCCGGCCCCTGGTAGCAGAAGACCGCCTCCCCGGTTGTGTTCGTGACCGCGGAACCACTGGTGCTCGCGGCGCCGGTGACGTCGAAGCCGACCTGGACGCCCGCCAGGCGCCCGCCGAAGGCATCTTCGACGGCGGCGGTTACGCAGTGTGCCTCCTCGACCGGGCCGGCCGAGTCGGCGGGCGAGAGAGCGATTGCCGCAGGAGGACCGGGCCGGATGATGATCCTGGCCGCAAAGCCATCGATCACGCAGCACGATGAAGGCGGCGGATTCGGCACGGCGAGAGCGCGGTCGTATGCGCCCGGCGTGGTCGGGAAGTTGCTGGAGCGGGTCTCTCCGGCCACGAATACGGTGCCTGGCCTGTCGAGCGCCAGCCCGTGGATCCAGTCCTCGTCGCCGCCGCCGATGAACGTTGACCCGATCAGGCGCGACCCGCTCGGGTCGAGCTTTGCCACGAACCCGTCCCCGAACCCGCCGCCGTTCGTTCGTTGGAACGCACCGGGAGTAGTCGGGAAGTCGGGGGAGATCGTGATCCCGCCTGCGTAGACGCTGCCCTGGGCGTCTACGGCGAGTGCATCGACGTTGTCGAAGTAGGAGGAGCCGCCGAGGTACGTCCCCCAAACGACCCGGTCACCGGCCGCGCTCACCTTGACCACGAAGCCCTCGCCGCTGTCGCGGGTCGTGTCGAATGCGCCGGGCGTAACGGGGAAACCCGTGCCGCAGCAAGGCACGATGCCGCCGACGTACGCGTTGCCGGCCCGGTCGACCGCTACCGAGCTCACATCGTCCAGGACGGTCGAGCCGAGGAAGCTCGCGTAGACGAGCCCGGAGCCGTCGGGAGTCAGGCGCGCGACGAACCCGTCGTGGTTCCCACCGTTGTGGGTCACATCGAAGGCGCCCGGCGTGACCGGGAATCCGCTCGGGGGCGCGTTGGAGTCGCCCACCAGGTACACGCTGCCGTCCCTCCCGAGGGCCAAGTCGTCACCCCAGTCGAACGCCGGCCCACCCAACATCGTGCCCCATATAAGCCCGGTCCCGTCCGCGTTTAGCTTGGCCGCGAATGCGTCGTCCCACCCGCGGCCGGCGCCCTGGAACGCGCCGGGGGTCGTAGGAATTACACCCGTGCAGCAGGCGCGGCCGCCGACGACCGCATTTCCGTCGCGGTCGACATCGATGCCGCGCACGTCGATGCCTCTGTCCCCGAAGTGCGTGGAGTACTCGAGCCGCGAGCCGTCGGAGCTCAACTTAGTTACGAAGCCGTCGCCGAGGAAGTCGTTGCCCTGTGAGTCCAAGGCTCCAGGCGTGACCGGAAAGTCGTTGGAGTACGTGTGTCCGCCGACATAGACGGCGCCGTGCCGGTCCACAGCCACTGCTTCGGCGGCGTCGGGATAGAAGTCGGATCCGCCCAGGAACGTTGACCACACGATGCCGCTACCGTCGCGTTGGAGCTTCGTGACGAACGCCTCGGAAAATTCTGGAAACCTGTCGGGGGCGCCGGGCGTGACCGGAAAGTCGGTGCTGTTGGTGACGCCGGCGACGTACGGATATCCCTCCCGGTCGACGGCCACGTCTTCCGGCACGTCCGCACCGAGCCCGCCCAGGTAGGTGCTCCATGCAAGCTCTGGGTCGATCACCAGGGGATGCCGTCTGTCGTAGTTGCCCACCTCGAAGCCGAGCCGGCCGCCCGAGCCCAGGTCATAGCGGCTCGGCACCGCGACGCGGCGTCCCGAGATGCGCTGGAAGGTACGCGGGGCGGCGTCGATGAGCGCGCCCGCGGCGGTGTCCAGGCGTAGCGCGCCGCCGGCTGTGAGCGATACCTCGCGCGCCCCGCGCCATGCAAGCTTCGCGCGCTCGGGATCCGCGCCGGGGTGGACGACGAGCTCGTAGCGCAGCCGCCCGCCGGACAGGCGGAAGACCATGTCGATGCCGGGCCACAACTCCGGGTAGGTGACCTGCCGGTGCAGCGTGAGGCCGGTGCGGTGGCGCACCGGCGCACCGACGAGGTAGTTGACTCGGCCCGGAAGGGCGCCGCGCGCCGTTGGCGCTCGAGTTGGCTCCGCGCCAACGAAGCGCAAGGAGAGATCGCCGGCCCCTGCCAAGGACAGGCGCAGCGCCCGCCGCTCCAGAGTGACCGTCATGCCGGAGGTGTGCGCCTCGTACAGGACGCGGGGCGCGCGCTGACCCTCGTTCGCAATGAAGCCGGCGGGGGTCCCGGATGTCGCTGCCGGCGCGGAGCGCGCCGCCGGCGGCGGGGCTTCAGTCGTAGCCGAAGCCGTCGCAAACGCGATCACGCACGCCAGGCCGGCGACCGCCGCCGCGCCGACTTGGGGCCTAAGCCACGGCCGCGCGGTGGGCACGTTGACGGGATATGCGATCGAGCCTCGTATGGCCTTTCCCTCCCACGCCGAGCCTCCCACGGGCGGCAGGCTCGGGTCAAGGGCTTTACGGTCAGTCCCGCAAGCCAGAGGTTCGTCCGTTCCGCAAGAATAGGGTCGTGATCGCCAAGGAGCAGCTCCGGCAGCTCGCGAGGCTGAGGCCGGAGGGGCACAAGGTCCTCAGCCTTTACCTCAACCTCGATCCGAGCGAGTTTCCGACCCCGAAGGCGCGCTCAAGCGAGCTCCAGTCGCTGCTCGACACGGCTGAGGGTGGCCTGCGCCAGGACTCGCTGAACCACGACCAGAAGGTGGCGCTGAAGCGCGACCTCGAGCGCGTGCGCACCTACTTCAAGGAGGAGTTCGACGCCAGCGGCACGCGTGGCGTGGTCGTGTTCTCGGCCTCGGGCGCGGACCTGTTCGAGGTGATCAAGCTGTCGAACCCGGTCTCGAGCGAGGTCGTGATCGACGACTCGCCGTTCATCGAGCCGCTGACCGCTGCTCCCGGTGACGACGGCTACTGCGTGCTGCTGATCAACCGGCAGATCGCGCGCATCCTCGTCGGCGGTGCGGCAGGCATGCGCGAGGTTGCGAACATCGTCGACGACGTGCACCGCTGGCACGACCAGGGCGGCTGGTCGCAGGCGCGCTACCAGCGCGGCATCGTCAAGGAGACGCACGACCACATCAAGCACGCCTCGGAGGAGCTCTTCAAGCGTTTCCAGCGCGGTGACCTGCAGCGCCTCATCATCGGCACGCCGGACGAGATGAAGGGCGAGATCGAATCGACCCTGCACAGCTACCTGCGCGAGCGCATCGCGGGCTGGCTGGACATCGACGTGAAGTCGGGCACGGCCGACGTCGCCAAGGAGGCGACTGCCGTGATCGAGCGCGACGAGCGCGCGCGCGAGCGGCACTGGCTGGACCGGCTGAAGAGCGAGCTGGGGCGCAATCTGCGCGGCGCGGGCGGCCTTGCCGCCACCCTGGAGGCGCTGAACGAGCGCCGTGTCGAGGCGCTGCTGATCCAGGCCGGCTTCAAGGCCAAGGGCTACGCGAGCCCGGCGTCCGACTTCCTCTCGACCGAGCCCGGCGAGTCACCCACCGGCGAGAGGCTCGAGGAGCACGAGGACGTGCTCGAGCCGGCGGTCGAGAGCGCGCTCGAGCAGTCCGCCGAGATCATCTTCGTCCGGCATTACGAGGACCTCGAGCCGCTCGGCTCGATCGGCGCCGTCCTGCGTTTCTAGTGGCAGGCCACTAGCGGCACGCTCCCCACAGGCCTAGCCTGCGGTCCCGCGCGTGCTGCTCGAGCCGGCGGTAGCGCTCGGCGTGCTCGATGTTCGGTGGGATCACGAGCTCCTCGCCGTAGCCGCGCGCGATCAGGTCGGCGTTGACCGAGCGCTTGGAGCCGTCCACGTACACGTACGCGAGCAGACGGCCGTAGCGATCGCGGCGCTCGACGCTGTAGCGCAGGCGCACCACACGTCCCTCGACCAGGCGCCGGTTGTACTCGCTGGCCTGCTTGCCGAAGCACTGGACCGGGGTGCCCGGCTTCACGGTCTCGGGCGTGTCCACGCCCAGGTAGCGCACCGTCTCGGTGCGGTCACCCATTCGCACCTTGACGGTGTCGCCGTCGACGACATCGACCACGCGACCGCCAACTGCGAGCTCTCCCACATCGCCGCCGTCCTCGTCGCCGCCGGCAAGGCGGAGGCCGCCGCCCGCGACGGCCAGCGCCAGGAAGACCAGGATCCAGAGCGCTGCGCGGCGGGACGACATCGGCCGAAGCGTACGCACGAGGTAGGCGCGCAGGCCTCGCAAACCCGCAAAACGTCGTTGCTATGGTTGGGCGCGATGCCGACGACGACCGAGGTGAAGGAGCGCATCGAGTCCGCGCTGCCCGGATCGCAGGCGACGGTGACCGATCTCACCGGCGGCGGCGACCACCTGCGCGCGGAGGTCGTCTACGACGGCTTCGCCGGCCTTTCGCTCATCCAGCAACACCGCCTCGTCTACGACGTGTTCGGCGACGAGATCGGCGGCCCCATCCACGCTCTCTCCCTGAAAACCGCGACATCAAGCGAGGACGGAAGATGACCAACGAAGAGATTCGCGACGCGATCCAGAACGCCATCAAGGAAGAGCGCGTGATGCTCTTCATGAAGGGGAGCCCGGACGCCCCACGCTGCGGCTTCTCCGCACGCGTGGTCGGGATGCTGAACACGCTCGAGGTCGAGTACGCGGCGCTTGACATCCTGCCGGATCCGCGCATCCGCGAAGAGCTGTCGGCCCTCTCGAACTGGCCGACCATCCCCCAGCTGTTCGTCAACGGCGAGCTGGTGGGCGGCTGCGACATCGCCACCGAGATGTTCGAGTCCGGGGAGCTCGCGGCGCTTACGGGTGCGAAGCAGCCTGAGGGCGCCGCCCCCGAGCCCCAGGCCCAGCAGCCTCCGCCGCTTCAGATTCAGTAGCTCCAGGTCGCCGGGCGGGGGACCGCCCCCCGAGGCCAACACTGCCTCTACTGTCCTCGGGCGGCAATCCCCCGCCCGGCTCCAGCCTCGGTCAACGGGGCTTGATGCGCACGTGGATGTGGTCGTCGTGGTGTTCCAGCTCTTGCACCACGCGTCGCGGACCGCGGAGGCCGGTTCGCGGGCCGACGAAGGTGTAGACGGCGCCTGCCTTGACGAAGCGGTCGACCAGGTCCTGGGCCAGTGCGCGATCTATCTGTGATGGCTTGATCGGGGCGCGCTCCAGGCCGTCGAGTCGCGGGTACAGCACGTCGACGTCAAGGCCGTTCTGGTGCGAGTTGTGGCCGAGGCCGCCGAAGCGGGGACCGAACTCGCCCCCGTGCGGCCTGCTCAGGTCGGCGATGCCGACGCGGGGGGCGTCGGGATGTGCGAGGCGGTAGTCGCGCACGACCCGCAGCACCGTGAGCACGAGATCGTCCGTTCCCCAGCGCCGCCAGCCACGATTTGGCGATCTCATCTGCACCAGGTCGAACGTGTAGTAATCCCCTCCCTCCGCTGGAAGTTGCACGCCGCGCACGAGCCGGCCTGCGAAGGGCAGCCCAATCGCGCGCGAGGATCGCCATGCAACAACGGGCCAGCCGCTCTCGTCGCCGGCGTCCGGTTCAGCGCCGACCGCGGGCGGCGTCACAACCGGCGGAGCGTCGCTCGCGGCAGAGGCGCCCGCCGTCTCGCCCCGCAACCCGTGCAGCAGCACCGGCACCGCCGCGAGCAGCAGCGCGAGCACGAGCGCCGACGCTAGCGCCGGGCCGGCGGCCGGATTGTCAGTGCTCGGAGGCACGAAGGCGCCATGTTAGGCGCCGCGGAACACGGCAAACGACGGTTTGCCTACGGGATGCGCGTGCGCGACTTGAGCAGCGTCTGCTTGATCTGGTCGATGATCGCGCGCGCCTGGCTCCACTCGCGCTGCCACACGTTGCGGCCGAAGATCACGCCCGAGCCGCCCGCCTCCATGATCATGCGCGACTGCTCCAGCAGCTTCTCGTCGTCGATCTTCGAGCCGCCGGAAAGCACGACCAGCGCGCGGCCCGCCGACTCGACGCACATCCGGATCGCCTCCTCTTGAGAGACCTGGAGCTCGTTGTAGGGGGCGGGTGAGTCCTTGTCCTTGTCGGGGTTGAGCTTGGGCATGTTCAGCTTCACCACGTCCGCGCCCATCTCCATCGCAACACGCGCCGCGTAGTCGATCGCGAACAGCGAATCCCGCCCGCCCTTCTTCTCGATGTCGCGCCCGCGCGGATAGGCCCAGATCACGAGGGGCATCCCGTAACGGTCGCACTCCTGGCGGATCTCGCCGACCTGGATGAAGTCCTCCTCCTGCTTGGGCGACCCGACGTACAGCGTGTAGCCGATCGCGTCCGCGCCCAGGCGGACGGCGTCCTCGACCGAGGCGTAGCAGGGCGAGAAGGCCTCATCGGCCGGCGGGATGTCAGTCTTCGAGTTGAGCTTCAGGATCAGCGGCACCTGGCCCGCGTAGTCCGCGAAGTACTTGGTGGCGAGGCCGTAGCCGCAGGCGATCGCGGAGTAGCCGGCCTCGGCGGCGAGGCGGAACTGATACTCGGGGTCCTTCGAGGCGGGGTTCGGGAAGAAATCCCGCGGCCCGTGCTCGATCCCCTGGTCGATCGGAAGGAGGAGCAGCGTGCCCTCGCCGGGACCGTAGTCGTAGAGCATCCTGCGCAGGCGGGCGCGCTTGCCGGGAGAGAGAGTCGCGAGCAGCGACTTCGACTCGCTCAGGACCTCTGCCTTGCCAACCGTTACGGTCATCAGTTCCCTTCTTCCGCTTCAGGTTCCAGGTTTACGGCCAGTATATGACTGCCTCGGGAGTGGCTCTGCGGCGGGCTATAGTGGCCGCAGCCGAGCCCTCCGCGGCCCGCATCAGCTCATGGAGCACAACTTCTCCGGACCCCTCTACACCCTCGGCGTCGAGGAGGAGCTGATGATCGTGGACGCCGAGTCTATGGAGCTCGTGTCGGCGATCGAGGAGATGATCGAAGCGATCCCGAGCGAGACCGAGGGCGAGGTCAAGCCCGAGCTGATGCAGTCGGTGCTCGAGATCTCGACTCGGGTCTGCCGGAACATCGCCGAGGCGGCAGGCCAGCTCGAGGAGCTGCGACGGCGCGTGCGCGAGACCGCAGAGGCCAGGGGCCTGGCGATCGCGTCCGCGGGCACCCATCCCTTCGCGCGGTGGGAGGAGCAGCGGATCGTCGACCGCCCCCGCTATCTGGAGGTGGTCGACGCCCTGCGATTCGTGGCGCGCCAGGAGCTGCTGTTCGGGTTGCACGTGCACGTCGGCATGGACGATCCCGAGAAGGCGATCCACGTCGCGAACGGGATGCGCGTGCATCTGCCGATCCTGCTCGCGCTGTCCTCGAACTCGCCGTTCTGGCGCGGCGTTCCGACAGGCCTCATGTCCACCCGCACCCCGATCTTCAAGACGTTCCCGCGGGTCGGCATCCCGCCGCGCTACGAGAGCTGGTCCGACTTCCAGTCGCGTGTGGACTTCATGGTCGAGGCCAAGGCGGTGGAGGACTACACCTATTTCTGGTGGGACGTGCGTCCGCACCCGCGGCTCGGCACGGTCGAGATCCGGGTGTGCGACTCGCAGACCCGGCTCGAGCACACCGTCGCCCTCGCGGCGCTCGTGCAGTCGATGTGCAAGGAGCTCGCCGAGCACTACGAGGCCGGCTACGAGCTGAGCCTCTACCCTCGCGAGATGCTCGAGGAAAACAAATGGCTCGCCGCCCGCTATGGGATCGAGGGCGAGCTGGTGGACCTGCCGCGCCGCACGCGCATCGCAGCCGTCGACCTGGTGCGGCGCCTGATCGAGCGGCTCGGCCCGCACGCGCAGGACCTCGGCTGCCTGCGCGAGCTCGAGCACGTCGAGTCGATGGTCGAGCGCGGCAATGGCTCCCAGCGCCAGCTCGCGGTGTGGCGAGCGAGCCGCGACATGCGCACGCTCATGCAGAAGATCGTCGAGGCGACAGCCATCGGCGTGACCGGCGGAGTCGCGCACAGCGAGGCACGGCCCGGGACCTGAAGCGCCTCCGATGTTATTCCGTCAACTCACCCACGACGACCTCGGCTGCGCGTCCTATCTGATCGGCGACCACCGCGCCGGCGTCGCCGCGGTGGTGGATCCGCGCTTCGAGATCGACGAGTACCTCGCGCTGGCGCGCTACACGGGCGTGCGCATCGAGCACGTGCTGGAGACTCACAACCACGCCGATCACGTGTCCGGGCACGGCCGGCTCGCGGCGGCCACCGGCGCCACGATCCACGTCCACCGCGTTGCGGACGTCGACTATGAGTGCGAGCCGTTCGATGACGGCTGGGAGCTCGAGCTGGGAACGCTGCGGGTGCGCGCGATCCACACCCCCGGACACCGGCCCGAGCACACGGCCTTCGCCTTGATCGACACGGCTCGCGGAGACGAGCCCTGGGCCGTGCTCACCGGCGACACGCTGTTCGTCGGCGACATCGCCCGTCCCGATCTGGCCGTGGACAAGGAGGAGGGTGCGCGCGGGATCTTCCAGAGCCTGCACGGCAAGCTCTTCGAGCTCCCGCCGGAGACCGAGGTCTGGCCCGGCCACCTCGGCGGGTCCCTCTGCGGCGGGCCGAAGATGGACATGAAGACGTCATCGACGATCGGCTACGAGCGCCGGCACAACGAGCTGTTCGCGGAATCCGACGAGGACCGCTTCGTCGAGCGCGCGATCGGGAAGCTCCCTCCCCAGCCGCCGAACTTCCAGGCGGTGGTCGACCTCAACCGCGGACCGCTCCTGACCGCGGGCGTGGAGGTGATGCCGCTCGCACCTCGCCAGCTCGAGCAGAAGCACGCAGAGGGCGCGCTGCTGGTGGATGTGCGCACGGACCTCCAGTTCGACGAGGCGCACATCGAGGGCTCCATCTGCATCACGACGCTGCGCGCCGGGTTCGGAACGCGCCTCGCATGGGTCGCCGACCGCGGCCAGGAGATCGTGCTGATCGGTCGCGACGACGACGACGCGCGGCGGGCGGCGGGCCTGGCGGTCGCGATCGGGATGCGCAACCTCGGTGGCTTCCTCGCGGGCGGAATGACGAGCTGGCGGGCGGAGCATCGCGACGTCGAGCGCATCGAGCGGCTCCAGGTGCCGGAGCTGCGCCGTCGCGCGCAGGAAGACGCAGGCCTGCAGATCCTGGACGTGCGCGAGCGCGTCGAGTGGGAGGAGCTCCGTATCCCCGGATCGACCAACACTCCCTATCACGACATCCACGGCGTCCCGGAGCAGCTCGACTCCGGCCGGCCGGTCGCGGCGATCTGCTCGTCGGGCAGCCGCAGCGCCGTCGCCGCCAGCCTCCTGAGGCGATATGGGGCAAGCGAAGTGATCCACGTGGCCGATGGCGGCGTAGGTACCTGGGAGGAGCACGGATATCCGGTCGAGAACGGCGGGGTGTCCGGTTGAGGCACGATCTCATTCGCTTACGTGGAGGTGCGTCTTGAAGCTGAAGCTGCTGGGTGCCCTGGCGGTGTTGTCGCTGGCCGTCTTCGCCGGCTGCGGCGACGACGACAAGAGCAGCGATACGAACACGGGCGCCAACACCACGACCACGGACACCACCACCGAGGGCGGTGCCGCCGAGTCGGTTGACGTCAGCCTGACCGACTTCAAGATCGACCCCAAGGATCCCGAGGTCGCCAAGGCCGGCACGGTCGAGTTCAAGGTCAAGAACGACGGCGGGACGGTGCACAACCTCGAGGTGGAGGGGCCGAGCGGCGAGAAGGAACTGGCCTCGAACCTCAACCCCGGTCAGACCGGCACCCTGACCGTCGACCTCTCGAAGCCCGGCAAGTACGAGTGGTACTGCCCTGTTGACGACCACCGCAAGTTCGGCATGGAGGGCGAGATCACGGTCGGCAGCGGAGGAAGCACGACCACCGGCGAGACGAACACCGACACGACGGGGACCACGGAGACGGAGTCCGGGGGCAACTCGGGCTCCGGGGGCGGGTCCGGCAGCGGTTACTAGGCCCGCCGGGCGAAGGGGGCGGGCGCGACTCTAGTCGCCAGCCCCCTTCGCAACCACGTTATCTTTGGATGGCGTGGCTGAGGTAGATCTCAACGTCATCTGCAAGCACTGCGGCGCGGAGGTAAGTCCGTACATCACCGAGTGCCCCTACTGCGGGCAGCGGCTGCGCAAGCGCGCCCCGAAGCTGAGGCCCGAAGGCGAGGCCATCGAGCCGGTCCAGCCGCGCCGCCGCCGCCTGCGGAGGCCGCGCCGGCGTGCGGCGGACCGCGAGCGCGCGCTCAGCTGGCTGGCCGGAGAGCGGCCCTACGGGTCCATCGCCCTCGTGCTCGCGGCGGCCACCCTCTACATCCTCACCCGCGCGAGCTCGCTCACCCTCTACGACCTCGGGATGGTGTTCGGGCAGCTCGACGGCGACTGGTGGCGCCTGATCGCCGCCCAGTTCCTGTACGAGAATGCCGGCTACCTGCTCGCGGTGTGCGTGACCGTTGCGATCTTCGGCACGAGCCTCGAGCGCCGCTACGGCGCCGCCGTGCCGGTGATCGTGTTCCTAGGCGCCGGCGCCGCCGGTCTCTACCTGGAGACGGTGATCGAGAGCTTCCCGCTTGCGCTTGGAGGAAACGGCTCCGCGCTCGGCCTCCTGTGCGCGTGGCTCGTACGGGACCTGATGTCCCGCCGCCGTGGCGAGGACACCGAGAGCGACCTGCTTGGAGTGGCCGCAATCGCGGCCGTGCTCCTGGCTATGCCCGCGCTGGAGACGACGGCCAGCGTCTGGGCCGGCCTGGGCGGAGCCGCAGCCGGGTCCCTGCTCGGCCTCATCCTGCCCGAACGGCGATAGAGCCGGGCTCAGCCGCCCGCAGCTCGCCGATGCGAGCCGCTGAAGGCGCGACCGCTCGCAGCGCCGCCTCCATCTCATCGGCACGCTCCTCCGGCGTCGCGACGAGCAGGCCGCCGGAAGTCATCGCGTCGCACAGAAGCGCGCGCAGCCCGACTGCGACCGAGTCGTCGAAGCTCGTGAATCCCTCGACGAACTCACGGTTGCGGCGGCTCCCCCCCGACAGGCCGTCGCCCTCGTTCAGTAGCGCCAGCGCGCCGTCGATCGCCGGCACGGCGCGCGCGTCGACGGCAGCGGACACACCGCTGGCCGCACACAGCTCGTGCAGGTGTCCGAGCAGCCCGAAACCGGTCACGTCGGTCATCGCCGACGGTCCGACCCCGATGGCCGCCTCCGATGCGGATGCGTTCAGCGTGATCATCACGTCGGTGCAGCGCGCGACCAGCTCCGGCGCCGCGGCGCCGCGCTTTGCGGCCGTCGTCACGGCGCCGCCGCCGATCGGCTTCGTCAGGAACAGCACGTCGCCCGCGTCGCCGGTCGAGTTGCGCACCACCGCCTCGGGATGGGCGACGCCTGTGACCGCCATGCCGTACTTGGGTTCCGGATCGTCGATCGAGTGGCCGCCGACGATTGCGACGCCGGCCTCTTCCGCCGTCGCGCTGCCGCCGCGCAGGACCTCCCGGAGGACGTCGTGCCCGAGCCGCTCGAGCGAGAAAGCGACCAGGTTCAGCGCGGTCAGCGGGCGGCCGCCCATGGCATAGATGTCGGAGAGGGCGTTGGCGGCCGCGATCCGGCCGAAGTCGCACGGGTCGTCGACGATCGGGGTGAAGAAGTCGACCGACTGCACCAGCGCGAGCTCGTCGCTGACGCGGTACACGCCCGCGTCGTCGGCCGTCTCGGAGCCCACGAGCAGGGCAGGATCGGCGCTGGCGGGCAGCCCGCCCACGATCTCGCGCAGGTCTCCCGGGCCGATCTTGCAGGCGCAGCCAGAGCCGTGGGAGAGCGTCGTCAGCCGAACGTCCATCGGCTGATTATCGGTTAACGTCGCGAGAGTGGACGAGCGGTTCACCGACGAGGAGGTCGAGCGGGCGATCGAGGCGCTGCTGGACCCCGATCGCTTTCGCGAAGCCGAGCGCAGGGTGGCGACCGCCGCGCCGCAGCTCCAGAAGGTGCTCGCGGGTGCGCTCGCAGAGGGAGGATGGTTCGACGCGTCGCACGAGGAGCAGCTCGGCCGGGCCTTGGACATCGCCGACCCGGACGAGCGACTGGTCGTCCTGAGGACGCTGCTCGCCGAGGAGGCACGCGTCGCGATGATGGTCGGCGTCGCCGTTGGCTGGGAGCTGGCGCGTGAGCTGGAGTAGTGTGCGGCCGCGAAGACGCCAAGAACGCTAAGGAGGCCCCGTGGACATTCGCTTTCTCGGACACGCGTGCTTCGAGCTGTCGGACGGCTCGAGCCGCATCCTGATCGATCCGTTCCTGTCCGGAAACCCGAAGGCGGCCGTCAAGCCTGACGACGTAGAGCCGACGCACATCCTGCTCACCCACGGCCACGTGGACCACATCCTCGACGCTGCCGAGATCGCAAAGCGCACCGGGGCGGCCTGCGTCGCGCTCGTCGAGACCGCGACCTGGCTGTCGGGCCAGGGGGTCGAGAACGTCGCCGACCCGAACCTCGGCGGCACGGTCGAGTACGACTGGGGCTGGGTCAAGCTCGTGCAGGCATTCCACAGCTCGGTCACCCCCGACGGGACGGTCACCTATGCGAGCGGCCTCGTCATCAACCTCGGCGGCACCACCGTCTACCACCTCGGCGACACCTGCCTGTTCGGCGATCTGAAGCTGATCGCGCAGAGCACGCCCGTCGACGTCGCGCTGATCCCGATCGGAGGCCACTACACGATGGATCGCCACGACGCCGTAGTGGCAGCCGACTTCGTCGGCGCCGGGTTGGTGATCCCCTGTCACTACAACACGTTCCCCCCGATCGAAACCGACGCGCAGGCCTTCAAGGCGGACGTCGAGGCCAAGACGAGCTCGAAGGTCGTCGTGCTGGAGCCCGGAGATACGCACTCGGTCTAGGGTGGCGGGGCTGCCGGCGGCAGCCCCTCGGCGAACTTCGTCACCTTCGCGGCGGCGTCCTTCGTCAGAGCTCGCCCGTGCCCGAAGCAGACCGTGCGCGCCTCGAGGGCCGCGAGCTTCCAGATGCTGCGCCGCGCCTCGTCCAGATCGCAGGTGAACAGCTTCGGCATCTCGCCGAGCTGCGGCAGCCCCGTCGCGAGGTTCATGCTGCGCATTACGTCCGCACAGATCACCGTCCGGTCCGACTCGCGCCAGAGACCGATCTGACCGGGCGTGTGCCCGGGAAAGGCAATTACCTGAAAGCCGGCGACCGGTTCGCCTTCGGCGAGGCGGCGCGAGACAGGGTGGTGATCCGTCCACCAGCCCGCAAAAGTGCGGTTGACGAGGTGGTTCTTGTGCTCCGCGGGGATTGGCTCAGGGGCCTTTCCTTCGAGCGCGTCGGCGTCCTGCTCGCTTGCCCACACCGGGGCGCTCTTCGCTTCGGCCACGGCGTGCATTGAGCCCGCATGGTCGCGGTGCGCGTGCGTGATGAAGATCGCGTCCAGCTTCTCCGGCACCTGTCTCAGGATGCGGCGGCGCGAATGCTTGGTGGACGTGTCCACCAGCACCGTCTCCTGCCCGGAGCGGATCAGGTAGATGTTGAAGCCGGCGGGCGGAAAGCCGCTGAGCAGGAAGAGGCCAGGCGCAATCTCCTTCATTCGGCGGCGAGGGTATCCGAAAGCGCGAGCGTTCGACCACGAGAAAAGATCGCGTCGAGCATCTCCTCGGTCAGCCTGCCGGTGAAGGTGTTCTGCTGGCTCGGGTGAAAGCAGCCGAGCAGCACGTAGTCGCCGATTCTGGCCTCTGCGCCGTGACCGAAGCGTGGTTTCGGGATGGGCACCTTTGCGCCCAGGGCGCGCAGGACCCGCAGGCACGCGTCCCAGGCGAAGCTGCCCAGGGTGACGAGGACGCGCGCGCTGGTAAGCAGGCGCAGCTCGCGCTCCAGGTAGGGAAGGCAGTTGTCGCGCTCGGAGGGCAGCGGCCGGTTCGCCGGCGGAGCGCAGCGCACGGCCGCGGCGATGTAGGCGCCCTCGAGTCGCAGCCCGTCGTCGCGGTGCACGGACTCCGGCTGGTTGGCAAACCCGGTGCGATGCAGGGATGCGAACAGGAAGTCGCCGGAGCGGTCCCCCGTGAAGATGCGGCCCGTGCGGTTGCCGCCATGCGCTGCCGGCGCAAGCCCCACGATCACCACTGCCGCCCTGCGATCGCCGAAACCCGGCAGCGGGCGCGCCCAGTAGCGCTCACCCTGGTACCTGCGGGGAGGATCGGCGGCCGCGGCTTCCCGCCACGCGACCAGCCGCGGGCAACGCCGGCACGACTCGATCTCGGCAGCCAGCGCCGCGAGCGCGTCTTTGCTCACTCAGTCGTTTCGGTGGTCTTCGCAACCTCGCGCAGGCGCGCAAGTGCCTGGCGTATGAGGCGCGAGACGTGCATCTGGGAGACGCCGATCCGCTCGGCGATCTCCGACTGGGTCATGTCCTCCGAGAACCGAAGGTGCAGGATCAAGCGATCACGCTGGGAGAGCGCGTTGAGCGCAGGCTCGATCGTCGCCTCGTACTCCACGAGGTCGTAGCTTTCCTCTTCGGTCGCGAGCGTGTCGGCATAGCTGTCGCCGCCCTGCGAGTCGTCCGAGCGCTGCTGCTCGAGTGAGACGGCGTCGTATGCACTCTGAGCCTCGAGCGCCTCGAGCACCTCCTCCTCGGTCTGGTCGAGCTCGGCCGCCAGCTCCCCCGTGGACGGCGAGCGACCGAGGCGGCGGTGCAGGACGTCGACTGCTTGCTCGAGCCGCATCGCGCGCTCTTGCATGCCGCGCGGAACGTGAGCCGCCCAGCCTGCGTCACGGAAGTAGCGTTTGAGCTCACCGAGGATGGTTGGCACCGCGAAGGTTGAAAAAGCCGTTCCGCGATCGGGGTCGAACCGGTCGATCGCCTTCACCAGCCCCACGCTCGCGACCTGCATCAGGTCGTCGAGCGGCTCGTTGGTTCGCTGGTAGCGGCGCGCGAGCTGACGCGCGAGCGGAAGGAAGCGCTTTACGAGCTCCTCGCGTGCGTCGGCGTCGCCTGTGTCGCGGTAGTGCACGAGCAGGCGGCGGTCCTCAAGGGCGCGTTTGTCGTGGGACTCCACTCCGAAACCTTTGTCGGCTGGACATATTGCGTGGCGCCCTTTGAAACCGCTCTGCACGGAGACTCCGCGCGCCAGCCGCTAAGGAACTCGGGAGGAAGGCCCCCCTCTCGGACACCGTCCTTCCCTGAGATACGACGTGGTGACTGTACCAAGAGCAGAGGCATGATCGTTGCAGTGGTCACCAGACCGACAGGATCTGGCCGCATCTCGAGGGATCAGCCGCCGGTCCGTGACGGCAAGCCTCAGGCGGGAATGCGGAACCTGAAACGCGTGCCGCCGCCGCGTGGGCGCTCCGCCGCCACCGTGCCGCCGTGCAGCTCGGCGACCTGGCGGACGATCGCGAGGCCGAGGCCAGAGCCAGGCTGGCCCCGGGCGCTCGGAGCCCGGTAGAAGCGGTCGAAGATGTACGGCAGGTCGCTCTCGTCGATGCCCGGTCCGTAGTCGCGCACGGTCAGATCGCCGTCACCGCGCAGCACGACCTCGATCGAGCCTCCATTAGGGCTCCACTTGGCGGCGTTGTCAAGCAGGTTGCTGATCGCGCGATCCAACCGCGCCGGCACGCCTCGAACGAGCGTGCGTTCGAGATCGGTGGCGAACCGCTTGTCCGGCGAGTGACGGCGGGCTCGATCGACCGCGTCGGCAACCAGCATGTCCAGCCGCATGTCCTCCATCTCCAGGTCGGGCTCGATCCCGCGCGCAAGGTCGACCAAGTCGGTTACCAGCACGGTCAGCTCGTCCAGCTGCCCGATCACGTCGCGCCGCAGCGACTCCCGGTCCGCCGGAGACAGCCCTCGCTCGTCCGCGAGCACCTCGATGTTCGTGCGCAGGCTGGTGAGCGGCGTGCGCAGCTCGTGCGAGGCGTCGGCGACGAGCTGCCGCTGCGCCGACTGCGATTCCTGGAGCGCCTCGAGCATCGTGTTGAAGCTCGCGCCGAGGCGGCTCAGCTCGTCCTTGCCGGTCGTGTCCATGCGGCGCGTGAGGTCGCGCGTGCGCGCGACGTGCTCGGCCGCCTGGGTCAGCTGGCCCACAGGCCTCAGTGCCGTGCGGGCGACCATCCGCCCGAGCCAGACCGCGAGCGCTATGCCTCCCAGGCTTATGAGCGCGAGCGCTATGCCCATGTTGCGCAGCGACGAGTCGACCTCCTCCAGCGAGCGCACGGTCTGGATCGCACCACCAGAGCTCGCAGGTAGTGGCGCCGTGTAGACGCGCACGTGGACGCCCTTGATCGTCTTGTCCTCGAAGTAGGGATCGACCTTCCCGGTCGTCGCCTTGATCGTGCGCGAGTCCACGGGGAGCTGGACGTTGCTGCCCCGCGGCCTGATGACGTTGCCGCTCGGCTGGACCACCTGCGCGTAGTCGGCCGTGCGCTTGAGCGGATCGGGCGGAAGGACGATCACTCCCTCGCCCTGCGGAATGACGATCTCGTTGACGAGGCTGCGCAGCTGATCGTCCACCTCTCCTCTCAACTCTCCGCGCACCAGATAGAAGGCGATGCCCGATGCGAGCACAACCGCGACCGCCACCGCCGTTGCGGACAGCAAGATGAGCCGGCGCCGGAAGGACACCTGCGACAGCCTCCGCCTCAACCACCCTCTGCGGATCGATGGCAACCGGCGCGAAGAGCGCCGCTCAGCACGCACCAAGCGGCGCACCGATTGGCGCTCGCGGCGCGCGACGAGGCTGCGGGTCAGACGAGTCATTCCTTCAACGCGTAGCCGACGCCGCGCACGGTGTGCAGCAGGCGCGGTTCCCCCCCGGCCTCGAGCTTGCGTCGCAGGTACCCGATGTAGACCGTGAGCGAGTTGGAAGCGAGGCCGAAGTCGTAGCCCCACACGCGCTCGAAGATGATCGACCGGGTCAACACCTGTCGAGGATGCTGCATGAACAGCTCGAGCAGCAGGAACTCCGTCCTGGTGAGCTCGAGCAGCCTGTCTCCGCGCCGCACCTCATAAGTGACGGGGTCGAGGACGAGGTCCGCGAAGCGAAGCGTCTCGGTCGACGTCGTGCCGGCCCGCCGCAGGAGGGCACGCAGGCGCGCCATCAGCTCCTCGAGCGCGAACGGCTTCACGATGTAATCGTCCGCGCCGGCGTCGAGTCCCTCGACGCGGTCGGCAAGAGCGTCGCGCGCGGTCAGGATCAGGATGGGCGTACGGTCGCCGTCCGCCCGTAGCCGCCGGCACACCTCGAGTCCGTCCACGCCGGGCATCATCAGGTCGAGCACGATGGCGTCCGGGCCGTCTTCCTGCACCCTGTCCAGCGCCTCCTGGCCATCACCGGCCAGGCGCACCCGGTAGCCCTCCACGCGCAGCGCGCGGTCGAGTGACTCGCGTACGGCTTTCTCATCATCGACGACGAGGATGCTCACCCTCTCAGTTTGATCACGCAAGCTAAGAGTTCCGTTACATAAGTGGACAGGGCTCGCCCAGCAGGCGGATCCCTCGATTCGGAACTACCTTCGGTTTAGAGGCTAGCCGCAGGCGGCGCGCGCCATGCGTCAGCCGGAGTCGTCGAAGCTGCCGCCGCCTCCGCCGCCTCCGCTGCGCTTGGGGGTCGGCTTGGGTGCGGGAGTCGCTCGGCGCTGAGTCGGGGCCGGCCGGTACACCTGGACCGGGGTCGGCGTGGGGGATGGCGTAGAGGACTTGACGGGCACCGATGAGCTCCGCCGGCTCGCAGCGCGTGTGGCGGCCGCGGCGGCGGCAGCTGCTCGGCTCGCGGCAGCGGCGCGTGCACGCCGCGCACGCCGGATGGCCCGCTTGCGCCGCAACTCGCGCAGCGCCTTGGCGCGCCTCTCGGCGGCGCTGGTGGTCGGGTTGTGGGCCACGCCCGCATGGCCTGGGTCCTGCTTTGCGAGCTGGACCTGGAAGGCGGGCAGCTTGGACTGCGAGCGATCGACCAGTACGTAGAGCGAGAACGCTGCCCCGATGCCGATCATGGCGGCAATCGGAACGATGATCATTAGCTGTCGAGGATTCACGAGGTCGGGCAGTTTATGGGCTTGTTCGAGCCCTGTCCAAGGCAGCGGTCGCTACGTGCGGGCGCTTTGCGCGCACGGATCTTGAAACGCGTGTACTTGCCGATGCTGTCGGGTTTGGTCACGTAGATCCTGATCACGGTCCCCGAGCGCAGGAGCCTGCGCTCGAACCGTCGAAGTCTGACGGCTCGAACGGTCGGCTGGCGACCTTTCTTCGCCTTGCCTGATTTGACCACCCGGCTCTGACGGCCGAACGGGCAGCTGCGGCCCTTGCAGCGGACCACTACGGTCGCTCCTGGGGGAGCGCTCACGGTCAGGCTGCGCAGCCTGCTTCCGCGGCGACCGATCGTGCCTGCGATGCGCACGAGCGGGAAGGGGCTCATCAGGCGCGTCGAGGCCGCACGGGCGGGTGCTACGGCTGCCGCCGGAACATCGACGTTGATCGTCTGAATGGCGAACGCGTTCGCGCCCTCGCTGTCGGTGACCAGCAGCCCCACGGTGTGACTGCCGGCCGGGAAGGTCCGGGTGACCGTGCTCGAAGTGGCATCGCTGTAGATGCCGTTGCCGTCCAGGTCCCACGCGTAGCCGGTGATCGGTGAGTCCGGATCGCCGGCCGTCGAGTAAAGAGTCACGGACTGGCCCGCGACGGGACGGGAGGGCGAGAATCCAAACGAAGCTGCCGGCGGACGGTTGCCGACGAACACAGTCTGGGCCGCGATCGTGAACGCGTTCTTGTCGTCGGTGACCCTGAGTCGGACCGTGAACGCCCCGGACTCGTTGAACTTGCGCGTCGCGGTCTTGTCGCTCGTGCCGTCGGCCGTGTCGTCGTCGAACGCGCCGTCGTTGTCGAGGTCCCACTCGTACTTCGTGATGGTGCCGTCGTCATCGCCCGAGGTCGATGCGTTCAAGGTGACGGTCTCGAACGGAGTCGGGAACGCCGGCGAGTGGATGAAGTTGGCGTTCGGCGCGCGGTTGTTGATGGTGATCGACCTGGTCAGGGCCGTCGAGCTCCTGCCGAGGTCGTCGACGACCGTCAGCTTCACGCTCTTGGCGCCGGACGTCGTGTAGGCATGCGTGACGACGCCGAGGTTCTCGCCGTTCAGCTTCGTGCCGTCGCCGAAGTCCCACTGGTAGACCTTGACCGAGCCGTCCGGGTCGGTCGAGGTAGAGGTGAAGGTGACGACGTCTGCTGTCAGAGGCGCGGCGGGTGCCGTCGTGAAGCCCGCGGTGGGCGCGCGGTTGCTGACCGTGATCGTCCTGTTGGTCACGTTGGTGGCGCCGTTGTTGTCGATCACCTCGAGGCTCACCGTGTAAGTGCCCGACCTCGCGTAGGAAAAGGTCGGCGCCGGGAGGGTCGAGTCGATCACGCCGTTGTTGTCGAAGTCCCAGCGGTTGGTGGCGATCGTGCCGTTCGGGTCGCTCGAGGTGTTCGTGAACGTGATCACCTGGCCCGTCGTCGGAGAAGAGGGCGAGAAGGAGAAGGCGGCCGTCGGAGGACGGTTCTGGGTCACGATCGTCTTCTGGATCGAGTCGCTCGCGCCGCTGGCGTCGGTCACCTTGATCGTGACGACGTACGCGCCCGGGACCGGGAAGGTGTTCTGCGCGCTCGTACCCGTCTTCTCGAAGAGTCCGTCGTTGTTGAAGTCCCACTCGGTCTGGGCGCCGGCAATCGTCCCGTCTGGATCTGTCGATGTGGACGTGAACGTCACCGGCTGGGCGGTCAGCGGCGTCGCGGGCTGGTATGTGAAGTTCGCGGTCGGTGGACGGTTGGCGACCGTGAACGTGGCCGATGCCGTGTTGGACGCGCCGCTCGAGTCGGTGACCCTGAGCAGAACTGTCTTCGCTCCGGGAGTGGAGAAGGAGCGCGAGGCGGATGAGCCGGTGCCGTCATCGAAAGCACCGTCGTTGTTGGTGTCCCACGCATAAGTGAGGGACTGGCCGTCGGGATCGTTGGACGTCGAGGTGAAGACCACCGTCTGGCCGCTGATCGGCGCCTCCGGAGCGACGTCGAACGATGCCGTCGGCGGCCTGTTCGCGACCGGCACCGTGCGTGTCGCGACCGCTGGAGTGTTGTTGTCGTCGATCACCTGCAACCGCACCGTCTTCGAGCCCGGCGTGGCGAACGCCCACTGAGCGCTCGAGCCGCTGGCGTCGTCGAACTCGCCGTCGTTGTCGAGGTCCCAGTCCTGGCTCACGAGCGAGCCGTCCGGGTCGCTCGAAGACGAGTTGAACGTCACGGTCTCGCCCGCCTGCGGGTTCGACGGCGAGAAGTCGAAGGTTGCGGTTGGCGCACGGTTGGAAACGGTGACGCTGTCGGTGGCGATCGCCGTGTAGCCATCGTCGTCCACCACGAGCAGTCTGATCTGGTACGTCCCGCCGGTGGAGAACGACGTCGTCACGCTCGAGCCACTCGCGTCGTCGAACACCCCGTCGTTGTCGAGGTCCCAATCCGCGCTGACGATCGATCCGTCCGCGTCGCTCGAGGTCGAGGTGAGCGTGATCGGATCGCCGGTGCCGGGTGATCCCGGCGAGATGTTGAACGAGGCCTGAGGCGGCGCCCTGACGTTGACGTTGACCTGTGCCTCACTGGTTTGCGGAGTGGGCTCACCGCTGTCCGAAATCCGCACCTTGACGCCGACCGTGTCGGGAGTGAAGTACCGGAAGGTCGCAAACGACTGGGTCCCGGTGTCGGTCTCGAAGCTGCCGTCGCCGTCGAGGTCCCACTCGTACTTCGTGATCGTGCCGTCGACGTCGTACGAACCTGACGCATCGAACGTGACCAGGTCGCCGGTCGCCGCCGGGTTGGGCGTGGCGCTGATGGAGGCAACCGGCGGCAGCAGGTCGAGCGGGTCGGCCTGCGCCGGCGCCGCGAGCATGAACAAGCATGCCGCCATCGCGACCAGCCCGATTACGACAGCGCACCCGGGGTGCCGTCGTTCTTCACCCTGCCAAGAGGAGCTGCGAGCCCTCAAACCCTGTGCCTCCATGCTCTCCGACAGCCTCCATGCTGCCGGTGTTGCCAGCAGGCCCAAGAATACCGTCGTCAGGCGCCCCATGCCACTTATGTAAACCCGGGTCGGGGCCGCTCCGGGCGGGCTCGAGGCGGGCTCAGGGGCGCACGATCTCGAGCGTCCACGGGGTCGCGGACGTGACCCGCAGGCGGCGGTAGACCCCGCGCGGGATGGTCGTTCGGCCGCTGTGGGCGGTGGCGCTCATCTGGAACGACTTCGACTTCAGCTCGAGCTTGCCGCCCTGGATGGTCCAGCGCAGGACGGAGTCTCGCCGGACGACCACCCGATCCAGCGTGCGCGATCCTGTGCCCGAGAACTGAGAGGGCGTGCCGGGGACGCCGCCGGCTCCCTGCGCGCGCCTTGCGCGCCGCCTCTCCCTCTGCCTCTGCCGCTGCGCCTGCCGGCGCCGCGAACGCGCCCTACGCTCGGCGGAGCGCCCGGTGCCGGCCGGCGGCGCTGATTGCTGCTGCTGCTGTTGTACCGGGGGCGCGAGCGGAGCGGTTGAGGCGCTCGTCGAATCATCGCCCCCACCGCCCGTCAGCAGCGCGCCGGCACCGACCCCGAGCGCGATTCCAACCAGCGCGAGCGCGGCCGCGGGCCATGGCACCCTCCTGCTGCGGGCCGGCTTCGGCGCGACTGGCGGCGGCGGAGCCTCGACCGGCTTGCGCCAGACGTACAGGTGATCGGGAAGCGAGTGCCCGTCGAGGCCAAGCTCGGCGACAGCTGCGCCGACGCCGCCGTAGGCAGGGTCGCGATGGCGGCGGAACACGATCAGCCCTTCGGGTCGGACCGCCTCGCGAGCAGTCTCGAAAGCGGCCCGCACGCTGCGGCTGTCGGACGCCCCTTCGATCACGGTTGCGCAAGCGCTCGCGCCCTCGGCCAGCGGGCTGTGCTCCAGCGGCCGGGTCCGGAAGTCGATCCGGGCGCGCGTGCTGGGGTCGGCCAGTGCCGCGTAACGGTCCGCGCTCGAGCCGCCGGCCGGCCGGTATGCGGTCACCTGCCGGCGGGCATCGGCGATTGCGAGTGCCACTGGCGCGATCGGATCGTGGCGGCCGAGCTCGATCACGTGCTCGCAGCCCCGCGTAACCTCGAGCAGCGCCAGCAGCTCGCGCGGCTCCGGGATGGCAGCCAGCGTGGGAGTGTCGCGAGCGCTCACTGCTTCTGCGAGTGCTCGCCGGTAGAAGCGGGCGAGCTCGCGCGGGAGCACACGCGCCTCGACGGCGCGGCGCGCCTGGGCCCTGCCGTCGGCCCCGAGCAAGCGCGAGATCCTCACCTAGCCGACCTTAGTCAGCTTCCGTGCCCTGGCGGCCGAACCGCCTCCGTGCTGTTCACAAAATCTTTCGATCCGGCGGGCCAATCCTTACGCCGCGTTGACGGCCAGCGAGCAATAGTACGAGATGGTGGATTGCGTGTAGAGCTTCTTCTACGAGGAGGACATCGAGTAGTGGCCGTGACTGAGAAGCGGGAAGCCTCTAACTCTTACTTCACCGTCGCCTTGCAACGGGGCGGCGACAGCGCCTGCATCAGCGTTTCGGGCACGTACGGACCCGAGCTGCTTGCCCGCTTCGAACAGGAGCTCAATGCGGTTCGGGAGGCGCACCTGCGCCAGCTGATCGTGGACCTGCACGCTCTCGGGAGCGCCGATGCGACCGCCCTCGAGGCGCTCCTCGGCCGCTGGTCGGGAGCCCGCCGCAACGGGATCCGGCTGATCCTCGTGCGCGTGCCCAAGCATCTCCGCTCGGGGCTGGAGGAGACAGGGCTCGATCGCCAGCTGCCAGTCGCATACGAAGGCCCGTCCCTTTAAGAACCGAATCGGCGGCGGCTTTCGGCTGCCCGCGAGTTGGGCCTGACCGCAGCAGGCTTGTATTAGTGTGGCGTGGATGACCCACGGCGGGGCCAAGCAGGGCGACGTCGTCGTCTCCTGCACTGACCTGAGGCGTCGGTTTGGCGAGGGCGAGACCGCCGTGGAGGCACTGCGCGGCGTCTCGATCGACTTTCCCGCCGGGCAGCTGACCGGCATAGTGGGACCGTCGGGTTCGGGCAAGTCCACGCTCGTGCACATCCTGGCCGGCCTCGACCGGCCGACGTCCGGGTCGGTGTCGATCGCGGGCACGGAGATCACGAACCTCGACGACCGGCACCTGACTCAGCTGCGCCGGGACAAGCTCGGCTTCGTTTTCCAGTTCTTCAACCTCGTGCCTGTGTTGACGGCAGAGGAGAACATCGTCCTGCCCGTGCGAATCGCCGGCCGGGAAGTGGACCGCGCCTGGCTCGACGAGCTGCTCACTACCGTCAACCTGACCGACCGCCGCACCCACCGGCCGTCACAACTGTCGGGCGGTCAGCAGCAGCGGGTCGCGATCGCCCGCGCGTTGATGACCAGGCCGGCAGTGATTTTCGCCGACGAGCCAACCGGCAACCTCGACTCCAAGTCGGGCGCCGACGTGCTGGCCCTGCTGCGCAAGTCGGTGGACGACTTCGGGCAGACGGTGATCATGGTCACGCACGACCCGCGCGTGGCCTCCTTCGCTGACCGCGTGGTAGTGCTCACCGACGGCACGATCATCCACGACGGGCGAGTGGAATCGGCAGACGAGGTGCTGCAGTTGATGCAAGCGGCCTGAGGGACACTTGTTCGCGCTCGCGCTTCGGGGACTGACGATGAGGAAGCTGCGCGCGGCGCTCACGATCGCCGCGATCTTCTTCGGCGTCGCGATGGTGGCAGGCACTCTGATGCTGACCGACACCATCGACAGCTCGTTCGACGACATCTTCAAGAGCGCCAACGAGAAGGTCGACGTGACCGTCAAGCCGCGCGAGGCGGTGGAGGACTCGAATGGTGGCGAGCCGCCTGCTTTCGATGCAGGTCTGCTGGGGCGCGTCAAGGCGACGCCCGGCGTGGCCGAGGCGGCCGGCAACATCTCGGACCCCACAATCGCGATCCTCGACGACAAGGGTGACCGGATCGGGCCGATGGGGCCACCCCACATCGCGGGCAGCGTCGTGCCCCAGCGCTTCAGCGCCTGGACGTACGTGCAGGGTCGCGCGCCAGCGCGGGCCGACGAGGTCGCGATCGACAACTTCACTGCGAAGGAGGAGAAGTACCAGCTCGGCCAGCGCGTGCGCATCGCCGGCGCCGGCGGAGTGAAGAGGTACCGCATCGTCGGCATCGCGCGCTTCGGCACGGGCGAGCCACTCGGTGGTGCGAGCTTTGCCCTCTTCACCCTCTCGGAGGCTCAGCGCTTGACGGGTAAGGTCGGCAAGTTCGACGACATCGTGGTCGCAGCCGAGCCCGGGGTGTCTCCGGAGGAGCTGAAGCAACGGCTCGACAGGGCGCTGCCGCCGACCGTCACCGTCAGGACTGGTCAGGAGACCGCGCAGTCCGAGTCTCAAGACATCAAGGACGGGTTCGGCTTCCTCTCCACCGCCCTGCTGGCGTTCGCGGGCATCGCGCTGCTGGTCGGCGGCTTCCTGATCTTCAACACCTTCTCGATCACCGTGTCCCAGCGCACCCAGGAGTTCGGGCTGCTGCGAACGCTCGGCGCGTCGTCACGCCAAGTGCTCTCCAACGTGTTGTTCGAGGCGCTGCTGATCGGGCTGTCGGCGTCCCTGCTCGGGATCGCGGGAGGAATCGGGTTCGTCGCGCTGATCACCGGGCTCTTCAAGGCACTCGGATTCGAGCTGCCGACCAGCGACCTGATCATCAGCAGAGGGACCATCACCGTAGCGCTCGTCGTGGGGCTGGCGTCGACGATCGTCGCCTCCTTCATCCCAGCCCTGCGAGCCACCCGGGTGACGCCGATGGAGGCCTTGCGCGACCCTGGCCGGCTCGAGCAGGAACGCCCGAGCAGGCGGCGGACGGTGGTCGCGACCGCGCTCACCGGCTTGGGGGCATTCGCGATCCTGTTCGGGCTGTTCGCGACCAAGAGCGCAGGAACTGCGTTCCAGCTCATGGGGCCCGGGCTGGTCCTGCTCTTCATCGGCGTCGCGATGCTTTCGAGCAGGTGGATCCGGCCGATCGCCTCCATCGTCGGCTGGCCGATCGAACGCCTGCGCGGGTTCACCGGCCGGCTCGCACGCGAGAACACGCTGCGAAACCCGGGCCGCACTACGACGACGGCAGCGGCACTGATGATCGGCCTGGCACTCGTCACGTTCGTCTCCACCTTCGCGTCCTCGCTTTCGAAGTCGTTCGACAGCGCGATCGACAAGACGTTCGCCGGAGACCTGATCCTCGTCAACACCGATGGCTTCTCCCGCATCCCGGCAGGTGTCACCGAGCGCGTGCGGGCGGTCCCCGGTGTCTCCGTCGTGTCGCCGATCGCCAGCGCCGCCGGCAAGATCAAGGGCGACGGGAAGAAGCAGATCAGCGGCATCGACCCGCGGACGCTCGGGCGGGTCGCAAAGCTCGACTGGGACGAGGGCTCCGACGCTACGCTCGCCCGGCTCGGGTCCGACGGGGCGATCGTTGAGTCGAAGTTCGCCGAGGACAACGGCATCTCCGTGGACGACACGCTGTCGGTGACCACGCCGACGGGCAAGGCGGCGACCTACGTGGTGCGCGGCACGGCGCGTGACGAACCCGGCATCATCGTGGAGAGCGTCGCCGTGCCGATCCAGACGTTTGCGCGCGACTTCGGGATCACCCAGCTCGACACCGCCCTGGCGGGCTTCGCGCCGGGCGCGAACTTCACCGCCGTGCGAGCGCGTGTGGACCGGGTGCTGACACAGACGTTCCCCAACGTCGAGTCGCGCTCGCAGAGTCAGTTGAAGGAGGACACCCGCGAACAGATCAACCAGCTCCTGGTGCTGATCTACGCGCTGCTCGCGCTGTCGGTGATCATCTCGCTGTTCGGCGTAGTGAACACGCTCGTCCTCACCATCCACGAGCGCACGCGCGAGATCGGGATGCTGCGCGCAATCGGCACCTCACGCAGCCAGGTGCGACGGATGATCCGCTACGAATCGGTGATCACCGCGATGATCGGAGCGATCATCGGGCTGGTGCTCGGCCTCGTGCTCGCCATCGTCGCGGTGACCGCCCTGGCGGACGAAGGCTTCAAGCTCTCGATCCCCGTCGGGCTGCTGGTGGTGATGCTGATCCTGGCCGCGATCGCGGGCGTGCTGGCCGCGATCGCACCGGCGAGGCGTGCGTCACGGATCAACGTGATCGAGGCGTTGCAATACGAGTAGGGCGTAGGCGCGCCGACATCCCTTCCAGGGATGGCATCCCTCTGAGGACGGGCATCGAGCGAGAGTGAGTCATTGCGAACCGTGTCACGACCGGGCCGAGGTGTGGCGAGGCCGCGGACAAGGTGTGTCGGCGTTTGCGCTTAGCGAGCTTCACGACATCGCCGTAACACCCCGGATCATCGGCTGAACACTTAGGGACCCCAGGGGGTCCAAAACTGTTCAGCCGACAGGGTGGCCCCTCACAGATCGGTCACTTCGCAACACTCACGCATGGATCTCGCGAGCTTCTGCAAGCCCCTGTCTCACTCCCTTTCGATGCCCTCCCCTTAGCGCGGCGACGAGCGAAGCCCGTCTCAGTGAAGACCGGCCCTAAGCCCGCACGGACCCGCGCGCAGCAGCCAGCAGCTCGTCCCGCGTGCAGAGCTTGACCCGCGGGCGGCCCTGCGGCTCGCCTGCGGCGCGCTCGGCCTGGTCGATCGCCTCCCAGTCGGCGTAGGAGACGAAGTCCGGCCGGCACTCGGCGAGGCGCGCTTCGAGGGCCTCTCTCTGAGGAGCCTCGGGGTGAAGGAGCCGTCCGTGGCCGGCATCGTCGAGAACGTGCTTTGCGGTCTCCTGGCCATCCTTCTTGTTGGTGCCGATCACGCCGGTCGGCCCCCGCTTTATCCAGCCGACGCAATACTCCCCGGGGATCGGCTCGCCGGTCTCGGGGTCGAGGATCTGGCCTTCGTGGTTGGGGATCGTGCCCTGGCGCTCGTCGAACGGCACGCCAGGCAGGGGGACGCCCTTGTAGCCGATCGAGCGCAGCACGAGCCCGCACTCGATCGTCTCGCGGCGTTCGGTTGCACGCGGGCGCGACACACCGGCCTCGTCCACGTACAGCTCGTTGTGCACGAGCTCGATCTCCTCGACGCGGCCGTCGCCGCGAATCTCAACCGGCGAGACGAGGAAACGCAGCCTCACCCTCCGCGGCTTGCCTGTGGGCTCGAGCTTGGAGAACCCGGTCAGGATCTCGACGTTCTTGCGCGCCGTCAGCTCGCCCTCGGCCTCGATGTCGCGGATGCTGGCTTCGTCCAGCACCAGGTCGTCCGGATCGACGTGGACGTCGGCTGCGGACAGCTCGCCGAGCTCGAGCAGCTCGGGGTTCGTGAAGGCCGCCTGTGCCGGACCGCGGCGGCCGAGCATGACGATGTCTTTGACGCTGCTCTCGCGCATGACCTCGAGCGCGTGATCCGCGACGTCTGTGACGCAAAGCTCTTCGTGGGTGAGCGCGAGCATGCGGGCGCAGTCCATCGCCACGTTGCCGTTGCCGATGATGATCGCGCGCTCGCAGCTGAGGTCGAACTCCAGGTCCCGAAAGTCGGGGTGGCCGTTGTACCAGGCGACGAACTCGGTCGCGGGCCAGCTTCCGGGCAGGTCCTCGCCCGGGATTCCCATCCGCTTGTCGGTCTGTGCCCCGACCGCGTAGATGACCGCGTGGTAGTGGCGGACGAGGTCGTAATGGCTGAGATCGCGGCCGATCTCGACGTTCCCGTAGAACCGGTACTCGGGATGCGCAGCGGTCTTCTCGAAGACGCGCGTCACCGACTTGATGTTCGGATGGTCGGGCGCGACGCCCGCGCGGACGAGGCCCCACGGAGTCGGAAGCGAGTCGAACATGTCCACAGCCACTTCGAGGTCCTTCTGCTTCAGCAGGTGACCCGCCGCGTAACAGCCGGACGGGCCGGATCCGATGATCGCGACGCGAAGCGGATTGCCTGAGGTTCCGGGGGTCATCATCTCGGGTGTGTGCGCCTTTCTTTGAAGCGGGAGATTCCGTCTCGCCGACTCCGAGCGGACGTGAATGGTAGGGCCTCCGCTTTCCGCACCGCTTTCTGAGGCTTTGCAGAGCCGAATGGACCTTTGTATGGGTAAAGCCCTGCGTAGACAGGTCGATTAGGCGGAGTAAGGCAGTCCCTGCCAACTCCCTTCGACCGGAGGTCTCAAATGAAGAAGCGGCATGTCCTCGTAGGGCTCGCGATCATCGCCTCTCTGTCGCTGGCGCTGCCCGCGCTGGCTGCGGGCCCATCGCCGCTGAAGCTCGCAAAGCAGGCGCTCAAGCTCGGAAAGAGGGCCGACAAGCGGGCCAAGAAGGCCGAGAAATCCGCGAAGAAGGCTGTGGCCGCGGCCAACAAGCCCGGACCGCGCGGCGCGACCGGTCCCGCCGGCACACAGGGCGCCGTCGGACCCGGAGGCGGCCAGGGTGCGCAGGGCGTCGCCGGCTCGGCAGGAACGAACGGAACCAACGGAGCCACAGGGACGACTGGAACGACCGGTGCAACCGGTGCGACGGGCGCAACGGGAGTCACCGGGTCGAGCGGGACCAATCACGCGTACGGCGCGGCGTCGCCGAGCGTGCAACCCCTCACCCCGGTAGCCGAGTCAACCGTCGCCACTCTCAACGGGGCCCCGGCTGGCAAGTACGTGGTCTACGGAAAAATTCGGATTGTCAATTCGGCCATCGTCGCGAGAGGTGTCACTTGCACTCTCTATGACGGCAGCACTTCTCTCGATTCTGATATCAGCACAGTCAATTCGACGACCAGCGCTGACAACTTCCGGGTCGTTCCGTTTCTAGCCACTCGAGACAAGACGGGGCCTCAGGACTTCACGATCAAGTGCCAGCAGGCCGGCGGGGATCCGAGCGACACAAGTGTCGAAGCCTCAGACATCGCCGCGATCGAAGTAGACGCAATCAACTAACCGACGCGTACACCGCGTCGATCAATGCCCGGTTGCGCGGGTTCTGCCAGCGCGGGCCGGAGCGGTTCAACGTGTAGGCGAACGCGAGCTTGGCGTCGGGGTCGGCGAATCCCAGTGAGCCGCCGGCCCCGAAGTGCCCGAAGCTGCGCGGGCTCGGGCCGAGCGGCCGCTCCGGCTGCGTGAGCTGAAAGCCCAACCCGAAGCGCGAGGGACGGCCGAGCACGAAGTCCTGGCCGGCCGACTGCTCGGCGATCGCGAGCTCGATGGTCTCGGGCTCGAGCAGGCGGACGCCGTCAACCGTTCCGCCGCAGGCGAGCGCGCTGTATACGCGCGCAACTGCGCGGGCTGTCGCATGGCCGTTCGCCGACGGGATCTGCGCGGCACGCCACTCGCGCGTGTTCACGGTCCCGATCCCGGACAGGCCGGGCGGGTTCAGGTACACCCGGCCGAGGAGGAACTGCTTCTCCTCGTCGCCTTCGATCGGCTGTTGCACCTCGACACCGTCGACGAACCCGGACGCCTCCCCGCCGAACACGTACTCGGCCACACGCTTGTCGTGCTCCGCGCCGAGGCCGAAATGGAAGTCCACGTCGGCCCTGTCGGCGATCTCGCGCCGGAAGAAGGATCCGATGTCCTCCCCACCGACACGCCGCACGAGCTCGCCGGTGAGGAAGCCGAACGTGTTGACGTGGTAGCCGTGCGTGCTGTCCGGCTCCCACCACGGCTCCTCGGCGGCGAGGGCTGACGTCATGAGCTCCCAGTCGTACATCGCGAGCTCGGGCAGCGTGCGGCGAATCGCCGGCAGGCCGGCTCGGTGGCCGAGCAGCATGCGAACGGTCACCCCGTCCTTGCCGCTCGTGGCGAACTCCGGCCAATACCGGGACACCGGCGCTTCGAGATCGAGCTGGCCTCTCTCCACGAGGAGCAGGACGCAGAGCGTCGCCATCGCCTTGCCGATCGAGAACACCGCCACGAGCGTGTCGCGCTGCCATTCAGTCGTCCTCGCGGCATCCATGCTGCCCGCCCACAGGTCCACCACGAGCTCGCCGTCGATCGCGATCGCGACCGCGGCGCCGAGCTCGCCGCGCAGGCGAAAGTTGTCGGCAAGCGCTTCCCGGACGGCGTCGAAGCGGGGGTCGCAGGAGCCGCGGATAGGAGGACTGTCAGCCAACTCAGTCCGGCGGTGTCACCGCGGCGAGGTACGCCCCCAGCGCCAGCTTCAGCTCGGCTGTCATGGCGGGACGGCCGCGGCCGCGGTCGTCGACCGTGCGCGGCAGCAGGGCGGCGAGGATGTCGATCGACACAGACGCCACGACGCGCCGGCGTGCGGCAGTGATCGGCTTGTGGGTCATGACCAGCTCCACCCGGCTCGCGAGCTCGTGCCGGAGCCTCTCCGAGGCGCGTGCGACCGGCGGCGAGCCGGCGCCCACGAGCAGCACGCGGAAGAACGGCTGTGCGCGGGAGAAGGCGATCACGCGCTCGACGAGCAGATCGATGATGTCCTCCAGCGAGGCGTCCTCGGCCATGCTCTGCACCACCGCGGCCAGGATGTCGTCGATGCCCTCGATGTGCCGCTCCGCGAGGGCGTCCAGCAGCCCCTCCTTGTCGGGAAAGAACTGGTACAGCGACCCGACCGACACGCCCGCTTGCTTCGCGATCTCGGTGGTGGTGGTCGCGTCGAAGCCCGCGGCTACGAACTGGTCCGCGGCCGCGTCGAGGATCCGCTCCACGGTGCGACGGCCGCGTGCCTGCACCGGCATGCGCCGCAGCTCCGGCAGCGGTACCTTGACAGAATGTGAAGAATCGTTCATATTCCCTTTCCACGATACATGAAGACTTCTTCACATTCTAGGAGGAACCGATGACGGGCAAAGTCGTTCTGGTAACCGGGTGCTCCAGTGGTTTCGGCGTCGAGATAGTGACCGCCGCGGCACGCCGAGGATGGCGGCCCGTCGCGACCATGCGTGATCTCGATCGCCGCGAGGCCCTTGACCGAGCGTTGAGCGAAGCGGGCGTCGAGGCGGACGTGCTCGCGCTCGACGTGACGAGTCCCGACTCCGTGCGCGCCGCGGTGGCAGAGGTGGCCGAGCGAACCGGTGGGCGCATAGACGCCGTGGTCCTCAACGCCGGCATCGGCGACGCCGGCTTTTTCGAGGACCTCTCGGACGAAACCGTACGCAGGATCTTCGAGACGAACTTCTTCGGCGCCATCGACGTCGCGCGAGCCGTGCTGCCGCACATGCGCGCTCGCCGCTCCGGTCGCATCGTCGCCGTGTCGTCGATCGGCGTCTTCCTGCCCTATCCAGCTCTTGGCACCTACGTGGCGTCGAAGCGCGCGCTCGAGGGTTGGGCGGAATCACTTGCCGTCGAGGTCAAGCCGTTCGGCATCGACGTCGCGTGCGTCGAGCCGGGTGGCTATGCGACGAGCATCTGGGAAAAGGCCGCGGTCGCTCGCCAGGAGGCGAGCCCTTACAAGCCTCTCGTGGACACCATGGAGCCGCTGATGCGCGAGCGGATCGCGAAGACCGCTCGCGATCCGCGTGAGGTCGGCGAGCGCATCGCCAAGCTGCTCGAGGAACGCCACCCGCGCCTGCGCAACCCCGTCGGCCCGGACGCGCGCTTCATGCGGGTCGTAACACACCTTGTGCCGTTTCGCGCTCGCGTCGGCCTGCTGAGCCGGATCACCGGCTTCAACAAGGTCGAGGTCGGCGCGGACGCGCGTCAGCCCGCGCTGTCGGCGAAGTGAATCACGCTGCGGATCCCGTCCTGCGCCTCCATCAGCTCGAAGCCCCGGTTCGCTTCGTCCAGCGTCAGCGAGTGTGAGATGAACGGATCCACGTCGATCTCACCCGCGAGGTAGCGGTCGACCAGCTGAGGCACCTGGTCACGACCCTTGACGCCGCCAAAAGACGAGCCGCACACCCGTCTGCCGGTGATCAGCAGGCGCGGCACGATGTCGAGCGTCTCTCCCTTGCCGGCGACGCCCGCGATCGTGCACAGTCCCCACCCCATGCGCGCCGCCTCGACGGCCTGTCGCATGACGGCGACGTTGCCGGTCGCCTCGAACGTGTAGTCGGCACCGAAGCCGTCCGTCATCTCGAGAATCCGCTCCACGGTGTCCGCACCGCCGAGGATGACGTGCGTCGCTCCCTGACCGCGCGCCAGCGCGAGCCTGTCCTCCGACAGGTCGACGCAGACGATCCGCTCGGCGCCCTGGAGCCGGCATCCCGCCACTGCACCGAGACCGACCATCCCCGCACCGAACACGGCGCACGTCGAGCCCGGCTGGACCTTCGCAGTGAACATCGCCGCGCCGAGGCCGGTCGAGAGGCCGCACGCGAACAGGCAGGCCCGGTCGAGCGGCGCCTCCGTCGACACCTTGGCCAGCGCGATCTCGGGCATGACGGTGTACTCGGCGAAGGTCGACGTCCCCATGAAGTGACGGATCGGCTCACCGTCGCGTGACAGTCGTGTCGTGCCGTCCGGGAGGTAGCCGCGATTCTGCTGCTCGCGGATCGCCAGGCACAGGTTGGTTCTCGAGTCGCGGCAGTGGATGCACTCTCCGCACTGCGGCGAGAACAGGGTCACGACGTGATCCCCGGGGCTCACGAAGCGGACTCCCTCGCCGACACTCTCGACAACTCCGGCGCCTTCGTGACCGAGCACGGTGGGCGCATAACCGGATGGATCCGCGCCCGACGCGGTGTAGAGGTCCGTGTGGCAGACCCCGCAGGCCTCGAGTCGCACCAGCACCTCGCCGGCCAGCGGGTCGGCCAGCTCGAGCTCCTGCACTTCCAGAGGGGCCCCGAACTGCTCCAGCACCGCCGCACGTATACGCATCACGCTCCCGTCGCTCCTGACCGGTCCAGATACCCGAAGTGCTCGAGTGCCGGTCGCGCTATCTGCTCGAGCTCCCGCACCACCGCGGGATCCTGTCGCCGCCACCGGCCGAGCGAGGGCGGCGGCTGGACCTCCTCGGCAAGCTCGGCCGCGTCGCCCTCGAGCTCGAGGAAATCCAGCACCCGCGCGACCTCGTCACCGGGAGCGGCGCAGAGGTCCTCGTAGCGGACGCGCAGATACCGCTCGCGAAGCACCTGCTCGCCGAAGCGGGCGGTGTCCAGGTTGATGCGGCTCCACAGCGCAATCGAGCGCGGTGGCGAGCCGGGCTCGACGTCGGCGTGACCCAAGTAGGCGTCGGCGTAGAGGGTGGGCTGCCTCTGGTTTCGCGAGAACGCCATGTCGCGTCCGTCGCGGACGACGTGGATGAACCGAAGGCCGGGGAACGTGCGCTCGAGGAACGGGAGCACGTAGAGGCTGCGCGGCTCCTTCCATCCCCAGGGTCCCCCGTTCGGCGAAGGCCGATGCTGCTCGAGCACAGGCGCGAGCTCGGCGAGCATGCGCCTTTCGAGTTCGGGATCGTCGCGCTCGGTCAGGAATGCCGGGATCCAGCGGTTGAAGTACTTGACGAAGGCGACCGAGTCCTCTGCCTGGTTCAACTCGGTGCCGATGAAGAGGCCGGCGCGACGGGCTACGCGCGCGACCGCCCGTGTTCCAGAGCCGCCCGTAGCGCCGATGATGCGCGGCGGTGGCTGCGCTGTGGCGATCGAAGCCATCGAGCGCGATCATAAGCCGCCGAAGATCGCCCGTGCGACCCTTCGCCGGGCCCTAAGAAGCTGGGCAGGCGATAGGCGCGTTGGATCCCGGCGCCAGGCACTTGTCGGCGCGGGCCGGCGCCTTCCGCGCGCGAATCAGGAAGCTCGTGTACTTGCCGATCGTGCCGGGCTTCGTGACGAAGATCGTGATGCGCGTCCCGGACCGCAGCTGCCGGCCTTCGAGGCGCTTGATCCTGACGAGCCGCGCCGTCGGCGACTTCCCTGACTTCACCACTCTGCTTTGACGCCCAATCGGGCAGCTGCGTCCGCTACAGCGCACCAGCACCGTCGCGCCGGTCGGCGCTGTCACGCTCAGGATCTTCAGCGTGCTGCCCCGGCGATTAATGGAACCGGTGATGCGCACGAGCGGGAACGGGCTCATCAGGCGCGAGGACACCTGCCCGCCCACCCCGGCCGGTGGCGGAGCGGCTGCTGCAGGCGGGGCCACGTTGATCGTCTGCGTGGCGAACGAGCTCTCGCCCTCGCTGTCGGTCACCATCAGGCTCACTGTGTGGCTGCCGGCGGGGAAGGCGCGCGCGGCGGTCGGCCCCTCGCCCTCGGTGAACGTCCCGTCGCCGTCGAGGTCCCAACCGTAACTGACGATCGGCGTATCCGGATCGGTCGACGTTGAGTAGAAGGTCGTCTGCTGCCCCGCGATCGGTTGGACGGGAGAGTACCCGAACAACGCCACCGGCGGACGGTTTCCGATCACCACGGTCTGGGCGACGATCGATGCCGCGCCGGTGTCGTCGGTTACCCGCAGCCTGACCGTGAACGCGCCTGATTCGGTGAACTTGCGGGTGGCCTTGGTGGCCGTACCGTCGTCGAAGTTGCCGTCGTTGTCGGTGTCCCAGGCCTGGCTTGCGACTGTCCCGTCGAGGTCGCCAGACGTCGATGTGAAAGTGACGGTCTCGAACGGGCTCGGCTGTGGCGGAGACTGCAGGAAGGATGCGGCGGGATCGCGGTTGGCGATCGTTATCGATCTCGTCACCGTCGCCGAAGCACCGAGGCTGTCCACCACCCGCACCTTGACCGTGTACGTGCCGGGGGTCTGGAACGAGCGCACGGCGTTTGCATCGCTGCCGTCGTCATAGGCGCCATCGTTGTCGAGGTCCCAGGTGAGCGTCAGCGGCGTGACGCCCTCGGGGTCGGCCGCGTCCGAGGTGAACGTGACGTCTTCGAGAGTCGTCGGCACCGCGGGCGTCGTCGAGATCGACGTCACCGTCGGCGCACGGTTGCCGACCACGACGTCCTTCGGCAGCTCCGTCGCACCACCACTGTTGTCAGTGACGCGCAGCTTCACCCTGTAGGTGCCCGGGAGCGCGAAGGACCCGGAGGCGCTTGCGCCCGTGGCTTCGAAGGTTCCGTCGTCGTCAAGATCCCACTCCTGCGTGACGATGGTGCCGTCCGGGTCGGTGGCGCTGGACGTGAACGTGATGGGATCGCTCGTGAGCGGCGTAGCCGGCGAGAAGGAGAACGCCGGTGTCGGAGCCCGGTTGCCGGATGTCACGGTCTGCTGAACGGTGTAGGTGGCGCCGTTGTTGTCGGTCACCCGCAGCCCCACGACGTGCGAGCCGGGCGTCGTGAACTGGTGGTTCGGGACGCTGCTCCCGGTCGCGTCGTCGAATCCGCCGTCGTTGTCGAGGTCCCAGTCATATGCGGCGATGGAGCCGTCGGGGTCGCTCGCGGTGGCGGTGAAGGTCACGTCGTCACCGGACTGGAAGACGAGCGGCGCGTACGTGAAGCTCGCCGTCGGCTCCCTGTTGCCCACATTGACCACGGCCTGCGCGATGGCCGTCGAGCCGCTGTCGTCCGTTACGCGCAGCTTCACTGTGTGCTCGCCCGGGGTGGCGAAGGAGTTGGTGGCGATGGAGCTCGCCGAGTCGTCGAACGCTCCGTCGCCGTCGAGGTCCCACGCGTACGCGGCAATCGAGCCGTCGGGGTCGCTAGCGGTGGCGGTGAAGGTCGTGCTCGCGCCGCTGAGCGGCGATTCCGGCGAAACAGTGAACGCGGCCTGCGGAGCACGGTTCCCGACCGAGATCGTCTTCGACGCGATCGTGGCGGCGCCCTGGTCGTCGATCGCTCGAATCCGCACGGTCTTGTTGCCAGGCGTCGAGAAGGAGGTCGTGACCACCTGCGCTGTGGCGTCGTCGAACTCGCCGTCGTCGTCGAGGTCCCAGGCGCGGCTGGCGATGGAGCCGTCGGGGTCAGTCGAGGTGCCGGTCAACGTCACGTTCTGGCCACTGAGCGGCGACTCCGGCGAGACCGTGAACGACGCCTCCGGAGGCCGGTTGCCGACGGATACGGTCCTGGTCGCAACCGCCGGCGCTCCCTGATCGTCGGTCGCGCGCAGCCTCACGGTCTTGGTGCCGGGCGTGGAGAACGACGTCGCCGCGGTGGAGCCGCTGCCGTCATCGAACTCGCCGTCGTTGTCGAGGTCCCAGGACAGGCTCGCGATCGAGCTGTCGGGGTCGCTCGAGGTAGAGGTGAAGGTCACGTTCTCACCCGAAAGCGGGGCGGCGGGGGCAAAGTCGAACGAGGCGGCCGGGGCGCGGTTTGCGACGGTGATGTCCTTCACCGTCAAGGCGGTCGTGCCGTCGTTGTCGGTCACGCGGAGCCTGATGCGATGCGTCCCCGGGCTGGCGAACGAGGTGGTCCGCGATGCGGTGGTGCCGTCGTCGAAGTCGCCGTCGTTGTCGAGGTCCCAGGCCTGGGCCGCGATCGATCCGTCGGGGTCGGACGAGGTCGAGGTGACAGTGATCGTCTCCGCAGAGAGCGGGCTCGACGGGGAGAAGTCGAAGGACGCTTCCGGTCCCCGGTTTCGCACCGTAACGGTTCCCGAGGTGACGCCGGTCAGCCCGTGGTCATCGGTGACCTGCAGCCGCACGGTCTTGGTGCCGGGCGTCGGGAACGACCGCGAGGCACTCGTGCCGGTGCCGTCATCGAAGGAGCCGTCGTTGTCGAGGTCCCACGCCTGGCTCGCAATCGGGCTGTCAGGGTCCGTGGAGGTGGACGTGAACGTCACGTCCTCACCCGAAAGCGGGCTCGCCGGCGTGAAGTCGATGGATGCGACCGGCGCGCGATTGCCAACCGTCAGGATCCTCGTCGCCTCGCCCGTGTGCCCGTCCACGTCCGTCACCTGCAGCCGCACGGTCTTGGTACCGGGAGTCGAGAACGACACGGTCGCGCTCGATCCGTTGCCGTCGTCGAAGGAGCCGTCGTTGTCGAGGTCCCATGCGAGACCGGCGATCGCACTGTCGGGATCGGTGGAGGTGTCGGTGAGGCTGGCGGTCTCCGCGGTGAGAGGTGACGAGTTCGAAACGCTGAAGGACGCCACCGGCGGCCTGCCGCCTACGGACACCGCGGTCGTCGCCACCACAGCCGACCCGGCGTCGTCAGTGACCATCAGCCTGACGGTCTTGGTGCCCGGGCTCGCGAACGATTGCGAGACGCTCGACCCCGTCCCGTCGTCGAACGAGCCGTCGTTGTCGAGGTCCCAGGCCTGGCTCGCGATCGTGCCGTCGGGGTCCGAGGAGCTCGAGGTGAAGGTGATCGACTGCCCGGTGAGGGGGAACGCCGGTGAGAAGCCGAAAGAAGCGTTTGGCGCGCGGTTGCCGACGATGATCGTCTGAGTCGCCACGGCGGTGAGGCCCGCGTCGTCCGTCACGCGCAGCCTGACGGTCTTGGTGCCCGAGCTCGCGAACGATTGCGAGGCGCTAGGCCCCGTCCCGTCGTCGAACGAGCCGTCGTTGTCGAGGTCCCAGGCCTGGGCCGCGATCGATCCATCGGAATCCGACGAAGTAGACGTGAACGTCACACTGTCGCCCGACAGCGGATTCGCAGGTGAGTAATCGAACGACGCGGTCGGCGCGTGGTTCCCCACGGTAACGGTGTTGGTCGCCACGTCGGTGAGACCGCCGTCGTCCGTCACCTGCAGCCTGACGATCTTGGCGCCGGAGCTCGCGAACGATTGCGAGGCGCTCGTCCCGGTGCCGTCGTCGAAGTCGCCGTCGTTGTCGAGGTCCCACGCCTGGCTCGCGATCGAGCCGTCTGGGTCGTTCGAGGTGGAGGTGAAGGTCACGCTCTCGCCGGTCAGCGGGGTGGCCGGCGAGCTCGTGAAGGAGGCGCTCGGCGCGTGGTTGCCGACGGTGACGGTCTTCGTCGCGACGTCCGTCAGACCCTCGTTGTCGGCCACGCGCAGGCTGACTGTCTTGGTCCCCGGAGTTGCGAAAGAGCGGGAGACGCTCGAGCCCGTGCCGTCATTGAAGTTACCGTCGCCGTCGAGGTCCCAGGCGCGAGCTGCGATCGACCCGTCGACATCGGAAGCGGTCGACGTGAAGGTGATGCTCTCTCCGGTGACCGGGGTCGCGGGAGAGAAGTCGAACGAGGCGGCCGGCGCACGATTGCCAACTGTGATCGTCAGCGTCGCCACGGCGGTGAGGCCGCCGTCGTCGGTCACGCGCAGCCTGACGGTCTTGGTGCCCGAGCTCGCGAACGATTGCGAGGCGCTCGACGCCGTCCCGTCGTCGAACGAGCCGTCGTCGTCCAGGTCCCAGGCCTGGCTCGCGATCGTCCCGTCGGGGTCCAATGAGGTCGACGTGAACGTCACGCTGTCCCCGGACATCGGGCTCGCAGGCGAGAAGTCGAACGAGGCGGCCGGCGCGCGGTTGCCGATCGTCACGGTCTTCGTCGCGACGTCCGTGAGGCCGCCGTCGTCGGTCACCTGCAGCCTGACGGTCTTGACGCCAGAGCTCGCGAACGATTGCGCGACGGTGGTCCCGGTGCCGTCGTCGAAGGCGCCGTCGTTGTCGAGATCCCACGCCTCGCTCGCGAGCGTGCCGTCGGGGTCGCTCGAGGTGGACGTGAAGGTGACGCTCTCGCCCGTCAGCGGGCTGGCCGGCGCGGAGTGGAAATTAGCCTTCGGCGCGCGGTTGCCAACCGTGACCGTTCGCGTCGCCACATTCGTGAGACCGCCGTCGTCGGTCACGCGCAGGCCGATCGCGTAGGCGCCTCTGCTCGGGAAAGACCGTGAAGCGCTGGCGCTGGTCCCGTCGTCGAACGAGCCGTCGTTGTCCAGGTCCCAGGCCTGGCTCGCGATCGTCCCGTCGGGGTCCGAGGAGGTCGAGGTGAACGTCACGCTGTCGCCGGACATCGGGCTCGCAGGCGAGAAGTCGAACGAGGCGGCCGGCACGCGGTTGCCGACCGTGACCGTCCCGGTTGTCTCGTCCGTGAGGCCGTCGTTGTCGGTGACGCGAAGCCGGACGGTCTTGGTACCCGCCGTCGAGAACGAATGCGTGGCGGTGGCTCCGGTGCCGTCGTCGAACGAGCCGTCGTTGTCGAGGTCCCACGCCTGGCTGTCGATCGAGCCGTCGGCATCCGCGGACGTCGAGGTGAAGATGACGCTCTGATCCGAAAGCGGGCTTGCCGGGGAGAAGTCGAAGGAGGCGCTCGGCGGAGCCTGGATCGTCACCGAGACACTGTCCGTGTCCGTGTTCGGCGAAGGCTCGCCGGTGTCGGAGACCCGCAGCGTCACGGTGTAGGTGCCGGGCGAGAAGTACTGGGTGGAGACGAACGAGTCGGTGCCTGTGTCGGTCTCGAAGCTGCCGTCGCCGTCGAGGTCCCACTCGTAGCGCGTGATCGTGCCGTCGAAGTCGGTCGATCCCGACCCATCGAACGCCACGAGCGCGCCGGTCGTCGCCGGGTTCGGCGACGCGGTGATCGAGGCGGCCGGCGGCAGCAGGTCGAGCGGGTTCGCACTCGCTCCGGGCGCGAAGGTCAGCATGCACGCCATCAGGACCGCGACAAGCGCGGCGAGGCGGGGGAGGCCGACACGCGAACGACCGTCGCGCCCCGTGGCGGGCCTGGCGATAAAGCTCATCCGTGTTTACCTTGGCCTTCCCGGCGACCTCCTTGTCACCGGGGTCCTGCTAGGCGAAGCGCAAGGGTAGAACGCGAGCGGTCCAGCGCGCCAACTATTTCAGGATCCGCTCGACCGCCCGAACGTCTCCCCAGCCAAGCTCCCCGGTGACAGCGCTAGACTCAACCCTACAGGTTGAGCACCCGCTCGACAAAGCCGTGCCCCGCGTTTCCGCAGTTGTTGCTATCGCATCCTCCGCGTCTCGCAGTGCACATACCCCGGGAGGGGACAGATATGGCGACAGGAACCGTGAAATGGTTCAGCGACGACAAGGGGTTCGGATTCATCACGCCGGATGACTCGGGCAAGGACCTGTTCGTGCACCACAGCTCGATCCAAGGCAGCGGCTTCAAGTCGCTGGCCGAGGGCGCGAAGGTGAGCTACGACCCGGACCAGGGCCCCAAGGGCCCGGTGGCCTCGAACGTCCAGGCGCTCTAGGCCCGGCGCGGTACATGGCCTCGAGCAACAAGAGGAAGACCACGATGGCGAAGCTCAACCGTGAGCGCAAGCTGATCGAGCGCCGGCAGGAGAAGCAGGCCAAGAAGGACGCGAGGAAGCGGGCGGCCGCACAGGAACCGGCCCCGCCCGGCGAGACGCTGACAAACGAGGGTTAGCGCGCCCGACAGGATTCGAACCTGTGACCTTCGGTTTCGTAGACCGACGCTCTATCCAACTGAGCTACGGGCGCTTGATGCGATTCTAAGTGGCGGGCCGAGAAGTCTCGGTCCCGCAGCGGAGAGGGTGGGATTCGAACCCACGTGGGAGGTATGAACCCCCCAAACCGCTTAGCAGGCGGCTGCCTTCAGCCTCTCGGCCACCTCTCCGGGTCGGCCCGCAACCGGCAGGCTCTCGAGCATTCTAGGTGGGCCTGAAGCTCGAGCTTCACCCCACTTTTACAAGGTTCTGTGCGATTCTCTGAAATGGTCGCAGGGCGGTAGCGGGCGGCTCGAGGCTGATGCTAGAGTCGCGCTCCGCTGGGCCTGTTCCACCAGCGTCGGCCCGCCAGGCAGGGAGGGAACAATCAGCACCAACAAGATCGCCAACGGCAGACGGGTTCTCTTGTCTGTCGTCCTCGGCATTGTCGTGACCGCGATCGCCGCCGCTCCTGCGTTCGGCACCCACCGCAAGCCTGGCTCCGGGACCCCGTTCCGGGTGGCGCTGGATCCGGCGTTCAAGCCGTGCGACTCACCGAACACGACCCACGTGCCTCCACTCGCGGTCGAGTCGTGCTCCTCCCCGGGGCCGCGCATCACCTCGGAGATCCTGACCATGAGCACGCGCGGCGTCGCGAGCGGGTTCTTGAAGATGACGGCCTACTGCACGGACTCCGCCACTCCGCCTTGCAACCCGGCGAACGGCACCGATACAGAGGACCTCAGCATCAGGTTCTCTCAAACCGATGTGCTGTGCGCGGTCGGCGGCGTGACGGGGTGCACCGCCGCCGGCGCCGACTACTCGGCCCCGCTGGTCGTCGAGATCCGGATGCGGATCACGGATCACTCCAGCGGCGGCGCGGCCTGCGCCAACGCACCCGGGACCCTACCCTGCGTGACCGCCACCCTTCAGGACAAGGTCTTCTCCTTCCAGGCGTCCTGCGCCATCACGTCCGGTGCGAACGGTGCCAACTGTTCGGCGACCACCACGGCTGACACCCTCGTCCCCGGTTTCGTGAAAGAGCAGCAGGCCGCGGTTGTCTCCGTCTCCTCCGTCGCCGTCTCGGACCTGGGACCGGACGGCGCGGTGGGTGGCGGCTGCCCGCCGACGTGCGGTACGGGTGACGAGACGCGTTACCTCGAGGAGAGCGCCTTCCTGCCGTAACGTCGCGCTAGCCCTGAGGGTCCAGTCCGACGAGCTCCTCATAGAGCTGCTCGACCCTGTTCTGAGCCGCTTCGTGCCGCGCCGTCGATTCAGCCGAGCGCTCCGGTGTCGCCCAGCAGGCGGGATCGGCAAGCTCGTCCTCGATCGTGCTGAGCGCGGCTTCCGCGTCCACGACCGCGCGCTCGAGCTCCGCGATGCGCCGCTTCCTGTTCTTGGAGACCGATGGCCTGGGCGCCTGTCCGGCGCGGCGGCGTCCGGGGCCGCGGGGCTCTTCTTTGTCCGCGCTTGATCCCGCGGCGGCCGAGCGCTCTTCGCGCATGCGCAGGTAGTCCGACCAGCCGCCGGCATACGAGCGCAGCGCGCCGTCCTCGATTGCGATCGTCCGCGCTCCGACCGCATCGAGCAGTGCGCGGTCATGCGATACGAGCAGCAGCGCGCCGTCGAACGCGCGTAGTGCGTCCTCGAGGGCCTCCCTGCTTTCCAGGTCCAGGTGGTTCGTCGGCTCGTCGACGATCAACACGTTCGCGCCCGAGGCGACCAGGATCGCCAGCGAAAGCCGTCTCAGCTCTCCTCCCGAAAGGACCGACACCTCTTTCTCCGCGTCCGCGCCCGAGAACAGGAACCGTCCCAGCAGCGCGCGAGCCTTGTTCGGCGGCAACCCGGTCCCACGTTGTGCGGACTCGAGCACAGTCCCATCGCCACCGATCTCCTCTGCGTGCTGAGAGAGGAAGCCGAGCTCCACGTTGTGACCCCGTCGCAGCTTTCCTTCGCCAAGCGCAAGCCGGCCTGCCAGCGTCTCGATCAGCGTGGTCTTGCCGGCGCCGTTCGGTCCGACCAGGGTGACGTGCTCGCCGCGCTCGAGCCACAGCTCGGCGCCCTCGATCAGCTTCCGCTCGCCCGCCGCGATGGTCGCGCCTTCGAGCTCCAGCGCCACGCGCCCGCTCCGTGTGGCCTCTTTGAACTTGAAGCCCGGTGCGCGACCCGCGTGCGGATCGCGTTCGAGGCGGTCGATCTTCTCCAGCCGCTTTACGCGCATCTGGGCCTGGCGCGAACGCGTCCCCGCCCGGAAGCGCGTCACGAACCGCTCCAGCCGCTCGATTTCGGCCTGCTGGCGGTCGATCGCCCGGCTCAGCGACACCTCCCGCGCCGCCTTCTCCTTGCGCCACACGTGCCATGGGCCGGCGAAGAAGCGCGACCGCCCCGCCTCCAGCTCGAGCACGCCGGTCCCCACTGATTCCAGGAACCAGCGGTCGTGCGCGACGAGGACGATCGCCGCATCGGCCGCCGTCAGCTGCTCCTCGAGCCATTCGAGCGAGGCCACGTCGAGGTGGTTGGTCGGCTCGTCGAGCAGGAGCAGATCCGGATCTCCGGCGAGGGTGCGCGCGAGAGAGCCGCGCGTCAGCTCGCCACCCGAGAAGGTGCGCAGCGGCCGGTCCAGGTCCTCGTCCCCGAAGCCGAGGCCGCGCACCACCGCCATAGCGCGCCGCCGCCAGTCATAGCCGCCGGCGTGCTCGAGGCGGGCCTGCGCGACCGCGTACTCGTCGAGGGTCGCCTGCCCGCTGGAGCCCGACGCCATCTCCTGCTCCAGCCGTCCGAGCTGCTGCTCGAGCGCGACCAGGTCGGCGCAGCCGGAGAGCACGTAGTCGCGCAGGCTCAGCCGCTGCTCGCGTGGCGGGCGCTGATCGTGAAGCGCCACCCTGGCGCCCTTCTCGAGCAACAGCTCGCCTTCGTCTATGGGCAGCTCGCCGGCGAGCATTCGCAGCAGCGTGGTCTTGCCCGAGCCGTTGCGTCCTGACAGCGCAAGCCGTTGTCCTCGCTCGACCTTGAACGAGACGTTACGCAGCAGGGGCTCGCCCGCGACGTCTTTTCCCAGCCCGGATGCAATTGCCACCGCCATTAATCCGGATGGTAGGCACCGTGGAGCGGGCGCAGCCCCCGGAGCACGTCTCTTCCCGGCTAGTGTCGGACCGGCTGGCCGGCGAGCCGGAGCATCGAACCGAGTGACTCGTCCGGACCGGGCCAGTGCTCGCGGATCAGGTTCGCGTCGGCGCCTCGGAGAACGGTGCGCAGCACGAGCGCGACGATGATCGCGTCGTCGAGCTGCCCGGCGACGGGGATGAAGTCCGGGACGAGATCGAACGGCATCGCCAGATAGCCGACGAGTGCGAGCAGCAGAAGCCGGCGACCGCGAGACACACGCGGGTCGGACAGCAGCCGGCGAAACAGGACCAGGCAGTCCGGGATGAAGCGGGCAAACGCACGCGCCTCAGATTTGCGGCCGGACATCACGAGCGCTGCGACGAGGGCTGCGTACGTGACCAGCAGGCCGCCGAGCGTGACCAGGGCCCATACCCAGGCGCTCATCAGCACGTCCTCAGCGAGTAGGCGAGCGCCGCGATCACCAGTGCGGCCAGCGCAAACCCGCCACCGGCTTGCCAGGTCCCTTCGGGCAACCAGGCACGCAGGAGCAGCGCCAGCAGGAGTGAGACGGCCACTCCGAGCGGGATGGTCCAGGTCTCGCCGAGGACGAGCCGCGTAGCGATCCGAGGAATGCGCTCATGCCGTCTCCGCTACCGGGATGCTCCGAGTCAGCCGTCCCGTCGCCAGCCATGCCGTGGCAGCGAACAGTCCCGCGATGTAGAGGAGCGCGAGGTCGCCGACCGGCCACTCGACGCCCATCCCCTCGGCGACGAGGAACGTTCCGAACGCGGTCAGCGCAATCCCGACCCCGAGCTTCAGCTGCGTCTCGGGAAGTCGACGCAGCGGTGAGGACGAAGCTCATCGCCGCGTCATCCGTGCGTGTGGTCGAAGACTGCTGCGGTATAGCGCGAAACCGCCTCGCCCGCCCGCTCGAGCGCGGTTCGGGCGGCGCCGGCACCTTCGCTGCCGTGCACGTCTCGCGCCTGGATGCGCCCGTGCCAGGACTTGAGCTTCTCGAGCTCGGCCTCCTCTTCGTCGAGCTCCGCAAGGGTGAACTTCTCCTTAGCGAACTCCTTGTCGATCTCGGCCACGAGCTTCTCGCACTCCGCGGCCAGCTCCGCGTACTCCGCCGCCCGTGCCTCGTTCCAGGACTCGGTGAGGCGCGCCTCGTCGCCGTCATCGAGGGGCTCGGCGCGCACGACGAGCACGCTGCCCCCGACCTCTCCGACCGCGGCGCGCACGCGCGTCATCGCGGTCCGGAAGTCGGGGGTGTCGGGAAAGGCGACGATCGACTTCTGCAACTGCAAGGCACCGCTGCGGCGCACCTCGCGCCAAACCGCCACCCGCGCGCTCGAGCGATCGGCCGGAAGCCTGTAGGTCAGCAGCAACCAACTCACGCTTTCAATGTAACGTACGTTTCAGCAAGCTGCAACGTGCGCGCTCCTAACGTGCGTGCATACATACTGCGCGGATGACTCGGCACAGCCTTCTGCGTAGCCGGGACTTCCGCCTGGTGGCCGGCGCCGTCGGCCTGTCCGCGCTCGGCGACTGGGTGGCCATCGTGGCGCTCGGTCTGTACGTGAAGGACCTGACCGATTCCGGTTTCGCGGTGGCCGCGCTCTGGGTCTGCCTGTTCGGCCCCTCTGTGTTGGCCGCGGGCCCTGCCGGCCTCGTCGTCGACAGGATCGAGGCCACGCGGCTGCTGGCAGGCGTCTCTCTCGTGGGCGCCGTGGTCGCTGCTGTGCTCGCGTTTACGAGCGGGACGGCGGCTGTCTTGGCGCTCACCGCCCTGCTGGGACTCGTCTTCGCGATCATGCAGCCGGCCGAGTTCGCGCTCGTGCCGCCGCTCGCCGGCAGCCGGGTACAGGAAGCGAACGGTCACATCGAGACTGCGCGCTACTTGGGCTTCGGCGTTGGCCCTCTGCTCGGGGGGCTGCTGTTCGCGGCCGGCGGGCTGGAGGTGGCGATGCTCGTCGATGCCGCCACCTTCGCGGCGGTAGCCGGCTCGGCGCTCGCGCTGCGCGTGCGCCGCGACCCGAGCACCTTCGTAGAGGCCGAGCGCACCCCGCGTGCCCGCGACGGGATCGCCTTCCTGTTCGGCGACCGGGTGCTGTCGCTGGCGATGAGCGTGGCTTTCAGCTCGCTGCTGTTCATGTCCGCGGTGTGGGTGGGCGAGCTGTTCTTCATCGAGGACGTGCTCGGGCGCGGCGACGTTGCTTACGGGCTGATGCTGTCGATCTGGACCGTTGGGATGGCGCTCGGCGCGCTGCTGCTGTCACCACGAGTGGCCGCCGGCGCGGTGGCGGCAACCGGCCTGTCTGCGGTCGCCGTCCAAGGCTTTGGGCTCGCTCTCCCCGCGCTATGGACCAACTTCACCTTCTTCCTGGCATGCTCGTTCATGGGTGGCCTGGCGCACGGCCTCAAGAACGTGATGTTCCGCAGCCTCATCCATGTCCGCGTGCCCGACCGCCTGCACGGGCGCGTCTTCGCCGCCTACAACGGGATTCGGAACTCCGCCGAGCTGGGCGCATTCGCGGCCGGCGGGCTGCTGGTGGCGGTCATTGGCCCCCGCGGCACGCTGGGATACGCCGGCGGCCTCTCCGCGCTCGCCGGGATCATCGGCCTGCTCGTCCTGCTGCGCATGTACAGGGGATGGGTGCCCACCGGCCCGATCGGTCCGCCCGCCGGCGCGTGGGGTGGGAGCTCGGAGCCACCAGGGCCGGCGCAGCCGGCGCCTGTCGTAGCGCCGGGCGGCGGTAACCCCGAGTAAGGAGCCGCCGGCCGGCCGGCGCTACGTCTGACGCACGTCTTTTACGGCTGGAATACGCCCTGGCGCATGTAGACCTTCTCGTCCCCGCTTCCGCAGCTGGGCGGGCAGGTCGCACCGCCGCCGGGGGTCATCGTGCCGTCGGCGCCCAGGTCCGTGACCTCGACCGTTCCGAGCTGGAAGATGCTCCGCTTGCGTTCCTTCGCAATGCCCGGCACCAGCGTGTCAGCACTGGTCGACGCGCTGCAGTTCGAGCCGGCCGTTCCCCCTGTAGCCGTACAGGTCATCGGGAAGGTGAGCCTCGATTGCACCGTGCCCGGATCGTCGCCGAAGACTCCGTGGGCGGTGTCCGTGAGCCGGATCGTCGACCCGGCCACCATCGAGCCTGTGTAATCGCTGCCGACGAGCACGCAGCCCGTGACACCGCCAACGGCGCAGCGGACGTCGGATACCGAGACCGTGATGTTGATGTCGGCGTCGTCAGGAGGCACGACCCCGTCCCCGGGCACCGCGTTGTAGCGGAGGAAGCCCGAGCCCTGCCCGAGCGTGCCCATGGTCAGGATCGCCGACTCGAGAGTCGGGCCCGTGCAGGACGGGTGGTTGAGCGGGCCGACGTGAGTGCTGTTCGGGCTCGTGCACTGCTTGAAGGCGGTCACGAGCGGCACGCGGAACGGGGTCCCGCTGCTTGGCCGCGGGTAGTTGAACTCCCGCCGCGCGGAAGCCTCGACGATCGACCCCGACCCCGTGAACTTCGTCCAGACGGCGCTTGCGTCGCCATTCGGCTCTGCTGAGAGCTGAGGGTTATCCGAGACGAAGGCGCTCTCGGACAGCTGCTCCGGAGCCGAGTACGTGCCACCACTGACGCTCCGTGTGGATGCCTCGATGATCGTGGTGGCGCCTGTTTGACGGGCCCAGATCACCTGTGCGTTGCCCTGCGGGTCGATCGCCACGTCCGGCTTGAACGCGCCGGCGCTCGAGATCGTGACCGCGGCTCCGAACGTGCTGGAAGCTGCCGCTTTGAAGGCAGCCTGGATCGTGGTGTCGGTGGTATTGGTCCAGGCCACCACTGTCGCACCGTTACCGGCGCTCGCAATCCTCGGCTCGAATCCGTTCTTGTTCAGCGCAGAGAGCGTCTGGGTCGAGCCATAGGTCAGGCTCCCAGCGGGCCTCGTCACCGCCTTGATGAGGTCAAATGCCCCGTCATCTACGAAAACGGCGTATGCCTTGCCCGAGTCGTCAACAGCGATGTCCGGTCCAAAGGCATTCGCGCCGTTGACGTTGGTGGGCGAATACCAGCCCGGTGCCGCGAACGCGGTGGTTGGGACGGCGAACGCGATCAACGCTAGCGCTACCGCCAAGAACGAAAAAGAACAGCGTACTTCCCCTAGCCAAGAGCAAATCACGAGCCGCCTCCCTGGGTGAAACCCGAATAAGGCTGAAAAAGGTATCAGCCCGACGACGATCAGTGTTGCATGGTTAACCGCCTGCTAACAACTCGCTTCTCGGCCCCTCGGAAGCGGGGGGCCGGGATTCGAGCCCCCGGGACGCCTCGCGGCGCCCGGTGCACTCCATATACACGGAACTGGCGATCCCCGCAAGGATACCCGGATCCGTTCTCTAAAGGACCCTAGGAACAGCCGCGTAGAGTACGACCGATGGGGGAGCATGCGAACGATCCAAAGGAAGGCAGGCCCGGACTTGGCGCCGGCCAGGTATTTCTCGGCACAGGGACTGAGCCCCCCGTCGTTCCCCGACCAGGTCAGCTGCGGGGTATCTATCGGCTGAACGACCCGGAGCTGTCCGAGCTTCCGCTCGAGCCGCTGCTGGATACGCTGCTTAGCCGGATCAGGGAGATCCTGAGCGTCGACACGGTCGCGGTCCTGCTCTTGAACGACGAAGGCGATGAGCTTGTCGCTCGGGCGGCGAAGGGGCTGGAGGAGGAAGTCGAGCGCGGGGTGCGGATCCCGATTGCAAAGGGCTTCGCGGGGCGGATCGCTTCCGAGCGCATGCCGATCTTCATCGCTGACGTCGATCACGCGGATCTGATGAATCCGATCCTGCGAGAAAAGGGCGTCCGCTCGATGCTGGGCGTCCCGCTGATCGCCGAAGCGGAGCTGCTCGGTGTCCTGCACGTAGGCACTCTGCGACCGCGAATGTTCACGAACGAAGACGCATCCGTCTTGCAGCTGGCCGCCGCTCGCGTCGCGCCGGCGATCGAGCGCGCACGCCTGTTCGACGCTCTTCAGGAAGAACATCGCGCCGGGGTGCTGCTACAGCGCAGCCTGCTCCCGGATCGGTTGCCCGAGCCGGTCGGGGTGCCCGTTGCCGCCCGTTACCTACCCGCCAGCGACGAGGTCGGTGGCGACTGGTACGAGGTGATCGAGCTGCCGACAGGAGACGTGGGCATCGCGATCGGGGACGTCGCGGGGCATGGCGTGAGGGCGGCAACGCTCATGGGCCAGCTTCGAGTCGGCCTGCGCGCGTACGCACTCGATGGCCACAGCCCGCGCCTCGTCCTCGAGCGATTGGACCGCCTGATGCGATCGATTCGCGGCCCGGGCATGGCCACCGCAACCTATGCCACCTTCGACCCCGAAACCTGCAAGATGCGATTTGCCTCGGCGGGGCATCCGCCACCGGCGATCTGCGGAATTGATCGCGAGCCGCGGATGGTCGAGATGTCCCCCGGCCCACCGCTCGGCGCCCTCGAGCACACGATCTACACGGAGGAAGAGCTCGCGCTGGAGGAGGGAGAGCTCTTCCTTCTCTATACCGATGGATTGATCGAGGCCCGTGGAGAGGCAATCGACATCGGTTTCGGGCGCCTGCTGGAGTCGATGCGCGGTGCCGGCACTCCCGAGCAGGTTTGCCGCAACGTGCTCATGCAACTGGTCTCCCGCGCAACCGCCGCCGACGACGTTGCTTTCGTCACGCTGCAGTGTGCGACCGTGCCGGAGGAGCTGCTTATGCGGGTGCCCGCAACCCCCGCGGTCCTCGCTCAGGTGCGCAAGACTCTGCGCCGCTGGTTGCGCAAACGCGTCACGTCGGCCGACGAGGTCGACACGATCACGCTTGCGTGCGGGGAGGCATGCGCGAACGCGATCGAGCACACATTCGCGCCCAGGCCGGCGCTCTTCGAGGTGGAAGTAAAGATGGATGACGGCCGCGTCAGCCTGGCGGTACGGGACAGTGGACAGTGGCGCGCGAACCGCGAGGAAGGTCGTGGCCGGGGGTTGAAGATCATGCGGGCGGCCATGGACGTCGAGATCAAAACGACTACCGACGGAACCGAGGTGCTGATGCGCCAACGGCGTCGTGCATGACTGGAGCGCTCGCAGAAGTCGATTTCGAGTCGCGCGACCGCGTTCTCGTCGCTCGCCTGACGGGCGAGATCGATATGTCGAACGCCATCGACCTGTCCGCGTCACTCACCGACCGGATCACGAACGATGTGCTGGGGGTGGCGATCGACTTGACGGGGGTGCGGTACCTCGACAGCGCCGGCATCCTGATGCTGTTCAGGTTGCGCGAGCACCTGGAGGCTTCTGGTCAGGGCCTTCGCATCGTCCTCCCACCGGGCTCCGTGATCGCGAAGACGCTCGAGCTGGCGGATGTCCCGCCCGCCGTCGGCATGGTCGACAGCACAGCAGGCGCCGTGGCTGAGCTCCGCACGGAAGCTCCCGGCTAACGGCACAAGCAATCGCGCAATCCCGCTGGTGATGCTGGATGGCGGGCCTGGAGCGGAGGGGGAGGGATTCGAACCCCCGGGACGCGTCACGGCGCCCAACGGTTTTCAAGACGAGATGCGATGTCCCCAATCTGGCGTGCAGAGCCGCGAATGGCCGCTCGGTCAGGGCTGCGCGCCGCGACGTGGGCCACTGGGCGACGGTTGGACAGCCGACGTAACCGCGCTATCGCCTTCGTATGCGTGGTTTCGTCTTCCACAGCTCGACGTCGCCTTCGTCGCGATCCCAACCGGAGAAGAACAGCGTGCCGTCGATGCTCGCGAAAGCGTGAGGTGGTGGGTCCCTGAAACGCGCGGGATGATCTCCGAGTCCGACGTCCGAGACCTGAGCCGTGCCCGCCGCCGTCCCATCACTGTTCCACAGCTCGTACTTGTATATCTCGGTGTCGCCGTGCTGCGCCAGCAGCTCACCCCGAACTCCGAAGAACAGCGTCCCGTTGACATTGGTCAACGAATACAGGCCCCTGGGAGTCGTGCTGACCGCCGTCGTTCCGGAAGTCGTCCCGTCGCTCTTCCAGAGTAAGCCGTCCGCCGACTCGAAGAACAAGGTGCCGTCGACATTGGTCAGCTTGCGTCCGTATGGGCCAAAGAAGGCAAAAGGAGAGGTGTCCTTGACCAGGCTGGTGCCCGCGGGCGTCCCGTCGCTGCGCCAAAGCTCGGGGCCGTGGACTCCATCGTTCGCGTAGAAGAAGAGCGTGCCGTCGACGTTGGTCAAGTCGTTTGTGCCCGAGAAACAGGCACAGTCTTCTTCCACCCACATCGAATTCCCCGTGCCCGGGTTGATGTCCTCGAGCACGGTGGTGCCCTCCGTGGTGCCGTCGCTCTTCCAGAGCTCGATGCCGTGGGCTTCATCCCAGGCACGGAAGAAGAGCGTGTCGCCGACGGCAGTGAGCTCATCCGGAAACCGACGGTCGTTGGCGAGATAGGAGAGGCTCTCCTTGATCCGGGTCGTCCCCGCGATCGTGCCGTCGCTCTTCCAGAGATCGTCGCCCGCGGTGAAGAACAGCGTGCCGTTGACGTTCGTCAACCTTCCCTGGTAGTAGTCATCGTGCGTCTCGTGAAGCAGGGTCGTGCCCGCAGTCGTGCCGTCGCTCTTCCAGATCTGATTCCCGTTCGCGCCGCGATTCACGACGAAGTACAGCGCGCCGCCGACCTTGGTCAGCCCGTGCGCCGGCATGTCCGCAACCAGGGCCGTGCCCCTCCTGGTGCCGTCCGTCTTCCAAAGCGTGCGCCCGTGAGTTCCGTCGTCCGCGCCGAAGAAGAGCGCATGCCCGAACCTGGTCAATTCGGAGGGAGCTGAGCCTCCCTCTCCCGGGAAGATGTCGCGGACCAAGACCGTGTGCTTATTCGTGCCGTCGCTCTTCCACAGCTCGGATCCGTGGATGCCGTCGCTCGCGGTGAAGAAGAGCTTGTGCTGGAACTCGGTGAGCTCGCTCGGGTCCGAGCCGTTCCTGCCGGGCTCGAAGCTCTTGACGAGCTTGGTGCCCGCGGCGGTGCCGTCGCTCTCCCACAACTCGCGCGAAGCGCTGTTGGTCCGGGCGCTGAAGAAGACTTTGCCCCCGACGCTCGTCAGCTCCTCCGGGTCCGAGCTGGCTCCGCCGCGATCGATATCCACCATGGTGGTGCCTGCGGCGGTGCCGTCGCTCTTCCAGAGCTCATTCCCGTGGACGCCATCGCTAGCGGTGAAGAACAAGGTGCCGTCGACGTTCGTGAGATTGGTCGGACGCGGATACGACCTATCCGCGCCCGGGTTGATGTCCTTGACGAGCATGGTGCCATCAGCGGTTCCGTCGCTCTTCCAGAGCTCGATACCGTGGATGCCGTCGAACGCGATGAAGAAGAGCGTGCCGTTGACGTTCGTCAGATGGGTCGGTTCCGAGCCGGCCGGCCATGTGGCCTCGAATCCCGGGTAGATGTCTTTGACCATGGCCGTGCCGTTCGTGGTCCCGTCGCTGCGCCACAGCTCGCGTCCATGGCTCTCGTCCCGAGCCGAGAAGAACAGCAAGCCGCCGACGGCCGTCAGCTCCCGGCCGCCATAAGGGCTCACGCGCACGGTGCCCTCGGCGGTGCCGTCGCTCTTCCACAGTCTGAAAACACGGGGTTCATAGATGTAGAAAGGGTGGGGCTCCAGGAAGAAGAGCGTGTCGTTCACCACCTCGAACTCGGACGGATCGGACCCGCAGGGGTAAAAGTCGCCCGGGCAGAAATCGATTTGGAACGTTCCGGCGGCCGTGCCGTCGCTGCGCCAGAGGTCCCCCTGGTACGTTCCGTCGCTGGCGGCGAGAACGAGTGTTCCGTTCAGGTTCGTGAGACTCCGTGGGTGCGAGCTCCTCTGGCCGGGCCAGATGTCCTTGACCAGGGCGGTGCCCAAAGTCGTGCCGTCGCTCTTCCATAGCTCCTTACCGTGGGTCCGGTCGTCGGCGACGAAGAAGAGCGTGCCCCCGACGTCCGTCAGCTCAGATGGATCGGAACCACCCTCGCCCGGATTGATGTCCGAGACAATCGTCGTGCCGCGCTCTGTCCCGTCGCTGCGCCAGAGCTCCTTACCGTGGATCCCGTCGTCGGCGACAAAGTAGAGGGTCCTGCCTGCGCTGGTCAACGCTTCCGGCTCCGAGCCGGCGGTGCCGCCGCCCGGCACGATGTCCTTGACCAGCGTCGTACGCCGGTTTCCCCTCGCGTCGACCTTGCTGGCCCACAGCTCGCTCCCGTGCGCCAGATCGTCCACGACAAAGAAGAGCGAGCCGTCCACGTTCGTCAGGTCGCGGACCTGGACACCGCTGCGATCGATGTCCTTGACCCTGACCGCCGTCGTGGGCGCCCGGGCCTCGGCAACGCCGGTGGTAAGCACAGCCGCGAGTGACGTCACCACGGCGAGTGCACGGATCATTCTGCGAATCCCTGTCATCTGTGACCGTCCCCTACGACGACATCCTGTGGCGTCACTTTCACCCTACCCCGGCGCGGGTTAGCGCAGCTCATGAGCCTCAAACGACGACCCGACGCGAATCCGTCGCGATCGTGGGCGCATCGCGTGCGCGCGCTGATGGCGGTGTTTGAGCGGAGGGGGAGGGATTCGAACCCCCGGGACGCCTCACGGCGCCCAACGGTTTTCAAGACCGCCGCATTCGTCCGCTCTGCCACCCCTCCTTGTCGCCGGTTCATCGTAGCCCGAGGGTGCGTTCAATCCGCTCGTGAAGCGGCGGTAGCGCGGCGATCGCGTGGGCTAGCGGGCGATCTCTGCCGGGGCGCCGAACTGACGTAGCGCCTCCGGGACCGCAATGGATCCGTCGGCGCGCTGGAAGTTCTCCATGATCGCGATCAGGGTTCGCCCGACCGCCACGGCCGTTCCGTTCAGCGTGTGCACCGTTTGCGGCGAGCCTCCTCCCTCGGGACGGAAGCGCGCCCGCATGCGCCGCGCCTGGTAGTCGGTCGTGTTGGAGCACGACGTGATCTCGCGGTAGCGACCCTGGCCGGGCAGCCACGCCTCGCAGTCGTACTTCTTTGCCGCGGACGCACCGAGGTCACCGGCCGCGACGTTGACGACGCGGTAAGGAAGGCCGAGCTCCTGCAGGATCTCCTCCTCGATCGCAAGCAGCTCCTCGTGAACCTCGCGCGAGCGGTCCGGATGGACGAACTGGAACATCTCGACCTTGTCGAACTGGTGCACGCGGAAGATGCCGCGGGTGTCCTTGCCGGCCGCACCCGCTTCGCGTCGGAAGCAGGTCGAGAAGCCCGCGTAGCGCAGAGGCAGGTCGGCCTCGGAGATGATCTGGTCGGCGTGCAGCGCGGCGAGGCTGACCTCGGAGGTACCGACGAGGTAGAGCTCATCGCCCGCGATCTCGTAGATCTGCGCGCGGTCGGTGGGAAGGAAGCCCGTCCAGTAGAGCGGCTCCTCTCTCACCAGGACCGGTGGGATGACCGGAACGAAGCCGGTGCTGGAGAGCTTCTGCATCGCGAGCTGGACGAGCGCCAGCTCGATCAGCGCGAGCTCTCCCTTCAGGTAGGCGAAGCGCGACCCGGATGCCCGCGCCGCGCTCTCCATGTCGATCACGTCCAGGGCGAGGCCGAGCTCCAGATGGTCCTTGGGCGCGAAGTCGAACTCGGTGCGGTCGCCGACCTCGCGCACCAGTTCCGCATCCTCTTCCGTGTCGCCGTCCGGCGCGCTCGGATCGGGCAGATTGGGAAGCGTCAGAAGCAGCTCTTCGAGAGCGCCATCCACCTGTGCGAGCTCCTCCTCCAGGCGCTTGATCTCCGCCGCCAGCTCGCGCATCGCCGCGATCGTGTCGCCGGAGTCCCGGCCGGCGCGCTTGGCTTCTGCGATCTCCTCGGAGACCCGGTTCTGACGCGCGCGCCGCTCTTCGATCTGCGGCAACAGCTCTCGCCGCTTGGCGTCCAGCTTCAGCAGCTCGTCAACCGCCTCGACCGCCCCGCGCCGCGCAAGCGCCGCCTTCACGGCCTCGGGGTCGCGGCGGATCAGCTTGAGGTCGAGCGTCCGTGCGCTCCTTCTACTTACCGGCTCTGCTCGCCGGTGGTGCCGGTCGCGCCCGCGTTCTCGCCGCTGCCGGTCGTGCCGGTCGGCGTGGGCGGAGCCTTCGCCTTGCTGCCGGCGTAGCGCGCGACGAACTCGGCCACCTCCTGCGCGTCCTTGCCCACGACGATGTTCTGGGGCATGATCGCGCCGGAGAACCCGCCGTTGCGGATCGCGAACAGGACCTGGTCCTTCGTCTCGTGACGCTGGTCGAGATTTGGTCCGCTGATCCGCTCCCCCAGCGATCCACGCGCGCCTGCGGCCGACAGGGTGTGGCAGCCCGAGCAGCGCTCGCTGAAAAGCTGAGCCCCGCGGTTGTTCGCGATCGGCTTGCCGTCGGAGTCGCAGCCCGCGCCGAGCAAGCCGAGGGCGGCGGTGAGCACAAGGAGGATGGCCGCGGCTGGCCGTCGCATCGGGGCGGGATCATAACCAGCGCCCTGGAGCGGGAAGGGCAAAGGGGGGCTGCGGCGAACATTGAGGCGCTCGGCGTCGGCCAGGCAGTCCGCAGACAAAAGGGCTGCCTCGGGCGTGCGGTCCCAGCTTTCAGGGAACAGCGCTCGCGGAAACGGCGGCGAAACGGGGTCGGCGCCGAGCTTTCTCATCCTCCTAAGATGGCGCGGTGGGCGCCGTGGAGATAGATCCGCTCCAGTTCCGCGACGTCTGCGGCCGCTTCACCACCGGCGTCGCCGTCATCACCAGCTTCGGGGCGGAGGGACCGTCCGGCATGACGGCGAACGCGGTCACCTCGCTCTCGCTCGAGCCGCCGCTCATGATCGTCTGTTTCGACCGCAGTGCGCGGACGCTCGCAGCGGTCGAGCACTCACGCATGTTCGGCGTCAACTTCCTGGCCCACGACCAGGAGGAGGTGGCGCTGAGGTTCGCCTCAAAGGACGAAGAGGAGGTGAAGTTCGCAGACGTTCGCTGGACAGACCGCTCCGGTGTGCCGGACATCGAGGGCTCACTGGGCCTGATCGCGTGCCGGCTGGCCGAGCTCCTGCCCGGCGGCGACCATCTGATCGGCGTGGGCGAGGCGGTGGACCTGCGCGCCGGTGAGGGCGATCCACTGGTCTTCTATCGCGGCGACTACTGGTCGCTCAGCGGACAGGAGCCCGCCCCGGATGAAGTAGACAAGGCCTTGGAAGGGCCCTCGGGCTAGTGGCCTGCCCGAAAACGTTTCACCGGAAACGACGGTCTCCGGAACCGACATGCGGCGTCCTCAGTCGCCCCCGTACTGGCTAGTACGGGGGCTCAGGCGCCGTTAGGCGCCGTGCGAGCACTGAGCGCGAGATCCTTGCCTGTCGGCCCCGGAGCCGCGTCGTTTCCTGGCGAACGTTCCCGGACAGACCACTAGAACATGTTGCCGCTGACCTGCGCGGCCCGTACGGAGAAGGCCACGATCAGCAGGCAGGCGGCGGCCATGATGCCGGTTTCGCGGCGCACGATCCGCAGCCCAATCCGGCGCTGCTCGCCGGCATCCAGCGAGCGGAAGTCGCGCCCCCCCACCTCGCGCTGGGCGGCGCCGATCCTCATGCCCTCGGCGAAGAAGTTGATCAGGAGCGGCGCAGCGCCGTACATGTAGTGGATCGCGTCCTTGGCCTCGCGCCCGGCGAGCAGGAGCACGGCTCCGAGCAGCACCTGCAGGATCACGGAGCCCTGCGCCGCGCGCACTGCGTACCAGTAGCGGATCGACGGCCGGCGGGCAAACCACAGCGCCGCTCCCCACACCGCCGCGATCAGGTTCAGGACCATCACCGCCACGCCCACGATGAGGTGGACCTCGGCCACGGCCTAGGTTCTGCGATTGGGCATTAGATTGCGACGGAAAGCACTATGTAACACATTGTTACAAGACTTGTGTATAACACCCGGCGAGTTGTGAAAAGCCCTCGGAAAGCGGTGTACGCCGGTCGTGGTTGAGAGCTATCTCCCTGTCCTCGTCTTTCTCGGGCTTGGCACCGTCGTCGGCGCCGCGTTCACCACTCTCGGCGGATTGCTCGGCCCTCGCCGCCCGAACCGGACGAAGCTCTCGCCGTACGAGTGCGGTCTTCCCTCCGAGGTACAGCGCGGATTCCGGTTCGGGATCAGCTTCTACCTCGTGGCGATGCTGTTCATCCTGTTCGACGTCGAGGTCATCTTCCTCTACCCGGTCGCGCTCCACCTCAAGGCTTCCGGCGCGTTCGTGCTGGTCGAGACCCTGATCTTCGTCGCGCTCCTCGCGGTCGCTTTCGCGTTCGTGTGGCGGCGCGGAGCGCTCGAGTGGAAATAAAGCGCGAGAGCCTTCCGGCTTACACGACGCAGCCGTCCTCCGCAAATGAGCTGCGTGCGAGGCAGCTGAAGGCGCGGGACCTGCTGCGCGGGGGGCTCGAGGGCGGCGACCTCGACCAGTACGTCGAGGAACGCGTTCTGACGACGACGCTCGAGAAGGCGCTCAACTGGGCTCGCTCGAATGCGCTCTGGCCGGCGACTTTCGGGCTTGCCTGCTGCGCGATCGAGATGATGTCGCTGCCGACGTCGCGGTACGACAGCGCACGCTTCGGCGCGGAGGTGTTCCGCGCGTCGCCACGGCAAGCGGACATGCTGATCCTGTCCGGACGCGTGTCGATCAAGATGGCGCCGGTCATCCGTCGCATCTACGACCAGATGCTCGAGCCGAAGTGGGTGATCGCGATGGGTGCCTGCGCGTCGAGCGCCGGGGTGTTCAACAACTACGCGCTCGTCGCGGGAGCCGACAAGTTCGTGCCCGTGGACATCCACGTGCCCGGCTGTCCGCCCCGCCCCGAGGCGCTGCTGCACGGCATCCTCAAGCTCCAGCGCATGGTGCAGGGCAATCCGGATCAGGGCTGGCGCGAGCGCTACCGGTCACGGGGAACAGAGGAGTGGCCGAACCCCAACGCTGCCGAGCCCGATGCCTGACGCGACCGGCCTGGAGCTGATCGCGCACGAGCTCCGCGAGCGGATCCCCGACTGCGTCGAGGACACCGTCCACTACCGCAACTCGGCCACCGTGGTGGTGAACCCGGAGCGCGTGCTGGACGTCCTCGGCTGGCTGCGTGACGAGCCCGCGCAGCGCTACCACTTCCTCGCGAGTCTGCACGCCGCCGACTACCTGCCGGCGGAGCCTCGCTTTGCCGTCCACTACGAGCTTCTCAACATGCAGCGCGTCGAGCGCCTGAACGTGAAGGCGGTGCTCCGGGACCCGGGCGAGCCGGAGCTGCCCGAGATCGATTCCTGCATCGAGCTGTTTCCGACCGCAGATCTGCAGGAGCGCGAGGCCTACGACATGTTCGGGATCAACTTTCGCGGCCATCCGGACATGCGCCGGCTGCTGATGCCCGATGACTATGGCGGCTTCCCCCAGCGCCGCGACTTCCCGCTCGGCGGCGAAGCGGTGCTGTTCACGCACAACGAGCATGAAGTGCCCAGGTGGTTCGAGTGAGCACGCATCCGCACGAGACGATGCGCGACCTCGCGGCCGCGGGCGAGTCCGACGAGGAGGCCTTCGAGCACCTCACCGCCGGTGTCGTCGCCCAGCGCGAGGTCGTGGACGCCGACGACCGCACGCAGGAGCTCTTCACGATCAATTTCGGTCCTCACCATCCGGCGACGCACGGGGTGCTGCGCCTGATCGTGACGCTCGAGGGCGAGGTGGTGAGAGAGCTGATCCCGCTGATCGGATACGTCCACACCGGGATCGAGAAGAACTGCGAGGACAAGTCCTACTGGAAGGTGATCCCGCTGATCGAGCGGATGGACTACCTCGCCTACTACTTCAACGCGCAGGCGTTCTGCATGTGCGTGGAGAAGCTGCTCGACGAGGAGGTGCCGCCGCGCGCCCAGTACCTGCGGGTCATCCACTGCGAGCTCAACCGCATCCACTCGCACCTCGTCTGGCTCGGGACCTCCGCGCTCGACCTCGGCGCGATCTCGCTGTTCTGGTACTGCTTCCGCGAGCGCGACAAGATCCTCGACCTGTTCGAGGCTTCGTCGGGCCAGCGCATGCACACGCGCTACATCCAGGTCGGCGGCGTGATCGAGGATATCCCCGCCGGTTGGGCCAGCCGTGTGATGGCCTTCGTCGACGACCAGGAGCAGCGGGTCGGCCAGTACGAGGCGCTGCTCGACCGCAACGAGATCTTCCTCCAGCGCACGAAGGGCGTCGGCATCGTGCCGCAGGAGCGGCTGCTCGAGCTCGGCGTCACCGGCCCGCTGCTGCGGGCGGCCGGCTTCCCCTGGGACCTGCGCAAGGTCGAGCCATACAGCTCCTATGACCACTTCCACTTCAAGCTCCCCGTCGGCACGGTAGGCGATTGCTACGACCGCTACCGCGTGCGCGTGGCAGAGATTCGCGAGTCCTGCCGGATCATCCGGCAGGCGATCGAAGGGTTGCCCGAAGGCCCGTACATCACCACCAACCGCAAGGTCGCGCTGCCTCCGCGGCACGAGCTCGCGACGTCGATGGAGGCGCTGATCCACCACTTCAAGCTCGTGACCGAGGGCTTCCGCGTGCCGCCGGGCGAGGCGTACCTGCCGGTGGAGGGCCCGCGCGGCGAGCTCGGTTGCTTCGTGGTCGCGGACGGGTCTGCCAAGCCGGCGCGGGTGCACATGCGCGACCCCTCGTTCGTGAACCTGCAGGCGCTGCGGGAGATGGCGCTCGACGGCTACATCGCCGACCTGATCACGAACCTCGCAATGCTTGACCCGATCCTCGGAGGTATCGACCGGTGAAGTTCGACCACCTGAGAGGCACGCCGGGCTCGCGCAGCAGACTCGCCGCGCAGGTGTGGGAGGGCGCGAAGGTCGGCGCCGATCCCGCCACCGTGCCGGAGCCGTCCGAGGTCGACGTTCCGCCTGCGCTGAGAGAGGGGATCGAGGCGGCGATGGCCAAGTACCCCGACCACCACTCCGCCGCGATCCCCGCGCTGCGGCTCGCGCAGCAGGAGCACGGATGGCTGTCACCCAAGGCGATGCTCGAGGTCGCCACGGTGATGCGCGTGACGCCCGCCTACCTGGAGTCGGTGGCGAGCTTCTACGACATGTTCGAGCTCGCTCCCGCCGGCCGCCACACGATCTACGTCTGCACGAACATCTCGTGCTCGTTGCGCGGCGCGCAGGACCTGCTCGCCTCGATGTCGGAGGCGACCGGCGCGCCGGTGGGAGGATCGAGCCCGGACGGCATCTTCCATCTGCGCGCGTTCGAGTGCCTGGGGGCGTGCGACATCGCGCCGATGGCGTCCATAGACGGCTACTACCGCGGTCCGCTGAGCGGCGACGACGTGCTGCGCGTGATCGAGGACGTGCGCGCCGGGCGCACGGGCAGCGATCTGCTCCCCGATAGGAGCTACGAGGGCGACTACCGCCACCGGTTGGGAGAGCGTCACGCCGCCGAAAGCGAAGGAGCACAGTGAGCGCGCCCGAGCGCGAGGGCATCCTCTTCCGGCACTTCAGCACCCCCAACCGCCAGCGCATCGACGTCTATGAGCAGCTCGGGGGCTACAAGGCGCTGCGCAAGGCCTTCACCGAGATGACCCCCGACCAGATCGTGAAGCAGGTCGACGCCTCGGGGCTGCGCGGGCGCGGGGGCGCGGGCTTCCCGAGCGGCAAGAAGGCGAGCTTCATGCCCCACGGCGACATCGACAAGTACCTCTGCTGCAACGCGGACGAGTCGGAGCCGGGGGCTTTCAAGGACCGCGAGCTCATGCACCGCAATCCGCACCAGCTCGTGGAGGGCTTGCTGATCGCGGCTTATGCGATCGGCGCGCGGTACACCTTCATCTACATCCGCGGCGAGTACGCCGAGGAGGCGGAGATCCTCGAGCGCGCGATCGCCGAGGCAAGCGAGCGCGGCTATGCCGGCGAGAACATCCTCGGCTCCGGATACTCGTGCAACGTGGTCCTGCACCGCGGCGCGGGGGCATACATCTGCGGCGAGGAGACGGCGCTGCTCGATTCCCTGGAAGGCAAGCGCGGCAATCCGCGCCTGAAGCCTCCCTTCCCCGCAAACCAGGGCCTCTACCAGGGGCCGACGCTGATCAACAACGTCGAGACGCTCTCCAATTACCCCCACATCATCGAGCACGGTGCCGAGTGGTATCGCTCGTTCGGCACGGAAACCTCCCCCGGCACCAAGGTGGTCTCGGTGTCGGGCAACGTGCGCCGGCCGGGCAACTACGAGGTGGAACTCGGCGTGCCGTCCCGTCACCTCGTCTTCGACCTCGCCGGCGGCCCGCCGCCCGGGCGCCGGGTGAAGCTCTGGTTTCCAGGCGGCTCTTCCTCGCCGGTGCTGACCGAGGCCGAGCTCGATCTCGCGTACGACTTCGAGACGATGGCCGCGGCCGGCTCGATGCTCGGGTCGGGTTCCATCATCGTCGTCGACGACTCCGTGCCGGTGCTGTCAGTGGCGATGTGGGTCGCGAAGTTCTACCGCCACGAGTCGTGCGGCAAGTGCGTTCCCTGCCGCGAGGGCACCAACTGGACGGTCAAGATGCTCGAGCGCATCGAGAGTGGTGAGGCGACGCCGATGGACCTCGACGTGATCGAGAGCGTGCAGGACAACATCATCGGCAACTGCCTGTGCGTCCTCGGCGACTCCATGGCGATGCCGATCTCGTCGATGGTGCGCAAGTTCCGCGCCGAATTCGAAGGAGAAATAGCCGCCCGGCGGCAAGCCGCCGAGCGGGTTACCGGCGGGACGGCCGACGGCAGGGACGAGGCAGGCCTCGATCTCGTCGGAGCGGCGATCTCCAGCCCCGTCGAGGCACATCCCGAAGCGACCCGGGTCGAGGAGGAGCAGGCACCGCGACCCGGTGGAGACGACGTCTACTGATGCCCAACTCCGAGCGCAAGTGGATCACGTTCACGATCGACGGGCTCGAGGTGCGCGCGCCCGAGAACGAGTGGCTGCTGGACGCAGCCAAGCGCGGCGACGTCGAGATCCCGTACTTCTGCTACGAGCGCAAGCTCGGGCAGCCCGTCGGCGCATGCCGCATGTGCATGATCGAGATCGAGGGGATGCCGAAGCTGCAGGTGTCGTGCGCGACCCCCGTCAAGGACGGCATGGTCGTGTACACGCAGACCGAGCGCGTCCAGGCAGCGCAGAACGCCGTCGTCGAGTTCCTGCTCGTCAACCACCCGCTCGACTGCCCGGTCTGCGACAAGGGGGGTGAGTGTCCGTTGCAGGACATCTCCTACGGCTGGGGAGCCGGCCGCAGCCGCTTCATCGAACCGAAGCGCAACTTCCCCAAGCCGATCGCACTCTCCCCGCTCGTCGCCATCGACCGGGAGCGCTGCATCCTCTGCTATCGCTGCGTGCGCTTCTCGCAGGAGGTCGCCGAGGACTCCCAGCTCGCGTTCCTCGAGCGCGCGGACAACACCTTCGTCGGCACCTACGACGGCCGTCCGTACGTCGCTCCCTTCTCGGGCAACATCGTCGAGCTCTGCCCCGTCGGCGCGCTGACCTCCACCCCGTACCGTTTTCGCGCACGCCCGTGGGACATCGAGAACGCCGGCACCCTGTGCACGCTCTGCCCGAGCCAGTGCAACGTATTCCTGACCGTGCGTGACGAGCGAGTCGAGCGCGTGCTCGCTCGCGACCACGCAGACGTGGACGATGGCTGGCTCTGCGACAAGGGTCGCTATGGCTACCAGGCGATCCAATCCGATGAGCGGATCACTCAGCCGCTCATACGCGACGGCGGCCTGCTGCGGCCGGCTACCTGGGACCGCGCGCTCGACATGGTGCTCACGGGACTGCGCAAGGCGGGTTCTCGGACCGCAGCAATTGCCGGCGGGGCGACGACGAACGAGGAAGGCTTCCTTCTGCAGCGGATCGTCAGGGACGCGCTCGGCGCGAGCCACGTCGACTCCCGCGCCGGCAGCAGGCTCGATACCGAGACTGCACGCCTGCTCGCGCGCCCCGAGCTCACCGCGCGCATATCGGACATCGATCGCGCGCAGGTCGTGCTCGTGATCGGCTGTGACCCGCTCAACGAGTCGGCGATCCTCGACCTGCGCGTGCGCAAGGCGGTGCGCCGGTTCGGCACGCGGCTCGTGGTCGCCGGCCCGCGGCCGACCGCTCTCGACGGTGGCGCGACCGAGCGGCTGCTGTGTGCGCCGGGTGGCGAGGAGGCGCTGTTGAGAGGACTACAGAAGGCGATGGTGGAGGCGTCGGCCGCGGCGCCGGGCCCAGAAATTAGAAATCAGAAATCAGAACTTGGGGCGCAGCCCCTGCCTGGGCAGGAAGATCTGCTTCGTTTTTTGGCCACGCAGTCGGTGGAAGAGCTCTCGGCGCTCGCGGATGTCGATCCGCAGGACGTGCGCGATGCGGCCGGGCTGCTCGTCGGCGCCGAGAGCATCGTGATCGTGTGGGGCGAGCGGCTCGGGCGAGGCGCGCGCGGCACGGAGACGCTCGCGGCGCTGACCGACCTCGCGCTGCTCGCCGGAGTGGACGGCGGCGAGGGCTCCGGCCTGATCGAGGTGCCGGTGTACACGAACGCTCGTGGCCTGCGCGAGGTGGGCTGCCTGCCCAACCTCGGCCCGGGCCTGACGGACCGCTCGGACGCGGGAACCGACGAAGACCCGGCGGCGCTCTACCTCCTCCACGCGAACCCCATGCGCGAGTGGGCCGACAGCGAGCGCTGGGAGAGGTTGCTCGGCGCGAGCTTCGTTGTCGCCCACGCCGAGTTCCTCGACCCCGCGCTCGAGCGCCACGCCGACGTCGTCCTGCCGGCTGAGTCGTATGCCGAGAAGGAGGGCACGGTCACGCATCCCGACGGGCGCATCCAGCGCCTGCGCCCCGCGATCGGGCACCCCGGCAACGTCAGGCTGGAGTGGCAGGTTCTCGTCGAGATCGCCGACCGGCTGGGGCTCGACCATTCCCCGCCGCTCACCGCCGCGCTCGTCTGGCGTGAGATCACGGATGCGGTCCCGTTCTACGCCGGCATCACGCTCGAGGAGATCGGCGGCCGCGGCGTGCGCTGGCAGGAGCGCGAGTCCTGGCCGGAGGTTGCGGCGCGGGCGCTCGTGCCCCTTCGCTTCAGCGCTCCCACGACGCCGCCCGCTTCCCAGCGAAGCGCCAACGGCACGCTTCCGCTCGCGTCCGTGCCCGACCTGTGGGCGTCGGTGGAAACCGAGCACTCGCCCGCGATCTCGTTCTTGCGCGCGCGGCAGGTGCTTCAGCTGCACCCGGACACTGCCGAGCGCCTCGGCGTCGCCGGCGGCGAGGAGGTGGACGTCGCCTCCAACGGCCACGCGGTGCGCGCGACAGCAGTCCTGCGCGAGTCGATGAAGCCCGACTGCGCATACCTGGTCGAGGGCACGGCGGAGGACAACGCAAACGTGCTGCTGAGGGACGAGCCCGTGCTCGTCGAAATCAGAAAATCGAACGGCGAGCGATGATCTTCGCCGACACGACGTTCGTTGAGTCCACCGGCGTCTGGATCATCAAGTCGCTCGTCATCTTCATCGCGGTGTTCACGATCGTGCCGGTGCTGACGCTCGTCGAGCGCAAGTTGATCGGTCGCTTCCAGAACCGCTACGGGCCGAACCGGGTGGGCCCGTACGGCCTGCTCCAGCCGCTTGCCGACATCCTCAAACTGGCCGGCAAGGAGCAGTCCCACCCGCGCACCGCGGCGCCGCTGCTAATGGCCCTCGCGCCGGCGCTCATCATCCTCGCCGCGGTCGCCAGTCTCGCGATCATCCCGTTCGGAGACGTCAAGGAAGGGTTCGGCGCCAAGTACGGCCTGTATGGCATCGACGTCAACGTCGGCGTCCTCTATGCGTTCGCGTTCGGATCGCTGGCGTTCTATGGCGTAATGCTCGGCGGCTGGGCGTCGGGATCGAAGTTCTCGTTTCTCGGAGCCATGCGCTCCGCCGCCCAGCTGATCAGCTACGAGGTCGCGCTTGCGCTGTCGCTGATCGGTGTCGTGATGATGGCGGGCTCTCTGTCGCTGGTCGACATCGTGCACGCCCAGGGTGGGCTTTGGTACGCGGTACCGCAGATCGTCGGGCTGCTGATCTTCATGGCCACCGGTCTCGCAGAGCTGAACCGGGCGCCGTTCGACCTGGTCGAGGCCGACGCCGAGCTCGTCGGCGGCTACAACACGGAGTTCGGCGGCATGCGCTTCGGCTCTTACCTGCTCGCGGAGTACCTGAACATGGTCGTGATCGCGGGCATCGCCGCAGCGCTTTTCCTCGGCGGCTGGATGGGGCCCGGGCCGGGGTACCTCGATCCGCTTTGGATGCTCATGAAGATGCTGGCGCTGATCTTCGTCTTCATCTGGATTCGCGCGACGCTGCCGCGGCTTCGCTACGACCAGCTGATGAGCTTCGGCTGGAAGGTGCTGCTCCCGATCGCAACGCTCAACCTGGTGGTGACCGCGGTGATCGTGGTGCTGACGACGTGACGCCCGGGCGAGACATCACCCCGCCGGCCTGGCTCCAGGACGCCGAGGTCACGGAGGTGCAGCGCGGTCCCGAGCCCGGCGGCGTGGGCGGCCTGTACCGGGCGCTCGGAGAGACGCTGCGGGGGCTGCGGACAACGTTCGGGCGCCTGGTCGAGGGTCCACTGACCATCCAGTATCCGGAGGAGAAGACACCCGTGTACCCGCGCTTCCGCGGCCGTCACAAGCTTCACCGCTTCGAGGACACGGAGCTCGAGAAGTGCGTCGGTTGCTCGCTCTGCGCGGCGGCCTGCCCCGCCGACTGCATCCGCGTGGTGGCGGCCGAGAACACGCCCGAGAACCGCGTCTCGCCCGGCGAGCGCTACGCCGAGGTCTACGAGATCAACATGACCCGCTGCATCTTCTGCGGCTACTGCGAGGTCGCCTGCCCGTTCGACGCGATCACGATGGGACACGACTACGAGCTGTCCGACTACAACCGGAGTGACTTGATCTTTACGAAGGAGATGCTGTTAGCGGAGCCGATCGAAAAGACCCCGTTGCGAAGGGAGGACGAGTAATTAGTAATTAGAAATTAGAAATTAGGGCGAGGGTTCATCCCTGATTTCTAATTTTCTAGTTTCTAGTTTCTAGTTTCTAGTGGACGTCGTCGTCTTCTGGATTGCCGCAGTTCTGGCGCTTGGGGGTGCGCTCGGGGTTGTGCTTCAGCGCAACCCGTTCTACAGCGTGCTGGCGCTGGTGGTGCACCTGATCGCGCTGGCCGCGTTGTTTCTTCTGCTGCGGGCCGAGTTCCTCGCCGCGGCCCAGGTGATCGTCTACGCGGGCGCGGTGATGGTGCTGTACGTGTTCGTCGTCGCCTACGTCGGCGGCCTCGTGGACCCGCTGCACGAGCCGAACCCGGCTCTGCGCGCGACGGCGCCGCTGTTCGCGCTCGCGCTGCTGGTCGAGCTGACGATCGCGATCGTCGGCTCCGGGCTGAAGGCGCTCGACACCGAAGGGGCGAAGCTGGCGGCCGGATTCGGTTCCCCGGCCGAGATCGGCGAGCTGTTCCTGACCAAGTTCCTCGTCCCGTTCGAGGTGGTCTCGTTCCTCTTGCTGATGGCGGCGGTGGGCGCGATTGTGCTCGCCCGCCCCGAAGATCCGGGAAGCACTGGCGGATAGCGTGGACATCGTCTGGTACGTCGTCCTGTCCGCGTTCATCTTCTGCATCGGCGCCGTCGGCGTGCTCGTGCGCCGCAACCCTCTGGTGATCCTGATCAGTATCGAGCTGATGCTGAACGGCGCCAACCTGGCGCTGGTGGCCTTCGCGCGCATGACGGGTACCCATGACGGCCAGGTGTTTGCCCTCGTCGTGATGATCGTCGCCGCCTGCGAGGTCGTCGTCGGGCTCGGGCTAATCGTCGCCATGTTCAAGCGCAGGCTGCCGATGGACGTAGACCAGCTGAAAGAGCTGCGCGGGTGAGCGCAACCACCTACGGCTGGCTCGTGCTGGCGTTCCCGCTTGCGGGCTCTCTGGTGATCGCGCTCGGCTGGCGCTGGTTGCCGGGCCGCACGGCCGGGCTGATCGGGTCGGCGGCGATCGGGATCGCGTTCCTCAACGCGATCGGCGCGCTGGTCCAGATCCAGGACAGGCCGGAGGAGTCGCGCACGCTCACGTCGTCCCTGTGGGACTACGCGTCGACCGCCGGGGTCGACGTCCAGCTCGGAATCCTCGTCGACCCGCTCGCCGTCTTCATGTGCTTGGTCGTGACGGGGGTCAGCTTCCTCATCCACGTCTACTCGGTCGCGTACATGGCCTCGGACCGCGGCTACAGGCGCTTCTTCAGCTACCTCAACTTCTTCGTCTTTTCGATGCTCCTGCTGGTGCTCGCCGGCAACTTCGTGATCCTGATCGTCGGCTGGGCGTTCGTCGGCTTTGCCTCCTACGCGCTGATCAGCTTCTGGTACCGGCGCCGCAGCGCCACGTACGCCGGCATGAAGGCGTTCGTCATCAACGTCGTCGGCGACGTCGGACTCGTGCTGGCGGCGATCCTGCTCCAGCGCGACACCGGCTCGCTCGACTTCCAGAGGGTCTTCGAGACGGCGCCGCAGGCGTTCACGCAGAACGAATGGACGATCGTGGCGATCTGCCTGCTGATCATGGTGGGGGCGTTCGCGAAGTCCGCCCAGATCCCGCTCCACACCTGGTTGCCGGACGCGATGGAGGGCCCGACGCCGGTCTCGGCGCTGATCCACGCCGCGACGATGGTGACGGCGGGCGTCTACCTGATCGCGCGCACCTACCCGCTCTTCGAATTGGCGCCGACGGCCGCGGACATCTCGGCCGTGATCGGAGCGCTGACGCTGTTCTTCGCCGCGTCCGTCGCGCTGGTCGTCACCGACCTGAAGCGGATCATCGCCTACTCGACGATCAGCCAGATCGGCTACATGATCATGGGCGTCTCGATCGCCGCGTACGGCGCCGGCTTCTTTCACCTGATGACGCACGCCTTCTTCAAGGCGCTGATGTTCATGGCGGCCGGCTCGGTGATCGCGGCGATGGCGGGCGAGCAGAACATCGACCGTATGTCCGGCTTCCGGCGCGCTCTGCCGGCAACTTTCATCGCGTTCCTGGTCGCAGCGCTCGCGCTGGCCGCCTTTCCAGGCTTCTCCGGCTACTTCTCCAAGGACGAGATCCTCGCCTTCGCCGCCGAGCGCGGCGGAGCCTACTGGGCCCTCTATGCGGTCGGCACGGTGGCGGCTCTGATGACCGCCTTCTACGCGTTCCGGATGGTGTTCCGCGTCTTCGGGGGTGAGCCGTGCGAGGAGGCACGCGAGCTCGAGCACGGACACCTCCACCACGCCGAGCCCTTCAACCCGATGACGGGGGAGCCGGAGGACACCGACGTCGGCTATCCCGGGCCGGAGCACCACATCGCTGAACGCGAGCCCTCGATGCAGCTCGCGATGGGGGTCCTGCTCGTCATGTCGATCGTCAGCGGGGTGCTCCAGATCCCCGGTACGACGCACGTGATCGAGAACTTCCTCGAGCCGAGCTTCTCGGACTCGCGTTTCACCGGAGTGGAGGTCTCCGGCAGCCTCGAGGCACTTGCGCTGGTCGTCGGTGCACTCGCATCGCTCGGCGGGATCGGGCTCGCGTGGTTCATGTACGTGCGGCGGCCGGGCACGACGCTCGCGCTCGCGCAGCGGCTGCGCGGCCTGCACGACTTCCTCGCACACAAGTGGTACTTCGACGAGCTCTACGACGTGCTCTTCGTGGGACCGACCCGCGCGTTCGGAGTCTGGTCGCAGAACGTATTCGAGCGCTACGTAATCCAGGGGTTGGTGGGAGGTGCGGAGCGCGCGGTGCGCGTGGGCAACTCGCTCGTGCGCGTCGCCCAGACCGGGATCCTGCGCTACTACGCGCTGCTGCTGCTCGCCGGCGTGAGCGGCCTCGCGCTCTACTTCCTGGTGGTGAGCCGCTGATGTTGTCGGTGCTCGTGTGGCTCCCGCTGGCCGGCGGAATCCTGGCCGCTCTAGTGGCGCACGGGCAATACGGAGGCCGGCGCGCCGGCGTTATCTCGCTGCTCTTCTCGCTCGGCGCGCTGGGACTGGCGATCGCGTTGATCGTCGACTTCGAGTCGGGGCAGAGCGGGCTGCAGCACGTCGAGGACTTCACCTGGATCTCCGAGCTCGGAATCCACTACCGGCTCGGCGTCGATGGCATCAACCTGTTCCTGATCGCGCTCACCGCCCTGCTGTGGACGGGAGCGACTGCGTGGTCCCTGATGCGCGAAGGCGAGGCGAAGCGCACGCGGCCGGGTCACTACTACTTGATGCTCGCGCTCGGGGAGACGGCGGCGCTCGGCGCCTTCTGCGCGCAGGATCTGGCGCTCTTCGTCCTCTTCTTCGACCTGATGCTGATCCCGTTCTACTTCTTGATCGGCGTCTGGGGCGGCCCTGGGCGGGTGCAGGCGACGACCAAGTTCGTCATCTACACGCTCGTCGGCAGCCTGCTGATGCTGGCGGCAGCCGTCGCGACCGGCATCCTCGCGACGCCAGACGGGGAGCAAACGACCTTCGTCATCTCCGAGCTCGCGCAGCGGCCGCTGTCGGAGGGCTCGCAGCAGTGGATCTTCCTGTTCTTCGCGGCCGCGTTCCTGGTCAAGATGCCGGCCTTCCCGCTCCATGGCTGGCTGCCCGACGCCTACCGCGCGGCGCCGACGCCGGTGCTGGTGGTGCTGTCGGGTGTGCTCGCAAAGGTCGGGGCATACGGCTTCCTGCGCGTGGTCCTGCCGCTCTATCCCGACGCCACCGTGCACTTCCAGGAGCTGATGCTCCTGATCGCGCTCGCGAGCATCCTGTACGGGTCGGTGCTGGCGCTCACCCAGACCTCGGCGACGCTCGTCGTCGGGTACTCGTCGATCGCACAGCTCGGCTTCATCACGCTCGGCATCTTTGCCCTCCGGGACGAGGGCGCCCAAGGGGCGGTGCTGCAGATGGTCAACCACGGGCTCGTGGTCGCACCGCTGTTCTTCATCATCGCGCTGCTCGTCGAACGCACCGGAGGCAGCGACGACCTCCGCGACATGGGAGGGCTCGCGATGCGGGCGCCGGTGCTCGCGGCGATGTTCCTGATCGTTGTGCTCGCCACGCTCGCGATGCCCGGCTCGTCCAACTTCGTCGGCGAGTTCCTGATCCTTACCGGCATTCTGAAGTCGAAGATCGTGTTCGCGGTGATCGCGAGCGCCGGCGTGGTGCTCGCCGCCGTGTACGCGATTCGCCTGTTCCAGCGCTCGATGCACAACCCGCTCGGCCCGAATGCCCAGTCACGCGAGATGACGGTGGCAGACGGGCTCGCGATCGTGCCGATCGTGGCGGTGATCGTCGCGCTGGCGCTGTACCCGCAGCTGATACTGAAGCGAAGCGAAGACAGCGTCAGCCAGTCCGTGCAGGCCACCAAGCAGACCGGCTCGCAGCTGGAGGCGCGCCGATGATCGCCGTCACCGAGCTGCACGCGCCGCACATCGACTACGCGGGGCTGTCGCCGCTGATCGCGCTCACCGCCGGCAGCTGCTTGACGTTGATGGTCGGGCTCTTCCGGGCTCCCGTCGTGCGCACCGTGGTCGCGTTGACGGCGCTCGCAACCCTCGCCGTTGCGGCCGGCTTCGCGATCTGGCAGCTCGGCGAGAACAAGTCCGTGGTCTCGGGGGCGCTGCGCATCGACGACCTGGCGCTCACGCTCGACTTCGTGTTCTTTGCCGCGGCTGCCGCGACGGTGCTTCTGTCGATGGAGCGCCCACCGACGCACTCCAGACGAGAGGGCGATTACTACGCGCTTCTACTCGCAAGCGTGACTGGTATGACCGTGCTCGCGAGCGCTCAGAACCTGATCGTGCTCTTCCTCGGCATCGAGCTGCTGTCGATTCCGTTGTACGTGATGTGCGCCGGTCGCGCGCTGAGGCGCGAGCGGCTGGAGGCGGGCCTCAAATACCTCGTGATCGGCTCTGTCGCATCGGCCACGCTCGTCTACGGCCTCGCGATGATCTACGGCGCGACAGGCTCGACCGACTTCACCCGGATCGCACAACTGATGGTCGTCAAGGACGTCGTGGGCGATCCCCTGCTCCTGACCGGGATCGCGCTGGCGCTTACGGGGCTCGCCTTCAAGGCATCGGTTGCACCGTTCCACCAGTGGACGCCCGACGTCTATCAGGGCGCGCCCACACCGGTGACGGCGTTCATGGCGGTGGCGACGAAGACGGCGGCGTTTGCCGTGCTCGTGCGCTTTCTGTCAGTCGCCCTCTTCCCGGCCGTCGACGACTGGGACATCGCGCTCGCCGTCCTTGGCGCGATCTCGATCGTGATCGGCAACGTCGGGGCGATCGGGCAGGACTCGCTCAAGCGCATGCTCGCGTGGTCGGGAGTCGCTCAGGCCGGCTACATCCTCGCCGGCGTCGTCGTGCTCACCGAGGCCGGAACGAAAAGCGTTGTGTTCTACCTGATGATCTACCTGTTCATGAACGCCGCAGCGTTCGCCGTCGTGATCGCCCGCGAGCGCGAGACGGCGCTCGGCGACTCGATCGCGGCGATCGAAGGCCTGGGGGCGGAGCGCCCGGTGCTGGCGTGGCCGCTCACCATCAGCATGCTCGCGCTGGCGGGTCTGCCCGGCACCGCCGGCTTCATCGGCAAGTTCTTCCTGATCGAGGCGGCCGTCGGCGGAGACTTCACCTGGCTTGGCGTCGCGATCGTGATCGGCACGATGATCTCGCTCGTCTACTACCTGCGGGTGATCGCGGCGATGTGGATGCGCCCGATGCCTGCAGTGGCGCCCGCGATCGCGGGTGGGGCCCCCGAGGCGGACGCGACGGCTCCGCGCGTAGGCTCGTCGCTCGCGGTGGCCGTCGCAGTGGTGATGGGGACCGCCTCGATCTTCTTCGGGATCGTGCCCGACCCCCTGCTCGACCTCGCGTCTGATGCCGCGTCTTCGGTACATCCCGAGATGCTCGTGATCCGATGACCCGGGCTGACATCGCCGTCGTCGGCGCCGGCCTCGCAGGTCTGACGGCAGCGCGCACGATCGCCGACGCCGGCCGCTCGGTCGTCGTGCTCGAAGCACGCGACCGCGTGGGCGGGCGGACTCTGGTCGAGCCAATCGACGACGGCCAGGTGGTCGATGTCGGCGGCCAGTGGATCGGCCCTACCCAGGACCGCATGTACAGGCTGGCCGAGGAAGCCGGCGTCGAGACGTTCCCGACCAACACGGATGGAAGCAACCTGCTCGAGCTGAACGGTCGCCTGCGCCGCTACTCGGGCACCATCCCGCGTCTCGGCCCGCTCGTGCTGCTCGACATCGCGCGCGCTCAGCGCAAGCTGAATAGGATGGCGGGCGAGGTGTCAGCGGCCGCTCCCTGGGAGTCGCCGCACGCGAGCGATTGGGACGGCCAGACGATGCGCACCTGGATGAAGCGCAACGTCCGCACTTCCGCGGCACGCGAGCTGTTCGAGGTCGCCTGCTCGATCGCATGGGGCGCGCCGCCCGAACAGCTGTCGCTGCTGCACGTGCTCTTCTACGTCAGCTCGGCCGGCAGCTTCGAGCGCATCCTCGACACCGAGGGCGGCGCGCAACAGGACCGCTTCGTCGGTGGCTCGCAGCAGCTGTCGGTCTGGCTGGCCGGACGTCTCGGTGACCGCGTGCTCCTGTCGTCCCCGGTGCGCCGGATCGAGCAGACGGCGGGTTCCGTGCGCGTGGTCGCTGACGGCGCCGACGTCGTCGCTCAGCATGCGATTATCGCCGTGCCGCCAAACCTCGCCGGGCGGATCGAGTACGAGCCGCTGCTTCTGCCCAACCGCGATCTGCTCACGCAACAGATGCCGCAGGGAATGACGACGAAGTGCCAGGCGGTGTACGAGACGCCGTTCTGGCGCGAAGAGGGGCTGAGCGGCGAGGCGGTCTCGGCGACAGGCCCCGTCGGAGTTGTGTTCGACAACTCGCCTCGTGACGGCCGGCCCGGCGTCCTGGTCGCGTTCGTCACCGGAGAGCCGGGACGTCAGCTTGCGGGCATGACGGCGGAGTCCCGCCGAGACGCCGTGATCAGCTGCCTCGTGCGCCTGTTCGGAGAAAAGGCGTCGGCGCCGACCCGCTACGTCGAGCGCAGCTGGGAGCAGGAGGAGTGGACGCGCGGCTGCCCGACGTGTCGGTTCCCGCCCGGCGGCTGGACGGCGTGGGGACCGTGGCTACGCGCGCCCGTCGGCCGCATCCACTGGGCCGGAACGGAGACCGCGACCGAGTGGAGCGGATACATGGAGGGTGCGCTGCAGTCGGGCGAGCGCGCCGCGCACGAGGCGCTCCAGGCGCTCGAGCCCGCAGAGGCGGTCGCCGCCGCAGCCCGTTAGAGCTGTGGAGGTCCCACGTAGGTAAGAACGCCGTCCGTGGCCTCCGGGAGTTTGGCGATCGGGTGGGAAATGTCCAGTCGGACGTTCGTCCAGACGCCGGGGCTCTACGAATGACCAGCTGCCTCGAGCTTGCGATGGCGGCGCAGCTCGGCTTGCAGGCGCTCGAGCCTGGCCTCGGCCTCGCGGTCTGCGAACGTCATCGCGTCCGCCACCGCCGGGTGGACCCGGCTGATCTGGTCGAGCATCTCCAGCGCGACCGCGCGGTAGGACGGGTGGCCCTCGCGCCCGGACCGAAGCTCGATCAGGTGGATCGCCTCGCGCGCGTTCAGGTCGAGCACGTAGCGGATCCTGTACGCGAGCGCGACCGCGTAGGTGGACTCCTCGACAAGCCCCTCGCCGCGCAGGCGTTCCCACTCGAGCGCGCTCAACTCGAGGCCCTCCCGGTAGCTGTCGCCGTAGCCGGCGTCCTCGACCTCGGGCGGGACGTCGGCGCCGAGCCGGCAGCCGAGCGTCTGCCACTGCGCGGTCAGCATGCGGTGGCGCTGCAGATCGCGAAAGGCGCCGTAGTCCGACGTGATCTCGAAGCGGTAGCGCACGGCCTCGAAGCCGCGCCCGGGCTTGTGCCTGCGGTTGCCGCGCTCGCCGACCACGTATTCGAGCAGGGCGGCCGCACGGTCGGGCGGCGACAGCGTCGCGAGCCTCGCGCGGATCTCCTCCTCCGGCAGGCCGCTGGCCTCGTACAGCGAGGCCACCAGCAGGTCGTCTTCGCTGCCCTCGACTCCCAGCAGCCGCACGGCAGGCCCGTCCTCGGCCGGCTCGCGATCGAGATCGAAGCGCTCGGCTCCGGACGCGGCGCGTTCGCGCAGGCCGCTGAGGTAATCGATCCAGGCGCCGCCGCGGTCCGGCATGTCGACCCGCCGCACGAAACTCGGGATCACCTTGCGCAGCTCGCCGAGCGCCGCCTCGCCGCAGGCGCGCGCCTCCGGCAGTGGCGAGGCCAGCAGCCGCATGAGCAGCTGCTCGTACGCCTGCCCGCTCGCATACACGCCGATGTGAGAGAGCGACGCGGCCGGCAGGAGACCGCGCATCGCGTCGAGCGCCTTGGCCTTGATCGATCGCCGCCACGCCGTCTCGGGCTCGTCGCCGCGCGGGAACTGTCCCGCCGCCCACCGCTCGACATGCTCGAGCCCCTGTGAGTAGAGGGAGAACAGTCGCTCCATCGCCTCGGCATACGGCTCTCCCAGCCGCTCGTCCCAGTAGTAGCGGTGGCGCCCACTCGGCAGCGGCCGGTCGTATGCGATGTAGCGGGTCGACTGCTCGAGGTAGGCGGCCAGCCGCCCGCGCTGGACGATCTTGGTGAGCACGTTCGACGCCCACTCGATCGCCAGATGCGCGCCGCCGACCTGAGCGACGGAATCGTCGCCAAATTCGATGAACACGCGTTCGTAAAGCCGCTCTGCCCTTTCAGAACCGGGCCCCTCGGCACCGGCCGTCGACTGGTCTTCTTCACTTGCGAACTCGTCCAGGAACAGGCGCCGGAGCGTTCCCGGGTAGCGGGAATAGCGCGCAAACAGGGCTCCCTTCACGACCTCCGGCAGTCCTACGACGCAGAAAACGGGCCGGTCGAGGTTCGTGAAATGCGGCTCCAGGAGGCGCTGCTCGGCGTCTGAGAACTGCTCACGCGGGTAGTCCATGAGTGCCGCCCGATGCTACTGCCGCCGGCGGCGAACGGGTCATAGACTCTTCGCAAGATCCGAGTTGAGTTCCCAGGAGGTGTGACAGTGCCCGACGGAACCGCTGCAGGCGAACGCGAGATCGAGGTCCTGCTCAAGGAGGACCTGACCTTCGATCCCCCGCCAGAGTTCGCGGCCCAGGCCAACGCGAACGACCCGGCTATCTACGACGAGGCCGAGCGCGACTTCAAGGCCTGGTGGGAGAAGTGGGCACGCGAGCTCGAGTGGTTCGAGCCCTGGGACGAAGTGCTCGACTGGAGTCCGCCGTGGGCGAAGTGGTTCGTGGGCGGCAAGCTGAACGCTTCCTACAACTGTCTCGACCGCCACGTGGAGGGCGGGATCGGCGACCGGGTCGCCTTCTACTGGGAGGGCGAGGACGGCGCCAGGCGCGCGATCACCTACGCCGAACTGCTCGAGATGACGTCGCGCTTCGCGAACGCGCTCAAGTCGCTCGGCGTGAAGCGCGACGACCGCGTCGCGATCTACCTGCCGATGGTGCCCGAGGCGCCGGCGGCAATGCTGGCGTGCGCGCGGATCGGCGCACCGCACTCCGTGGTGTTCGGCGGCTTCTCGGCCGAGGCCGTCAAGGACCGCATCAACGACTGCGAGGCCAAGGTGCTCGTGACGGCCAACTTCTCACTGCGCCGTGGCAAGCCGCTGCCCATGAAGGAGGCGGTGGACCGGGTGCTGCCCGACTGTCCCTCGATCGAGCACGTGGTGGTCATCAAGCGCACAGACGGGGACACGCCTTGGACGGACGAGCGCGACCGCTGGTGGCACGAGGAGTGCGAGAAGGCCTCGCCGGATTGCCCCGCGGAGCCGCTCGATGCCGAGCAGATGCTCTACCTGCTCTACACCTCGGGCACGACCGCGAAGCCGAAGGGCATCGTGCACACGACCGGCGCCTACATGACGGGCGTGGCCGCCACCCACAAGCTCATCTTCGACATCAAGCCCGACAAGGACGTCTTCTGGTGCTCTGCGGACATCGGTTGGGTGACGGGCCACAGCTACATCGTGTACGGGCCGCTCGCCAACGGCTGCACCTCGATCCTCTACGAGGGCGCGCCCGACTATCCGGACAAGGACCGCTGGTGGGAGATCGCCGAGCGCTACCGCTGCACCGTCTTCTATACGGCGCCGACCGCCATCCGCGCCTGCATCAAGTGGGGGCGCGAGTACCCGGACAGACACGACCTCAGCTCGCTGCGCCTGCTCGGAAGCGTCGGGGAGCCGATCAACCCGAAGGCGTGGCTCTGGTACCACGAGGTGATCGGCGGCGGCCGATGCCCGATCGTCGACACCTGGTGGCAGACAGAGACCGGGCACATCATGATCTCGCCGCTGCCCGGGATCACCCGCACCAAGCCCGGGTCGGCGACCGTGCCCTTCCCGGGCATCGAAGCCGCGATCTTCGATTCGCAGGGCAACGAGGTGAGCGAGGGCGGCGGCTTCCTGGTCCTGACACGCCCGTGGCCGGGAATGTTCCGCACGCTTTACAAGGAGCCCGAGCGCTACGTCGAGACCTACTGGTCCAAGTACGGCCCGGACGTCTACGTCGTGGGCGACGCGGCTCGCCGCGACGCAGACGGCTACTTCTGGATCGTCGGGCGCACGGACGACGTGATCAACGTCTCCGGGCACCGTTTGTCGACGATGGAGGTGGAGTCAGCCATCGTCTCCCATGATCGAGTGGCCGAGGCGGCCGTCGTGCCGGAGCCTGACGAGCTGACAGGGCAGGCCATCGCTGCGTTCGTGACGATGCAGGGCGGCGGCGACCCGCCGGAGGGCTTCGACCTGGAGCTGCGCGAGCACGTCGGCGAGAAGATCGGCAAGCTGGCGCGCCCGAAGCGCTTCATCTGGGCCGAGGACCTGCCGAAGACGCGCTCCGGGAAGATCATGCGGCGCCTGCTGAAGGACATCGCCTCCGGCCAGGAGCTCGGCGACGTCACCACGCTGCGCGACCCGACCGTGATGGACGCGCTCCAGGAGAAGATCGCGGCGCGTCAGTCCGAGGAGGACTAGCGGGCTATCCGCCAGCGCACGCCGCCGTCGTTGTTCGTCTGAGTGACGACGATGCGGATGCGGCTGCCGTCGCTGGCTCTCGCCACGCAGCGAAAGCGCGCGCCCTTCTCGGCAGCGACCTTGTCTGGGCAGCGCACCGACCGCACGTTGCCGGCTGACTGAGCCGAGAGCGTGCGCTTGATGTCGGATGCCGCGCGATCCGTGTCGATCTGCTTGTCGACGTTGCAGCCCGTGGACACGAGCAGCGCCGCCGTCGCCAGGGCGAGCGGCAGCCATCCCCGAGCTGCCCGTCTGTCCCACACTGCGTCCGTCAAGCTCCGGCGGCTGCCTCGGCACGCGAGTGCTGGAGTGTCTGCTCGATCCACTGGGTCACGAGTGGCAGCGTCTCGTCCAGGTGATCGTGGCAGAGCAGGTGCCCGAGTCCCGGCAGCACGCGCAGCTCGGCGTTCTGCGGCCTGCCGGCCTGCAGCACCTGCTCGCTGAACTGCGGCGTCACCATCTCGTCGCGTTCGCCAACGAGGGCCAGGACGGGTGTTCGTACCTGCGACCAGTCCAGCGACGAACTGAAGTTGAAGAGGGATGCGGCTGAGCGCGCGGTGATCGACCAGCACCAGATCCGGTCCTCTTCCCGTCCGGCGTAATCGAGGATCTCAGGTGAGAGGGAGAGCTTCTCGAAGTTCGCGATCCGCTTTGCGGGCACCTTCGCGCGGGGAGCCAGCTGGGCAACGCGCAGAAGCGCCGGCACCTTGAGCCGCATGGCGGGCTCGTGGAACACGCGCGGGTGGGCGATGTTGTGGCAGACGACGGCCTCGACGTCGGGCTCGCGCGTGAGTGCGTACCAGCTGATGATCCCGCCGAGGCTCGAGCCCACAAGCACCACCGCGCCACCGAAGCGCTCGCGCGCGTAGCGCACGGCTCCCTCGACGACGTCGAGTATCTCGTCCATCGTGCAGTCGCCGCGACGGCCCTCGGACAGTCCGTGTCCGGGCCGATCGATCCCGACGACGTTGAAGCCGGCATCGCAAAGTGCACCCAGGAACGGCAGGTAGAAGCGGGCGTAAGCGCCGATACCCGGGCTGAACACGACCGTCGGCGCATCCTCGGCTGCAGACTGCACCTCCATGTGGAGCAGCTCGTCGCGGTAGGGAATGAGGACGTGCTCCACGCGGTCTGCGAACCGGTCGATCGCCTCTGGGCCGTCGAGCGCCTCGCGCAGGCCGGGCACGCTCTGACTCCATGCGCGTAATCGATCGGTTGTCTGCGCGAGCGCCTCCTCCGCGACCTCCTTGCGGCCGAACGAGCCCTGCGAGCGGTCGGCGAGGATCGGGCGCCCGTGCTGCACGAGCATCATGAGCCCGCTTTCTGCGCTCGAGAAGCGTGGGGTCCAGTCGAGCAGCTCCCGGGCGCGGCGAATGGAGGCGACGGCCTCGCCCGCGATCACCCAATGCGAGGAGACGGGCGACAGCCGCAACCGGAAAAGGACCTCGGCGAGCGGTGCGGCGATCTTCACCGGCAGCTTCGTGAGCCGCTGGCCGTGCAGCCCGGCGAGCTGGTCGTCGCTCAGCCAGTCCTCGGTGGCGACGTTGACCGGCCCCGGGGCGTCGTTCTTGGCCGCGAGATAGAACGCCTGCGCGAGGTCGGTCTCCCACAGCAGCTGGATGCCGGCACCGACCCCGGCGGGGACGACGTTCGCCGCCTGGCAGAAGCGGTCGATGGCTGGATTGACGAAGCTCGGGCCGACGATGAACGGAGGACGGATACGGGTGATGACGAGCCCGGAATCGGCGTTGCGGCGCTCCCACCACTCGATGTAGTGCTCGATCTCCGCCTTGTCGTAGAAGTAGTACTTGTCGGGGTTGCCGCGCGGGAACTCATCCTCGGTCAGCGGGATGGGGTGATCGGGGTGCACGCCGTAGGAAGCGAGGCTGGAAGCGATCACGAGCCGCCGCACTCCCGTTCTGGCAGCCGACTCGATCACGTTGCGCGAGCCCCCGATGTTGATCGAATGGGTGAGCTGCTTGTCGTGCAGCTCCTGCACGACGAAAGCGAGATGGATGACGGCCTCGCATCCTTCGAACAGGTCCCGCATACGCTCGGAGCGGACGTCCTCGCGCTCGAACCTGAGCTTCGGGTGGCCTACGCGCGGCTCCCGTAGGTCGATCCCGACGACCTCCTCGATCTCGTCGTCGGCGAACAGCAACGGCGCGATCACCGTGCCGAAATCGCTCGAGATGCCCGTCACCGCCACGCGCACGGCGGGGAGGATAACCGGGTTCGCGCGTGCGGTTACTGCCTGCGCTTGCGCTTGCGGCGCGTGATCCGCTCGGCGGGGCTCTCATTACTCGACTTGCGCACCCCGGGGCCGGTCGCGTTCACCTCACCATTCGGCGGCGATTCGGGTTCGACCTCTGACTGCTCGCCGGTGGGCGCCGTCTCACGTCCCGGCCACGGAACCGCTTCGCCAGCGTCCCAGGCGGGCGGGCGGCCGCCGGGCCAGCGCCCGAGGAACATGAGGCCGACCGCGAGCAGCCAGAACACCATTACCGGCAGCGCGAAACCGAACAGAAAACCCGGTCCGATGATGATGCCGAGCACGCCCAGGAAGCGCGTGAGCAGGCCGGCCCGCATCGCGTTCAGCGAGCCCAGGACGAACCAGAGCCCGAGGGCTACCGTGCCCGCCACGGCGATGAATCCTGACGCTATTGGCAGCGTCTCCTTCGTCGCGTCCTTCGCCGCCTCGTTCCCCTCCCTCAGCGAACCGAAGCTTTGACGAGAGAACTCGGCCGCCTGATCGGCGAGCGAGATCGCTTGAACCACGCTGCCGATGCCGAGCGCCACGATCCCGAACAGGCCGACTATGAGCGAGATCGATGGAAGTTCCTGATTCCGCCCCTTCGTGGCTCGGTAGAGGTACAGGATCGTGAACGCCAGCAGCCCGAAGCCGACCGCCCGCACGACGCTTACCCCGATCAGCTCGCCGGCGTGGTCGTGGAGGTAGCGCAGCTGCTCCGCTTCCTTGTTGTCGCCGTCCGGACGATCCGCGTTCACGATCGCGCTCCAGACGATCGCGACTCCGAGCAGAAGGCCCGAGGCGATCGTCGCCGCGCCCGCGATGCGACCGCGCCGGCGCTCGTCCTCGATCTCGGTAGTGCTCAATGTCATCTGCTCACAACAAGGATCGCCTGTGAAGGAGCGGAATACTAAGTCCGTGCGCCATTTCGCCGTATCCGTCGTGGGAAGGGACCGTCCGGGCATTGCGGCCGCGGTCACGGAGGTGCTGCTCAAGCACCGCGGCAACATCGAGGACTCGCAGATGACGATCTTGCGAGGTCACTTCACGATCATGCTGATCGTCTCAACCCCGGAGTACGTCAAATCCGAGGACCTCGAGCAGGACCTCGCCGAGGTCCGCCAGCGTCTCGATCTCGAGGCCGTCGTGGTCAACGAGGTCACCGAGATCGAGCCCTCCGCCGAGCCCGAGGCGACACATATCGTGAGCGTCTACGGCGTGGACCACCCAGGCATCGTGCACGCCGTCACTGCGAGCCTCGCCAAGCAGCAGGTGAACATCACCGATCTCACGACAAGGCTTGTGTCCTCGCATGGCAGCGAGCCGCTCTACGCGATGATGCTCGAGGTCGTCCTTCCGCCCGGCGTGTCGGTCGAGAAGATCGACGAGTCCCTGCGCAGTGTGCGCGAGAGCGAGGGAGTGGAGCTGACCGTCCGTGAGCTCGAACGAGACGCTCTCTAGTGGTCTGTCTCGGAACGTTCGCCGAGAAACGACGCGGCCCCGGGGCCGACAGCCAACGACGCAGGGAGCCTCCCTACCGGTCAGTAGGGGGGCGACTGAGGACGCCGGATGTCGGTTCCGGGGACCGTCGTTTCCGGTGACACGTTTCGGGACAGGCCACTAGCCCGCCGCGCGATGACGGCTCGCGAAGTCCTGCGTTTCCCACACCCCTCCCTGAAGCAGGTCGCTCGCGCGCTCGATCCGGGAGAGGAGGAGCTCGCGCTGCGCGTCGCGGCCGACCTCATCGACACGGTGCGCTCCCACCCGGGCTGCGTCGGACTGGCGGCGCCGCAGGTCGATGACCTCGTGCGCATGGTGATCGTCGACGTCAGCGAGCACCCGCGCGCCACCAAGAACCACGGTCAGATCGTGCTCGTAAACCCGCGCATCGTGCTGGCATCGGGCGCCGTGGTCGCGCGCGAGGGGTGCCTAAGCATTCCCGACCTGACGGCAAACGTCAGACGCGCGACCGAGATCGTGGTCGAGGCCACCACCCCAGAAGGGGAGATGACGGTCGTGGAGACAGAGGGATTCGAGGCACGCTGCATCCAGCACGAGATCGATCACCTGGACGGAATCCTGTTCCTGGATCGCGTCGACTCGCTGAAGACGGACGTCTTCAGGCGCAAGCGGTACCAGTAAACCCCCGCGCCCTCGGACCTCCCGTCATTTGCGCCTAAGCAAATGACGGTTTCATTCCAGGTCTTCGTGTGGCCCGCGCTGCCGGTCGTCGTCTTCCGCGAGCGGGCGGGCCGGGTAGTAGCCGTGGTCTTCGGGCTCGACCAGGCGGGAGAGCCGGTCGCCGGCGGCCAGCACGACGTCGAGAGCGGGCGCCATCGCGCCGATCAACAGCTCGAAGCGAGTGCGCGTGCGCTCCTGTGAAGGAGTGAGATCGGCCACGGGCCGATTCTAGCCACGAGCGCTTTTGACCGTGTTAGGCTCGAGCCGATGCGGATCAGCGAGATCATGACGGCCTCCGTCGTCACCGCTCGATCGGACACCCCGGTGCGGGAAATCGCGACGCTGATGCGCGACCGCAACGTCGGCTCGGTGGTGATCGTGGACGACGCCGGCCACCCGTGCGCGATGGTCACCGACCGCGACCTCACCATCGACGTCCTCGCGGAGGCAGTAGACCCCGCTCAGCCCGTCAACGACTTCGCCACCTCACCGGTCGTCACCGGCGAGACGGACATGGATCTGGAGGAGGCCGCGGCACTGATGGTGAGCCACCGCATCCGCCGCCTTCCCGTCCTGGCTTCCGGCGAGCTGGCGGGCATCGTCACGCTGGATGACATCGCCGTTCGCACCGGCAATCTCGAGGTCGCCCAGCAGATGACCGCGCAGGTCGCGAGCGCCGCCCTGCCGGACTTCTACTTCCACGAACGAGGGGGGTAGTTCAGGCTAGGCCGAGCACCTCGCGCATCGGCTTCGGACTGACGCCGAGCGCCTGTACGTCTTCTGCCCCGTGGTCGCTGGTCATCGACTCTTCCAGCAGCTCCGCCTCCTCCCAGGTGGCGAACACCGACGGGCCCGCGATGCGGCCCAGAAGATCGAGGCCGCGCCGCACCGCAGGCAGGGGCACGTGCACGATCGGCCGGCGGCGTCCTGAGGCCTCCATCGCCACGCGCACGATCCCCTCATACGTGAGCTCATCGGGGCCGGCGAGCTCGAACCGGCGGCGATCGGTCACGGCGCCTCCGTCGAGAAGCGCCTGCGCGCAAGCCGCCGCGTCCTCGGCCCAGATCGGCTCGTAGCGCGCGAGTCCGTTGCCCGAGACCGGCATCCAGGGCAGCAGCGACATCCGCCCGAGGAGCGTGAGCCACGGGTCGCCCGGCGCGTAGACAATCGACGGCGCGGCCACGCGGACGTCCAGCTCGGCCTCGAGGGCGGCATGCTCAGCGAGCGCCTTCGCGCGGAAGAACCGCGTCCGGGACGTCGTCGAGGCGCCCATCGCCGAGAAGAGAACGAACCTGTAGACGCCGGCGCGCTCGGCTTCGCGCAGCAGGCGGATGGTCGCCATCCCATTGATCTCCTCGATGCTCGCATGAGGCTGGTCGCGGGTCGTCGCTCCCAGATGCACGACCGCGGCCACGCCTCGCATCGACTGGCGGATGGCCACGGGATCGGAGAGGTCGCCGAGGGTGATCTGGACCCGGACACGGTTCGGCCCGAGCCGCCGGGGGTCGCGAACCAGGCAGCGGACGTCGGCGCCTGAGTCGAGCAACCGCTGCAGCAGCGCCGTGCCAACGACGCCTGTCGCCCCCGTGAGCAGGATCACGCCGCAGCGCCCTCCGGCCTCGAGGGCTTGCGCGAAACATCACGATCCGCTGGAGAGCGTTTTGCCAACCGCCTGTCGATTCGCAACAATATGCCGCCCTGTAGCGCCAAAGAGGCGCTTTCCCAGAAAGCAACCGGAAAGGTCGGAAGGTAAAACTAGCGACATGACCTACGTGATTGCAGAACCCTGCATCGGGACCAAGGACAACTCCTGCGTGGAGGTCTGCCCGGTGGATTGCATCCATCCGACTCCGGACGAGCCCGACTACGAAGCGGCGGAGATGCTCTACATCGACCCGGACGAGTGCATCGACTGCGATGCCTGCGTCGAGGCCTGCCCGGTCGATGCCTGCTTCGCCGAGGACCAGCTCCCGTCAGAGTGGGAGAAGTACACGCAACTCAACGCCGACTACTTCGCGAATAAATAGCGAAGGTCGCCCGCCGGGGTGGGATCCCGGGGCCGAACCGAAGCGGTTCTATCGAATCGGCTTCCCGTCCAAGTCCACTTCGTAGACCGGAGCAGAGATTCGCTGTGGTTCGACCTGCGCGGAGTGCAAGGATGGCGATTCCGGGGACAGGTCGGCGATGTCCACCGGACATGCCACGAAGTGAGTTGCCTCCGGCGCGAACTCGAGGGCCAGCGATGGATGCGCGAAAAGGCGGTTGCCGTCACCGGGCTGGCCGTCGCGGCGACTGGCGGCTTCCGGCACCGATCCCGGCACGTACTCGCTGCCGCATGGGGCCCGAAAAGCATCGTTGACTGCGGCATAGAGAGTGATCGATTCGGTCGTGTCGACTCCATAGAACCTGCACCATTCGAGGAACGTGGCCGGCGCACTGTCACTGCTCGGAAGCTGCTCGACCTCTTGGCGATGAGCAGCGCGCCGTAGAACCGTCGCATGCGGCGTGGACTTCGCCGATGCCTTGCCGCGAAGCTCGATCGTGGTTGCGCCGCAAGCGCGGACCTCGCACGAACCGCGAGCGCGGACGCTTGCCGCTTGCCATGCCTCGACTCGCACCGGCCCAGCGGCGTCCACTCGGGCATATCCCCACGCATAGACCGTCGCGTTTCCATGCGCTCGCACTGTCGCTTCGCCCCACGCGCAGACGGTGGCGCGATCATGGGCATTGACGACGGCCCGCTGATAAGCGCGCACCGTTGCGTCTCCGTAAGCCTCAACCGCCGCCGCGCCCTTGGCTTCAACGGCGGCGCGATCTGCCGCCCGGACGACTGGGACCACGTTGCCTCCTCTGCTCCAGGCGGACACACGACTGCTTTCACTGGCGGTCACTCGAGTGCGATCGCGCGCCCAGACCGCTGTTTCTCCCTTGGCGCGAACGGTGGTCCTGTCGTGAGCATCCACGGCGGCGGTGCCGTCAGCAAGGATTGTCGCCGCACCCCCGGCCTGTACGAAACCGTCGCTGATCGCAACCGTCGCCAGGTCAGATACGATCACCCACCGGTAGCCCTCTACGCTGAACGAGTCGTCCCCGAGACAGACGGGGATCGTGCCCTCGTGAGTAAGCGCCTGCTCCAGCTCCTCCTGGTTGCGGACTTCAATCCACTCGGGCAGGACTTGGGTTTCGGTTTCCATCGTACGAATTGCGACCTTCTCAGCCGTCTTGAGTTCCGCGCCAGAAACCTATCTCGCCATTTGCACGATCTACCGCAACGACGCCGAGTACCTGCGTGAGTGGATCGAGTTCCATCGCCTCGTGGGCGCGGAGCGGTTCTTCCTCTACAACAATGACAGCGACGATGCCCACCGGGAGATCTTAGGGCCGTATGTCGAAGCCGGGTTGGTGTCGTTGGCGGATTGGCCACGCCCGATACAGACGCCGGCCGGGACCCCCACAGGTGCTGCGGAGGCCTTTACCGATTGCATCGCACGTCATCGCAACACTTGTCGCTGGATCGCGTTTCTCGACATCGACGAGTTCCTGTTCTCCCCTCGTACCGAGGACGTGACGTCGGTCCTGACGGAGTTCGAAGCCCCTCCCGGCCTTGCGGTTCCGCGGTATGACTTTGGTCCATCCGGCAACGTGCAAAAGCCCGATGGCCTCGTGATCGAGAGCTATCAGGAGCGAGCCGCCGTTGTTCCTGAGATGCCGGTCCCGTACAAGAGCGTCGTCCAGCCTGCACGGACGCGGGGATGCATCGACTTTCACCGGTTTCTCTACCGAGATGGACAGGCGGTCAACGAGAACGGCTGGGCCGTCGGTACCGGCACGTCGCCGGAGTGCTGCCCGCCATATGCCTCCAGGCTGCGGATCAACCACTACGGGACGCGCTCAGAAGCGGAAATGCACGCCAAGGACGATGTCTGGGAGGCCGCGGGACGCGGACGGCCGAAGCAGCGCAACTGGGTGCTGAAACGTGCGAGCGGCGTCGTACAGGACGACTCCATCTCGGCCTACGTGCGCCCGCTGCGCCGGAGGCTCGAGCTATTGGATGACGGGTAGCTCTTTGCCGCCCATGCCGGGGGCGGCTGCCATCGCCGGCGGCTGCATCATCGGCAGCTCCTGAGGCGTTGCGGCGACGATGCCGCGCGCCAGCTGGTGCAGTGCCTGCGCGGCGGGCGCGTCCGGGTCCTCGACCACGAGCGGCGTGCCTTCGTCGGCGCAGCGGCGCAGGTCCTCCTCGAGCGGGAGCTTGCCGAGCAGTGGCACGTCGAGCTCGTCGGCGAGCTGCTGCCCACCGCCTTCACCGAAGATCGCGAAGCGCTCCCCGCCGGGAGTCGTGAAGCCGGACATGTTTTCCGCCACTCCGAGGATCTCCAGGTCGAATTTGCGCGCCATCTCTGCCGCGCGATAGGCGACCTTCTGGGCCGCGGGCTGCGGCGTCGTGACGAGCAGGACCTTGGCCTGTGGCAGGAGCTGGGCGAGCGTCATCGAGACGTCGCCGGTCCCGGGCGGAAGGTCGATCAGCAGGTAGTCGAGCTCGCCCCAGTCGACGTCCTCCAAGAACTGCTGGATCGCCTTGTGGAGCATCGGCCCCCGCCACACCACGGCGGAGTCGCCGTCGACGAAGAAGCCGATGGACATCACCTTCACTCCCCCGCCGGCCTCGATCGGCAGGATCTTGCGCTGCTCGGAGACCTTGGGCCGGCCCTCGACACCGAGCATGCGAGGGATGCTGTAGCCCCACACGTCCGCGTCCAGCGCCGCGGAACGATGGCCCTCGACGGCGAGCGCTGCGGCCAGGTTCGCGGTCAGCGTGGACTTGCCGACTCCACCCTTTCCGGAGGCGACGCAGATCACGTTCTTGACGTTGGCCAGCGCGCCCTGCGGCAGCTTGTTGCGCCCGAGCTTTGCGACCAGTCCCTGCTTCTCGTCGGGGCTGAGGACGTCGAAGCCAACCGACACGCTCGTGACGCCGGGGAGCTCGGACACGGTGTCTGTGACTGCACGCTCGAAGTGACTGCGAATCGGACAGCCTGGCGTCGTGAGCGAGACGACCACGTGGATGGCGCCGTCCTCGCCGATCTCGATCGTGCGCACCATCTCGAGCTCGACGATCGATCGCCGCAGCTCCGGATCGATGACGGCTCGGAGCTTTTCGGTTATTTGGTCTCGGGTAGGCATAGGGCTATATGCGTAACTAACTCTAGCTGGAGGTCGGAAGCGCCGGTTCGAGGGCTTTTCTGCGCCGAGTACGAGGTCGAGGGAAAGGCGTAAAAGGGGAGAACGGCGGATATTGCGCCGGAAGTTGCGCGGATCGCCACTTTCGTTTACTTTTCGCCGCCCAAAGGCCGACGGGCCCCGAGGGGCCCGTCGGCTGAGGGAGGAGAGGTTGTGTGTGTTGCTTTCTGCCAGCGACGGCATTGTCGGGGTTAGACCGACCGGCCGCTCTCTCAGCCGACAGAAACCTGGTGGCGCCTGCTAGAGCGCCAAGATTGCTTGGTTAGACCAGCTGCTGGACGCGATCCCGCGTCTGGTCGACCTGGTCCTGAATCGACTGCTGCACCGGCTTCACGGCCTTCTCGACCTCGCGGCGCCTGGTGCGCAGCTCGGTGCGGACACGGCGGCCGTTCTGCTTCACCGTACGATTGGCCTGGGTGCGCTGCCGGCGCACTACACGAGTGAGCTGGTTGCGGCGCTTGCGCAGCTCGCGGACAAGCCGGTTGCGGCGCTGGCGCGCCTCGCGCACGAGGCGGTTGCGGGCAACCGAGCCGCGGCGCTCGTACCGCCGGGCCGTGCGGCGAACGCGGGTCAGCTCGCGCTCGGCGCCGGTGCGCGTGGTCCAGGGCCGAATGACCTGAAGGACGCGGTCGCGCGTCTCGAGGGCGACCCCGACCGGGATCAGGACGGCGCTCTCGGCGACGCCTGCCACCTGAGTGGCGACTGCCTCTACCTGGGTGGTCTCTGCCTGCGCGCGAGTAGCGGCCGCGCGCTTTGCAGTCTGGCTGCGCTTCGCGGCCTGTCGCTTACGGGTGGCCTGTCCCCGCTTTGCAGCCGCGCTGCGCTGGGCTGCTCCAGCGGCTGTACCGTTGCTCGCCATAACTCTTTCCTGCCTCCTTCCCCCATCTGGGGATGTAACAAAGATTGAACCTTATTACTTCTAATCACTGTCCGCTCTAAGGAGCGTCTAGCCTAACAGAGCGAACACACGTTTGTCTACCCGTTGGCCGGGACCGCGTTACATGAAATTCCGAAAATCGGGAGGTTCGTGACATCCGCCGCAAGGCCGAACCCGGCCGCTAGATCTCTAGGCTTGACCGCATGTCTGTGGACGGACGCGAGTCGGCGCCCGCGCTCGCGGTCGAGCGCCTGACGAAACGCTATGACGACGGCACGCTCGCCCTCGACGCGCTCGACCTGACGGTTCCCGACGGCGCCTTCTTCGGCCTGCTGGGACCGAACGGCGCCGGCAAGACAACGTTGATCAACTCGATCACCGGGCTGGTGCGAGTAACGGCCGGGTCGATCCGCGTGTTCGGGCACGAGGCGCTGGTGGAAGGAGCCACGACCCTCGCCGCCCGGCGCCTGATCGGCTTGTCCCCGCAGGACGTCAACCTCGACCGCTTCCTCACCGTCTACGAGTCCCTCGTCTACCACGGCGGTTACTACGGCCTGCCGCGCGCGGAAGCGGCCCGGCGAGCGGACGAGATGATCGACGTGTTCGACCTGCGCGCCAAGCGGAACACGCGCACGCCGCGCCTGTCCGGCGGGATGAAGCGGCGGCTGCTGCTGGCCAGGGCCCTTCTGCACGAGCCGCGCCTGGTGATCCTCGACGAGCCGACTGCGGGAGTGGACTACGAGCTGCGTCTGGAGCTGTGGCGTTACATCCGGCTGCTGCATGCACGCGGGACGACGATCCTGCTGACGACGCACTACCTCGAAGAGGCGGAGCAGCTGTGCGAGCGGATCGCGCTGATCAGGGGCGGTCAGATCGCGGCGCTCGACACTCCGGAGGGTTTGCGCGACCACTACGGAGTCGACTCGCTCGGCGAGGCCTACGTGAAGGCCGTCGGCGCGGAGGTCGTCTAGTGGAATCGGGAAGCGTCGCGGCTCCCGCCAGTCTCACGCTGGACCCGTCGCCGGCCGAGCTGCGTCGGCTCTCCTATCTGAGCCTGTTCTGGCTCGCGGCGCGTGAGTGCCTGCGTGTCGGGCGCCTGTGGAGCCAGACCGTCGTCGCGCCGGTCGTGTCGGCGCTTCTATTCGTGATCGTGTTCGGCCTCTCGCTGGGCGACCGCATCCGGAACGTGAGCGGCTTCGACTACAGCGTGTTCATCCTGCCCGGTTTGATCGCCATGGCGATGTTCATGGCCGCGTACATGAACAACTCGAGCTCGATCTTCCAGGCCCGCTCCGACCGCTACATCGACGACATCCTGGCCGCGCCGATGCTGCCCTGGCAGATCGACGTAGGGCTCACGATCGGCGGCGTGTTCCGCGCTCTGCTGATCGGCATCGTGCTGACCGCGATCGGGGCGCCGATCGTGGGGGCTCCGATCGAGCATCCATTCGTGCTCGTGCTGGCGGCGTTGTCGGCGATCCTGCTGTTTGCCTCGCTGGGGGTGATCGTCGGCATCCATGCGCAGACCTGGGATCACCATTCATTCGTATCCAACCTCGTGATCCAGCCGCTGGCGTTCGTGGGAGGCGTCTTCTATTCGGTCAGCGTGCTCCCTTCCCCCTGGCACGAGCTCTCGCACGCCAATCCCCTCTTCTACATAGTGTCGTCGGTGCGTTACGGCTTCCTCGGCACGAGCGACGTGTCCGTCGTGCTCGCGCTCGGGATCACCACCGCCCTGGCGGCAGGAATGTTCGCCTGGTCGCTGTGGCTGTTCCGCTCCGGCCACAAGCTGAAGCCCTGACCACGGACGTCACTGGCGGTCGGTCCGCAAGCCCGGCTAAGGTCATCTCGATGACCGCTGCGGCAGGCGAGCCACCACTATCGGCCCGTCTTCTCATGAAGACGACGATGGGACTGCCGTCCGCCCTCGCCTCGTCGATGCGGGACGCCCTGGATGAGGACAGCACCCGCGTCGCCCCGGGCAGCTACGACAACGGCGCCACGGTCTGCCCGCTCGGCGCCGCCGACGAGCTCGCCGAGGCCCGCGACGGCCACCGCTTCGCCGGCTGGACGCCGCGCAGCGACTACGGGATCTTGCTCGTGCGCTTCGCGCGCGCGTTCGACCTCTGCGCGCAGCAGTACGGGACCGAGCGCGCGCTACGCCTCCTCGGCGTCGCGCTCTCGCGCCGGCTCGACAAGGCCGGCAGTGCGGTCGTCGCCTAGCCGGGCGATAGCCACGTCGGGCGTCACGGCCTGGAAGTCGAGCTCCATCGCATCCGCGTACTCGAGCGGCAGGAACCGTTCGTGGATCTCCTCGTAGGCGTCGGAAAGGACCGTCGACTGGGGGTCGAGGCCGCTGACGAGCGCGAGCCCGGACGGCTCCACGCCGGCGACGGTCACCTCCAGGTCCGGCCTCATCTCTCTGAGAATGGGCACCAGCTTCCACACGTCGCCGGTCCATTGGCGCGTCGCTCGCTCTCGGCTGGTGGCAGCCTCGTTCATCGGGATGCAGTCGTGAGACAGGATCACCGATCCGTCCCCCGCGAGCCGCTCCAGGTTGATGAAGTCCCTGAGCGCGAACTCGAAGAGGTGCATGCCGTCGATCAGCGCCAGGTCGTACGCCGGCGAGTTCTCTTTGAAGAACTCGTCGCTCGTCATCTTGTGGAACTCGATCGAGCGCAACAGTTCCTGATCGATGGCCTTTTTCGGGCTGGGGTCGACTCCGATCAGTCGCGTGCCCGGGCGCGCGCACTCGAGCGACAGACCCCGCCCGATGCCGATCTCCAGGTAGACGCCGGGCCTGAGCCGTTCGTGCAGTTGCCTGAGTAGCTCCAGGTAGAACACGCGACGACTATAGCCACGGCCGTCGCCCGCAAAGGCCGGGACCGCGCCGCCCTAAACTGGGTCCGTGCCCGAACGTGTCGAGATCGTGCGCACGACATATGCCGCGATAGGACGGGGCGACATCGAGAGCGTGATCGCCGTCTGCGACCCGGCAATCGCGTGCAACGTCCCTGTGGGAAGCGTGGCCGGCGAGATCTATCACGGGCACGAGGGGATACGCGGCTTTTTCGCCGATCTGTACGAAGCTTGGGAGCGGTTCGAGCCCGAGCCGGAATCCGTCGAGATGCACGGCGACCGCGTGCTGGCGCTCGGCAACACGCGGGTGCTGGGACGCGGAAGCGGTATCGAGATCGAGTTCGAGTGGGGTCACGTGATCGAGTTCCGCGAAGAGAAGGTGATCCGGCTGATGGGGTATCTCCAGCACGACCAGGCCCGCGAAGCGTTCCATGAGCACGCGCGTAGCTGACGGCGACACCCTTTTCGAGACCCCTCCCGCCGGCGGCAAGCCCGTCGGCAACGTGTACTACGGCACCTCGAGCTGGACGGACCGGACGCTGATCGCGTCGAAGCGCTTCTATCCCCAGGGCACGAACAAGCCGGAGGAGCGCCTGCGCTACTACGCCGAGCGCTTCCCGCTCGTCGAGGTCGACTCCACCTACTACGCACTGCCATCCGAGCGCAACGCCGAGCTCTGGAACGAGCGTACTCCCTCGCACTTCGTCTTCAACGTCAAGGCCTTCAGCCTCCTGACGCAGCACGCCGCCGAGGTGCGCTCGCTCCCGGAGCCGGTGCGCGAGCGGCTGACGGAGGAGGCTCGCGAGAAGCGCAGGGTGTACCCGCGTGATCTGCCCGAGGAGGCGCAGAACCTCGTCTTCGACATGTTCACCTCGGCGCTGAAGCCGCTCGCCGTCGCCGGCAAGCTGGGCGCAGTGCTGTTCCAGTTCCCGCACTGGTTCGTTCGCTCCCGGCGCAACTTCGACTATCTGCGCGAGCTCGGCGAGCGCTTCCCCTACCAGGTGGCGGTCGAGTTCCGCGGCGGCGGCTGGATGGAGGAGGACAAGCGCGACAGCACGCTCGCCCAGCTCCAGGAGCTCGGCATGGCTTACGTGGTGGTGGACGAGCCACAGGGGTTCAAGACATCCACGCCGCCGGTGGTGGCGTGCACCAGCTCAGAGCTCGCCTTCCTGCGCTTCCACGGCCACAACGCCGAAAACTGGGAGAAGCCGGGGCTGACCGCGGCCGAGCGCTTCAAGTACCTCTACGACGAGAACGAGCTCGGCAAATGGGTGAAGCCGGCGCGCGAGCTCGCAGGGCAGGCGAAGCAGCTCCACATCCTCATGAACAACTGTTACGAGGACTACGGCGTGCGCAACGCGGCCCAGATGGCAGGGTTGCTGGCCGACTCCTGACTAGTCGCCGGGCAGGCCGGCGTCTGTCAGGGCCCGCACGAGCGTCTCGAGTCCCTCGGGAGTGCGCGCGCCCGCCAGCCGGAAGCGGGTGTCGAGGTCGAGCGGCGCCTCCAGTCCGCCGTGACCGAGGACGCTGACGAACGCACCCGCCTCGCGGGCGACGAGCTGCGCGGCCGCCGCGTCCACGGAGCGGCTCGTGTTCGCGGTCAGCATGCCGTCGAAGCGCGTGCGCCCGAGATAGCAGAGCGAGAGGGCGATTGAGCCGATGATGCGCATCCGGTAGACCTTTCCCTCCAGGCGAGCTGCAACCGGTGCTATCCACTCGGGCCGGGCGCACTCGAAGCCCACCACCTCCAGCCCCCGGCCGGCGTCGTCGACGTCCAGCATCTCTCCGTTGACGGTCGCGCCCTCATTCAGGCGCGCGACGTATTCCTCTCCTGAACCGAAGTCGTAGACGAAGCCGAACTGGACGTCCTCCATGGTGTCGCCGCTGGAGACCGCGAGACTGAGCGAGTAGCTCGGGATCAGCCGCTTGGCGTTGAGCGAGCCGTCGATCGGATCGATCACCACGCGCACCGGGCTCGAACCGTCCCCATAGACGATCTCGCCCCGCTCCTCGGACACCGCGGTGAACTCGTAGCCGCGCGCGTGCACCGCATCGAGCTCTGCGAACACGGCGTCCTCGGCGCCGCGATCGATGACGAGCGTCTCGTCTCCGCCGGCGCCGTGGCCGGTGCCGATCGCGCGCTCGGGAGTGGTGCCGTGCTGCTGGAAGACGTCGCGTATCCGTTCTGTCGCGCTTCTACAGAGCGAAAGCCAGTCGACTTCGAGCGCCTTCGCCTGTGTCTTTGCGGATTTTCCGGACACGAGGACCAGGATGCTATTCCAGCGTCCCGGCGCGCCCATTCTCCGCCCCGACGCGGAGTTACCATGGACCGATGCCATCGCGGCTCGCCGACCTCAACGACGCCCAGCGCGAGGCGGTGACCCATTCCGGGGGCCCGTTGCTGGTCGTCGCGGGTGCGGGAACCGGAAAAACGCGCGTGATCACCCGCCGGATCGCGTGGCTCGCGTCGCAGGGCGTCATGCCCGAGCAGGTGCTTGCGCTCACGTTCTCCACCCGCGCCGCGGAGGAGATGCGAGCGCGCGCCGAGGAGCTGCTGGAGGAGGGCTACGAGGAGCTTCGCTGCGCCACGTTCCACGCGTTCTGCACGCGCCTGCTGCAGGAGGAGGCGCTCGAGGCGGGCATCGATCCGTTCTTCCACCCGGTCACGCCGGCGGACAGGCTGGCGCTCCTGCTCGACCGTGCGGACGAGCTCACCTTCGAGCACCACCAGATGTGGGGCAATCCGGCGGGTCTCTTCGCGAAGCTGATCGAGCGCATCGACAGGCTCAAGGACGAGGGTGTCTCATCCGTCGAGTACGCAAGCTGGGCCGGGTCGCTCCCGCAAGGAGACGAGGACGCCGAGCGCGAGCGCGAGTTCGCGCGCTTCTTCGCTGACCACGATCGCCTCGTCGAGGAGAACGGCGGACTCGATTTCGGCGAGCTGATCCTGCGTGCGATCCGCCTGCTGGAGGAACGGCCGAACGTGTGCCGGCGCATCCGTGGGCGCTTCCGGCACGTGCTCGTGGACGAGTACCAGGACACTAACTACGCGCAGGGCGAGCTCCTGCGCCTGCTCGTGGAAGAGCACCGCAACGTGTGCGTAGTCGGGGACGACGACCAGTCGATCTACCGCTTCCGGGGCGCCTCGCGCAAGAACATCGTCGACTTCCAGAGTCGCTTTCCAGACGCCAAGGTAATCAGGCTCGAGCTGAACTACCGCTCACGCCAACCGATCCTGGATGCCGCGCACGCTGTGATCGAGCAGAGCGGCGAGCGCATCGAAAAGCGCCTCGAGGCGGCGTTGCCGGAGACGGCCGGCGCTCCCCCCGCGGTGTCGTTCTGGCGCTGCGAGAACGAGCGCGCGCAGGTGCAGGCCGTCGCGGCCGAGCTCGAGCGGGTGATCGCCGGCGGCGCTTCTCCCGGGCAGGTCGCGGTGCTGGTGCGATCGGTGCGCAACGAGGGCCAGCTCGTCGCGACGGCGCTCGAGGAACGCGAGATCCCGTTCCGGATCGGCGGCAGCGGTGCCTTCTTCGAGCGCAGCGAAGTGCGCGACCTGCTCGCCTGGCTGCGCCTCCTGCTGGACCCCAACGACGCTCGTGCCGTGGTGCGCGCGCTCGTGCGGCCGCCGATCGAGCTCGGCTCGGTCGACCTGGCGCGCTCGACTCAGATCGCCCGCCGGCGCAAGGTCGACATGGTCACCGCGCTCCATGCCGCGCTCGAGACGCCGGGCATGACGCCCGACGCGTGTGAGCGGATCGGCTCCTTCCTGCGTCTGTACCGAGGCGCGGCGCGAGCGTTCGAGGGCATGCGCCCCGACCTCTTCGTCGAGCGCCTGATCGAGCGCGTCGGCCTGCGCCGGCAGCAACTCTTCGCCGGCGATCGCGAGTCGCTCGAGCGGCTCATGAACATCGCCAAGTTCGGGCACCTCGCGTCCACCTGGATGCGGCGGATGCCGGGCGGCAGCTCGCGGGAGTTCGCGTCGTACGTGGTCGCAGCTGCCGAGGCGGGGCTGCGCGAGGACGAGGCCGTCCCTCCCGGCGGCGAGCACGCGGTCCAGATCATGACCATGCACGCGGCCAAGGGTCTCGAGTTCGATCACGTCTACGCCCTCGGGCTCCAGCAGAGCCGCATGCCGGGCCAGCGGCGCGGGACTCAGGAACCTGTTCCGGACGCGCTGCTGAAAGAAGAGCTGCCCGACAATACCCGTGAGGCGCACGTGGCCGAGATGCGCCGTCTGCTGCACGTGGCGATGACGCGTGCGCGCAGGCGGCTCGTGCTGGCGTGGCCCGAGGCCACCGCGAGTTCCGGTGACAGCATCGAGCAGAAGCCCTCGCCGTTCTACGAGGAGGCGCGCGCGGTGCTCGGCGCGAGCGAGGAAGTGCATGCCGAGGAGCTGCTGGGACTGGAAGAGGATCTGATGGCCGCCTTCCGGGCGCTGCGCGACGACGTGCTCGGCGGCGCGATGCAGGTCGGCCAGGAGATCGGCGAGATGCGCCTCGACGCACACCTGGACGCCTCCCGGGCGCTCGCCCGCTTTCTCGAGCTGCTGAAGCTGGCCGCACTGATCGAGCGGCGGCCGCGCCAGGACCTGGCCGAGGCGATCGGCGAGGTAAACGACATCCTGCTCGCCGGCGCGAGTGCCGCTCAGCGCGAGTTCTACGTCAGCTCGGGCCTCGATCAACGGCTGCTCGAAGCCGAGCACCAGCGCGGCCGGACGCGCGACCTGATCACTGCCCGCGCAGAGCCGTCGCTCGAGTCCTTCATCCCGATGCGCGGCGAAGGAGTGATGCTGTCCGCGACCGACATCGAGATCTACAAGATCTGCCCGCTGCGCTACAAGTACGCGCGCGTCTACTCGATTCCGCGCGACCAGACGCTCCAGCAGCGGTTCGGCATCCTCGTTCACCAAGTCCTCGAGCGCTTTCACTCGCAGCTCGTGAACGAGTCGATCGACGGCGCCGCGGTGCCGGGAGATTCCGAGCGCGAACGCCTCCTCGGCCTGTTCGAGCTCGGCTGGCGGCGCTCCGGCTTTGGCGACTCGAACGAGGAGCGTCAGCTGCGCGAGAAGGCCGTCGAAGCGCTGACGAGCTATCACCGGCGCTTCCTCGCCCAGGAGTCCGAGCCGGTGTGGTTCGAGCGCAGCTTCTCGTTCCGGATCCGCGAGCACCTGCTGCGCGGGCGCGTCGACCGCGTGGACCGCCATCCCGACGGCTCGTTCGAGCTGATCGACTACAAGACCGGTCGGGCCAAGACGCCGACTCAGCTACGGGACGACGTCCAGCTGTCGCTGTACCAGATCGGCGCCAAGCAGTCGTGGAAGCTCGACGCCTCGCGCCAGAGCTACTACTACGTACTCGACGGAGAGCAGGTGCCACTCGAGCCGACCGAGGAGACGGTCGAAAAGGTGCGTGAGACGGCGGTGAAGGTGGCCGAAGGGATCCGCGGCCAGCACTTCGAACCGAAGCCCTCGTTTTCCGCCTGCTCCATCTGCGATTTTCAGCTGCTGTGCCCGGCGGCTGAAAAGTAAGTTCCGAGGACTCGGCTTAGCTCCCGTTTTCTTCGCGGCCCTGCTCGCGCAGGAAGCGCTCGAACTCGCGCGCGATCGAGTCGCCGCTCGGCAGATTCGTGGGCGAGATCTCGGACTCGTCCATCTGCTGCTCGAGCCGCTCGACCATCGCCTTCACGTCGGGGTCGCTCGAGACGGCCGCGTTCAGACGTTCCTCGTACTCGGCGCTCGAGCGCTCGAGCTCGGACGTGTCGACGTCCACCTCGATCACCTGGGCCAGAGTCTCGACCAGCGCAAGGGACGCCTTCGGACTCGGCACTGCCGCGACGTAGTGGGGGACCGGCGCCCAGAGGCTTGCGCACTGGAGGCCGGCCCGCATGCACGAGTCCTGCAGCACGCCAACTATTCCCGTCGGTCCCTCGTAGCGAGTCTGCGAGAAGCCGAGCCGGTCGACGAGTTCCGGGTCACCCGCGATGCCCGTGATCCGCACCGGACGTGTATGCGGTACGTCCGCGAGGAGCGCCCCCAACGACACCACCATCTCGACCTCGAGCTCGCCCGCTACCGAGATCACGGTGTTGCAGAGTGTGCGCCAGCGCAAGTTCGGCTCGACTCCGGTCAGCAGGAGTGCATCGCGCCCGGCCGAGTCGATGCTGGCCTCGAAGAGGACCAGTTCCGGCCAGATGATCTCCCGCGTGCGCCCGTCTGTCAGCCGCACGGTCGGCCGCGTGACCTGGAAGTCGTAGAACTCCTCGGGGTCGATGGTCGCGCAGCGGCTCGCTCCCCACCCTTCTCCCACGAACTCTAGCGCGGCTGTGGCGGACTCGGCGGCGTCGTTCCAGCCCTTGAACGCGCAGATCAGGGCAGGCTTGCGGAGCTTCGGCCTCCGTTCCCAGCTCATGAGCTCCATGCCCGAAACCTAGCCGATCATGGGTCCGGCCATGACCGGACTCCAAATGGCCTCGCGGCCTTTTGTGAGCGGCCTCGCCTGTCGATAGAGGACGCGTGCACGTCAACGATCTCGTCTTGGTCCAGGGGATGCGCGACACGCGCGAGACCCTCGATGCCTGGAGCCGGCACCGCTGGCGGGTGATCGGGCAGTGGTTCCTCGGCAGCGTCACGATCGCGCTGCTCCTTCTCGCCACCGTCTACCTGATCGCCGAGAGCATGCAGCCCGACCTGACGCGCTTCAGCGTGATCGGGGTGCACCGTGACGGCGCCCCTCGCGACCTCGGGATCTTCCTTTTCAAGAACTCGCTCGTCCTCGCCCTGCACGCCTTCGCTTGCATCGCGGGCTTCATTGCCGGCAGCTCACTGCCGCTGTCGGCGCAGCACCGCAGCGGAGTCTGGCGCTGGGTGCACGAGAAGGCGGGACCGCTGGCGATCCTGTTCGTGATCGGCGCGACGACGTTCTCGCTTCTGACCCAGGCCTACATTCTCGGCGCCAACACGTCGACGATCGCCAACCAGCTCGGGATCCCTCCCGCGAAGCTGCTGCTCGTCTACCTCCCGCACGCGATCCCCGAGCTGACCGCACTCTTCCTTCCCCTCGCCGCGTGGCTGATGGCTAGCCGCAGCGGCAACTGGGATCAGCTGCTGGCCGCCACGATAGTGACCGTCGGGATCGCGGTGCCGATGCTGCTCGTGAGCGTGACGATGGAGGTCTACTTCTCGCCCGAGCTGTTGAAGTACGTGCTCTTCTGAGAGAGCCCGTACCCAGTTACATTTGGCGGCGGAGTGGCAGGGGCCTGGTGGCCCATCTGGTCTTCAAAACCAGCAGGGCGTGGTGACCCCACGCTTGGAAGGTTCGATTCCTTCGCCGCTCCGTAGAGCCGGATGCAGCTTGGAGAGCGGAAAGCGAGCGGTCGAGTGCGTCTTGATCGTCGCGGCGCGTTCACCGCTCAAGGGTGCTCAAGACCGCTCTACGGGGTGGTCGATTGTCCCAAGATTGTCCCAGCGCTCCTCGGCTGCGGTGAGCGCGAGCGACGCGTCCCTGCCTCAACTGCGGGAAGTTAATTGCGACGGGCAGCCGGTGCTCCCGCTGCGCAAAGGCGCGTCAGGTCACGAAGCGGGGATCGAGCGGGCAAGCAGGTGACGTTCCGGCGCCGCACACTCGCCAAGACGGATGGCCAATGCGCGCGGTGCGGGCGGCCCGCGGATTCGCGCACCACGACCCGCCGATCAGCGAGGGCGGGAACGCGCACGCGCCCGGAGAGGCCCTGTGCGGGCGCTGCCATAGGCAGGCGCACCGCTAGGCGGGATACTGCGCGGGCGATGTCGAAGGAGACCGTGGAGATTGCGCGAGCCATTAACACTGCATGGAACGCCGGGGACATAGATGCCCTTCGTGAGCTGTACGACCCCGACGTCATCGTGCGGACCCCGGCGGGGTGGCCGGAGCCGGGGCCTTTCGTAGGTCGGGAGGCAGCCATGCGCTGGTTCGAGCAGCTCCGCGAGACCTGGGATGCCGACACCTTTGAACTGATCAGCGACTTCATCGACGTTGGTGACCGAGTTGCTGTGAGGTTCATCTGGCGTGGCGCAGGGCAAGGTCCTGAGGCGAACATCGAGGCGACCATCGTCGAGACGGTGCGCAAGCGGAGAATCTTCGGCTTGGAGTTCTTCTGGGATCACTCGGAGGCCCTCGAAACCCTGGGCCTGTCGGAGTAGGCGATGTCGCAGGAGAACGTGGAGATCGCGCTCGATGCGCTTGAGGCTTTCGCAGCGGCTGATGTCGAGCGCTTTCTTGAGTTCATGGATCCGGAGATTGAGTTCGAGCCTCACCTCGCCGGGGTGGAGGGGAACTACAGCGGGCACGATGGCATCCGGGCGTTCATGTCGGACGCGTTTGAGCCTGCCGAGGCCGCGGTGCGGATCAAACAGCGAGATGTTCGCGATCTCGGCGATTCGGTCCTGGCATTGGGGACCTTCGAGATCAGTGGCGGGGAAAGCGGAATCGAGTACGAGGCGCCCTTTGCGATTCTGGCTATGTTTCGAGAGGCGCGGATCGTCCACCTGAAGGACTATGTGAACAGGACGGAAGCCCTCGAAGCCGTGGGGCTGTCGGAGCAAGACGCTCGCGCCGACTCCTGAAGCTGCGGGATACTGCGCGGGCGATGTCGCAGGAGAACGTGGAGATCGTGCGAGCCGCTATCCACGCGGCCAACCGCGACGACTGGGATGCCTTTTACAAAGACATGGCTCCTGGCTTCGAGTTGGACATGTCGCGGGCAGTCGGTCCGGTGAGCGGCGTCCTCAGCCTTGATCAGGTAAGACGAGGCCTGGAGGACTTCGCCGGGTACTGGGAGTCCCTTCGGATCGAGCCACACGAGTTCATCGAAGCCGGTGATCGCCTAGTGATGCCGCACACCGTGCATGTGAGCGGGCGTGATGGGATCGAGGTGGTGTCTCGCCCGACCTTCGTGTGGACGATCCGCGACGGAGCTATCGAGCGGGTTTCGCTGTATCAAGAGCGGCAGGACGCACTTCGAAGATCTCGGCCTATCCGAGCAAGACGCTCACTCCGACTCCTGAGCCTGCGGGATACTGCGCGGGCGATGTCGCAGGAGAACGTGGAGATCGTGAAGGCCGGCTTCGAAGTATGGAACGCGGGGAACATGGACGACTATCACGATGTGCTTCACCCCGACATGATCTTGCGGAATCCCGAGGGTTGGCCGGAGCCCGGGCCGTTCGTTGGCCGGGAAGCGGTCATTCGCCAGTGGAAGCAGCAACGCGAAACCTGGGATGCCGACACATTGATTCCGACCAGCGAGTTCATCGACGCTGGTGAACGCGTCGTCGTGAGATTCATCTGGCGCGGCGTGGGGCACGGCCCTGAGTCGAACTTGGAGTTGACGGCCGTCTACACGGTGCGTGAGCAAAGGATCTTCTACCAGGAGTACTTCTGGGATCACGCGAAGGCCCTCGAAGCCGTGGGGCTGTCGGAGCAGGACGTTCACGCCGGCTCCTGAGGGCGTCGTTGGTTTTTTGGAGTGTTCTCGTGGGGGGCCACGACTACCGCGCCGCGCATACACGGTGCCCACGGGATACTGCGCGGGCGATGTCGCAGAGGAACGTAGAGCGGTTGCACGAGGCATACGAGCTGTTCAACACGCAGTTCGCGGCGTTCAAGGCCGGAGACCTTGACGCCCTGGTCGACTTCTTCGATCCCGAAGTCGTTATCGAGATGGTGGACGTGCCCGACCCGGAGACTTATCACGGGCATGACGGAGTGCACCGTTGGTTCAACGACTTGTTCGGTCCCTGGGCCGCCATCCACGTCGAAGCAGAGGACATCAAAGTGTCCGGCGAGTGGACCGTCGCCCTGCTGCATACATCTCTGCGCGGAGAGGCGAGTGGTGTCGAGTTGGAGCTTTCGACAGCCGCCTTCCATCAGTTTCGCGGCGACAGGATCGTGCTCGACCGCGTGTATCTGGATCGCGACGAGGGTCTCGAAGCTTTCGCCCTCAAGGAGTAGGCGATGTCGCAGGAGAACGTGGAAGTCGTGAAAGCCGCCTTCGAGGCGTGGAACGCAGGAGACATGGAAGCCCTTCGTCAACGTTTCGATCCAGGCGCCATCATGCACCTCCCGGTGGGTTGGCCGGAGCCGGGGCCTTTCGTGGGCCGAGAGGCATGCATGCGCCAGTGGCAGCAGTTGCGCGAGACCTGGGATGGCGACTCCTTTGAACTACTTAGTGACTTCATCGACGGCGCCGACCGAATCGTCGTGAGGTTCAACTGGAGTGGCGTGGGGCACGGGCCTCAGTCGAACATCGAAGTGACGGGCGTCTACACGGTCCGCAAGGGCAGGATCGTCGGCGTGGAGCATTTCTGGGATCACGCGGAGGCCCTCGAAACCCTGGGGCTGTCGGAGTAGCGATGTCGCAGGAGAACGTGGAAATCGTGCAGGCCAACTTCGACGTGTGGAACGCCAAGAACATGCACGCCTGGGGTGAGCTGCTCGATCCAGACGTCATCATGCGCATGCCGGAGGGTTGGCCGGAGCCAGGGCCGTATCTAGGTCGGGAGGCCATCATGTGCCAGACCGAGCAAATGCGCGAGACCTGGGACGACGACACCCTGGAAGTGATCAGCTTCATCGACGCCGGCGACCTAGTTCTCGTTCGATTCATCTGGCATGGCGCAGGCCACGGCCCCGAGGCGGACCTGGAGGTGACGGGCATCTACACGGTGCGCAAGCTCAAGATCCGCGAGATGGAGTTCTTCTGGGACCATGCGGAGGCCCTCGAAGCCGTGGGGCTCTCGGAGTAGGCGATGTCGCAGGTGAATGTGGAGATCGTGCGGCGGTGGAACGCCGCCTACAACGAGCGCGACATGGACACCCTCATCGAGTTGACCGACCCGGACATCGAGTTTCGGTCGATCTTCCTGGCGGTGGAGTCGGACTTTCGCGGTTACGACGGCTTGTATGCCTATTTCCAAGCAATCGATGATGCCTACGAGCGGTTCGTGGTGGTGCCGGATGAGTTCCTCGACGCCGGGGCAGCAGTCGCGGCGCTCGCGCTGCCGAATGGCGAGGCCGGGAGAGCGGCGCAGAAGGGTCGATGCCGCTTGCCGTCACAACGTGGCTGAGAGCGGGAAGAATCTTCAGGATTGAAACATTCACGGACCGCCGTGAAGCCCTCGAAGCCGTGGGGCTGTCGGAGCAAGACGCTCACGCTGACTCCTGATAGGAGTCGCTTCGGCGTTATAACCACCCGAGCAACGCCACCGGCTCGGGCTTCGAATGTCGGCGACGGCCTCGCGCTGCTCGCGCAAGAGGCCTCGCTTCAACCGACGGATACCGCTGGCCGTCAGGCGCCCACCGCGCTCGCCGCGAGCCGGTCCTTGGACGGCAGCCAGCCCCTTTAACACGACGACGCGTGTATCGCGACGTCTTGACCACGCCTTCATTGTTCGGCCCTTTCCTCTAGCGCCGGGCGACCGCTAGAGGCGGCGGATGCGGACCCACCAGATCGTCTCCCCGTCGCGTCCGTCCAGGGTGGGGCGAAATCACCCCTTGGGTGCCTATGGAACACGCTCCGCCGCCGGGAGGCTGCTCTAAACACAACAGGGGCTACGGAGTCCCGTGACGCAAAGGAGCAGTCATGTTCAAGCACTTCCTCGCAAACCGGCTCACCAGGCTCACAGCGATCGCCGTCAGCCTAGTCGCGTTTCTGTCGATCGCCCAAGCCGCGAGCGCGGCGGGCGGCCAGCCGAACCAGCTCGCGGCCGCGCTCGCAAGCGGAAAGCTCGACGAGCAGGTCGTGAACGAACTGCGCACCAGTGGCTCGGCCGACGTCATCGTGTCGTTCAAGAGCAAGGACGTGCTCGAGCAGGCGCGGGCGAAGGCTCCGAGCGGAAAGGATCGCTTCAAGGCGATCATCGACGAGGCGAAGCGTGGCTTTGCCGTGAAGAAGGGCCGCGCCCTCGCCCCGCTCGGACCCGAGGCACTACTGCTCCGCGACTACGACGCGCTGCCTTCGTCTTTCGTCCGCGTGGACACCGAGGAAGCGCTACTCGCACTCGTGCAATCGGATGATGTGCGACGGGTGAACACGAACCGGCGCTACACGGCGATGCTGAATCAGAGCCTTCCGCTGATTCACCAGTCGACGGCCGCTTCGTTCGGGTTTACCGGTGAAGGAGCGACCGTGGCCGTGCTCGATACCGGCGTCGACTACACCCAGGCGGCGTTCGGCGACTGCTCCGACGGGCCGAACACGCGGAGCTGTCGAGTCATTGCGGCACGCGAGGAAGCTGCGGACGATGGCAGTCTCGACGACACGGGGCATGGCACGAACGTGGCAGGCATCGTTGCCGGCGTCGCTCCGGGAGCAAGCATTCTCGCGCTGGACGTGTTCAAGGGAGCAAGTGCCTTTGATTCTGACGTCCAGGATGGCATCAACTGGGTGATCAACCGGAAGGGGAACGGCGAACCCGTCACTGCCATCAACCTGAGCCTCGGCGACACCGGGTTGAACACCTCCACCTGCGACGACAGCAGCTACGCGGACGCGTTCATGACGGCGCGCGAGGTTGACATCCTGCCCGTAGTGGCCGCCGGCAACGCGGCCAACACCGGCTCGGGTTACAGGGACGGGCTCGCCGATCCGGCCTGCGCTCCGGGGGCGATTCCAGTCGGAGCTGTCTCCGACGGGAACCTCGGTTCGCGGACGTGGTTCGGCTGCACCGACAGTACAACGGCAGCGACCCGGGCCACTTGCTTTTCCCAGGGCGGGCGCAACCTCCGCATAGTCGCTCCGGGAGCCGTGATCGCGGCGGCGGGACAGACGTGGACCGGCACGTCGCAGGCCGCGCCGCACGTGGCAGGTGCCACGGCGGTGCTCGGCGCAATGCGGACGGCGACCGGTCGAGTGCCTCTTGACCTGGAGATCGTGGCGGCGCTCGAGAGCGGTCCGACGATCAACGACAGCCGCAGCGGCGTCACGCGCACCTTGCGTCGCCTCGACCTGGCAGCTGCAGTGGACAAGCTGCTCGGCTTGCCGGGGTGGTATCCGCAGGACGCCAAGCCTTCGTTGTCGGCACCGACCCAGTCCATCGCGAGCGCCAGCTCCGCGCGGATCAGCTGGAGCGGCGGCGACACGTTGAGCGGTATCGCGAGCTTCACGCTCGAGAAGAAGGTGGACGGAGGCTCGTGGACCAACGTGCCGCTCGCCTCACCAACCTCGATGAGTGCGACCGTCGCGGTTCAGGCCGGCCACAGCTACGAGTTCTCCGTCACGGCGGTGGACCTCGCGGGCAACAGCTCCGGCTGGAAGTACGGACCGCGGTTCACGGTCCGCTTGTTCGACAGCGCCGGCAGTTCGATCGCGTACGCCGGCAGCTGGTCAACGTGGGCGACCTCGAGCCCCAGCCCCTACATCGGAGCCAGCACGAAGTACACCACCCAGGCTGGCAGCACTGCGACGCTCGCCTTTACCGGCCGCAACGTCGCATGGTTCGGTCAGCGCTCGTCCTGGGCCGGCACGGCGGAAGTGTTCGTAGACGACGTTTCTGTGGCGAGGCGATCGCAGTTCTCGACGACGAGCAGCGGCGGGCCCGCGTCGCTGATCTACGAGAAGCCGTGGACCTCGTCCGGAGCGCATCGGATTCGGATCCGGGCGGAAGGCACATCCGGCTTTACGGACGTGGACGCCTTCGTCGTGTACCAGTAAGCCGAGCACCACTCGCCGCAGACGCGAGGCCTGCCTTCGGGCAGGCCTCGCCACGTGACTCAGCCGTTCGAGTCCTAAGCGTGCTGGGTCTTGGAGTCCGTGTCAGCTCCACCGGTATCCGAGACCAGCCGAGGGACTGTCTTCAAAACCAGCAGGGCGTGGCGACCCCACGCTTGGAAGGTTCGATTCCTTCGCCGCTCCGTAGTGCCGAATCTCGCCAAGCCACGCGCAAACTGCGCGTTTTTTACGAGCGACGAGCGGGCAATATCTCTTGCCGATCCGCCTCAGGTATCTATCGTTCGAGTGGCTTTCGCCACTACCTCATTAGGAGGACGCAGCATGGCATCAGCGCAAGGGGCGATTCTTGGCAAGCTCGGCGAGCGTCCAATTGATCGTCTGGTGCCTGCACGACTGCTCAGGCGACGGCCGGAGCGTCCGCGGCTCGCGGTGGTGGCGTTCGCCGCTGCGCTGTTCGCGTGCGTCTTCGCGGCGCGCGTTGCCACTGCGGGCACGGACGACGCTGTCATCGTCTTCATGGCGGTACCGATCGCGGTACTCGCACTCGAAGCCGGCACGAGGGGAGGTATCGCCGGGGCGACGATTGCTGTGGCGGGCCTCGGAGTTTGGACTCTGGTCGACGACGTCGAGCTCTCGATCGTCGGCTATCTGGCGCGCGTGTCGACGTTCTTCTTGGTGGGAGCGGTAGTGGGGCGGCTGGCCGACTATGTCAGCCGAGCTCGATCCGCGCAGCGGTCTCTGCTCGAGCTCTATCCAGGCTGCGCACTTGCACTCGACCTGAACGGTCAGGTGACGGTCGCGAATACGCCAACTGAAGTCTTGTTTGGGTACGGTCCCGAAGACCTCGTCGGACTCCCGGTCGATCACCTGCTGCCCGACTTCTTCGGAGCCTTAGAGCGCTCAGTCCGGGATCCAACGAGGACAAGTGCTTTCCGACTCAGGGCCTACTCGAGGAATGGCACCGAATCCTGGGTGCGCGTAGCGGTGCACCCGCTCGCCTCGGACGCCGGCGTTCTCCTCGTCCGACTAAGTCGCCCGCACGTCTGGCCCGAGATCGTCGGGCCTTGGCGCGGAAGCCGCCTGTAACGGTTTCAGGGAGTAATGACGCCCTGGCGGAGATAGACGCGCTCGTCTCCTGACCCGCAGGTGGGCGGACAGGTACCCGAGGGTGGCACGAGCGTGCCGTCCAGGCCGGCGTCGGTGAGCGTGACCGAGAGCGTCGATATCACGGCGTGCTTGCCCTCTTGCGCGAAGCCGGGGACCAGCGTATCGACGCTGCTCTCGACGTTGCACTTCGAACCGGCCGCCGGGTTGACCGTCGCCGTGCAGACCACCGGCACCGAGAATTCGATGTCCTGCACCGTCGCGGCATCTGCCCCACTCGGGCCGTTCGTCAGGTCCGTGATCCGCAGCTGCGAGCGAAGCAGCAGCTCCCCGGTGTAGTCCGAGCCGGTGCTCGAGTCTTGGACGTCGGTAGCCGAAGCGACGATGCCGATGTCTGCTTCGTCCTCGGGAGTGCCCGGGTTTCCAGGTATGACGCCCAGCCGCGCGTACGCGACTCCTCTTCCGACGTTCGATGTCTGCAGCTGTTCCGACTCGAGTGAGGGGCCGCTGCATGCGGTGAGCACGAGTGGCGGAGCGTGGATCGTGTCCGGGCTGGTGCACTCTCTGAACTCAGGCACGAGCGGGACACGGAGCGGAGTCGCGCTCGCCGGGCGGGGATAGGCGACCGGCGATACGGCGTGAGCAGCGCTCGTCTGCGAGCTGCTGCCGGCCGGATTGGAGGCCGTGGTCCTGCACCGGTAGTCGCCGGACGCGGTGGCCGTGTGGGTGCTCGCGTCAGCACCGGGGATATCCGCGTCGTTGAGCGTCCAGGCATAGGCGAAGCTCTGGGGCACGCGGTAGAGGTTGGAGGCGAGCAGGTCCGGGGCCCAGGAACCTTGAGAGCACGTGAGCAAGGAGCCGGCGGTGGATCCGCCCGTGATCGTCGGCGCGCCGCTACCGACCGGAGCCTGGAGCAAGGCCGGATACATCGAGCCGTTCAGTGTTGCGCCGGTCGTGGTCAGGTTCCCGCCGCCGCTCCCGTCCAGGTTTGCGTACGAGATCCTGTTGGCGGCGTAGTTTGCCCAGTAGATCTTTCTCGCCGAAGGGTCGATCGCCACTCCGGCGGGGTCGTTCACGATCGCACCCGTGGTGTTGAGATTGCCGCCGCCGCTTCCGTCCAGGTTGGCGTACGAGATCCGGTTCCCCGCGAGGCTGGCCCAGTAGATCCGGGCCGCCACGGGGTCGAGCGCCACTCCGTGCGGGTTGTCCACCGTCGCGCCGGTGGTGTTGATGTTGGCACCACCGCTGCCATCGAGCCTGGCGTAGGAGATCTTGTTTTCGGGGTTGGCGTTGCCCCAGTAGATCCTTCCCGCATCGGGATCGACCGCGGGGCCGATTGGAACGTTCACCGTCGCGCCCGTCGTGGTCAGGTTGCCGCCGCCGCCCGTTCCATCCAGCCTCGCGAAGGAGATCCTGTCGCCGTCTTCGTTCGCCCAGTAGATCTTTCCCGTCGCCGGGTAGACGGCGGCGACGTTCGGGCGGTTGACCGTGGCGCCGGAGGTGTTGATGTCGCCGCCGCCACTTCCGTCCATCCTGGCGAAGGAGACACGGTCTCCAGTCGGGTTGGTCCAATAGACCCTTCCCGCCGCCACGTCGAGCGCCGCTCCACGGGGTAGGCCACTCGTCGCGCCCGTCGTGCTGAGATCGCCGCCTCCGCTTCCGTCGAGTTCCGCGAACGAGATCCTGGTCGTGGAGGCGGAGTCGCGGTTGGCCCAGTACACGCGCTCGCCCGCACTCGCCGGCGATGCGAAAGCAAGGGCCAGGGGGACGAGCAGGGTTGCGAAAAGCGCGCGGCGCACGGAGTGACCGAATCAGGGGATGGCGCGACCGCGCTTTTGCGCCGGCTTCCACGCTTCGCTTCGCGTGGGGTGGGGGCGGGCCTTCGGGCGCATCGAGCGAAATGCGCGCTTGAGCGGCGGTCGAGGCATGGCTTGATAAGCGTAACGGCCGGATCGGCCCGTGTCGCCAGGATATTCCGGCCTTACAGAAGGTCAGGTGGGTCGGTCGGCGACTTCGGCTCCGCACTCAGGTGAAGGCGCTAGGATGGCGTGCTCAGAGGCGGGCCGGCGTTCGCCTCTACGGGAGGAGCAGTCGGGGAAACAGGGGGGATCTGCATGCGAAGGAGTGCTCTACCGATGTCCGTCGGTGCGCCGGCCAGTCTCGTCGCGCTCGGATTTCTTACGATCGTCCTGGCTTTGTTGCCGCAACAGGGATCGCTCGCAGATCTGCCCCGGGCGCTCGGGAGCGACACGAGCGGCTCCTACGCGAAGCTGCCTCTGTCGTTCATCCCGAACCGGGGCCAGACGGATAAGAGCGTCCGCTACTACGCGCAGGGAAACGGCTTTGGCTTCTACTTCACCGACGAAAAGGCGGTGCTCTCCTTCCAGGAAGGTAAGCGCGGCCAGGCAGTTCAGCTTCGCTTCCTGGGAGCAAGCGCCGACGCGACATTGAGCCCCGGTCCTCGAGCCCCGGGCAAGGTGAACTACCTGAGGGGCGATGACCCGGCGAAGTGGCAGACGGGGCTTCCAACCTTCGAGCAGCTCAGCTACCAGGGGTTGTGGCCCGGAGTGGACATGTCTTTCCGAGGCGCTGGCGGCAAGCTCAAGTACGAGTTCCGCCTGCAGCCGGGCGCAAGCGCCGAGCGGATACGTCTCGCCTACGCGGGCGTCCAGGGACTTTCCCTGAGCAGCAACGGCAGTCTCCTGATCCGAACGCCGTCCGGCACGCTCCGCGACTCAGCACCGCTCGCGTGGCAGGAGATCCGCGGCCGCAAGGTGCCGGTGAAGAGCCGCTACGTCGTCAGCAAGAGCGGCGGGCCGGCACAAAGCTACGGCTTCGCGCTCGGAGCGTACGACCCGCGCCAGCCTCTGGTGATCGACCCGGGTCTCGTCTACTCCACCTACCTGGGCGGGTCGAGCACCGACACCGGTGAATCCATTGCGGTGGACAGCACGGGCAGCGCCTACATCACCGGTCGTGCGGACTCTGCGAGCTTTCCCACGACGCCGGGCGCCTTCGACGTCAATCGCACCGGCAGCTCCGACGCCTTCGTGACAAAGCTCTCTCCAAACGGCTCTGGCCTCGAGTATTCGACGTTCCTTGGTGGGACCAGCACCGAGATGGGCAACGGGATCGCCGTCGATCGGGCGGGCACTGCCTACATCACCGGTGAGACGAGCTCCTCGAACTTTCCCACCACCCCAGGTGCGTTGGACTCCACTCTCAACGGCAATGGCGACGCGTTCCTCACAAAGCTGTCGGGCGACGGATCGGCGCTGGCGTATTCCACCTACGTGGGAGGGACGGGGAACATCGACTCCGGGAACGACGTCACCGTGGATGAGACCGGCAACGCCTACGTCACCGGCGAGACGATCTCCACTGACTTCCCCACCACGGCGGGGGCATTCGACACCACCGCCAGCTCCATCTACTCGGCCTTCGTCACGAAGGTCGCAGCAACAGGCGCGTCACTCGTCTACTCGACCTATCTGGGCGGCAGCGGCACGTTCGACCACGGTAGGGGGATCGCGGTGGACAGTGCCGGCAGCGCATACGTCAGCGGCAGCACCAGCTCCGCGAATTTCCCCACCACTGTTGGCGCCTACGACACCACCCACAACGGCGATGACGACGCCTTCGTCACGAAGCTCGACGCGGCAGGAGCCTCCCTGTCCTATTCCACCTTCATCGGGGGTAACACGTTCGACGGAAGCAGCGGGATCGCGCTCGGTCCGGGGGGAAGCGCTTATGTCACCGGTTCGACCAGCTCCTCCGACTTTCCGTCTACGGCGGGGGCCTTTGACTCCACATACAACAGTGACGGTGACGCATTCGTGACGAAGCTGAACGCCGCCGGCTCGGCGCTGTCCTACTCGACCTTCCTCGGCGGGCCGGGGGTCGGCGGAACCGGCTATGACGCAGGCAGCGGGATCGCCGTCGACGGGACTGGCAATACATGGGTCACCGGCCGCACCGACTCCCCGATCTTCCCCACCACGAGCGGAGCGGTCGACCCGGTCTACGGCCCGGTCGGTGACGCCTTCGTGACGAAGCTGAACGCGGCCGGGTCGGCGCTGTTGTACTCGACTTTCCTGGGCGGGAGCACCGGCGGGACAGGCGGCACCGACCAGGGCAGTGACGTCGCGCTCGAAACGGGGGACGCTTACGTCACGGGCTACACCACCTCGTCCGATTTCCCGACCACAGCGGGAGCTTTCGACACCAGCTCCAACGGAAGCTTTGACACGTTCGTGACGAAGTTCTTCGGACCCGGTCCCTACCCGCGCCCGGGCAGCGCGACGCCACTACGAGTGCCGCTCGTGCCGGATTACCGGCAGTGCACGGCGCCCAACAGCACTCACGTCGCACCGCTCGCCCTACCCTCGTGCTCGCCGCCGGTGCAGAGCTCCGCGCTTCTGACCACCTCGACGATCGGCCGGGGCTCGGGCTTCGCCGTCCTAAAGGTGCAGACCGGGAACCCCAGCACGCCAGAGGACGAGGCCGACGTCGCGATCGAGGCCGCGATGTCCGACGTGCGCAGCACCGCCGGCGGCGGCGATTACACGGGCAAGGTGATACTGACGACTCAGGTGCGGATGACCGACGCGCGGAACGCCGCCGATGGCGACGAGAGCGCAACGGTCTTCGACTTCGAGCTCTCGGTGCCAATCGACTGCGTTGCCACAGCCGCCCCGGAGCGTGGCAGCCACTGCGACGTCACGACAACCCTCGACGCGCTCGTGCCCGGCTTCGCGATGGAGGGCGCACGCGCGGTCATGTCGGCCTTCTCGGTCAACGTCGAGGACGCGGGTCCCGACGGGAACGTCGACCCGGGTCCCGGGCCGGGCGGCATCGGCTGCCCGCCGAGGTGCGGCACGGGCGACGAAGGCGTGTATCTGCGGCAGGGCCTTGTCACGCCCTGATCGCCCGTAACGGTGACGGCCGCCTCCTGCTTCGGCGACAATGCGAGCGAACACGGCTCGAGGGGGAACTCATGGCGAAGCTGGATGGAAGTTGCTTGTGCGGAAAGGTCACCTACAGCTGCGAAGGCGAGCCGGTGGCCACCGCCGCCTGCCACTGCACCGACTGCCAGAAGCAGACGGGGACCGCTTTCTCGGTGATCGTCGCGGTGCCGCGTGAGGCGCTGCGGATAGATGGCGAGGAGAACGTCGGCGCCTTCACGACGGTCGGGACCGACACCGGGAAGGAGGTCTCGCGCCGGTTCTGCCGCGAGTGCGGCTCGCCGGTCTTCAGCTTCGCCGACATGATGCCTCAGCTGGCCTTCATCAAGGCCGGCACTCTGGACGACACCTCATGGTTCGACCCGCAGATGCACGTGTGGACCGATTCCGCCCACGAGTGGATCTCGCTCGATAGCTATGAAGGCATGAAGCTTCCGCGCGGCCCGTCCGGGGCAGAAGCGTCCTAGCGATCGCCCTCGGACCTCTCCAGCGGCTGTGCCGTGGCGAGTCTTTTCCGCAGCGCCGGCACGTGAGACGTGATGGCGTCGTCGTGCACGGTGCGCCCCTCCCGATGCTGTTCACTGAAAAGCTGCTTCGGCCTGCCGCGACCGGATGCCTCCCACAGATCGTCCTTGGCCTGCATTTCCTCCAATGAGCGCGTGCCGTAGTGGTTGATTCGCAGCCGGGATGCTGTTGGCGGGCTGCGGTCCGGTAGCGTTCCCCATCCGACTGCCCACCCGTGTTCGTTCACGGCCATCCCGCCGGAGTAGCGGAATCTATGGAAGTTGATGCACCCGCTCGTGCGTGCCGGCTGAACCACGCTCTTGTAAAGGACGGGTCTGTCCGGGACGGCCTCGCTTCGCTCGAGGTAGCTCTCTATCACCAGGCCGTCGGGCTTCCGGGCGTGACCGGATGGACCGTACTCGTACCGGCTCACCGCCACACCGGGATGGGTCTCGAAGTCCCTCAGCACTGATGTCAGCGGCTCGTCGCGAGGGGAGAAGAGAAACTCGTCGACGTCGATGAACGCGATCCAGCGCGACGCGTCCCGGTACCTGAAGACACAGTCGGTGAATGCCTGTACCCCACCGCTCGGCCGGCCAACAGCGGGAAACAGTTGGTGGGGCCAATCCTCGACGGACACGAGCTCTTGCGTGACATAGGGTTCTAAGATCCGGCGGTGGGCGTCGGTGCTGCCGTTGTTGTAGAGAAAGAAACGCTCGACTCCTACGAGGCGGTGGAACTCGATCCACTCGCGCAGGTACTCGGCGTCGTTGCGATAGAGCGTGCAGGCGGCGAGATAGTTGTCCGGTGTCATCAAGGGGCTAGAGGGGTGCTGTGATACGTAAGCCCGGCGTCCAAGGGCAGGCGCTGCCCAGATGGGTCGAGGTGCGCTCGCAAAGTGAACTGGAGCGAGCGCTTAGCCATGAGGGCACGATTCCGATCTGCTTGGGGGACGAATCGTTCAGCGTACAGGGCACGGCCTGGGTGTTCGCTTCCGACACCGCGACCGTCGCGATCGATGCCGGCTTCGTACAGGCGGGAAGCGGGGCGAGCATCGTCGCAGAGGGCACGGTCCACGTAAGCGCACTGGACCGAGCCACGGTCGTCGCAAAGGACGAGGCAAAGGTCTGGGCGACCGACCGCGTCACCGTCGAAGGGAGCGGAAATTCCCGCGTTGCGGTTTGGAATCGAGGCAGCTTCGCCCCGACCGTGCGTGTTCTGGGCGGTGCTGCTGTCGAAGCGACGGGCACGGCTGTGGTCCAGGCCGAGGGTGAGGCGATGGTCTTGGCCCATCGGCGTGCCGTCGTAAACGCGCAGGATCAGGCGGTCGTCTGCGCGTGGGACGAGGCAACCGTGCATGCAAGCGGAAGCGCACACGTATATGCATGGGGTCGCTCGAGGACCGACGCTCACGGGGACGCATCGATCGATGTCTGGCAAGCCGCCGGCGTTCGGGCACACGGCTCGAGTGAGGTCCGCGCCCGTGGCGCAACCACGGTCGAGCTGCAGGGGCGTGCATCGGTGAAGTCGACACCACACGTCACGGTTCTTCGGCGCGCAAGGCGTGGCCAGGAAGTGGAGCAACTACCGATCGGCGCAGGACCAACAACGCCGCTCGAATGGTGCAGCTTTCACGGCGTCGGCGTGGTCGCAGATGCGGTCACCTTGTACAAGGCCGTCGATGACGACTACCGATCGACGTTCGGGACGACCTACGCGCCGGGATCGATGCCGGAGACTGCCACCTGGGACGGCGGCGAGCGGGAATGCGGCAATGGACTTCACCTCTGTCCACATCCCTCGCTGGCCCTCCAGTTCGCGCCGCAGGCAACTCGCTTCGTGGCCTGCCCGGTGATGATCGGCGACCTTGCGCCAAACGTTGGTCGCCGCTACTTGACGAAGACCAAGGCGCGGCGGATCTCCGCGCCTGTCTACGAAGTGGATCTGGACGGAAGACCGGCGTAGCGCAGCCGACCGGCCTTCTCGTACAGGGAGACATACTCGGCCCAGTACTCCATCGCCACCCGCTGTGGGGTAAATCGATTCGCGTAGCGACGAGCGGCCGGCAGGTCCGCAGTCCGCCTGCCCGCGAGCAGCTCATCGAGTGTGTCCGCCAGCTCGCGCGCGCACGGCTTCGTGATGAGGAGGCCGCGACCGCCGGCAAGCGTGTCGGGAAGGCCTTCGACCGCGGTCCCGATCACAGGCGTACCGAGCCCCATCGCAAGCACGGCCGCGCGAGACCATGCCTCGTGACGAGATGGCACGACGCATGCGGAAGCGCCGGCGATCCAGCGTTCCGGGTCCGGTACCCAGCCCGTGAACCGAACGTGCTCGAGCTCAAGCGCGGCGGCCCGGGACCTGAGCTCGGCTTCCATCGGGCCCGACCCCAGCATGAACGCGGGCGGCCTGCGCTGCATGAGACCAAGGGCCTCGAGCAGGATGTCGGGGCCTTTCTCGGGGTGAAGTCGCCCCGCGAATACCACGCGGCCGGCCGGCAGCTCGGGATCGGGCTCAGCGTCGAGTCCACCGATCGGAGACAGCCCGCTCCGCAGCCTGTCGGGTGCCAACCCCACGGCGATCATCTCCGCGCGCACCGCAGGTCCGTGCGCGAAGAGAACCGCGACTCTCTCGAGCGCGCGTCGCATTTCGTCGTGCTGCGGTGCACCACCTGGCCAGCGCAGATCGTTGTGCTCGCTCGCCACTAAGGGAACTGTGGGCGTGGTTCTCGCCGCCGCCCACCACGCACCGAACATGTGCGCGTGCACGAGGTCCGCTTCGCGAAGCCGGGGCTCCAGCCAGGATGCGAAGCCCTCGCGGCACGCGTATTGGAGCTCCGGATCATCGGCCCAGACCTCGACCTCTACCCCATGCTCACGCGCGAGGCGCAGCCCTGCCAGTGTCGCATGCCCAGCCAGCAGCCGGGTTTCGACGCCGTGAACGCGTAGTGCCCGCGTCAGCGAGAGAACCGTCAGCTGGGCGCCGCCGGGCTCGAGCTTCGCGATCACTCTGGCTACGCGCATCGCAGCATCCCTCTTCAAATACTTCGGCAAGCCGCGGACGTGTCCCGACCCCGCGGGCTGGAAGCCGGCCGATGTTCCGTCTTTTCGTCGAGATGGCTGGCTGAGGCATTCGCTCGACTCTAAGAGCCCTAAGCCGGAACGTGGCAGACGGCCTCGATGTTGTTGCCGTCGGGGTCGAGCACGAACGCGCCGTAGTAGTTCGGGTGGTAGATCTCGCGTACGCCCGGGCCGCCGTTGTCCTTCCCGCCTGCCTCGAGCGCGGCGGCGTGGAAGGCGTCGACTTTCTCGCGATCGGCGGCCGTGAAGGCCACGTGCGCGCCGCTGTCGGGCCCGCGATCGCGCTTGCCGATCCAGAAGAACGGGAAGTCCTCGCCGAATCCGCCCACGTCGGGAGCGGGCTCCATGATCAGCTTGATCCCGAGGGGCGCGAGCGCCTGCGCATAGAAGGCCCTGCTTCGCTCATAGTCGGTCACGTCCAGTCCGATGTGGTCAAGTCTTGGTTTCATGGCACCTCCTCGAGTGTTCCGAACCGCCCTACATTAGGCCTGCCGGGGCGTCCACCGCACCGGTAGCGCGGCGGTACAGTTTCTCCCGATGGCTGGCGAAGCGATCACGCCTGACGGGATGAAGGCACTCGAGGCCGAGATCGAGGAGCTCGAGACCCTCGGGAGGCGGGCGATGGCGGCGCGCATCCTGGCGGCCCGCGAGCTCGGCGACCTGAAGGAGAACGCCGAGTACCACATCGCCAAGGAAGATCAGGCCCACCTCGAGACCAAGATCAAGACCCTGCGGGAACGGCGGCGAAACGCGGTCGTGGTCGAGACGGCGGCAGGCGACAGCGTCCTCGCATTCGGAGGTACGGCGGAGATCCTCGACAAGGGCAGCGGCAAGCTGCAGAGGTGGACGATCGTCGGCCCTACCGAGGCCGACGTCGGACAGGGCAAGCTGTCGGCGGAGTCGCCGGTGGGTGCCGCGCTGCTCGGCCGCGCGACCGGCGACGAGGTGGAAGTGCAGACCCCGCGCGGATCGGCCACGTACCGAATCGAGAAGCTCATCGGTTGAAAGCAGAGGGGGGCGCCGGCCGGCGCCCCCCTCGACGTTTCCTATTCGTTTGTCAGACGGCTAACCGAGCCAGCTGCTGAACGAGCCGCTGGTCCAGCCGCCACCCGACCCGGCAGGTGCCGTACCGAGGCCCTGCCCGCCGTAGATGACGTTGCCCGCGGCATCCTGGTAGGTCTGCCACGGAGTCGCTCCGGTCTGGTCTACGCCCGGACGGCTCCAGTCGCAGACGCCGGTCGGGAACGCCGCCTGGAGTCGCGTCCACTGCGAATCGGTGAACGTGATCGGGTAGTAGTCCGAGCGCTGGAGCGGCTTGAGCTGGCACTTGTTCGAGTCGGTCGCCACGCTCTCGCCCGCGACCGTGTGCGGAGTGCCGTACCGCGTCTGAACGTCCTTGAGGTGGCAGATGCCGGCGGCGTCCGTCACGAGGTCCAGCTCCGGAACCTGCGTGCACTTGTCCTTGATGTCGCTGGGACGGTCGCGCAGGATCTTCTCCGCGAGCGAGCCGCTGCCTTGGTCTGCCTCGACGGCCGCCAGCCACCTGTCCATCGCGACCATGGCCTCATCGGCGTACCGCGGGTCGCCCATCAGCGGGACCGCTCCGAACCAGATCGCCTGGTTGCCGAACGTACCGTGCTCGCGCTCGAGCCGGGCACGGATCGCCCACGACCGGTAGGCATCGTGGAAGGCACCCGGGTCGGGCCCGCGCAGGTCGATGATCGCGACCTTGTCGAGGTGCTTGGCGGTGTTGATTGCCCCACTGCGGTAGGCCCGCTCCAGCGCCGGCTCGGTGGCCGGCGTCCGCTCTGCGGTGAAATTGATGTCGATGTCTGAACCACCGACCTTCTGGTTCAGGTCGACGAACTGCTCGGTGGTGATGTTGCCTTTCTTGAGCGCCTCGAGGCCGTACTCCACCCCGACGTTGTCGAGCGGAAGCCCGGCAAAGCCGTGGCCGAGCTGCTGCTCGGGGGCGATCCAGTCGGCGGGCTGGCGCGGACCGAACACATTGATCTGGTAATCGGCCAGGGTGCACCGCACTCCATCCGGGTTGGTCTGCGCGTTGTAGTTGTCCTCCGCCGGGACGCCCGGGCAACCGTCGTCTGGAACCCCGAGCGAGGTCCAGTAGACCGTGTCGAACACGATCGAGTTGACGTGGTTGGGGTGACCCTCGACAGCGGCTATCTCAGCCGGCGTCCACACGACCCCCGTCCCCCACTTGGCCGGGTTCTCGAGGTAGCCGCGCAGGAAGTGATAGTCGACGAGCTGCTGTCCGGTCGACCAAGAGTCCGGGAAGCTGCACGCGGGCAGGATGCCCTGGTAGATGCCCGGATACGCGTTGGCGACCTGGTGCTGGGTCAGCGAGCCCCCCGAGCAGCCCGTCCCGATCGTGTAACGGATGCGGCCGTGCTGCTCGACGAGGCGCTCCTTGGCCATCACCATGGACTCGGCCTGCGTGACGATGTTGCAGTTGTGCCCGGCGTTGTTGAGCGCCGTGGACATCACCGCGAAGCCGCGCGAGAGCGCAGCGTCGTTCATCACGTCGGGCGCCGAGCCGGCCTGGTGATCGATCCCGCAGCTGGCGCCATGGGTGATCAGGAGCTTATGGTTCCAACCGTCCTGCGGGCTCCACGGCGTGAACTGCCTGGCGGGGTCGTAGAGGATCGCGATCTTGTACTGGTCGCGGTCCTGGTAGCCGGTCTCCACGCGAACGATGTAGGGCACGGTCTTGCCCTGGTCCGTGGTCGTGGTCGCCACGTCCGCCGGCGGGTTGTCCGGGTCATAGGCTGCGATCTGGCCGCCGGTGTTCTTGTACTGGAACGTGTATTCGGGCTCCTGGTTGCACTGCGCGTCTGCCGCAGTCGCCTGACACTGCCACGGCTGCACCTGCGGGCCCGAGAACACCGGCCCGCCGCCGGGGTGGTTGACGATCGTGGCGTAAGACGTGACAGCCCCCGGGGCCACAGCCTTCAGGACGTTGCGACCGACGGTGAGGCCGCTGACGAGTCCCTCGAAGCGACCATTGGGCCGCAGCTGGAAGTCGTTGGTGATGTCCTTGCCACGCAAGAACACCTTGATGCTCGAGGCGCTCACGCGCTTCGGCACCCTCACCTCGACGAGGGCGTCACCGCCCGAGATCACGTCCGCGCGGTTCGAGACCACGTCGATGAACAGAGCCGGCTTCGGTGCTGCAGCGGCAGGCGCTGCGCCCAAGACCAAGACCAAGACGCTGAGTCCCAAGACAAATACGACGACGCTACGTCGCATCTTCCCTCCCCATTGGTCGATGTCCCCGACCCACCGATAACCCCCCGGTGGTAAAACACTTTCGTACCGCTAGACACGGGAACATACCAAGCGGTACGATTCTGTGTCAAATGGCCGCCGCCGAGCAAACCGCAGCCCCTCTCTACTTCCGGGCTTTGGACACGCTTCCGTGGGAGCGCGCCGACCGCGCGGCCGCCGCGAGCTGGTCCCGGGCGCGCCTATTTCACGCCATGACGCGGGCGGTATCCGAGAAGGGTTACGCGAAGGTGACCGTGGCGGACGTCGTCTCGCTGGCGGGAGTCTCGCGACGCACCTTCTACGAGCATTTCACGGACGTCGAGGACTGCTTCGTGGAGGCCTACGAGGCGGCCACGGCCGCGCTGCTGGGGGAGGTCGAGGCAGCGGTGCGCGCCGCCCTGGTCGAGGACTGGCGCGGCCGGTTCGAGATCGCTATCTCGGCCTACCTGCGCGGGCTGGCGTCTGATCCGTACATGGCGCGCGCCTGCCTGGTCGACACGCTCGGCGCCGGCCCCCGCGCCATCGAGACCCGCCGCCACGTCTACGCGCAGTTCGTCGCGCAGATCCAGGCTCTCCGCCATGGCCGCCGGAGCGGCAAAACCGACATCCCCTACGTGCAGTTCTGGGCCGCTGTCGGCGCCATCGCCGAACTCGTCCAGGACCACATCGTCACGCACGGAGCCAAGACCCTGCCAGACCTGACGCCGACGCTCGTGCGGATCGGCTGGGCACTGCTGGAGGCGCCGTTCGAGTCGCACCGCGAGCCCCTGCGCGCGGTCTAGAGCCGGTCCACGCCTCAAAAGCGCATCTCTATAGTCCGCCGCGTGAAGGGGAACGAGCGACGCTCGGTGTCGATGTTGATGACGCGGCACTTCGTGCTGCTGCAGCTGCCGCATGCGGGGGGCGAGGTGATTCGCGCCACGTGCCTGGAGCAGATGCCGCGGGAGGAATTCATACCGAACGACCTCACCCCGGTGACCCCCTACGAGGAGATCGCGGACGACTACGGCGACCTGCCGATGTTTGCGGTCGTTCGTAACCCGTGGGCGTGGTACGTGGCCTGGTATCAACGAGCAATGACCTCCGGCCTGCCGGCGCCGAACATCTGGGCGACCGCACTCGACAGCGGGCGCGCCGACTTCCGCACCGCGCTATTGCGCGCATGCACCGGTAATGGCTTCGAGAGCGCGACCACCGCGGAAGTGATGAGCAAGCTCGACGTCGATCACTACTCGGCGCTCTACTACCGCATCGTCGGCAACGGCTCCCGCAGCGGTCACGTGGATGTTGGCCACTACGAGCGGCTCGCGGATGATTTCGGCCGCTTCGCCGCCGGTCACGACGTGCCCGGCTCGGAACGCCTCGCGGGCAGTCTGGACGAAAAGCTCGCGGGCATCGAGGATGTCGACTATCGCTCGCACTACGACGATGAGATGCGAGACCTCGTCGCCGGCAAGGCGCGGCGCTTGATCGAAGAGCACGGGTACGAGTTCTGATGTCGGACGACGACCGGCGCGACGTCGGCTTCGACGACGTCACCCGCGCATTTCACGACCTCTACTGTCGCGGTGGTGTCTGGAAGGACACGTTCTGGCTCGGCACCCCGGTGATTAAGTGCCCGCTCGATCTCTGGATCTATCAGGAGATCATCTTTGACCCAAAGACACGGCCGGACCTCATCATCGAAACCGGCACGATGCGCGGCGCCAGCGCGCACTTCATGGCCTGGGTCTTCGACCTCGTCGGCTCCGGGCGCGTGATCACGATCGACAACCGCGATCTCGACGGGCGGCCGCAACACCCGCGCATCGAGTACCTGACAGGTTCGTCCATCGACGAGGAGATCGTGACGCGGGTGCGTGAGTCGGTCGAGCGCGACGAGCGCGTGATGGTCGTGCTCGACTCCCGTCACCATCGCGACCACGTGATCGCCGAGCTGCGCGCCTACGCTCCACTGGTGACGAAAGGCAACTACCTGATCGTCGAGGACACGAACGTCAACTCCTGGCGTCGGGAGTTCGAGCCGGGACCGCTTGAGGCCGTGCGCGAGTACCTCGAGGAAGACGGCTCGTTCGAGATCGACCGTGAACGGGAGAAGTTCATGATGACCTTCAACCCGAACGGGTATCTGTTGAAGCGCTGAGGGGCGCGATGCTGGTGGTGCTGGGGTAGGCGGGCACCGACAGGCTGGAGTGTTTGCAGGATCGTCTCCAAGTCACGCCGGAGTGAACAGGAGACGCGCCGTCACCGATCCGAGTCGCGCGTGCCGAGAACGGGGGCTAGCGCTCGGTCAGACCCTTGGCGCAGCCCTGCTCAGCAGCCCTGGCCCGGTTGGGCGGGTAGTACTGCTTGCCGACCGCTTTGGCGATGGCGTCGTTGCCCTTCTTCTTCACCTTGTAGGTCTGGCGGATACCCTTGATCGTCTGCTCGCGGCAGACCTGGCGCGCTGCCTCGTAGCTGATCTTCTCCTGGCCCTCCTTGCTGAGCGCCTCTGCCAGCTGCTTGTCGAGCTTCTCCTCCTTGCCTGGCTCCTGCTGCGGCGTGGTGACCTGGGAGTTGGAGTTCGAGCCGCCCGACCCTGAACGCCGCTTCCTCGACCTCTTCGACTTCTTGCTGCCGGAGCCGGAACCAGTGGCCCCTGCAGTCGGGCCAGTGGGTGCCTCCGCCGTGCCAGGCTGCTGCAGCGTCAGCGTCGGCTGGCTGCTGTTGTCCTTCTTGTCGTCGTCGCCTCCGCAGGCAGCGACCAAAAAGCTGGCCGCGACGAGCGAAAGCGCAAGTGTCGAGGTGACGAGTCGCCTCATGGCGGACGCCATGATAGACCGAAGCGCAAGGTGAATGCCGCGGTTCCGCGGCTTTTCACCAAGGTTTTATCTAGACGACGTCGCGCTCGCGCTCGCGCACGACCGGACGGTCGGCTAGGACGTCCCGCTCGACGACGGTGTCACGCCTGCGATCGGCCCACATCGTCATCCAGAACAGAGACAGCACCAGACCGAGTCCGCCCACGACGATTAGGACGAGCCCCAAGGTGTCGAGGTTCACGCCCTCTACGTCGGCGGTGATCGCCCAGCGCGCGATTGCTCCAGCTGCAATTAGAAATATCGAGGTTCCAATGCCCATGCTCGGCTCTGTACCCGGCGCCTCGGGCGTGCAAACGCCCACCTTCCCTGCCTCCTACAATCGTCGAACACAAGCCGCCATCGTCTAACGGCCAGGACGCAGCCCTTTCAAGGCTGAAATCGGAGTTCGATTCTCCGTGGCGGCATCCGGGACTTCGGGTGTCCGCAAAAGTTGGACGTTTAGCCCGTGCCCGTCGGGTAACAACAGGGGGCGGAGTCTCATGCCCCTCCCGCTCTCCGGGAGGCGCGCGGGAACGCCCGGTCGCTGACAACCGGGCGTTTCCCATTGCAATGGCCGTTTAGTCGCGTGCGCGCAGTACGACCACCGCGACGTCGTCGGGCGGTTCGTTGCTCACGCCGACGACGGCGGCGTCGATGCGCTCCGCGATCTCATACGCGCTCAGTCCGGCCGAGGATGCGAGCAGGGCGCGCAGCGCTTCGATCCCGAAGGCTCCGCGAGGCTCTCCCGCCTCGATCACGCCATCCGTGAACAGCACCAGCGCAGCCCCACGCTCGAGCTCGAAGCGCTCGTCGTGCAGCTCGACCTCCGGGAACGTGCCGAGCAGCGCGCCGGGTGCTCCGACCTGGTGCACCTCACCGGATTCCGTCAGCAGCAGCGGCAGCGGGTGACCGCCGCTTGCGAGCGTGAGGGTGGCGCCCACCGTTCCCGGCACCAATGATCCGTAAGCCGCGGTGCAGAACTGCGAGTCCGGGTGCTCTCGCCGGATCGCGTCGTTCAGCATCGTCAGGACGCGACTCGGTTGGGGTTCCTGCATCGCGGCGGCTCTCACAGTGTGCCGCGCGAGACCTGTCAGCGCTGCAGCCTCCGGACCCTTTCCGCACACGTCGCCGATCACGAAGCCCCAGCCGGCGCCCGTATCGAAGACGTCGTAGAAATCACCGCCGACCTCGTAGCCCTCGCCGGCAGGACGGAAACGCGCAGCAACCTCGATGCCGGGGATGTCGGGCAAGACCGGGGGGAGCAGGCTGCGCTGGAGCGTCTGCGCGATGTGCGTGCGCTCCGCATACAGGCGCGCGTTCTCCACAGCGGTCGCCGCTCTGCGGCTCAGCTCGTTCGCGAGCTCCACGTCGCGCTCGTCGAAGCGCCGGGCCGTGTTCGCGATAACGAACGTGATCGCGCCAAGAGTCCTCCCAACCGCCTTCATCGGCGCGACGATCGCGGACTTCAGGCCGATCTCACGCAGCATGGTGAGGTGCCTTGCGTCGCGCGCGGACTCGACGAGCAGCTCGTCCGGGATCTCGAGATACACCTCGGGGGTGCCCGTGCGAATGACGTTGGGCACGCCACGCGGGTCATCCGGGCTGCTCGGATACTCGTTGCGCATCTGCTCCGCCACCACGATCTTCGAGGGATCGGCGTGGGCAAGCGCCACCTGCCGGATCGCCCCGCGCTCGTCCACGAGGTCCACGGCGCACCAGTCCGCGAAGCCTGGAACCGCGAGATGCGCGACGTTGTCGAGCGTGACCTCGTAGTCGAGGGACGATGTCAGCAGCCGGCTGCCCTCGGACAGCAGGCGCTCCGAGAGCTCACGACGCTTCTGCTCGGTGATGTCGTCGAAGATGTTGATCACGAGCGCGGTCCGGCCGTCTCCGTCGGGGATCGGCGTTGCCTTGACGAGCGACCATCGCTCCTCGCCCGTGACGCGGTCCTTGAAGAAGACGACCTTGTCTGGCGGCCGTTCGCCGGCGAGCGCGATGCGTCCGGGCAGGTCCGCGATTGAGAGCGGCTCGAGGTCCTCGTCGCGGATCTCGAACCGGTCCATGATCCGCTCGGGGGGCGATGCGAGCAGCGTCTCCACCGACTGCGCCTTGAGCATCTCGGCCGCGGTCTGGTTGGCGAAGATCAAGCCGCCGCTCGGGTCCTGCACGGTGATCCCGCTTGCCACGCCGCGCAGGATTGCTTCCACCTCGTCGGCTGATCGGCGCACCTCGGCCTCGGCTCGCGTGATCTCCGTATAAAGGCGTGCGTTGTCCAGCGCAAGCGATGCCCGCTCGGCGAGGTTGCACGCGACGTCGAGGTCACGTTCGTCGTAAAAACGACCGGACTGCGCCGTCGCAAGGGCGAGTGCGCCAAACGTGCGCCCACGAGCACGCAGCGGAACGAACATCGCCGAGCGAACGCGCAGCTCACGGGACGTCTCCGCAGGCTTTCGCTCGATGGCTCTCGAGACCCGCCGCCGCTCCGCCACGTCGGCGAGGAGCTCGGGCCTTCCCGTGCGGATCACGTTCGCGACACCGCCCTCCGGCCGAAGCTCGGAGGGGTAGCGGTCGCGCCCCGACGGCGCAACCGCCAGCTGCTGCATCGGTTCGCCCTCGCCGTCGACGTACACGGCCGCCCAGTCAGCCAGCTGCGGCACGGCCAGGCCGGCGAGCGTCTCGCCGGCCTTGTTGAAGTCGAGCGAAGCGTCGAGTTGTGTCGTCACCTCGGCGAGAAAGGCCATCCGGCTTCTCTCGAGCTCAGCGCGCCGCCGCAGGTCGGCGATCCAGACGGCTAGCCCGCCGCCTGCCCCGACCACCAGAAGGCGCACGAGATGGGTCCCGTCGACGAACTCCTTGTTCGCGAACCCCAGCACCAACGCGAGCAGGAACGCAAGGGCGGCCACGGCGGTGGTGGGGCGTGGATCGCTGCGTGTCGCCACCACCAGAGGCGGCACCACGAGCAGCGTCGTCAGCACCGTGCCCGAGCCGGCCACCACGTCGACGACGGCCAGGAGCACGCAAGCTGCTGCTCCCAGCAGCGCGGTCGTCCGGCCATCGTCTCTCATCCCCGTCCTATCCCAGATCCCCGTCCTAATAGACACCATGTTACGTCCCGTCCACGGGCCGCCAAGCGCGGGAGCAGCACAATTGCAGGGGCGGATTTCTAGGTGCTTGTCGAAAAAAGAATTTAGGCGTGCCATAATCTCGGTTCGCGATGCCAACCAGATTGAGCCGACGCCGGATGCTGGCCGCGGTCGCTCCCGTCGTTGGAGCGGGTGTAGCGGCGCGCGCCGGCATCCTGCATCCCAACGGCGAGACCGCGCTCGCCCGCGACACCGCAAACGAACACGGCGGGGCCGCCACGGTGCCGGGGGCCCACGCAGCGGAGGGTCATCTCGGCTTTCCGGCCGGCCAGCAGGTCGACCATCGCGCTAACGGCTTTCACCCGCAGGAGCTGTTACGTGATTTCGACCACGGGCGCACCCGCAGGCTCGCCAGCGGGCGTGTGCTGCGCGAGTGGGAGCTCGTTGCGCAGGACAGGGAGATCGAGATCGCGCCGGGCGTCAAATTCGAAGCGTGGACCTACAACGGTCGCATCCCTGGCCCGACCCTTCGCTGCCGTGAGGGCGAAAGGCTGCGGATCCGGTTCGGTAACGGCTCGAAGCATCCTCACACCATCCATTTCCACGGCATCCACCCTGCCGAGATGGACGGCGTGCCCGGGGTCGGGCCGGGAGTGATCGAGTCCGGCAAGTCCGTCACGTACGAGTTCGAAGCCGAGCCGTTCGGGCTCCATCTCTATCACTGCCACGTGATCCCACTCGCCGAGCACATACACAAGGGGATGTACGGGGCTTTTCTGATCGATCCGCGTGACGGCAGACCCGAGGCCGACGAGATGGTGATGGTGATGAACGGCTTCGACACCAACTTCGACCGCAGCAACGAGTTCTACGCGGCCAACACGATCCCGTTCGCGTACATGAACGAGCCGATCCATGTGAAGCGCGACGAGCTGGTGCGGATCAACCTCGTGAACATGCTCGAGTTCGATCTCGTCAACTCGCTCCACGTCCACGCCAACTTCTTCCACTACTACCCGACCGGGACATCGCTCGAGCCGGTCGAGTACACCGACACGATCATGCAGTGCCAGGGTCAGCGCGGCATCCTCGAGCTGCGTTTCCCCTACGAAGGGCGCTTCATGTTCCACGCCCACCAGTCGGAGTTCGCGCAACTCGGCTGGATGGGCTTCTTCGAGGTGAAGGGCTGATGGAGGCTCGCAGCGCCGTCGAGCCCACCGCCACGCTGCGCCGTGCTCCGGCGTGGGCGCTTGGCCTCGTGCCGCTGATGCTGATCGCGATCGCCATCGCCGTGTTCGCGGCGCTCGGCGGTCCCGGCCTGGGCGAGCGCACCGGTCCCCCGGTGGAGGAGCTGGCGATCGACCGCACGGTCCTGCGCCCCGGGCACATCGAGCTCACGGTGCGAAACGACGGCCCCGACGCCGTGACGATCGCGCAGGCGATCGTGAACGACTCCTACGTCAACTTCTCTTCGAGCGAGAGCGAGCTCGGGCGCCTCGACGCGACGAAGGTGGACATCAGCTATCCGTGGATCGAGGCAGAGGCTTACGAGGTCCAGCTCGTCACCTCCACGGGCGGCACCGTCGTGCACGACATCCCCGTAGCGGTGGAGACGCCGGACAAGGGATCGGACTTCTACGGCCTGATGGCCTTGCTCGGCCTGTACGTGGGAATCATCCCGGTCACGCTCGGGATGCTGTGGCTGCCGTTCGTCCGTCGCATCAGCGCCGCCTGGATGCGCTTCCTGCTCGCGCTGACGATCGGATTGCTGGCGTTCCTGGCGATCGATGCGACGATCGAGGGGATCGACGTCGCAGGGCAGGGCTCACAGGCTTTCGGAGGCGCCTCGCTCGTCTTCCTCGGGGCGGCCGTCGCGTGGCTCGCGCTGACAGCCGTGGCGCAATGGCCAACGCGCCGCGGATCTGGCGGCGGCGCCACGGCAGGTTGGAGCGTCGCGCTGATGGTCGCTGTTGCGATCGGCCTGCACAACCTCGGCGAAGGACTCGCGATCGGGTCTTCATATGCCGTCGGCGCTCTGGCGCTCGGCGCGTTCCTCGTGATCGGCTTCGCGATCCACAACACGACGGAGGGACTGGCGATCGTCGCTCCGCTCGCGTCGGGCAAGCCGTCGCTGGCCCGGCTGGCCACGCTCGGCCTGGTGGCGGGAGCACCGGCGATCATCGGCGCGTGGATCGGCGCTGCGGCGTTCAACTCGAGCCTGGCGGCGTTCCTGCTCGGCGCAGGCGTCGGGGCGATCGTGCAGGTGATCCAGCAGCTCACGCCGGCCATTCGAGACCGCTCCGGGACCGCTCTGCAGCCGCTGACGATCGCCGGCCTCCTGGCGGGGTTCGCGATCCTCTACGTGACGAGCCTGCTGGTGAACTTCTGATGGCGGCGAGCCGCACCGAGCTCCCCCGGAGGAAGGGTGAACGCCCGAACGAGGCGATCGAGAATTACGCGAAGGCGATCTATGCGCTCGAGCAGCGCGGCAACGGCCCGGTCACGACGAACGCACTCGCGGAAAGGCTGGGCGTCACGGCGGCGTCGGCTTCCAGCATGGCGAAGAAACTCGCGCGCCTCGGCCTCGTCAGCCACGTTCCGTACAAGGGCGTCAAGCTGACCGAGCGCGGGCGCCGCGTCGCGCTGGAGGTGCTGCGCCATCACCGGCTGCTGGAGCTGTACCTGACCGAATCGCTCGGCGTGCCCTGGGACCGCGTGCACGACGAGGCGGAGGTCCTCGAGCACGTGCTGTCCGAGGAGCTTGAGGAGCTGATCGCGAAGAAGCTCGGCGATCCCACCCGCGACCCGCACGGCGACCCGATCCCGAGCCGCGAGCTCACGATCGAGGAGGACGAGACCGAGAGCATCGCCCGCCTCGAGGTCGGCGCGAAGGGGCGGTTCGTGCGCGTGTCCGACTCCGATCCCGAGATGCTCCGCTACCTCGCGAACGAGGGAATCACCCCTGGTGACCGGTTCGAGGTAGTCGACAAGCAGCCCTTCGAGGGACCGCTGTCGATGCGCTTCGGCAAGCGCGTGCACGTGATCGGTGGCGAGCTGGCGCGCGCCATGCGGGTGGTGCTGGCGTAGGCGTTGGGGGGATTTCGGGTTGCGACTAAATCACGCAACCGATGATCGTGCGGATCATTTGAGTAGCTTCGAAAGCCTGCGGTCCTTCAGCACCCGCCCGGCCGTCTGCTCGGCCGGGCAGTAGCACATGACGTAGTCCTTGAAGTGAACGGCTTCGAGCTTTGTGCCGCAGCGCGGGCACGGCTCGCCCTGGCGCCGGTGTACCTTCAGCGGCATCGGCAGCTTGTCCGGCACGGTGTCGCCAATCACCTGCTCGTAGTGCTCGAGCGCTGCGCCCAGCACCGAGTCGCAACTCTCACGCAGGCGCTCGACCTCGTCGTCGTCGAGCTCCGTTCCCTGCTTGAACGGCGACAGCGACGCGTCCCAGAGGATCTCGTCGACCCACGAGCGGCCGATGCCCGCGATGGTGCGCTGATCGCGGAGCAGCGGATGCAGGTGGCGCGGCTGGCGCACGAGCGGCTCGAAGTCCTCGAGCGATGGCGCCGGAAACGCGTCGGGGCCGAGGGTTGTGACCAGCTCCTCCCGTTCGATCTCGGACGACGGAAGCAGCTTCGCCCACGCGCGCTGCTGCGTGCCGAACTCCCGCAGCCGCAGCTCGCGCCCGTCGGTCGTGCGGACAACAAGCCGCACGCTGCGGTCACGCGCCGAGGCCGGCTTGTCGTAGTGCTGAAGGCGGCCCGCCGACATCAGGTGCACGAGCAAAGCCACCTCACCCGCCTCCACCACCAGCATCTTGCCCGCCCGGTGGACATCGTCGATCGTCTCACCCGCGAGCGCGTCGAGCGGCGGGTCGTAGGTCTTCATCGTGACCATGCCCGGAGCGCGTGCGGACTCGATCTGGGCGCCACCAAGTGCGGCGGTCAGCCGTCTGGCCGTGATCTCGACCTCGGGCAGCTCGGGCATCGCAGTCCCTATCCGGCGATCGCCCTGAGCTGCTTGGGGCGAAGCAGCGAGTGCAGCTCGCGCTCGTCCACAGCCGCCAACCCGCCCTTCTTCATCTGCACGCGTGCGCCGGTGAGCTCGTGGACGGCGTGCGAGAAGTCGGGCTCGTGACCCACGAGCAGGACGTCGCCGAGGCCCGCCGCAAGCGCGCGGGCGTCGAAGTCACCGCCCGCCAAGGCTGGCTCGAGCGTTACCTCGAGTCCGAGTTCCTCGCAAGCGATCTCTGCCGTCTGAGCGGCGCGCACCTTCGGGCTCGACAGGCACGCGTCGAGCTTCACTCCAAGTGCGGCGAGCGCGTGTCCGGCCGTACGTGACTGCTTCTCGCCCTTTTTCGTCAGCCGACGCTCGGAGTCCGGCTGGCCCGGCGCTCCCTGCTCGGCGTCTCCGTGTCGGAGGAACCAGATCACCCTTGCGAGGTTAGAGCCTCAGATTCTGCCCGCTGCGCCCCCGTCCACCAGCAGGTTGACGCCGTTCAGGAACGAGGCGCGCTCTGAGCACAGGAAGGCGATCACATCTCCCACCTCCTCGGCGGTGCCGAGCCGCCCCACCGGAATGTCAGGTGCGGGTTCGGCGCGAAGCTCGTCGACGGTCTTGCCCGTCACCTTGGCGATCCGGTCGGTAGCGATCCGACCGGGAGCGACACTGTTGAGCAGGATGCCGTCGCCGGCAAGCGTGCGGGACAGCGTCTTAAAGGCTCCCACCGCAGCCAGCCGGTGGCTGTTCGAGAGCATGAAGCCGGGGATCGGCTCGTGCGTCGCGATCGAGGTGACGTTCACAATCCGGCCCCAACCGCGCTCGCGCATCCCCGGAACCACGGCCTCGATCAACTCCAGTGGCCCGAGCACCAGGTTGCGGTAGGCATCCTCCCACTGCTCGCGTGTGAACGACAACGGATCGCCTATCGGTGGGCCGCCGGTGTTGGTGACGAGGATCTCGATGGTGCCGAGCTGCTCCTTCACCGCATCGGCGAGAGCGGGCATCTCATCGACGTCGCCGGCGTCGGCGGCGAATCCGTGCACGTCCGCCTGGTACGCAGCCGCGAGCTCGGCAGCCGCTCGGCCGACGTCGTCGCGCGATCGGCTCACAACCGCCACCCGCGCCCCCTCGCGCGCGAACGCCTCGGCGGCGCCGCGTCCTATTCCCTTGCTCGCGCCCATCACGAGCGCGACTTTGCCGCCGATGCCAAGGTCCATCGGAGGCGAAGCGGCGGTTACGCCGCCTGCGGCACGGTGAACGGCGAGATCTCGTAAGCCTTTCCGGGGGTCGCACCGATGGCGATCAGGCGCGCCCTCTCGGGACCGGTGATGATCTTGCGCTTCTCGGCGGGCCCGACGCGCACAAAGGTGCCCGGCTTGAGCTCGTACTCCTCGCTTCCGACGCGGATCGTCGCCGAGCCGTCGACGACCGTATAGACCTCCTCCTGCCCGTCGGCGGAGTGATCGTGCTCCGGGTACTGGTCTGCGTTCGGCGGCATGTCGATGACCTGGATGCCAAAGGACTCCACGCCCAGCCCATGCCGCACCAGCTTCATACCACCGCCGAACGCCACATCGAAGTCCTCGATCTTCTTGACGGTTACGTCAGCCATTCATCTCCCTCTCTCTCCCTCTAGTTGCCCTCGGCGATGGTCTATCCGAACCCTATCGCGGCCTATGTGATCACGGTCACACGTATGTCATCAGAGTATGTATAATGTTGGCATGGCCGCTAACAGAAGAAACGAACCCTTCCGCCGCCCTTCGTCAGAGTCCGACTACTCGCTGGTCGAGTTCATGCGGGACTACCCCGACGACGCTGCTTGCCTGGATCGTCTGTGGCGGGAACGCTTCGCCCCTGACGGACACCACACGCATTGTCCTAAGTGCAAGCGGGAGCGGAAGTTCCACCGGACTTCAACGCGAGCGTCCTACACCTGCGATACCTGCGGGCTTCACATCCACCCGATGAAGGGCACGATCTTTGAGAAGTCCACGACTTCCCTTCATCTGTGGTTCTACGCGATGTACATCATCGCTAGCACTCGCTGTGGCATCTCGGCTCGCCAGCTCGGGCGCGAACTGGGCGTGACCTACAAGACCGCCCACCGGATGTTCAAGAAGATTCGCACCGACCTGATGAACGACGCCGACGATGAGCCGCTATCGGGCGATGTGGAGATTGACGAAACTTCGATTGGCGGAAAGCCACGCAACAAGCTGAAGTCATATGCCGAGGTTGCGAGGCATCGTGAGGCGAAGCCAACCGTACTCGGGATGGTCGAGCGTGGCGGGCGAGTTCGTGCGCGTGTGATCCCCTCTAGGCGCGGTCCCGCTCTTAGTAGAACGGTGCGGGCGAACGTCAACCCAATGTCGATCATCATCACCGACGATTGGGTGGCCTACAAGCCGCTTCGCCGCGAGTACACGGACCACAAGGTCATCAATCACTCGGCTGGTCTGTACGCCGATGGTGATGTGTTCACGAACACGATTGAGGGATTCTTCGGGAACCTCAAGACGGGGATGCGCGGCGCGTACAAGGCAGTCTCGCCGCGTTACTTGCAGTCCTACTTGGACGAGTTCGCATGGCGCTACAACCGCCGCAAGCGCGACAAGCCGATGTTTGAGCTACTTCTTACGCGGGCTGCGGCGGGACGTAGTTGAGCCGTGGATAGCCCGATCTAGAAGCTTGTCGAAGTCTTTCCGCTTCGGAATCGGGATGTCGATGGGCTTGCCCTCCTTGGGCCGCGTCTTCTGCGTAGGTTCTTTCCGCTTGCCGGCCATGTTGGTGAGGTTACCGCGTGGCTGACTCGCTAGAAGACCTCACGCTCAAGCTTGATCGGGCGGAGGAACAGCTCGCAAGTCTTCAAGGTAAGGCCAGCGCGTTTCTCGTAATGGAGCCCTACAAACTCCTCAGTGAGTACGACGCGAAACGACGCTGCGAGCGCTTCTACTTCGAACTCACAAGGCAGCCGCCGATCATGTGGGGAATCGAGGTCGGTGAGATTGCCCACCATCTGAGGTCTTGTCTCGACCACATGGTCCACATCATCGTCGCCGCCAAGGGCAGCAAGAAGCCCGGTAGGTGGACACGATTCCCCACAGCTAGTAGCCCGATTGATTTCTTGCGACAAGCCTACTTCCCGGATTTCGACCAAACCGGTTGCCTCACAGGACTCGACTGGCGAGACCAAGAGGTCGCATTTATCGAGGCCTTGCAGCCTTACAACCGACCGAACGGGCCGGAGAACGATGGCATCACCATCCTCACCAAGCTCTCCAACGTGGACAAGCATCGGGTGATACACACGGCAGCGTTCTTGCCACGCACCCCGGGCCGAGCTACGTTTCGCGTTGCCGTGGCTGGCGAAGGGATCGCCAACGACGCCGATGGGGAAGCCCGAATCGAGTACACGTTCCGGCCGGGGATGCGCTTGGACAAACAAACAGAAGTCGTGCGTATCTATCTCACTGACCGCGACAAGGCTCACATGGATGTGGAGGCCAAGCTCCCCATCGATGTAGCGTTTGAGGCTGAGGGGTCGGTTGCGTCGATTAAGGCGCTCCAAGAGGTCGGCGGCCTTATTCGCTTGGCGCTGGAGACCACGAAGCGCCTCATCGAACCAGACAGCACGTTCAGGCTGCCGGGGTGGGAGGGTTCCTGACGCCTCAGTCGGGACAGACATTGCGTGACTTCAGCCACGCGCACATCCCTCGATAGGCAACCTCTGAGCAAGGCGAACACGACGCTTGAAGCGCCTGCTTGCCATGCCTCTTAGAGGTTACATACCGTGATGACATACGTGTGATCACGGTCACATCCAGAGCCTCTCGGGCTGTTTTGACGGTGGTGACTAAAATCAGGAGCCTCGGGGGCGTAGCTCAGCTTGGTTAGAGCGCTGCCCTGTCACGGCAGAGGCCGCGGGTTCGAGTCCCGTCGCTCCCGTTGAACAGCGAACTCGCAAAACAGCACTGCGAGCCCTGCGAGAAGGGCACGCCGCCGCTTCCCGAAGAGGAGGCGGCGTCGCTTGCCGCCGAGGTGCCGGATTGGGAACGCGACGGCAACCAGACCCTGCGGCGCGAGTTCTCGTTTCCGAACTTCCGTGACGCCTTCGGGTTCGTGGCCCGGGCGGCGCTGGTGGCGGAAGCCGAGGGTCACCATCCCGACATCGAGCTCGGTTGGGGCCGGGCGGCCTTCCTCCTGACCACGCATGCGGCCTCCGGGCTGACGAAGAATGACTTCGTGATGGCCGCGCGTATCGACGCGCTGGCGGCATGAGCCTCGAGACCGAGATGATCGCCAACATCCGGGCGGGGCTCGCGCACCACGACGCCACCTGCCCGATGCCCGCTCGCGCGATCCTGCTGAACTCCGGCAACTACGAGCTGTTCGGGCGCGAGGAGCTTTTCGGTTTGCCACTCGAGCCGCGCGACGACATCCCGCCGAAGCGCTTCCGGATCGATTGCCCGGGCTCCGCCTTTGGGATCGAGGACGAGATCGAGGACTTCGTCGAGGAAGAGGCGCCGCTGGTCGTGCCGTCCGTGCCAGGGACGCCCGGGGCTCCCACGGCCTAGAGGCCCAGGCGCTCCACTCCCTCCGGCAGCCGTCCCTCGTGCTCGAGCTTCTCGAGGTGCGCCTCGAGCGTGAGCGCCGCGGCCAGACGCAGCGCGTCCGGCGCGTCGTCCCAGACCTCGTCGAGGATCTCGTCCCGACCGCGCAGTCCACGGTCGAGCGCCGCCACCAGCCGGCGTTCCCGGTCGAGCCGGTGGTCGCGGTACTCGCGCAATTTGGCGGGCACATCCACGACGACCGGGCCGTGGCCGGGGCAGAGCGCGCTCACGGTGAGCGCGGTCAACTTGCGAAGCGAGTCGAGGTAGGCGCGCAAGGCGTCGCGACCGGGCGGAATGAAAACACTGCCCTCGCCGAGCACCGTGTCGCCGCAGAAAAGGACGTCGCCGGCCAGCAGGCAAACGTGGTCGGGGGAATGGCCGGGCGTCTCGATCGCCTCGAGCGGGCCGAAGCGCTGCGCGTCGCGAAGCTCGACGTCGGCGGAGAGATCGCGCGCGCCCGGCTCCTCGAACGTTCCGGGCTCGGACGGCGGCATCGGCCCGGCCGCCACCGGTGCGCTCGAGCGCTCGCGCAGGAACGGCACGCCCTCAGCGTGGTCGAGATGACGATGGGTAAGCGCGATGCCGGCGATGCCGCCACGCCGCTCGGCGGCTTCGAGCACGCGCTCGAGATGCGCTTCCTCCGCGGGTCCCGGATCGATCACGTAGGCGGGCTCGCCGACCAGGTAGGTGTTCGTTCCCGTCAGCGTGAGGGGGCCCACGTTTGCGGCCCGTATTCTTTCGACCCCCTGCGGAAGGGAGGGTTCGTGCGACACAGGCAGTCAGTATGAACGCGGGCCGGCGACGGCGCGAAAACGGCCGCGCCGATCGTGTGCTGCCGGGCGTCTGGCGGTTGCGCCTCCCGCTCCCGTGGCCCGGGGTGCCGCACGTGAACGCGTTTGCGCTCGCTGCGGACGGCGGCATCGTGCTGGTCGACACGGGCATCGACGAGCCGGGCGCGCTCGGCGAGCTGGAGCGCGCGCTCGACCAGGCCGGATTCGGTCTCGGCGACGTGCGCCTGCTGGTCTGCACGCACGCGCACTCCGATCACTACGGCCTCGCGCAGCCGATCGTCGAGGCCGCCGGCTGCGAGCTCTGGATGCATCCCGCCCACGCACACATGACGCGCGGGGTCGACGATCCCGAACGCTCGCTCGAGCGGCGCATAGAGGTCGCGCGCCAAAGCGGCGTGCCGCTGGAGCCGCTGCGGCGCTGGGCGGAGGAGCGCAAGAAGCAGCCCTCGACGATCGCCGGCGTCGTGCTCCCCGACCGCGAGCTGGTCGACGGCGTCGAAGTCGAGACCGACGCCGGGACCTGGACCGTGCACGAGACACCCGGCCATGCTCCTTCGCACGTGGTCCTCCATCAGTCTCGCTGGCGGGTGCTGGTGAGCGGGGACCACCTACTCGGCCGGGTCTCCCTCTACTTCGACTATGGCTGGACGCCCGATCCGGCCGCGGAGTTCCTCTCCAGCCTCGACGTCGTCGAGCAGCTCGACGCGCGCCTGTGCCTAGCGGGGCACGGCCGTCCGTTCGGCGACGTGCAGGGGCACATCGACTCGAACCGGGCCGAGATGCACGCGCGGCTGAAGGAGGCTGAGGACGCCATCGCCGGCTGCCCGCTCACCGCCTACGAGGTCGTGGCCGCGGTGTTCGGCGAGTCCGACGGGATGATGACGAGCTGGCTGCTGACGATGGCGCTCTGCTACCTCACCCACCTCGAGCGCGAGGGGCGAGCGGAGCGGATCAGGCCGGAGACTGATTCGCAGGAGCCGGAGCGCTGGCGGGCTCGTGCTCCCACGGCCGTGCGGCCTTGATCGCCGCCAGGATCGCGCGCGTCGCCGGAGACTTGTTCAGCGTGTAGAAGTGGATACCCGGCACGCCGCGCGCGAGCAGGTCAGCGCACTGCAGCGTCGCGTATGCGACACCCACGTCTTCGACCGCCTCGGGATTGTCGGCATCGTGGCGATCCTCGAGCTGCGCATACAGCGCGTCCGGAATGCTCGCCCCGCACATGCCCGTGATGAGCTTGATCTGCTCGAAGTTCGTGATCGGCATGATGCCCGGGATGATCGGCACGTCGATGCCACGCGCACGCACCTCGTCGACGAAGTCGAAGTAGAGCTGGTTGTCGAAGAACAGCTGCGTGATCAGGAAGCTCGCGCCGGCGTCGACCTTGCGCTTCAGGTATTGCAGGTCGTGGTCGAGGTTGGGCGCCTCCGGGTGCACCTCCGGGAAGCAGGCAGCGCCGATGCAATAGTCGTAGTCGGCCTGGATCAACTCGATCAAGTCGACCGAGTAGTGCAGCCCGTCGGGATGGGGCTTCCATTCCGCCTGGCCCCGCGGCGGGTCGCCGCGCAGTGCCAGCACGTTGTCGATGCCCGCAGCAGTGACCTCGTCGAGGATCTCCCGCAGCCGGTCCACCGGCTCGCCGACACACGAAAGGTGCGCCATCGCCTCCAGGCCCAGGTCCTCCTTGATCCACTTCGTGACCTCGACGGTCCGGTCGCGCGTGGAGCCGCCTGCGCCGTAGGTGACGGAGACGTATTCGGGCTCATCCTTCTTCAGCTCCTCGAGCGCCTGCTCGAGGTTGCGCTGGCCGTCGTCGGTCTTCGGTGGGAAGAACTCAAAGGAGAAGCACGGCCCGCCGTTCGCGAGTATCTGGTCGATCCGCATCGTGCGGGAATGGTAGGGAAGCCACCGCGCGGACGCCTGAACCGTGCCCAAGAAAGGCACGAGGCCGGCAAATGTGCCGGCCTCGTGCAGCGTCCGTGCCGCTCCTCTAGAGGGCGAGCCCTCCGGAGAAGATCCTCGTGGCGGCGTCCTTACCTACGAGGAACGGAACTCCCTTTCCGCACAGCATGTGTCGGCCCCGGATGAGGGTGGATGTAGCCCGGCGGCCTGGATCTGGACGCACGTCCAGGGGATGCGGGGCGTTCAGCGCAAGCAGCTAGAACAGGCGTCCAGGCCGGCGCCCGGACTCAGAGGTTGTCCCATAACTCCGCGTGTGCAGCTGGCGTGCGCCGGATCAAGCGGGACAAGGACGCAGTAACCGCGCAGATCCGCCGCCGCTAGATGCGTGCGGGGGTTTTGAGACAGCCTCTTAATCGTCGAAGTCGAAATCCTTCGGCGGTTTCTGCTCGAACCAGAGCCGGTCCTGGTCGGCCGGCTGGTCGAAGAACTCCGGTGTCTCCTCGAGCACGTCATCGGGCGAGGCGGGAGTATTGCCCTCGGGCTCGCGCTCGAGCGACTCCTCTGGAAGCACCTCGTCCGGCTCGAAGTCCAGTGGAGGGGCGGGGGCTCCCACCGCCTCGGCCTCGGCTTCGATGAGCTCGATTTCGGCCTCGGCTTCGGCCTCGATCACGTCCTCGCGAACGGGAGGTTGCGAGTCCACGTCGTGCTCCGCCGTCTCCGTGGCGAGGTCGTCTATGAGCACCCTGGATTCGGGCTCCGACTCGGACTGAAGTTCCGGGGGCCGGGCCGCATCCTCGATTCCCACGGCCTCATCCGCCGGCGGCGGCAAAGCCTTTCCGTGACCGAACGCCTCGTCCTCCTTGGCCTTCAGCTCCTCCTCGGAGGCACCAAGTTTGCGCTTCAGCTCGAGGTGCTGGCGAATCGCTTCGTCAAGCGCTCCCATGACGCCACGTAGGGTTGCAAAAGCGGCGCAGCGGCGTCGAGTCACCGGGCAGACCCACACCTATAATCGCCTGCACGGGGCTATAGCTCAGTTTGGGAGAGCGCCTGGATCGCACCCAGGAGGTCGCCGGTTCGAGCCCGGCTAGCTCCATCACGGAAGCGGCCCCCTGAATGGGGGTCGATTTCGTGATGGTGGTCGTCGAACCCGGTTCGGGAGCTTCTGGGTGCGAGCCAGGCGCAGCCTGGATCCGCGGGCTGCTATCCAAGCAGCCCGCGACGTCGAGCTGTCAAGAGAGCGAAGCGACCTTGACAGCGAGACCCAGGAGGTCGCCGGTTCGAGTCCGGCTAGCTCCATCAAGCGGCGAGCCACCCTGTATGGATGGGGCGGCGCTCGATTGCGTTGGACGCTGCGGTCGGGGAGGCGCGGCATCAACCCGGCTGCTCATCTCGGAGAGTGAGAGGATGCGCTTGGGAGCAGCTTCCACCTTCGGGCGCTCCTCCTTCTCCAGGCCATGTGATCTCAGTAATGGCCGAATTATTGGCCACGCCGATCCAACCGGTCCGTCAAAAACGCCACCGGAGACAGAGATGCTGCCGGTCGCCGGAAAGCGAGAGTTCGGAGGGTAAGACCACCCTTCACATTGGGCTTCTACTCGGTGATAGTCACGTCGTGAACACGATCGGTCAGATGAGATGGCCCCGCGAGGCAAGTCGCTGGGGATTTGCAGTCGCAGGGATCGTTGTGTTATCTGGTGGCGCCGTCTTGATCCTGAAGCTGGCCCCGCAGTGGCTTGGTTCGACCGATGGCCTCAATCCGAAGGACGCAGCGGAAGAGGAGGGGCGCATACGAACAGCACTTTTGGCGCTGTTAGCGGGAGGCCTCGCCACGGTTGGAGCGATATACACGGGCCGCTCGTATGCACTGACCAAACAGGGACAAATCACCGAGCGCTTTGGCCGTGCGGTGGATCAACTCGGAAGCGATGCGATGGATGTGCGGCTCGGAGGCATATACGCCCTTGAACGGATCGCGCGTGAATCTGAGATGGACCATGCTCCCATCATGGAGGTGCTCAGTGCCTACGTCCGCGAGCGCAGATCATGGATGGCGTCTCCGGAGTCCACCAGCCCACCGCCGGATTTGGTCAAGCCTGCATCCGCTGATGTACAGGCGGCCATCACAGTGTTGGGGCGGCGCACGCTCAAGCACGACACCGGGCCTCCGTTGAATCTTGCAGGAGTGCACATCGTTAGAGCGCAGCTAAACGGATTGGATTTCAGCGGTGCAAACCTGGCCAAAGCAAACCTGACGGAGGCAAACCTCATAGGGGCGCATTTGAATGGCAGCTTTCTGAACGAGGCAGACCTCTCACGCGCCCGCTTGGAGCAAGCTCAGCTGCGCGGCGCCCAGCTTTATCGCGCCACGGTCAATCATGCCCAGTTCGAGAATGCGGATCTTCAGGACGCAAATTTTGCGGAAGCCGAACTGAGGAGCGCCGGCTTTCAGTCCGCCCATCTTCACGAGGCGATCTTTTTCAAGGCAAGGATGGAGAGCGCAGATTTCGCAAGAGCCAACTTGGAGAAAGCGAACCTGGTCCGGGCGAACATGGCCTTTACTTGGCTTTTCGAAACACGTCTCGACGGAGCGAACCTGGGCGGCGCCGATTTGTCCAAAGCGGAATTCGATGTAGCGCGACTAAACGGAGCTATCGACACTCCCGACACAGTCTGGCCTGAGGGGTTCGACGCAGCGGCTGCCGGGGTCGTCCGCGAAGGCTCGGAGCAAGGCGCGGTCGATACATAGACCACAGTTTTCTGTCTCTGGACTGCTTTCTCCAGCGCGGTTGTAACGTCGGGCGGTGTGGGGAGACGCGAACGACCAAGCGACGAACCTCGGAGAGTCGGGCAGGAGGTCGCCGCTGAGCGCGTCCGTGACGGCGGCCTCACGAGGCCGGCCCGCCAGAGGGCTCAAGTCCCACACCCCATCGTCCGATCCTGAACCCATGACCTACAACCCGGCAATGCCGCCCGAGGGCGCGCGCCGCCTGGTCACCCGCAGCGACTTCGATGGTCTCGTCTGCGCGGCGCTCCTGAAAGAGCTCGGAGTCCTCGAGGACATCCTGTTCGTCCACCCCAAGGACGTGCAGGACGGCAAGGTCGAGCTGACCGCCAACGACATCACCACGAACCTGCCGTACCGGCCCGAGGTCGCGCTGTCGTTCGACCACCACAGCTCGGAGAACCTCCGCGTCACCGAGGATGCCGGCAACCGCGTCGCAATCTCCGGCGCGGACTCGGCTGCGCGCGTCGTCTATGAGTACTTCGGCGGAGCGCAGCGCTTCCCCCGCGTGAGCAAGGAGATCATGGAGGCGGTCGACAAGGCCGACGCCGCTAAGTTCAACGAAAGCGAGATCCTCGATCCCGAGGGCTGGATCCTGGTCAGCTTCCTGATGGATCCGCGCACCGGGCTCGGCCGCTTCCGGGACTTCCGTATCTCGAACTACGAGCTGATGATGCAGCTAATCGACCTCTGCCTGGAGCGCAGCGTCGATGAGATCCTCGAGCATCCTGATGTCGCCGAGCGTGTCGCGCTCTATCGCGAGCACGCGGAGTCGGCAAAGAAGCAGATCCTGCGCTGCTCCACGGTGCACGGACGCGTGGTGGTGCTCGACCTCCGCGACGAGCAGGTCATCCACCCGACCAACCGCTTCATGGTCTACGCCCTCCACCCCCAGTGCACGGTTTCCGTGCACGTGATCTGGGGGGTGCGCCAGCAGAACACCGTGTTCGCCGTCGGCCGCTCGATCATCGACCGCTCGTCGACGTTCGACATCGGCCGGCTGATGCTCTCCTATGGTGGTGGTGGCCACGAGGCAGCCGGCACCTGCCAGATCGACAACGATCGCGCCGAGACTGTCCTGGCCGAGGTCGTGAACACGATCGAAGCCGCCGAGCGCCAGCCGGCTTCCGTCTGACCCGCCCTTCGGACCTCAACCCACCTTCCGGTAGGTGAGTTCGAAGTCCGTTCCCTACGAGCCTCGCCTGATCACAGGAGCTGGATCACCAGCAACGACGAGATCGCCGTGAAGCACGCGATGTGGTCCCTCAGGATCGAGCGGGCCAGCAGATACTGGTCGGCGAGCGAGTCGGCGCGCGTACCGAGGCGCACCGCGCTCGGGAACGTGTGAGCAGCGGCAAGAGCGATGGCCGCGCCTGCGAGCGCAAGCGAAGCCCAACCCACCCAGCGTGGGTCGTCGCCATTCGCGACCTGAACGACGATTGCCGCGAGCGTGCCGAGCATCACGATGCTGATCAACCGGTTCATGGGGATGGCACCCGTCGTGACCCGGCGGTAGTAGGCCGCGATCGACGCGAGCGCGTCCTCCGGCCCGTCGCCGTGCGCGCGCTCCCGGATCACCTGGACGTCGAACATCAGATCGAACCACAGCACCGCGAGCAGGAATCCGGCGCCGGCGGTCACGAAGGGGGTCACCGGCCAAGGGCCTCAGTCGATGCGCGCGACGCCCGCTAAGTCCTCACCGGTGACGAGCAGGAACTCGTTCCTCGCGCCGTTGACGCGCTTCTCGCGGAAAGGCGCGTACTCCGCGCTCTCGTAGAAGGCATACACCGCTTCTCGCGAAGGCCATTCGATGATCAGCGAGGTCTCGGGCGGCGGCCGGTCGCCCTCGATCCGATCGACGTTGGTCGTGCGGGCCAGATAGCGGCCGCCGTATCTCTCCACCATCGGAGTCACCTTCTCGATGTACTCCCGGACCCAGTTCGGGTCTGTGACCTCGATCTCCGCGACGGCGTAGTACTTCATCAGGGACCATTCTGTCCCATCTCAGCGCGCGCAGGCGGCGGCACGTTCGAGCAGCAGCTTGCGCTCGCGCACGTTGCGCGTCAACGAGGCCGCGCGCTCGAACTCCACCCGCGCCTCGGCGGGGCGGTCGAGCTTGGCGAGCAGGTCGCCGCGCACGCTCGGCAAGAGGTGGTAGCCCTCCAGGGAGCGCTCGCCCGTCAACTCGTCGACGAGTTCGAGCCCGGCAGCCGGACCGAATGCCATTCCGAACGCGACAGCGCGGTTGAGCTCGACGACAGGTGACGGCGTGAGCTGAGCGAGCGCGTCGTAGAGCGCCACGATGCGCTCCCAGTCGGTCTCCTCGTTGGTGCGAGCCCGCGCGTGACACGCGGCGATCGCTGCTTGCAGCGTGTACGGGCCGTACGCGCTACCGAGCTTCTCCGCGCGCTCGAGCGCAGCCAGGCCGCGGGCGATGAGGAGGTGGTCCCAGCGCGCCCGGTCCTGGTCCAGCAGAAGCACGGGTTCGCCGCGCGGTCCGACGCGGGCGCGTGAGCGAGAGGCCTGGATCTCCATCAGCGCGACCAGGCCGTGCACCTCGGGTTCCTTCGGCATCAGCTCGGCGAGCACGCGACCGAGGCGGAGCGCGTCCTCGCACAGGGCGGGCCGCAGCCACTCGTCGCCGGCGGTCGCCGAATAGCCCTCGTTGAAGACGAGGTAGATGACCTCGAGCACCGACGAAAGGCGCGTGGCGAGCTCGTCTGCGCCGGGAACCTCGAACGGCACTCGCGCCTCGGTCAGCGTGCGCTTCGCACGCACGATGCGCTGAGCGACCGTCTGTTTGGACACGAGAAACGCGCGCGCGATCTCCTCCGTCGTCAACCCGCCCAGCAACCGCAGTGTGAGTGCGACGCGAGCTTCGGTGGCCAGGACCGGATGGCAGGTCGTGAAGACGAGCCGCAGCAGGTCGTCCTCGATTTCCTCGACGTCGGGTTCCGTCGCTTCGTGGTGCTCGAGCTCTCGCGCAAGCTCTTCGTGCTTTCGCTCAAGCGTTGCGCTTCGGCGCAGGGAATCGATGGCGCGGTGCTTGGCGGTGGCCATGAGCCAGGCGCCCGGATTGTTCGGAACGCCCGACTCAGGCCACTGCTCGAGCGCGGCTACGAGGGCGTCCTGCGCGAGGTCCTCGGCCAGGCCCACGTCTCGCACGATTCGCGCCAGGCCGGCGATCAGCCTCGGGGACTCGATCCTCCAGACCGCCTCGATCGCCTGACGCGTCTCGGTCACTGCTGCTGCGACTCGACCTGCGCCCGCAGGCGGGCGTCCTGCTCGCGCAGCTCGGGGGTGAGCTCGTCGCCGAAGTCATCCACCTCGAACACCTGGCGGATCTCGATCTCAGACTCACCCTCCATCGGGTTGGGGCAGCGCTTCACCCACTCGATCGCCTCATCCATCGACTTCACCTGCCAGAGCCAGAACCCGGCGACAAGCTCCTTCGTCTCGGTGAACGGGCCGTCGACGACGGTGCGCTTGTCGCCGGAGAACTTGACGCGCGTGCCCTCGGAGCTCGGCTTCAGCCCCTCGCCGGCGAGCATCACTCCGGCCTTCACGAGCTCCTCGTTGAACTTGCCCATCTGGGTGAGGAGCTCCTCGCTGGGCATGATGCCCTGCTCGGACTCCTTCGTGGCCTTAACCAGCACCATTACTCGCATGTGCTGCCTCCTTCTCGGTCGCGGGTTTGAGCTTAGGCTCTACCTACGCGTCGAACGAGGATCCGCGAAATCGACAGTCGCTCAGCGAGGCAGCCGCCGTCAGCCTCCTCGTCGCACGCGCGACACAACCCACCCGCGCGCCAGCAGCAGCCCGACGCCCACCCAGCTCATCAACGGCGGCAGGGCCTCCTCCACCGGCACGCCTCCGACGTGGGCGATCACTAGCCCGAGCTCCGCGTTTGCCCCGCGGCGCGGCCACGCTTGACCTGTTCGGCCATAGATTCAGCAGCCTCCGAGCCGGCCGGCGCGTCGTACTCGTCGTGGCGCCTGATCCACACGTTGGCCGGGCTCTGCGGGTAGCCCTCGGGCGAGTCCTCCCAATCCTCCTGGCGTCCGAGCGCGGTGATGTCGAGGTAGGCCCAGAGGCCGCCCAGCGCCTCGTCGCCGCGGCCATCGACGAAGTACGTGCGGAAGATCCGATCGTCGTCGTCGCGGTAGAAGGCGTTGGTGCCGTGCCACTCGCCGACGTCGAAGTCGGCGTCGAAGTCGTCGGTCAGCGTGTACCAGGGGATCACCTCCCAACCCATCCGCGACTTCCAGCGCTCGATATCCGGCTGGGGGGCGCGGGAGACGAGCGCGATCGTCGTGTCGCGGGCGTTCAGATGGGCGGGGTGGGTGATCTGATCCGTGACCCAGGAACAGCCGGGGCACCCACCCCCGGGCCAGCCGTTGACGCCGGGCTCGAAGAAGAAGCGGTAGACGATCAGCTGGCGGCGTCCCTCGAACAGGTCGAGCAGGCTCGCCTTGCCGTCGGGCCCCTCGAACTCGTACTCCTTGTCAACGGCCAGCCACGGCATCCGGCGGCGCTTGGCGGCCAGTGCATCCCGGGCGTGGGTCAGCTCCTTTTCCTCCACAAGCAGTTCCTCGCGCGCGGCCTTCCACTCCCGCAGAGGCACGATCGGGGGCGTGTTCATCTCAACCTCCTTTGTGGGGTCCTGTGTGTCGTTGCTGCTAGTTGAGACACCGGCCGCGGCCGAAGCGGAACGCCCCAAGGTTAAAAGCGAAGCGTCCGCGGGAGCCCGAAGTGGGGGAAGACGCCCGTATCGGTGAACCAGGTGATCGCCGCGATCGCGTCCCCCTCGAGCGTCAGTACGAGCAGCCCGTAGGGGCGGGCGATCGCCGCGTGCGCGTCCGGGAGATAGCAGCCGAACGCCGGCTGCGTGTTCGCCCTGGTGGGCACGACGCGCAGCGGGGTACCGCGCAGCTCGGCGCGGTGGTGAAGGAAGGCGGCGATCGCCTCGTGCCCCTGGTACTCGAGCGGCTGCGGCGGCATGGTGAGCAGGGCGTCGTCGGTGAGCAAGGCGACGACGTCGTCGATGTCGCCACTCTGGACGGCGTCGGCAAAGCGGCCGAGCACTTCGCGCTCGCGTTCTGAGTTCGGCTGCGGAGCAGTGTCGCGGTCAGCGGCCGGCAACCGCGCTTCGAGCGTCGCGCGGGCGCGTTGCAGGGCGCCCTTGACCGAGACTTCGCTCGTGTCCAGCATCTCGGCGACCTCGGCATTGCGGAAACCGAGCACGTCACGTAGCACGAGTGCCGCGCGCTGGCGCGGCGGCAGCCCTTGGACGGCGACGATGAACGCCAGCTCGATCGACTCCCTGGCCTCGTAGCGTGCAGCGGGCCCCGGGGAGCGGTCCGGGATGTCCTCGAGCAGGACGTCGGGGTAGGGCTCGAGCCAGACCGGGTCAGGCCGACGGGTGGGCTCGGGCGGCTCGGCCATCGAAGGCACCTCCTGCGGGCGGCGTCTGCGGTCGCGCAGCGCGTTCAGACAGCGGTTGGTTGCGATCCGGTAGAGCCAGTTGCGTACCGAGGCTCGTCCCTCGAACGCCTCGAGGCCCCGCCAAGCCGCCAACAAGGTCTCCTGCACCATGTCCTCGGCGTCCTGCACCGAGCCGAGGATCCGGTAGCAGTGCAGCTGCAGCTCGCGACGGTAGGGATCGGTGAGCTCGCGAAACGCGTCGTCGTCCCCCGCGCGCGCTCGTACGAGCGTGGCGTCGCCTAGCGCGTCGTCGGGCACGAGTTCCTCGCATTGGCTTGTCCCGTCGCGTTCATCTGTAAGGACACCAGCTCGTTCCGGAACGGACCGGCCGTTTCGTTCGTCGCCGCAGGCGGTGTCTCTAGTGAGAACAATGATCAAGGATCCAGCACGGCGCTGGGCCCTCGGATTGACCGTCGACTCGTTACAGGGCGGGCGCGGCGCTGCCGGCGGACGCGCGCCACGACCAGGCCACGAAGGCCACGATCGCGAAGCCCGCGAGCGCGTCCGTGAAGATCGTCGCGAACCAGAACGGCGCGATGTCGGGGGAGCCGTCGAGGAAGTGGCCGAGTGTGCTGATGCCGAGGAACGAGTAGGCGAGCAGGCAGATGTACGCGTCCGAGTGGCGCCCGCGCGCGTACAGCCGGTAGCCGAGCACTCCGACGGCGGTCAGGACCGGCCAGGTGAGGAGGATCGCGGCCTGTGTGACCGTGCCGTCGACGAGGTCGTCGGGGTACTGGTCGATCTTCACGAAGTTGTGGGTGAAGTGCAGCGCAGTCGACGTGATGCTGAACATGAGCAGGACCTTCAGGATCGAGAGAGCCCGCGACCGATCGGTCATGAGCGCACCGGCTGGGTCTCGCTGACGAACGCACGGATCGACCGTGCCAGCTCGGCGGGCTGATCCTCGGATACGAGGGTGTAGCTGTCGGGGATCTCGACCAGGCGGCCCTGCGGCAGCAGCTCCGCCAAACGAGGCCCGTGCTCGCGCGGCATCACTCGGTCATCGGCGGCCCACGCCACCAGGGCGGGGCGGTCAAAGGTGCGGAGCCCTTCAGTCGCCTCGAGCAGCTCGGGCCTGTAGCGCTTTGCCCCGCGGACGTACTTGAGGAGGTCGCGCCGGATCTTGCGCTGCGTGAGGGCCGGCCGTAGCCAGCGGTCCATGATTTCGTCCGGCACCGGCCGCTTGCTCATCCAGCCGAAAGTCATCGGGGAGCGGCGCAGGAAGCGCAGGCGAAGCGGCTGCACCGCCGCGTTCAGCCCGCCCGGCACAGCCGAAGCGATCCCGATCATGCGTCCGGGCAGCCCTGGCGGCACGTTGTCGAAGGCCTCGCAGGAACAGAGCACGAGCCGGGCGATCCGATCGGCCGGCGGCTCGGACAGCAGCAGCAGCTCACCGCCCCAATCGCTCATCACGAAGGTGACGTCGCGCAGGTCGAGCCGCTCCATGAACTCGCCGACGAGGCGGGCTATGCCGCGCATCGAAAGGTCCGCATCCTCGTGCATCGGCCGGCGGTGTCCTCCGAGCGGCAGAGTCGGCACGATGCAGCGGTAATCCGAGCGCAGCTCGCTGACGACGTTGCGCCACAGCGAGCCGTCCATCATCAGGCCGTGCAGCAGGAGCACGACCGGCCCTTCCCCGCCCGTGTCGTCGTACTCGATCGTTCCCGCCGACAGCTCGACCTCGGACATGGCGACTCCTACTCTCTAAGGCTCTAGATAGATCGCTCTAGTTAGTAGCGTACCATGGTGTGAGCAACCAAGCCGAGACAGGAGCGACAGTGGAGGGCACGAGGGACAGAATCATGAACACGACGGCCGAGCTGTTTCGCCGCCATGGCTACACGGGCACCGGCATGAAGCAGATCGTGGCCCAGGCAAACGCGCCGTTCGGGTCGCTCTACCACTTCTTCCCCGGCGGCAAGGAGCAGCTCGGCGGCGAGGTGATTCGCAGCTCCGGGGAGATGTACCGCCAGCTGTTCGAGGCGATCTTCGATGCCGCGCCCGACGCCGTCACCGCCACGAGCGACTTCTTTCTCGGCGCCGCCGAGACGCTGCGGCAGACCGACTATGCCGACGCGTGCCCGATCGAAACCGTTGCGCTCGAGGTCGCGAGCACCAACGAGCCGCTGCGGGAGGCTACGGCGGACGTGTTCGAGAGCTGGATCGCCACCGGCACCGCGCGCCTCGCCGAGGCCGGGGTTCCTGACGAGAGGGCGCGCGAGCTCGCGATCGAGTTCGTCTCCGCGCTCGAGGGCGCGTTCGTGCTTTGCCGCGCGATGCGCACGACCGAGCCGCTTGAGGTCACGGGCGCGGCGATGACGGCCGCCGTCCGGGAGGCGCTGTCCGAACGGCGGCCGGTGCGCAGCGGTCGCTAGCGGCCGGAACTCAGCCGGTGATGCTTGATTACAGAACTGAGCCGGTGTAACAAACTCCGCAGGACCCAAGTCCCTAGAGCGGGGTATGTTCAAACCCGTAATGGCGACGACGACTGTTCCACGCCGCGGCCGCCCGCCGGCCGCCAGTCGCGAGGACGTGCTCGCGGCAGCGATGCACCGCTACCTGCGCGGCCGGCGGATCGACGTGCAGGCGATCGCGGCGGAGCTCGGGCTCGGGCGAACGACCATCTACCGCTGGTTCGGATCGCGCGAGGGGCTGATCGGCGAGGTGCTGAACCACGCCGCGGACCCGCTGCTGGACGCCGCCCGCGCGGGCGCTCGCGGACGCGGCGGGCGGATGCTGCTCGACACCTTCGACCGCTTCAACCGCAGCCTCGCGGACGCCCCCGCACTGCGGCAGTTCGTCGAGTCCGAGCGCGACGTCGCGCTGCGGATCATCACCTCGAGCGCGGGCATCGTCCAACCCCACAACGTGGCCAGGATCACCGACCTGATCGAGCAGGAGGCCGGCGCCGGACACTACGACCCACCGGTGGAGCCGGCGACCCTTGGTTACGCGATCGTGCGCCTGGCGGAGGCCTTCCTCTTCAACGATGCCGCCGCCGGCATGCGGGGAGACGTCGACCGGCTGCGTGACGTCGAAGCGGCCATCCTCGGCGTCACCCCGCGGCGCTAGGGCGGGCGTCTTCGCCTAGCCAGTTTGAGGCTCTCCGCCCCGAGGTACTAACGGACTCGAGCCGTGGTCAACGGGCGTCGCTGCCCGACGCATCGGGGGAATCTGTGAGGGGGAGGTCGTCAGTGAAGGGTCTAGTCGTCGCGATCCGTCTGGGAGCGGCCGCCGCCGCCGTTGCCGCAGTGAGCTTCGTGCTGGCCGTGCCGGCCATGGCGGCTCCAACCCACTACGTGCGGATGACCGACGGCGCCGAGATCGCCATCAACGTGAAGGTGCCGCCGCACTGCACTGCGGCGACGCCGTGCCCGACCTTCTTCGAGATGTCGGGGTACGAGAGCGGCTCGGACGAGGGCAAGACCCCGCTCGGCCATCTCGCCGACGAGACGGGTCTGCCGTTCCCGCTCCAGACCGGCACCCGCGAGGCGCACGCATCCCATGTGGACGACCGCTACGTAACAGTGCTCGCCAGCGTCCGGGGCACGGGTTGCTCGTCGGGCGAGTTCGATCTCTTCAGCTGGCGCTCCGCGCTCGATGGCAAGGAGGTCGTCGACAACTGGATCGCGCAGCAGCCGTGGTCCAACGGCGCCGTGGTGATCTTCGGCCACTCCTACAGCGGAATCACGGGCATGATGGTCGCGTCGACCCGGCCCGATCACCTGCGCGCGGTCAGCAGCTCCGGCCTGATCGGCGACGTCTACCGCGACATCGTCTACCCCGGCGGCGTCGCGAACTACGGCTTCCCGCTGCTGTGGACCGGCGCGATCCGGGTCGTCTACGACGTCGGCGGCGGAACCATCGGCGGCCTGTACCCGGTCGAGGAGACGAGCGCGCACTGCGCCGCCAACCAGGCGGAGCGCTCTCGCAACGTCATCGAGGATCCGCTGATCCACGGGCTCGACGACACCGACAGCCAGTGGTACCGGTCACGGTCGCTCGTCAACATGATCGAGCGAATCAACGTGCCCGTTCACGTCACGAGCGCATACCAGGACGAGCAGACCGGCCCGCGCGGGCCGACGAACGTGTTCGACCACCTCGCGCCCTCGATCTCGAGGCGGCTCGTGCTGGTCAACGGCGTCCACGGCACGAACACCGAGAACCACATCTTCAAGGACCGCATCGCCTGGATGGACTACTGGATGCTCGGCAAGCAGCGTGCCGACCTGGACATGAAGACCGGCGACGTCGACCTCGCGCAGGAGTTTGGGCCGCGCACAACCCCGACGACGACCTCCCGCGTGATCCTCGGCTACCAGGGCAGCGGCAAGGCCGTGGGCGAGGTCCGCTCGAGCGGCTTCCCGCTCAGCCAGACGCGCTTCACGGACCTGTACGCGACCGGAACCGGGAAGCTCGGCTTCAACTACCCGGCCGCGACTGGCAGCTCGACCTGGGTGAACGGGTCACGGCGACAGTCGTACGCCTACCAGGCCGGGGTCAACAGCGGCGGCGAGCTGTCGAGCCCGACCGGACCGGACGAGGTCGAGCTCTCGACAGACGCGTTCCAGCAACCCATGACGATCGCGGGGCCGATCACCGCGAACCTGTTCGTCTCATCGACGGCGCCGGACACCGAGCTGTTCATACAGCTGCTCGACCGCGGCCCCGACGGGACCCTGTTGTATCTAAATCGCGGCATGCTGCGCATCAGCCACGACGCGATCGACCTGTCGCAGTCGCAGCTCACCGCGGACGGTCGCATCTATCGCCCGTGGCGCCCACACGAGGAGCGTCAGCTCGTGCTGCCCGGCAAGGTGCAGAACTACCTGATCGACATCTTCCCGGTCGGTCACGTGTTCCTGCCCGGACACAAGCTCGTGGCCAAGATCCACGCGCCGCCCGCCGACGACAACGACTACAACTACATCCAGAAGACGCTGTCCGGCGCCAACACGCTGCACTTCGGGCCGGCGACGCCGACGAAGCTGATGCTGCCGATCGTCCCGCTGAGCGACGTGCGCGGATATGAGCCGCCGCAGGGCCAGTGCCCGTACGCCTCGATGCGCTGCCTGCCCGGCTCGGGCTAGTCGCCCATGCACTCGACTAGAGACTGGCCCTGACGTAGGGTCGTCTCAACTGTTGTCGAGCGAGGAGATTGGCCATGCCCAAGTACATGATTCAGGCGTCGTACACAACCGAGGGAGTCGGCGGCGTGCTCAAGGACGGAGGTAGCGGGCGCCGGGATGCAATCGAGAAGATGATCACTGGCGCCGGCGGCTCTGTCGAAAGCTTCTACTTCGCATTCGGCGACAACGACGTCTACGTGATCGTGGACCTTCCCGACGCGGAGACGGCGGCGGCCGTCGCGATGACCGTAGGGGCTACAGGGAGCGTCGATATCCAGACGATCGCCCTGCTGACACCCGAGCAGGTCGACGAGGCGGCCAGGAAGTCCGTCGCCTACCGGCCGCCGGGCGGCTAGCGCCGCTCGCGGAGCGGGCCCTGCCTCGTCGTCCACTCATGCGTGAGTAGCGCGAAACGGCGGCACTCGATGTGCCGCCGCTTCACGGAATTCGCTCACCTCAGCGGCCGAGAATGGCGCCGACGATGTCCGCGTCGAACGGCTGGGTGCCCGGCTCGAGCTGCACGCCCGTGAACGAGCTGTTGGCGTGCATGTAGGCGAGCTCCTTGCCGACGTCGCCAACGCCATTGGAACCGGCGAGCGGAGCGAGCTGCACCGTGCTCAGGACTCCGAACGCCTTGCCGGTGCTGTTCAGGAAAGCGCTGCCCGAGTCACCAGGGATGCCCGGCGTGGCCGTATACACGTTGTAGCTCCAGCCGTTGCCGGCGGTCGACAGGACCGTTCCCTGCTTCGGGCTGAGCTGCGCGACCCCGGCGCGCAGCGACGAGTTTCCGTACGAGTACACCGTCTCGCCGGCGGCGGCCGTGCCTACGCCGTTCGGGCCACCGAATCCGGGCACCGAGGGGTTCACGTTCGGCACGTCGGCCGGGTCGAGCCTGACGAGCGCCAGGTCGTTGTACTGGCACGTGTCCGAATTGGCCTCACCCTTTGACTGCATGGTCAGCCACGAGTTGTAGACCATCGTTCCGGGCCTGCTGGCGCCGTCGACCTCGACCGCCGTACCGACGGGCAGCGACCCGCTGGTGCAGCCGTCGGTCTCCGTGCTGCCACCCGTGCCGGAGCAATGGGCGGCCTGCCCGATGTAGACGCTGGATGCGTCGGTGTAGATGAAGTTCGAGGTGCACTGAGCGCCCTCGGTGAACGTCATTACGCCCGGATGGACCGTGGCCGTCGCGGCCGGAGCCCATGCCGAAGCGGAGGTGGGAAGAAGTGCTGCGAGGGCGCATGCAAGCATGCAGGCGCCGAGTATGGGCATGCGTCGTCTCATCGCTTCCTTCCGGTGATTCGACTCTCGACAGATGTAGCGAGGCACGACCGGCGCCCTGGCGCGAGACCCCCTTCTCGCTCGGACGACCGCTGCCTCTATGACGCGACGGCACGGCATGTTACAGCCGCAGTACCGCTCACCCCAGGTGCCGTACCCCGTTTCGACGATCGTTAGTCGGACCTGGACACATCGGTTGCAGGGGCCCGCGTGTCCAGGCGCAGGGGTGTCACTTCGTCCTAGGATGGGAGCGAAGCAGCAGGGACGCTGCCCCGATCATGAAAACCCGCCACCAGCCTCGACTGATCGTCGCCATTGCCCTCGCTGCGCTCTTGCTTGCAGCGGCGGCGCCTGCTCCCGCGGCGCCCCTCGAGAACGACCCCGAGGGTTTCCTGCGCGACCGCTCACCCTTCGAGCAAGACGCTCGCGAGATCGCCACCGGCGGATTCGCGCGCAAGCTGATCTGCGCGGAGGACTGCCTCGCCGGCGGCCGCGTGATGGTGTCCGCGCGCCAGGCTCAGGAGCTCGGCCTCGCCGAGCGCGGGCAAAGCGACCTCGTCGAGATCGGCCGTTTCTCGAACGTCCAGCTCGAGGCGCGTACATGGAAGGTCGTGCACGTCAGGCTCCGGGCGGATGCCGAGCGCGCACTGCGCACCTGGGACGGCAGCGTGCGTATCCACGGTGAGAGCGTCGCGGTGTCCGTCCAATCTCAGCGCTTCGGGCAAGCGGGCTGGGCCCGCACCTGTGGACGCGCCGGAGAGCTGCGCCCGCTCGCGCGCAAGCGCCTCTAGAAAAGGTCTGGCGAAACGCAAGAGGGCCGCGGCTTGGCCGCGGCCCTCTGCATTCTGCTCTGCTCTCGCTTCCTGGCTAGCGGTGACCCCTGAAGGACATCGCCTGCTGGAAGGTCGGGCGGTTCGTCCAGCGCATGGTCTGGCCGGTCCAGAACGGGCTGCCGGGGAACCGGAGCCGCTCCGCGTTGGCGTCCGAGCGCCAGTCGGCGGGATTCGCGCTGCCCTGCGCGGTCTCGAGCTCCGTTGCGGCAGCGTCGAGCGCCGCCCACAGGGAGTTCGCGCACTCGGTCTTGTCGCCTGCACCGCAGAACCGAGTCTGGAACATGTCCTGGTTCCGGACCCAGTGCCCGTGCCAGCCCCACCAGTGCCCGCGACGTTGCGCCCCCGAGTCAACGGCGCGCAGGTCCTTGTCGACGTATCCGTACCAGCCGCTGCCGTAGGCAGAGCCGGTCGACGACGGCCTGTTATCCCTGCCCATCAGGCTCGCGAGCTCGTTGAGCTGCGGACCGAGCACCGGACTCATCACGGCATCGGCAATCTTCGGCCAGGCCGAATCCATGATGGCCGCACCCGGGTCGTCGATCTTGCCGTCGAGGTCCACGTCGAGTCTGCTCGACCCGGCGTCGTGCCAGGCCTGGAGCAGGTCGACCATCTGCTGGGCGCGCGGGCTGGATGCCGGCACGTCCTCGAGGACGTCGACGATCGTCGGCAGCACCTCCGCGGTGCGCAGGTCCTGCGTCGCCGCGCGGTTCATCGCCGCCACCAGCGAGCCGAGCGTGTGGCGGTGACGCCGGTTGACGGCGTGCTCCAGCAGCCGGTTACGGTGGACCGATCCGTACGCCCAGTTGTCGTCCGCGGCACCGAACTGCGGTGCCGGCTTGTTGTTCCAGTTGAGGATGTCGCCGTCCGGCGGGTTGATCACCTGGGGGTGCCGAGCCTGGGAAGCGAAGCCCTCCCACTCGTACTCGCCGGTGCCCTTCGCCGGCAGACCGACGTCAACTTGCGTGCTTCTCTGCGGCAGGCGGCCGCTGGAGAAGATTGCGATGTCACGGCTGTCGACATAGGACCAGTTGAACGTCAGCTCGATCCGGTTCGCGGCGTTGAAGAACGTGCGTGGCGAAGTGACGTCGTTCTCGTTGAAGTCCTTGAACCCGAACGCGCTCATGGCCTCGCGGCCGCGCGTCGAGCGCTTGGACGAGATCGCCACGCGCTCCCCATCTACCGTCGCGTACCCGATCACCGGGCCGTGCACGGTCTCCCGGAACCTGACCGGCTGGGTCGGCCCGGTGAGGTTGCCCGCGTTGAACACGGTCATCTCGCGACACTCGCCGTTGTGCATGTAGTGCGTGTCGTCGCCGCAAAGCGTCTCCACGTACTGATCGACGATGTCGGATCCGGCCGACGTCGCGCTCCACGCGAAGTCCTGGCCGCGGCCGATCTGCACGTACGGCGCCGAACCCGGGAACGACACACCGCGGGCGTCGATGCCGCCGCCGTGCAGGTCCACCTCGGTCAGGAGCGCGGGGTATGCGTAGCCGACCTGCGGACCGGCGACGAACAGAGGCCTGTGGGTGATCGACCGCCGGGCGCCGACCAGCAGCGCGTTGCTCATGTTCGCCGGCACCTGGTTCACACCGGAGCCGTCGAAGCTGCCCGCGTCGATGACCGCGTTACCAGTCCGTGTGAGGGAACGGTGTTGCCAGCGGAACGGCCGGTCGATCGTGTGCGAGGTCTCCGGGTCGTTCAGCTCACGCAGGTCCTCCCACACCTGGTTGCCCTCCGCGTTCCCCAGCCGGTCCTGAAGACCGTCGAGGAACATGGCGCGACGGGTCTCGTCCCCGCCGCCCTTGCCGAACACGCCTGCCAGAAGCGAAGCCGCTGCAAGTGCGTCGTTGACGGTCCACGGACCGCCGAACGAGCCGAAGGTCGCAGCAGCCGCGTTGATGCCCAGGACGTAGTTGTTGAAGTCGTCCACGACCTGCTGGCCTTCCGGTCCCTCGGCCTGCAGCAGCGTGATCTGGTTGGCGAGGAACGCCTCCGTCTGCGGGGTCGGCTGGAACTTGCGGTTCGCCGCCGCGAGCGCGAACGCGTTGAGACCGGGTGCGTCGAGGGCCGCGATCCGCCCCGGTCCGCGGAAGGTCTCCATCAGCAGGGCGCGGTCTTCCATGTGCACCCAGCCCACGCCGAACATGATGTCCGCACGCGTCGGTGCGCTGATATGAGGAACGTCGAAGTTGTCGCGCTCGATGAGCAGATCCGGCCGCTGCGGTGGCTGCTCGACGCGCGAAGGCGTCTCACCTGCGGGAATGCCGAAGGTGTTGGGCTTGTAGTAGTCGGGCAGGTCCGCATCGTTGACGCGGTCGAACTGCGGCGTCAACCCGTCGTAGAGCGGAAGCTGATCCAGCGAATGCTGCAGAGGAAAGAGCGATCCCGACTGACCCGGCGGCAGGACGTTGTAAGCGTCCCGCGCAAAGTCGTCGGCGAGCGCGGGCGACGCACTCACGAGCAGCAGCGCAAACGTGGCCAAGGCTGCTGCTGCGAGCACACGGGCTCGAGCGAGCATATGTTTGCCTCCAGTAAGAGAACTGCGAATCCGAGGCCCGCAGTCTACAAGTTTGCGCCTCGTCGGCGGGCCGGACAAGCCTGCGTTCGCTAGGTTTGACGATGCATGTCGCAGACGCAGGGGGAACGGGACTTCGCGCTGGTCCGGCTGGCGGTGGACTATGCGATCGTCCACATCCTCGCCGACGCCCCGACGCTCGACGAGGCGGCACCGCGAATCCTCAGCTCGATCGGTGAGACCCTCGGCTGGGAGATGGGGGTGCTCTGGGAAGTCGAGGATCGCTCACTGCTGCGCTGCGCTGCGACCTGGGAGGTGAATCCCGACAAGTCGCGCGAGCTTGCGCAGGCGAGCCGGAAGGTGGGCCTTGCCCCCGGCGTCGGTCTGCCCGGGCGTGTGTGGGCCTCCGGCGAGCCCGCGTGGATCGAGGACATACCCACTGATGCAAACTTTCCGCGCGCACACGCCGCGGCGAAAGCGTCGCTTCGCTGCGCGTTCGCGTTCCCGATCAAGAGCGGAGCCGACACGCTTGGCGTGATCGAATTCTTCACGGCGGAACCGCGCGCGCCCGACCCCCAGCTGCTCGAGATGATGGAGGTGGCGGGCACGCAGATCGGGCAGTACATCGGCCGCAAGCAAACGGAGGAGGAGATCCGCCGTAGCGAGGCGCTCAAGACGGCGATCATCGAGTCCGCGATGGACGCCCTCGTGCTGATGGACCACGAGGGATCGGTCCTGGAGTTCAACCCCGCCGCCGAGCGCACGTTCGGCTACGCGCGCGAGGACGCGATCGGAAAGGAGATGGCGGAGCTGATCATCCCGCCGTACCTGCGCGAGCGTCACCGGCGCGGGGTCGCGCGCCTGCTGGCGGGCGGCGATGCGCCCGTCCTCGGCAAGCGAATCGAACTCACCGGGATGCGCGCGGACGGCAGCGAGTTTCCGGTGGAACTGACCATCGACCAGGTTCCCGGCCGGGAGCCGCCGGTCTTCTCCGGCTTCATCCGCGATATCACGCGGCGGCGCAGCAACGAGGACGCGCTCCGCTTCCTGGTCGAGGCAACCGCTGCGCTCGACACCTCGCTCGACCTCGACACCATCGCTCAAACGCTCGCCCGCATGACGGTGCCGTATCTCGCCGACGGCTGCATGGTGGACGTGCTCGAGGAGGGCGGATCGATACGGCGCGTCGGCGCAGCTGCCGCTGACCCGTCCTACGAGCCGATCCTGCGGGATCTTCAGCGGCACCGCATCCGGCTCGACGGGCCGCACCCGATCGCCCGCGTGATGCGCACCGGCAGAACAGAGATCCTCCACGACATCAACGAGGCCTTCCTGCGTGAGATCTCGGAGACCGAGGAGTATCACGACGCGCTGCAGCGCTGGCCCGCTCGCTCGATCGTGATCGCGCCGATCAAAGCACGTGGACGGCTGCACGGAACGATCTCGCTCGCCTCCTTCTCGCCGGAGCGCCCATACGGACTCGAGCAGATCTCGGTGATCGAGGAGGTGGCTGCACGAGCCGCCAACGCGGTGGACAACGCGCGCCTTTTCGGCGAGCGCAGCCGCATGGCGCGCGGCCTGGAGCAGAGCCTGCTCCCACCGCGCCTGCCCGTCATTCCCGGCATCGAGCTGGCGGCGCGCTTTCAGCCCGCGCGCGGGGGCGGCGAGGTGGGCGGGGACTTCTACGACGTCTTCGACGCCGGCGACGCCGGTTGGGCGATCGCGATCGGTGACGTGTCGGGCCGGGGCGTGGACGCTGCCGCGACAACAGTGCTCGCCCGTCACACGCTGCGCGCGGCGTCCATGCAGGAGCAAAGCCCCTCGCGCATACTGATGATCCTGAACGAAGCACTTCGCGCCCAGGCGGACGAGCTGATGTTCTGCAGCGCCGCACTTGCGTTTCTACGGCTCGACGACGGCCACGGCCGGCTCACCCTCGCGAGCGGTGGGCACCCATTGCCTTTGCTGCTGCATCCGGAGGGCGCCGTTGAGCCGGTCGGGCGCCCCGGCACGCTCCTGGGTGTGCTGCGCCGGCCGGCGCTCAGCGATCAGGAGATCCGGCTGGACACGGGCGACTCGCTCGTCTTCTACACGAACGGCGCCGCCGAGCTGCGCGCGCTCGAACGGGGCCTTGGCTCCGACGAACTGACGCGGCTGGTCGCGAGGTGCGGCCAGCTGGACGCGATGACGACCGCGGAGAGCATCGACCAGGCCGTGCACGACGCGCACCGCGGCGAGCCGCAGGACGACGCGGCCATCCTGGTCGCGAAGCTACGCTAGCGGCCTAGGGATTGGCCGGTGGAGCGGCGCCCGCGCGGCGCGCCTCCGTCGTGAGGCCGTGCGAGTGCTGAATGCCGCCGGCCATCGCGTCGAGGCGCGCGATTCTGTCCTCGATCGGCGGATGCGTCGAGAAGAGCGACGACGCCTTCGCGCGCGCCCCAAGCGGCGCCGCGATCATCAGATGGGCGATCGCTCCGTTCGCGAGCTCGGGCGCCGGCTTGTTGTTCCCGGAGATGGTGCGGAGCGCCGACGCAAGGCCCTGCGGATAGCGCGTCAGCTCGACCGCCGCGGCGTCTGCCACGTACTCACGCCGGCGGCTGATCGCGGTCTGGATCAGGATGGCGGCGATCGGCGCCAGTATGGCGCTCGCGATGATCGCGACCAGGACGAGCGGGTTGCCGCCACGGTTGTCGCGACCGCCGCCGAACCACATCGCCCTCAGCATGATGTTGGCGAGCAGCGCGATCGAGCCCGCCAGCACCGCCGCATAGGTCATGAGGCGCACGTCGTAGTTGCGGACGTGGCTCATCTCGTGGGCGAGCACGCCCTCGAGCTCCTCCTCGTCGAGTTGTTGGAGCAGGCCGCTCGTGACGGCGACGATGGCCTGCTTCGGATTGCGCCCGGCCGCGAAGGCATTCGGCGCCTCCTCCGGAACGATGTAGAGGCGCGGCATCTCGAGCCCGGCGGTGATCGCGAGGTTCTCCACCTTGCGCCACAACTCGGGCGCGTCTTCCTTCTTCTCGACGCGCCGGGCACCGCTGACGGCGAGGACGAGGTCGTCGCCTGCGTAAAGGTTGATGAAGATCATCAGCAGCGCGATCCCGAGCGCGATGTAGAAGGCGGCCGGGCCGAGCCACAGGGAGAGCAGAAAGCCGAGTCCCGCGTACAGCAAGATGAAGCCCACCATCAGGGCCAGCGACTTGCGCTTGTTGGCGGTGATCTGCTTGTACATCACGCCCCAGTGTCGGAGCGCCGGACAGCCTAGGAGGCCGGGGCCGGCGGAGCCCCGAAGGACACCTGCGGGACGGCGCGATCGGACTCGTCGTCGAGCTCGAAGAAGTCGCGCTTGGTGACGTTCGCCAGCCCCGCGAACCACTTCGAGGGAACGGTGTCGACCTTGATGTTGAGGTCGCGAACGGTCATGTTGTAGAAGCGCCGCGCTGCCTGGATCTTGTCCTCAGTGTCAGTGATCTCGTCCTGGAGCTCGATGAAGTTCTGGCTCGCCTTCAGCTCTGGGTAGTTCTCAGCCACCGCAAAGAGCTGGCGCAGAGCTCCCGAGAGCGCGTTCTCCGCCTGCGCCTGTTGCTCGGGCCCCTTGGCCGCGACCGCGTTGCTGCGGGCAGCGGTCACGTTCTCGAACACCTGGCGCTCGTGTGCCGCGTAGCCCTTGACCGTCTCGACCAGGTTGGGGATCAGATCGTGTCGGCGCTTCAGCTGGACGTCGATGTCCGAAAAGCCCTCGTCGGCCCGGGTGCGAAGGCGGATCAGGGAGTTGTAGGTGGCAACGCCGTAGAGGGCGATCAGGACGCCCAGCACGACGATCACGATGATGACGACGGTCACGGCATAGATTCTAGAAGACGCCCTGGGGCCTCTTACGCATTCTTTACCTCGTGGACGAGTTTGTTCACCGAGTCCTTGGCGTCGCCGAACAGCATCATGGTCTGGGGCTCGTAGTAGAGCTGGTTCTCGATCCCGGCAAAACCGGGATTCATGCTGCGCTTGAGGACCACGACGTTGTGGGCTTTGTCCACGTCGAGGATCGGCATGCCGTAGATCGGGCTGCTCTGGTCCGCCCGGGCGGCCGGGTTGGTGACGTCGTTGGCCCCGATCACCAGCGCGACGTCGGCCTGCGGGAACTCGGGGTTGATCTCGTCCATCTCCTTGAGCTGGTCGTAGGGGACGTCGGCCTCGGCCAGCAGCACGTTCATGTGACCGGGCATGCGGCCCGCGACCGGGTGAATCGCGTAGGAGACGTCCACGCCGCGCTTCTCCAGCTCGGTTGCGAGCTCGCGCACGCTGTGCTGCGCCTGCGCGACCGCGAGGCCATAGCCCGGCACGACGATCACGCTGTCGGCATAGGCCAGCATCGTGGCGACGTCGTTGACGGTCGCCTCCCGGATCGACTTGTCGCCGTCCTCGCCCGCGGGGCCGACCGTCGCCACCTGCGCGCCGAACGCACCGAACAGCACGTTGGCGAGCGAGCGGTTCATCGCCTGGCCCATGAGGATCGTCAAGAGCGTTCCCGACGAGCCCACCAGCGAGCCGGCGATGATCAGGGCGGTGTTGTCGAGCACGAATCCGGCGCCCGCGGCAGACAGGCCGGTGAACGCGTTCAACATCGAGATCACGACCGGCATGTCCGCGCCGCCGACCGGGATGATCAGGAGAAACCCGAGCGCCGCGGCGGCGCACAACATCAGGACGAACAGGCCCTCGCTCTCCGGCCCGGCGGCAAGGTAGACGACCAGGAACACGATCCCGAGCAGCAGGCCGCCGTTCACGAACTGGTTGCCGGGGAACGTGATCGGCCGCCCGGTCATCAGCTCCTGCAGCTTCGCGAAGGCGATCAGCGAGCCGGTGAAGCTGACAGCGCCGATGACGCAGGACAGGAGCGTCGGCAGCAGCGTCTCGAGCGGTATCTCGCCGGCCTCGGGAATGAGCTCGTGGTACTCGGACAGCGCCACCATCGCCACCGCCCCGCCGCCGACGCCGTTGAACAGCGCCACCATCTGCGGCATCGCGGTCATCTTCACCGCACGCGCCGAGACCGCACCGATCACCGTTCCGATGGCGATCCCGACTGCGATCAGCCCGAAGTTGTCGATCTGCTCGTCGAGCAGCGTCGCGACGACGGCGATCCCCATCCCGATCGCGGCCAGGAGATTGCCACGCCGGGCGGTGCGCGGATGGCTCAGCCCCCGGATCCCGAGGATGAAGAGAACCGACGCGACCAGATAGCAGGTGCGGATGAAGTCGGGATCCTGAAGGAAGGTCGCGACGAGCATTGGCCGTCCGCCTAAGCGGAGTCGTCCTTACGGAGGGCGACGTTCCCCGCGGCCCTTGAACATCTCGAGCATGCGGTCGGTGACGAGGAAGCCACCGACGATGTTGATGGTGCCGAAGATCACCGCGATCGTGCCCGCGATCTTCACCAGGGTGTCCGCGTCCGACGCGCCGACCACCAGCAGTCCGCCGAGCAGCACGATGCCGTGGATCGCGTTGGTGCCGGACATCAGCGGCGTGTGCAGCATCGTCGGCACCTTCGAGATCACCTCGAAGCCGACGAAGACGGCGAGCACGAAGATCGTGATCTCGGTGATCAGGTCGCCACTCATGCGCCGGTCCCTCCCGCCACGGAGGGTTCGCCCATCGCCTCGCGCACCCGCTCGTTGACGATCTTTCCGTCGTGGGTGATGCAGCACCCGGCGGTGATCTCGTCCTCGAGGTCGAGCACCAGCTCGCCCTCCGGCGCGAGGTGCTTGAGCAGGTTCGCGACGTTGTTCGCGTACAGCAGGCTCGCGTGGACGGGCATCTGGCTGGGCAGGTTGAGAGTGCCGTCGATCTTCACCCCGCCGCTGTCGATCACCGCTCCGGGCTGGGTGAGCGTGCAGTTGCCGCCCGACTCGGCCGCGATGTCGACGATCACGGATCCCGGGTGCATCGCGCCGACCATCTCATCGGTGATCAACTTGGGCGCCGGCCTGCCCGGGACCGCGGCGGTGGTGATGACGACGTCGGCGCGCGCCACCCGCTCCGCAAGCAGCTCGCGCTGGCGGCGCTGCACGTCCTCCGACTGCTCCTTCGCATACTGGCCCGAGCCGCCTCCTTCACCCTCCTGCTGGACTTCGATCTGCACGAACTTGGCGCCCAGGCTCTCCACCTCTTCCTTGACGGCCGGGCGGACGTCGTAGGCCTCGACTACCGCGCCGAGCCGCTTGGAGGTCGCGATCGCCTGCAGGCCTGCGACTCCCGCGCCGAGCACGAGCACCTTGGCCGGTGCGGCCGTACCGGCGGCGGTGATCAGCATCGGGAAGAACTGCCCCAGCTGGACAGCAGCAGCGAGCGTCGCGCGGTAGCCCGCGCACACCGCCTGCGACGAGAGGGCGTCCATCGACTGGGCGCGGGTCGTGCGAGGGATGGCCTCCATCGCAAAGCTCGTGACGCCCGCGTCCGCCAGCGCCTTCACGAGCTCCGCGTCCGTCAGGGGTTGGAGGAAGCCGATCAAGGCCGCACCACGGGGAAGCGCGGCGACCTCGTCGCGTAGCGGCTTCTGCACCTTGGTCACAACGCCGGCCGCGGACAGGAGCTCTCTCGCCTCGGGAACGATGGTCGCTCCCGCCTCTTCGTATGCCGGGTCGAGCAGGCCCGCTTCCTCGCCTGCCCCGTGCTGGACCAACGCCTCGAAGCCCCCGTCGACGAGCTTCTTGGCTACGTCGGGCACGAGTGCGACGCGACGCTCGCCGGGCGTCAGCTCTTTCGGTACGCAGACCTTCACGGGCGCGGGCGGGCAGACTACCAGCGGTATACACTGCGGCGCGATGCCGACCTTCAAGCACGAAGGCCAGCGGCTCGCCTACGAGGTGCACGGCGAGGGAAGCAGGAACCTGATACTCGCACCCGGGCTCCTGTTCCCCAGCCGCATGCACGACCCGCTCGCGACGGAGCTCGCCGAGCGCGGCAACCGCGTGATCCTCTTCGACCCGCTGGGGCACGGGAAATCCGACCGGCCGCGGGACATGTGGCGCTATTCCATGCCGCTCTTCGCGACCCAGGTCGTCGCGCTGCTCGACCACCTGGAGATCGACGAGGCGGTCGTGGGCGGCACCTCGCTGGGCGCCAACATCTCGCTCGAGGTCGCCTCACTGGCGCCCGATCGGCTGCGCGGCATCGTGGTCGAGATGCCGGTGTTGGACAATGCTCTGCTGGCCTGCGCGCTGGCGTTTACGCCTCTGCTGGTGGCGCTCACCTTCGGAGAGCCGATCGTGCGGCCGGTGGCGGCGCTCGGAAGGCAGATTCCGCGCATGTTCGGCCACTACCCGAACGTGTTCCTCGACTGGGTGAGCCAGGAGCCGGGGCCGTCGGCCGCCGTTCTCCAGGGTCTCTTCTTCGGCCGCAGCGCCCCTCCGCGCAGCGAGCGCAAGACCTTCTCGACGCCGGCCATCGTGCTCGGCCACACCCGCGACGCCATCCACCCCTTCTCCGACGCGAAGATGCTGGCGGAGGAGCTGCCGAACGGTCGCCTGATCGAGGCGGATTCACTGTTCGAGCTGCGCTTCCAACCGGAGCGGCTCACCAACGAGATCGCGTCCTTCCTCGACGACTGCTGGAAGCCGCGCACGACCTCCCAGCGGCGTAAGCGCGCCTCTGCCTGAGCACCCGTCGCAAGCGGCGAGAGACCAAAACATGTCGGCTAACCTCAGAACGAGATGACCAGCCGCAAGCAGGAGAAAGAGGAGCGGCGCCAGCAACGCCTGCAATGGGAACGCGAGCAGGCGGAGCAGGCCAAGCGCCGGCGTCTCTACAGCGTCGTGGCCGGCGGCATCCTGGTGGTCGCTGCAGCGGCGGCGATCATCATCGCCGTCGCGGCCGGCGGTGGCGGGGACAGCGCGAGCGCGGACGACCTGGGCGGCAAGAAGCTGACCGTTGCGGCCACCCAGCCGCCGGATCAAGCGGCGACCGACCTCTTCGCGATCGCGAAGCAGACGAAATGCAAGCTCACCAATCCGCCGATCGAGGGACGCACCCATCTCCAGGAGGGCACGCCCCTCCCGAAGTACAAGACGAATCCGCCCGCCTCCGGTAATCACGATCCCGTCTGGGCGACCGACGGCGCCTACTCCAAGGCGCCCGGGCTCCGACACACGATCCACGCGCTCGAGCACGGCCGCATCGAAGTGCAATGGCGCGGCATCACGCAGAAACAGATCTCCCAGCTCAAGGGCCTCTACGACGAGGATCCCTACCACATGCTCTACTTCCCGAACCAGACGAAGATGGACGGTCAGCTCGCGGTCGTCGCCTGGGGACACATCGCGCTTTGCAAGAAGATGACCGACGAGGACTTTGACCTCATCCGCGCGTTTACGACGCGCTATAGGGACAAGGGACCGGAGTTCGTTCCCTAACGGCTTGGGCGGTTCGCCGCGCGCGATGTTGCTTGCGCAACACGCTCGGCGAGGAAGTGTTGGGTGAAGGTGATGCGTCGTCTATTCCTCGTATCGGCGCTGGTGGCGGTCGCGGCTGCGATCTGGATCGCGGCGCCGGCGTTCTCGCTGCGGCCCTACCGGGCTGAGCCCGTCGACTTCGAGCTGCGCGACGCGGGTCCCGTCGTTGCGCACCGCGCGGCGACGGCGAGCTCGCGGCGGTTGGTGATGCGCTCGCGGCTCATCCAAGCGCCCAAGCGCTTCAACCTTGTAGGCCTGCGCTGGCGCGGTCCCCGCCATGCGACCCTCGTTATGCGCGCGCGGCGAACGGGTGATGAGTGGACTCCGTGGGTGCGTGTCGGCGTCGACTCGGACGACGCGCCGGACCGCGAGGGAGACGAGCGCAGGCGGCGCATGGCGCTTTCCGACCCGCTGTGGGTGGGCGAGGCAGACGAGCTCGAGTACAGGATCGCCGCCCGCTCACGCGTGCGCGACGTGACGCTCCACTTCGTGAACTCGAAAGGCACGGCGACCGCACTCGACCGGCTGCGCTCGGGACTGCGGCACACGGTCAACGGAGCCGTGCGTGGCATCGGCGGCGCCTTCGGAGCAAGCGCCCGCGCGCAGACGATTCCGTCGCAGCCCGCGATCGTCTCGCGCGACGAGTGGGGAGCTACGGGATGCAAGCCGCGCGCTACGCCCGAATACGGGGAAGTGAAGATGGCGTTCGTCCACCACACGGTGACCGCGAACGACTACGGCCCCGAGGACTCGGCGGCGTTGGTGCTCGGCATCTGCCGCTATCACCGCAACTCGAACGGGTGGAACGACATCGGCTACCAGTTCCTGGTCGACAAGTACGGGCAGGTCTTCGAGGGCCGGGCGGGCGGCATGGACCAGTCGGTGGTCGGGGCGCAGGCGCAGGGTTACAACACGCAGTCGACCGGCGTCGCCAACCTCGGAACCTTCAGCATCCAGGGACAGACCGATGCCGGGCTTGCCGCGCTCGCCAGGGTGCTGTCGTGGAAGCTCGCCATCCACGGCGTGCAGCCGCAGTCCAAGGTGGTGCTGCGCTCGGCCGGCGGAGCGACCAACAAGTTCCCGGCCGGGACCGACGTGACGCTGAACGCGATCGCCGGCCACCGCGACGCCGACGCCACGTCGTGTCCCGGCGACGGCCTTTACGCGCAGCTGCCGCGACTGCGTTCGCTCGTCAGTCCCGACCCGCGCGCGGCGACATCGCTCGCTGTGACGACGCCACGCAGCCGGCTGGGGTACGGCCAGCGCACGAAGCTCGAGGGGAAGCTGACGGCGGCCGGCGGCTCACCGCTGGTCGGCCGGCCCCTGTCGGTGCGCACCATCAACCGCGGCGGCAGCGCCAACACGGTCACGACGGTGCCGACGAGCCAGTCCGGGACGTTCACCAGCTCCCTGCTGCTGCCCTTCAGCCGTGTGCTGCGGGTCGAGTTCGGCGGCGACGCGGCGCTGCGGCCGGCGTCGTCGCGGTCGCTCAAGATCGGCGTGCGCGCACGCGTCTCGGCCCGGTTGCGCGCGCCTGCCGACGGCATCGTCCGCCGACGCTCGCGCGCTGTCCTGACGGGCAGCGTGCAGCCACGCAAGAGGACCGCCCTGCTGATCGTCGACCGCCGCACCAGCACCGGCAGCCACAGGCGGATCGCAAAGATCGTCGTGCGGGCGAAGCGCGGGCGCATCCGCGCGGCCTACCGGTTCGCGCGGCCGGGCAACTTCCGGCTGCGGCTCGGCGTCGACTCCGACACCCGCAACCTCAGCGCGCGCTCGGATCCGGTCACCGTCAAGGTGCGCTAACAGGGGCGCGGCTACCGCCAGCCGCCGCGCTCGCCGCGGTATAGGCCTCGCCCGCTCAGCAGCAGGCGCGCGGTCGCGGCCAGGATGCGCATGTCGAGGCGCAGCGACCAGTGCTCGATGTACCAGAGGTCGAGCTCGATGCGCTCGCTCCACGGCAGCGCCGCCCGGCCCTTGACCTGCGCCCAGCCGGTGATGCCGGGCTCGACCGCCAGCCGCCCGCGCTGGCGCTCGCTGTACTGGACGACCTGCACCTCCACCGTCGGCCGCGGGCCGACCAGGCTCATCTCACCGCGCACCACGTTCAGCAGGTTGGGCAGCTCGTCCAGCGACAGCCGGCGCAACAACGCCCCGACGCGCGTGATGCGGGGATCGCCCTCGTCGACCGCGAGGCCCGCTCCCATGCTCTCGGCGCCGCTCACCATCGTGCGCAGCTTGTAGAGATGGAACGGTGCCCCGCCCTTGCCGATCCGGCGCTGACGGTAGATCGGCGAGCCGCGCGTCTCGAGCACGATCGCCGCGACAGCTAGTCCCAGCAACGGCGACGTGATGACGAGCAGGAGCAGCGCGCCCGCCGCGTCGAACACCCGCTTTACTGCGCGCCCCGCGCGCGGGCGAGGATCCGGCGGCACGCTTAGAGCCACTGACAAAACACTCGCAACCCCTGACGCGGCTGCGAATCTTCTCTAGCCTGCGTCCTCGGTCGGTCGCATACCGCACGGGTATGCAACCTCGAGGCGCCGAAGGCGCCGGTGCGAGCGCGAAGCGCGAGGTCCTTGGCTAGCTCGATTCTCGCCGCCTCAGGCGTCACGGGCATTTCGTCAGAGGCTCTCACGTCCTTCCCTCCGCTCGCTCCCAGGTCGCCGGCGTGCCCTTGCGCAGCCAGTCCCAGAGGCCCGCGGCGAGCGATGCGGTCACGAGCACGTAGTAGTAACAGACGGCGAACAGCCTGACGCGGCCACCGGTGAGCGGGCTGAGCGCGGCCGCGGCGAGAACCGCGAGCTGGGCCGCGAGCGTTGCCGTGTAGACCCAGCCCGAGCCGAGCAACGCGATGTTGGTGCCCAGCGCGACCACGTGCAACAGCGGCGTGGCATAGCGAAGGGTGCGGTGCGAGAACATCTGCAGCCCGTACAGGAACCCGTAGCCGCGCGGGTTGAGCATCCCGCCCCGCAGCACCGTCGGCCACGCGTGGCTCATCATCCGCCGCTTGCGCTTGAACTCTCCTTCGACCGACGGCAAGGGCCGTTCGGCTGCAAGCGCGAGCGGTTCGTAGACCGCGCGCCGGCCTCGCTTCACGAGGTTGAAGGGCAGCGACAGGTCGTGGCTCGTGCGCGGGTCGAGATGCAGGTACGCCTCGCTGCGAACGGCGTATATCGCCCCGTTGCCACCCGTGATCGAGCCGATCCTGCTCTCCAGCCCGCGCACCGCGGTCTCGAAACGCCAGTAGACGCCTTCCTGGTTTCCTCCATCGCCCGCCAGGTAGCGGAGCTGGCCGCAGACGTACCCCACCTCTGGGTCGGCGAACCGGCTCACGAGCAGCTCGAGCGCTCCGGGCTCCCAGAGCGCGTTGGCGTCGGAGAACGCGAGTATCTCGCCGCTTGCCTGCTCGACGGCGGCGTCCTGCGCGAGCACCTTGCCGCGGCGCGGCAGGTCGAGCACGCGCACGCGCGGGTCGCTGCGCGCGAACCGCTCGGCGATCTCGACCGTGGCGTCGGTGGAGCCGTCAGAGGCAACCAGGATCTCGAGGCTCTCTCGCGGATAGTCGAGGGCCAGCGAGTTTTCGAGCTTGCGCTCCATCACGTCCTGCTCGTCGTGTGCCGCGACGATCAGGCTGACGGTCGGGTGATAGACGGCGACTGGCAGGCGGCTGCGGCGCTCGCCACGCGCGCTCACGAGCAGGCGCAGGAAGAGCGGGTAACCGACGTGCGTGTAGACGATCAGGCCGAGAGACACCCAGAACAGGACCTCGACCACGGTCAACGCGCAGCCCCGGCGAGCGATCGATACAGGTCCTCGGTCAGCTCCGCGGCCCGGTCCCACGAGTACGTGCTGCCTGCGGCGCGCTCGGCGCCCGCGGTCAGCGCCGCGCGTGCGGCGTCGTCGGTGAGCAGCTCGGACAGCGCGCTGCCGAGCGCATCCGCGTCGCCCGGCGGCACCGCCCGTGCGGCGCCCTGCTCCGCAACCTCGGTAAATCCGCCGACCGACGTCACCAGCAGCGGACGGTGAAAGGCGAGCGCCGTGAACAGGACTCCGGACTGGTCGATCTCGCGATAAGGGAGGACGACGAGGTCCGCGCGCCGGAAGTAGGGCGGCAGCTCCGTGTCGGTGACGAAATGGGGAACGAAACGGACGCGGTCCGCGATGCCGAGCTCGCGAGCTCGGCGCCGAAGCGGCTCCAGCGACATCATGGCGCGGCCGACGACGAGCAGAACGGCGTCGTCGGGTGCACGCGCGAAAGCCTCTACCAGCACGTCGATGCCCTTGTACGGCCGCACGAGGCCGAACGCGAGCACCACCTTGCGTCCGTCGAGCACGCCGACCGCGGGGTCGAGCAGCGAGCTGCCGTTCTCGTCGGCGAGGTAGTCGAACGCGCCGTGCGGCACGACCGTCACGCTCTGCGGCGACAAGCCGCTGTCGACAAGAGTCTTCCGGCCCTGTTCCGAATGCACGACGATGGCGTCGAATGCAGTGAGGGCTTGCAGCGCGGCTTTGCGGCGGCGTGTGCTCGCGCCGCGCGGAAGCAGGTCGTGCGCAGTGATCACGCGCGGGCGCGGGAACGCCCGCACAAGCGCACGGTCGATCTCCGGCAGCGGCAGCCACTGGAAGTGCACGATGTCGGGGCGCTCGCGGCGGAGGCGGCGGGCGAGGTCGAGCATGTCGAACGGATGCTGGAGACCTTTTGCGACCGCGCTGCCGCCGTCGAGCCGGTAGAAGCATTCCCGGCGCCTGTAGCCGTCGGGTCGCGGGACCGGACCGTGCCTGAAGCGGCTGGTGGCCAGCTCGATCTCGAGCCCGCGCCGGGCCAGCGCGGTGCAGAGTGAGTGGTCGTAGGGAGGCGTATAGGCAGGTGGGTCCACCACCGTCACGCGCATGTGTGGATTATTCAGTTCGCATCCCATGGAGTCCTCACCGCAGATCAGCGTCTGCATCGTCAACACCAACGGCCGCGAGCTGCTGCTCGGGTGTCTCGAATCGGTGTTCCTGCATCCACCGGACGTTCCGTTCGAGGTGCTCGTGCTCGACAACGCCTCGGACGACGGCTCCGCGGCGGCCGTGCGGGCGAAGTACGGCGACCGCGTGGCGCTCGTGGAGCTGGAGCGCCGCCGTAGCAAGCCCGAAAACGACTCCGAGCTGATGGGACGGGCGTCCGGGCGCTGGTGCCTGCTGCTGAACGAGGACTCGGAGCTGACCGCGGGGGCCGCCGACGCGCTGCGCGAGGCGCTCGAGCGCAACCCGCGCGCTGCGGCGGCGGGAGCGCTGCTCCTGAACCCCGATTGGGAGCCACAGCCGTCGGCCTGGCGGTTTCCGGGCTGGAAGACGGCGATCGCCGGCGCCCTCCAGCTGCACGGACGCTTCACGGTGCAGAGCAGGGGGACCGAGACCCGCGAGGTGGACTGGGTCCAGTCCGCCGGGATGATGGTCCGCACGGAGGCCTTCGACCAGGTCGGACCGCTCGACCCCGCCTTCTTCGTCTATTCCGACGAGGTCGACTGGCAGCGCCGCGCGCGGGACACCGGCTGGACCGTCCTGTTCGTGCCGGGCGCGCGCATCGTGCACCGCGAGCAACTTTCGCACGGAGCGGCCGGCAAGCGCCGGATCGTCGAGTTCTCGCGCAATCGCGACCGCTACGTCCGCAAGCACAATGGGCGGGCGACCGCTCTCGCAGTCCGTGTCGGGACCGCGCTCGCATATCTCCCGCGCGCGCTCGCCGCCCTCGTCCTCCCCGGTCACAGCGCTGGCCGCTATCTCGCGCACGCCTACCATTCGCTCTTCCCGAACCGGGGCGAGGGACTGCGCGAGGCCGCTGCGGCCTACAACCGAAAGCTCGACGGAGGAGGCGGATCGTGAAATCGCACACCGCGTACATGACGTTCAACACCGACGAGCGGCGCGACTTCGTTCGCATCACGGACGACGTGGAAGCTGCAGTCGACGAGAGCGGCATCTCGGAGGGAATGGTGCTCGTGTCCGCGATGCACATCACCGCCGGCGTATGGGTTAACGACGACGAGCCCGGAATCCAGGCCGATGCGCTCGAGTGGCTCGACAAGCTGGCCCCGCCGAGCTGGAAGGAGCCTGCGAACGAAACGGCGCGCTCACTGCTGCCCGACCCCGGCGACTACCGCCACCACCGCGGCGGCGAGGACAACGGAGACGCCCATCTGAAGAACATGCTGATGCACCACCAGGTGATCGTGCCGGTGACCGCCGGCCGGCTCGACCTCGGACCCTGGCAGCAGATCTTCTACGCGGAGTTCGACGGGCGCCGGTCGAAGCGGCTCGTGATCAAGGTGATTGGGGAGTAGGTGGGAGCTCTGCGGTCCCTTGACCGCCTGGGCTCGTCGCCGAGAGGAAGCCCGGGCATCGAAGGAGGGTGAGACGGGTGGTTTGCGGAAGCTCGCGAGATGTGTACGTGAGTGCGAGGAATTGACCGATTTGTGAGGGGCCACTTCTTCTGTGATGAGTTGATGGCCCTATAGACCCCCCAACTCATCACAAAGCGATTGGGCCCGTTACGGAAAAGTCGTAAAGGTCGCTAAGCGCACAAGCCGACACGGCTGCGTCGGTGTCTCGTCCCACTTCGGTGGTCAGCGGAAACCTCATGTAACACCCCTTTCGATGCCCGTCCCTAAAAGGGAGTCACGCGCCAAGCTGCTCGCGCAGCGCCTCGAACTCCTGACGCAGCGCTTCGACGTCCCGCCGTAGGCGTTCGATCTCCCCCGCCAGGTCCGTGGCTTCGGAGTCCGCATCGGGCTCGGGCTGTTGTGCTCGTGGAGTGACGTCCACCATCGCCGGCTCGCCGGCCTCGGCGGCCCCGTCCTCCTCCAGCAGGTGTGTGTAGCGCGCCTCCTTCTGCCCGGGCCTGCGCTCGAGCCAGCGTCCGAGCTCGCGCTCGGTGAGGCGGTCGAGTGTCTGCTCGACGGCGCGCAGATCGGCGAACTGGTGCAGGCGCTCGCTGTTCTGCTTCAGCTCGCCGAGCGTGCGCGGGCCGCGCAGCATCAGGACGCACAGCAGCGCGCGCTCATCCGGCGCGATGCCGAGCGCTTCGTCCAGCAGGTGGCGGTACTTGGTCGTGCGGCTGCCGTGGTAGCTCGCCAGCCGCGCCCAGCCGCGCCTGCTGAGACGTTGCGCGGCCTCGCGCACGGTCGCCTCGTCGTAGTCGACGACCGGGTTGCGGCTGGTGGCCTGGTTGCATGCGGTGCGCAGCGAGTTGAGCGTGAGCGGGTACGCGTCCGGCGTTGTCTGCTGCTTCTCGAGCAGGCAGCCGAGCACTCTGATCTCAGCCGGGTCGAGGGTCTCCACGGGCAGGCAGCCTAGCGAGGTCCCGAGTAGGTCATCATGGCCCGCCGTGGCCATCGTCGAGATCCGCGACCTGTACAAGCGCTTCGGGTCCGTGAGGGCGGTGAACGGCCTCAGCTTCGACGTCGAGGCCGGACGCGTGACCGGTTTCCTCGGTCCCAACGGAGCCGGTAAGAGCACCACCCTGCGCGTGCTGCTCGGGCTCGTCCATGCCACGGGCGGCACGGCAACCTTCGCTGGTCGCCGCTACGAAGAGCTCGAGCGCCCCAGCGCCGAGGTCGGCGCTATCCTCGAGGACACCGGCTTCTACCCGGGACGGACCGGCCGCAACCACCTGCGCGTCCTCGCCGCCACCGGTGAGCACCCTCCAGAGCGGGTCGACGAAGTCCTGGGCATCGTCGGCCTCACCGGCGCCGCGAACCGGCGCGTGAAGGGCTACTCGATGGGGATGCGCCAGCGGCTCGGCATTGCCTCCGCGCTGCTCGGCGACCCCGAGGTCCTGATCCTCGACGAGCCGACGAACGGGCTCGACCCGCCGGGAATCTCGTGGATGCGTGGACTGCTGCGAGAGCAGGCGGCGCGCGGCCGCGCGGTGCTCGTCTCCAGTCATCTGCTGGCCGAGGTGGCGCAGTCCGTCGACGACGTCGTGGTGATCGCCAACGGCGAGCTGCGCGGCAAGGGGACGCTCGAGCAGGTGCTCGGTGGCGACGCGCCCGCGACGGAGGTGCGGGCGCGAGACCGGGAGCGCCTTGCTCGCGCGCTGGAAGAGCGCGGCCACAGCGTCGAACGAGACGGCGACAAGTTGATCATCCCGGGCGTTGCGCCGGAGCAGGTCGGCGACATCGCTCTGGAGGCAAAGGTGGCGCTGACCCGGCTCGGCCCGCGCGCACTGTCGCTCGAACAGGCCTTCTTCGAGCTCACCGAGGATCGCTCGTGACCCCGCTGCTGCGCGCCGAGCTGCTGAAGCTGCGCACGACGCGCACGTTTGCCGCGCTCGTCGGAGCATCGCTGGCGCTGTCCTTGCTCGTCGTGGTTCTCGTCACCGTGCTCAGCGACAACCTGAACGAGAGGGACGTCCGTGATCTGTTCACGGCCGACTTCAGCAGCCTCTTCATCCTGTTGCTCGGGGTGATCGGGATGGCCGGCGAGTGGCGCCACCGGACAATCTCGAGCACCGTCCTCGCGGCGCCGAACCGGTGGCGTCTGCTCGCTGCCAAAACGCTCTCGTATGCGGTGGCGGGCGCCGTGCTCTCGCTGATCGTGACGGTGACCATCATGGCCGTCGGCTCCGTGATCCTGTCAGCGCGCGGCGAGGTCACGGTCGGCCTTGCCGATCTCATGGACGTGCTGTGGCGCAACCTGGTCGTGGCCGCGCTGCTCGGCGCGTTCGGTGTGTGCGTTGGAGCTCTTGTGCGCAACCAGGTCGTCGCGATCGTCGGGCTGCTCGTGCTCGCATTCGCGCTCGAACCGGCCGTGATCGCGGTCGCGTCGGATGTCGGCCGCTTTGGACCGACGGTCGGCGCGCCCAGCGGCATCCAGGAGGTCGATCCCGGCGGGGACAGCAGTGCGCAGGTGCTCGTGCCCGGAGCGGCGCTTGCCGTGATGCTCGGTTGGATCGGGGCGGCCTTTGCCTCCGCGGGGGCGGTGCTGCAGCGCCGGGATCTGGTCTAGAGCCTCTAGAGGCGCTTGACGTACAGCACGTAGCCGGGGAACCCGTGCTGCGCCTCTGTCTCCCCCTGCTCCGCATAGCCGGCTGCACGGTAGAGCGCACGAGCGGGTGCGTTCGGGACCTCGGTGTCGAGCGACACCAGGCGCAGGCCGATCGAGCGGGCACGGTTCTCCGCCGCGTCGAGCAGCGCCCGCGCGACACCGCGCCTGCGCAACCGCTCCGTCGTGGCCAGCGCATCCACGTACAGCGAGGCCGGTGGTGGCGGCGGCGATGCGCGGCGCGCCAGCCAGAAGAAACGCAGCATGCCCGGCCAGCGCCACGCCGGGGTGCGCGAGAGGGCGATCCTGAGCAGCGCGTTGCCGCGGTCACGCCCCTCCTCCACCGGAAAGCATGCGAGGGCGCCGGCCACCTCGCCGCCGAGCTCCGCCACCAGCACTTTGTCTCTGCTCAGGTCGCTGCGATGATCCTCGAAGGACCGCTGGATCACCGACAGCGCGCGCCCGCGATCGCCCAGGAATCGATCCCACGTCGCCGGCGACGTCTCATATGAGAGCTCGGCGACGACGGCTGCGTCCCCGGACTCCGCCGGCCGCACGCTCGCTGTCGCGCGGTTACCGATCCGTCACCTCCGCAACGGCGGCCCTCAGCTCCGCGGGGGACAGCGTGAGCTCGTCGAGCACGGTGTAGCGGTTCGGTCGAGTCGCGGGCGCGGCGTCAATCGCGGCGGCGATCTGCTCGATGGAGAGATCGAATCCACGCACGGCGCCGTCCATGCCGGCGGCAACGAGGAACTGCCGCAGCGCGGCCCAGTCCTCACCCTGCAGGCGAGTGCACACGAGGGCCCCGAGCGCGACCTGCTCACCATGCTGCGCCGTGCCAGGATGCAGGCGGTCGATCGCGTGGCTGACGAGGTGCTCCGAGCCGGAGCATGGGCGTGAGGAGCCCGCGATCTCCATCGCGAGGCCGCTCAGCACGAGCCCGTCCAGCAGGCGCTCGAGCAGCACCGACTCGGCTTTGCCGGATCCCAACTCGGCGATCGTCGCGCCGTCGGTCCCGTAGACGAGGTCGGCAGCGGAGCGCGCTAGGAGCGCGGCGAAGTCGTCTACTTCCTCCCGCCCCGCCGCTGCTGCGAGCCGCCAGTCGCGCACCGCGCACGGGTTTGCGATCAGGTCGCCGATCCCGGCACGCACGCGCTCGGGGGACGACCGCGACACGAAGTCGAGGTCGACGACGACTCCGATTGGCAGGCGCGCCCGGCCGCTCTCGATCTGGCCGGAGTGTGCGCGGATCACGCTCACGGGCGACGCGATCCCGTCCGCGGTCAGCTGGGTCGGGACGGCAACGACGGGCAGCCCGGCCAGCTGACAGGCCGCCTTCGTGACGTCGATCGTCCTCCCGCCCCCGACGGCGACGAGGACGTCCGCGCCGCGGACCGCGGCATGAAGCGACTCGACGTCGGCCTGGCCGTTGGCGGCCACGAGCAGCGGCGGCTCCAGGCCGAGGTCGGCCGCCAGCGCGCCGGCGAACTCGAGCGTCACGGTCGGTCCGCTCACGAGCTGTGGCCGCCCAAAGTGGAGCTCCGACAGGATCCCTCTCAGCGCGTCGGCGAGCGAGCCCCGTCCATGCACCTTGCGCAGATAGCGCGGCAGCTCCATCTGGCGGCGCCAGACGGAGGCGTCCTCGCGCGGCGCGGCGGTCCCGCTCACGGCACCCGCGCCAGCACGTCGTCCCGAGCGCGGGCGAGGTCGGCGTGGTCGTCGATCTCGATCCAGGCCAACCCGTCCACCGTCGTCGCGGTCACGTGCTCTCGGCGCGCCAGCTCTTCGATCGCCGACTCGTAGTAGACGTCGAGCACGCCCTGCTCGACGAAGTCATCGAGGATGCGCGCCAGCAGCTGACCGTGGGCGGGGTCGATGCGCGTGAGCCCGATGTACTCGGGGTGGAGCTCGGGTGGGGCGTCCTTCGAGAGCCCGGCGAGCCGCCCGCTCTCGAACACGGCCTTCATGGATTCAGCGTCGACGCCATGCGAGGTCGAGCACAGCACCGTCGACCCGTCGGCGCCGATCAACCGGCGAGCGATCTCGTCCTCGAACAGGACGTCGGAATTGACGACGTAGCAGCCGCCGCCCACCACGTCGCGGGCGCACCACAAGGAGTAGACGTTGCCGTGCTCGGCGAAGTGCGGGTTGAAGCGAGCGTCCGTCACCAACTGACCGAGGCCGCTCAGCAGCGAGTCGGCGCGATGACCCGTGACGGCCACGACCTGCGAGACGCCGGCCGCGCGCAGGCTGGTGAGAGCGCGCTCGGCCAGCGGCCGGTCGCCGATCTCGAGCATCGCCTTCTGGCGGTCGTCGGTCAGCGGTTGAAGCCGCCGGCCAACGCCGGCGGCCAGGTACACCACGGGCAGTATCTGGGGCACGGCTTCATATATTGCATAGATGCCGGTCCCGCCCGTACGCGAGCTCGAGCGGATCTGCGGCGGCGAAGGCAGAGGAATCGGCGAGCCCCGCGACTTCCGGATCGTCTACGCACGCCTGGTGCGGCGGCTTTCGATCAGGCTCACGTGGCTACTGCTGCATACCCGCCTGAGCGCCAACCAGGTGACGGTCGGCGCCATCCTCGTCGGTCTCGCCGGGGCGGTCCTGCTCGCCTGGAGCGACATCTGGCCGCTCGCGGTCGGCCTCGTGCTGCTGCAGCTCTCGTTCGTGCTCGACTACTCCGACGGCGAGATCGCCCGCTATCAGGCGCTCGAACGTGGCCGGCCGACGGACGCCGGCGGCGCCTACCTGGACTGGATCGGCCACTACTACGTGCCGGCGACGATGGTCGCCGCGCTGGCGTACGGGGCTTTCAGCGTCGACGATCGCGAATGGCTGCTCGCCGCCGCTGTCGTGATCGTGTTCAGCTTCGTCCGGATCCCGTACTCGGCCCGTGACCACGTGCTGCTCGGTCTTTACCGGGATAGACCCGGCCTGCGTTCCTCGCCGGAGTTCCTGCGTGCCGTGCTGGCACGGCAGGGAGGGGATCCCGAGCTGATCGACACCGAGGCGGAGTACGGCGAGCGCCGCGCCGGCGCGAGCGGCCGCGGCCTCCTCTGGCGGCGGTACACGAACCTCGGGCAGCTGCTCGTGTTTCCCGGCTTCGTCAACCTGGTGTGCGCGTTCGTGATCGTAGACCTCGTGCTGAGCGGCATCCACGGCGACTATCCGGCCGCCAACGAGACGATCGCCCGCACGATCCTGATCGCGGGGCTAGGCATCGTGCATCTCGTCCATCAGCTCCGTGCGGCCGCGCAGAGTTTTCAGGTCCTCCGCCGCCTCGACTGAGCTGCCGCCGCGCTCGCGCACCCGCGCCGCCATCGACCGCATGCGCTCGAGCTCGACCGGCTCGAAGAACCCGCTCGCCCACAGAAGCATCGGGTAGGCGGCGAGCAGTGCCGCGCGAGACAGGAAACCCCCGGCCCCGGAAGTCGGGAGCAGGGTCTCGCCGAGCGCGAACAGGCCGCCCGCCACGACGACTATTCGTGCAAGGCGCGACCACTGGAACGGGATCGGGAACAGGCGCCGCGTAACCAGATACATCAATGCCAGCATCACCAGGTAAGAGCCCACGAGCGCGAGCCCGGCGCCGACCGTCTCCAGATCCGGGACGAGCGCCAGGTTCAAGCCGAGGTTGACCGCTGCAGCCGTCGCGGTGACCGGGAAGATCAAACCCGTCCGCCCGGAGCGGCCCACGACCACGACGAGCACGAGGTAGAGCGCGTACAGCGTCGCTCCCGTCGCGACCAGCGGAACAGCTTTGTACGAGTCGAAGAAGGCGGGCGCCGCGAGCGCGCGCGCCACCCAGCGCGCTTCCAGCGAGAGCGCCAGCACGACGAAGGCGGCCAGCAACAGGAAGTACGTGACTATGAACGCGTACACGCGCCTGGCCTCGTCGTCGTCGCGGATCGAGTATGCGAGGGGAGGCCAAGCGAGGTTGAACGCGCGCACGAACACGGTCACCACCTGGCTGAACTTGACCGCGAGCGAGTACAGGCCCGCCTCCGCGAGACCCACGAAGCGCACGAGCACGATGCGGTCGATGAAGTTGAGCGCGTACAACGACAGCTCGGCCGGCATCGTCGGCAGGCCGAACCGGAGCATCGGTTTCAGGATCTCCCTCGAAGGCCGGAGCGCGATCCGCCGCCGCTGCACGAACAGCAAAACGACCAGCGCGGCCCCCGTGGCCGCAAAGTTCCCGATCAGCAGGCCCTTCGCTCCCTCGTCGGCGAACACGACGAGCGTCACGGTGAGCGCTACGGTGAGCAGGACGTTGCCGAGGCTCACGCTGAAGTATGCAAGTGCACGCTCGTCGAGCCGAAACATCGTCATCAGCAGCTCGTAGATCGTGAACACCCACAGGCCGAACACGGCGATCAGCATCAGCGTCACGTCTCTGCGGTCGAGCAGGAACTCCGACAGCGGGCCCGCGAAGACAGCCACAAGCAGCGCCCCGGCTGTACTCGTCGCGAGCAGGAATGCAAACGACGTCCGCACGACCGCGTCCTGCTCGCGCCGGTCCTCGAAGCGGTAGTAGAAGCGCAGCAGCGCCTCGATGATCCCGAGACGGAAGGCGATGCTGAATGCGACCACCGTCGCCAGCAGGACCTCGGCCGCGCCGTAGTCGGCGCGGGTCAGATGCCGCGTGTAGAGGGGAAGCAGCGCGACCGCGATCACCTTCGAGATCACGCTCGACCCCGTGTAGGCGGCGCCGGTGGTGGCGAGCCGCTTGAGGTACTCGACCACTAGTGGCCTAGATGCGCGTCACGAGGTCGCCAGTGCCGGCGCGGCGGCCGGCGTCGCTGCGCGAGGCAGCGCCTGCTCCACGCGCCGGGCGTGGGGCACGATCGCGAGACCCATGCCGAGGATCACCCATGTGAACGGGTCCTCGAGGAAGGCCGCGTACATCATCGTGTGCACGACGACCGTCGTGAACGCTGCGGCGAGGGCGGCCCGCGCTGCCGGATAGGCAGCCAGGTCGTCGGAGCGCAGCGCGCCGTCGCCGCTCGCCTCGTCAGGTGGTGCCCGCGTACCCCGGCCGCCGATGAGCAACGCGAAGGCGGAGGCGAGGAGGAACAGGTACGCGCCCAGCCCGATCAAGCCCTGCTCGGCTGCGACCGTGATCGGCAGCGTGTGCGACGCCGATGTCGCCTGCTGCTCGTTTCCCTTGTGCTCCTGGCGGTACGCGCGAGCGAAGGCGCCGGAACCCTGACCCCACAGGGGCCTGTCGGCGAATAGCTCCGCTCCGCCCTGGATCAGATCGACACGGCCGCTGGTCGCCTTGTTGAGTCCGGACGAGTTGTCCAGGTCGAGCCGCAGTGTGCTTTGAAACACAAGCACGAACACGATTGCGAGCGCACCGCCGATCGCACACAGGGCCAGTGTCCGCCGTGCATCCCAGCGCAGGGCGGCGAGCACCGCCAGACCGGCGAGCAACGAGGCGAAGCTCGACTGCGAGAAGGTCAGCACGAGGCCACCCCACAGGATGGCCAGCACACCGGCGGCCACGACCGTCGTGCGCAGTCTCCGGGTCCACAACGCGACGGCGGCAACGGTCACCATCACGAGCGCCAGGAAACGGCCGTAGATGTTCGGGTCCCAGAAGACCGAGTTGACCCGGAAGTAGGACTCGAACTGGTTGGCACTGATGACCTTCGGGTTCCAGAGCAGCTCCCGGTGGTCGTATTCCCAGAAGCCGATCACGGAGAAGGTGAGCGCAAGCGCCACGAGGATGCCGGCGCACCCGATCAAGAGCGTTCGGGTCCAGTGCACCTCGCGCAGCTGGCAGAACAGCAGCGCGAAGGGGACATAGAAGAACGTCACCTGCTCGAGCGCCTGATCGAAGTCGCGCGAGTACAGGGCCTGTAGCGCGTACAGCCCGAGGAAGATCGCGAGCGCGATCTCGACCATGCTGGGGCGCTTCGCCTCGAGCTCTGGTCGGCGCGCCTGCCGCCAGGCGTAGGCCGTGGTGGCGCCGGCGATCACCAGGTAGAGCGGTACGAGCAGGTTCGCGGTCGAGCCACCGGCGTCGATCGGAACCCGGAACGGAAGCGCGGCGACCGCCAGTAAGGGGAACAGCCTCGGCTCACGCAGGAAGAGCGCGGCCAGCGCGGCGGTGACCGCGCCCGCGAACAGAAGGGAAGCCGTGAACGCGGCCGGGTCGCCGCTGATCGAGCGGAACTGGTCGCTGTCCCAGATGTGGCCGATCAGAACGGCGCCGATCACGAGCATCGCGAGCACCATCGCGGCGGCGCGCCGGCGGGCGTCTGGAAGCACGAGGGCGCCCGCGACAGCCGCCGCCGCAATGACGACGCCGAGCTTCTCGGCGCTCTCGCCTAGCGCGCCAGCAACGTCCATAGCCTGCGCATTATCCGGCCGGCGTCCGGTGATTCGTTTGCAGCCACCGAGAAACCGTCCGCGCCCACCCGCGCGATCACTCCCTTGCGATGCCGGTAGACGGCCAGGGACGGCCGTCGCGCTTCGCGGCCGGCCGAGGCGAGCAGGCGATCCCCGGCCGGGAGCCGCTGGCCTTCCTCCAGCGCCGGGAACGGGCCGATCGGCCCGGCGACGCCTGCAAAGAAGCCGATCGTGTCCCCCAGGACGGTGAGGGCACCGGCCGGACGGCCGGCATGGAAGCGCTCTCCGAACAGGTTGGACCGATCGCTCCCGCGCACCGAGGCGAGCTCTCCCCTGCGGGCGGCCACGGAACGCGTGAATCCGCCCGTCCCGACCCAGCCGACGCGCCCGCCGGCATCGACGTATGAGCGCATGAGCCCCGCCAACGAGCGCGAGTAGAAGCGCGGTGGCCCCGCGAACAGGATCCCCCTGTAGCGGACGGGTGGACGCGCCGATGGGTCAGCGAGCGCGAGGTCCGTCGTGACGTCGTAGCGCAGGCGCTCGCGATCGAGGAACAGCAGCGCCGGCGCCTCGCGGGCGGTGAAGCCCTCGGGCAGGCCGTTGCCGGCGAACGGACGGTGAAGCGCCACTTCGTCGTCGTCCGGCAGGACGTCGCCGAAGCCGTCTCCGTTCGTATCCAGATCGTTGCGTGCCTGCCATGCGACCGCCGGCAGGACCACGAGAACGGGCCGGCGCTTCTCGGCCTGGACCGAGAACGGGGTCTCGTAGCGATGCGCGCCCACCTGCAGGCCGAGCAGGAAAACGCCGGACCGTCCGTGCGGCGCCCGCACGCGCAGCGTCGTAGCCCGGCTCGTGCCGCGCTCGAGGGTGCGGCCCGAGCCGAGGCGGCGCAGCCGCCAGCGGTAACGGCGGCCGTCCGTACGCACCGAGAAGCGTGCGAGCGCACCGGCGCGCACGGGCCCAAGCGGGCCGAGCGCGGACACATAGCTGACGACGACGCCAGGGTGCCCGCCAAGACTTCCGCGGGCCGGAGGCAGTCCGGCCGGGCCGACATTGCCGGCGGCGTCCTGCACTCGCACGACCATCATGTAGTTGCCCGGCGCGGCGGGGCGTTCACTGCCGCTCGGTCCCACCAGCCCGTCCCAGCTGAGGCGATGGCTGTTGCGGCTGCCCGTGCGCCGGGCCACGACCACCGGCCGGCCGGGTCGATCTGTCCGGTAGACGAGCAGGCGGGGCGGCTCGCGCACCGGGCCGTCGAAGAGCAGGCCGGCGCTGTTCGCGCCACCGGCCCCGTCGGGGGAGATCGAGTCAGGGGAGACGTAGCGCACGACCGGCGTAGGCGGACTCGTGTCGACGAACAGCTTGCGCGGAGAGATGATGCTGCGTCCCTGGCGTCGCAGTCCCACCTCGACCCGGTACTGCCCGTCGGCGGCGGGCACACCACCGCTCACACGGCCGTTCCAGCGAAACGAGTGCGGGCCGGCGGAGAGCTCGCGGTCGCGCGCCAGCACTCGGACCTCGTCGCCGTCGTCGTTCACGATCGCGACGGTCACCTCGTCGCGCCGTTTCGTGCGGAAGGAGATCCGGACGCGGTCGAGGCGGCCGTCGCCGTTGGGGGACACGTAACGATTGAACGACAGGCCCTGGACAACGGGGGTCGAACGCTTGAGCCGGGTGGTGAGAAAGAACGCGCCCACGCTCGCCGCCACCAGCAGCAGGAACAGCGCCGTCGCCGCGAGCGTGACCGGACGTCTCGATGCCGGCTCGCCGGACGGGCGCGCGCCGCCCTGCAGGGTCGCCACTCTCTAGCCGTTCGCGCGGTCCGAGCCGACGAGCACGACGACATCGAACGAGCCCGCCAGCTCCCCCGTGAGCGGATCGACAGGGGCGACGGTCTTGATCCCGAGGCGGTCCGCCACGAGGGTGGCGGCGGCCTTCTGGCCCTGGCGATAGAGAACCTCCGAGCGCGACTGGTCGGTGCGAGCCGCGTTCGTCACCACCCCGAGCGTGAATCCCGCGGTCTCGGCCACCTCGCCAACCTGCGCCGCGAGCCCTGCGATCGTCGTCCCGTTCAGCACTGCCACGGTCACCTGCGACGGCTGGATGTTCGGCGGCGCGTCGCGCTCGCGCGTGCGGGTGCGCTTACCCGGTGCCTGGCTGTTGTCACCGACCGAGGCGTTGCCGTCGCCGCCGTCGTCCAGCACCTGCACGGCGCCGAATGCCGCGCCCGCAAGTATCACCAGAGCTCCGAGCCCGAGCGCGATGTAGCGACCGTGGGGGATGTAGATGTTGCCCAAGCGCTCGCGTATGGGCTTGCGCTTGCGCTCGGTCGCTTGCTCGAGCGAGGTGGGCGGCAGGTAGTGCTGGCTTGCGGCGAGCTCGCCGGCGCGCTCCGGCGCGCGACCGGCCCATTCGCGCAGGCGGCGCACATCCCGCGCCTGCGAGAAGTAGAGCAACGCAAGGATTGCCAGCCCGAGGAAGGCGGCGATGCCGACGTAGGCGCCTACCCGTTCGATCAGGTCCACGGGCTACGCGCGAGCGATCAAGGCAGCTCTACGGACACGGCGCCCCGCCGGCGAACCAGCTCCGCGATGCGGTCCACGAGGAAAGTCTCGTCTCCTTCGGCAACGATGCGCTCTATCTGCTCGAAGATGCCCTCGACCCATTCGGGATCGAGCGGCGGGCGTTCAGCCTTCAGGATCCGCTCGGCGCCGGTCGGAACCGGGCGCTCGCCCTCGTTGAAGAGCTCCTCGCGCAGCTTTTCGCCCGGTCGTGGCCCGACGATCTCGATCGTGATGTCGCGCTCGGGATCGCGGCCCGAGAGCTTGATCATGTTGATCGCGAGGTCCATGATGTTGACCGGATCGCCCATCTCGAGCACGAACACGTCCCCCGCGGAGCCCAGGCTGCCGGTGTGGATGATGAGCTGGACGGCCTCCGGGATGGTCATGAAGTAGCGCGTCATCTTCGGGTCCGTGATCGTCACGGGGCCGCCCTGCTCTATCTGGCGCCGGAAGAGAGGGACCACGCTGCCGCTGGATCCGAGCACGTTCCCGAAACGCACGCAGCAGAAAGTAGTTTTGGTGTAGCGGACGCCGTACGCCTGGACGATCCACTCGGCCATCGCCTTGGAGGCGCCGAGCGCGGAACGCGGATTGACGGCCTTGTCGGTCGAGACGAGCACGAACTTGCTGGCGCCGGCGGCGGCCGCGGCCGTCGCGCAGACCTTGGTGCCGATCGCGTTGTTGCGTATGGCCTCGAGCGGGTTCACCTCGGTGAGGCTGACGTGCTTGTAGGCGGCGGCGTGGAAGACGACGTCGGGACGGAAGCGGCGCATCACCTCGTGCATGCGCTCCTCCTCCCGGCAGTCGGCAAGGATCGACTCGCAGCCGGTGAAGTGCCGCTCCTCGATCAGCTCCCGCTCGATCTCGAACAGGTTGTCCTCGGCGTGGTCGACCATCACGAGCAGCCGCGGGCGCACATGTGCGATCTGGCGGCACAGCTCTGACCCGATCGAGCCTCCGGCTCCGGTCACGAGCACGTTTCGCTCGCGCAGGTAGGCGCCGACGCGCTCCACCTGGAGCAGGACCGGCTCGCGGCCGAGCACGTCCTCGACCCGCACCTCCCTGACCTGCTGCATCAGGTTGACCGAGCCGGAGATCAGCTCGAACACTCCGGGAAGGGTGCGAACCGGGATGTCGCGGGCCCGGCAGACGCGCGCTACGTGTCCGCGCACTTCGCCGGGCGCCGAAGGAATCGCGATGATCACCTCGTCGGGCTCGGTGTCCTCGAGCACCCGCTCGAGATCGGCGGTCGTGCCGAGCACCTTCAAGCCGTCGACGCGCATGCCCCGTTTGCGGGGATCGTCGTCCACGAATCCGATCGGAGTCTGGCCGAGCTCGGGGCTTCGCAGCATCTCTCGCATGACGAGCTGGCCCGCCTCACCGGCGCCGACGATCAGCACCTCGCGGCCCTTTGGCAGGACGGCTCCGCGCGGCGGACGCTCGACGACGCTGCGCACTGCGAGCCGCACACCGCCGATCAGTGCGGCCGTCAGGAGCAGGTCCATTGCCGCCACCGAGCGCGGCAGGTCGCTGTCGCCCGGAGACCATATGTAGAGCGCGCCGACGAGCACGAGGCTCGCCACCACCACCGCCTTCAGGATGGTCTCGAGGTCGCGCAGGCCAACGTAACGCCACCACTTCCTGTAGAAGCCGAAGGCGGCGAAGATCGCGATCTTCCCGACCACGATCACTCCGATCGTCTGCACCAGCAGGTCCTCGTAGCGCGGAGGAACTCCCTGGTCGAAACGCAGCAGGAATGCGCCCACGTAGGCGAGCGCGACCAGCGCCGCGTCCACCAGGACCTGAAGCACGCGATGGCGGAATGCCGGGTCCACCGGCGAGGGGAGCCGCTTCAGCATCAGGCGGAGTCTAGATGACTGATTCCACGCCCCCATGCACACTGGATGACGCCGAATTCCGTCGCTGGATCTTCGTCCTCGCGTCTCGCCTTGCCTCCAGCAAGGCTTCGACCCTGCGTCCTTGACCAGCTCGGCCTTCGCCGCCCCAGTGCGCATGCGGCCGCGAAATCAATCATCGAGGCCCTCTCGCAGCACGTCGACGACGGCTCGCGCGTCCTCTTGCGTACGTGTCGGCGCCATCGGCAGGGCGAGGGCCGTCTCCACCACGCGCCTGGTCGCCGGCAGGTCGACGCCGGCCGCATAGGGCCTCATCGCCTCCTGCTCGTGGACGGCATGGTGGTACGCGGGCCGGGCACCGATGCCGGCGTCATTCAAGCGCTCGAGCAACCTGTCGCGCTCGGTTGAGCGCACGACGTACATGTGATGTGCGGACTCGGCTCCCGGTGGAGTTGCCTGCGGCGAGACCAGGTCGCGGATGCCGAGCTCCTCGTACATCGCGGCAAACGCACGCCGGCGCACCGTCCAATCGTCGAGCCTGGTCAGCCCCAGCGACAGCACGCCGGCCTGTAGCTCGTCGAGGCGGGAGTTGTGCCCCACCTCGAGGAAAGTCTTCTTGCCATCCGGCGAGCCGTGTTTTCGCAGCAGGTCGGCCCGTTCTCTCACGTTGTCGTCGTTCGTCGCGATCGCACCGCCGTCACCTAGACAGAACAGGTTCTTGGTCGGAAAGAAGCTGAAGGTCGCCGCGTCGGCGAGCGAGCCCGTGCGCCTGCCGTTCAGGCTCGCACCGGCCGACTGCGCGGCGTCCTCCAGCAACGAGAAACCCCTGTTTCGGGCGAGCTGCGCCAGCTCCTCCATCGGAGCAGGCATGCCGAACAGGTGAACCGGCATCACGACGCGGGTGTTAGGTGTCAGCGCAGCCTCGACCGTCTCCGCCGTCACCACGAGTGTCTCCTCGTCCACGTCGCAGAAGACAGGCGTGGCGCCCAGCACGGCGACCGCCTCCGCGCTGGCGAAGAAGGTGAACGACGGAACGACCACGTCGTCCCCCGGGCGGACGCCGAGCGCCTGAAGCGCGATCGTGAGAGCGTCCGTGCCGTTCGCCACTGTCACCACGTGGCGTACGCCGAGATAGTCCGCGAACGCGCGCTCGAACGCCTGCACCTGTCCGGCCAGGATGAACTGGCCGGAGTCGACGACCTCCCTCATACGTTCGTCGAGCTCCGGACGCATCTCGTCGACCAGCCCCCGAGGGTCGAACAAGGGAATCGTCACGCGGGCCACGGTACCCTGTTCTCCGGCATGGCCCGTGTTCCGTGGGCGAGCCGAGCGGTGCAAAGGACGATTCCCCTCTTCCACCTCGCCTGATGGAGCTGATGCTCACAACCGCGTCTGTCACCGACTTCGTCGTCGACATCGCGGTGGACGTCATCGACAGCCTCGGGCTGGCCGGCATCTTCTTCCTGATGCTGCTGGACAGCGCGTGCATACCGACCTCGAGCGAGGCGATCATGCTGTTCGCGGGCTTCGGCGTCGCAGAGGGCCGCTTCACGATGCTCGAGATCGTCGTGGCCGGCGCACTCGGCAACATCGTCGGTTCCTGGATCGCATGGGGCATCGGCTATCTCGGGCGAGTAGAGCTGCTCGAACGCCACGGCAAGTGGCTGCACATCACCCCGGCACACATCGCCTGGGCGGACCGATGGTTCGAGCGCTACGGCGATGCGACCGTTTTCTTCTCGCGCATGGTTCCGGTCGTGCGGACGTTCATCTCGCTGCCGGCCGGCGTCGCCAAGATGCCTTTCTGGAGGTTCACGGTCCTCAGCACTCTCGGGATCATTCCCTGGGTCCTCGCTTTCGGAATCCTGGGCGAACAGGTCGGAAGCCGGTGGGACGATTGGCAGCAGCGGCTGCACTACTTCGACTACGTCGTGCTGGCCGGAATCGTGATCGGCGCCGGATACCTGATCGTGCGCAGGCGCAGGTCGCGGCGCGACCTGCAGGAAGCAAGCGCCTAGGTAAGTGGCAGTGGCCCTGTCGCGTCCGGGCGAGCTGACCCTGCCGCAGGCAGTCATGCTCGGGGCGCTGCAGGGACCGACTGAGCTGCTGCCGGTGTCGAGCTCCGGTCACCTGGTGCTTGTCCCGCGCGTGCTCGGATGGCGCTACGCGGACCTCGACGCGGAGCTGCGCAAGTCGTTCGAAGTCGCGCTGCACGCGGGCACCGCCGCCGCTTTGCTGATCGGCCTGCGACACGAGGTCGCCGAGTACTTGCGCGACTTCGGCCCGCGCAACGTCCTCACGCTCGGCCTCTCGTTTGCGCCGGCGGCGCTCATCGCGCGCCGCTACGAGCGCGCGATCGAGCGGAAGCTGAGCGAGCCGCGCACGGTCGCGCTGGCCCTGCTGGCGGGTTCCGTTGCAATGGCGGCTGCCGACGGCCGACCCGAGCAGCGCGATCGCAACGACACGCGCCCGCTCGACGCGATCGCGATCGGCATCGCACAGGCATGCGCGCTCGCCCCGGGAGTCTCGCGCAACGGGGCCACGTTGACCGCCGCGCGCCTGCTGCGCTTCCGGCGCCGTGACGCGAACGTGATCTCCCGTCAGATCGCGCTGCCGGTGATCGTCGGCGCGGCCGGGTTGAAGGGCGCGCGGTTCGTCGGGCGGCGCGACGTCGAACGCAGCGTGCGGCACGGCATGGCGGCGGGGGCGGCCGCGGCCTTCGCGTCGACGCTGCTTTCGATGCGCCTGATCAGGATGCTCGAACGAAGCCGCTCACTGCGCCCCTACGCCGCGTACCGTGCAGTCGTAGCGGTCGGCGTGCTCGCCGCCCTGCGCCGCCGGAAGCGCCCGGCGCCTGTGCCTGCCCCCCGCCCGCCGGCACGCGAGCCCGCCGTGACGGCGTCGATCTCGGGTTGAATAGCGCCGTGGAAGCTGGAGCGGGAACGGCGCTTGCCGGTCTGGTAGCGGTCCTCAGCGAGATCGATCCAGGCAGACCGCGGCGCACGCTGATCGGCCCCGGCCACTACGCGAGCGTGGTCGCGCTCGATGACACCACCGGCATCGCGCTGTGCACCGACGGCGTCGGCACCAAGCTGATCGTCGCCGAGCAGGCAGGGCGGTTCGACACCGTCGGCATCGACTGCGTCGCCATGAACGTCAACGACGTCGTTTGCGTCGGGGCGGACCCGCTTGCTCTCGTGGACTACATCGCCGTGGAGCGCGCCGACGCGGATGTCCTGACCGCCATCGCGACCGGCCTGCGCGCCGGCGCCGAACGCGCGGGCATTGAGATTCCCGGCGGCGAGCTCGCCCAGCTGCCGGAGCTGATCCGGGGACATCCGTCCCCGCACGGCTTCGACCTCGTCGGCGCCTGCTTCGGCACCGTCGCGCTCGACAGAGTCGTCACGGGCGCGGACATCGCTGCAGGGGACGTCGTGATCGGCCTGCCCTCGAGCGGCATCCACTCGAACGGGCTCACGCTCGCTCGCAGGGTGCTCTTCGAGAAGGCGGGGTTCTCGCTCGAGGAGGAGCCCGCTGAGCTAGGGCGTTCGCTCGCCGACGAGCTGCTTGAGCCGACCGAGATCTACGTGCCGGCGATCAGGGCGCTGCTCTCCTCGCAGTCCGAGGGCGTGCACGGACTCGCCCACATCACGGGCGACGGGCTGCTGAACCTGCTGCGGCTCAACCCGGGTGTCGGCTACGAGCTGTCCGACCTCCCGCCACCGCCGCCGATCTTCGGCCTGATCCAGCGCGAAGGATCGCTGGACGCAGCGGTGATGTACGAGGCTTTCAACATGGGGATCGGCTTCTGCTGCGTGGTTGACCCCGGCCAGGCGGACGCGGTGCTGTCGAAGCTCGGGGAGCACTACCCGAGCGCGCGCCCGATCGGCCGCGTCAGCGCGCAGGCGGGCGCGCTGGTCGTCTCCGAGGCCGGAATCATGGGCGGCCGGGACGGCTTTCGCCCGCTCTAGCCACCCTGCCCTCCGATTCCGGGTCCTTCCTCCCTACACTTGCTGTGCACCGACGGCGGCTGCACCGCAGGGCGTGGAGGGGCCGCGCACGAGTCCGCCCATCACAAAGGTCCACTCGTGCGCATCGCCGAACTCCACCAGGAGTTTTCAGAAACTGAATTCCACTCCCGCGACCGCGGGTAGACGGTTCGGTGTAGGTAACGAACGGAAACCATGTCTCAACGGACTAGTGCATCCCGGTAGCAAGAACACCGAGCAGGGGACTGTGGAGATCCCGCGCGCCGGGGGCTCCCACGATCCGCCGCCCGAGGAGCCGCGGCGGCGCGTCAAGGGCGCTCTGATCGAACGCAAGCTCGGCGGCCGCTACCGAATCGAGGACGAGATCGGGACCGGCGGCATGTCCACCGTCTATCTCGCCTTCGACGAGACGCTCGAGCGTCCCGTGGCGGTGAAGGTGCTCGACAGCGACATCTCGCGCGATCCCAACGCGCTCGAGCGCTTCCGCCGCGAGGCTCGCACGGTGGCGCAGCTCTCACACCCGCATGTCGTGATGGTGATCGACGCCGGCCAGGACGGAGGTCATCCCTACATCGTGTTCGAGCACGTCAGCGGCGAGACGTTGAAGGACCGCATTCGCCGCGGTGCGCTCCCCGTCAGCGAAGCCGTCGCCTACGCGATCGAGATCGGCCGCGCGCTCGACGCCGCCCACGAGCGCCAACTCGTGCACCGTGACATCAAGCCGCAGAACGTCCTGATCGACGAAGAGGGACGGGCGAAGGTGACGGACTTCGGCATCGCGCGCAGCCTCGAGCTCGACGCTCTCCAGCTGACCGCGGCGGGTCGCGTCGTCGGCACGACGGACTATGTCTCGCCCGAGCAGGCCCTCGGTCAGGACGTCACGCCCCAGTCGGACGTCTACTCGCTCGGAATCGTGCTCTACGAGATGCTCACCGGCGAGGTCCCGTTCAAGGGCGAGAGCAGCGTGAGCGTCGCGATGAAGCACGTGCGCGAAGGCTTGCCCGACGTCCAGCGTCGCCGCCCCGAGGTCTCGGCCGCGCTCGCCGCGGTGGTCGAGCGCGCCACCGCCAAGGAGGTCGGGAACCGCTACCCGACGGTGCGCGAGATGGTGACCGATCTCGAACAGGTCTTGACGTTCGAGGCGGCCCGTGCGGGCGGCGCCGAGGGAGAGGCGACAACCGTCCTCGACGAGCTCACGCCCCGTCGCAGGCGCTGGCGCCGGCGGGTCCTGCTGCTCCTCCTCTATGGAGCCCTGGCGGGAGCCGTCGCGCTGGTGACCGGCCTCGTGATCGGATCGGGAGGCGATGGCGACAAGGGCTCTCCCGCACCGGCGAGCCTAACGCCGATCAAGATCGGCGAACGCAATGTCTCCGATTACGACCCGGCCCCGGGCGATGGCCAGGAGGGAAGCGCATCGCTTCCGCTCGCGCTCGACGGCGACCGCTCCACCTCCTGGGAGAGCGAGCGCTACGACACACCGGAGCTCGGCTCCATCAAGGACGGCGTGGGCCTCTATCTCGACGCGGGACGCCCGGTCGTGGCGCGCGCGCTGCGCGTCAGCACGCCGGCCAAGGGTTGGCAGCTGGAGCTCTACGTCGCCAACTCCGTGCCCGACACCGTCGCCAAGTGGACGAAGGTCGGCGTCGGCAAGGTCGACTCGAACACCGAGACCTTCAACCTCGATACCGGCGGACAGCGCTTCCGGTACTACCTCGTCTGGGTCACGCGCATGGCTCCGGACCCAAACGGCGGCAACCGCGCGAAGGTGTCCGAGCTGCGGCTGTTGGGATAGAAACTAGTGCTAATTAGAAATTAGAAATTAGGGCTTGATCCCGATTCTCTAATTTCTGATTTTCTAGTTTCTAGTTTCTGTACTTCCGCTCGGCTTCGTAGCGCTCCAGCGCATAGCCGAGCAGACGGTCGAGCAGCTCGACGTACGGGACGCCGGAGGCCTCGAAGAGCTTTGTGAAGACGCTCATCGACGTGAAGCCGGGAATGGTGTTGAGCTCGTTGACCAGCACGCGGCCCTCGTCGGTGACGAAGAAGTCCACGCGCGCCAGGCCGCGGCAGCCGCTCAGGAGGAACGCATCGACGGCGAGCCGGCGCACCCGCTCGCGCTGGGCGGGGGTGACCGGCGCCGGGACGATCAGCTCCATGCCGCCCTCGGTGTACTTCGACTCGTAGTCGTACCACTCCGACTGCGCCACCACCTGTCCCGGCTCTGAAGCGATCGGATCTTCGTTTCCGATCACCGAGCATTCGAGCTCGATGCCGCTCGCGCCGGCTTCGATCAGCGCACTTGGGTCGTGCTCGAACGCACCATCCAGTGCCGCAGGCAATTGGTCCGGCCTTTCGACGCGCGAGATGCCGAAGCTCGATCCCAGCCGCGCCGGCTTGACGAAGACGGGTAGCGGGATCGTCCGCGCGCGGTCGAGCACCGCTTCGCGATCGTCGCGCCATTCGCGCTCGCTAGCGGCCTCGTACCTCACCTGCGGGACGCCGGCCTCGGCCATCAGGCGCTTGAAGGTCACCTTGTCCATGCACAGCGCCGAGGCAAGCACGCCGGCGCCGACGTAGGGAACGTCCAACGACTCGAGCAGGCCCTGCACGGTCCCGTCTTCGCCGAACGGCCCGTGCAGCACCGGAAACACGACCTCGGAGTCGAGCACGCCGCCACCCGGCTCGATCGTCACGGCCGCCCGGTCGCTGTTGCTCGCCTCCCGCGCGCGCGGGTCTCCCTGCCGCCAGGTCCCGTCGCGACCGATCACGATCGGCCTGCAGTCGTGTCCGGCCAGCTCGAGCCCGTCGAGCACCGAGCGGGCGGAGGCAAGCGACACCTCGTGCTCGCTGGAGCGGCCGCCGGCGAGGACTGCGACCTTCACCCTTCCGTTCCCGGCTCCGGCGTGGTCGGTGTCTGTGGCTCGGTGAACACCCCGACGGTGATCGCCACGCTCGCCCCGCGCGTGCGTTCACGTTTGGCGGCTGGCGTCTGGGAGAGCACAGTGCCGTCCTGGTCGGGCGAGTCCACCTGCTTCGTGCGGACGCTGGCCCTGAAGCCGGCGCTGCGCAGCTCCGATTCCGCCTCCCCCTGCGAGAGACCGACGACGTCGGGCACTTCCTGGAGCTTGCCGTCCGAGACGTACAGCGTCACGGTCGAGCCCTCCTCGATCAGCTGCCCGCCCTTCGGGCTCTGGTCGACGACGGTGTCGACCGGCTCGCCCGACTCGCGCTCGCGCAGGAACGGCCCCAGGCCCCTGTCGCGCAGTGTCGCGGCCGCCTCCGTCTGGTCCTGCCCGGTCACGTCGGGGACCAGCACCTGCTTGGCGCCCGAGCTGACGAACAGGGTCACCCTCGAGCCACGCTCGATCGCCGCGGTCGGCCCCGGATCGGTGCGGATCACGTTCCCGGCCGGGACGCGGCGAGAGTTCTCCTCATCGACCACGGGGCGCAGGTCGGCCTGCCTCATCCGGCGTTTGGCGTCTGCCTCGGCCAGCCCCAACACGTCGGGCACCTTCACCGTCGAGGGTCCGTTCGAGACGAACAGCGTCACGGTCGAGCCCTCGTCCACCTTCTTGCCTCCCACCGGCACCTGCCGGAACACGGTCCCTGCCGGCGACTGGTCGGGACGGCGATCGATGTCGACCTCGAATCCCGCCTGGTCGAGCTCCGACCGCGCCGGGTCGAGCTGCTGCCCGACAACGGTGGGGACGATGTCCTGCGAGGGCCGCGTCAGCAGGACGGCGGCGAGGACGAGCGCGGCCAGCGCGAGCACCCCGAGCAGCGCGAGACGCACGCGGCGGCGGCCGCCGCGGGCCGGACCGGACGGAGGAGGCTCGCTGGGCGGTGGCGGCTCGGCCTGCGCCGGGGGAGCAACGGGCACCGGGACCGGGACCGCCGCAAAGGCCGCCGTGCTGCCGCCGTCGCTCTGACTGGCGGGCGCCGCTCTGACCGCGTCGAGATCGCGGATGAAGCTCTCGGCGTCGGCGTAGCGGTCGCCGGCGTCCTTCGCGAGCGCCTTCATGACCACCGCCTCGAGCTGGGGCGACACCTCCGGGCGCAGGCCTCGCAGCGAGGGCACGGGCTGGCTCACGTGCTTGAGCGCGACCGCCACGGCGCTGTCGCCGTCGAACGGCGCGCGACCGGTCAGCATCTCGAACAGCACTATGCCGATCGAGTACAGGTCGGAGGCGGCGGTGACCGGCCGTCCCTGCGCCTGCTCTGGCGACAGGTATTGAGCGGTGCCCATGATCGCCCCAACCTCCGTGATCTCGGAAGAGCCCGAGCGCGCGATGCCGAAGTCTGCGACCTTGACGTTGTCCTCGCGCTCGTCGGTGTCGATGATGACGTTCTGCGGCTTGATGTCGCGATGGATGACGCCGCGTCTGTGCGCGAAGCGCGCCGCCACCAGGATCTGCAGCGCGATGTCGATGGTGCGATTGATGTCGAGCGGGGCATCGCGCGCGATCAGGTCCTTCAGTGAGACGCCTTCGCAGAATTCCATCGCGATGTAGTAGGTGCCGTCGAACTCGCCGCGGTCGTAGACGTTGACGACGTTGGGGTGCTGAAGAGCAGCGGCGGACGACGCCTCGCGCCGGAACCGCTCGACGAACTCCGTGTCCTGCGCAAAGCGGCGGTGGAGCAACTTCACTGCGACGCGTCTGCCCAGGTGCGTGTCTTCGGCGCAGTAGACGTCGGCCATGCCCCCCGAACCGACGTGGTGGAGGATGCGGTAGCGACCGTCGATCAATGTGTGTTCGTCGAGCTCTGGCATCCCGTCACTCGCGCAGAAGCGCCTGCATGACTTGTTTTGCGATTGGCGCCGCCACCGTGCCGCCCTGGCCCGTGGTGCGCTCGATCGTCACTGCGATCGCGATGCGCGGGTTGTTCACGGGCGCGAACCCGATGAACCAGGCCTGGTTCGAGCCTCCCACCTCCGCGGTACCGGTCTTCCCTCCGACGTCGATCCCCTCGAGCGCGGCGGCGGTGCCGGTGCCCTCCTTCACAACCTGGCTCATCATCGCCGCCAGCGCCCGCGACGTCTCCGGCTTCATCACTTCGCTCTCGCCGCGCGGACGCGTGCGATCGACGACACGCCCGTCGACGTCGCGCACACGCTCGACGAGATGGGGCCGCATCAGCTCGCCCCCGTTCGCGATCGCAGACGCAATCATCGCCATCTGGAGCGGCGTCACCAGCAGGCGTTCCTGGCCGATGGCGATGCGGCCGATGTCGACGTCGTCGGACTCGGTGAGCAGCTTGCGGCCGTCGTAGACGCCGCTCGAGCGCAGCTCGGACCCGGGCAGGTCGATCGAGGGCTTGCGGTTGAACCCGTAGCGCCGCATGTACTCGAACATCGTGTCCTTGCCGACGCGCTCTCCGACGCGTGCCCAGACCGTGTTGATGGAGTTCGTGAGGGCCGTGGTGAGCGTGACCGGCCCGAAGCTCTCACCGCCGAAGTTGGAGAGCGGAATGCCCTGCACCTTCTTCGGTGAGTCGCCGTCCAGGACGGACTGGGGCGTGAAACGGCCACTGTCGAGCGCCGCCGTCGCGGTCACGACCTTGAACGTCGAGCCGGGCGGGTAGCCGCTCTGCGTGGAGCGGTTGAAGAGCGGCGAGCCCGGTGCACGGTTCAGGCTGGAGAAGGCGGTCGGGATCAGGTTGGGGTCGTAGTCGGGCTGAGCGGCCATGACCCGCACCCAGCCCGTCTGCGGCTCGATCGCGACCACCGACCCTGCGCGTCCCGCAAGCTGCTGAAGGGCGGTGCGCTGACCCACCGGGTCGAGCGTCGTGAGCAGGTCGTCGCCCTCCCGGTCCTTCCCGCGCAGCTCGTCGAAGAAGCTCTTGAACTCGCTGACGTCGCCGCTCAGCTCGTCGTTGTGCGAGCGCTCGAGCCCGGCGCGCCCCCGCTGCACGAAGTTGTAGCCGACGACGTGCGAGAACAGATCTCCGACCGGGTACAGACGCTTGAAGAAACGGGTCTGGCCGCGTCCGGTCACCTTGTTGCGCGCGAGTACGGTGCCGTCGCGCGCGAAGATCAATCCGCGCCGGACCTGCTGCTCTTCGAGCAGGACGCGGCGGTTGGCGCTGTTCGCCTCCAGTCCTTCGGCATCGAAAACGGCCCAGTAGGAGGTAAATCCCACGAGCAGCGCAAACAGGAGCACGAGCAGCCCGTAGACGTAGCGGATGCGCACGTTCACGTGGCGCCCCGGCTGACGATCGGGCTGCGGTCCGGCAACTGCTCACGTGCTCGCTGCGAGATCGACAGCAGCAAGGCGAGCAGGACGAAGTTGGCGACGATCGAGCTGCCGCCGTAGCTGATGAAGGGAAGCGTGACGCCCGTGAGCGGGATCACGCGAGTCACTCCACCGATAATCACAAAGGCCTGGAGGGCGAACACGACTGTCAGCCCGGTGGCGAGCAGCTTCAGGAACCCGTCGCGGGCGAGCGTCGCGATCTTGAGGCCGCGCTCGGCGAACAGCATGTAGATGAGAACGACTCCAGCGGCGCCGAACAGCCCGACCTCGTCGGTGATCACCGCGTAGATCAGGTCCGTGTGCGGCGCCGGCACTATCGGCGAGCCGTTCGGAAGCTCGAGCAGCGTTTCCCCGAAGCCCTTGCCAAACAGACCCCCGTCCGCCTGCGCGAACAGCGACTGCGCGATCTGGTATCCGCTGCCCTCCGGGTCCTTCCAGGGGTCGAGCCAGACGTCGATCCGGTCCTGGACGTGGCCCACCGTGTTGGCGAAGAACCAAGCTCCCGCCACGAACAGGGCCATGCCCGAGACCACGAAGAAGACGCGCCCGGTGGCGACGTACAGCAGCGCCAGGAACGCGCCGAAGAACATGAGGGAGCTCCCGAGGTCGCGGATCACGACGAGCATCAGCATCGCGGCGCCCCAGACCACCACCAGCGGACCAAAATGCTTCAGGTGCGGCAGCGTCATGCCCATGAACTGCCGCGCACCCGTCACCATCGCCTCGCCGCGCTCGTCCAGGTAGCTGGCGAGGAAGACGATGATGCAGAGCTTCGCGAACTCGGTGGGCTGGAAGGCGATCGGTCCGAGATCGACACCCAGGTAGGCGCCGTTCACCTGCGCACCGATCCCCGGTAGCCGCGGCAGCACCAGGAGGCCGATGCCGAGCGCCGCGATCACGTACCGGTAGCGCTCGAGCACCTTGATATCGCGCAGGAAGGCGACGGTGGCGATGAACAGCGCGATCCCGACCAGGAACCAGCCGGCCTGCTGGCGAGCCAGGTCCTGGTCGATGCGGTAGATCATCACCAGGCCGAACGCGGCCAGCAGCGCCGACAGCGGGAACAGGTACGGGTCTGCGTTCGGAAGCGTGCGCCGGATGAAGATGTGCACGATCAGGCAAAGCGCCAGGAACACTCCCCCGTAGGTGAGCGTGGCCGAGCTGAGCTCGCTCTGGCGTGAGATGTAGACGGCCGAGAACCCGCACGTGACGAGCAGCGCCACCGGGAACAGGCCGAACAACTCTCGTGCGCGGGCGCTCACCGTCCCCGCTCCAGGTCGCGGATCAGGCTGGCGCCGTCGTCGCGCGAGCGCAGCTCGTGGTCGAGCAGCCGCCGCCGCTCGAATGGGCGAAGGGTGCGCGCCTGGACCGAGCTCACGTACTGCGCGTCGTAGAGGTCGATCCCGAACGGGAGCTCGTACGGCAATCCGCGGTAGAGGGTGATGAGACCGCGATCGTCCTCGCCGATGAAGTACACGTTCCGCACGCCGGCAACGGCCGCGACCGAGAGCCCGCCGAGCACGACCAGCACAACCAGCGTGACGAGCGCCACCTTCAGGCGCCGGCGCCTGCGCTTTGGTTTCCTTTCCTCGGACGGCGGCGGCGCGGTCGCGGCGGCCTGCACCTCCGCGGCGCTCAGGTCGGTCGCGGTGCGTTCCGCCGTCTCGCTGGTATCGCCGTTCTTTCGTCCCGCCTCGGTATCCGCGACGCGGAACACCACCACCGTGATGTTGTCGCGGCCACCCATGCGGTTCGCCTCGTCCACCAGCTGGTCGACGGCAGCTCTCAGTGAGTCGCTGCCGGCCAGGATCTCGTGCACCCGCTCCTCTCGCACCATGCTGGTGAGCCCGTCGCTGCAGATCAGGAACACGTCGCCGCTGCGCGCCTGGTGCGTGTGCACGTCGAGCTCGACCTGGGCCTCCGGCCCGAGAGCGCGGGTGATGATCGAGCGTTGTGGATGGTCTTCTGCCTCCTCGAGCGTCAGCTGGCCGCGCCGGCGGAGCTCCTCGACGAGGGAATGGTCACGAGTGAGCTGGCGCAACTCGCCGTCGCGAAACAGATACGCGCGGCTGTCGCCGACGTGCACGATGCTCACCTCGTCGTCGCTCAGCAGCGCGCCGGTGAGCGTGGTGCCCATGCCGCTGCGGCTGGAGTCCTCGCGTGCGAGCTCGTAGATGCGGCGGTTGGCCTCGGAGGCGATGCGAGCGAGCTGCTGCTCCGGATCCTGCCCGTCGGGAAAGTCGTGCTCGAACGCATCAGCCGCGATCTTCGCCGCGACCTCGCCCGCCTGCGCGCCGCCCATACCGTCGGCGACGGCAAACACGGGTGAACGCGCGAAGTACGCGTCCTCGTTGGCGGTTCGCTGACGTCCGGTGTCGCTCCGCGCGGCCTCCTCGACAACCCTGAGCATGTCAGCCTCTCACTGCCGGTAGCGAAACTCGGTATCGCCGATGCGGATCCTGTCTTCCGGGCGCAGCACCTCCTGTGAGCGCAGCCGGCGCTCGTTCAGGTACGTGCCGTTGGTCGATCCCATGTCCTCAACGTAGTACAGACCTTCGTACTCGAAGATACGCGCGTGCCGCGCCGAAGCGAACTGGTCGTCGATCTGGATGTCAGTCTGAGGGGAGCGGCCGATGGTCATGCTGCCGTTGACGGCGAAGACGGCGCCGGCGCGCAGACCGCCTCCCCCATTGACCTCGATCAGCGGAGGCTGCGAGACTCGCTCCGCGGACGGCTCCGCGACGAATCCGCCGGGTGTGGAGGGCCGCCTCAGGTCCTTCAGGGCGCTGCGCGCCACCCACAGCAGGAACAGATACAGCACGGCGATGAACGCCAGCTGTAGGAGGACGGTAATCGGGTCGTTGCTCACGGTCAGGCTCTTCGCCGAGCTCCAGGGTACGGTTGTCCTAATCGATGTCGAAGCGCAGGTTCGACGTCCCGACCACGATCTCGTCGCCGGGGGCAAGGCGGCTGGTTGTGACGCGCTTTCCGTTCACTGTGACGCCGTTGGTAGAGCCCAGGTCGGTCAGATACCACTCGTCGCCGCGCAGCTGGAGCTCGAAGTGCCGCCTGGAGACGTTGGGGTCGGCGAGCACGTAGTCGCAGCGCTGGCTGCGCCCGATCACCGCCTGAGGGCGGTCGATCACGAAGCTCTTGGAATCGGAGACGAGGAGCGCACGCGAGGTCGGTTTCTCGGCGACCGCCGCCCGCGCGCCAAGCTCCTCGCGGGCGCGGGAGGCGGAGTACACCATGGTCGCACCGAGGTCGCCCTGGGAAGCCTCCTCCGGGCCGTCCGTGGGCTTTACGAGGCGCGCCTGGATCCCGAACTCGCCCATTCGCAGCCGGCGATCGGTCTCGAACGTCACCTTGGGGCGCGTCAGCAGGGCCATTCCCTCGCGCGCCGCGTGCTCCAGCAGGTGCGCCGAGAGTTCGGTGAGCAGCGCCTGCTCGTAGCCCTCGAACTGCTTGCGGTCGTCGCGGGAGAGGTAGACGGTGAACTCGTTGGGTACGTAGACGCGGGAGACCCCGGCGGTGCGATGTGACTCCATCTCCTTGGCGAGCTTGCGGGCAAGCTCCACCGGCTGGACCCTGGCTTTGAAGGCGCGGTTGAAGACGCCCTCGACCAGCCGTTCTAGTTTCAGCTCGAGGCTGCGCAAAACACTCATGTGATCAGGTGAGCCCGTGGCGGGGACGCGCGCCCAAGCCCGTTGCAAATGCTACGCAAACGGGATCAGGTCGTGCCCTTCACCGGCGATCCGGGCGCAGTGAAGGGGCAAGCGCGCTTGCGCCCCCATGCTAGACACCCGGTCTGCCCGTCATACTGCGCGCTGGGAGCTTGTCCTCCTCGCCGACAGGTACGAGGCCTCGCCGGCCACCGAGAGGGGGCGGCGCCGCTACGGACCGCCAGACTCTGATGGTCCGGCGAGCGGTGGCGGCCGGCATCGGCCTGCTCGTTCTCATTCTTCTCGTCCTCGGCGTCCGGAGCTGTCTGGATTCCCGCAAGGACCGGGCCTTCCGCGACTACGCCTCCGACGTCCGCGCCATCGTGGGCGAGTCGAACGACCGGTCGGCCAATCTGTTCGAGACGCTGTCGCGCCCGCGCAACGCGGAAGCGCTCGACGTCCAGAACGAGATCAATGCCCTCGCCACCGACTCCGAGCAGCTCGTGGATCGGCTCGAGGACACTGATCATCCCGACGAGCTGAACGCCGCGCACGACTGGCTCGTCGCCTGCCTCGAGTTCCGGCGCGACGCCTTCAAGCGCATCGCCGCCCTGATCCCAACCGCGCTCGGCGACCGCGGCGCCAACGCCGCCATCGAGCGCATCGCCGGCCAGATGCAGCAGTTCCTGGCAAGCGACGTGATCTACTCGCAGCGCGCCCTGCCGAGGCTGCGCAGCGCATACGCGGACCGCAGCCTCGAGGAACGCTTCCCGAGCTCCCAGTCGCTCCCCGACCTCGGCTGGCTCGATCCCCAGACCATCGAGACGCGGCTGTCGCGCATCGGTAATACCTCGCGCGCAGCGACGCCGGGCATCCACGGCCTCGGTCTCCAGGGCGCCACCGTCAAGCCCGCCGGCACCGTCCTGAGCGAGACCGGCGTGAACAGGATCGCGGCCACCGAGAACCTCGCATTCGACGTCGAGGTCCAGAACCAGGGCGAGTCGGAGGAAAAGGACGTGCCCGTATCCGTCTCGATCAAGAACGGCAGCGCCATCAACCTCGAGCAGACAATTGGCCGCATCGCTGCAGGGGATTCCCAGACGGTGACGATCCCGATCACGTCCACTCCGACGACCGGCGCGGTCAGCGAGGTGACCGTTCAGGTGACCGCCGTGCCGGGCGAGCGGGTCAAGGACAACAACAAGGCCGTGTATCAGGTGGTATTTACGAAGGGTTAGAGAAGGCCGTCATTTGCTTAGGCGCAAATGACGGGAGCTCCGAGGGCGCGGACGCGTCGAGGGGCAGGCTCCTACGCCACGGTTATCCTTCGGCGCGTGTCTGATGACCTCACATCTACTGTCGGCATCATCGCGCTCGTCGCGGGCGGGATCGCTCTCGTCGCGCTTGTCTTCGCCGCTGTGCTCGCCAGACGCATGCGCCAGCTCGTGCGAAACCAGCAGTACGTGCTCGGCGGATCGGGCGAGCAGGACATCGTCGCGCATGCCCGGGGGCTTCAGAACACCTTCGAGGAGCTGCAGAAGCGGGTGGAGAACACCTCGCAGCAGCTGAACGCGCGGATCGCAAACGCCGAGCTGCGGCTGGACCGCTCCATCAGCCACTCTGCCGTCATCCGGTACGACGCGTACAACGAGATGAGCGGCAGGCAGTCGAGCTCGATCGCGCTCCTCGACGACAAGGGAACGGGTGTCGTGATGTCGTCGATCCTGCATCGCGAGCAGGCCCGGCTCTACGTCAAGGGAGTCAGAGACGGAAAGTCGGAGTTCGAGCTCTCGCCGGAGGAGACCGAGGCGATCGAGAGCGCGCTGAGCGGCGAGAAGCAGGACGCCGGATCAAGTCTGGACGGCCGCTGACCGCGGCGTTGCGCGTCGCCTACCTCGGACCCGAGGGCACGTTCAGCGAAGAGGCGCTCTTCGCGTCGACCGACCGTGGCACCATCGAGCCGGTTGCCGAGGCGACGGTCTTCGATTGCGTGATCGCGGTGCAGGAAGGTCGTGTCGACCGCACCCTGGTGCCGATCGAGAACTCGCTCGAGGGATCGGTGAGCGCCACACTCGATGCGCTCGCCTTCGAGACGGAGACCGTGTCGATCGTGGGCGAGCTGATCCATCCAATCCACAACTGCCTGATCGCCCGCGAGCGCATCCCTCTCGAGCGCATCGAGCGCGTCCTCTCGCATCCGCAGGCAAACGCGCAGTGCTCGCGGTTCATCCGGGAGCGCCTGCCGCAGGCAACGGTTGCACCTGCCGACAGCACCGCCGACGCGGTGCGCATCATCGCTTCGACGGACCTGCCCTGGGGCGCGCTCGGCAACCGGCTGTCCGCCGAGCTGTACGGGTGCGAGGTGCTGGAGACCGACATCGAGAACATCGCGGGCAACGAGACGCGCTTCGTCTGGCTGGCCCGTGAGCGCCTGCCGGCGAGCGGTTCCGGACCGTGGAAGACGTCGATGGTCTTCTGGGGCATGTCCGATGCGCCGGGCGCGCTTGTCGAGGTGCTGCAGGCATTCGCGGAGCGCGAGATCAACCTCACGAAGATCGAGTCGCGGCCGCTCAAGCTCGGCCTTGGCCGCTACGTGTTCTTCACCGATCTCGAAGGACACGAGCACGACGCGGCGGTCGCGGACGCTTTCGAGTCCGTGCGAGCAAAGGTCGAGACGCTTCGCGTGCTCGGCTCGTACCCAGTTGCGCGTCCTTAGTCCACGCCGCGCCCTCGGAGCTCCCGGAATTCGCGGATAAGCGAATTCCGGCTTTGTCTATGCTTTCCGCAGTCAGATGGAGGCGCAGACCGCTGTTCAACCCGAGGTAGCGGGCCCGGCGGGCGGACCGGACTCCGAGCCGGCCGCCGGGCCAGCCAGGCCTGTCGCGCATCCGGATGCGCCGGAGGGCGGGCGCGCCAGGCCGAAGGATCCGAACCGAGTCCTAGTCCTCAACGCCTCGTACGAGCCGCTCAATGTCTGCACCGTGCGGCGGGCCGTGGTCCTGGTCCTGAAGGAGAAGGCCGAGCTGCTCGAGCGCGGCACTCGCAACATGCGCTCGGAGAGCATGACGCTGCCTCAGCCCGTCGTCATCAGGCTCGTGGAGTACGTGCGCGTGCCACGGGACAGCGCGCGACGGCGTATCACCCGGCGGGCGGTCTTCGCGCGCGACTCCTGGACCTGCCAGTACTGCGGGCGCACGACGCATCTGACCGTCGACCACGTCATGCCCCGCAGCCGGGGCGGGCGCAGCGTGTGGGAGAACATCGTGACTTCCTGCGCGCCCTGCAACCGCCGCAAGGGCGACCGCACGACCGTCGAGATCAACATGCACCCTCGCCGGAAGCCGAAGGCGCCCGGACCCGCCGTCTTCATCCGCGTGGCCGCGCCGGTGGTGCCGCCGGCCTGGCAGCAGTACCTCGTTACGACCCGCTGACGCCTACTCCTCGGAGCGCCCGTTCTCCGATGCCGGGGCGCTGCCGTCGGTGTCCAGCGCCAAGTTCTCCGGCGGCAGCTCGCCGTTCTCGGACACCTCGGCGCCGACGGCCGTGTCGCTCTCGACGACAACCGCGACCGCGCTGACGCGGTCACCGTTGCGCACGTTCATCACCTTGACGCCCTGGGTCGGCCGCCCCATGCGCGAGATACCGCGCACGCTCGTGCGCTGCACCATGCCGGCCTCTGAGATGAAGAGCAGCTCCTGGTGCTCGCGTACGATCAAGGCGCCTGCCAGCGCGCCCTTGCGGTCGACGAGCTGGATCGTCTTCACGCCCTTGGTCGCCCGGCCCTTGACCGGGTATTCGGCGATCGACGTGCGCTTGCCGAACCCGTTCTCCGTCACGACGAACAGCTCCGTCTCGTCCTTCGCGACGTCCATCGAGAGCACGTGGTTGCCCTTGTCGGACACGTTCATGCCGCGCACGCCGCTGGTGTCGCGGCCCATCGGCCGCACGCGCGACTCGTTGAACCGCGCCGCGTAGCCGGAGCGCGAGACCATGATGATGTCGTCCTCGCCGCTCGTGCCGCGCACGGACACGAGCTCGTCACCGTCGCGCACCTTGATCGCGATGATGCCGTCCGCGCGGATCGGCGTGTTGTACGCCTTGAATTCGGTCTTCTTGATCAGGCCCTTGCGCGTCCCGAACACGACGTACTCGTGCTCCGAGAAGTCGCGCGTCGGGATCACGGCCTGGACGCGCTCGCCGTCGCGCAGCGGCAGCAGGTTGACGAGTGCGCGGCCCTTGGCGGTGCGAGCGCCCTCCGGCAACTCATAGACCTTCAGCCGGTAGACCTTGCCGCGCGTCGTGAAGAAGAGCAGGAAGTCGTGCGTCGAGCAGATCTTCAGGTGCTCGATGTAGTCGTCCTCCTTTATCTCCATCCCGATCACCCCGATGCCGCCGCGGTTCTGCTTGCGGTATGTGGACAGCGGGAGCCGCTTGATGTAGCCGGACTTGGTGATCGAGATCACCATCTGCTCCTCAGCGATCATGTCTTCGAGGTCGACCTCGCCCTCGGCCTGGATGATCTCGGTGCGGCGTTCGTCGCCGTACATCTGCTTGATCTCGAGCAGCTCCTCCTTGATGAGGCCGTACAGGCGATCTTCGTCGCCGAGGATCGCGCGTAGCTCCTTGATGCGCTCGATCAGGTCGGCGTGCTCCGCCTTGATCTTGTCCGTCTCGAGCGCGGTCAGGCGCTGGAGGCGCATGTCCAGGATCGCCTGCGCCTGCTCCACCGACAGCTCGAAGTTCTCCACCAGCCCGGTGCGCGCCTCGTCGGGGTCCGACGAGGACCGGATCAGCGCGATCACGGCGTCGATCTTCGACAGCGCGATCAGCAGCCCCTCGAGGATGTGGGCCCTGCGCTCCGCGCGCTGGAGCTCGTCCTTGGTCCGGCGGGTGACGACGTCCTTCTGGTGGAGGACGTAGTAGCGGATCACCTCGCGCAGGTCGAGCGTGCGCGGAACGCCGTCGGCGAGAGCAACCATGTTGACGCCGAACGTCTGTTGCAGAGAGGTGTGCTTGTAGAGCTTGTTGAGGACGACCTCGGGAATCGTGTCGCGCTTGAGCTCGATCACGAGGCGCATGCCCGACCGGTCCGTCTCATCGCGCAGATCGCTGATCTCGGCGATCTTCTTCTCACGCACGAGGTCCGCGATCTTGTCGATCAGGTTGCCCTTGCCTCCCTTCTTCACCATGAAGGGAAGCTCGGTGACGATGATCGCCTCCTTGCCCTGCTTTAGCGGCTCGACGTGCGCACGGCCGCGCATCACGACCCTGCCCCGGCCGGTCTCGTACGCCTCCCTGATGCCCTCCCGCCCGACGATGTAGCCGCCGGTCGGGAAGTCCGGCCCCTTGACGTGCTTCATGAGGCCGGCGACGTCGATGGTCGGATCGTCGATGTATGCGACGACGGCGTCTATCGTCTCGCGCAGGTTGTGCGGAGGGATGTTGGTCGCCATCCCCACGGCGATCCCCGCGGATCCGTTCACGAGCAGGTTCGGGAACCGCGACGGCAGGATCAGCGGCTCGTTGCGCGACTCGTCGTAGTTCGGCGTGAAATCGACGGTGCTCGCGTCGATGTCTCGCAGCATCTCCGTCGCGAGACGGGCGAGCCGCGCCTCCGTGTAGCGCATGGCCGCCGGCGGATCGTCGTCGATCGAGCCGAAGTTGCCCTGGCCGTCGACGAGCGGGTAGCGCAATGCGAAGTCCTGCGCCATGCGCGCGAGGGTGTCGTAGATCGCCGAGTCGCCGTGCGGGTGGAAGTTCCCCATCACGTCACCGACCACTCGCGCACACTTGCGATACGCGCGCGTCGGCTGCAGTCCGGCCTCGTGCATCGCATACAGCACGCGCCGGTGCACGGGCTTGAGGCCGTCGCGCACGTCTGGCAGCGCGCGGCCGACGATCACGCTCATCGCGTACTCCATGTACGACGAGCGCATCTCCTCGCGCAGCCCGCGCGGCTCTATGTTGCCTACCAGCGTGTCGATCGTCACGCCGGCTCCTGCAAATCTGCGTCTGACGGCGTCCTCGGCTGCTCGGCTTCGCTCACGTACCGACAGGTACGCTCGCTCGCCTGCGCGCCTGCGTCCTTGTCAGCGTTGATTTTCGAAGCCGGTCTCAACTCGCTACTCCTAAACGTCCAGGAACTGGACGTCGCGTGCGTGCTTTTCAATGAACGCGCGGCGGGGCTCGACCTGGTCGCCCATCAGCATCGAGAAGAGCTGGTCGGCGGCAGAGGCGTCGTCGATCTGGACGAGCTGCAGCGTTCGCGACGACGGGTCCATCGTCGTCACGCGCAGCTGCTCGGCGTTCATCTCGCCGAGCCCCTTGAAGCGCTGGAGCCGCACGCCGCGCTTGGCGAGCGTCATCACGTTCGACCGCAGCTCCTCGAACGAAAGCGCCTCGACCTCGTGGTCGTCGAGCTTCAGCTTGAAGGGAGGCGTGCCCGCGAGCTTCTGCAGCTCCTGGTGGACGCGCACGAGCTGCTTGTACTCGCGCGAGCCGAAGATGTCGTTGCCGATCGCGTGCGTCGTGGCCAGCCCGCTTTTGCGCTCGACAGCCTTGATCTTGATCGAGCCGTCACCGTTCCGAGACAGCACCTCGGTGTCGTACGGCTCTCCCTCGGGCGCCGTCTTCTTCAGCAGGGCCACGACCTCGTCCGGGTCGGTGAGGCCCTGGTCGAGCACCGCCGACTCCTCGAGGAAGGTGATCACCTCGTGGCCGTGCGCCGCGCGCAGCGCCGAGGCCCAGCCCTCGTACTCCTTGATCAGCCGCGTCAGGCGCTGCCAGCGCTGCGGCGTGAGCTTGAACGCTGTGGCCGAGCGGTCGAAGGCCTCGATCCGCTCGAGCTTGTCGCGCAGCAGCATCTCCTCGAGCTCGGACTCCTTCTCGATGTACGTCTCCTTGCTGCCGGCCTTGAGCCTGTACAGCGGCGGCTTCGCGATGTAGACATGACCGGCCTCGATCAAGCCCTGCATCTCCCGGAAAAGGAAGGTGAGGACGAGCGTGCGGATGTGCGCGCCGTCGACATCGGCGTCGGTCATCAGGATCACCTTGTGGTAGCGCAGCTGTTCGAGGTCGAACTCCTCGCGCACGCCGGTCCCGATCGCCGTTATCAGCGCCTGGATCTCCTCGTTCGAGAGCACCTTGTCGATGCGGTTCTTCTCCACGTTGATGATCTTGCCGCGCAGAGGCAGAACGGCCTGCGTGTTGCGGTCGCGCGCCTGCTTGCCGCTGCCGCCGGCGGAGTCGCCCTCGACGATGAAGATCTCGGCGAGAGCGGGATCGCGGACAGAACAATCGGCGAGCTTGCCCGGCAGCGTCGAGTTCTCGAGCGCGGACTTGCGCCGCGTCAGGTCGCGTGCCTTGCGCGCAGCCTCGCGTGCGCGCGACGCCGCGACCGCCTTGCCGATGATCTGGTTTGCGTCCGAGGGATTCTCTTCGAGGAACTCGGCGAGCTTGCGGTTGACCGTCGACTCCACGAAGCCCTTGATCGGAGGGTTGCCGAGCTTCGACTTGGTCTGGCCCTCGAACTGCGGCTCGTGCAGCTTCACCGAGATGATCGCGGTCAGACCCTCGCGCACGTCCTCGCCCTGCAAGCTTTCATCCTTTTCCTTCAGCAGTCCCTTCTTGCGCGCGTAGTCGTTGAGCGTGCGCGTGAGCGCCGAACGGAAGCCGGACAGGTGCGTGCCGCCCTCGGTGGTGTTGATGTTGTTGGCGAAGCTGAAGATCGACTCCTGGTACGAGGAGTTCCACTGCATCGAGATCTCGGCTTGGCCGTCGGCGGAATCGCCTTCGAAGTAGACGATCTTGCGGTGGATCGGCTCCTTGTTCTCGTTCAGGTACGCGACGAAGTCCCTGATGCCGCCCTCGTAGCGGAAGTCGACGCTCTCGCCCGAGCCGCGCTCGTCGATCAACTCGATCCGCAGGCCCCTCGTCAGGAAAGCCGTCTCACGCATGCGCTGCGCGAGTGTCTCGAAATCGAAGTCGAGCTCGTCGAAGATCTCGAGGTCGGGCAGGAACGTGATCGTCGTTCCCGTCTCCTTGGTCGCGGCGCCCTTCTTCAGCGACGACTTCGGAACGCCGCGCTCGTAGCTCTGCGTCCAGACGTGGCCGTCCCTTCGCACCTCGAGGTCGAGGCGCTCGGAAAGGGCGTTGACCACGGACACACCGACCCCGTGCAGGCCGCCCGACACCTTGTAGCCGCCGCCTTCACCGAACTTGCCGCCGGCGTGCAGCGTCGTCAGCACGACCTCTGCGGCCGGCTTCTTCTCCTTCTTGTGCATGTCGACCGGGATGCCGCGCCCGTTGTCGACGACCGTCGCGCTGTTGTCGGGATGCAGGACCACGCGAACGGAGTCGCAGTAACCGGCTATGGCCTCGTCGACGGAGTTGTCGACGACCTCGTAGACGAGGTGGTGCAGGCCCCGCTGACCGGTCGAGCCGATGTACATGCCCGGCCGCTTGCGGACAGCCTCGAGGCCCTCGAGGACCTGGATGTTCTCGGCCTTGTAGCTCGATCCCGCCGCGGTCTTCTTGGGCGATCGCGCCTTGGCCGGCTTGCCGGCCTTGGTCGTGGAAGCGTCAGACGTGCTCCGTGTGGAGCCACGCTTAGACGGACCGGTATTCGGCAAGAAACCTCCTCGTTACGGGTCGGGCTCGAGACTGTGGCTGGCGCCGGCGCAACGGCGAACCGCGCGGCCCGCCGCAAGCTCTTCGGCGGCGGCGCTCGTGCCTAGATAACTAACCAATATGGTATCAGATTAGTTAGCAGTTCGGATGGACCCAGACTGCCAAAATTCCGCAGCAGAATGCGGAAAATACTACCTCGGCGGCCGGGGAGGGTTTCCCCCGGTTACGAGGGCCGAACGACGAACTTGAGCGCCTTCGCCCCGGACGCCCCGTCGACCCCCTCGGCAAGTGCCCCGTTGAGGCTCTCGAGCAGGCTCTCGGCCAGCAAGTTGAGCTCGGATGCCCAGGTCGCCGAGCGGCAGGAGACGGTGATCACGCCGCCCCGCTCGGAGACCGGCACGGCCTCCTCGGCCACCGCTTCGCCGGCGGCTTCGGCCCAGCAGGCCTGCGCGCGAGCAAGCAGGGTCGGGGGCGCGAGCCTGGCTCGAACCTGCGCGACCGCCTGGGCCAGCGGGCGTGGCGGCCGCTCGCGACGGCGCGCACGCTCAGCCATCGATGCGGCCCGCGTCGACGCGGAGGGACGCCGCGTCTGTCACGACGGCAAGCGTCGGGTCGGCGGTGGTGACGATCGTCTGGCCGCCCGATCGCACGGCCTCAAGCAACCGCCCGCGGCGCTCCGGATCGAGCTCGCTGAGGACGTCGTCCAGTAGTAGGAGCGGCGGGTCGCCAGTCGCCTCGAACAGAGCGTCGCGTTCCGAGAGCAGGAGGGCGAGCAGGCCAAGCCGTTGCTGCCCCTGCGACCCGAACCGGCGCAGCTCGCGGCCGCCCGCCTCGATCACCAGCTCGTCCCGGTGCGGTCCGAAGGTCGTGTACCCGCGTTCGATGTCGGCCGGGAGGGCCGCCTCCAGCTCCTGCTCGTACAGCTCGACGCTTTCCGCGCGTGCTCGCGGCCGGTAGCGGAGGGATGCCGGGCCGGGCAGCCCGAGGGAGTCGGCGTGCTCCCCGAACGACCCGCCCAGCAAGTCGATCGCGCGCGTCCGGTCGTTGCTGAGGGCGAGGCCGTGGCGGGCGAGCTCGCGGTTCCATCCCACCAGGCCCGGGAGCTGCGCAGAGCGCGAGCGCGCGAGCAGCGCGTTGCGTTGCACGAGCGCGCGGCCGTAAGCAGCCCTCGTCTCGTGACGGGCCGGCCACAACGCCTTCACGAACGCATCGAGGTGGGCGCGGCGGGTCGCGGCGGGCCCTTTCACGAGCTCCAGGCGATCGGGGAGAAAAACGCACACCAGTGGACGCTGGGTGAAGCCGTCGCGTAATACGCCGTCGACGGTGAAGCGCTTGGCGGATCCCGGCTGAAGGACGACCTCGAGCTCATGGCTACCTGCACCGTTCGAGCCGAGCAATCGCACCTTCGCGGCCGGCGACCCGAAGCGAACGACCTCCCGGTCGTTCGTCGTCCGGCACGATCGGCCGACGCAGCCGAAATAGACGGCTTCGAGGAGGCTGGTCTTACCGGCGCCGACGGCGCCGTGTACGACCGTCAGCCCTGGCGCGAGCGCTGTCTCCGCGTGCTCGTAGTTGCGAAAGTCGGTGAGCGCGGCGCGCGTGACCTGCATCGGCAGCGAACCAGAGGCCCTCTAAACGTTGAGGCGGACCGGCATGATCAGGTAGAGGAACTTGTCCTCTTCCTCGCCGTCGGCCGCCTCGATCAGGCCCGGCCGAAGGGGACTGATCAGGCGCAGCCGTAGCTCGTCGCCCTCGACCCCCTCGAGCCCGTCCTGCAGGAACTGCGGGTTGAAGCCGATCTCGAGGCGGTCGCTCTGGTAGTTGACCGGCATCGACTCAGAGGCCTCGCCGACGTCGGGTGTCTGAGCGGAAATGGTCAGGGCGCCTTCCTCGAACGCGAGGCGCAGCGGCGCGTTGCGCTGCGCCATCAAGCTGACGCGGCGCACGATCGCGCTCATCTCCCCGCGGCTGACGTTGATCTCGTGCTCGTAGGTCTCAGGCAACAGCTGGCGATAGTTCGGGAATTGACCATCGATCATTCTCGACGACAGCACAACGCCGTCGATACCGAACACGATCTGGTTGTCCTGCATCGCCGCCGTCACCGTCTCGGCGTTGCGGTCGGCCACGACGCGGGTCAACTCCTGTAGCGCGCGGGCGGGGACATTCGCCTCGAAGGGGGCTGAGACCTCGGTCTCGAGCGGCGTCTCCTTGACGCTGAGCCGGTACGAGTCGGTGGCCACCATGCGCAGGGCCTTCTGCTCCGCGGAGACGAGGATCCCGGTCAGCACGGGCCGCGTCTCGTCCCGCGATGCGGCGCGGGCAACCCGATCCACGGTGCCGGCGAACACCGGAGCCGGGATCGACATGCCGCCTTCGGCGGGCGGTGGCGGCAGCTGCGGAAAGTCCTGGACCGCGAGGCTGCGCACCACGAAGCGAGCCTGTCCGGAAGTGACCTCGATCTCGGCGCCATCCGTCGAGCTCAACGTCACCTCGTCACCGGCAAGCGCTCGCAGGATCTCCACCAGCAGGCGACCGGGAACCAGCACCGAGCCGCCCTGCTCCACGTTCGCCTCTAGTTGTGAGCGCAACCCGATTTCGGTATCGGTCGCGGCCAGTCGCACGACTCCGTCATCGGTGGTGAGCAAAACGCCCGCGAGAGCTTGGATGGCACTGCGTACGGCGGTCGCTCGCGCGACGAGTTGCAGTTGCGAGAGGAGGTCGGGGCGAGAAAAGGTGATCTTCATGACCGTGGATTACTAGTTGTTGTTGTGCTGTGTGTTTGGTGCGGTTGGTGGAAAAACGTGAGCTAAGGCGCTACATCGATCGGTGGGTTCGCCTGTGGGAACTTGTGCGCCGGCGAAGCAAGGGCATCGAGGGCAGTTCGGACGGTGCGCTGCGTGTGGGAATCGGTGAGGAGCAGTTCACGCACCTTGCGGTGTCCGTGCAAGACGGTTGTGTGGTCACGGCCGCCGAACTGTGAGGAGATGGTGGGTAGGGAGTGCGGTGTCAGCTCGCGACACAGGTACATGGCTAGCTGGCGAGCATAGACGAGGCGGCGGCCACGCTTGGGGGAGCGGAGGTCGTCTGCCGTGAGGTCGAGCAGCGCGGCGACCGTGGACTGTATGTGCGCAACGGTGGGGGCAGGGGCGGCGGTTGGGGACTGCGGATAGAGCTGGTGAAGGAGCTCCTCGGCGAGTGAAGTGGTGAGCTCCGCACCGGTGAGCGACACGTAGGCGGCGAGCCGGGTGAGCGCACCGGCCAGGGTGTGTCCGTTGCTGGGAAGGCTGTGGGCGAGGCGCTGGAGGACGTCGTCGTGGCTGGCGATGGCGGGAAACGAGAGCGCGAGCTTGCGCAGGATCGTGAGGCGTGTCTCTGACTCGGCCGGGGGAACGTCTATGACGAGGCCGGCCTGCAGCCGCTCGCGCAGGCGCGGCGCGAGCAGCTCGAGCTCACCGGGGTGCCGGTCGGAGCTGAGCGCGACCTGAGCGCCCGCCGCGAGCGCAGAGTCGATTGTGTGGAGAAGCTCCTCGGCGGTGCGTTCCTTGCCGAGCAGGAACTGGATGTCGTCGAGCAACAGGAGATCGCACTCACGGTAGGTTCGCTTGAAGTCGTCGATGTGATCGCGCCGCAGGGCGGTGGTGAAGTCGCCGGTGAAAGACTCGGCGGTCGTGAAGTGGATCCGCGCGGCCCCATCGTGCGCGGAGATGTAGGAGCCGATTGCCTGTAAGAGGTGGCTCTTGCCCACACCCGACGGTCCGTAGAGGAGGAGCGGGTTGTAGGAGTGGGCGGGCAGCTCCGCAACGCTGAGCGCCGCGGCGTGGGCAAAGCGGTTGCCGTCCCCGATCACGAACGAATCGAAGCGTCGAGTCAGCTTCAGGGAAGATGAATGGCGCGCCTGCGGTTGTGCGGCGGGTACGAAGGTGCGCACCGCGGAAGTTTCCTGCGCCGTCACTATTTCGACCCGCTGGAGTGAAGGGTCGGTGATGCCGACCGCGGCACCGAGGGCAGAGCCGAACCGGCGCTTGACCCAGTCGCCTATGTGTTTGGGCGCCTCTAGGTAGATCGTGCTGCGGTCGATGCGCAGCGGCTTGAGGGACGAAAGCCAGATCTGATAGACGCTGTCTGGAAAGGCTGCACGCAGGTCGTCCTTGATCCTGGACCAGGTTTCCTCAACGTGAGGATCGCTGTGCAAGTCCCTCCGAATCCTCCCCTCGACCGTGGCGAAATGAGTTGCCGAACGGTCGCAAAAGCCGTGCGGCGGCGCGCGATCATAGCAACGGCCAAGCGCCTCGAAATGGCTTTCGGATGGGGTTTCAACAGGCATGCCGCATTTCGCGACCAAAACGCAGCGCGCTCTTGACGACCAGTGTGTGCCGGCACTGATGAGGGTCTGCGCTTCGCGTTCCGACGCGGCTGAGAGCGCGGGGCGAGCGTCTATACTCGGGCGGCTTGCGGCCTCGTACGAGGCCCCGCGAGTCACTGTCAGATGAAGCGCACGTATCAGCCGAAGAAGCGCAAGCGGGCACGGACGCACGGCTTTCGAACGCGGATGCGCACCCGCGGCGGTCGCGCGATCCTTAGGCGCCGGCGGCGTAAGTCACGCGCGCGTCTCACTGTCTGAGCTGCCGGTGACGGTGAGCCAGAAGCGGCGCCGACTATCGCGTAGCGCGGAGTTCGACCGCGTCTACCGGCATGGGCGATCGGCTGCCAGTCGCCATCTCGTCGTGTACGCGTTCCCGCGCGCAGCGGATGCGGCGACGCCGGCCGCAGACAGCGAAGGCTCGCGGCTCGGCGTGTCGGTTGGCCGGCGCGTCGGCGGTGCAGTTGTGCGGAATCGGGTGAAGCGATTGCTGCGCGAGGCGTTTTGGTCGCTGCCCAATGTGACTTCCGATCACGACTACGTGATCGTCGCGCGCTCCGATGCGCGAGCACTGGCGGAGCGCGATGGCCTCGAGGGCCTGCGCCGCGAGCTCGCCGGGTTGGTTGGAGAGCTTGCCCCCAGACAGGGCGGCGACCGCGATGACTGAGGCCGTACGCCGCTCGCTGGCGTCGCTCCTCGTCTTTCCGATCCGGCTCTACCAGCGCTTCGTGTCGCCGGCTCTGCCCCGCCGTTGCAAGTACGAGCCGACATGCTCCGCCTACGCGGTCCAGGCGCTGCGGCGCTACGGCGTCGTGCGAGGATCTATGCTGGCCGGCTGGCGTCTGTTGCGGTGCAACCCCTTCAGCTACGGCGGCTATGACCCGGTCGAGGAGCAGCGGCTGTTCACGCACCGAGGGACAAGCCCAGCCGGTAAGCCGACCGCCGGAGCGCGAACCTGATGCTCCCCCTTTTCCTCGCGAGCATCGTCCAGCCACTCGAGGACGGCGCCGAGGCGATCCTGCTCTTCCTGCACGACGACGTCGGGTTCGGCTGGGGCATGGCGATCGTCGGCATGACCGTGATCGTGCGGCTGGCCATCCTCCCGCTGACGATCAGGCAGATCAAGGCGATGAACGTGATGCGGGAGCTCCAGCCACAGGTCAAGGAGATCCAGCAGAAGTACAAGGACGACCGGCAGCGCATGAACCAGGAGATGATGCGCTTCTACAAGGAGAACAAGGTCAACCCGCTGTCCTCGTGTCTGCCGCTTCTCCTTCAGCTGCCGGTGTTCTTCGCATTGTTCGAACTGCTGCGCAGCGCCGAATTCGCCAGCAAGATCGCAGCCTCGCCGCCCGAGGGCTGGCTGTTCATCGACAACCTCGCCGAGAAGCCGCACGGCGCCGAGCTGGTGATCCTGCTGGCGCTCTACGTCGGCTCGCAGATGGCGGCGACGCTGGTGATGACGGTGAGCGCGGACAAGACGCAGCAGCGGATCATGCTGCTGCTGCCGATCGCGTTCGCGGTGATCATCCCCAGCTTTCCCGCTGGCCTGATCGTGTACTGGATCACGACCAACTTCTGGACCTTCGGCCAGCAGGTGGTGGTGCGAAAAATCGCTCCGCCGCCTCAGCTTGCTCCCGTCGCCGGCGGGGAGAACGGCGGGAAAGCAGCAGGCGACCGCGGCGGAGGTGCGCCCGCGGGCGACTCGCCGAGGAAGAAACCGCCGCCTCCTCCGCGCAAGAAGAAGCGACGGCGCTAGCAGCGCGAGATGGTCGGCAGAGAACCGAACTCCGAGGGACCGACGCTGGGCGAGTTGCAAAGCGATGGTCAGTCGGCGCGCTTGGAGGCGGAGGGCAGCAGCGCCGGCGAGGCGAAGTGGGCGGCGATGAAGGAGCTCGAGCGCGCGTACCCCGGGCTCGACGTGGCGCACGTCGAATTCGAGACCGTCAGCGAGGGACCGGAAGGCAACCCGACGAGGGTGGTCGCGGTGGCAAACCTGTCCGCGTGGCAGGCATCCGAGCGCGAGTTCGATTGGCCGGACGAGCCCGGTGAGCGTGTGCGGGAGGTCCTGCGGCGGGTGACAGCGCATCTCGGGCTGAGGGCGAGCGTCGACGTCGAGGAGGACGAAGAGACCCTGACCGCGTCCATCAACGGGGACGAGCTGGGCTTGCTGATCGGGAAACGCGGCCAGACGATCGATGCGCTGCAGTACCTCTGCTCACAGGTCGCCTACCGCGGTCACGATGAGCGCAAGCGCGTGGTGGTGGACGCCGGCGGATACCGGGAGCGCCGGGAGGCCTCGCTGCGCCGCCAGGCCGACCGCGGCGTCGCGGATGCCGTCCGCTACGGCCGCCCGGTGGAGCTCGACGCGATGACGGCCCAGGAGCGGCGGGCCGTGCACACCTACTTGCGGGACCGGAGCGACGTCGAGACCCACAGCGAGGGCGACGACCCCTTCCGCCGGATCGTGATCACGCCCGTGCGCCTGAGCGGCGGACGAAGCTGACACACAACCGCGACGTTACACGTGAAACTGGCGATTCCGGCGCGCGGATCGCCGCACGCCTGGGAGAGTGTCAGGCCGCCTGGCAGTTACCGGATCCGTTCAGCCTGCGCATGTCGCGATTTGTCCGGCTGCTGTCGGAGGACCCCACCGCACCGACCGCGGTCGCTGCCCCGCTAGACGTGGTGAACGCGCACATTGCGGACAGCCTCACCGCGCTCGGGGTTGACGGCGTCGCGCAGGCGCGCGCGCTGATCGACATCGGCAGCGGCGCGGGGCTGCCGGGGCTGGTGCTCGCGGCCGCGTTGCCGCAGGCGCAGGTGGACCTGCTCGAGTCCGTGCAGCGCAAGTGCGGGTTCATCGAGGAGGCCGTCTCGAGGCTCGACCTCGCGAACGCGCGGGTCGTCTGCGCCCGCGCGGAGGAATGGGGAGCGGGCGCAGGCGCCGGGAGCTACCAGGTCGCCACCGCACGGGCGGTCGCGCCCCTGGCCACCCTGCTCGAATACGCCGCGCCGCTGCTCGCGCTCGGCGGCGTCCTGGTTGCGTGGAAGGGCAGGCGCAATCACGCGGAGGAGGGTGAGGCGGAACGCGCGGGGGACGTGCTCGGGCTGAGCCTCACCGCGGTCGAGCAGGTGGAGCCGTTCGCCGGCAGCCAACACCACCACCTGCACGTCTACACCAAGCAGGCCCCGCCCCCACCGGGTTACCCGCGGCGCGCGGGTATGGCCCGCAAGCGCCCACTTGGTTCGGGTACGAACGATTCGCACCCGAACCGTTGAAACAGGGGAAGACGGTTTGGCGGCGAACCATGCATCAGAGAGAGGCTTGCCTTTCCGACTGAGATGAGGTCTATCTTCGCTGCCGATGTGGAGGCCGGTGCGCCGATGAACGGAACCGTTTACGCGATCGCGAACCAGAAGGGCGGGGTCGGCAAGACGACGACGGCCGTGAACATGGCGGCCTGCACGGCGGAGGCCGGCTACGAGACGCTGCTCGTCGATCTCGATCCCCAGTGCAACGCGACCGCCGCGCTCGGGTTGTCGCGCGGGCTCGATCCGAACGTCTACACCTGCCTGCTCGGCGACGACGAGGTGATCGCCGCTGCGCACGCCACCGAGATCGAGCACCTGCGGCTCGTGCCCTCGACGCCCGACCTCGCCGGCGCCAACGTCGAGCTTCCGCGGCTTGCGGGATCGGAGACGCGGCTGCGCGAGGAGCTCGCGGGCGCGCGCTCGGCCTTTGCCCACGTCGTGCTCGACTGCCCGCCTGCGCTCGGCCCACTCACCGTCAACGCCCTGGTCGCCGCGGATCGCGTGATCGTCCCGGTTCAGGCCGAGTATCTGGCGCTCGAGGGGCTGGCCCAGTTCCTCGACACCTTGTCCCTGATTCAGCGCGAGCTCAACCCCCGACTCCAGCTCGCGGGAATGCTGATCACCATGCACGACGCCCGCACCCGCCTGGCCCAGGACGTCGAGCGGGAGCTCCGAGAACACTTCCCTGAGCTGGTCTTTCGCACCGTTATCCCGCGCAACGTTAGAGTCAGCGAGGCCCCGAGCTACGGACGGCCCGTGATCCACCACGACCCCCACTGCTCGGGAGCAGACGCATACTTCGATCTCGCCAAGGAGGTGGCGGAGCGTGGCTGAGCGTGGAATCGGACGCGGCCTGGCCGCGATCCTGCCCTCGTCGCGAGAGTCGGACGACGTGCTGCATCAGCTGCCCGTCGAGCTGATCAGGCCAAACCCGCGCCAGCCACGAGGTGGACTCGACGACGGCGGCGTGCGCGAGCTCGCGGAGTCGATCAAGGAGCACGGCATCCTGCAGCCGGTGCTCGTGCGACCACTCGCCGGTTCCGGTTACGAGCTGATCGCCGGGGAACGTCGCTGGCGCGCCGCACGCATGGCGGGGCTCGAGCGGGTGCCGGCGCTCGTGCGCGACGGCCAGGGAGCCGAGCAACTCGAGCTGGCCCTGATCGAGAACATGGCGCGCGAAGACCTGAACTCGGTGGACGCGGCGCGCGCGTGCGCCGCGCTCGTCGAAGAGCTCGACTTGACGCAGGAAGAGGTCGGCCGGCGCGTCGGTCGCAGCCGGGTGTCGATCACGAACCTGATCCGGCTGCTGGACCTGCCGGACGACGTCCTTCTATTACTAGAGCGCGGAGAGCTGACCGAGGGACACGGCCGCGCCCTGCTGCAGGCACGCAACCCGCACGTGCAACGAACGCTTGCGCGCGAGGTGTGCGCTAAGCGCCTATCGGTGCGAGAGACGGAAGCGCTCGCGCGCTCCGCACAGTCCGGCCCGCGCAGCGTCGAGGCGAAGAAGCCAAGCGCCGCACTGGTCTCCGCCGACGCCGAAGCTGCGCGCCAGCAAGCGGAGGACGAGCTGTCGTCGGCGCTCGGCCGCGACGTTCACGTGCGCGTCGGCACGCGCGGCGCGAAGATCGAGATCCCGCTCGAAGACCTGGCGGATGCGCTCGAGATCGCGCGACTGCTGCGCGGCCGTCTGGCCGCCTGAGCTCGAATCACGCGCGAGCTAGAATCGCCTGTCGCGGGCGATTAGCTCAGTCGGTCAGAGCGCCTCTCTGATAAGGAGGAGGTCCCTGGTTCGAGTCCAGGATCGCCCATGTCTTCTCCCTCCCGCCGCCGGTTCCTGGCACTCGACAGCGGCCGCAACCCAGAGGTCCTTGTAACACGATGTCACTTGGCTCGGTGCCGCTGCTTTTGCAACTTCCGTTGCATTTGACGCTCGAAAGCTGGTATCCAAATAGCGACGCGCCCAGGGAGGGGGCAGACGCTCCTTCGCTGTGCAGAGGGGGCGAGGAGAGCGAGCCGTCGGCGAGGTCGCCCCTCACCGGCGGCTCGCTCCAGTTTTCGGTGAGCAATATCCGTCCACGCCGGCTCGACCGGTGCGAGGGCGGTGGGACGCCAATCGATAATCGACTTAGGGGATCGCCGCGCCCCGCATGTGCATGGACGCTCACAAGGAAGACACCGCGGCTCTCGCCGGGAACGGAATGGCCACTCGTCTGCGCGGGCTGCTCAGACGCCCGTCCCCGAGCACGCCCGCTCTGGCGGCCGGCGGCGGACGATCGCTGGCTGATGAGCTGGACCTCGAGCTCGAGCGCGCGAAGCGCGGCGGGCGACCGCTGAGCCTGCTGGTAGCTGAGGTCTCGTCGGGCGGTCCCGCGGCGCTCGATGTGTTCATGACCGTGATCTCGAGCGAGAAGCGCCGCATCGACACGTTCACCCGCACCGGCGAGGACACCTTCGCCTTGATCCTCCCAGAGACCGCCGAGCAGGGCGCGCTGAGCCTGGCCGCCCGTCTGCGCACCGAGATCGGGCGGGCCCTTCCGCAGGACTGCGAGCAGCCCGTCCTCAACCTCGGGATCGCGACCTTTCCGCGCCACGGGCGTTCCGCAGCCGGGCTGATCACCGCTGCAGGCCGTGCATTGAGCGCCGTGCGCGCCCTCGGAGGCAACGACACACTGCTCGAGAGCGTGGAGGCAACGGCCACGATCGTGGCGGTGAGCGAGGGGGACGGCGACAGTGACCGGCGCCTGGAGACCCTGCTCGCCCTGGCGGAGACCGTCGACTTCCGCGACCAGGGAAGGCCCCGTCACGGCCGAACGGTCGCCCGCTACGCCGAGCAGATCGCGCGCGAGCTCGGGCTGCCGGTGAGAGTGTCCGACCGGATCCGCCTGGCCGGGCTTCTGCACGACGTCGGCAAGGTCGACGTTCCGCACGAGGTCCTCCAGAAGCCGGGTCCCCTGGATCTGCAGGAGTGGGAGCTCGTGCGCCGGCACGCCGAGGTGGGGGCGCGCCTCATCGACGACGCCGGGCTGGCCGATGTGAGCGCGTGGGTGCTCGCCCACCACGAACGCCCCGACGGCGAGGGCTACCCACGTGGCATCAAGGGTGATTCGACGCCGCTGGAGGCTCGCATCGTCGCGGTCGCAGACGCATACGAATCGATGACAAGCGACCGCCCGTTCCGCCCCGCGCTCTCGCACGAAGACGCGCAGGTCGAGCTTTTGCGCTGCTCAGGCACACAATTCGATCAACGCGTGGTGCAGGCGTTTCTTCGCGTGCTCGAGCGGGACGGGCTACGGACTCGCTCCCGACCGCCGGTCTCCACCGCCTGAGGGAGATACCGCGGTCGACCGTCTCGGCGCGCCAGTCCTACACCGGCGGCCTATCCCCGTTCCTATAATCAGCTTTCAGCTTCCAAGGCGAGCGAGCGCGGAGTGGACGACGTGCAAGAGATGGTCATCTATGGGGTGAGCTTCGACATGGTCGGCAAGCAGCCGATCGTGTTGCTCAAGACCATCGACGGGAACAGGTTCCTGCCGATCTGGATCGGCCATCCGGAGGCGGCGGCGATCCTGATGAAGCTCCAGGGCGCCACAACCCCTCGCCCGATGACACACGACCTGATCAGCGACATGATCACCGAGCTCGATGCTCAGTGCGTGCGCGTCTCGGTCACCGAGCTGAAGGAGAACACGTTCTTCGCCTCGATCACGCTCAAGGTCAACGGCCAGGAGATCGAGATCGATTCGCGTCCCTCGGACGCGCTGGCCGTCGCCGTACGCTGCTCCGCCCCGATCTTCGCCGCGGAGGACGTGATCCAGGAAAGCGCGATCGAGTTCGAGCACGAGGTCGAGGACACCGAAGAAGTCGTCGACAAGTTCAAGAAGTTCCTGGACGAGGTCACGCCCGAGGACTTCGCCGCCGGCTCGGGCTAAAGCAAGTCCCGAACCCTCGGACGGCCTATTCCGACGACCCTTATCGGCCGAGTTAGGCGAACTGCCGTTTTCTAGCCAAAGCCAGCTCGACCAATCGCTCCACCAGCTGCTCGAACGTCAGCCCTGCCGCCTCGGCTGCCTGCGGCAGCAGGCTGGTCTCGGTCAGGCCGGGGATCGCCTGCGCCTCCAGCACCTGCGGCTCGCCATCGCCCGACAGGATCATGTCCACGCGCCCGAAGCCGTAGCAACCGAGCAACTCGTACGTCGCTACCGCGACCTCCTGCGCGCGCTCCGTCACGCCGGGCGGGAGCTGCGCGGGACAGACGTAGTCGGTCTTGCCGATCTCGTAGCGAGCCTCGAAGTCGAAGAAATACTCCGACTTCGGCAGCGCCTCCACCACGGGCAGCGCCTCGACGCCGTTCTCGCCCTCCAGCAGGCTGACCGCGAGCTCGCGTCCCTCGACGTAGCGTTCGAGCAGCACCTTCTCGTCGTAGCTGAAGGCCGCCACCAGCGCCTCGGGGACGTCCTCGGGCGCGCGCGCGAACTTGATGCCGAGTGCGGATCCCTGCGCGGCGGGCTTGACGACGATCGGGAACCCGAGCCGCTCCTCGATCGCGGGCAGCGCCTCGGCCGCGCCCAACTCGCGGAAGGCCGTCTCGTTGAATGCGAAGAAGTCGGGGGTGGGCAGACCCTGGCGCGTGAGCAGGTGCTTGGTGAGCACCTTGTCCATCGTTCGAATGCATGCAAGCACACCCGAGCCCGTGTACGGGATGCCGACGATCTCGAGCAGCTCCTGCACGGTGCCGTCCTCGCCGCCGCGCCCGTGCAACGCGATGAACGCGACGTCGGGCTCGGCTGCGCGCAACCGCGCGACGAGGTCACCGCCGGCGTCGATCGGGATCGTCTCGTGCCCGAGGGCTTCGAGCGCGTCCTCGACACGAGCGGCCGAGCGCAGCGACACCTGACGTTCGAGCGAGGGGCCGCCCTTGAGGACGGCGACTCTCATCCTCCGGTGGCGTCCCGCCTGCGGGGTGAACGCGCGGGCAGGCGCACGACCTGTGCCAATCCCTCGGCGCGTTCGGCATCGCGCACGCGGTCCGGCGCCGGCGCGTCTGCCGCCTTGCGACCGACGAACGTTCCGTAGAGCGCGATCTGCTCGCTGACGACCTTGCCGATGCGGCGGACGCCCTCGCGGATGGCGTCCGCGTCCACGGCGGAGAAGTTCAACCGCATCGAGCTGCCGCCACGCCCGTCTACGTATGCGGCTGCGCCCGGAACAAAGGCGACCTGCTCCTCCCGCAGGGCCTTGGCGAGCAGGTCGTGGGTGTCGATGAAGTCAGGCAGCGTCGCCCATATGAACAGTCCGCCGCCGGGCCGCGTCCACTCCGCCTCGGGCGGGAAGAACTCGGCCAGCGCGTCGAGCATCGCGTCACGGCGAGCTCGGTACAGCGCGCACAGCTCGTGCACGTAAGGACGCCAGCGCCCCTCCCGGAAATAGGCGTCGACGAACTGCTGCGTGAACGAGGAGGTGCACAAATCGGCGGCCTGCTTGCCGAGCTCCACCTTCGCCAGCACCGGGCTCGGCGCGACCAGCCAACCGAGCCGGATGCCCGGCGAGAGGATCTTCGAGAAGGTGCCGAGGTAAAGCACGTAAACGCCACCGTCGAGCGCGAAGAGAGGCGGCAGAGGCTCTCCTTCGTAGCGCAGCATCCCGTACGGGTTGTCCTCCAGCACGAGCAGCTCGCGCTCGCGTGCGATCTCAACCAGGCGCTTCCTGCGCGGCAGCGAGAGCGTCACGCCTGCCGGGTTCTGGAAAGTCGGGACGGTGTAGATGAACTTCGGCTTCCGGCCGTCGCGATCCAGCTGCTCGAGCGTCTCCTCGAGCAGGTCCACGCGCATGCCGTCGCCATCCATCTCGATCTGCACGACATCGGCTTCATAGCTACAGAACGTCGGCACCGCACCCGGGTAGGTGGGCGCCTCGCAGATCACGACGTCGCCGGGATCGACGAGCGTCTTGGCGACGAGGTCGATCACCTGCTGGCCGCCGGTGGTGACGATCATGTCGTCCTGGTCGACGCGCATGCCCTCTGCCGCCATGACTTCGGCGATGCACGCCTTCGTCTCGTCGAAGCCGTCGGTTGGGCCGTACTGCAGCGCGCTTGCACATGACTCGCGCGCGATCTTGTCCGTGATCGCGGCGAACGTGTCCGCGGGAAAGGTCGACGTGTCGGGCAGGCCGCCGGCAAGCGAGATCACGTCCGGGCGGGCGGTGATCGCCATCAGGTCCCGCATCGCGGAGGAGCGCATCTGGTGCGTGCGCTTGGCGAACAGCCCCGCATAGCGCTCGATCTCGTGGCTGGTCGTTTGGTGACGGTCTGACACGATGATGCGGCGGCCGCTGGACCTCTTTCGGTGCGCGGCCGCTGTGACCTTTTCGTGTATGCCCGCGCCCGACGCTGGTTCGGATGCAAATATGGTCGGATGCGCGCGGCACCAACCATAGAGGATCAGCCGATCGTGCCCGGGCCTTTCTGATGGACCTCTTCATGGCCATCTCCCAGGGAACCGGACTTTCGCTCGCGACAGGCGTGCGCCCGTTCCTGCCGCCGCTACTGGCGGGCGTGCTGGCACGGGCGGACGCGGGCGTCAACTTCACCGGCACGGACTTCTCGTTCCTCGAGTCGATCCCGTTCCTGGCCGCGATGCTGGCGCTGACCGCCGCGGTGACGCTCGCCGGGTCGCGCGCGACATCGGTGGGGGCCGTGCGCACACTGGGAGCGATCGCCGCAGCTCTCGGAGCGCTCCTGTTCGCCGGCTCGCTCGAGGAGGAGAGCTACGCCGGAGGTCTCGGTCTGGTCGCGGGAGCCGCCGTCGCTCTGGTCGGGCTACTCGCGGCGAGCACCTTTTTCGAGGGCGCGCGGTCTCGCCTGGCAGCGCGTGGTGAGCAGAGGTCAGCGTCGCTGATCGTCCTCTATGGCGATGCCGCTGCGCTGCTGCTGACCGTGGTCGCGGTCTTCATCGGCCCGGTCTCCTATGTCCCGCTCGCCTTCTGCCTATGGTTGATCGCTGCAAGGCGCCGCCGTGCCGCGCGCAAGTACGAAGGCCTGCGCGTACTCCGCTGACGAACACTTTATGAAAAAGCTCGTTCTGGTCGTCGTCGACTCGCTCAAGCCCGAGATGCTCGATCGCGCCGTCGCCGAGGACAAGGCGCCGATGATGGCCGAGCTGCTGCGGCGCGGAACGCGAGTGCGAGAGTGCGTGAGCGTGTTCCCCTCCGTCACGCCCGCCGCATCGTCGTCGATCACCACCGGCGCGGACGTGTCCGGTCACGGTGTGCCCTCGATCAACTGGTACCACCGCGGCGAGTCGCGCTACGTGGAGTACGGATCGTCGTGGCCGGCGACGCGCACGTTCGGAGTGCTGCGCACGCTGATCGACATCGTCTACAACATGAATTTCGAGCACCTGTCGCGAGCGACGCCGACGGTGTTCGAGCAGCTCGACGACGCCGGGGTGCGAACCGCCTGCACGCCGTTCCTGATCTTCCGCGGTCGCACCCGGCACGAGCTCGCGCTGCAGGGCTGGTGGCGCAGGCTCGCCCGTGCGACGAACTTCCGCCACGCGGTGTACGGCCCCGCGGAGCTCTTCTACGGGGAGCTCTACTCCTCCCGCGAGGTGGACTGCCCGGCGTCGCTGGCGCGACCCGGGACTCGCGACGCGTACTCGGGCTGCGTCGGTGAGCACCTCGCGCGCTACGGGCTGTACGACTTCCTGCTGTTCTCGCTGCCGGACAACGACCACCACTCGCACAACCACGGTCCCGACGCTCAGCTCACCTCCATCGAGTGGGCCGATCGCAACATGCAGCGTCTTGCCGAGGGCGCGGGCGGCACCGACGCGTTCCTCGAGCAGAACGCGGTGATCCTGATGGCCGACCATTCGCAGTCGCGCGTGGAGCGAGGCATCCGCATCACTGAAGCGCTCTCGGACTGGCGGGTGCTGCAACCAAACGACACCGAGCCGGGCGCGGCCGAGCTGGCGGTCTGCCCAGGCGGCCGGTCCGCGATGGTGTACCTGCTCGGCGACGAGGGCGATCGCCAACTGCGGCTGCAGCGCGTGTTGGGGAGGCTGCGGAAGCTGGAGGGCGTCGATCTGGTGGCCTGGCGCGACGGCGACGAGGCTTGCGTCTGGAGTGAGCGCGGCGAAACGCGCTTCGCGCCGGGCTCGCGCTATCGCGACGAACGCGGCAGGTCGTGGGAACTGACTGGAGCGCCAGGGGCGCTCGACGCCGTGCTCTCGGACGGCGAGGTCGCGACGCCGACGTATCCGGACGGACTGGCGCGTCTGTGGGAGGCGCTCGTTTCGACCGCGACCGGAGACCTGCTCTTATCGGCTGCACCGAGCTACGAGTTCGTCGACTGGGGCGGAGCCGACCACACTCCCGGCGGCAGCCACGGCTCGCTGCACGTGGTCGACTCGCTCGTCCCGCTCGTCTTCCTCGGTTGCGGGCCGAACGCCGGCGCCGGCGTTCTCGAGGTCGATGCTCAATGGTCGATCACCGACGTGGCGCCGATCGTGCTCGAGCACTTCGGAGTGGTGCCGGCGATCGCGGCGCCGCAGCGAGCCGGGCACCCGGGTGGCTGACCCGATCCGGGTGCGCGCGGTCGTCTCGGGCCACGTCCAGGGCGATCTTCTTCCGCGACTCGGTGCGCCGCAAGGCCGAGCGCGAGGGCGTGGCGGGGTGGATTCGCAACCAGGCTGACGGCAGCGTCGAGGCAGTGTTCGAGGGCGCGCCCGCGGCGGTCGAGCGCCTGGTGTCCTACTGTCACGAGGGCCCGCGCGGCGCGAGCGTGGCCAGGGTGGACCGGTTCGACGAGCAGGTCGAGGGAGCGCAAGGATTCTGCGTCAGATGACGAAATACCCGCCCGCCATGGCTATCCTGTCGCTTTCATGACCAGGGACTCGACTCTCGTCCCGCCGGAGGCGGCTGCCCCGGGCCCGCTTGCCGAATCCCCCGCTCCGGCCCTGGGAATGCGCGAGCGCGCCCGCAACGAGGCGCGTCGAGTGCGCCACGGGCTGCGCCGTCCCCACAACTGGTTCCAGCTCGTGCGCTTCTCACTCGTGGGCGCCAGCGGCTACGTCCTCAACCTCGCCGTCTACTCGACGCTGGTGTACGCATTCGACGTTCAGTACGTCGTAGCGGCGATGCTTGCCTTCTGCGTAGCCGTCACCAACAACTTCCTCATCAATCGCAGCTGGACGTTCAGGGCGACGAACGGTCGCGTCACGTTCCAGGCGCCGCGCTTCCTGATCGTCAGCCTGCTCGCGCTCGGCTTCAACCTGCTGGTGCTCGAGCTGCTCGTCGGCGCCGGCGGCGTGCACAAGGTGGTCGGTCAGGCAGCCGCGATCCTCGCTGCCACCCCGGTCAACTTCATCGGCAACAAGCTCTGGAGCTTCCGGCTCGGCCACCGCCCCGCCGGGCCGTAGATCTAAGCCTGCTGCGGCACCCGATCACACGCGCGGCGACATTTCTCGCGCTTGCGTTGTGCGCGCTGCTCGTTGCTCCCTCCAGCGCCGGCGCCGACCGCAGCCAGGCGGTCGGGTCGGGCGAGACGATCACGCGACCGCAGTCGCAGACGCTGCCTCCACGCGGCCACAGTCTTTCCGCGCGCGATGCCATCGCGGTCGCGTCGCGCTCACCCAAGCTGCGCGACGAGCTCGCTCAGCACGATCGTCACAGCAGCCGGGCTTACACGATCGGCCCGCGCCGCTGGCGGGTGAGCTACTACGACGGCGGTGACGAGATCGCACAGGTCGTCGTGGACGAGCGCGAGAAGAGAGCGGTTGAGGTCTGGACCGGTCCGCAGGTCTCGTGGGAGATGGCGCGGGGGCTGCCAGGCGCCTTCGGCCGCAAGATCAACGCGCCGTACGTTTGGATCCCGCTGATGGTCGCGTTCCTCGTGCCGTTCGTGGACTGGCGGCGGCCGCTGCGTCTGTTGCACCTGGATCTGCTGGTGCTGCTGTCGTTCTCGCTCTCGCACGTCTTCTTCAACCGTGGCGAGATCTTCACCTCGGTGCCGCTCGTCTATCCCGTGCTCGCCTACCTGCTCGCCCGCATGCTGCTGTACGCGTTCGTGCCCCGCTTTCGCTCGCCGGAGTCACTGCGGCCGCTGATCCCGGTCGCATACCTGGCGATGGGGCTGATCTTCCTGGTGGGCTTCCGTCTCGGCCTCAACCTCACGAGCTCGAACGTGATCGACGTCGGCTACTCGGGAGTGATCGGCGCGGACCTCATCACTCACGGAGAAGACGTCTATGGCAACTTCCCCGCCGATGACGAGTCGGGCGACACGTACGGGCCGGTGACCTACTACGCGTACGTCCCGTTCGAGCTCGCGCTTCCCTGGTCTGGCACCTGGGACGAATTACCGGCCGCGCACGCCGCCGCGATCTTCTTCGACGTCGCAACGATGCTCGGGCTGTTCCTCATCGGCCGCCGCTTGCGACCGGGCCGCGCGGGCCGCGATCTCGGCATCGTGCTGGCGTACGCGTGGGCCGCGTATCCCTACACCGCGTTCGTGCTCAACTCGAATGCCAACGACTCGCTCGTCGCGATGCTGCTCGTCTACACGTTCCTGTTCCTGCAGTCGTCGCGCATGCGCGGGGCGCTGCTCGCGCTGGCGGGCGCGACTAAGTTCGCGCCGCTCGCACTCTTCCCGCTTCTGCTCGGCTACTCGCGCCGTCCAAGGAATGCGCTTCGCTTTGCCGCGGCTTTCGTGGTCGTGAGCCTCGTGGTCACGTTGCCCCTGGCGCTTGGCTCCGGCCTCGACACTTTTTGGGACCGCACGGTCGGGTTTCAGCTAGGCCGCGATTCGCCGTTCAGCATCTGGGGTCAGGAGGATTGGCTTGCGCCGCTGCAGTCGGTCGTGAAGGCGCTCGCCATCGGGCTGGCCGTGGCGGCCGCGTTCGTGCCGCGGGAGAAGTCGCAGCTGCAGACGGCGGCGCTCGGCGCTGCCGTGCTGATCGCGCTCGAGCTCGCCCTCACCCACTGGTTCTACCTCTACATAGTCTGGTTCCTCCCGCTCGTCCTGATTGCGCTGTTCGGGCGCGAGCGGCTGCCGGAGAGCGAGCCGCCTCCTTCAGGCGGCGGGCAGCATCACCAGCTCGATCGAGCGGGCGAGCCCGCGGTCGTCTGACTCGACCACGCAGCCCATCACCCACGGGTCTCCGTCTGCGGTCTCGAATTTGACGGGCAGGCCGGTCAGGAAGCGCTCGATCGCCAGCTCCTTCTTGACGCCGATGACGCCGTCGCGCGCCCCGGTCATGCCGGCATCCGTGAGATAGCCGGTGCCACCCGGGAGCACGCGCCCGTCGGCGGTCGGCACGTGCGTGTGCGTCCCGATCACGGCCAGCACGCGCCCGTCGAGATGCCAGCCCATCGCCACCTTCTCGCTCGTCGCTTCTGCGTGCATGTCGACGACGATCAGGTCGGCCGAGTTGGTGAGGCCGCGCAACAGCTCGTCGACGACGTGGAAGGCAGAACGCGCCGGATCGAGATAGAGAGAGCCGCTCAGGTTCACGATCGCCCAGCGCACGCCGCCGGCTTCGATCACCGTGTGGCCGCGCCCGGGGTTGCTGTCCAGGTAGTTCGCGGGCCGGACGATCCGGTCGCTCCCGTCGAGGTACGAGTAGACGTCCCGGTGCCGGTAGACGTGATTGCCGGTGGTGATCACGTCGACCCCACTGGCGTGGAGGGCCTTGGCGGTGCGCTCCGTGATGCCGAGACCGCCGGCGGAGTTCTCACCGTTTGCGACCACGAGGTCGGGCGCATAGCGATCGCGCAGCTCGGGCATCGCCGTGGCGAGCGCGCGCCGTCCGGGTTCGCCGACGACGTCGCCGATGAAGAGGAGGCGCGGCACGAGACCCTTCATATCATCAGCCGCATGGCGCTGATAGAAGCCCGCGGGGTCGTGAAGCGCTATGGCGCCCGTATTGCACTCGACGGAATCGACATGGAGGCGGACGCCGGCGAGCTCGTTGCCTGCATCGGTCCGAACGGGGCGGGCAAGACGACGCTCCTGAACATCCTCGCCGGCACCCAGGACGCGGACGCCGGCGAGGTGCGGCGGGACGCGCGGATCGGCTGGGTGCCCCAGCAGCCCGCGGTGTACGCGAAACTGAGCGTCGCCGAGAACCTGCGCCTTTTCGCCCGGCTCGACGGGGCGGCGGACGTCGAGGCCGCAGTCGCGGAGATGCTCGACCGCTCGGGCCTCGGCGAGCGGTCCGACGAGCAGGTGGGGCGGCTATCGGGCGGCAACCGCCAGCGCGTGAACATCGCGATCGGCCTGCTGGCGGCGCCCGAACTATTGCTGCTCGACGAGCCGACCTCAGCGCTCGATCCGCGCCAGCGCGAGCGCCTGTGGGAATTCATCTCCGCGCGCGCAAAAGAAGGCACCGGTGTCGTCTTTGCGACACATGACGTCTCGGAGGCGGAGCGCTACGCGGACCGCGTGCTGGTGTTGGCCGATGGCGAGCGGATCTTCTGGGGCGAGCCCGACGCGCTCGAGAGCGCGGTCGCGGTCGCGCCGGGAGAGCGGCCCGGTGACTTCGAGGCGTCGTTCGTGCGTTTCCTGCACGACCGCGGACACTAGCCCCATGCGCTGGCTCCTGTTGAAGGACTTGCGCATCCTGCGACGCTCGCCGGTGCTCCTCGCCGTCCTGGCGATCTACCCGATCGTGCTCGCGGTCCTGATCGGCGTCGCCTTCAGCCGCGGGCCGGATCGTCCGAAGGTCGCGTTCGTGAACGAGATCCCACCGGACGAGGCGCTCGAGATCGGCGGCCGGCGGCTGGACCTGCTCGGCGCGCGCAAGGAGCTCGACGACCGCATCGATCCGGTCCAGGTGGACACGCGCGAGCAGGCAATCGAGATGGTGCGCGATGGCGAGGTACTGGGCGCGATCGTGGTTCCGCGCGACACCGTCACGAAGCTGCAGTCCCAGCTCCGGCGCCCTCACATCGAGGTCTACGTGAACGAGGAGGACCCGCTGAAGGCGAGGCTCGTGAACGATGCGATCACGAGCACGCTCGCGGAGGCAAACCAGGCCATCGCCCGAGCATTCACGCGCGTCAACCTCGGCTACCTGCGCCTGCTGCTGCGCGGCGGATCGATAACCGTCTTGGGCCAGCGCATCGACGTGCCCGGCGTCGAGAGCGTGGAGCGGATCGCTCGCGCGGCGCGCAACCGCCTACCGCCGGGCTCGCTGCGCGATGCGCTGGACCGCGTCGTGCGCTTCGCCGAAGCCGCGAAGCGCAACTTCGGCCTCACCGACGACATCCTGGCGGCCGTCCGGCAGCCGATCGTCGCGGACAAGACCGTCGTGAAGGGGTCGACCGTGCCGCTCACGACCTTCGCTGCGGCGCTGGCGGTCGCGATCTCGCTCGCGTTTGTGACCGTGATGCTTGCCGCGGGCTCGCTCGCGCTGGAGCGCTCCGAGAACACGTTCCAGCGCGTCGTGCGCGGGAGAGTGACGGCCGGGGGCCTCCTGGCCGAGAAGATGGCGCTCGCCATCACATGCTCGGTGGCGGTCACGTTCGTGATGCTGCTTGGGCTGGGCCTCTTCATCCCGCTCGAATGGGGCCGCATCGCGCTGTGGATCGTGGCGCTCTGCGCCGGCGCGCTTGCTTTCGCCGCCCTCGGCACGGCGATCGGCGGGTTGGCGCGCGAGGTCGCGGCGGCATCCCTGCTGGCGTTCGCGCTGCTGGTGCCGATGGCGTTCCTCGCCCTGGTCCCCTCAGGCGTCGTCAGCGAGGGGCTCTACGACGTGAGCCGGTTCGTGTCCGCGCTGTTTCCGTTCAGGCCCACGATCGACGCGATGAGGGCGGCTTTGTACGGCGACGATTCGTTGCTGGGCCCGCTCCTGCACCTGGGGGCTCTCGCGTTGGCGTTCGCCCTTGCCAGCCGCATCGCCCTGCGACGCTTCGCCTAGATGACTGATCCCAAACCCCCCGCACCCGCGACGACGCTGCGAACCTTCGCCGGTCGGCGTCCTCGAGTTCGCCCATGCTCACCGGCATGGCTTCACGAGGCGCCGAAGGCGCCGGTGCGAGCGCTAAGCGCGAGATCCTTGTCCAGCTCGGTTCTCGCGCCCTCGCGGCCACGCGGGATTCGGAATCAATCATCTAGCCTCGGCCCGCCCCCAAGTATCCTTGGCCCAATGGCGTTCCCGGCCACGCGATTGAGGCGCATGCGCCGCACAGGCCCGCTGCGCGGACTCGTGCGCGAGACGCGCCTGGCGGTCGACCAGCTCGTCTATCCGCTGTTCGTCACCCACGGCACCGACAGGCGCGAGCCGATCGAGTCGATGCCCGGCGTTGAGCGGCTGACGATCTCCCACCTCGCCGAGGAGGCACGCCAGATCGCTGCGCTCGGCATCCCGGCCGTGCTCCTGTTCGGCATCCCGGCCGACAAGGACGAAGCGGCCTCCGGCGCTTACGACGCGGAGGGCATCGTGCAGCTCGCGACGCGCGCGATCAAGCAGGCGGAGCCTGACCTGACGGTCATCACCGACGTCTGCCTGTGCGAGTACACCTCCCACGGGCATTGCGGGATCGTCCGCGACGACGGCGGAGTGGACAACGACCTCACGGTCGAACTGCTCGCCAAGGCGGCGCTGTCGCACGCCGAAGCAGGAGCGGACGTCGTCGCACCGTCGGACATGATGGACGGGCGCGTCGGCGCGATCCGCGCACAGCTCGATGCCGAGGGTCATACCGAGATGCCGATCATCGCCTATAGCGCCAAGTTCGCATCTTCCTTCTACGGACCGTTTCGCGACGCAGCCGAGTCCGCGCCTGCCTTTGGCGACCGGCACGGCTATCAGATGGATCCCGCCAACGTCCGCGAGGCTGTGCGGGAGGCCGAGCTCGACGTCGGGGAGGGCGCGGACGTCGTGATGGTGAAGCCCGCCCTGCCCTATCTGGACGTGATCGCCCGCGTACGTGACGCGGTGCGCGTGCCCGTCGCTGCGTACAACGTCTCCGGCGAGTACGCGGCCGTCAAGGCAGCTGCGCAGCAGGGCTGGCTCGACGAGCGTGGCGCCGTGCTCGAGGCGCTCACGGGCATCAAGCGCGCGGGCGCGGACATCATCGTCACCTACCACGCCAAGGAGGTGGCGGAGTGGCTTCAGTAGGCGCGCGCCCGAAGCTGCGAGAGCGCGCAGAAGGCGCCGCCGTCCCGCTCGCTGAAGACGACAAGAAGCTGCTCAACCTCCTGCAGTCGCGCTTTCCGCTCGACCCGCACCCGTTCGCGCGCGTGGCCGAGGAGGCCGGCATCTGTGAGGACGAGGTGCTCGCTCGCACGCAACAGCTGCTCGACGACCGCATCATCCGTGAGCTGACACCGATCTTCGACACGACGGCACTCGGCTATCAGTCGATGCTGGTCGCCGCGAGCGTGGACGCCGAGCATCCCCATCGCGCCGCACAGGTGATCAACGAGCATCCGGGCGTCTCGCACAACTACCTGCGCAACCACGAGTTCAACCTGTGGTTCACGATCGCCGTCGCACCCGACTCGAAGCTGGGCCTCGACGGATCGCTCGAGGTGTTGAAGCGCTTGAGCGGCGCGACCTCCATCCGTCAGCTGCCGACGATCACGATGTTCAAGATCAACATGAACCTCGAGATGGCCGGCGACACGAAAAAGCTCGCCACGCCGGTCGAGACCATCGAGCCGCTGCCCCGTGACCCGGTCCCGCTCGACGACTTCGACATCGCGGTCGTGCGCGCGCTGCAGGGCCCGATGCAGGTGCGCTCGGACGCCTACACGCCTGCCGCCGCCGAGCTGGGCATCACCGTCGAGCGCCTGCTCGAGCACTGCCGCGGCATGGTCGACCGCAAGCTCCTGCGCCGGGTCGCGGCCATCCTGTTCCATCGCCGCGCCGGCTTTTCGGCGAACGGGATGGGAGTGTGGAAGGTGCCGGCGGAAAGCATCGCCGAGCTGGGGCCGCGCATGGCCGCGGTGCGCGGGATCTCGCACTGCTACGAGCGGCCGACGTACGCGGACTGGCCCTACAGCGTGTTCACGATGGCGCACGGGCGCTCGAAGGAGGAGTGCGACGCGATCCTCGACAGCGTCGCGGGCGTCGCGGGCGTCGGTGACGACGGGCGTGCCACCCTCTACTCCTCGACCGAGTACAAGAAGGTGCGCCTCCACTACTTCATCCCCGACTACGCCGAGTGGGAGGCGAAGTACAGCTGAGAGGCTGTCTCACGACCCCCCGCGCACATCTGGCGGCGGCGGGTCTGCGTGGATACTGCGTCCTCGGTCTGCGCAATAGCTTCCAGCTATTCCGCCTCGAGGCGCCGAAGGCGCCGGTGCGAGCGCGAAGCGCGAGATCCTTGTCCCACTTGATCCGGCGTCCGCCGGCTGCACACGCGGAGTGATGAGACAACCTCTAAGAGACCCGGCGGGAACGGCGCGCTCGCACGACCTCTACGCGCGCGCCCGCTCGCTGATTCCCGGCGGTGTCAACAGCCCGGTGCGGGCGATGCGCGCCGTCGGGCGCGAACCGCTGTTCATCGAACGAGGCGCGGGCCCGGAGATCTTCGACGTAGACGGCAACCGGTACGTCGACTACGTCTGCTCGTGGGGACCGCTGGTCCTCGGTCACGCACATCCGCATGTCGTGGCCGCGGTGAGCGCCGCGGCCGAGCGGGGCACGAGCTTCGGCGCGCCCACCGAGGCGGAGGTCGACCTGGCCGCCGAAATCGTGGCCCGCGTTCCCTGTGCGGAGATGGTGCGCCTGACGTCCTCCGGCACCGAGGCCAGCATGACGGCGCTGCGCATCGCGCGTTCGGCGACCGGACGCGACAAGGTGGTCAAGTTCGCCGGCGCGTACCACGGACACGTCGACGGGCTGCTCGCGGACGCGGGCTCCGGTCTCGCCACCCAGGGGATCCCCGCCTCGCCCGGCGTCACCGGCGCGCAGGCGGCGGACACCATCGTCGTGCCGTGGAACGACCCGCAGGCGCTCGACGCTGCGCTCGAGGGCGTCCCCGGTCAGGTGGCATGCGTGCTTGCGGAGCCCGTGCCGGCGAACATGGGACTCGTGCCCCCGCGGGAGGACTTTCTCGAGCTGCTCCGCCGGCGCTGCGACGAGCACGGCGCCCTGCTCGTCTTCGACGAGGTGATCAGTGGTTTCCGGGTCGCTCGTGGAGGCGCGCAGGAGCGCTATCGCGTGATGGCGGACCTCGCGGTGCTGGGCAAGGTCGTCGGGGGAGGCCTGCCGCTCGCTGCCGTCACCGGTTCGCGCCGGCTGATGGAGCTGCTGGCGCCGGAGGGCCAGACCTACCAGGCCGGGACGCTCTCGGGAAACCCGCTCGCGACTGCCGCCGGGCTGGCGACGCTGCGCCTGCTGGACGGCGAGGCCTATGAGCGCCTCGAGCGCAGCACCGAGCAGCTCGCCCAGGGCCTGCGCGCCACCGCCGCAGAGGCTGGTGTACCGGTGCAGGTGGCGTCGATGTGCGGGCTCGTGACGGTTTTCTTCGCGGACCAGGCGGTCGAGTCGTGGGAGGACGCAAAGGCCGCCGACATGGAGGCGTACGCACACTTTTTCAACGCGATGCTCGAGCGGGGCGTGTACCTGCCGCCATCCGGGTTCGAGGCCTGGTTTCCCTCGCTCGCGCACGAAGAGGCCGAACTCGAACGCACGCTGTCGGCCGCCGCGGAGTCCTTCGAGGCGATCCGATGAGCTCTCTCCTGCGCCTGCGCGAGCAGCTCGAGGGTGAGCGCGGCCTGCTCGCGCAGTCGCTCGTCGACGCCGATGCTGCGAACGCGCAACCGGCGTTCGGCCCGCTGGCGGGGTCGGGTCCGCGCACCCGCGCCGCGGCCGGCGAATATGCGCTGCTCGTCGAGAGCATCCTCGAGGGCTATCTCCTCCACTTCGCCCACGGTCGCATCGTCGTGCCCGGCGATGACGATCTGCGCCTGCTCGCGGGCGACCACCTGTATGCGTTCGGTCTTGCGCGGCTCGCCGCGCTCGGTGACCTCGACGCGGTCGAAGAGCTCGCCGACCTGATCAGCCTCTGTGCCCACGTCCACGCCCTTGGGGACGGGACGACCGTGTGGCCCACGTCAGGCGCGTTGTGGGCGCTGGCCGCACTCGCGGTCGCGCACGGCGGCTGGCCCGAGCAGCAAGAGGCCAAGGAGCGGGCCCGGCGGGGCCCGGTAGACGATGCGAGCGAAGCGCTCGCAGCCGCCCGCGCGAGAGCCTCCGCGCTTGGTGTCGAGAGGGAACTGGAGCTTGCCTTGATAGCTTTTGAATCCGCGGTGTCGCGCGTCGCGCCGACAACGTAACAAGGGCCACTTTTCCCATCGCAATGGCGGATAAGGGCAACGAGAAAGAGGGGCTAGACCCACTCGCAGCGGACGGCAACGGCACCGCTGCTGCCGCGGCCTTCCCTCAGATGAAGCCGCCCGGGTACTTCGAGGGGGAGTCGATGACCCGCCGGGCGCTGTTCGGCGGCGGAGTGCTTGCTCTCGGAGGGATCGCAACGGCGGTGATCGCCCTGCCCGCGGTCGGCTTTGCCCTCGGACCGATGTTCGAGGAGGAGGAACAGCCCTGGCAAGCCGTCGGAGCGCCCGCCGACTTCACGAACGACAACTTCGTTCCGCGCACCGTGAACCTGGTGCCGAACGTCGGTGAGGCGGGCAAATCGACCGTCTACATCCGCGAGGGCAATCCGATCTTCTCCGGCGAGAAGAAGGGCGAGTACGTGGCCGTCTCCACCCGCTGCGCCCACCTCGGCTGCCCGGTGCGGTGGATCGACGCGTCGGAGCGCTTCGTCTGCCCCTGCCACGGCGGTGTGTACGACTTCCAGGGCTTGGTCGTCGGGGGACCACCGGTGCGCCCGCTCGACCGCTTCAACACCCGCGTGCAGGGCGGTCAGGTTCAGATCGGCTCCCGCTACAGCGTGAACTCCGAGCTCAAGCGCTTCTCGACCCGGGACCCGGGCGAGAAGCTCGACGGCCTGTGGCAATACCTGTGGCCAAAACGTCCGACGGTCCCATCCCCGTGAGGTAACGATGGCCCGCCTACCCAAGCTCCCTCGCCCCGGCAACCGAAGAAAAACGGAGTGGCCGCCACCTGCTGAACAGGATCAGAACGGCGCGGGCAACGGCAAGGTCTCCGCGCTGGACCAGGCCGCGGAGGTCGGGACCGGCATCGTCGGCTGGGTCGACGAGCGCACCGGCGCGAGCGGCTTCCTGCGCGGTTTCCTGTTTCGCAAGGTCCCGAAGGGAACGAACTGGTTCTACACGCTCGGCTCGGCGACGCTGTTCGCGTTCGTCTCACAGGCGGTCACCGGTGTGTTCCTGGCGATGTACTACCGCCCTTCGGCCGACGAGGCCTACGACAGCATCCAGCACATAAACAACGACGTCTGGCTCGGCGAGCTCGTGCGCGGCATGCATCGCTGGGGCGCGACCGTGATGGTGGTCCTGATCTTCCTGCACATGGGAAGGACCTTCTTCTTCGGCGCCTACAAGTACCCGCGCGAGCTGAACTGGGTGATCGGCGTCGTGCTGCTCGTTCTGACGCTGCTGATGGCGTTCAGCGGCTACCTGCTGCCGTTCGACCAGCGCTCGTTCTGGGCCACCGTCGTGGGCGTGAACCTGAACGGGACGGGACCCTTCGTCGGCCCGTTTCTGGCGGACTTCTTACGCGCCGGGCCTGAGTTCGGCGCGACCACGCTGTCGCGCTTCTATGCCATCCACATGCTGATCATCCCGATCCTGATTGCGGCGCTGATCGGCGCGCACCTTTACCTGGTCACGAAGCTGGGCACGACCGCACCGCCGTGGCTGAAGGCCGAGCTGAAGGAGCCCCTCCAGAAGGAACGGGTGTGAAGGCCCTGACGGGCAACGATGAATAGGGAGCAGAAAGAGCAGTACCTGCGCGACTACCAGATCCTGAAAGCGCAGGGGAAGCCGTTCTTCCCTTATGCGGTCCTGAAGGACTCGGCGATGATGCTGATCGTCGTGCTGGTCATCCTCGCGCTGGCGATCGTGCTCGGCGGCGGCGAGCTCGAGAACAAGGCGGACCCGACCACCACCACCTACACGCCGCGTCCCGAGTGGTACTTCTTCTTTCTGTTCGAGGTGCTGCGGGTGATCAAGCCGCCGGAGCTGGTCCCGCTGGCAACGGTGGGCATCCCCACGATCGCGCTCGTGCTGCTGTTGCTGCTTCCGTTCTACGACCGCAACCCCGAGCGGCGTCCGGAGCGAAGGCCGGTCGCGATGACGGCCGCCTTCGCCACGATCGCGATCATGGCCTACCTCACCTACCTCGGAGCGAACGCCGAGGCTCCGGACAAGATCGATCTGCCGGTGCCCGCCAACGCCGTGGCCGGGCAGCAGGTGGCGAACCAGTCCGGCTGCGGCGCCTGTCACAAGTTCGGGGAAGCCGGAAACGCCGGCCCGGGCGCCGACCTGACTCACGTCGGCGAGCGGCTCCCGCCTCAGGCGATCGCTCGGACGCTGCGCAACCCGACGGCACCGATGCCGTCGTACCAGGACCTGCCGAAAGAGAAGTTCGACGCGCTGGTCCAGTACCTGTCCGCGCTGCGCTAGCGGGGCTTTCGACCGGTGGCACTTGTGACGGCTGACACCCAGTCGGCCCGCGCCAGAGAGTCCCAGGTACGGTCGATGTTCGACCGCATCGCGGATCGCTACGACCTCATGAACTCGGTGATGTCGGCCGGCCTGCATCACCGTTGGCGTGCTCGCGCGGTGGACCGGTGTCACCTCGAGCCCGGCGACAGTACGCTCGACGTCTGCTGTGGCACCGGCGACCTGGCCCTGGAGCTGAAACGGCGCGTCGGTGGATCGGGACAGGTGACGGCGCTCGACTTCTCCGAGCCGATGCTGGAGCTGGCACGGCGCAAGTCGGAGCAGGCCGGGCTGGCGGTCGATTACCGGCACGGCAACGCGCTCGAGCTTCCGTTCGCCGACGGCTCGTTCGCGGCCGCCACCGTCGGCTTCGGCGTCCGCAACCTCGTCGACCTGGAGCGCGGGCTGTCGGAGATGGCGCGCGTGGTACGGCCCGGCGGCCAGGTCGTCGTGCTCGAGATCACGACGCCGACCCGGCCGCCTCTGAGCTGGTTCTACCGCGCCTGGTTCGATCGCATCGTGCCCTTGCTCGGAAGCGTCGCCGGCGATCACGACGCGTACTCCTACCTGCCGGAGTCCGTGCGGCGGTTCCCGCCGGCGCCCGATCTCGCCGAGTTGATGCACCAGGTGGGACTGCGCGAGATCCGCTATCTCTTGCTGGCGGGAGGGATCGTCGCCATCCACTCGGGTGAGCGCGCATGAGCGTCGCGGGCGCAGCGCCGTTCGAGGATGTTCTCGCGGCCGGCGGCGTCGGGATCCGAGACGCGATGGCGGCCGTCGAGCAGGAGCTCGAAGCCGTCAGCTCGACCTTCGGCGGTGTGCTTGGCGAGGCGGCGACGGCGACCCTGTCTGCCGGAGGAAAGCGCCTGCGCCCGCTGCTGGTGTTCGTGTGCGCGACCGTGTCCGGACAGGAACGACGTGCGCTCGTGCGAGCAGGCGCGGCTGTCGAGCTCGTGCACATGGCGAGCCTGGTACACGATGACGTCGTGGACGGCGCAGACGTCCGCCGCGGCAGGCCGACAGTGGTTGCGACCGCCGGCCGGCCGGCTGCGACGGCAACCGGCGACTTCCTGTTCTCCCGCGCATTTGCCTTGTTGCAGGCAAACGGCGATCGCGAACAGGTGCGCACGCTCGCGGATGGATGTCTCGCGCTCGCGCGCGGCGAGCTCGCACAGCGTGAGGACGCATTCGCCGCCGGCGTCGACGTCGATCGCTACCTGTTCCGCTGCGGCCTGAAGACCGCGAGCCTGTTCGACGCAGCCTGCAGGCTCGGATCGCTGGCGTCGGCTGCACCGCCGGAGCGGGCCGATCGTCTCGGCCGCTTCGGCCACAAGATCGGTCTGGCGTTCCAGGTGCTGGACGACGTGCTCGACGTGGCGGGACCGGTCGAGCGCACCGGCAAGGAGCGCGGAACGGACCTGCTCGAGGGCACGACGACGCTTCCGCTGATCTACGCTGCGGCAGCCGACCCCGAGCTCGCCCGCATCGACGTGCGATCGGTGACGACGCGCGATCAGGCTGAGGAGATCTGCGAAAGGATCGCGGCGACGGAAGCTCTCGACGATTCGCGCAGGCTCGCGACGGACCTGGTCACACAGGCCAAGGGCGAGCTCGAAAAAGAAAACGACCCCGGAGTGAGGTCGTTACTGGAGCTGGTGGCCGACGGCGTCGTCGACCGGTACATGTAAGCGCTTAAAAATCCTCCGGCAGGACGTAGTCCTTGTTAAGCGCCTCGCAGAACCGCTCGACCTGCTCCTCCATGTTGGCGTAGATCAGACGCTTGAGGTCGTCGACCAGCTGATCGGTTCCGCGATCGAGCTCCTCGTCGAACCGCTCGACCGTGTCCTGGTCGAACACGTCGGTCTCGAGCCACTCGCAGTTGGGGCAGCGAAGCGTGACCTCCCAGTGGGTCTGGCTTGCCTCGCTCCAGTCCACCGGGTAGACCAGGTCCGAGTAGCAGGACTGGCACTGGTGAAGGTCACGGGGCTCCGCAACTTCGCGGCTGCCACTGTCCTGGAAGTAGACGACCTCGATCGTCTTCCCGCTCGGAAGGGAGACGCGCTTGACCCGGTGACCGTTGTGTTCGAAGTGGTCCTTCATGCCTTCCTCGATGGCGTGGATATCGGCGATCTGGCCGGGAACCTTTAGATCTGCGCGAGGACTCTCTGGACGCCTGGGAGCACGTGCTGCTCCCGGAGCGGGCGAGGGCTAGACTGGCGGCCCGTTGGTTCTCAGCGATCGGACAATCAAGGCGGAGATCGCCGCCGGCCGGATCGTGATCGATCCCTACGACGAGGGGCTCGTTCAACCGTCGAGCATCGACGTCCGGGTCGACCGCCAGTTCCGCGTCTTTCACAACTTCCGCCGCCCCTATATCGACGTTCGTGAGCCGATGGACGACCTCACCGAGCTCGTGATCGCACCGGAGGGCGAGCCCTTCGTGCTGCATCCGGGCGAGTTCGTCCTCGGCCAGACACTGGAGCGCATCGGCCTGCCGGATGACACCGTTGCGCGCCTCGAGGGCAAGAGCTCGCTCGGGCGGCTCGGCCTCCTGATCCATTCGACGGCCGGTTTCGTCGACCCTCGCTGGCAGGGCAATCTGACGCTCGAGCTCTCGAACGTCGCCAATCTCCCGATCACCATTTACTACGGGATGCCGATCGGCCAGCTGTCCTTCATGCGTATGGACGCCCCCGTGGAGCACCCGTACGGGGCCGAGGCAGTGGGCAGCAAGTACCAGGGCCAGTCCGAGCCCACGCCCTCTCGCTTCTATAAGAACTTTGAGAAATAGCCGGTTTTTGCTTAGGCGCAAAAACCGGGAGCTCCGAGGGCTCGGGCTCCGCTTAGACGCGGATTACGGGAGCTCCGAGGGCTCGGGCTCCGCTTAGACGCGGATTACGGGAGCTCCGAGGGCTCGGGCTCCTCCGAGGGCTCGGTTTGGACCCCGGGGCTGCGGCTGTACCATTGTCGGTGCCTGTTAGGAGGCGCACATGCCAAACATCGGTCCTCTCGAAATAATCGTCGTACTGATCATCGTCCTGGTCATCTTCGGCCCCAAGCGCCTGCCCGAGATGGGCCGCTCGCTTGGGAAGGGCATCCGCGAGTTCAAGGACTCCGTCACCAACCGCGACGAGGACGAGCCGCATGAGATCGAGCGCGTGAACGCCGAGGCGTCGCGTCCGCTCGAGGGTGAGGTCGTTCAAGACCGCAAGCCCTGAGCGGCCGGTCTCGAAGTAGCGAGCGCGGGGGCCTGCAATGGCACGCATGCGGCCGGTTAGCCACGAAGACCGGCTGACCGTCGTCGAGCATCTCGATGAGCTGCGCACGCGGCTGGTCGTCTCCATCGGAGCGTTCGTGGTCGCGTTCGCCGTCTGCTTTTGGCAGAACCACTTCATCCTGGATCTGCTGAACGAGCCACTGCCCGACGGGCGCGACCCGATCACGCTCGGCGTGACCGAGCCGTTCATGACGACCGTGACGATCTCGGCGTACGCGGCGATCCTGATCGCCCTGCCGGTGGTCCTCTATCAGGTGTACGCGTTCGTGCTGCCCGCATTCAGCCCGACTGAGCGCAAGCTGGCGCTGCCGATGTTGATGATGGTCCCGTTCCTGTTTCTCGGCGGCGTCGTGTTCGGCTATTACGTTGTCCTGCCCGCCGCCGTGAAGTTCCTGCTGAACTTCAACGACGAGCAGTTCAACGTCCAGATCCGGGCACGGGAGTACTACAGCTTCGCCGCGCTGACGCTCGTCGCGATGGGAGCGCTGTTCCAGATCCCCGTGGCGATTCTGGCCGCCACGAAGCTGGGCCTGACGACCCCTCGCCAGCTGCGCCGCCACCGCCGCCACGCGATTGTCGTGATCGCCGTCGTGGCGATGCTCCTGCCAGGCACCGACCCGGTGACCATGCTGATCGCGATGGTCCCGCTCGTCGTGCTATATGAGTTGAGTATCGTTCTGGCATCAGTCCTCGGCCGCCCGCCCAGAGAGAGACCTGAGGAACGGGTGGAGGGGGCCACGGCCGCAGAAGGGCCCGGCTGAGCCGGCCGCGGCCGCCACACCAGCGACATGCTTTTCGACCTAAAGGGCAGACGTAAGCGCTTCATCCAGGCCACGTACCTGATCCTCGCGATCTTGTTCGGGGGCGGTCTGGTGCTGTTCGGCGTGGGCAGCGGCGTGCAGGGAGGCCTGCTGGACGCGATCAGCGGCGACGGCACCGGAGGGAGCAACACGAGCGCCTTCGAGGACCAGGTCAAGAAGGCACAGATCGCGGCCCAGAGGGACCCGAAGAACGAACGCGCACAGGTTGCCCTCGCCCGGGCCGAGTACAACCTGGCGACCGGCGGAGATGACTTCGACCGCACCACGGGTCAATTCAAGAAGGGCGCCGCCGACGAGTTGAGACTGTCCGTGGCGGCCTGGGAGCGCTACCTCGCGCTGAAACCGAAGAAGCTCGACACCGGCGCCGCGGCCCTTATGGTTCAGGCCTATGCGGGTCTGGTCGGGCTCGGCAGCGGCGGCGCCCCGCTCGACCTGTTCGAGCGCGCCGCCAAGACGCAGCAGCTGATCGCCAAGGAGCGCCCGAGCCCCATCGCCTACTTCCAGCTCGCCGGCATCTGGTACGCGATCGGTGAGGTCGCGAAGGGCGACCGCGCGGGCGACAAGGCCATCGAGCTCACGCCCAGGGACCAGCGCAACACGGTCAAGGCCCAGATCGACGAGGCTCGCAAGGAAGGAGTGAAGACGAAGGAGGGCCTGAAGAAGGCCGAGGACCGGGCCACCAAGGCGGCCAAGGACGCGCGCAAGTCGGGCCAGGACCCGTTCGGAGCGGCACCGGGCGCGTCGCCTCTGGGCGCCACCGCGCCGTAGCTTCCTGTAGCCACCGAGCCCCGGAATCGGTGTTCTAGGATGCCGGACGAGGGCCGTTAGCTCAATTTGGCAGAGCAGGGGACTCTTAATCCCAAGGTTGAAGGTTCGAGTCCTTCACGGCCCATTGGCATGATCGGTTTCGTCAGAACGGAGCCGTGCGGGTGTACCCCAAAGCTGAGCGGACTTGGCCTCGCCGGATGCTTGCAGCCGGCGCGCTCGCGACGGCCGCCGTGCTGCTGGCGGCGCCTCCCGCAGGGGCTGAACTGGTCGGCGAGTTCAACGCCCGGCTGAAGGGAGTCAAGACCTGGGGCGCCTATACCGCCGTCTTCGAGTCCCGGGTGTACGAGACCGACGGCAGCCCTCCGCCAGACCTCGGCCAGGCGGAGGTTCGCTTTCCGCGCGGAGCCGCGATCAGGAAGCACTTCCTGCGCCCGCCCTTCTTCTGCGACGCGGCCAGGCTCGAGGCCACGAACAACCCCGCCGTCTGCCCGGCCTCGCACTTCGGCACGGGCCACATGCTGCTGGACGGCCGGCCGTGGATCGAGGTCGCCGTGACGGCAGACATCGAGCTGTTCCTGGGACGCCCCGAGACTCCTGGCGCGGTAGCGACCGCGCTCGCGCTGGTGCGGTCCAATGAGCGCTCGCCGGCATACGACTTCCAGGTCCTGCGTGGAACGCTCCTTCCTGACACCGGGCGCTATGGCTACCGGCTCGTGCTGCCGACCAACCTGAAGCCGCGCATCGGCGGCACCAAGCTGCGGCTCGCCGAGCTATCGTTGACGATTGGCGGGCTGAGCACGGTCCGCCGCGGCCGCAGGCTGTTCTGGACCAGGGTGCCGGCCTGTCCCCGAGCGCGCCGGGTCGCGTTCGCGGCCACCTACGCGTTCGTGGGCGAGGCGCCGATCGACAAGCGCCGCAGGATCAACTGCCGCCGCTTCGTCCGCCACCCCACCGTCGAGCGGCGCGGGCGGATCCCCGACGAGTAGGGCGGGGCCCCTGGAAATGGCCGGCGGAGGAAAGCTTGATGAGATCTTTGTGCCAGTTTGGCGAATCTTTACGAGCGGTTGACGTGTTTTCAGGGAGGCTATGACCGTCACGGAGGGATCCTGCGCTTCGGGTCCGGCAGGGTGACCCGAAGCCGCCGTATCGGCGCACGCCCGTCTGCGGTCGTCCACAATTGCCCTACACCCATGGGGATGGAGGTCACTTGAAGAGGTTTCTCGTTGCTCTTGCGGTTCTCGCCGTCCTGGTTCCGATCGCCGTCGCGCAGGCTGCGCCGGTTCAGGAGTTCAGCTTTCAGCTCAAGGACGTGAAGAAGGACGGGCGCTTCACGGTCGTGTTCACCTCGCGCTCGTACGACACCACGGGCGGCCAGCCGCCGGACCTGATCGAGAACTTCATCCGCCTGCCCAAGGCCGGCGTGATGGCGTCTCAGGTCCGCAAGAAGAAGTTCTACTGCTCTGCGGACCAGCTGATCAAGGACCTGCAGATCCGCCCGATTCCGGGCAAGACCTTCGCCTCCCGCGTGGACAAGTTGACGCCGTTCATCAAGCAGCTGAAGAAGGGCAAGCTCGCGGGTGACAAGAAGGCCCTCAAGAACGCCGAGGCGTGCAAGCTATCCCGGCTCGGTCAGGGGACCGTGCAGGTGGACGCGCGGCCGCTCATCAACGACCTCATCCCCGCCGTGTTCTTCATGTTCTTCGGAAAGGGGACCGTCCCGGGCTCGCTCGGCACGCTGCAGATCGTGGGCATGCCGGACGAGAACTCCCCGATCGTCAAGGGCCTTCCTGCCACGGTCCAGCAGACGCGGGTGCCGGCGGTCGCCAACTTCGTCAACGACCCGACGCCGGACGGCAAGTACGGCTACAAGATCGTGCTCCCGACGGGTCCGATCGCGGGCATCAACGTCAGCTTTGCGGAGCTGACCGCGACCACGGAGGGTTTCTCGGCCGTCAAGAAGAAGAAGACCTGCTCGAAGAAGCGCAAGGGCAAGTGCGTGAAGAAGAAGGCCAAGACGACCAGGACCTTCTGGTTCAAGCGGCCCGTGTGCCCGCCGTCGGGCAGGCTCAACTTCCAGGCGTTCTACGGCTACAACGATCCGGTGCCGGACTCGACCAAGGAGATCGAGTTGCCGTGCCCGAGCTTCAAGTAACAGGCCGTCATTTGCTTAGGCGCAAATGACGGGAGCTCCGAGGCTTCGATTAGGCGCAAATGACGGGAGCTCCGTGGGTCCGGGCTCCGGGCGGCGGCGGTCGTCTACGATGCCCCCAACCTGAAGGGGGATGACGTAGCGGTGAAGAGGATCCTTGTTGCAGTTGCAATTCTGGCCGTGCTGGTACCGGTCGCGGTCGCTCAGGCCGATCCGGTCCAGGAGTTCAGCTTCCAGCTCAAGGACGTGAAGCCCGATGGGCGCTTCACGGTCGTGTTCACGTCGCGTCAGTACGACACGACCGGCGGCATCCCGCCTGCGCTGAAGGAGAACTACCTGCGCCTTCCCAAGGCCGGTGAGCTGGTGTCACAGGTCCGCAACAAGAAGTACTACTGCGACGCCGACAAGCTGCTGAAGGACCTCCAGGCCAACCCGGACAGGAGCAAGCTCTTCGCCAGCCGGGTGTCGAACCTGACGCCGTTCATAAACACGCTGAAGAAGCGGAAGTCCGCGGCAGACCGCAAGGCGCGAGCGAACGCCGAGACCTGCAAGCGTGCGCGGGTGGGCCAGGGAACCGCGGCGATCGACGCCCGCCCGCTGTTCAACGAGCTGATCCCGTCCGTGTTCTTCATGTTCTTCGGCAAAGGCAACCTTCCGGGATCTGTCGGCGCCCTGCAGCTGATCGGCATGCCCGACGAGACGACGGCGCTGGTGAAGTCGCTGCCGGTGACCGTGCGCGAGACGCGCGTGCCGTTCGTGCTGAGCTTCGTCAACGACCCGACGCCGGACGGCAAGTACGGCTACAAGCTGGTCCTGCCGACCGGCCCGATCGCCGGCATCAACATCTCGATCGCAGAGGTGAACGCGGTCACCGAGGGCGTGACGATCAAGAAGAAGAAGAAGTCATGCGTAAAGAAGCGCAAGGGCAAGTGCGTGAAGAAGAAGGTGAAGACGACCCGGATCTTCTGGTTCAAGCGGCCGGCCTGCCCGCCGGCGGGCAAGTTCAGCTTCCAGGCCTTCTACGGCTACGGCGGCTCGCCTCCGAACATCATCAAGGAGATCGAGCTTCCGTGTCCGAACTTCAGATGAAAAGGCCGTCATTTGCTTAGACGCAAATGACGGGAGCTCCGAGGGTTCGATTAGGCGCAAATGACGGGAGCTCCGAGGGTTCGACCCCCGAGGGTTCTAATGCGTAGAGAAACGCGGCAGGATCGTGTCCAGCCACTTCGGCACGTGCCAGGTGCGCTCGCCGAACAGTCGGATCAGGGCCGGCAGCAGGATCAGCCGCACGACGGTCGCGTCGAGTAGCACGGCGGTCGTCAACCCGACGCCGAACTGGCGGGTGTTCGTGACGGGTGATACCGCGAACGCCAGGAACACCGCGGACATGATGAACGCGGCGCCGGTGATGATGGTGGCGGTCTTCTCGAGGCTGTAGCGGATGGCGCCGTCGGTCGTGCCCGTGATCGCTCTGCCCTCGAGCAGGCGGCTGATCAGGAAAACCTCGTAGTCGATCGAGAGCCCGAAGATGATCGCGAACAGGCCGCTGAGCGCGATCGCGTCGAGATAGCCCGGACCGCCGAGCAGCGGCGGGTCGCTCTGGAAGCAGATGATCAGGACGCCGACAGCAGCGCCGACGGTGACGAGATTCAGCAGGACGGCGCAGAAGGCGAGCACCGGGGAGCGGAACACGACCAGCAGCACGAGGAAGGTGACGAGGACGAGCACCAGCACGAGCAGCGGGAAGCGCTCGGTGGTCTTCTGGTCGAAGTCGTCGAGCAGGACGGCCGGTCCGCCGACCACGGCCTCGTTGGCGCCGAGCTCCTTCGCGGTGCGATCCGTCTCGCGCTCGAGATCCTTGCGCAGGGCGGCGCTCTTGGGGTCGAACGGACCCTTCTCTGGCACGACGATGACCCGCGCGGCGTTGCCGCCGTTGGCGGCGTTGGTCGCGAAGGAGACGTTCGTCTGCGTCTGCGGCTGCGCGCCCTCGATGGCGGCGAGCACGAAATAGCCCGAGGAGGCGGCCTTGTTGACGTCGGTGCCGCTTCGCCGCAGCTCGACCCTTTGCGCGTCGTTCTGCTGGCGCACACGCACGACGGCGTCCAGCATCCGGTCGATGCCGCGGCCGAGGCTGTTCGTTCCGGCGACGGCCTGGTCGAGGCCGGCCGCCAGTGCCTCGGCGCCGCCTCCCTGTCCGCTGAGCAACTGGAGGAGGCCGTCGGTGAGAGCAGCCGTGCCGCCGCTCAGCCGAGTGACGCCGTCGGCGAGCGCTGCTGCGCCGACAGCGGCCTGGCCGATGCCGTCTTCGAGCTGGCCGTTGCCGTTCGTCAGCTTGGCGAGGGCGTCCGCGAGCCGCTGCGAGCCACGGTAGATCTCGCGCGAGGCGAGCGCGTTGGTGTCGAGATCGGTTGTGTAGTCCGCGAGGTTGGTCTTGAGCGGGCCGAGCTCGGCGAGCGCGCGCTGCACGTCCTGCCGGGCGCGCTGCACCGCCGGGTCCTGCGCCGCCTGTGGAGAGATGCTGCCGAGGTCGCGCAGCGCGGCCTGCACGGCCGACTGCGCGCGGTTGAGAGGACCGGTCAGGCGCGTGTCGGAGTTGTTGTTGTCCTCGTTCAGCGAGCTCTGGAGCTCCTGGAGATTGGTCTCGATCCTGCGGGCGCCGCGCCGTGCCCGGTTGGAGTTCTTGTGCAGGCGCTCGGCGCCGGTCTGCGCCTCCGCGAGCCCATCTGCGAGACGCCGGGTCTGCGGCGCCGCCCGTTTCACCCCGCGAGCGATCTGGCCGGACCCGCGAGCCGCCTGGTCGAGCCCCTGCACCAGCTGGTCGGCACCGCTCGCGCCGGCGGCGAGACCGTTGCGGAGCTGGCCGGTGCCTCGCCGCGCTCGCCGCAGGCCCCGCTCGAGCGCCGACAGCTGACTACCGCTCGTGACGAGTGTGCGCGTGATGCGCCGCAGCACCGCGGTGCGCTCACGCAGGTCAGCCGGTCCCAGCACCTGGTTGACGCCGTTCAGCTTCGAGATCCGGTCCTGGTAGTCGCTCAGTATGCGCAGGCGCCTGGAGGTCGTGATCGGCCCATCGGTCTTGAAGGTGACCTCGAAGGGCGTCGACCAGCCGACGCCGCGGTCACGCTCGAACGCCTCATAGCTCTTGCGCGACGCGTCGTCGGGTGGCAGGTTCGCGACATTCGGTGGGCCGGTGTCGAGCGCGAGCGCGGGCGCCGACAGCACGAGCAGCGGCAGCAGCACGAAGAACGCCGCGACGCCGGGCTTGCGGAGCGAGCGCTCCGCGATTCGTATCCAGGCGTTGCCGGTGCGGGCACCGCCGAACTGCCAGCGGTTGACGTTCCGGCCGAGCACGGCAAGGCCGGCGGGCATCGCAAAGAGGGCCACGGTGACCGCCATCACGGCCGCCACGATCACGCCCATCGTCGCGGACACCAGCAGCGCCCCGGGCGCGATCAGCAGCGCGCCCAGCATCCCGACGCCGAGCGCGGCGCCGGCGAACAGGACCGTGCGCCCCGCGCGCGTGGTGGCTTCCTCCACCGCTCCGGCGACGCTTTTTCCCGCGGCGAGCTCTTCGCGGAAGCGCGACACGACCAGCAGCGAGTAGTCGACCCCGAGCGCGAGTCCGATCATCGTCACCATGTTCAGCGCGAGCGCATCGACTTCGATGACCTCGTTCACCGCACCCATCAGCGCCGTTCCGATGCGCGTGACGAGCAGCCCGCTGATCGCGGGGATCAGTGCCGCGACCGGGCTTCGGAATATGAAGAGCAGCATCACGAACAGGATCGGCAGCGCGATCAGCTCGCCCTGGTCGAGCGAGTCGAGCGATGCCTGGTTGATCGCTCGCACGAGCGGTGCGAGTCCCGTCAACTCGGCTTGCAGCGGCGGTTTGACGAAACGCTTGAGAGTGTTCTCGACAGCCGGCGTCGTCTCGTCGGATATCTGCTCGAACGGCTTCCTGACCTGAAGGGTGAGCAGCGCCTGGCCCGAGGGTTCGCGCAGCACACGCGCGCCTCCGATCGCCCACGGGCTCAGAACCTGTACGCCTTCGATCTGCTCGAGCCGCTGAACGATCTGCGGGCCCTGGCGCTCGAGCACATCGGGCGGTCCCTTGAGCAGGATCGCCATCGAGATCGTGCCGCCGAACTCATCGCGCGTCAGTGCTGCTGCGCGGGCCGAGTCCGTGCCTGGTATCTGCAGGTCGGTCTCGTGGACGTTGTCTCGTGCCTTGCCGCCAAAGAAGAGCGCGACCACCAGAATCACCGCCCAGATGAGCAGTATCGGGCCGGGTCTCCTGATGGCAAAACGGGCTAGGTGCCTCACGTGGGCACCACGTTCGACCTCATCCGATTCCCTTGTTCAAGCCGCCGCAGGGCGGTGCCCGGTCGAGTTGCCGGCTGTCACCGTCCAGAACAGACGGTCGGTATCGGAGTATAACCTCGACGATGCGCAGCCCGCGAAGACCGGCGCTCCCTGCCCGTTCGACCTCATCTGCTTCCTTTATACAAGTCGCCCGTCGCCGCGCGCGCAGGTTTCCTTTCGCTGCAACGTCGTCTTAAGACTTCCTTGATGCGGGCGGGCGTTGCGAGGAGCGTGGCCGGGGCAATGCCGGCCGGTGCGAATCCGATTCGCTTTTGCCGCTACCTACGTGGTGCCGAGTGGTAGCTGACGTAACGGAAAACATGGCGCGCCAAGACCAGGCCCACCATCAAACTTCCCCTTGCCAGTTCACGCATACTGCCTCCCGCAAAAGCGTTACCCGGCGCACGGTGACGCCGGACATCACCCGTATGCTTGCCCCCTGCTGGGCCCACTTTAACGTTTTTGCCTCTGCGCCGCATGTAACGACCCACTTGTGAATGCGCCTGCTCACGATCGTCGGTAACAGGCCCCAGTTCGTGAAGGCCGCCGCAGTGTCGCGCCGGCTGCGGGAGCGCCACGACGAAGTGCTCGTGCACAGCGGCCAGCATTACGACGACGAGTTGTCTGCAGTCTTCTTCCGAGAGCTCGACCTGCCTCGCCCGGAGCGGGAGCTGGGCGTCGGCTCCGCGCCGCTGACCGAGCAGCTGGCCGCGATCATGCACGGGCTCGAGGAGATCGCCGGCGACGTCACGCCGGACGGGTTGCTCGTCTACGGCGACACGACCACGACGCTCGCGGGTGCGCTCACTGCCGCCAAGACCGGCCTTCCGCTCGCGCACGTCGAAGCCGGGATGCGTTCGTTCGACGCCTCCATGCCGGAGGAGCGCAACCGCGTGCTCACAGACCACCTCGCGGGACTCTTGCTCTGCTCGACGCCGACAGCGGTCGAGAACCTCGGAGCCGAAGGAACGGATGGAGCGGTGCGCCTGGTGGGCGACGTGATGGCGGACGTGACGCTGATGTTCGCGCCGATCGCGCGCGAGCGTTCGGACATCGTCGAGCGGCTGCAGCTCGGCCCGGGCAGCTATCTGCTGGTGACCGTGCACCGCGCGGGCAACGTCGACGAGCCCGAGCGATTGGAGCAGCTGGTCGAGCTGCTGGAGGCTTTGCCAGAACGCGCCGTCTTCCCCGTGCACCCCCGCACGCGCGACCGCCTGGAACGCGCCGGCCTGCTGTCGCGCCTGGAGCAGGCGCCGGAGCTAGTGTTGACGCCGCCGCTCGGCTACCTCGACTTCCTGCGCCTGCTCGAAAACGCGCGCGCGGTGCTGACGGATTCGGGCGGCGTGCAGAAGGAGGCCTACCTGCTGTCGGTGCCGTGTCTGACGCTTCGCGATACGACCGAGTGGGTGGAGACCGTGGAGCTCGGCTGGAACCGCCTCGTCGGACTCGATCGCGAGGCCGTGCTCGCCGCGCTGGCCTCGCTCGCGAGGCCCTCCGAACATCCCGAGCTGTACGGCGGCGGGCACGCGGGTGAGAGGGTGGTCGAGGCGCTCGAAGCGTGGGGGACCGGCAGCCTGCGTCAGTAGAGTGAGCGCGATGAGCGCTCGCGCAGTGCGAATCGGTGTTGTCGGTCTCGGCTACTGGGGCCCGAATCTCGCGCGCAACTTCGGCGCGCTGCCGGACTGCGAGCTGAGCTGGTGCTGCGAAGCCGACGACGCTGCCCGCAGCCGCTGGCAGCCGACCTTCCCGTCGGCGCGCTTTACCGCGGATCTCGGCGATCTGCTGTCGGATCCCGACCTGGACGCCATCGCGATCGCAACCGGCGTGCCGACCCACGCGGCGCTCGCGCAGCGCGTGCTCGAGGCGGGCAAGCACTGCTTCGTCGAAAAGCCGCTTGCGCTTACCGTCGAGGAAGCCACGGCGCTCAAAGCGATTGCCGACACAGCGGAAGGGATCCTCATGGTCGGTCATCTGCTCGAGTACCACCCCGGCGTGCGGAAGCTGAAGGAGGTGCTCGACTCGGGCTCGCTCGGCGACCTCTACTACGTGTATTCGAAGCGGCTCAACCTCGGTCAGATCCGCGAGCACGAGAATGCCCTCTGGAGCCTGGGCGCGCACGACGTCTCGGTCGTGCTCAACCTGCTCGACGGAGAAGAGCCCGACGAGGTGGTCGCGCACGGGGAGTCCTTCGTTCGCCCCAGCGTGGAGGACGTCGTCTTCTGCTTCCTGCGCTTCCCGTCGGGGCGCGTCGCGCAGATGCACCTGTCGTGGCTCGACCCCCACAAGGAGCGCCGCTTCGCGCTCGTCGGCTCGCAGCGCATGGCCACGTTCGACGACATGGCACAGGAGCGCAAGGTGACTGTCTACGACAAGGGTTTCGATCCCGACACGAAGACCGACGGGCAGTACGTCACTCGTTCAGGGGACGTGACGAGTCCGCAGATATCGACCGAGGAGCCGCTGCGAATCGAATGCCGTCACTTCGTCGAGTGCGTGCGCACGGGCACCGAGCCGATGTCCGGAGCAGCAAGCGGTCTGCGCGTGGTACGGGTGCTCGAAGCCCTGCAGCGCTCGCTCGATACAGGCGGGAGCGCGCAGCGCCTGGCGCTCGCACGCCAGGGTGGCGCGTGAAGCTCTGCGTCCATCCGTCCGATCTTGCGCCGGGCCTGATGCTCGGCCATGACGTGCAGCTCGGCTCCGATCTCGAGCTGGGCGGCTACGTCGTGATCCACAGTGGGACAGTGGTCGGTGACGGCTGCGAGCTTCAGGACGGTGCGGTGATCGGGAAGCGGCCGCGCCTCGGCCGCCACTCGACGGCGGACCGCGGCGAGCTCGTCGCCTTGATGGTGGGCGCGGGCGCGGTCGTGTGCAGCGGAGCCGTCGTCTACGCGGGAGCGCGCGTGGGCGAGCGCGCGATCGTCGGTGACCAGGCTCAGGTGCGCGAGCGCTCGGTGATCGGCGCGGACAGCGTCATCGGCCGGGGAACCGGGATCGAGAACGACGTCGAGATCGGGGCCGATGTGAGGGTTCAGTCCAACTGTTACCTGGCGGCCAACACCGTCGTCGAGGACGATGCGTTCATCGGGCCGGGTGTCGTGACCGCCAACGATCACGCAATGGGACGTCACGCTCCCGAGGAGAAGCTCGAGGGTCCCGTGTTTCGCCGTGCATGCAGAGTGGGCGCGGGCGCAGTCATCGTTCCCGGCGTCGAGATCGGGGAGGAGGCCTTCGTCGCCGCTGGCGCGGTCGTCACGTCGGACGTCGAATCGCGCGCGGTCGTGATGGGCGTGCCGGCACAGCAGATCCGCTGGGTCCAGCCGGCTGATCTCCTGGAGCGCTGGCGCTGATGTTTCGCCGGCGCCGCCGTCGCGCGACGGAACGTCACATCGACCAGCGCACGATGGTCATGGGGGCGATCGCGCTCACCACGGTGGGCGCCGTGGCGGTCGGCGAGGTCGGTCGCCTGTGGCGCAGGCGTGTTGTCGCCGAGGAACCGGAGACCGCGGCGGCTGTGTTGCAGCGCGGCGCGCGCGCGGCGCTGGATACCGTTGAGGTCGGCCGGCGCGGCTATCGGGAGGCGACGACCAGCGAGACGGTTCTCTTCAATCTGCTGTCGGCGTTCGTGATCTCGGCCAGCTTGATCCGCCTCACGGCGCTCGGAAAGCGCCGCGGTGTGCGCCCCTTCTTCGACGTGATCGTCGGCCGCACACACATCCATCACTTCATTCCCGGCATCCTGCTCGCGTTCGGGTCAGGCGCAGCGGCCATGTTCGCCCGCGACGACGCGGTGCGGGAGACGCTCGCGATCCCGTTCGGCGTGGGTATGGGTTTGACGCTCGACGAGTCTGCGTTGCTGCTGTCGCTCGAGGACATCTACTGGACCCGTGAGGGGCTGCTCAGCATCCAGATCACGCTCGGAACCGCGTCGCTGCTCGCGGCGACTGTTCTCGCCCTGCGGATCCTTCGTCGCGGCGAGCGCAGCCTGGAGGAGCGGCAGGAGCTGCCGCGCCCGGTGCGCGACCCGTTTCCGACCTGAGCGGTAGCTGCGGCTAGTGGGCGAACGTTCCCGGACAGACCACTAGGCGACGGCCGCGTCGGCGCGGCGCCACTCCGGCGTGCCGCCGTCCATCCAGATCACCTGGTCACGGCCGGGACCGACGCCCACCAGCCTGACCGGCACCCCCACGGTCTCTGCGATGAAGTCCAGGTACTCGCGCGCCGCGGCGGGCAGCTCGGCGGCCGTGCGGCAGCGGCCGATCTCCTCGCCGAACCCCGGCAACTCCTCGTAGACGGCCTCGGAGCTGTGGAGGATCGACTGGTGGTACGGGAAGTCGTCGAACACCGCCCCGTCGGGGTGGCGATAGCTCGTGCAGACCTGGATCGGGTCGATGCCCGCCAGCACGTCGAGCTTGGTGATGACGAGGCTCGTGAGACCGTTGATGCGCGCCGCGTAGCGAAGCGCGACCAGGTCGATCCAGCCGCAGCGGCGCTGGCGCCCGGTCGTCGTCCCGAACTCCTTTCCACGCTCGAGCATGTGGCGCCCGATGTCATCGTCCAGCTCTGTCGGGAACGGGCCCTCGCCGACACGGGTGACGTACGCCTTGGCGACACCCCAGACCTCGTCGATCGCCTTCGGGCCGACGCCGGCGCCGATGCAAGCCGCGCCCGCGACCGGGTTGGATGAGGTCACGAAGGGGTAGGTGCCGTGGTCAATGTCCAGCAGCGTGCCCTGCGCGCCCTCGAATATCACGGGCCCTCCGGCTGTGATCGTCTCGTAGCAGAGCTTCGCCGTGTCCGAGATGTGGGGCTCGAGGCGATGGCCGTACGTGACGTATTCCTCGGTCATCGTGTGCAGATCGAGGGCGGGGTCCTTGGCATGTGGGCGCAGCGCCTGGCGCTTGGGCTCGAGCGCCACCATGATCTTCTTGCGCAGGATCTTCTCGTCGAGCAGGTCCTGCACACGGATGCCGAGCCGTGCCGCCTTGTCCGCGTAGGCCGGGCCGATGCCGCGCCGCGTCGTCCCTATCCGCAGCTTGCCGAGCCGGGCCTCGCCGGCCTGGTCGAGCAGGATGTGGTACGGCATGATCAGGTGCGCGTTCGCCGACACGTGCAGGCCGGACACGTCGATACCGCGGCGCTTCAAGCCCTCGATCTCTTCCAGCAGGACGCGCGGGTCGATCGTGACCCCGTTGCCGATCGCGCAGGCGAGCCCCGAGTAGAGGATCCCGGACGGGATCAGGTGGAACTTGAACTCCTCGCCGTCGCGGACGATCGTGTGACCGGCGTTGTTGCCGCCCTGAAAGCGGATCACGAGATCTGCCTGCTCCGCAAGCAGGTCCGTGACCTTCCCCTTCCCTTCGTCGCCCCACTGGGCTCCTACAACGACTATTCCAGGCATCCCTAGGAGTCTAAGGGGGGCCGAACCCGCGGAGCTCCCGACTTTTGCGCCTAAGCAAAAGTCGGTTTGTTTTCCATCTCGAGCCGCTGGTCGGGACCGAACAGCGGCCACAGATCGCCACAGATCTCGGCCAGGCGGGACGCTGTGCGGGCGCCGATCTGCTGCTCGAGCTGGCCGTAGTCGAGGTTGGTGGTGGCGACGATGGCGCGCTCGTCCTCGTAGCGCTGGTTGATCAGCGAGTAGAGCTGCTCCAGCACCCAGTCGGTCTGCTTCTCGGCGCCGAGGTCCTCGAGGTGCAGGAGCTCGACTCGGCTGAGACGGCGGAAGAAGTCCATGTACGAGTCCTCGCGGCCCTCGGCGCTGTATGTGTCGCGAATCTCGGCCAGCAGGTGCGGGACGGAGTAGATCGCGACCGAGCGGCCGCTGTCGATCGCGGCCTTCGAGATCAGCATCGCAAGTGTGGTCTTTCCGGTCCCGACGTCACCGGTCAGCCAGAGGCCCTTGCCGGCCGCAAGGCGGCGGTCGACGTCCTGGACGTAGCGGCGCACCTCCCGTACGACGACCGGGTTGACCTGCTCAAGGGCAGGGACGGGGTTGCGGTCGAACGAGACGCCCCGGTAGCGGCGCGGTATCACGGAGGAGACGCCGTGGGAGCGAGCGCGCTGCACGCGAATCCCGTGGCACGTGCAGGGAGTTGCCTCGTCGTTGTCGTCGAGCACGAAGCCCGCGCCCTCGCAGCGGGGACACGTCCATCCGGAGTTGTTGGGGGTGCCTATTCCCACTCAGGCTCGATCGGCGGGTTTTCGGCGAGCGCGGGAGCCTCGCCGGCCGGCTGCTCGACGCCTGGCTGCGTGCGCGCGAGGCTCGCGAACTTCGGAAAGCGTTCCAAGAACGACAACTTGACGGTCAGGCCCGAGGGACCGTTGCGGTGCTTGGCGACGTGGATCTCCGCGACGCCGGGGTCTTCGCTCTCGCGGTTGTAGTACTCGTCGCGGTAGATGAACATGACGAGGTCGGCGTCCTGCTCGATCTGGCCACTCTCGCGCAGGTCCGACAGCAGCGGCCGCTTGTCCGGGCGCTGCTCGGGGGAGCGATTGAGCTGCGAGACGGCGATCACCGGCACGTCGAGCTCACGCGCGAGGATCTTCAGGCCGCGGCTGATCTGACCGACCTGCTCGACCCGGCTCTCGCTCGCGCGGTCGGGGCGCATCAATTGGAGGTAGTCGACGATGATCAGCCCGAGTCCGCCGTGGCGCAGCTCGCGAGAATGGAGACGGCGCGCCTTGGCGCGCAGCTCCAGGATGTCGATGTCGGAGGAGTCGTCGATCCAGAGCGGCGACTTCTCGAGGCGCTCACAGGCCTTGACGACCTTTGGCCAGTCCCCCTGGGAGACCTGTCCCTTGCGCAGCTTGTCGCCGGACATGCGCGCCTGGCTCGCGATGAAGCGCTGCGCGAGCTCGGTCTCGTGACATCTCGAGCGAGAACAGCGCGACCGGCCGGCCTGCCTTGACCACGACGTTCTCGGCGATGTTCGCGACCAGCGCGCTCTTTCCCATCGAGGGGCGGGCGGCGAGCACGATCAGGTTCGACTTCTGAAACCCGCCGGTGATGTCGTCGATGTCACGGAAGCCCGACGGGGTGCCGGTCATCGAGATGCCCTCGCGCGAGAGCTGCTCGAGCGTGTCGAGGTGGTCGTGCAGGACGTCCTCCAGCGAGCGGAAGTCGCCTGCCACCTCGGCGTGCGCGACGTCGAAGAGCCAGCGCTCTGCGTCCTCGACCGCTTCCTGCGGCTCGCCCAGCCGCTCGGCGACACGCGCGATGATCTTGTGGCCGACGTTGAGCAGGCCGCGCCGCTTGGACTCGCCCTTGACGATGTCGCCGTAGTAGCGGGCGTTGCCGGCGGCGGGCACGCCGGCGGCGAGCTGGTGCACGTAGGCCTTGCCGCCCGCGACCTCGAGCTCGCCGCGCTCCTCGAGCTCGGCACACACGGTCAGCACGTCAACAGCCTCGTTCTTGTTGTACAGCGCGGTGGCCGCGCGGAAGATGGCGCGGTGCGAGTCGCGGTAGAAGTCCTCGGCGTGCAGCCGGACGTCCACGACGATGGGGTTGATCGCAGCCTCGCCGGCGATCAGCATCGCGCCGAGGACCGACTCCTCGGCCTCGATGTTCTGGGGCGCGAGAGCGGTGTTGAGCGGTGCTACCGCCAACGGTTTATGAGGCGAGGCAGCGGCTGCACCGCTACCTCTGGTCGACGACCATGGTCTTCACGGACGCGACAACGCCCTCGCCGACCTCGATCTCGACCATGTGGGTTCCGAGTTCCCGGATCGGCGCTTCGAGGCGCACGGCGCGGCGATCGATGCGCAGCCCGCGTGCCTGTTTGATCGCGTCCACGATCTCCTTCGCCGTGACGGAGCCGAACAGGCGCCCGTCCTCGCCGGCTTGGTGCGGGATCGTGAGCACGGTCTTGGAGAGCACGGAAGCCGTTTCCGACAGCTTCTCCTGCTGCTGACGCTCCGCCGCTTCGGCGGCCTCCTTCTGGCGTAGTACCGCCGCGATTGAAGCCGGCGTCGCGGAGTGCGCGAGCTTGCGCGGGGCCAGGTAGTTGCGCAGGTAGCCCGGAGAGACGTCGATGACGGTGCCGGCCTCGCCGAGCCCGTCGACGTCCTTCAGCAGGATGGCCTGCGCCATCAGCGCTCGCTCACGTAGGGCAGCAGCGCCAGCTCGCGAGCCCGCTTGACGGCCTGCGAGAGCTGGTTCTGGTGCCGGCGGCAGGCGCCGGTGATGCGCCGCGAGCGGATCTTGCCTCGATCGGACAGGTAACGCCGGAAGGACTGGAAGTCCTTGTAGTCGATGTAGTCGACCTTGTCACGGCAGAAATGGCAGCTCTTGCGTCGCCCCCCGGAGGAGGGCGACGCGCCTCTTGGCTGCCTTCTCGTGCTTGTGCTGGTGGTGCTGCGCTTTTTCATCGTTCCCTGCCCGATCGCCGGCCTGGCCCGTGCGGTGGCCTAGAACGGTATGTCGTCGTCTCCCGAGCTTCCGCCTCCGCTCGCGACCCCCACCTTGTCGAAGTCCGAGGTGTCGGCCGGAAGGTCTGACTCGGGCGGCGCGCCGTTCGACTGGCTGCCACCTTCACGCGATCCCAGGAACTGGACCGAGTCGGCAATGATATCGACGGATTGGCGCTTGGCACCTTCCTGGGTTTCCCACTCACGCCAGTTCAGCCGGCCGTCGATCGCGACGGGGCGACCCTTGCTGAGGTACTGGGCGCAGTTCTCGCCCTGCTGGCCCCAGACCGTGACGTCGAAGTAGTTGGGCTTGTCCACCCACTGGTCGCCTTCCTTGCGCCGGCTGTTGACGGCGAGCCGCAGGCTGCACACCGGGGTCCCGCCCGATGTGGAGCGAAGCTCTGGGTCACGGGTGAGATTGCCCGTGAGGATTACGCGGTTGATGTTGGTTGCTGCCACGCTGATGCCTCCTTTGTTCTTCGAGACAGTCTAAGCAGGTGCGTGGTCGCCTCTGACGCACTGACTGCGAAAGAAGTCGGAAATTCCCGCGCTGTCTTACGCGGGCTGCTGCTCAGGCTCGGCACTGCTCGGCGCCGGCTGTGCGGGAGCCTCTTCGACCGCCGGCTCGGGAGCCCGCTCCTGCTCGGATCGCGGCTCGGAGTCGCGGTCGGACGAGGACTCGTAGCGCGCCGCCGGGGGACGTGGCGTCTCCTCCGGCGCACCCTTCGGGAGCCGGATGATCCGGTGCCGCAGGACGGCATCGTTGATGCGCAGATGACGGTCGATCTGATTCAGCAGATCAGGCGGCCCCTCGAACTGGAACAGGTGGTAGTGGGCCTCGGGCCGGTGGTCGATCTCGTAAGCGAGCTTGCGGACGCCCCAGTCGGCGTCTCCCTTCATCTCACCGCCCGCTGAGATCTGCGAGCGCAGCTCATGGATGATCGCGTCGTGCCGGTCGCCCGGCACGTCGGAATCGATCAGGACCATCAGGTCGTATGCAGGTGGCGCTGCCATGCGGTCGGTGACTATAGCTGGCAAAGGGGGAAGAGCTGCGGGGACCTCGGGCCTTTAGCTGGCATGTGGCGAGTGGCGCAGCGACTGCGGTGGGGAAACATCGCCAAGGCCGCGGCGGTGCTGGCGGCCATCGCTGCTCTGGTGCGCGGCCTGACGCTGGAGCTCGAGGCGCCGCGGTTGCCGGCCGAGCCGCAGGCGGTGCGGCCCGTCCCGGCGCCTGCCCCGGCGCCCCGACCCCGTGCGCAGGAGCAGCGGAGTGTGAAGCCACGCGAACCGCGGAAACAGCATCGAAGGAGGGTGAGACCGGAGGCAACGGCGCCGCCTGCCGGCGGTGCTGTTCCCGGGGCGCCTTCGCCAGCGCCGCCGCCCCCACCCGCTCCGCGCGTTCCTGCCCCGAGCGGGGGGGAGTTCGGTCCCTAGGCTCGGGCGGTGTTTTAGGGGCGGGCATCGAAAGGGGGTTATTCAGGGCGATACGGCTGACAAGCGAATTGGCAGAAGACGCCGACCTGGCTGTGCCGGGTTCTCCGCCTTGCGACCGTTCACGACATCGCCGTAATACGGCCCGTCATCGAGTGAAGAGTTAGGTGCCCTATAGGGCCCACAACGGTTCAGCCGACAAGTGGCCCCTCACAAATCGGTCATTTCTCACCACTCCGGGATGCATGTCGCGAGCTTCCGCGAAGCTCTCGTCTCACACCCCCTCGGTGCACGTCCTTTCCGTCACGCGACAGGTAGGGGTCGCCCCTCGCAGGCGTTTGCTCAGCCCGAGACCGTGCCCGCCGGCGCGCCGGTGCGCTTTGCCTCGACGTCGGCGAGCTGGTCGTCGATCCAGTCCTCGGGGCCGCGCGCCATGATGATCTTCCGCAGGCGCTCCATCCGGCGCGCCCGCTCCTCGGGCGTGGCGGTCAGAGAGGCGTAGATCGCGTCGGCCTGCTGCTGCACGTCGAAGGGGTTGACCGACAGCGCCGCCTCGCCGATCTCCTCGTGTGCGCCTGTGTTCTCGGAGAGCATCAGCACTCCGTCGCGCATGTTGACCAGGGGGCCTTCCTTCGAGACGAGGTTCATGCCGTCCCACATCGCGTTGACCATCAGGAGGTCGAAGTGCTTGTACAGCGCGACCGCCTCCGCGAAGTCGTCGCGCAGGCGCAGGTCGATCGGCATCCAGTCGGTCGTTCCGTGGCGGTGGTTGATGACAGCGACGAGAGCCTCGATCTTCTCCAGGTACTCCACGTACTCGGGGACGTCCTGGCGGGAGGGCTGCAGGTGCGCGATGAACGTGACGCGCTCGGAGAACTCCGGGTGTTGCTGGAGGAAGATGTCGAAGGCCGTGAAGCCGCGCAGGACGTTCTTCGAGAGATCCGCGCGGTCGACGCGCAGGATCAAGTGCTCGCGGCGGCGGCGAAGGATCTCGGGGTCGTAGGCCATGACCTCGTCGCTGGCGGCAAAACGCTCGAACCCCTCCACGTCGATGGACAGGGGATAGGCCCGCACCCACGTCTCGCGGCCGTTGAAGAACACGGCGCCACGCGCGAAGTCTGTGTCGAGCTCCATCAGCTCGCGACAGCACTGGATGAAGTTGTTGCAGTAAGAGCGGGTGTGAAAGCCGACGATGTCGTTTGCCAGGAGACCCTCGAAGATCGAGGTGCGAATGTCCGCGGGCAGCACGCGCCAGGCGTCGGGCTGGGTCCAGGGAATGTGGACGAAGTGCTGGAGAAAGGCATCCGGGCGCGCCGCCCTGATCAGCGCCGGGCACGTGTAGAGGTGGTAGTCGTGGACCATCACGACGGCGTCCTGCATGTCGGCGATCTCCTCGATCACCGCGTCGGCGAGGTCGGCGTTGACGCGCTTGTAGCCGTGGGCCCAGGCCTCGCGCTCCTCGAGCCTGATGTCCGGCACGTTCGAGAGGTCCCACAGGTAGTGCTGGATGAACCACAGCAGCGGGTTAGCGATCTGGTTGTAGAAGGCGTCGTACGCGTCGGGGTCCGACGCCACGAAGCGGAGGTTGTAGGTGACCCCCTCGAGCTCGATGTCGAATGAGCGCTCGCCGTGACTGCGGCTCACCTCGACGTCGCCTTCTGTCATTGCGGAGGCGATCCAGAGCGCCTTGCGCCGGCGCAGTAGCCCTGTCAGCGCCGTGACCAGCCCCCCGCCGCCGCGGCGCGGGACGAGCTCGCCGCTCTCGTCGCGTTCGAACGTCGCCGGCCCGCGGTTCGAGATCAGCACGAGAGGGCGTTGGCCGGGCATCGCGACCGCGATCTACAGCTCGGAAAAGATCCGCAGCCAGTCCCGCAGCAGTCGCGGCATCAGGAAGTTCGCTCGCACGTGCTCCTTGCCCGCACGCCCGAGCCGCTTGCCGAGCTCGGGGTCCTCGAGGATCTTCAGGCAGGCTTCGGCGCACTCCTCCGGTGAGTTGACCAGGAAGCCCGACTTGCCGTTCTCGATCTGGAGCGGAATGCCGCCGACGTTGCCGGCGACGGTGGCGCGGCCCTTCCAGAGAGCCTCGGAGACGGTGAGGCCGAAGCCCTCGCGTGTCGACTTCTGCAGCACCACGTCGGACTGCGACTGGAACGCGTTGACCTCGATCGCGCCGACGTTGTTGAGGTTGTTCAGGATCTTTATGTCCGGGTCGTCCGCGGCGTACTTGTAGGTCATCTGGAAGTAGTCCCAGCCCTCGGGATCGTCCGTCGCGAGCGATCCGACCAGCGCGAGCTGCACGTCGTGCTGCTGATCGATGGTCCGGTACGCGTCGATCACGCCGACCGGGTCCTTCCAAGGGTCGAACCGCGAGATCTGCGTGATGAGCGGGCGGTCGGGGTCGACGCCGAACTGGTTGCAGACGAACGCCGCGTCGTCGGGGGAGAGAGCCATGTTCTTCGGCGACAGGGGATCGATGGCCGGCGGCACGATCTCGATCTTGCCGTCAAGCCCCGCCGGCACGTAGTTGCGCAGGTGGAACACCTTGCAGTCGTACGGGACGATCAACGGCAGGAGGCGGTTGAGCACCTCCTCGTTGGGCGTCGAGAGATCGATGTGGCAGCGCCAGATCCAGCGGGCCGGATGGTCGGGCAGCATCGACCGCAGCGCGGCGGGCTGCGGGTCGTGGGAGATCACGAAGTCCCAGTCATCGTCGAGCTCCCGCGCGTTCAGCTCGTTGTAGCGGTCGAATATCTCCCAGTCCTGCGCGCTCAGTGAATGCGGGTTTCCCTGCAGCGCGTTGTGGAGCATCTTCGTGACGTTGAAGAACTCCTCCCGCCCGAACAGGATGTGCCAGTCGCACTCGAGCCCGACATCGCGCATCAGCGGAACGAGCGCATAGAGGATCTCCGACACGCCGCCGCCCATCGCCGTGGCGTTCAGGTGCAGGACGCGCTTTCCGCGCAGAGGCTCCGCAAGGTCCTGGATCTCCTCGATCAGAGCCTGTCCAGCGAGATGCCTGTAGTCGGCTATCGACTTTTGGCCGACGCTAACAGGCTGTAGCAACCTGGTGTCCCTTCTGGGTTGGGGGCCGGTTCAAACGGCTGACGCGGAAGCGGGAAGCGCGACGGAACGAACGGGGGCATTCTGTCATCCGTAGCGGGCGATAAGGCGCTCGATCCCGCGCTCGACCGCCGAAACAAGCTGGGAGTGTAGAGCAGGCGTGGAGGCCGCCAGGCACGACATCTGGAACTCGTGGCCCGATCCGAGCAGGGGACGGGGCGCCAGCGGCTCCCCGCGGCCGTCCGTGACGACGGCGCCGCCCTCTTCGAGGCAGAGCACGGCCGCCGCAAGGTCATATGGAGAGTTGTTGAGGACGGCGCCGCGCCCGACCTCCTCGAAGCGCTCGCGCAGGGCGGGGACGGCGTCGATCATGAGCGGGCCGGCGTCGAGATAGGCGTCCAGCTGCCCGGTCAGGAGCCGGGTCAGGTCGAAGCAGGCAGATCCGAGATCGAAGAAGCCGCCGCCCACCGACGAGCGGTCGATCATCTCGGCCAGCACCACGATCAACGGCTCCGCCGGGCGGCCGCGGAAGCCGGACGTCCAGAACATGGCCTGCACGTCGCTGGTCCTGCTGAGCATCGGCTCCAGAGCCGTGCCATCGCCCGCGGACAGCTCCAGTCCGGCCCCGCGCTCGGCGAAGAAGGTGGCTCCCGACTTGATCTCGACTATGCAGCCGAACTGGACGTCGGACATCGTGGGGCGGCCGTCGCCCAGCGCCGCCACCGCGACCGATACGCAGCAGGACTCCAGCCCCGCCATCGCGGGTCGCGTGCCGTCGATGGGATCCACGACGAACACCAGGCCGTCGGGACCGCCGGCCTTGCCGTCGACCAGGCCGCGATCCTCCGAGTAGTAGGCAGCGTCGGGAGCATGCTGGGACAGGAAGTCCGCCAGGAACTGCTCCGCGTGGCGGTCGATCTCGAACGTGACGTCGCCGCCTGCGCCTGCGTCGAGCTGCTCGCGGCCGGCGTGTGAGCCAAGCGACGGCGCGACGTGCTCGCGCAGCGCGCGCGCAAGGCTCAGTACCAGCTGCTTTGGCAACTTCTACTTAGAGAGATGGCTGGGGCGCTCTCCGAGCTTGACCTCGACGCTGCGGCGGTCCTGCCCACGGTAGACGTCGAGCGTGACGGTATCCCCGGGCTTGAAGTTCGCGATCAGCTCGCTGAGGTCGTGCTCCTGTGTGATGCGGCGGCCGTTCACCTTGGCGATCAGGTCACCGCCCGGGCGCACGAGTGTCGACTGGAAGCGCGTCTCCTTGCCGCCTCCCTTGAGCCCCGCTTTGGCGGCCGGCCCGTTCTTCACCACCTCGGCGATCAGCGCGCCGTGGTCCACCGGCAGGTCGAGGCGCTTCGCGAGCTGCGGGTAGAGCGGCTGGGAGCTGACCCCGATGTAGCCGTAGTGCGCCTCTCCGGAGGCACGCAGCTGCGCCACGGACCGCCGGACGGTGTCCGCCGGCACCGCGTAGCCGACCCCCTCGCTGCCGCCGCTCGAGGACCTGATCTGGGAGTTGATCCCGATCACGTCGCCGCCGGCGTTCATGAGCGGCCCACCCGAATTGCCGCGGTTGATCGCGGCGTCCGTCTGGATCGCGTCGCCGATCTGGAATTCGGTCAGCGCCTCGATCGTGCGGTTGGTCGCAGACACGACCCCGACCGACAGCGACTGCTCCTCGCCGAAGGGACTGCCGATCGCGACGACGAACTCGCCGACGCGTACCCCGCTGGAGCGGCCGAGCTTGAGCGGGACGAGGTCGAGGCCCTTCGGGTCGATCTTGAGCAGCCCGATGTCGGAGTTCGCGTCGTAGCCCACTACGTCGGCGCCGACCTGATTACCGTCCGAGAAGCGCACGAAGACGTCACGCGCGGGCTTGATGTCGTCGCCGCGGCCCTCCGTGATGACGTGAGCGTTCGTCACCACGTGGCCATCGCCGTCGAGAACGAAGCCGGCGCCCTGGCCCGCGGCCTCCTCGCCGCCGATGAGCACGCCGGTGTCGCCGCTCTTGAACAGCGAGGTCACCGTCACCACGCCGTTCGAGAAGCGCTGGTAAACGCCTGCCGGGTCGAAGTTGGGGCGGGGGCCCGAACCCTCGATCACCTGCACCTTCGTCTTCTCCACGGTGCGCGGGCCGCTTGGCTCGTCGTCCCCTCCACAGCCCCCGGCTACTGCCCCGAGCACCAGCGCGGCGCTCACGACCAGCGCCAGCCCTCTCATGCCGGTGTGCGCTCTCGCGCCTGCTGCGCGGTCAGAGCCCCGGCACTCGAGGGCGCGAGCGGGAGGATCAGCCTGAAGACGGTCTTGCCCGGTCGCGATGTCAGCTCGAGGCGGCCGTGCATCCGCTCGGCGAGCTCGCGCGCGATCGCAAGGCCCAGGCCGGAGCCACGACCGGTGTCGCCCGTGTGGAAGCGGTCGAACACGCTCGGGAGCTCCTGCGCCGATATCCCGGGCCCGTTGTCGGTGACGGTCAGCTCAGCGACCTGGCTCTCGTCGAGCCGCGGATGCGCGGTCGCCGCCGACACCTCGATGACGGTGCCGGTGCCGGTGTGCGTGAGCGCGTTGTCGAGCAGCACGCGCAGGATCTGCTCCACCCGCGTCGGATCACCGAGCGCTCCCACCTCGCGACTGCCGCCGTCGTCGGAGACCTCGATCGTGGCCTCCTGCCTCGCGGCAGCGGCAGCGAACTCCTCCGCCACCCCGTCGGCGACCGCGAGCAGAGGCACGTCCTCGACCTCCACCTCGAGTGAGCCCGCGTCCAGTCTGGACAGGTCGAGCAGGTCGGTGGCGAGTTTTTGGAGCCTGTCAACCTGCTCGCTCATGGTCGTCAGGAACTCCGTCCGCGTGTGCTCGTCGATCTCTTCATCCTGAAGGAGCTCGACGAAACCACCGAGCGAGAAGATCGGCGTGCGCAGCTCGTGCGAGGCGTTTGCGATGAATTCCTTGCGCGCCTGGTCCAGCCGCGCAAGCCGCCGCTGCATCTCGTTGAACGCCCGCGCGAGCTCGCCGAGCTCGTCCTCGGAGCGGATCGGGACCGGCTCCTCGGAGAAGTTGCCGGCCGCCACCTCGCGCGCGGCCCGCTCGAGCTCCTTGACGCGGCGCGTGAGCGCGGTCGCGACGTAGTAGCCGCTGACGAGCGCGACGATCAGGGCGATCGCGCCGGCGATCAGGATCTGGCGCTCGATCAGGTTGACGTTGTCGGCCACGTCGTCGAGCGGCTCGGAGAACACGACCACCCAGTCGGCATGGCCACGGTAGAAGAGCGGCCTGGCCACCTGGGCCAGGCGCCTGCCGCCCTGGGAGTGGGTGCCGGTCTCGACCGCGCGCTTGCGCGCCGCCCCCAGTACGACCTTGCTCGCGGGCTCGAGCGGTCGAGTGGCAGCCCGGGAGTCCGAGATCACGTACGGCGGCGAGGGCTCGCCTTCCGAGCGCAGCTCGTCCCTCGGGATCCCGAACAAGGTGACGCCGGCATCCGTCTGCTCGGCGATCCCGCGCGTGAGCCGGTCGAGCTCGTCCGCCGAGATGTCGCGCCCGATCTTCTGCTGCAGCGTGGGAGAGTAGGCCGCGGCATCGCGCTTCAGCGCGTCCAGCTTCTCCGACGTCAGGTTCGACTCGAGTTGCGGCACGACGTAGAAGAAGATCACCAGGATCGCGCCGAGCGTGATCGCGAAGAACAGCAGCGTCAAGCGGTACTTGATCGAGGTCAGTCTCAGTCGCGGCTTCATTCGTCGCGAAAGCGGTAGCCCACTCCGCGCACGGTGAGCAGGTACTCGGGGTTCTTGGGATCGCGCTCGATCTTCTCGCGCAGATGCCTGATGTGGACGTCGATCGTGCGCGGGTCGCGGTACGACGAGTCTCCCCAGACGGCCTCGAGCAGCACGTCCCGCATGAACACCCGCCCCGGATGGCGCGCCAGCGCACTGAGGATCTCGAACTCGACGTAGGTGAGCTCGACGGCCTTGCCGCGCACCTCGGTCGTGCGCTTGGCGAAGTCGAGCACCAGCTCGCCCCGCTCGAGCGGCTCCTCGTCGGCGCCCTGCGCGGGGGCCATCTCGGCGCGCCTCAGCGTGGCCCGCACACGGCTTCGGAACTCGCGCATCGAGAACGGCTTCGTGATGTAGTCGTCCGCGCCGAGCTCGAGGCCGATCACCTTGTCGATCTCCTCGGTCTTGGCCGTCAGCATGATGATCGGGACCGAGCTGCGCGCGCGCATCCTGCGGCAGACCTCGAGACCGTCCATGCGCGGAAGCATGATGTCGAGCACGACGAGGTCGAACTGGCCCTGCTCGAACTGCGCCAGGGCCTCCTGGCCGTCGTGCGCCTGAACGACCTCGTAGCCCTCCTTCTCGAGCGGGTACGTGAGGAGCTTCTGAACCGGCTGCTCGTCGTCGACGAGCAGGATGCGTGTCGTCTTAGCGGCCATCGTGAAAGGACCAGGTCCCAAATTGCGCTCTCTTGCAGAGATTCTAGGGGCGGACCACCCCTTCCTCGTCGGTATCCTCGGCCGAATCGTGCCGCCCGCTGTGCCGGGCGCTGGGGGAAGCACCGTTGGTCGATCTGCGTATCTACAGGGCCAGTTTCGTGGTCGCCTTGCTGGCGGTGGTCGTATGCATGTTCTCGCTCGAGGGCAGGCCGCACCCGCTCAGCTCCACGCTCGCGCCTGACGCTTTCGACGATCAGGCCGCGATCGAGACCGCGCGCGAGATCGTCGCCCGCGCGCCCGACCGGCACGCGGGAGGCAACGGCGATGCCGCGCTGGCCGATGACGTCGAGCGCCGCCTGAAGGGTTTCGGCTTCCAAACCTCGCGCGACGAGTTCAGCGCCGACGTCGACGGCGAGACCGCGTCGCTGACCAACGTCACCGGAGTCTTGAGCGGCTCCTCCGAGCAGCAGCTGGTCGTGCTCGCGCACCGTGACGCGGAGGCGCCGCGCGGAATCTCCAGCGCCGCGACCACGGGGGCGTTCCTCGAGCTCGCCCGCGCGCTCGCTGCGGCGAGGCACCACAGGACGCTGGTGTTCGTGTCCACCGACGGCGGCGATGCAGGCGGCTTGGGAGCGCAGCGGTTCGCCGACCACCACCCCGGCTCCGGCAAGGTCGAGGCGGCACTCGTGCTCGATGACGTCGCGGCCACGCGCGCGGAAAGGCCGTTCGTGATCCCGTGGTCCGATGACGGACGCCGCGCGTCGCTTCAGCTGCAGAGAACCGCCGAGACGGCGCTCGCGCGCGAGCTCGGGACGGGGACGGGATCCGTGGGCGCGTTTGGCCAGTTCGTGCAGCAGGCGTGGCCGGTGACCCTGCGGGAGCAGGGACCGCTCCTCGCCGCGGGCATGAACGCAGTCACGCTCTCGGCGCGGGGCGACGTGCCGGTAGCGGGCGCCGAGGACACGGCTGCCGGCATCTCACAGCTCCGGCTCGCACGCTCCGGGAAGGCGGCCCTCGCCTCGGTGCTCGCGCTCGACGCCGCCCCAGACCTCGAAAGCGCTCCCGCTAGCTACCTCGTGCTCGGCCACCAGATGCTGCCGTCGTGGTCGATCGCGTTGCTGGCGCTGGGCTTCCTCGTGCCCGCGCTCGTGACCGCACTCGATGCGTTCGCACGCGTGCGCAGGCGGGCCGGCTCGCCGGGGCGGTGGCTGCGATGGGGCGTCGCCGTCAGCGTCCCGTTCATTGTCGTCGTGCTGGCAGCGAGGCTGTTCGATCTGCTCGGCTGGCTCCCCGGCTCCGCTGCTGAGGCTTTGGCGCCGGCGGCGCGCCCGAGCTTCTCCGAGATGGCGCCGGCGCTTGGCGCACTCGCGGTCCTGTTCGCACTGGCCTGGTTGGTGGCGCGACCGATCGTCGCCGGCGGTGAGGAGATCGCGCCGCGCCAGCCCGCAGCGGCAATCGGCCTGTCCCTGCTGCTGTCATGCGAGCTCTTGCTGCTTTGGATCGGCAACCCGTTCGCCGCGTTGCTGCTGGTGCCCGTCGCACACCTGTGCCTGCTGACCGCATTGCCCGCGGGACCGAACCGCCGGCTCCTGCTCGTTGCGACTGCCACGTCCGCGCTCCTGTTACCGGTGCCGGTGCTGCTCTACTACGGCGCGCACCTCGACTTCGGCACGGACCTGGGCCTATACGTGCTGCTCGTGCTCGCCACGCCGGACTCTCTGTGGACGGCGCTCGTCGGCGCCCTGGTCGCGGGTGGGCTGCTCGCGGCGACGATGGTCGTGCTGCGGCGCCCGCCCCGCGAGCATGAGATCGAGATCACGGTGCGCGGCCCGAGCACGTACGCCGGCCCCGGATCGCTCGGCGGGACGGAATCGGCCTTCCGGCCACGTTGAACGACCTAAGCAACCTAAACACCCGTACTAGGGTCACGACCCCATACAGCGTGGACGGCGTTCGTATGCGGACGGTCCTGTAGCAGGTCGATATTGACTGAGTCGGGGCAAGGAAGCATCGATCTACACACGGATGTGAAGAGCGAAGATCTAAAGAAGAGCGTCGATCGCAGGGCCTACTGCGTCGACCCGAAGCAGGTGGCGACCGCCATCATCGTGAAGCTCGCGCTCAACGATGACGGTTCGCTGTCTGCCTGGCGAAGTGGTCCCAACCCTCGAGTTCGAGGCCACCACCACTCTCGCCGAGCAGGCTGACACCGGCTCCCGGACACACCTCCCCGATCCAGCTGACGGGCACACCCGCAGCCAGCGCCGCCTGCTCGGTGCGATCGCGGTTCCCGGGGCTCGCGGTCACGAGTAGCTCGTAGTCCTCTCCCGCAGTCGCCGCCAGCTCGATCGCCTGGCGCCCCGCGATGCGGGCAACCTCCTCGACGCCATCGTCCAGGGGAACGCGCGCAAGCTCGATCTCTATCTGCACACCGCTTTCCTCGGCGAGCCGGCGCGCGTCCGAGGCGAGTCCGTCGCTGACGTCGATCATCGCCGTCACGCCGGCGCCCGCGAGCGCCCGGCCGGCATCGAGGCGCGGCTGGGGCCGGCGCTGCCTGTCGATCAATGCCTCGCCCACGTCTACCGGCACTCCGTGCTCCTTGCGCTCGAGCAGGATCAATCCGGCGCCCGCGCCGCCCAGCCGGCCCGTCACGCCGACCAGGTCGCCCGGCTTCGCGCCGTCGCGGCCGACCAGCTCCGACTCGGTCTCGGCGTGCCCGATCACGGTCACCGCCACGAACAGCTCGTCGCTGGAGTCGACGTCCCCGCCGCAGATCGCCACGCCGGTCTCGGCGGCAATCTGCTCAGCGCCACGGACGAGCTCGAGCACCTCGCGCTCGCCGATGTTGGGCGGCAGCCCGAGCGTGATCAGCGCCTCGCCCGCCTCGGCGCCCATCGCCGCCAGATCCGACAGGGAAGCGGCCAGGCACTTGTGGCCGAGATCCTCGAGCGATGTCGTTGCGAGCCGGAAGTGCACGCCCTCGACGAACGCGTCCACCGAGGTGACGATCAGGCCGTCGGCTCTGATCACCGCGGCGTCGTCCCCGGGGCCGCGCAGGACGCGGCCGCCGCGGTCGGAGAGTGTCGCGCGGATGCGGTTGATGAGGTCGAATTCGCCCATGGGATGGGAGGTATCCCTACCACTAAGCACCGAAGGGCGAGCCCGAGAGCGACGTCTCGAGATCGTCCTGGGCCGGATCCTCCCGATATAGGCAGCTGGATCCGGCCCACGGCAATTCTCTAAAGCGGCACGGCAATCACCAGCATCCACGCGCACAGCGCCAGCGACGCCAGCTGCAGCTTGCGGCTTCCAGACAGGGCGGCGAACGGAAGGAACCAGATCGCGTACCACGGCACGAGCCAGGCGGACGCGACGAGCAGGGCGATCGTCGCCCAGCCGGTCGCCTCGATCCAGTAGCGGGAGCCGGGGCCGGCGCGGTAGGAGCGGTAAAGCAGAAACGCGAGAGCGCACACGAACGCGACCGCCAGCAGCGCGCGTGTGTAGTCGACGATCGCGTCCGCCGAGCCGCCGGTCAGGAGGGCGATCCCGTCCGCGCTGCGCTGCGGGACGCTCCAGCGGGTGGTCCGGCTCTGGTTGTCTCCGAGCGCTCCGAACGCATCGATGGCGTCGCCGCCGAAAACGGCGAAGCTGACGGCCACGGTGACCGCGGCGGCAGCGACGCCGCCGGCGATCAGCGCCAGCCTTCGCCGCGCCCCGATGAGCATGAACGGCAGCACGAGGCCGGCCGACGCCTTCAGCGCCGTCGCCGCCGTCCCCAGCGCGCCCGCCGCCGGCTCGCGCATGGCGACGACCAGCGCCGCGACGCCCGCGAGCGACAGCAGCACGACCAGCGCGTCGTTGTGCGCGCCGCCGACGACGTGCACCAGCACCAGCGGGTTCAGGCCCACAGCAAGGGTGGCGAACACCGGATCACGGCCGAGCCGCTCGGCGCACAGCCGCACCAGGGCGACGATCCCGAGCACGGACAGCGCGGCGATCGCCTTCAGCGTCCAGAAAGCCGTCGCGATCCCCAGCTTCGCGATAGGCAGCGTCAGCAGGGTGAAGAGCGGGCCGTAGACGCTGGTCGCGTCCTTGGATCCCGCGAACACGTAGACGGGATCGGTGGGGACCGCGTCAGGGCTGTGCGTGTAGGGGCTGAGGTCGTGGACGACGTCGAGGCGGGCATACGCGATGTAGCTGAAGACGTCCTGCGACAGGAGGGGCGGCGCGAGCAGGAACAGCACGGTGCAGCAGGCGACCATCGCCTGCGCGAGCCTCGCACCGATCGCTCGGCAGCAGGCGAGCACCCCCAGGTAGGCGAGAAGCGCCGCCCACAGCCCCGCGTAGTAGAGCGGCCCCGTGAGGGAGCCGTCGGCACCGCTGAGGCCGAAGACTCGCCACGGCCCGAGCAACCAGTCGGGCGAGCGCTCTGCCGCGGCGAGGACGACGGTCGAGTGCGGGGCCGCGACAAGCACGGCGAGCGCCACGTAGACAAGGGCGAGGACCGCCAGCGCGGACAGCGCCAGGGGCCGTCGGTGCGCCGCCCCGCTAGCGGGCGCCGAAGCCGCCGCCGGGGGTGGGATCGCCCTCGTACTTGCGCGGGTCGTAGCCACCGGTCCCGCCACCGTCGTTGCCGCCACCGGTCCCGCCGCCACCACCACCACCGCTGTCCGGCTTGCCCTTTCCGTCGTTGCCCTTGCCGTTCTTTCCGGTCGTGCCGCTCGGCTCGGGGGTGGGGCTGATGGGGCCGCTGTAGGTCGGCACGTAACCGCGGCTTGACGAGTACTTGCCGAAGAACGGAGTCCACTGGATGGCGGATTCCGGCTGCTGGAAGTCCTTGCAGTTCTTGCCCTTCGCGACCTCCATGAACTTGTGCCAGATCTCCGCCGGGAACGTCCCTCCCGCGACCGAGATGCCGTGCACGCTGCGCATCTCGCGCAGCGCGTTCGGGTACCCGACCCAGCTCGCCGTGGACAGGTAGGGCGTGTATCCGACGAACCAGGCGTCGTTGAAGTTGTCAGTGGTGCCGGTCTTGCCTGCGGACGGACAGTTGATGTTTGCGCGCGTGCCCGTCCCGGACTGCACGTTCTGCTTGAGGATCTTCGTCACCTCGTGGGCCACCGAGTCGTTGAACACGCGTTCGCGCTTGGGCTTGCCGAGCTCCTCGACGTCTCCGTCCGAGAACTGCACGCGCCTGATCGCGATCGGCTTGTTGCGAATGCCGCCCGACGCGAGTGTCGCGTAGGCATTCGCCATCTCGAGCGGCGACACCCCGCGCGTCAGTCCGCCCAGTCCTTCGGCCGGGTAGCCGTCGAGCTTTGTGGTGATGCCCATGTCCTTTGCCGTCTCGGCGACGCTCTTCGGCCCGAGGTCGAGGTCGAGCTGCGCGTACACGGTGTTGTCGGACTTCAGCGTCGCGCGCACCAGGTTCATCGACCCGCCGTAGGTCTGGTCGTACGTCTGCACCTTCCATGGACCGTAGTCCTCGGTCTTCAGGTCGAGCGGTTTCGACACGTAGCTGGTCGAGTACGGGTTCACACCGCGCCTGATCGCTGTGGTCAGCACGAACGTCTTGAAGGCCGAGCCCGGTTGGCGGTGGCCCTGGGCGGCGAGGTTGAACTGCTTGTGGTTGTAGCTCGAGCTCGAGGCCATCGCCTTGATGTAGCCATTGCGTGGGTCGATCGCGACGACCGCCGCGCTTGGATCGCTGGGATACGGAAGCGTGCCGTCGATCGCCTCGCGCCCGACGCGCTGGAGCCCCGGGTCGATCGTCGTGTGCACCTTCAGCCCGCCCTTGCGCACGGTGTTGACGCCGAACTTGTCGATCAGCTGCTGCTTCACGAAGTCGAAGAAGAAAGGCTCGCGGATGCGGGTGTAGAGGTCGCCCCGCTCGACCCCGAGCGGCTCGTCGCTCGCCTCGGCCGCGCGCTGCTCGGAGATGTAGCCGAGCTTGGCCATCTTGCGCAGCACCTGGTTGCGGCGCGCGGCGGCGGCGCGCGGGTTCTGGAACGGGTTCAGCTCGCTCGGCGCCTGCGGCAGGCCTGCCAGCAAGGCCGCCTCGGGAAGCGTCAGCTCCCGCGCGGATTTCGAGAAGAACGTCTGTGCGGCGGCCTGCACCCCGATCGCGGTCTGGCCGTCCACCGTCCCGTAGGGAATGGAGTTGAGGTACGCGCGCAGGATCCATCGCTTCGAGTGGCGGTCCTCGAACTCCTCCGCCAGCGTCGCCTCGCGGATCTTGCGCTCGAGCGTGCGCTCACGACCGACGTAGAGGTTGCGTACCAGCTGCATCGTGATCGTGGAGCCGCCCTCGACGGCCTTGCCCGCCTCCAGGTTCTTGACCGCCGCTCGCATGATGCCCTCGTAATCGATGCCTGCATGCTGGTAGAAGCGCTCGTCCTCGATTGCGATCGTTGCCGCGCGCATGGACTCGGGAATCTTCCAGAGCGGCACCGGGGTGCGGATCTCGTCCGACTGGATGAAGCCGAGGCGGCTGCCGTCCGCCGCGTAGACCGCGGAGCTCGTGCCCTGGTCGACGGGTTTGAGCGAGTCCAGCGGCGGCGCGCTGGCGCTGACGCTCAGGATCCAGCCGACACCCGCCCCGAGCGCGATCAGAAGGGCCACGGCCAGCACGAGCGAGGCGAGCAGGAGCTTGCGGTGCTTGCGCCCGCGTTGGCGCCGCTTTCGCTCGCGGTAGGTCAAATGGATCGCATCTCTAGGGGCAGACGCCAAACAGTTCTCGGCCGGCCCCGGAAGTCCCTGCCGTGCAGGCCAAACGAGTATAGGTTCCTTCAGCGGAGGCGACAGCCGACGCACGTCATTTTTAGTGCCCGGCGTAGCCGGCCCGATATCCGTTCGGGAGTGCCCACCAGCACATTAAGCCCGTTCTGCGGCGGTAGACTGCCCGCATGGCGGTCGAGGAGAAGGTCACCTTCTGCCGCATCTGTGAGCCGTTGTGCGGGATGGTGGCCACGGTCGAGGACGGCCAGCTCGTCAAGCTGCGCCCGGACGCGGACCACCCCCTGTCTCGGGGCTATGCGTGCCCAAAGGGGATCGCGATGACGGAGGTCCAGAACGACCCTGATCGAGTCCTGCATCCGCTCCGGCGCACCGGCGGCCCGGGCGAGTTCGAGCGCACGACCTGGGAGCAGGCGCTCACCGACATCTCCGGCCGTCTGCAGAGCCTGATCGGCACTCATGGCCGGGAGTCGGTCGGCTGGTACATGGGCAATCCCGGCGCTTTCAGCTACAGCCACACGCTGTGGGTGAAGGGATTCCTGGACGGGATCGGCTCCCCGCACTACTACTCGGCGGGCTCCCAGGACGTGAACAACCGCTTTGCCGCGTCGGCGATCCTCTACGGGTCACCGCTGGTCGTCCCGATCCCGGACATCGCGCGCACGGACTTTCTTCTGATGGTCGGAGCCAACCCGCTCGTCTCCCACGGCTCGGTGCTGTCCGCGCCGCGGGTGCGCGAGCAGCTCAACGGGATCGTGGAGCGCGGCGGTCGCATCATCGTGGTAGACCCGCGCCGCACCGAGACGGCCCGCCAGTACGAGCACCTGCCGGTGCGGGCGGACTCCGACGCCTGGCTGCTGCTGTCGATGCTGAACGTGATCTTCGAGGAGGGGCTCGCCGACGAGGGATACGTCGCGCGCTGGACGGACGGCACCGCGGCGTTGGAGCGTCACGCCCGTGCGCATCCGCCGGAGGCGACAGCCGACCGCACGGGTGTGCCCGCGGAGCGGCTGCGCGAGCTCGCCCGCGGCTTCGCACAGGCGCCGGGCGCGGCGGCCTACGGGCGCACCGGCTCCTGCCTGGGGCGCTTTGGCACGCTGGTCGCGTTCCTGCTCGACGCGCTGAACGCGGTCACCGGCAACATCGACCGGCCGGGCGGCTCCGTCTTCGGTAGCCCACCGATCGCGCTTGACGACATCGGCGAGAAGGCGGGTCTCGACACCTATGGCAAGCGCCGGTCGCGCTTCGGTGGCTTCCCTGACGTGATCGGGAACTTCCCCGCCACGCTCATGCCACTGGAGATCACGACGCCGGGCGCTCGCCAGATGCGGGCCCTGTTCGTCTCGGCCGGCAACCCGGTGCTGTCGGTGCCGGACGGCGACGCACTCGAGAAGGCGCTCGAGCAGCTCGACCTGATGGTCTCGCTCGACCTGTACGTGAACGAGACGAACAAGCACGCCGACTACGTCCTGCCCGCGACCACGTTCCTCGAGCGCGAGGACGTCCCCGCCGCGCTGCTCGGCTTCTTCTCGACGCCGTTCGCGCAGGTGACCGAGGCGGTGGTGCCGGCACACGGCGAGGCGCGCGAGGAGTGGCAGGTGATCGACGACATCTCGCGCCGGATCGGCGTCGCGCCCTACAGCCTGCCCGCGCTGCGGTGGCTTGCGCGCATCGGCTACCGGATCACGCCGCGCCAGCTGATCGACCTGCTTCTGCGGACCGGACCCGCCGGCGACAAGTTCGGCCTGCGCCGCGGCGGGCTTTCGCGCGCGAAGCTGGCCCGCAAGCCGCATGGGGTCGTGCTCGATGAGCGCATACCGACCGGAGTGCTCCCGAACAAGCTGAGGCACCGCGACAAGCGCGTGCACCTGAACGACGCGGCGATCACGTCGGAGCTCGGCCGGCTCGCCTCCGCGAACGGTGACTCACCGGACTTCCCGCTCAAGCTGATCGGGATGAGGGAGCTGCGCTCCCACAACTCGTGGATGCACAACGCTCCGTTGCTCATGCGGGGCGGGCGTACTCACGCGCTTCGCATCCATCCCGACGACGCCGCTCGCTTCGGCATCGAGGACGAGGGGGAGGCGCGCGTGATGTCGGCCGCGGGCTCTCTCGAAGTGCCGGTAAAGGTGACCGACGAGATGACGCCCGGCACGGTCGCGCTTCCACACGGCTGGGGACACCGCGGCGGCTGGAAGCTCGCCAACTCGATGAGCGGTGTGAACGTGAACCAGCTCGCGCCGTCGGACCCGGACTCGATCGAGCGTCTGGCCGGTATGGCACACCTGACCGGCATCCCGGTGCGGGTCGAGCCGGTGGCAGGAGCCGCCGCGCCGGCAGAGCCCGCCCGGACAGCGGCGACAGTCTGACCGCTTGATCCAGCCGGGACCGGGCTACCGCGCGGTGCTGTTCGACGCGCTCGGCACGTTGCTCGAGCTCGAGCCGCCGTGGCCCTATCTGCGGGCTACGCTCGCGCGCCGCCACGGCATCGAGGTCTCCGAGAGCGTGGCAAAGGAGGCGGTACTGGCCGAGATCGCCTACTACCGCGAGCACCACCAGGAGGGAGCGGATGCCGAGTCGCTCCGCGACCTGCGCCGGCGCTGCGCCATGGTCCTCCGCGATCGCCTGCCGCAGACCGGTGAGCTCGACCTCGACGAGGTGACCGATGTGCTCCTGGACTCCCTGCGGTTCACGCCCTTCCCCGATACCGCCCCCGCCCTCGCGGCGTTGCGCGTGGCCGGACTGCGGCTGGCCGTGGTCTCGAACTGGGATTGCTCGCTTGCAGGCGTCCTCGCGGAGGTGGGGCTCGGTGCCGCGCTGGACGAGGTGGTGGTGTCCGCCCAGGCCGGGATCGCCAAGCCGGATCCGCGCATCTACACGCTCGCGCTCGAGCGCTTGCGCCGCGGCCCGCAGGAGGCGATCTTCGTCGGCGACTCGCCCGAGACGGACATCTCCGGCGCACGAGCGGCAGGCATGCGCGCGCTGCTCATCGATCGCACCGGGACGGCAGCCGGCGGCTCCGACGTGGAGACGATCGGCTCGCTTGCCGACCTGCCCGCCCTGCTCGGCGTGACACCATGAGCCGCCGATGACCGTCAGCGAAGGACAAGCTCCTCTGCCGGCGCCGGGCGGCTTCTGGCCCCGGGGCAGCGACGACGATCCACGCTGGCCCGCCTCGGCCGGACTGCTCGGGCTGCTGGTGGCGCTGGTGGCAACGTTCGTCCTGAGCGCGATCGTCGCGGTGGCCTACTTCGCCGCCGGCGTGGACGACCCCGACAAGTCGGACTCGTTCGACTTCGCCGCACTCGCAGCCCAGAACCTGGCATTTGTCGCCGCTGCCCTGCTCATGGCAGAGCGTATGGGCCGCCCCAGCGCACGCCAGTTCGGGTTCCGTCCCTTCAAGCCGTCGGCACTTGGCTGGGCCGTGGCAGGGATCGCCGTGTACTTCGTGATCTCGGCGATCTACGTCGCCATCTTCCAGCCGCCGGACGACGATCTCCCGCAGCAGCTGGGCGCGGACAAGAGCACGCTGCTGGCGGTGATCACCGGCATCTTCGTGGTCGCCGTCGCTCCCGTCGTCGAGGAGTTCTTCTTCCGCGGCTTCCTCTACCAGGCGCTGCGCACGCGTCTTGGCGTCTTCGGCGGGGCCGTAACGAGCGGGCTCATCTTCGGTGCGATCCACTTCAAGCCTGAGTTCCTCGTCCCGCTGGCGGTGCTCGGAACGGTGCTCGCGCTGGTGTTCCAGAAGACCGGCTCGCTGTGGCCGTGCATCCTCATACACGCGGCGAACAATGCGTTGGCGTTTGCGGTGACTGTCTGAGGCCGCAGGGAAGCGCGGAGACCCACCCTTTCGATGCCCGAAGTTTCGCGAGGCCGCGAAAAGGAAACGGCCCGCGGGGGAGCGGGCCGTTCCGTTGTTGGGGGGTCGGAGGGGAGTTGCGGCTTACGTTGTTGCTCTCTGGCGCCTAGAGGGTGGGCTTCCAGGACCAGCTGCTGCGGCTCCAGCGCGAGCGCGTCTCCTCGACGCTGCCGCTGGTGGAGCTGTAGCAGTCGCAGCTCCAGCGCGACCGGGCCCACGCCGCGCCCAGCGAGCCGGATGAGGCATCGCTCCAGCGCGACCGGCTCCAGCGCGAACGCGTGTAGTCGATCTCACCGGTGGTGGGGTTGACGAGAGTGTTTGGAGTCAGACCGTCGTTGGCGCTCGTAGGACTGGCCGTCAAGGCCGCATCGGCGTTGAGCTCGTCCCCGCCCTGGTGGATCGTGCGGGTCGTGGCAATGAGCGTGCCCTTGACCTGGTTGGGCTTCAGCTGCGAGTTCTCCTGCAGCATCAGCGCGACCGCGCCGGACACCATCGGGGCCGCCATCGACGTGCCGCCGATCCTCATGTACTCGTTGGAGACGACGCAGCTCGGGCAGAGCGTCTTGAAGTCGCTCTTCGGAGCCAGCAGCGACACGATGTGCGCACCCGGCGCGACGAGGTCGGGCTTCTGGAACCCGTCCTGCGTGGTGCCTCGGCTCGACCAGTCGGCCAGCCGGTCGTCGGTCTTCGAGGCGGTGCCCATGTCGTCGACACCACCGACCGTGATCACGTACGGATCGTTGGCCGGCGCGTACTTGACCGCGTCCGAGGCGGAGCCCCTGTTGCCGGCCGCCGCCACGACGACGATGCCCTTGAACCAAGCGGCCTCGGCCGCCGCGTCGAGCGGGTCGGTCTTGTAGGACTCGGCGACCGTCGACTCGAGCGACAGGTTTGCGACGCGGATGTTGTAGGTGTTCTTGTGATCGACGACGAACTGCAGCCCGTAGATCACGTCCAGGACGGTGGCGTTGCCGTCCTCGTCGGAGACCTTGACCGAGACCAGATCGGCCTCCGGCGCCACGCCCACGTAGTCGCCGTAGAGCGAGTCCGACTTGGCGCGGTTGGTGCTGTTGCCGCCGATGATCCCGGCGACGTGCGTGCCGTGCCCGAAGCCGTCGCCAAGGCTCTTGGCGTACGGGTTCGTGACCGCCGCGCCGATCACGCGCGAGCGCGTGTCGGTCTGGGAGACGCGGAAGTCCTTCAGGTCGCCGGCGATGCCGGTGTCGATCACAGCGACGCCGACGCCCTTGCCGGAGTAGCCGTCCCGCCAGACTTCGTCCGAGGCGATCGACTGGTTGTAAGAGGTGCGCAGGTTGGTGAGGTTGCTGAGCAACCCGTTGACGAGTCCCGACAGCAGCCCGGTCTTGCGGACCGGTGCGTTGAGCGACACCGCCTTGATGCCCCTGGCGTAAGAGAGGTGCTTCGCCTCGGCGGCGGTCAGCTTCGCGGCGAGGCCGTTGATGATCGAGAGCTCGCCGGTGACCCGTCCGCCGTGCGCGCGAACGAGCTCGCGGCCCGCCTGGGCGTCCGTGCCCGGGCTGAGCTGAACGATCACCTGAAGGCGTTCACGCGGGTGCTTGCGCGCAGCCTCAGCGAGTGCCGGGGTCGGGCCGGGCGAGACCGCCGGGCCGGCGGCAGGAGCGTCGCCGCTGCCAAGGCCGATGACCGGAGCCTGCGCGGCCGCCGCGATCGCGAGCACCAGGATGGCGCCGGCCGCGGCAAAAGCCGTCATGCCCCAGCGGATACGAGAAAACTCCCTGCGTGAACGAGCCATCCCTGGCTACCTCCTGTCGCGATGAACATCCCTGTTCGGTTGAGCCGTGCAGCTGAGCCGTCTTGCCGGAGCAAGACCTCTGGCTTTGCGACCCCGCCTCGCGACGGGAGTGCCGATGAGCCCTATCCCTGCCAGGCAGTTCCCTGCCAAGCCGGACAATCATCGGCATCGCCGAGGCCGCCCTTGAGAAATCTGGACGTTTGTTCGGGTTAAGGGCCGGTGCGAAGGGGTAGTGCGGCGGGCTCCGCGCCGGCATCACGGTCCTCGAGCTTGCGCCCGAGATAGAAACCCTGCCCGAGCTCGCAGTCGAGCGCGTGCAGCGCCTCGAGCTCGGCCGAGGACTCGATCCCCTCGGCGATCACCTGCAGCTCGAGCGTGCGGGCAAGGTCGATGATCATGCGCACGAAGGAGTTTTCGCGGTGGCCGCGGGGCATCGCCTCGATGAAGGGGCGCGCGATCTTGAGCATGTCGAGAGGCAGCGAGCGCAGGTAGCTGAGCGAGGAGTAGCCGGTCCCGAAGTCGTCGAGGGCGAGCCGTACGCCGAGCTCGCGCAGGGCGGCGAACGTCCTGCCGGCTGCCACGTCCTGGACGAGGCTCTCCGTGATCTCGAGCACGAGCCGCGAGGGCTCCAGGCCCGTTGTCCCGAGCGCCCCTCTCACCTCCTCGGTGATGCCGGGGACCTGAAGCTCGACGGCGGAGAGGTTGACGTGCACCGATCCCGGCGCGTCGCCATCCCCCGCACGTTCCCACTCGCAGGCCTGGCGGCACGCCTGCTCGAGCACGAACTGGCCGACCGCGATGATCAAGCCGGTCTCCTCGGCCAGCGGGACGAACTCCTTGGGCAGCAGGCGACCGCGGGTTGGGTGATTCCAGCGCACGAGCGCCTCCGCGGCCACGGTCTCGCCCGTCGCGAGGGCGACGATGGGCTGGTACTCGAGGATCAGCTCACCGCGCTCGAGCGCCCCCTGTAGTTCTCCCTTCAGGCCGTGCCGGCGCAGCACGGCGGCGCGCATCTCCGGGCGGAAGAACTCGTACCGGTTCTTGCCGGTCTCCTTCGCCTTGTACATAGCGAGGTCGGCGTCGCGGATGAGCTCGTCCGCGCGCCGGGTGTGCAGGGTGCTCGCGATGCCGACGCTCAGGTGGATGTAGATCAGCTTCTCGCCAACCGTGACGGGGTCCTCGAAGGCCTGCATCACGCGCTCCGCCACGCCGATCACACCGTCGGGGGACGCCTGCACGCCGACCACCATCACGGCGAATTCGTCTCCTCCGAGGCGCGCCACGGCGTCGGTGGGCCGAAGCGAAGCGCGCAGGCGCTCGGCGATCGAGATCAGGAGCTCGTCCCCCGCGCCGTGGCCAAGGCTGTCGTTGACGGTCTTGAAGTCGTCTACGTCGATGAACAACACGGCGACGTCGTCCGGGGTCGTAGAGACGGCGTCCTTGACCTGATTGAGGAACAGCGAGCGGTTCGCGAGGTCGGTGAGCGGGTCGTGGAAGGCTTGGTGGTGGAGCTGCTCCTGCAGCTCTCGCAGCTGCAGGACCGCCTGCTCGAGGCGGTCGTACTGAAGGGCGACGCTCGCGTTGTTGGCGAGTGTTTCGAACAGCTTCAGGTCTTCCTGGTTGAAGGAGCGGATCAAGCCGAAGCGGTTGGCGAGCGTGATCGTCCCGATCACGCGCTTCTCGCCCGGCAGCATGGCGACCATGGCGTCGGCGACCAGGCGCGCGTCCAGATAGCGGCGCAGCTCGGGCGTCGGGAAGGGCCGCTCCAGCCGGACGGCCGGGTTCTCCACGCTGACCAGCGACCGTAGCTCCTCGGCGATGGCATCGTCGATCGGCTGCATGATCTCCTTGTGATCCCCGGGCCCGAGCGTCGTGCGCAGCGGCGGGCTACCGTCGGAGCTGAACAGGACGATCTCGGCCAGCTCTGCCCGGAAGGCCTCGAGCGAGCGACCGAGCAGCCCCTCGAGCGCCAGCACGATTTCCGGCGAGTTGGCGAGCGTACGCGTCGCCTCGTACAGGAACTCCAGCCGCTCGTGGCGCTGGCGCTCGAGCAGGTAGGCGCGATACGCGAGGAAGACGGTCGTCGCCGGGATCAGCAGCAGAGGGATCGCTCGTGGGTCGGCGTCGATGATGATGCCCGCGGCCAGCGCGAGGCTCGTGTTCGTTGTCGTGACGATGAAGTCCATGCTCAGCATCTGACCCACCGAGCGCGCCTTCAGCCCGCCCTCGGAGAGGGCGATCGCGACCCCGATCAGCAGCACCGTCACGGCCGCGCTCACCCAGGTGGCGACAAAGATCGCGAGCCACAGCTCCGGACCCATCGACGCTTCCGCGCCGACGAGGTCGTGCACGATCAGTACGGCCAGGCAGGTCGAGAGGGCGAACTGCGCGAGGTTGAAGACGAGCTTCACCGCCGGCAGCCTGCGGTCGACGACCAGCACGGCGGCCGTCCCGATGAGCCCGCCGATCACCAGGTCGGTCGAGCTCGCCAGGAGCAGGCCGAGCACCAGCGGAACGTCGCCGAGCGAGAACGAGTGCGCGCTGCGGCGGAAATGCAGGTGAACAACAAAGCGCTCGCCTGCGAAGAAGGCGATCGCGAGCGCCCACCAGGGCAGGTGCGGGTCCTGAAGGGGGGAGAACTCGTTGCCCGGACCGACGAAGAGTGCGACCGCGATCGCTCCGACCACGGCGTTCAGCCACCAGACCGGGTTGATGCCGGTCGGGCGCTTGGGGGGAACCGCGGCCGCGACGTCCTGGCCCATCTCCACAGGCACGGTGGCCGCCACCTGGGCGTCCCCGCTCGCTGTCGGGCTGCTAGCGGACACCCAGGGCGAAGATCGGCATCCCGGGGTCAACCCTTGACCTCGCTCTGTCCGGCCGGGAAAGGGGATTCCCGGGCCAGGAGCGGGCTGAAGGACGGGCTAGGCCGGGGCGCCGACGGACTTGGGCTTCGAGCGTCCGCCGCCGCGGGCCCCGCGGCGCGCATGACGCTCCAGCACCGACTTGGTGTGCTCGTAGCCCTGCATGATCAGGCGCGGCCACTTGCGGCGGTCGATGAAGAGCTCGTAGAAGCCGAATCCCTGCAGTTCCGAGTGGTCCACCGGGTCCAGCAGGATCAGCTTGCGGCCGAGCTGCCTGGTCGTGCGCCGCGCGAGCTCGAGGTAGCCGGCGTAGCTGAACTGCCGGGTCGCCCGCATGAACCCCAGGCGCTGTTCGGGCCACCCCGAGATGTCCTCGCCTTCCCAGCGCGCCGGCAGGATCGTGTTGACGCCGATGTAGAGGTCCATCTTCTCGTGCTCGATCAGGGGCTGGGCGGGGAACACGTCGACGACGCCGCCGTCGGCGTACAGGTGGTCGCCGACGCGCACGGCCTCGACCAGCAGCGGCAGGGCGATCGCGACTCGCACGAGCTCGGCGATCGTCAGCTTGGGCGTGATCGTCGACCCGAACGTCTCGAGCAGGCCGGTGTCGATGTTGTACGCGATCGAGTAGATCGGGATCTGCGTCTCGCCGACGGACATGTTCCAGAGCTGGCGATTGAAGAGACGCTCGATCGCGTCTCCCTTCGCCAGGCCGGTGAAGCCCCGCATCGCTGCTACGGCGAAGCGGGGGATCCGCGTCCACTGGATGTCGAGGTAGTCCTCGGGCTGCCAGTTGAGGGAGAGGTCGACCATCTCCTGGGCGGACAGCCCGGACGCGATCATCGAGCCCCACAGCGCCGACCCCGAGCAGACCGAGATCGCCTGCGGCTCGACACCTGCCTCCTCGAGCGCGCGAGCGACGCCGCAGGCGGCGACGCAGCTGCCGCTGCCGCCCGAAAGCACAAGCCCGATCCTGCGCCGCTGCAGAGACGGGATCGGACGTGAGCGAAAGCGCGGGAACACCTTCGTATAGGCGCGCCGCGGACGATCGATGAGCGGCAGCGGGAAGAGCGCGCGGCGGGCCGCGCGAGCGGTGTCGAAGTCAGAGGACACCCGGCGCGCCACATCCCGGATGTCGTTCAGCCGGTTCAGCTGCTGTTTGATGCTGATCGGATCGACGACGCTGAGAGGTCCCGGCACGCGGGCTAGGATACTCGCGTCTTGGCTGCCGGCACAGCACGCGACGTCTTGCTCGGCGCCCTGCGCGAGCACGGTCTCGTGATCGGGGAAGTGACTCTCTCGAGCGGCCGCACGGCCTCTTATTACGTCGACGCCCGCCGCCCGCTGTTGCTCCCGGCGCCGTTCCGCGCGCTCGGTGAGCTGGTCGCTGCCGAGGCGCACCGCCTCGCCGCCGCCGCCGTCGGCGGGCCGACGCTGGGAGCCGATCCAATCGCCTGCGCCGCGATCGGAGCTGCCAGCGGAGCGGACCTGAAGGCCTTCTTCGTGCGCAGGGAACGCAAGCAGCACGGCCTCCAGCGCTGGATCGAGGGGCCGCCGATCGAGCGCGGCGAACGAGCGCTGATCGTCGAGGACGTGGTCACCTCCGGCGGCTCACTCGTGACGGCGATCGAGCGCGTACGCGACGAGGGCGTGGAGCTCGCAGGCGCGCTCGCGGTCCTCGACCGCCTGGCGGGCGGCGGCGACGCGATCGAGGCAGCGCTCGGCGGTGATCTTCCCTACACGTCGCTGTTCACGATCGACGACGTGTATCCCGATCGCCCGGACCGCTGATGGGTTGGGACGGTCCGATTGGGGGGCGTCTTTAGGGGAGGGCATCGAGGGAGGTGATCCAGGGCGGTCAAGTGGGACGAGACACCGACACAGCTGTGCCGGTTTGCACGCTTTGCGAGGTTTACGACATCTCGGTAACACCGCCGATCATCCAGTGAACAGTTAGGCGCCCCATGGGGGGCACAACTGTTCAGCCGTTAAGTGGCCTCTCACTGATCGGTCATCTCGCACGACTCACGTATGCAAGTCGCGAGCTTCCGCAAAGCCAACGTCCCAGCCCATTCGGTGCTCGTCCGTCCCTCACGCTCAATTCGAATCGCCGATGCGCCGGCGGAAGTCCTCGAAGTCGGCGTAGAAAGTCTCGACCGACTCGCCGAAGCTGCGTGCGAACGCGCTGAGCCAGTCGAGTCCTTCCCCGACGCGTCCACAGAACCGCCGCAGAGCTATCTCCGGTCTGTCCGCGGGGGCAGCGCCTGCCCTCACCGCCACCTGGACGAGCCTGCGCACCGCCATGTGCCAAAGCGCGTACTCGCGGTCCGCGCCACCTCCGCGCTCGTACGCGGGCAGGGGGCCGAGACCGCCCTCGTAGGATCCGCGCACGCGAATCGCGTCGCGCCTTAGGCCACTCGTCACGCGAGCATTGCTGACGAGCCCATCGGAGATCAGCGCGCGCCACGCGATCTCATCGGCCATGCCCTCCATCAGCCAGCGGTACTTCTGGTCGGTTCCCTGCGACAGGCAGCCGAGCTCCGCCTGCAGAACGTGTACGTACTCATGCGCCGAGACGGCCACCGCCTCGTGCCAGGCCGAGTCGATCAAATACCGCCAGTGGAGGTTCCTGGTGGCCACGCACAGGAAGCCGCGGTCGGCCTCGGCGATCAAGCTCTCGGTGGGCGACTCGAACGGGCGGCACCCGTCGGTCCGCGCGACGCGCGCCTCCACCGGTTGCTGCACGGTGCGCCCGAGCTCATTCCTCATGTAGCGATCCGAGAGTCGCAGCCCTTCGGTGATGGCGCTCAGCTCGCGCGGCGCGACGCCCTTCTGCACCCGCAACTCGACGGGTGTTCCCGCGAGTGGGACCGAACGGGCCGGAAAGCGCGTGTGCTGCCAGTACCAGGAGACGCCGTACGCGGCCAGTAAGAGAAGGCCCGTGAGGGCTACGAGGTGCGAACGGCGAAGCTTCCTCCGCCGGCCTGGCTCCGGCGGGTAAGACACGCGACAAGTCTACCCCGCTCGATCGCGCTCGTTAGTCATGAATCCAGCCCACGGCGGCTGCTCGCAGCAAACGCCCCGACCAGGATTCGAACCTGGGGCCTACTCCTTAGGAGGGAGTCGCTCTGTCCAGCTGAGCTATCGGGGCACGTGCGGGACTCGTGCCCGCGCGGTGGAGGTAGATTCTAGGCCGCGTGCCCCTCATTCAACGCGAGATCGACGGCATCGCCTACCGGGAAGCGCTCCCCGGCGGCGGAGATGATTCCGCACCGGTCGTGCTCACCGTGCACGGCTACCCGACCTCTTCTTACATGTGGCGAGCGGTGCTGCCCAAGGCGGCGGAGGCCGGCTACCGTGCGCTCGCGCCCGATCTGCCCGGGTTCGGCGACACGCCCGCTGATCGCCCCGGGACGTGGGAGCGCCAGGTCGAGAACGTCGAGCGCTTCCGGCGCGCCCTCGGCCTCGAGAAGGTTGCGCTGATCGTGCACGACTGGGGAGGGCTGATCGGCCTGCGCTGGGCCTGCGATCACCCCGATGCCGTGTCCGCGCTCGTGATCACCGACTCCGGCTTCTTCCCCGACGGCCACTGGCACGGAATGGCGAACACGCTTCGGATGGAGGGCGAGGGCGAGCAGTTCGTGGAGGCGGTGAACCGCGAGCTGCTTGGCGTTGCGATGCGGCAGATCAGCTCATCACTTCCGGATGACGCGATCGACGAGTACCTGAAGACGTTTTCCGATGCGGACCGGCGCGCCAGCCAGCTCGAGCTCTACCGCTCGGGTCACTTCCCCAAGCTCGAGCCGTACAGGGGCAAGCTCGCAGCGCTCGGTGTCCCGACGCTGATCCTGTGGGGCGAAAAGGACGAGTTCGCTCCGGTTGCTGGCGCGTACCGGTTCCAGAAGGAGATCCCGCACGCGCGCATGGTCGTGCTCGAAGGGGTCGGCCATTACCTGATGGAGGACGAGCCTGAGCGCGTGGGCGAAGAGATACGAGCTTTTCTGACCGACTGCCGGAAGGAGGGTTGATGTACAAATCGATCGTGGCGGCTACCGACGGCTCCGAGACAGCCGCGGTGGCGATGCGCCGCGCCCTCGCGGTGGCAAAGGGCTCTGGGGCGCGCCTGCACCTGGTCACCGCGTACGGACCCGTGGAGGGAACCGGTACGGACGCGCTCGAGGCCACGGTCACACCCGATGCGACGGCGCAGGGCGTACTGGCGGAGGCTGCGGGAATCGCGCTCAGCGAGGGCATTCAATGCGAGCTCTACGCACGCAAGAAGAACCCGGCCGAGGCGATCCTCGATGTCGCCGACGAAGTGGACGCCGACCTGATCGTCGTCGGCAACAAGGGTATGACGGGGACGAGGCGGTTTCTGCTTGGCAGTGTTCCGGACAAGGTCTCGCATCACGCGACCTGCAGCGTCCTGATAGTCCGCACGACCTAGAGGCCTGATGTGGGCTCTCCGCACGCGCGGATGACGCGCGGATACTTTCGCTGGATCGCGCCCGTCGGGACTTGCCCATGCCCAACGGCATGGGCTTCGCCCGCCGACCACGCCCAGCTCGGTCCCACGCGCCCCCGCACGCACGGCCAACCCACATCAAACCTCTAGGTAGTGGGAGGCGACCTCGAGCGCGCGATCGCCTTCCTGAAGGGCATCGACGAACGCGCCTCCGCGTCGGTCGAGCGGCTGCGGTTCGGCCGGGCTTATCTGCGACCGGAGCTGCCGCGGGTGTGGAGTCGCAACTTCGTCTGGGTCGACGCGCAGATCACGGGCGAGGACCTCGAATGCCTCTTGCAGGACGTCGAGCGCATCCACGCGGGCGCCGGGCTCTCGCACCGCAGGATCGTGTTCGAGCACGATGCCGGCGGCGCTAGCGTCGCGTCTCTTCTGGCAGACCGTGGCTGGCGCGTCGACGCGAGCCGCGTGATGTTGTTCGACGGCCCCCCGCCCATGGCGGTCTCGGGCTCGCCGGTGCAGGAGGTCGACGGCAGGGAGCTGTGGACCGCGAGCGCCGCCGTTGGACGGGCGGACCCCGACACGACGGGCGGCGAGGAGACGATCGAGCAGCTCGGACGGGCGGCCGAGGCGGTGGCAGGCGCGATCGCCGAGCGCTGCTTCGCAGCCGTCGTGGACGGCCGCATCGTCTCCTACTGCCGCCTCTACTCGGACGACGCGACCGGTCAGATCGAGGAAGTCGGGACCGTGCCCGAGCTGCGCGGACGGGGATACTCGCGCGCCGTCGTCACGCGCGCGCTTGCCGAGAGCACCTCCGCGCACGACCTCACGTTCCTGCTCGCCGACGAGGGCGGATGGCCCGGCGACTGGTACCAGCGGCTGGGCTTCCGCCCAAGCATGCTGCTGCGAGAAGCCATCAAGGAACCCTCGGAGCACCCGTGATTTGCGCCTAAGCAAATCACGGCCTTCTCGAGGCGGTTATCTCAGAGACGTAGGTGCCTCAGCGCCCTGCGATCGCAACACGCTCGGCAGCTTCTTCCTGGGTGAGCGGGAAGTGGCAGGCGGCGACGGTGCCGCGGCCCTTCCGTTCCAGCAGCGGCTCGGTCTCCGTGCAGATCTGCTGGCGCTTCGGGCAGCGGGGGTGAAAGCGGCAGGCACGAGGCGGATTCGTGGGGCTCGGCACGTCGCCCGGCGGCACCTCGCGCCGGCGGGCGCGGGCGAGCTCGGGGTTCGGCACCGGCACCGCTGACATCAGAGCGCCGGTGTAGGGGTGGCGCGGGTGCGCGTAGAGAGCCTCGTTTTCAGCCAGCTCCACGATCTTGCCGAGATACATCACCGCGATCCGGTCGCACATGTGGCGCACCACCGAGAGGTCGTGCGCGATCAGGATCAGCGTCAGCCCGAGCTCCGTCTGCAGCGAGCGCAGAAGATTGAGGATCTGAGCCTGGATCGAGACGTCGAGAGCGGACACCGGCTCGTCGGCGATGATCAGCTTCGGCCGCAGGGCCAGCGCGCGCGCAACGCCGATGCGCTGGCGCTGTCCGCCCGAGAACTGGTGCGGGTAGCGGTTGTAGTGCTCTGGATTGAGCCCGACCTGCTCCATCAGCTGCTGGACGGCGCGCTTGCGCGCGGCCTTGCCCGTTTCCAGCCCGTGGATCGCGAGCGGCTCGGAGATGATCGCGCCTACCGTCTTACGCGGGTTGAGCGAGGAGTACGGGTCCTGGAAGATCATCTGCATCTCTCGCCGCAGCGGCTTCAGGCCACGTCTCGTCGTGTGGCTGATGTCCTGGCCGTCGAAGCGGATCGTTCCGCTCGTCGGCGCGAGCAGGCGCATGATCAGCCGCGCGGTGGTGGTCTTGCCGCAGCCGGTCTCTCCCACGAGGCCGAGCGTCTCGCCCCTCATCACGTCGAAGGAGATGGAGTCCACGGCGTGAACTGCCCCTACCTGGCGCTGGAAGATGATCCCTCGCGTGAGCGGGAAGTGCTTGACGAGGTCACGTACCTCGACCAGCGGCTCGCTCATGCGGGCTCCTTTTCCTGGACAGCTTCCAGCTTCACCGCGGCACGAGCCTGTTCCGGGGTGGCGCCCGCGCGCAGCTCTGCCCAGATGCGCTTCCGGATCTCGCTCGGGAGCAGACAGGCCACCTGGTGGCCCGGGTCGTTCGGCACGGGCTCGAGCTCGGGCACAACGCGTTTGTGTCGTTCCTGTACGTAGGGACAGCGCGGATGGAATGGGCAGCCGCTCGGAAGGTTGATGAGGCTGGGCGGCCGGCCGGGGATCGGTACCAGCGGCTCGTCGCGAGAGCGGTCGAGGCGCGGGATCGACTGCAGCAGGCCCCAGGTGTACGGATACTCGGGGCTGCGGAAGATGTGGTCGGTCGAGGCGTGCTCGACGATCTTGCCCGCGTACATGACGGCGATCTCGTCGGTGACCTCGGCGACGACGCCGAGATCGTGAGTGATCAGGATCACCGCCATGCCGAGCTCGCGCTGGAGGCGCGAGATCAAGTCGAGTATCTGCGCCTGGACGGTGACGTCGAGAGCGGTGGTGGGCTCGTCGGCAATCAGCAGCTTGGGCTCATTGGCGAGCGCCATCGCGATCATCGCTCGCTGGCGCATGCCGCCCGACAGCTCGTGCGGGTAGAACCTCACCCGCTCGCGCGGATCGGGGATCCCCACCATGCCGAGCAGCTCGACCGCCCGATCGGTTGCCGCCTTGTCCGAGATCTCCCGGTGAGCCTGCATCGCCTCGACCATCTGGTTGCCGACCGTGTAGAACGGGTGAAGGGACGAGAGGGGGTCCTGAAAGATCATCGCGATTTCGTTTCCGCGTATGCGCCGCAGCGCGCCGTCGTCGGCGCTCAGCAGGTCCCGGCCCTCGAAGTTGGCACGTCCAGAGAACGTGGCGTTGTCCGCACGCGTCAGGCCCATGACGGTGAGCATCGACACGCTCTTGCCCGACCCCGACTCGCCCACGATGCCCAGCATCTGGCCGGAGTCGACGCTCATCGAGATGCCGTCGACCGCCTTGACGACTCCGTCCTCGGTGGTGAACTGGGCGCGCAGGTCCTCTATCTCGAGCAAGCGGGCCATCAGGAATGCCGGACCCTTGGATCGAGGAACGCATACAGGATGTCCACGATCAGGTTGGACATGATGATGAAGAACGCCCCGATCAGGACCGTGCCCTGGATCATCGGCAGGTCGGCATTCTGGATCGAGTCGTACGCGAGCCGCCCCACTCCGGGGATGTTGAAGACGCTCTCGACGAGGATCGTCCCCCCGAGCAAGATGCCGATGTCCAGCCCAGCGGCCGTGACGATCGGGTTGATGGCGCTGCGCAACTCGTGTTTGAAAATGACGCGCCGTTCGGACAGGCCCTTTGCGCGGGCCGTTCGAACGTAGTCCTCTGACATCACCTCGATCATGTTGCCGCGCAGCAGGCGCGCGTAGAGGGCTGCGAAGGACGCGGCCAGCACGAACCAGGGCATCAGCAGCGACTGGAACCAGATCGACGGATCCTGCGAGAACGGCACGTAGCTGCCCGCTCCCAACAGGAACGGAACGGGGAACTTTCCGATGTCGGCGGCGAAGAGGTAGAGACACACGAGACCGAGCCAGTAGACCGGCGCGGAAATCGCGATCAGGGCGACAGTCATCGAGACGCGGTCGAGCAGCGTCCGACGTTTTACGGCCGAGATGATCCCGACCGTGATCCCGGTGATGAGGAAGACGACCGCCGCCCCGAGCGCGACGGAAATGGACGCCGGCAGCCGGTCGAAGATCTGCTCCTTGACCGAGATCGTGTTCTGGTAGCTGTAGCCGAAGTCGAAGTGGAGGACCAGCCGCTCCATGTAGTGGTAGTACTGCTCGTACCAGGGGTCGTCGAGCCCGAGGTTGTGACGGATCTGCTGGACGAGCTCGGGATTCGGCTGGCGCCCTGCCCTCAGCTGCGCCGGGTCCGCTGACGGCAGCGTGTAGAAGATGATGAAGGTGATGAAGCTGACCAGGAACAGCAGCACGATCACCCAGAGCAGGCGGCGAATGATGTAGCGGACCACGTCCTCTCCCTATTCCTTCCCGCCCCAGACTAACGAGGCCCCGCCATCGTTGCCGACGGCGGGGCCTGGTTCATACATCACTGTCGTTTCGGGACGCTCCGGCTACTTGAGCGAGCTGAACGCGAAGTCGAACGCGCCCGAGTTGAACTTGCTGCTGACGCCGTTCATGTTGTTCGACTGCAGCCCGATGTTGTTGTCCCACAGCCAGACGATGAAGTAGGACTGGTTCGTGATCTCCTTGTCGAGCTCGCCCCAAGCCTTGGCGGCCTCGTCGACGTCCGTGATCTTCCTGGCATCGTCGATCTGCTTGTTCAGCTTCGGATCGTCCACCTGAGCGGTGTTGACGTTGCCCGACGGCACGATGTTGTCCCCGTGGAACAGCGGGAAGAAGAAGCTCTGCGCCGAGAAGAAGTCGGCGCCCCACCCGAGGTTCGGGCAAATCGCGACCTTCGACTTCGGCACGTTGCAGAACTTCGACAGCATCGTCGCGTGCGGGACCTCCCGGAACTGCAGCTTCAGGCCGATCTGCTTGACCTGCTGCTGGAACGCCTCAGCGGTCTCTTTGGCCGGTGACTCGTTGTCGGCGATTGTCAGGAGCGGAGCTCCGTCGTACATGCCGTTCTCGTAGCCGGCCTTCTTCATGTAGTCCCGGGCCAGCGTGACGTTGGCGGTCGGGGTCTGCGTGAAGTCGAAGCCCGGTCCTTCCACTCCACCCGCCTCCTCGAAGCCGGTGATGCCCGGCGGCATGAGGTGGGTTGCGGGCGTGCCCAGGGATGGCCCGCCGCGCGTCTGCCTCAGAGCGTTGCGGTCGATCACGGCCGAGATCGCGCGTCTCACGTTGACGTTGTCGAGCGGCTTGATCGTCGTGTTCAGCGAGATGTAGCGGTTACCACCGCTCGGCTCGATCGTGAGCTGATCCTTGCGCGACGTGCTCGCCTGCTTCAGCACTGCCGTAGGCGGTGCCGCGTAGTCACCGCTCAGGAAGCCCTGGCCGCTGAGCGTCTTCCTGGCCGCCACGGTCGCGTCCGTGCAACAGGTGATGTTGATCTTGTCGAAGTAGGCCGGCTTGAAGTCGGTCGACTTGTCCCAGCTCGGGTTCCGCACCAGGGTCAGCCGCTTGCTCGGCTCGTACCCGGTGATCTTGCCGTTGCCGTTGTTCTCGATCATGTACGGACCCGTGAAGACCTGGTGCTGGCCGTACGTCGACTGCCCGCCCTTGTCGTACTTCTGGGCGTAGTCCTTCGGCACCGGGATCGTGCACGGCATGCCGAGGGCGCTGCCGTCGGCGATGCTGCCCGACGGCTGCGTGAGCTTGATGACGAGGGTCTGGTCGTCTGGCGTCTCGAGGCCGGAGATCTGGTCTGCCTTCTTGTCCGTGAACGCCTTCACGCCCTCGATGTCGGTGTAGTAGGTGTTCGCGTACCCGTTCCCGACCTGCGGCAGGAAGCAGCGCTCGAGCGCGTACTTGATGTCTGCCGACTTGACTGTCTGTGCCTGCAGCGGGGCGCTGTACTTGATGCCGGACTTGATCTTGATCGTGACGGTCTTGCCGCCGTTGGAGACCTCGGGGAGGTCCTCGGCCAGGTCCGGCGTCGGCTTGGTCTCGTCCGGCTTCCAGCCGTAAAGCCAGCGCTGGGTGGTGTTCCCGAGCTCCTGGTAGTCGCTCTGGTAGTACCAGTAGCCGGGATCCAGGCTGTCGACGCTGCCTGCGGTATCAAGGACGCTCAGGGTGCCGCCCTGCTTTGCGCTACCACCGCCTCCGTCGTCGTCGCCGCACGCAGCGACGGTGACGGCGAGGGCGAGTACCGCCACCGCCGCGATAGATGCCTTCAGGAGTGAGATTCGGGTGCGCATGCGCAGTCCTTTCCGGTCAGGAACACTGGTCTGACTAATTTCGCCTCGAGGGTCATTTCCCTACCCGTGGGTTGAGTGCGTCATGAAGACCGTCGCCGAGCAGGTTGAACGCCAGCACGGTCAGAAGCAGGGCGGCGCCGGGAAACGCCATGTACCACCAAGCCGTGTCGAAGATCGCGGTCGCATCGGCCAGCATCTGGCCCCAGCTGGCGTCCGGTGGCTGGATTCCGACGCCGAGGAACGACAGAGCGGCCTCGAAGAGGATGTTCTGGGGGATCACCAGCGTGCTGTAGACGATGATCGGCGCCACGAGGTTGGGCAGTATCTCCTTGAAGATGATGCGCCTGTTCGGGGCGCCCAGGGATCTGGAGGCGTCGACGAACTCCTTCTCGCGCAGGCTCAGGACCTGCCCGCGGATGATGCGCGAGATATAGGTCCAGTTCACCACCACGATCACGAAGATCACGACGGTGAGGCCCGGCTCGATCAGGCCGCCCAGGCAGCCGTTTCCCAGCGAGCACGCGGAGGCAAGCCCGATCGCCAGCAGCAGGATCGGGAACGCCAGCACGACGTCGGTCAGCCGCGAGAGAAGCGTGTCCGCCCAGCCGCGGTAGAAGCCGGCGATCAGCCCGACGACGACGCCGAGCGTGACCGAGAGGAAGGTCGCGATGATCGCGACCTCCAGCGAGACCCGGGCCCCGTAAAGGACGCGCGCGAACACGTCGCGCCCGAGCTGGTCCACTCCCATGGGGTGGTCCGCACTGGGGCCGGTGGGCGTGCCGAAGGAGTCGAGCGCCTCCGGGTTCTGCACCGTCGGCCCCGTCACCCCGACGAGCTTCACGATCAACGGGGCAAATATCGCCACCAGGATCAGGAAGACGATGAAGCCGGCCGCGGCGAGCGCCACGCGGTCGTGGCGGAGCCGGCGCCAAAAGAGCTCCCAGGGAGAACGCGCCGCGACCTCGGTGCCGGGATGGCCGCCTAGAAGTAGCTCTTCGGCGTCCTCGCGGACATCGACGGGTGCGGCCCCAGCACTCATCTCAGGTCATACGGCGGCGGGTGGCGTCCAAGCTTGCGCCGAGTGTAACGATCGTGGCCGGACGACCCGCCGCTCAGTCGCCGGCTTCGTACAGCGATTCCACTGCCACCAATTCGGTTCGGCGTCCCCACAGCTTCACCTCCAGGAAGAGGTCGTCGCCGAGGCCGCGGACGGCGTCGAGCGCAACCAGCGTGAAGCGATCGCTCTGGGCCAGGGCGCACTGGTCCACGGTGTCCTCCCCCAGCTCGGCCGTCACCGCCACGCCGCCAGGGACCAGCGGCGTGCCCCACACGAGCGTCATATCGCCGGCGGCCTCGCCCGGGCCTCGCCACGGGGCGATCACCTCCTCGTTCAGGTCGAGCTTCCAGCCTGGGTTCTTATCGGCCGTCTCGTCCGTGAAGTCGACCCGGGAAGTGAACTCGCCCGCATCCCCGCCGGCGGAGCGGACGTAGGACACGAAGCCGAAGAGCTCATAGCCGCCGTCAGTCGGTGCGGTGGCCGGGACGTACGTGCGCCCGCCGTACGCACGACTCGGGAACCACTCGATGTCGCCGGGCTCCCCGAGCGACTCGAACTCCTCCAGCTCGGCGCAGGCGGCGAAGAAGCGCTCCTCCAAGGTGTGCCGCCAGCGGCCGTACGGCTCGAGCTCGTGCGAAGGCTCGGCGACGAAGCGGGGGATCGGGCGGGCAGTGGGAGGCATTCAGGGGGCCTCAGGCGGCCGGCTCGGCTCTCAGCTCGTCACCGGTCTCGGACGGCCACTCGGTGCGCCGCAGGAGCGGCACGGCGATCGCGGTCACGATCAGCACACCCGTGCCCGCAAGGGCGAAGGTCGCGCGCGGGTCGACGAAGTAGGCCAGCACACCACCGAGGATGAAGCCCACGCCGGGCATCGCGAAGCCGCTCGACTCGAGCAGGGACATCACGCGCGCCTGGTACTCAGATCCGGTGAAGGCCTGGATCGCGCTCACCACCGCGACCCACTGGACCCCGTTGCCGGCACCTCCGATCGCCGCTGCGACACAGGCACCCGCCAGCGAACCCGCCGCCGCCATCGCCAGGTATGCGGCTCCGATCACGATCGTGCTGGTGACGAGCAGGAAGGGAAGGGAGGTCCGGCGCGCGATCGCGAACACCACACTGCCGGCCACCATCCCGACGCCCCACGATGCGAGCAGGATCCCGTAGCCGCTCGTGCCGGCGTCGAGGGTCTCCTTCGCGTAGACGATCTCCACGGGGATGACCGCGGCGAAGAAGATGAAGGCCGCCGCCTGGGCCACCAGCAGCCGCTTGAGGAGGGGTCGTTCGGCTACATATGCGAGTCCCTCGCGCAGGCGGTTGCGCCAGGGCTCGGGTTCCTCCGCCTTGACCGACGGCACCGATCGCGCCAGCAGCAGAACGACCGCGACGATCAGAAACGAGGCGGCGTCGAGCAGCAGCGCCTCCCGCGCGCCCAGTCCGGCCACGACCAGGCCGGCGATCAGGGGCCCAGTGGCGCCGACCACCGTGAAGGCGACATTGAGCAGGGCGTTGCCCTCGCGCAGCATGTTCGTAGGGGCGAGCACGGAGTGCATGGCGGCACGCGTGAATGCGCGTCCGGCGAGCGCGAACGCGCCGTCGAGCGTGGCGAGCACGAGCACCGCCGCCAGCACGAAGTCCTCGGTAATCACGGCGAGAGCGACGAACGTGAGGCCCTCGGCCGCGTAAATCGCCGGTAGAGCGATGCGGGTGCCGGTCACCTCCAAGCGCGCAACGACCCCCTGGGCCAGCACCGCGGGCAGGAACTGCATCCCGACGAACAGCGCAGCCGTCGCGAGGGGGCTGCCCGTCTTCTCGAAGACGAGCACCGCCAGCGCGATCTCGCCCAGCCAGTTTCCGAGCTCGTTGACGACGTAGGCGAGCGACAGATAGCGGAACGCCGGCAGCCGCAGGGGCGCGAGCGCGCTTGCTCTTGCGGCGTCTGGCTGCGTCTCGGTTTCGGACATGCTGCCGATCGCTCCTGATTCGCGGAGGCCCTGCAATCAACTTTTCATCCTGATTGCAGGGGAAGAAGGTGCGGGTCGGGGCCGTCTACCGTTCAAACGGCAGACGGACAAATCGTCACGGATCGTACATTCGTCCGCCTGATGGATTCGGCCAGACGGAGGTTCTCAGTGGGTTACAGGAACTAGCGCGCACTCGTCAAGGTCCCGTCAACAGTCGGCGGTGACCCCAGACGCGTAGGTAAGTGCTTCGCGAAGCAATGGTCAGGCGCCTCCGTCTCGTACGGGGGCGCCTTTCTTTTCTTTAGCCGCCTGCCCACAGCGCCGATACGCCTTTGGAAGCCCCTTAGCGGAGGTTGTGGCTGGTCGTGCGCTCAAATCGATACCTCATAGCCGTCGAGTTGCTCCTGCTCGCGGGAGCGGTCGCGCTCGCCGCCTACTGGCAGAGCACGACGGACCTGGTGTTCGACGTTCCGCTCTTCCTGACCCTGCTCGCGTTCTCCGTGATCGGAGATCTGCGCGCCGTCGAGACGACCAGGGGCGTGAAGATCTCCGGCAGCTTCCTGGCGCTCGTGCTGGCGATGGTGTTCCTCGGCGGGCCGGCCGCGGCCGCGATCGGCGTGATCACGATGACGGTCGGCTGGCTGCGCTGGCGCGAGAAGCCGCTCTTCTTCCTCAACAACCTCGTCACCTATGCCTGCTTCCCGCTCCTGGGTGGCATCGTGTTCCACATGGTTGCCGACGCCTTCAGCCTGACCCCCGACGACGGATTCTTCTACCCGCTGGTGCTCGTGGTCTTCATGCTCGCGCTCGCGCTCAACTTCTCCATGATCGCGGTGCACACGACGCTGATCGAGGGCACTCCCTACATGGAGCAGGTGCGCAAGCACGTCGTGCCGGTGATCTCCTCGGAGGTCGCGGCGGCGACGCTTGCCGTCGGCATCGCGTTCCTCTACCACCAGGTCGGCCTGGCGGCGATCGTCCTGTTCGCTGTCGTGCTCTTCACCTTCCAGCACCTCCTAGGTCAGCTGCTGGTCTCGGAGGAGCGCGCCGAGGAGCTCGAGCGGCGCGCCCGTCAGCTGGCAAGCCTCCAAGTCGGAGTGCTGAGCGCGCTCCTGCACACGCTCGACCTGAGAGACCGCATGACCGCTCGCCACAGCGCCGCCGTCGCACGCTACGCGAAGGAGATCGCCCGGGCCGCTGGCTACTCCGACGAGGAGCAGGACCTCGTGCACACCGCCGGCCTGCTCCACGACATCGGCAAGTTCGTCTTCCCCGACCGTGTCCTCAAGGGCAACCACAAGCTCACGGACGAGGACTGGAACATCATCCGCCAGCACCCCTACCAGGGGTCGAAGATCGTCTCGCAGGTCGAGGGCTACGGCCCTGTCGGCGAGATCATCCTCGCGCATCACGAGCGCATCGACGGCAAGGGCTATCCGCGCCGCCTCAAGGGAGAGGCGATTCCTGCTTTCTCGCGCATGATCTCGGTCGCGGACACATATGACGTGATGACGGCGCGGGACTCGTACCGCGAGCCGGTGTCGTCGTTCGAGGCGATCACGGAGCTGCGGCGCGTGTCAGGCACGCAGCTCGATGGCTTCTTCGTCGAGGTCTTCATCGAGGTGCTCGCCGGCAAGGACGTGCGCTACCGGCACGGCGAGGACGCCGATTTCGACGCCGAGCTCGGGCTCGAGAAGCGCGTTCAGGACTACGCGGAGCTCGGCTCGTCGGCCATCTTCGAGAAGGCGAGCGCCCCGATGCGCTCCGAGGAGCACGCCTCCGAAGAGCGCGCCGACGCCGATAAGCAGCCGACGGTCGCCGGCCACCCGACGCCCTAGTTGTAGTTCCCAACGAGGTTGTTCAACCTCGTGGCCGGCACTCGTTTGCCAAGGGAGCCGTGCGGTCGCCTGAAGTTGTAGCGCTCGAGGAAGGGCGGCAGTGCCGCCGCCCGCTCGGCTGAGCTGCCGTAGAGGCGGCCATAGGCCCATTCGTTCAGGAGTGTCTGGATGAAGCGTTCCGCCTTGCCGTTGGTGCGCGGGCGGTAAGGCCTGATCCGTAGATGCCTAAGCCCCAGTCCACGCAATGCAGCTCGATGCGCGTCGGAGACATAGCAGGAGCCGTTGTCGGTCATCACCGCTTGGATCTTCACTCCGCGTTCGGCGAACCAAGCCACGGCGCGGTCGAGGAAAGCGACGGCGCAGCTGGCGTTGAGGCCCTCGAGAACCTCCGCGTAAGCCAGGCGCGAGTGATCGTCGACCATCACATGCACGTATTCGAAGCCCGTCTGCCTGCGCTTGTGGCCGGGCTTGATTTGGCTCTCGCGATGGCCAACCATGCGATGGCCGGCGCCGCGCGCCGAGATGCGACCGAGCTGCTTGATGTCGACGTGCACGAGCTCGCCGGGGCGGCGGCGCTCGTAGCGGTTGGGAGGCTCGGGCGGCGCAAGGCGTGAGCGCCTGCCGAGGCCGATCCTTCGAAGCCAAAGCGACACCGTCGAGAGTGGGATATGCAGGATCTCCGCGATTTCGGCCGCGGTCATCCAGAGGCGCCTCAGTGCCTCGATCGCACCTACCAGGCGCTTGGGCAGCTGGGAGGGGCTTCGCTTTGGGCGTGAGGAGCGGTCCTCGAGCGGTTGGCCGGCCCGGGCACGACGGACCCACTTGCGCGCCGTCGGCTCGCTCACGCCTGCGGCCTCGGCCGCCTGCGTGAGCGACCAGCCCTCCTTCATCACTCGCGTTGCGATCAGGGCGCGGCTGTTCGGGCAGGTCGTGGCGTTACGGTGAAGCTTTATCCGGTGTCCTCCTTGGGGCTGGGTGGCGAGACACCCTCAGCCTCCAAGGGGGGCCGGATGAAACAACGTGGTTAGGAGCTACACCTAGTCCGCGTCGCGCAGCTGTGCCGCGGCTTCCTCGGGCACGAGCACGTTCACGGAGATACCTGCGCCGAGCTCGAGCCCCGCGAGCTGCGTCAGGCGCGGGACGACCTCGATCCGCCAGTGGTAGTGCTCTGCACCGCGAGGAGCCGTGCGCAGCCACAGGTTGAGCGGCGGGCTTGCGCCGAGCAGGCGCTCGAGCCGCCGGAGCCCTTCCCGCAACAGCAGCGCGGCCGATGCCTCCGCCTCGAGGAAAGTGGCCGCGTGCGCGCGCGGCACGAGCATCAGCTCATAGGGACTGCGGGAGGCATGGGGGGCAAGCAGGACCGCCTGGTCGTCCACCGCGATCACGCGTTCCCGCCGCTTGACCTCCTCCTGAAGCAGGTCGCACAGCAGGCAGCCGCCCATCGTCCGCGTGTTGTGTGCCGCAAAACGCTCGCGCTCGCGCGCCGCCAGCACCGGCACGAAGCGCAAGGCGTAGAGCTGCGCGTGGGAGTGCGCGAGCGACGCGCCCGCGCTCGCACCCTCGTTGACCATCAGATGAATCCAGCTCGCGGCCGGGTGCGCGCCGAGCCGTGCCTGCCAGCCCTCGAGCGCGTGGAGGAACTGCTCCTCCGGCAACGATCCGAGCGTTGTGTAGTGCTCGGGCGCGTGGATGATCACTTCGTGCTCCCCGATAGCGGGTAAGCGGACCAGCAGCTGCGGCTCCCCGCGACCGGTCGCGAGCGGGTCGCCGTTGTCGTCGGGGACCTCGCCGTTCTCCCCGGGCGCAAGCACGGGATACAGGTTCGGGACGGTGCGGACGAGCCAGCCGGGCGAGTTCGGCGGACCACCGCCGGGGCGCATGGCCCACGTCTCGGGCGGCGTGCGGTCCTCGTGCGTGACGCAGAACGGACAGTTCTCGTCGATGCCCGGCGATCCCTCCGCTGTCCCGTCCGCCGCCGCGGCGGCGGACGGCCCCTTCTCCTTTATCCACGACTGAGGGCGCTTCGCGCGTCCGGGCGCGACCGCGACCTTCAGCCCCGTCAGGGGATCGATGCGGATCTCGGGTCTCAGAGAAGTCAGTTGCCGGCGTCGGGTGTGCGCGCGGCCCCGTGCGTGCGCGCTGCCTCGATGAACGGCTGGAACAGGTCGATCGGGACGGGGAAGATGATGGTCGAGTTGCGCTCCGAGCCGACCTCGATCAGCGTCTGCAGGAATCGCAGCTGGATCGCGACGGGGTGCTTGCCGATCTTCTCGGCCGCCTGCGAGAGCTTCTCGGAGGCTTGGAACTCACCCTCCGCCGCGATGATCTTGGCGCGCCGCTCACGCTCGGCCTCCGCCTGGCGCGCCATCGCGCGCTGCATGGTCTGGGGGATCTCCACGTCCTTGATCTCGACCGTGGTGACCTTGATCCCCCAGGGCTCGGTCTGCTCGTCGATGATCCGCTGCAGCTCGTCGTTGAGGCGATCACGCTCCGAGAGGAGCGTGTCGAGCTCGGCCCGGCCGAGCACCGCGCGCAGCGTCGTCTGGGCGATCTGCGACGTCGCCAGCAGGAAGTTCTCGACCTGCACGATCGCGTCGTTGGGAGTGACGACGCGGAAGTAGCAAACCGCGTTCACCGAGGCTGGCACGTTGTCGCGCGTGATCACCTCCTGCGGAGGGATGTTGAGCGTGACCGTCCGCAGGTCCACCCGCACCATCCTGTCGATGATCGGGATCAGCAAGATCAGCCCCGGTCCCTTCTGCCCGATCAGGCGCCCGAGCCTGAATATGACACCGCGCTCGTACTCGCGCAGGACCCGCACCGCGCTCGCAAGCACGATCACGGCGAAGAAGACGATTACTGCGAGGGCGACCAGCAGCGCGACCATGGACTACAGGCTATCCCGATTCGGCGCCTGAACCGGATCGCCCTTTCTCACCGTCAGGGTGAGGCCGTCCACCTTTTCGACGATCGCCTCGTCGCCGACTGCGAGCGGCTGCGAGTCGGCCGCCACGGCGCGCCACAGCGCGCCCTGCACGAACACGTGCCCGACCGGGTCGAGCGGTGAGCGGACCACCGCGTGCTCGCCGATCAGCTCCTCGGCGCCAGTGCGGACGCGGCCGTGCCGGGCCTGAACCGCCTTGCTGATGATCCAGACGAAAAACCCGCCAAGCACGGCGGCGGTGAGGATCACGAGCGGCACCGAGATCTCGAACGCGCTACTGCCTGTGTCGAAGAGGAGCAGGCCGCCGGCAATCAGCGAGATGACGCCCCCGGCCGCGAGCGCGCCGTGGCTGATGATGAAGGCCTCGGCGACGAAGAGACCGAAGGCGAGCAGGATCAGCAGCAGTCCCGCGACGCTGATCGGGATCTGGGCGAGGCCGTAGAGCGCGAGGATCAGCGACACCGCTCCGAGCGATCCCGGCAGGATCGACCCCGGGTGGAAGAGCTCGAATCCGATCCCGATCAGCCCGAGCGTGAACAGCAGGAACACCGTGTTCGGGTTCACGAGCAGCCCGAGCAGGTCGTATTTGAAGGGGATGTCCCGGCTTTCGACGCGGGCGCCCTCCGTGTGCAGCGTCTGGGCCTTCGGCCCCTTGACCTTGAAGCCGTCCAGTTGTCGCAGCAGGTCCTGCTCGTCTGCCGCGATGACGTCGATCAGTCCGCGGGCCTTGGCCTCCGAGGCGGTCACGTTGGTTGCCTTTCGCACCATCTCCTCGGCGAGGTCGGGATTTCGCCCGTGACCCTCGGCGAGCGCGCGCACGTACGCCGCGGCGTCGTTTTCGATCTTGCGCCCGAGCACCTCGTTCTGGTCGCCCGGCCCGATCGAGATCGGTGTCGCGGAGCCGATGTTCGTCTGCGGCGCCATCGCGGCAACGTCGGCCGCCTCGGTGATGTAGAGACCGGCCGATGCGGCGCGCGCGCCGTTGGGCGAGACGTACACGACCACCGGCATCGGCGCCGCGATGATGTCCTTGACGATGTCCCGCATCGAGGTGTCGAGGCCGCCGGGCGTGTCTAGCCGGAAGACGACCATGTAGGCGCCCGCGTCCTTCGCGTCCTTCAAGCTCTCGTCCACCCAATCGGCTGAGGCCGGATCGATCGTGACGTCGAGATCGATCGACTGAACGAGCGGCCGGTCCGGGGGCCGCTGGGCCACGGCACCCGGCACGGCGGCGAGAACGAGGGCCGCCGCCAGCACGGCGGTGAGGGTGCGCATTACGGATCTAATTATGAGGGGCCGCCTCCTTCGATGCCCGTACTACCCGGCGCGGTGTCCTTCCTGCATCGAAGGGGTGGGTCGGACCTGGCGTTTCTAATCAGCGCGGCTTTTAGGTGAAAGCGCGAGGGTTCGGGGACGGGCCGCTTGACGTGGTACGCGTAGCGCGCTGTATATCGACCACTACGGTGACCACGTCTGGACCGCCCCTACGCCTCACGCGCACAAGGTCCCAACCCCCCGCCAACCGTGACCAAAGGCTCATCACTTCGAGACGCCGCGATGCGCACCCCCCCTCGATGCCTGCTTTTCGAAGCACGGCCTACTTCGCGTAGCGCCGCACATCAGCCGCCAGCGCCGACAGCGAGTTGTACCCCCCAGGCTTCGTGTAGACGAGCTCCCCCTTGCTGTCGTAGAACGCCGTCTCGGGTGACACGCGATCGCCTCTGAAGGTGCGCGCGACCTCTCCCTTCGGGTCGAAGTAGCTCGGGTAGGGGACCGGGAACTTGCGCAGGAACTTCCGCGCGGCGTCCTTCTCGTCCCGGGAGTCAACGGCCAGGAACGCGACGCGGGTTCCCTCGCGGCGCACCAGTCGCTGGAAGAAGGGGAACTCGAAGCGGCATGGCCCGCACCAGGCGGCCCATTTGTTGACCACGACGGGATACCCCCGCAGGTCCTCGAGCTGGCGCTTGAAAGCGCCGGTGCCGCCGTCCAGGAGCTGGCCGCCGTGGGCATAGAGGCGCTTCAGGGGCGGCGGGGAGTCCTTCAGGGCGGCGGCAAGCTCTGCCTGCGTGACCGCGCTTTCCGGGTCGTCCTGCCCGCAGCCGCCCAGCACCGCGATCACGGCGATTACCAGGGCACCCACAAGCGCGCGAGGCACCATTCCTACGCTAGCTGAGCCCGGGCCTGCGCACGCCGCCTGCCCGCGTGGCCAAACGCACGATCGCACCCCAATTCGCAAGTCGGGGTGCACTTTCTCCGCTCGCGCTGCTTTAATTAACTGAGTCTCGCGCCGTCGGGCAGTCCCGGCGGCCGCAGAGCCGCCGCCGGCGGACGCGTTCTAGGGAGGCGTCCGTGAGGGCGGCACGAGAGACCGTCGGGCCCGTCCCGCTCGGCGGCGACTCCTATCGAGCAAGAAAAGCCTCGACATGGCTAACACGAGTCAGGTGGCCCAGAAGGCCGCGGACGTTCCTACACGCGAGCAACTCGCGCGCGTCGAAGAATGGTCCCGCGAGCAGCTCGGCTACGACAAGAAGCTTTTACGACCGGGCACGGGAGTGCGCCGGGCGATCGACGCTGCTCTCGAGGAGATCGAGGCCGGGGCAGAAGTCCCGTCGCTCGAATGGCGCCGCCAGTACTCGCTCATGCTGGGGCTGGAACGCGTGCTCGCGGAGGACGAGCCCAAGCTCGCGGACGGCACGGTTCTGTCCGCGCACCAGGTCGACGTTCTTTCCGGCACGCTGACCGCGCTGATAGCCGAGGCCGAGCGCCAGAACGGAGGCTCGCCGAACGGCTATGTGGAAGAGGCCGAACTCGAAGGGGAGCTTGCCGACGGCGAGCTGCTCGAGGACGAAGACGACGACGAGCTGGACGAGGACGAGCTCGGCGACGAGGACGAAGAGGACGACGACGAGGAGCTAGACGACGAGAAGGAAGACGCCGACTGGGACGGGCGCGAGCTCCCCGCCGCGAGCGACAACGGCCACCGTGACGAGGACCAGCTGCCCGAGCAGCCGGAGGACCCGAGCGCCGCGCGGCGCTTCTGGTTCGAGCACGCCACTGGCGCAGGCAAGACCGTCGCAGCCCTCGGATTCGTGGAGGCGTCGCGGACCGGCGGCACCCTGATCCTCACCCACAGGCGCAACCTCGTGGATCAGTTCATGGGCGAGCTCAAGAGCCGCGGCTACGCCAACCGCATCTGCGAGCCGCTGCTCGGCGAGCGCGACCGCGCCGACGGCCCGGTGACAGTCGAGACGTACCAGTGGTTCGTCCGCAACGCCGGCAACATCTCGGACGCTTACACCATCGTCGTCTGCGACGAGGCGCACACCGCTCTGGGCGAGAAGACGAGCGCCGCCATCCGCGCCTGGCAGGGACCCGTCTTCATCGGCATGACAGCGACCGGCGCGCTGATCGCCCGCCACGTCGCCGATCTGTTCCCGACCCAGACGAGCCGCTTCGATCTTGCGCAGGCCGCCCGCCGCGGCGTGATCGCGCCGCTGCGATGCGTGCGGATTCCGCCCGGCATCCAGGTGCGCACGCTCGCAAAGGTGCCGCTACGAAAGGGAGAGGTGGACCAGGACTTCGACCAGGAAGAGCTGGCCGCGCTCCTCGACCAGGGTCCGTTCAACTCTGCGATCGCCGACCTCTACCGCGTCCGCTTCAAGCATCTGCCCGGGATCGTCTACGCCGCCGGTGTGCGCCACGCGTACAACGTCGCGAAGGCGTTCAAGGCTGCGGGCATGAAGGCCGAGGGCGTATCGGGCGAGACGCCCAAGCGCGAGCTGGCCGAGATCCTGGCCGCGTTCGAGCGCGGCGAGATCGACGTGCTCGTGAACGCGATGCTGCTGGCGGAGGGATGGAACTCACCGCGCGCGACGGTCTGCATGCACCTGGCGCCGACCGCTTCGAAGCGTGTCTACCAGCAACGGGTCGGGCGCGTAACCCGCCGCCATCCGGGCAAGGAAGCGGGGCTCGTGATCGACTTCGTCCATCCCGCGACCAAGCACGACGAGCCGATCGTGACCCTGCACAAGCTTCTCGATCGCGACGTCTACCGTGGCGGGGCGATCGTCGTCGGCCCCGTCCGCCGCGGCCGCGGCAGGCGCCTGCGCGTCGAGCGCCGGATCGTGCCCGTGACCGACGATCCCGAGCGCCGGCTACAGGTATTCGAGCGGGAACTGTGGCGCATCGCGGTCGAGTTCCTGCCGCCTGACGAGCAGCACGCCTGGGCCGCGCTGGCCGGCGCCCGCGTCGTCGCCAACAACTGGCGCCGCGCGAAGGCGATGCTCCATCACGACACGACGGGAGAGCTGCGCCGGCGCTTCCTGCTCACGTGCGTGAAGCGCAACCGCAACCCGCAGCTGCGCCAGCGCGCGCTTGCGGAGATCGCCGCGCGCCGCGACGCCGAGGGATTCGACGAAGCGGTCGAGATCGTCGGCACGTGGTCGCGTGAGGAGCGGCGCGAAGGCGCGCGCACACTCCTGCAGGCGCTGGCGGAGCGAAGGATCGGACGCCGCGACCAGGCGCAGGCGTGGCTGTGGCGCCTCGCCGAGTACTCGCGCGATGCGCACGAGGAATACGCGGTGCAGCGCTGGCCGGAGACGAAACGGCTGCTCGGTCTGCTCGTGAACTCCTCCGGCGCCGCACATGGCCGCAACGCCCGCCGTCTCGTGCACGCCTCTCGCAAGCACGACCGCCGCCTGGCCGCCGCGCTGCTGGCTGCGGCACTGGCTCACACGCCCGAGGGCGAGGAGGTGCTGCGCGGTGCGCGCAACCGCATGGCGCGCAAGCCGTCCGCACTCGCGCGCGAGTTGCTGAAGAACTTCCCCAGGGGCAAGAAGCGCCGTAAGAGCAAGCGCCGCGCGCCGAACAAGGGAAAGGCGGCGAGGGCGCAACAGAACGGCGCCAGGCCCGAAGACAACGGAGACTCGTCAGCCGACGAGTAGGTGCACCTCGCCCGCGTCGAGCACTAGGCGCTCGCCTGCATCGCTGAACACGACGAGGTTGCCGTCGCCGTCGACCCCCGCGGCCTCACCGCTCATTTCGGCTCCGGCCGCGGTGAACGAGATGCGCTTCCCGAGCAGTGCGTCGCGCTCGCGAAACACGTCCACCACGCGCTCCCGAGTAGCGCGGATCCACTCCGCGAAGCGATCGAGCAGCTCCGTGAGCGCCGCGTCGCGATCGACCGGGCGTCCCCCTGCGATGCGCAGCGAGGTGGCCGTGTCGCGAAGCTCGGGATCTAGCTCCTGCGTCTCGGTGTCGACGTTGAGGCCGATGCCGATCACCGCCCACCGCTCTTGCGGGCGCGACTCGATCAGGATGCCGGACACCTTGCGTCCCTCGATCAGCACGTCGTTCGGCCACTTGATCGCGGCCCGGACCAGCGCAACCGCTTCAACCGTCTCGCATACGGCGAGTGCCGTCGCGAGCGGCAGCAACGCAAGCCGGTCCTGCTCCGGACGCAGGATCGCGGAGAGCGTCAGCGATCTCCCTCGGGGTGCGGACCAGCTCCGGCCCTGACGCCCGCGGCCTGCCGTCTGCGTTTCGCTGACCACGACGGTGCCGGCGGGCGCACCTGCCCGCGCGAGCTCGCGCGCGTGGTCGTTGGTCGAGCCGACCTCGTCCAGGTGGACGAGCGGGCCGCCGAGAGCACCCGTGCCGGGTCTTGGTCTCAGCGGCCTCATCGCGGCCGCGCGATCGTGACCTCGTCGCCGGGCGCCAAGTCGAGGTCCGCCGCCGCGTCGCCTCCGTTGACGGCGAGTGTCACCGCGCCGGAGGAGTCGAGATAGAGCACGAGCTCGCCGGGGTCGACGTCCGCGAACGTGCGACCGGACTGCACATCGCGTCCCTGCACCGACACGGCCTCCCCCAGGACGAGCTGAGCCGCCGCGAGGTCGTCGGCGCGAGCCTCGAGCTGGACGTTGCCGAATCGATCCACCACCGCGACGCGTGCGGTGAGCGATCCGGCGGCGACGCGCGGGGGCGTCAGTTCGAGCCGCACGAGCACCTCCGGGTCGAGGCGGTCTCCGCCCCGCTCCAGTGGTTGACCCAGCGCCAGGTGCGCGGCGGCCGGCGCGAACAGGTCACGCCCGTGAAAGGTCGCGGACACGGGCTCCAACCGCCACGGTCCCGCGCTCAGGTCGACGGCGGCCTCGACTCCGCCGAGCCGCGCGGCCGCCGGCCAGAGCAGGCCGTTGTCGGGACCGACCAGGAAACGTTCGCCGCAACGCAGCGCGACCGGCCGCCTGCCGGTACCGACACCCGGATCCACCACCGCCAGGTGCACGCCGGCCGGCAGGTAGGGCAGCGAGTCGCGTAGGACGATCGCGGCCGGCTCGATCGCATGGCGCTCGATGCCGTGTGTGAGATCGATCACCAGCGCACCCGGCGCAATGCGCTGTATGACGCCGTGGCACTCGCCGACGAAGGCGTCGCTGTGCCCGTAGTCGGAGAGGAAGCTAATCGGCAGCGGCAACGGCATCCGCAAGCAGTGCGTCCACGAGACCGTCGAGGTCGTGCTGCTCGGCCTCCGCGTCCACCCTCAGCCCCAGCTCGCGTGCCGTGTCGCTCGTGACGGGCCCGATCGACACGATGCGCGCGCTATCGGGCACGCGATCGGTCCCGCCGATCGCCTCGATGAAATGCCTGACCGTCGAGGAGCTGGTGAAGGTCACGTAGTCGGCGTGCTCCAACTCCGCGAGGCTCTGTTCGCCGAGGTCCTCGCGGACGGTCTCGTACAGAGCGACGACGTCCACGTTCGCGCCGGCCGCTTCGAGAGCATCCGGGAGCACGTCGCGGGCGTCGGCGGCGCGCGCGACCAGCACGCGCTTCCCGCTGACGCCTGTCTCGACCAGCTCCCGTGCAAGCGCCTCGCCGATCGAGCGCTCGGGAACGACGTCAGGACGAAGGCCGCAGTCCGCGAGCGCGTGCGCCGTGCCGGGCCCGATCGCGGCCAGCGTGGCGCCTTTGAGCGCGCGCGCGTCGAGACCGGCGGCCACCAGCGCCTGCAGCAGGAGGCTCGCGCCGTTCGGACTGGTGACGCAGACGACGTCGTACTCGCCGCTGCCGATGGCGCGTGCAGCCTCCTCGACCGCCGCGTCGCCGAGACGGGGCTTGATCCTGATCGACGGCAGCTCGATCACGTCCGCGCCGAGCTCGGACAGCCGCGCCGCCAGCGTGCTCGCCTGTGCCCGGGCCCGCGTCACCGCGACCCTCCTCCCGTGCAGTGGCGCCCGCTCGAACCACGCCAGCCGCTCACGCAGCGCGGCGACGTCGCCGACGACGGTCACCGCGGGAGCGCGAATGCGAACCGTCGCCGCGTGCTGAGCGATCTCCGCGAGCTGCGCCGTGACGGTGCGCTGGCCGGGGAGAGACCCGCGCTCGATCACGGCGGCGAGCTGCTCGGGCGGGCGGCCGGCCTCCATGAGCCGCTCGGCGATCTCGGTCAGGTTCCGCACCCCCATGTAGAAGATGAGCGTGCCCGGAAAGGCGGCAAGCGCGTGCCAGTCAAGCGTCGAGTCGACCTTGTCGGCGTCCTCGTGACCGGTCACGAACGCGACCGCCGACGCCGCGTCACGGTGCGTGACCGGGATGCCCGCGTAGGCGGTGGCCGCCACTCCCGCGGTTACGCCCGGGACCACTTCGTAGCGCACCCCGGCCTCCACGAGCGCCTCGGCCTCCTCGCCGCCGCGGCCGAACACGAACGGGTCGCCGCCCTTGAGGCGGACAACGTCCTTGCCCTCGCCGGCGCGCTCGACTAGGAGCGCGTTGATCTCGCTCTGCTCGAGGGCCTTGGAGCCGGGCTCCTTGCCCGCGTAGACGAGCTCGGCATCCTCCCGAGCGCGGTTAAGAAGCTGCGCCGGGATCAGCCGGTCGTGCACGATCACATCGGCGCGCTCGATCAGATCGAGCGCACGCTTGGTCACCAGCCCGGGATCGCCGGGACCGGCGCCGACGAGGTAGACCGTTCCGTTGTGGTCCTTGTTCGGCATGGACTCCAGTATTACGTCAGGCTCGCCTAACCCTCGGCGCGGCGCAGCAGCTCAGCGGCCCCGGAGGCCGTCATCCGCGCCGCAAGCTCTCGTCCCACGGAAGCGGGCTCGCCGGCATCGCCCTCGACCAGATCGCGGATCCACTCAGTGCCGTCGGGCAGGCCGGCGTACGCCTCGATCACGATCCTCCCGTCCGACACGCTCGCGTGCACGCCGAGCGGGGTGTGGCAGCTTGCGTCCAGCGCCGCGACGACAGCCCGCTCGGCGTCGAGACGGGCGCGAGTCGCGCCGTCGCTGATCTCGCGCGCGAGCGACACTGCCCGCTCGTCTTCGCCGCGGGCCTCGAGCGCGAGGATCCCCTGGCCGGCGGCAGGGACCATCTCCTCGATCGTGACCGGCGCGGCTGCGTTCTCGCGGCCGAGCCTGCGCAGCCCGGCGAGCGCGAGCACGATCGCATCGAAATCCCCCTCGGCCAGTTTCGCCAGGCGCGTGTCGACGTTCCCTCGCAGCTCTGCTTGCACCAGGTCGGGCCGGATCGCCAACAGCTGTGAGCGCCGGCGCAGGCTGGTGGTGCCGATCCGCGCACCTTGGGGCAGGTCGGCAATCGAGGCCGAACCGGCGAGCGCGTCCCGCGCGTCCTCGGCGGGTGGGGCACCGGCGATCACCAGCCCTGCGGGTAGCTCGGACGGGACGTCCTTCGCGCTGTGTACGGCGAGCTCGATCTCTTCTTGGAGCAGAGCCGATTCGAGCTCCTTCACGAAGCGGGACTTGTCGCCGACCTCGCCTCTGTCACCCGAGGTGCGGATCGGGACGAGCTCAGCCGTCACCCCGGCCTGCGCCTCCAGCATCTCCGCCACCAGGCGTGCCTGGGCCAGCGCAAGCGCGCTGCCGCGCGTCCCCAGTCTGACCGCGCGGTCGCTCGCTGTCAGGGGCGCTTCTCGCCCGCCGCGCGGCGGCGGAGCGGTGTCACCTGCGCGGAGATCTCGTCCCGCTCCGGCTCTCTGGCCGGCACGCCGAACGCCGACGCTTCGTGCTCGAGCCCGAACAGCTCGCGCAGGGCCTGCACGTAGACGGAGGTGGAGTGGTCGCCTTCACGCGAGCGGAGCCGCAGGATCGGTTCCTGGAGCAGCCGCTTCGCGATGGCGGCGGCGAGCAGCTCCAGGCGCTCGCGATCGGCTTCCGACATGCCCTCCCAGCGATCGCTGTTCTCGCTCAGCACCTCGCGGACGATCAACTCCGCGCGCGCGCGCAGCGCCGAAATCGTGGGCACCACCTCGAGCGTCTCGAGCCAGCGCGTAAAGCGCTCGAGGTCGTGCTCGATCAAGGCCTCCGCGCGGCGGGCCTCCGCCTCGCGCCCGGACAGGTTGCGCTCGACCAGCCGCTGGAGGTCGTCGATGTCGCGCAGGACGACTCCCTCGAGCTCGGCCACGCGCGGGTCGATGTCGCGCGGGACCGCGATGTCGATCAGCAGGAGCTTGCGATGGTCGCGAGCGCGCATCACGGTCTCGAGGTCGTCGCGTTCGATGATCGTGTGCGGCGAGCCGGTGGTCGACACGACGATGTCTGCGTGCTCCAGCTCGCCCGGCAGCTCATCGAAGCGCACCGCGTCACCGCCGAAGCGCTGCGCGAGGCCGATCGCGCGGTCGTAGTGGCGGTTGGCGACGAAGACCGAGCTGACACCGGCCTCCACGAGCGCCTTGGCGGTCAGCTCCCCGGTCTCGCCCGCGCCGACGATGATCACTCGCCGACCGCTCAGATCACCAAGCGTCTCCCACGCGAGCTTGACGGCGACGGAGCTGACTGACAGGCGGCCGGAGCCGATAGCGGTTTCGGTGCGAATGCGCTTGCCCGAGGTGAGCGCCTCGCGGAAGAGGCGGTTCATGATCGCGCTCGTCGTGCTCTCGACCAGCGCCAGCTCGTAGGCGCGCTTCACCTGGCCCTGGATCTCCGTCTCGCCGAGGACCATCGAGTCGAGGCCCGCCGTCACGCGGAACAGGTGCCGCGCGGCGTCGCGGTTGCGCAGCGAATAAAGGTGGGCAACGAGCTCCGTCGGCCGAATGTCAGCCTGGCGGGCGAGGATCCCGAGCGCTGCCGTCTCGGCCTCGACGTCGTCGGAGGCGGCCAGGTAGAGCTCGGTGCGGTTGCAAGTGGAGATCGCCACCGCTTCGTGGGTGTGGTCCGACGACACCAGCTCGCGCAGCACGCTGGCGGCCCGTCCCTCGGGCAGCGACACGCGTTCGCGCAGCTCGACCGGGGCCGTCTTGTGCGAGATGCCGAGGGCCAGCAGCTCGCTCATCGCGCGCCCTCGAGCTCGAGCTTCGCCGCCGCGACCATGGCGTCGTGCTCCTCCGGAGACGTGTACGCCGGTCCTTCTGCGAGACAGCGCTCGACCCATTCCTCCAGCCGTTCGACGTCGCCCGCTCGCACCATGTCCATGAGATCTGAATAGACGATGCGCTCGAACAGGACCTTGCGATCGTGCGGGTCGGGGTAGCGCGACTTCGCCTCCTCCCGCAGAGAGCCGAGCAGATCCAGCGCGACCTCGTACTCGTCTCCGTAGCTGCGCTCGAGCGTCAGGCGGATCCGCCGCGCCAGCGCCGGGCTGGCGCCGGCCGTGGAGACCGCGATCGCAAGGTCGCCGCGGCGCATGATCGAGGGCAGGATGAAGTTGCACAGGTGCGTCACGTCGACGACGTTGCAGAGCATGTGCCGCGCCTCTGCGTGCTCGTGCACGCGCACGTTGACGTCGTTGTCGGGTGTGGCCGCGATCACCAGGAAGCAGCCGTCGAGGTCCGCCTGTTCGTACGCGCGTAGCCGGAGCTCGATCTCTCCGGCGTCGGCCCAGCGTTGGACTTGGTCCGTGGCGTCGAGCGAGACCACGCGTACCTGCGCGTCGGCCGCGAGCAGACCGCGGATCTTGCCCTCGCCGACCTTGCCGGCGCCGACGACGAGTGCCCTGCGACCGGTCAGGTCGAGGATCGCCGGATAGTAGGAGTGGCTTTCCCAGCGGCGGCCACGCTCGCGCCAGCGCGAAAGCAACGCGCGGATGCGGTCGAGCGCCTCGAGCGCGCCGTTCCTGACTGCCATCAGGAGCTCCGGTCCATCCGCTCGCGTGCGAGCCGTGCCAGTTCCGACAGCTCGCGCTCCATTCGCTGCAATCGCACGGCCATGATCGCGACGTAGACGAGCAGCAGCGTCACGAACACTCCATATGCGCCCGCCACATACTTGCCTGCTTCGTCGAGTGGTAACGCGGGCATGTCTATTCCGGCTTGGCCGGCACGGTTGCGATCGGCGTGCTGCGTGAGGTTTCGCGCTCGCTCTCGAGCAGCCGCCGCAGCGTCTTGAGCTGCTTGCGCGTGTGCTTTGCCGTCAGCTCCAGCTTGAACAGGGTCGCGTACAGCAGCGCCACGCCGATCAGCGCGATCGTGAAGGTGAGCCTCATCTCCCCCGGCATGTGGCCGCCGGTCGCGCTCAGGACACGCGGGTGAACGAGACTCTCGGACAGCCGCACGGCGATGAAGTTGATCGGGACGAATGCGCCCGCGGTGATCGCGAACACCGACGAATAGCGGGCGCGCCGATCCGGGTCTTCGATCGAATAGCGAAGGGGGTAGTACGTGACATAGAGCAGGAACACGATCAGGAAGCTGACCAGCGTGGGCTCGTCCCACACCCACCACTTGCCCCAGCTGCCGCGCGCCCAGATCGACCCGGTCACCAGCACGGCGACGCCGAAGATGATGCTCATGTGGATCGCGACGTACGAGCGCAGGTCGAACGTCGGGTCACGCGTCTGCAGGTGCCGGATCGCGTACACCCCTGCGAGCACGAACCCGAGCAGCGAGCAGATCGCCAGCGGGACGTGCACGTAGAAGATCTTCTGCACGAACCCCTGATCTGCGTCCAGCGGCGCGTAGAAGAAGACAAGCGCAAGGGTGGTCGCGATCGTCACGACGGTGGCGATCGAAAGCGCCCTCAAGCCCCTGCCGAAGAGCAAGCCTTGCATAGTGAGGTTAGTGGTCCCCACCCCAATTACGCTCGCGTTCAGACGGCTGCGAACCGTCGCCTGGCGGCGTCCTCGGGCTCGCCAATGGCTCCGACATTGGCTTCACCCTGCGTCCTGGCCAGGCTAGGTTCTCGCTCGTCTGAATCACGATCGTAATTGCCGCGGGAACCACCGGCCTAATCCTCCATTAAGAAGTCGAACAGAGCGTAGGCCAGCAGCCCGAACACACCATCATAAAGAGCCAACACTGCAAGCCATTTGCCGCTGCTCGTGGTGTCCACGGGCTGGGAGAGGAGGGGCTCCGTGCCCGCGGCTGCCGCGATCACGACCGGAACCATGAGCGGCAAGAGGAGGAGCGGGAGCAGCAGGTCCCGCGCCCGGGTGTTGACCGCGATCGAGGCCAGCAGCGCCCCCACGACCGCGATCCCGACGTCGGCCAGCAGCACCACCACAGCCAGCAGCGGCACCGCCTCCCAGAACGACGAATCGATGAAGAAGATCGCGAACGCGGGTACCGCGATCAGCTCCAGGGCGACCAGATAGAGAAACAGGGCGGTCGCCTTCGCGACCAGCAATGAATTGCGATCGACCGGAGCGAGCAGGATGCCGTCGAACCCGTTCTGCTCGCGCTCGGCGACGAACAGCCTGTTGATCCCGAGGATGGCGGCGAACAGCAACGTCACCCACAGCACGCCGGCTGCCAGCTCGCCCTCGAGTGTGTCCCGATCGAGGCCGAAGTGAAAGACCACGAATGTCGTCACCGCGAAGATCGCCATCGAAGGCACCGACTCTTTCGTGCGCAGCTCGAGCAGCAGGTCCTTGCGCACGATCGCCTCGACCGCTCTCATGGCAGCACCTCGCCGGCGCCGTAGAGGGCGCGGAGTTGCGCGGGGTCGACGGCTCCGGCGTCCGCGTCGAGGGCGACCTGACCGTTCTGCAGGCCGAGCACGCGGTTGGACTCCCGCAGCCCGCCCTCCACGTCGTGCGTCACCAGCACGCGCGTGTGGCCGCGACCGCGGCCGATCAGAGGTTCCACGAGTGCGGCTGCTTCCGGATCGAGGTTGGCGCGCGGCTCATCGAGCAGGAGCAGCTGTGGCCGATGGAGGATCGCGCGGCAGACGGCAACGCGCTGGACCATCCCGCGCGACAGCTCGCGCACCGACTCGTCGGCTCGGCGCGTCATGCCGACCGCATCCAGCAGCTCCGCGATCCTCGTTTCCGGATCGGGAACGTCATAGAGGCGGGCGTAGAAGCGAAGGTTCTCGCGCGTCGACAGCTCCCGGTACAGAAGCGGCTCGTGCCCGAGCAGACCGATCTGCGGTCGCAGCGCGGGCGCGTCCCTGGGTAGCTGCTGTCCGAGCACGCGCACGGTTCCGGCGTGCGGGAGCAACAGCGTCGCGAGCACGCGCAGGAACGTCGTCTTGCCCGCGCCGTTGGGTCCGAACACGGCCAGCGTCTCGCCCGCAGCCAGCGTCACGCTGACGCCGGCGAGCGCCTCGCGCTCGCCGTAGCGCCGCACCAAATCCTCGATCTCGAGCGCTCTGGTCGGGATCGCCGGAGAATGGCCGAGCTCGGGCTCGGTCAGCGCTTCAGCCAATTCTGTGGCTCGTCGGTCGATCCGCCAGCAGCGCGAGCGCATGCGGGAGCGCCGGCGCGAGCGCGGCCGCCGTCTCGCGAATGCTCTTGGGGCTGCCGGGAAAGTTCACGATCAGAGTCCGCCCCCTGATGCCGGCGACGGCGCGCGAGAGCATCCAGTGCGGGGTGTGCTCGCGAGAAGCGGCTCGCATCGCCTCGGCGATTCCGGGCGCGTCACGCTCGATCACGGCGCGCGTAGCTTCGGGTGTGACGTCAGTGGGGGAGAAGCCCGTGCCGCCGCTCGTCAGCACCAGATCGCAGCCGCGCTCATCAGCCCAGTGCCGCAGCCGCTGCTCGATCAGCTCGCGGTCGTCGGGGATCAGGTCGCTGCCGTCGATTTCCGCTCCGAGCGAGCGCGCCAGCTCGGCGAGCGCCGGACCGCCCTCGTCCGTGCCGTCGCCGGCCGCCTTGGAGGTCGAGATCGAGACGGTCGCCGCCCTCACGGCCGCTTCCATTCGATATCGAGCCGCCTTCGGCGGACACTAAGAATGTCGAGAGCCGGCCTCACGGCCGTCTCCAATCCACTTTGCCCCCAGATTTCTCGAGCAGGGCGATCTCCTCGATCGTCACGCCGCGCTCGATTCCCTTCACCATGTCGTAGACCGTCAGCGCGGCGACGGCGCACGCAGTCATCGCCTCCATCTCCACGCCTGTGCGCGCGACGGTGCGCGCCTCCGCCTCGAGCACGACGGCACCGTCCACCACGCGCGCCTCGACGTCAACGAACGAAAGCGGCAGCGGGTGCGCGAGCGGGATCAGCTCGTCGGTGCGCTTGGCTGCCTGGATTCCGGCCAGCCTTGCGGTCGCGAGCACGTCGCCCTTGGGGGCGTTTCCCTGCTCGACGGCGGTCGCGGTCTCGGCCGACATGCGCACGACCGCACGCGCACGGGCGCGGCGCTCGGTCTCCGGCTTGGCGCCGACGTCCACCATGCGCGCACGTCCCTCCGCGTCGAGATGACTGAGGGAGTCCGCCATGGCGCGGTGCTCTTAGCGCGAGCGCCTGAGCGCTCCGCGCAACCCGCGCAGCGTGCGCCCCGTCACCCGCAGCAGCGGGAGACCGCCCTCGCGCAGCGCTTCTCCGCGCTGCCCGTCGCGCCCGTAGAGCAGTCGCGCGGATGCGCGGATCGCCTTGCCGAGCACCTCGTCGTACGGATGCCACCACACGTCGCGCGTGAGCGAGGGCTCCCAGGAAACGAGCTTGATGTTCGTGCACTCGTAGAAGCCGAACTTGGAGTGCGAGCGCCCCAGGCCCGACTCCTTCACGCCGCCCCATGAGCACTGGCACGCACCGTGCGTATAGGAGTGGTCGTTGATCCAGACCATGCCGGATTGGATCTGGCGGGCGAGCCTCTCTCCCTTGTCGCGGTCGAGTGTCCACACCGATGCACCGAGTCCGAACCGGGAGTCGTTCGCGAGCGCGACCGCCTCCTGCTCGCTGTCGACCGTGATGATCGGGAGAACCGGTCCGAAGATCTCCTCGCGCATGATCCGCATGTCGTGGGTGACGTCGGTGAGCACGGTCGGCGCGATGAAGTGACCGCTCTGGCCCGCCACCTCGACGGGTCCACCGCAGAGCCGCTTCGCCCCCGCGGCGACCGCGTCCTCCACCAGTTCGTTCACGATCTCGAACTGCTCGCGCGAGACCATCGGGCCGATCGCGGTGTCCCACTGGAGCGGATCGCCGACCTTCAGCGCGCTCGCCTCTTTCACGACGCCGTTGACGAAGCGGTCGGCCACGTGGCGCAGGACGTATGTGCGCTCGATTCCGGAGCACGTCTGTCCGGCGTTGGCGAAGCCGCCCCACACGGCGCCGGAGATCGCGTTGGAGAGATTCGCGTCCGCGCAAACGATCTGCGGATCCTTGCCGCCCAGCTCCAGGACAGAGCCCTTCAGCTGCTGCGCGCACTGCACGCCAACGCGGCGTCCCACCTCGACGGAGCCGGTGAAGAAGATCTTGCCTGCCGAGGAGTCGACCAGTGCGCCCCCGACGGCTCCGCCGCCATGCACGGTGCGCACGATTCCCTCGGGCAACCCGGCGCGCTCGAACACCTCCTGGATGCGCTGGCCGATCAGTGGTGTCAGGGATGCGGGCTTCAAGACCACGCCGTTCCCGGCCATTAGCGCGATCGCGACTTCGCCAAACGGGATCGACCACGGGTAGTTCCAGGGTGCGATCACGCCGACGACGCCGATCGGCTCGTAGGTGAAGTGGCTCTTCTTCTGCTTGAGCATCAGCTGCGGGTACTTGATCGGCTCGTCCGCGAGGATCGACGGGCCGTTGTCGGCGCACCAATGCAGGAGGTCGATCGTCGGCAGGACCTCCATCGTGTAGGACTCGATACGCGGCTTGCCCTGCTCACGAGTGAGGAGCTCGGCGATCTCGTCCGAGTGGTCGACGAGCACCTTCCCGGCGCGCCGCATGTAGCGAGCGCGCTCGGCAAGCGAGAGCTGCGCCCAGAACGGCTGCACCTCGGCGACGTCGTCGACGACAGCCTGCACCTGCTCGGGCGTCACCGTCGCAACGGCGCCGAGCCGCTCCCCGGTCGCGGGGTTGAAGGACTCGAGCCCCCCGGCGCGGACGCCGCCTCGGGTGGCTTGATCTCGCTCGTCGTCACGGCCATTCCGGCACCACTCCTCTCAGGATCACTTGAGGAGCGATTCTATCCGCGTCCTGGCGGTGCTCGGTGGCGCCTGGTCTTAACGGCGCGGCGGAGCCTTCAGGACGATCGTGCGCGAGCTGACTCGGGCACGGCCCGCGCCGTCGCGATCCCGCACGATGATGTCGGTGTTGACCTTGCGCAGCTTGCGCAGCAGGCGCATCTTGCTGCGCGGGATGTGGATTCTGACCCTACGCGTACGGGTGGCCTTGATCTGGAACTTCGCCCGCCCCAGGCGCACGATCCGCTTCCTGCGTCCGGCTCGCACCTTCTTCGACGTGTCCAGCAGCACCCTCCCCGCACAGTCCCGCGTCCCGGAGCAGTTGAGCGCGATGTAGGCGTATCCCCGCTTGGTCACCTTCACTGTGTTGCCGGCGATCAGCACCAGCGAGTTCGCCGGCCTCGAGAGGACGCCTGACCTCGGTACGGCGACGGTGAACGACAGCGTCAGGGCGCCGACGTTGCCGGCCTTGTCGACCGCGCGGACGCTGAAGGTGTGCGGACCGTTCGGCAGGAAGCTGAGCGTGACGGGAGAGGTGCACTCGACCCAATCGCTGCCGTCGATCCTGCAGTCGAACCGCTTGAGGTCGGAGTCCGGTGAGGAGAACGCGAAGGTCGCGGAGTCCGTGGTGATCGTGCCGCTCGGCGCCGAGTCGATGTTGATGTTCGGTGCGCCGAGATCGACTGTCCATTGATATGTGGCGGGCGATGTGTCGGCGTGGCCGAACGCATCGATCGCGCGCACCGAGAAGGTGTAGGTGCCGGCGGACAGGTTGTAGGACTTCGGCGACCCGCACCCCTCCCAGGTCGCCCCGCCGTCGATGCTGCACTCGAACGTCGGCGAGCCATCCGAAGACGAGAACGCGAAGGTCGCGGTTCCAGATCCCGACAGATCAGGTGGCGTCGACGTGATCGCCGTGTCTGGCGGGACGCCGTCGTCCTCGCATGCGCTGACGGTGTCGCCCGCGTCAACCGTAAATCGATCGGCGGCACCTGGTCCACAGTTGATCGCATCGTTCGCGAGGCCGTCCGCGGTGTCGATCTGGTCGTCGCCGGCGAAGCCGTTGATCGCATTGGCGCCAGAACTTCCGGACAGGACGTCGGCCAGCCGGCTGCCGTCGAGGTTCTCGATGTTCGAAAGCGTGTCCACGCCCGCGCCGGTGTCCTGCGCATCCGTACGGGCGAGGCTGACCGTCACGCCCGCGGTGCTCGTCGCGTAGGAAGCGGTGTCCGGGCCCGGTCCGCCCGTGAGGGCGTCGTCACCTGGTCCACCCGTTAGCACTGCACCCGAAGTGACCGAAGACTCCAGCGTCACCGTGTCGCTGCCGGCGCCTGCGTCGATTAGGGGCCTTCCCCCATTCGCAGTGCAGGTGACCTGGTTGGCGGCGGGGCCATTGAAGCAGCTGCTGTCCGATGTGATCCCGTTCTCCGTCAGGACATAGTTGCCGCCCTCGAAGGAGACGCTGAGGACGTTGGCATCGCTTCCGCCGGTGTAGATCAGGACGCCATCGCCATCGACTGTCACCCTGCCGGCCCCAAAAGCGATCGACGGGAGGGCAAGCGCGACGGCAGCCAGCAACGCCGTCGCCAGCGCAAGGCGCCAAGCGCGCCCGCGAATAGCTGCCTCCCTGCACTCGAGCAGCAAGTCCATCAACCCCTGTCAGACAAGCTCAAAATCCAACGTTCCCTGCGCGCAGCGGGCAATTGCGGCCCGGCTGCCGAAATCTGAGGGTACTGGCTAGGAGTTTTTCTCGCGCAGTTTCCGCAGGCGTTCGAGCCGCTCCTGCAGGGATTTCTCGAACCCGTGGTCGGTTGGCTCGTAGTAGCGGCGGTCCTCGAGCCCCTCAGGCATCAGCTCCTGACCGGAGACTCCGTCCGGCAGCTCGTGCGGGTACTCGTAGCCGACGCCGCGACCGAGCTTGTGGGCACCGGGATAGTGCGCGTCCTGGAGGTGCGCCGGCGGCGGTTCCGCGCCGTGCTCACGCACGTCGGCGCGAGCGCGCGCGATCGCCTTGTAGCTCGCGTTCGACTTCGGTGCGAGGGCTAGGTAGACCGAGGCGTGACCGAGATTGAGCGCACATTCGGGCATGCCGACGTGCTCTACCGCGTGGGCCGCGGCCACCGCCACCTGCAGCGCCTGCGGGTCTGCGTTGCCGATGTCCTCGGAAGCGAGCACGATCATCCGGCGCGCGATGAAGCGCGGGTCCTCTCCTCCCTCGAGCATCACGGCGAGGTAGTAGAGCGAAGCGTCCACGTCCGAGCCACGCGTCGCCTTGATCCAGGCGGAGATGTAGTCGTAGTGCTTGTCGCCGCCCTTGTCGTAAAGGACCGCCTTCGTCTGCATCGCGTCCTCGGCGAGCTCGAGCGTTACCTCGCCGTCGAGTCGTTGCGCGGTCTCGCAGGCGAGCTCGAGCGCGTTGTAGGCGGCGCGGGCGTCGCCGCCCGAGCGCGCGGCCAGGAACTCGATCGCGTCGTCGCGGACCGGGGGTGGGTTCGCGATCCCGCGCTCCGGGTCCTCGAGTGCGCGGCGCAGGAGCTGTGCGACCTGCTCGTGGGTCAGTGACAACAGCTCGTAGATGCGGGCCCGCGACAGCAGCGCCGAGTTGACCTCGAAGTAGGGGTTCTCGGTGGTGGCTCCGATCAGGACGAGCAGGCCCTCCTCGACCGCCGGCAGGAGGGCGTCCTGCTGTGCCTTGTTGAAGCGATGGATCTCGTCGAGGAAGAAGATCGTCCCGGCCCCGTTCGCGCGCCGGCGCTCCTGTGCGCGCTCGATCACGGCTCGCACCTCCGCCCGTCCCGCGTTGACCGCGCTCTCCTCCTCGAAGGCCGCCCCGGCGTGGTTCGCCGCGATCCGGGCCAGCGTGGTCTTGCCGGTCCCGGGCGGCCCGTACAGGATCATCGAGTGGAGCTGTCCCTCCTCGATCGCGGTGCGCAGCGCCGATCCCGGCGCGAGCAGGTGCTCCTGACCGACGAAGTCGTCGAGCCGCGCCGGCCGCATGCGCGCGGCGAGCGGCTCGTCCTCCGGCGGTACGGCCGTTCGCCGTTTCGCCTGACCCTCTCCGGTGTCGAACAGCCTCTCCACGCCCTGTGAGTATCGCCCACCTTCGGCCGACCTTCGGCCTCTAGGATTGGGAGTAGCCGTACTTAACTGCGATACCAGGAGGAATAAATGGCTCTCCAGATTGGAGACACCGCCCCGGACTTCGAGGTTCAGACGACAGAGGGCCCGATCAGCTTCCACGACTGGATCGGCGACTCCTGGGCCGTGCTCTTCTCGCACCCCAGGGACTTCACCCCGGTCTGCACCACCGAGCTCGGCTACATGGCGAGCATCAAGCCGGAGTTCGACAAGCGCGGAGTGAAGATCATCGGGCTGTCGGTGGACCCCATTGACAACCACGAGAAGTGGGCCCAGGACATCGCGGAGACCCAGGGCACCGCTCCGAACTACCCGATCATCGGCGACGCGGACTTCAATGTCTCGAAGCTCTACGGGATGCTGCCGGGCGGCGTCTCGGGCGACCCGACCGAGCGCACGCCGGCCGACAACCAGACCGTGCGCAACGTGTTCGTGATCGGCCCCGACAAGAAGGTCAAGCTGATCCTGGTCTATCCGATGACGACCGGCCGCAACTTCGACGAGGTGCTGAGGGTGATCGACTCGCTTCAGCTGACGGCCAAGCACAAGGTCGCGACGCCCGCGCAGTGGCAGCAGGGCGACGACGTCATCATCGCCGGCTCCGTCTCGGACGAGGACGCGAAGAAGACATATCCCGAGGGCTGGGAGTCACCCCGACCGTACATCCGAATCGTCCCGCAGCCGCGTTAGCCGCGGCCGCACTTCGCCGAGCGCCGACCGCTACGGCGTAAATACTCCCTGCTCGAGGAAGACCTTCTCGTCGCCGGTCCCGCACGTCGGCGGGCACGAAGAGCCTTCGGTCGCGCCGTCGGCGCCGGCGTCGAGGAGGTGGGCGTTTTCGACTCTCAGCACCGTTCGCTTTTCTTCTGTCATGGCCCCCGGCACCAGCGCGTCGGCGGTCGTGTTGAGAAGGCAGTTCGAGCCGGTGGCGCCGCCAGTTGGCGTGCAGCTGACGGGAGCCGAGAAAGTGAAGTCCGCGGCGGTGGCCGAGACCTCGCCGAAGCCGCTCGATTTGTCCGTGATCCTCGTTCCCTCGAGCGCGAACAGCAGCTGACCCGTGTAGTCGGCGCCGGCTGAGGCGCAGCCCGGCCCGGCCCCACGGCAGACGACGTCGGTCGCCTGCGCGCGCATGAGGATGTCCGCCTCGTCCTCCGGAGTGGAGGGATTGCCGAGCGCCGCGCGCAGCAGGACGTGGCCGCTGCCCCGCCCAGTCGAAGTCGTGAGCAGATCCGACACCTGAGACGTTGAGGAGCACGCGGGTAGAGAGAGCGGCGCAACGTGCACGGAGTCAGGCGTGGTGCAGCGCGCAAACGCCGGCACGAGCGGAAAGCGCGTCGGCGTCGCGCTCGCCGGCCGCGGATAGTTGGCGAACGCGCCGAGCGGCTGCCAGGACGGATCGTGGTCATCCGCCGCGTTGTCGGTGAGCTGCTGACGACCCGAGCCATCAACGTTCATCACGAAGATCTCCCGGTCCCCGCCCTCGTCGCTGTCGAACACGATCTTGCGCCCGTCGGGAGACCAGGCAGGGTGTCTGTCGTCAACGCTGTTGGTCGTTAACCGAGTCTCGATGCCGGTGGCGAGGTTCCCCACGAAGATCTCGTCCTTGGCGCCGACCTGCCTCGTGTAGGCGAGTTGCTTTGCGTCGGGGGACCAGTCTGGGTCCTCGCCGTGGAACCCGGTGTCGACGATCGCCTGCCCGTCGAGGGATGCCGTCACAATGTTGAATGGGCTGTACCGGCCGTCTTCGTCCTCTGTCGCGATCCGCGTTCCATCCGGGGACCACATGGGGTCGGGCCCCATGCGGTGCGGCAGCAGGCGGTGCGAAGTGAAGTCAGCGGTCCTGATCCTGATGTTGCAGCAGAAGTAGGCACAGCCTTCGGGAAAGACGCAATCCTCCCCGTCCGCGGCATGAGCGATCTCGCTTCCGTCGGGCGACCAGGTCGGGTTGAAGTTTCTTTCAAGTCCAACCTCAGGCGCCTCGTTTAGCCCAGTGCCGTCTTCGTTGATCGTGAGAACGGTTCCCCTCCAGGCCGCGATCTTTCCCCCGTCGGGGGACCACGCCGGCTCATGTGTAGACCCAAAGTAGCCGCTAGCCGACATGTCCAACACAGTCTCGTTCCCGTTGCTCAGCAGGAAGATGCCATTCGGATCGCGGTCGCTCACGAACGCGATCTTGCCGTTCGAGCCCGGTAACGCTGCCTGCGCTGTGGGCCCGACCCCCATTGCGAGCAAAGCTGCGATCACGGCCGCTAACGCGACTCTGACGGACATATCCCTCCCTCTCCGCGACCAGTAGACCAGTTCAGGCGGAGACGATCAAGGGTAAGGTCCGGCCCGCCGCGCGCACGCACGGGGCGGCCTCCACGCAATGGAATACGCAGCCCTCGCAGTCTGGTGCTTCCTGGTCGCGCTCGGCGGCGGCCTGGTCGGGCTCGTGCTCGGCAACATCAGGCTACCGGCGGTGCTGCTCGTCGCGTCATCGCCTGGCGCGGGAGCGGGGGCGAACATCGGCATCAGCGGAGTGGCGGCGGCCACCGCCTCCGTCGCGCACATCCGCGCCGGGCGCGTCAACTGGCGACTGTTCGCGTGGATGGCCCCGCCCTCGATCGTGGGAGCGTTGATCGGCGGCTACGTGTCGGGGCTCGTGCCCGGGGACGTGCTCCTACTGGCCATTGCGGCCGTGCTCTTGTACAGCGGGTTCGACCTGCTCCGCTGGCGGCCACCGGATCGCGCCGCCACCGAGTCACATGCCCTGGACTACACGTCGGCCGTGGCTACGGGGTTCGCGATCGGACTCCTGGGCGGGTTCGTCGGGCTCATCCTCGGCACATTGCGGATGCCGGCGCTGATCCGAATCGTCGGGGAGACGCCCGCTCGCGCCGTCGGGACCAACGTCACGGTTGGCTTCTGCGTCGGCGTCGCCGGCGTGCTCGGCCATCTGCCGTCGGACGCCCCCGACTGGGACCTGCTGGCGATCGGCGCCGCGGCCTCGATCCCCGGTGCGGCGCTCGGCGCCAGGCTCACGGGACGCCTGTCCGAGATCCAGCTCGTGCGCGCGGTCGCCTGGATCCTGTTCGTCGCCGCTGCCGCGATGGTGGTGCAGGCACTGACGTAGCATGGGGATCGTGACGTCGCTGCTCGAGATCCCGCCCGTTAGCCCGAATGGCGCCGAGCCGGCGAAGCTGCGACTGGGCGGGATGGCGCTGCGCAACGGCCTGCTCGTGCACGGCCCGACTCACTGGGCCGTGGCCGTACGCAGGCGCGACGGTGGCATCGAGGTCGCATCGGGGCCGAAGCCGCGTATCCGTTCCCGGTTCGCGGACCTTCCCTGGCTGCGCGGGGTGGCGCGGCTTGGAGAGGCCTTCGCCCTCGTGCCCCTCGTCAAGCGCAGGGTGCCCGAGGTCCAGCTTCCCTTCGAGGATTCCCGGGTCGCGCTCGCGATGCTGGCGTCAAACGCGGTGGCGGCCGGCATCAGGCGCGCCGGTCCGCAGACGCTCGCGCGAGAGGGAGCGGTTGCGCTGCTCAGCATCGCTCCGACCGCGCTTGCGCTGAAGGACTCGGACCTAGCCGCCTATCACGGCGTCGAGCACAAGTCCATCGCGGCGTACGAACAGGGGACCGATGCCGCGGACGCCGCCAAGGAGCACGAGCGCTGCGGGTCGATCCTGATCGCGCCGATGCTCGTCACGACGCTGCTCGGCAATGCCCTTGCGCGCGCGCTGCTGCGCGCACGCGGTCCACTCGTCAGCGCCGCGGTCACTGTCGGCAGCGCCGCCGTCGCTGTCGAGGTGCTCGCCTGGTCGGAGCGCCACCGCGACACGTCCCTCGCACACGCGCTCAGGGTGCCGGGCATCGAGATGCAACGCCGGTTTGCGACTCGCGAGCCGACCACCGAACAGCTCGACGTCGGCCGCGTCGCGATGGCGGAGATCCTTCGCGCCGAGAGCGGCATCGCCTGAACCGCCTCGTTCTCTGGGACATCGACGGCACGCTTGTCGACTCCGCCGGCGTCGGCAGAGAGGCTTTCTACGACGCCTTCGAATCGCTGTTCGGGCGCCGACCGCAGGGCCGCGTCGCGATGGCGGGCCGTACGGACGAGGAGATCGCGCTGGAGATCCTCGAGCAGAACGGCGTCGCGGAGGGCGAACGTCATCTCGGCGGCTTCACCGAGGCGCTCGGCCACGCGCTGGCCGCTAAGGCCGAGCTGATCGCCGCCCACGGCAGGCCACACGACGGCGCGCAAGAGGCGATCGCCCGGCTCGCTGCCGAGCCCGGCGTCCTGCAGTCGCTGCTGACCGGGAACATCGAGTCGAACGCGGCGATCAAACTCGGCGCGGTCGGTCTGCTCGATCACCTCGACCTGGAGATCGGCGGCTACGGCTCGGACCACCGTGTGCGCTCGGAGCTGGTCGCGGTGGCTCGCCGGCGCGCTCGAGAGAAGTACGGAGTGGGCTTCAACCCCGAGCAGACCGTGCTGATCGGAGATACCCCGCTCGACGTGGCCGCGGCGCGTGAGGCGGGCGCGCGCGTGGTGGCGGTGGCCTCCGGTTTCTCGGACCTGGACGAGCTCGATGCCGCCGCCCCCGATCATCTGCTCGCGGACCTGCGCGACGTCGAGGCGCTGGCTAGCGCCGTGCGGGGATCAGCTTGAGGTCGGCGCGGTCGGAGCGGCGGCCCGTCTGGAAGACCGTGGCCGGAATGCGGTGATGGCCACCGGGGGTGAGCTCGGCCTCGAGCTCGCCCCGCTCGATCCACTTGATCACTGTCTGGCGGCTGACGCCAACCCGCTCCGCGATCTCGGAGGGGGTGTAGTAGCGCTTTCGCAGCCGAAGGAACACCTCGTCGGAGTCACCGAGCAGCATCGCCAGCGCCGCCGCCTCCCGTGAGCGCCCGCCCGCTTCCAGCTCCGCCTTCAGGCGGCGGGTCATCGCACGGGCTTCGTCTCGACCAGCAGATGTCACGACTGGTTCAGGGTACCACCACAAATCCGCTCTTTAAACGACGCGGATTCGCAAGGAAACCCGGACCGAACGGCCCTGTGGCCGGCGCCGCGCCCACCTAGAATCCTTTTCATGGCGCTCGCCAAGCAGCTTTCTCCACCGCGCGAGAGGCTCGACCCCGGCGTCTTCCGGTTGCCCGTGGAGAAGCTTCGTGACGGTTACTACACGGACGCCTACTTCAACTACACAAAGGAGCTGCTCGAGGCCGAAGGCCGCAGCCCGCGGGTAGTGATGCAGGTGTTCCAGAAGCAGCATTCGGTGCTCGGCGGGATCGACGAGGCGATCGCGGTGCTGAAGCTGTGCGCCGGCACCTACGGACAAGACGGTCAGTGGCGGCCGGGCTGGCCCGACCTCACCGTACGCGCCCTGAACGAGGGGGACGAGATCGCACCGCACGAGACGGTGATGCACATCGAGGGCGACTACTCGCTGTTCTGCCACCTCGAGACCGTCTTCCTCGGCACGCTCGCCCGCCGCACCCTGATCATGCGCAACGTGCGCGAGGTGGTCGAGGCCGCGGGCGGCAAGTCGATTCTCTACTTCCCCGCCCGCCACGACCACTGGATGGTCCAGACAGGCGACGGCTGGGCCGCGCACGTGGCGGGCGCGATCGGCGTCTCGACCGACGCGCAGGCCTCCTGGTGGGGCGGCAAGGGCATCGGAACCGTGCCCCATGGACTGATCGCCTCCTACGGCGGGGACACCGTCGCCGCCGCCCGCGCCTTCGTGGACCGGTTCGCGGACCACGTGAACGTCGTCGTGCTGGTCGACTTCGAGAACGACTCCGTGCGCACCTCGCTCGAGGTTGCCGATGCGCTCGGCGATCGCCTCTGGGGCGTGCGGCTCGACACCGCACACACCCTGGTGGACCGCGCCCTGTGGAGCCACATGGGTCGCTTCGACCCGCGCGGAGTGAACCCCGAGCTGGTCGGGCTGGTGCGCACCGCGCTCGACGAAGCCGGCCACAAAGGCGTCCGGATCGTCGTCTCAGGGGGGTTCAACGCCGAGCGGATTCGCGAGTTCGAGCAGGCGGAGGTGCCGGTGGACGCCTACGGCGTCGGCTCCAGCCTCATCCGTGGAGAGAACGACTTTACGGCCGACGTGGTGATGGTCGAGGGCAAGCCGATTGCGAAGGTCGGCCGGGAGTACGCGCCCAACGAGCGCATGCAGCCGGTTCCGTAACCAGACATACGTCCAGTTCGGTCCTCCGGCGCGAGAAAGACTTGTGCCGGCGCAAAGAGCGGGTCTAGTCTCGCGACAGTCCCTCTGCGAACTGCACCCACGGGTGCCGCGGAGGGCTTTCTCACCCGCCATGAGTCTCTTCGACCAGCTACAGAACTATGCGCTGACGTGGCTTCCCATCCTGTTCATGGGCGCGCTCGTCTACCTCGTGTGGAAGACCCTCAAGGTCATGCCGAGGACGAAGCCTCAGCAGCTCAAGCCGTCGGCCTCGAGCGCCATCGGCTGGGATGACGTTGCCGGTTGCGACGAGGCCAAGAACGAGCTGCGTGAGGTCGTCGAGTTCCTGCGCGAGCCCAAGCGCTTCAAGCGGCTCGGCGCCAAGGTGCCGAAGGGGATCCTGCTGCACGGCCCGCCGGGGACCGGCAAGACGCTGCTCGCCAAGGCGGTCGCGCACGAGTCGGGCGCCCAGTTCTTCAGCCAGTCCGCCAGCTCGTTCGTCGAGATGTTCGCCGGGCTCGGTGCGGCCCGCATCCGTCGTCTGTTCACAATCGCCAAGAAGAATGCCCCCGCGATCATCTTCATCGACGAGCTCGACGCCGTCGGCGGCAAGCGCGGGATGGACATCTCGAAGGAGAAGGATCAGACCCTGAACCAGCTCCTGGTCGAGATGGACGGCTTCGAGGACAACGGCGCCCTGGTGGTGATCGCGGCTTCGAACCGCGTGGACGCGCTCGACGCCGCCCTGCTTCGTCCTGGCCGCTTCGACCGCCAGGTGCTGGTGTCGCCGCCCGACCTCGAGGGACGCGAGAAGATTCTCGCCGTCCACACGATCGGCAAGCCACTGGGCGAGGTCGACCTCGGCACGATCGCCCGCCAGACGTCGGGCCTCACCGGCGCGGATCTGGCCAACCTCTGCAACGAGGCCGCGATCGTGGCCGGCCGCCATCAGCGCGAGTTCATCACGATGGCCGACTTCGAGTTCGCCCTCGAGCGCATCGTCGCGGGCCTGCAGACCAAGCGCGTGATCACCCCCGACGAGAAGAAGGTGATCGCCTATCACGAGGCGGGCCACGCGCTCGTCAGGGAGCTCCTGCCTTCCATCGACCGCGTTCACAAGATCTCGATCGTCCCGCGTGGCCAGGCTCTCGGCTTCGTGATGAACTTGCCCGAGGAGGACCGCTACCTGAAGTCCCGCGAGGAGCTGATCGACCACCTCAAGGTGCTGTTCGCCGGCCGCATCGCCGAGGACATCGTCTTTGAGCGCGTCACGACCGGTGCCTACGACGACCTGCGCCGCGCCACGGAGCTGAGCCGCGCGATGATCGAGGAGTACGGCATGGGCAGCCAGATGATCGTGGGAGGCAACGGCTCTGGCACCGCCACGCTGTCCGAGGAGACGCTCAGCAAGCGCGACCGCGAGCAGCAGGCCCTGATCGACGAGGCGCAGTGGGCGGCACGATGCCTGATCCTCGACAACCGCGACCTGCTCGACGCACTTGCGGAGTCGCTACTGGCCAACGAGGTGCTCGACCGCCAGGACGTCGAGGCGATCCTCACCGACCGCGCCGCCCCCAGGCAGGCTCGAAACGTCGCGAGGGAGACTGAGCAGGAGGACGTGCAGGGCGAAGAGGTCTCCGAGCCCACCCAGCTCGAGAGCGTCCCGCCGCCCTCCGACGAGCCGCGCTCGCAGGCGCCGCCCGAGGTAGAGGCCCAGCCGAGCCATCGCTTCGAGCGCCGCTCCGGCCTGCGCCCCGTACCACCGGCTTAGTCCTCGCCATTTACACTCCCGCCGCATGGCGGGCGGAACCTTCCTCATCGCCGTTGACCACATCGGCGTCGCGGTCGACGACCTCGACGCGGCGATCGAGCTTTACGAGCAGCAACTCGCGATGCCGCTTCAGCACCGCGAAACCGTGGAGGAGCAGGGAGTGGAGGCGGTTCTGCTGGGCGCCGGCGACTCCCACGTCGAGCTGCTCAAGCCGCTCGCCGATGACACGGCGGTCGGTCGCTTCATCGCCAAGCGCGGCCCGGGCCTTCACCACACGGCCTACCGGTGCGCTGACGTCGAGCAGGCGCTCGAGCAGTGCAGGCAGCACGGGCTACGCCTGATCGACGAGAAACCCCGGCGCGGGATCCGCGGCAGTAAGGTGGCATTCCTTCACCCGTCGTCAACAGGAGGAACGCTGACGGAGCTCGTACAACCGGCGGAGCACTGACATGGCGGAACGGGACGAGACCAAGCGAGTCGAGATCGGCTTCTCCGGCGGCCAGTCGATCGTCGTGCGTATTCCCGAGGGCGCTTATGACAAACTGCTGATAGCGGTCCAGGACGGTGGCGCGTGGCAGGAGCTGGACACCGTCGATGGCCCCGTCGCTCTCGACACGCGCCAGATCGTGTTCGTGAAGCGCGAGGGCTCAGAGCACCGGATCGGCTTCTCCGGCTCGGCGTAGAGCGCATGAGGGCGCGGACCGCGCTGATGCTGGCAGGGGTGGCGACGGTCACCGGCGCGTGGTGGGCGCGGACGCATCCTTCCGCCTGTCCTTACGCCCAGCGCTGGCTGCTCGGCCGGCGCCCGCTGATCACGCGCGAGCGACTGCTGGAGGTGCTGGCGCCGGTCGCCGGCGAGCGCATCCTCGAGCTCGGGCCGGGCACCGGCTTCTACTCGTTCCCGGTGGCGGAGCAGCTGACGGGGGGCACGCTCGCGATCTTCGACCTGCAGCAGGAGATGCTCGATCACCTGATGCGCGAGGCGGGACGTCGCGGCCTGACCAACGTCGAGCCGACGCAGGGCGACGCGGCCGCGCTCCCGTACCCGGACGCCGGCTTCGACGCCGCCTTCCTCGTCACGGTGCTCGGCGAGATCCCGGACCCCGACAGCGCGCTGCGCGAGCTGCGGCGCGTGCTGAAGCCGGGCGGCCGGCTGGTCGTCGGAGAGCTCGCGCTCGGCGACCCGCACTTCGTGACGCCGCGAAAGCTGCGTGAGCGCGCCGAAGCGGCCGGCTTCGCATTCGAGCGCCAGGTCGGCCCCTGGGCCGGTTACTACGCTCGGTTCACGCGCGCGTGAAGGTCGGGATAGTCGGGCTCCCAAACGCCGGCAAGTCGACGCTGTTCAACGCGCTCACCCGCGCCGGTGCACAGGCCGCCGAATATCCCTTCACCACCGTCGAGCCGAACGTCGCTGTCGTGCCCGTGCCCGACGAGCGCCTCGACCGGATCGCAGACACGCTCGGGATCGAGCGGCGCGTGCCCGAGCACGTCGAGTTCGTGGACGTCGCGGGGCTCGTGCGCGGCGCCCACCAGGGAGAGGGCCTCGGCAACCGCTTTCTCGGGAACATCCGCGAGGTCGACGCGATCCTGCACGTGGTGCGCGCGTTCGAGCACGCGAGCGTCGCCCATCCGCACGGTGAGATCGATCCGCTCGCCGACCTGGAGACGGTTCAGACCGAGCTGCTGCTGGCCGACCTCGAGACGGCCGAGAAGCGGTTGGCCGACGCGAGCCGCAGGGCGGGGGGCGGCGTGCGGGAAGCGCGGGCGGAGGAGGAGCTCTGGCAGCGGGTGCGCGACGAGCTCGCCGCAGGGCGCAGCGCCCCGCCGGAGGCAGACCTGCTGACCTCCAAGCCGGTGCTCGTCGTCGCGAACGTTGGGGAGGGAGAGGCGGTGCCGGACGCGCTTGCGACCCGCGACCCAGTCGCCGTTTGCGCTCTCGACGAGGCAGAGCTGCGCGAGCTCGATCCGGGCGAGGCGCACGCGATGCGCCAGGAGCTCGGCCTGGAAGAGGGCGCGCTCGAGACGATCGTGCGCCGCGCCTACGAGCTGCTCGGCCTGATCACGTTCTTCACGGCGGTCGGAGAGACCGAGGTGCGAGCGAGGGCGCTTTCGCGGGGCGGCACCGCCGTCGAGGCAGCAGGCAAGGTGCATACCGACATGGCAGAGGGTTTTGTGCGCGCGGAGGTGATCGGCTGGGACGAGCTGGTCGAGGCGGGGTCGTTCGCGCGGGCGCGTGAGCTGGGGAAGCTGCGGACGGAGGGGCGGGACTATGTGGTCGCGGATGGGGACGTGTTGACGATCCGGTTCACGTAGGCGGCGAGTTTCGAGGGACGGGCATCGAAGGGGGCCAGCGGGAACTACTTCGCCGCTACTGCCGGCCCCGGAGCCCAACCCGCGCGCACGCGGTACATCCCGGCACGGCCGACGTGGTAGCTGTAGTTGCGCACGTCGCCGGCGCCGAACAGCGGCACGTCCGCCACGTGCACCCAGCGGCCGCTGTCCTTGCGCTGCAGCTTGACGAAGCGCGCCTTCACGTCCTCGACCTCGCCGCTGATCTGCGTCAGCGAGCGCGTGCCTGCCTCGGTGCGGGCTTTCGCTCCCGCTGTGTTGGTGCGAACGCGGCGCAGGTAGAACCAGCTGTCGCGCAACCCGAGGCGACCGCGCAGCTGGGGACCCGTGACGGTGACCGTGCCGCGCGATCCCTTCACCTGCGCGCGCACGACCCGTGGGGAGACGCCGCGCTTGATCACCTTGATGCCCCGGAAGCTGCCCTTCAGGTAGCTGCCCAGCCTCGCGCGCAGGGTCCGCGACGACAGCGTGTAAGGGCCCCAGCGGTGGTAGGGCGAAGCGGTGTCATATGGATCCTCGACGCCCTTGAGCCAGGGCCGCGGGTCGCTGCCGGCGAACACGTTCTCGACGTTCTCTGTGAAGCCGCCGGAGGTCGAGAAAAAGAACGTGACGACGATGCTGCCGTTGTAGGTGACGACCTCGCCTCTCGTAGCGGCGACGGCGTTGTTGGTAGAGGCGGTCTCCCCGTTGTAGCCGCGGTAGACCTGGCTGCGGGTGTCGGGGTACTGATCGAAACCCTTGCCGTTGACGCTCGTCGCGAGCGCATACGTGCGCGCGGCGACCGCCTGTGCGGCGAGCGCCTGCAGGGGCCAGATCGGGGACTCTCGGCCGGCACGACTCCCTGCACGTAGTTCTCGATCCCGAGCGTGTTGATCGCGTTCAGCCCGGAACCCGCCGCAGTCCTGATGTCGAGCTCGCCGCGGTAATAGCCGTTCGTGACCCCGTTGCCCGCTTTGCCGAGCAACCGCACGGTCTCCTCGCCCGTGACGGGGATGACGTCGGCGAACGTCTCGAGCCTGCGGCCGCTCGCGCTGCGCAGGACCACGTTCGGCCCGCTGCGTGTCGCGCGGTAGACCGACCTCTCCTTCAATGGGCGCTCACCGGCGCGGTTGGCCCCGGTGAAAACCACCGACGAGCGGTTCGCTTGCAGCAGCACTCGCACGAGTGTCGGCGTGCGCCGCTCGATGCGTGTCCCGGTGTAGTAGTGAGTGAGGATGTCGCGGTAGCTGTGGCCGTGGCGCGCATATCCGTAGGCGCCGAACTGGCTCATACCGATGCCATGACCCCAGCCTGCGCCCTTGAGGGTCCAGCGCGTGGCGCCGTCCGCTCCTGCCGGGAGACAGGCGGTGAGCGCGCAAATGCACGCGGTGACGATCGTCAGTCTTCTCATGCAGCCAGACGCATGGACGCTTCCCGCTTCCCCAAACTCCTCAGCACCCGGGAAAGTCGCGCTCCACCTCCGGAGGCCTCCTCTAATATCGGATCGGAAGCCGCTCGCCGCACTTTAACCCTGGGCAGGGGCGGCTGCGCCGCTAATGGCCGTTGACACGAGAGCACGCGAGCAGGAGGTCGTCGAGGCCGTCCCGAAGCAGCTCCTGATCGGGGGCAAGTGGGTGGACGGCTCCGGTGGCGGCACCGTCGCGGTCGAGGACCCCGCCACCGGGAAGACCATCGCAGAGGTCGCCGACGCCACCCCTGACGACGCGATGGCTGCGCTCGCCGCCGCGGCCGATGCGCAGGCCCAGTGGCGCGATCATCCGCCGCGGGAGCGAGGGGAGATCCTGCGCCGGGCCTTCGAGCTGATGACCGAGCGCGCGGATGATCTCGCGCTGCTGATGACGCTCGAGATGGGCAAGCCGGTCGCCGAGTCCAAGGCGGAGATCGCCTATGGGGCGGAATTCTTCCGCTGGATGTCAGAGGAGGCCGTTCGCATTCACGGCCGCTACATGGTCAACACCACCGGCAAGGGGCGCATCCTCGTCATGAAGCAGGCGGTCGGACCTGCCTACCTGATCACGCCCTGGAACTTCCCCGCCGCGATGGGGACGAGAAAGATCGGTCCGGCTGTCGCGGCCGGCTGCACGATGATCCTGAAGCCGGCGAGCCAGACGCCGCTCAGCGCACTGGCGCTTGCCCAGATCCTGATGGAGGCCGGCTTGCCGGACGGCGTCCTGAACCTGATCACGAGCTCGAGCTCGGGCGAAGTCTCGAAGCCGATCATCGAGGACTTCCGCACTCGCAAGCTGAGTTTCACCGGCTCGACCGAGGTCGGGCGCAAGCTGGTCGCGCAGTCGGCGCATCAACTGCTGCGGGTATCGATGGAGCTGGGAGGCAACGCGCCGTTCCTGATCTTCGACGACGCAGACCTCGACGCCGCCGTCGAGGGCGCGATGATCGCGAAGATGCGCAACATCGGCGAGGCCTGCACCGCCGCTAACCGCTTCCACGTCGCGGAGTCGCTGCAGGACGAGTTCTCGTCGCGGCTCGCCGAGCGCATGGGCAAGCTGAAGGTCGGGCGCGGAACCGAGGACGGCGTCGATGTCGGTCCTCTGATCGACGCGGACCAGCGCGGCAAGGTGGAGGAGCTCGTTCAGGACGCAGTCAAGCGCGGAGCCAAGCGCATCGTCGGGGGAGAGCGAGTGGACGGCAGTGGCTACTTCTACGAGCCGACTGTGCTCGCGGACGTGCCCGACGACGCGCGCCTGCTGCGGGAGGAGATCTTCGGGCCGGTCGCGCCGGTCAAGGCCTTTGCGGACGACGACGAGGCCCTGCGGTGGGCCAACGACACGGAGTACGGTCTCGTCGCGTACGTCTACACGCGCGACTTCGAGCGTGCCATCCGGGTGATGGAGGGACTCGAGTACGGGATGGTCGGGGTAAACCAGGGAATCGTGTCCAACCCCGCTGCTCCCTTTGGCGGCGTGAAGCACTCCGGCTTCGGCCGCGAAGGCGGCTTCGAGGGCATACAGGAGTACCTCGAGACCAAGTACTGCGCGCTGAACGTGTAGCCAGACCTTCTGACGTTCTGCGAGCCAGTGGCCGCCGGTAGAATCGACGAATGGCGAGCAAGTCTCCTTCCCAGCTGATCGACGCGAGAATCAAGGAGCTGGGTGACTGGCGGGGCGAGATGCTCAGCCGGCTTCGTACCTTGGTCAAGGAAGCCGATCCCGAAGTCGTCGAGGAGTGGAAGTGGAGAGGGGTTCCGGTGTGGTCGCACGACGGAATGGTCTGCACGGGTGAGACTTACAAGGACGTCGTGAAGATGACCTTTGCCAAAGGGGCGGCTCTGAAGGATCCTTCGGGCCTCTTCAACTCCAGTCTCGAGGGAAACACGAGGCGTGCCATCGACTTCCACGACGGCGAGAAGATCGACGAGAAGGCGTTGAAGACTCTCGTTCGCGCCGCCGTGACCCTGAACAAGTCCAAAGCCAAAAGCTGATCTCAACGGCTGGTCGGCGGTGCCCCTACCAGGGGAGAGGCAGCATCGCCGGCACCCGAGCGGGCGAACCGGCGTATGCAACGCGCGCGTCGCTCGTCGTCTGCTCCGCGGACGCTCCATGGCGCGCGGCGATCTCGCTGACCGGGTACAGCAGGTCCTCGTCGCCGTTGCGTGAGCCGACCATCAGGACAGCGCAGGGCCCGTTGCCGGCGCCGACCAGGATGTGGGCGGTTTTGGGCGGGGCGTGGAGGAAGTCACCCGCTCGCATCGGTCGCTCCTCACCTTCGACGATCGCGATGCACTCGCCGCTGAGGACCAGGAAGGCTTCCTGCGCGTTCTCGCGGTGATACAGACCGTTCGGCTGGCCCGGCTGGAGCACCCTCACGTTGATGCCGAATTCGGGGAACGGTGACCCGTCCCCCTCGAAACGGCACCCGTCGCCGAAACGGGCGCTGTGTGATGCCTGGGCGTCAGTGACGTTCACGATGAACCATCCGGCTCCTGCGGGAACGAGGCCCTGATCTGCTCGCTGGAGAGGCGCCTCGGGGACCGGGTTGTCGGCGAGCATCCTCACTCCTTTCGCTCGGGGCTTGGCCGGGAAGCCCACAGTCTTCCCGAAAAACTGGCCCGGTGGCCAAAGACAGGGATGGCGGAACGGGAGAGGATTGGCTGACGATGTCATCCAAGGCAGTCATCCGCGCGGCCGGCCCGGCCGACGCCGAGGCAATGGCCCGCATCTACAACGAGGGCATCGAGGATCGCGTGGCCACGTTCATGACGCGCCACCAGACGGCGGCCGACTTCGAGCAGCCGATCGCCGACCGCGATGCGTACCCGGTGCTCGTCGCCGAGAGAAACGGTGAGGTCATCGCCTGGGCCGCCGTCAAGCGTTACAGCGAGTTCCCGCCGTACCGTCCGGTCGCCGAGGCGATGCTGTACGTCACTCGCGGCGAGCGTGGGCGCGGCCTCGGCACCGAGCTCCTGAACGCGCTCGCGGACGTCGCGGCCGAGGCGGGCTTCACGAAGCTGATCGGCAAGCTCTTCACCGACAACGAGCACTCGCTCGCGCTCATCCGGTGTTGCGGCTTCAGGGAGGTCGGCGTGCACCGTCGCCACGGCCGGCTCGACGGGGAGTGGAAAGACGTGCTGCTGGTCGAGCGGCTGCTCGGGGAGGCCGCGTCTAGCTGATGCCTGCGTCCCTCAACGCGTCGGCGGTGCCTTGATACCACCTCACCTCGACCACCCTCCCGTCTTCAAGCGTCCACACGTGGGCGTCCAGGCCGCTCACGACCTCGACTCCGCTGCCCCTCCCGCGGCCGCGCACCTGGAATAGAGCGACCACCCGGTCTCCCGCGCCGATCAACTGCTGGACGTCGACGTGCACCTTCTCCCAGGCCTCGAGCAGGCTCTCCATCCAGAGCTTGACGTCCGCGCTTCCACGCGCCGGCCCGGGATCCGGAAGCTGCGGATGTCCGATGGCGACGACGTCGGGGTCGAACAGTGCGAACACTCCGCCCAGATCGCCCTCGTTCCACCGCTCGTACCCCCGCCGGATCAGTGCGACGTTCTCGTCTTCCACTTCCGCCCAGCCTATATCGTTGATTCATGGCGAGGACCATGGAGGAAACCACGCTGTGGGGTGACGAAACGGCGAAGGCCGTAGAGAACTTCCCGGTCTCCGGCGAGCCCGTGCCGCTCCCGGTGATCCGCTGGCTCGGTCGCATCAAGGCCGCGGCGGCGCGTGTGAACGCAGATCTCGGGCTGCTCGACCCGGAGCTCGCGGAGCGGATCGCGCGCGCAGGAGACGAAGTCGCGGAGGGCCGCCACGACGACCAGTTCCCGATCGACGTCTTCCAGACCGGCTCCGGCACCTCCTCGAACATGAACGCGAACGAGGTGATCGCGAACCTCGCCGGCGAGGGCGCGCATCCGAACGATCACGCCAACCTGGGACAGTCGTCGAACGACGTGTTCCCGTCGGCCGTGCACCTGGCGGCGCTCAGCGAGGTGAAGAACGAGCTGCTGCCCGCGCTCGAACAGCTCGAGCGCTCGCTCGCTGCTAAGGCGGACGAGTTCGCGGACGTCGTGACTTCCGGGCGCACTCACCTGATGGACGCCGTGCCGGTCACGATCGGCCAGCGCTTCGGCGGCTACGCGGCACAGATACGCCTGGGACGTGAGCGCCTGAGCGCCGCGTTGCCACACGTCGCGCAGATCCCGCTTGGAGGGACCGCGACGGGCACCGGCCTCAATACGCACCCCGAGTTCGCCGAGCGCGTGCGGGCGAGGCTGTCGGAGGAGACGGGCCTCGACATCCGCCCGGCCGAGGACCCGTTCGAGGCCCAGGCGAACCGCGATGCGCTCGTCGAGCTGTCGGGCGCGATGAAGGTGGTGGCCGTGTCGCTGACGAAGATCGCCAACGACCTTGCGCTGATGGGCTCCGGGCCCAGGGCTGGACTCGCGGAGCTGATCCTGCCCGAGCTCCAGAAAGGAAGCTCGATCATGCCCGGCAAGGTCAACCCGGTCATACCAGAGGTGACGCTGCAGGTGTGCGCGCAGGTGATCGGCAACGACGTCGCCATCACCGTGGCGGGCACACAGGGCCAGTTCGAGCTGAACGTGCGCATCCCGGTGATCGCTCGCAACCTGCTCGACCAGATCCGCCTGCTGTCGAGCACGGCGCGTCTGCTGGCGGAGAAATGCGTAGACGGGATCCAGGTAAACCGGGAGATGGCGCAGCGCCATGCTGAGGCGACGCTGTCGTCTTCGACCGCGCTGAATCCCTACATCGGCTACGACAAGACGGCCGAGATCGTCAAGGAGGCGAGCGCGAGCGGAAGGTCGTGGCCGGAGGTCGCCCGCGACATGGGCGTAGACGAGGAGACGCTGAAAAAGGCGCTCGACCTCCGCAAGATGGCCAAGGGCAACACCTAGAAGGGCCATAGCCGCCACCGCAACGGAAGTGCCTGCATTCGGGTTAACTGACCCGAGTGGTGAAGCCGATCCGTCTGGCCATCTTGATTGCCCTCTCCGCCCTGGCTGCGGCGCCTGCCGCCGATGCCGGCGTGCGCGTGGGTCACTCCGGCTGGGAATGGAGCAACCCGCTTCCGCAGGGGAACACGATCCGAACCCTCGACTTCGCCGGTCAGCGCGGGTACGCCGGTGGCTCGTTCGGCACGCTCCTGCGCAGCGACGACGGGGGCCGGAGCTGGACCGGGCTTGCTCCTGGCATCACCGAGGACGTCGTCAGCGTCGAGGCGGTGACCGCCGACTCGGTCGTCGTAGCGGGAGGCTGCGTCCTGCGGCGCTCCTACGACGGGGGCGGCGCCTTCCGGCGACTGCCGTGGGCCGAGCGCGAGCAGCCGTGCCGCGCCCCGATCGCCGCCAGCGCCTTTCCCTCCAGCGACGTCGGCTACGTCCTGCGCGAGGACGGGCGGTTCTACCGCACAGGCGATGGCGGCGCGAGCTGGACACGAATGACCGACGTGCCGCTGCTCCTCGCCACGACCGGGCCCGATGACACGGCCACCGGACTCGCATTCTCCGGTCCCGACACCGGAGTCGCGACCTCGGCGAGCGGGATCTACCGCACGACAGACGGTGGCTCGAGCTGGAACAAGGTGGCCCGGCGCACGGGTGGATTCACCTCGGCCGCCTTCGGCGACGCGCTCGGCGGCTTCGCTGTCGGCGGCGCCGGCACCGTCTACAGGACGCTGAACGGCGGGCTGACGTGGTCGGCGACTGCGGCCCCCGCGGTTGCCGGCCCGGTGTCGCTTCGCCAGGTCGTGTGCGTGACGGCGCGCCGGTGCCTCGTTACCAGCGAGACGGGTGATCGCGTGCTGAGCACGACCACCGGTGGTGTGACCTGGACGGTCGAGACGTTCCCGCCGGGCAGCGCGCTCGCCGCCGGCTTTCCGAGCAGCACCTCGGCTGTCGTGGCGGGAGCTGGGGGCGCCGTCGCCGTGTCCGAGGACGGCGCGCTCACCTGGACGGGCGTGGGGTCGCGCCTCACGGGTGAGTTCACGCGCCTGTCCGGCAGGTCCGGCCGGCTTGCGTTCGCGTTCGGATACCGCGGAGCGCTCGCCCGCACGACCGACGGTGGGCAGACCTGGACCTACCTGGCGCCGCCGACACAGCACGACCTGATCGACGTCTCCTTCGCCGGCGCGGAGGTCGGGCTCGCCCTCGACTCCATCGGCGTCGTGCATCGCACCGCCGACGCCGGCGTCACGTGGCTACCCGTCGAGATCGCTTCGTCCTTCTCGCCCCAATCGGTGCTCGTCCTCGACGATGAACGCGTGCTCTTGGCCGGAGCGCGGGGCATCCTGCGCTCGACGGACGGTGGAGCGAGTTTCAGGCGCGTTGCCGGGCGCGCCGTCAGAAGTGCTGTCCTGTTAGGGCTCGACCGCGCAAGCGGGTGGCTCTTCGCATATGGGCCGAAGAACCTGCTCGGGTCGCGCGACGGCGGAATCAGATGGCAGAAGCTTGGGCGCCCGGACCACCGCCCGCTGTCGATGGCCGACTTCGTCAGCTCGCGCAGCGCGTTCGCGCTCGGCAAGGGCGGCCGGCTGTGGCGCACGCGCAACCGCGGGCGCAGCTGGCGCGAGCTCGTCGGCGCGGGCACGGACGGCTCGTTCGAGATCGCTTTCAGCAGCTCTCGCAACGGCTACGCCGTCGCGAGCGACCTCTTCTTCGCCGCCGGATTCGACCGGCCGGACTATGTCCTGCGCACGACAGACGGTGGCGCGACCTTCCGGCCTCAGCTAGTCGCGAAGACCCGCGACGTGAACGCGATCCTCGCCACGCGCGACGCCACCGACTTCCTGCTCGCCGGCCCCGACCAGCTCTTCTCGACCGTCACCGGCGGCAACAGCGGCAGGCCGTCCTCGCTGCGCCTCACCACTCCCCGCCGCAAGCTCGCCGGCCCGCGGCGGATCACGATCGCCGGCCGGCTCTCGCCTGCGCTCGAGGGGCAGCGTGTGGTGGTGTCGACCACCTACTCGAACCCCCGCCAGCGCAGAGGAGCGAACGACTGGAGCTTCAAGTCGGTGCGGGTCGGCTCGGACGGCACCTTCAAGGTCCGCTGGACGCCGCGGCGCACCTCGGTGTTCGTGGCTCAGTGGACCGGCGACGGGGCCCACAGAGGCGCCGGCTCGCGGCCGCTCGAGGTCACCCTTCCCAAGCGCCGCTACTAGCGTCCGGACGGGCCCATAGCGTTCCCGGAGGGATGCCGGATCTCTCCGCCCTGCTCGAGGACCCGCTCGCCCACCGCGCCCTCGATGCGCTGCTGCGTGCCGAGGCGCGGCTCACTCGCCGGCTCGGGGCCGAGCTCGAGCGCCGCGGCCTGTCCGCGACCGGCTTCTCGATGCTGGTCGTGCTCGCCTCTGCGGGCGGCCACCTCGGCCTGCGCACCCTCCGGCTGCGACTCGGGATCAGCAAGGCCAACGCCACGGAGGTCTCCAGCACCCTATTCGGCCGCGGCCTGGTCCGGCGCGAGCGCAGCACCAGTGACCGCCGCGCCGTCGTGCTCACGATCACCGAACCGGGAGAGAGGATGGTCGAGCAGCTCTTCCCGGCTCACACCCGCCGCGTGCGGGACGCCTTCGTCATCCTGGACGACGAGGAGAAACGTGAGCTGACCAAACTCTGCCGCAAGCTAGACCGGGCTGCTGAGCAGGCCGCATAGAATCGGCCGGGTGCCCCGCTACGCCCCGGTAGACCCCAACCAGCGCTTTCCCGAGCTCGAAGAGCGGGTCCTCGCTCGCTGGCGCGAGCAGGACATCTTCGGCGAGACACTTCGCCGCCGCGAGGGATCGCCGCTGTGGGTCTTCTACGAGGGCCCTCCCACGGCCAACGGAGCGCCCGGCTCGCACCACGTGCTGTCGCGGGTCTTCAAGGACATCTTTCCCCGCTACAAGACGATGTGCGGTCACTACGTCCCGCGCAAGGCGGGCTGGGACTGCCACGGCCTGCCGGTCGAGCTGGAGGTGGAGCGCCAGCTCGGCATCAGCTCGAAGGAGGAGATCGAGCGCTACGGGATCGCGGAGTTCAACGCCAAGTGCCGCGAGTCGGTCTTCTCGTACGTGGAGGAGTGGAACCGACTCACGGAACGGATCGGCTTCTGGATCGACCTCGACGACGCCTACGTCACCCTCGCCAACGAGTACATCGAGTCGGTGTGGTGGAGCCTGCGCCGGATCTGGGACGAGGACCTGCTCTACCAGGGTCACAAGGTCGTTCCCTACTGCCCACGCTGCGGAACCACGCTGTCCTCGCACGAGGTAGCGCTCGGCTACAAGGACGTCGTCGATCCATCGATCTACGTTCGCTTTCCGGTCACCCGCCCGGCGGGTCCGCTGCAGGAGGGGGACGTGCTGCTGGTGTGGACGACGACGCCCTGGACGCTCGTCTCTAACGCAGCCGTCGCGGTCAACCCCGACCTCCACTACGTGCGCGTGCGCCACGGCGACGAGGTGAACGTCCTGGCCGAGGACCTCGTGCAGAAGGTGCTCGGCGAGAGCGTTGAAGTGCTCGACCACTTCCTCGGACGGGACCTCGAGGGCACCGGCTACGAGCCTCCCTTCCCGTTCATCGGCCCCGAGGAGTACGGCGAGCGCGCCCACACCGTCCTGCCCGCAGACTTCGTCAGCGCCGACGAAGGCACCGGCCTCGTCCACACGGCGATCGCGTTCGGGGAGGACGACTTCAGGCTCGGCGAGCAGTACGGGTTGCAGGTGGTCAACCCCGTGCGCGAGGACGGTACCTATGACGAGCGCATCGGCCCCTACGCCGGCCGGTACGTCAAGGACGCCGACCCCGACCTGATCGTCGACCTCGAGGAGCGCGGGCGCATCCTCCGAGTCGAGCGCTACGAGCACGCGTATCCGCACTGCTGGCGCTGTGACACCCCGCTCATCTACTACGCGAAGGCGAGCTGGTACATCCGCACCACGGCTCGCCGTGACGCTCTGCTGGCGGCAAACGAGGAGATCGAGTGGTACCCGTTCCACATCAAGCACGGCCGGTTTGGCAAGTGGCTCGAGAACAACGTCGACTGGGCCCTGTCGCGGGAGCGCTACTGGGGCACGCCGCTACCTGTCTGGACGTGCGACAACGGACACGTGCACTGCGTCGGTTCGGTTGCCGAGCTACGCGAGCTCGCGACGACCGACGAGCTGCCCGACGACCTTCACCGGCCGTTCATCGACGCCGTCACGCTGCGGTGCCGCGAGTGCGGCGCCGAGATGGAACGCGTGCCGGAGGTCATCGACGCCTGGTACGACTCGGGCTCGATGCCGTTCGCGCAGTTCCACTACCCGTTCGAGCACGACGAGCTGTTCAAGCAGCGGTTCCCGGCTGACTTCATCTGCGAGGCGCTCGACCAGACGCGCGGCTGGTTCTACTCGCTGCTCGCGATATCCGTCCTGCTCTTCAACAGGCCCTCCTACCGCAACGTGCTCTGTCTCGGTCTGATCCTCGATCCCGACGGCCAGAAGATGTCGAAGAGCCGCGGCAACGTCGTTGTTCCCTGGGACGTGATCAGCACCCACGGAGCGGACGCGTTCCGCTGGTACTACTTCACATCGCAGCAGCCCTGGTCGGGGTACCGCTTCTCGGTCGAGACGGTCGGCGAGAGCGTGCGCAAGTTCCTGCTCACGCTCTGGAACACGTACAGGCTCTACGTGATGTACGCCAACGTCGAGGACTTCGACCACGGCGCGCACGAGCTGGCGCCGGAGCGCAGGCCCGATCTCGACCGCTGGGTCCTGTCACGGCTGCAGGCGACGATCGCTGCCGCCCGCGCCGGTCTCGACTCCTACGACACGACCTCGGCGGGGCGAGCGGTCGCGGCGTTCGTCGATGATCTCTCGAACTGGTACGTCCGCCGCAGCCGGCCGCGGTTCTGGAGCGCCGGCCGAACCGAGACGGAGGCGGAGGACAGCCTCGCCGCCCGCTTGACCCTGCACGAGTGTCTCGTGACCGTCGCCAAGCTCCTCGCGCCCTTCACGCCGTTCATCGCTGACGAGCTCTATTCAAACCTCGACGGGACGGAGCCGTCTGTGCACCTGTGCGACTACCCCGAGGTGGACCAGACGCTCGTCGACAGGCAGCTCGACTTCGACATGGCCGTCGCGCGCAGGACCGCCGCGCTCGGCCACGCCGCCCGCAACCAGGCCGGGATCAAGGTGCGCCAGCCGCTGCGCGAGGCGGCAATCGTCGCCGACGAGCGCGAGCGCGGGGCGATCGCACGGCTCGAGGACCTGGTGCTGGACGAGCTCAACGTCAAGGAGATCTCGTTCGTGGACGAGGCCGAGGAGCTCGCCGAGTACGAGGTGAAGCCCAACTTCCGCACGCTCGGACCCCGCTTCGGAAAGCGCATGTCACACGTCGTGAAGGCGATCGAGGCGCTCGACCCGGCCGGCGTCGCCGCCACCCTCGACCGCGGCGAGTCGGTGCACGTGGCGATCAACGGCCGCGAGGAGGCGCTCGGAGCGGATGACCTCGCGCTCGTCATGCTGCCCCGCTCCGGTTACCAGCTCGAGCGCCAGGCGAACTATGCGGTGGCCCTGCGGACCGATCTGGACGACGAGCTGCGCCGCGAGGGCGTTGCGCGCGAGGTCGTGCACGCTGTCCAGAACGCGCGCAAGGGCGCCGGCCTCGAGGTAGAGGACAGGATCGAGCTCGCGCTATCCGGCGACGAGGATGTGCTCGAGGCGGTGCGCGAGCACTCCGACTACGTCGCCGGCGAGACGCTCGCCGTCTACGTCGAGCTCGACGGCGCCGGCAGGGCGGCCGCCGATGGTCACACCGAGACCGTCAGCATCGATGGCCAGGAACTCGGCATCTCGCTCCGCAAGGCCGCTTAGCCCCGAGCGCTTATCTCTTCCTTTTCCAGCTCAGCGGCAGGCGGTAGCTCGAGGTCGGGCGTCGTCCGTCTCTCGTGCGCGGTCTCGATCTCCCTGACCCAGAACTCCTCGATCAGGATCACCGCCATCGAGATGATCGGGACGGCGACGAACAGACCGACGATCCCGAACAGCTGGCCGACCATCACGACGCCGATCGCGATGATCGCGGGGTGCAGGCGCACGGTGCGCGACATCACGACAGGGATGATCACGTTGCCCTCGATCTGCTGCACCACGATGTACACGATCAGCACCGCGAGCGCCTTGCCCGGAGAGTCGGTGAGCGCGAACAGCACCGGCGGGATGGCGCCGACGACGGCGCCGAAGTAGGGAACGACGACCAGCAGCGCCGTGATCACCGCGAACAGGATCGCGAAGTCGAGCCCGATGATCGTCAGCCCGATGTAGAGCAGCGTGCCCGAGATGAACATGTCGAAGAGGACACCCTCGAGCCAGCCGATCCAGGCGCCGCGCAGCCGGTCCATGACAGAGCGCACGTGCTCCCTACGTGAGGGAGGAACGAGCCGCAGGACGCCGTCGACGAGTGGCTGCGGGCGGACCGCCATGTAGTAGGCGGTGATCAGGATCACCAGGATCGCCGCCAGCACCCCGACGACGCTGACCCCGATTTGCGTGATGGGGCCGATCAGCCTCTCGGGCTCGTCGGTGTAGCCGCGCAGGAACTCCTGCACCTTGTCGCCGACCTCGCTCGGGCGGTCGCCGGTGACGTCGCCGATGTCTCGCTCGAGGTCGTCGACGATGGACGGCACGTCGTCCACGAACTGATTCGCCTGATCGAGGAACGTCGGAAGGAGGAGCGCGATGATCCCGGCCAGGACGGCGAGCCCTGACAGCAGGGTCACGAGCGCGCCGATCGGCCGCGGAATTCCGCTGCGCTCCAGCCGCGTCGTTCCGGCAGACAGCGAAATCGCGATGATCACAGTCATCAGCAGCGCGAGCAGCAGCGTCGCAAGCTGCCGGAACAAAAGCCCGAACAGCAGCAACGCCCCCGCCAGCGCGACGGCCTTGTACGCGACAGGAAGTCTTTGAGTGTCGGGCACGTATTAAGGATGCCCGAAACAGAAATTAGTAATTAGAAACTAGTAACTAGAAACTAGAAATTAGGGCTAGGGACAAAGCCACTAATTAGTAATTTTCTAGTTTCTGAATTCTCTAAGCCAACGAGGGTTCGAACTCGGCGACGAGCCTCGCCTTGGGTAAGGCGCCAACCACCTTTGTCGCTATCTCCCCGTCCTTGAAGAGGATCATCGTCGGGATGGAGAGGATCTCGTAGCGCACCGCGGTCGCCTGGTTCTCGTCGACGTTCATCTTGACCAGGCGTACGTCTTCGCGCTCTGCGTTGATCTCCTCCAAAACGGGCGAGACGACTCGGCACGGACCGCACCACGGGGCCCAGAAGTCCACGATCACTGGCTTCTCTGACTCGAGCACCTCTGTCTCGAAGGTCGCATCCGTCACGTCGATGATTGCGCCGGCCACTCGCTCGCTCCTTTCGCTCTCGCGTCGTCCGGTGACACTTTAGGCATCCCGGCCGTCCGTCACGCTTCCCGATACTTTCGTTTCTGAAGTATAGCCTCCGGTTCGTCGCCCTCCGAAGCGCAGCCGGGGCACCATCCAGATCGCCTCCAGCACGATCCTGCGCGACATCTTGCTGCGTCCGGCCTGTCGCTCGATGAACGTGATCGGCACCTCGTGCACCGTGTATCCGCGTTCGAGCGCGCGGTAGGTGAGCTCGACCTGGAAGGCGTAGCCCTGCGAGCGCACGGCGTCGAAATCGATGGCCTCCAGCACCGAGCGCCGGAAGCACTTGAAGCCTCCTGTCAGGTCGTGCACGTCCACCCCGAGCACCAGCCGCGCGTACAGGCAGCCTCCCTTGCTCACGAGCCGCCGCAGTGGCCCCCAGTTCTCGACACGGCCTCCTTTCACGTAGCGCGAGCCGAGCACGAGGTCGGCCTCCCCGGTGGCCTCGATCAGGCGCGGCAGGTAACTCGGATCGTGCGAGAAATCGGCGTCCATCTCGACCACCAGCGCGGCGCCGCCGGCGAGCGCGCGCCGGAAGCCGGCGATGTAGGCGCGGCCGAGCCCGCGCGGGCCCTTGCGGTGAAGAACCTCGACGTGCGGGTCACGGGCGGCGATCTCGTCCGCCAGCTGCCCCGTCCCGTCAGGCGAGCCGTCGTCGACGATCAGAAGCCGGTGGTCGGGAACGGATGGCTCGAGCGCGGCGCGCGTGGCCGCGATCAGCGGCTTCAGGTTCTCGCGCTCGTTCAGTGTCGGGATCACGACCCAGACCGGGCCGGAGGGTTGCGCCATGGGCCGCGTATCGTAGGGAGCGGTCGCCGGATGAGAAACGAAGAGATTGCACAGGCACTCGACGAGCTCGGTGACCTCTACGAGCTGGACGGCGCCGTCGTCTACCGCGTGGTCGCGTACCGCGAAGCCGCGCGGGCGGTGCGGGACTCGGCGGTCGCCGTGTCCCAGCTCGCCGAGCAGGGGCGCCTGACCGAGCTCCAGGGCGTCGGCAAGACGATCGCAGAGAAGATCGCGGCTCTGCTCGAAACCGGCGAGATCCCGGCCGCCGCCAAGCTGAAGAGCAAGTTCCCGGCCACGCTCGTGCAGATCGTGCGGATTCCCGGCGTCGGGCCGAAGACGGCCCGCAAGCTCTACGACGAGCTTGGGATCGGCTCGCTCGACGAGCTGCGCGCAGCCGCCGAGCAGGAGAAGCTGCGGGACGTGCCTGGCCTCGGGGTTAAGGCGGAGCAGAACATACTCGCCGCGCTCGCCGCCACCGCCGAGGACACGCGCGATGGGGGCCGGAAGCGTTTCCTGCTTTCGAAGGCGCTTCCGCTGGCGGAACGAATCGTCGCGGAGCTGCGCGCCCATCCGGCCTCCGAGAGCGTGGAGCTCGCCGGCAGCGCGCGACGGATGACAGAGACCGTCAAGGACATCGACGTGATCGCGACGGCGCACGATCCGCGCGCCCTCGCCACTGCGCTGACGGAGCTCGACGTCGCGGACGCCTCGAAGAGGGTCGGGGACGCAGGGGCTCGCATCGTCACCCACAACGGCATCGCCGTCGAGCTGCGGGTGGTCGCGCCGGAGCAGTTCGGCAACCTCCTTCAGCACTTCACGGGCTCCAAGCAGCACAACGTGGCGTTGCGTGAGTACGCGGTCCGGCGCGGCAAGCACGTGAGCGAGTACGGGATCCTGGACGACGTGACCGGCTCGACGCTGACCTGCGCCACCGAGCAGGAGGTCTACGCGGCGCTCGAGCTCGACTACATCGAGCCCGAGCTGCGCGAGGGACGCGGGGAGCTGGATGCTGCTCGAAACCACGCGCTGCCGAAGCTGCTCGTCGAGTCAGACCTGCGCGGCGACCTCCACTGCCACACCGTTGCCTCTGACGGGCGCAACACGCTGGAGGAGATGGCGAAGGCCGCCAAGCAGCGTGGCTATGCGTACCTGGCGATCACGGACCACTCTGCGTCGTTCGGCTTCGGGAACGACGTGCAGCCGGATGAGCTGCGCCGGCAGATCGAGCGGATCCGCGAGTTGAACGAGAAGACGAAGGGCTTCAAGTTGCTGGCCGGCTCCGAGGTGAACATCGACCCCGACGGCTCCCTCGACTACGACGACGACGTGCTCGCCGAGCTCGACTGGGTGATCGCCTCGGTGCACTCCTCGTTCCGGATGGGGGAGAAGAAGATGACCGAGCGTGTGCTGGCCGCGATGAACCATCCGCTGGTCGACGCGATCGGCCACCTCACCGGTCGCCTGATCCTTCGCCGCAACCCCTACCACCTGGACATCGAGCGCGTGTTCGCGCACGCCGCCGAGACCGGGACGATGCTCGAGATCAACTCGAACCCCAACCGCCGCGACCTCTCGGACGTGCATGCGCGGCTTGCCGTCGAGGCCGGCGTAACGATCGTGCTCAACTCGGACTCGCATGGCACGGACACGCTCGACATGGTCCGCTACGGAGTCGCGACTGCCCGCCGCGCCTGGCTCGGTCCGGAGCAGATCGCGAACACGCGTCCGCTGCGGAGCTTCCGCAAGCTTCAGAAGAGGCCGTCATTTGCTTAGACGCAAATGACGGGAGCACCGAGGGTTCGGACATGTGTCCAAAATGCCGATCCGTGTGGCGGGGGCTTGCGGACCGGGATTACCTTGATCGCTCTGCGAGGCGGATGGGGCCAAGCACGGATGCAGGCCCCCTCGCAGCTCCTCTCCTAGGGTGTCGCCGGCTTTTCCCTCCTCAGGCCGGCGCGTCTGTCGGGCCGGCGCCGTTGCCAGATGGACGGCGGTAGCCCGGCGTGCGCGCCAGCTCGATGCCGCGGAACGGCGAGGTCGGAGTGACGTAGAAACGCACGCCGTCGCGCTCTTCGATGGCGGTCACCGCCGCCTCCTGCTTTCGCCACAAGAGGGCGATCAGGATTCCGTAGCCGGTCGCGACAGCCGCGACCTGCGGGTAGAGCCATGAGATGCCGGCCGCGAAGAGGGCCGACACGCCGAGCGGCCACAGCCGGTTGACGAGGATCGCGGCGGGTCGCACCTCGGGCAACGCCAGCGACGTGCGCGCCGTCGCCAGCAGGTTCCTGATCCGCTCCGAAGCACTCTCCGTGCGGCCGATCCACGAACCCACCGCGGCTGCGACCACCCACCACGCAAGCGCAAACACGATCGTGACGGTGTCGTCCTGCGCGGCCGCTGCCGCGATCGTGACGGCTCCGAGCGCGGTCGCCTCTCCGGCCGTCAGGAGCACGGTCGCTTTCAGGAAGTCAGTGAACGGCATCCGGTGCGGTCGCGCTCGCCAGCAGGTCCAGCAATTCGACGACGCCCTCCGGCCCGTCGACCAGCACGTCCGCCTCATCCGCAAGCGCTGCGGGCCCCTCCTCGGACCGGACGCCGACACAGACGGCGTGTCGCAGCGTGCCGTCACGCTCCAGCAGGCGCAGCCCGCGGAACGCGTCCAGGTCGGTGGTGTCGTCCCCCGCGTAGAGAGCCGCGTCGAGCGACACGTCGCGCACCAGCTCGGCGACGGCGACCCCCTTGTCGATCGCCACCGGCGGCCTCAGCTCGAGCACCTTACGTCCCCAGTGCGGGACGAGGCCGGCCTCGGTCGCGTCGCCGGCGACGTCCTCCAGCGCGCTCTGCGCGGCCTCGTCGTCGGGCGCGCCGCGCCAGTGGAACGACCAGATCGGGCCCTTGTCCTCGAGGCGGATGCCGAGGCCGGACACCTCGGCCTCGCGTGCCTGCGCGAAGTCACGGGCAGCTTTCTCATGCGACGCCACGGCGGGCGCGACCTCCGGCTCGCCGCTGCCGGGACGGAGCAGCTCGAGCCCGTGATTGCCGACGTACAAGATCTCATCGAGGCCCACGAGCGCACGTGCGTCCGCCGCGCTGCGACCGGAGACGCACGCAACCAGCCCGTACCGCGCGGCGAGCGCCGCCAGCAGGCGACGCGCCCCTTCCGTCACGAACGCCTCCTCCGCGGTCGGCGCGATCGGAGCGAGCGTGCCATCGACGTCAAGCAGCACCGCGGCGCGTCCCGGGTCCGCGAGCAGAGGTGCAAGCGCACGCCGCATGGCGGCGCCGCCGGCGCTCTCCATCAACTCCGTCGCTTGCCGATGCTCTCGGGGCCCATCAGTCGGCCCCTAGTATGCCCGAGGCCGGAATTTCGCCGCCGCTCTACGGTGCGAAAATGCCCTCTTCGACGAACGTCTTCTCGTCGCCGGTGCCGCAGACCGGCGGGCAACCCCCGCCAAGCGAGGCATCTGCCCCGAGATCCAGGACTTGGATCCTTCGCGCGTCATGGATCGAGCTCTGGCCTTCCTTGATCGCGCCCGGGATCTGAGCATCGACAACCGTCGAAAAGCCGCAGAACGCTCCCGCTGAACCGGGGGTGGCCTGGCACGGCGACGCGTCCGTGAAGCCGTTGGTCGGTATATCAAGATTGAAGTCCACGGAGGTAACCGGCGTGCACGGCGGCGCCCCCGTACTGTTCGCGCACGTGGATCCGCCACCAGACGGCCGGGAACCTGAGTGGTCGGTGATTCGCAGACCGACGCGAACCAGCAGGCCGCCCGTATAGTCGGCGCCGACCGCTGAGCAGCCCGAGCTCGGAGCGGCGACCCGGCAGCGCACGTCGTTCACGAAGGCATCCATTGCGATGTCCTCTTCGTCCTGACCGTCTCCGGGCGTACACGGCGGCACCGTCTCTGGCGGATAACAAAAAGCCCTCAAGGCGGCTGACGTCGGAAAGGGGCCGCCCCCCTCTCCCAGCGAACCCAGCGTGAGAATGTCGGATGCGAGAACCGGTGGGTCGCAGGCCGGCAGGTTCAACGGCGTCACATGAATGCTGTTGGGCGTGACGCACTGTTTGTAGGCGGGCACGAGCGGTACCCGAGTCGGCGTGGCCGAGCCGGGCCGCGAATGCGTGGCGAGCGCAGCGCTTCCGATCACCAGCGGTATCAGGCATCCCGCCGCGAGAACAAGCCATACCTTGCGTGCGAGCATCTTCATCGCCTCCCTTGCGCCACCAACCGTCCAGCGGACCTTAGATCGCATCGGGGGTGCGTGACAAGTCCCCGGAGGCCAGCCTTCTAGTATCCGCCCCCATGCCAAGCGGCCGGATCTCGCGACTGCTCGCGATCGGGACGGTCGCCGGGGTGTTCAGCGCGCTGTTCGGAGTCGGCGGCGGGATCGTGATCGTCCCGCTGCTAGTGCTCTGGATGGGTTACGGGGAGCACGAGGCGACGGGCACTTCGCTGGCCGCGATCGCGGTGATCGCGATGCTGGGCGTGGCGGCGGAGATCCCCTACGGCAACGTCGATTTTGGTGACGGTCTGCTCGTGGGGCTCCCCGCCGTCGGCGGCGTCTTGCTCGGGACCTCGCTCCAGCAGCAGCTGTCGGGTCGCGTCATCTCGGGACTGTTCGCCCTCATCGCGATCGCCGTCGCGATCATCCTCTTGATCCCGTGAGCATCGTCGCTGCGATCGCGATCGGGCTGGCGGCAGGCGTTGTCGCCGGGCTGCTCGGCGTCGGTGGGGGCATCCTGTTCGTGCCCGCGCTGGCGATCCTGCTCGACCACTCGCAGATTGAGGCCGAGGCCACCTCGCTGCTCGCGATCGTGCCGGTGGCGCTCGTCGGCGCCTGGCGGCAATCGGCGTATGGCAACGTGCGGCTGCCGGATGGCATCTGGATCGGAGTCCTGTCCGTAGTAGGAGTCGGAGCGGGGACCGTGATCGCCAATGAGCTGCCGCAGCGGGCGCTCGAGATCGGGTTCGCGATCCTGATGCTGATCGTGGCGTGCCAGCTCATGCTGCGCGCCCTTACCGGCACTCGGAGGGCTAAGGACCTATCCCACTAGACCGAGCACTCCCGGATGCGCCCGAGAACACGTCGCGGTTCCGGCACCGTCGCAGCTCCCACATGGCCTCTGCCATGCGGAACCTGCGCCGGCACCGCCCCGCTCGGTTCTCGGTCGCCCCGGAAGCACTCGGCCTACCGGAATAGGCCCTAAGGCTAAGCTCTTCCGTCATGCCGCATCGCGAGTGCAGGCAGCAGGTGCTGATCGAGGCGCCCGTCCAGGTGGTGTGGGGATTGGTCGGCGATCCCAACAGGCACAGCGACTGGTGGCCGACGGTCGTCCACAGCGAGTGTGAGGACCTGGAGCAGGGCTGCCGCTACCGCGGCGTGGTCATCAACCCGCGCGGGAAGCAGGAGGACCACCTCTTCGAGCTCGAGCAGCTCGCCGAGAACCGGGAGGTGCTGATCCGCTGCCCGGACATCGGCACCTACACCCGCTTCGTGCTCGCGGAGGCGCAGGGCGGCACCTTCGTGGACGCCGAGTTCGGGATCGACCCGAAGAGCGCCAGCATGCACATGGTGAGCGTGGTGGCGGGAAGACGGATCCTTCGCCGCTGGCTGGACGAGACGATCGACGCCCTCGAGCGCGCGACGCTAGAGCAGCACAGCCAGCGCGGCGGTTAGCGCAAGCGCCACGAGCACGGCCGCGTTGGCCACGCGGGGAAAAGGTCTATGCGCGCCGCCCTCGAGCCGTTCGACGATGCAAGTTGCCTCCTCGGCGCTCCTGGCGCGACGCGAGACGGTCACGCTGAGTCCGCGTGCGAGGCCGAACGGCGCGCACAGCGCAGCGCCAAGCAGGGGCTCGCCACTCGCGAGGGCGGCGACCGCCACCGCCACGAACGTCCCGAACGTGAGGAAGGTCAGAAAGCCCACCCCCAGGCCGGCGCCATATAGAACGGCAGCGGTCGGAGCCGAGAAGAAGCTCCGCCACCAGTCGGGCACCTGCCGGTGGCGGTCAGGGATGGGGACCGGCAACCCGAACGCCGCCCGCGCGGCGTAAAGCGCGGCCGCGACCGCGACTGCCACCAACCCGGCGGCGCCCCACGGTGCACCGATCGCCATGCCCACCGCTCCCAGCAGGGCCCCCAGCGTCGCGGCCGTGAGTGCGGCCGCCAGTGTGTGGAGCGCCACCGTGATCCAGTATTTGCCGCGACGATCCCCGTGCACGACGGGGACGATGGTCTCCGCCATCGAGAGGCCTCATGGGCTGTAGAGGGTGGACAGCCCCGCCACGACAGAGCTCGCGATCACGATTGCTACGACCGGATCGCTCAACAGGGGATGTTCGTGTCGCGGTAGGCGATGCAGAACACCTTGCGCCCTCCATAGCAGTAGCCGCGCACGCTCGCGTCGCCGTTTATGCGCTTGTCCGAATAGGAGCAGCAGTCGTGGATGCGCCGGATCTGGCCGTGACAGCAGCGGCTCCAGCCGCCTCCGTAGCGCGGGTTGCCCGTGGACGGATAGCGAGTGGGCACGACTGACTGGCACGTCTTGCTGCGCTTCTGATCGCGCGCTGCGTAGAGCTCGCCCCTGTCGTCCACCGGGTACCCGAACTTGGGATGGACCGGGTAGCCGAAGCGATCGACGCGCGTGAGCGGCGCGAACGGGTGGGGGCACGAGTTGGTCGTGAACGTGTGGCCGCAGATGTGATGGGCGCCCGCGAGCTCGGGGCGCAGCGCCTCCGCCACGAAACGGCCGCCGGTCAGAGCGACGACCGCGGTCCCGAGCCGGCCGAAGAACGAGCGCCTGCTGGTCCGGGAGGCCAGAGCCACTGCTCCTCGCTCGACCGCGCGCTCGAGCATCAGGCTGCGGTCACCCTGCGCAGTGCGGTCTCCGTCAACCCCTCCACCTGCTCGAGGTTGTTCACCGTCCCCTTCGCGCGCACCACGCCGTCTTCGTCGAGAACGAGCACGTACGGGGTGCCGGGTACCTCGAGCGCGCGCGCCAGCGACGGTGCGGCTACCACGGGCGCCGGGAAGCGCCGCTCGCCCAGCATCGAAACGGTCGCGGCGTCGTCGGCATCCGCCAGCACCAGCGGCGTGACGTCCCCGCCGTTCGCCAGCGCCGCGACCGACGGCAGTACCTGCTCGCACGTGGAGCAGCCGGGCGATACGAAGAGGAGCAGCTGCGACTGGCCCGGCTCCGCGATCGTCACCGGCGCGCCACCCAGATCGGTGACCTGGACGGCCTCTATCGTCTCGCCCAGCGCGGGCCCCTCAGCGTCCATCTCGAGCGCGCCCCGCGGGCCGAGCCGCAAGTGCAGGACGCCGACCTGACGCGCAAGGGCGACGACGGTCGCGCAGAGGACCGCAACGACGATCCAGAGCACCGCATATGAGACGAGCCACCAACCCTCCACGAGAACTTCCTTCGCGCGCGCCGACGTCCGGAGAGTGCCACAGGCTAGCGACTCCATCCGTAGGATCCTCCGGCTGTGGATGACCTCACGCAGATCGCCGCGCTGGCGCTCGCCGCCTGCTTTGCATGGGCCGGCTCGGCAAAGCTCCTGCGCCCCCGGCGCTGGCGCGAGTCGCTGCGTTCGTACGGCCCGCCCGCCCTCACCGGCGTCGCGGCGGCGAGCGTGCCTGTGGCGGAGCTCGCCGTTGCCGCGCTACTGATCGTCAACGGGCGCGCAGGGGCTGCCGCGGCCGCGGTTCTCCTCGCTCTCTTCACCGGAGCGCTTCTGCGTGCACGTGAGCGCGCCGGTGACAAGCTCCCTTGCGCCTGCTTCGGGTCGGCGGGACAGCGCGACTGGCGGGCTCTGGCGGCCCGCAACGCCCTGCTCGTGACGGTGGCCGTGGTCGCGTTCACCGCGGAGCGGCCCGTGGGCGGCGAAACCGTCGCGATGGTCCTCGCCATTGCCGGCCTCGTCCTCGCCGTCTGGACCGCTGTGGCCACGAGAGCGGCCCTCAGGCAGTGAGCGCAGGCAGGCTCCTCGCCACGGCGGGACTGCTCGCCCTGGTGATGGCGGCAACGCTGACGACGGCGGTCGCGCAACAGCCGCCCAGGGTTGCGGTCCAGGACGCCAGGGACGGCGTTCCGCTGCTCGATCTGCGCGAGGTCGACTCGGCGTTCGAGCGCGACTCCGTGCGCTTCACCTTCCTGACCTGGGGCCGCTGGCGCTCACACGCGCTGCTCGACCGCGCCTTCCTGGTCGCCGACCTCGATCCACAGACGAAGACGCGTTACCGCGTCGTCGTGCGCTCGAGCCGTCGCGGCCTGGTGGGGGTGCTGTATCGAAAGCGCGGTGGGCGCGACAAGCCGGTTCGACGGGTGCGAGTGTGGCGGCGGGATCGCAGCAGCGTGTCGGTGCGCGTGCCCGCGCGAACGCTGCGGCTGGCAGCCCCGGGCCGCTACGCCTGGCGCGCCCAGTCTCTGGTCAGCGGCAACCGCTGCCCGCGCGTGTGCTTCGACCGCGCCCCCGACAGCGGCGACGCGGTCGTCGAGCTTCCCGCCCTCTAGATCCGCCGCCTCAGGTCGTCTTCACGATCACGACCGAGCACGGCGCCTTGTGCGAGACGCTGTTCGGGACGCTGCCGAGCACCCGCCGCTGCATTCCCTTGTTGCCCACGACCAGAAGGTCGGCTCCATTCTCCTCGGCAATGGCGCACAGGACGTCGGCGGGATCTCCCTCGCGGGCCTCCGAGGTCGTCTGCAGCCCCTTCTCCCTGGCCTTGTTCTCGACGTCGCGAAGGGCGGCCTCGACGTCCTCCATCGGGTTGATCGACCACTGGATGTCCTCTGGTGCGTCCGTCTGCTCGCGCCTGATGCGGCCCTCGCTGACGGGCTTGTAGGAGCTCGCCACCACGAGGCGGGACCCGAACTTCTCCGCCAGGGCGATGGCGAAATCGACGGCCTTGCCGGCCGTTTCTGACCCGTCGGTGCCGACGGCGATCGTTGCGATCATGCTTTCCCCTTCCTCCGGCGGCGCCTACACGGATAAACTGGCGCCGTCTTCCAGTTTCGAGGAGGGGAACGTATTGCGGCCGAGGTTGTTCTTGCAAGTGCTGATCCTGGTGGCGATCGTGATCGTGCTCGCCCTCGCGGTCCTCGACGTCGTAGACAACTGGTCCGACTGGCTCGTGCTGGGAGTGATCATCGGGACCGTGATCGCGGTGGCCTTCACCGTCATGAACCGCCAGTACCCGACCCGCAAGCGGGCGATGCGGCGGGACTCGGACAGCAGCCGCTGGTAGAGAAGCTGATTACTGCGCCTGCTCCAGCTGCCCGGCGCCCCTGCCCTCTTCCTTGAGGCGCTTCCTGCGGGCCGCGGTGCGCCTGCTCTGAGCGGCGATCGCGTTCAGCTGCTCCGTCTGCGTCAAGCGCCGCTTCTCTGAGGTTGACCAGATGTCCTTCGGCCATACGCCCAGGATCAGCGTGTAGCGGTCCTTGGCGCCGGACTCGTCGCGGCTGTCCACGAACACGGAGTAGGTACCCGGCTCCTTGAAGACGTGGGTTGGATTCTGCTCGGTGCTGGTGGTGCCGTCATCGAAGCGCCAGAAGTACTTGACGTCGCCCTTGGCCTTGAAGGGCGTGACGGTGAACCGCGAAGTCATGGGCGCGGCGTTGGCAAACGGCGCCGCGTCGGCGAACGTGTGGAAGTTCGTGTTCTCCGGGTATGGATCCTCGATCGTCGCGGTGTGGTCGGAGCCGCTGTCGTCCCCACCGAGCACGTTGACGGCGCCGATCACCAACGCCGCGACGAGCACGACTCCAAGGCCGGCGAGGAACAGCACCCTGCGATTTCTGAGTTTCTCGACCATCCGTTAGGCAGCGAAAAAATAGCGGAGGACGGAAGTGTAGGACGCCACTTCCGTCCCCCGCCCCTGAATCACGGCAGCGCTACGGCAGGAACAGCCCCTGGATCGCAGCGGTCTTCTCGTCTCCCGTGCCGCATATCGGCGGGCAACCCGGGCCGGCTGTACCGTCCTGGCCGGCATCGAGGACCTTGTAGGAGAAGGTCGACACAACCCCACCCTGGCGTTCCTTGACCGCGCCCGGCACCTCCGAGTTGATCGTCGTGGTGACGGCGCAGTTGGCGCCGTTCGCGCCGCCGTTGTCGGCGCATTGCGCGGTGATCGAGAAGTCCGTCTCGATCGTGGTGGCCGTTACGCACGGCGGTGCCCCGGTGTTGTTCCCGCACGCCAGGCCGCCGTTCGAATGGTCCGTGATGCGAATCCTCGACGTGCCGATCAGGATGCCGGTGTAGTCTGCCCCTGCAGCGCTGCAGCCTGGAATGGGGCCGATCTTGCAGCGGACGTCCCTGCCTTGAGCCGTGACCTGGATGTCCTCCTCCTCCTGGCCATCGCCAGGCGTGCAGGGCGGAGTGGTCTCCGGCGGGACGCAGAACACCTTCAGCTTGGTGAATCCCGTAAAGGCGCCGGCGTTGCCCGAGGTCAGGATGTCGGAGTCTATGCCGGGCGGAGGAGTGCACGATGCGAGTGCGAGCGGCAGCACGTGAGTGCTGTTCGGCGCCGTGCACTGCTTGTAGGAGTGCACGAGCGGCAGCCGGTCCGGAGTACCGCTTCCGGGCCGGGCATGAGTCCCCCAGGCGACGCTCACTAGCGTCAGTGCGACGAATGCGGCAAGCGCAGAGGTGAGCGCAACGACGGTCTTGGATCTCATACCCACCCTCCCCAGATGTTGTCGAGCCGGCAACGGCCCGCAAGTGACCTCCTTGCGAGCCGAGAAGTCTGGTCAGTAACTACCGGCTTCGTCGTCGCGCTAAACGCGTGTTCGCGCAAAGAAACGGGGGCGGTTACCCGCCCCCGTTCTTAGTGACTGCTTTGGTTCTCTTCGTCCCTTACGGGAGGAAGATTCCCTGGTCGACGAACGTCTTCTCGTCGCTCGTGCCGCAGACCGGGGGACAACCCGGGCCAAGCGTGCCGTCTGCGCCGAGGTCCTTGACCTTCAGACCGAACACCGACACGACACCGGCCTGACGCTCCTTAACTGCGCCGGGCACCTGCGAGTTGATGGTCGAGCTGAACGTGCAGTTCGATCCAGCGGCACCACCGGTCGCCACACAAGGTGCGGGGTCGGTCGGACCGTTGGTCGGCACCGAGAAATCGGTGTTGATCGTCGTCACCACCGTGCACGGAGGCGCGCCTGTCGCGTTACCGCAGGCGGTCCCGCCACCGGAGTGGTCGGTGATCCTGATCGTCGATGTACCCATTAGACCGCCGGTGTAGTCCGCTCCTGCCGCACCACAACCGTTGGCGGCCGAAACAGTCCGGCATTGCACGTCCGACTGGAACGTGTCAATCGCGATGTCTTCCTCTTCCTGTCCGTCACCCGCGGTACACGGCGGAGTGGTCTCCGGCGGTACGCAGAAGACGCGCAGCTTGATGAAGCCGCTCGCGGATCCCGCTGCCCGCATCGTCAGGAGGTCTGACTCGAGGGCCGGTGGGTTACATGAAGGCAGTGCAAGCGGAAGCACGTGAGTGCTGTTCGGCGACGTGCACTGCTTGTAGGCCGGTACGAGCGCCACGCGCAGAGGCGTGCCCGAACCCGGCCTGGCATGTGTCGCCAGCGCTACGCTCGTGAGAGCAAGGGCCAGTAGAGCCCCAAGTGCCAGCGACAACACGAGTCTCCTTGATGCCATGTGTTGCGCCTCCCTCCCTTTAAGGGGGTGGATGGAATGACCGATGACCCGGTGCTCTCACTTCCCGCGAGCAGCGAGTCACGTTCGGAAACCTAGCACAAATATGGGGGTCGCGTTCGTGCCTGTTTCGAGTTGGAAACAGCTTGAAAACAACTGTTTAGGTGTTGCGCACGACCCCCGTAGGCGGGCTATACTGGCCACGCAAGGACGCTCTAACTCGTTTTTTGGAGAATGGGTTACGCGCCCGTCTTGGCAGGGGGGTGCGGCGCTAGAAGACAGCCGCACGGACGTGGAATTAGGGCACTTTGGGGAGAACGCAGGAGAGGAAGAAGGAGAGGAGAGGTAGCCGTTCGATTCGAACGGTGACCCTTGCCCTTGCTCTTGCCTCGCTCCTGATCGCGCCGGGGGCGGCGGAAGCGGCGACGATCGGCCTCACCGGCGCAGACACCGACGCCGGGCAGCTCACATACACGGCCGGGGCGCTCGAGACCAACACCCTGGTGGTGACCTACGACGGGGGCGCAGACACCTACAAGTTCGACGACGGACCAGGGGTCACCATCACGGCCCCCTCCTGCACGAACGTCGCCGGCGATGCCGTGTGTCCGAACCCGGCACCCACGCCGCCGGTCGACGACCCGGACGAGGAAATCCTCATCGATCTCGGTGCCGGTGACGACACTGCCACCGCAACCGTTGAGAACGCCTCCACCGACGTCACGATGCTGGGCGGGCCGGGCGGCGACAAGTTGACCGGCGTCAACGGCCGCAACCTGTTGATCGGGAGCACCGGCAACGACGAGCTCACCGGCGGTGTGAACGCGGACATTCTGTTCGGGGTCGAGCAGGTGGCAGCGGACAACGGGACCTCCGCGGGCGGGGACCTGCTTCGCCCAGGCCCCGGCACCGACGAGATGACCAGCGGCAGCGGCAACGACGTGTTCGACATGGGCACGACTGCTCAGACCACGGCCGACACCGACATCATCTTCGCCGCGGGGGCAGGCGAGGACACCCTCAGCTATCAGAACCGATCACAGCCGGTCTTGGTCAATCTCGACGGTGAGGCTTCGGCGGGCAGCGGCGGTTTCGGCGGCGCAGCTTCAGGCCTGGCTGAAACGGTGACCCAGGATCGCGTCGGGATCCAGACTCCCGACCTCGAGAACATACGTGGCGGCAGCGGTGACGACCTCCTGATCGGGGGCGACCGCGGCAACGTGATCGAAGGCGGCAGCGGCAAGGACATCATGTGCGGGGGCCTGGGGCCGGACTATGTCGATTACTCGAGCGCGACCGCGCCTGTGAACGTGACGCTCGGAGCACCGGACGACCTGCCGATCGATCCGCGCATCAGGCCGAGGGCCAACTCCGCGCTGACGACCGGCATCTCGGATGGTGGGGGGCCAATCAAGATCAGAACCACAGCTCCTCATGGCCTCAACACCGGCGACCAGGTCGTCATCCGGTGGTCCCACGCGATCGTGAACAACGGTGGCGCGAATCCGCCCACCTGGACGATCACGAAGGTGGACGACACGGACACAGTGCGGGGGGACGAGTTCACTCTCGATGGATCGACCTTCACCCCCGTCGGCTTCCACCCGCAAGGCGGGAACGTGACGCCGGTCGGGAAGGTCTCACGCGCCAGCGCCTGCATGGTGGGACAGGACGACGGCGGAGAAGGTGCGGCGCAGGACTGCCTTCCCGACGACGGACTCGACAATGGCGCCGAGGGCGATTGCGTGGGCGAGAACGTCGAGAACGTGATTGGCGGCAACGCGAACGACACACTGGTGGGATCTGATCCTCTGGAATTCCGGTCCCCGAACAACGACGGCTCGCAGAACCAAAGGAACCTGAACAAGAAATCGCAGGTCACCGGCGAGAACGTCCTGAGCGGCTGCGGGGGGGACGATCTCCTCGTCGGAGGCAAGGGCGCTGACGTCTTCGAGGGCGGCGTTCCCAGCTACCTGGCCGGCCGCGGCGAGGGAGACAAGTGCAGCGACGGCTCTGACACAGTTACATACGACGATGCGGGTCGCGATAAGCGCCAGCCTCGCTCCGATCCGGTCGAGGTTTCGATCAACGGCATCAAGGACGATGGAGATCCGGGTCCGCGGGGAGACACCGAGTTCGTTTTTGAGCCGCTCGGCGACGGTAGCCCGATACGGCCCTCGTTCGATTCGATCGGCCTGGATATCGACCGCGTCATCGCGACCCCCAACAACGACCGTTTGAGCACTGAAAAGCCGGCGTTGCTCGAGGCTGGCGCGGGGAACGACTTCATCGAAGGGTCCGAGGGCGACGACAGCTTGTTCGGTGGAGCCGGCGACGACACGATCGGCGGCAAGGGCGGCAACGACAACGTCTCGGGCGATAGCGGGAACGACTCGCTGGAGGGAGGTCCCGGTGGCGACGTCCTGAGCGGCGGCGACGGCATCGACCTCGTCGACTACTCGGTTTCAATTAGGCCCGTCCTGGTTACTGCTGACGGGGCGCCCGACGACGGCCCGGCCGGCGACAGCGACAACGTCCTACCCGACGTCGAGAGCCTGAGCGGCGGCGTCGACAACGACTCGCTCAGCGCCGGCCCCGGCGACGGAGTCGTCAGCGGCGGCAACGGCAATGACGGACTGGACGGCGGCGGCGGCGCCGACACGCTGATCGGCGGAGAGGGCATCGACACCGCCAGCTACGCTGGCCGCGGCGCCCCGGTGACGGTGTCCCTCGGCGTGCCCGGTGGGGACGGCGAAGGCGGCGAGAACGACAACGTCGGCAGCGACGTCGAGAACGTCGCGGGCGGCGCAGGAAACGACACCCTCACCGGCGACGATGGCGCCAACCAGCTCGACGGCATGGGCGGCGACGACAACCTGAGCGGCGTTGGTGGGTTCGACAACCTGCTTGGCGGTCCCGGAACGGACCTGCTCGCAGGCGGTGACTCCAACGACCTGCTGAAGGGCGGCGACGGCGGAGACACGTTGAACGGCGACGGCGGGGACGACACCATGAACGGCGGCGGGGGAGATGACACCATGGACGGCGGCGCCGGAGCCGACCAGATGCTCGGCGGCGGCGGCACCGACACGGCGACCTATGCGAGCCGCTCGGCCGACATCAGCGTCACACTCGACGGCAACGCCGACGACGGTGCCGCGAACGAGAAGGACTTGATCCGCACGGACGTCGCCAGCGTCACGACCGGCAGCGGCGATGACACGATCGACTCTCGCGACGGCCTGAACGGCAAGATCTCGTGTGGAGCCGGCAACGATACGGTGCAGCCGGACCTCGACGACGACGTCGCCGGCAACTGCGAGAACATTCCCGTCATCACATTTTCACGCTGCCGCATTTCGCGTGCCGTGACTGCGACCAAGAGCGCCGTGAGGGTGCGCGTGAGCTGCCCGGTGGCCGCCGCAGGCACGCTGACGCTTCAAACGGCCCGGAAGGTGCGCATGTCGAAGAAGCGCGCCAAGGTTCTACGCATCGGGAAGACGCGTTTCACCGTCAGGCGGGCCGGGCAGTCGAAGCGCGTCACCGTGAACCTGTCGAAGAATGCCAAGTCGCTTCTGCGGCGCCAGAAGCAGCTGAGAGTGCGCGCCGTCGTCAAGGCGAGGCCGCGAGGGGTCAGGGGCAGTTCCAAGCGCAAGAGGCTCAGAGGTAGTCGCACGCTCATGGTTCGGAGGAAGTAGGAATGAGGTTGGCTTTGCAGACGCGATCGGTACTCAGATGGACGCTGCTTCTAGCACTAGTCGCATTGGCGGCTCCTGCGCAGGCACTTGCCGTCGGACAGCTCGAGGTCACCAAGGCTCTGGTCCCCGCAGAAGATCCGGGCAGGTTCAACCTCCTAATCGACGGGACCGTCTATGCGGAGAGCGTTCAGGACGGCGGGAGCACCGGCAAGCAGACCGTTACGACCGGCACGCACCAGGTCCAGGAGGCAGCGGGGCCCGGCTCCGGCCTCGACGCAGGCCTCTGGCTCTACGCAAAGAGCATCGCGTGCAGGGACCAAGGTGGCGCAGGGGCGATCGTTGCTCAGACTCCCTTTGACCCGAACAACCCCGACATCGTCGCCGGCGGAGGCCCGCTCGACGTCCCGGTCGCGGAGGGCGCGGACGTCGTGTGCGTCATCACCAACAAGCGCGCAGGGATCACGAAGATCACCGAGTACACGGCGAATCCCGAGCAGCTGCCGAACATGCCGGTGCCGCCGTATCCGCTCACTCAGGCGGGTGGCCACCCCAACATGCGCATCTACATGAGGTTCTGCGACCGCAACCAGTTCACTCAGCTGCCTCCGCCCCAGTATCAGCTTCTGCCTGGCGGCGCTGGCTGCACTCAGGAGCAACTCTTCACGGCACTGAAGGACTTCCGGCTGCGGCTGCCGGCAGGAATGATCGGCAACCCCACCGCGGTGCCGCAGTGTCCGTATCACCTCTACCTCGCCTTCTCGTGTCCTGCGGCCACCCGTGTCGGTTACTCGTTCACCATGGCGACGAACGGGTTCACCAACTACTCCGCCCCGATTCCGCTGGTCGTGGTCCAGACGCTCGGATGGGAGCCCGCGCGGCTCGGCACCGGCGACGTGCTTCCGACTTTGCCTCAGGGACCGCTGCCCATCCAGATCTCTGTCCGCACCGCGGACGACCCGAAAACGCCGCAACTGGACGCCGACTTCGGCATCGATTCGTTGCTGAGCAACATTCCTTCGAGCCCGCCCGGCGGATCCACGGGCGACATAGGCGCGATCCCGGTCAACTTCATCGACACCGTGCTGTGCAGCGACGTCCCGTGTGTGGCACCCAGTGGTTCCTCCGACGTCACGGCGGTTCAGGCACTGCCGGGCGCGCGACCGTTCATGGTCAACCCCACCTCCTGCAAGCCCGCCGCTTTCGAGCTCGAGGCTGTTGGCTGGGACGCCCAGTACAAGCGTGAGACTGCCACGAGCAACAAGGAACTGGTCGAGACTTCGCCAGGTTCGGGAACGTTCGAAACGCGGCAAACGGATCCCTGGTCGACCACAGGCTGCACCTCGGTCGACGCGACCGCTCCTACGCCCGAGAACGAGTCGCCCACGGGCGCGAACCCGCCGTTCAACCTGAACGCCGACGTCGCGCCGGAAAGCTCGCAGGCGGGCGCGGCGACGCCGGTGACCGTGCGGCTGCGCTACTGCCGCGCCGCACTCTCTGGCGCTGCCTGCGAGGACGAGAGCCAAAACCCCAGGCCCACGGACTATTCCTTCGATGAGATCTGGCAGGCGAACCTGAGGGACGCGGACGTGACCTTGCCTGAGGGTATGACACTCTCGGCGAGCGGCGGCAACGGCCTCAAGGCCTGCAGCTACGAACAGTTCTATGGCCCGGACGTGCACAGCTCGAGTGACGCTTCCTACGACAGGCGCACGGACGACCCGGTCACCTGCCCTGCCGGCTCCCAGATCGGCACGCTGAGGGTCGAGACTCCTGCGCTGTCCCAGCCGATCGAGGGCAAGGCCTTCTTCGGGCCAACCAGTGACGCCTTCCGCCGCCCCACTGTGGATCGCCCCTGGAAGCTGTTCCTCCTCCTCGAGGGCCAGGGCCTGCGCATCAAGCTCCGTGCCGGAGACGTCTCGCTGTCCGAGACCGGCCAGGTCCGGACCATATTCAAGGGCAACCCCGAGGTGCCGTTCAGCAAGTTCGAGCTGACCACCAACGGCGGCACCAACGCGGTGCTGCGCAACCCGACGACCTGCGGCACCCACCTCGGGCGCGTCGAGTTCACCAGTCACGGCGACGCCAGCCCCGGTACCCCCACAGTCATCCGCCAGCCCGCGGTCGAGACCACGGACTGCCCCGAGCCGCAGCCCTTCCAGCCGATCCTGAACGACGCATCGGCGTCCCCCCAGCAGGCGGGCGCCAACTCGGTATCGCACCTCAACTTCCGCATCCCCGACGGTCACCGCGACCTCCGGACGCTGACCCTGCACCTGCCGCCGGGAGCGGTCGGCAGCCTCGCGGCCTCTGAGCTCTGCCCCGCCGCGATCGTCAACGCTCTTGCGACGGACCCGAACGCGAACTGCCCCGACTCGACGAAGGTCGGCACGATTCGCACCACCGTGGGGTCGGGCTCCAGCCTGCTGACGACGCCCGGCAAGGTCTACATCGGCGAGGCCATTCGGTTCGGCGACGCAGCCAGCTTTGTGATCGTCGTGCCGGCGAAAGTGGGGCCGATCGACCTCGGCCGCGTGGTGCTGGTCAATCGAGCCAGGCTGCGGGAGTCGGATACCGGCATCGACGTGTTCGCCGAGGCGGAGATTCCGAGGATCCTCGAGGGTGTGCCGCTGCCGATCCGCGAGATCGACATCACGATCGACCGCGAGGGCTTCTTCCTCAACCCGACCAGCTGCGCATCTCATCTGTTCGTCGCCGACTTCACGTCATACCCGGGCACAGACGGCGCACCCAGCGCCGCTCAGGGCACGTTCCCGACCGCTGCGACCGGCTGCGACGCGCTCGACTTCAGGCCGAAGCTGCGCATCATCGCCGGCGGGAACGGGCTGACCGACAACAAGGACAACCCTAGCCTGAAGGCGATCGTCACCCAGAGCAAGGGCGAGGCCAACATCGCGAACGCCAAGGTCACGATCCCGGACATCATCCGGCCCGACGTACCGCAGATCCAGAAGCCGGGGACGCTGTGTACGGACGGCACGGGCCGCACCTGCCCGCCGGCCTCCCAGGTCGGCACTGCCTCGGTGATCACGCCGGTGTTGCCCTTCCAGCTGCAGGGACCCGTCTATATAACCCTGCAGCCGGGCCAGCCGCTGCCGAACCTGGTCGTGTTCCTGCGCGGCCCGGGCGGGCTGGAGGTCGTGCTGCGCGCGTCGAACGGGTTCTCCGGAATCAGGATCCTCAACACCTTCAAGGACGTGCCGGACGTGCCCCAGAGCCGGTTCGAGCTCAACGTCAAGGGCGGTCCCGACGGCATCCTGCTCAACTACAAGGACCTCTGCACCACCAACCCCCTGCCCGACGTCATCGCCGAGTTCACCGGGCACAACGGCAAGGTGTTCAAGGACACGCCGCAGCTCGAGGCCGACGGATGCCTAGGTGCATCCCGCGCCAGGGGCGCCTACATCTCCAAGCGGCCGCTCAAGCTGCGCAAGAACGGCACCGTGCGCGTGAAGCTCACCTGCGCGGGTCGCGTCAAGCTTTGCAGGGGCCGCGTGACCATCCAGAGCCCCCCGCGCAAGGCCAAGGCGTCGCGGACCTTCGGGCGCAAGAGCTACAGGATCACAAAGACGCGCGGGCGCGTGATCGTGAAGCTCGACAAGAAGACCGTGAAGCGTGTGAAGCGCCAGAAGCGGATCCGGTCGCGCGTCGTCGCCACCACCGTCGGTGGCAAGACGGCCAAGCGCGTCGTGACGATCAAGCGCTAACGACCGGCCGTCACGAGACCCCGCTCGTTCAGCAGGGACATCACGCGCTCGGCGCTCTGCTCAGGTGACTCGTTGACCGTGTCGAGCACGAGGTCCGCGTCCTCGGGCTCTTCGTAGGGGTCGTTGACGCCGGTCATGTTGTCTAGCTCGCCGCGCATCGCCTTCTCATAGAGGCCCTTGTAGTCGCGAGCGGCGCAGTCCTCGACCGACGCCTTGCACCAGATCTCGATGAAGGACTGGATCTCCTCTCGCGCCAGCTCCCGGCCTTCACGGTAGGGGCTGATCGCGGCGACGATCACGACGACGCCGTTCCGGGTCAGCAGCCTCGAGACGAAGGCGATGCGGCGGATGTTCTCCTCGCGGTCCGCGCGGGAGAAGCCGAGATCCTTGCACAGGCCCTCGCGCACGATGTCACCGTCGAGGACCTCGAGGTGCTCGACACCCTGAGCGCGGATGCGCCCGGCGACGATTCCGGCGACAGTGCTCTTGCCCGAGCGCGGCAGCCCGGTGAGCCATAGCGTGAATCCTTGTCCCTGCATCGACGCGGAACCCTACACGTAGATCGGTCAGGAACGTCGCAGCTCGGCGAATGACCGAAGCTGGATTCCTTCGCGCTCGATGGTTTCCCGTACCCGCGGGTCGCAGAGGACGCGCAGCTCCTCCTCGCGCTCTTCCCGGTAAAGGGAATCGAGTTCCGCCCCTTCGCCAGGGTGGCAGGCGAGCTCTGTCACGCCGGGCTTCAGACTGCGCAGGATGCCGATCAGGTTCTCGACGCTGATCGCCTCCCGCCCGTACAGGTCACCGCGGTACGTGACGTCGAGGGCGCGGTGCCGCAGCGGGATCGACAGCTCTCGCGCGACCCGGCCGAAGGCGACGCCGACCAGCGGCTGGACGTTGGTGTGGATGTGCTGGTGGGAGTCGACGTGAGTGGGATCACGTCCGACGAGCTCGCGAAACGTAGCGAGCTGGCGCTGGACTTCAGCATCGACGACGTCGAACTCTTCGAGCGGCACGACCTGGTAGATCGGCTCCTCGCGCCACTTCACCCACTCGCCGAGGTCGAGGTGCAGGCCGAGGCTGAGCGTGCCGTTGCGACGAGCGTACGCCGCGGCCTCGGCGGCACAGGGACGGCGCACCATCAAGCTCGCGCTGGTGACGATGCCCTGCTCGTGTGCCTTGATCACGCCGGCGTTGATTCCGCGGCTGTGGCCGAAGTCATCGGCGTTGACGATCAGCTGGCGCTCCTTGCCTCCGCGAGAGTCGACCATCGAATTCATCGTATGAGCTTTTCGATCGGCAGATCCGGCTAGAGGCCGAGCTTCTCGACCAACTCCGTTGCCTCCCGCAACCAGTCGTGCCGATGAGCACGCGGCGGTCTCCAGCCGGGCGCCCAGCCGAGCCACTGGACGGCGAGATGAAGGCGGCAGCAGTCGAGCAATGCGCCGAAGTCCTCGCCCGGCGGCGCTGCCAGCGCCTGCGCGTAGGCCGAGGCGATCGCCTCCCGCTCCGGCTCTGTCCACTTGCCGGTGCTGAGGGCGGCGAGGTCGATGAGCCCTGGCCCCTCGGCCGCGAGCTCCCAATCGATCGGTGCGATGCGACCACCGTCCACCAGCACGTTGGATGCGTAGAACTCGCCATGTATGAACGTCGCCGGCAGTGCGGCCAGGCGTTCGATCACCGACTCGAAGCGCTCGGTGACGGCGACGATGTGCTCGCGGTCTCGGCGCCGGACTCCTGCGCTCGACGCCTGCTCGCGCGCTCTGCGCGCCCACACCCGATAGAGGTCCGCGTCGTAGCGCAGGAGGTGACCGGCCCTGGCTCGCCATTCGTCCTCGGCCGCAAACTGCTCGTGAAGCGATGCGAGCCAGCGTGCCGCCGCCTGCCAGGTCTCCATCTCGCCGGCCTGCCAGAGCGGAATCCCGCCCACGCGCTCGATCAGCAGCCAGTGTCGCTCTCCGTCGCTGACCGTTGCATAGCACCGTGGCGTGCCAAGCCCACGGTCCGGTAGCAGCTTGCCGTATGCCTCCAGCTCGCGGTCAGGATCGAGCAGAAACGAAGGCTTTGCGGCGCGTGCCTGCTCGGGCAGTTCCGCCGGGCTCAGCTCCTTGAAGACCAGGGCGAGCACGGTTCCGTCGTCGAGTGTGGCGTCGACGTCCTCCAGCGGAAAGCTCGTCTGGAACTTTGCGGTCCTTCGCTCGATGCCCGCGACGCGGCGGTCGAGCACGCCTTCCAGGGCGGCCGTCAGCTCTTCGGTCGTGACGCTCACGCGAGGGCGAGACGCTCGAGCAGAAGGCGCAGGACACGATCGGAGTCGAATTGCTCCTCGGCCAGCGCGCGCGCAGCGTCGGAGTGATGCTCGTAATCGCGCTCCAGCTCTTCCGCGGCAGCGACCACGTCGTCGATGGTGTCGAAGGCAAACAGTCCGTCGCCGGTGTCGAGGAAGCGGCTGAAGCCGGTGTCCTGCGCGATCACCGGCCGGCCGGAAGCAAGGTAGACCGCGCTGCGGTCGCTGAACCATGCGCAACGGGAGAGCACGTACCCGCTTTTCGCGACGCCGAGCTCGGCTCGCGACCCACGCACGAAGCCGGCGTACTGGTCCGGGGTGCCGGTGACCTCGGTGGCGGGCACCCTGCGCCAGCCGTTGTCGTCCAGGAGCGCGAGGTCGGGCTTCTCCTCCGGATGGATCGCCAGCGCCAGCAGCACCTCGCCGGGAATCCGGCGCGGGAGCTCGATCAGGGGACGCAGCGAGTGGGCCTTCTGGCCGTAGTGAACGCCCTCGTGCTCGACGGATCCATAGCCGCGCCAGTTCGCGACCGTCGTGAGGGCCTCGTGCTCGATCTCGTTTGCTCGTGGCCAGTGCTCCAGCACGACCGGCTGCAGCGTCGTGATCCAGGGTCGGCCACAGGTCGGGACCGGGCATTCGGGATCGCCGATCGCCAGTCCGACCGTGACGAAATGGGTATGGCGGTCGAAGCCCATCTCTATTCCCTGCGCGTGCCAGAGCTGGGCGAACGCAGGATCGAGGTCGTGGTACACACGCACGGGGACGGGCTCGGTGAGCTCCGGCTCGGCCAGCATGCCGGAGATGTTGACGAGCAGGTCGGCCCGGGCCGCGAGCGCGAGCAGCCGCTCATATGGAAGCCCCACTGTCTCGCGCGTGCCCTCGAGCAGCAGGGCGGAGCTGTCCTCGAGGCCGAACCGCTCGACCACGTGCCGAAAGTACGCGGCGCTGCTCGGGTCCACGCGCTCTACCGGCTCGACGAACACCACGTCGTGACCGAGCCGGCGAAAGCCGAGCAGGTACTGCAGGACCGCCCACGCGGCCCCGCCCTGATCGGGGACGCCGGCGATCATGCCGCTGACGAGGATCGTCAGCCGGTCAGTTTTCGAACTCGTATCCGAAGGCATCCACGATCCGCCTTGCCTTCCGGCGCACGAGCTCGCGCAGATCGTCGTCGTAGTAGCTCGGGTAGGGCTCGCGCCTGCTCGCTCCGAAGGGCGGCTCGCTCGCGAGCGCATCGATGAAGGACCGCCTGACCGGCACGCCGTGTCCCTCGAGGAAGGTGAGGAAATCGCGCTGTAGGGTCTCGAAGCGGCCCACCTCTACCTTTCCCGCCTCCACGCCCGCTCCCGCGATCCGCCACCAGACGGCGGTGCAGTGATCGCAGTCGAGCTGATCCATGATGGGCCGCATCAGTGGGTTCTCGTAGCCCTCTCCCGTACAGAGCCGCCGCACGACCGTCGCGAAGTCGCCCTGCCCGCGCTCGTACGTCTTCTCCCACATCGGTCCCCGGTCGCCCCGAGTGAGCGTCTGGGTCAGATAGTGGTAGATCGACACGTACCAGTCCCAAGGATTGCGGACCAGCGAGAACATAGGCAGGTCGGCGAAGTCCTCCGCCACCACCTCGTACGGCGTATGCGCGTCGAGCGCGTTGCGGATGAACCAGTCCTCGGGCAGCTGCTCGAAGCAGACCTTGCGCAGGAACTGGCCACCGGTGCGGGGGACGTGCAGGAGCACGAAGTGCCGGGTGAGCACCATCGAGTGCAGCCGCTGCGAGCGCGGCCCGTGCGGAAAGATCGGAAAGGAGGTCCCCACCGCGCCCGCCATCAGGGCAGCGCCTCCTCGAGGAAACGGGCGAGCACCTTGTCCGAGTCGAAGTAGCGCTCGGCCAAGTCGCGCGCAGCCAGCCGGTGGCGCTCGTAGTCGGAGCCGATCTTGCTCGCGCCCTCGACAGCTTCGTCAAGCGTTGCGAACGGGACCAGTCCTTCGCCGGTCGGGTAGTTGCCGCTGAAGCCGGTGTCCTGAACGAGTACCGGCTTACCGGCCGCCAGATAGCGCACCGTGCGGTCGCTGAACCAGCCGGTCGCGGCCTCCACATAGATGCCCTGGGCCACCGAGAACTCCGCGCCCGAACCGCTCACGTAGTCGCGAAAGCGATCCGGATCGGCGGACACCGGGCGCGGGTCGACCAGTTGCCAGCCGTGTGTCTCGAGCGCCTCACGATCCGCCGCGTCGCCGGGGTGGATGTCGAGCGCCAGCTCGAACACGGCCGGGCTTCGCTCGGGCAGCTCCATCACCTTGCGGAACTCGTGCACCTTCAGCCCGTAGCGCGCACCGTCGTGTTCGACCGGTCCGTACCCGCTGCGCCAAGTCGCGATCGTGGTGAACCGCGCCGGGTCCCCGTTCTCCGACACCGGCCACTCGTCGAGCAGCACCGGCGGGCGCACCGGCCGCCACCGGATGCCGTCGGTCGGGACCGGGCAGCCCGCGCTGCCGATGTTTTCGCCCACCGTGAAGTAGAGATCGTGTCCCTCCAGCCGCGCGCCGCGGTCGCCGGCCGCGTGCCAGAACTGCGTGAAGCCGGGGTCGAGGTCAACGTAGGCCTTGCGCCGCAGCTCCTTCATCAGCGGCTCGATGCTGAGGTGTCCGCTGATGTTGACGAGCAGGTCGGCGCCCGCTGCCAGTTCGACCAACCGATCGAGATCCAGGCCGCTGGAGCGCTCGCCACCCTCGTACAGCAGCGTGCTCCTGTCAGCGATCCCGAACTGCTCGGTGACGCGGCGGAAATACGCGAGGTTCTCGCTGTCCTCGAACTCGCTCGGGCTGCCGTCCGCGTCCACGCACCCGGCGGCATCGATCTGCTCCACGAAGTGCACGTCGCAACCGAGCCGCCGCAGGCCCAGCACCCAACTGAGGCGGACCCAGGCCTCGCCGCCGTTGTGCTGCTTGTTCGCGATCGCGCCGCTGACGACGACGACCGTCATCTGGCGCCGGACACGTCGCTCCCGAGCAGCTCGATCGCCTTGTGCACGAGGTCCGGATGCGGATACGGCTCGCCGTCCTCCGCGCACACGGCCACGCCCGCGAGCACGTCACGCGCGAGATGCAGGCCCTGAGAGTCCCTCTCGATCACGGGCAGCGGCTCGCCGTGGCGCTCGCGCCAGCTCTCCTCGGTGCGCGCCAGCGCGGCACGCACGTCAGGCGCATAGCGCGCGAGCGTGTCGTCGTGGATCTCGTTCAGCGCAGCCAGCACGCTCTCCCGGCCGGCGGGCTTGATCGTGCGTACGCCGCGGCGGTCGGCCCGCGGCTTTGCGATCTTGCGCTCGTATTCGATACGCGAGCGCGTGTGGTAGTGGTTGATGCGCAGCTTCGAGAAGGACACGAACGTCGGGTCGGCGCGGCCGTCCGAATGCTCCTTGTTCTCGTTCACGGACTGCCCTTCGGTGAAGTCCCACAGTCCGCCGCGACAGCGGACGACACGCTCGGGATCGATGACGCTCTTCTTGTAGCCGTTCGACTTCGGGTTGTCGGTCCGCGAGAGGTAGCTTTCGATCACGAGCCCGTCGGGCGGCAGCTCGTGCCCGGAGGTCCCGAACGTGGCGCCGTTGATCACTACGCCCGGGAACCGCTCGTACTCGGCAAGCACTGCCGGCAGAGGCTTTCCGGTAGGCGAGAACAGGAACTCGTCCGCGTCGATGAAGGCGATCCAGCGCGAATCGTCGCGGTGGCGCTCGAGGCAGTGATTGGCGGCCGCGACCTGGCCGGGATCGTGCGGCCAGTCGTGCAGCACGACGATCTCCTCCTCGATGTATGGAGCGAGCGCCGCACGATGGTCGTCACCGCTGTAGTGGTCGTAGAGGAAGAACCGCTCAACACCCATCAGGCGATGGAACTCGATCCACTCCCGCATGTAGGGCGCCTCGTCCTGGTACAGGCACCAGATCGACAGGTAGGGCTTCTCGGGTGAGCCGGCTTGCATCACGTGGATGATCGCATGGGCGGAACGGTGTTCGCCCCCGTTTCGTTTCGGTTTGGCCTGGGTTCGGGACGGCCCTTTTGGGACTGGCATCGAAGGGGGTGTGATCCAAGGCGCGCGGCTGACCACCTGAGTACGACGAGACAACCACGAGGCCGTACCCTTCTGCACGCTTCGCGCGGCTTACAACATTCGCGTGCCAGGCCCGATCATCGATTGAACAGTTGGTCGACCTAGGGGCCATCCAAGTGTTCAGCCGACAAATGGCCCCTCACAGGTCGGTCAAATCTTGTCAGGCACGCTTGCAAGCCGACACTCTCCGCAAGCCTCCCGCCTCACCCCCTTCGATGCCCGTCCCAACGAGCGACGACATCAACGGGCGGACACGACCGCCCCTCAAGCCGTCGACTCGCGCCGAAACCGACGCGAGAGCGCCTCGCGCACAGCCGGAACGTAGACGGTGATCCCCTCGTCCTTCACCTTGCCCGTGAGCTTGGTCGCGTCTGTGGCCCAGTCGCGCAGCTCGCCGCTGTCGGCGCGCTCGCGGGTCAGCTTCAGCGCGTATTCCTCCTCCGACTTCGTCAGGTAGTGGTTGATCTGGAACTTCCCGAACGTCACCGTGCTCGGGAACCACTTCTCGATCGGCTCCTCGTTCTCGTCCACGGCCTGCGCTCCGTCCGCGTAGTAGAAGGCGTGCGGATTGCGGTGGCGCTCCGTCCGTGACGGGTCGACGATGCTCTTGATGCTTGTGATCTGGCGGAACTTCCACACGTAGCTCTCGATCACGAGACCCGGCGGCGGCTGCCGGTGGCCCGACGTGCCGAAGTTCACCCGGTTGACGCCCAGCGCCGGCCACCGCTCGTAGTCCACGAGCAGCTCCGGCAGAGGGCGCCCGGTGGGAGAAAAGAGGAACTCGTCGAGGTCGATGAAGGCGATCCAGCGGGAGTCGGCGCCATGGCGGTGCAGGCAGTCGTCGTAGGCGGGTCCCTGGCCCGGATGAGGCGGCCAGTCGCGGACCGTCACGAGCCCGTGCTCCACGTACGGGGCGAGCACGTCGCGGGATTCATCCGCGCTGCGGTTGTCGTAGAGGTAGAAGTGCTCCGCGCCGACGAGCCTGTGGAACTCGACCCACTCGGCCAGGTAGGCGGCCTCGTCGCGAAAGATCGCGCACACGGAGAGGTAGCTCTTCACGCGCCGCTCCGCGCCGGTGCAGGCGCGCCTGCGAGTGCTTCCTTCAGCTTCGGCACGTAGGGCAGAATCGCCTCGTCGCGGACCTCGCTGCGCTCGGCCCCCATCTCGCGATAGCGCCGCATCGCCTTTCTGTAGCCGCTGATCTGCCAGGCGAGCCTGCCCTTTTGCAGCTTTTGCAGGAACTCCTCGTCGGAGCGCGTGAAGTAGTGGTTGACGCGAAGGCGATCGAGGGACGAACCCTCGGTGCGCGCGAACGGGACCGGCCGGAAATGGGGATCGACGGCCCGCCTGCCGTCCTTGTAGAAGAAGTAGTGGGGGTTGCGGCAGCGCGTCACCTGGCTGGGGTCGGCAATCGCCTTGACGAGACGGTTCGGCTCGCCTCCATCGCGCACGCGCCAGAGGTAGTTCTCGATCACGAGACCATCCGGCCTTTGCTCGTGGCCGCCGCTGCCGTAGACGGCCCAGTTGACCGCGACCGCGACATGGTCCTCGTACTCCCGCATCATCTCCGCCACCGCAGTGCCGCTGGGCGAGAAGAGGAACTCGTCCAGATCGATGAACGCGATCCAGCGCGCGTCCTCGGCGTGCACGGCGGCGCAGTGTTCATAGGCTTCGTACTGGCCGGGATACCGGGGCCAGGTGTGGCGCGTGACGATGCCCGCGTCCATGTAGGGCGCGAGCACCTCGAGGGAGTCGTCCGTCGAGCCGTTGTCGTAGAGGAAGAAGTGCTCGACGCCGACCAGCCGGTGGAACTCCAGCCACTCCGGAAAATAGGTCGCCTCGTCGCGATAGATGGCGCAGGCCGCCAGGTAGGACTTCACTTCAGTCGCTGCTCTGGTAGCCGAATCCCTCGAGGGCGGGGGCGAACGCCTCCTGGGCCGTTTCCTGGAGCGCGGGCGGCAGGTCGCGCCGCCAGCGCCCGATCGACTGCGCGGGATCATCGGTCGTGACGTGGTGTGCGACGTCGCTGCGTTCGAGCCCCTCGCGCATCGCTGCGACCGTTGCCGGGCCGCCGTCCAGCTCGAGACGCTCGAGCAGCATGGCAAGCGTCGTGTCCGGATCTTTGACGAGGTCCTCGTAGCGGACGAGTGGTGCACGGTCCGCCTCGGCTTGGAACGACGCGAGCAGTCGCGCCGCGCGCCGGCCCAGCCTCTGTACGTGCTGTGCGTCGGAGTCGGCAAACTGGCGCCCGAACTGCACGAACCCGATCTTCTCGTCGAACGCGTACATGGACGCGAGCATGTCGCGGAAGTCGCGCACCATGAAGACCTCACGACGGCGGGGATAGAGCTCTCTCACCAGGGAGGGAGTCGCGGTCGCCCCCCAGTACTTCTCCGTGAACAGCGCCGCGCCCTGCTTGCCTTCCCTTGCGGCGATGCGGTCATAGAGCGCGTCCACCCGGCTCAGGCAGAAGTCCGCGACATCGGTGATCGCGTCGCTGTCGAGCCAGCCGGAGACCGCCTCGTTCCTGATCGGACGGGGAAGGGGCGTCGTGTCTCCCAGCCACCAGCGGCCGTTCAGGTTGCGTCCGGGCGCGATCTGGCGGCGATAGCCGGCCGGGTCCGTCAGCTCGAGCAGGATCTCCGCCCAGTAGGTCGCGACCTTCGGCTCGTATTCGAAGGGCGGCACCATCACGACGTCGGGGTGCTCGCCGAGCAGCCGCACGAGCATCGTCGAGCCGGTCCGGCCCATGGACGTCACCATCAAAGGCTGGCGCGCGGGGGAGAAGGAGGGCCGCAGCGGCGCGCGAGTGCCGGTGATGCGCGCCAGCTCCGCGCTGCTCCCGTCCGCGAACCACGCTCGCAGCGTGAGGTCGAAGTCGGGAGCGATCCTGAGCGTGTTGCACGTCAGGAAGAAGCCGCTGACGTCGGAGCCGGGAGCGTCCGGGTATCTGTCCGGAATGTCGGGCCGCCTGATGTCCACCGGCACCCGCCGCAGGCTCGCGCCACCGTCGAGAAGCTCGACCTCGACCATGCTGTGCTGCTGTCCCACGCCCCAACCCCGCACGTCGAGCGCGTAGCCACGACCGGGCCGCCCACCCGAGGGCGGTTCCTCGAGGTGCTGGGCGAGCAGCTTCTCTCCCTGGTCCGGATAGGAAACCGCGGTTACTACGAGCGATGAGCCCTCGGAGCTCCCGTCATTTCCGCCTAAGGAAATGACGGCCTCCTCACTTGGTTGCCTCGACGAAGAGGCTCTCCTCTTCCCGGTTGTCGAGCTCCACGATGTCGGGGTACGGGCTGCTGGTCTGCTTGAAGCTGCACTTCGTCACCGACGCGAAACCCGCCTTCTCCAGTAGCTCCTTTGCGAACCCGTAGGTGAAGAGCGTGCGGGAGTGTCCGTACCAGAGCAGCTGGATGATCATCTTGGCGCTGATGTCCTTCCACTCGCCGTCGCCGATGTGAAAGTACTCGGCGTTGCCGGCGCGGTAGGCGTCGATGGCCTTGTCGAAGTCGGGTAGCGAGAGGCGCAGCACGCCGTCCGGCGTCAGCACGCGCCGCAGCTCCTGCAGCACGGGGATGAGTTCTTCGTACGGAATCTCCGGGAGCGCGTGGACGCTCACGATGTAGTCGATGCTCTCGTCGGCGAGCGGAAGCCCCTCGCGGATGTCGCAGGCGATGTCGACTCCGGGCTCGGCCTTGAGGTCGGAGTTGATCCATCCCTCCGGCCTCCACTCGCCGCAGCCCCAGTTCAATCGCTTCACGGACGTGCCCGGTTGTGTGCTCAATCGAAGTCCCTCGCTGTCTCCGTATCCAGGGTTGTCGGCCGGCCTCGCCGACTGCTGAACCCCGGGGCGATTCATGCTATCCCCAGCCGTTCCAGCAAGCGCCCGAGCACCGTGCGGGAGCCGAACCGCTCCTCGGCCAGGGCACGGGCCGCGCGAGAGTGGCGCTTGTGGTCGCGCGCGATCTCGGCGGCGCCCGCGGCCGCCTCCTCGAGGGTAGAGAAGGCGAGCAGGCCTTCCCCCGCCGGGTGGTGGTCCGAGAAGCCCGTCTCCTGCGCGAGCACGGGACGCCCGCTCGCGAGGTAGCAGATGCTGCGATCGCTGAACCAGCCGCTGCGCGCTCGCACGTACATGTTCTTGGCGATCATCAGCTCGGCCTTGGAACCCCGCACGTAGTCGCGATATGCCCACGGGTCCGAGGCGGCCGAGTGAGGATCCACGAGCGCCCACTCGTTCGAGCGCAGCAACTCGACGTCGCCCGCGTCCGCGTCGTCGATGTCGAGCGCGAGCTCGAAGGTCTCCCCCTCCACCAAACGTGGCAGCTCCGCGAAGCGCCTGCACTCGTGCACCCGCAGCCCGTAGGTGGCACCCTCGAACTCCACCGGCCCGAACGGCCCGCGCCAGCTACCGACGCTCGTGAACGCGCCGCCGTTGCCGCCGTGGTCCGGCCAGTGGTCGAGCACGATCGGCTGCGGCGTGGTGATCCAGTCGAGGCCGCAGGTGGGGATGGCGCAGTCGGGGCGCCCGATGCTCTCGCCGACCGTCACGAAGCGGTCGTGGCCGGCGAACAGGTCGTGCAGCCCAAGCTCGCGCCACATCTGGCCGAAGCCGGGATCGATGTCCAGAAACACCCGCAACGGCGGGCGTGCCAGCACCTCCGGATCCGTCACGAAGCCGTTTACGTTCAGGAGCATCGACGACGCCTCCACGCGCTCCAGCAGCTCGGCGCGCTCGAGCCCCAGCGAACGCGCTCCGCCATCCAGCATCAGCGCGTAGTCGCGGTCGAGCCCGAATCGCGACAGCACGTGGTCGAGGTAGCGCACGTTCTCCGACTGCTCGGGCGCGGAGGGACGCCCGCCGGCGTCCAGCGACATGTCGGGCTCGAGACGGTCGAGCAACGTCACGTCCCAGCCGAGATCGCGCAGTCCGAGCAGGTACTGGAGAAACACCCACGTGTGCCCGCCGCGCCCCGGCCGCTGCGCGACCGAGCCGGCAACGATCGCGCTCGGACTCACTCGGCGGTCCTACTCCGAGGCCCCATCCAGCCTGGGCCGGATCCTCCCGCTATATCCGGGTGGATCCGGCCCACAGCTGGATGGAACGGCCAGAGTGGGACGAAACCTTGACGGTCGGTGCCCACTATGTGACTACGGCCGATTCCGTGTAGCCGAACTCGGCCAGCTCCTCGGCAAAGGTCTCGTTGCAGAAATCGCGGAAGGCCTCGTCGCGCTCGTGCTGCCAGCGGCCGACCGACCGCCTCGGGTCGCTCGTGGTGCGGTGCTCCTCGCGCGCGGGTGACGGCATCGACGCGGCCTCCACCAGCGCCTCGACCGTGGCAGGGTCGTGGTCGAGCTCGAGGTACTCCAGCACCCCGGTCAACACCTCTGCCGGGCGCATGACGAGCTCCTCGTACCGGACCAGGTGAGAGGTTGCGCCCCGGGTGCGCCAGCTGTTGGACATGCTCTGTGCCGCCGGCTTGAGGAAGGTGGTGATGTACTCCTCGTCGGTCAGTCCCTCCTGCCGGCCGAAGCCGGCCCACCCGCGCTTGCGGTCGAAGGCAAGAATCGACAGCGTCATGTCGCGGAAGTCGCGGACGAGGAAGACCTCCTTGGCGCCCGGGTAGAGCTCGCGCAGGAGTACCGGGATGTAGTTCGGCCACAGGTGCTTCTCCGCGAAGTAGACGGGGTCGGCCTGCTCCTGGGTGTGGGCGAGAGTCGTATACCAGCGGTCGATGCTGCGCTGGAAGAACTCCGCCAGGCTCTCCACGTACTCCCGGCCGAAGAACTCGTTGTGCTCGGGCTCGCCGGCGATGCGGTCGTCGTAGAACGGGTTCTGCCCCGTCCACCACAGGTTGCCGTGGAAGGTGTCCGGGTGCGCCGACTGCCAGATGTTCGAGGGCTCCGCGAGCACCTTCAGCGCCTGCATCCAGTACTTGCCCGGGCTGGACTCGTAGGGGAAGTGGCGATAGGCGGCGATGCGTGGGTGTGCGGCGAGCATGCCCATCAGCCACGACGTGCCGGTGCGTCCCAGGCACGTGACGCTGACCGGCTGGAAGCGCGGCTCATAGGAGGTGCGCAGCGGCTCCCGGCGCACTCGCACAGTCCCGATCGGCACCCGCGTCTCGTCCTCGAGCACGGCGCGCAGGCGAAGCTCGAACGTCTGGGTGAGACCGACCAGCCCGACGAGCGACTCGAAGTGGCAGTCGATGTCCGCCGGGACATCGGGAAACGTCGCGGCAACGTCAACGCGATCGCCGCGAACGGGCGTCACGCGGATGATGCGCTCCGGTCCCGGTCGTGCGCGATCGGGCTCCGGCTGGTAGATGACCTCGACGTCACGTGCCGGCGATTGGCGGCCGATCACCCAGCCCACGATGTGGAGCATGTACACGTCGGCGCCGTCGCCGCCTTTCGGCATGTCGATGTACGCGCCGCGCAGGGAATCCGGCAGATCCGTCTCGACTGAAACGTCGAGCACCTCGTATGTCGGCGCACCGGCCACTACGTAGTCATCTAGGGCAGCGCCAGGGTTCCGTACACGCTCTCCTCGACTGCTCGCCAGCGCGGGTTGCGAGCGTACAGCTCCTCGATTTGCTCAGGCGTGAACCACTCGTCGAGCGAGCGCGTATACACGTTGAAGTTGATGCGGCCGATCCCCCGGATCCGGTCGCTCAGCTCGTCCGGCATGTCCGTGAACTCGGCCACGAAGGTGAGGAAATCGTCCACGATGTGCTCGGTTCGAAGCCAGCGGTCGATCTCGAGCCCGCCCGCCATGAACGCGCCGAGCCGCTCGTCAGGCACCGTCGATGAGGCCATCTCGGCGGGCGAGGGCATCGGCATCGGGCGGTTCTCGGGGTGGACGCCCCAGCGGGAGCGGTGCTGCTCGCGGCTGAGGATCCAGGCTGGCAGCCGCCGGATGTTGAGCGCCAGAACCTTTCCCTCAACCTGATCGCGGCGCTCGGCGAAGGTCTTGTGCTGGTCGAGCGTGTTGGGAGCATCAGCGAAGCGCACGAGCTCGGGAACGTGCGAGAACATCGCGCGCGTCGCCTCGCCTCCCGTCTTCGGGAGGTGTCCCCACGCGAAGCGCTCACCGATCACCATCGCACTATGAAGCTCGCCACCGGCTAACCGACGCCGGTGAGCGTCTCGCCGACCCGCGGATCCTGTGTGGACCGTGACTGCATCAGCTCCTCGATCCGGTCCCCCCACAGGTGGGTCTGAAGCCACATGTTGTATCTGGTCACGAGTTCACGCTGATCTGGAGGAAATGACTGGTCCTCGAGATGGTAGAGCTCGACCTGTGGCAGGTACCAGTTGCTGCGACCCTGCTCGATCAGGCGCAGGCAGAGGTCCGAGTCGTCGTACCCGCCCTGGATGAACGCATCGCTCAGTCCCCCGAGCTGCTCGTAGCGCTCACGTTCGATCATCAGGCAGGCGCCGGTGACGGCGGGGACGGTGCGCGTGACGTTGGCGGCCGGGAAATCGCGGCTGAAACCCTTGTAGTAGTGCTGGTTGCTCCACAGGTGCGACTCCGCCTCGCGCTCGAACAGCAGGCCGGCGTGCTGAAGCGAGCCGTCCTCGTAAAGCAGCTTCGGCCCGAGCGCTCCGATGTTCGGCGTGGCGTCGTAGAAGGCGGCCATGGTGCCGATCCAGCCAGGGCGATCGGGAAAGACGTCCGAGTTCACCAGCGCCAGCAGCCGCCCGCGGGCAACCGATGCGGCCAGGTTGTTGGCGCCCGAGAAGCCGGCGTGGCGGCTGACCACCACGACCCTGAAGGGGAAGCCGTAGAACTCGTGCAGCTCGGCCGCGTGCCGGTGCATGTCAGCTGCGAGCTGCGGCTCGTCCAGCACGTAGATCAGGTCCGACTCTTGCACCTCGTGGTCATGCGCGAACTGTGCGAACTGGTGCTGGACGAAATCGAGGCGGCCATACAGCGGGATGATCACCGACACGTTGGCCGACGCCGGCGGCGTTCCATGCTGGGTGACGCTGTCGATGGAGATCGTGGCGCGCTCGCGATCCTGCAGCCGCGTCAGTGCCGGATGCGCATGGCGCTCCATCACCTCGAACCTGCGCGGCTCGTCGGCGTTGGTGTCACCGAGGATCGACTCGCGCACGGTGCCGGGGTCGCGCACCGCGACCGGGGCCTCAGCCTCGACGCCGCCGCCCGTCTCGCTGCGGGTTTCGATGATCCATCCCCCCGCGAGCCTGCTCGGCACGTCGAGCTGGACGAAGTTGATCAGGCCGTGCTTCTCGCCGGTCACCTGCCCGGCGCGGGCATACAGCTGCTGGACGTCGCGGCGCTGATAGCGGAACGCGCCGGAGAGCAGATCTACCGCGCAACCTTCGGGGGAGACCGCCGAAGCCGAGGTGACGACGCCCTTCGGGTCGCTGATCCAGCCCTTGATCCAGTACGAACGGTCGTCGACTCCGAGCACGCAGTCGACGTGCACGCTGAAAGGTTCCTCCCCCGATATCTCGCGCACCGGCAGACGGAGCCGCAGCGCGTGGCGCAGGATCCGCAGGTTTGCCGCGAGCGCCGCCCCGTCCGGGCCGTCAAGGCGCTCGCGGCACGTCGTCCACAGCAGGTCCAGCATGTGCTCGCGCGCCGCGGGGTCTGCCGCCACCAGAGTCTCTCCGGCCTGGACGGCGCTCGACGACGCCGCGGCCAGGGCCGTGGCGTCGAGGGACAGGCGCAGGCGGCCGCTGCGAACCGACACTTGCGAATGACCAGGATCGGCCCGTGCCTCGGCGGGGAGCTCGAGCACCAGCACCCACCAATCGCCGGAATCGACGGACGAGTGCGCCCTGACGGCTTCCGCTCGCCCATCACGCCGGAGGCTCGCCGCGACGGGCTTCCCCGCCGGGGCGCGCTCGCGGGCTGCCACGAACAGGAGGCAGTCGTCGAGCCAGACCACATGCTCCGGATGGACGTCGCGCCGGAGTCCGAGGAAGGACAGCAGCCTGCGCAGAGGGCTCATCAGGTGACCGGCTCAGGATGGCGCTCTCGCACCAGCTCACCGTAGAGCTCGTCCAGGTTCGCCAGGTGCTCTCCGATGCTGAACACCGGCGGTATGCCGGAGCGCAGCTGGTCCCAGAGGCCCTCCGTGTCGACAGCTCGCCGGATCGCGTCCGCGAGGCTGCCGGGATCCGCGACGTGGAAATGCAGGCCGTTGACGCCGTCTGTCACCTTCTCCGCCATCCCGCCGATGCCGCTGCAGATGACCGGGCGGCCGTGCATGAACGCCTCCTGGATCACCAACGGGGAGTTCTCCCACCAGAGCGAGGGCACGATCACCCAATCGGTGTCGGCCATCATCGCGGGGATGGCCGTGTGGTCGTAGGAGCCGGTGAACGTCACGCTCTCACCCGCTCTCTCGACCAGCGCGCCGAACTGCTCCTTCCACTCGGGAGACTGGTACTGAAGGTTGGCCGCGTGCAGCCAGAGGTGGATGTCAGGACGCTCGCGGCGCAGGATCGCCATCGCGCCCAGGACCACCTGCATTCCCTTGTACGGGTTGGCTTGGCCGAAGAAGGCGAGCCTGTTACGCGGGCGGGTCTCAGGGTTCTCCGGCAGGCGCGGCTCCAGTACGCGGCCATAGTCCTCGAAGCGGATCTTCTCCCGCGGGATGCCCCAGTCCACGTAGCGCTCGAGCAGGAAGCGGCTCGGGGCGAGGAAGACGTCCACGTGCTCGAAGGCGGCCTTCACGAAGCGCTCGCGCAGGAAGAAGTGCTGTGGCGGGATGTCGGGGAAGCACTCGCCGCACCGGCGCGGCGAAGCTTCGAGACAGAGCTCCCCGTTCGTGCGCAGCATCTGACCCATCCGGTGGCAGATCGGCAGGTACTCGTGCAGCGTGTAGACGATCGGCACGTCCGGCAGCACCGAGCGCGTCAGCGTGACCAGGTCGATGCCCATGAAGAAGGTGTGCTGGAAGTGCACGACGTCCGGGTTCTGCGCGCGCAGGAAGCTGGCGAAGTGCCGCGTGTAGCGAGACTTCTCGCGCAGCGTCATGAACAGGAAGTCGTAGTGCGCCTCCTCGGTGAAGAAGAAGTACTGGTTCGGGTCCGAGTTGACGGTGCTGAACGGTGCGCCCGGGTGCGGGCTGCGCGCGGTCGCGATGTCCGGGCCGATGCGTGCTACGAGGACCGGATCGAACTTCGGCGACGCTCGCATCGCCTCGTACAGGCCGAGCGCATATGACTCCGACCCGCCCGGGCGAATCGAGGGGTGGTTGTGCAGGACAAGGAGGACCTTCATCGATCGAGTCGGATACCCATCCGCCGCCGTGCCATCCCGGCGCTCATCTTCCGGCACCGAGGCCGCAGGCGGTGGAGCTTCCTCCCGCGCTCCGAACCGTCCAAATTTCGACGGAATGCAGCGACAAACCGTTGGCTACACTATAGCCCGGCTTTCAGAGGGGGAGCGAGCGTGTTTCGGGGCGGCGAAGTCGGTGAAGCCGTCCTACGATGGAGTCCTTGGCAGGGTTGGGCGAAAAGCCCCCGATGGAAGATGGAGAGCGCAGATCAGCTCGCAATCGCTCAGCGCGTCTGACTACGAGCAGCTTGTAGGCCGCGTCCGGGAGGTCGTGAACCGAGTCGCGCCGCAAGACACGGCGGTGGCAGTCGTGTCGCGGGGCGACGACGCCCTGCTGCAGCTCGGCGGCAGGCGCGCCTGGCACTTCCCCTGCGCCGAGGACGGCTCGTATCTCGGCTACTACCCCGAGACCGGAGCTGAGGCCATCGCCCACTTGAAGGAGCTGATGAGCCGGGGCGTGGAGTATTTCGTGCTCCCCAGCACCGCTTTCTGGTGGCTGGAGCACTACCCGGAGCTCAACCGCCACCTGCGCGACTCCTGCCAGATGGTCGCCGGCGAGGAGGCCGGGCTGGTGTTCGCATTGACCGAGAGCGCCGCGGCCGCGGCCGTTGCCGCTCCAGCAGCCGCGCCCGTGGTGGCTGGGGCGGCGGACGCCACGCCCCTGCGGGCCCTCGTGGACGGCCTGCTTCCGCGCGATGCAATTACAGCCGTGCTGGCGCTGGAAGGCGGCCCCGTCGCGCTCGACGGAGCGCGCATGTGGAGCCTGCCGAGGCGGTTGGACGGCGGATTCGCCGGGCACCTGGAGGCGCTGGCCGCGAGTCGAGTCGAGTTCCTGGTCGTTCCGCGTGACGAGCTCGAATGGCTGGAGCACCAGTCGGAGCTGTTCAGTGCTCTCGAGAACCATCATCGCCTGGTCACGCGGCAGCAGTACGTCGGGGCGATCTACGAGCTCCTGCCCCCGGCGGCCCCGGCCGAGCGCTCGGTGGCGAACCTGGAGCCGGCGACGGAGCCCGAGCAGCCGCGCCGCTCTCTGTTGGGCCGGCTGGCAGCCGCGTTCAATCCGGGGGATCGGCGGAATGGAAGCTAGCCGGTGAAGGTCCTCTTCGTGCTGCACAACCATCCAGTGGTGCGCCCGGGAGGGGCGGAGGGCTACGCGATGGACGTCTTCCACGCGATGAAGCAGCTCGGCCGCGTGGAGCCGATCGTTCTCGCCCGCAGCGAACGCCCGCCATCGCAGGGCACGTCCTTCCACGACGGCGCGCCGATCACGGCGATCGACGGCGACCCCGACCAGTATTTCCTGTACACGAACCTGTCCGAGTGGGACTGGCTCTTCGGCCGCTATCCCGACAAGACGGCGCTCACACGCGCGTACCGCGACTTCCTGCTCGCGCAGCGCCCTGACGTCGTGCACTTCCAGCACACGGTCTTCATCGGCTACGACATCGTGCGGGTAACGCGCAACACGCTGCCGGACACACCGATCGTGTACACGCTGCACGAGTACATGCCGATTTGCCATCGCGGTGGACAGCTGGTGCGCACGATCGGCAACGATCTCTGCCGGGAGGAGTCGCCGCGCCGCTGCCACGAGTGCTTTCCCGAGCACAGCATGCAGGAGTTCTACATGCGCAAGCGATTCATCCAGTCCCACCTCTCACTCGTCGATCATTTCCTGACGCCGAGCGCGTATGCGCGAGAGCGTTACATCGAATGGGGCATCCCGGCCGATCGCATCGAGGTGATGGACCACGGCTTCAAGCCGGCGGAAGTGATCGCCGACGGCGGAGGCGATCGGGAGCGCAACAGGTTCGGCTTCTTCGGCCAGTTCACTCCCTACAAGGGGGCGGACGTTCTGCTCGAGGCGATGGCGGCCCTCGGCGAGGACTTCGACGGCCACCTGTCGGTCTACGGCGCAAACCTCGAGATGCAGCCCTACGAGTTCCGCCAGAAGCTCGAATCGCTGCTGGCCGCGACCGGGTCCAGCGTCACTGTCGGCGGCGCCTACGACCACTCGGAGCTTCCGGCCCTGATGGCCGCCATCGACTGGGTCGTGATCCCGTCCATCTGGTGGGAAACTGGGCCACTCGTGGTCAACGAGGCGTTCATGCACGGGCGCCCCGTGATCTGCTCCGACATCGGGGGGATGTCCGAGCGGGTAACCGACGGCGTCAACGGACTGCAATTCAGGCGCGCCGATCACGATAGTCTGGCTGGCACGATTCGGCGTGCCGCCACGACCCCCGGGCTGTGGGAACGTCTGAGGGAAGGGATCCCACCGGTACAGCCAATCGAGCTCCATGCCGAACGTATCACCCGTATGTACCTAGACCTGATCGAGGACCGGGCGGCCAGTCGCTCGCCGGTCTCCGTTGGCGCCACGGCAGGCGTCTCGGGGACTGGGCGATGACGAAGCCCAAGGTCCTCTACGTCGCCCAGAATCACCCGCACGTGCGACCGGGCGGGGCGGAGGGCTACGCGCTCGATCTGTACGAGGCGATGCAGCAGGCGGGCGAGTTTGAGCCCATCTTCCTGGCCCGCACCGGTCCGCCGATCTCGAACGTGAAGCGGGAGAACACGAGCACCCCGTTCGCGGCGGTCAACGACGACCCGAACCAGTACTTCTTCTACACGGACCTGAACCACTACGACTGGCTCTTCGGCCGGCCGCCCAACAAGACGATCCTGACCCGCTTCCTTCGCGACTTCCTGCTGGCGCACCGGCCGGACGTCGTGCACTTCCAGCACAGCCTGTTCATCGGCTTCGATGCGATCAGGGTCGTGCGCAACACGCTCCCCGACGCCCCGATCCTGTACATGCTCCACGAGTACCTGCCGATCTGCCACCGAGACGGTCAGATGGTGCGGACGATCGCCAACGAGCTGTGCCAGGAAGAGTCGCCGCGCCGCTGCCACGAATGCTTCCCAGAGGTCAGCCCGCAGACGTTCTACATGCGTAAGCGCTTCATCCAGTCGCACCTCGATCTCGTGGACCTTTTCATCGCTCCCAGCGAGTACGTGAAGACGCGCTACGTGGAGTGGGGGATACCGGCCGAGAAGATCTTCGTACACACGTACGCCTGCTGGCCTGTGAAAGACTGCCCACCGGCCGAACCGGAATCCCACCCGCGCAACCGCTTCGCGTTCTTCGGCCAGTTCACTCCCTACAAGGGCGCCGACGTGCTGATGCGGGCGATGGAGCTGCTGGGACCGGAGTTCGACGGCCACCTGTGGATCTACGGCGCGAACCTCGAGACCCAGAGGCCGGAGTTCCGCGAGATGTTCAGCCGGATGCTCGAGAAGACCGGCAACACGGTCACGTATGCGGGTCACTACGACCACGCCGAGCTGGGAAAGCTGATGAACAAGATCGATTGGGTGATCGTCCCCTCGATCTGGTGGGAGACGGGGCCGATCGTGGTGCTGGAAGGGTTCCAGTACGGGAAGCCGGTGATCTGCTCGAACATCGGCGGGATGTCGGAGAAGGTGACGGACGGCGTCAACGGCCTCCACTTCCGCCGCGGTGATGCCGACAGCCTCGCGGCAGCTCTGAGACGCGCGGTTGAGACCCCTGGTCTGTGGGACCGGATGAGCGCCGCCGTCGCGCCGGTGCCGATGATCACCGATCACGCAGCCGTGCTGACCGAGGCTTACCGCGACCTGATGGCGGCCCGCGCCCGCGCTCGCATGGCCGAACCGCAGGAATGGGTCGGAGCGGAGAGCTGATGGCGGCGCACGCGACCGACCGCAGCGCGTCGTCTCGTACCGGCATCGAGTCCGCTGCCTGGCTGACCCGCGACGTCATTTTGCTCGTGGCGCGGCTGGACGCTCCGCCGGATGCGACGGTCGAGGCGCGCGTCAGCGGAGACGGCGCCGCCGGCGCGCACCGCTGCGCCGGGTTGCGCCTGGACTTAGATGGGCGCGCCGATCCCGGCTCGTGGCTCCTCGCGCTGGTCGCACCCGACACGGGCCGGGACGCTCGCCGGCTGGCCCCGATTGCAGTCGGCACCGGCTCGGCCTGGATAGAGCTGGACGAGGAAACGGTCGGCTCCGCGCTCACCGACATGAAGACCCTGATGCGCGGCTGGCTCGCTCCGCTGGACGCCGAGCTGCGCAACCGCGTCACCGACTTCCTGGCGAGGGCGAGCGGCGCGGACGCTGCCAACGGCCGGATGCGGCTGCGTGAGGCGCTTCACGACGTCCGCGAGGCGCTGCGTGAGCGGCTGTCGACGCAGGTGAACTCGGCCGACAAGCCGCGCGGGCTGGCCGTCGACCGGATACTTGCTGTCGACTGCAGCTCCTTCTACATACAGGGCTGGATGCGCGACGAGGAGGCAGAGATCGTTCGCCTGACCGCCGTCTCCCCGGAGGGCGCACGCTGCGAGCTCCTGCACCGCGCGTTTCGCTACCCCCGTCAGGACGTGGAGCAGTTCTTCTCGCGGCACGCAGACGACGCCGGCAGGCCGGGGTTCATGTGCCACTTCGAGACCGGGTCGCCGAGCCTGATGCTGAACGGCTGGGTGGTCGAGGCCGAGAACGCCGAGGGCGTGACGATCGAGGTACCGGCTCCACGCGTGATCGACAACATGCACGACGTGCGGGACGCGATCCTGAACGATCCCTTCCAGCGGCGCTGGCCGAACTCCGAGCTGATGGCCGCCCACGTTCACCCCGCGCTGCACCGCATCCAGGAGCGGGTGCAGGACATGATCGAGGTCGAGACGGTGAGCGAGTATGGGCGCCGCCCCGAGGCGCCGGAGGTGTCGATCGTCGTGCCGATCTACAAGCGCATCGACCATCTCGAGATGCAGCTCGCCGAGTTCGCGGACGACCCCGAGATACATGCCTCGGAGCTGATCTACGTTCTCGACTCACCCGAGCAAGGCGATGCCTTGCTCGACACCGCGGCGCAGCTGTATCCCATCTACCGCGTTCCCTTCCGCGTCGTGGTGCTGCGGCGCAACGTCGGCTTCGCAGGAGCCAACAACGCAGGCGTGTCGATGGCGACCGGCAAGCGGCTGCTCCTGCTCAACTCGGACGTCTTGCCGGCGGCGCCCGGCTGGCTGGCGACGATGCAGGAGTTCTACGAGTCCAAGCCCGACATGGGCGCGCTGGGCCCGAAGCTGCTGTACGAGGACGACTCGATCCAGCACGCCGGCATGTACTTCTACCAACCCCCTGGTTCGTCGATCTGGCTCGACGCGCATCTCTTCAAGGGATTGCACCGGAAGTTCGAGGGCGCAAACGTGGCGCGGCCGGTGCCGGCGGTGTCGGGAGCGTGCGTGATGATCGACCGCGAGCTCTACAACCGCCTGGGCTTCAGGGGCATCTACGTGCGCGGCGACTACGAGGACTTCGACCTCTGCCTGCGTTTGGTCGAAGAGGGGCGCGAGAACTGGTATCTGCCGGACGCGGAGCTCTATCACCTCGAGGCGCAGTCCTACTCGGGCGATTTGCGGTTCCCGTCCAATCGCTACAACATGTGGCTCCACACCCACCTGTGGGGTGACCGCATACCCGCGCTGATGGAGCGCTACGAGTACCTGGCCGAGCTGACAGCAGAGGATTGACCCAAACGAAGACGCTCGTCGAGGTCACCCGCGTCCATCCCCAGCGGGTGAAGGCGCGCGAGCAGCTGCTGGACTGCAACATCCACCTTCCGCACGAGGGCGCACAGGACACCGGCTATGCGCTCGAGATCGAGGGCTGGGCGGTCGGGCGCGGTGAGCACGTGCGGGAGATCGAGTTCCTGTCCGACGACACGTGCGTGTGGAGATCGGCGCTTGGCGTCGAGCATCCCGACGTGGCGGCGATGCACCCGCAGGAGCCGGCCGCCGGGCCGAGCGGCTTCTACGTTCCGCTCAACATGCTCCGCCTACCCCAGACATTCGAGCTGTCTGTGGTCGCTGTGCTGCCCGATGACCGGAGGGCCCTGCTGGGCTGGATCAGGGGGATGAGGGAGCCTCTGGAGACGGACTTCGAGCCGAGCATCCAGCCCCTGCTCGTGACCAGCCTCGGTCGCTCCGGCTCGACGCTGCTGACCGCTCTGATCGGCGCCCATCCAAGCGCGTGTGCCCACCGGCCGTTCGAGTTCGAGCCGCGCGTCGGCACCTACTGGATCGACGTGCTGCTGTCGCTCACCGATCCAGTCAGCTATCTCAACCAGCTCGACCCGGTCGGGAACGTCGAGGCTGACGGCTGGTGGCTCGGGCGCGACGCGCAGCCGGCCGCCAGGTTGCCCCGCCGCACCGGCGAGCCAAGGATGGGCAGCTGGCTTGCGGAGGAGGCGGTCGCCGCGCTTGCCGCGGTCTGCCAGCGAAGGATCGAGGCCGTCTACGAGCAGGTCGCTGCGACCGGCGACGGTGAGCCCGAGCTGTTCGTCGAGAAATACGTGCCGGGCCACGTTCCTCCCCTCGTCCGCGAGCTCTATCCAAAGTCGCGGGAGATCTTCCTGGTGCGGGACTTCCGCGACATGGTGTCGTCGATCCTCGCCTACACGGCCGCACGCGCACCGGGACGCTTCGGCCGCTCGCTGGCGGGCAGCGACGAGGAGTACGTGCTGTCGCAGGTCCGCAACTCGGTGCTCCGGCTGGCGCGCAACTGGGACCGCCGCGGTGACAGCGCTCACCTGGTCCGCTACGAGGACCTCGTCTCCTCACCGCATGAAACGCTTACCGATGTCCTCACCTATCTCGAGCTCGACTCGGACCCCGGAACGGTTGCGGCCATGCTGGAGAGCGTCAACGATCACGCCGAGCTGTCGAATCCGCACCGGACCACGGAGTCGGCAACCGATTCCATCGGCCGCTGGCGCCGCGAGCTCACCCCGGAGCTGGTCGAGACTTGTGAGCAGGCGCTGGGGTTTGCGTATGAGAAGTTCGGCTACGCGGTTTAGGACGTCGCGCTAAAGACCGGCATCGAAAGGGGTGGTGCCCGGAGGTCTGCCTTTCGCGAGCCCGTCGCGTTGAATGTTGCAATGCCGCGATGGGGCTCCTGTCGCTTACGCAGTTAGCCACCCTATGGGAGGGAAATCCCGCATCCTTAGGCGGCCCCTATCGCGGATCTCGCAACGACTGGCCCGACCCAGGGCGGCTGCGCGCATCTGACGGGCATCGAAAGGGGTGGTGTCCAGGCGTTTGCCTTTTGCGAGCCCTTCGCGTGAAACGATGCACTCTCGCGATCGGGTCCCGATTGCTGATGTAGTTATGCCGCCTATAGGGGCCAAAGCTTGCATGCTCCCGAGAGCGCATCATCAGTCCCGCGTCAACCGTCCCGACACTGACATCGAAGGCTCCCTCCTTCGATGCAGCAGTTGGTCCCTAGCGGCGGCTGCGCGCTATTGACGAGACACCGAAGGGGATGGTGCCCGAAGGCCTGCTTTTAGCGAGCCCTTCGCGTTGAATGATGCAATGCCGCGATAAGGCTCCAGTCGCTTACGCAGTTAGCCACGCTATAGGAGGAAATCCCACACCCTTCGACGGCCCCCAGCCGCGGATCCCGCAACACGGGCGCGGCGTGATGCCCTCGTCGCTAACCGAGCCGGTAGATCCGGCAGGCGTCGCCGTTTGTGACCAGGGTGGCGTGCGAGTCCAGGTGTTCGGCCAGCTCCGGATAGCGCTCGAGCCACCAGAACGCGGTGCTCGGCACGAGCAGAAACTCGGCGCCGCGCTCGCGGAGTTGTTCCAGGTGCTCGACCGCGGCGGTGCCGTCGGACGGGTGGTAGCCCGCGTAGGTGCCGTCCTCGTCCTGAGGGAAGTGGCCCGCTCGCGTGCCGTTCAGTTCGAGTAGCTCGTCGTCGCCGCGGCTAATGACGACCACGTTCGCTTGCGCCGGCAGCGAGTCGCCCGCCGCGTGCCTGATCTTGGTGACGAGTTTGCGGTAGCCGAGCTCGCGGCTTGGCTCCAGCATCGGCGCCTGCCCATCGGTGCCCAGTCCCGCGGCGAGTGCTGTCTGGAGGTCATGGATCTGGATCTCGATCTCCTCGACTCGGCGCAGGAACTCTTCACGGCTCCCGGGAGTCGAGGCTTGGCCGCCGCGTTCGCCCTTCGCTGTTTCGATATCCGCCAGCCGCGCGCTCAGCCGCACGGTCTCACGCAGCAGCTCCGCGATGTGGCGTGCCTGGTTGTCCAGCATGCGCTCCAGCTCGGGACGGCGCTCGACATCGCCGACAGCCGCCAGCAGCGGGGAGACCTCGAGCCCGATCGGGTAGCTGTCGCGGTAGCGGAAACGCAGGAGACCGTCGGCGAGGTAGTAGTCGATGTCGTCACGCCGCGCTCGCCCGCCCCAGCGCTCCTGGAAGATCTTGTCGTTGCGGACCGCCTGCTCTCCGCTGCGTGCGCGCGACACCGATTCAAGGTGGTAGGCGACGGCCTCGTGGCACAGGTGCACCTCGTGCCCACGGTCCCCCAGCCTGAGGCAGAAGTCCGCGTCCTCGAGCGAGTTCAGGTAGGCGGGATCGAATCCACCCGCCTGCTCGAACGCGTCGCGGCGAAAGAGAGCGCACGCGGCAGTGACGGCCTGGAACGGCCGCGACTTGCTGACCGCGGGATGGTCGGCCGGGAAGCCGGCGTACAGGTGACGCGGCCGGCCGTCCTGGCAGATCGTCACCCCCGCGTGCTGGACCGAGTCGTCCGGGAACAGCAGCTTGGCCCCGACCGCGGCGACGTGTGGCCGTTCGTCCGCATAGGAGACGAGCGCGTCCAGCCAGCCTGAGACTGGGATGGTGTCGTTGTTCAGGAAGAGCAGGTACGGCTCGCCCTCGGCGGCCGCCGCCCCGTCGTTGCAGGCCGTCGCGAAGCCGCCGTTCTCGGTACGCGAGACCACGCGCACGACCTCGCCGAAGGAGTTGAGCACCTCCGGCGTCCGATCGTCGGAGGCGTCGTCGACCACGACGATCTCGAAGCTCGTCCGCGGTCGGTCGGCGAGGATCGCCTCCAGGCACTGGCGCGTCAGGCCCGCGCGGTTGTGGACCGGGACAACGATCGTGCAGCGGGGGTTCATCGCCCGTTCAGCGCGAAGATCAGGCAGGCTTCGTCGTCCTGGGCGACCAGGCTGCAGCGCGTCTCGAGGTGCCTGCGAAAGCCCTCGTAGTGCTCCAGCCACCAGAAGCCGGTGTGAGGGAGGATCAGGTATTCGCCGCCGCTTTCGCGCAGCAGCTCCAGCTGGGCGATCGCCTCGTCGCTGTCGGATGGATGGTGGCCGGCCCAGCTTCCGTCCTCGCTGCGCGGGAAGTGCCACGTGCGGCGGCGACCGAGCTTCAGGAGCTCGTCGTCGCCCTTGCTGACGATCACCACGGTGGCGTCTTCCGGCAGCTTCTTGTCGGCCATCTCCCGGATGCGTTCGGTCAGGCGCTCGTACTGGGGATCGGGGCGGCGCTCGTACGGCTGCCAGGGCCGGCCCCACTTCTCCTCGAAGCGCTGCTTGTTCTCGGCCAGGAGCTCGTTGTAGCGACCGCCGGGAACGAGCTTCCCGAAGGAAGACTCGCCGAAGTGATGCACGAAAGCGTTCTCCACGCAAACGACGCGATAGCCCTCCTCGCGCGCGCGCAGCGAGTAGTCGTCGTCCTCGAGCATGCCGATCTCGAAGCGCTGGTCAAGCGGGCCGATGCGCTCGAATGCATCGCGTCGCATCGCCAGGCAGAACATCGTCAGAGTCGGAATGTCGAGCAGCTCGCCGGTGTGCTCCCATTCCCTCCGCGCCGCGAACTGCAGGAACTCGCTCCATGTCCTGTAGGACGCCGGCACCTCAGCTTCGTTCCCGATCCGGTTGGTAGTCGGACCGGCGAGGCCGATCCCGGACGATTCCAGCACGCGATCGAGCCGCATCAGCCAGCCAGGCGCCACCAGCGTGTCGTTGTTGAGCAGGACGAGGATGTCTCCGCCCGCGATCGCGAGTCCCTGGTTGCAGGCGCGCGCGAAACCGGCGTTCGAGTCGTTGAGCACGACGCGCACCCGCGGATTGCGAGCGGCGAGCTCCTCGAGGTAGGCGGGGCTGCCGTCACTGGAGTTGTTGTCTACGACGACGAGCTCGTAGTCGGGCATCATCGTCGCGACAAGCACGCTCTCGAGGCACATGCGCGTGAAGACCAGGTTGTCGTAGCTCACCACCACGATGCTGGCGCTTGGCTTGGCGCTCGCCTTGCCCGGATTGAGGGTGGGCACCGGGCGGTCGAGCACGGCTCTCTCGGTCTCCAGCGGGAGCTGGATCGGGCGCCTGGAGAGCGGGCGCAGGTCCATGTCCGCCGGAAACAGAGACGCCAGCCTGTCGAAGCTGCGGTCCGCGCGCAGCCGGGCTCGCTCGACGCCGACCTCTTCCAGCAGGCGACCGAGCACCACCTCGTGCGAGAAGCAGTCCCGTGCGACCGCCGCCGCCGCGCGGCTGTGACGCTCGTAGTCGGAGTTGATTGCCTCGATCGCGGCGGCCGCGTCATCGAGCGTCGTGAAGGCGAACAGCCCCTCACCTGTCGGGAGCGCGACGCCGAAGCCGGTGTCCTGGCAGACGGCGGGACGGCCGGCGGCGAGGTAGGTGGCGCTGCGGTCGCTGAACCAGCCCGTGCGCAAGCGGACGTTCTGATCCTTCGCGACCGAGAACTCGCCTTTCGAGCACGCGATGTAGTCGCGGTAGCTGTCGGTGTCCGTGGAGAAGTCGAGCGCGTGGCGAACGTGCCAGCCCTTGTCCTCGAGCAGCTTGCGGTCCTCCTCCTCGTAGCTCGAGAGCGCGAGCTCCAGCTCCTGGCCGGTTCGTGCCGGCAGGTCGAGGAACTTGACCCACTCGTGATGCTTGCTCCAGCTGTAGGTCTCGCCCTGGAAGGTGACGTCGCGCCAGCGCTGTCGCCAGTTACCGATCGTGGTGAAGCGGTCGCGCATGAGGCCGGGCTGGTCGCGCCAGAAGTCGAGCACCACCGGCTGGCGCGTCGGACGCAGGGGGAACCGGTCCTGGACCGGCAGTCCGCAGTCCGGCTGGCCGTAGTTGTCGGCGAAGGTGAAGAACGCGCAGTGGTGCTCCAGGAAGTCGATCGTCCACTGGCGGTTGTCGTGTAGCTCGACCTGGAGCTGGACGGGATCCGTCTCCAGGTAGACCAGGCGGTCGGTGGCTCGGAGCTCCGGAAGCGGCATCGTCCCGCCGTGCAGGTTGATCAGGAGCGATGCCGAGTCGTAGAGCCTGTGCAGCTGGCGCTCGGTCATGCCGTAGCACCGGCCGTCGTGATGCAGGCCGATGAATGCCCAGCGGTCGCTCAGCCCGAACGGGCGCAGCACCCGCTCGATGAAAGCCGCCGCCTGCGCCGAGCTGTCGTCCTCTTCGCGCTCCATCAGCATCGAGGGAGTGCGGGCGTGCGTCTCGACGTAGTAGGCGTCGTAGCCCAGGCGCTCGAGGCCGATCAGGTAATGGACGGTTTGCCAGACCACGCCCGCCACCGGGATCTTGGTCATCATCCCGAGCAGGACGATCTTCTTGCCGATGCGCTGTTTCAATGGCAGGCCCCCCGTGCTGATGGCGGAGGGCAGCCGGCACTTCCCTCTATCGAGGCACTCCCGGCCCCGGCAGGGGGCTCCAGCCTTGCTCCTCCGCGTGGATCCAGCATAGCTCGCAGGCTAGCTTGCGGTCTGTCTTACCCATCTTGCGGAAATCCGTCAGATGTGGATCAAGTGTGCCGGAGGTGTCGATCCCGATCTGCTTGCGCCGTCGCCTGCTCGACGGGGGCGCCAGGAACGCGGCCACCGGCTCTCCGCGCAGGAGCACGCGGCCGCAGACGTCGCAGTGCATGTCGCGCGGTTTGGACGCGATCTTGACCGGCGAGCGCCGCGCTTCCTCGTGGTCTCGGTCGCCGTTGGCGCCATTCGCCGCGGCCGGCTCTGGGGTTGCCGGCTCATGTGGCTGGCCTCCATTGGGGGCGGCAGGAGTGGCGGTTGGGTGGCCGTTCTCATCGCCCGGCACGCCATCCTCCGCTTCGACCGGTGGCTGAGCGGAAGGTTGGGCAAGGGCCGCGGCGACCCGCTCGCGCACCTCGTCCGGGGGCGTCTGCGCGATGCCGGGCAGTTGATCGAAGCTCGGACCGCGCTGACCGCGACGGCGCTTTATGCGGGTCTGGGCATCGTAGAGCTGGGAGTAGAGACCGCCCTGTGAGATCAGCTCGTCGTGAGTGCCCTGCTCGACCAGCTCGCCGTGGTTGATGACGAGGATCCGATCGGCGTCGTGGATCGTGGACAGCCGGTGGGCGATCATGAACGAGGTCCGGTTCTCCATCAGCTCGTCGAGCGCATCGAGGATCACCGCCTCGGTCTTGGAGTCGATCGACGACGTCGGCTCGTCGAGGATCAGGATCGGCGCGTCCTTGACGAATGCGCGCGCGACACAGATGCGCTGGCGCTCGCCCCCTGACAGCGTCGAGCCACCCTCGCCGACCACGGTCTCGTAGCCCTGCGGCAGGTCCTTGATGAAGTCGTGTGCGTTGGCGGCCTTTGCCGCCTCGATGATCTCGTCCCGGGTTGCGTCGAGGCGCCCGTAACGGATGTTCTCGGCGATCGTGCCGGAGAAGAGCAGTGGCTGCTGGAGCACCAAGGCGATGTTGTCGCGCAGCGACTTGAGCGAGACCTGCTTGAGGTCGTGGCCGTCGACCAGGATCTGGCCTTCGTGGGGATCGTAGAAACGCACGATCAGGTTGGTCAGCGTCGTCTTGCCGGCCCCGGTGGGGCCGACGACAGCCACTCTCTCGCCGGGTTTCACCTTGAAAGTGATGTCCTTGAGGGTGTCGACGCGTGACTGGTAAGCGAAGTTGACCTGCCGCAGCTCGAGCTCTCCCCTGGCGCGGCCAAGGTCCACCGGGTTGGGAGCCTCGATCACCTCGGGCTCTTTGTCGAGCATCTGGAAGGCGGCGTTCACGAACACCAGGCTTTGGTGCATGTGCCCGATCTCGTGCCCGAGCTGCTCGAGCGGCTGGTAGACGGCGGCGATGTACGCGATCAGGACCAGCAGCTCGCCCTTGGTAATAGTGTCGTTGAGGACGTGCCAGGCACCGAAGCCGAGCACCAGGCAGGTGCCGAGCGCGGTAGCACTCGTGACCCCCAGCGAGAACATCGTCTCGCGCACCGTCAGCGCCACGCGAGCGTTCACCGCGGTCCGGCCCTGGTCCGTGAAGCGCCGGTGTTCGTAGTTCTCGCGCCCGAACGACGTGATCACACGCAGCATCGACATCGCCTCGAAGACGATCGACAACGAGCGCCACTCGAGGCTCATCACCTGGCGGATGCGGGGCACGATGCGGGTTCCGTACAGACCGGTGGCGTAGTAGACGAGCGGGATCGCGACGAGCGCGATCAGCGTCACCTGCCAGTCGATGAGCAAGGCGATCAGCAGCATCCCCACAAGTGTCAGGACGTTCTGGAGGATGGGCGGAAACGCCATCGCGATTCCGCCGACGGCGGCTGCCTGCATGTTGATGATGCTCATCAGCTGGCCCGTCATGCGCTCGTCGTGGTAGGTCAACGAGAGGCTCTCGCAGTGGCGGAAGAGCTTGCTGCGCAGGTCGAGGATCATGTTCTGCTCCAGCTTCGCTCCGGCATAGTTCGCTATGACCTGGATCCCCTGGCCGATCAGCGTGATCAGGAAGAGGATCACCACGATCACGATGAGCATGTGGACGGCTCCCGGATCGCTCCCCAAGATGCCCTGAAGGATCCCGGGCGGAGGCCTGTTGTCGAGCACGCTGTCGATCACCCAGGCGAGTGGCCACGGCTCGGCGACCGCAACGAGCGCGCCGAGAAACCCGCACAGGATCACGATCGCATAGAACTTGCGATAAGGACGCATGAACGGATAGATCCGTGGGATCTGCTTCCAGTTCGTCCACGCACCCTTGGTCCGCCATGTACGCCAGCTCTGCAGGCCGGCGCCGGGCACGCCGGCGCCGATGTCGTCCTCTTCGTACCCGCCGTATGGGTCTATCGAAGAGGCGCCGGAGTAGGGATCGAAACCGGGGTCGTTACTCATGCCTGGAGGAGAATGGAACCACGTGAGGGGCCGAAGGCAAGTCCCCCAGCGGCGCGGAGCTCGGCGAGCCGTCTACCCGGCCGTTCTCGGTGCGCCGTCTTGCCTGGCCGACTTCGGCGAGCACAGGTGTCGCGCGCCGTAGTGCCCGTGGCTCCCTCGCTTTCTCCTTCACCTGCGTTGCGTCGTCGGGTTGGGCGGTGAGCGCTCCCACGAGAACGCCGACCGCCGTCGCGCAGTCTCTGATCGCCGCCCACGCGAGGAGCAGCGCCGAGGCCGCCAGCACAGCAGCGACGAACCATGGATCCGAGAGCGCTGCGGCCCCCGCCAGCAGCGCGAGCGTCAGCACCAGGGCCAGGCCGACGCGCGAGAACTGCGGCCAACATCGGAAGCGCACGAGTTGCCGGCCTCCGCCGTGCTCCTCGACTGCCAGGCGCATGCGCGCGACGCCCATCAGGCCGCCCCGCACCTGTAGGTCCCAGCGGTCGTAGTCACCCCCCTGCAGCACTGCGCAGCTGTGGCGCTTGAGCTCGGTCTCGATCTGCTCGAGGCGGTCATGTGCGGACTGCCAGCGCTCGCTCCAGATGCTGCCGCTGCGTGGCAGCGGCAGCGCGAGCGCGGCGGCGCGCCTGCGCCAGGGTGCGAGACCGTAGCGCAGCCGGCCGCTCAGCCGTGCGACCGGTTGCAGCGTGTACAGGAAGGCGGTCACGAGCCGCAATCGCATGCGCGTGAATCGAGATCGGGGCGCATGGTTGAACGATGCGCGTGTCGCGCCGAGCGCCGCTTCGAACAGCAGCGCGCCGGAGGCGACGAGCAGAAGTGGCAGTGCGAGCAGAAGAGGAGTCCAGACGATTCCGAGCGCCGACAGACCAGCAAGCGCGAACAGGAGCAGGTACCACTCGGGTACCAGCGGCAGCATCGACAGCGGGCCCGGTGCACGCTGATACACGGACTGGAAGAGGCCGCTGCCCCAGCGACCGTAGTAGACCTTCCATCGCCGCCAGCCGACTGCCTTGGTCGCCCCGCCGTAGACGCGCCCGGCCCAGGCGAGATGGCCGACCCGGTTGTATCGCTCCGGCCACTTGCGCTCGAGTAGCGCCTCCGCCTTGCCGTACTCGAATTGCTGGCGCAGGTAGGTGCGGACGCGCGACCGGCGATGGTGCCAGACGACGGCGCCTGCGCTGAATCCGACGTGCCAGCCCTCGTCCTGGAGCCGCCAGCAGATGTCGACGTCGTCGCCGGCGATCCTGAACTGCGGGTCGAAGCCGCCGATCGCCTGCAGGCTGGCAGTGCGAAAGGCCATGTTGCAGCCGGGGATGTGCTCGGCGACGCGGTCGGACAGGAGCACGTGGCTCGGCCCGCCGGGAGCGTTCGCTACGCACTCGGCAACCTGGCCATCGTCGGGGGGCGGGATGTTGGGGCCGCCGACCCCGACGTGGGAGCTCTTCATGAATGCGACGGTGAGGTGGGAGAGCCAGTGGGGGTCGGGATAGGCGTCCGCGTCCAGGTAGGCGATGATCTCGCCGGTCGCCGCCTCGAGGCCGACGTTGCGTGCGCACGCCAGGCCCTGGTTCTCCGTGGTGATCACGCGATAGCGGAACTCCTCGGCGATCTCCTCGGTGGCATCCGTGGAACCGTCGTTGACGACGATTACCTCGAAGTTCGGATACTCGAGCTTCTCGAGGCCCGCGAGGCAGTTTCTAATCGTGCTCGCGCTGTTGTATGCGCAGACGACGACCGAAACCTTGGGCCAGGAGAGGTCGTTGGGGAAGGGCAGTTCTGAAAATGCGTTGCGAACGGCCGCCAGGGCAGGCTTTTTCTCGCGGTCGCGGCCCGTCAAGCCGAAGTCCCACTCGGAGATCTCATAGCCGCCGCGATGCCATTCGTCGGTCCACGAGAACACGAACACGCCGGCGCAACCGGCGGCAAAGGCGCTCCGCACCTGCCAGTCGAGCGCGCGGGCCTGCGCCTCCGGTGTGTTGCTGCGGCTGTCGAGCCCGGTCTCGGTGACGATCAGCGGCCTGTCGCATGCGATGTTCTGGAGCCTGTCCACATAGGCCTCGTACTGCGGGCCGGTCTCGAGGAAGACGTTGAAGCAGACGAGATCGATGAAGGGAAGCTGAAGGTACTCGGTGCTGGGGTAGTTGACGTAGGTGACGAGGGCCTGGGGATCCTCGTCCTTGGCCGCCCCGTAAAGCCGCTCGATGAAGTGCTCGATCCGGCGGCGGCCGTGCCAGCGCACGATCGAAGAGGGGATCTCGTTGCCGACCGTGTAACAGAGGACCGCCGGGTGTCCGGCGGATTCCTGTACCCCCGCACGTACCCGATCGACGATCGACCGCGCTCTTGCGCGGTCGTCGAGAAAAGTCACGTGTTCCTCCCAAGGCAGTCCCACCATCACCCGGATGTCGTGCTCGAGAGCGAGGTCGAGCAGCCAGTGCGGCGGCTGTGTGTAGATGCGGACGGCGTTCACGCCGTTCTCCGCCATGACGGCGAAATCGCGCTCTACTGCGCTGGGCGATGGAAAGCCGCCCGAGCCGTTGTTGCCGGCGAACGTCCCGTAGGTGACGCCCCGGATGTAGAGCTTCCGATCGCCGAGAAAGATGGATTTTCCGCGCGCGACCGGTCGCCCGGTGGCAGCGGCGGTCCTATCCCTGCGAATCCGGCTCACCCCAGCCTCGATGCCTTTCGAGAATATGGTTTGAGGTCCGGAGATCTCTCCGTGCCTCCCGCCTCCCCCCTCCTCCACAGAGCAAAAGAGCCTGGCGGCTCCAAAGGGGAACTTAGGGTAGCAATTTGGCACTGCCCCAGGCAAGGGCGAAGCGTCCGGATCGGGCCTTGGAAACGGGGCTTTCTGGACGAATAGACGGTCCAGGAGCGGACCGGGGCGCGTTCAGGGGGTGACGAGGCCCTGGCGCATGAAAACCTTCTCGTCTCCTGACCCGCAGGTCGGCGGGCAGCCCAGGCCGATCGGGTCGGAAGAGGGCTCGATGCTCGCGTCCGGGCCCTCGTCGGTGACGTTCACCGAGAACATCGAGATCACAGAGCGTTTCTCCTCGGCCACAAAGCCGGGCACTAGCGTGTCCAGCGTCGTCGCGATGGTGCAGCGGCTACCCAGGGTCGGCGCCGCGGGCGTGGGCGAGCATTCGACCGGGACAGAGAGGTTCATGTCCTCGACGGTCGCCGGGACGCCGCCCTGGACGCCGTTGGCCGTGTCGGTGATCCGGATCCCGCTCGTGAGCACGAGCCGGCCCGTGTAGTCGTCCTGGTTGCTCTGGCGCACGTCGGTGATCTCGCTCGAGATCGAGATGTCGGCCTCGTCGTCCGTGGTGTTCGGGTTGCCGATCAGCGCCTTGAAGCTGGCTGAGCCATGTCCCTTGCCGATCGTCGAGGTCGTGAGCGGCGACTCCTGGCTGGGCGGCGTGCAACCGTCGACCTCGAGTGGCGCCACGTGCACAGTGTTCGGTGAAGTGCAGCGGCTGAACTCCGGCACGAGCGGGACGCGCATCGGCGTCGCCGTCGCCGGGCGCGGGTAGGGCAGGCTGGCGCTTGCCAGGCGCCCCCAGTTGCCCGCGTCGTCCTGATAGAAGACCGCGAAGAACTGGGCCTCCGTTCCGATGTTGGTGACCATCTGGGACTGCGTCTGTCCGGCGGCGGCGGTGGCGTTGAAGTCGCCCACGACCGTGCCGTCGGTCGGGTGCTCGATCGGGTTCGCGGACTTGACCACGCGGTAACGGGTTGCCTGTCCGCACAGCCAGTCGTCCCCGGGCGCCGTCCATGCCAGCACCACGACGTTGCTGCCGGTCAGGTTGAAGTGGAGGTTCCGCGGCGTCCCGGGTGGGCGGGAGTCGGTGCCGTAGGCGCCGGTGTTCCACTCGTCGTGCCGCGACGTCCACCACTCGTCGTTCGTCCCGCAGGCCGGGCGATCGGTCCCCCAGCGGAACGCGAAGCCCTCGCGCGTCAGCGCGGTGACGTCGAGGTCGCCGTCGGCGTCGGCGTCACCGACCGCGGGAGTGGCGAAGATCCAGCCGCCCGTGAACTTGGGCCAGCCGGTGCCCTCGATGCCGGCGACGTTCATGTTGCGTAGGTAGTAGAGACCGGTGCCGACGACGACTTCGTTCCCCGGCGCATCGGACACGTCGGCCACCATCGGGCTGGACAGGAGCTGGAAGTCCTCGACCGCCTGCGGGAAGGACGGCAGCGACGCTCCTGTGAGCGCGTTCCATGCCTGCACGACGTGGTTGTACGGCAGGTTCTGCCCGGTCCCGACGCCGATGTTCACGAGCTGGTTGAGCGTCACCCCGCCCTTGATGATCTCCGGCCCGGCGACGCCGTCGATGTTGGCCGCGATCGGGTTCTCGAACAGGTTCAGGACCTTCGACTTGTCGACGTGCTCTCCCGTCGTCGGCTCGGAGTCGTAGTCGACGGCATTGGAGCCGTTGCCGTTGGTCGCCTGCACGTCGCCGGTGGCGAGGTTGCCGACGACCTCGAGCTCGGGATCGCTGTCGATGTTCGCGAGCACGTGGTCGACGCCGGGCCCCACGAACGGAAGCGCGTCGGGAACGATCCCGTTCGGCTGCGTCGGCCAGCCCGGCAGCGTGGCGCCGTGGCGGTCGAGGGCGTAGGTGCGCCCGCTGCCGCCGAGCACGTTTGCAAGGAAGTTCGTGAGGACGTTGCCGAACAGCCCACCGCTCGCCGGAGGCGTGGTCGGGGCGGAGGGGTTGTCGTCGAACTCCTGTGTCGGGCGTGACGATGTCCGGCTTGCCGTCGCCTGTGATGTCGCCGAGCGCCGGCGTCGTGAGGATCTCCGCGCCGGGGATGCTCGGGTCGCGCAGGAGCTTCGGGAACCCGGAAATCGAGTCGCCGTCCCCGTCCCACGCGTAGACGTGCTGATCGAGCGCCGCCACCACGATGTCGAGCCGGCCGTCGTCGTCGAGGTCGCCGAGCGACCGGTGAGGCCGTGAAGCCGCGCTTGATGTGGTTGTTGCGCGTGCGGTCCTGGGGCAGCGAGAGGCTCGGGTCGAGCCGCACCGGGAAGCCCGGCACGGTCGAGCCGTCGGTGTTCCACGCGTACACGTGCTCGCCGCCGGAGTCCACGATCTCGGGCTCGAGGTCGCCGTCGATGTCGCCGATCGCCGGCGTCCGCAGCACCTCGCGCGGCGGGTCGACCGACGAGTACGAGGGAGCGCCGGGGTGGACGTTCGGGTACTGCTGTGCCTGAACGGGCTGGCCGTTGTTGAAGCTCGGGAGCGGAGTGCCGTCGGCCCTGAGCACGTGCAGCTCGCCGCTGGAGTCGGCCAGCACGGTGTCGAGCTTGTTGTCGCCGTCGACGTCGAACAGGCGCTGCGATGCTTCGCCGCCGGTCCCGAGGTCCTTCTTGTAGTGCCTCGGTCGCGTCGCGGTAGGCGAACAGCATCTTGCGGTCCTCGCCGCGGTTGCCGTTCGAGTCGTTGACGACCACGCGCACGGTGAAGGCGGGCTCGTTCGGGTCCTTGTCGCCTGGTCCCTTGCTCGGCGCCGTCGGGTCGACCGTGGCCCCTCCGCCGACGCGGTTGTCGAGCGCGGTCCGGACCGCGTTCAGGTCGATCGTGCCGAGCAGCATCATCGGTCGGGTTGATCTCCGAGCCGGAGTTGACTGTCTGGAAGTCGGCCTCTGCCGGCTCGATCCCGGGCGCCCACTGCAGCTGCCAGTTGTAGCCAGGGGCGCGCGAAGCCATCCGGGCCTCGATCGTGACAGAGCTCTCGTTGTTGACGTTGTAGGGCTCGAACCAGTTCGGCGAGCTGATCAAGCGCCTGCGGGCGCAGCTTGCCGTGAGTCGATGTCCTCGAGCGCGAGACCGAGGTCCGGCAGGCCGTAGCCGAAGTGCTGGTCCCAACCAACCGATGCGGGATCCGGCACGCCGAGCCCGGCGGTGTCCGGTGCGGTGACGTCGAAGGCGTCGAGCGTCATCAGCTGCTTGACCTCGTTCGGTGCGAGCGTCACGCCGAGCTGGCGCGCGTACGAGATCAGGAGGGCCGCCGCGCCCGAGGCCTGACCGGTTGCCGCCGAGCCCGTCACGGCCGGCATCACGATATGCGCGTGCCCGCCGTACTGGGTGGTGCCGGAGTTGCGGAACCAGGTCTGGATCGGAATGTTGGTGCCGAGCGGCACGCCGAGGCCGTTGAAGAAGTCGATGAACTCCTGCGGCGGGTTCTGCCCAGGCCCGTGCACGTCCGCGACCGTGCCCTGGACCTGCATCGCCTCGTCGTAGAGCGTCGGGATGTTGTGGTCAGCAGTGTTGAGGTCGGACGAGACGATCGCGAAGAAGACCCCGTGCCGGTAGGCGTAGTCGAACGCCGAGCGGGCGAAGCGCGAGTTGAAGAGCCCGCCGGACGCTCCCTCGACCACCTCGATGTCGTTGTCCGCCGCGTACAGCACGGCCTGCCCGAAATTGTTCGTGTCGACGACGAAGGTGTCCCAGATTCGCATCGGCACGAACTGGCAGCGCGGGCACAGGCCGATGCCGTCGCTGGCGTCGTTGCCCTGCTCGCCGGCCTCCTCGGCTCGCCCCGTGCCGTGGTTGCCGGCGCTCGAGTAGCTGGAGGCGTCGTAGGGATCGTTGTCGTCGTCGAAGAAGTCCCAGCCGGCGATGTCGTCGACGTAGCCGTTCGAGTCGGCGTCGTCGCCGTTGCTGAACGTGGCGATCAGGTCGCTGGCGTCGAGGATCGAGTCGGCCTCGTCGTGGCCGGCACTGTTGGAAACCCGCGGGTCGCGCGGAGTAGTCGTCGACGTTGAACGCGCCGTCCGCCATTGCAGTCGTACACCGGGCAGGTGCTCGAATCCGCGTGCTGGGGAAGCGGAAGCTCGTCGCGGTTGAGCGCGACCTTTGCGCGCAGGCCGCCGTTGTTCCAGCGGATGCCGGTGTCGAGGATCGCGACCTGGACGCTCGCCGTGCCGGTCGAGAACTTCCACGCCCGGTCAGCGGACACGCCGGGGACCTGCCCGAGCGAGTTGCGCCCGGCCAGCGTGTTCTGAGAGACCGAACCGCGACACGTGCGCATTGAGCGGGTCGTGGTAGAGAGCGGTGAACTGGGAGCCGTTGGGCGCGAAGCCGAAGCGCTCGTACTCCTGGTCGAAGACGTTGCGTGCAGGTGGGCCCGTCCTCGTCGTCGGGCTCGCAGCGGTCGAACCTGGGTCGTTCGGCGTGTTGATGCGCACGCTCTCGTCCGGGTTGATCCCCGGGAAGCTGCGCGCCGTACGCGAATGCCGGGACGACGGCGACGATGCACGCGACCGCCACGAACAGCGGCAACCACAGCGATCTCCCCTTCACCCTGGCGATCCCTCCCTCCCGTTAAAGCCAGGACTCGCCCAGCCCCCCCGGGCCGGCACGAGCGACTGCGCGAAGGGTACACGAGTTCGGGCGGCATGGGGCGGCGCCGCGACTAACATCCTCGGCTCATGCGCCCGCTCTTTTCCGTGCTGCTCGTGGCCGCAGTGTTCGGTTTCGCGGCCTGCGGCGACGACGACTCTTCCAAGCCCGCGGCCGGTGAGGATCGGCTCGCGCCAGCCGTCACGGGGCCAACCGGCGCCACCGCCGAGGGCACCAAGGACGGCAGCGCGACGCAGGAAGGAAACGGCGCCGAAGACACCGGCTCGACCCGGTCAGGAAGCCGCTCGCGCACGCGCGGGGACCGCCGCTCGCAGTCGGAGCGCGAGCGCCTGCGCTCCCGGCGGCCGACCCGCCGCGGCGATTTCACCGGCACCGCGCGCACCGTCTACTACGAGGGCCGCGCCCGCTGCCTCACGATCCCGCTCCGCAGCCTCGCGCGGGCCTACCGCGCACGCAGTGAGCAGCCCCAAGACGTCGCGGCTGCGTATGCGGCACGGCAGGCGCCGAGCAGTGACGTGCGCCAAGCCGCCCTGCAGGGCTGTCTGGACGGGATCAATACGCGCATCCGGCAGGGGACTAGGTAGACCGGCTCGCCCCCTGCTCCCCAAGGCACGGGCATCGAAAGAGGGGTTAAACGGGGGTCTGCGGAAGCTCACGAGTCGCGTACGTGAGTCGTACGAGATGACCAATCTGTGAACGGCCATCTGTCGGCTGAACAGTTATGGACCCTGGGGGGTACCTAAGTGTTCAGTCGATTCCGCAATGACTCACCCCCTCGGTGCCCGTTCGACGAGGGCACCCCGCGCTACGGCGTAACCACGCCCTCGCGCAAGAACGTCCCCTCGTCCCCGGTGCCACAGGTCGGCGGGCAGCTCGAGCCCGGGTCGATGTCGCCGTCGGCACCCATGTCCTGCACCAACAGGGAGAGGGCGTCGATGATCGTGCGCTCGCCCTCCTTCGCGAAGCCGGGGACGAGGGCGTCGAGGGTCGTGTCCTCGCTGCAGGCCGAGCCGAGGGTGGGGTTCGGGCTTGCGACGCACGACACCGGGATCGCGAAGTCGAAGTCCTGGACCGTGGCGGCGGTGCTCTGAGTCGGCCCGTTCGCCGTGTCGGTCATGCGCAGCCTCGCCTTGACGACGAGCTGGCCGGTGTAGTCGCCGCCGCCGGCGGTCTGCCTGACGTCGGTGACGGTGGTCGAGAACGCGACGTCGGACTCGTCCGCGGGCGTCGAGGGATTGCCCGGCTGCACCTTGAAGCTGACGAACCCGCTGCCCTTGCCGACCGTCGAGGTCGTGAGCAGCGCCGAGTCCTGGGACGGTGGCGAGCACGCGCCGACGTTCAACGGAGCGACGTGCTGCGAGTTCGGCGCCGTGCACTCGGTGTACTCCGGCACCAGCGGCGCACGTAATGGCGTCGCAGAGCCGGGCCGCGGGTAGCGGGCGCGCGGATCTCGCAGCAGCAGTTCGACGTTGCGGTCCTCGTTGCTTCCCTCGCCCGAACCCGAGCCTGCCTGCGGATCGTTGAAGGCGAACACACGGCCGATCGACGCAAGCTGCTCGTTCGTGAATCCACTTGCGTTGCCCGGCGCGGGGGCCGCCGCGGCGGCGGCGTGGTCCAGGATGGTGCCGAAGATCGAAAGCGTCCCGTCCTTGTTGTCCATCACCTCGATCAGGCGGTGCTGCACCGGCCAATCGGCGGTCGCAGAGCTCTCGATACCCCACCAGACGCTGCCGTCGGTGCGCGTAAAGGGCTCGATGTTGTTCTCGTGCGTGTGGCCGGATATATACGACACGACGAGCGGGTACTGGTCGAGCAGCTCGACGAAGCTCTCGCGCGGATCACCGGATACCGGGTCCTGACCGAGGTGGATTGGCTCGGACACGCGCGGGTCGAGGTCGCAGCCCGGGTTGACGTCGTGCTCGGGAACGTCCCCGTGTGCGTCGTTGACGGTGCACGGTGATGCCTGCTCGTCGGCGATCTCCGCGCACAGGCTGCGCACTGGATGGTGTCCGAAGATGACGATCAGCTTGTCCTGCTGGCTGGCGACGTTCAGCTCGTTCTTCAGCCATTGGAACTGAGGATCGTCGATGTTGCCGTTCGCCGACCCGCAGCCCGCTCCCTCGGCGGTCTGCCCGCCCTCCGAGTTGGTGTCGATGGAGACGAACCGGAAGCCCGGCGCCTCCGGCGGGTCCCACGCGTAGTAAGACGCGGAGTCGTTCGAGGCCGTCTCCTGAGCGGGGTCCACGAAGTCGAAGCCGTGCCCGTTGTCCTCACCGCTGAAGACGGCCTTCACCTGCGGCTTCGAGACGTAACGCCGCAGAGGGTCGGGCGGCACGAGCGTCGCGGCGGAGGGAGGAGCGAGCAGCACGGATGGATCGAGCACGCCGGGGCCCGGCTGCACGGTTGACGCGAGCATCTTCAGGCAGCTCGTAGCGATGGCCTCGAAGCCCGCGTTGGCATCCTCGTTTCCCTGCACGAGCGCGTCGTGGTTCCCGTTCGTGACGTAGCTCGGCACGGCGAGGCCGGCGGGGGTGATCGTCAACTGCTGCGCGCGGTCCATCAGCCCGGCGTAAGTGGGCCATCCGCCCGTTGCCCACGACCCACGCGGATCGTCGGGGTCGTAGTAGAGAGGAGTCTGCGTCTCGTCGTAGTCGTCGTAGTCCTGGACGCCGGTGTACCGCAGCGCCTCTGCCCGATTGGCGACCGTCGGCGGGAAGCCCGCGCACGTCGGATGCTCGGTGGCGTTGTAATCGTCCGCGTTCGTGGAGCCGCTGTTGAAGTCGAGCGGCGTTCCGCCCTCGATCAGCTCGCGCACCCAGATCATCTCGTTGCGCTGGACGCTGTCGGCCTGATCCCCGGTGACGAGGGCGAAGTCCATGCTGTTGCGGCTGCCGTCGCCCTGCTGGACCGGGCTCGCCGCCGCGAACAGGTTCATCTGTCGGATCGACCAGTCGATGATGAAAGGCTGGAACGCTTCCTGCGGTCGCCAGGCGGAGCTGGCGCCTGGGTCGAGGAACTCGACGCGCGCCGGCGACTCCTCGTCGGCGAGTTGGAAGTCGGTTAGCTGGCCCATGTAGGCGAGCGAACGGCGGCGCTGGTCACGTCCAGCCTGCGCGATCCCGGCCGGGTCGCGCACCGTGTAGCTCTCACCAGGCTGCTCGACGTTCAGGTTGGAGTAGCCGAGACTGGGATTGAAGGCCCCCGTCAAGACCTGCTCCGTCGTAGTGTGGCCGGCGGTGTCGGAGAACAGGTGGGAGGCTTGCGAGGCGGCAACGACGGCGAGTGGGAGCACCAAGGCTGCGATCGCCGCCGCGAACCGGACCGTCAAGCGGCGGTTCCCATCCTCCCGGCTCCTAGATGCCAATTGTCCGCGTCCCTCCCCCGGTCGCCGACCAACGCGGACAACAATAACGTCCTTGATCGTGTTTGTGTTTTTTCAGGGCGCGGACGGAATCGTCGCCAGCGCCTGGTTGAGCCGGTCCACCAGTCGTCGCGAGCAGCCGTTTGCCTCGAGATTCTCCGCGGTGTCGGCGATCAGCAGGCGCATCGTCTGGCCCGGACGGTAATCCATGCTCGGTTTGGCTCTCGCGAGGGCAGCCAGCTCCTCGACGGCCTGCTCGGCCGCCCCGGTCTGGGCAGGCGTCGGCCCTTCTCCCCGCCGTGAGAAGAACCGGCCCACCGCGTGGCAGTAGCGGTCGATCGCCGACAGTGCCCGGTAGGCACTCGAGCGTTCCTGCGAGGTGAGGGGCGAGCTCGTATCGCTGCTTCCGCCGCAGCCCGCGCCTCCCCACAGGACGAGCACCAGCAACGCGGTGGCAGCGCCGCGCCGGCAGGTGGTTGATGGACGTGATCCTCGCCTGGCCATCGGGTGTCGTACCTATGATCGCTTCGCGTCCGGTCCGCGCGCGCCGGACCTGCGCCCATGGTCGCTGCACGCCGGATCGAAAAGCTGAGGGAATCAGGCGACGTTTACGGACTGATCGTCGCCCTCTGGCACAGACGGACCAGAGTCCGGCGCAAGGCGGCAGAGGCGCTCGGCGAGATTGGTGACAGGCGTGCTGTGGCGCCGCTCGTTGGAGCGCTGGCGGACCGCAAGGCAAGCGTGCGCATAGCGGCGATCCACTCGCTGCAGCAGCTGCGCGACCAGCGTGCCGTCGATGCACTGGTCCCGCTTCTCAACGATCCCTCCAAGGAAGCCCGGATGGCGAGCGCGCGAGCGCTGGGCGCACTGCGTGACGCACGCGCCACCGAGCCGCTCGTGGTGGTGATCGAGAACGAGGCAGAGGACCGCGAGGTGCGCTGGTGCGCGGCGGAGGCGCTCGGTGAGATCGGTGACCCTCGCGCGTTCGACCCGCTGTTTGCCGCGCTCGTCACTGGTTCGCTGGGTGGCGCAGCCAAGTCGGCCCTGAAAGGAGTGCTGACCGCCGAGTCGATTCCCGCTCTCGTTGAGGCGCTCCGGCACAAGGAACCGGAGGTGCGCCTGTTTGCGAAGGGAGCGCTTGTCGGATGGTGGGGAAGCTCAGCCGTCGAGGCTTTCCGGGCCGCACTGCAGAATCCGGACGCCGAGGTACGCTCGCTCGCGGCGGCCGGACTGGGCCACACCGAGGCTTCCGAGGCGACGCCCCCGCTGCGGGAGGCGCTCGCCGACCCCGATCCGAAGGTGAGGGGCGCTGCGGCGCGCGGACTGTCGGGCCTGCTCTCGGGGACTGAACGTTCGAACGGCGCGGTTGCGGCCGGCAGCGCGGAGATCGATGCCCTGATCATGGGCCTCTCGGATCGCGCGGCCGGCGTCCGCTTCTGGTCGGCCCGCGCGCTCGGTCGCAGCGGAGAGCCGCGTGTCGCCGTGCCGCTCGTGCAGGCGCTCGGCGACCGCAAGGCGTCCGTCCGCGCGGCCGCCGCCGAGGCGCTCGGCGAGGTCGGTTCGGATCAGGAGATCGCCCCCTTGGTGGCCGCACTTCGCGATCGGGACGACTCGGTCCGCCGGGCCGCCGCAGCGGCGCTCGGACGGATCGGCGACTGGGAGGCCACCGACGCCCTCGTGGCGGCCCTCGGCGACCGGGAGAGCGACGTGCGCCGCACAGCGGCGTCGGCCCTCGGCGAGCTGGGAAATCCCGAGGCCGTGCGCCCGCTGGTCGGCCTGCTGGCGGGGCGTGACGAACGCGCGCGCGACTCCGCCGAGGGTGCGCTCAAGCGGCTCGGCGACTCGCCCGCCTCAGCGGACCTGGTGGAGGCGCTGCGGAAGTCCCTGCGTCCGCGCCTCCTCAGCCGGCGGGGCTAGCGGCTAGGCGACCGCCGGCAGCCGCGGCTCAAGCCCCTCTGCCGGGCGCCCGATAGCAACCTTGAAGGCGGCTCGCCTGGTCGAGCCGTGCACGAATCAGGAGCGAGGTGCGCGGGTCGTTGGCAGAAATCGGTCAAGTGCTCTCGAGCGCGCTTGCGCTCGGCGCCGCAACGGCCTGCATTGTCCGCAGCGTTAGGTCCAGCAGGCAGCGGCCGGCCTGGCTCTCGCTGGCGATCGGGCTGATCTGCTGGAGCGCCGGTGCGGCCCTGGACGTCTTCGCCACCGGCGACACGGCGGCCGACTTCCCGGGTCCCGGCGACGGCATCGCGTTCCTCTTTTATCCGGCCGCAGTGATCGCACTTGCGTTCTTCGCGCTCGAGGCTCCGCCACGAGCGCGTCGCAGCGGCCTCCTCGACGCGGGGATCTGCGCGCTCGCGGCCGCCGCGGCCGCAGCAGCTGTCGCCTTCCGAGCGGACGCCCTCACCGCCCAGGCCTCGACGACGCAGCTCGTCTATTCCACCGGTGACCTCGCCGTGATCGCCGCCGTTGTCGTCACCTTTGCGCTGACCGGCTGGCGCCCGGGGCGGCCGGTCTTCCTGGTCGGCGCCGGAATCCTCACCGTCGCGTTCGCAGACGCCGCCCACCCACACCAGGCCGGCACCGGTCTGGTGGAGGACGGCTTGCTCGTCGCAGCCTGGCCGCTCGCCTGGTTGCTCGTCGCATGGGGAGCGCTCTCGCGTTCGAGGGCGGTCGGACGTGCGCGCGCGGCGTATCGCCGGGTGGTTCTGCTGCCCATTGCCTTTGCCGCGCTGGCCACCGCGGTGCTGGTGGTTGACCGGGTGGACGGTGCCGGGACTCTCGCTGTCGCCTTGGCGATCGCAGCGCTGATCGCGACTGCCGCTCGACCGGCGTTCGGATACAGCGAGAACGAGCGCGTGCTCGCCCGCAGCCGCCATCAGGCAATGACCGACTCGCTCACCGGTGTTTGGAACCGTCGCCGGCTGATGACCGACCTCCAGCAACGGATCCGCGCAGCCGACAGCAGCTCGGCGCACGTTCTGATCCTGTTCGACCTCGACGGCTTCAAGCAGTACAACGACACGTTCGGCCATCCCGCCGGGGACGCCCTGCTCGCACGGCTCGGCGCCAACCTGCAGAAGGCGGTTGGGCCCTACGGCGACGTGTATCGCATGGGCGGAGACGAGTTCTGCGTCCTGCTCGGCACCGGCACAGCGAGCGCGCGCACCCTGACCTCGATCGCCGCCGCCGCGCTCAGCGAGCGCGGGGAGGGGTTCACGGTCAAGAGCTCTTACGGAGCGGTGCTGCTTCCGCAGGAGGCGCGCGACCCGGCGCTCGCGCTCCGGATCGCAGACCAGCGCATGTACGTGCAGAAGGAAAAGCGCCGTCCGTCGCCGAGCCGCCAGACGCGCGACACCCTCGTTCAGGCGCTGCGCGAGCGCGACCCGGAGTTGAGCGAGCACATGTCCGCGGTCGCCGAGCTGTCGCGTCGCGTTGGCCAGCGGCTGAAGCTGCTACCGGAGGAACTGGACGAGACCGTGCGTGCAGCCGAGCTCCACGACGTCGGCAAGATGGCAATTCCGGACGCGATATTGCACAAGCCCGGTCCGCTCGATCCCGAAGAGAGAGAGTTCGTCCACAAGCACACGATCATCGGAGAGCGCATCCTGGGCGCGGCGCCGGCGCTTCTGCCGGTGGCCAAGGTCGTGCGCGCGACCCACGAGCGCTGGGACGGCCAGGGATATCCCGACGGGCTCGACGGTGAATCGATCCCGATCGGCGCACGCATCGTCTCTGCTTGCGACGCCTTCCACGCGATGACCGCTGTCCGTCCTTACGGCAGCACCATGACCGTGGACGAAGCGATCAGCGAGCTGAGCAGAGCGGCCGGGCGGGAGTTCGACCCTCGTGTGGTCGACGCGCTCGTCCAGGTGATCAGCGACGCCAAGGCCATTACGGCACCAGCGTCGTCCGAAGCCTCACCTCCCTAGCACCGCGGCCACCTTGTCCAGGTCGGCGACGAACGCGTTCAGCGCTTCCTCGCGAGCCTCCTCGTCCTCGGCACGGAGGATCGAGGACGGATGCACCGTCGCCGTCACGTAAGAAGCGAGAGGCGACTCCACGAACTCGCCCCTCTGCCGGGTGACGCGGAAGGTGCGGCCGAGGAGTGCTTGCGCGGCGGTCGCGCCGAGACATACGAGCACGCGTGGCTGCACGGCCGCCAGCTCTGCGTCCAGCCAGGGCCGGCAGGCAGCGATCTCGGCCGCGTTCGGCTTCTGGTGAATGCGTCGCTTTCCGCGCGGCCTCCACTTGAAGTGCTTGACGACGTTCGTCATGTAGACGTCGTCGCGCGGAATGCCGGCGCGCTCGAGGCTCATGTCGAGCAGCCTGCCCGCCGGTCCCACGAACGGATGGCCCTCGATGTCCTCGCGATCACCAGGTACCTCGCCGACCATCATCACCTCGGCGTCCGCAGGTCCCTCACCGAACACGGTCTGCGTCGCGTTCTCCCACAAGCCGCATGCCCGGCACTCGGCCGCCTGCCTTCGGAGCTCGTCGGGATCTGCGCCCTTTCCTCCGAGCTCGAGCTGGTCGGCGCTCATGCTGCCGCCCGCTTGGGCTTGGCGGGAATTTTCTCCAGGGCGGGTGAGCGTTCGTCGGCGATCAGATCGAGGACCGCCTCCTCTACCGACTTACGAGTGCGGGGCCGAAAGATATCCGCCGGGTCGTCAATGCGGGCGATCGCGCCGCCGATCGTCCAGCCCGACAGGTAGCGGTCGAACACACGTGGATCGATGTACGAGGTGCGGCAGACGGCCGGGGTGTTGCCCAGAAAGAACGACACCGCCTTCACTGCGCGCGTGATCGCGCGCCGGCGGGCGGTCTTGCTGCCTCCGTCGCCGCCGTCGATGGCTAGCGCGACGGCGGCGAGCATCGTCGCATTCCACGTGCGGAAGTCCTTTGCGGAGAAGTCCCCGCCCGTCGCCGCCTTCACGTAGTCGTTGATTTCCGCAGAGCCGACGTCGCGCCAGCGCCTGCCCTCCCGGTAGGCCAGCAGCTCAGGGCCGCCCGCACGCCGTTCCTTGAGCTCGGAGACGATCCGGCGCACCTTCGCGTCCACGATCGACTGCACGCGCCGCTCCCCGCTCTTCGCGGGGTAGTCGAACGTGATCGCGGTGCCGTTCAGCCAAACGTGCTCCTTACGGATGGTCGCGAGCCCGAAGCTCTCGTTCTGCTCCGCGTAGTCCTCGCTGCCGATCCTGAAGAAACCGCAGTCCAGTAGGCGGAGCGCGCATGCGAGCACCTGCTTGCGGCCGAGCTCTTCCGTCTTGATGTCACGGGCGACGCGGCGGCGTGCCCGCGGCAGAGCCCGGGCGAAGTCGAGCGTCTCCTCGAATTTCTGCTGGTCGCGCCGCTGGCGCCAGAGCGGGTGGTAGAGATACTGCTTGCGTCCCGCGGCATCGGTTCCGGTGGCCTGCAGGTGCCCGTTCGGGTTGACGCAGATCCATACCTCGTCCCAGGCCGGCGGGATCGCCAGCTCCCGGATCCGCTCGAGGTCCTTGGAGCTGTCTATCCGTTTGCCGTCAGAGTCCAGGTACTCGAAGCCGCGCCCACGCCGCCGTCGCATGATGCCGGGCTCGGAGCAGTCGACACGTTTCAGTCTCGGCATGTCTCGAATGATTCCCGCCGATGGTGCGGCCCAATCACGCGACTCGGATCGGCTCTTAGTGCCTGATGCTGAGCCGGCGGCGGCGCAGATCGCTCTGCCCGGATTCGTCGCGGGCCCGCACCGTTACGGTGACGCGCAGCCGCCGCCCGGCGCGCAGCGCTCGCCGGACCGCCAGCCGGCTGCGGCGCGAGAGCGATAGGCGCAGCATGACCGTGCGCTCGGGCAGCGCATCGGATCTCGCACGCCGGAAGCGAAAGTGGCGCGCTCTGCCGGGTGGGGCCCGCCGGCGCCGCGCCACCGCCGTCGCTCTTGCCTCCACTGTTCCGGCCTGTCCGATCCTCACGCTCACGAGCAACCGGCGGTTCTCCATACGGCGCACGCGCATCCGCACGATGTCGACTCCCGGAGGCCGTCTCACCAGCGGGTCGAATGCCGACACCAGATAGCCGAAGTTGACCTCGACGGAGTGCAGCGGATCACCGTTGAACCCGTTCGCAAGGGTTGCGTTTGCTCGGGCGTCGGCGCGCACCTGCTGGATGGTCTCGGCGGGACTCAGTCTCGAGCACGGTCCGGGCGCGCCGTTCACCCCCATGCACAGAGCGACCACTCCCGTCACGAAGGCCGCTGCCGGGCTTGTTCCCGAGTCCGTCGTGTAAGCGCCGCCGGCAGCGGTCGAGCGCACGCACACACCGGGTGCGGCGATCATGTGCGCTGCGTGAGGCGCGCTGAGTGCGTAGTTCGAGAACGTCGCGAACGAGTCATCCACCTGCCCGGTGGTGCACGACGGCTCTGCCCCGTGGGCGCCGGGGACCCCATCGCTGTCCGACATCGCGGTCGCGGTCAGTACCTCTGGGAACGCGGCTGGCAGTGCCTGCGGAGACGCCGCGATGTCGCGGTGGTCGTTGCCCGCAGCCACCACATAGGTGATGCCTGCCGCCGACGAGTTGCAGATCGCGAGATGAAGCGGGTCGCCGTTGCAGTCGCTTCGTCCGCCGAGGGTCACGATGCTGACGTTGGCGGTCCGGATGTTGAGAGCGACCGCGTTGGCGGTCACCCAATCGATCCCGCAGATGACGTTCGACACCGGCGCTGCTCCATTCGACAGCAGCGACTTGACGGCGTAGAGCTTTGTGCCGGGCGCGACCCCGACCACCCCGGAGCCGTTGTTGCGTGCGCCGATGATGCCCGCCAGGTAGGTCCCGTGACCGTGGTCGTCGTCCGGCGGCCCGTCGCCGGTGCAGTTGGCGCCCGCAGCCACGTTCAGGTCGGGGTGGTCGAGGTCGAGGCCGGTGTCGATCACCGCGACGGCGGCGCTCGACGGCTGGTGGACTCCCGCGGACGTCGCGGCTCCGATGCGCGTGATCTCCTTAGGCACGCTTTCCCCGGGGACGACTGGATCCCTCGCGGCGACGTAGGCCGTCCGGTCACGCGCCACCATCGCGATCGCGTCCCGAGCCCGTAGCTCGCTTGCCTGCTGCGGAGTCATGCGTGCAGCGAATCCCAAAATTGCGTGGCGGTAGCGCCGGTCGGTGTGAAACCCGTACCTGCGCGCGAGCACAGCCGTCCGCCGGGTGGCCGAAGCGCTCGCAACGGTCGGGTGGTAGACGACTATGTACGGGTGTTCCCGGCCGCCGGTGTACCGGGCCTCGACAGCCGGAGGGAGTGGGAGCGCTCCGGCGATCAGCGCAACGGCAATTCCTAATCGCCGCATCCGATCGAACTGTAGTGATTCGACGCGGTTCCACCGCCGGCTGTGCCCGTTCGCTCGGAGCCGCTCGCTCAGGCGATCCTGGTCGCGTGATCCTCGCCCCACGAGCTCGCAAGCGCTAGCGCCACTCCCCGTCCAACACGATCAGATCCATCAGCAGCGCGTCGTTCCAGCCTCCGTCCGGGTTGCGCTCGTACGCGCGCATCACCCCGACCGGCATGAAGCCGACCGCTCTGTAGCTGCGGATCGCCCGCTCGTTCGCGACGTTGGGATCGATCGTGAAACGGTGATGGCCCCTGGCGACGAAGTGCTCGATGGCGAGCCGCAGCGCGCGGCGACCGTACCCGCGTCCGTGGAGCGAAGTCGTGAGCGAGATGTCGAGCGCGACGCTCGGATACCACTCGTAGGTCTCTTCCTCGTACTGCACCCAGCCGGCGAACTCTTCGTTCACCTCCACGACCCAGCCGTGCTCGCGGTCGAAGTCGTCGTCAGCCCACCAGCGCCTGACCTCAGGCTCGGCGAGCATGGCCTTGACTGCGTCCGCGTCGGCTGGTCCGAACGGACGCAGCACGAGCTCGGCATCGGTGAGGCTCCGGCTTCGCGACACCCACGAATTCGATCAGAGTTCCGTTGGCCAGGCGATTTACCAGCTGAGCCCGCGGGTGCCCCGGCTGGGGAACGTGGTGGCGATCGCGAGCGCGCGGCGCGCCTCGATCGTGAAGGTGGTCGACCGAGGCGGAAGGGCGGCGGAAGCCGGGAGCACGCTCGGCGCGGAGAGCTCGCGCGTGGTGTCGTGGCGGCGGCTGAACCTGAGGGTGATCGACTTCTTGAGCATCTCGTCCTCCGTTTTCTCGGGAGCCCGGTCGTCGAGCTCGTTGTAGGAGGAGTCTCTGCCCGCTGTGGCCCGCGGAATAGACGCCCTAGGGGTGGACTTCACCACCCCTGCGGAGCCCGGGGTGAGACTATGTGCGGGTGCGGAAGCTGATCTATTCGATGACGGTGTCGCTGGACGGCTTCATTGCCGGCCCCAACGGAGAGATCGACTGGTCGGCGCCGGACGAGGAGCTTCACCGCTTCCACAACCAGCAGACGCAGGAGACGGGCGCAATGCTCTTTGGTCGGCGGCTCTACGAGGAGATGACGTACTGGGATACGGCGGAGGAAAACCCGTCCCTGACCGACTACGCGCGCGAGTTCGCCGACATCTACAGGACCATCCCGAAAATCGTGTTCTCGAGGACCCTCGACAGGGTCCAGGGCAACGCGAGGTTAGCAACAGACGACGCGGCGGATGAGGTCATGCGGCTCAAGTCCGAGCCGGGAAAGGACCTTGCCGTCGGCGGCGCCGGCCTCGCCTCAACCTTTATCAGGCTCGGTCTCGTCGACGAGTACCGCCTGTTCGTCCGCCCAGTTGTTCTTGGCGCCGGCACGCCGTTCTTCCCCGCACTGGAGGAAAGGATCAACCTCGAGCTGGTCGAGACGCGGCCGTTCGGGTCTCCCGTCGTCTACCTCCGTTACCGCGTGCTACCAGGCGACTCCAATGCGCCCGGTGGGACTCGAACCCACGACTCCCGGATTAAAAGTCCGGAGCTCTAACCGGCTGAGCTACGGGCGCAAACCAACGTTAGCGCCCCCATCCGAGCTTCGAGCAAGGAGTGTCCTAGTGCCGGAAGTGCCTGCGGCCCGTGAACACCATCGCGATGCCGGCCGTGTTGCAGGCCTCGATCACTTCCGGGTCACGGCGTGAGCCGCCGGGCTGGATGATCGCCCGCACGCCGGCCTCGATCGCCAGCTCCGGACCGTCTGCGAAGGGGAAGAACGCCTCCGAGGCGAGCACCGAATTGCTGAGGTCGGCCTGCTCGCGTCGCGCCTTGGCGACCGCGATACGGACGGAGTCGACGCGGCTCATCTGGCCGGCGCCGATCCCCACGGTCGCAAGATTCTTCGCGAGCACGATCGCGTTCGAGCGCACGTGCTTGACGACCTTCCACGCGAACAGCAGGTCGCCCCACTCCTGGTCGGTGGGCCCGCGGTCGGTGACGACGTCCATCGTGGCGCGCTCCTGCAGGTCGGAGTCACGGTCCTGCACGAGCAGGCCGCCGGTGACCCGGCGCAGGTCACGCTCGCCGACGATGATCTTGCGGCGCTCGGAGTCGTCGATGATGCGCACGTTCGGCTTCGCCTGCAGGATGTCGATCGCGCCTTCGCCGAAGCCGGGTGCGAACAGCAGCTCGACGAAGTTCTCGCTCAGCTTGCGCGCGAGGTCCTTGTCGACGAGCCTGTTCATCACGACGACGCCGCCAAACGCGCTCTCGGGATCGCACGCCAGCGCCTTGTCGTAGGCCTCTTCGAGCGTCTCGGCGACCGCGACGCCGCACGGGTTGTTGTGCTTGACGATCGCCGCGGCGGGCAGCTCGAACTCGCGCAAAAGCCGGCGCCCGGAATCCAGGTCGAGCAGGTTGTTGAACGACAGCTCCTTGCCGTGCAGCTTGACGGTGCGGGCGAGCAGGTGCGTACGCGCGCCGGTCTCCTCGTAGTACGCGGCGCGCTGGTGCGGGTTTTCCCCGTAGGTGAGGTCGAGCACCTTCTCAAAGGCGGACACGAGGTGCTGCGGGAAGTCGTCCTCCTGCTCAGCGAACCAGCGCGAGATCGCTGCGTCGTAACGGGCTGTCAGCCCGAACGCGTCGGTGGCCAGCGCGCGGCGCGTGCCGGCGGACAGGTGGCCTTCGAGCATGCGCAGCTCCTCGATCACCGCGTCGTAGCTCTCGGGGCGCACGACCACGCCGACGAACTGGTGGTTCTTGGCTGCCGCGCGAATCAGCGTCGGTCCTCCGATGTCGATCTGCTCGATCACCTCGGCGTCGGTGACGCCGCGGTGGGCGGCCGTGCGCTCGAACGGATACAGGTTCACGCACACGAGATCGATCGGCGCGATGCCGTGCTCGGCGAGCGTCTCGCGGTGCTCGCTCTTCGAGCGGATCGCGAGCAGACCCGCGTAGATGGAGGGATGGAGGGTCTTGACGCGTCCGTCGAGGATCTCGGGAAAGCCGGTGTAGTCCTCGATCGGGCGGGTCTCGATGCCGGCAGCCGCAAGCTCGGCGGCGGTGCCGCCGGTTGAGACGATCTCGACTCCCAACTCCATCAGGGCGCGCGCGAACTCAGGCAGGCCGCGCTTGTCGGACACGCTCAGAAGCGCACGTTCGACCTTGACGTCGCCTGGATCCTGCAGTGCCTCGACCGTACCGGCCGGTCTCGTGTGCTGATCGCTGGTCACTCGTCTCCTTCCAGGGCGCTCTCGTCCACGTGCACGATCCTCGGATTGTCACGATCGAGCCTGACGGCACCGCGCGCGATCAGCCGGATCGCTCGCGGCAGCAGCCGGTGCTCTGTCTCGTGCAGCCGCTCGAGCACGTCGTCCTGGCCGCGAGTGTAGGGAAGCGGAACGGCCTCCTGCAAGATGATGGACCCACTGTCGACTCCCTCGTCCACATAGTGGACGGTCACGCCCCCGACCTTGACCCCGTAGGCGAGCTGGTCCTCGATCGGATGAGCCCCTGGAAACGCCGGTAAAAGGGCCGGGTGGACGTTGATCACCCGCTGGGGAAAGCGGCTCAGGAAGCCCGGAGAGAGCAGCTCCATGAAACCTGCCAGGACGACCAGATCAACGGAGCGTTCGGCGAGCCAGTCCGCCAGCGCCGCATCGCGGTTCTCGCGCCCGCCGTGGTCGCCGGCCGCGAAGACGGCCGCCGCGACGCCCGCCGCGCGCGCCCGCTCGAGCGCTCGCACGTCCGGCTTGCTCGACGCCACCGCCACGACCTCGATGCCGTCGCGCCCGTGGACGGAGTCGAGGATCGCCTGGAGATTGGTGCCGCTGCCGGAGACCAGCACGGCGAGGCGAAACGGCATCTAGCTAATAGACCTAGGAACGAACGACGGCCAGCTCTTCGAGGGCGTGCTTGCCGTTGGCGTCCTCGGTGCCGTGGAGCGGGTACTCGCCGGTGAAGCACGCGTCACAGTGGGTGTTCCTCGGCGTGCCGACCGCCTCGTACACGCCCTCGAGCGAGAGGTAGGCGAGCGAATCTGCTCCCAGGACACTCGCGATCTCCGGCGCGTCGCGACCGTGAGCGATCATCTCCTCGCGAGTAGACATGTCGATGCCGTAGTGGCACGGGTGGCGGATCGGCGGCGCGGAGATGCGCAGGTGCACCTCGCTCGCGCCGGCGTCTCGCAGCATGCGGACGATCTGACGAGTCGTGTTGCCGCGCACGATCGAGTCGTCCACGACCACCAGGCGCTTGCCGCCCACGACCTCCGGCAGCGGGTTGAACTTCATGCGGAGTCCGTGGTGACGCAGTTCCTGACCGGGCTCGATGAACGTGCGCGCCACGTAGCGGTTCTTGATCAGCCCGTCGTCCTGCGGGATCCCGGACGCGCGCGCGAAGCCCTTCGCCGCCGCGTTGCCGGAGTCGGGTACCGAGATCACCATGTCGGCTTCCACGGGCGCCTCGTGCGCAAGGATCTCGCCCATTCTGCCGCGCACTGACTGAAGCGTGCGGCCCTCGAGCACGGAGTCCGGTCGCGAGAAGTAGATGTGCTCGAACACGCACAGCGCGCGCCGCTCCGACTCCACCACCTGGCGCGTCTCGATCCCGCGCTCGCCGATCGATACCAGCTCGCCGGGCTGCACCTCACGCAAGAGCTTTGCGCCGATGATGTCGAGCGCGCAACTCTCGGACGCGACCACGTAGCGGTCCTCGAGCTGGCCGAGGCAGAGGGGACGCAGCCCCGCGGGATCGCGGAAGCCGACGATGCCCTCGGCAGTCAGGATCGCGGTCGAGTACGCGCCGGAGAGACGCTCCATCACGGCGGCGACGGCGTCCTCGATCCGTTCCGCTGGGTGGCGCGCGATCAGCGCGGCGATGATCTCCGAGTCCGAGGTGGAGCGGAAGCCCACACCCTCGCCGCTCAGCTCGTTGTACAGCTCGACGGCATTGATCAGGTTGCCGTTGTGGGCGAGCGCGATGGCGCGCCGATCGTCGCGGTAGACGGGCTGCGAGTTGTCCCAGCTGCCGCTGCGCCCGGTCGTGGAGTAGCGGACGTGGCCGAGCGCGCTGACTCCGGTGAGCGCGCGCAGGCTGCGCTCGTCGAAGACCTGGGACACGAGACCGAGGTCGCGCTGCGTCGTGATGTGGCCGCTGTCGCACGTCGCGATGCCGGCTGACTCCTGGCCCCGGTGCTGAAGCGCATAGAGAGCGAAGTAAGTCAGCCGGGCGACGTCGTGCTCGGGCGCGTAGATGCCGAAGACGCCGCACTCGTCGCGGGGTCCGTCACGCGGTTCGGGCGAACAAGCGCGCATCGGCGGCGCGCCCGTCCCAGTGGCAGCGTGGTCTAGACGCCCTTTCAAGGAAAAAACCTGCCGAGACCCGATTCGAAGACGCCCCGTGCGTCTTCCACCGACACGTCGATCGTAGCATCGGCTGCGGTTACGCGAATGGCGTTGCCGCCCACCGTGCCGAGGGCCAGGAAGCCGACGTCGCGGGCCCCCGCGCTCAGCTCCAGAAGCTGCTCCCTGGATCCCGAGACGACCAGGCCGCCGGCCGCCTCACCGAAGAGAGCCGCGGCGGCGTCGATTTTTTCGCGCTTCAGCAGGGGATCGAGGTTGAGCGTGACGCCGATCCCGCCGGCGATCGCGCATTCGGCTAGCGCGCACGCCAGCCCGCCATCAGAGACGTCGTGGGCGCTCGCGAAGCGCCCGTCCCTGACTGCCGCGCGCACAAGCTCGAGCGCGCGCCTGACCTTCGCCAGGTCGAACGGCGGCAGGCCGCCGGCCAGCTCGCCCCGCAGCTTTGCGAGCTCGGAGCCCGCGAGCGATGGGCTGAATGGACCGAGCAGGGCAACGGTGTCGGGCTCGCCCTCGGGCGCCCGAAAGGCGATCCGTCCGGTGCGCGCGGGATCTGGCAGCTCGCCCACCATGCCGACTACCGGTGTGGGGTAGATCGGCCCCTCGGGTCCCTCGTTGTAGAGGGACACGTTGCCGCCCACCACCGGCACGTCGAGCGCCCGGCAGGCGGCGGCCATCCCGTCGACGGCCTGGGAGAGCTGCCAGGCGACGTGGGGCTTCTCGGGATTGCCGAAGTTGAGGCAGTTGGTGAGACCAAGTGGCTCTGCGCCGGTGCAGGCCAGGTTCGCGGCGCACTCGCAGACGGCCTCCGCGGCGCCCACGTACGGGTCGCACGCCACGCGACGGCCGTTGCCGTCGATCGACACCGCGATCGCGCGGCCGGTGTCGCGACCCGCGTGAGCGAGGCGCAGAACGGCTGCGTCGGCCTGCTCGGGCCGGCGCACCGTGCGGCTGCCGACCAGGAAGTCGTATTGCTCGAACACCGGACGGCGGCTCGCGACATTGGGCGAGCCGAGCAGTGCGAGAAACATGTCCTCGGTGCTCGCGGAGGAGTCGAGTCGCGCGCGCGGGGGAGCAAAGGGGGCGAGCGGGTCGTCGGGCTTCTTCGGCTCGAGGTCGTACAGCGGGCACTCGTCCACGAGCGCGGACACCGGCATGTCGCCGACCATGCGATCGCCGTCGAACACGCGCAGGTGTCCGGTATCCACGACGGTGCCGATGGCGCTCGCGTTCACCTCCCACTTCGCGCAGAGCGCGATGACCGCGTCCAGGCGCGCCGGTTCGACGACGCACAGCATCCGCTCCTGCGACTCGGAGATCATGATCTCGAACGGCTCCATGTCCGCCTCGCGCAGCGGCACGCGCGAGACGTCGATGTCGATCCCGACTCCTCCCTTGGCCGCCATCTCACTCGTGCTCGAGGCGAGACCGGCTGCGCCCAGGTCCTGCAGCGCGACCACTAGCCGCTGCTCGACCAGCTCGAGGCAGCACTCGATCAGCTTGTTCTCCTCGAGCGGGTCGCCGATCTGCACACTCGGGCGCTTCTCGTGGTCGCCCTCGGTCAGCTCCGCGGAGGCGAGCACGCTCGCCCCGCCGATCCCGTCACGCCCGGTGCGCGCGCCGAGCAGCACGACGGCGTTGCCCGGCCCCGAAGCGGCAGAGCGGACGATGCGGTCCGCGGGCAGAAGCCCGACCGCCATCGCGTTCACGAGACAGTTCTGCTCGTAGGGAGCCTCGAAGTAGATCTCGCCCCCGACAGTCGGGACGCCCACCGAGTTGCCGTAGGCGGAGATGCCGGCGACGACGCGCTCGAGCAGGTAGGTGGTGCGCGGGCTGTCGGGCTCGCCAAAGCGCAGGGAGTCGAGCACCGCGACCGGCCGCGCCCCGAGCGCGAACACGTCGCGCAGGATGCCGCCGACCCCCGTGGCCGCGCCCTGGAACGGCTCGACCGCCGAAGGATGGTTGTGGCTTTCGACCTTGAACGCGACCGCGAGCCCGTCGCCCGCGTCGACCACGCCCGCGTTTTCGCCGGGACCCGCAAGCACGCGCTTGCCCTCGGTCGGCAGCTTGCGAAGCAGCTTGCGCGAATGCTTGTAGGCGCAGTGCTCCGACCACAGAAGCGAGAAGACCGCCAGCTCGACTTCGTTCGGCTCGCGGCCGAGGAGGGCGCAAATACGTCGGTACTCGGAAGCGGTTAGGCCGAGGGCTTCAGCCTGCGGCAGACCCTGGAGCGGGCTTGGCCGCTCCAGGCTGGTGTTGCCAGTCACCGTCACGCGCGGACCGCGGAAAGGTCCGTCGCGAGCGAGCGGAACAGCTCGAGGCCGTCGGTGGAGCCGGTGAGCTCGTCGACGGCGTGCTCGGGGTGCGGCATCACTCCGACGACGTTGCCGCCGGCGTTGGCGACACCCGCTATGTCGCGCGCAGAACCGTTCGGATTGTGGTCCGGCGCGTAGCGGAAAACGACCTGGCCGGCAGCCTCGAGTTCGTCGAGGCGCTCATCCGGAGCGAAGAAGCGGCCCGTCGTGTGCTTGACCGGCACCGACAGGCGCATCCCGTCTGGGCAGGAGTTGGTGAAAGGCGTGGCGCCGCTCTCGACGACGACGTCCACCTGGCGGCAGACGAACCGAAGCGACTCGTTCGGAAGCAGGGCTCCCGGCAGCAGTCCGGCCTCGCACAGGACCTGGAAGCCGTTGCAGATTCCAAGCACCGGGCCGCCCCTACGGGCGAACTCGATCACCGACTCCATCACGGGGGAAAAGCGCGCGATCGCTCCCACGCGCAGGTAATCGCCGAACGAGAATCCGCCGGGAACCACGACCGCCTCCATGCTCTGCAGGTCGGGATCGCCATGCCAGAGATAGATCGGCTCGAGTCCATCGACGCGCGCGACTGCGCTGAGCGCGTCCGCCTCGTCACAGGAGCCGGGAAAGAAGACGATCCCAACCCTAGCCATCGATGCGCTGCACCTCGTAGCTCTCGATCAAAGGGTTGGCGAGCAGCCGCTCGCACATCTCCTCGACCTGCGCGCCGTCAGGCACCTCGAGCTCCACCAGGCGCCCCACGTGCACGTTCGACACGCCCTCGTATCCGAGCGCGGGGAGAGCGCGCTCGACGGCCTGGCCCTGAGGATCGAGGATTCCCTCCTTGGGCCGGATCAGGACCCTTACCTTCAACTGCCGGCGCGCCCGAGCCAGTCCTGGAAGGGCTCGCCGGCGAGGCGCTCGTACGCCTCCAAGTAGCGGGAGCGCGTGTTCTCCACGACCTCGGGTGGCAGCTCCGGCCCGGGCGGAGAGTGATCCCAACCGCTCTGGTCGAGCCAGTCGCGTACGTACTGCTTGTCGAAGGACGGCTGCGAGCGGCCGGGCTCGTAGCGGTCAACGGGCCAGAAACGGGACGAGTCCGGGGTCAGCACCTCGTCGGCGAGCACGATCTCGCCGCTGGCCGAGCGGCCGAACTCGAACTTCGTGTCCGCGAGGATGATGCCCTTGCTCTCAGCATGGTCGGCGGCGTGCCCGTAGAGCGCGATCGACAGCCGGCGCAGCTCCTCCATCAACGCCCGGTCGCCGACGACCTCGGCGGCCCGTTCGAAGTCGATGTTCTCGTCGTGCTCACCGATCTCCGCCTTCGTGGCGGGGGTGAAGATGGGCTCCGGCAGGCGGTCGGACTCGCGCAGGCCGGTGGGCAGCGAGATGCCGCAGACGGAGCTGCTCTGCTGGTACTCCTTCCAGCCGGAGCCCGACAGATACCCACGCACCACGCACTCGACGGGGAAGATCTCGACCTTCTCGACGATCAGCGCGCGGCCGCGCACGTCCGCCGGCACGTCCATCGACTGCAGGTGGTTGCGCACGATGTCGCCCGTGCGCTCGAACCAGAACACCGACAGCCCGGTCAGCACCTTGCCCTTGTCGGGAATGGCGGTCGGGAGCACGACGTCGTAGGCCGATATGCGATCAGAGGCGACCATCAGGAGACGGTCGCCGAGGTCGTACATGTCCCTGACCTTGCCCCTGCTGGCGAGGCTGAGTCCCGAGGTGTCGGCGGCTACTTCGGGCACCCGTTCGATGCTAACAGCGAGCACGACGGGAACCGGCCTGCCGACTTCGCTATTTGGCGAGAGGTTTGATGTGGGTTGGCCCGCATCAGGCCTCTAGTTCGTCGAGCCGCTCGAATAGCTCAGGCACGTGTCGCAGGAAACGGCCCGGGTCGAACAGCGCTTCGAGCTGCCGCTCCCCGAGCCGCTCGACGACCTCCGGCTCGGCTTCGAGCAGCTCCCGGAACGAGCGACGCTCGTCCCAGGCGCGCTGCGCATTGATCTGAACGACGCGGTAGGCCTCGTCGCGGGACATGCCACTCTCCACGAGTGCGTTCAGCACGCCCTGGCTGTAGATCGCACCGTGCGTCAGCTCCAGGTTCTCGCGCATGCGCTCGGGATAGACCCGCAGCCCGTCGATCACTCCGTTGGCCAGATGCTGCATGTAGTCGAGCAGGATCGTCGAGTCGGGCAGGATCACCCGCTCGGCCGAGGAGTGGGAGATGTCGCGCTCGTGCCACAGAGCCACGTTTTCCAGCGCGGCCTGGGCGTTTCCGCGCAGCACGCGCGCGAGGCCGCATATGCGCTCGGACGTGATCGGGTTGCGCTTGTGCGGCATCGCGCTCGATCCCTTCTGACCCTCCGCGAACGGCTCCTCGACCTCGCGCACCTCGGTGCGCTGCAGGTGCCGGACCTCGAGCGCGAGCCGGTCGAGCGAGGAACCCGCGAGCGCGATCGTCGTGAGCAGCTCGGCGTGCCGGTCGCGCGGCACGACCTGCGTGGCGATCGGCTCGGGTCGCAGCCCGAGGCGCTCCAGCACGGCGCGCTCGATCTTCGGATCGAGCGCCGAGTACGTGCCGACCGCGCCCGACAGCTTGCCGAACGCCGCCTGGTCGAAGGCCCGGCGCAGGCGCTCCGCGTTGCGGTGCGATTCGAGCGCGAAGCCGGCGAGCTTCAGCCCGAAAGTGGTCGGCTCCGCGTGCACGCCGTGAGTGCGCCCGGCACAGACGGCGTCGCGAAACTCCCTTGCGCGCGTCGCCAGCGTCTGCGTCAGCGCGGTCGCCCCATAGAGCAGCTCGCCGCCGGCTTCCCGCAGCTGGAGCGCAAGACCCGTATCGAGCACGTCAGAGGACGTGAGCCCGTAGTGGATCCAGCGGCCGGCTTCGCCGATCGAGCTCGCGACGACGTCGACGAAAGCCGCCACGTCGTGGTGTGTCGCGCGCTCGCGCTCCTTGACCGCTTCGACGTCGAACGACGCGCGCGCATTGATCTGCTGCAGGTCCCCGGCGGGGAGGATGCCCTCGGCCGCCAGCGCCTCGCAGACCGCCAGCTCGACCTCGAGCCATGCGTCCAGCTTGCGCTGCTCGGACCAGATGCGGCCGAGCTCGGGACGTGTGTACCGGCCGATCAACGGGGCTAGCAGCCCAAGATCCGTGCCGCCAGCACGGCGGCGTTGCGGGCGCCGTTGATCGAGACGCAGGCCACCGGCACCCCCGGGGGCATCTGGACGGCGGAAAGCAGGGCGTCGAGCCCGTCGCCGACGGTGTTCTTGGCCTTGATCGGGACACCGATCACGGGCAGGTCCGTGTGGGCGGAGACCACGCCGGGCAACGCCGCGGACATCCCCGCGGCGGCGATGATCACGCGCAGCCCGCGCATGTGGGCGTTGCGGGCATAGTCGGCCACCTTGTCCGGATCGCGGTGAGCGGACAGCACCCGCACCTCGTACCGGATGCCCCGCTCGTTCAGCTCCTTCCCTGCCGGCTGCATCGTCTCCTTGTCGCTCGCGGATCCCATGATGATCCCGACGCGCGGGGCGTCGACCTCGATCTCCTCGAACGCCTTCTCGACCTCGGGCATGGGATCGAGGTCGCCCATGTCGGTCTCGGTCGTCGCGGCGCCGCGCTCTGGTTCGAGTGTCTCCATGTCTCCCCTCTCAGGTCACGACCCGCGCGACCGCGCGGTCCGCGATATCACGACGGTACTGCGCCCCGTCGAAGTGGATCCGCTCGACGGCTTCGTATGCACGGGTACGTGCTTCATCCGGCGTCGCTCCGAGGCCGGTCACGTTCAGTACCCGGCCGCCTGCCGTAACAATCTCACCATTACGCGTTGCCGTACCTGCGTGCGTGACCTCCACCTTCGGCTCGAGCTGCGCGTCCGCGATCCCGTCGATGACGTCACCCTTGCTCGCGCCGGCCGGGTAGCCGGCGGACGCCATCACGACGGTCACCGCCCAGTCATCGCTCCAGTCGAGCTTCATGCCCGCCAGGCCGCCCCGCTCGGAGCAGGCCGTCAGCGCCGCCAGTAGGTCGCCCTCCAGCCGCGGCAGGACCGCCTGCGTCTCGGGATCGCCGAACCGGCAGTTGAACTCGAGCACCCGCGGTCCGTCCGCACCCATCATCAGACCCGCGTAGAGCACGCCCCGGTAGGGCGTGCCGCCCTCACTCAGGAGGCGCACCACCGGTTGATGAACGGCCGCGACGATCTCCTCCGCAAAGGCGGGATCGACCCCCGGTACCGGCGAGTAGCTACCCATGCCGCCCGTGTTCGGCCCCCGGTCACCGTCGCCGATGCGCTTGTAGTCCTGTGCCGGTGCCATCGGGACGATGTTGTCGCCGTCGCAGAGCGTGAGCAGGGAGAGCTCATCTCCTTCCAGGAACTCCTCCGCGACCACGGTCCGGCCTGCCTCCCCGAAGCGCTCCTCCAAGAAGAAGTCGCGCAGCGCGTCTCGCGCCTCGGAGGGAGACTGAGCGATGATCACGCCCTTGCCTGCGGCCAGCCCGTCGGCCTTCAGCACGACCGGATACGCAGAGCGCTCCACGAAAGCCTCCGCCTGCTCGTGGGAGTCGAGCACCACGTGGCTTGCGGTTGGTACGCCCGCCTCCTTCATCACGGCCTTCGCGAACGCCTTCGAGCCTTCGAGGCGCGCGGCGGCCGCGCTCGGGCCGAACGCACGCAGGCCTTCCGCGGCGAGCGCGTCCACGATCCCGGCGACCAGCGGTGCCTCCGGGCCGACGACGGTGAGGTCGGCCCGCTCGTCGCGCGCAAGCCGCACGAGGCCGCCGACGTCCTCCGCAGCGAGGTCGAAGCAGCGGGCATCTCCGGCGATGCCGGCGTTGCCGGGAGCGCAGATCACCTCCGGTTGCGAGGGGCTGCGCAGCAGCGCCCGCACGAGCGCGTGCTCGCGTCCTCCGCCCCCGACTACGAGGACTCGCGTCACTGCGTCCTGTTGTAGGCCACGTAGGCGGCGATGGCCGCGCCGAGTACGACGAACGGCGCGACGCCGACCCTGTTCGCCGTTTCACCCGCATCCACCACGAGCGCGAGCAGGTAGGGGAAGAGGTACGCCCAGAGCGCTCCGGCGACGGCTATGACGCCCGTTTCCCGGCCGCGCCAGCGCCCGCTGGCCGCGAGCACGAGCTCGCCCATGCCGATTCCGACCAGCCAGCCGAGGATCAGCGCAAAGAACAGTCCCCAGCCCTGCAGGAGGAGGATTCCGAAGCCCATCGCCGCGCCGCCGAGAATCGCCGCCGCGATTGCTCGTAGCAACTTGTCCGGCCGCATGCGCGCCCGGGCGGAGCGCGGCAGGCGCGCGCATTCGGGGCACTTGATGCCGACCGGGCTGTAGACCATGCAGTCGGTGCAGATCGGGCGGCCGCAGTCGGAGCAGGAGATGTTCGTCTCGCGCCCGGGATGGCGGTAGCACGCGGCCTGCTCGACCTCGGTCTGCTCCGTCTCTGTCGCCGCGCCGGGCTGGCTGTCCGAATCCGGTATCGCTGACTCCTTCCGTATTGAGTTTAAGAGCTAAAGATTCGCAGTCTGGGCGGCTACAACGAGGAGATGAACTCGTCGATCGGGATCGCCGTCATCGACTGGTACTGCGCCGTGCCGCGAGAGCCGAGCTCCAGCGAAACCTTGGCCATGGTCTTCTCATCCGGGGCCTCGACCACGTTCACGAAGTCGAACTGACCGAGCACCGCCCACTGAGCGACCACCTTGGCGCCGAGCTGTTCTATCTCCTTGTTCACCTCTCTGATTCGCTGAGGGTTGTTCTTGACCGTCTGAACGCCCTCCGGCGTGAGGGTCGAAAGCATGATGTACGTCGGCATCTCTCCTCCTAGGGTCGGTGCCCTATTGAAGCGGGGCGGCCACCGCAGGTGGTCGCTCGACATTCTTAGTGTCCGGCGAAGCCGGCCGGATATATAGAGGTCATATCATCAACTCATGCCCACGCCGCTGCCCATCGCCTGCTCGCTGACTCCCGGCGAATACGCCGCGCGTGCCCGCGAGTGGCGAGAGCTCGCCTCAGCGGCGCTGATCGAAAAGAGCAGCATCGAGGGGGGAGTGCGGTTGCGATTCCGTAGGGAGGACCAGGTTCACGCAGCGCTCGAGAATCTGGTCGCGGCCGAGCGTGAGTGTTGCCCCTTCCTCGACCTCGGTATCCGGACATCCGGCACGACGATCGAGTTGGACGTCACGGGTCCGGCCGAAGCGGCACCGGTCATCGCCTCGTTCGCGCAGTCCTAAGCTAGGTGTAGCTCCTAACCACGTTGTTTCATCCGGCCCCCCTTGGAGGCTGAGGGTGTCTCGCCACCCAGCCCCAAGGAGGACACCGGATGAAGCTTCACCGTAACGCCACGACCTGCCCGAACAGCCGCGCCCTGATCGCAACGCGAGTGATGAAGGAGGGCTGGTCGCTCACGCAGGCGGCCGAGGCCGCAGGCGTGAGCGAGCCGACGGCGCGCAAGTGGGTCCGTCGTGCCCGGGCCGGCCAACCGCTCGAGGACCGCTCCTCACGCCCAAAGCGAAGCCCCTCCCAGCTGCCCAAGCGCCTGGTAGGTGCGATCGAGGCACTGAGGCGCCTCTGGATGACCGCGGCCGAAATCGCGGAGATCCTGCATATCCCACTCTCGACGGTGTCGCTTTGGCTTCGAAGGATCGGCCTCGGCAGGCGCTCACGCCTTGCGCCGCCCGAGCCTCCCAACCGCTACGAGCGCCGCCGCCCCGGCGAGCTCGTGCACGTCGACATCAAGCAGCTCGGTCGCATCTCGGCGCGCGGCGCCGGCCATCGCATGGTTGGCCATCGCGAGAGCCAAATCAAGCCCGGCCACAAGCGCAGGCAGACGGGCTTCGAATACGTGCATGTGATGGTCGACGATCACTCGCGCCTGGCTTACGCGGAGGTTCTCGAGGGCCTCAACGCCAGCTGCGCCGTCGCTTTCCTCGACCGCGCCGTGGCTTGGTTCGCCGAACGCGGAGTGAAGATCCAAGCGGTGATGACCGACAACGGCTCCTGCTATGTCTCCGACGCGCATCGAGCTGCATTGCGTGGACTGGGGCTTAGGCATCTACGGATCAGGCCTTACCGCCCGCGCACCAACGGCAAGGCGGAACGCTTCATCCAGACACTCCTGAACGAATGGGCCTATGGCCGCCTCTACGGCAGCTCAGCCGAGCGGGCGGCGGCGCTGCCGCCCTTCCTCGAGCGCTACAACTTCAGGCGACCGCACGGCTCCCTTGGCAAACGAGTGCCGGCCACGAGGTTGAACAACCTCGTTGGGAACTACAACTAGGCCGCGGCAGCGACCGGCGCTTCGCGCTTGCGGAACTCCAGCGCGCCGTCCGCGACGTCCACCTCGACCATGTCGCCTTCGACGAAGCGGCCTTCGAGGATCGCCAGCGCGAGCTTGTCCACCAGCTGCTTCTGGATCACCCGCTTCAACGGCCGTGCGCCGTAGTTGGGGTCGTAGCCGAGGTTGGCGAGCAGCTCCTTGGCGCGCTCGGTGAGCTCCACCTCTATGCCGCGCTCGCGCACGCGCTCGACGAGCTTGTGCGTCTGCAGCTCGACGATCTGCTCGATCTCGTCCCTGCGCAGGCGGTGGAAGATCACCACGTCGTCGATGCGGTTCAGGAACTCCGGCTTGAACTGAGCGGATAGCGCTGCCTCGACCTGTTCGCGGATGCGCTCTTCGTCGGTCTCTCCCACGATGAACTGGGACCCGACGTTCGACGTCATGATCAGCACGGTATTGCGGAAGTCGACTGTGCGGCCCTGGCCATCCGTGAGGCGCCCGTCGTCCATCACCTGCAGCAGGACGTTGAACACGTCCATGTGAGCCTTCTCGATCTCGTCGAGCAGGATCACCGAGTATGGGCGGCGGCGCACCGCCTCGGTCAGCTGACCACCCTCCTCGTAGCCCACGTAGCCGGGCGGGGCTCCGATCAGGCGCGCGACGGTGTGCTTCTCCATGTACTCGGACATATCGATCCGCACCAACGCGTCCTCGGTGTCGAACATGAACTCGGCCAGCGCGCGGGCCAGCTCGGTCTTGCCGACGCCGGTGGGGCCGAGGAACAGGAACGAGCCGATCGGCCGGTTGGGGTCCTGCAGGCCCGAGCGTGAGCGGCGCAGTGCGTTCGACACGGCCTCGACCGCCTCGTCCTGCCCGATCACCCGCCGGTGCAGGCGGTCCTCCATCCGGATCAGCTTCTCGACCTCGCCCTCCAGCAGCCGCGAGACCGGGATCCCGGTCCACGTCGCGACGACCTCGGCGACGTCCTCGTCGGTGACCTCCTCGGTCAGCATCGCGGTGCCGCCGGCCTGGAGCTCCTTGAGCCGGGCCTCCTGCTGGGCGACCAGTCGCTCCAGCTCGGGGATCTCCCCGTAGCGAAGCTCGGCGGCGCGCTGCAGGTCCTGGTCGCGCTCGGCGCGCTCGGCCTCGTGGTGCGCCTGCTCGAGTTTCTCCTTGGCGTCGCGGATCGCCGCGATCACGTCCTTCTCGTTCTGCCAGCGTCCCTTCATCTCGCCGGCGCGCTCCTTCAGCTCGGCCAGCTCCCGCTGGATCGCCTCGCGGCGCGCGACCGACGCGTCGTCCTTCTCCTTCTTCAAAGCCTGCAGCTCGATCTCGAGCTGCTGGATGCGCCGCTCGACCTCATCGATCTCGGTCGGCATGGAGTCGATCTCGATCCGCAGTCGCGACGCAGCTTCATCGATGAGGTCGATTGCCTTGTCGGGAAGGAAGCGGTCGGCGATGTAGCGGGAGGACAGCACCGCGGCGGCGACGATCGCCGCGTCCTGGATGCGCACTCCGTGATGGACCTCGTAGCGCTCCTTCAGCCCGCGCAGGATCGCGATCGTGTCCTCGACGGAGGGCTCGCCGACATAGATCGGCTGGAAGCGCCGCTCCAAGGCCGCGTCCTTTTCGATGTGCTTGCGGTACTCGTCCAGCGTCGTGGCGCCGACGGCGCGCAACTCGCCGCGGGCCAGCATCGGCTTCAGCAGGTTGGCGGCATCCACGGCGCCCTCGGCGGCGCCGGCGCCGACGATCGTGTGCAGCTCGTCGAGGAAGAGGATGATTCGGCCTTCGGCTTCCTGGATCTCCTTCAGCACGGCCTTCAGCCGGTCCTCGAACTCGCCCCGGTACTTGGACCCCGCGATCAGCGCGCCGATGTCCAGGGCCACGACGCGACGGTCCCGGAGGGAATCGGGCACGTCGCCGGAGGTGATGCGCTGTGCCAGCCCCTCCACGATCGCCGTCTTGCCTACGCCGGGGTCGCCGATCAGGACCGGGTTGTTCTTCGTTCGCCGTGACAGGACCTGGATCACGCGCCTGATCTCGTCGTCGCGCCCGATCACTGGGTCGAGCTTGCCCCGCTCGGCCAGCTCGGTGAGGTCGCGGCCGAAGCGCTCGAGCGCCTGATACTTCTCCTCGGGGTTCGGGTCGGTGACGCGATGCGGGCCGCGCACGTCGCGCAGCGCTTCGAGGATGCGCTCCTTGTCGGCACCGGCGTCGCGCAGAATCTGCGCTGCCGGGGCCTGCGACTGGGCCAGCGCGGTGAGCAGGTGCTCCGTCGAGATGTAATCGTCCCCGAGCGCCTTGGCGTCCTTCTCTGCAGTTTGTAGAACCCGCACCAGCTCGCCCGACGGCCGTGCCTCGGGTGCTGCCGCCCCCGTCACCGACGGAAGCTTTTCGAGCTCGCCGTTCAGCCGGGCTCGTACCTGCTGCAGGGCAACGCCGATCCTTTCCAGGATCGGAACGACGATGCCGGCCTCCTGCTCGAGCAGCACCGAGAGCAGGTGCTCGGGTGTGGCCTCGGGGTTGTGCCGGCCGGTCGCGAGCTGCTGCGCAGCCGCGATGGCTTCCTGAGACTTGATGGTGAAACGGTCCGGCTGCATGTTTAACGCGCGTCCTCCTTGCGCTGGACGGGGATGGTGAAAGTCTTGGCATCGCTTGCGCGCAGCACCGCGCCCGGGGGCTGCCACGGCACCAGCTCGCGCTTGTAGGAGCGGTGTACCGCCTCGATCTCGGCGAGCATCTGCTTCTGCATCGACTCCGTCTGGCGACGCAGCTTCTCGAGCTGGGCCCGCATCGCCTCCATGGCCTGCTCGAGCTCGAGCACGCGCTCGACGCCGGCGAGGTTCAGCCCTAGTTCCGACGTCAGCTCCTGGATGCGCTTCAGGCGCTCGACGTCCTGCTGCGAGTAGAGGCGGGTCTGCTTCGGCGAGCGGCTCGGCTTGATCAGGCCGCGCGTCTCGTAGACCCGCAGCGTCTGCGGGTGCATGCCGGCCAGCTCGGCGGCGACCGAGATCATGAACACTCCGCGGGCGCGGTCGAATGCCCTCTTGTCGTTCTTTCTCTGTGCCATTGGTTAGCTCCTCGCCTGTGCACGCGCCAGGAGCTCTGCGCGCGGGTCTCCGTTCATCACCTCGGCGAGCTTTTCGATCGCCTCCTTCTGCTCCTTGCTGAGCGACTTCGGGATCACGACCCGGAAGCGGTAGTGGATGTCACCGCGACCGCGTCCAGACAGCTTCGGCGGACCGATGTCGCGCAGCCGCTGCACCGCGCCGTCCTGCGTGCCCGCGGGCACGCGGATGCGCTTCGTGCCCTCCAGCGTCGGCACCTCGACCGTGCCGCCCTGCACGGCCTCCACGATCGAGATCGGCACCTCCACCTCGAGGTTGTCGGCCTTGCGCGTGAAGATCGGAGAGTCGGCGACGCGCGTCACCACGTACAGATCGCCCGCGGGTCCACCGCCCAGGCCAGGCTCACCCTTGCCTGGGAGCCGGATGCGGCTGCCGTCCTTGACGCCCGCCGGGACCTTGACCCGGTAGCGCTTCACCTGGTGCGTCGTGCCCGCGCCGCCGCAGGTGGCGCACGGCTCGTCGATGACCATGCCGCGTCCTCCGCACTGCGAGCAGGGCTGAGAGATCGAGAACATGCCCTGCCCCTCGCTCTCGATTCCGCGTCCCTGGCAGCTGGGGCAGGTGCGGGGGCTCGTTCCCGGCTTTGCGCCGCTGCCGCCACATGTCGGACACGCCTCCTCCTTCGGGACGCTCACCGACACCTGAGTGCCGGACACGGCTTGGTCGAACGACAGCCGCACCTCGGCCTCGAGGTCACGGCCGCGCTGGCGCTGTTGCGGGCCGCCGCGACCGAACAGGTCGGACAGGATGTCCCCGAAGGAGCCGAAGCCGCCCTCGCGGAAGCTCGACGGATCGAAGCGGAAGCCGCCACCACCGCCGAACATGCTGGGGCCGGCGTCGTACTGCTTGCGCTTGTCGGGGTCCGACAGCACCGAGTAGGCCTCTTGGACCTGCTTGAACTTCTCCTCGGCCTGCTTGTCGCCGGGGTTGCGGTCCGGGTGCAGCTCGCGCGCGAGCTTGCGGTAGGCCTTCTTGATCTCGTCCTGCTCCGCGTCCTTCGCGACGCCGAGCGTCTGGTAGTGCTCATTCATGATTGACCCACCACGACGCGCGCCGGGCGCAGGATCTGGCCGTCGAGGCGATAGCCCTTCTCCAGCACCTCCAGGACCTTGCCCTCGTCGCCGGTCTCGCCGGGACGGGTCATCATGGCCTCGTGCAGGTGAGGGTCGAATGGCTCTCCTTGCGGTTCATAGCTCTCGACGCCGTTGCGCTCGAGGACGCCGGCGAGCTCGTCCCGCACGAGCCGAATTCCCGTTACTAGGTTCGCTTCGGTCGTCCCACGGGGGGCCCGATCGTCCGCTTGCGGACGATCGGCCTGGTGTTCGAGGGCCCGGTCCAGGTTGTCGAGCACGGGCAGCAGAGCGCGCGCGAGCTCGGCGCGCCCCCGCTTCTCGGCGGAGGCCGCCTCGCTCGCCACGCGCTTGCGGTAGTTCTCGAAGTCGGCCTTGGTGCGCTTGGCCAGCTCGAGGTACTCGTCACGCTCGCGCTCGACGTCACCGAGCAGCTCGGCAATGTCGCGCTCGACGGACTCGGCGTCCTTCGCCACGTCCGTCCCGTCGGGAACCCGCTCGTGAGCTTGCTCACGAGCGGTCATTTGTTCCCTCGTCGACGACCTCAGCGTCGACGACCTCTTCGTCGCCCGCGCCTGCCGTGCCGTCGGCGCTTGCTCCGTTGCCTGCAGACTGCGCCTGTGCCTGAGCAGCGGCCTGGTAGACCTGCTCGGACACCTTGTGGAAGGCCTGCTGGAGCGCCTCCGTGCGGCGCTTGATCTCCTCCGCGTCGTCTGCCTCGAGCACGTCGCGCACTGCCTTGATGGCCTGCTCGATCTCCTCCTTGGAGGCGGAGTCGACCTTGTCGCCCAGCTCCTGTAGCTGCTTCTCGGCCTGGTAGGCGGCGTTGTCGCCGGTGTTGCGCGCCTCTGCCAGCTCGCGCTGGCGCCGGTCATCGGCGGCGTGCGACTCGGCGTCCTTCACCATCTGCTCGACCTCGGAGTCCGACAGGCCGGAGCCGGCCTTGATCTCGATCTTCTGCTCGGTACCGGTGCCGAGGTCCTTGGCGGACACGTGCAGGATGCCGTCGGCGTCGATGTCGAACGTGACCTCGATCTGCGGGATGCCGCGCGGGGCCGGCGGGATGCCCGTCAGCTGGAACTTGCCCAGCGACTTGTTGTAGGCGGCCATCTCGCGCTCGCCCTGCAGGACGTGCACCTCGACCGACGGCTGGTTGTCGTCCGCCGTCGAGAAGATCTCCGACTTGCGCGTCGGGATCGTCGTGTTGCGCTCGATCAGGCGCGTGAACACGCCACCCTTGGTTTCGATTCCAAGGGAAAGCGGCGTCACATCTAGGAGAAGAACGTCTTTCACATCACCGGCGAGCACGCCCGCCTGGATCGCTGCGCCGACCGCGACGACCTCGTCCGGGTTGACGCCGCGGTGCGGCTCCTTGCCGGTGAGGTCCTTGACCTTCTCCTGTACCGCGGGCATGCGAGTCATGCCGCCGACGAGCACGATGTGGTCGATGTCGGCGCCGGTGACGCCGGCGTCCTCCATCGCCTGCCGTGTCGGACCGACGGTGCGGTCGAGCAGGCCGGAGGTGAGCTCGACCAGCTTCGAGCGGGTCAGGCGCATGTCGAGGTGCTTCGGGCCCGACTGGTCGGCGGTCACGAACGGCAGGTTGATCTGCGTCTCCTGCGTCGTCGACAGCTCGACCTTCGCCTTCTCAGCTGCCTCGTACAGGCGCTGCAGCGCCATCCGGTCCTGTGACAGGTCGATGCCCTGGTCCTTCTTGAACTCGGCGACCAGCCAGTCGACGATTGCCTTGTCGAAGTTGTCGCCACCGAGGTGGTTGTCGCCCGAGGTCGCCTTGACCTCGAACACGCCGTCGCCGATCTCGAGGATCGAGACGTCGAACGTCCCACCGCCGAGGTCCCACACCAGGATCGTCTGCTCGGCCTCCTTGTCGAGGCCGTAAGCGAGCGACGCGGCGGTCGGCTCGTTGATGATGCGCTTGACCTCCAGGCCGGCGACCTTGCCGGCGTCCTTGGTGGCCTGGCGCTGCGAGTCGTTGAAGTAGGCCGGGACCGTAATGACCGCGTCCGTGACGGTCTCGCCCAGATACTCCTCGGCGTCGGTCTTCAGCTTCTGGAGGATCATCGCCGAGATCTCGGGCGGCGAGTACTGCTTGCCGCCGGCCTCGACGCGGACCTCGTCGTTCGGCCCCGCCACGACCTTGTAGGGGACGATCGTCATCTCCTCGGAAACCTCCCCCAGCTTGCGGCCCATGAAGCGCTTGATCGAGAACACCGTGTTCTCGGGGTTCGTGACCTGCTGACGCTTGGCGGGTACGCCCACCAGCCGTTCGCCGGCCTGGGTGAACGCCACGACGCTTGGGGTCGTGCGTCCGCCCTCTCTGTTCGGTATCACCGTGGGCTCGCCACCCTCGAGCACGGCCATACATGAGTTGGTCGTGCCGAGGTCGATCCCAATCGTCTTTGCCATCTAAGAACCTCCTTGGAAGGGCGACCGGAGCCCTGGTGAGCGCGAACCCTCAGAGCTCCCGTCATTTGCGCCTAAGCAAATGACGGCCTTCTTTATAAGAAATCTAAGTCTTCTTATAGCAGATGCTTTTGCGCCCGCCCGAAGGGGCAGAGACGGAGCAGGGGGCATTCGCCGCAAAGTGGGCGCTGGGCCTTGCAGAGCCGGCGCCCGTGGCGGATCAGGTTCACGTGGACCTCGTAGTCGTCGCCGGGGTCGGTGATTGCCCTCATGGTCTCGTGCGCCTCTAAAAAAGAGGCTTTGGGGCGGATCAGGCCCAGCCGGCCGCCGACGCGGTAGACATGGGTGTCCACGGGCAACTCTGGCCGGTCGTAGGAGAAGAGCAGCACGCAGGCAGCCGTCTTGCGGGCCACGCCCGGCAGCGATTCCAGAAAGGCGAGCGCTTCCTCGCGGGGGGCGGTCTCGAGCCAAGACAACGGGCCGGCCGCCGGCAAGCCGGCAGCCGGGTCAGCCAAGGGATGAGGTAAGCGTTCCTCGACCATTCGCAGGATCTGCTTGATCCGCTTCGACTTCACCTTCGAGATGCCGCCGGGGCGGATTGCCTCCTCGATCTCCGCGAGGGGAGCGTGGGCGACGGCCTCCCAGGTGGGAAAGCGCTGTCGCAGGCGGATGTAGGCGACGTCGCGGTTACGGTCGTTCGTGTTCTGGGACAGGATCGTGAGCACGAGCTCGTCGAGAGGCGCCTTGTGGGGGGTGTTGCGGGGCTGCCCGTAGTAGCCGCGCAGCCGGTCGCGGATGGTGCGCACACGGCGCCGATCGGGTCGCTTCCACTGCTTCGCGGGCATAGCCGAAAGCTATCCACCGGCCGCACCCGTGACGCTGGCGGGGGCCCGGTCGCGCCAGTATCCTTACCGCGCCTATGACCGGAGCCCGAGCTGCCACGCTCGAGCGGCCGAGCTGGGTCCCCGCGGTCGCATTGAGCGCTCTGCTCGCCGTGGGCCTCGGCGTTTGGGACCCGCACGTCCGGGACCTCGCCGCTCACATCTATCGCACCGAGCTGTTCGAGCGCACCGGCTTCGCGCTATGGAACGCGAACTGGTACGGCGGCCACTACACCCTCACGCACAGCGTGCTGTTCCCGCCGCTGGCGGCGGTCGTGGGCGCCTGGGCGGTCGGTGCCGGCGCAGTGGTCAGTAGCACGTACCTGTTCGACCGGGTCGTCCTCGACCGCTGGGGCGAGCGCGCTCGCCTCGCCACGCTCTGGTTCGCGGCGGGCGCCGCCACGATGCTCGCCAGCGGCCGCATCAGCTTCGCGCTCGGCGTCGCGTTCGGGCTCGCGAGCCTGCGCGCCTTGCAGCGCGGGAGGCGGCGGACGGCGATGGCCGTGGCCGTCGGGTGTGCCCTCGCGAGTCCGGTCGCGGCTGCGTTCCTCGCCGGCGTCGTTGCGGTCGGGGTGCTCGTGTCGCACATGCCGCGCAAGGCCGGAACGCTCGCCGTCGCTGTTGCGGCGCTCCTGCCGATCGCACTCCTCAACACCGTGTTCGCCGACGGCGGGCACGAGCCGTTCGCGTTCTCCGCCTGGATAGCGCTGCCGCTGTGGGGAGGCGGCGCTCTGTACGTGACTCGGGGCCTCGAGGCGGAGCGTCAGCTTCGCGCGGTGATCCTCGCCTACGTTCTCGTCGGCACCGTGATCTGGCTCGTGCCGAATCCGATGGGAGGAAACGCCACGCGCATGGGAGCCCTTTTCGGAGGCCCCGTGATCGCTGCCGCGCTGCTGTCGCGCGGTGTGCGCCTCGCGACGCCGATGGTCGCGCTGCTGATGGCCGGCAGCCTCTGGTGGCAGCTCTCGCCCGCCGTGCGCGATGTCGCGCAGAGCATGGGCGACGCGTCCACGCAGTCTCACTACTACGACCCGCTCGTACAGTGGCTGCGAGCGAACGGCGGCTCGGACGGGCGGATCGAGGTGCCGCTCACCTCCGGACATTGGGAGACCGCCTACCTCGCGCCCGACTTCGAGCTTGCGCGCGGCTGGCTACGCCAGCTGGATCGCACGCGCAACGGTCTCTTCTACGACGGCGATCTCACCTCCCGGCGCTACGAGAGCTGGCTCCGTCAGAACGGCATTCGCTTCGTCGCTCTCTCGGATGCGAGACCCGATTACTCGGCTCGACTGGAGCGACAGCTGGTGGTGAGCGGGCAGCCCTATCTCCGTCATGTCGCGAGCCTCGCGCACTGGCGGATATACGAGGTGCGCGGCAGCCTGCCGCTGGTCAAGACGCACGGCGGCGCACGAGGGAAGTTGCTGCGGATGGCTCCGGAGTCGTTCACGTTGCAGGTCCAGAATCCGGGCAGGTTCCTCGTGCGCGTTCGCGCTACTCCGTTCTGGAAGGTGAGCACCGGCGTCGGCTGCGTCGGCAAGAGCGGGCGCTGGACCGTGGTCAGGGCCGACAATCCGGGCATCGTGCGCGTGTCGATCCGCTTCTCCCTGACACGCGTCGGCCGCTCGGCGACGGGTTGGCACCAGGACTGCCGTACTTCGTAACAGACGAGCTGATTCACGCCCGAAGTACACGAAACCCGTCATTCGCTTCCAAGCGAGTGGCGGCCTTGTCCGGGCCGGTACACAGTTCGTTAACATCAGCGCGTGCCCCGTTTGCTCCTCCTCCTATTGCTTCTGCTTGCGGTCTCGGGGGCCGTCTACGCGCGTGCCACGCGGCGCGGTCACACCGAGAGCTCCTGGCTCCCGAAGGGGTGGCCGGACGCGATGCATCAGCTTGCGCTGTTCGCCATCGCGGACCTTCTCTACGAGTCGGTGCGCGGGATATCCGAGACCAGCACCGCGCAGGCGTTCACGAACGCGCGGCACATAGTCGATCTCGAGCAGGGCACCGGCCTGTTCTTCGAGCAGAGCGTCCAAAGCTGGGCGATGGGATCGCGGTTGCTTATCGACCTCGCGAACTTCATGTACGTGAACTCCCACTTCGTGATCACGACAGCGTTCCTGGTCTGGCTGTACCTGCGGCACAACGACCGCTTCTACTTCGTGCGCAACATGTTCATGGTCGCGATGGCGCTTGCGCTCGTCGGTTACGCGGCCATGCCGACCGCTCCGCCTCGCTTCTTGCCCGAGCTTGGATTCGTCGACACGATCGCCTACTACGCGGACGTGCGCCACGACTCGGCGTTCGTCAACTTCTTCTTCAACCCGTATGCGGCCATCCCGAGCATGCATGTCGCGTTCTCGCTGATGGTGGCGGTGCCCGCGATCATGGTCGTCAAGCACAGGGCGCTGAAGGTACTGTGGTTCTTCTATCCGCCGCTCATCACTTTCGTGGTGATCGTGACCGGCAACCACTGGTGGTTCGACGGCGCAGTCGGTGCGGTCGTGGCCGGCGTGGCTGCGCTCACGGCTTGGGCGGTGCTGTCGCGACTGCGGCCGGCCGCCTGGGCCTGGCAACAGCGCACCGCGGAAGCGGTCTAGGGATCCGCCAGTGAGTGGCCGTCCACCGGCGCCCGGAGGCGTCGATCGCCCGCCGGGCCGTCGCATCACGGGCAAGCGTGACGGTGGGCCCGCGAACGCGGCCGAGCTGCGCTTGATGATGCGCAACCGTCTGATCGAGTCGCGCCTGACACCGAACGCGATCTCGATGACCGGCCTCGTGTTGAACGTGGCCGCCGCGGTGCTCATCACCCAGCGGCTGTTCTTCCTCGCTGGGCTCACCTTCATCGTCGGCAGCGTCATGGACATGCTCGACGGGCGCTATTCGCGCATGTCGGGCAAGGGAACACCGTTCGGCGCCTTCCTCGACTCCACGCTCGACCGCATCGAGGAGGGGATCGTGCTGACGGCCGTCGCGGCCTACTTCTCGTCTCGCGGCGATGACCTGGCCGTTGCCGCAACGGTGCTGACAGTGCTCGGTTCGCTGATGGTGAGCTACACACGCGCTCGCGCGGAAGCCCTGGGCGTCGAGTGCAAAGTAGGATTGGCGACCCGGCCGGTCCGGGTAGTCGTGCTGTCAGCAGGTTTGGTGTTCGCCAAGGGGGCAGGGTTGGGCGACTTCGAGTTGCTGGCACCGGCGATCTACGTGATGGCGGCACTGACTGCCGTGACCGTCGGGCAGCGGGTCTGGCACGTGCGCCAGGCCCTCTCTGCACAACAGATTTCCGCTGAGGAGTAACCGTCGCCGCGGCTTCGGGTAATCCGAAACCGGGCGACCAGACAGGAGGCCACCGATGAAGACATCCGACCGACTGGCGGTGAGCAGGTGAGCGCGGGCAACGGCGCTCTGAGGCAGCACGAGGAGACCCGCGTCGCAATCGTGGGAGTCGGCAACTGCGCCAACTCCTTCGTGCAGGGCGTGGAGTTCTACCGGGACGCGGATCCCGGGGACTTCGTGCCGGGCCTCATGCACGTCGACCTCGGCGGCTATCACGTCAGTGACATTCACTTCACGGCCGCCTTCGACATCGACGCCGACAAGGTCGGAAAGGATCTCTCGGAGGCGATCTGGTCGGGACAGAACAACACCATCAAGTTCGCCGACGTTCCTCATCTCGACGTGCCGGTTCATCGCGGCATGACCCACGACGGCCTCGGCAAGTACCTCAAGGAAAAGATCACCAAGGCTCCGGGCGAGACCTCTGACATCGTCAACATCCTGCGTGATACGCAGACCGACGTCCTCGTGTCTTACCTGCCGGTCGGGTCCGAGCAGGCGACGAAGTGGTACGTGGAGCAGGCACTCGCCGCCGGTTGCGCCTACGTCAACTGCATCCCCGTATTCATCGCACGCGAGTCGTATTGGCGCAAGCGCTTCGAGCAGGCTGATCTGCCGATCATCGGCGACGACATCAAGTCACAGGTGGGCGCGACGATCGTGCACCGCACCCTCGCGCGACTGTTCGGCGAGCGCGGCGTGCGCATCTCTCGCACCAGCCAGCTGAACGTGGGCGGGAACATGGACTTCTACAACATGCTCGAGCGCGAGCGGCTGGAGTCCAAGAAGATCTCGAAGACAAACGCCGTCACCTCGATGCTCGACTACGAGCTTCCGGCGGACGACGTCTACATCGGGCCGTCGGACTACGTGCCGTGGCTGGAGGACCGCAAGTGGGCGCACATCCGCGTCGAGGGTGAGTCCTTCGGGGGCGTGCCGCTCAACATGGAGCTGAAGCTGGAGGTCTGGGACTCGCCGAACTCGGCGGGCATCGTGATCGACGCCGTGCGCATGTGCAAGCTGGCGCTCAATCAAGGGATCAGCGGAGCGCTCGAGGGGCCGAGCTCGTACCTGATGAAGTCGCCACCCAAGCAGCTTCCCGACTCGATCGCACACGACCGCACTGAGCAGTTCATCGCCGACTACAGCGGCAAGAAGGTCGTCCTTCCGAAGAGCGGTTCGGGCACCTTGGCCACCTGACCTCGTTTTTTCGTAGCGCTGTCGACGCGCGTGCCGAACGACCGCCCGCCTTTATCCTGAAGCCGTGTCCGCGCACGACGGCGACGGCGGTCCTTTCCGAATCGCCCAGGTCACCCCGTACCCGTGGGAGGGACCGCGGGAGGTCAACGAGTACGTGGCGCGCCTATCCGAGTCGCTCGCGGACCGGGGCCATTCGGTTCTCGTCGTCACGCCGAGCGGCTCCCGCGCGCTGGTGCGCGAGTCCCGCCGTCTGATCCGCTCCGGGGCCGCCGATCCCGACGCGCTGTTCGAGCCGGGCGTCGTACGCGTGCTCGCGATGGGCCAGAGCCTGCCAATGGGCACCGAGCGCCGGGGTGGCACGGTCTCGCTGCCGATCGACGTCGCGCGCACGATCGAACGGCTCTTCACGAGTGTTCGCCTCGACATCACGCAGGTACACGAGCCATTTCCTCCCAGCGCGTCAGCCACTGCTCTTCGCCACTCGCGCGCGCTCAACGTGGGGACCTTTCATTCGCCCACCGAGCGTGTGCTCTCGACACAGGTGGCGCGGCGCTTCATGGAACGCTTCTTCGGACGCCTGGACGCCCGCGGCGCGAGCTTCGACGTAACGCGCACGCTCGTCTCGCGATTCTTCCCAGGTGAATACGACTTGAATCCGCCCGGGGTGGACGTGGACCGCTTCGTGCCGGACGTGAAGCCCGAGCCAGTCGAGATCGCCTTCGCGTTGCAGGAGGAGCGGAACGCACTGCGCCTGTTCCTGCGGGCACTGCGACGCCTGCCGCCGCAGCTTCCGTGGAGCGCAACGGTGTGGACGCCGCGTCGCGACGACCTGGCGCCCCGGCTCGGCCGGGCGCTACGGGAACGCGTCCGGTTCACGAGTGGTCACGAGGAGTCCTTGGAGAAGTTGCTCGGGCGCGCGGGCATCCTCTGCGCTGCTTCCGGCGGCATGGCCCCCGCGGGGCAGCTCGTGCTGAAGGCGATAGCCACCGGCGCGGTTCCGCTCGTGTCGCGCATTCCGATCTATGAGGAGCTCGTCGGCGACGGCGAGCACGGGCTTCTGTTCGAGCGTGGAGACGTGGCGGTTCTTTCGGCGCAGCTCGTGCACCTGATCACGGATGACCGGCTCCGGTTCTCGCTGCGTGAGCGCTGCCTCGAGCGTCGCCCGGAGCTCGGCTGGGAGCGCGTCGCCGACCGCACCGAGGAGGTCTACCGCCGCGTGGTCGCCCGGCGGCACAGCCCGCCCCCGCGGCGCGCGTCGATCGAGCGGCGCCTGTCCCGTCGCGGTTTCATCTTCTGCGACCTGCACATGCACACCGACCACTCGCCGGACTGCGCAACGCCGGTCGACGTGCTGCTGGACACTGCCAAGCGGCGCGGCCTCGGTGCGATTGCGGTCACTGACCACAACGAGATCTCCGGCGCGCACGAGGCGCGCGAGCGATCGGACGGCATCAAGGTGATCGTCTCGGAAGAGGTAAAGACGGCTCACGAGGGCGAGGTGATCGGCCTCTTCATCGAAGAGAAGATTCCGCGCGGCATGTCGATGCAGGAAACGATCGACGCCATTCATTCCCAGGGCGGCCTCGCATACGTTCCGCACCCGTTCGATCGCCTGCACACCGTGCCCGGCTACGAGCACTTGCTCAAGATCGTCGAGGAGATCGATGCGATCGAGGTCTTCAACGCGCGCGTGGCCGTGCCTGCGTTCAACGAGGAGGCGGCTCGCTTCGCGGCCAAGTACCGGATCGTCGCCGGCGCCGGGTCGGACAGCCACGTGCCGCAGGGACTCGGCAGCGTCAAGATCAGGATGCGGGACTTCGACGGTCCGGAGGAGTTCCTCGAAAGCCTGAGGGACGCCGACATCCTCAGCAAGCGCAAGAGCTTGATCTATCTTCAGTCGCTCAAGTTCTTGCAAACCAAGGCGCGGCCGCGCACGGCCAGGCGCGCGCAGGCAAAGCGGGCATCTTAGGAGCAGCTTTTCGCCAGGATTCGAGGCAACGTTTGATGCAGGCAAGAGGACAAGTTCCGGACCCGTCTAAACCTCCCGCCCGTACCCCTATGCCTGCCACGGACGATGAGATACGAGAGAAATACCTGGAGCGTGCGATCCGGGAGCTGAACCGGCTCACGCACGACCTCCAGGAATGCGATCTCTGTCCGCGCGGCGGTTTGATGCCCGTCCTTGGCTCCGGCCACCCCCAGGCGGACGTGATCCTGCTCAAGCACGCTCCCAGCGTCTCCGAGGTCGAAGAGGGCGTCGCCTTCTACGGCCGCAGCGGCACGGCGCTGATGAAGAGCTTCAAACGCCTCGGCATCGATCCGCTCGCCGTCTACGGCACGGTCTGCGTCAAGTGTCCGGTGTCGGATCCGGCGCTCGCCGCCGAAGAGTGCGTCTCGCGGGTGCTGGAGGAGATCGCGATCGTCGAGCCCCGCATCATCGTCGTGATGGGGCCGCGGGCGCTCGCGGTCCTGAACGACCTGCAGCTGCCGCTTGCCGTCGAGGTCGAGCCGCTGGTCGGCGAGGTGCAGTCCCTGACCCCGACGATCGACGCGCTGTACGTGCCGGACATCGACGAATCCCTCGACGATCAGGACGCCAAGCAGGGGTTTTGGCGCGCGTTTCGCACGCTCGGCGACTGGTACGCAGACCTCCCGCCGTATTGAGCCGGCGCCCCGGCGGCGGCCAGCTAGACTGCTGCGTTCATGGACCTCGAGGAGAAAGTCGGCGTAGAGGAAGTAAAGGAGCGCTGCGAGCAGTGTGGCGCCCGGCTCACCGCGCGTGAGATCGAGGCGGTGCTGGAGGGCGCCAACGAGGCTTTCCTGTGCTCGCGCTGCGCGTCCGAACGCGTGCCGCTGGAGGAAGAGCCGGAGGACTAATAGGCGACGCGGAGTTCGAGCGCGACGTGGAAGTGCTGCGGGCCGGCTACGCAGCGTTCCAGCGCGGGGATCTCGTGGAAGCGCTCGCCGTCTTCGATCCGGAGTTCGTGCTCGAGGTTCACACCGGCCGAGCGGACCTGCCGGAGTCGCCCGTGTATCGCGGCCGCGAGGGCTTCCTGGAGAACTGGCGGCAAGTCACGGAGCCGTTCGATGACGTGCGCGTCGAGCTGCAAGCGGTCGAGGGAACATCCGAGCGCATCATCGCGACGATTCTGATGAGCGGCCGCGGCAAGGCGAGCCAGGCGCCGTTCGAGGTCCACATCTATCACGCTTGGACGCTGCGCGACAGCATCGCGCTGCGCCTCGACATCTATTCCAGCATGGAGGACGCGCTGGCCGGCGGCTAGCGTGGCGCCGCGGCTTCGGCGACGCGGCTGAGCGAATCGAGGTCGGCGTGCGCCAGGGCGCGCACGACGAGGTGGTCGATCGCCTCGTAGCGCGCAAGCTCGGTCTGCACCTGCGCGGGATCCGTGGCTGCAACTCCGATCGTGCCGGGCTCTGCTCCGAGCGCGGCGAAGTGGCGCTGGTAGCCGTGATGCAGCTCACGGTAGAAGGACTCTTCCTTCACCAGGCGCTCGACGGCATCCTCGCCGACGGCGACCCGCACGTACCCGAACACCGGCGGCGGCTCGCGGCCGGCTTCCCGTGCTCCCTCGCGCACGCGCTCGCGCGCCCAGGCGGCGCGCTCGGGCGTCATCCAGTTGAGGAAGGCGCCGTCGGCGAGCTCGCCCGCAAGCGCGCACATCTTCGGCCCCATGGCGGCGACGATGATCCTGCCGTCGGGAATCTCTTTGCGAAGCTCCGCCAACCCCTCGCGCACCACCCCCAGCGGCCGCTTCGTGAAGCCGGACCCGATTCCGATCCACAAGCGCTTCGGATCGAGCCCCAGATCGCGCACCTTGGCGTCGATGTCCGCGGGTGCGTGGCGATCGAGCGCCATCACCGCGACGCCGACCTCGAGCTCCGGGGCTGCGCGCGCGAACTCGGTCACCGTCTCGAGTCCGCTCGCCGTCGGATGGTCGTTCGACCACATCGACGCGTAGCCGGCGGGCGCGCACCGGCGGGCGAGCTCGGCGGCTATGGAGGCATCGAGCCCGGCCGCGATGCCGAACCCGCGAGCGCTAGCCATCCGACCCCGCGCGCTCGAGCAGCGCGACGCACTCGATGTGGGGAGTGTGGGGGAACATGTCGACCGGGCGCACCTTAGCGAGCCGGTAGCCGGCTTCGACCATTTGCTGCGCATCGGGCGCGAGCGTGGTCGGGTTGCACGAGACGTAGACGATCCGCCGCGCCCCCGTTTCGAGGACGCGCCGCACGACCTTCTTCGACAGACCCGCCCGGGGCGGATCGACCACGACGACGTCTGGGCGCGGCGCCTGCTCGGTGAGCGGACGGATCGCGGCCCGCGCCTCGCCCGCGAAGAAATGGACGTTGTCGATCTCGTTGCGGCGCGCGTTGTCGATCGCGTCGGCGATGGCGTGCGTCGAGATGTCGACGCTCCAGACCTCTGCGGCGCGCAATGCGAGCACGAGGCTGAGCGTGCCGATACCGCAGAAGAGGTCGAACACGCGCTCGCGGCCCTCGAGCTGTGCGTAGTCGGACGCGAGCCCGTACAGCCGTTCCGCCATCGCGGTGTTCGTCTGGAAGAACGCCTCCGGCGAGATCCGAAACCGCAGGCCGCACAGCTCCTCCGCGAGCTGGTCCGCGCCGGCGATGACCTCCGTCTCGCCCCCGTGCGAGACCTCTGCCTGTGCGGCGGTCCGGGTCCACAGCACCGACGCTTGCTCGAAGCGATCGCGTACCGCCGACGTCAGTGCTTGCGCGTCGAACTCGCCCTCGCTCGTCACGAGCCTGACCTGCATGTCGCCGGTGTTGCGGCCCTCGCGCACGACCAGATTTCGCAGGAAGCCGGTTCCGTGCCGGCGGTCGTACGTGGACAGACCCTGCGCCGCGCACCAGTCGCGGACGAGATTCCTGACCTCGTTGTTGCGCTCCGACGCGAGCACGCAGTCGCTGGTGTCGAGCACGTCCTCCCAGCGCCCGCGAGCGTGGAAGCCGAGGGAAAGGCCGTCCGCGGGCAAGCCCGCGGACGGGTCTGCCGTACTTTTGCTTTCACCGAACGAGTACTCGAGCTTGTTGCGGTAGCGCCAGACGTCGTCCGCGGGCACGATCGGCTCGAGCTCGTAGCCGCTCAGTCCGCCGAGCCGCGCCAGCGCCTCGTCCACCTGCCTTTGCTTGTGCTCCAGCTGCCGCTCGTAGCGCAGCTCCTGCCATGGAGAGCCCGGGCACGGCGCGCCTGCGTGGTCGCAGCGCTGCGGCACGCGGTCCTCGCTCGGCTCCAGCAGCTCGACGGCGCGGGCGTTCGCGTAGTCGCGCTTGGAGCGCCCGATCTCAGCGCGCACGAGCTCGCCCGGGAAGCCGCCGTCGACGAACACCACCAGGCCGTCATGGCGCGCCACGCCGGCGCCGCCGTGAGCGAGATCGTCCACGCGCAGCTCGACGAGCTCGCCGGGACGCAGGCGCTTTCTGGTCTGGGTCGGAACGCTCTCGCTCACGCGCTTCAACATAGCGGGCGCTACGCTCCCGGTCTCCGTGGCCCTCGACTTCGACACCTACTCGCGTGAAGCGGAGAGCTTCGTCAGCGCGCTCGACCGCGAGTACTACCTGCACTTCGCCGGGCTCAAGGAGTCGTTCGAGATCGAGGCGATCTACGACCGCCACCGCTCACTGTTCGAGCGCGAGGTCGTCGACAGGCTGCGGGTGCGCTTCGAGCAGTCCGAGGGAGACGAGCAGCGTCGCTTCCGGTACCTGCTGCAGCTCGCGGTCGAGGGTTACATCGGCCAGGCGACGAAGTCGGAGGCCGCGGAGCTCGCGGAGCGGGAGGGAGCGCTCGAGATCGAGTTCGACGGCACGACCGAGAGCTACCGGCAGACCGCGATCGTGCAGTCCAACGAGCCGGACGCAGATCGCCGGGCGGCGATCGAAGAGGCACGCAACGAGGCGCTGGACGCCGAGCTCAATCCGCTCCACGTTCAGATCCTCGAACGGGCACACCAGCTCGCGCGCGAGCTCGGCTGGCAGAGCTACAGGGCGATGTTCGAGGACCTGAAGGGAATCGACCTCGCCCGGCTGGAGCGCCAGACCAGCGCGTTCGTCGCGGCCACGGACGACCGCTACCGGGATCTCGCGGAGCCGCAGCTCATCGCCGAGACAGGTCTCGGCTTCGATCGCCTGCGGCGCTCGGACCTGGCGTACTTCTTCAGGGCGAAGACGTACGACCCGCTGTTCCCCGCAGCGCGCCTGACCGAAAGCTTCGAGCAGACGCTCGAAGGCATGGGGATCGAGCTGAGCGCGCAGCCGAACGTCCACCTCGACCTCGAGCAGCGTCGCCGCAAGAGTCCGCGCGCCTTCTGTGCGCCCGTGAACGTTCCGGGCGAGATCTACCTGGTGATAGCGCCGCGCGGTGGCCGCGACGATTACGCGGCCCTCTTCCACGAGGGCGGTCACACCGAGCACTACGCCAGCGTCGACCCGCGTCTGCCGTTCGAGTTCCGGCAACTTGGCGACAACTCGGTGACCGAGGGCTTCGCGTTCCTCTTCGAGCAGCTGACCGAGGACCGCGACTGGCTGCGCGTGCAGCTCGGCGCTGAGGACGTGGTCGCGTATCTGGACTATGCGCGGGCGAACAAATTCGTCTTCCTGCGCCGCTTCGCTGCGAAGCTCGCCTACGAGCTAGAGCTGCACGGCGATGGACGGCCGCTGCCGGAAATGAGCGTGCTCTACGCGCAGCGGCTCAGCGACGCCGTCGGGATCGAGTGGCCGGCGGTCACGTACGTGTCGGATGTAGATGAGGGCTACTACGTCGCCAACTACCTGCGCGCCTGGGCCTTCGAGGCACAGCTACGGCGCTTCCTGCGCGACCGCTTCGGCACCGAATGGTTCCGCTACCCGGAGGCGGGTGAATTCCTGCGCTCAGCATGGCGGGACGGGCAGCGACTCGGGGCGGATGAGCTGCTCGGCGACTTGACCGGGCAGGAGCTGGATTTCTCGGTGATGGTGGAGGAAATCGGCGAGTAGGCGGACCTGCGAGCAAAACTTGTCCCGATGAGTTTGCGGTGGCTTGTCGGTCTTACCTACAGGCGTACCCTGAGGTGACGAACGGCCAAAGGAGGCGAACGATGCCCGACCACAAGATTGGAACTCGCGAGGAATGGCAGGCGGCTCGCGATGAGCTCGGGAAGCTCGAGGCCCAGCATGCCGAGCTCGGCCGGAAAGTGACCGAGCAGCGGCGTCAGCTTCCCTGGGTTCCGGTGGAGAAGGAGTACCAGTTCGACACTGAGGATGGGAAGAAGACGCTCGACGAACTCTTCGAGGGGCGCTCGCACCTACTTGCCTACAACATCATGTACGGACCTGATTATGAGGTCGGCGCCTGTCCCGGGTGCACGAACCTCGGGGATGAGTTCGACGGCTCGCGCGTGCATCTGAACCACCGCGACGTGACGTTCGTCTGCTTCTCGCGCGCGCCGATCGATCGACTCATCGCATACAAGGAGCGGATGGGGTGGCAGTTCCCCTACGTCTCGACCCATGAGACGGAGTTTGCCTTCGACTTCGGGCTCGCCCTCACGCCCAAGCAGGCGAAGGAGATCCCGGAGATCCAGGAAATGGTTGCCTCTCCACCCGAGTGGCTCCAGGAGTGGGGGCGACAGGTCGGAGCCAAGCTCGAGGACGGCCTGCGCGAAAACCCGAGCTTCATCGCCTTCGCCCGCGATAACGGGAGCGTCTACCACACGTACATGGTGTCGGCGCCCGATCCATTCGTCGCGCCCTACCACTCGTTCTTGCTCGAGCGAACGTCGATGCCTGAGCCCGAGGAGCCCCGCGCGTGGCGCAAGGACGAGTACCCGGACTGACGGGCCACGCCGTCCCCGTGCCCGGCATCCGTGAGGCCGGGCCCGCGCTCATCCTGATCGCGGTCGGCGCCGGCTGCTGGGTGGTCACGGCGAATCGGATGGACGGAATGGACATGGGCCCCGGGACGGAGCTCGGCGGGCTCGGCTGGTTCGTGGGCGTCTGGGCGACGATGATGGCCGCGATGATGCTCCCCTCGCTGGTGCCGATGGGGGCGACCTACGCGCGAGCGGACGCAAGGAGGGGGGCCGGGGAGGGGCGGCCCTTGGTCGCGACCGTTGCCTTTGGCGCCGGCTACCTGCTCCCGTGGGTCGCCGCCGGCCTGGCGGCATATGCGCTGATCGAGGGTGCCCGCTCGCTGGACGCCGGGTTTCTTGCGTGGGAGAACGCAGGGCCCTTCGTCGCCGGAGCCGTGATCGCCGGGGCCGCCCTCTACGAGCTGACGCCAGTGAAAGCCGCGTGTCTGCGCCACTGTCGCGATCCGCGCCTGCTGGTCGAGCGCCGGCGCCCGGGACGACTGGGAGCCCTCTGGACCGGAATCGAGCACGGAGGTTTCTGCGTGGGGTGCTGCTGGGCACTGATGGCGGCGCTGTTCGCCCTCGGGGTAATGAGCATCGGTTGGATGGTCCTGATCGCGGCGGTGATCGCGATCGAGAAGCTGCTGCCCCGGATCTCGCTCGCGAGCCTCGGCATCGTCGTCGTGCTCGCGGCGCTGGCCGTGTCGGTCGCAGTTGCGCCGGATCACGTGCCTGGCCTGACTATCCCCGACTCGGCCGAGGCCATGCCGGCGATGGACGCCCGTGGAATGGACAGCGGGATGGGCGGGATGGGCGAGAAGCCTGCCGGGACGTCCCGTCCCTAGTCGCCCCTAACGCAACTTGCGCTCGATGCGATCCAGAACCGTCTTTCGGTTTCCGTGGCGGCGTTCGTAGTCGCGCAGCTTGCGCAGCTCGGCGGGCGTGAGGCCGTCCAGGCGGTCCTGCACCTCCGCCGCGGACAGGTCGTCGTAGCCGGCGATCGGGAGGTTCGCGGCCGCTCGCTTCGCGCGCGGCCGTTGCGAGCGCGGCCGCCGGCCGGGAGTGCGCTCCTCGAGCGCCGATCCCCGTCCGACCAGCCGCTCGATGTCCGCGAGGAAGTCGTCGGTCTGCTTGGCGCCGTACTGGAGCAGCGTCTGGACCATCTGCTGGGCGTCGTCGCGCGTCATCCGTCCCCGCCTGACTGCGTCCTCGACCACCTCCTCGATGCCACGCCGCGTCAGCAGCACGGCGTTCACGGGGGCCAGCACGCTTTTTCGCACGAGATCCCTGACGGCGCCGACGCCGGAACCGACGGCTGCGGCCCGCTTCACCACCGAGGAGTCGCGAGAGTCCTCGCGCCTGTCGCCGGGCCTTTGCCTCTTGCGCCCGGCCCTGGTTTGCCTAGCCATCGCTGGTAGTAATAGCACCCCGCTCGCGAGTGGACTGGCTTTCCCCGCGGACGCGAAAGCGAGCCTCCACCGGCGCGTGGTCAGATAGTCGCAATCGGCGCTTGCCTGCCTTCCAGGTGATCTCGAGCTCTCGCCGCTCGTCAGGCCAGGCCGCCGGCGCTGCAACTACATCGAGGCCGCGGACGAGCAGGTGATCGATCGCCTCTGGAGCGGTCGGAGCAACCAGGCCGAGGTCGCGGGCGAGCTCGTCGTACAGCCCGGAAGGCTGACCCGGTCGCAGGTTGAAGTCGCCTCCCAGCACGAGCGCAGCTGGCCCCGCCCACTCGACCGCTGCGCGGGCCGCGCGTCGCAGCTCCCGCTCGGTCTGCTCCGGCGGGCCGGTGCTCGCGTGCAGGTTCGCGACGCAGACCTCCGCCTTCTGACTGTCCAGTCGCATTCGCACGAAGCTCATCCGCCGCCGTTCGTCCAGTCCGCGTTCACGCAACGGGTTGAGCAGCAGCGATCGGCAGCTATTGCTGACGAGTCGCCACGGCGGGCGCACGAGCGTCAGGTTCGAGCCGCCCTCCAGCGAGCCGACGAGGTCAGGGTTCAAACGCGCAAGCGCGCCACGCAGGATGCCCAGCTGGTTGCGCGATGTGAGTGCACTGCACCGATCCGCGGCTGCCCGGTCCGCCAGCCTTCGCGTCCACGAGGGCGGGGTCTCCTGCAGCAGGCAGACTTCCCAGCGAGCCCGCGCGATCAGTGACGTGTACTCGTCGAGCAGGGAGCGGTTTACTTGCACGTGCTTGCCGTTGGCCTCGGTGACGCGCAAGAGCCGCGAGCGCCAGGTGAACAGATCGCGGTCAGGTGGCGCGTCGCGGCCATGGAAGATGTTCCATGTCAGAACCGTGAACTCGGTCACTGTGCGCACCGCGATGCAGCCGAGGGAGGCCCGTAAGATGTCGCGATGAACGCCGCTCGCCACTTCATAACGGGCACGGAGCTTACGCGCGAGGAGCTTCGTGCTCTCGTCGAGCGGGCGCTGGAGCTGAAGCGCCAGGGCCGCAACGGGTTCGGTGGACCGCTCGACGGGCGCGCCGTCGCGCTCTTCTTCGAGGAGCCCTCTACCCGCACCCGTGTGTCCTTCCACGTCGGCGTCCGCCAGCTCGGCGGCGAGGCTCTCGGACTACGGCGCGAGGACCTGCAGCTGACGCGCGGCGAGTCGGTGCGCGACACGGGGCTCGTGCTCTCGCGCTACGTCGACGCGATCGTGGCGCGCGTCTCCGACCACGCGCTGCTCGAGCAGCTCGCGGAGCACTCGAGCGTGCCGGTCGTGAACGCCCTCACGCCGCTTCACCATCCCTGTCAGGCACTCGCGGACGTGCTCACGATGCGTGAGCGGTTCGGGACGTTCGACGGGCTCCGCCTCGCCTACGTCGGCGACGGCAACAACGTCTGCAACTCGCTGCTCCTCGTAGGCGGCCGGGTAGGCCTCGAGGTGGCCGTCGCGACGCCCATCGAGCTCGCGCCGAGCGCCGACATCGTCAAGGCGAGCGGTCAGGCCGCCAACGTGGTCATCGACCCGCGCGCCGCCGCCATTGGTTCGCACGCGCTCTACACCGACGTCTGGGTGAGCATGAGCGACGAGGAGGTGGAAGCGGGCACGCGCCGCAGGCTGCTCGCGCCGTACCAGCTGAACGAGGAGCTCCTCGCTGCTGCTCGCCCCGAGGCGATCGTCTTGCACTGCCTGCCCGCCCACCCCGGCGAGGAGATCACCGAGGGCGTGCTGTACGGAGAGCGCTCTGCGGTCTGGGACCAGGCCGAGAACCGGCTGCACGCGCAGAAGGCATTGCTGGAGCTTTTGATCGATTGAACTCAGTCCGGATTTTGCTTAGGCGCAAAATCCGGGAGCTCCCAGGGTTCGTACTAGCTAGGATTGAAATGACGTTGCGGGAGCCCGGCGTACCGGGCTGAGAGGGTGGCTAAGACGCCGCCGACCGCCAGAACCTGATCCGGGTAATGCCGGCGCAGGGAGAAATGACGAAGCACTCCGAGAGACAGAGCCTTCCCAGCTACGACGCGGTTGTCGTAGGTGCGGGCGTAATCGGTCTTTCCGCCGGCTGGCGTGCGGCGCAACGCGGGCTGCGCACGCTGGTGCTCGATGCGGCGACCCCCGGGGCCGGCGCAACGCATGTGGCCGCGGGCATGCTCGCGCCGGTATCGGAGGCCGCCTTCGGCGAGGAGGAGCTACTCGCATTGAACCTCGCGTCGGCTGCCCGCTACGAGGCCTTCGCCGCGGAGCTCGGCCAGGACGTCGGCTACCGCGCCTCCGGCACGCTCGCCGTCGCGCTCGACCGCGACGAGGCCGAGCAGCTGCGGCGCCAGCACAGGTTTCACCAGTCGCTGGACCTGGACTCTCAATGGCTGCGGGCAAGCGAGTGCCGCGAGCTGGAGCCGGGTCTATCGCCGCGGGTGGTAGGTGGCTTTCGCACCTCCATCGACCACCAGGTCGATCCCCGCGCCCTGTCCGACGCGCTCGTGCGCGCGCTTCGCGACGAGGGCGGCGAGCTGATGGCCGGAGCGACCGTCGCGTCGTTGATCGTGAGCCGAGAGCGCGTCGCGGGGGTCGAGCTGGAATCCGGACTGACCATCGGCGCCGACAACGTCGTCGTCGCCTGCGGATGGCGCTCCGGCGAGATCGGCGGCCTGCCGGATCCGGTGCGCGTGCCGGTGCGCCCGGTCAAGGGTCAGGTCCTGCGACTGCGGGACCGGCGCGGTGGCGCTGTCGCGAGCAGGGTCCTGCGCACGCCGGAGGTCTACCTGGTGCCACGCGACCAGGGTGAGCTGGTGGTGGGGGCGACCGTCGAGGAGCGCGGTCCCGACGACACCGTTACGGCTGGCGGCGTGCTCGAGTTGCTTCGCGCCGCGTACGAGGTCTTGCCCGGCATCGCCGAGCTCGAGCTGGTCGAGGCTGAAGCGGGACTACGCCCGTGCGCGCCCGACAACAAGCCGATCGTCGGACGCGGTGACATTGACGGCCTCGTCTGGGCGACCGCTCACTGGCGCAATGGCATTCTCCTCGCGCCCGTGACGGCGGACGCCGTCGCGGCGCTGCTCGCAGGTGAGGACGCTCCTGCCGAGCTCGCGCCGTTCGCGCCCGATCGCTTCACGGACCGCAGCGGCGTCGCACATGCAGAGGTGCCCGGATGAACGTCTTCGTGAACGGCGAGCAGCGCAGCGTGCCGGACGGCTCGACGGTCGCGTCGCTTGTCGCGCAGTCGGGCGTCCCGGGAGGCGACCGAGGCGTTGCGGTGGCGATCGACACCGAGGTGGTGCCGCGCAGCGAGTGGGAGCGGACTTCGCTCACCGAGGGACAGCGCGTCGAGATCCTGGCGGCGATACAGGGAGGCGCGTGACGGCGATGGCAAACGACAGGCTCGAGATCGCCGGCCGCAGCTGGAGCTCCCGCCTCATCATCGGCACCGGCGGCTTCCAGAGCCTCGACGTGATGAAGGACGCGATCGCCGCCACAGGTGCGGAGATCGCCACGGTCGCGCTGCGGCGAGTGGACCCGACTGCCCGCGGATCGATCATGAGCGTGCTGGAGGAGCTCGGTTGTTTCTTGCTGCCGAACACGGCGGGCTGCTACACCGCGCAGGACGCAGTGCTGACCGCCCGTCTCGCACGCGAGGCCTTCGAGACCGACTGGGTGAAGCTGGAGGTGATCGGCGACGACCGCACCCTGCTGCCCGATGCAACCGAGCTGCTCGACGCCGCGGAAACGCTGATCGATGACGGCTTCGTCGTCCTCCCGTACGCGAATGACGACCCGATCCTGAACGCCCGCCTGGAGCAGCTCGGGTGCGCTGCGGTGATGCCGCTCGGTGCGCCGATCGGTAGTGGAATGGGGATCCGGAACCCCTACAACCTGTCGATCATCGTCGAGAACGCCTCCGTCCCGGTGGTCTGCGACGCCGGTGTCGGCACCGCCTCAGACGCCACCATCGCAATGGAGCTCGGCTGCGACGGCGTGCTGATGGCGAGCGCGATCGCGCGTGCGGAACAGCCGGTCAAGATGGCGCGGGCGATGCGGTCGGCGATCGAGGCGGGGCGGCTTGCCTACGAGGCAGGGAGGATGCCGCAGCGACGGTACGCGCAGGCGTCCACTCCCACCACCGGCCTGCCGGAGTTCGAGGGCGCCGGTCCGGGCCCGCCGTAGACCTTCGGCGCTGTGCAAGTATTGGCGGGGATGGCGGAAGAGCCCCAGATCGGGATACCGGAGCCGGACAGTCTCTCCGAGCGGCGCCGTGCCTGGCTCGAGCGCGCTCGCCTGTACCTGGTCTGTGAGGCGCGCCCGGGCGGTCGTGAGCCGGAGGAGGTGCTGCGCCCGGCGCTTCAGGCCGGAGTCGACGTCGTGCAGCTGCGCGACAAGTCCGGCGACGAGCGCGAGATCGTCGAGGCGGGCGGCGTGTTCCGGCGCCTCTGCGACGCGTACGACGCGCTCTTCGTCGTGAACGACGAGGCTGAGCTTGCAGTTGCGTGCGCGGCCGACGGCGTGCACCTCGGTCAGGACGACGCCAGCCCCGACGAGGTTCGCCGCGTGCTCGGCAATGACGCGCTGATCGGCCTCTCGACGCATTCTCCGGAGCAGCTCGACGCAGCCGGCGGAGTCGACTACGTCTCCGTCGGGCCGGTGTACCCCACGCCGACCAAGCCGGAATACGAGCCGGTCGGACTCGGCCTCGTGCGCTACGCGTCCGAGCACGCGAGCGTTCCCTTCTTTGCCATCGGCGGCATCGATGCCTCCAACGTGGACGAGGTGCTCGACGCGGGCGCAGGCCGGATCGCCGTCGTGCGCGCAATCCGTGACGCAGATGATCCGGGCGAGGCGGCTCGCTCTCTGCGCGCCCGGATAGAGGAAAAGCTCGGCATCGGCTCGGCGCGCTAGCGCGGGCCGATGGCGGGACGGCAGAAGCGCAAACGCAGGCGGCGCGAGCGCCAGCCGGTCGAGCAGGCCCCCGCCGCCCCATCGCCCGCGCAGCCCGCCCGAATGAGCAAGGACGACATCGCGCGTGAGAAGCTCGAGCCCCTGCGCGAGGGCGAGCGGCCGCTGGCCGTGACGATCGCCGCTGCGGTGGCGGCTTTGCTCGATGTCGGCTGGGTGGTGGCGATCGCGCTGGGCGAATCGGGTGCGACGGCCGGAGCGCCCTTTGCCATCCTGCTCGCGCTCGCAGCGGTCGGCCTGTGGCGGTCACGCTACTGGGCGGTGCTCGGATTTCAGGTCATGCTCGTCCTCACGCTCGTGAACGCGATCCTGTTCCTGGTTATCCGGGCCAACGCCGTGCTCGACGTCGCGGTTGGTCTCGCAATCGTCGCGAGTGCGGGCACGCTCTTCTGGTTCCTGATCCGCGCGATGGCTCGCATTCAGATGCCCGAGCGAAGGCCGCGCGACGCCACCAACTAGTTAAGCTCCGCGCCGGTGGCAGAGACATTCGACATCGTCGTCGTCGGCAGCGGCCCTGGCGGTTATGTCGCCGCCATCCGGGCCGCCCAGCTGGGGATGAAGACGGCAGTCGTCGAGAAGGGCGAGCTCGGCGGCCGCTGCCTGAACGAGGCTTGCATCCCCGCGAAGGCCATGCTGCGCGCGGCAGACGTGCTGGACGAGGTCGGGCACGGCGCCGACTTCGGAGTGAACGTCGAGGGATCCTCGTTCGACATCGCCGCGGCCGGCAAGCGCCGCGACAAGGTGATCAAGACGCTCACGAGCGGCGTAGGCGGGCTGATGAAGAAGAACAACATCGAGGTCGTCGAGGGCGCCGGTTCGCTCTCCGGTCGGGGAAGCGTCGCGGTCGGCGACCGCGAGCTCGAGACCCCGAAGGTCGTGCTCGCAACGGGGTCCATTCCGCTGGCGATTCCCGGCACCGAGTTCGGCGGCCGCGTGCTCGACACGGCCGGAGCATGGGCCTTGAACGAGCAGCCAGGGTCGATGGCCGTGATCGGCGCCGGCGCGTCGGGCGCTGAGATCGCCTCTGCGTTCGGGCGTTTCGGCACCGATGTGACCCTGATCGAGATGCTCCCCCAGATCCTCCCGGCGGAGGACGCCGAGATCGCCAAGGTCGTCGAGCGCGAGCTGAAGAAGCAGAACGTGAACGTTTCTACCGGCACCCGCGTCGACGAGGTGAAGCCTTCCGACAAGGGCGTCGAGGTCGGATACGGCGGCGAGCGCGCCAAGGTGGACTACCTGTGCATCGCGGCCGGGCGCGTCCCGGACGTCTCGGGTCTCGGCTGCGACGTCGCCGGCGTGAAGATCGGCGACGACCGCCTGATCGAGGTCGACGAGCGGTTGCGCACGTCGGCCGACGGCATCTACGCGATCGGCGACATGGTGCACGGGCCCGCTCTCGCGCACAAGTCCTCGGACGAGGGCATCATCGCCGTCGAGGACGCCGCCGGGCGCCAGGTGCACCCGCTGAACTACGACGACATCCCTGCCGCCACCTTCTGCTACCCCCAGGTCGCGAGCTTCGGCCTCACCGAGGCACAGGCGAAGGAGCTCGGCTACGACGTCGTCGTCGGCAAGTTCCCGATGGGCGGCGTGGGCGGCCCGCTCGTGTACGGCGACCGCTCCGGGATGGTCAAGATCGTCGGCGAGACGAAGTACGGCGAGCTGCTCGGCGGCCACATCGTCGGCGCGAAGGCGGCCGACATGATCGCCGAGCTCGTCGTCGCGAAGCAGCTCGAGTCCGGCTACGAGGAGGTCGCGCGCACCATTCATCCGCACCCGACCTACTCGGAGGCCGTGATGGAAGCAGCGCGCGCGACCGCCGGCTGGGTGATTCACGGCTGAGGGCGCTTTCAGGGTCCGAACGGCGGGCACCGAGGGGTTGGTCATCCCGAGGTTTCCTTTTTTCGCGCCCCTCGCGTGTGTGTGACACAGTCTCGTATGAGGCTCAACCACGTGGTAATCAGAACGCGCTGTATTTCAGCCATTCTGATGACCACGTCTGAGCGCCCCATACGAGTTCGCCACGGGCGCTACGGATGCGCATGAGCTTCATGACCAGCGACGCGCCGATTGCGCAATCCCGCCCAAACCGCCGGGACTCGCCCTTCGGTGCTTGCATTTTCGGGTCACGGTGACCCGTCCCGCAATGACCCCGACCTTCTACTTCGACCTCGGCTCCCCCTACGCATACCTGGCGGCTGAACGCGTGAACGCGGTGCTGCCGGAGCCCCCGGTCTGGCAGCCGATCCTCCTCGGGGGCCTGTTCAAGTTCCACGGCCGCGGCTCCTGGGCCGAGACCGACGAGCGGGCCGCTGGAATGGCGGAGGTCGAGCGTCGCGCGCGCGAGCGAGGGCTGCCCCCGATCGTCTGGCCCGACCCGTGGCCCGGCAACACGCTGTTCGCCATGCGGGTGGCGACGTACGCGGCCCAGATCGGCCGGCCGCAGGCCTTCGCCCTGGCGGCCTTCCGCCAGGCGTACGCCGCCGGTCGTGATCTCAGCGACCCAGACACCGTCCTGCTCGCCGCTGCCGCCAGTGAGATGCACCCGCGGGCTGTCACGGCGGCGGCCGAAAGCCGCGCTGTGAAGGACGCCTTGCGGGCGGCGACGGACGAGGCCGCCGAGCGCGGTGTGCTCGGCGTTCCGACGATCGCGATCGGCGACGAGCTGTTCTGGGGAGACGACCGCTTGGAGGAAGCAGCCGCCGCTGTAAGGTGAGTGGACGAGTGCTATCTGAGGAATAGCGTGGCCGATCGGACAGCCCAAAAAGGAAAGGGGACGTCCACCCGCAAGCGGTCGGACGGCTCGCAGTCAGGACGTGGTGACGGGCGCGGCAAGTCGCCGCCCTCGCTCCCCGATCGCGAGACCGCGATCGAGATGCTGGAGAAGATGCTCCTGATCCGCCACTTCGAGGAGCGGGCGCAGGAGATGTACATGAAGGCGAAGGTCGGCGGCTTCCTGCATCTGGCGATCGGGGAGGAGGCGACCATCGTCGGCGCCGCCTCCGTGATGCGGGACGACGACTACCTGATCTCCACCTACCGCGAGCACGGGCAGGTGATCGCCCGCGGCACCGATCCGAATTACGTGATGGCGGAGCTCTTCGGGCGCGAGGACGGTACGTCGCGAGGACGCGGAGGCTCGATGCACCTGTTCGACGCGGAACGCCGCTTCATGGGCGGCTACGGCATCGTCGGCGGCAACCTGCCCCTGGCCGCCGGCATTGCGCTCGCCTCCGACTACCGCGGCGAGGACTCCGTGACGCTCTGCATGTTCGGCGACGGCGCCTCGAACCAGGGCACGTTCGGCGAGACGATGAACATCGCCGCCCTCTGGCGCCTGCCGGTCGTGTTCCTCGTGGTCAACAACCAGTACGGAATGGGAACGGCGCTCGCACGGCACTCGGCGGTCACGGACCTCTCGAAGAAAGCGGAGTGCATGGGCGTACCGGGGGAGCGCGTCGACGGAATGGACGTGCTCGCCGTGCGCGAGATCATCGGCGAGCACCTGCGCCTCGCGCGCGAGGAGCGCCAACCAACGCTCGTGGAGGCGCTCACCTATCGCTTCCGCGGTCACTCGGCGGCCGATCCGGAGGTCTATCGCACGAAGGACGAGGTCGCCGAGTGGCGCAAGCGCGATCCGATCGGGACGTTCAGGGAGCGCATGAAGGAGGCGGGGATGCTCGACGACGAGGCGTTCGAGGAACTGGACCGGAAGGCGATCAAGAGAGTCGACGAGGCGGTGGCGTTCGCCGACGCGAGTCCCGAGCCCGCGCTGGAGTCGCTCTACGACGACGTGTACGTGCTCGGTGACCAGGTCCAGGGCTGGTATTCGGTGGACGAGCGCACGCCCGAGGTTCACCGCGGCGAGGACGAGCACGAGATCGGCAGGCAGGGCACGCCGCAGGAGCTCGCCGAGGCGGGTGCCGCATACGCCGGGGCCGGCGACGTGCAGCGCCGCCGTCGGCGTGACCAGGGACCGGCCGACGATACCCAGAAGCCGCCGCCGAATGACGACGAAGACACGGAGACCTACAGGTAGAGTGGCTCGCCCCGCGACGTCACACCTGACACGGCGGCTCCGGATCGCCGCCAAGCTGCGTCCTCGGTACAGGCCATGCCACCAGCATGGCTCTCTCCCTGCGTCCTTGCCTGACGGCGCCCGGATCTCGCCGTCCCAGGGGCGACGTCACGAGGCGGACCACTGATGGCCGTCATGCGCTACCGCGAGGCGCTCAACCTCGCCATGCGGGAGGAGATGAAGCGCGACGAGGACGTCTTCCTGATGGGGGAGGACGTCGGCGTCTTCCAGGGGGCGTTCAAGGTAACCGAGGGGCTGCTGCAGGAATTCGGGGAAAAGAGAGTGCGCGACACGCCGATCTCCGAGAACACGATCGTCGGAATGGGCGTGGGGGCGGCTATGACCGGCCTGCGGCCGATCGTCGAGATCATGACCATCAACTTCGCGTTCCTCGCGCTCGACCAGATCATCAACTCGGCCGCGCACATCCACTACATGTTCGGCGGGCAGGCGAGGGTGCCGCTCGTGATCCGCTTTCCGGAGGGCGGCGGCCATCAGCTCGGGCCGACCCACTCGCACAGCATGGAAGGGATCTTCATGCACGTGCCGGGCCTTCTGGTCGCAGTGCCTTCGACCCCCGCGGACGCGCGTGGCCTGCTCAAGTCCGCGATCCGCGACGACAACCCGGTGATCTTCATCGAGCACGAGACCCTGTACGGGATACGGGGCGAGGTGCCCGAGAACGGGGAGCCGATGCGCTTCGGCGAGGCGGCGATCCGACGCGAGGGCGATGACGTCACGATCATCGGCGTCTCCCGCATGGCGATCACGGCCGAGCGGGCGGCTGAGCGGCTGGCCTCGGAAGAGGAGATCGAGGCGGAGGTGATCGATCCGCGCACACTGCGCCCGCTCGATCTCGACACCGTGCTCGAGTCGGTGCGGAAGACGAATCGCTGCGTGGTCGTCGAGGAGGGCTGGCCGCACGGCGGGGTCGGCGCGAACTTCGCCGCCCTGATACAGGAGCAGGCATTCGACTACCTGGACGCCCCGGTACAGCGAGTCACCGGCGGTGACGTGCCGATGCCCTACTCGAAGGCGCTGGAGCAGGCCGCCATTCCGCACGAGGAACACGTGATGAAGGCTGCGGTCGCGACGTTCAGAGACGTGTAGGCATTGCGCCGTGGCCGTCGAGGTGATCATGCCCCGCCTGTCCGACTCCATGGAGGAGGGCACGATCCTGCGCTGGCTGAAGAGCGAAGGTGACGAGGTCAAACGCGGCGACGAGCTCGTCGAGATCGAGACCGACAAGGCGAACATGACCTACGAGGCGAGCGACGAGGGCACGCTCGTCGAGATCGTCGCCCAGGAGGGGGACACGCTGCCGATCGGGGAGGTCATTGCCCGGATTGGAGATGCGGGGGAGGCGACGAAGCAGGATGGGAAGCCTGCAAGGGAAGAGAAATCAGAAACCGGTAATCAGAAATCAGTAATCAGTAATCAGGAGAAGGAGGAGCCCGGGCCCGAGCTGGAGCCCGAGGCGCCTGCGCCGGAGCCCGCCGCGCCCGCGCGGACAGTCGAGCGGCCGGCGCCGGAGCCCGCAGTGGACGGGCGGGTCAAGGCATCGCCGATCGCGCGGCGGATGGCGCGCGACCTCGGGGTCGAGCTGTCCGCCCTCGAGGGCTCGGGTCCGGGTGGGCGGATCGTGAAGGCCGATGTGGTCGCCGCCTCGGGCGAGCGGACGCAGCCGCAGGCTGCTCCTGCAGCCGCTCCGGTTCCGGCCGCGGCGCCCACACCACGCGGAGTCGCCGAGACCGCCAAGGGCGAGGTGCAGGTCGTCGAGCTCAACCGCATGCAGCGCACCATCGCTCGCCGCATGGCGGAGTCGAAGGCGACGGTGCCGCATTTCTACCTCCAGATGGAGATCGACATGTCGGAGGCCGTCAAGGCGCGCGCACAGCTGAAGCGGGTCGTCCCCGAGGGAACGCCGGCGCCGACGTTCAACGACATGGTGGTGAAGGCGTGCGCGCTGGCGCTGCGCGAGTTCCCCCGCGCCAACGGCGCCTACCGCGACGGCAAGGTCGAGCTCTACTCGCGCGTCAACGTCGGAGTCGCGGTCGCCGCCGAGGACGCCCTGATCGTGCCGACCGTATTCGACGCCGACAAGAAGACCCTCGGGGAGATCGGGCAAGAGACGCGAGCGCTCGCTGGGAAGGTCCGCGACGGCGCGATCACGCCGCCGGAGCTGTCGGGCGGCACCTTCACCGTCTCCAACCTCGGCATGTACGGGATCGAGAACTTCTCAGCCGTCATCAACCCACCGCAGGCTGGGCTGTTGGCGGTGGGCGCCGTCAAGGAGAAGGCGGTCGTGGTGGACGGCGAGGTTGTCGCCCGCCAGCGGATGGGGGTGACGCTTGCCTGCGACCACCGCATCCTCTATGGGGCCGACGGCGCGGTGTTCCTGGGTCGCGTGCGCGACCTGCTCGAGCAGCCGCTCGCGATGGCGCTATAGTCGCGGCCGGGAGGTACCTGTGGACTCGACACCGTCCGGTCGGCACGTGCTGATCGGGCTCGCATTTCGACCGTGATGCTCGCTGTCGCGCCCGCGGCCGCCGCGAATCACGGCGCCGCGCAGCTCGTCACGGCCGGACCGTCCGGGGCGGTCGGTGATGGACTTATGGCCATCACGCCTGATGGCGAGCACGCCTACTTTCGAACCTTCGTCCCGGTCCTGCCAGAGGACACCGATACGAACGACGACGTCTATCACCGGTACAACGGCGTCACGGAGCTGATCACCACCGGGCCCGCGTACGTATCCACGTCCGCCTCGAACGTGAACCCAGCCATGGACGGATCGCGCGTCTTCTTCAGCGGGTTCGGGAGCGTCTACTCACGGTTCTCGAACGTAACGACCCTGGAGGCGGGGGGCAACTACAACGACAAGTCTCGCGATGGAACCCGGCTCTTCTTCGAGTCGGACGCGGGGTACGTTCCCGAAGACCTCGGCGGTCTCGATCTCTTTCAACGATCCGGTTACGAGACGACGATGATCACGCCTCCGGGCGGCGATTACACCTACGCGGACCAGGGGGCCGGGTACCTGCCCGACGACGGCCGAGTGTTCTTCATCACGTCGACGGCGCTCGTGCCCGAAGACCAAGACCCTCAATTCAGCCCGCGCCAAGACGTCTACGAGAGGCTTCCCGACGGAACGGTCCGCCTTCGGACTCAAGACGATGCCCCGGGCACTCCCACCGATGACGTCCCACGACTGCATGCCAGCTCCCCCGACGGTTCGCGGGTCATCTTCGAGACATATGAGCGCATGACGCCGGACGACCTGGACAGCAAGAAGGACGTCTATGAGAACGTCAGCGGAAGCACGCGCTTGCTCTCCACTGGGCCTGCCGGCCAGGGCGCAAACGTAGACTCGGCGTTCGAGTCGGCTTCGGAGGACGGCAGCCGCGTTTTCTTCCTCACCACCGAAGCGCTGACGGCGGACGATACGGACGCGGCATACGACTATTACGAGCGAGGGCCTGACGGAACCAGGCTCGTTTCCAAGGCAGATGGCGGCGCGGGCGACAGCGTCGGCGTGGAGGTGTTCGGGCGATTCGGCGCCTCCGCAAGTGGCGCGCGAGCGCTCTTCCAGACGCGTGGATCCCTGGTTCCCGCCGATACCGACACCGCTGTGGACGTTTACGAACGCTCGAACGGCCACACGACCCTGGTGTCCAGAGGCGCGGCCGGCGGGAACGCCGAGATCGATGCCACCTTGCCGAGCGGCCTGGCCGTCCATGACGTTTCCCGTGACGGCAAGCGAGTGTTCTTCCTTACGGCCGAGCCGCTGGAAAGCGCCGATACAGACAGCGCCGTAGACGTATACGAGTGGTACGAGGGTAACGTCGGCCTCGTATCGGTAGGGCCGACCGGCGGGAACGGGAACTTCAACGTCTATCTCGCGCGAGCGTCCGCTGATGGAAGCCGTGCGTTCTTCGGGACCGCTGAGTCGCTGGTTGCGGAGGACAACAACGGCGCCTCTGACGTTTACGTCGTCAAGACCCTCGGGGAGGCCGACCTGTCCGTCACGCAGAGCGACTCGCCGGACCCGGTGCTCGAGGGTGACACCGTGACCTACACCGTGGAGGTGACCAACGACCGGGCAACCCCGGTGGCCGGCGTGACCCTGATCGACACGCTGCCAGCGGGAGTCGAGTTTGAGTCCGCGACTTCACCCGATGGGTTCTGCAGCCGGTGGACGGGGACCGTCGGCTGCACGCTTTACGGGCTTGACGGCCACGAAACCGCCATGGTCCATATCACCGTCCGCACCAAACTTGATGGGCGGCTGACGAACAAGGCTGTCGTACGGTCATTCGAAACGGACACCGACTATTCGGACAACGTCGACCTCGAGACCGCGATCGCGTCCGCACGTGAGCCGCGCTACCCACGGCCCGGATCGGGGACACCGCTACGCGCGCCGCTGGTTGTGTCATACGAGCAATGCACCGCAGCGAACACGCAGCACGTCGCGCCGCTGGCGCTGGAGGCGTGCGACCCGCCGCGTCAATCGTCGCCGGTACTGACGATGTCCAATACCGGCAACGGAGTCGGCCTAATCAAATTTCGGGCGAAGGCCGGTGACCCGACTACGCCCGAAGATGAGTCGGACATCCTCATAAACGGCGGTTTCACACGTGTCCGCTGCATCGCCCCGACGACGCCAGGGTGTCCGGCACAGCCGGATCGTGACTTCACCGGTTTCCTGCTCATGCGGGCCTCGCTGCGCCTGACCACCTATGACAACGGTCCGTCCGCTGTCGAGCCCGCGACGGTAGAGGACTTCGTGCTGCCGATGAAGTTACTTGGCTATGCCGGGACGAACACAACCGCGAAAGCGATCATGCCCGGCATCGTCAGGGAGGAGAAGCGGACCGCGATCTCGCTCGTATCACTCGACGTCCTAGACCCTGGGCCAAACGGAACCGGCTTCGGCGCGGACTGCCCGACCACGTGCGGTGACGGCGACGAGTCGACATTCGCCACCGCGGGCGTCTTCCTGCCCTGAAGCGCACGTCGGTCATCTGTCCAGCCGCACACGCCGCGAAGCTCCGCGGGCGCAGACGCATAGCTGATTTTGAGAAGCCGCTGTTCGCGGTATCCACTTAGTACCAGGGAGGGAAAACGTCGTATGTCTAAGTGGGAGGGACCCCATCATGGAAGAAGGGCAACACCAGCAAGGTAGGAACCGCATGCTGCCAATACTCGTGGCAGCTTTTCTCTTACTCGGATTCGTCGCGTCACCCGCCGCGAACGCGGGAGTCGACCTCGACGTCATCACGGACACCACACTGCCCACCCTCGGCGGAGATGCAACCGGCACAGTGCCGGAGGTCTCGCTCCGCAGCATTGAGGTGCTGGGACCGAGCACCGCGCGTGTCTTTGGAACCGTCGACATGCAGAACCTGTCGGGCGAGGCCTACCTGCAGTACGGGGTAGACGGCGTCCTCGACTCCCAGTCCCAGTCGGTCACGCTCTCGGGGGGCATCGGCAACCCGGTTGAGGTGATCGCTGACCTTACGGACCTGGAGCCTGATCACACCTACGGCGCCAAGCTGGTCGTCGAGAGTGGCGCGGGCACGAGCGCGAGCTCGTTCGGGCGGTTTGGGACCAGGGAGCCGGTCTTCGTGTCACCCGTCACCGGCACGCCGAGCGCCAGTGGAACCAAGTGCACGATCGTCGGCACCGCCGGCAGGGACGTGCTGAAGGGGACCAGCAGCAAGGACGTGATCTGCGGCCTCGGCGGCAACGACACGATTCGCGGCCTCGGCGGCAACGACACGATTCTCGGCGGGCCTGGCCGTGACTCCGTCAGCGGCGGCGCCGGCGCTGACCGTGCGCGTGGCAATGACGGTGGCGACCGCATGACCGGCGGCGCCGGCAACGACGGCCTGTCGGGCGGCAAGGGCAACGACCGCCTGTCCGGCAACAGCGGCCGGGACAAGCTGTCCGGCAACAGCGGCAACGACTACCTCGCGGGCCAAGGGGGCCGCGACAAGCTCGCTGGGAGCGCCGGCCGGGACCGCCTCGTCTCGACCGACAGGAGCCGCGGCGACATCGTCAGCGGCGGCAGCGGTCGTGATCGTGCGACCGTGAACCGCGGCGACCGCGTCCGCACCGTCGAACGGGTGCGGCGACGGTAGCTGAAGCCCGGGCTAGAGGGTTAAACAACGGGCCGGGTGCCTCTACTCCCGGCCCGTTCTCCTTGGACCATTGTGGGTGTCAGGACCGGGCGGCGGTGGTACCTTAGAAGTGAGGATCGGCACGAGAACCGTGCCGGTGTTCGACTTACATAGGCGGGGTAAGACCCCTCCGAGTCCGTAGGCAGCCTCGCCGGTGATCCCGGCGCGGCAGACAGAGGTTGGACGGCGATCCCGGTCCGGCCCAAGTGAAAGGCGGACGCGAATTGGCAACGCGAGAGCTGCATGCGGCGAATGTCGCCGCCGACCTGCAGGAGCAGGGTTTTCTAACGCGCGAGGACCGCGCCAACCTGTTCCGGTACATGGCGATGATGCGTGCCTCCGAAGAGCGCGCGCTCACTCTTTACCGGCAGGGCAAGGTGCCCGGGTCCTTCTACGACGGCTGCGGTCAGGAGGCGATCTCGGTCGGCTCTTCGTTCGTGCTCGGTCCACGGGACCGGATCTGCATTCTCCATCGTGACCTGGGCGCGCACTTCGTGCGCGGCGTGACGCCCGATCGCTACATGGCCAACTACATGGGCCGGGCCGCCGCCGTGACCGGCGGCAAGGACGGCAACATGCACTTCGGCGACCGCCGGCTCGGGTGCGTCGGCATGGTGTCGATGCTGCCCGATATGGCCCTCGTGGCGAACGGCCTCGCGCTCGCCTTCAAGATGCGTCGCGAGCCGCGCGTCGCGATGACCTACTTCGGCGAGGGCTCGACCGCCAACGGACAGTGGCACGAGGCGATGAACTTCGCCGGCGTCCAGCGGCTCCCGGTCGTCTTCATGCTCGAGAACAACAAGTTCGCGTACTCGACGCCGAACGAGCTCGAGTTCGTGGTCGATCCGGTCGAGCGCGCCGGTGCCTATGGATTCCCCGGCGTTTCGGTGGACGGCAACGACGTCGAGGCTGTCTTTCACGCTGCACGCGAGGCCGCCGACCGCGCCCGCGCAGGCGAGGGGCCGACGCTGATCGAGTGCCACACCATGCGCATGCACGGCCACGGGGCGCACGACGACATGAGCTATGTGCCCGAGGAGCTGTTCGCCGAGTGGAAGGCGCGGGACCCAATCGAGACCTACGCCAGACGGCTCGTCGCCGACTACGGGTTCTCGGAGGACGAGATCGACGAGATCCGCTCCGAGGTGAGCGAGTACGTTGAGCGCTGCGCGCAGGAGGCGCTCGCCTCGCCGATGCCCAACCCGGACGAGGCGCTCGAGGGAGTGTTCGCGACCGAGGTCGAGCCGCTCGGAGACGGCGCGGCGCCGTGGTCCTACTGGAGCCGGGCGGTAGCCTGATGGCCGAGCTCACCTACCTGCAGGCGATCTCGGAAGGGCTCCGGGACGAGATGCGCCGCGACGACAGCGTGTTCTGCCTCGGAGAGGACATCGGGGCCTTCGGCGGCGCGTTCAAGGTGACGGACGGGTTCATCGAGGAGTTCGGGGCCGACCGGGTACTTGACATGCCGCTTGCCGAGAACGCGATCATCGGCGCCGCCGTCGGGGCGGCCGTGGAAGGGCTGCGCCCCGTCTGCGAGATGCAGTTCGCGGACTTCATCTCCTGCGGCTTCGACCAGCTCGTGAACGTGGCCGCGAAGCTCCACTACCGCCAGGGGATCGCGGTCCCGATGGTGGTGCGCCTGCCCTCGGGTGGCGGCTTCTCCGGCGGTCCGTTCCACTCGCAGAACCCGGAAGGGTGGTTCATGCAGTCCCCCGGGCTGAAGGTCGTCGCGCCCGCGACAGCCGATGACGCGAAGGGCCTGATCGTGAGCGCGATCAGGGACCCGAATCCCGTCATGTTCCTCGAGCACAAGCACCTCTACCGGCGCGTGAAGGACGAGGTACCCGACGGCGAGTACACCGTCCCGATCGGCGAGGCCCGCATCGCGCGCGAGGGGGAGGAGCTGACCGTTGTCGCCTACGGCTCCACGGTCCCGCTGGCGGAGGCAGTCGCGGAGGAGCTCGGCGAGTCGATCGAGGTCGTCGATCTGCGCACGCTGTATCCGCTCGATCGCGAGACCGTCCTCTCCAGCGTCCGCAAGACCGGCAAGGTGCTGATCGCGCACGAGGCGACACGCTCTTGCGGCGTCGGGGCCGAGGTGGCCGCCCTGATCGCCGAGGAGGCGTTCGAGCACCTCGACGCGCCGGTGACGCGGCTGACCGCTCCGGACGTGCCGATCCCGTTCAGCCCGCCGCTCGAACAGCGCGTGCTTCCACAGCATCAGAGCATGAAGGAGGCCTGCAGTGAGCTCCTCGCGTACTGACAACGGCGCCGCCACTCTGGTCGAGGTGACCATGCCCCAGATGGGGGTGTCGGTCGCCGAGGGCACGATCGTCGAATGGCGCAAGCGGCCGGGCGACTGGATCGAGCGTGACGAGACGATCTGCGAGATCACGACCGACAAGATCGACACGGAGATCCCCTCGCCCGCAAGTGGCCGCGTTGTGCGCATCCTCGTCGACGTGAACGAGACGGTCGCGGTCGGGACGGTGCTGGCGGAACTCGATGCCGAGGCCAAGCCTGGGGAGGCTCATGCGGATGAGGAAATTGGAAATCAGAAAGCGGAAAAAGCGGACAACGGAGAAGCCGATCGGTCGAAGGTGATCTCGCCCGTCGTGCAGCGGATCGCCGCCGAGCATGGCGTCGACGTCGCCGCGGTGAAGGGAACCGGAGTCGGCGGCCGCGTTCGCAAGAAGGACTTGCTGGATTACATCGAGAGTCGGGCCGCGACGCCGACGCCGCGAGCGCCGGAGGCAGAGCCCACTCTGCATACGGAATCGCCGTACCGGCCGGAGGTGACTCCTTCGGCCGGTGCACGGCGAGAGCCGCTCTCGCGCATGCGCAGACAGATCGCGGAGCACATGGTGCGCAGCCGCCAGACCGCGGCGCACTGCACCACCGTGATCGAGGTGGACATGTCGACCGTGGTCGAGCGTCGCGCGGAGCTCAAACCCGAGCTCGCAAACCGCGGCGTGCCGCTCACGTACCTGGCCTTCGTCGCACGCGCGGCGGTGGACGCGCTCAACCGCCAGCCGATCCTCAATGCCTCGATCGAGGGCGACGAGATCGTCTACCACGACGACGTCAACCTCGGCATCGCGGTGGCGCTCGAGGGTGGGCTGATCGTGCCGGTGATCAGGCAGGCGCAGCGCCTCAACCTGGAGGGACTGGCGGCGGCGATAGCCGATCTGTCGGGCCGGGCACGCTCGAACGCGTTGGAGCCGGACGACGTGCAGGCCGGCACGTTCACGATCACCAACCCCGGCCAGTTCGGGACGGTCCTCGCGACCCCGATCATCAACCAGCCTCAGGTCGCGATCCTCGACCTCGAGGCGATAGTCAAGCGACCGGTCGTCATACAGGCCGATCGGCGGCAAGCTGCCGATCGGGTCTCTGACGGCCTGGGGGATTCGGTCGGGATTCGGCCGATGACTAATCTGTGTCTGTCCTTCGACCACCGGGCGCTCGACGGCGCCGACGCCGCGCGCTTCCTCGCGCAGATCAAGGCCCGGCTCGAGGGATGGAACGCAGATGAGTGAGCATCCCGAAACAGACCCGTCCGACGGCTTGCCGGCGGACGGCCCTTTTCTCCGGGTCCTGAAGCCCGGCCTCGTTCCTTACCGCGACGCGTTCGGCCTGCAAAAGCGAGTGGAGCGGCTGCGGCTCGAGGATGAGGTCCCCGACGTGCTTCTTTTGCTCGAGCATCCCCCCGTCTACACGCGCGGGCGCCGCACAGAGCCGGCCGAACTGCCCATGGGTGAGGACTGGTACCGCGCACAGGGCATCGACGTCTGCGACTCGGACCGCGGCGGGCGCGTCACCTACCACGGCCCGGGCCAGCTCGTGGGCTACCCGGTGATGAGCCTGCGGCCCTACCGCGACGACGTGCACGACTTCATCCGCCGCATGGAGCGCACGATCATCGACGTGCTGGCCGTCCACGGCATCACCGCCGGCCCGATCGAGGGGCTGACCGGCGTGTGGACACCCGAGCGCCGCAAGATCGCCTCGATCGGCGTGCACGTCAGCCGCGGGGTCACGACCCACGGCTTTGCGATCAACGTCAACAACGACCTGCAGCCCTTCGAGTGGATCGTTCCATGCGGGATCGAGGCCTGCAGCATGTCGTCGGTCACGCGTGAGACCGGCCACGAGCAGGACATGGACGCCGTCATGGATGTCGTTGCGGGCGAGTTCGCGCGTGTATACGAGCGGCGCCTGGAGCCGGCTCGAGAGCTCGAGGGGATAGCGGCGTGAGCACCGACAGGTTGCACGTCACGCGCTCGCGCGTGCGCCCGGGCGGATCCGACGCGGCGACCGCCGACGTCGTCCCGTTCAAGTCGCGCAAGCCCCCGTGGCTGAAGGTGAAGGCGCCGGGCAGTCCCAACTACCGCCGCCTGGACGCGCTGATCCGCAAGCAGGGTCTGCACACCGTGTGCGAGGAGGCCAATTGCCCCAACATCGGCGAGTGCTGGGAGAGGGGGACCGCGACGTTCATGATCCTCGGCGACATCTGCACCCGCCGCTGCGGCTTCTGCAACGTGCAGTCCGGCGTGCCCCAGGTGCTGGACCGCGCGGAGCCCTTCCGTGTCGCCCACGCCGTGCGGCAGATGGAGTTGAGGCACTGCGTCGTCACATCGGTGGATCGCGACGACCTGCCGGACGGCGGCGCGGGCATCTTCGCCGCCACGATCCGCGCCATCCGCAGCCGCGCTCCCGGTTGCGCGGTCGAGGTGCTGACGCCCGACTTCCGCGGGCAGGAGATGCCGCTCGCGAGGGTGATCGACGCGCGCCCGGACGTCTTCAACCACAACGTGGAGACAGTGCCGAGGCTGTATCCCGTGGCGCGGCGCGGGTCCGACTTCCTACGCTCCTGCCGCGTGCTTCAGAACGCCAAGCACATGGACGACGAGGTGATCACGAAGTCCGGTCTGATGGTGGGACTGGGGGAGACGCGGGACGAGCTGCTCGAGGCCTTCACGATCCTGCGCGACCACGAGGTGGAGATCCTGACCGTCGGCCAGTATCTGCGCCCGTCCGAGCAGCACCTGCCGGTCGTCCGCTACTGGCATCCGGACGAGTTCGCCGACCTCGAGCGCGAGGCCTACGCACTCGGCTTCGAGTCGGTGGCCTCAGGCCCGCTGGTGCGCAGCTCGTACCACGCGGACGAGCAGGTGCCGGTGCGGCGCGCGGGCTTGTCTTAATAGTTAGGGCGGGCCTCGTGTTGACGACCGTTGCCCTTGCCGCCCGAAAGGGCGGGCACCGAAGGGGAGTGTGACGATGGGTTTGCGGAAGCTTGCGAGAGCTGTGCGTGAGTGGAAGGAATTGACCGATCTGTGAGGGGCCGCTTGTCGGCTGAACAGTTAGGTGCCCTATAGGGCCCACAACTGTTCAGCCGATGATCGGCGCCGTTACAGGGAGTTCGTGAACAGTCGCTAAGCGGAGAAACCGAAACAGCTACGTCGGCATCTCGTCCAACTTCGGTGGTCAGCCGGGCGCCTTCGGATCATTCCCCTCGATGCCCGTCCCTGACAAGTACGCCCGCGGGGAGGACGTCGCCGCAGTGGGTCGCTCCCTACGGCAAACGCCCGAACCAAAGCAGCGACATCAGGCCCCCCATCACGAGCAGGCCCAGGCCGGCGCCCGCGAACGCCACCGTGATCTCCTTGCGCTCGATGTCGTAGCCGACCTGCGAGCCGAGGCGCTCGTAGATCGACTTCAACTCGTCCGCGTCAGGGGCGTCGAAGAAGCTGCCCCCCGTCGTGGAGGCGATCTGCTTCAGCGTCTCCGGGTCGGGCGGGACCGGGATCGTGTTGGGGAACCCGTTGTTGTCGGTCAGCTCGACGGTGCCGCCCGGGGTTCCGAGGGCGACGGTGTTGATCGACACTCCGCGCCGCTTGGCCTCCTGGGCCACCGTGACCGGATCGGTCCCGCCGGTGTTCTTGCCGTCGGACAGCATCACGATCACGGCGGGGGTGCGTTTCTTTGGATCGTTCCTGCGGCGATTGGCGTCCTGCTGGTTCGTCAGCTCGCGCAGGCTGCTCAGCGAGGTCTCGATCGCGTCGCCCATCGCGGTGCCGCCGCCTGCCTGCAGGCCGGCGAGCGCGTTGGTCACGAGCTCCCGGTCCACCGTGGGCGGCACCAGCACCTGCGACTGCTGGTTGAAGCTGACGAGGCCGAGCCGGAACTTCTTCGGGATCTGATCGCTGAACGTCTTCGCCGCGTCACGTGCTGCGCTGATGCGGTCGGGCTCCACGTCCGTCGCCTGCATGGACCCGGAGACGTCGGTCACCAGCATCACCGTGGCGCGCTCCTTAGGCGTCTTCAGGTCCGCGTGGGGGCGGGCGACGGCGACGATCAGAGCGCACATCGCAAGGAGCGTCAAGAGGGGCGGCAAGTGCCGGCGCCAGCGGGGCGTCTCGGTGACGACGTTCGCGAGCAGGTCGAGGTTCGTGAAGCGGACCGCGTAGCGCCGCCGCCTGCGCTGCAGCAACAGGTAGACGAGGAACAGGAACGGCACGATCGCCAGCCCCCACAGCACCAAGGGCCAGTCGAAGCTCACGGTGCCCGTCTCGAACATCACCGAAGCCTTCCCGCGCGCAGGAACGCGACCAGGTCGCGCAGCCAGTCGCCGGCGGTTGAGAGCACGACGTGATCGGCGCCCGCGCTGTGGAGCGTGGCGGCGAGCGCCGCGCGCTCCCTTTGCGCCCGATCAGCGAAGCGCTTGCGCAGCTTCTTGCTGTTCGTGTCGACACGCAGCTGGCGGCCCGTCTCGGGATCGACGAGCCATAGGTCGCCTACGGCAGGCAGCTCCTGTTCGCGCGGGTCGCGAACCTCGACCGCCACCATGGCGTGCCGGGAGCGCAGCCGCAGCAGCGGCTTGCCCCAGTCGATAGGGCCGCGGAAGTCGGAGACGATGACGACGAGTCCGCGCTGCGTGGCGAGGGCGCCGGCGCGTTCGAGCGCCTCGCCCAAGGACGTGGCGCCGCTGCCGTCGGGCTCCGGCTCCCCACGCAGGGTCGTGAGCAGTCCGAGCAGGCCGCGGCGGCCCTGTAGCGGTCGCAGCGACCGCGGCTCGCGCACGCCGAACGTCACCAGGCCGAGGCGGTTGCCGTGGCGGGTGGCCATGTGGCCGATCGCGAGCGCGACGCCCTCGGCGACGTCCGCCTTGCGCCGGTCGGCGGTGCCGAACGTCATCGACGGCGAGGCGTCGAGCAGCAGCCAGGTCGTGAGCGCACGCTCGGCGACCTGCACGCGCACGTGCGGCTCACCCGTCCGCGCGGTCACGTTCCAATCGATCAGGCGGACGTCGTCACCGGGCTGGTACGGGCGCACCTGCGCAAGCTCGGTCCCCTGGCCGAGAGCGCTGGTGCGGTGATCGCCGGGCACGACGCTCTCGACCCGGCGCTTCACGGTCAGGTCGAGCGCACGCAGCACGTCGGCGGGCACAGGCCCAGGGCCGGGCCGGCCGGGGACGCGCCCTTTGGATTTCGCAGCCTTCACGCCGCCTCTACGCGCGAGAGCGAGATCTCAGGCGCCTCGACCGCGTCGAGCACCTTGTCCAGCAGCGCGTCGGCGTCGAGGCCGTCCGCAAGCGCTTCATAGGTCAGCACCATCCTGTGCCGCATCACGTCGCGTGCAAGGGCGCGGATGTCGTCCGGCACGACGTATCCGCGACCGCGCAGCAGCGCCAGCGCCCGTCCGCCGTGGATCATGTTGATCGATCCGCGCGGGCTTGCCCCGAACTCGATGTAGGGCTCGATCTCCTCGAGGCCGACGTCCCGCGGGCGGCGTGTCGCACCCACGAGTGCGACGGCGTACTCGCTGACGCGGCGGTCCACGAACACGTCGCGCGTCAACTCCTGGTAGGAGGCGAGCAGCTCCGGCGAGAGCACCTGCTCGATCTCCGCCGGCTCGCCGAGGGAACGGTCGACGATCGAAACCTCCTCGCGATCGCTCGGGTAGTCGATCGCGATCTTGAACATGAAGCGGTCCACCTGGGCCTCGGGGAGCGGGTAGGTGCCCTCGGACTCGATCGGGTTCTGCGTGGCGAGCACCAGGAAGGGGTCCTGGACGGGGTACGTCTGTGGTCCGATCGTCACCTGCCGCTCCTGCATCACCTCTAGGAGGGCCGACTGGACCTTGGCGGGGGCGCGGTTGATCTCGTCCGCGAGCAGGAAGTTGCAGAAGACGGGGCCGAGCTCGGTATCGAAGCGGCCGCCGTCGGCGCGGTAGATGCGGGTGCCGACGAGGTCGGAGGGGACCAGGTCGGGAGTGAACTGGATGCGCTTGAAGCTGCCTCCGAGCACCTCGCTCACGGCCTTGATCGTTAGCGTCTTCGCCAGCCCGGGTACGCCCTCGAGCAGAACATGCCCCTCTGCCAGGAGCGCGACGAACACGCGCTCGAGCATCTCCTCCTGCCCGACGATGACACGCTTGACCTCGAACAGCGCGGTCTCGAAGACCTTGCGAGCCTCCTGTGGATCGGAAGTCGCATGCAGCCGCCGTGTTTCGCTCATATCGAGCAGCTCCTTTCCCTCGTCTCGAACCCCTGCCACGGAGGTTCCGTGGAGTCCGTCATTTCTACGCCCCCACGCTGAAGAGTTTCTAAGAATCCCCCTCTTCGAGTGTCAGTAGGCTTCGGCGCCTCGTGATCCCGATCAGGGACAACCTGCCGACCGATCACTTCCCAGTCGTCGTGGCGGTGATCATCGCCATCAACGTGATCGTGTTCCTGTTCTTCCAGGGCGCGTCCTTCTCGGGCGAACAGGTGAACTCGAAGACGGTCGTCGAATACGGAGCGATTCCGTATCGGATCACGCATCCGGGCAAGGACTGCGAGTTCGAGGTACAGCGGGACGCGGTCACGGGCCAGCTGGTCACGGAGAAGGTCGTCTGCGAGGGAACCGCTGAGTTCCGCGATGCCCAGGCACGCGGCGCACTCGCCCCGACCGACGAGCCGCCCTGGTTCGTGACGGTCTTCAGCTCGATGTTCATGCACGGCGGCTGGCTGCACATCATCTTCAACATGCTGTTTCTTTGGATATTTGGCAACAACATCGAAGACTCGATGGGCAAGCTGCGGTTCGTCTTCTTCTATCTGCTCGGCGGCGTGGCGGCACTGGCGGCCCAGGTCGCCATCAACGCGGACTCGACGATCCCGACCGTGGGGGCGAGCGGCGCCATAGCGGGGGTGCTCGGTGGCTACCTGCTGCTGTATCCACGCGCGCAGGTGCTGACGGTGATCTTCCTGGTCTTCTTCTTCACCTTCATCGAGATACCCGCGTTCATAATGCTCGGGATCTGGCTCCTGCTCCAGTTCCTGCCCGCGGTGGGTCAGCTCGCCAATCCCGAGGCCACCGGCGGCGGCGGGGTCGCCTACTTCGCGCACCTTGGCGGATTCCTCTTCGGCCTCGCGACCATCCACCTGTTCGCCAAGCGAAGATCTACCCACTACGGCCAGCCGCGCTACCCGGTTTACTAACGGCGTTGCTTGCGGTCGGGCGAAGACGCGATCGGGTGATAACGGATGATTCATGCAGAGCGTGATCCTGGCAGCCGCACTGGCCTTCTTGGTGCTGCTCGCGGCACTGACCGTCTCCGTCACGGTCGAGCACGGCTTCGACTTCCTCACCGTGCTCTCACTGCTGGTGCTGGTGCTGATCGGCTTCGGCGTCCTCGGCGCCATGCTCAACCAGCCGCCCGATGAGTAGCAGGCCGCCGATCCTCATTCCCGCATCGCGCCAGAGCCGACGCCGCCGCCGACCTGCGCGCAGGCGGCGGAGTGTGGCCCGGCTCGCGCTCGTCATCAGCCTCGGAGCATTTGTGCTCATCGCTTTGAGTGCGCTGCTCGCTCCGGTCACTATCCGGGACGCGAGCGACCAGCCCGCGCCCAGGGGCCAGGCCGGCGCGGGACACATCGAGTCTGCCCAGGCGCAGGCCGAGAGCGAGGCTTTGCAGGCCGCACGCGAGGCGGAGCGGTTCGCCGTCGACACGTCCGCGCCAGATCTCGTGCACATCAAGTTCAAGCGCAAGCCGCGCGCGGGGCTGCTGTTCGAGCTGCGCAGCGGCCGCGTCCTGTGGCGCTTCAAGCCGGAGAGGGAGCTCGCGATCGCGAGCCTGACGAAGATGATGACCGCTTTGCTGATCGTCGAGAGGGAGGACCCGCACGATCGTGTCCGCATCTCGCGGCGGGCGACGAAGACCGCCGGCTCTGGAGTGGGAGTGCTCCCGCGCGGCAAGAAAGTGCAGCTCGAGGCGCTCCTGAACGGTTTGTTGCTGGTCTCGGGCAACGACGCAGCGGTCGCTCTGGCCGAGCACTCGGCCGGCAGTGAGCGCCGGTTCGTGCGGCTGATGAACCGGCGGGCGCGCGAGCTCGGGCTGTCGGCGACGCACTTCACGACGCCGCACGGCCTCCAGGATCGCGGCAACCATTCGTCCGCTGCCGACCTCGCAGCTCTTGCGCGGGCCGATATGGCCCAGCGCCGAGTCCGCCGCGTGGTCCGCCGGCGCCGGGCGATCGTCAAGTTCCCGATCAAGGGAGGCAAGCTCTTCATCTACAACAACAACTCGCTGATGAGGGCCGGTTATCACGGCGTGACCGGCCTGAAGACCGGATACACGGACAGGGCGGGCCGCTCCATCGTGGCTACGGCCACCCGCGGAAACCGGCGAATCGGTGTGGTGCTGTTGCATTCGTACAACCCGGCCGAGCAGGCGCGCAAGCTGCTCGACCGCGGCTTCGAGGCCCTCGCACGCGGCGCCAGATGATCTGCGCCCAGTGATCTCCGTCTAGTCTACGCCGCGTCATGAGCGAGGCGGCGGAGGGGCGGGCAGACGCGGACGAACGTCTGCTTCACATCAGCAGGCCCAGGATCGCCGCGGCGATCGCGGCGGCCCTGGCCGCGGGCCTCCTGGCGTGGGTCGCCGCCGGTGGCTACGAAGATCTCGCCTTCACCGAGCGGGAGAGGCCGGCCGGGGCGGACATTCCCTCCGCCATGCCGGTGGGGGTCTCCCTCGCCCAGCTGCGCAGCGTGGCCGGCTCCCTCGGTTACCCCATGTACTGGAAGGGCCCCGCCAAACCCGGGTTCACGTACGAGCTGACCCGGCTCGTGGACGGTCGCATCTTCCTCCGCTACCTGTCGCCCGGCGCGCCGGTGGGAGATCTGCGGCCCGACTACGCGTTCGTCGGCACCTACCCCGATGCCAACGCCTTCGCGCGGATTCGCAAGGCGGCCAGGAAGAGGGGAGCGACCGTCAGAAAGACTCGTGGCGGCGGGCTGGTCGTCGGCAACGAGCGTGGCCCCGAGCTCGTGCGGGCGACCACGCAGCCGCTGCCGACACCGCCGGTGTTCTTCTCTCGTCCGGGCTCGGAGGTGCTGGCCGAGGTCTACGACCCCGTCGAGATGAGGCGCGCATTCCGGGTGGCCACCTCCGGTCGGCTCCGACCCGTTCGCTGACGCATGAGCATTCCCCTCGCGTGGTTCATCTACCCGCTGGTGCTCCTAGCGCTCGCCCTGGGCTGCGGCCGCTTGCTGGAGGTCGCCTCGCGGACTCGTCTTCCCGGCGCGCTCCTGGCGCCGGCCGGCCTGTGTCTGATGATCGTGGTCGCCCAGCTCTTCACGCTCAGCAACGGCACGGCCGAGCTCGCCACTCCGGCTGTGGTTGCCCTGGCGGTGGCGGGCCTGGTGCTCTGGTCACCGGCGCGGCTCCGGCCCCCCGGCTGGGTGCTCGCCGCCGGGCTCGGCACGTTCGCCGTCTATGCAGCGCCGGTCGTGCAGTCAGGCGACCCGACGTTCGCGGGCTACGTGCGGCTAGACGACACCTCGCACTGGCTCGCGCTCACCGACTTCATCATGGACCGCGGGCGCGACCTCGCGGGACTGCCTCCCTCCGGCTACGAGCTGAACATTCGCGACTACCTGAACGGCGGGTATCCCGTGGGCTCCTTCCTGCCGCTCGGCGTTGGCCACGTCCTGCTCGACCTCGAGACCGCGTGGCTCTTCCAGCCGACACTTGCCTTCTACGCCGCGCTGATGGCGCTGTCGCTGTACTCCCTGGTCTCGCGCGCCGTGGACTCGCGCCCTCTCAGCGCGCTCATCGCCTTCGTCGCCGCGCAACCGGCCCTGCTGTTCGGCTGGTATCTGCTCGGCGGCATCAAGGAGATGGGTGCCGCCTGCGCGATCGCCGCGACCGCGGCTCTGCTGCCGGTCGGGATCGAGCAGAAGGAGCGGTGGGGGAGCCTCGCTCCGGCGGGAGTGGCGTCCGCCGCCACTGTGGCGATCCTGAGCCTCGGCGGCGGGGCCTGGCTGTTCGTTCCGTTGCTCGCGACCCTGGCGATCATGTTGCTGTCCCAGGAGCGCACGCTCGTCCTGCGCCGTGCGGGCGTCTTTGTCGCCGTCGCGCTCCTGCTCTCGCTGCCTTCGCTCACCGAGGCCTCCGACTTCCTCGGGGGAGGAAGCCGGGAGGTGCTCACCGGCGGCCAGGAGCTCGGCATCCTGTTCGATCCGCTCAACGTCCTGCAGGTGCTCGGCATCTGGCCGGCCAACGACTTCCGCGTCGACCCCGGCGAGCTCGGTGTCACCTATGTGCTGCTGGGCCTGTTGATCGTGGCCGGCATCGTTGGGCTCGTGATCGCCTGGCGCCGGCGCTGGTGGGGTCCGCTTCTCTATCTCTCCGCCGCGGCGATCGGCTGCCTGATCTCGGCCGCGTTCGGCTCACCCTGGGTCGACTCGAAGGCGTTCGCGATCGCGTCGCCCGCCTTCGTGCTGATCGGCCTGCTCGGCGCCGTTGCGCTGGCGCGATTCGGCCTCGGGGTGCTCGACGGCTCTCCGGGAGCGCGGCTCGCCGTCGGAGCGACGCTCGCCGTGGCGATCGTCGGCGGAGTGCTGTGGTCGAGCGTGCTCGGCTACCGCGGCGCCAACGTCGCTCCATACGACAGGCTGTCGGAGCTGGAAGACATCGGGGAGCAGATTGCGGGCCAGGGCCCGACGCTGATGACGGAGCCGGAGCTCTACGGAGTTCGCTACTTCTTGAGAGGCGCGGAGCCCGACGGAGTGTCCATCCTCGGCCGCCGCCCTGTCTACCTGCGCAGCGGCAGCACGCTCCCCTCATTCATACAGCGACGCGGGATGCTCGTGCGCGCATACGCCGACATCGACCGGTTCCGGACTCAGAACATCCTGGTCTTCCGGACGCTGGTCCTGCGCCGCTCGCCGGTGGCGAGCAGGCCACCGGCCGCCTTCCGGCTTCGCTCGCGCGGGAAGTTCTACGAGGTCTGGCAGCGGCCGCTGACGCCGGCGCGAGCAACGATCGCGCACATGCCGCTCGGGGGAGGCTTCCAGCCCGGGGCGAAGCCGCGCTGCAGCGCGGTGCTCGGGCTCGCTCGCCGCGCTCGCGGCGGCGTCCTGGCCACCGTCCGACGCCTGCCCCCGATTGCCGCGATCGCCCCCTTCGACCCGGCCGGCCCTGTCACTCGTAGCGCCGCGTTCACGATTCCCACCACCGGCCGCTACGGCGTCTGGGTCGGCGGCGCCGGGTTCCGGCGCAACGTCGACGTGCTCGTCGACGGCAACAAGGTGGACTCGGCCTGGCACAAGCTGAGCCCGCCCGATCAGTATCACCCGTTCGGGTCCATTCAGCTCACGCAGGGCCCGCACCGCGTCGTCCTCCGCTACGGCGGAGGGAACCTGCGGCCGGGCAGCGCCGGCCCGGGACGCACGCTCGGGCCGGTGGTCTTCAGCCGGGGGACCGCTGCAGCGCCGGTGACGCTGGTGAGACCGGAATCCGCCCGGTCACTCTGCGGTCAGAACCTGGACTGGATCGAAGCGCTCGGCCCGTAACGGGTCAGCCTGACGCGACCGGGACGCCCGCTGCCCGGAAGGCGGTCTCCGCGTCGCGCTTGGCGTAGACGCAGCCCCAGGCGATCAGGCCGTCGCTGATCTTCCAGATCCAGTCGGCCGGTGAGTCGATCACCGTGCCTCCGGTGCGTCCCCGCACCCGGCCGTGAACGACCACGTGACTGCCGCCGTCACTCATCCGCCGCGGAATCACCTCCAGCTCCTGCCAGAAGATCGCGACGTCGCGCAGGTATTCGCGGATGCCGCCCCGGCCGCGATACGGCTCGCGGCGCCCCGCCAGCGCCCTCGTCATCGGGAAGAACTCGACCTCTGGATGCACGAGCGTGGACAGCGTGTCCGCATCGCGTGCCGCGAATGCCTCGAAGGCCTTGCGTACAAGCTCGATGTTTCCGACGCCGACAGGGTCCGGGCCCATCATCGCTCCTCCCCGGATCGCATGCATGGTCGCGGCAGGCCCCCCTGCCGCTTGATCGCAGACTACCTACCGATTGAGGGCGGTAAACACCGACCATAGGGCGCGCAGCGCTGAATCTCCGGACCGTCCGGCGTAAATACCGCCCGGCATGACCGATCAGACGATGCCGGCCTTGCGGGCGCTGCGATAGCCGCGCCTCGTGAATCCGCCGGAGACCACCCGGAACAGGAACCGCGAGGCCGGGAACCGGTAGGCGGAGGTGGTGTGGGGCGCGTAGACCACCCGGCCGTCCGCCCCGGTCTGGAGCCAGCCGGTGTGCTTGCGCTGGTTCTGGCCGACCACGCCCTTGCTGAACCAGTGTGCGGCAAAGCCCGCTCTGCGGCCGCCGGTGGGCACGAGGCCGTGAGCTGCTTCGAGCTGGATGCCGTCCGGCCCGGTCGCGCCCACCCGGACGGGCACGACGACCGGAAGCCCGTCACCGCCGACCCAGCCGAGCAGGGAGTCCGGCAGCTTTGCGGCCAGCTTCGCGGCGCGCGCGTGGTCCATGCGCGGTCCAGTCCCCTTGCCGGGAGGACGCTGCGGTTCAGGCGGCGGCGGCTGCGGCGCGCCATGGACGACCGGCGTCCCGCGGCACTCCAGGTCGGGCCAGACGACGATCCGCTCGACGTGGATCCTGACCTCGATCCGCAGCGCGTAGACGCGCTCCCACCACTTCCAGAACCGGTTGAGGTCCCGCCACGGCTCGATGCGCTCCCAGTTGTCGAGCACCGTCGAGGGGTAGTCCGCCACGGGCGGGCGCAGCTCCGCCCTGCCTTGCACGAGCACGTACTCGGGCCGGCCAGTCGTGGCGTGCTCGCGGGTGTGGAAGGCGACGGCCACGCTGGGGTTCTGACGCATCCGCTCCAGCTTCCTCCAGGCGCCGACCGAGCTGTTGACGGAGATCCAGCCGGCCTCCCGATCGCGGATGGCGAAGTTGCTTAGCGGCATCAGGACGACTCCCTTCGCCGGCGTCACGTACGCCAGCACCACGACGTGATCGCCGCCGAGGATCTCGTCGATCTCGTCAGTCCAGTTCGCCGCGGCCGGGATGCTCACTGCGCGGCTAAACGTAGCGCCGGAGCGCCGACCACTACATCCTGGGCGGGGGTGGAGGCGGCAGCGTCACCTTGTAGATGTCGACGGCATCTCGCCCGGCGCCGACATTGAAGTCACCGGTCGCGCCCCAGTACGTATAGGTGCCGTTGCGGTTCCTCTGCATCTTGAACACGTGCGAGACCCAGGTGTTCGCGTTTGCCGGGATGAACCAGCCTGCCTCCTCGAACTCGACCGTGCCGTCCGGGTTCTCCCAGAAGTCGACGACCTGCGTGCCCTGCGAGTACCAGCCCATGAAGATCCGGTTCTGGCCCGGGATCTGCTGGAACACGTGTGCCGTGCAGGTACTCGCCTGCGATTGCGTGCGTACCGGCGCCCGGTAGATCGCCTTCTCGCCGCTCGGCGTTCGCGCGTATGGGTAGTGCTCCTGCTCCGGCGTCCCGACCGGAGCGCGGTCGATCCTCGACGTCAGGTAGGCGTGAATACCACCGTTTCCGGCCTTGATGTCGGCGCCGGGAGTGCAGGTCGCACCCGGGGGCAGGACCCCCCCGCCGCGCTCGTCGGTCGCCAGCAGCAGCCTGCCGGACGCGCTCAGCTCGAGCTCGTGGTCGAAGTCGATGTCCTGGGTCGAGTCGAAGGTAGGGGTCGCGGCTCCTCCGGCCCCGCGTCCCTGGTGGTGGATGCTGCCGAGCCAGCGCACGTTTGGCAGCGAAGGCCTGCCGAGCGCGATCCAGCCCGGGATGTCGAGGGTGACCGGCTGACCGTTCTTCTCGCCGTTCACGCAGTCCGTGATCTTTGCTCCGGTCGAGAACTGCCCGATCGAGGAGCTCGATCGCACCTTGCACGGCAGAGAAGCTCCGCGCGGCTTGTCGTCGGCGAAGTTGGTCGGCGTGCCTCTGTCGTCGAAGGCCGCCTTCATGTCGAACACGATCGCGGCAGCGCCGCTTCCGCAGGTGAGCCGGTCGTCGGGGTAGACCTCCAGCTCGTGGCAGCCGTAGATCGAGCTCTTGAGCGAGTGACCCTGGGCGATGAAGGCCCACGGGTAGCGGTAGCGGTAGACCTTTGGCCGGCACTTCTCGCGCTTCTCGGCGATCGTGGTCAGCGCCGGGAAGTTCATGCAGCTGGAGAGGTCGACGACCTCGAAGCCGTCGAGGTTGTTCGGCGTGCCGCTGGGCGACTCGTTCGCGCGCGTGCCGTCCTCGGCGACGCCGACCGAGTCGGACGTGACGGCATAGGCGATGTGTGGGCGCTTGGGGTCGATGTTGACGGTGTGTGCCTCGCCGATGTGGCTGGTGAGACCGATCTCGACCGGGAACGTCGGATCGGTGACGTCGATGATCTCGAGCCCGCCCTTCGGAGCGTTCGCCAGCCCGAGCGTGCCCTGGTCGTGACAGCGTCCGACGTCGTCGGTGGCGTCGATCAGGAGTTGGGTGTCCTTGCGTACGGCATAGGGGTTGTTGGTGTTCAGGATCGCGCTGCCCTTCGGCGTCGCTTCGACGTCATGCTGGAGGCCGAGCGTCGCCTGCGGGTCGCTGAGGCAGGACGCAGACGGGTGGCTTGCGACGAACGTCGGCCGCACGTCCGCGTTCGAGGTGAGCTTGAAGATCGTCTGTCCGCCGCCGTTCGGCCCGGCCCCGAGTGTCCCGACGGACGCGTACGTCTGGCCGCCGCGGGTGAAGAAATCGAGGTCGGTGTGGCCGTTGCCGGTCGGGAAAGTCGTCACCAGCTCCCACGATGCGAGCGGTCCTCCGGCCTGGAAGGCGGTCGAGGGCACGCCGGTCGTGAAGGCGGGCGGCCTGTGGTCGAGCAGACCGTGGCCAGCCATGGCATCAGCCGGCAGAAGGAAGCTCGCGACGGCAACCGACACGATCAACAGGCGCTTCATGAAGGACCCCCGATTCAGCGACGCTAGAACGCGACGGACCCCTCCGCCGCTCGCAAGGTTCATACCTCTCGCGGCGGTGGGCTAAACGCCCTGCTCTACATGGCCTTTAACAAGGGCCGGTTCCGTTGCGATGTTGACCCATTCCGCGGCTAATCGGTCACAGGTTCCGAGCTACGGTGGGCTCGATGAGCAGCCTCAAAGCCAAAGGCGATCTCGCAGAGCTGAAGGTCGCTTGCGACTTGGTCGAGCGCGGCTACCAGGTTGCGATTCCGTTCGGCGAGGACGCGGACTACGACCTGGTGCTGCTTCGGGACGAGAAGATCGAACGCGTGCAGGTGAAGCACTCGACATCGAGGAACGGCGTCGTGCCTGTGAAGTGCAAATCGCATTCGCTGACAAACGGCAGGGTCGCCAAACCAAGCACTACACAGCCGAGATGATCGAGTGGCTGGCGATCTACGACAGCGCAACCGATCGCTGCTTCTACATCAGCGCTGCCGAGCTGGGCGAAGGCAAGTCGATGCTTCACCTGCGCCTGGAGCCCACCCGCAATGGTCAGTCCGTCGGAATCCGGTACGCAAGGGACTACTGCGACCTCGACGCTTGATGGAGCCAGCCGGGCTCGAACCGGCGACCTCCCGGATGCAAACCGGACGCTCTCCCAACTGAGCTATGGCCCCGTCTCACCGGATTGTAGGGATGCGCCAAGGTGGGATAGTGTGACCCGAGATGGCGCAGGAGGAGAACGCAGGGCGTAGCGGAGCCGCCGTCGAGACCACCTCGCAGGCGTCGGGGAACGCCGAGACGGCGGTGGAGAAGAGCAGGCCCGCAAGCGGGTACACCCGACGTGCGGGAGACCTGCCGACCGTCTCCGATTTCGAGATCGTCAACTATTACTTCGATCTCGCCTGCGACCGGCTCGGGCTGCCGGACGACGTGCGCGAGGTCATGCGCACCTCCTACCGTGAGCTGACGGTCCAGATCCCGGTGCGCGGGGTCGACGGAGCGATCAAGGTCTACACGGGCTATCGCGTCCAGCACAACGCGGCGCGCGGTCCCTACAAGGGCGGCCTCCGCTTCCACCCGGCGGTCGACATCGACGAGGTGCGCGCGCTGGCGATGTTGATGACGTGGAAGACCGCGCTTGTGAACATCCCTTACGGCGGCGCGAAGGGCGGCGTCAACTGTCCCGGCGATCTCATCGACGATCGCGAGAAGCAGGCGATCGCACGCTCGTTCATGGACAAGGTCGAGAAGATCCTCGGCCCCAACCGCGACATCATGGCGCCGGACCTGAACACCAATGCCCAGGTGATGGCGTGGATGATGGACGAGTACGGCAAGCTCAACGGCTACACGCCGGCGATCGTGACAGGCAAGCCGATCGAGTTGGAGGGCTCCTACGGACGCGAGGCCGCGGTGGGACGGGGCCTGACGTATCTCTTCCGGGAGGCCGCTCCTCACCTGGGGCTGAGCCCGCCCGAAAGCACCTGCGTCGTGCAGGGCTTCGGCAACGTCGGCTACCACACGGCGATCATCATGCACCAGCTCGGCGTGGAGCTCGTCGGCGTCTCGGACGTCAACGGCGCGATCCGCAACCCGGATGGGATCGAGCCTACGAAGCTGCGCAGGTTCATCGACGAAGGCGGCAAGCTGCCCGAGTATCCGGGCGCGGAGTCAATCGATCCCGAGGATCTCGTCGATATCGAGTGCGACGTCTTCGTCCCGGCAGCCCTCGGCGGAATGATCCGCGAGGACAACGCCGACAGGCTGCGGTGCAAGATCCTGCTCGAGGGCGCGAACAGCCCGACCACCCCGGCGGCCGACGACATCCTCGAGCAAAAGGGCATCTTCGTCATTCCCGACGTGCTCGCGAACGCAGGCGGCGTGGTCGTCTCCTACTTCGAGTGGGTCCAGAACATGCAGCACTTCCGCTGGGAGGAGCGGGAGATCAACGACAAGCTCGGCAACATCATGCGCAAGTCGTTCCGCGAGGTGATGTTGCTTGCGAAGGAGCGCAATCTTCCGAATCGCATCGCGGCCTGGGAGCTCGGCATCGAGCGCGTCGTCGGGGCCGCCAAAACGCGCGGTTATATATAACGGCGGACCCTTGGAGCTCCCGGAATTTCCGCCTAAGGAAATTCCGGCTTGTTCTCCAGTGTCATCAGGCGCTGCGTGTCCGCCGGCATGAAGCCATAGCGCTCATACAGCGAGTGCGCGTCGGCTGTGCCCAGCACGATCCGGCGCAGTCCCTGGAGGTCGGGGTGGGAGAGCACCGTCTCCACGAGCCACTTGCCGAGGCCGCGCCCGCGATGGGGCTCGAGCACGTACACGTCCGCGAGGTAGGCGAACGCCGCCCGGTCGGTGACCATGCGCGCGAACCCGACCTGGGCGCCGCCCGCGTCGTAGAGGCCGAAGTTGAGCGAGTTCTCGATCGAGCGCTCGACGACGTCACGCGGCACGTTCGGCGACCAGTACGCCTCGCGCAGGAACGCGTGGATCGCGTCTAGGTCGAGCTGGGAGCGGTCGGTTGAGATCCGGTAGCCATCGCGCGCCCACTCCACGCCCGGCTAACGACTTCCCATCGGCGCGAAGTCTCGCGGCCCTCCGCCGGTGTAGATCTGGCGCGGGCGGGCGATCTTCTGCTCGGTGTCCTGCACCATCTCGAGCCACTGCGCCATCCAACCCGACGTGCGCGGGATCGCGAACATCACCGTGAACATCTCTGGCGGCAGGTTGAGCGCCTCGTAGATCAGGCCCGAGTAGAAGTCGACGTTCGGGTACAGCTTGCGGCTGGTGAAGAAGTCGTCATCGAGCGCCCGCTTCTCCAGTTCGACGGCGATGTCGAGCTTCGGGTTGCGGCCCGTGACCTCGAATACCTCGTCGACGTGCTTCTTGATGATCCGCGCCCGCGGGTCGTAGTTCTTGTAGACCCGGTGGCCGAAGCCCATCAGCTTCTCCTTGCGGTTCTTGACGCCTTCGAGGAAGTCGGGGACGTTCTCGACCGAGCCGATCCGGTCCAGCATCTTCAGGACGGCTTCGTTGGCGCCGCCGTGCAGCGGTCCGTAGAGCGCGGCGATCCCGGCGGCTACGGCCGAGTAGGGATCGACCTGCGACGACGCGACGCTGCGTACCGCGTTCGTCGAGCAGTTCTGCTCGTGGTCGGCGTGCAGGATCCAGAGCACGTCGAGCGCGCGCGCGAGGCGGGGGTCAGGCTCGTACTTGAGCTCGGTCATCTTGAACATCATCGAGAGGAAGTTGCCCGGGTAGGCGAGGTCGTTGTCGGGATAGACGTAGGGCAGGCCGAGGTTGTGGCGGTACGCGAACGCGGCCAGGGTCGGCATCTTCGCGATCAGGCGGATCGTCGCCATGTAGCGCTCGTGCTCGTCGTCGATGTGCTTGGAGTCCGGGTAGAAGGTGGACAGCGCGCCGACGGTGGCGAGCAGCATTCCCATCGGATGGGCGTCGTAGCGGAAGCCTTCGACGAACTTCTTGATGTTCTCGTGGACGTAGGTGTGGTGCGTGATGTCGTGGACCCAATTGTCGAGTTGCTCCTGGTTTGGCAGGTCGCCGTACATCAGCAGGTAGGCGACCTCGAGGTAGGTGCTCTGCTCGCACAGCTGCTCGATCGGGATGCCGCGGTACCACAGCTCTCCCTTGTCTCCGTCGATCCACGTGATGGCGCTGCGGCACGACGCCGTGTTCAGGAAGGCGGGGTCATACGACATGAGCCCGAAGTCGTCGTCGGAGACCTTGATCTGGCGCAGGTCCGGCGCGCTGATCGTGCCGTCGGTGATCGGAAGCTCATAGGTCTTGCCTGTCCGCTCGTCCGTGACGGTGAGCTGCTCGTTGCCGTTGCTGGATGCCTCGGTCTCGTCCCGCTTCAGTGTCGTCTGCTGGGTCGCCATCAAACCGCCTCCAGTTTCGCCCTGCCGATAGGAAATCCACCTACAGGCTAACTGACAGAAGCGGGTGGGCTGACGCGGTGCGAGGCTAGCGGGTGGCCCTCACCTCGAGGGGGATCGCCTCGAAGTGAGTCATGTCCTTGAAGGCCTGGAAGCGCTCGTTGATCTCGTCGGTCGTCAGCCGCCGGACACGCTCCGTGCCGAACTCCTCGACGTTGAAAGAGGCCATCACCGACCCGTAGGTCATCGCCCTGCGCAGCAGCGGTTGAGCGAGCTCCTCGTCGCGATGCGCATCGAGATAGCCGAGGAAGCCGCCCGCGAAGCTGTCGCCTGCACCGGTGGGATCGAGCACCGCCTCGAGCGGGTAGCTCGGCAGCGCAAAGAAGCCGTCCTCTGCGTACAGCGCGGCGCCGTACTCGCCCTGCTTTGCGACCACGATCCGTGGGCCCAGCGCGCGCAGCGCTGCCGCGGCTCGAACGAGGTTCGCCTCCTCGGTCAGCATCCGCAGCTCGGCGTCGTTCATGAGCAGGACGTCGACGCTGCGGATCGCCTTGGTCAGCGAGTCGCGCGCGGTGTCGATCCAGAGGTTCATCGAGTCGAGGGCGGCGAGCCGGGTGGACGTGCACTGCGCGCGCACCTCCCGCTGCAGGTCCGGCTGGATGTTCGCAAGGAACAGGGTGTCCGCCTGCTTCGACGCATCGGACAACTTCGGCTGGAAGTCGCCGAACACGTTCAGCTGCGTGTCGTCGGTGTGGGCCGTGTTGAGGTCGTAGTCGTAGTGACCGCGCCAGAAGAAGGTCTTGCCGCCGGGAACCTGCTCGATGTCGTCGGTGATCACGCCGCGGTCCTGCAGTACCGCGTACTCGTCAGGACCGAAGTCGTCGCCGACCGGACCGACGACGCGCACGTCCGAGAAGAAGCTCGCCGCGAGCGAGAAGTGCACGGCAGAGCCGCCGAGCATCCGCTCGCGCTCGCCAAACGGCGTCTTGACTGCGTCGAACGCGATCGAACCAACTACGACGAGGGTCATGGACGGGGAAGCCTATTACGGAGAACGAGAGGCGGCCGTTTAGGCCGCTAGAAAAGGTCGTCATTTGCTTAGGCGCAAATGACGGGAGCTCTTAGGGTTCGGTCTCCGTGGCACCCCTTCTACTCGCCTTCACCTCCAGCATCACCTGGGGGGTAGCCGACTTCATCGGCGGTCTCTTGAGTCGCCGGCTGCCGCTCCTGAACGTGCTCGTGGGTTCCCAGCTTGCGGGTCTGGTGCTGATCGTGGCGGTCGTGGGCTTGCGTGGCGAGGGTGCTCCCGGCGGCGACTGGCCGGTCTTCGCGGCTCTGTCCGGGGTGGCAGGTGCCACCGGGCTCGCCGCCTTCTACCGCGGCCTAGCGATAGGGAACATGGCCGTCGTGGCGCCGATCTCGGCGACCGCGGGAGTGATTCCGCTCGTGATCGGGGTCGCGGGCGGCGACCGGCCGACTGCGCTCGAGTGGTCGGGACTCGTGCTCGCGCTGAGCGGCGTCGTGCTGGCGTCGCGCGAAGAGGTGGAGGGTGGCCTCGCTGGGCGGCGCATCGCGAGCGGGGCGGGTCTGGCGATCGTCGCGGCGCTCGGGTTCGGCTTCTTCTTCGTGTGCATGGACCGCGCCAGCGACCAGGACGTGTTCTGGGCCGTGCTGGTCAATCGTGTGACCAGCGTGACCCTGCTGACCTGCGCGGCCCTGGCGCTGCGCCCACGCCTTGCGGCCAACGTCCGGGACGCAGCGACGATCGCGTTCATCGGCGCGCTCGACATCTCGGCCAATCTGCTCTTCGCGGTTGCCTCGACGGAGGGACTCGTCAGCCTCGTCGCGGTGCTCGGTTCGCTCTATCCGCTCACGACGGTCCTGCTGGCGCGCGTGGTGCTCGGAGAGCGCCCTCACCGCCTGGCGCAGGTGGGAGTGGCGGCGGCCCTCGCCGGGGTTGCCCTCATAGCCGCGGGTTAACCTCTGTGGTCTGATGTGGGTCGAGCCCTTCGCCGCCGCGCTCGCGCTCCGGGACGAGCCTGGACTCGTCCTGCTCGAGTCGCGGCCCGGATTCGGGCACCTCTCGCGCCGATCCTTCCTCGCCGCGCGACCACTCGAAGTCGCGACCGGCGGCATGGCGGCACTCGAACAGGCCGGTGGCTGGCGAGCGGGCTGGCTGTCCTATGACCTCGGGCGCGAGATCGAGGAGCTTCCATCTCTCGCCGTCGACGAGCACGGGCTGGCGCCGCTCGCTCTCGGAAGCTACGGGTCCTTGCTCGAATTCGATCACCTGCGGCGTGAGGTGCGGGTGCTCGGGGACGGCGACGCCTCGCACCTGATGCACGCACTGCGGCGCGCGTCCCATGTCGAGGTTCCGGCCCACCAACCGCTGCGCCGGTGGACGAGCTCGCTGTCGCGCTCCGCCTATGAGGCCGCCGCCCGGCGGGCGATCGACTACGTGCGCGCGGGCGACGTCTTCCAGGTCAACCTCGCGCAGCGCCTGTCGGCGCCTTGGTCGGGCGATCCGTTCGCGCTCTATGCCCGCGTACGGGAGACGAGTCCGGCGCCGTTCACGGCGCTGCTGCGACTGGGCGGCGCCGACGTGATCTCGGCCTCGCCGGAGCGTTTCCTGCGTAGACGCGGCTCGGTGATCGAGACGCGTCCGATCAAGGGAACGCGTCCGCGCGGCGACACGGTGCGCGAGGACGCCGCGCGCGCCGCCGAGCTGCGCGCGAGCGCGAAGGACCGCGCGGAGAACGTGATGATCGTCGACCTCGCTCGCAACGACCTCGGCCGCGTTGCGCAGTTCGGATCGGTGCGCGTGCGGCGCCTGTGCGGGCTCGAGCGCCATCCCGGCGTGCATCACCTGGTGTCGGTCGTGGATGCGCGCCTGCGGCCGGACGTGAGCACCGCAGACATCGTGCGCGCCTCCTTTCCTCCCGGCTCGATCACCGGCGCACCGAAGATCCGCGCCATGGAGATCATCGAGGAGCTCGAGCCGGTGCGGCGCGGCGTCTACTGCGGCGGGATCGGCTGGATCTCGCCCGGCGGTGACCTGGACATGTCCGTCACCATCCGCACGTTCGTCGCCTGCGGTGGCCGGCTGAGCCTGCACGTCGGCGGCGCCGTCGTGGCGGACTCGGATCCCGCGCTCGAATGGCAGGAGACGATGCACAAGGGCGCTCGCCTGTTGATGGCGGCGGGCGGCGAGCTGCGCGACCCGGCGCGACGCCCGCGCCCGCGCGACCACGTTCGCCAGCCGGGCGCGGCCGCACTGCGCAGTTGAAGGTCTGGCTCGACGGCGCCCTGGTCGAGGAGGAAGAGGCGTGCATCTCGCCCGCCGACCACGGCTTCCTGCTCGGCGACGGCGTGTTCGAGACGCTCAGCTCCTATTCAGGCCGGCTGCCGACGCTGCGCGAGCACCTCGAGCGGCTGGCCGACGGCGCGCGCGTGCTCGGGATCTGGCATCCACCCCTGGAGCAGCTCGAGCGAGGCGCGGAGGAGCTGCTGGCCGCGAGCGAACTCGCCGACGCGCGCATCCGCATCACGGTCACGAGCGGCTCCGGTCCGCCGGGCCTCGGGCGGGGCGAGGGCCCCGGCACGGCGCTGATAACGGCGGCGCCGCTGCGCTCCTGGCCGCCGAGCGCGACCGCGGTCATCGCCCCGTGGCCGCACGACGAGCGCAGTCCGCTCGCCGGGGTCAAGACCACCTCGCGGGCCGACACCGTAATGGGGCTCGCCTACGCGCGCGAGCGCGGCGCCGACGAGGCACTGTTCTTGAACGGCCGGGGCAACGTGTGCGAGGCGACGACCGCAAACGTGTTCGCGGTTCGCGACGGGGACGTCATCACCCCGCCGCTGTCGGCCGGCTGCCTACCGGGCATCACGCGGGATCACGTTCTGCGCGCGTGCGGGGAGCTGGGCATCGAGGCGTTCGAGTCGGACATGCCGCGCTCGGCGCTCGCCGATGCGGCCGAGCTCTTCCTCACGTCCTCGACCCGGGGCGTGCAGCCTCTGGTGCGGGTGGACGAGGCCACTGTCGGCGACGGCAGTCCGGGAGCGGTGACGAACCGGCTGGCGGGCGCGGTCGAGGCGCAGATGCACGCCTGAGGTGCCGCCGTCAGCCCGGTGTTGCGCGCGCCACCAGGCGCGGTACCTCGCCGAAGCTGACGAGAGCGATTCCGCGGTCGTCGAGAAAGCTGCGCACGCGACTGTCGCAGAGCGTGGACAACTCGATTTCGCGCTCCATCCTGTAGGAGGACACCAGAGCGGGATCGGCGCAGCCCGGGTGACAACCCAGCTCGGTGACACCGTCGCCGATCTGGGTCGCGAGGATCTGAATCAGACCGTCCACGCTCACCCGCTCAGGATGGTGCTCTCCCGACCATTGGCCGTAGAAGCTCGAGCAGTAACGCACCCCCGAGCAGTCCCGCAGCGGGATCCCGCACGATTCTGCGGTTTCCCTGAAGTCAGGCAAAAGTTCGGGACGCATGTGGACGTGGTGGTGTGAGTCCAGATGCGTCGGCGGACTGTCCATCAGCTCCATGAAGTGAGCGAGCTGTGCGTTCAGGGATTCCCGGCAGGCGGCCGAATCGGTGAGATCGACGGCGGGCTCTTTCCGTTCGTCGAACCGCACGTGCAGGCCGACGCTGAGCGCCGGGCTCTCCCGCGCCAGGCGGGCGGCCTCCTCGCTGTCGGACATTTCGACCATCAAGCTGGTGCTGGTGACGATGCCTCGCCGGTGAGCCTCCACAATGCCGCGACTCACGCCGGTGGACGCACCGAAATCGTCGGCGTTGACGATCAGGTACCTCATTGCACGGCATCCGCGGCCAGCACCGGCTCGAGGTCCGCGAACCACCTCTCGATCTCCTCCATCATCGGGAAGCCCCACCACTCCCCCTGGGCGGCGGCGAGCGCGGCATCTCCGAGGTTGCATGCGTAGCGGGCCGACTCCGCGGTCTCGCAGAGCACGTTCAGGGTCGAATCGTCCGGCAGCTCCCAGCCGTGACCTGCTGCTGCCGCGCGGTACAGCTTCAAGATCCAGGATCGGTGCTCCGGCGCGAGGCGGTACAGGAAGGTCGAGAGGTCGTAGGTGACCGGGCCCATCCCGACGCGGTCCCAGTCGACGAGCGTGGCCTGAAAGCCATCGTCCCGCCGGGCGACGAGCGTATTGCTGAGCCACAGATCGCCGTGCAGCAGGGTGTCAGGGCCGCCGGAGTTCTCGAGCAGCGAAGCCCGCTCGTCTCGCTCTGCGTGGAGGCGCTCGACCCGGTTCAGCAGTTCGTCTCGGAGCTCGGTCTGCTGGCGCGAGAGAGCTTGATCCGAGGATCCGATTGACTCGAGAGCGTCGATCGATCGCATGACGTGTGCGCTGAAAAACCCGATCCCCAAGTCGCCCCCTTCCCGGCGGAAGTGAGGCAGCAGCTCATGTCCGGCGAAACGGGTGTGAAGATCGGCGACCAGCTCCACCACCGGCGCGATCCGCGCCGGATCGGGACGGCTGTCGTCGAGTCGGCTGCCTCGGACGTCCTCGTAGATGTGCCAGACCTTGGAACCCGAGCGCTCGTGGACGACGCCCCGGATGACCGGACACGCGCACTCCAAGTCGACGGCTGGCAGCCAGCGCCGGGCAACGAGCTCGTTGGCCCGGGCGAATTCGGGGGAAAGGCGCTTCACCACCACGGAGCAGTCTCCGGCGGAGACCTCGAACCGGAGACGATGGACCGATTTCTTGAGCGGCTCGTGCTGCAGGAGCCGGGCGTTGCCGTTCGACCCGGCGACGAGTTGCCGCGCGTGCTCGACCACCTCGGGTGGAAGAAGCCGGCGGCCCGCACGGAGCGCCGGAACGTTCGTGCTCATGCTTCCCCTTCGCCGAGCGACGCCGGCCTGATCTCCGCGATCCAAACCAACGTCGGCCCCGGCTGCACGCTCGAGCTCGGCGGCCCACTTCCGCAGCAGCTGCTCGTAGGTGTGCAGCGCCTCCACGCCAGCTTCTGGACGAGTGTGCGGGAGGTACATGCCGGCCCAGTGGACAGCGGCGAGCAGCCGGAAGCCCCTGCCCACGAAGACGAGTTCCTCCAGCTCTTCGTCGTCGAGACGACCCACGTACTCGGAGAGCGCCGAGCGGTAGCAGGAGAGGTCCTCGCGAGAGGCGCCCGGAACAAGCAGGTGGATGTCGGCCGACGGCACGCCCCACCCCGACATTTCCCAGTCGAACGCGACGATCGTGGGTCCGCCATCCCCGCGTGCGAGCCGCAGGTTTCGTTCGGTGAGATCGCAATGTACGAGCGTCCGGGGCAGGTTGCTGCAGATCGCCTCGACAGCGCTCCAGCCGGACTCGATCTGCTCGCAGGTCGAAGCAAGCGATCGCAGCATGCCCCTGTCGTCCGCGCGTAGAACCGGATTATCGAGGTGGTCGAGGATCGTGAGGTGGGCGACGCGCAGGTGCTGTAGGTAGTGATGCGGGCCGCGCTCGGGCAGGGATGAAGCGATGTCGAGTTGGGCCGCAGCGCCGTGCAGCGTGCCGAGCCACCGTGCGGCGAGCCGCCGGTGACGTGCAAGCGCCAGCCGCTCGTCGCCGGCGTCCTCGATGAACAGCCACGCGAACTCCTCGTCGCGATCGCCGACGAACCCGAAGTAGTTCAGACGGGCCTGCGGTAGCTGGGGAAGGACGTACTCGTAGATCGTTCGCTCGACGCGGAGTGGCTCGGCGAGCCGCCGCTTCGCGATCACGCCGGTCTTGCTGTCCGCCAGCGCCAGCCGGTAGATCTGGACTCTCTTCTGCGCGCGGAGGAGGTCGACACGATCGACCCGTGTTCCCGACGGCGCAATCGCGTTCCAGGCGCCGACAACAGGATGGCTGACGGGATCGCATGGAACCGGGACACGTTTCTTCCGTCCGTGTGGCCGTATGCGAGGAGCCTCTACCGAGTCACGGGAGACGCTGCCCTCCTCGACCTCGATGCGCACGTCGCAGATCTCGAGCGTGCTCGTGCGGTGGGCGATCATGAACGCCGTGCGGCCGCGCATGAGCCGCTTCATCGCATCGAGGATCTGCTCCTCTGTACGCGCGTCGACCGAGCTCGTCGGCTCGTCGAGGATCAGAATCGGCGCATCCTTCAGAAACGCTCGAGCAAGCGCGATCCGCTGGCGCTCACCACCCGAGAGACGGACTCCGCGCTCGCCAACGGGAGTGTCGTAGCCATCCGGCAGCGCGGCGATGAAGTCGTGTGCCCCGGCCGCTCTTGCGGCCGCCACTATGTCGGCGTCGCCGGCGTCCGGGCGCGCGTAGGCGATGTTCTCGGCGATGCTCGCCGAGAACAACACGGGTTCCTGGAGGACGATCGCGAACTGGTTGCGAAGATCGGCCAGCTTGTACTCGCGAAGATCGACGCCGTCGAGCAGAATCTGCCCGGCGCTCGGGTCATAGAAGCGCGTCAGAAGACTGACGAGCGTCGTCTTGCCGGCTCCCGTGGTTCCGGCGATCCCCACCCGCGTGCCGGGCGCAACCTTGAACGAGACATCATCGAGCACGCGGTTGCGCTCCTCGTAGGCGAACGAAACGTTCCGGAACTCGACGGCACCATCCGCGCGCTCGAGCGTGCGCGCGTGCGCGGGATCGACGAAGTCCGGTGGCTCGTCGAGGAGCGAGTAGACGCGCTCCGCGCTCGCGAGTGAGGACTGAAGGGTTCCCACTTTCCTGCTTGCCGTCTTGAGGGGGTCGTAGAGCTGCTCGAGGTAGCCAACCACCAGGACGAGCTGGCCGAGCGTCATAGCGCCCGCGAGTACTTGACGCGTCCCGATAAAGAGAACCGTCGCCATCCCGAGGCCGAGGGTCGCGCCGACGAGAATGCCGAACCGGCCTTCTACGAACGAGAGGCCGATCTTGGCACGCACGCTCTCGGCGGAACGGTCGGCGAACCGATCGCGAGCATGGTCCTCGCGCCCGAACGCCTTCACCACCCGAAGCGCTTCCAGTGACTCCTGGACGACGGACAGCGCCGAGCTCTCGAGTCGCTTCGCGTCGTGCCACTGCGTTCGGAGACGCTTGCGGTAGACCCGCGTCGCGAGAAACAGGACCGGGGCGATGGCGAGCGATACCAGGGCGAGCTGCCAGTTGATTCTCGCAGTGATGTAGATCATCGCGACGACGGTGACGGTCGCCGTGAAAAACGGAATCAAGCCAGTGATCGCAATGTTCTGGATGGCAGTCGCGTCGTATTGGATCCGGTATGTGGAGTCGGACGTTCCCCTCGAGTCGTGATAGGCGAGCGAGAGGCGCTCGGCATGCCGAAAGAGACGGCTACGGAATCCGAGCAGCAGCTTCTCACCGGCGTAGGCGCTCAGTACCAGGTTGCCGAACTGCTGTACCTGCTTCAGCAGCGGGATCAAAAGGAAGAGCCCCGCCGCTACGAGCAGGACGCCGGTCTGCGAATCCTCCAAGCCGTCCGGGACGAAAACGGCGATGAATCCCGGCAAGGGGTGATCGCCGACGACGCTGTCGACCGCGATCGCCAGCGGAAGCGGCGTCAACAGCACGAACAGGCTGGAGAGCAGACTGAGGGCGAAGAGGCCGGCAATGTGTCGCCGGTACGGCCGGGCCTCGCCCAGCAGCCGCCTCCACAGCCGCCGTCCAGTGAACCTGCGGTCCGAGGCACCAGGGTGCGCGGGTTTGCTTACCGCGCGTGTGGAGTTCTTCCGTGACTTTCCTTCCAGCTCATCGATCCGCCGGGCCAGGTGATCCTTGAGCTGACCGACATCCGGTCCGTAGACCTCGGCACCCTCCACCTCCAGGCTGGTCAGAAGCCGTTTCAGCGCCTCGAGGGTTTGCTGGCTTTGCCACGCCTTCGAATTTCCTTTCGCGTTTTTCACGGGAGAGATTGCTCCAGCACCCGCGCCATCACCTTGCGTGCATCGAAGTGCTCCTCGGCAAGGGCGCGGGCCGCCCGGGAATGGCGCTCGTAGTCCGACTCGGCCGCCTCGAGCATTGCCGCGGCCTCCTCGACGTTCCGGAATCTGAAGAGACCCTCCGCGTCCGGGAGATAGCTGCTCGGACCGGTGTGCTCCACGACAGCTGGTTTGCCGCTCGCCAGGTAACAGAGCGTGCGGTCGCTGATCCAGGCGTTCTGAAGCAGTAAGCAGGAGGGCTTCGCGCAACTGAACTCACCCCGCGAGCTCCGGATGTAGGCCGCGTAGTCCTGCGTCGTCGCCGTCACGTCCCATGCGTCGCGTACGCCCCAGCCCGCCCGTTCGAAGACCGGACGATCCTGCGAGTCGTCCGTCCCGAGGCAGAGAGCGAGCTCGAGCCGCTGGCGTGCGCGGGACGGGAGATCCAGGTACTCGAGGAACGCCGAGCGCTTGTCGTTGTTGTACTCGTGCCCGTCGATTTCGACCGTTCCGGCGTAAAGGTGCGTAACGGTCGTATACGGCGCTCCCGGTGCCCCCGGTGCTACCGGCCAATCCTCGAGGAAGACGGGCGGTGGCGTGTAGAGCCAGGCAAATCCACCGTCGGGAAAACGAGCGCGTACGGTGCCGACCGTCTCACCGATCGTGAAGTAGCGGTCATACTCCGCGCCGCTCGTCTCGCCAGATTCCATCCAGAGCTGGAGCAGCCCCGGGTCGATGTCCACGAATGCCGTCCTGGAAAAACGTTTGACCTCGGTTGGCGAGCGATTGTGTCCGAGGTCGAGAAGGAGGTCGGCCTCCGCCGCCGCATCGACCGAGCTCAGGTACTGGTCGGAGAGCTCTGCCGCGACCGGCTCGTCGTTGGATGACCCGAGAGCAATCTCCTCGATTCCGTGGTGCTGGAGGGACCTCCGCAGGATGGTGAGACGCTCGCGTGCAACGTCGACCGAGATGCGAGGCGGCATGCTTTCGAGCCAGATCACCCGGCATCCGATCGACCGGAGCCCCAAGGCCCAATTGAGAAAGACCCAGGTATGGCCACCGCCCTTGCCCTCTGGATAGTCGAGGGCGCCGGCTCCGAGACAGACGACAGGCGTCATGGCGTCATCGAGGTGCGCGATGCCTGGAGCGGCTCTCCGGCTCGGTCCATCGCCACATGCATCGAAACGACCTCAGCCTCCGCCTCTTCCGGTTTCTCGACGGAGGCCAGGCAGCCCCGAGCGGCTGCACATGCAACCGCGCACGCGAGCACACCCTGGCTGAGAAACGCTGCCGAGATCGCGCCGAGCGGCACGACAGCGATCCATGCTCGCGCAACAGCAGCCGCGACCGCGAGCGCGAGCAGCGCGAGCGCCACCGACGTGGCGGCACGTGAGTAGCGCGGAGAAATACGGAGACGAGCATGCTGCGTGCCCGCGCCGTGGTCTTCCACTGCGAAGAGGACCCGTGCCGCACCAAACATGCCGCCCCGCACCTCCACGTCCCACTGGTCGAAGGCGCCACCCAGCCGTACTGCCAGGCCCGTTCGCCTGAGCGCGGCGGTGATGTCGGCCAGCCGGTCCTCGGGCGCGCGCCAATTCTCGAGCCAGGTCGCAAACTCGCGCCGCCTGGGTAGAGCAAAGCCAGACGGACACTGCCGTCGCCACGGCGTGAGGCCGTACTCGATTCTGCCGGCGAGCCGCGCGAGAGGCTGAGTCGCATGGAGGAAGGTCGTGATTGCGCGGAGCTGCCAAAGCTCGTGCGCGCGGCGCCGGCCGAACCGTGTCCAAACTCCGCTGTAAAGGGCACCGGCGAGCGGCAGGAGCAGTGCCACTCCGAGCAGCGGAACGACGTAGAGCAGTGGTGCCCAGAACAGCGCGAGAGCGGACAGGCACGCCAGCAGACCGATCGCCAGATACCACTCGGGAAGCCGAGCGAGCGAATCGAGCACGCTCGGAGTCCCCTGATAGAGCGATTGGAACGGCGCGAAACCACAGACGCCGTTGTAGACCCGGCTGCGCCTGAAGGCCAGGCGGGCAAACACGCTTCCGTACATGTCCCCACCCCAGCTGACGTGGCCGGTCGCGTTGTACCGTTGCGGCCACTTGCGCTCGAGCAGCGCCTCGGCACGCCCGTAACCGCGTTGCTGCCGCCAGTACGCACGCACTGAGCTCCGGCGGTGGTGCCATACCATCGCCGCCGGGTTGAAGCTGATCCGATGGCCCGCTTCCTGAAGGCGCCAGCAGAGATCGACGTCGTCGCCGGCCGCCCGAAACTGGGGGTCGAACCCACCGAGCTCCGCCAGCACTTCCGCCCGGATCGAGAAGTTGCAGCCGGGAATGTGCTCGGCCTCGGTGTCGGAGGCGAGTACGTGGATTGGCCCACCGGGCGAGTGGGCGACGCTCTCAGCAACCGCGTTCGCGTCCGAGGGCGGGATGTTCGGTCCGCCAACCGCCGCGCTTCCCTTCCGATCGAGTGTGTCCGCGAGGTAATGCACCCAGTGCGGATCCGGCCATGCGTCGTCGTCGAGAAAAGCGAGGATCTCGCCGGTAGCTGCGGCGGCACCGACGTTCCGAGCGGCGCCCAGCCCCGCATTCGGAGTCCGGATGAGCCGCACGTCGAACTGCCCCGCGACCGCAGCGGTTTGGTCCGTCGACCCGTCGTCGACGACGATGACCTCGAGGTCCGGGTACTCGAGGCGCTCGATCCCCTCAAGCGTTGCGCGCAGCGTTCGAGCGCCATTGAAGGTGCAGACCACCACCGAGACTCGCGGCCACTCACGTTCAACGGGGAAGGGTGCATCCGCGAAGGCGGAGGTGACCGTGGCCAGCGCCCGCTTCGGTGCCCGGTCAGCGTATGTCAGACCGAAGGCCCAATCCTCCACGTACTCTCCGGCACGGAACCACTCGTCGGTCCACGAGAAGACAAACCCGCCCGCACAACCGGACGCGAATGTCTGGTGGATCTGCCAGTCGAGTGCGTTCGCCTGCACGTCTTCGCCGTTGCGAAGCGCGTCGAGACCGACCTCGCTCATCAGCAAAGGGCGATCACCGGCGAGGCCATGGAGTCGCGCGAGGTAAGTCTCGAGGCGGTCTCGCTTCTCGAGATAGACGTTGAAGGCGAGCAAGTCGAGAAACGGCAGATCGAGATACTCCGTCGTCGGGTAGTTGACGTAAGTGACCAGCCCGGCGGGATCTGTGTCCTTGACGGATTCGTACAGGCGCTCGAGGTAGCGCTCGATCGTTCTCCGGCCAAGCCAGCGGGCGAGCGGTGGCTGGATCTCGTTGCCGAGCGCGTAGCACAGGATCGCCGGATGGCCGGCGACCGTCGCGACCTTGTCCCGCACGACCCGCTCGAGATCCGGCGCATCCTTGTGGTCAGCGAGATATCCGGCGTACTGCTCCGCAGAAAGGCCGACCATGACCTTGAGGCCATGGCTATCGGCCGCGTCGAGCAGGGACAGCGGCGGCATCGTGTGCGGGATGCGGACGGCGTTGATCCCGGACTCGACCATGAGCGCGAAGTCCCGGTCGATCACTTCGAGATCGTGGTACTCGCGTCCGGCTGAGTCGGGCTCGAACGCTCCGTACGTCACGCCCTTGACGTACAGCTTCTCGTCGCCGACGAAGAGGAACTTGCCGCGAACCCGAGGCCGAGCACCGGTCTGGGCGGTGTCTGCGAGCGCGTCCGAGGAGAGCGAAGGCCCCTCGACGGAAACGTCCGGAGGGGAGATTTCAGGTCTCACGGCTCCCTCCGATTGACGTGCCGCGGTGCCGTGGCACGCCGATCCAGAAGACAGCTTTCAAGCTGCCACGAGCCCTCCAGGGGCCGAGCGCAAACTAACGTCAAGGCACCGGAGCTGGTGCCGCATTCGGTGGTGGCAAAACGCACTCCCTGCCCGGAGCCTCAGACGAAATTTATCCCTAGTCTCGAACAGGCCCCTAGCAGCAGGAACCTATCGCCGCGAGGAAGGCGGGTCAAGCCCAGGTGAGCACTGCCGTAGCCGGCACCAGGAGCTGGTTTGTGAAAACGGCTGACCTACCTGAGGGGGACGGCGAGCAACTCCTCGAGCCGCTCGATCGTCTCCTCCGCGCCGCGATGCAGCACCGCGGTCATCCCGACTGCCTCGGCGCCGGCGCAGTTCTCGCGCAGGTCGTCGACGAAGACGCAGTCGTGGGGCTCGGTGTCGATGGTCTCGGCGCCGAGCAGGAAGATCTCGGGCTGCGGCTTGTGCAGGCCCACCTCGCCGGAGATCACGACGCCGTCGAAGAGCTCCGGGAAGAGGTCGCGGTCGTAGCGGCCGCGGCCCCACGAGTTCGAGACGAGCCCGGTCCGGACGCCCGCGGCGCGGGCGCGCCGCAGCGCCTCGAACATTGACTCCTCCGGGCGCATGCCGGCGAACAGCCTGTCCACCAGACCGCTGTGGTCGCGCACGCCGAGCAGAGGGCCGAACTGCTCCGAGAACGAGTCCTCGTCCAGGTCTCCGGTCTCCAGCCTGCGTAACAGATCCAGCGCCTCAGGATCCTCCCGGAACAGGACCCTGACCTTGTCCACCTCGAGCCCCTCCGTACGGCAGAAGTCGCGAAAGGATTCGAATACGTTGGTCGTCAGGACCCCGCCGTAGTCGAACAACAACCCAGTCCGCCGACCACCCGGCTGGCCTTGGTCAGCCGGCATTTTCATTTCCCTGGGCGATTCCGTAGGCCGCTTCCGCGAGCGCGGGCACGCCCTCGTCGAACAGCTTCAAATACGGATCGTCCGTCGTGCCGGCGAGCGAGCGCTTGTAGTTGCCCTCCATGAACACGGCCGCCTTCCAGAGGGCAAGCGTCTGGTACCAGCGCAGGTCGGACATCGATCGCCCGGTGCACTCTTCGTAGTGCCCGATCAGCTCGGCGCGGGTCGGGAACCCTTGCTGGCGCGTGACTTTCGACAACGAGCTGTACATGGTGTCGTCAGGCTCGCCGGGCTCGCCCCACGTCACCGTCAGGTAGCCGACATCGGCGAGCGGATCGCCGATCGTCGAGAGCTCCCAGTCGAAGATCGCGATCACGCGCGCCGGCGGATCGTGGGCGACCATCGTGTTGCCGAGACGGAAGTCGCCGTGCACGATCGTGGCGGGCGGGGACTCGGGCATGTTGCTCGCGAGCCACTGCGCGATCTCCTGCACGCGCGGCAGCTCCCGTGTCTTGTTCACCTCCCAGAGGCCGTTGAAGCGCCGTAGCTGGCGCTCCAGATAACCGGTCGGCTTGCCGTAGCCCTCCAGCCCGCACGCCTGCCAGTCGACGGCGTGCACCTCCGCCAGCGCCTCGACGAGATCGAGCCCCATGCGCCGGCGCTCGTCGGGCGTGTCGAGCGCCGCCGGTATCTGCGTCGTGACGACGTCCCCCTCCACGTACTCCATGACGTAGAACGGCGCACCGATCACCGACTCGTCGTCACATGCGAGCAACGTGCGCGGGGCGCGTACCTGCGTGTCCTTGACAGCGTCCAAAACTCGCCACTCGCGCAGCACGTCGTGCGCGCTCGGGGGGAGCGGCCCGCGCGGGGGGCGGCGCAACACGCATTGGTCGTCTCCGCGCGTGACCCGGAACGTGATGTTCGAGTGACCCTCGCCGATTCGCTCTAGCTCGATCTCGCTCGTGCCAGCGGGCAGCCGTTCGGCGAGGTAGCGCTCGAGGTTGTCGAGAATGATGAGCGGAGCGAGCTCCTGCTGCTCCGCCTCCTCGCTTGTGGCGACGACATCCGGCACCTCGACCGTCATCAGTCGGGTACCGGCTCCCGTTGCGAGTCGAGCTCAGCGATGTGCGCAACGTTGGCGCGGTCTTCCTCGTCCTCGCTCGCTGCGCCGTCGAACCAGCTGTCGAGAATCTCCTCGAGGACCGCATCGGAGGTGGCGCGCAGGCTGAGGGCGAGCACGTTCGCGTCATTCCAGCGCCGCGCGCCGCGCGCCGTCTCGGCGTCGAGGCACAGCGCTGCCCGCACGCCCTGGACCTTGTTGGCGGCGATCGACGCGCCGGTCCCCGTCCAGCAGCACACGACGCCTTGCTCGGCGCGGCCGTCGGCGACGTCACGCGCCGCTCGCTCGCTCGCCCAGGCCCACTGGCTGTCCTCGTCCTCCGTCAGAGCGCCGTGGACGATTGGCTCGTGACCGCGCTTGCGAAGCTCCTCGACGAGGGTGCGCGCGAGGGCGGTGTCCATGTCGCTGCTCACTGCGACCTTCACGTTTCGCAGCATATCGGCGGGTTTGCGGCCGAAGTCCTCTAGCCGTCGGGGGAGGGCAGCAGGCGCGACACCAGGTCGACCCCGAGGCGCCCCTCCGCTCTGCGGGCCACGCCGACGGCGCGCGCAAGGTCCGGCACCAGCGGCAGCACGAGCCGGCGCACGTAGTGGCGGGATCCAGCCACGAGCGCGGAGCGTCCCCGCCCCCAGCCGAAGCCGTACTGCTGGCGCAGGCGCTCGGGCATGAGCCCGACCGTGACGAGCCCGAGCGCATCCGCCGCCGGGCGCAGCGCCAGCGGAAGCGGCGGCCGCAGGACGAGGCGGGCGACCTCGCGTGCGGCGTCGGTGACGGCGATCTCGTCGCTCGCCAGCCGCTCGCGCATGTAGACCCGAAAGTCTTCCAGCGTCGGGGGGATGATCTCGGGCGGCGTCCCGAGCAGCACGGCGAGCACCTTCATCTCCTCGTAGTACGCGCGCTGCTCGAGATCGTCGAGCGGGCGCACCCACGACGTGTACACGAGGAGGGCGGTGTCCACCAGCGTCGCGTGCACCCACAGCAGCAGCTCGGGATCGGCAGCCGCGTACGGCGTTCCGGCCGGGAACGGGCCCGCCGCCTTCGAAGTGCGCCCCTGCACGCGCTCGTGCAGCGCTCGCACGCGGGCAGCGGCGTGGTCTGCCTGCGCGCGCGATCCGTACACGATCGTCCACACCGTGCTCATCGTGCGCTCGAGCCGCCGCCATGGATTCACCTGGTAGTCGGAGTGCTGTGCGACTCCAGCCGCCACAAGCGGGTGCGCGACCTGTAGCAGCAGCGCCCGGCCGCCTCCGAGCAGGAGTGCCTGCTCGCGGCCCACTCGCCAGGCCATGCCGTCCGGGTCGAAGTAACCGCCTGCGCCGTTGCCGCTCCGAGTACTCATTTCGTCCACTGTAGGACCGCCGCTGCGGGGCTCGCCAGTCTCGGCGACGGACTCGACCTCGAACTCTGCTATTCGTGGCGCATGGCCAGAACGGACCGAAAAGAAGAGGTAGACCCCACACCCTCGCTGTCCGGCATCGATACGGAGGTGAAGGAGGACCGCGCTCGCGCGGACAAGACCGGCGCGCTCGACATCCGCTACTACAGGGACTCCGCGCTCGCACGGCGGCTGGCGACGCAGGCGGCGGCGCGCGGCCGGCGCGCGCGCCGCGAGGCGATGGTCCTGATCCCGGTCGTGGCCGGCATCCTGGTGCTGTGGCACTTCCGCGAAGACCTGTTCGGCACGGACACGCCGGTCCGGATAGCGGCGGCGCTCCTGCTCACCGTGGTCGGCTGGCGGTTCGCCCGCGATCTCGGGCGCCTTGTCGGCCCGCGCCTGCTGTCCCGAACGGATCCGGGCACCGCTGCGACGGTCGCCTTCGCCGTCCAGCTGGTCACCGTCCTGATCATCGGAGTCATCGCGCTCAGGCTCGTCGATCTCGAGCCGCGCGCGATCGCGCTCGGTGGCGCCGTGACGGCGATCGTGCTCGGTCTCGCGGCCCAGAGCACGATTGGCAACCTGATCGCCGGCATCGTCCTGCTGACGGCGCGGCCGTTCCGGATCGGTGAGCGGGTACGGCTGCAGGCCGGTGCGCTTGCCGGCGAGCTGGAAGGAACCGTCGTCAGCCTCGGGCTCATCTACACGACGCTTGCGCGGGGCGAGGAGCGCATCCTGGTTCCCAACAACACCACCCTCGGCGCCAGCATCCTGCCGCTGCGCCGGCCCGCGGGCGTCGACCTGCGCGCCTATCTGCGCGCCGACGTGAAGCCGAGCGACGTCCAGCGTCTGCTGCGCGAGCGCGTGCGAACTCCCACCCGCGACGATCCCGACATCGCGCTCGAGGAGGTCCGTGGGGAGTGGGTGCGGGTGCGAATCAGCGCGACGCCCGTCTCGGACGCCGACGGTTCGATACTCGCCGACGAAGTGCTCGCGGCGCTGTCGGAGCACATCGCCGACAACGCGCCGGATTCTTCGGGTGTGGCGTAGCTCGTCGTGCTTGACCGCCTAGCCGTGAGCGCGGAAGGACGGCATCGAAGGGGAGTGTGACAGGTGGTTGCTGAAGCTCGCGAGAGGCGTACGTGAGTAGGAGGAATCGACCGTTTCGTGAGGGCAACTTGTCGGCTGAACAGTTGAGGACCTTGGGGGGTACCTAACTGTTCAATCGATGATCGGTGGTGTCACCGCGATGTCGTGAAGAGTCGCTAAACGGAGAAGGCGCGCAGTTACGTCGGTGTCTCATCCCACAACGCTCGTGTGCCGAGCGCTCAGGATCACTCCCTCGATGCCCGTTCCCAATAGAAGGCGTCGAGGAACCTCCCCGGCAGCGCCCTACGCGGTCACCGGATGCGACTTGGCCCACTCGACGATCTTCTTCGAGTCGGAGACCACCTCGCCGTCGTCGGTCACCAGCACCGGCACCCACGACTTGCCGGTCAGCCTCTTCGCTTCGCGGCGGCCGCTCGTCTGGTTAAGCGCGTCGGGCAGCAGGCCCCAGCCATAGGACCTGATCAGCTCGGGCTCGTGGCCTGCCTCCTTCAGGGCGCGGTAGGCGTTCCCGCACGGGTGCCCGCCTGGTCGCGGCGACCTGAAGGTGCCGTAGCACACATACAGCTTCATGCTGACGCGATCCTAACGCCGAGCGAGGCGCGCGGTGAGCCGCTGCACGCGGGCTCCCAGACGCTCGGCGCGGCTGCCGGCTTTCGGTAGAACGCCGACCTGCTGCGCGACCGAGCGCACGTCGAAGCAACCGAGGTAGTCGCAGACGAGACCGTCGCGCAGCTCCAGCAAGTCGACTCCGTCGAGCTCGATCCGCCTGCCGGTGGGAGCGAAACCGGGCGGGTCGAGCGGGCCGAGCATCGTCCCCGTCACGCTCCAGTGGCAGGCCAGCTTGGTCTTGTCGAAGGCGGTGTAGGGGCCCTCGGGCCAGGTGAAGCGCAGATCGGGGAATGCCCGCCACAGCGCGCCCAGGTAGCCGGCCACCGCCGCCTGGCCGCGCTCGGGATGCTCGGTCATCGGGTCGTCCCAGACGACGTCCTCGGTGCAGAGCTCGGTCACGCGCTCGGGCACGCAGGAGTTCCAGGCCTCCTGCCAGCGCGCGGCGAAGTCGCGCGCAAAGCCCTCATCCAGCATCTGCGAGGCTGCATCTCGTACCGCCACGGGCTGCTTAGCTTACGCGGAAGTGATGCGGACGGGCGCTGTGCCGATCCAATACGCCTCGCTCGGCTCGAGCCTCGAGTCGTTCTTCGACGCCGTCGAGACCTTCTTCTCGAACCTGGCGGCCGTCGAATGGGGCGCGCTTGTCGTGGCGTTGCTGTTCCAGCTCGGGCAGGTGCTGTGCCGCAGCCGTGCCTGGTACAACGTCCTGCGCGCCGCCTACCCGGACAAGTCGTTTCATTGGCGGCGGATCGCGGGTTCGTACGTCGCGGGCGTCGGTCTGAACAGCATCCTGCCCGCCCGTGCCGGCGACGTCACGAAGATCTACCTCGCAAAGCAGACGATCCCGGGAGCGACCTATCCGGCGGTGACGTCGTCCTTTTTCGTGGACTCCGTCTTCGACATACCGGTCGGGCTGCTCGTGCTTTTCTACGCGATCAGCCAGGGGGCGCTGCCAAGCTTCGACGTCCTCCCGAGCCTGCCCGCGTTCGACCTCGCGTTCTGGGCCGACAACCCGCGCTTCCTGCTGTTCACGCTCACTTTCCTGATGATCGCGATGCTGACGGTGTATGCGGTGCTGTCGGTGCGCGCAGTGATCTTCTGGGAGCGGATCAAGCAGGGGGTCGTGATCCTGAGCGACTTCCGCCGTTACCTGCGCGAGGTCGCGAGCTGGATGGCAGCGGGATGGCTGCTGCGCTTCTGGTGTTTCTGGTTCTTCCTCGAGGCGTTCAACATCGGCGGCTCGGTCCAGAACGTGCTGTTCATGATGGGCGTCCAGGCGCTCTCCACCGTCACGCCCTTCACTCCCGGCGGCGCGGGCGCTCAGCAGGCGCTGCTGGTTTACGCGTTTCGCGACGTCGCGCCCCGGAGCACGGTGCTCGCCTACAGCGTGGGACAGCAGATCGCGCTCGCGGCGTTCAACGTCGCCTGCTCACTGGTCGCGATCTTCCTCATGGTGCGGACGCTCAGCATCCGCAGGATCGTGCGGCAGGGCGAGGAGGAGCGCAGGCGCGCCGAGGAGGTCGAGACGACTCAGCTCGCGGAGGAGGGGCCGCAGCCGTAGCTTGTCGCTACGCCAGGCCCTCGCGCGCCTCGCGCACGAGCGTTACGGCCTCGGGGAACAGCAGCCGAATGGCGTCGCGCACCTGTGCCGCCTGCTCGTCGGGCCCGCCGGCCAGATCGAGCCGCTGGATCGCCGCGACGGTCATGTCGACCGCGAGCTTGATCGCGTTGTCGGCCCAGGCGACACGCTGCGCCCCTTGCATCTGCTCGGCGAACTCGCCGAGCCGGCGCTGAAGGTCGTCCGGGTCGCCGAACATGCCGCCGAATGGATTTTCCTCGGTCATTGCGTTCATTGTAGGGTGAGCGCGGAATGGCCCTTCCGCCTTCCGCTCCCGACGCGACCGCCCTGATCACAGGCGCTTCGTCGGGCATCGGCGAGGAGTTCGCGCGCCAGCTGGCTGCGCGGGGTCACGGGGTCTTCCTGGTGGCGCGCCGCGAGGATCGCCTGCGCGCACTGGCCGAGGCTATCGGCGACGAGTACGGGGTCCGCGCGGAGTTCCAAGTCGTCGACCTCGCCGACAAGGGCGAGCGGGACGCGCTGCCCTCGAAGATCGCCGAGCGCGGGCTCAACGTCGGGATCCTGGTCAACAACGCCGGCTTTTCCACGGTCGGCGACGTTCATCTCAATCCGGATCAGCAGCTCGGCATGATCGACCTGAACGTGGAGGCGCTGGTGGCGCTCACGACCGCCTTCCTGCCCGGCATGACAGAGCGCGGCCGGGGAGCCGTGATCAACGTCGCCTCGATGGCCGCGTTCCAGCCGATCCCGGCACAGGCCGTCTACGCGGCGACCAAGGCGTTCGTGCTCAGTTTCAGCGAGTCGGTGCACACCGAGCTCAGAGGGACGGGAGTGACGATGACCGCTCTCTGCCCGGGCCCGGTTGAGACGGAGTTCGTCGAAGTGGCCGGTTTCAAGAAGAGCAAGGACGACATGGGGCCGAATCTCCTGTGGGCGACCGCGCACGATGTGGCCCAGGCAGCCATCGAGGGAGCCGAGAAGGGCAAGCGGGTGGTGGTGCCCGGAGTGGGCAACCGCGCGGTGGCGATCGCAGCTCAGCACACGCCACGGTCCATCCTGCTCAGGACCGTGGCCCCGATCTATCGGCGTACGATCGGCGAGTAGCAGCGCTGGTGCGCGCACGGCTTGCTGCGCTGCTGGTAGTCGCGGGGGCCGTCCTGCTCCCGGTGAGCCTTTTTCTCGACTGGTTTTCGCTATCGCTCGGATTCCGCGACGCCACCGTGGTGTCGTCCGCGACGGGTTGGCAGATCCTCGAGACGCTGGACGCCTTTCTCGTGGTCGTCACCCTGGTGGTTTTCGCCTGGGTGCTTGTGCCCCGGCTGGGTTTCCGGCGCCCCGGTGCTCGCATCACGCTAGCGATGGGATGTATCGCCGCCGGCGCCATCGCTTTCCAACTTCTGGATCCTCCGGTTCTGATGACCTTCTATGAGAAAGCCGGAGAGTTCGATGCCGAAATCACGACGGAGATCGGAGCATGGCTTGCGCTCGGAGGCGCCTTGCTCATCTCTGCGGGCGGCCTGCTCTATGTGGAGGCGGAGTAACCCGTGCGACGCCGAATAGCGCTCGCGCTCCAGCTGGCGGGTTCCGGGCTCCTGACGGCAAGCCTCTTCACCGACTGGTACGAGCTCTCGTTCGAAGACTCTGCATTCTCGTTCACCGGCTGGGAAGTCTTCGAGACAGCTGACCTCCTGCTCCTCTCCGTAACCCTCATCGTTCTGGCTCGTTTGGTACTTCGGCAGCGCGGGCTCGAACGCTGGCCTGCATGGCTGCTGCCGGCCGCCGGCGCATTCGCCTTGATCCTGGTCGTCTCGCAAGCGGTGGAGCCGCCGCCGCTGCTGAGCTTCGCCGAAGGGGAACTCTCTCGCGAAGTTGGACTCTGGCTTGCGCTCGGCGCCTCCGTCGCGGTGTTCGCCGGAGGATTGCTCGAGGTAGTCGTGCGGCGGCCGCGGATGCCGGCTAGCCGCGGCTGAGGCCGACGACCTCGAGCGCCGCGGCACGGTCGTAAACGAGCTCGAGCCGCGCGATCAGGCCATTGCGCACGTCGACGATGTTCGCAGAGGAAGCGTTGATCGGGACCCCGCTCTCCTTACCCGTGCCGCGCAGATGGACCAAAACCAGAAAGCGGTTGGGGCCTGCGGGAATGATCTCTTCGGCCGCGGTAGTGAAGTCGCTCCAAGCCGATAGGAAGTCCGCCCAGCCCTGACGCACCCCAAGGGCGCCGTGATATACGCGCCGTTCCGGGAAGTCGGTCACGAACTCCACGTCCGGGTCGAAGAGGTCGTCGCGGGTGTAGTCGCCGCGTGCCCAGGCGGCGTAGACGTCGCGCAGGAACTCGATGTCCGCCGCCGCGGTCACTGAGTGCCAGCCTACGGGAAGGGCCCGGCTCGCGCCGGGCCCTTCGTCACAGATGTGGGTGCTCGAACGTTCGAGCTGACTACATCATGTCCGGCATGCCACCGCCGGGCATCCCCACGGGCTCCTTCTCCGGAACCTCGGCCACGACGGCCTCGGTGGTGAGGATGTTCTTCGCGATCGAGGCTGCGTTCTGCAGCGCGGACCGCGTCACCATGGTCGGGTCGATGACGCCGGCCTTGACCATGTCGCCGTACTCGTTGTTGGCGGCGTTGAAGCCCTCGCCGGGCTTCAGCTCGCGCACCTTGTTGACCACCACGGAGCCCTCAAGCCCCGCGTTCTCGGCGATCTGGCGCAGCGGCTCCTCGAGCGCGCGGAGGATGATGCCTGCGCCGGTCCGCTCGTCCGGGTCCTCGAACGTGTCGAGGTCGATCGACTCGGTGGCGTTCAGGAGTGCCACTCCGCCGCCTGGCACGATGCCCTCCTCGAGGGCCGCGCGGGTCGCCTGCAGCGCGTCCTCGACGCGGTGCTTGCGCTCCTTGAGCTCCGTCTCGGTGGCAGCGCCGACCTTCACGACAGCGACGCCGCCGGCGAGCTTCGCAAGCCGCTCCTGCAGCTTCTCGCGGTCGAAGTCGGAGTCGGTGTTCTCGATCTCCTGCTTGATCTGCTTGATGCGGCCCTTGATCTGCTCCGGGTCGCCGGCGCCGTCGATGATCGTCGTCGTGTCCTTGGCGATCACGACCTTGCGCGCCCGGCCGAGCTGGTCGATCCGGGTGTTCTCGAGCTTGAGGCCCATCTCCTCGGTGATGACGTCGCCGCCGACGAGGATCGCGATGTCCTCGAGCATGCGCTTGCGACGGTCGCCGAAGCCCGGAGCCTTGACCGCGACGCCCGTGAACGTACCGCGCAGCTTGTTGACGACCAGGGTCGCCAGCGCCTCGCCCTCGACGTCCTCGGCGATGATCAGGAGCGGACGCCCGCCCTGCATCACTCCCTCGAGCACGGGCAGCAGGTCGCGCACGGCGCCGATCTTCTGATTCGCGATCAGGATGTAAGGCTCATCGAGCACGGCCTCCATGCGATCCTGGTCGGTGACCATGTAGGGGGAGATGTAGCCCTTGTCGAACTGCATCCCCTCGGTGAACTCGAGCTCCATGCCGAAGGTCTGGCCCTCCTCGACGTTCACGACGCCGTCCTTGCCGACCTTGTCGATCGCGTCCGCGATCACGTTGCCGATCTCCTCGTCGCCGGCCGAGATGGCCGCGACACGCGCGATCTGGTCCTTGCCGGCGATGTCCTTCGACTGCTTGTTGCGCAGGTGGTCGACGACCGAGTCGACGCCCCGCTCGACGCCGCGCTTGAGCGCCATCGGGTTGGCACCGGCCGCGACGTTCTTCATGCCCTGGCGGACCATCGCCTGGGCGAGCACGGTCGCGGTGGTGGTTCCGTCGCCGGCTACGTCGTTGGTCGCGGTCGCGACCTCGCGGACGAGCTGTGCGCCCTGGTTCTCGAAGACGTCCTCGACCTCTATCTCACGCGCGATCGTGACGCCGTCGTTCGTGATGGTGGGTGCGCCGAACTTCTTGTCGAGCACGACATAGCGTCCCTTGGGGCCGAGCGTGACCTTGACCGCATTGGCCACGGTGTTCACGCCGCCCTCGAGGGACCTGCGCGCCTCCTCGTTGTACTTCAGTTCCTTGTGAGCCATAACTCTCCTAATTCCTCAGTTGTTCGCAGACGTTCGTAGTACAGAGCTCCCGTCATTTGCGCCTAAGCAAATGACGGCCTCTTTGAATGACGGCCTTTTTTTGGGCCTAGCCTTCGACCTTGGCCAGTACGTCGGACTCGCGCAGCACCAGCAGGTCCTCGCCGTCGACCACGATGTCCGTGCCTCCGTACTTGCTGTAGAGGACCTCGTCACCCTCGGTGACGTCGAGCGGGATGCGCTTGCCGTCCTCCAACTTCCCGTCGCCGACTGCCAGGACCTTCCCCTTCTGGGGCTTCTCCTTGGCGGTGTCGGGCAGGACGATGCCGCTCTTGGTTGTCTCTTCCTCCTCGACCGGCTGCACGAGCAGACGATCGCCGAGAGGCTTCAGCTTCATAGGCGGAACCTCCTGAAATTCGCCATCAGCGGGTATGAGCCCGCGAAACAGGGGATTTGTGCCCTAGTATAGGACACTTTTGGCACTCTAGCAGCAGGAGTGCCAAAGGCAAGGCTGCGGCTCAGCCGCGCAGGGTTCCGTGCCCGTTGCCGGTGCGGCCCGGGCCGTGGCGGACGTCCTCCACCACCTGCGAGAAGCGGATCACGGTCACGATGTCGTCGGCCTCGATCTCGCGGCCGTAGATCTGCTTGAGGAAGTTCAGCGTCTCGTCGAGGCGCCTGAACTCGGGGTTGTCGTGCTCGATGTCGCGCGGGGAGAGCTCTCGCGCCCGCTTCACCTCGACGTCATCGATCACCGCCGTGAACACCTTCTCCCGCGCCTCGTGCCTGAACCCGACCGTGATCCAGACCAGCTGGCCCCGGCGGTACTTGTGGCTCTTGTCCCCGAGCCGGATGGTCGCGGTCTTGCGGCCACGCTTGAGCTGGTCGACGAAGACGGGGGAGTAGAAGTTGAGGACGTACATGGCGGGACGTGGTGCTGGACTCAGCCGGAGGAATATATAGAGGCGCCCCGGCCATCGGAGTTCGCGCGGTCCTGTGCCGGTTTATGCGATTGGGGAGGTTTTGCGAACCACTCGTAACATGGCCGACTATCGCCTGAACACTTAGGTGCCCCAGAGGGGCCTCAACTCTTCAGCCGACGAGCGCCCCCTCACCGATCGGTCATCTCGTACCACTCACCTGCGCAATTCGCGAGGTTGCGCGAACCTCCCGTCTCACCACCTTCGATGCCCGTCCCTACGTGGGCGACAAGGCGAGGAGGTCCAAACGGAGGACCGGTTTCAGTAGATATAGCGGTGCAACGCGCCTGCATCGTGCACGATCACGCGGCCGCGCTTGTTGTCGACGACCCCGGCGCGCTGGAGAGTGGCCAGGAAGCGACTCGTCGCCTCGCGCGAGGCGCCTGCGAGCTGGGCGAGCTCGGCCTGCGTCGCCTGCACGACAATCTCGGTGCCGTCGCCGCCCTGGCCCTCGACCTCGGTGGTCCCGCTCGCCGTCTCAATCAGCCTCAGGAGGACGCCGGCCACCCGGCTCGAGACCTTCTGGAACGACTGGCGAGCGAGGCGCTCGTTTGCCTCGCGGAGCTTTCCGGCGAGCGCGCGCAGCAGCTTGACCGAGGTCTCGGGATGCTCGCGCAGGACCCGTCGCAGGTCGTCGGCCAGGATGGCGACGACCTCCACGTCCTCGAGTGCCTCGACGGTCGCGGAACGCACCTCCCCGTCGAACATCGCCAGCTCGCCGAAGATCTCGCCCGGACCGATGTTCGTGAGCGTGATCCCATGGCCCGCGTGGTCGCGCGTCACCCGCGCCCGACCGTTGCGCAGCACGTAGCAGGTGTCGCCGGGGTCGCCCTCCCTGATCAGGATCGAGCCCGTCAGAAACGTGCGCGGCACTGCCACCTGTGCGATCCGCACCAGCTCGGCCTCGGACAGGTCGGAGAAGACCGGCACGCCTGACAGCAGGTCTGCGACCGAGGTGTCGGAACTGGTCCCCGGAGACGACATGGCGTCAGTATCACACCGACGCGAACGGCAATGCAGCCACGACCAGGTCCGCGAACAGCCCGGCTCGCACCAGATCGGACGGGCCATATGGCTCCCCGTCCCTGCGATCGAGCACCGACAGCACGCCGATCGCGTCGCCGTCGCGCCTGAGCGGGAAGGCGAGCATCGTGTGCGGGACGTAGCCCGTGCCCTTCGCGATCTGGACGGAGAAGCGGGAGTCGTCGCGGCAGCTCGGCACTGCCACTCCCTCACCGCTCTCGATCACGGATCCGGCGATGCCCGTCCCGACCGGTACCCGTACGCCCACGATCTCGTCCGCACCCGCGCCCCAGGCCGCCTGGAAGACGACCTCCTCGGTCACCTGGTCGCGCAGCGCGATCGAGGCGGCTGCCGCTTCGAACATCCCCGCAGCTGTGCGCACGATCGCCTCGATCAGACCCTGCCGCGACTCGGGGCCGGCGATGCTGACCGCGAGCGACTTGCCCGCGGAGACGCCAAGCGGCGATCCGAGCGCGCGCGCCAGGGCGCCGGCCGACGCAAGCCGGCGTTCCGGCCGCAGCTCGAGCGCTTCCCGCAGAGTTTCCTCCAGCTCGGGGGTTGCGCCCGCGACACGATCGATCAGCCCGCTTCGCTCGTGGTATGCGGGCGGCTTACCGGTGAGAAGCGCCCAGATCGTGGCGGCCAGACCGTAGACGTCGCAGCGAGGGGAGGGGACCTCACCCACCAGCATCTCGGGGGCCATGTACTGCGGTGTGCCGATCGCGCGTGTACCGGCGTCTGCGCCGTCGAACCGGCGCGCGATCCCGAAGTCGACCAGCACGACCCCCTCGCTGCCGAGCAGCAGGTTCTGCGGCTTCACGTCCCTGTGCACGATGTCCTGCTCGTGCACGTACTGGAGCGCTTCGCATGCCTCCCCCGCAAAACCGAGCACCTGCTCGAGCGGCAACCCGGGCTGGCCTTCCAGATTGAGCAGCTGCGCCAGGTCGGTGCCGTCGACCAGCTCCATGACGAGGAAATTGTCCTCACCGTCCTGGAAGTGGTCGAGGACGTGCACGACGCGGGGGTGACTGAGCCGTCGCAACAGCCGCGCCTCGATCTCGAAGCGGGCGCTCTGGGTCGGGTCAACGAGGTGCTTGAGAGCGACCTCCCCGCCGCCGTCCGCGGCAGCCCGGTACACGGCGCCCATGCCGCCGCTCGCGACCAGCTCGCCCACCGTGTAGCGATCTCCGACGCGCTCCCCGGCTGCAAGCTCCGCGACTGTCGTCATCACCTCTACCGGAGACTAATCGTTAGGGTCGGCCCGGTGAACTGGGTCGAAGTGTTTGCGGTCTTCGTGGTCTCCCACCTCGCGGGCGACTTTCTGCTCCAGACGGACTGGCAGGCGCAACACAAGCGGGGGGGCCTCGGCCCGGACCCGGTCGCGCGCCGCGCGCTCATCTCGCATATCGCAACATACGGCCTCGCATTCGTGCCGGCCTTCATCTGGCTCGCCGGCGAGATCGGCGTGGGAGCGACGCTCGGAATCGCCGCACTGGTGTTGCTGCCTCACCTGGTCCAGGACGACGGGCGACTGCTGAGCGCGTACGTCCACGGCGTGAAGCGCTCGCGCGTGTCTGACACCGACTTCGTCTACATAGCCTGCGATCAGAGCTTTCACGTGATCGCGCTATTGCTCGTGTCGCTGCTCGCGGCGTCGTAGCGCACGGACGCCGCTAGCCGGCAGTCGGCGCTGCCCGATCCACGTCAGGACCGACCTCGCCCGCGGACGGCAGCTCGAGCTCGTCGGCGGGCGGAGCGTGTGCAGCCGCTGCGTCGATGGCTGCCGCGAGCTCGCCGGCCGACTGGTGGCGCTGGGCGCGGTCCTTGGCGAGCGCCTGGGCGATCACGGCGTCAAGCTCCGCAGCGGCGGGCAGGTCTGGGCGGACACTCGCGAGCGCGGGGGGAGGCTCGGACAGGTGCGCGATCAGCGTCGACACCTCGCGTTCGCGCTGGAACGGCGGGCGACCGCTGAGTGCATGGAAGAGGACACAGCCGAGCGCATACACGTCCGTGCGGGCATCGGTGTCGGATGCCTGCAGCTGCTCAGGCGCCGCGTAGTCCACCGTCCCAACCCACAGCCCGGTCTTTGTCACCCCGCTTTTCGACGTGACGGCTTTCGACAGGCCGAAGTCGGTCAGGTAGGCATGCACGCCGGTGGCGCGCGGCTCCAGCAGCACGTTCGCCGGCTTGACGTCGCGGTGAACCAGGCCCTGCGCGTGAGCAGCATCCAGCGCCTGCGCCACCTGGCCGAGTACCTGCGCCGCGTGTCGAGGATGTAGTCCCGGACCCGCTCCCACCAGCGCCTCCAGGTCGGTGCCCTCGACATAACGCATGGCCATGTAGAGGCGGCCGCTCCATTCCCCCGCCTGGTACACCGGCAGCGCGTGCGGATCGTCGATCTGCGCGGCAAGCTTCGCCTCGCGCTGAAAGCGCGCTCGGAAGCGCACGTCCTCCGCGAACTCGGGAAGGATCAGCTTCAGGGCCACCGCGCGGCTGAGCGACAGCTCGGTCGCGCGATACACCGCTCCCATCCCGCCGCGAGCAAGCAGCGAGTCCAGGCGGAACCCCGCTATCTCCGCGCCGATAGCGGGATCTTCGTCCATGAGCCGCTTATACCAACTGTTGAGTTTGGCTGTGTGTCGGTGCCCCGACCGGATAGATTCCTGGCGTGGTAAGGCGGAGGGAAGATTCGACGACCGAACCGCTTGCGGATCGAGTAGAAGAACGTCCCGGGCGCGCCTTTCTCCTGCACCGCGGCCGCAGGGTGCAGATCGGGCAGCAGGGAATCACGATGGGCCGCGGAGACCAGACCGACCTGCCGCTCAGCGGTGATCGCATCTCGCGCGAGCACGCGCGTGTCGAGCCCGGGGACGACGGCGCCTTCTGGGTTGAGGACCTCGGCTCGCGCCACGGCACCGAGCTGAACGGCGAGCTGCTTCAGGGCGAGCGACGGCGGCTGGCGAGCGGGGACACGCTCTCGATCGACGAGGAGCTGGTGCGTTTCGTGGGCGGCGAGGAGACGCGAATCGCCTCGCGTGAGCTCGAGGTGTTCCAGACGCGGACCGTTCGCTTCGACGGCACCCACATGTCGATCGGACGCGACGCCTCGAACGACTTGGTTCTGGCTGACCCGAACGTTTCGCGCTTCCATGCGGAGATAACGGCGGGGGACGGGCGCGTCGAGCTGGTCGACCTCGGCTCGCGCAACGGGACGAGGCTCGACGGCCGCCTCGTCGAGCGCGCGACGGTCGGAGCCGGTAGCGAGATCGGCATCGGGCCGTTCGCGCTCGTCTTCGACGGCGAGAGCTTCGTCGCGCGCGACGAGCGCGGCGCGTTGCGGCTCGATTCCAAGGAGCTCTCGGTATTCGCCGGCGACAAGCAGATCCTCGCCCCGACGTCGATCTCGATCCAGCCCGGCGAGTTCGTGGCCGTGATCGGTGAGAGCGGATCGGGCAAGAGCACGCTGCTGAAGGCGCTGGCCGGCGTCACCCGGCCGTCGGGCGGCGACGTGACCATCAACGGTGAGCAGCTGGTCTCGCGGCTGACGGACATTGGCTACGTGCCCCAGGACGAGATCGTCCACTCTCATCTGACAGTGACGGAGGCTCTCACCTACGCCGCGCGGCTACGCCTGCCGGACGACACATCGCAAGACGAGGTCGACGCGACAGTCGAGCGCGTGCTGGGCGAGCTCGACCTCGGTGAGCATCGAGCGAAATTGATCGGATCGCTCTCGGGTGGACAGCGCAAGCGCGTCGGCGTGGCGGCCGAACTCCTCAGCCGGCCCAGCCTCCTGTTCCTCGACGAGCCGACCAGCGGGCTCGACCCCGGCCTCGAGACGAAGATGATGGAGCTGCTGCGCGAGCTCTCGAACCAGGCCCGCGCGGTCGCGGTCGTCACGCACGCGACAAAGAACCTGAGACTGTGCGACAAGGTCGCCGTCATGGGCCGCGGGGGGGAGCTCACCTACTTTGGCTCTCCGGACGAGGCGCTCCCGTTCTTCAGGACCGATGACTTCGACGGCATCTACACGTCGCTCGACGACAGGCCCGCGACGGAGTGGCGGCGCGACTTCGAGGCGGGGCTCGTGAGCGGCGAAGTGCCCGCGGACGCCGCCGCTGCCCCTGCTGCGCCGGCCCCCGCACCGGCTCGCAAGGCGGGTAGGGCTTTCCTGCCGCAGGCTCGCCTTCTCACGGACCGCTATCTCAAGCTGCTGCTGCGGGACCGCAAGAACCTGCTCCTGCTGCTGGTGCAGGTGCCGGTGCTCGCCGTCGCCAACGCGTTCTTGTTCCAATCCGGCATCTTCGACCGGCCGGGAGGGAGCCCGGCGGACGCAGCACAACTCCTGTTTCTGATGGCGATCGTGACCATATGGCTCGGCTCGATCGACGCAGCGCGGGAGATCGTCAAGGAGCGGAGCGTCTTCGAGCGCGAGTCGGCGATCGGGATGCGGCTGAGCGCGTACATGGTGTCCAAGGTGCTGGTTCTGTTCGCGCTCGTCGCGGTTCAGGCGGTCGCCTTCTTCGCGATCGTCTCGGTGATCCAGCCGCTTGACGCATCGGCCGGCACATATCTCGAGGTCGCGGCCCTGCTGGTCCTCACCGGGTTCGTCGCGGTCGCGATGGGTCTGGTGATCTCAGCCGCCGTGGACAGCGAGGCGCAGGCTATGAGCTTCAACCCGCTGGTGCTGATCCCGCAGCTTCTCTTCGCCGGTGCAGTCGTTCCGGTGGCGCAGATGAGCGAGCCGGTCGAGTGGCTGTCCAGGATCGTGTTCGCCCAGTGGTCGTTTGCGAGCATCGGGACCTCTGCCGACATGAACGGTCGCATAGCCGAGGATCCCGCGTTCGCTCAGGCCGACCGCTTTGGCACCTCGTTCTTCGACGTCAGCTTGGGGGAGGGCCTGCTCATCCTCGCCGGATTCCTGGTGCTCTTCATCGCCGCCACGGCGCTGCTCCTGCGCCGCCAGGCCCCGGCGCGGCGCTGAAACGGACGGCGGGATGGGGGACGTCCTGAAAACCGATCCGGCTCGCAGCAAGTTCCTCACGGCGGTACCCGTGTTCGCCGGACTGCCGGAATCGATCCGCGACTTCATTGCCGAGCATTCACGCTGGCTGCAGGTGCCCGCGGGTGAGTGGCTGTTTCGCCAGGGCGAACCCGGGGACAGTCTCTTCATCGTCCGCTCCGGCCGGCTGGAGATCGTCGTCGAGCATCCCGAGCGCGCGGTCGTTCGCGTCCTCGGCCGGGGCGCGGCGGTGGGCGAGCTGGCTCTGCTGACCGGAACCCCGCGGTCCGCCTCGGTGCGTGCGCGGCGGGACAGCGAGCTGCTGGTCGTCGATCGCAGTAGCTTCACCGAGCTGCTCAGCACGGAGCCAGACTTCGCGCTCGCGCTCACCCGTGAGCTCGGCCACCAGCTTCAGGAGAGCAGGGCGCTCACGCCACCGGTGAGCCCGCAGCCCTCGATCATCACGTTCGTCCCCCTCGGCTCCGGTGTCGGGATCGAGCGCATCTGTGAAGCGGTGCGGAAGGCAATGTCGCGCTGGCACACCGTCGCTGTGCTCGACGGTCGCGATGATCACATCGATGTGTCCGAGCACGGCGGCGTCGTGGACAGGACCGAGCGTGACAACGATCGAGTCCTGCTCGTCGCCGGAGCGCCGGGAAGCGGCGACAGCTGGACCGAGTTCTGCCTGCGCCAGTCCGACCGCGTGATCGGCGTCGTCGGAGCGGGCGCGAGCCCTCCGGGCGCCGACAGTGCCGCCGAGCTGCGGGGATGCGACCTGCTCGTGGAAGGCGATGTGCGCGGCGCCGCCCTCTCCGCCTGGGTGGACGCCCTCGAACCCCGTGCCACTCATTTCGCCTCTGCCGGCGGAAGCTTCGAGCGCGGCTTGGAGCGCCTGGCCCGCCGGCTTGCCGGGCGCTCGGTCGGCGTGGTTCTGTCGGGCGGCGGCGCGCGCGGCTTCGCGCACGTCGGCGTGCTCGCCGAGCTCGTGGACTCCGGCGTCATGATCGACCGCGTCGCCGGCTGCAGCATGGGCGCCTACATCGGGGCGATGTTCGCCATGGAGCGCGACTGCGAGGCGATGCGCGCGCACTGCCAAGAGGAGTTCGTCCTTGGAAATCCGCTCGGTGACTACACGCTGCCGATCGTGTCGCTGGTTCGCGGTCAGCGTGCGCGCGCGATGCTGGAGCGCACCTTCGGAGAGCAGTCAACGATCGAGGAGCTGCCGCGCGACTACTTCTGTGTCAGCGCAGACCTGCTCAGCGGCGACCTCGTGGTGCACCGGCGCGGCTTCATATACGAGGCGGTCGGCGCCAGCATGTGCCTGCCCGGCATCTTCGCGCCCGTCGCGCGCAAGAAGGGCTACCTGCTGGTGGACGGGGGGGTGCTGAACAACCTTCCGGTCGAGCCCATGGCCGCGACTGCCGAAGGGCCGGTGATCGCGGTCGACGTCAGCGCGCGCTTCCTTCCGCCCGGCGCGAGGCAGGGCAGGAGACGCGGGCGACCGCGCATCAGGCAATGGCAGGAGCGCACCCGGCGCACGATCGTCGGCTGGGAGGAGCCTCTGCCGCGGCTGAACGAGACCCTCACCCGGTCGATCGGGATCGGCGGCGTCGAGGCCAACGAGCGCGCGCGGCAGGGCGCCGACATGCTGATCGAACCGGCGACCGGCGGGATCGGCCTGCTCGACTGGGCGCAGCTCGACCACATGGTCGAGATCGGTCGCCGCGCGGCCGCCGAGGCGCTCGAGTCCGCGCCACAGCTCGTCTCGGGGTGATGGCTTGTCGCGGGAAGACGAGGAGCGTCTGCGCCGCGGATACGAAGCCTTCAACGAGGGGGGCGTGGACGCGATCCTGGGGTGGCTGGCTCCCGAGATCACGGTGCGTGACCGCGAAAGCGGGCCCGACCGCGAAACCCACCACGGCCTGATCGGCATCAAGGAGCTGTTCGAGTCGACGATGGAGGCGTTCGATCAGTTCACCCTCGAGCCGCGGGAGTTCGTCGAGGTGGGCGACAAGATGATCGTCGTGTTGCGCCAGCGCGCGCGCGGCCGTGGCAGCGGGGTCGAGCTCGACTCGGAAGTCGCACACGTGTGGACGATGGGGACGGGAACGCCCGCGGGACTGCGGATCTACCGCGACAAGGAGCAGGCGCTGCGAGCGGTGGCCGAGTCCGGGGGCTAAAGGGCCTTCGATCCCTCGGGCGGATGAAGCTGCTCGAGCAAGCGGCTCGCCATCGCGGCCGAGGGCTGGTTTCCCTTAGCATCGAAGATGGTGACCGCCGCCGCGATCGGCTCGGCAGCTTCGCCCTCGCGACCGGCCAGGCGCAGCACCTCGGCCAACGCGAGCAGCGCGGTCGCCTCGAGGTTAGGGAACTCGATCCCATCCGTGCGGGCGAGCGCCTCGCGCGCGATCCGCTCCGCCTCGTCACGACTCGACTCGCGCGCGATCAGCTTGGCGCGGGTGGCCCTCCATCTGATCTGGGACTCGACGTCCTCCGGGGCCGCCAGCCTCTCGCTCTCTTGCGAGAGCTCGAGCGCTTCCTCATAGCGGCCCTGTGCGTAGAGCACTTCCGCCAGCTCCGCTGCCACGGTCGAGAGCACGTTCTTGTCGCCGAACTCCTCGAGCTTGGCGTAGGCGGAACGGAACTCTCTGGCCGCAGCTTCGTGGGCGCCGCCCATGATCTCCATCCGTCCGGCGACCACCTCGATGCCGATGATGCGGCGCTCCTGGCCGAGCTCCGCGAGCGTGCGCTTGGCCCGCGCGCACAGCTCTCGACCCTGGGCGAAGTCGCCGCTCATCGCCATCAAGCCGGCCAGGCCGCCGGCCTCGACGAGCGCGCGGGCACTGGAGCCGGCGCGAACAGCGGGCGCTTCTCCCCGGTCCGTGGATCCTTCGCCGGACAGCAGGCGCTTCAGCCTCGGGATTCCCTCCTCAGCCGGCGTGGGGCCGTTGAACAGGGCCCCCGCCAGACCGCACATGACCTGGAGGTGGAGCTCGCGGTCGCGAGCGCGTTCCGCGTACACGAGCGCGTGCTCGAAAGCCTCCGTCGCCATCCCCCAGCGGCAGAAGTCGGAGTTGAAGACCGCGAGCGCGCGCCAGCTCCGTGCGAGCCCGACCTCGTCCTCGATCTGCTCGAACAGCGGGATCGCCTCGCGGGCGACGACGCCCAGCTTGTCCAGGCCACTCTCCGGGCTCGTGTAAGCCTCCATATCGGCCCGTTCCAGCAGCGCGTTGTACTCGAGCGCGCGATCGCCGAGGCCGGCTGCGCCAGTCGCGGTCTCGTCAAAGACGTCCCTGGCCCTTGTCACGTCCCCGACGTGGAAGAGCGCCTGGCCGAGCCCGAGCATCAGCGCGAGCCGGCCGGGATCGCGCTCGTCGGCCAATCCGATCGAGCGCTCGAGCAGCTTGACCGCCGCCGGCATGTCGCCGCGGCCGTGGGCGTCCCCTCCCGCGGTCGAGAGGTAGGCGAACGCCCGGCTCGCCAGCGCTCTGCCCTCGTCATCGATCGGACCGAGCTCCTCACGCGTGCGGAAGGCACGCTCGAAGTGGTAGCCGAGGATCTCCCCGTACTCGTTCACGCGCTCGCCCGCGCGCTGCTCGAGCCAGTCACCGAAACCCTCGTGCAACTCCGAGCGCGACTCCTTCAAAAGGTTCCCGTAGGCGACGTCGCGGATCATGATGTGGCCGAACCGGTAGGCGGACTCGCCGGCGAAGCTCTGCCCGCCGGGCGTGACGAGGTCCTTGTCGACAAGTGATCCCAGGCACTCGAACACGCTGGCCTGCTCAGCTTCCGGCGCGAGCTGTTCCACCGCGGCCGGCCAGAACTCCTCCCCGATCACCGACGCGCACTCGACGACCGTGCGCTCGCCGCTCGACAATCCCTCGAGACGGGCGGTCAGCAGCGCCTCGAGCGTCAGCGGTACCCCCACCTTGCTGAGGTCACCCTCGACGGTCCAGGTTCCCTTCTCCGTGCTGAGCATGCCCTGGTCCACGAGCATCCTCAGCATCTCCTCGACGAACAGGGGATTTCCCTGCGCCGCTCCGGTGATGCGGTCGCCGAGCTCTTGCGGCAGGTCGGCGCTGCCGAGCAGGTTGCGGACGAGTCTCTCGCTCTGGTCAGCGGCCAGTGGTTCCAGCACGATCACGTCACGGCGATCGGCCAGTCGCAGGATCGACGGGCGCACCTCCCGCAGCTCGAGCCGGGCGACGCACAGCATCAGCACTCGGGAGTCTCGGATCGTGTCCGCCAGGTACTCCACGAGGTCGAGGAACGTCTCCTCAGCCCAATGGACGTCGTCGAGCGTGACGACGAGCGGCTGTTCCGCTGCGAGCGCTTCGATCATCCTGCGGATCGCAAGAAAGATCTCCTCGGCCTGATACGTGGCGTCAGAAAGACCGATCGCCGCCGCGACCGGTTGCACGATCGCGTCGCGATCCGCGACCTCAGGCAGGAGGGCGGCGATCTTGTCGCGCGCCTCTTGCTGCGAGTCGTCGTCACTGATGCCGGCTGCCTCCTTGACCACCTCCGAGATCGGCCAGAACGTGATGCCCTCGCCGTAGGACAGGCAGCGTCCCCGCAGTACCGTCGCGCGGCCGCGCACCGACGAGAGAAACTCGAGCATGAGGCGCGACTTGCCCATTCCGGCCGGTCCGACGACGCTCACGAGCTGGCCGTCGTTATGGTCGACCGCGCTGTCGAAGGCACGCTCCAGCTGCGCGAGCTCGCGGTCGCGTCCGACGATCGGCGAGTCCAGCCGCCGGCTGATCCCGATCTTCGAGACGCTCACGAGCTTGAAGGCCGGTACGCGCTCGGACTTGCCTTTCAGCTCCATCGGCTCGACGGGCTCGACCTCGACGTCGCCGCGAACGAGGTGGTAGGTGTCCTCGCCGAGCAGGATCTCGTCGGTGGGCGCGTGCTGCTCGAGGCGGGCGGCGACGTTCACGGCGTCTCCGACGACGAAGCCCTCACCTCGGGTTGGATCGCCGGCAACGACCTTGCCGGTGTTGACGCCGGTACGTGTGTGCAGCCGCACACCCCAGCGCTGCTCGAGCTCGTCGTTCAGACGCGCAAGTGCATCCATCATGTCGCTCGCCGCGCGCACCGCCCGCAGCGCGTCGTCCTCGTGCACGGCCGGAATACCGAAGACGGCCATCACCGCGTCGCCGATGAACTTCTCGACCGTTCCGCCGTGGCGCTCGAGCGCGAAGCGAAGCTCTGCGTAGTAGCGCAGCATCACCCGGCGTAGCGACTCGGGATCGAGCTTCTCTCCCATCGCGGTCGAGCCGGCCAGGTCGCAGAACACGATCGAGACGATCTTGCGCTGCTCGCGTGATGGGGAGGGAGCTTCCTCCGTGAGCGGGTTGCCGCACGAGGGACAGAAGCGCGCCCCCTCGGCGACCTCACCGCATTTGGAGCACTGGGTCACGGCTTCCTAGTGTGCCCGCCCGCACGGAAGACGTGCCCTCCCAGGTCCGTCTCCTAGGCGGAAAACAGTCCACATGGCACGAAAAATGATCTCGGCAACCCCCACAGATGACAAGTGTCATCCGATCGGATGTCATCCGATCGGAGCCGCGGCACCCGCAACCGCGGCACCGCAACCGCGAGCTCGGCGAGGTCTCGGTGGAGGTGTTCTCCTCGTGTCGCTCGCGCTGGGTGTCGGTCAATCCGCAGGTGACGATCCCCCACCCCGGTCACGTCAAGGTCACCGCCGCCCTGCGCGACACGGCCGGCGACCGGCTCGCGAGCTCGGACTTCCTGGTCAACGACGAGTTCTACGGCGACCCGTTCGCGCCCACGGTACTCGCCTGGCCGACCTGGAACACGCCGGCGCCCTCAGGCGGCGCCTATGTGGACGTGCTCGTCGAGATCGATCCTGACACGACCGTGGCGGACGACGAGTACGAGCAGACGGCGACCGTGTTGTGTGGGACGTGACGAAGCTCCTGCGCGACGGCCTGCTCACTCAGTAGCGGACGCGCTACGTAGCGCTGCGAGCGACGCACTCGCCATCGCCGCCGAGGGGCGGTTGCCCTTGGCCTCGAACATTGCAAGCGCGGTCCCGGTGGCCTCGGCGGCGTCGGCCTCGCGGCCGGCGATGCGGTGGACCTCCGCGAGCGCAAGCTGCGCGGAAGCCTCCAGGTTCGGAAACTCGATCACGTCCGCGTGCTCGAGCGCTTCGCGCGCGATGCGCAGACCCAGCTCGTTGTCGCCGTCGCGGGCGAGCAGCTTGGCGCGCGCGGTTCGCCAGCGGATCTGCGACTCGACGTCCTCCGGCGCGGCGAGCGTCTCACCCTGGCGGGACAGCTCGAGCGCCTCGTCGTAGCGTTCCTGCGCATAGAGGACGTCCGACAGCTCGGCGGCCACGGTCGACAGAACGTTCTTGTCGCCGATCTCGTCGAGCGTCGCGTAGGCGGAACGGAACTCGTGTTCCGCGGCGGCGGGCTCGCCGGCCATGACCTCGATGCGCGCTGCAACGACCTCGATTCCCACGACGCGGCGATCCTGTCCGAGCTCCGCCAGCGTGCGCTTGCCGCGCGAGCACAGCTCACGACCCTGCTCCAGGTCGCCGCTCATCGCCTTCAGCCCCGCCAGGCCGCAGGCCTCGATCAGCGCGATTGCGCTCGGGCCGGCGCGTAACCCGCTTCCGCCGTTGCGGGATCCGGTTGCCTCTGCCAGCACCTCCTCGAGCCGCGCGATCCCGCGCTCGACCTCGGTGGGACCGACGAACAGCGCTATCGCAAGACCGCCGATGATCTGCAGGTAGAGTTCGCGGTCGCCGGCCCGCACCGCGTGTTCGAGGGCCTGCTCCAGGGCCTCGCCGGCCTTGCCCCAGCGGCACGCGTCCGAGTTGTAGACCGACAGCGCGCGCCAGCTGCGCGCGAGCCCGGCTTCGTCCGACTGCTCCGTGAACAGCGGGATCGCCTCCTCGGCGACCGCGCGCAGCTGGTCGAGCCCGATGTCGGGATCGATGTAGGCCTCCATGTCCGCCCGCTCGATCATCGCGTGGAAGGCGAGAGCGTGATCGCCGAAAGACTCGGCCGCCCCGGCCGTCTCGTCGAAAACGTCGCGGGCACGCTCGACCTCGTTGACGTGGAAGAGCGCCTGGCCGAGCCCGAGCATCAGCGCGAGCCGGCCGGGATCGCGCTCGTCGGCCAATCCGATCGAGCGCTCGAGCAGCTTGACCGCCGCCGGCATGTCGCCGCGGCCGTGGGCGTCCCCTCCCGCGGTCGAGAGGTAGGCGAACGCCCGGCTCGCCAGCGCTCTGCCCTCGTCATCGATCGGACCGAGCTCCTCACGCGTGCGGAAGGCACGCTCGAAGTGGTAGCCGAGGATCTCCCCGTACTCGTTCACGCGCTCGCCCGCGCGCTGCTCGAGCCAGTCACCGAAACCCTCGTGCAACTCCGAGCGCGACTCCTTCAAAAGGTTCCCGTAGGCGACGTCGCGGATCATGATGTGGCCGAACCGGTAGGCGGACTCGCCGGCGAAGCTCTGCCCGCCGGGCGTGACGAGGTCCTTGTCGACAAGTGATCCCAGGCACTCGAACACGCTGGCCTGCTCAGCTTCCGGCGCGAGCTGTTCCACCGCGGCCGGCCAGAACTCCTCCCCGATCACCGACGCGCACTCGACGACCGTGCGCTCGCCGCTCGACAATCCCTCGAGACGGGCGGTCAGCAGCGCCTCGAGCGTCAGCGGTACCCCCACCTTGCTGAGGTCACCCTCGACGGTCCAGGTTCCCTTCTCCGTGCTGAGCATGCCCTGGTCCACGAGCATCCTCAGCATCTCCTCGACGAACAGGGGATTTCCCTGCGCCGCTCCGGTGATGCGGTCGCCGAGCTCTTGCGGCAGGTCGGCGCTGCCGAGCAGGTTGCGGACGAGTCTCTCGCTCTGGTCAGCGGCCAGTGGTTCCAGCACGATCACGTCACGGCGATCGGCCAGTCGCAGGATCGACGGGCGCACCTCCCGCAGCTCGAGCCGGGCGACGCACAGCATCAGCACTCGGGAGTCTCGGATCGTGTCCGCCAGGTACTCCACGAGGTCGAGGAACGTCTCCTCAGCCCAATGGACGTCGTCGAGCGTGACGACGAGCGGCTGTTCCGCTGCGAGCGCTTCGATCATCCTGCGGATCGCAAGAAAGATCTCCTCGGCCTGATACGTGGCGTCAGAAAGACCGATCGCCGCCGCGACCGGTTGCACGATCGCGTCGCGATCCGCGACCTCAGGCAGGAGGGCGGCGATCTTGTCGCGCGCCTCTTGCTGCGAGTCGTCGTCACTGATGCCGGCTGCCTCCTTGACCACCTCCGAGATCGGCCAGAACGTGATGCCCTCGCCGTAGGACAGGCAGCGTCCCCGCAGTACCGTCGCGCGGCCGCGCACCGACGAGAGAAACTCGAGCATGAGGCGCGACTTGCCCATTCCGGCCGGTCCGACGACGCTCACGAGCTGGCCGTCGTTATGGTCGACCGCGCTGTCGAAGGCACGCTCCAGCTGCGCGAGCTCGCGGTCGCGTCCGACGATCGGCGAGTCCAGCCGCCGGCTGATCCCGATCTTCGAGACGCTCACGAGCTTGAAGGCCGGTACGCGCTCGGACTTGCCTTTCAGCTCCATCGGCTCGACGGGCTCGACCTCGACGTCGCCGCGAACGAGGTGGTAGGTGTCCTCGCCGAGCAGGATCTCGTCGGTGGGCGCGTGCTGCTCGAGGCGGGCGGCGACGTTCACGGCGTCTCCGACGACGAAGCCCTCACCTCGGGTTGGATCGCCGGCAACGACCTTGCCGGTGTTGACGCCGGTACGTGTGTGCAGCCGCACACCCCAGCGCTGCTCGAGCTCGTCGTTCAGACGCGCAAGTGCATCCATCATGTCGCTCGCCGCGCGCACCGCCCGCAGCGCGTCGTCCTCGTGCACGGCCGGAATACCGAAGACGGCCATCACCGCGTCGCCGATGAACTTCTCGACCGTTCCGCCGTGGCGCTCGAGCGCGAAGCGAAGCTCTGCGTAGTAGCGCAGCATCACCCGGCGTAGCGACTCGGGATCGAGCTTCTCTCCCATCGCGGTCGAGCCGGCCAGGTCGCAGAACACGATCGAGACGATCTTGCGCTGCTCGCGTGATGGGGAGGGAGCTTCCTCCGTGAGCGGGTTGCCGCACGAGGGACAGAAGCGCGCCCCCTCGGCGACCTCACCGCATTTGGAGCACTGGGTCACGGCTTCCTAGTGTGCCCGCCCGCACGGAAGACGTGCCCTCCCAGGTCCGTCTCCTAGGCGGAAAACAGTCCACATGGCACGAAAAATGATCTCGGCAACCCCCACAGATGACAAGTGTCATCCGATCGGATGTCATCCGATCGGAGGAAATCGAGTCCATATGGATTCATCTTGCCCACGGCCATCACAGACGACGTTAGGGTGGGCTCGACGATTCGCAGCCTCAACTCCCGGGGGGAAGTGACCGTGCCGTCCATCAGGGCCCGCGCCATCGCATTGATCGTCGCTGCGCTTGCAGCGTGCCTCGTACTTGCGCCGCCGGTCGGCGCAAAGAAGAACACCCGCGTACAGCAGGCAAAGGCGCCGTCGCTCCTCGACCCCGCGACGGCGCCGCTTGCCGGCTCCAACGGTCCGCTTCCGAGCAAGATCGAGGGCCAGGTGATCGTGCGCTTCATGCCGGGCACGTCGGCGGCAACGCGCGCGAAGGTGCACCGTAAGCGCGGTGCGCACGTGGTCCAGAAACTCCTCCTCTCGAACGCGGAAGTGGTGGCGATCGATCCGACTCGCGATGAGAAGAAGGTCGCGGCCGCATACGAGCGCAGCCCCTTCGTCGACTACGCGGAGCCGAACCTGCGCTTCAGGCTGTCATCGACCTATCCGGGCGACACGCTGTTCGGAGAGCAGTGGGGGCTCGACAACATCGGGCAGACCGCGAACGGCGTCGCCGGGGCGAACGACGCGGACATCGATGCACCTGAGGCATGGGACGAGGACTTTGGCTCCCCCAATGTCGTCGTCGGGGTGGCCGACTCCGGGGTCGAGACCTCGCACTCCGAGCTCACCGGCCTGTTGTGGAGCAACGCAGGTGAAAGCGGCGGCGGCAGGGAGACGAATGCCGTTGACGACGACCTCAATGGCTTCGTCGACGACTGGCGCGGATGGGACTTCGCGGATGCCGACAACGACGCAAACGACCCCAACGGCCACGGCACCTACATAGCCGGCATCATCGGCGCCGATACCGGCTCAGGCCAGGCCACCGCCGGAGTCGCGCCGGGTGTAAAGCTCGCGCCGCTGCGCATCTGCAGCGTGGACATCCTCGGTGATCAGTGCACGGCGGCGTCGATCGCCAACGCGTTTACCTACGCGGGCCAGAACGGCATGAAGGTGGTCTCGGCCGCGATCAGCGGCCAGACCGCGGGCGCCCAGATCGTCAAGGACGCCGTGGACGCGTCGCCAGGAACGCTGTTCGTGGTTCCGTCTGGCAACGGCGGGCCCGACGGCGCAGGCGACGACAACGAGTTCGACACCGAGTATCCGTGCAGCCACCCGTCGCCGAACATCCTGTGTGTCGCTGCCACGGACCAGCAAGACAAACTGGCGAGCTTCTCCAACTACGGTTCGCAGTCGGTCGACCTGGCAGCACCGGGAGTAAATGTCCTCAGCACCTGGAAGGGCGGCCAAGTCGCCTACCAGAGCGGCACTTCCGCGTCGACCGGGTTCGCGGCGGGGGCGGCGGCACTGGTCTGGTCACGCGCGATTGAACAGACGGTCTCCGCGGTCAAGAGCCGGCTCATGAGCAACGTGGACTCGAAAGCCACGCTGTCCGGCAAGACGGTCACAGGCGGGCGGTTGAACGTCGCGAAGGCCTTGCCGCCGTCACAGTCGCAGGCGCCCGGAAGCGCCGATCCGAGCTGGAACAACGGATCGATCGTGACCACCGACTTCGATCCGTTTTTCGGCGAGGTACCCCATGCGGTGGACGTCCAGACAGACGGCAAGACGGTCGCGGGGGGATTGGTGACTCCGAACTGTGACTTCGGCCTCGCCCGCTACCTCGGCGACGGCAGCCTGGATCCGTCATTTGGAAATGGCGGCAAGGTCACGACCGACCTGAGCGGTAACGCAACTTGCGACAACCTCAACGCATTGAAGGTCGCTCCCGACGGCAAGATCATTGCCGCCGGCGTGCTGGGCGCCTCTGAGCAGGACGCGATCGTTCGCTACCTGCCGAACGGCAGCCTCGATCCGTCATTCGACGGCGACGGCAAGGCGATCGGCAACGCCGGCCCGTTCCATGTCCAGGACATCGAGGTCGACTCCGCCGGCCGGATCACGGCCGTCGGCCTCACAGGGGGAAGCGGCGACTTCAAGCTGATGCGGCTGCTGGCTGACGGCAGCCTCGACCCCTCTTTCGGAGTCGTCACGACAGACTTCGGTGGCAACGACACGGCTTGGGGCGTCGCGTCCCTCGGAACCAGTCTCGGCGTGGTCGGCCAGAGCGGGGCTCGCCTTGCCATGGCCGTCTACGACCAGAACGGCAATCTCGATACGGGCTTCAGTGGCGACGGCAAGCTGACGCTCTCGTTCGGCGGCACGTCGGATGGCGGGCAAGCCATCGCGAAGGCCGGCAACTCATGGGTCGTTGGCGGCCGGGCCGACAGCAACAACAATGGATCGATCGCAGTTGCCAGCGACCGGGACGGCAACCGCGACATATGGGTATCCAGGGCGGACGGCTCCGGGGCGTTCAACATGACCGCGACGAGCTCGGACAACAACGACTGGCCGAGCTTTGACCCTTACCCCGGGGCGGGGAGTGTGCGGACCATTGCATTCGGCAGCAACCGCGACGGCGATTACGACATCTACACGATGTATGCCGACGGCACTGGCTCCAGTCTCCAGCAGCTGACGACGGGCGCAGGCTCGGAGTTCGCTGACATCCACCCGGACTTCTCCCCCGCCGGGGGCCCGTCCGTTTCCAGCCAGTCGATCGCATTCGCCTCAACTCGAGCGGGTGGCGGCTACGACGTGTACAAGATGGATGGGTCCGGCGGCTCTCTCCTGCGCCTGACGACCGCGGCCGGTGACGACTTCCGTCCCACCTGGTCTCCCGACGGCGTGAGCATTGCCTTCGAGTCATCGCGCGACGGCAACACGGAGATCTACACGATGAACGCCGACGGCACCGGGCAGCTCAACCGCAGCAGCAACAGTGCCTCGGACACCGCCCCGTCGTGGTCTCCGGACGGGACCAAGATCGCGTTCCGCTCGACGCGCTCGCCCGCAGGCATCTACACGATGGACGCAAACGGCTCGAACCAGACGCGCGTTCCCAACACCACCGTCAGCGACATGGCGCCTGCCTGGTCCCCTGACGGCAGCAAGCTGGTGATCAGCAACACGTCAGACACGTTCACGATCGACGTCGATGGCAACAACAGGCAGCAGATCACCTCGACCGACGCATTCCCGCACGTAGAACCGGACTGGCAGCCGCTCGGCGGATTCGCGCTCGCAAGAATCGGGACGAACGGCACGCTCGACACGACCTTCAGCGGAGATGGCAAGCTCGTGACGCAGAGCGCCGGCGCTGCGGACGTTCGCTCGGTGGGTGTCCAAACCCTTTCTGCCGGAAGCCACAAGCTCGTCACGGTTGGCAGCTCCCAGGCCGACAGCGTTCCACCCTTCTCGGCGGCGGAGCTCACCCTCGCGCGCTACAACGACGACGGTACGACCGACACCGGCTTCGGCACGGGGGGACAGGTCCGCGTTCCCTCGTTTTATGACGTCGGCGGAATGGCAGGGGTCGTAACCCCGGGCAAGGTGACGTCGGTCGGATACAACGGCGGAGGGTTTTTCGCCGTCGCACGCCACCTGCTGGGTGGTCAGCCGAACATCGCCGTCTCGCCAAGCTCCGGCCTGAACCCGAACGGTCAGACCGTGAGCGTGAGCGGAAGCGGATTCGAGCCGAACGACAGCCTCGAGATCTCGCAATGCAAGGACAGCACCTGCTCCGTGCTCACGACCGCCACCAGCAACTCATCCGGTCAGCTGTCGTCGACCAACGTCAGCGTCAATTACACCGTCCAGGGTGCCGCTGCCGATTGCCCCGATGGGCAGTGCCTGGTCAAGGTCAGTTCGACCACGACGCAGCAGGAGGCTTCCTCCAGCATCAGCTTCACTACGCCTGCAACGCTCGAGGTATCGCCTTCGGCCGGTTCCATTGCGCTGGGACAGGCGATAACGCTGGGGGAGAGCGTCACCCTCAACGCTGTTGCAGGCGGGACGTCAGGAGCAGGGAGCCCGCTTGGAGACGTGAACTTCTTCTGGTGCGGGCCGATCGCGTCGCCCGCGACTTGCAGCGGTGGCACGGCGCTTGCAGGCAACCCCAAGCCGCTCGCTGCGAGCGGGGCCTTTACGGGGCCGACGACCTTCCCCGCCGGTCAGGCGGCCAGATCCATCGCAGTCGCCGACTTCAACGGCGACTCGGATTCCGATCTCGCGGTCGTCAACGCTAGCTCGCAGAACGTATCCATCCTGCTCGGAAGCGCTGGCGGCGGCTTCACTGCGCCGACCAACTACTCGGCTGGCGCGGGACCTGACTGGGTCGCGTCGGGGGACTTCAATGGGGATTCGGATCCGGATCTCGCGGTAACCAACATCAACTCGGACAACGTCTCGATCCTGCTCGGGGGTCCGGGTGGGACATTCACCGGACCGACCGACTTCGCGGTTGGTAGTCAGCCGCGTCCTGTCGCGGTTGGAGAGTTCAACGGCGACTCAGACCCCGACCTCGCGGTCGGCAACCTCGGCTCGAACAACGTTTCGATCCTGATGGGCGGGGCGGGAGGCAGCTTCACGGCTCCCGTCAACTACGCGTCCGGAGGCGCACCGCAATCCATCGCTGTGGGCAATTTCGACGCCGATTCGTTCATCGACCTCGCGGTGGCGAACAGTAGCTCCAACAACGTGTCGATCCTGCTCGGCGGTGCGGGGGGCAGCTTCACTGGGCCCAACGACTTCGGTGTCGGGTTAGGCCCCGTATCGGTCGCGGTGGGGGATTTCAATGGCGATTCTGACCCCGACCTGGCAGCGGCGAACATCAGCTCGGATAACGTCTCGATCCTGCTCGGGAGTGCAGGAGGAAGTTTCACCGGTCCGACCGACTTCGCGACGGGACAGCAACCGAACGGGGTCGCGGTGGATGACTTCGACGGCGACTCGCACGATGACCTGGCGATCGTTAACTTCGGCGACGACGATGTCTCCATTCTGCTCGGCGGCTCGGGCACGAGTTTCACGCCACGGGCGAACATCCCCGTCGGCAACGGGCCCCTCTGGGTGACAACCGGCGACTTCAACGGCGACTCGGACTCCGACCTCGCGGTTGGGCAGCAAGACCTCCCCAACGCCGTCTCGATCCTGCTCGGGGCGGCAAGCAACACCGCCACGGCCACCTCCGACCCCTTCACGCCCGCATCAGCCGGCCGCTACTGCTTCCAGGTCACCTACTCCGGCGACGAGGACTACCGCCCGGCCTCCGACTCCGGACGACCGTCGTGCATCTCCGTGCGCCAGCCCGCATCGAGCCTGCAAGCGGTGTCCGACTTCTACCGCACACCGGCTGACGGAACCCTCGTCGTGCCACCTGCAGGCCTGCTCCAGAACGACGTCTACCCCTCGAACGCCACCGTCTCGGCGTCGCAGGAGACCAACGACGCAAACCCGTTGCACGGCAGCGTCTTCATCAACTCGGACGGCAGCTTCACATACATTCCCGAACCCGGCTACATCGGGCCCGACGACTTCACCTACACCGCCACCCAGAGCCCGGGCGGCGCGACCTCTCAGGCAACTGTGACGCTAGACGTGACGGAGCAGGTTGATCCGCTGCAGGGCACGCGCAACCGCGGCACGCGCAACCGCGGCACCCGCAACCGCGGCACCCGCAACCGCGAGCTCGACCGCGTCGGCATGGAGGTCTTCTCCGATTGCCACACCCGCTGGGTCTCGATCAACCCGCAGGTCACGATCCCGCACCCGGGAGTAGTGAAGGTGACCGCCCGGCTGAAGGACGCGGCCGGCAACGAGATCATCGGGTCTGACTACCTCGTCAACGACGAGTTCTACGGTGACCCGTTCGCGCCCACGGTCCTGACTTGGCCGACGTGGAATTCACCTGCGCCGGCGGGGGGCGCCTACGTCGACGTGCTGATCGAGGTCGATCCGGACAGCACGGAGGTGGGCGACGAGTACGAGGACACCGCCACGGTCCTGTGCGCCACGTAGAGAGCAGCGCACGGTTCGCACCACCGAAATGAACTTGGCGCCCACCGACAAAGGCACGTCTCAACAATCGTTCCCGCATCCGTACGGGTTCGACGCTACAGTGGCGGCCGAGATTCGCAGCGGCGACCTTGGAGGGGGGCCGTGACGCCGATCAGGATCAAGCTGATCGCGTTCGTCGCCATCGCGCTGGGCGCCTTTCTCGTACTTGCACCCGTGGCGACCGCGGCAAGGAACGTCCATACACGCAGCACTTCTCGGCAAGCGACGGCGGCGCCGCCGTCGTTCGACCCCGCGGCGGCGCCCCTTGCCGGGTCCAGCGGCCCGCTCCCCAAGAAGATTGAGGGCCAGGTCATCGTGCGCTTCAAGCCCGGCACGTCGGCGACAACACGCGCAAGGGTTCATCGCACCCGTGGGGCGCACGTGGTTCAGAAGCTGCTTCTTTCAAACGCCGAGGTCGTTGGGATCGATACCACCCGCGACGAGAAGAAGGTCGCACACGCATACGAGCGCAGCCCCTTCGTCGACTACGCCGAGCCGAACCTGCGTTTTAGGCTGTCGGCTTTCTATCCAGCCGACGCGCAGTTCGGGGAGCAGTGGGGCCTGGACAACTTCGCGCAGACAGCGAACGGCGTCGCGGGGACTGCCGACGCCGACATCGACGCCCCTGAGGCCTGGGACCAAGGTCTTGGCTCTCAGCAGGTGGTCGTGGGCGTCGCCGACTCGGGCGTCGACCTTGTGCACAACGAGTTCGCCGAGCTCATATGGGACAACCCGGGCGAGACCGGTGGCGGCAAGGAGACAAACGCCGTCGACGACGACCTCAATGGCTTCGTTGATGACTGGCAAGGATGGGACTTCGCCGACGTGGACAATGACCCGGCGGACCCCAACGGCCACGGCACCTACATAGCCGGCATCATCGGCGCCGATACCGGCTCAGGCCAGGCCACCGCCGGAGTCGCGCCGGGTGTGAAGCTCGCGCCGCTGCGGATCTGCAGCGTCGACATCCTCGGCGATCAGTGCACGGCGGCGTCGATCGCCAACGCGTTTACCTACGCGGGCCAGAACGGCATGAAGGTGGTCTCGGCCGCGATCAGCGGCCAGACCGCGGGCGCCCAGATCGTCAAGGACGCCGTGGACGCGTCGCCAGGAACGCTGTTCGTGGTTCCGTCTGGCAACGGCGGGCCCGACGGCGCAGGCGACGACAACGAGTTCGACACCGAGTATCCGTGCAGCCACCCGTCGCCGAACATCCTGTGTGTCGCTGCCACGGACCAGCAAGACAAACTGGCGAGCTTCTCCAACTACGGTTCGCAGTCGGTCGACCTGGCAGCACCGGGAGTAAATGTCCTCAGCACCTGGAAGGGCGGCCAAGTCGCCTACCAGAGCGGCACTTCCGCGTCGACCGGGTTCGCGGCGGGCGCCGCTGCGCTCGTGTGGTCGCGCGCGCTCGATCTCTCGGCGACGTCGGTAAAGAGCAGGCTGATGAACAACGTCGACTCGAAGCCGGCGCTGGCCGGTAAGACGGTATCCGGAGGGCGGTTGAACGTCGCTCAGGCCCTGCCGGCGGCGCCCTCCCAGTCGCCCGGCAGCGCGGACCCGGGCTGGAACGGCGGATCCGTGGTGACCACGGATTTCGGAAGCACTTCCGGCGGGGCCGACCGTGTCCTTGTCCAACCGGATGGAAAGGTGATCGCTGGCGGCAACGGGGGGCCTGGCTGTGACTTCGCGCTCGCGCGTTACCTCGGGGACGGCAGTCTCGACCCGTCGTTCGGCAACGGCGGCAAGGTCCTGACCGATTTCGGCGGCTGCGAAACGTTTCGCGATCTCGCCCTCGAGCCCGAAACAGGCAAGATAGTTGCCGTCGGCCACAGCTCCGCGACCGATTCGGCGTTGGCGCGCTACAACCCGAACGGGACGCTCGACACGACGTTCAGCGGCGACGGCAAACAGGACGTCGGCACCTTCCAGGTCATGGGGGTGGAGGTCGAGTTGGGCGGGCGCATCACGGCAGCGACTACGGGATCGGCCGCGCTGCGAGTCATGCGCCTGAACCCGGATGGCAGCCTTGATTTCTCCTTTGGCACCGGGGGCTTCGTCAACACTGACTTCGGCACCTTCCCGCAACACGCATACGACGTCCACGTCGGATCGCTCGGAATCGGAGTAGTCGGCCACACCGGCAACAGGTTGGCGATGACGGTCCACGGCGAGGATGGCAGCCTCGACACCAACTTCAGCGGCGACGGCAAGCTGACGATGGATTTCGGCGGGAAGCTTGCGCGCGGCATTCGCATCACGTCCGACGGCAGTCGCTGGATCATCGGCGGCATGTCCGACGCGAACAACAACGGCAGGGTCGCCGTCTCCAGCGACCGCGACGGCAACCGCGACATCTGGTTGTCGCATCCGGACGGATCCAATCCGCTCAATGTCACCTCGACGAGCGCGGGCACCAACGACTGGCCGAGCTTCGACGCCTATCCCGGTAGTTCCACGGTGCGGCGCGTCGTATTCGGCAGCAATCGCGACGGCGACTACGACATCTACAGCGTCCACGACGATGGCAACAACCTGCAGCACCTCACGACCGGAGCCGGCTCGGAGTTCGCCGACATCCAACCATCGTTCTCGCCGGACGGGTCCAACATTGGGTTCGCGTCGAGTCGCAACGGTGGCTACGACGTATACAAGATGGACACAGCGGGTGGCTCACTCACGCGGCTGACGACCGCCGCCGGCGACGACATCCGTCCCTCATGGTCGTCAGAGGGCGCAAGCATCGCCTTCGAATCCTCACGGGACGGCAACACGGAGATCTACACCATGAGCTCCGGCGGCGGCAGTCAAACCAACCGCAGCTCGAACGGTGCTGCCGACACAGCGCCGTCGTGGTCCCCCGATGGGAACAAGATCGCGTTCCGTTCGACCCGCGCTCCCGCCGGTATCTACGTGATGAACGCCGATGGCTCGAGCCAGACACATGTCCCCAATACGACGGTCAGCGATATGGCGCCGGCCTGGTCTCCTGACGGCAGCAAGCTGATCATCAGCAACGCCTCCGACACATTCACGATCGACCCCGACGGCAACAACCGCCAGCAGGTCACCACGACTGACGCATTCTCATACCTCGAGCCGGACTGGCAGCCGATGGGAGGGTTCACGCTCGCCCGGATCGGCGGCGACGGTACGCCCGACCCGTCGTTCAGCGGCGACGGCAAGCTGGTGACTCAGAATCCGGGCGCAGCGGACGTGACGGGTCTGGAGGTTCAAAGCCTTTCGCCCGGTTACCAGAAGCTGGTCGTCAGCGGAGGTGTCCAGCCTGACACCGACCCACCGATGTTCGCTGCCAACTTGGGCTTGGCCCGCTACAACGACGACGGCACCCTCGACAGCAGCTTTGGAACGAACGGAATGGTGAGCGTGCCTAGTGTGATCGACGCGGGCGGAATCGCACTCGCGCCGGGCGGTGAGGTGCTGTCTGTGGGAGCCGGCAACTTCGGCGACTTCGCCGTCGCGCGGCATCTCGGCGGCGACGCAGACATCACCGTCACACCCGGCTCCGGGCTGAACCCCTCAGGGCAGACGGTGAGCGTCAGCGGCAGCGGCTTCGAGCCCAACGACAGCCTCGAGATCTCCCAGTGTCACTTGCCGACCTGCTTCGCGCTCACGACGACGAGCGCCAACGCCTCAGGTCAGCTTCCGTCAACCAACGTGACCGTCAATCGCACCGTTCACGGCGCAGCCGCCGATTGCCCGGACCAACTCTGCGTGATAAAGGTCCACTCGAACACGACACTGCGGGATGCGTACAGCAACCTCAGCTTCAGCTCGCCAGCGGCGCTGGAGGTATCTCCCTCCGCGGGATCGATTGCACTGGGCCAGTCGATCACGCTCGGGCAATCTGTCAGCCTGAGTGCGGTTGCGACAGGCACCTCCGCTGCCGGCAGCCCGACCGGAAACGTCGACTTCTTCTCGTGCGGCCCCGTCGCATCGCCCGCGACCTGCAGCGGCGGCACACTTCTTGCTGGAAGCCCCAAAACGCTCAACGGAGACGTGACCTTTTCGGGGCCAACCAACTTCACACCGGCCTCGGCGCCTCTCTCGGTCACGACGGTCGACTATGACGGTAACTCCGATCCGGACCTCGTCTACGCGCTGCCCAACGCGGATGAGGTCCAAATCGCGAATGGAGGCTCAGGGGGAAGTTTTAGCCCCGGCGACAGCTACGCCGTAGGGGACAATCCTCAATCCGTTGCCGTGGGAAACTTCGACGGCGATTCGGATCAGGATCTCGCAGTCGCGAACGCGAACTCCGACAACGTTTCGATATTGCTCGGGGATCTCGCACAGGGTTTCAGCGCCCCGACCAATGTCGCCGCCGGAGACCGCCCGGATGCCGTGGTTGCCGGCGAATTCAACGGTGACTCCGACCCTGATCTCGCGGTCGCAAACGATCTCAGCGACAATGTGTCGATACTACTCGGGAGCACTGGCAGTAGTTTTACCGTTGGGGCGAGCTTGGCCGTCGGTGCTGGACCCTCATCGATTGCGGTCGGGAATTTCAACGGGGACTCCGATCCCGACTTGGCCGTCGCGAACGTTGACTCCGACGACGTTTCAATTCTGCTCGGAAGCACCGGAGGAAGCTTCACGAGCGATAGCACCATCGGAGTGGGCGACCGGCCGCAAGCAGTTGTAACGGGTGATTTCAACGCCGACTCCGACCCCGACTTGGCGGTGGCCAACGACGGTTCGCCCGACAACGTGTCCATCCTGGTCGGTAGCAGTGGGGGCACCTTCACCGGGCCGACGAACTTCGCTGCCGACGGCGGTCCCACCGCAATCGCGGTTGGAGAGTTCACCGGCGACACCGATCCTGATCTCGCTGTAACGAACGTCGGTGTCGACCCCGACTACGTCTCGATCTTGGGCGGCAACTCTGGAGCGAGCTTCTCAGCGCCGACGAATTTCGTCGCGGCGGGCACCCCCCGGTCGATCACGACCGGAGACTTCAATGCGGATTCACGTCCCGACCTCGCGGTTGGGAGCACTACGCCGAGCAACCTGGGGATCCTGTTTGGCGGTGCTAGCAATACCTCTCGCACCGCCTCCGACCCCTTCACCCCCGCCACCGCCGGTCGCTACTGCTTCCAGGTCACCTACTCCGGCGATGAGGACTACCGCCCGGCCTCCGACTCCGGCCGCCCGTCCTGCATCTCCGTGCGCCAGCCCGCATCGAGCCTGCAAGCAGTGTCCGACTTCTACCGCACACCGGCTGACGGAACCCTCGTCGTGCCACCAGCCGGCCTGCTCCAGAACGATGTCTACCCCTCGAACGCCACCGTCTCGGCGTCGCAGGAGACCAACGACGCAAACCCGTTGCACGGCAGCGTCTTCATCAACTCGGACGGCAGCTTCACATACATTCCCGAACCCGGCTACATCGGGCCCGACGACTTCACCTACACCGCCACCCAGAGCCCGGGCGGCGCGACCTCTCAGGCAACTGTGACGCTAGACGTGACGGAGCAGGTTGATCCGCTGCAGGGCACGCGCAACCGCGGCACGCGCAACCGCGGCACCCGCAACCGCGGCACCCGCAACCGCGAGCTCGACCGCGTCGGCATGGAGGTCTTCTCCGATTGCCACACCCGCTGGGTCTCGATCAACCCGCAGGTCACGATCCCGCACCCGGGACTGGTGAAGGTGACCGCCCGGCTGAAAGACACGGCCGGCAACGAGATCATCGGGTCTGACTACCTGGTCAACGACGAGTACTACGGAGACCCGTTCGCGCCCACGGTCCTGACCTGGCCGACATGGAACTCGCCGGCGCCGGCGGGCGGCGCTTACGTTGACGTGCTCGTGGAGGTCGATCCCGACACGACGGTTACTGGCGACGAATACGACGACACAGGGACGGTTCTATGCGCGACATAAACGCTTTGCCGATGAGGGGGGAGAACAACAAGCCCCGCACACACTGGTGGCTCCCGCTGGCCGTCATCCTGTGTGGGATCGTGGCGGCGCTCGCGGCCAACGCGAGCGCCAGCCACAGCCTCGTAGATCGTATTTCGCTCGGCGCGAGTGGAGGCAATGGGGCCTTCGATGCGCAGTTCCGGAGCGCCTCAGCGAACGGAACGATTGCGTTCTTCGAAACCGAGGAGTCACTCGTCGCGACCGACACGGACACAGAGATCGACATCTATCAGCGAGACAGTGGCGGCGTGACGACGCTGCTCTCGACGGGCCCGAACGGCGGCAACGGTGCGATCTCGGCCTTCTTCAAGGGCAGCTCGACCAATGGCGGCCGCGTCTTCTTCGAGACAGCCGAGTCGCTTGTGGTCGGCGACACCGACAGCCAGGTGGACGTTTACGAGCGCTCGAGCGGGACGACGAGCCTTGTCTCCACCGGCGGCAACGCCGCGGTTCCGGCAGTGTTCCGCGGCTCCTCGGACGACGGTACCCACATCTTCTTCGAGACCACCGAGGTGTTGGCAGTCGGTGACACGGACAGTCAGACGGACGTGTACGACCGCAGCGGCGGCACGACGACGCGTGTCTCGGCCGGCGCCATCAATGGCAACGGGGCCTTCAGCGCCAACTTCGTCGATTCGTCATCCGACGGTTTGACTGTCCTGTTCGATACCCGCGAGCAGCTCATCAGCGCCGACACGGACGCCCTGCTCGACATCTACCAGCGCACCGGCGGCGTGACCACGCTCATCTCGACGGGCTCGACCAACCTCAACCCGTCAGACGCCTTCTTCGCCGGAGCTTCGACCACTGCGGCCAGCGTCTTCTTCCACACCAAGGGCCGGCTGGTGTCCGGCGACACCGACTCGAGCTTCGACGTCTATCAGCGCACCGGCACCACCACCACGCTCGTTTCGGCCGGCGCAATCAACGGCAACGGCGCATTCGACGCCCTCCTCCACCTCGTGTCCGACGACGGCTCGCGTGTCGTCTTCGAGACCAACGAGCAGCTCGTGGCGGCGGACAGCGACACCCAGCCCGACGTATACGAGCGTGCGTCGGCGACGACGAACCTGGTTTCCACCGGGCCCGCCACAGGGCCCGGCACGTTCGTCGCGACGTCAGAAGGCATCACGCCGGACGGCGCGCGGATCTACTTCGAGACGACCGAGCCGCTCGTCGCCGAGGACACCGACAGCCAGACGGACGTATACGTGCGCTCGGGCGGCGTCACCACGCTGCTCTCGACCGGTCCCGACGGCGGCAACGGCGCGAAGCCGGCCTCCTTCGACGGCGTCTCGAGCGACGGCAGCCGCGTCTTCTTCCACACGGACGAATCGCTCGTGAGCGTGGACAGCGACAGTTTCGGAGACGTGTACGAGCGCTCCGGCGGTGCGACGACCATCATCTCCGGTGGACTCACGGGCGGCAATGGTCCGTTCTTCACCGATTTCTTCGGCTCGTCGACCGACGGCACGCGCGTCTTCCTCCATACGGAAGAGGCGTTGACCAACAACGACACCGACGCCGACTGCCTGCCCGAACCCGGCGTTCAGGGATGCCAGGACGTCTACGTGGCGACGATCGCGCCCAGCTACCCGCGCGTGGCGACCGCCACCCCGAACCGTGTTCCGCTGGTGCCCGCATACAACCAGTGCACGTCGCCCAATACGACACACGTCGCGCCGAAGCTGAGCCCGGGCCCCGGCAGCGGGGATCCAGCCTGCGCGCCGCCCGTCCTGACGTCCGGCCAGCTCACTCAGGGAACGGCCGGCGCCGGTTTCGGGTTCGCCAAGCTGACGGCGATCATCGGCAACTCCTCGACGGCAGCGGATGAGGCCGACATCGGCGTCAACGTCACGGCCACCGACGTTCGCAAGCGCAGCGATTCCACCGACTACACGGGCAAGCTCCTGCTCGCCACGACGCTCCGCATCACCGACACGGTGAACGGGTCAGCGCAGAGGGTGCCCGCCACCGTCCAGGATGCCGTCACGTCGATTCCGCTCGACTGCACCGCCACCGGTGGGCCCAACGGCGCCGTCTGCAGCGTTTCCTCGACCATGGACACCCTCGTCCCTAACTTCTCGAGGGAGGGCAAGCTGACGCTCTTCTCGCTGCTGTCCGTCGAGCTGAAGGACGCCGGGGCGGACGGCAACGTGATCGTGGCCGGCTGCCCGCCCACCTGCGGCACCGGCGACGAGACGACGTTCCTGCGCGAGGGCGTCGTCACGCCGTAGCTGGCCCTGCGCACCTCACTGTGCGCATCCGCACGCAAGCGAGGGTCCCCGGTCCTCGTCTAGTAGTCAGAGATGACTACCCGGTTGACAAGCACCACCCCGCGCCCTGAAGGTGCCGGTCCGCATGCTTCATCCTCCGCCTCTTGGGTAGAGTGGCCCGTGCGATTCGGTGTCAATGATCACAAAGGCCAATGAGATGATGGGGGAGTTGGGGCGTTTCATGGAGGGCTCGGCCGACGCGGAGGCGCTGTATCGCCTGCTCGCGGAAACGTCGACTGACGTCATTTCCGTCACCGACCGGCGGGGGATCATCCGCTACGTCTCACCCTCCTGTCGCAACGAGGGCGGGTGGGAGCCCGAGGAGCTCGTCGGCCGCTCGGCCTACGACCTCATCCACCCCGACGACGCCGCCAAGCTCGCCGAGCTTCATGCGGAGCAGCTCGAGGACCCGAAGCCTCAGACGACGCCGCCCTACCGCGCGCTTCGCAAAGGTGGGACCTATGGCTGGTTGCAGAGCACTGTCACGCCCGTCGTCGATCCGGAATCCGGTGAGATCGTCGAATTTCAGTCTGCGACCCGTGACATCACCCAATGGCTCGAGACGAAACAGAGGATCGAAGAAAGCGAACGGATGCTGGCCCACGCTCAGCGGCTCAGCCGGATGGGCAGCTGGGAGCGTGACCTTCGGACCGGCAAGGTGACCTGGTCTGACGGCCTCTACGAGATCTTTGGTTTGCAACCGGATCAGTTCGAACCGACATACGAGAGCTTCCTCGAGCGCATTCACGGTCGCGATCGCGATCGCGTGAGGCAGCTGATCGACGAAGCGGGGTCGGACGATGCCACCATCGAGTTCGAGTGCTCGATTGTGCGCCCCAACGGCGAAGTCCGCATGATCGAAGCGCGGCGGGAGGCGATTGTCGAAGACGGCGAAGTGGTGCTCGCGCGCGGAACCGTCCAGGACGTCACGGAGCGCAGGCGGGCGGCCGCTGCGCTCGAACAAATGCACAGAGAGCTCGAGTTCAAGACAGCCGAGCTCGAGCGCTCCAACCTCGAGCTAGAGCAGTTCGCCTACGACGCCTCACACGACCTCGGCGAGCCACTCCGGCTCATGTCTCGGCTCGCTCGCACGTTCGCTGAGGAATACGGCGACCAGCTCAACGGGCGGGGCAAGCAGTTCGTCACGTCGATCCTCGATGGGACGGAGCGGATGCGGCTGCTGATGGCCGACCTGCTCGAGTATTCGCGCGTTTCGCGCGAGCCGATGGAGCGGTCCTCGGTGAACTGCAAGACGGCACTCGACGAGGCGACGGAGCTGCTTGCAGAGAGCATCGACGAGAAGGGGGCCGTCGTGACCTCGGACGCCATGCCGACGATCGAAGCCCACCCCGCAGAGTTTCGCCAGCTCCTGCAGAACCTGCTCTCGAACGCGTTGAAGTTTGCCGACGAATCGCCGCTGCGGATTCACGTCGGCGCGGCCCGCAACGGTACGGGGTGGCAGTTCTCGGTCTCCGACAACGGCATCGGCATCGAGCCCGAGCACACGAAGCGGGTGTTCGAGCTGTTCCGGCGGTTGCATCCAGGCGATGTCTATTCGGGCACCGGGATGGGTCTCTCCATCTGCAAGCGGATCGTCGAGCGCCACGGCGGCCGCATCTGGGTGGAGTCAGCCAAGGGCGATGGGAGCGTCTTCCGGTTCACGATCCCCGATCGCGCGGTCGCAACCGAGGTTGCCCTGGGAAGCGAGACCTGACGGCGGCCGGCTCTAGTGGCCTGCCCGAAAACGTTTCACCGGAAACGACGGTCTCCGTGGCCGACATGCAGCGTCCTCAGTCGCCCCCGTACTGACCAGTACGGGGGCTTAGGCGCCGTTAGGCGCCGTGCGAGCGCGTAGCGCGAGATCCTTGCCTGTCGGCCCCGGAGCCGCGTCGTTTCCGGGCGAACGTTCCCGGACAGACCACTAATCGAGGATGCCGGCGCGCATGGCCTCGGCAACCGCGGAGGCGCGGTCGGACACGCCGAGCTTCTGATAGATCCGTTGCAGGTGGGTCTTGACGGTTGCGGGACTCAAGAAGAGGCGCTCACCAATGTCCGATGCCGAGTGCCCGTCAGCCGTCATCACGAGGATCTCGCGCTCGCGCTCGCTGAGGGAGGCCGGTGAGGCCGGCGCCCGTAGCCGGATCTCCTCTCCGATGCTGCGCTGAACCTCGGGGCTGAGAACGGTCTCGCCCCCTGCGACGGCGACGATCGCGTCGCAGATCGCGTCCGGGTGCGAGTCCTTTGACAGATATCCCTGAGCTCCCGCTTCGATCGCTTTGTAGACGGCCGTGCTCTGGAGATACCCGGACAGGAGCAGGATGCGGGTGTCGAGGCCATCGGCGGCCACGGCACGCATCACCTGGATCCCGTCGAGCTCGGGCATCTTCAGGTCGATCACGGCGACCTCGGGCTCGAGCTCGCGGATCAGCTCGAGCGCCCGCCGGCCGCTCTCCGCCTGGCCGACGAGCTTCAGGCGTCCGGTCTTCTCGATCGCGTCGACCAGGCCGCTGCGGAAGACGGGATGATCGTCGGCGACGAGCACGCTCGTGCTCGAATTGCCGCTCTTCTCCACGTGACCCGTTGTATCAGCGGCTTCACGCCTGCGCAAGCGCGGAGTCATCCGATCGGTTGTCAGCCGTTTGGAGGACATTTGTAACCAGTAGGAGTAGCGCAGCTCAGGCCATCACCGCATGGCTGACTGGCATGGGCCGCCGGAGTTTGGGAGGATGGCGTAGTCAGCAGGGTTCGCAGGCTCCGGTTGATGGGGCGGGAGGGAGTACAGGGAGTGAGCATCGAGGGCGCTTTTGCGCGGCCGGTTTCCGGTCCCGCCACGAAAGTACGCCCGACGACGGCACGTCCGCTGAACCGGATCGCGCTGTGGCTCGTCGGTGTGCTGGTGGCTCTCGCAGCCCTTGCGCCGACCGCCGCTCAGGGGGCGCGGTTCGTATACGTCACCAACGACAACGACGCCTCGGTCAGCCAGTACGACACGGACGTCGGCGGGGTGCTCTCGCCGCTCTCGCCGGCCACCGAGCCGGCAGGGAGCTTTCCGATCATGGTTGCCATCAGCCCTGACGGGCTCAGCGCCTATGTCACGAATTCCGGTGGCGGGACGGTCTCCCAGTACGACGTCGGCCTGGGCGGTCAGCTGACGCCGAAGTCCACCCCGGCCATCGCCGCCGGGACGGGGGCCCTTGGGATTGCCATCACCCCTGATGGGTCGAGTGTCTATGTCGCCAACCAGGCCGGCGACACGATCTCCCAGTACGACGTCGGCGCCGGAGGTCTCCTGAACCCGAAGAGCCCCGCCGGCGTGGCTACCGACACCGCGCCGACCTTCTTGTCGGTAAGCGCGGACGGCACGAGCGTTTACGCGACCAACCAGAGCTCCAATACCGTCTCCCAGTTCAACGTCGGCGCGGGCGGCGTCCTAACGCCAAAGGTCCCGGCCACCGTGGCCACCGGCAGCTCCCCGACCGGAGTGGCGGTCACCCCCGACGGTTCGAGTGCCTATGTCGTGAACACCGACGACGGCAGCGTTTCGCAATACAACGTCGCCGCCGGCGGAGTTCTCACTCCTAAGACACCGGCCACGGTAACCGCAGGCACGACTCCAGTCGGCGCGCTTGCGAGCCCGGACGGCGAGAGCGTCTACGTCGCAAACTTCGGTAGCAACAACGTCTCCCAGTACGACGTGGGCATCGGAGGCGTGCTGTCACCGAAACTCCCCGCCACGGCGGCAGCGGGCGCCGGACCGGAAGTTTTGGCGATGACCGCGGACGGGACGAGCCTGTACACGCCTAATTTCAATTCGCACGACGTCTCGCAGTACAACGTCGGCCTCGGCGGGCTCCTTACTCCGAAGAGCCCCGCCACAGAACCGGCGGTCTCGGGTCCGGTCGGTGTTGCGGTTGCCGAACACGAACAAGCTCCGGGCTCGATCGTGATCAAGAAGAACGGGATCCCCGACGATCCGCAGGACTTCTCCTTCACGGCGGGAGGCGGCCTGACGCCGACCAGCTTCTCGCTCGACGACGATCCCGGCGACGGCACGCTCTCGGACACCAAGACCTTCGCCGATGTGACCCCCGGCTCCGGCTACTCGGTCTCGGAAAACGGCCCGCCCTCGGGCTGGGCCCTCACCTCCGCCAGCTGCGACGACGGCAGCCCGATCTCCAATATCAACGTCTCCCCGGGCGAGACCGTCACCTGCACGTTCACCAACACCAAGACCGGCACGGTCGTCGTTCGCAAGGACGCGATTCCCGACGACCCGCAGGACTTCTCGTTCACGGCGGGAGGCGGCCTGTCGCCGACCAGCTTCTCGCTCGACGACGACTCCGATCCGACGCTGTCGAACACCCGCACCTTCGCCAACGTGACCCCTGGCTCCGGCTACTCGGTCTCGGAGAACGGCCCACCCTCGGGCTGGACCCTCACCTCGGCCACCTGCGACGACGGCAGCCCGCTCTCGAACATCAACGTCTCCCCTGGCGAGACCGTCACCTGCACCTTCACCAACACCAAGCTCGCTTCGATCGTCGTGCGCAAGGACGCGATCCCCAACGACCCGCAGGACTTCTCGTTCACGGCCGGCGGTGGCCTGTCGCCGACCAGCTTCTCGCTCGACGACGACTCCGACCCGACGCTGTCGAACACCAGGACTTTCATGAACGTGACGCCCGGCTCCGGGTACTCGGTGTCGGAGAGCGGCCCGCCCGCGGGCTGGGTTCTGACCTCCGCCACCTGCGACGACGGCAGCCCGCTCTCGAACATCAACGTCTCCCCTGGCGAGACCGTCACCTGCACCTTCACCAACACCAAGAACAGTTCGATCGTCGTGCGCAAGGACGCGATCCCCAACGACCCGCAGGACTTCTCGTTCACCGTGGGAGGCGGCCTGTCGCCGACCAGCTTCTCGCTCGACGACGACTCCGACCCGACCCTGTCTGACACCAGGACCTTCGCCAACGTCACCCCGGGCTCGGGCTACTCGGTGTCCGAGAACAGCCCACCTTCGGGCTGGGTGCTCACCTCCGCCACCTGCGACGACGGCAGCCCGATCTCGAACATCAACGTCTCCGCTGGCGAGACCGTGACCTGCACCTTCACCAACACCAAGAACGGTTCGATCCTCGTGCGCAAGAACGCGGTCCCCGACGACGGCCAGAACTTCTCGTTCACCGCGGGCGGCGGCCTGTCGCCGACCAGCTTCCAGCTCGACGACGACGCGAACCCGCCTCTGTCGAACACGCAGACCTTCGCGAACGTGACGCCCGGCTCCGGGTACTCGGTCTCGGAGAACAGCCCGCCCGCCGGCTGGGCCCTCACCTCGGCCACCTGCGACGACGGCAGCCCGCTCTCGAACATCAACGTCTCCCCCGGCGAGACCGTCACCTGCACGTTCACCAACACCAAGCTCGGTTCGATCGTCGTGCGCAAGGACGCGGTCCCCAACGACCCGCAGGACTTCTCGTTCACGGCGGGAGGCGGGCTGTCGCCGACCGGCTTCTCGCTCGACGACGACTCCGACCCGACGCTGTCGAACACCAGGACCTTCGCCAACGTCACCCCCGGCTCGGGCTATTCGGTGTCCGAGAACGGCCCGCCGCCGGGCTGGGTGCTGACCTCCGCTACCTGCGACGACGGCAGCCCCATCTCGAACATCAACGTCGCCCCCGGTGAGACCGTCACCTGCACGTTCACCGACACCAAGAACGGCAGCGTCGTGATCAGGAAGAACGCCCTCCCCGACGATCCCGAGGATTTCTCCTTCACCGCCGGAGGCGGCCTGTCGCCGACCGGCTTCTTGCTCGACGACGACCCCGGTGACGGCACGCTGTCGGACACCAGGACCTTCAGCAACGTCACCCCGGGATCCGGCTACTCGGTTTCGGAGGACGGCCCGCCCGCGGGGTGGGTGTTGACCTCCGCGACCTGCGACGACGGCAGCCCGCTCTCGAACATCAACGTCTCCCCCGGCGAGACCGTGACCTGCACCTTCACCAACACCAAGAACGGCTCGATCGTAATCAAGAAGAACGCCGTCCCCGACGACCCCCAGGACTTCTCGTTCACGGCGGGAGGCGGCCTGTCGCCGACCAGCTTCTCGCTCGACGACGACCCCGGTGACGGCACGCTGTCGGACACCAGGACGTTCGCGAACGTGATCCCGGGCTCGGGCTACTCGGTGTCCGAGAACGGCCCGCCGCCGGGCTGGGCCCTCACCTCCGCCAGCTGCGACGACGGCAGCCCGCTCTCGAACATCAACGTCGCCCCCGGTGAGACGGTGACCTGCACGTTCACGGACACCAAGACCGGCACCGTCGTGATCAAGAAGAACGCGATCCCCGACGACCCCCAGGACTTCTCGTTCACGGCGGGAGGGGGCCTGTCGCCGACCAGCTTCTCGCTCGACGACGACCCCGGTGACGGCACGCTGTCGGACACCAGGACGTTCGCGAACGTGATCCCGGGCTCGGGCTACTCGGTGTCCGAGAACGGCCCGCCCGCGGGCTGGGTGCTGACGTCCGCCACCTGCGACGACGGCAGCCCGATCTCGAACATCAACGTCTCGTCCGGCGAGACCGTGACCTGCACCTTCACCGACACCAAGAACGGCTCGATCGTCGTGCGCAAGGACGCGATTCCCAACGACCCGCAGGATTTCTCGTTCACGGCGGGAGGCGGCCTGTCGCCCACCAGCTTCTCGCTCGACGACGACTCCAACCCGACGCTGTCGAACACCAGGACGTTCGCCAACGTCACCCCGGGCTCGGGCTACTCCGTGTCCGAGGACGGCCCGCCGCCGGGCTGGGTGCTGAGCTCGGCCACGTGCGACGACGGCAGCCCGCTCAACGACATCGCGGTCTCGCCCGGCGAGACGGTCACCTGCACCTTCACCGATACCAAGAACGGCTCGATCGTCGTGCACAAGGACGCGGTCCCCAACGACCCGCAGGACTTCACGTTCACCGCCGGCGGCGGCCTGTCGCCGACCGGCTTCTCGCTCGACGACGACGCCGACCCGACGCTGTCGAACACCAGGACCTTCGCGAACGTGACGCCCGGCTCGGGCTACTCGGTCTCGGAGGACGGTCCGCCGCCGGGCTGGGTGCTGAGCTCGGCCACCTGCGACGACGGCAGCCCGATCTCGAACATCAACGTCGCCCCCGGTGAGACCGTGACCTGCACGTTCACCGACACAAAGAACGGCTCGATCGTGATCAAGAAGAACGCGATCCCCGATGACCCGCAGGACTTCTCGTTCACGGCCGGCGGCGGCCTGTCGCCGACCAGCTTCTCGCTCGACGACGACTCCGACCCGACGGTGTCGGACACCCGCACCTTCGCGAACGTTGCCCCCGGCTCGGGCTACTCCGTCTCCGAGGACAGCCCGCCGCCGGGCTGGGTGCTGAGCTCGGCCACCTGTGACGACGGCAGCCCGCTCACCGACATCGCCGTCTCGCCGGGCGAGACGGTCACCTGCACGTTCACCAACACGAAAAAGGGCACGGTCACGGTGGTGAAGGACGCGGTGCCCGATGATGCCCAAGACTTCTCGTTCACCGGCGACTCGCCGATCGGCTCCTTCGATCTCGATGACGATGCGAACGGCACTCTGCCGAACTCGGCCTCCTTCAGCGTCGATCCGGGTTCATACGACGTCACGGAATCCGTGCCATCCGGATGGGCACTGACCGACATCACCTGTGTCGATCCGACCAGCAACTCCTCTGACAGCGGCGACACGGCCACGTTCGTGATTGACCCCGGTGAGACCGTCACCTGCACCTTCACCGACACCAAGACCGGCACCGTCGTGATCAAGAAGAACGCGATCCCCGACGACCCGCAGGACTTCTCGTTCACGGCGGGAGGCGGCCTGTCGCCGACCAGCTTCTCGCTCGACGACGACTCCGACCCGACCCTGTCGGACACCCGCACCTTCGCCAACGTGACCCCGGGCTCCGGCTACTCCGTCTCCGAGGACGGGCCGCCGCCGGGCTGGGCCCTCACCTCGGCCACCTGTGACGACGGCAGCCCGCTAACCGACATCGCCGTCTCGCCGGGCGAGACCGTCACCTGCACGTTCACCGATACCAAGAACGGCTCGATCGTGATCAAGAAGAACGCGGTCCCCGACGATCCCCAGGATTTCTCCTTCACCGCCGGAGGGGGCCTGTCGCCGACCGGCTTCTCTCTCGACGACGACTCCGACCCGACGCTGTCGGACACCAGGACCTTCACGAACGTGACGCCCGGCTCGGGCTACTCGGTGTCCGAGAACGGCCCGCCCGCGGGCTGGGTGCTGAGCTCGGCCACGTGTGACGACGGCAGCCCGCTCAACGACATCGCGGTCTCGCCGGGCGAGACCGTCACCTGCACCTTCACAGACACCAAGAACGGCTCGATCGTGATCAAGAAGAGCGCGCTCCCCGACGACCCGCAGGACTTCTCGTTCACGGCCGGCGGCGGCCTGTCGCCGACCAGCTTCTCGCTCGACGACGACTCCGACCCGACCCTGTCTGACACCCGCACCTTCGCCAACGTGACCCCGGGCTCGGGCTACTCCGTCTCCGAGGACGGCCCGCCGCCGGGCTGGGTGCTGATCTCGGCCACATGTGACGACGGCAGCCCGCTCAACGACATCGCCGTCTCGCCCGGCGAGACCGTCACCTGCACATTCACCGACGCCAAGAACGGCACCGTCGTGATCAAGAAGAACGCGATCCCCGACGACCCGCAGGACTTCTCGTTCACGGCGGGAGGCGGCCTGTCGCCGACCAGCTTCTCGCTCGACGACGACTCCGACCCGACCCTGTCTGACACCCGCACCTTCACGAACGTGACCCCGGGCTCCGGCTACTCCGTCTCCGAGGACGGGCCGCCGCCGGGCTGGGCCCTCATCTCGGCCACATGTGACGACGGTAGCCCGCTCAACGACATCGCCGTCTCCGCCGGTGAGACCGTGACCTGCACGTTCACAGACACCAAGAACGGCTCGATCGTGATCAAGAAGAACGCAATCCCCGACGACCCGCAGGACTTCTCGTTCACGGCGGGAGGCGGCCTGTCGCCGACCAGCTTCTCGCTCGACGACGACTCCGACCCGACCCTGTCGGACACCCGCACCTTCGCCAACGTGACCCCGGGCTCCGGCTACTCCGTCTCCGAGGACGGGCCGCCGCCGGGCTGGGCCCTCACCTCGGCCACCTGTGACGACGGCAGCCCGCTCAACGACATCGCGGTCTCGCCGGGCGAGACCGTCACCTGCACGTTCACTGACACCAAGAACGGTTCGATCGTCGTGCGCAAGGACGCGGTCCCCGACGACCCCCAGGACTTCTCCTTCACGGCCGGCGGCGGCCTGTCGCCGACCAGCTTCTCGCTCGACGACGACCCCGGTGACGGCACGCTCTCGGACACCCGCACCTTCACGAACGTGACCCCGGGCTCCGGCTACTCCGTGTCCGAGGACGGGCCGCCGCCGGGCTGGGTGCTGAGCTCGGCCACATGTGACGACGGCAGCTCGCTCAACGACATCGCCGTCTCGCCCGGCGAGACCGTCACCTGCACGTTCAGCAACACGAATCGGGGAACGATCATCCTCGTGAAGGACGCGGTGCCCGATGACCCTGCGAACTTCACGTTCACCGCCGGCGGCGGCCTGTCGCCGACCAGCTTCCAACTCGATGACGACTCGGACCCAGGCCTGTCGAACACTCACACCTTCGACAATCTCACACCGGGCAATACCTACTCACTGAGCGAGGCCAACCCGGCGAGCCTGGGCTTCTACCTCGCGCGCGTGAGCTGCGACGACGGCAGCCCGCCGTCGGCCATCGACGTCCAGGCCGGCGAGACCGTCACGTGCACGTTCGTCAACTCGCGTGACTACCCGAAGCCCGCCACGGGAACGCCGTTTCGAGTTCCGCTCGTGGTCGCCTATGACCAGTGCACGAGCCCGAACACCACGCATGCGGCTCCGAAGCTGACCCCCGGCCCGGGCTCCGGGGATCCGGCCTGCGATCCGCCGGTCAAGACCTCCGACGAGCTCACGACCTCGGCAGTAGGAAGGCAGAACGGCTTTGCGAAGTTCAGGACCGCGGTGGGCAACGAGTCGACGCCGGCGGACGAGGCGGACATCGCAATCGACGTGGACGCCAGCGACGTGCTCAAGCAGAGCGACAACTCGGACTATGTCGGGCCGGTGGTGCTGCGCGTCGCGATGAGAATCACCGACCGCTCCAACAACCCCGGCGGAGTGATATCGGGCACCGTGCAGGACACCGACTTCTCGGTGCCGGTCAACTGCCTCGCCACACCAGCGAACCCCAACGCCGGGTCGAAGTGCAGCGTCTCCTCCACAGTGGACACGTTCGTCCCCAACTTCGCCAAGGAAGGCAAGCGGGCGGTGATTTCGGCGCTCTCGGTGAAACTGCTCGACGCGGGTCCGAATGGAACGATCGGGGGCCCGGCATGTGCCCCGGCCTGCGGTGATGGGGACGAGCAGACCTATCTCGAGGAGGGCGTGTTCCACTTCTAGATGATTGATTCCGAATCCGTCGCGGGTGCAGGGGGTTTGGAATCAGTCATCTAACGGGGACTGCTCCTCAAACGGGAGTCAGGCGAGTCGCAGTCGCCTTCCAGGTCGCCGCCACCCTCGCGCCGCGCTCGAGCGCGAGGTCTCGCACAGCCGGTTCGGTCACCTCGCACACGAGCGGCTGAGGTGTTTCGAGCCCGACTCGAACTCGGTTCCCGATCCGGGTCACCGACGTAACGGCGGCCTCGACCCGGTTTTGAGCGGAACCAAGGTGATCGGTTCGGGGCGGCTCGAGTGCGACGTCCCACGGGAAGACGCTCGCGGCGACCCGGCCCGAGGCGGTATCCGTGCTCGTGAGCGTGCCGCCGCCGTCGAGTGCGACGGTGGTGAGGCCGTCCGGCCCGGTCGAGGCGTCGCCGTAGAGGACGGACGCCCCGGTGAAGTCGGCCACGAAGGCCGAGGCGGGGGCGGCGGCAAGCTCCACCGCGGGCCCCGACTGCACGATCCGTCCCCGGTCGATCACCGCGACACGGTCGGCGAGCAGCGAGGCCTCCTCGAAGTCGTGCGTGACGAGCAGTGCCGGGATGTCCGCCGCGCCGAGCACAGCTGCGAGCTCGCGGCTCGCGCTGGCGCGCGTGCGGCTGTCGAGAGCCGACAGCGGTTCGTCGAGCAGCAGCACCTTCGGCTCGCGGGCGAGCGCACGAGCGAGAGCGACCCGCTGGCGCTCCCCGCCGGAGAGCGTCGCGGGGCGAGCCTCGGCAAGCGATGCCAACTCGAGGCGGGCGAGCAACTCGTGAGCGCGTTCCCGGCGTTGGCGCCTTGGCACTCCGCTCATGCCGTAACCCACGTTCTCCCAGGCGCGCAGGTTCGGGAAGAGCGCGTACTCCTGGAAGACGTAGCCGCAGCTGCGACGCTCCGGCGCCAGCGACACGCCACGCGCGGTGTCGACCCACACGTCGCCGCCGCACTGGACCCGGCCACGATCCGGTCGCGCGAGCCCGGCGATCAGGCGCAGGACGGTGGTCTTCCCGGCGCCCGAGGGTCCGGCGAGCGCGACCGTCTCGCCGCCCGCGACGGCCAGCGCGATCGCCAGCTCGATCTCACCGACCGTGCGCTCGAGCTCAAACTCGAGCTGCACCGCGCACTCCCACGTTCGCGACGAGCTTGACGCCGAGCAGGATCGCGGCGCTGAGCGCGACCAGCACGGCCGAGAGCGCAAGCGCACCGGAGAAGTCGGTCGAGAAGCGCTCGAAGATCGCCAGTGGCGCCGTCTGTGTCACGCCGCGCAGGCTGCCGGCGAAGACCAGCGTCGCGCCGAACTCCCCGAGCGCTCGTCCCCATGACAGCGCCGCGCCTGCTGCGAGCGATGGAAGCGCCGCCGGGATCGCAACCCGCAGAAAGGTCCGCGCCTCGCTGGCGCCAAGTGTTCGCGATGCCTCGAGCAGCGCCGGGTCGATCGACTCGAAGGCAGCCTGCGCCTGGCGCACGTAGAAGGGGCTCGCGACGAAGACCAGTGCCACCACCACGCCCGCTGTCTGGAACACGAGCTCGATGCCCGCGTCCTCCAGCGCTGGTCCGAGCAGTCCTCCAGGGCCGATCGCGGCCAGCAAGCCGATCCCGGCCGCGGCCGGCGGCAGCACGAGCGGCAGCTCCACCAGCGTCACAGCGACGGCCTTGCCCGGGAAGGAGCGCGTCGCGAGCAGCCATGCCGCTGGCGTGCCGACCGCCAGGATCACCGCCAGCGCGAGGCCTGTCGCCTCCAAACTGACGCGCAACGCCTCGAGCGTTCCTTCCTCTCCCAGGCTCGAGACGAGCTCCCCCGGTGGCACGTCGGCGAAGATCGCCACGATGGGAAACGTGAGAAAGCAGAGCGCCGCCGCGAGCGACGTCACGAGCAGGAGGGGGAAGAGCCGAGCGGCGCTCATCGTCAGGGCAGCTCGAAACCGGCGTCCTTCAGCGCGTCTCGCCCGCGCCCGCGCAAGAGGCCGCCGACGAAGGCCTCCGCCTCTTCCTTGGAATTGGTCCCATTGACGACCGCGATGCCGTACTCGACCCGCGGCTGCAACTGCGCCGGCAGCTCGATTGCCCGCAGCTTTGCGCCCGCCGCGGCCACGTCGGTCACGTACACGAAGCCGGCGTCCGCGGCGCCCTGCGTCAGCTTGCCGATGACGCCGGCGACGTCGGGCTCGTTCGAGCGCACGTTGGCGAGGATCTTCTCTTCAGCGTCCGGCCCAAGCCGGCCGAGCACTTCACGTGTGTAGGAGCCGATCGGGACTGAATCCGATCCGACCACGAGCTTCACACCAGGCTTCTCGAGGTCGGGGAGCGAGGAAACCTTCGACGATCCCTCGGGCACTGCCAGGACGAGCCGGTTGGTGGCGAAGACGTCGGGCTCGTCGACGAGACCCTCGTCGTGCAGCTGGTCCGGCAGCTTCGTGTTGGCGGCCGCGAACACGTCGGGCTTCGCGCCCTGGCGGATCTGCGCCGCGAGCTCGTCCGAGCCAGCGAAGCTGTAGCGCACATCTGCGGAGGCAAAGTCGCTCGCGTAGCTCTCTAATGCCTTCTTCAGTGAGGCGGCAGCGGAGACGGTGAGCGTGGGGTGGGAGCTGCCGGTGTCGTCCCCGCATCCGGCGCACCAAAGCGCAGCACCGAGCGCGAGCAGCCCGAGGACGCGCTTCACGACCCCCGCTCGATCATGACCGAGGTGGCCTTGACCGTGGCAGTCGCCTCGACACCCTCGGCGAGACCGAGCTCCTCCACAGAATCGCGAGTGATCGCCGCCGTGACGAGGAACGGCCCCGCCCGGATCTCCACCAGCGCGAGCACGCCGTCCCCCTCGACCGATTTGACCACCCCGGGGAACCGGTTGCGGGCCGACAGCGTCCCCCCGGTCCGGTGGCGCCGTGGCTTGGGCGCTACCCGGTTGATCTCGGCGCGCGAGACGCGGCGCCGGCCGCGCTCGTCCCGCACGGTCCGAAGCTTGCCGGCGCGGTCCCAGCGCCGCAAAGTGTCGACGCTGACCCCGATCTCACGGGCGGCGTCGCCGAGCGTCAGGGTGTCCTTCGACCGTGGCATCTGCCTAAGCATTGCATAGGCAGAGCCCCTCGATGGGGCCTACGCGCTACGAGCGGGCCGACTCGCGGATCATGCCCACCAGGCGATCGAGGTCGGTCTTGGCGATCGTCGGCACGCCGAGCTGCCTCGCTTCTTCCTCGATCTCTGGGTTCAGATACGCGGAGCAGATGATGATCCGCGGGGCGAGGCCCTCCTCGCGTAGGTTACGAGCGAGCTCGATCCCGGTCAGGCCGGGCATCTTGTAGTCGAGGACGATCGCGTCGAACGACGAGAACGAGTCCATCATCCTCAGTGCGTCTTTCCCTGATGCCGCCTCTTCCGTGTCCCAGCCCTCGCCCCCGAGCAGGTTTCGCATCATCAAGCGAATGTCTGGCTCGTCATCGACGATCAGGACGTTCATCGGGTTCCTCCGGGTTCTGGTGTCTTCGGCAGGCGTACCGTGACGCGACAACCCTCGCCGGGCCGGCTCGCCGCGGTGATGCTCCCACCCTGCCCCTCCACTATCTCGCGGCTGATGTAGAGACCGAGGCCAGTGCCTGTTGCCTTAGGAGCCGAGCTGCCGCGATAGAACTTCTCGAAGGCGCGGGAGAGCTCTGTCTCGTTCATCCCGCAGCCGTGGTCGGTGACCACCAGCTCGAGCTCGTCGCCCGTGTCGCATGCGCTGACCAGGATCGTGGATCCAGGTGGTGAGAACTTGACTGCGTTCGAGATCAGGTTCGCGAGGACCTGCGCCAGCCGGTCCCCGTCCACGAAAGCGGGAGGGAGGTCCGGGGGCACGTCGACATCGACGGGGTTGCCATGGCCGAAGGTGCCGGCGATCGAGGACACCCGCTCTGCCACATCGGTCGGAGCAACGTTGAAGCTCAAGGTTTGCCCAGCTTCGATCCGCGTGTAGTCGAGGAATTGAGCGACCAGGTGTTGCAGCCTGGTTGTCTGGCGCAGCATGGCCTGATGCAGCTCTCGCTGTCGCTCCCCTGGGAGCGGTTCCCCGCGCGTGAGCGTTAGTGCCATGCCCTGCAGGGTCGCGAGCGGAGTCTGCATGTCGTGCGCGATGCTCTCGATCAACTCCTGCCGGAGCTTTTCTGTCCTGCTCATGTCGCGCCGGCGCCGATGTTCGTGCTCCCCCTCACGGAACCCTATTCCCACGAGCACGGAGGCCGCGGGAAAGGGGCTAGAGCTAGCGGCTTCTGTATGGATCGACGTAGACGTCATCGATCCGCCACTTACCGGCTGCGTCCCGCGGGGTGAAGCGGAACGCGACGGCCGTGTGGTCACCCGGAAGGAGCGGCAGCAGGTTGGCGATGACAGGCAGCGGGATCGTCGGCGTCCACGCTGAGGTTGCAGCAAGCAAGCCGATCGGGAGCGTGCGCATGGCTCCGGTTGCATCCTCGAACAGGACCTCGACCGAGAGCTTCGACGTGATCGTGCCCCTGTTGCTCGCGAACAGCCTGAGCGTTGGGTGCTCGATCCCTACGCACATCGCGCTGGTGGTGGCGGAGGATCCATGCGGCAGCGACAGCGAGAGGGAGTCCTGAGGGCTGTGGACTCGATATGACTCGTTGCCGGCGACGACCCGTGCTCCGCCGGTCAGAGTCCAAGCGCGCGCCACACGCTCAAAGCCGCCGTTCGGAGTGAGCACGTATTGCGCCGGATCGGCCCAGCGGAGGAATGGCTGCTCGAAGCGATAGGTGTCACAGCTCACCGCGGTCGAGACCAGGACGCCACCGTGTGCCGCGGAAGCGGTGTAGCCGACCACGACCAGACTCAGGACGGCGACGGTGAGGCCTATGCGAGCTCTGCGGGAGCCACCTGTCACGGCTCCTTCCTTTCCCCGAGTTTCCAGTAGAAGTAGAGCATCGCCTCGGAGACTTGTGAGCGAAACTGATCACACTCCCGCCGCGCCGGTCGGCGTCGACCTCGATCTCAGCGAGGCGGATGAGAGGCTGGTCCGAATCGGACTGCTGTCCGAGTCCGCGCGTCCCGGCAGCCGCGAAACCGCAGCCGAGCTGCTGGTCGGCTCAGCATTCCTTGTCGCCGCGGTCGCGATGGCGGTGCTGCTTCCGGCCGACCGCTCCTTCGACCTTCCGCTGGCGGCAACGTACGCCCTGGCTTACGCGATCACCACGCGCATCCAGTTCGACGCCGGGGCCGGCTATACATCGCCGACCCAGCTCGTTTTGGTGCCCATGCTGTTTGCGATGCCGGCACGCACAGTGCCGCTGATCGTGCTCGCGGGCTTCCTGATAGGTGACCTGCCGGACTACCTGACCCGTTCCCGGCATCCGGCGCGCGCCGTGAAGGTGTTCGGCGACTCGTGGTACGCGGTGGGCCCGGCGCTGGTCCTCTCGCTCGGGGGGGACGATGACCCCGCGATGTCGGACTGGCCGCTGTACGTCGGTGCGCTCGCAGCTCAGATCGCCGTCGACTTCGCCGCTTCGACCACGCGCGAGTGGCTTGGCCAGGGAGTTCCCCCACCTGCTCAGCTGAGCGTGTTCGGCTGGATCTATCTCGTCGACATCCTGCTCTCACCGGTGGGATTGCTGGCGGCCCTGGCATCGACGGAGGAGCACTACAACTTTCTGCTCGTCCTGCCGCTCGCCGCCTTGTTCGTCGTGTTCGCGCGCGAGCGGCGGGGCCGGATCGAGAACGCCCTCCGTCTCGGTGACGCGCATCGCGAGCGCGCCGATCTCAACGCCCGATTGCTCGAGAGCGAGCGTGCAGCGGCGCGGGCGCGCGAGGAGGTGATCGCCGGCGCCTCGCACGAGATGCAGACCCCGCTCGCGGTGCTGCTGGGGTTGCTCGACGTCTCCTCGCGCGGCGAATTGACGTCGGACCGTCACGCCGAGGTGCATGCCGGCATGCACCGCCAGGCGATCCGGCTCCGACACCTGGTGAACCAGTTCGTGGACTACACGAACCTGAAGACCGGCAGGCCCTTGCGCATCGACCCACGCGCCGTGAGCGTTGAGCCGATCCTCGCGGAGGTCGCCGCAAGCCAACCAGAGGGGGTGAGGATCGAGATCGACTTGCCGGAGCGCCTTGGCGATGTGCTCGTTGACCCCGAGCGCCTACACCAGGTGCTGATGAACCTCGTTTCCAATGCCGTCAAGTTCTCGCCGGCGGGATCTCCGGTCAGGATCGCTGCGCTTCAACGGGGCTCGTCGATCGAGGTCTCGGTGATAGACCGTGGCGCCGGCATCGAGGCGGATGACCTGCCCCACGTCTTCGAGGAGTTCCGCCACGGGAAGAGGGCAGAGGGCGACGCAGGGGCCGGGCTGGGTCTCTTCATGGTGCGCATGCTGACCGAGCCGCAGGGAGTGCAGGTCAGGGTTGAGAGCCGGCCCGGCGAGGGAAGCCGTTTCACCGTCGTCCTTCCCCCGGCTGCAGGTTCTGCCGGTCGCTAGGCGAAGCTTGTGAGCGTGTGGATCCGCAATACGAGCCGTTATCCAGATGACCGGGTAGAGGAGCTGGTCGAGCTGGCGACTGCCGGCGTCGACATGCGCCGGGTGTGCGTGAACGTGAAGGGCGGGGCGCTCGGGGGTGCCGCATACAAGGGCGTGCCGGAGATCAGCAACGCGCCCCCGAGAGCCAAGTACCTGGTCACCCTGAGGCTCGGAAACGGGAGAGAGCGGTGGCCGCTCGGCCCGATCAACTACCACTTCAAGGGGCCCAACGAGACCGGACCGCGCAACCGCTTCCCGTTCTTCGTCTTCAGGGACTGGGAGGAATGGCTCGTGAAGCTCGCCGCTCACGAGGCCCGTCACATCCACCAGTTCCGCACTCGCGCCCGCTGTAGTGAGGTTGAGTGTGAGCGCCACGCGCTCGAGGCCCTGGAGGACTTCAGGCGCCTGCGCGACGCCCGGGAGCGGGGCTGGCAGCAGCTGGCGCTCGCGATGTAGCTCTGGCCACGGGCGGGGGGCACCCCGAGGCCAACACTGCCTCTACTGTCCTCGGGGCACCCCCCGCCCGAGGCCGGCATCGCTTACCACGGCAGCTGGTCGGCCATCTCGGCGAGCCGCGGATTCGAGCGGTCCCGCTCGGAGATAAGAGGGTTGTCAACCGGCCACTCGACGCCGATGTCGGGATCGTCGTACGCGATCCCTCGCTCGGTGTCGGGGTCGTAGTAGCTGGAGACTTTGTAGACGAAGTCAGCGACCTCGCTCGTGACGCAAAACCCGTGCGCGAAGCCAACCGGGACGAAGAGCTGGTGATGATTTTCGTCGTTCAGCTCGAACGCCTCCCACTGGCGATAGGTGGGGGAGTCGCGGCGAAGATCGATCGCCACGTCGTAGACGGCTCCGCGCGCGCAGCGCACGAGCTTCGCCTGTCCGGGCTGGAGCTGGAAGTGAAAGGCGCGGATGGCCCCTTTCTGGGAACGCGAGTGGTTGTCCTGCACAAAGGGGACGTCGATCCCGAGCTCGGCGTGCAGGCTCGCGCGAAACGTCTCCATGAAGAAGCCGCGCGAGTCGGCGAAGACGTCAGGCTCGACCAGCACGAGGCCCTCGAGCCGCGTCTCGAGGCGGCGGAACGCCATCAACCCAGCCTGGTTCCGTATTGGCGCTCGTAGTACTCGCGATAGTCGCCGGAGCGAATCGGCTCCCACCACCAGGCGTTGTCGCGGTACCAGTCGACGGTCAAACGCAATCCTGCCTCAAACCCGACCTCGGGTGTCCACCCGAGGGCGGCTGTTTTTTCCGAGCTCAGGGAATAGCGGCGATCGTGCCCGAGCCGGTCTTTCACGTGCTCGATCAGCGACTCGTCACGGCCCGTGAGCTCGAGGATCTTGCGCACCACCTCGATGTTCGGGAGTTCGTCCGGGCCGCCGATGTTGTAGGTCTCGCCCGGCTTGCCCTTGCGCAATACCGTGTCCAGACCGCGGCAGTTGTCGGTCACGTACAGCCAGTTTCGTACCTGCAAGCCGTCCCCGTACACGGGCAAAGGATCGCCGTGTAGCGCGTTCAGTACGCACAGGGGGATGAGCTTCTCGGGGTACTGGTAGGGGCCGTAGTTGTTGGAGGAGCGGCAGACGACCGTGTCCATTCCGAACGTGTGGTGGTAGGCGGACACGACCAGATCTCCACCCGCTTTCGAGGCCGAGTACGGGGAGGAGGGATCGAGCGCGCTCCGCTCGGTAAAGGAGCCGTCCTCGATGGAACCGTAGACCTCGTCGGTGGAGATCTGGAGGTAGCGCTCGATGCCGGCACGCCGCGCCTCCTCGAGCAGGACGTAGGTGCCGTACACGTCGGTCTGGATGAAATGGCCCGGCTCGTCGATCGAGCGGTCGACGTGCGATTCGGCGGCGAAGTTCACGATCGCGTCGCAACCCTCGAGCGCGCCGCGTACCGCCACCGCGTCGCCGATGTCGCCCTGCAGAAATTCCAGCCGCTCGTACGTCATGACGTCCTGCAGCGACTCGATTCGCCCGGCGTACGTGAGCTTGTCCAGCACGACAATGCTGTCTCCGGGATGCTCGGACAGGAAGTAGCGCACGAAGTTCGAGCCGATGAACCCGGCTCCGCCTGTTACGAGCAGCCTCATCTGGGCGCGGCTTCGGTCTCGGCGCGCTCCGCGAGGAAGGCCGCCAGGCCCTCCCGCCAGTCGGGCAGGTAGATGGTTGGCTCGCGCTCGCTGACGAGCACCGAATAAGGAGGTCGTGGAGCAGGCCGCCCGAGCTCCTCGGTCGTGGTGGACATCACGCGGCAATCGATGCCCGCCTGAGCGAAGATCTCGATCGCGAACTCGAACCAGGAGCACTCGCCCGCCCCGGCCATGTGGTAGCGGCCGTAGTCGTCCCACTCGATCAGCCGCACGATCCCCTCGGCGAGGTGGCCGGTGTAGGTGGGGCAGCCGATCTGGTCGGCGACCACGACGACTTCGTCGAGCTCGCGCCCGAGGCCCATCATCGTGTCGACGAAGTTCTTGCCGTTGACGCCGAACAGCCACGACGCACGCACGATGAAGTGGCGCGGGTTGACGAGCGCGGTCTCACGCTCCCCGGCGAGCTTCGACTTGCCGTACGCGGAGAGCGCGTTGGTCTCGTCGGACTCCACATATGCAGCGCCCTTGGTCCCGTCGAAGACGTAGTCGGATGACGGGTACACCACCTTGCAGCCGATGCGATCTGTCGCAAGCGCAATGTGCGCCGCACCGGTGCCGTTCACCTCAGTCGCGCCGTCGAGATCGCTCTCGGCGCCGTCGACGTTGGTCCAGGCGCCGCAGTTGACCAGCGCCTCCGGGTGCTCGCCGAGGATGGCGTCGCCAACCGCTGCGGCGTCGGTGATGTCGAGCTCGTCGTGCGTGAACTGCACGACCTCGTGCCCGGACTGCTCCGCCAGTCGCACGACGTCGCGGCCGAGCATCCCCCCGGCTCCGGTCACCATCACCTTCACAGGATGTCGATCTCCGAGTTCTCGCCGATCATGAAGCGGTAGGCCTTCGGCATCGCGTTGTTGCGGCGAATGGAGACATGGCTGCCGATCAGGCTCGCCTCCATGCGCCCGGCGAGATCGCAGATCTGGGAGTCGGCCATGATGATCGAGTGCTCGACTTCGGCGCGCTCGATTCGCACGTTCTCCGCGATCGCCGAGTAGGGACCGACGTAGGCGTCCGTGATGCGTGCGCCCGCTCCGATGATCGCCGGACCGCGCACGACGGTGCGCTCGAGCCGGGCGCCGGCTTCGATCGCGACGCGGCCTTCCACCTGAGAGTCGATCAGCTCGCCCTCCACCCGCGGCTGCAGGTCCTCGAGGATGAGCCGGTTGGCCTCGAGTATGTCCTCGAGGCGGCCCGTGTCCTTCCACCAGCCGCGCACGATGTGCGGCTCGACTCGCAGTCCGCGATCGATCAGTTTCTGGATCGCGTCCGTGATCTCCAGCTCGCCGCGCCCGGACGGCTCGATCTCTCTCGCAGCGTCGAGGATGACCGGCTTGAACATGTAGACGCCCACCAGCGCGAGGTCGGAGGGCGGCTTCGACGGCTTCTCGATCAGCCGTTTGACGCGCTCGCCGTCCAGTTCGGCGACCCCGTACATCTCCGGATCGGGCACGCTCGTCAGCAGGATCAGCGCATCGGGCTCAGACTCGCGGAAGCGCTCGACGAGGTCGGTGATCCCGTCCTTCAGCAGGTTGTCGCCGAGGTACATGACGAATGGCGCGTCGCCCAGGAACTCCTCGCGGTGAGCACCGCGTGCGCAAGGCCCTTCGGCTCGTCCTGCTCGATGTAGGTGATGCGCGATCCCGAACCGGGATCCGTCGCCGGCCGACTCCGGATCGCCTCACCCGTCTCCGGCGCGATGATGATGCCGACTTCGCTGATGCCTGCAGCGGCCATGGCCTCGAGCCCGTAGAAGAGCACGGGCTTGTTGGCAACGGGCACGAGCTGTTTCGCGCTCGTATGCGTTATCGGGCGCAGCCGCGTGCCCTTTCCACCCGAGAGCACGAGCCCCTTCAGGTCTTCCATCGCGGTCAGGGTATCGGAGCCCTGCGCTTCGATGCGCGCCTAGTAGGCGCCGCCCAGCTTCGAGTGATCCCAGCTGATGAGGCGCTCGGGGCGGAAGCGGATGGCGACCCGCTTGGGGACCTGTGCGCGTAGTCCGTCGCGGGTGACGTCATCGATTGAGGACCCTCCGTCACCGTGATACTTGGTGAAGATGTCCTCGGCCGTCCGGGCCACGGTGTCGAAGTCGCTGAGAACCTCGCCGCGGGCCTTCAGCATCACGCCCCGCAGCTCCTGATATTCCTCACCGGCCTCGACCAGCAGCGTCGCGCGGTCGTCGCGCTCCAAGTTGCGGACCTTCTGAGACTTACCGTACGTATAGATCCAGGGCTCGGAGTCGCGCATCACGTACCAGAGAGCGGTCACGTGCGGCCAACCGTCGATGCCGAGGGTGGACACGTTCATCACTCGCTGGCCGGCGAGAAAGCGGGCGACCTCCTCGTCGCTCAGCTTGATCTGGTCGCGTCTGCTCGGCACTACTCCGGCTCTAGGCGGAGGTGTTTCGCGTGACCGGCTGCGCGCAGCTCGTGCTCGTCGAGATAGACCGGGTTCGTGCGCCCGGCGAGCCAGCCTTCGAGCATGTCGTCGAAGTGGGGCGATCCCGGTTGCCCTGACTGGCCTGTGGAGAGCTGCCAGCGCGAGCGCGCGGGCTCACCCAGGTCGGACAGCATTCGGTAGACCGGCCCCCATGCGCCCCTGAATGGGGCAGCGCGGGATAGCCGTTCTGGAACACCGTCTCCTGGCCCCCCGCCTGCTTCGACGGTGCGGCAGAAGATGCGGCGGAGGACGTCGTTTGCCTGTCCGAAGGGATGCGAGAAGTCGGCGCCGTGAACCCGGCCCCAGCGCCAGCGCCTCCTGGTCGCGGCCAAAGCGCTTCTCGAGTCCGTCGAGTGCGTCGGCCAGCGCCTCGAGTGCGACCTCGTCCCACGAGCGGCCTTCCGGATGTTCCTCGGACGCGAACCAGGATGCATCGCCCTCGCTCCACAGCTCCAGTAGCCGCTCCTGGAAGCGCCAGGGTGAGGACACGACGGGGATCAGGCCGACCTCCGAGCGATTGAGATAGCGCGCGCGCAGGTCGGGATCGGCGATCGCCGCGGCGACGGTCGTCTGCGCGAACGCAAGCGTGAACGCCTGGTAGATCGTCCCGGCCACGGAATCGGGGGAGAGCTGGCCGTCCCAGCTCTTGAGGCGCTCGATGGCACGCGTCTCGCGCTGCGTGTACGGGTGAAGGCGGGAGAGCCGGTGCACCGTTTCGACACCCGGCAGCGAGTAGACGTCGGTCTGCATGCGCGCGAAGTCTTCGAGCGAGTGGCGGTCGCGTTCCGCCAGTAGGTCCTCTATCCGCTGGGCTCTGTAGCCGGTCATCCACTCGGAGGTGATGTGGTGCGGATAGTCGTCGTCGACGATGCGGTTGTTAGCGGTCACCAGGAAGCCGCTCTGCGGGTTCGTGATCTCCGGCAACTCGTCGAAGTCGACCGTGCCGTCCCACTCGAACTCGCCTGTCCAGCCAGGCTTCGGGAGGTCCGGTGCCCCGCCGGTACGAACCGGCAGCTTGCCGACCAGCTTGTAGCCGATGTTCCCTTCACTGTCGGCCCAGAGCATGTTGAGCGGCGGCGCCGCGTGATCCTCGGTGGCGGCGACGACCTCCCTGCCGGAGCGGGCACGCGCCGCGCGCAGCGCGCTGTCCGTGAGCAGCGGGAACTGGAGCGCGGTCCAGGCCAGTGCGAGCGGCGGCTCGGAGTCAGCTCCGAGCAGCGTCGTTCACGATCGGGCCGTGGTGGGTGATCGTGATATCCACTCGCTCGGGCTTCGAGCGTCCCTTCACGGCGATGTCCTCCCGCACGACTCTCGGCCTCTCTCCACTCGCCGCGAAACTCGTACAGGCGCGGATCATCCGGGTTGAAGCGCTCGACGATACAGGTCCTGGATGTCCGCCATGACATTCGTGAAGCCCCAAGCTGCGAACCGCGTCTGCGCATAGACGGGATCGGGGGTGTGGGGAAGCGTGGCGCCACGCACGCGATACTCGTCGCAGGAGAGGTCCGCTTCGTACCAGAGGCTCGGGATCGTCGTGCTGAGATGCGGATCGCAGGCGAGCAGCGGCCTGCCCGTCACCGATCGGTCACCCGAGACGACCCAGTTGTTCGAGCCGCCCGCGGGGGCGGTCAATCCGATCGCGTCCTTGACCGCGGTGATCTGCGCCGCGATGTCGACGCCGGCGCCGCCATAGGGCACGCCGGGCGCAAGGACCACCGGGTTGGCGCGTGCATACTGCGGCTCGAGCCGCGCGGCCACCTCCGCGCCGACAGCGCGAACGAGCTCCGCCCGGTACAGCTCCATCTCCCAGTTGGTCGAGAGCCCGAGGGCCATCAGCTTGGCGGAGGCGAGCGAATCGACGACGGTCCACGGCTCGGGCTCGGAGCGCGCGAGCTGGAACTCGATCGGCAGCGCGCGGGCGCTCTCGATCGCGGCGTTGATGCCGGCCGCGTAGGCTGCGAGGCGGTCTCTGACACCTGCAGGGATCGCCGTCGCCTCGCGCTGGGCCGCACGGCGGAGGCCAAGCGTGCGCATCAGCCGGTCGATCTTCAGCGTCTCCGGGCCGGCAGCCTCCGACAGGCGCCCAGCAGCTCGCGGCGCGGAAGAAGTCGAGCTGCCAGAGCCTGTCCTGGCCGTGGCAGAACCCGACGGCGAAGGCGAGGTCACGCGCTGTGCGGGCGCGCACGTGCGGGACGCCGTGACGGTCGCGCAGGATGTCGAGCGGAGCGTCCAGACCCCCGACGCGCATGTGCCCGCCGGTATGGGGAAGGGGACGCTTGAACAGCTGGTACCAGAGCCCGAAGCCCGCGAGACTCGCCATGCCGGCGAGCGCCGCAGCTGCCCTGGATGAGGTCTTGAAAGCCACGGCCCGATTTTGACAGGAACGAATTCCGCGATTCGCCTACGCGCAATTCGTCGCGAGCGACCCGTCGCCGCGGGGAGTGCTTAGGGATGGGCATCGAAGGGGGTGATCCCCAAGGCGCTCGGCTGACGCCCGAAGTGGGACGAGACGGCGACGCCGCTGTGCGGGCTTCGGCGCTTAGTGACTCTTTACGCGCTCCTCGTAACAGGCCCAACCATCGACTGTGCAGTTGGGGGCCCTATAGGTCATCCAACTGTTCACTCGATAAGTGGCCTCTCACAATCGGTCAAATCCGTCCACTCACGTACGCAAGTCACGAGCTTCCGCAAACCGACCGTCTCACTCCCCTTCGGAGCCCGGCCCTTCCCGGCGGCCGAGCAACCGGTCTTTTGCTTTAGAGCGGCTCGGCCGCAGGGCGCCTCATCAGCGAGCGGGGCGCTCGGCGCATGGTCCAGTGGACCTTCTCGTTGCCACGCTGGAAGTACTGGAGCCTGACCGGCCCGAGCTGTAGGTAGCCGATCCGTCCCGAGCGCTTGAGGCCGAGCTTCTCCGGCTGGCGGAATCCCGACCGGTTCTCCGGCAGTACGAATCCGATCACGCTCCGGTAGCCGGCAGCTCGCACCAGCCGCATGGTCTGCACGCCGCGGGCCGCCGCGACGCCCCGGCCTCGCAGCTCCGGGTTGGTGAACGAGTCATAGCTGTAGACCTCCCGCGGTTCCAGCGAGAGCAGATGGTCGACGTCCGGGATCCAGACCGGCCCGTCCTGGAACCAGACCGCAGATGAGATGTGTCCTTCCGTCCAGGTCACATATGCGAAGTGGCCGTTCTCGAGCCTGCGCACCACCTCCTCCTCCGATTGATCGGGACGCAAGGTGAGGTATGCGGCAACGTCGCTCCGTCGCAGGCGCCGTACCTGGATCGGAACATCCGTCGAGACTTCGACCCACACGTTGCGAAGCTCCCGCTCCCAGAGCACGACCTCCCGGTAGACCGTACGGGCCAGCACCTTGAGGGCGATGCCCTTGAGACCTTCGAGCGCGAGCACCTCGCGCACGCGAGCCATGCCGCGGCGCGGCAGGTTGGCATTGCGAAGCATCTGAGACGTCTTGCGGGCCATCCGTGGCTCGCCCTCAGGCTAGCGCGGGCGCCCTCGGGGTGCTTGCCGAATTCGTCTTTTCAGGCTGCCGCGCGGGCTTTGCGGCGTCGCTGCCCGTCGCCGGATTGAGTTCTCCGTTTCTTAGAGCCGCCGCGGCCACGCCGGGCGGGAGAGACCCGGTCCGCCAGGCTCTTGGCAGCCGTCAGAACGGCTTCGCGCGCGTCCTCGGGCTCGAGCACCACGGCGTCGCCGGCCTCCTTCAGCACTTCGCGCACGAGCCAATCGGTGCCGGCAAAGGGCAGTTCCACGATCAGCGCGCCGTCCTCGAGCTCTGCAGACACTCTGCGAACCTCTCGCACCCAGCGCGCACGCTCGGGCGAGACCCAGACGCGCGCCACCCGCGAGGCCGGCACGGCGCCGGTCCGCGGCCACCCCTCGAGATCCGCGGTCGGGTCGACCTCGTCCCTGGGCTCGAAGGTCTCGTCGAGCAATCTCGCCCGGCGGATGCGGTCGAGCCGGAAGTGGCGGGTGTCGCTCTTGGCGACGTCGTAGCTGAACAGGTACCAGCCCTCGCGGCCGTTGATCAGCGCGTACGGCTCGACCTTGCGCTCGGTGAACTCGTCCTCGTTCTCCTTGTAGTAGTCGAGCTTCAACAGGCGCTTGTCGGCGATCGCCGTGTTGATCGTGCTCGCGAGCCCGGCGTCCTCATGCTTCGTGTGAGCGATCTGGAGTCCCTCGTGCGAGGGATCGTCGCCGAGAGCGGTGACGATCTTCTCCCGCGCGGAGCGCAGCGAACCCTCGGGCAGGTGGTCACCGAGCAGGTCGATCGCCGCCACGAGCGCCTTCGCCTCGAGCGGCAGCAGCCGGGCCGGACGCGCGAAGTTGTCGCTGTAGGGCTCGGGATCCACCTCGATCTCGGCGTTCTTGATCTCTGCGTAGAGCACGTAGCTGCCGCCGCCGAAGTTGACGACGTTCAGGAGGTCGATGTCCTCCCGCAGCTCCGTCTCGGTGATCTGGAGGCGTTCGCACACCTCCGCGACGCTGGTGCGGTCCTCGTGGCGTGCCGTCTCGATCAGGATTCCGGCCAGCGCGATCAGGCGCGCGAACCGCTCCGGCCGGATGGCCGCCTCGGTGTCGGCGAAGCCTGGATCTGGCAACACGTCGGGGCCGCCATTCGAGCTCGCCTTCGGATGCGCTTGGGCGGCGACGAGGTCGGCCGCCGGCCCGGCGTGCCGCTCGACGAGCAGAGCCAGCCGGTCCGATGTCTCGTCGACCAGCTCGGCGGGGGCAAGCAGCTTTGCGTGCTCGCCGAGGCCGAGGACCCACGAGACGAGCTGGCGCTCCATCGCGTAGCCGGTGGTGAACACGACGCCGGGTCCCGGCACGCGAAACGAGCCGGCCCGCCACTGCTTGCCGCTCGCGGTCACGGGCGCCATCTCGCCGTACCGGCCGAAGTCGCGCTCGACGAGCCACGAGATCCGGTCCGAGAGCCAGATCTTGGCAGTGCCCACCGCGTCGCCGAGTTGCCAGTCGGCCCTGCTCGAGTACGCCCAGGGGTCGAAGTCGGGCGGGGGCGGGAAGTCGTGCTCGGCCTTGCTGGCGTAGGAGATCTTGTCCTCGATCCGCGACAGGCGGAAGACGCGAAGGTCCTCGCGTTCGTGCGAGTGGGCAACGAGGTAGAACTGACCGCCCCGGTAGAGCAGGTGGTAGGGGTCCACCTTGCGCTTGGAGCGCTCGTCGCGCTCGATCGAGTAGTAGCCGAACTCGATCGTCTTGCGGCGCGAGATCGCGGTCTCGATCTTGGCCAGGCGCTGGGACAGCTCGCGCCCGCCCGCCGAGGCGGTGACGGCGACGGCGACGGATCGCTGCTCCGCCGAGCCAAGCGGGCTCGGCCGGCCCCAGGACAGCTGCTGGAGCGCAAGCCGCAGCGGCTCGGCATAGGCGAAACGGCCGTCCAGCAGAGACAGCGCGGTTTGGAGTGCGGCCAGCTCGCCGTCGTTGAACTCGATCTCGGGCAGATAGAAGTTCTCCGGCGGGAGGGTGTAGAGCTCGGCTTCGAAATAGCCCTCGGGCGGCTTCTCGACCTTGAGCGAGATGCCAAGCCCTTCGAGCTCCGCGCGGTCGGCGTAGAAGCGACGGGCGAAGGCGTCGTCGTTCATCTCGCTGTAGCCCTCGACGTCCTGCTTGATCTCGAGCGCCGACACGGGGCGGCGCTCCGCCATCAGGAATGAGATCAGCGACAGCTGGCGTATGAGTTTCTCTGTGTCCTTGGCCATGATCCTCAGCCTCGACCCGCGAGTCGAGGATGCCACAGGATATTTCCCCCGGCAGCGCCGCCATCCGCCCCGGCGGAGCCAATTTCGCGCAAATTCGGGGAAGTGATGGTTTGCGTGGCCGGTGAGCCCTGGGCGCTCAGGCGGCCGGCTCCAAAAGCGCGCGCATACGCTCGGCCAGCTCGAGCATCGCGCTCATGGGCCTCACCATGACCGTCAGCTCGCTCGCCAGGCCGTCCTCGCGAAACCGCAGGTAGTCGAGTCCGTCCAGCTCGCGCTCGCCCACTCGCGCCCGAAAGACAAGCGTCGCGGCGCCGTCGCCCTCGAGATGCTCGACGTAGCGGAAGTCCTCGAACACCTGCACGACCGCGGCGAGGATGTGGGCCACTTCTTCGCGCCCCTCGTATGGCTTGAACACCACCGGGCTCTTGAACACCACGTCGGGCGCAAGGGCGGCGGCAAGGCCGTCGACGTCAGCCGCCTTCGCGGCCTGCTTGAAGGCATCGGCGAGCAAGTTGAAGAGGTTACTCGCCGGCGGCCAGCTTGACCGAGCCGCCGTTTTCCCTGGCGCCGTTTTCCCTGGCGCCGTTCTCGCTCGCGCCGTTCTCCGGCGCGCCGTTGAAGGCGGCGAAATAGGCGGAGCCTGAGAGCGCGCGGTCGAAGCCCGACCAGGACTCGCCCTCGCGCAGCTCCTTCTCGAGGCGGTCGAACGAGCCGAGCTTGCCGCCGAGGTTGTCGATCGCGTGCACGATCGTCGCCTCACGCGTGCACGGCACGACGGGGCTTCCGTTCTCGTAGGTGCCGTGGTGCGAGAGCTGGATGTGGAGGAGCGCTCGCGCGAGGTCCCACGGGAAGCCGTCGATCTGCTCGATCCGGCGACGCACCAGGTAGTACCCGAGCGGGATCTCTCCGAGCAAGCGACCGTCATCGGTGAGGTCGATGGCGAGCGGGTCGAGCCCGTATGCCTCGATCTTGCCGATGTCGTGGATCAGCGCGGCGGTCACCGCGAGGTCTCGGTCTACGCCGGGGAAGGACGCGGAGATCGCGCTCACCGCCTGGGCGACTCCGAGAGTGTGCTCGAGCAGCCCGTGCGAATAGGCCTGGTGGTAATACTTGGCCGCCGGCGCGACGCGGAAGCGGCGCCAGACGTCTGAGCCCTCGCCGAACAGCTCGACCAGAAGACGGCGCAGGAAGGGGTTGTGCACCGTCTCGATCAGGTTCTGCAGGTCCTCCTCCATCTGCTCCGCGTTCATCTCGGGGCCGTCAAGGAGGTCGGCGAGCCGGTACTGATCCGTCTCTGCGACTGCGAGCGCGTCGATCTTGAGCTGCGCGCCGTAGCGCTCGTGCACGCTGTAGCGGCCGCGCACGCGTACCGCGGCGCCGGCCGGAGCGAGCGGGTGGAACTTGTCGGTCTCGTCCCAACAGACCGCCTTGAGCGATCCGGACGCGTCGGCGAGAGTGAGTGTGAGGAAGTCCTCTCCATTTCGCCGCTGGCGCAGCTCCCGGTCCTTGACGAGGAAGATGCCGTCCACGTCCTGACCGTCGTTGAGCTCGCGCACGGTCAGGCGCTCGGCCTGGACCGGCTCTGCGCCGGGGGCGGTGGGAGCCTCGAAGAGGCGGTTTTCGCCCGGTACCGTCATCCGCGATCGACCATAGAACGAGGAGCGGACGAACGGCTGCTGAAGCGTTCACAATCCATGTGGAGAGAGTCGCTTGACCAAGCTGGAAACTGACATCGCCGTCGCCGATCGCGCCGTTGGGGCACCGGTGTGCGTGCTCGCAAAAGTTGGAGAGGCGTCGCTGAAAGGACGCAACCGCCGCTTCTTCCTGGATGCTCTGCGGGCGAATACCAAGGCGGCGCTGGAGGGCATCGACGCACAGATCCGCAACGGCGGCAACGTACTGAGAATCGAGGTGCCCGACGAGGCGGTCGCGGACGCGGTGGCATCCCGGCTCGAGCGCGTCTTCGGATTGGCCAATGCATCGGTCTGTCTCGCCTGCGAGCGCGATCCAGAGGCGATCGCCCGCACCGCCCTGGTCGCTTTCGAGCGGAAGAGGCCGGACACCTTCGCCGTACGCGTCCGCCGACGCGACAAGAGTTTTCCGCTCACGTCTCAAGAGCTCGAGCGCGAGGTCGGCTCCGCTCTGCAGAGGCTGACGGAACTGCCCGTGGACCTGACCCGGCCGGGACTGAAGGTGCGAGTGGAGCTCGACGCCCATCACGCGTACGTCCACGTCCGCGAGCTCGAGGGCGCGGGCGGCCTGCCGGTGCGCACTAGCGGCCGCGCGCTCGCGCTGCTGTCGGGCGGCATCGACTCCCCGATCGCGTCGCTGCTCGCGATGAAGCGCGGCCTCGCGGTCGAGTACGTCCACTTCAGCGGCGAGCCGTACCTGGACCCCGTCGCGACCAAGAAGGCCGAGGCGCAGGCACGCGTGCTGAACGGCTTCCAGGCCTTCCAGCCAGGCAAGCTCTGGGTAGTGCCCTTCGGCAACCAGCAGCGCATGCTGTCCGCCGTGGCGCCGGCGCCGCACAGGATCGTGCTGTATCGCCGCCAGATGCTGCGCGTGGCGTGCGCCCTGGCGAAGCGACTGAACGCCGCCGCCCTGGTCACCGGCGACTCGCTGGGCCAGGTGTCCTCGCAGACGCTGCCGAACATGACCGCCGTCGAGGAGGCGTCGGACCTGCCCGTGCTGCGTCCCCTGCTGACGTGGGACAAGCGGGAGGTGATGGCGAGATCCGCGGCCCTGGGAATCCTTGCGCTGTCGGAGCTCCCGGCCGAAGACGCCTGCCCGCTGTTCACCGAGGGCGGCAAGCAGCGCACCGCAGTCCCGCGCGCCGATCTGCTGGCGGCGGAGTCGGACCTGGACCTGGCAGCGCTGGCAGAAGAGGGCGCCGCGGCCGCCAGGCGGGTGGACCCGGGCGTGTTCCTGGACCGCCTGGAGCGCGAGTCGCGGGCTGGTTAGGCGAGAAGCCTGCGCAGGTCGGCCGCAATCGCGTCGGCCTCGTGCTGTAGCTGGCGCCAGGTGATGCGGATGACGCGCCAGCCCAGCACCTGCAAAGCACGATCTCGCGCCCGGTCGCTTTCGAACGATCCCTGTGTGTCGTGAACGCCGCGGCTGTCCACCTCGACGATCACACGCTGTCTTCGCCATAGGCAATCTGCCTCGATCCATCTGTCGCCGAGCCACACGTTCACGTTCAGCTCCGGCATCGGCAGGCGTTCGTGGTGGATGAAGTCGACGAACAGGTCTTCGAGGTCGCTGCGTGTGATGCCATGGGGTTCGGCACCGAGGATGGCTCGGAGCGTCTTGAGACCCCGCCGACGTGGATACCGCTTTATCAGAAAGCCCAGCTCGTTGGCATCGAATAGGCGATGAACCTCTGCCTGGTTGATTGCCTGCTCGAGGCGGTGCTGATTGAGTGCGCCGGCCAGGTCGAGCAGGGTTCGGGCGCACCTGGTGACGGGGATGGCATCGACGACCGTGATTTCGTCTTTCTCTATTCGGTCGTAATGGATTTGGATGCCCGGTTGAGGGCGTCTGCCGCGTCGCGCGGTCACCTCGATGAGTTCGCGATCGGTGCGTCTGAGACCGAGGTGATGCGCAGCCGACCGATAGCTGGCGGCGGCGCCGGGCCCATACGTGAGGACGGCGGCCATGATCCTTCCTTTGCTGCTTAAGGTTGGGGCACCGATAGAGAAGACGGCACGGTGCACGCGGTAGAGGCGTCCATACTCGAGCCGCTTTTCGATGGCATGCCGGCCAACGCCGAGATCAAGGAGCTGCGCCCGGCTCACCACGCCATGCTGGCGCGCCGCCAACTCCCCGATCTCTCTGTCGATGCAAGGTTTTACCCCTCTAGGCGGCATAACGCTGACCGCGATTGAGGCTGCCAGCAATAAGCGCGCGAAAGGCACTTGGAACGTGACGAAAGTCGCGGTAGGGTCGCGTTAGATGCGTGCGGCGTGGAAAGAGCTGACGGCCGAGCACAGGCGCTGGCTGCTCATCAACGCCGTCATCGTTGCGGCATTGATCAACGGGGCCCTCAATGCCTTGATCGCCTGGGGCACCGCGGCCCCCGAGGACGAGATACCGCTCTGGGCGGCGCCATTGATTGGCGGACCGAGCACGATCGTCGACACGGTGGCCACGCTCTTCATCCTGCCGTTCCTGACAACGCTCTTGATCACGACCGTCGCATGGCACGAGATGCGCGAAGGAAAGCTCGCGCCTCTGCTGATCGATCGCAACGTGGACCCGCTGCTCGCGCGTCTGCCCTCAACGCGCGCGCGCCGTGGCGCCTATTTCGGTGTCCTGACGGTTGTCTTGCTTGCCCCGGTTGCGGTCGTGCTGCTGATCGCCTTCGACTTCGGCGACATCAGCGTCGGTGACTTCGTCCTCTACAAGGCGATCTTCGGGGTGGTGCTCGGCCTGGTGGTGACACCGCCGATTGCGATCGCCGCCATGACGGACAGAGAAGTGGCGGAAGTGGCGAGGGCCGGAATCGAACCGGCGACACCATGATTTTCAGTCATGTGCTCTACCGACTGAGCTACCTCGCCAGTGCGAGCATGGTAACGGCGGACAGTCCTGTCGCTAGCTGAGTAGCGCCTCTTTCAGCGCCTCCTCCTCCCGCTCGAACAAAGGCCCCCAGACCTGCTCGCGCTCGATCAGGATGCGACGCTTGGTCTCAAGAACGGCCCCACGGGGCAGCGCCGCCACCGATGCGGCCAGCTCCAGCGCTCGCGGCAGCAACTCGGCATCGGGATGCACCGCGTTCACGACCCCGCGCGCCAAAGCCTCGCCGGCGTCCAGCATCCGGCCCGTCAGGCACAGCTCGCGCGCCAGGCCCGCGTCGAGCGCGGCCCGCGCAGCCGCGTAGGCCGGCGGAATCCCGGCAGGCAGCTCGGGGAAGCCGAACCGGGCCGACTCCGCCGCAACGCGCATGTCGCACAGGAGCGCCAGCGCAAACCCGCCGGCGATGGCCGGACCGTTGACCGCGGCGATCACGGGCTTCGGGCAGCGTCCGACGCCGTTGAAGGCGGCGAAGCTCGACTCGGCCAGCCGCCGCCTGTTCTCAGCGTCGCCGCCGAACTGCTTGACGTCCATGCCCGAGCAAAAGGCCGTGCCGGCGCCGGTCAGAACGACACAGGCGATCCCGTCGTCGCTGCCGATTTCCTCGAACGCCGCGGCCAGCTCCATGCGCAGCTCGATCGAGAGCGCGTTGCGCTTCTCTGGGCGGTTGAGGGTTACGAGCGCGACTTCATCGCGGCGCTCTTCGAGAAGTAGGTCGGAGGTCAGACCTCAAGAGTATGCGTCCCAGACTTGCAACAGCGGCAAGGGGTCGAGCGGCTTGCCGCCGTTTCGCCAGGGGCCGTTCCAGATCTCGAAGTGCAGATGGGCGCCGCTGGACTCTCCTGTGGAGCCCACCTGAGCGAGCTCCTGCCCCGTCCGCACGATGTCGCCTTGCTTGACCAGCAGGCTGCCGCCGCGCAGGTGCATGAAGACATAGTTGTACGCCTCGTTCTGTCCGGCCAGAACCAGGTAGTGGCCGGCGCCGCGCGCCTGGTACGCGCGCCAGGTGATGATTCCCGCGCGCGGGGCCACGATCGGCGTTCCCTCGGTGGCCGCAATGTCCTGGCCCTCGTGTGAGTGGCCGGGCCGGCGAGCGCCGAAACGTGCGTCCGGGCCCCCGAAGGTGTGCGGGCCGGCAACGGGGAAGCGGTGGTCGCGCAGCTCCAGCGGCGTGCCGCCGAGCGACTGCGAGCTGCGCACGAGGCTGTTGCCCTCGGCGTCGCGCGCGCTGAGGCGGAAGTGGTAGCCGCCCTGCGGCGCCAGGTCGGGTCCCGTGAAACCACGCCAGCGGAACTTGTGCAAGCGGCCCGAGCGCTTGCGCCCGAGGTGGTAGCGGGTGATCACGCTACTGGAGCTCTCGCGAACGACCGCGAGCCGGACGCGCACGTACCGGGAACGGTCATCGATCCGAAAGCTGATCGTCGCCGGCCGCCCGTAGGCGAACACCGCCGTGCGGGACACGTCGAAGGCCGCGAGCACCGGCTTGTCGCGCGTCTTCTTGCGCGTCTGCCTGCGCTGAGCCTGATCTTGGATCGCCGGGCTGTAGGAGGCTCCGCCGCTGTCGCTATCGGCGCTCGGGGCGCTGCCGCCCTGGGGGAGAAGGGAGGACGGGTACTCGGAGGTAGGTGACCGTTCGCCCTCGGCGGCGGTAGCGAGGGGGACGGGCAGCAGCGCCACAGCGGCCAAAGTGGCGGCGAGCATCCTTGTCGCAACGATCCGTGCCAATACAGCTCCATCGGGCTAAGACGACGCCCTCATGCAACCCATCGGAACGGCGCCGGTGGCGCTTTAGGGGGTTGGGCGCATCCGTGCGCCTGGCACCCTCAGGCGCTCGCGAGCTCGACCGCCAGACGGACGGCCTCGTCCGCGGTCTCCGCATACTGCACCTCCGTTGGCAGGGCAGTTGCGTGCTCGAGTCGCCAGCCCTGGAGGAGCACGACGGGGCGCCCAAGCGCACCGGCCAGGCCGATCTCCGAGAGCGTTCCCCACTGTCCGCCGACCGCGATCACGACGTCCCCGGATGCGACCACCGAGAGGTTACGGGCGAAGCCGACCGCGGTTACCACGGTCACGTCGGAGTAGTCGTTCGCGCGCGTGCGATCGGTGCCCGGAAGTAGCCCGACCGCCAGCCCGCCCGCTTCGCTGGCGCCGCGTGAGGCCGCCTCCATCGCGCCGAGCTCGCCGCCTGTGACGACCGTGAATCCGGCACGCGCGAGACCGGCACCCACGTCGTACGCGAGCTGCGCGATCGCCTCGTCGCAGTTGCTCGGCCCAATCACCGATGCGTAGCGGCGGCTCATGTCGCGGCCGCGTGAGCGGCGAGCATCATCCCCATCACTTCGAGGGCGCCCGCCTTCGACAGCGGCTCGTTGAGGTTGCCGCACTTGGGCGACTGCACACAGGACGGGCAGCCCGACTCGCAGCGGCATTCGGCGATCAGGCGACGGGCGTCCCCGGTCAGCCGCTCGAACTGCGTGTAGCCGATCCAGGTGATGCCGACGCCGCCAGGGTGTCCGTCGTAGATGAAAATCGTGGGCCTGCCGGTCTGGTGGTGGTAGTTCGTCGACAGGCCACCGATGTCCCAGCGGTCGCACATGGCGATCAGGGGCAGCACTGCGATCTGCGAGTGCTCGGTCGCGTGCAGCGCGCCGAGCAGCGCCTCGAGCGGAAGCTCGCCCACCATCTCCTCGGGCAGCTCGTACCAGAGCGCCTGCGTGACGAAGTTCTGCTCGGGCAGATCGAGCGTGTTGAGGTCGATCACCTCGTGGTCCGACAGTCGCTTGCGCTGGAACGCGACCACCGCCTGCGTCACCGAGACGATCCCGAAGCGAAGCTCCACTCCGAGCGCCTCGCGGCCTTCCCGTACCTCCTCGATGAAGGTCTCGGTCTCGACCTTGGGCTGCGTGTAGTAGTCGCCCTCCGCGGGACGGACGATGGCCCGCCGGCCATCGATGTCGAGCTCCTGGACCTCGTAGGGCTCGCCGAGGTGCAGGTAGACGGCGCCCGGGTGGACGGTCGAAAAGGCGCGCTCCGCCTCCACGAAGCCGAGCAGCTCGCCTGCCTTGGCGTCGATCACGGTGAAACTGTCCGCCGAGGCCGAGCGCAGCGAGATCGCGGCCGCCGGGAACCCCGGTCGCCGGGGCAGGAAGCGGCCGCCGCGCTCGCGCAGGTCGCCCGCCGACACGAGGCGGCGGGCGTGCTCGAGCATGCGCGGTCCGAGCAGCTCCTCGTCATCGGGCTCGAGCGGCGCCTCGTATGCCGCGGCGACCAGATGGCGCATGTGAATGCTCTCGGAGGTGTGGTCGAGGATCGCGCGCTCGACCGGCCGCGCCAGGAACTCCTCCGGATGTCGGCAGAAGAACTGGTCCAGGGCGTCTTCGCCTGCGACGTACACGGCGAGCCCGTCTCGCTCGCGCCGACCGGCGCGACCCCACTGCTGACGCAGGCTTGCGACCGTCCCCGGGAAGGTGACCGATAGCGCCGCGTCGAGATGGCCGATGTCGATCCCTAGCTCGAGTGCGCTCGTCGCGACGACTCCGCGCAGGTCGCCGCTCATCAGCCGGCGCTCGATGTCCCTGCGCTGCTGCGGCGTGTAGCCGGCGCGATAAGGAGCGATGCTATCGGCGAGACCGTCGCCCGTCTTGTCGGCCTGTTCGAGGCGCAGCCGCGCGAACTGGTAGATCAGCTCGGCTGCCCGGCGCGAGCGGGTGAAGCAGATCGAACGTGTGCCGGCGGAGACGAGCCCCGCGAACAGCTCGGCGGCCTCGCTCAGGCTCGAGCCGCGACGGCCGCTGCGCTCGTCGATCAGCGGCGGGTTGCACATCACAGTCGTCCGGCCACTGCGCGGAGCTCCGTCGTCGGCGATCAGCTCGAATTCGAGCCCGGTCAGCGCGGTCGCGAGCTCGAGCGGGTTGGCGATCGTCGCCGACGTCAGCACGAAGCGCGGCTCTGTCCCGTACGCGCGCGCCATCCGCCGCAGGCGCCGCAGCACGTTCGCGACGTGAGAGCCGAACACCCCGCGGTAGGTGTGTGCCTCGTCGACGACCACCAAGGCGAGATTGGCGAGGAAGTCGCCCCAGTTCGAGTGGTGGGGCAGGATGCCGACGTGCAGCATGTCGGGATTGGTCAGGATCACGTTCGAGCGCCGCCGGATCGAGGCGCGATCCTCCTTCGGCGTGTCGCCGTCGTAGATCGCGTGGCGCAGCGGCGGGGTTCGCAGGGCAGACAGGCTGCGTGCCTGGTCCTGTGCGAGCGCCTTCGCCGGGTATAGATAGAGAGCGCGGGCGCGCGGCACCGCGGACAGCATGTGCAAAACGGGCAGGTTGAAGCACAGAGACTTGCCGCTCGCGGTCCCGGTCGTGACGATCGTGTGCCCACTCTTCATGACCGCGTCCCAGGCGTGCGCCTGATGGGAGAACAGCGACTCGACGCCTGTGCGCGCCAGCGCCTCACGCACGTCTGGATGCAACTCGGCCGGCACGTCGACGAGGCGCGCTTCGTTGGCCTCCTCATATGTAGTGGCGACCAAACGCTCGTCTTCGCCCGCGAGCAGTCCCTCCAGCGCGTGTGCCGGTTGGGCGTGCTTCGCTAGGGTGGCGTCCCCCGATCGTCGGGTGGAGTTCATATGACCATTTCCAGACAGCTCTCCAAGACAGACCTCGTCGAGCGATGGCTCGAGCGCCGATCGTACGACCACTCACAGTTCGCCGACCTCGATTCTCTCGCCCGCCGCAAACAGGACCTCGCACTGTGCGTGACCGCTGTGCTGCCTACACGCGAAGTGGCCGCCTCATTGGGCCCGATCATCGAGACGGTCCACTCGCTGAACCGGCGCGCTCGGCTCGTGGACCAGCTGCTCGTGGTGGACGCCGGCTCCTCTGACGGTAGCGCAGCGCTCGCGGCGAGCCTCGGCGCGGAAGTCCACGACCAGGACGAGCTTCTGCCCCAGTTCGGCCCCGCCATCGGCAAGGGGGACGCGATGTGGCGCGCGCTCGCGGTGGCACGTGGCGACATCGTGTTGTTCCTGGACGCCGACACGGCTGACTTCGCCGAGGCGTTCGTATACGGGCTGCTCGGTCCGCTGCTGAGCGTTCCCGAGCTGCGGTTCGTCAAGGCCTCCTACAGCCGTCCCTGGACCGACGGCGAGAAGGTCCGGCCGGACGGCGGCGCGCGCGTCACCGAGCTGACGGCGAAGCCCCTCCTCAACCTCTTCTACCCGGCGCTGAGCGGCTTCGCCCAGCCGCTGGCGGGGGAGATGGCGGCTACCCGGGAGCTGCTCGAGCGGCTGCCGTTCTTCACCGGGTACGCGGTCGAGACCGGAATGCTGATCGACGTGCTCGAGACGGTGGGCCTCGACGCGATGGCGCAGGTGGACCTCGCGAGCCGCACAAATCCGCACCAGCCGCTGTTCGAGCTCGGCAAGATGTCCTACGCGGTCGCGCTTGCGGTCGAGACACGGTTGCGCCGCGACGGCCGGCTCGACGATCGCGCCGCGCTCGAACGTGACCGCTACGTGCGCGCGATCCGCTCCGCCGACGGGCTGCGGCTCGACAGCGCTGCTGTGGAGGTCGCGGAGCGTCCGCCGATGGTGGAGCTGCTGCGCTGAACATGATGATTGATGCCGCGGCCACGCGCGCGACAGGGGCACGGCAGATCAAGCTGGGCAAGGACGCAGGGCGAAGCCCATGCTTGACTGCATGGGCGAGCCCGAGGACGCGGATCCAGCGTAGATATGCCGTGTCATCGGCGCGTGCGTGGATCGTGGGATCAGTCATCTAGTGCCGCTGCGCTGCGTCTACACCGACCTCGACAACACGATGCTCGGCAAGGGCGCGTCACTGCTGCGCGACGCGGAGGGCGAGTTCTCCCGTGCCGCCGTGCAGGCGCTGGAGGCATGCCACCGGGCAGGCGTCGAGGTCGTTATCAAGTCCGGCCGCCGCAAGGCACAGGTGTACGAGGACGCGCGCCTGATCGGCCAGCCGGCGTACATCTACGAGATGGGGTGCGGACTCGTGGACGGTCCCGAGGAGGTGTTCCTGACCGGAGACATCGAGCCGCAGCCCGACCACACCGTCTATCAGCAGGTTGAGGAGTCAGGCGTGCCGCAGATGCTCCTACAGGCGTTCGAGGGCAAGCTGGAATACCACTCGCCATGGCACGAAGACCGCCAGTTCTCACACCTGTTCCGCGGCGAGGTCGATCTGACCGAGGTCGACCGCCGGTTAAGTGAGCACGGCGGCCCCGACCTGCGCCTCGTCGACAACGGGATCAGCGGCCGCGCCCGGCCCAACCTCGCCGTCGCCATGGTCCATACCTACCACCTGATCCCTCGGGCGGCCGGCAAGGCGACGGCGGTGGCCGCGCACATGCGCCGCCGCGGCCTGCTTCCACAGGAGTGCATCGCGATCGGAGATTCGCGCGGCGACCTCGAAGTAGCGGCCGTGGTCGGACGCTTCTATCTGGTGGCGAACGGGCTGGAGCGCGACCCGGATGCGCTCGTCGCCGCGGGTTCGGCGCGCGATCGCGTGACCGTTACGGAAGAGTCGATGAGCGGCGGGTTCTACGAGGCTGTGGTGCGGTCGCTGGCGGAGGGGTAGCGGCTGATATTCGGCGCTCGAAGGGACTGGGCATCGAAGAGGGTGAGACGGGAGGTTTGTGGAAGGTCGCGAGTTACTGGCGTGGGTTGTACGAGATGACCGATTTGTGAGGCGCCGCTCGTCGGCTGAACAGTTGATTGACCTATAGGTCAATCAACTCATCACTCGATGAATTGGGGTGTTACGAGAAAGTCGTAAACCGCGCTAAGCGTTCAAACCGGCACACCTAGGTCGGTGTCTCATCGCACGCAGCTCGTTAGCCGACACGGTTTGGATCATCCTCCCTTCGATGCCCGTCCCAAAAAGGACACTCGAAGAAATCATCCCGTGACCCTGCGCGCCAGCCGGCGCGCCGCTTGGCGCACCACCTCCGTTCCCGCCATTGCACCGTTACGCGCCGCGGCCTCGACCTCGATGTTCATGAGGCGCTTGTCGAAGGCGCTGAGCGCGTCGGCGCCGGCGACCACGTAGCAGGGGACGCCGGCCTGACGGGCGCGCGTGGAGACCTCGAACACGGTCTTGCCCGTCAAGGTCTGCTCGTCGATGCGGCCCTCGCCGGTGACGACGATGAACGCAGCGCGTGCGCGCGCGTCGAACCTGAGGGCATCCAGCACGAGCGCGGCACCCGGCCGCAGCTCCGCGCCGGCGAACGCCCACAGGCCGCCGGCGAGGCCGCCCGCGGCGCCGGCCATCGGCTCGCGAGCGGGATCGCGACCGGTCACGCGCTTGGCGAGCGCTGCCCAGTCGCGCATCCGTTCCTCGAGCACCTCTATCTGAGACGGGCTCGCCCCCTTCTGAGGACCGAACTCGCGCGCCGAGCCCGCGGGCCCGAGCAGCGGGATGCGCACGTCGCAAGCCACTAGCAGCCGCACGCCGCGCAACCGCCTGCGGAGCTCGCCGAGGTCCGCGGTCTCGTTATCGAAGCGCGCGCCCAGCGCCTCGAGCGCACCCCTGCCACCGTCGGTCGTCGCGCTTCCACCGACGCCGACGATCACCTCCCGTGCGCCCGCGTCGAGCGCCGCCGCGATCAACTCTCCCGTGCCGTGCGTGGTGGAGCCGACCGGATCGCGCTCGACCGTGGCCATGCGCCACAGTCCCGACGCCTGAGCCATCTCCACTACGGCAGTCTGGTCATCGAGCAACGCAAACGCCGCGCTCACGGGACGGCCGATCGGGTCGCTCGCCTCTACCGTCACCACTCGTCCATTCCTCGCGCGCACCAGCGCTTCCATGGTGCCCTCGCCACCGTCCGCGAGCGGCAGGATCTCGATCGGGCCGAGGCCCGCGTCGGCGAGACCCGCGCCGATCGCCGCGGCGGCCTCAGCTGCGGTGAGCGTGCCCTTGAACTTGTCCGGCGCGACGAGCACCGGGCGTCTCGCCGCTACGCCGACTCCTCGACCGCGCGCTCGAATGCCTCGCGCGCGTCCTCTCCGAACACCGCGAACACGATCCGCTCCAGGTTGCTTTTCCCCGACGCGAGGTGCTCGCGTACCTGCTCGACCTCGATGCGCGCGGCCTCTTCGACCGGAAAGCCGCCGACGCCGGTCCCGAAGGCGACCAGCCCGAGCGAGCGCGCGCCGAGCTCGTCGGCCTTGCGCAGCGTGCTGCGCGTGGCGTCGCGAATGATCTCCGGGGACGTCGGTCCGCCGAGCTTCATCGTGGCGGCGTGAATGACCCAGCGCGAGGGAAGCTTGCCCGCATCGGTCTCGATGGCCTCGCCGAGCCCGATCGGCGCTTTGCGGTCGCTCTCGTCCTGGATCGCGCGCCCACCCGCGCGCACGATCGCGCCCGCGACACCACCGCCGTGTGCGAGGTTCGTGTTGGCGGCGTTTGCGATCGCGTCGACCTCGAGCTTCGTCACGTCGGCCTGTCGCACTTGGATCTCGGCCACCTGGACCTCAGCCTGCGGGCGCCGCAGTGCGATTCATGATCACTCGCAGCATGCGGTCGGCCAGCTTCGGCGATATGCCGTGCACGATCCGCAGCAGGCGGGTGAGCGGAGGGACGTAGACGGCTGGGCGCTCCTTTTCCACGGCGGCGACTATCTCCTCCGCGACTCGGGTCGGCGGAATCGCCGCCCCGGACCGGTACCAGTCCGGCATCCGCTCGTGCGAGTGATCGTCGTCGTGCAGGTGGGTCTTGACCTCACCCGGGTAGACGCCGGTGATGCCGACGCCGGTGCCCGCCAGCTCGTGGCGCAGGGCTTGGAGGAACCCGCTCTGCGCCGCTTTCGTCGCGCCGTACACCGCTGCCGATGGGAACGTGCGGTGGGCCGCCGCGCTGGACGTGATCACTATCCATCCGTTGTGGCGCTCGAGCATCTGCGGCAGCGCGGCTGCGACCGTGTACACGGTGCCGAGCCAGTTCACTCGGGTCATGCGCTCCGCCTCCTCGACCGGCAGCTCGCGGAAGGGCGCGTAGTGTGCAACTCCAGCGTTGGCGACGATCAGGTCGATCCCGCCGTGCTGCTCCCGAAAGGCGTCAACGGCTCCCTCGATCTCAGAACGGTTCCCAACGTCCGCCGGAATCGTCATGACTGACTGAGCGCGAGGCTCGAGCTCAGAGGCGAGCTGCGCGAGCTCGTCCGCGTTGCGCGCGACCAGCCCCACCACACAGCCGCGGGCGGCGACAGCCTCGGCGACGGCGCGCCCGATACCGCGCGACGCGCCGGTGACCAGCACGCGTGTCCCGCGCTCGACCAGCACCGGCGCAGAATATCTTCAAGCTCCCACCGCGGCTAGTAGTCTGAGGTCCATGTCGCACGATCACGCGACCGTCGCGGAGGAGGAGTACCTACAGACGATCTACTGGCTGATGGAGGCTGGCCTGCCGATCACCGGTGCGAACATCGCTCGCGCGATGCAGCTCTCACCGCCGACGGTGCACGAGATGATCGGCCGGCTCGAGCAGGACGGCTACATCGTCCGCGCCGGAGACAAGTCGCTTCGCTTCAGCTCGGAGGGCCGGGAGCAGGCGGAGCAGATCGTGCGCCGCCACCGCCTGATCGAGCGATTCCTGACCGATGTCGTCGGTGTCGCGTGGGACGACGTGCACGAAGAGGCCGAGCGGCTCGAGCACGCGATGTCGCCGGCGTTCGAGCGCTGGATGGTGTCGTCGATCGGCGACGCCGAGACCTGCCCGCACGGCCACCCGATCGATCCCGGCAAGCGCGTGCCGGGCGTGCCGCTGGCGGACGTCGATGTCGGCGCGAGGGTGCGGGTGCTCAGGTTCGAGAACGAAGCCGAGGACGTCCTGCACTATCTGAAAGGTGCCGGGCTGGAGCCGGGCCTGGAAGGCGCCGTGAAGGCAAGCGACGACGACGAGATCGCGATCGAGAGCAACAGCAACGTGTTGACGATCACTCGCAGCGTCGCGGAGACGGTTTCCGTCGAGGCCGATCCTTCCCCGCCGGCCCGCACTGCCTTGCCGGAGCAGCTGGTGCTCGGCAAGGACCGCTACGGTCGCTAGCCGGCCGGCCGCGCCCTATGCGGCGGGGCGCTCGACTTCCGGGTCGTTGGGGAGACGCTGCCGGCTCGGGTTGTCCGTGCCGTATACCGATCGCATCCAGATGGCGGTCAGCGTGTCGACGATCTCGCCTCCAGACAGCGACGGCGTTGCGCCGATCGCCGCCGTGTAGAAGCAACGCTCGTTCATCCAGATCAGAGCCGTCGCGAGCGCCTTTGGGCCAGGCGCGCCGCCGGGCGCGACGCCGGCGTTGCGCTCGCGCCGGATTCTCGCGGCCGCGGCCTCGACGAAACCGGTCGTGATGCCTTCCCAATAGCTGCCCATCTCGGGCACAGTGCCCCAGGTCTCGACCGCTGCCCGCATGAGCGGCCCGTTCTCGCGCCACTGCGCCGCGATCGCCTCGATGCTGCCGCGGATCGCCAGCTCCGGCGGTGCGTCGTCGTTGGCCAGCGAGCTGCTGGCCAGGTCGTAGGTCGCGCGCACGACCCTGTCCACGAGCGCCTGCAGGACGGCGAACTTCGACTCGAAGTAGAAGTAGAAGGTGGAGCGAGACAGGTCCGCGCCCTGCGCGAGCTCGTCCACACCGATCTCGTGGATCGACTTCCGGGCCAGGAGACCCTCCGCAGTGTCGAGGATCGCCTGCTCCCTGATGTCGCCCTTGCGCGGACCGCGGCGGCGAGAGCGCGAAGATGCACCGAGTGGGGCCGAGGGCCCAGGTGGATCGGGGTTACGACTGGCCTCCACGGCAGCATTCTATACGCGCTGTAATTTTTTCTCGACACGGTGTTGACAACTGCCAACCGCTCGTTTAGGGTGCCGGGCGAAGTTGAAAACAGGGTGTCGGTTGTTCGGGGGGACAACCACACGTCTTGGCTAAAGCTCCCTGTCACATTGCAGCGATCGGATTCGCGGTTTTCGCAAGGATGCAACCAGAGGGTCGGTAGGAATGGCCACAGCGCCACACAGGGACGGGGGGCTTGGAATCAGCAGGGCGAGGGGCGTCAACTTAGGCGCCCTTCGTTTTGTCTGACTGCTGACGGCCACGTCTTTCTCCTATCGACGCTAAGGGACTAACTGCTGCATCGAAGGGGGGAGCCTTCGGTGTCAGTGCCGGGACGGTTGGCAAGGGACTCGTGACAGCGCCTCGGGAGCGTGCAAGATTAGGCCCCCATAGGCGGCATAACTACATCAGCAACTGAGCCGCTGTGACGAGAGGGGAACGTTCAGCGCAAAAGGCTCACCAAACACAAACGCCCGCGCCCAACCTCCCTCGGTGCCTCGTTAATAAGAAACGCGACGGCGGGCGCGCGGGCTAACCCAACGCCGGTGCCGCGATCGCGTCGCGTGCCTCGGCCAGCAGCTTGATTCCCTCGCGCGCCTGGTCGGGGGTGACGGCGGAGTATGCGAGCCGGAGCGCGTTGTGACCGCCCTCCAGCATGAAGTCGGCTCCCTTCACGAATGTCACGCCGCGCTCCTGGGCGGCTGCCAGCAGCAGCGCCGTGTCGACGTCCTCCGGCAGCACGACCCACAGGAAGTAGCCGCCCTCGGGCAGGACGAACCGGGCGTCGTTGCCGAAGTGGCGCTCGAGCGATTCGGCGACGGCGTCGCGGCGCTCGTGCAGCGCCGCGCAGACCGTCTGGATCGAGCGCTCGATGGCGCCCGAAGTACAGAACTCGCTCACGATCGCCTGCGCGAGCATGTTCGGGGAGATGTACGTGTTCACGGCGGCGCGTGCGATGGCCGAGATCACGTCGGGAGGGCCGATCAGATAACCGACGCGCACGCCTGGCGCGATCGTCTTCGAGAACGAGCTCGCATAGACGACGCGCTGCTCGGAGTCGACCGAGAGCATGGTGGGGAGGTCCTCGCCGGCGAAGCGCACCTCGCGGTAGGGGTCGTCCTCGAAGACGACGAAGTCGCTCGCCGCAGCCAGCTCGAGGAGTCGCTCGCGCTTGGCCAGCGAGAGTGTGCATCCCGCGGGGTTGTGGAAGTTCGTGATCGCGTGGATGAAACGAGGCTTGAGGCCTAGCTCTAGCTGCTCCTCGAGAGCGCGCACGTCGAGCCCGTCGTCCTCGAGCGGGATCGGCACGAGCTCGGCGCCGCGCTCGCGCAGGGCGAGCAGAGTGCGGTCATAGGAGGGAGCCTCGACGAGCACCGGCTCGCCGGGCTCGACCAGGCGATCGAAGAGCATGATGCCCGCCTCGAGTGAGCCGTTGGCGACCAGGACCTGGGCGGGATCGACGTCGTGGCGGTCGGCGATCCAGTCGCGCAGCGGCCCGTAACCGGTCCCCGCTCCGTATGACAGCGCCCCGGCGGGATCGGCCCGCAGGGCCCGGTCGGCCGCGGCGCGAATGTCCTCGGCGGGCATGATGTCGGCGCTCGGGGCGCCCCGGGCGAAGGAGATCGTGGGCGGCATCAGAGGGCAGGATAAAGATTGCGTTGCGAGATCCCGGTGAGATGGCCTACTTTGATGACCGTCTGTCGGCCGAGCCGCGCCCAAGCGGCTCCAGATTCGCTAAAGGACGCTTTCATGGGCGAGCTCATCCGCTTCCCGTCCCGCGGGAAGCAGCACGTACCTGAGCAGGTGAAGGACCGGGGCCTTTCGTATCACCACCCCCGCACCCACTCGGGCCGGATCCTCGAGGCCAAGATCCTCGGCCTGCCCGACGCGGGGCGGCGCCAGAAGCCGCGCTTCACCAAGCGCAGCGGCTAATCCCTGGTCGCCGCTAGGCGTTCGCCCCGACCCGCTCGGCCGCGATGCGCGCGACCTCGGTCGGGTTCTTGCCGACGCGCACGCCCTTGGCTTCGAGGGCGTCGGCCTTGGCCTGCGCGGTTCCGGAAGAGCCTGAGATGATCGCGCCCGCGTGTCCCATCCGCTTGCCGGGAGGCGCCTCGAAGCCGGCGATGTAGGCGACGACGGGCTTGGAGACGTTCTCGGCGATGTAGTCGGCGGTGCGCTCCTCCTCGTCGCCGCCGATCTCGCCCACCATCACGATCAGCTCCGTCTGATCATCCGCCTCGAAGAGCGAGATCACATCGATGAACGAGCTGCCGACGATCGGGTCGCCCCCGATGCCGACGATCGTGGAGTTGCCGACGCCGAGCTGAGCGAGCTCGTTCCCGATCTGGTAGGTGAGCGTGCCGGAGCGCGACACGAGACCGACGCTGCCCTCGGTGAAGAAGTGAGCCGGAATGATGCCGACATTCGCTTTGCCCGGCGACAGCACGCCCGGGCAGTTGGGGCCGATCAGACGCGAGGGCGTGCGCTGAATGTGGTTGTACAGGCGCAGCATGTCGTGGACGGGGATGCCCTCCGTGATGCAGATGATCGTCTCGATGCCCGCATCCACCGCTTCGTAGATCGCATCCGCGGCGAGCGGGGGCGGGACGAACACCATGGAGGTGTTGGCGGCGGTCTTCTCGACGGCGTCGTGAACGCTGTTGAAGACCGGCACCCCGTCGACGTCCTGGCCCGCCTTGCCCGGAGTCACGCCCGCAACAAGATCAGTTCCGTACTCGCGGTTGCGCAGACCGTGGAAGGAACCCTCGCGGCCGGTCAGACCTTGAACGACGAGCTTGGTGTTTTCGTCTACGAGGATCGCCATCAGAAATTAGAAATTAGAAAATTAGAAATTAGGGATTTGAACGAAGGGCACTGATTACTGATTACTGGTTTCTCTACTCATCTCCACGACCATATCGGCCGCCTCCAGCATCGTCTGTGCCGGGTGGAGCTCCGGACGCTTCGCGTCGGCCAGGATCTTGCGCCCCTCCTCATCATTCGTACCGTCGAGGCGTACGACGATCGGTACCTTCACGTCGATCTGGTCGAGCGCCTGAAGGATGCCGTTGGCAACCTCGTCCCCGCGGGTGATGCCGCCGAAGATGTTGAAAAGGACCGCCTTCACCTTCTCGTCCGAGAGCAGTACCTCCAGCGCCTCGACGATCTCCTCTGCCTTTGCGCCCCCGCCGACATCAAGGAAGTTGGCTGGGCGGCCGCCGGCCTGTGCGACGACGTCGAGTGTTGACATCACAAGGCCCGCGCCGTTGCCGAGGATCCCGACCTCGCCATCCAGCTTCACGTAAGTGATTCCACGCTCCTTGGCCATCTGCTCCTGCGGATCCTCGTCGGACGGGTCGTGCATCTCGGCGATCTTCGGCTGGCGTGGAAGCGCGTTCTCGTCGATCGAGACCTTCGCATCCAGTGCGATCACCTGTCGATCCTTGGTGACGATCAGCGGATTGACCTCCACGAGCATCGCGTCGGCGCTCTCGAAAACCTCGTACAGCTGCGCGAGCATCGCGACGGTGGGACGCACGACGTCCGCGTCGATCCCGCTCGCGTAGGCGAGCAGGCGCCCGTGAAAGGGCTGGAACCCGATCAGGGGATCCACGTGCAGCCGGGCAATTGCATCCGGGTGCTTGTCGGCGACTTCCTCAACGTCCATCCCGCCCATCGAGGACAGCATCAAGAGCGGCTTCTTGGCGCTTCTATCCAAGACGATCGCGGCGTAGTACTCCGCGTCGATCTCCGAAGCACGCTCGATCCAAAGCTCGTGCACGGTGAGGCCGCGAATGTCCATGCCGAGAATCGCCTCGGCGTGCTGCTCGGCCTCGTCGGCGTCCTGGGCGATCTTGATGCCGCCGGCCTTGCCCCGCCCGCCGATCTGGACCTGTGCTTTCACCACCACCGGGAAGCCCAGCTCCTCGGCGGCCTTTCGTGCCTCCTTCGGCGTGGTGGCATGCCGTCCGGGAGGCACGGGGACACCGTGCTCGGCGAAGAGCTGCTTACCCTGGTACTCGAGTAGATCCATCGTCGAATGGGGCCCGGCGCACGGGCCTCGCGTATCTTTCCGAGCCCGAAACTAGAGTTGCGCCGGCGGCTCCCGCAAGAGCCCCGCGGCGCGAGACGCTATCAACAAACCCCATCTGGACGGAGACAAGTGGCCCTACCCAAGAAGATCACGTTCGTAAGCATGGAGGTGTACGGAACTCTGATCGATTGGGAGACCGGCATCTACCGCGCCTTTCAGCAGGAAGCGGAGAAGGACGGTTTCACGATCGACCGCAACGAGCTGATCGCGCTCTTCCTCGAGACGCAGCGGGAGATCATGGCCGGCTCCTACGAGCTGTACGCCGAGGTCCTGCGCCGCACCGCGGTCAAGGTCGCCGCCGAGCTGGGATGGGAGCTGGAGCCGGTACGCTCGAGCTTCCTGCCCAACAGCATCCCCTCGTGGCCGCCCTTTCGGGACACGAACGCGCTCCTGGACCGGCTTGCCAAGAAGTACCAGATCGGCCTGATCTCGAACATCGATGACAAGCTTCTGGGCGCGACCCGCCGTCACCTACGCGCGGACTTCGACCTCGTCGTGACGGCTCAACAGGTGCGCAGCTACAAACCGGATCCCGCACACTTCAAGGAGTGTCAGCGGCGCATCGGCACGAAGCAGGGCTGGATCCACATCGCGACCGGCCTCCACACCGACGTGGAGCCGTGCATGAAGCTCAAGATCCCGGTCATCTGGGTGAACAGGAAGAAAGAAGCGCTGGAGGGGACGAAGAAGCCCGAGCTGGAGGTCAAGGACCTTCGCGCCGCGGTGACGGCGTTGAAGGCGTAGCGGTTAGTTCGTCGGTCGCCCGCGTTACTTGATCACAGCGATCGTGTCGCCGGACGCGATCGAGCCGCCCTCGGACACGTTCAGCTCCTCCACCTTGCCCGCGCGATGAGCGGTGATCTCGTTCTCCATCTTCATCGCCTCGATCACGCAGATCACGGCGCCGATCTCGACCTCTTGGCCCTTCTCGACGTTCACGCGCAGCACGGTTCCCTGAATGGGGGACACGAGCGACTCGGAGCCGCCGTCCTGGCTCGCCGCCGCAACGCGCTCACGGCGCGGCGCAGGGCGCGCCCCGGCCGAGTTCGCTGACACGGCGCCCGCAGCGGGCGGGCCGATCACCTTGACGTCGAAGCGCCGCCCAGACACCTCCACGGTGTAGTCGCGCTCGACTTTCTCCTCTCCCTCCTCGTCGGTGGCGGGGGGCGGGAGCTCCTCGGGGGCCAGCGACTTCAGCCACTTCGCGTCCTCGACCAGGTCACGGCAGGTCTCGCCGCGCCGCCACTGCTCGCTGCGTAGGAGAGCCTTGTGGAACGGGATCAGGGTCGTGAGGCCGCCGATCTCGAATTCGTCAAGCGCTCGGAGCATCCGCTTGGTCGCCGCCTCGCGGTCTTCGGCCGAGACGATCAGCTTCGCGACCATCGGGTCATAGAGGGGCGTGATCTCCGAGCCTGCCTCGACGCCGGAGTCGACGCGCACGCCGGGCCCCGCAGGTTCCCGGTAGCTGGTGATCTTGCCGGGAGCGGGGGCGAACTTCTTGTGCGCCGCTTCTGCGTTGATGCGGCACTCGATCGCAGAGCCGCGGATCAAGACCTCCTCCTGCCGGAACGAGATCGGCTCACCCGCTGCGATCCGGATCTGCTCCTGGACGATGTCGATCCCCGTCGCCATCTCGGTCACGGTGTGCTCGACCTGGACGCGGGTGTTCATCTCGAGGAAGAAATACTCGCGCTCGCCGTCGTGCTCGGCCAGCAGCCCCTCGATCGTGCCCGCCGAGCGGTATCCGATCGCACGCGCAGCGTCGATGGCGATCTGGCCGATCCGCCCCCGGAACTCTTCGTCGACGCCGGGTCCGGGCGTCTCCTCGATCAGCTTCTGGTGGCGTCGCTGAACCGAGCAGTCGCGCTCGCCGAGATGGACGACGTTGTCGTGGTCGTCGGCTAGCACCTGCACCTCGACGTGGCGCGGGTCCTCCAGATAGCGCTCTAGATATACGGTCGGATCCGAGAAGAACTTCTCACCCTCGCGGCTGGCGCCCTCCATTGCCTTCTCGAGGTCGTCCTTGGAGGTCGCGACCCGAAAGCCTTTGCCCCCGCCGCCGCCGGCCGCCTTGACCGCGACCGGGTAGCCGATCTCCTTTGCGATCGGCAGCGCCTCCTTCACCGACGCGACCGGCTCGGTGGTCCCGGGCACGATCGGGACGCCCGCGGCCTTCATCAGTTCCCGCGCTCTTGTCTTGGAGCCCATTGCCTCGATCGCCTTCGGCGGCGGGCCGATGAAGACGATGCCCGCCTTCTCGCAGGCGAGCGCGAAAGGCGCGTTCTCGGCCAGGAAGCCGTAGCCCGGGTGGATCGCCTCGGCTTGCGCTCCTGCGGTCACCGCGAGGATCTTCTCTACGTTCAGATAGCTCTCCGGCGCCGGCCCGGGGCCGAGCAGGAACGACTCGTCGGCCATGCGCACGTGCAACGCATCACGGTCGACCTCGGAGTACACCGCGACGGACGCGATCTCGAGCTCCTTGAGGGCACGGATCACGCGCACCGCGATTTCGCCCCGGTTGGCTACGAGAACCTTGGCGAACATCGGCGCAGGACTATAGCCGCGCGGGTATCCGGCTCGGATTTGGCATGAACGCAGGCATGGGTCGAGGGTCCGCCCCGAGACGACGGACCCTCGGCCCTCGATGAGGCGCGGCTGGGTTTCCACGCCTCGTCTCAATGGGTGGCGCCCGCGAGCTATCCCTGCTCACGGGCGCCTCGTTAACTCGTTCTCACCTGCTTTTGACTTGCCTCCTTTGTTCGATGGTCAGGTCCAACACGAGCGCTTGCCGTCCTTGCGCTCCTGGCTGTAATGGGCGTACTCGTCCTTGCCGCGGTCCTTGCTGTAGTGACGCCCGTCGTCCTTGTCGTAGTTGTGACGGTCGTCCTTCGCGTAGTGACGGCCGTGGTCTTTGTCGTAGTCGTGGTCAACGTCCTTGTGGTGGCGACGGCCGTGGTCCTTGTCGTAGTCCTCGCCGTCGTCCTTGGCGTGGTGCCGGCCGTAGTCCTTGTCGCAGTCCTTGCCGCGGTCCTTGCGGTATCTGTGATCGCCTTCCTTGTCGTAGCGACGGCCGTGGTCCTTGTCGTAGTCCTTGCCGTCGTGCTTGGCGTGGTGCCGGCCGTGACCCTTGTCCGAGCCATAGCCGCCGTGGTCCTTGCCGTGACCGTGGTGCTCGCCCTCGCCGTCGTGCTTGCGGCACTTGCCGTGGTCGTCACCGTGGTGCTTGGACCAGTCACCGTGGGGCTTCGACCAGTCGCCGTGACCGTGGTGGTCGCCCTCGCCGTCGTGCTTGCGGCACTTGCCGTGGTCGTCACCGTGGTCCTTTGACCAGTCACCGTGGTGCTTCGACCAGTCGCCGTGACCGTGGTGCTCGCCCTCGCCGTCGTCGTCACCGTGGTCCTTCGACCAGGCGTAGCCATGGTCCTTACCGGAACCGTGGCCGTGGCCCTCGTCGTCGCCCGCGCCATCGTGCTTGTGGCATTTGCACTTGCCGTGGTCGTCGCCGTGGCCGTGGTCATCGCCATCGTCGTCGCCGTGGTCAGAGCCGTGGTGATCGCCGTTGTGGCCATCGCCGTGGTCGCCGTGGTCGGACTCCTCATCGCCGTGGCAGTCCTTATTGCCTCGGCTCCAGTCGTCGCCTCGGTCCTTATCTGACCAATCGTCGTCGCCGTGGTCCTGTGACCAGTCGCCGCGCTTGGACTCGTCCCCGTGGCAGGAGTCGTCCTCGTCGCCGTTGTCCTCATCGCCATGGTGGTTCTCGTCGCCATGGCCGTCCTTCTCATCGCCATGGTGGTTCTCGTCGCCATGGCCGTCCTTCTCATCGCCATGGTGGTTCTCGTCGCCATGGCCGTCCTTCTCATCGCCATGGTGGTTCTCGTCGCCATGGCCGTCCTTCTCATCGCCATGGTGGTTCTCGTCGCCATGGCCGTCCTTCTCATCGCCATGGTGGTTCTCGTCGCCATGGCCGTCCTTCTCATCGCCATGGTGGTTCTCGTCGCCATGGCCGTCCTTCTCATCGCCATAGGCGAAGTCGTTGCTGTTGGAGGCATCCGGGGCCTTCGTCTCGTCCCCATGAGAGCTGCGGCCATCGTCCTTGGCGCCGGCAGCCTCCTGGCTATGGTCGTTCGACGGGACGGCGGAACCGCTCAGGTCTGTCACGGCGGCCTTCGTCTGATCGATCAGCCGATCAGCCGGGGTCGCAGCGTTGGCCTGCGCAGCTCCCAGCGCCAGGGCAAGGATGCTCACCCAAAGCACCAGCAACCGTTTCATGTGATTGGTCTCCTTGTTTCGAGCTAATCACTGTCGCCGGGCAACTGAGGCCCCCGGCGCGACCTGACTTCCCCCGTGGGGGTTAGCCAGGCAGCTCGATTGGAGAGGCAAACCCCAGCGGCCGCCACGTTGCCGCTGGAATGCGCAGTTTGCGGCCCGCTCTGGGGGCCGTCAATGCCATAAGAGCAAGGATCCCGAGCAACCCTCCCAATAGGAGCGCCGTCCCCGCGCTGAGCCCTGCGCTCGGAAGAGCGAGCGGCCCATTCGCTGGTGCGGGCCCGGTCGGCAGGATCGGCGAAGCGGCGGGAACGTCTGCCGCCGATTGCGCTGCGGAGGAGCCGACGCTGAGAGCACTGGCCCCATCCAGGCCGAGCAGCTGGGCCACCGCGAACGTGATGCGAATGAACTCGATGCTCACCGTCGGGTCGGCACCCATCAGCCAGGCGAATGCCGCGGCCAGGCCGATTCCGGTGACGCCAGGCTCGAGCGCCGGAGGCGGGATGATGGCCTGGCCCGTGGCGCCCAGCGCGAAGTTCGTCAGGGGCGAGCTCCCATCGGTGCCGCCGGAAGCTGTTGAGGCCGGCTCGACCGGGGTCCGAGTGGGACCACCGGGGATCCCGGTGCCGCGGCCGCCTGCGGGGAGGCTCATACCGACGTTGCTTGCAGGCCTGCTGGTCGAGCCACCCGCGCCTCCAAGCGGGCCCGAAGGTCCGCCGCTGACGGGAGCCGCGACGTTCGTCAGGAGCTCGGTGACGGGAGACAGAAGGCCGGCACCGGGACCGCCGGGTCCACCGGCGACGGGAGTGAGGACGTTCTTCACGGTGTCGGTTACAGGGGTGAGCAGTCCGCCGGCCTGACCAGAAGGTCCACCACCGAGGACCGGTGTGAGGATGGTCTTGACGGTCTCGGTTATGGGGACCAGTGGTCCGCTTCCTGGAGCGGAAGGTCCGCCAAGGACGGGACCGACAACCTGCTTGACGGTGTCGATCACAGGCGCCGGCAGACCGCCGCCGGGACCGCTTGGTCCGCCGACGACAGGAGCCAGCACCTGGTTCAAGGTCTCGGTCACAGGCGCCAGTGGTCCGGTGCCTGGGCCCGACGGTCCACCGACGATGGGAACTACGCCGCTGACGATGTCAGTCACGGGGGCGAGGACGCCTCCAACCGGGCGACTCGGGCCGGTGGGCGGGAGCAAGGTGGACACCGGATCGGTCAGCACAGCGGACGGCCCTGTCGGCCCGGATGGAATCGTCGGCGGCGCTGTCGGTGGAGTCTGAACGGAGCCGAGGAGATCCGTGACGACATTGGTTGCGCCACTGTCTGTTCCGGATCCTCCGGTGGACGGGATGACCGGAGCCGCGGGGGCGACAACCTGTACCGGCGAGCCGTCGGTCACTGCGCCGAGGATGCCGTCGAGCGATCCGGTCGGAGACGGGGGCGAGCCACCGCCGTCCGAGCCACCGCCGGACGGCGAGCCGCCGCCCGACTGGGGTCCGCTTCCGCCAGGAGCCGACCCGATGGCCGGAGACGTGCTGCCGGATCCGGATGATCCGGATCCACCGGAGCTACCGCCGGTCGAAGGAGCCGGCTCGGTCGGCTTCGGGGAAATCACCTCGGCGACGGTGTCGGTGACGGGCTTGATCGGCGCGGTCACTGCAGTCGGAATCGATGGCTTGGGCGCCGCGACCGTTGAGGGCTTCGGCGCCGCCCCGGAAGTCGAGGTCGGAGTCGGGCTGGACGTCGGGGTCGAGCCAGTCGACGTCGGAGCCGACCCGCTGGAGGAACTCGGAGCGGAACCGCCGCCCGATCCCCCCGTCGACTTCGGAGTCGAACCACCCGACGTACCGCCCGAAGACTTTGGAGCCGAGCCGCCAGAGGAGTCGCTGGAGGACGTCGGAGCTGACACGCCCGAGGAGCCGCCGGAAGAGCCGCTCGAGGGAGCCTTCACCTCTGGCGCCTTGACCTGCACGCCCCCGACGTCAAGTGCCTGGGCCACACCCGGAAGGGCGAGCGCTGCAAGCAACGCCACGACGATCGTCAGAAGAAGCCTGGTACTACGTGCCGGTGCCTTGGCGAAAGGCAACATCGTGGATTCCCAAAAACCCCTTGTTGGACATGCCGCAGTGCAATGACTGCCATCCGTGCGAGGGAACCCAGACCCTCGGACGCAACGAATCTACCTAGAACGTTTGTCCGGAAGACGAGAGTTCAAAGCATCAATCATCTCAAAAAGTCCGCAAATTGCGGCTTTTTTAGCGCAAAGGTGCTCAAGCGCGAAGAGCCCTTAGCTCGCGCCGGTGGCGCTCGAAGAGGCGGGCTGGGCGCCGCGAGCTCGACGTGCCGCCCACTGGGCGGCAAGGCCGAGGATGAGTACTGTCGGCAGCGCCAGCAGGACTGCGAACGGCAACGGCGCGCCCGCCTTGTTGAACAGCGCGAGCGACGAGCAGATCAGGACGACGCCAAGTGCGGTGCGAAGCCAACCGGTCGGAATCCGGACAGTCGCGTTGCTGCCGATCCAGACTCCGGGGATGGAGCCGAGCAGGATGGCCCCGACCAGTCCGAAGTCCACGTTTCCGCCCACCACGTGGGCGGCCCCCGCCGCCCACAGGAGGATCGCGGCATGGAAGACGTCAGTGCCGACCACCTGCCTGGGAGCCATGCGGTAGATGGCGATCAGCGCCACCGCGATCAGGGTGCCGCTGCCCGCTGAGGTGAGGCCGATCACGAAGCCCGTGGTGGCGCCGATTACCACTGCCCCGATCTTGTGCCGGCGCTCGAGCACGAACGAGTCTCGCTCGCGGTGCGCCTTGCCGTTCTTGAACAGCGACCGCGCGAGCACGATCGTCCCGACGACGATCAGGGCGCAGGCCAGCAGGGTGAGGACGACGTCGTCGAGGTCGTTGCCGTAGTGGCGGTGCAGTAGCTCGATCACCCAGACGCCGGCGATGGCCGCAGGCACGCTGCCCAGGGCAAGCCAGAACGCCATCCCGAGATTGACCGTCTTCAGCTTCAGGTGACGCCAGCCGCCCACGGTCTTGGTTACAGCCGCGTAGGCGATGTCCGATCCCACGGCCGTCACCGGAGCCGTGCCGAACGCGAGTATCAGGAGGGGCGTCATGAGGGAGCCCCCGCCCATCCCCGTCATGCCTACCAGCATTCCGATGCCGAATCCGAAGAGGACTAGCAGCGGGTCCATCTACGAAGCCTAGGCGGGCGCGGCCGCCTTGTCGCCTTCCATTGCCCCGATCAGGATGTCGGCCACCTCTGGACGGGTGAACTCCTCAGGCGGACGCTTGCCCTCGCTCAGCATCTCCCTCACCTTGGTCCCGGACAGGAAGACCCGGTCCTCAGGGCCGGCCGGACTCGTCTTGGTAGTAGCCATGCCCTTGGTGATCTTGCAGTAGAAGGCATGCTCGAACATCAGGGGCTCGATCTCGAGCTCGCCCTCGGCGAACTCGTCGAAGATGAGCTGGGCGTCGTAGGTGCCGTAGTAGTCGCCGACGCCGGCGTGGTCACGGCCGACGATGAAGTGGGTGCAGCCATAGTTCTTGCGGATGAGGGCGTGAAAGATCGCCTCCCGAGGCCCCGCGTAGCGCATGGCCGCAGGGTTGATCGCCAGCATCACCCGCTCCTGGGGGTAGTAGTTCTCGATCAGGACCTCGTAGCAGCGCATGCGAACGTCGGCGGGGATGTCGTCGGACTTCGTCTCGCCGACGAGGGGGTGAATGAAAAGCCCGTCCACGCCTTCCAGGGCGGACTTGGTGATGTACTCGTGGGCGCGGTGGATCGGGTTCCGGGTCTGGAAGCCGACCACGTGCTTCCAGCCGCGCTCGGCGAAGGCAGCACGCGACTTGGTGGGGGGCAAGATGTACGGCTCGAAGGCCTCGGGGTGCGCCGGCAGGTCGACCACCCGCACTGGACCCGCGATACAGCGTGTGCCCTCCCCGCGCAGGGCCGCCACGCCGGGGTGCGCACCGTCGGTGGTCCGGTAGACCTTCTCCGCCTCGTGCTCGAGGTCGCGCTCGAAGATCTCCTCGACCGCGAGCACGGCGAGCAGGCGATCGGAGCTGAACAGCGCCAGCTCGTCTCCGACCGATGCCTCGGCCTGGGTGGCGAGCGTGACCGGGATGCTCCATACGAGCCCGTCGGCCAGGCGCATCTCGTCCACTACGCGGCGCCAATCGTCGGAGCCCTGAAAGCCACGCAACGGGCTAAACCCGCCGACGGCGAGCAGCTCGAGGTCGGCTGCCTGGCGCGCGGAAAGATCGACGCGGGCAAGCGCTGCGGCGCGGTCGGCCAGCGCTTTGCGCTCGTCGCCGCGTGCGACCAAATCGACCAATTCTCCGCCGTGCGCGTCAATCATCGCGCCGTCCCTGCCTCCCGGTACTGCTTGCTTACGGCTTAATCTACTTCGCTTCGGCGGGGTGAAGGCCGCACTCGACCTTCTGCTGACCCGCCCAACGTCCCGCGCGCGGGTCCTCGCCCGGCATCACCGGTCGGGTGCAGTGCGTGCAACCGATCGAGGGGTAGTTCTGCTCGTGCAGCGGGTGGTACGGGACGTCGTTGGCGTGAATGTAGGACCACACGTCATTGAGCGTCCAGTCCGCGAGCGGATTCGCTTTCACGAGGCCGAACTTGTCGTCCCATTCGACCTTCTTGGAATTGGCGCGCGTGGGCGCCTGGTCGCGGCGAATGCCCGTGACCCAGGCGTCGACCTGCCCCAGCGCCCGCTGCAGCGGCTCCACCTTGCGGATCGAGCAGCACTTGTCCGGAGCGCTCTCCCACAGCTTGTCGCCGTGCAGGGTCGCCTGCTCCTCGAGCGTGATGTTGTGGTAGCGCTCGAACTCGAAGCCGTAGCGCTCGATCATGCGATCGCGGGTCTCGTACGTCTCCGCGAACAGCACGTCGGTGTCGAGGTAGAAGAAGCGTGTACTCGGCTCGATCCGGTGCAGCATGTCGACCAGAACCGACTCTTCCTGCTGGAAAGAGCACGCGACGTACAGGCGTGGGTGGAACTGCTCGACCATCCACTGAAGGGTGGCCTCGGGGCCTTGCGGCTCGAGCTCGGCGGCTACTGCGTCAAGCTCTTCGGGCGTCCAGACCTTTGGAATCTCCGTCGTGGCCATTGTGTGGGTTCCCTTTCGAGGAGTTCAGCGTGAGAGAGCAATTTCCCGCGAAGGCAGGAAAATAGCACAATGCGGATTGGAATTAAGAGTTTTCCGGTTTCAAGGGGAATTTACCGCTCTCGGCAGGGCGAAGGGCCGCGCAGGGCGGCCCTTCGACAAAATCCGCGTTTATCGGTCGGAGCTACTCCTGGACGCGCTCGACCAGGAACGCCACGCGTACGAATGCGCGCCATTCGTCGAGGTTGTCGCCGCGCAGCCCCGTCGAGACGACGTCGACCGCCTTGATGTTGCGCAGGGTCGACCGGGCCTCCTTGACGGCCTGCTTCACCGCGTCGTCAGAGCTCTCCGGCGAGGTTCCGATCAGCTCGATGATCTTTACGACCGCCAATGTGTCTCCTCTCGGCGTTGGTCACGAGGTGGTGAGCGATTTCTATCCGCTCGGGCTGCCGATTTACAGGGTGCCCGGGGGCCGGCGACATCGATGCTGCTGCGCTGAGCCGACGATCAGCCCCAGCTGAGCGGGTCGCCCCACGCGTCGGGCGCTTCCAGGCACACGCCTTCGGCGAGTGCCGCCCGCTCCCAATTCGAGACGCGCGACTCGGCCGCACCCACCCGTGGCGCGGTGTCGTGAAGGAACTGCTCGAGCGCCGCCGCGATCGCAGCCGCCTCCGGGGGAGATGCGCCGGGGGCGACGACCTCGAGCGCCGGGCGGGGAGGGCGGCGTTTGCCGTTCGCGCTCATCGACGGCAGCGTATCGCCAGCGGCGCCGGGCGTATCCTGGCCCGGCGATGGCAAAGGTGCCGGTGCTTGGACACGACGCCGTACTTGCCGCCGTCTCGCCTTCAGAGGCGATCGAGCGGGTGCGCGAGGCGTTCGTGAGCTTCGCGCGCAAGGAGTGGCAGATGCCGGCGAAGATCTATCTGCCGAGCCCGCCGAACGGCGATTTCCGGGCGATGCCGGTCCGCGGTGACGGGCTCGCCGCGCTGAAGTGGGTGACCTCGTTCCCGGGCAACCCGCGCAGAGGGTTTCCGACCGTGACCGGACTGCTGATGGTGTCGGACGCCGGCAACGGCGAGCCGGTCGCGCTGATGGACGCGCGGGCGGTGACGGCGCTGCGCACGGGTGCAGGCGCGGCAGTCGCAACCCAGGAGCTGGCGCCCGGCAACGCTCGCACGGTCGGCCTTGTCGGCTGCGGACTGCATGGCGCGTGGGTCGGTCGCTGCATGGCCGAGGCCGAATACGGTCCCGGCGTGTGCTTCGACCCCGACCCCGACGCCGCCGGCGAGGTCGCGGCGGAGCTCGGCTGGCAAGTGGGTGACCTCGGTGAGGCGCTCGGTTGCGAGGTGCTGTGCACGGTCACGCCCGGCGCCGCAGCGGTCGTGCGGGAGGAAACGCTGCGCCCGGGGCAGCACCTGAACCTGCTCGGAGCAGACGGCGCGGGCAAGGCAGAGGCGACGATCGGCGCCATCGGGCGAGCGCTGCGCGAGGGGCGGCTGTTCTGCGACGAGTGGCTTCAGGCCTCACACGGCGGCGAGCTGACCGGCGCGGTGGCGGACGGCGTCGTGACAAAGGACGACGTGACCGAGCTGGGGGAGGTCTGCGCCGGCCTCGCGCCCGGCCGTGGCTCGGACGCCGAGATCACCCTGTTCGACTCCACCGGCCTGGCCATCCAGGACCTGGCGATCGCGATCGGCGCGCTCGAAGCGCTGCGTGCCGGGGCAGTGAAGCCTCAGACGATCACGCTCTGACGGCCGGTCGCGAAGTTAGATAGCGCCCTCGAGCTCCAGCAGGAACTTCTTGACTTCGGGCCCGCCGCCGTAGCCTCCGAGCGCGCCGCCCGTGCGCAGGACCCGGTGGCAGGGGACGACCAGCGGGATCGGGTTGGAGCCGAGCGCGTTCCCCGCCGCGCGGTGGGCGCGCACGTTGCCGGCCGCGGCCGCGACGTCCCTGTAGGTGGAGACGCTCCCGTACGGGATGCGTGCCGTCTGCTCGAGCACGCGCCGGCCGAAGCCGCCCGTCAGCTGCCAATCGAGCGGCAGGTCGAAGCGCGTGCGCTTGCCCGCGAAGTACTCGTCGAGCTCACGGCGGATGCAGTCGAAATAGGAGCTCGACTCCATGATCCGCGGCGAGACCGCATGGCTCAGCTCGGCCACGAAGTCGTCCACCTTGAGCCCCATCGCGTACGAGATGCGGACGAGGCCGCGCGGGGTCGCGGCCAGCAGGATCGGGCCCACGGGAGAGTCCATCGATGTGAAGGCGACGTCCAGCAGCCCGTGATCCGTGGCCGCTTCGACCAGGCGACGGGCGGCCCGCGCCGACTGTTCGTCGAAACGCATCATGCCGGCGCTCTTCAGGGTTCGTTCCAGCTCGCTCATCGTTCGACTACCTCTCTCAGCTTCTTGATTCCTTCATGGACGCTGCGGCGGGCTGCCTCCTCTGAGCACTCGAGCACCTTGGCGATCTCGGCGTGTGAGAGGTCGTTCGCGTAGCGCAGGACCACTGCTCCGCGCTGCTTGGCCGGGAGCTCGCGGACCGCGTCCCACAGCTCGGGGTCATCGAGACCGTTTGCCGCCGGTCCCGCTCCGTCGGCCACCTCTGCGACCGGCACCGGCCGCCTGGCTCGCGCGCGGTGGTTGTCCAGTGCCTTGCGGTGGGCAATCGTCAACACCCACGCTCGCAGGTTCGAGTTCGCTCGCAGGCGCGGATAGGCCCGCAGGGCGGAGAGCAAGGTTTCCTGAAAGCAGTCATCGGCTTCCTGGCGGCCCACCGACGCCACCAGAAAGCGGTAGACGTCCTCACGGTGCTCGTCGAGGAAAACCTGGAAGGGCGGCGTCGCCACACTCATAGAACGTTCGAGGCTAGCGGGGCGTGAGATCGTGTCCGGGCGGGTCAATGCGGTGCGTGTAACGATCCTGCCTTGTTTGACGAGGCGCAGACGGGGCTGTGCCGGCGTGTGCGCTTAGCAAGGTTTGCGACCTTCTCGTGACACCGCAATTCATCGAGTGATGAGTTGATTGACCTGTAGGTCAGCCAACTGTTCAGCAGACAAATGCCCCTTCACGAATCGGTCATATAACTCCACTCACGGATGCGAGTCGCGAGCGTCCGTAAGCCTCCGCCACAACCCCTTTCGATGCCCGTCCGTCACGCACCGACGCGGCCGTGTACACCGCACGACCGCTGCTGGTCTGGGCTAAAGCGGGATGTTGCCGTGCTTGCGCTTCGGCCGCTCGACGCGCTTGGTCTGGAGGGCCTCGAGCTCCCTGATCAGGCGCGGGCGGGTCTCGTGGGGCACGATCACGTCGTCGATGTAGCCGCGCTCGGCCGCCGTGTAGGGGTTGGCGAAGCGGGCCTTGTAGTCGGCGATCAGTTTCTGGCGGCGGTCGTCCGGAGTGGGGGACTTTTCGATGTCGCGCCGGAAGATGATGTTGACCGCGCCCTCCGGGCCCATCACCGCCACCTCGGCAGTCGGCCACGCGAAGTTGAAGTCCGCACGCATGTGCTTGGAGGACATGACGTCGTAGGCGCCGCCGTAGGCCTTGCGGGTGACTACGGTCAGCTTCGGCACGGTCGCCTCGGTGAAGGCATACAGAAGCTTGGCCCCGTGGTTGATGATGCCGCCCCATTCCTGGCTCGTGCCTGGCAGGAACCCGGGCACGTCGCAGAAGGTCAGCAGCGGGATGTTGAAGGCGTCGCAGAAGCGCACGAAGCGCGCGCCCTTGACAGAGGAGTCGATGTCGAGCACGCCCGCCAGGGCCCGGGGCTGGTTTCCGACCACGCCGATTGGCCGCCCGTTCAGACGCGAGAAGCCGACGATGATGTTCTCGGCGTAGTACTTGTGGACCTCGAAGAACTCACCGTCGTCGACGATGTGGGCGACCACGTCGCGCATGTCATACGGCTTGGTGGGGTCATCGGGCACGACCGTGTCCAGCTCGAGGTCCATGCGGTCGGGGTCATCCGCGGGCTCGAAGCGCGGCGGCTTCTCGAGGTTGTTGAGCGGCAGGAAGCTGAGCAGGTAGCGGACGTCCTCGAGGCACTCGTCCTCGTTCTCCGACGCGAAGTGGGCGACGCCCGACTTCGTGTTGTGCGTCATCGCGCCGCCGAGTTCCTCGAAGGTGGGCTCCTCTCCGGTGACGGTCTTGATCACCTCGGGGCCCGTGATGAACATGTGCGAGGTGTTCTTCACCATGAAGATGAAGTCGGTCATCGCGGGTGAGTAGACCGCGCCGCCGGCGCAGGGCCCCATGATGATGCTGATCTGGGGGATCACTCCTGAGCAGTCGACGTTGCGCACGAACACGTCGCCATATGCGCCGAGCGACACGACCCCCTCCTGGATGCGCGCGCCGCCGGAGTCGTTGATCCCGATCACGGGGCAGCCGATCTTGGCCGCCAGGTCCATGATCTTGCACATCTTCTCCGCCATCACCTCGCCCAGCGAGCCGCCGAAGACCGTGAAGTCCTGGCTGAAAACGCACACGGGCCGCCCGTCGATCGTTCCGTGGCCGGTCACGACCGCGTCGCCCCAGGGCCGCTTCTTGTGCATGTCGAAGTCGTAGGTGCGGTGGCGCACGAAGGTATCGATCTCCTTGAAGGAGCCCGGGTCGAGCAGCTTCTCGACCCGCTCGCGGGCGGTGTACTTGCCCTTCGCGTGCTGCTTCTCGACCGCCTCCTCGCTGGCCGAGTGCGCCGCGTCGTGGCGCAGCTGCTCGAGCTGGGCAAGCTTCTCTTCGTAGGTCTCGGGGACTTTTTGGCGCATCGGAGGGTGATGTTATTGCCAGCGGCTGGAGCCGCGGTAGGTTAGACCAGTGCGAGTCGTGATCACCGCAGTGCTCGGAACCGTTCTCGCCATCTCCCTCGTCACCGGCGGGTCGGCCAGCCCGCAGTTCGCGTCGACGTTCGGGCTCACCTACTCCACCCGCGCACCCGGGTCGCCCTCCGGCTTCGATGTGTCCTCGACCTGGAGCGATCCCGGTGAGCCTGGTGGCAAGCCGAAAGAGGTCGTCAAGATCAAGCTCGTGTTTGCGCCCGGGACGAGGCTCGACACCTCTGCCGTGGCGGCCTGCAAGGCGTCGGACGAGAAGGTCCAGAGGCGAGGCGTCCATGCCTGCCCCGCATCGACCAAGGTAGGCACCGTCGACACCGAGGGCGCCATCTCCACCGGCCAGCGCTTCAACCCTCACTCCACTCTCTTCAACGCGAGGAAGCAGATCATCGTGGTGGTCCAGCTAAACGGTCGCACGCTTCTGAACTTTCGCGACGACGTGAAGCGGAGCTCGATCACGATCAACCTGAAGATCCCGGGCGGGATCTCGCTGACGAGTCTGCGGGCGCATACCCCTCGGCACGTCAGGAAGCGGGGCAAGCGCAAGACCTACATGCGTACACCGCCCACGTGCCCAGCAAGTGGCGTTTGGACGAGCACGGCGATCTTCAGCTACCGCGACGGGTCGAGCCAGCAGCTCAGCGCTCCGACTCCCTGCAAGAGCTGACGCGCTAGCCGCTCGTCAGAGAGCTGGCGCCGAGGTCGTCGAGCAACTCGGTCAGCTTCGGCTCGACCCCGTCGCCCGAGGCGACGGCGCGGACTTTCGTCCCCCAGCCGGAGGCCTCGAGCTCGATCACACCGCTGGAGACCTCCGAGCCCCATTCGAGGCGGTGGGGAGGATCGGCCGCGCTGACGCTCACCTCACCGAGCCAGCGCCGCAGGCCGGGCTCAGAGGCAAGCTCTTCCCACAGCTCGGGAGCAGACTTGACCAGCGTCCGTTCGAGCTCGACGTTCGGCATCTGCGCGGTGTTTGGCGCCGAGGACCGTTTTCCTGCTACTCGAAGGGCCGCTAGGTGCCTGCGGGCGCCGGCGCCCCGGCCAGCCACTCCTTCGGAATGACAGGCCCGACGCGACCGAGGGGCGTCGGCAGGACGCGTTCGGCGTGCCGGCCTGCAGGCCGGCTCTCGATCAGCGGTTTGAGGTCGTCGAACGTCATCAACAAGCGCGTGGTGGGAGCGATCTGATAGTCGGCGGCGTTCAGCTCCTCGCCATCGATCACGCCGGCTTCGATCAGGCTGTCGATCTGGTCGAGCGCCGCCGGCAGCTTCGCTAGCTCCTCGCGCACGTGAGCGTCATCGGACTCGTTGAGCTTCGCGCCGAGGTTGACCATCGGACCCGCGGTCTTGACCGCCACGCTTGCCGGCAGGCCGAAGCGGGCGCCGGTGGGCGAGCCTTCGAGGAAGCTGACCATCGCGGAGCGGTCCTTCTTGAACGCCCACCAGATGATCGTGCGCGGGATCTGCTGATAGGAGTCCCCCCAGCTGTCGGCGTCCTCGACGCGTTTGCGGAGATCGGGATCGGCGGGAAAAAGTGGAGGATCCGGCTGTATCCGATCGAGCTCCCGGGCGATTTCATGCGATCCCTGGATCTTGCGACCGTCGAGCTTCATCGCCGGCGTCCTGTCCCCGGAGAAGCCGAACAGCTTGATCAGGCGCCTGCTGAAGCCAGGCGGGACGATGATGAGGCGGTAGTCGATGCCCTTGCGCTCCAGCATCAGCCTCGCCGCGATGCCGGGATGGGACCCGTGTATCACCCAGAGCTTGGCCTTCACGGTCGGGAAGCCTATACCGGCGGCTTGTACTCGCCGAACTCCTCGCGCATGACCCCGCACACCTCGCCGAGCGTGGCGTGGTCGCGGAGTGCGTCCCTGATCGGGTAGAGCAGATTGCCGCTTCCCCGAGCGATCTCGCGAAGATCCCTCAGCCGACCCGCGACCACTTCGTGGTCGCGGTTGTTTTTAAATCGCTTCAAGCGCTCGACCTGGTCGCGCTCGGTCTGCGGATCGATCCGCAGGATCTCGACGTCGATCTGCTCGTCCTTCTGCACGTACTCGTTCACGCCGACCAGGATGTCCTGCTTGGTGACGAGGCGCTCGTGGAAGGCGAACGCCGCCTCCTCGATCTCGCGCTGGATGAAGCCGGCCTCGATTGCCTGCACCGAGCCGCCGAGCTCCTCGACCTTCGCCATCAGCGCCCGCGCGTTGCTCTCGATGTCAGCGGTCAGGCGCTCTACGTAGTACGAGCCCGCGAACGGGTCCACCGTATCGGCGGCGCCCGATTCGTGCGCGATCACCTGCTGCGTACGAAGTGCGATCTTTGCCGACTTCTCCGTCGGCAGGCCGAGCGCTTCGTCGAAGCCGTTGGTGTGCAGCGACTGCGTGCCGCCACAGACTGCGGCGAACCCTTGCAGCGCGACGCGCACGATGTTGTTCTCCGGCTGCTGCGCCGTGAGCGTCGAGCCGCCGGTCTGGGTGTGGAAGCGGACCATCTGCGAGCGCGGGTTCTCGGCGCCGAAGCGGTCGCGCATGATCTCCGCCCACATCTTGCGCACAGCGCGGAACTTCGCCACCTCCTGGAAGACGTTGTTGTGGCCGTTGAAGAAAAAGGCGAGCTGCGGCGCGAACTCGTCCACCTCGAGACCGGCGTCGATCGCCGCCTGCACGTAGGCGATCCCGTTCGACAGCGTGAACGCCACCTCCTGGACCGCCGAGCAGCCCTTCTCGCGCATGTGGTAGCCGGAGATCGAGATCGTGTTCCACTTCGGCACATGCTTGTGGCAGTAAGCGAAGATGTCGGTGGTGAGGCGCATCGCGCCTTCCGGCGGGTAGATGAAGTTCCCGCGCGCCGCGTACTCCTTGAGGATGTCGTTCTGGACGGTGCCGCGCAGTTCGTGCGACGCGACGCCCTGCTCTTCCCCGACCAGCTCGTATAGAAGGAGCAGGATCGACGCCGGCGCGTTGATCGTCATTGACGTCGACACGTGGTCGAGCGGGATCTGGTCGAAGCACGCGCGCATGTCGTCGATCGAGTCGATCGCCACACCGGTGCGGCCGACCTCACCGAGGCAGCGCGGGTCGTCGGAGTCGCGGCCGAGCTGAGTCGGTAGGTCGAACGCCATGGACAGACCGGTCGAACCGTGCTCGAGCAGATAGCGGTAGCGAGTGTTCGTCTCCTTCGCGGTCGCGTAACCCGCGTACTGGCGCATCGTCCAGCGCCGCGAGCGGTACATCTGCGGATGGATGCCGCGCGTGAACGGGTACTCGCCGGGCGTGCCGAGTCGCTCGGCGAGGTCGAGGCCGGCGATGTCCTCACCGTCATAGACGGTGTCGATCTCGATGCCGGAGTCCGTGAAGCGGCGCGGGTCCTCGGGACCGACGAGCGGCGCGATCCCGGGATGATCCGAATCGATGCGCGGGTCGGGTTCGTGAACGTCCCGCTTAGGCGGTGCTTTCGCCATCGCGACAAAGGATAGTTCGGGCGCCCCTTTCCGGGCTCTAGGTGCTACGTTCCAGATGATGCCGCGCCGGAACGGCGGCACAGCGCGAGGAAGCAAGCATGGGAGCGATGCGGGGGATTCTGGCTATTGGCGTGACCTTGGTCGCTGCGCTGCCGAGCTACGACTCTTTCGGGTCATGAGAAGGGCGGCAGTACTTCTCGTCCTCGCCTCTGTCTTCGCCCTGCCGGCTGGTGCCGATGCCGCCCACCCAGGCGAGAACGGCCTGATCGCTTGGGAGCGCCAGACGTACAACCCCGATCTGGCGAAGTACGTATCGGACATCTGGGTCAAGCCCACCTACGGCTTGCAGGACTCGGACATGACGAACCTCACCGACTCGCGGGGTTCCTCCGACATCGACCCTGCTTGGAACCCGTCGGGCACTCTGATCGCTTTTGCATCCGACCGCGACGGTGACTTCGACATCTACCTCATGCACAAGGACGGCACGATCGCCGGCAAGGTCACGAACGGGCCGGGGCAGGAGATCCACCCGACGTGGGCACCGGACAGCTCGGAGATCGTCTTCGAGAGTCCCACTCCGGACGGGGGTGGCGGCATCTGGGTGGCCACGGTCGAAGGCTCGAACCCGACTCCGATCCGCCCGCTCCGTCCAACAGGAGCACGGCAGCCGGCGTGGTCTCCGGACGGGAGCCAGATCGCTTACGTCACCGACCGCATCTCACCCGGTCACGAGCCGGAGAGCGGGTACCTGCACGTGATGGGCTTTGACGGAAGCAACGACGTGCAGATTTCAGATCTACCGGCCTCGAATCCCGATTGGGCGCCCGACGGCAGCGAGATCGCGTTCAGCGCCAACGATTACATCTACTGGTACGAACTGTGGGAGATCTACGCCGTCAGACCTGACGGCACGGGCACCCGCAACGTCTCGAACCACCACTCCTACTATGACGACGACGATCTGGACCCGGCGTGGTCACCTGACGGCACAAAGATTGCGGCGCACAGGGGCTACTCGGAATCGGTCTACTTCTACCACTTCTCTTGGCTCGGGGTAATGGATTCAGGCGGATCCGGCCCGGAGGCCAAAACCACTCAGCTCAGCGGCTCGGCCGTGTTCGACAGGGACCCGAGCTGGCAGCCCGCCGGAGAGGGGCAGGATCCTTTCATCCGGCCCTATCCACGACCCGGTAGCGCAACGCCAACGAAGGTGCCGCTCGTGCCCGCGTACGACGTCTGCACCGAGCCCAACAGCGTGCACGTCGCGCCGCTCGCTTTCGCAGCATGCTCGCCACCCACCCGGCCGTCCCCGCTCGTGACGATGTCCGCGGCCGGCAGAGGCAGGGGTTCGGTGAGCCTGAAGGCGATCCCCGGGCAGCCCGGGACCTCAGCCGACGAAGCCGACATCGCTATCACCGCGAGAGCGACCGACGTCCTGTGCGCGACAGGGCAGGCGCCAGGTTGTCCCGGTCCCGTCGCGGACTACTCGGGGCAGCTGCTGCTCCGGCTCGGCCTCCGGATCACCCGCTTCGGCAGCCCGTTCGCCGATACCCCGGGGACGGCTCAGGACTACGTGCTCCCGCTCACGTTGAACTGCAACCCCACGCCCGGCCCGGCGGGCAGCAGCTGCGCTTCGGATACGACCACAGACGCTCTTTACCCGGGTTTCCCCAAGGAAGGAGCGCTGACGGTGACCTCGCTGCTGTCCGTCGACGTGTACGACGCGGGCGCCGATGGATACGTCTCGTTCGGCAGCAGATGCCCCCCGTTCGACTGCGGCACCGGTGACGAGAACCTGTTCTTGACCCAGGGCCTTTTCACTCCCTGAGCAGGCGTTCTCGCTCGCCGCGGGTAGCATGCTTCGCATGCTCGTACAGGTGCGGTTGTTCGCGATGTTGCGCGAGCGCGCGGGACGCGACAGCGTCGCGCTCGAGCTGGATGAGGGGGCGACGGTTCGCGACGCGCTCGACGCCATCGGCGCGGTGGACGGTCTCGACGACCTGATCGCGCGCATGCCGGTCGCGGCCGCGGTGAACCGTGAGTACGTGCAGCCGGACAGTGCGCTGCACGAGGGAGACGAGCTTGCGTTGATTCCACCCGTCAGCGGCGGCGGTGACGACGGGACCGCGACCGAGGAGGGATTCGAGCGGTTCATGGAGCTCGTCGGCAACCATGTGCCGCGACCGCCGGCATACCGGAAATTCCTGGGCTCTCGTCCGCTGCACGCGGAGCCCGGTCACGTCAAGATCGAGTTTCGCGCGAGCGAGGAGATGCTGAATCCCGCCGGCGCGGTTCAGGGCGGATTCATCACGGCGATGCTTGACGAGGCGATGGGGCCGGCGGCGCTGGCCGCGCTCGGCCCGGGCCACACGGTGCCGACGCTCGAGCTGAAGGTCAGCTTCCTGCGCCCCGTTCGCCCGGGCCGGGTCGTTGCCGAAGCGCACGTCGTGCATCAGGGGAAGTCGGTGGTGTTCACGGAGGCATCACTGCTGGACGACGAGGGACAGCTTCTTGCGCGGGCAAGCGGGACGGCGCGAGTGGTTCTGCTGGAGCGCTGATGGCCGGGGTTCACGCTCGCGTGACTGAAGGACCGCTGTCGGTGGAGTCGCTCGCGCGTCGTGTCGGCAAGCCGGCCGCGGGCGCCATCGTCACTTTCCAGGGCACGACCAGGGACGTCGAGCAGCTCGAGTACGAGGCTTACAGAGAGATGGCGCAAGAACGGATCGCGGTGATCGTCTCCGAGGCGATCGACCGTCACGGGCTGGAGAGCGCCGCCGCCGAGCACCGCGTCGGCGTCGTTCCTCTCGGAGAGGCGAGTGTGATCGTCACTGCGTCAGCGGCTCACCGTGGCGAGGCGTTCGCAGGCGCGCGCGAGATCATCGATCGCATCAAGGCCGAGGCCCCGATCTGGAAGAAGGAGGTCGAGTCCGGCGAATCGCGCTGGGTCGAGGGCACGCCGCCGGCAGCGGCCGAGGAGGCGGGCCATGGAAGAAGCTGACCTTCGCGAACGCTTGCGCACGCTGCCATCCGTCGACGAGCTGTTGCGCACGGAGCCGCTGCGCTCGGCGGCCGGGCGCGCGCCGCGGTCGCTGGCGCTAAGTGCAGCCCGCGAGGCGATCGAGCGCGGCCGTGCGGAGATCAAGCGCGGGCGCAACGGCGAGCGGTCGCCCGAGGAGCTGGCCCGCGACGCGGTCGACGACCTCGATCGCGCGATGCGACCCAGCATGCGCCGCGTCGTGAACGCGACAGGCGTCGTCGTCCACACCAACCTCGGGCGTGCGCCGCTCGCGCAGGAGGCGCTACACGCAATCGAGCGCGTGGCCGGCTACTCGAATTTGGAATACGAGCTGGAGGCTGGAGAGCGTGGGTCGCGGCACGTGCACGTGGAAAAGCTGTTGTGCGAGTTGACCGGCGCCGAGGCGGCGTTCGCGGTGAACAACAACGCGGCCGCCGTGATGCTCGCGCTCGCTGCACTCGTGCATGGTCGTGACGTGGTGATCTCGCGCGGACAGCTGGTCGAGATCGGCGGCTCGTTCCGCGTGCCGGACATCCTCGCGGCATCCGGCGGACAGCTCGTGGAGGTGGGGACGACCAACCGCACCCGGCGCACCGACTACGAGCGCGCGATCGGGGCGACGACGGCGGCGCTGATGCGCGTACACGCGTCCAACTTCCGCGCGGTCGGGTTCACGGAGGAGGTCGGGATCGAGGAGCTCTGTTCGCTGGCGCGCGAGCACGATCTGCTGGTGGTCGACGACCTCGGCTCGGGTGTTATCGCGCAGGACGGTGACGCGGAAATGACTGCTTTGCTGGCCGACGAGCCGGACGCGCGCGCGAGCATCGCCGCCGGCGCCGACGTCGTCTGCTTCTCCGGCGACAAGCTGCTCGGCGGCCCGCAGGCGGGGATCGTCGCCGGCCGCGCTGATGCCGTGGAGAGGATGCGTTCGCACCCGGTCGCACGGGCGGTGCGGATCGACAAGTTCTCGCTCGCGGCGCTCGAGGCCACGCTGCGGCTCCATCGCGACCCGGCGCGGGCGGCGCGCGAGCTGCCGGTGCTGCGCATGCTGTCCGCCAACGAGGAAGAGCTGTCCGCTCGCGCCGCTCGTCTGCGGGAACGGCTCGTGGAGATGGTCGGAGATGCCGCCGACGCTGAGCTCGTGCGCTCGAGCGGGCGCGTGGGCGGCGGCGCCCTGCCGTTGCTCGAGCTCGAGGGAGTCGTCGTTAGCGTGAAGCCGGGGGCATGCAGCGTCGATGACCTTCAGGAAGCGCTTCGCCGCAACGAGCCGCCGGTCGTGGCCCGCGTCAAGGATGACGCGTTGCTGCTGGATCCGCGCACGATGTCCGACGCCGAGGCGGACATCGCCGCTGTCGCGATCGCCGTCGCCCTGCGGCCTTGAACGATTGAGAGGCCGTCTCACAACCCCTCGCGCACATCTGGCGGCGGCGGCGGCGGATCTGCGTGGATGCTGCGTCCTCAGTCGGCGCAATAGCTCTCAGCTATTACGCCTCCCTGCGTCCTTGCCCCACTTGATCCGGCGCTCGCCAGCTGCACACGTGGAGTTATGAGACGACCTCTGACCCTCGGCACGGCCGGCCACATCGATCACGGCAAGACCGTCCTGGTCGAGGCCCTGACCGGAACGAACACCGACCGTCTACCGGAGGAACGGGCGCGCGGGATCTCGATCGACCTCGGCTTTGCCGCGCTCGAGTTACCTTCCGGACAGCACCTGGGTGTCGTGGACGTGCCGGGGCACGAGCGGTTCGTGCGCACGATGGTGGCCGGCGCCAGCGGCGTCGACCTCTTTCTCTTGGTGGTCGCTGCCGACGACGGCCTGATGCCGCAGACGCGCGAGCACCTTGCCGTGCTGGAGCTGTTGGGCGTGCCGGCGGGAGTGGTCGCGATCACGAAGTCCGACGTGGTCGCCGGCGAGGACGCCGACTTCGCCGAGGCGGAGGTGCGCGAGTTGCTCGCCGGCGGTCCGTACGCGGACGCAGAGCTGGTCCGGGTGTCAGCGCGGACGGGCGCGGGGCTCGAGGCGTTGCGAGCGGCGCTCGACCGCGCCGCGTCGTCGGCCCCCGCCGCCGAACGAGCTGACGGGCCGCCCCGCCTGCACGTCGACCGCTCCTTCTCGCTCCGGGGCGCCGGAACGATCGTCACCGGAACACTCTGGTCCGGTGAGCTGCGCGGCGGGGAGGAAATCGTGATCGAGCCGTCGGGGAAGGCCGCACGGGTACGTGGTCTGCAGGTCCACGACAGCCCGCGTGAGGTGGCGCAGGCCGGGCAGCGCGTGGCAGTCAACCTCGCGGGCGTGGACCGCAGAGAGGTCGCCCGGGGCGATGTGCTCACGGTGAAGGGGAGCGGCCTGGCGCCCACTTACCTCGTGGACGCGTCGATCGAGCTCGTTGGAGGTGCACGGCCGCTCCGGCGCGGGTCGCGCGTGCAGCTGCATCACGGCACGCGGGAAACCGCGGCCCGCGTCGCGCCGGTGGAGCGAGATACGGTCGAGGCCGGTGGGCCCGCATACGTTCAGCTTCGACTCGAGCGCCCCATCGTCCCCGCCGCCGGTGACCGCGTCGTGCTCAGGCAGGTCGCTCCGCCGGACACGATCGGCGGCGGGTTGGTCGTGGATCCGGCGCCGCGCAAGCATGGCGCCGGCGCGGCGTGGGTGGAGCGACTGCGGTTGCTCGAGCGCGGCGACCCCGGCGAGCGGCTTGCGGCCAGGCTGGTGGACTCGCCCGCGGGGCTCGTCCCAGGCGAAGCCGAGGAGTCGCAGCTCGAGCGCCTGGCGGCAGCCGGTCAGGCGCGCCGCGTCGGCACCCGCCGGCCGCGTTACATCGCGACGGATCGCTACGAGGCCGCGCGCGCGGCTCTGCTGGAGGCGCTCGCCGCCAGGCTCAAGAGCCGCGGTGCGCTGGCGCGAGCAGCCGGCGTCCCGGATGATGTCGCCCGCGTCGTGCTCGACGAGTTGGTCGCGGAGGGCGAGGCGACCTCAACCGGCGGCAGCTATGCCGCGCGCCCCGGCGCCGAGGCGGACCCGATCGCGGAGCAGCTCCTCGAGGCGCTGCGGGAGGACTTCCTCGAGCCCCGCGGCGTGGAGCAGCTGGCGCGGTCCCTCGACCTGTCCCCGGAGGACTGCCGCGACGTCCTCGAGCGGCTGGCCGCCTCCGGAGCGCTGGTTCGGGCGAGGCCGGGTCTCTACTTCCATGCCGATGCGATCGCGGCGGTGAAGCTCCTCGTGGCCGGGATCTGCGAGCGGGAGGGATCGGTCACGATTGCCGGCCTGCGCGATGCCCTCGCCACCAGCCGCAAGTACGCCCAGGGCCTGCTGGAATATCTGGACGCCCAGCACGTGACCCTCCGCCGGGGTGACGAGCACGTCCTGAGAGGTGGGATGCGGACGGCGCCTCGGTAGAGTAGGTTTTTCGGCCACATCGAGGATCGCAGCCCCTCGTAGAGGTTCATAGAGATGCGAATGCGGCAAAGCCTCGCTCAGCTCGAGCAGTCATTCGAGCAAGAAGCCGCGCGGGAACGCGCAGCCCGTACGAGGCTACGCCGCACCACCGTGGCGCGCACGCGCCAGCGCCGCAAGGCGAAGGTGGAGCAGGCGCAGAAGGCACGGTTCATCCTCCTGCTGCTCCTGATCGTGCTGACCGCCGTCGGCGTGACGGTGGCGATGTTCGAGACGCTGGCCTGGATCGTCGGCTAGCGCAGGGCGTCAGTCGGGCTTGTTGCCGCGCATTTCCTCGAGAGCGGAATCGACCTCGCCGCGGGCCCCCTCGGACTGCGCGGCGGCTTTTTCCTGCTGGATCTCGAGGTAGACCTCTTTGCGAAAGACCGGGATGGTGCGCGGAGCCTGGATGCCGATTCGCACTTTCTCGCCCATGATCGAGAGGACGGACACCTCGATCTCATCACCGATCATGATGCTCTGGTTGGATTTTCTAGTCAGAACGAGCATTGAGACGCCTCCCCGCCAGCGGACCCCCAGACCGGCTAACTACATCACACTGAAGCTAAGCAAATCAATAGGTCAATACCGGTCAGGCAACGGTTGTCCCACAGCGTTTCTCGGCGTGACCCAAACGGTCCACCTGGGGTTCGGGCTAAAATCGGCACCGCCCCTACCCAAGATGAGCCTGGTTGGGGCATAACGCCTTTATCTGGACGAACCTCTTAATACGACATTGCGACGACCATCCCTGCGCTCCCAGCTCAACCAGATTCGGCTGTGGCTGCGTCAGGGCCGCACGGATGCCTGGATCGCTCACAAGCTGGACATCTCCGTCGACGACCTCCAGCAGTTCAAGCGCGAGCACCAGCTCGACGGGGAGCAGCCGCCCTCGCTTGCCCCGCTGACGGCCGGTGAACCCGCGCCGGCGCTCGAGGAGCTCGAGGACGAGCCCGCTGCCGACGACGGCGACGTCGAGACGGGCCTTGCAGTCTCGGAAGACGAGGACGACGAGGACTTCGAGGACGAGGAGGGAGACGAGGCCGAGGAGGAGGACGAGGACGAGACCGCCGATCGGTCCGGCGAGATGCGTCGCCGCCGGCGTGGACGGCGCGGCGGCAGGCGGCGCCGGTCGAAGAAGTCAGTCTCGTACGAAGGGACCTTCGAGCAGGGTGACGAAGGCTACGGCCTGTGGCTCGACCCGGCTGTCGCCGACAGCGACGTGTACTCGGAGCACTGGGCCGGTCACCGCGAGGTGACGGTCAGCGTCGAGCCCGACGCGATCACGATTCGCCGGGCCGGATAGCGCAATTTCCGTCTTAATCCGTCGCGGTGCGAGTACCGCCGGCGAAGTCCGCTGCCTCGCGCATGTATAGATAGAAGGCGGCGTCGACGACCGCGGAGCTGTCGATCGGAGGTGTCTCGGTAGCCGCAGCTCTCATCGCCAGATCGAGCGCCCAGTCGGTGCCCTCCCGATACAGGGAGGCCAGCTCGGCCACGGTGAAGGTCGAGCCGAGCCGCTTGCGGAGCTCCTCCTGGACGGCCACCACCGCCCGGCCGAGGGCGCGGGCTTCAGGGCCGCCTGAGCGGGCGGCCTCGATGGAGCGATACCCCTCTTCCCACTGCAGGACGGCGGTGTCGATCGCAAAGCTCACGTCGTCTCGACGCTAGCATCCGGCGATTCCTTGCCAACGCTGGGGTATAACGAATTAGGATTAGAGGACGGGTTTTTCAAGTCGCTTCCGAGTTGCCCGCCGACAGGAGGTAGTGCTTGCGGGCACGACGTCTCGTTACACGCGGCCGGTGGGATCCGAGCCGCACAAAGATAAGCACCTCCACCACGGTCCTCGCGACGGCTGCTGCGCTGCTCCTGGCGATGAGGCTCGCAGCGGACGAGCGCAGCCAGGACGGCGGGCTCGACGCGGAGGAAGAGCGCCTCTTCAACCGCGCCCGCGCCGGTGACCTCGACGCGCGGGAGCAGCTGATCGAGCGCTATCTCCCGCTTGCACAACGGCTGGCCCGCCGCTACTGGTACGGACGCGAGCCGCTCGACGATCTCTTCCAGGTCGCGGGGATGGGTCTCGTGAAGGCGGTCGACCGTTTCGACCCCGAGCGTCGCATGCCGTTCCCTGCCTTCGCGGTGCCGACCATCCTCGGCGAGCTCAAGCGGCACTTCCGGGACACGGGTTGGGTCGTGCGCGTGCCGCAGCGACTGCAGTCGCGCGTGGTCGACGTCGAGCGCACGGCCGACGATCTGCGCCGCCAGCTCGGACGTTCACCGCATCCCGCCGAGGTCGCGGAGGCCGCGGGAGTCAGCGTGCAGGAGGTAGTCGAGGCGGCAGAGGTCGTGGCAGCGACGGACATCGTGTCGCTCGACGCCGTACCCGGCGAGGATCGCGGCGAGGCGCTTCGCAACACGCTCGGCGTCGACGACGAGCGCTACGACCTGATCGAGTACGAGGCGTCGATACAGCCCGCCCTAAAGGCGCTCCCCTCTCGAGAGCGGCTGATCTTGCACCTGCGCTTCACCGAGGACCTCACGCAGTTCGAGATCGGCGAGCTGATGGGCATCTCACAGATGCACGTGTCGCGCCTGCTGCGGCGCTCGCTGGCGCGGCTGCGCGCGGTGGCCGAAGCCGGCGCGGCGTAAACGCGCGCCTACTTGGGCAAATCCCTGATGACGTAGACCCGCTCGCCCGGGCGGGCCATGCCGGACTTGCGGGCCTCGAGCTCGACGGTGTCGAGGTCCCGCAGCTGCTTCGCCCGCACGCGCAGGCGGGTGTTGTCCTGTTGCAGGCGCTTGACCTCCGCGCGGGTGTCCTTCGCCAGTCCCCATGCGCGCAGGTATTCAGTCGCCGGGCCGATGTAGGACAGCAGCACGAGCGCGAGCACGACGAGCAGGGATACCCGCCCAACGCGGTCCCAGCGGATACCGCCCTTGCCTGCACGACCACGCGCAGGCGCCCGGGCACGGGCCGCCGCGCGAGGAGCGCGTGCTCTCGCCGCTGCTGCCATCGCGCCTGCCTTCGGCGCGCGCGGTGGAACTCCTTCTGGAATGGCATTCTCGGTATCAGCCACCCGCACATCTGCATGTTGGAGTCTCCCCCGGACCGTCTTATAGGGGCGGGCATCGAAGGAGGATGATCCGAGTCGCTCGGGTGACGACCAAAGCGTGCTCAATTGGGACGAGACACCGAAGAAGCTATGCCGGTTTACACGCTTTGCGAGGTTTATGAAGTTCCCGTCACACCGCCGATCATCGACTGAACATGTAGGTGCCCCATAGGGCCCTCAACCGTTCAGTCGACAAGTGGCCCCTCACAAATCGGCTAACTCGCGCCACTCGGGTATGCAAGTCGCGAAGATCCGCGAGCCTCCCGTCTCACTCCTCTTCGATGCCCGTCCTTCGGGCGACGCGGCGAGGCGGTCGTATCTATCTCCAGCGCGGGAAAGCTCCCCAGCCCGGATATTCGGCCTGGTCGCCGAGCTCTTCATCGATCCGGAGCAACTGGTTGTACTTGGCGACCCGGTCCGAACGCGACGGCGCGCCGGTCTTGATCTGACCGCAGCCGGTCGCGACCGCCAGGTCGGCGATCGTGACGTCCTCGGTCTCGCCGGACCGGTGGGACATGACCGACGCATAGCCCGCCTCACGCGCCACGGTCATCGCCTCGAGCGTCTCGGTGAGGGTCCCGATCTGGTTGACCTTGACGAGGATCGAGTTCGCCACGTCCTCGTCGATGCCGCGTCGTAGCCGTTCGGGATTGGTCACGAACAGGTCGTCACCCACCAGCTGCACGCGGTCACCGACCAACTCGGTGAGAGCGCGCCAACCGTCCCAGTCCTCCTCGGCCATGCCGTCCTCGATCGACAGGACCGGGAAGCGGTCGCACAGCGAACGCCAGTACTCGGCCAGCTCGGCTGCGCTCAGCACCCGGCCCTCATGCTCCAGGTGGTAGGCGCCGTCGCGCCACAGCTCCGTCGTCGCCGGGTCGAGCGCGATCCCGACGTCCTTGCCGGCTTCGTAACCGGCAGCGGCGACCGCCTCGGACAGCAGCTCGAGCGCTTCGGCGTTGGAGCCGAGGTCCGGAGCGAAGCCACCCTCGTCGCCGACTGCCGTCGACAGGCCCATGTCATGGAGGAGCTTCTTCAGAGTGTGGAACACCTCTACGCCCGTGCGCAGACCCTCCGCGAAGGTGCTCGCGCCGACCGGCACGATCATGAACTCCTGGAAGTCGACCTTGTTGTCGGCATGGGCCCCGCCGTTGAGCACGTTCATCATCGGCACCGGCAGGATCCGCGCCGAGTCTCCGCCGAGATTGCGGTAGAGCGGCAAGCCGTTCTCGGCAGCAGCGGCCTTTGCGGCGGCGAGCGACACTCCCAGGATCGCGTTTGCGCCCAGGCGTCCCTTGTTCGGGGTCCCGTCGAGCTCGATCAGGTTGCGGTCGAGACTCGCTTGGTCATGAGGATCGAGTCCCGCGACGGCCGCGGCGATCTCGCCGTTGACGGCGGCGACGGCCTTGCTCACGCCCTTGCCGTTCCACGCCTTGCCGCCGTCGCGGAGCTCGACGGCTTCGAATTGACCGGTCGACGCGCCCGAGGGGACGGCCGCGCGCCCGAACGCTCCCGACTGGAGCACGACGTCCGCTTCCACGGTCGGGTTGCCCCGAGAGTCGAGTATCTGCCTGCCCCTCACTTCCTCGATCGCGCTCATCGAGCCGCCGCCAGTCTGTCGGCGGCAACGCGCAGCGCAACCTCGGGATCGACGTCGAGCGAGCGCGCGAGCGCCACGACCGCCAGCAGTAGCTCGCCGATGCCCTCGTACGCCTCCTCGGGCGAGGCGGTCTCCATCTCCGGCAGCTCCCTGGTCGCGCGCTCGAGCGTTTCGTGCGGCTCTGCCTTTGGCGCGCCGAGCCGTTTCTGCAGCTTGGCCGCGTAGAGCAGGGCGGGGAGGGTTCGCGGGATGCCGTCGCCGGCGCCCGGCTCGCGCTGCTTGATCGCGTCCCAGTTCTCGCGCACCTGCGCCGGCGTCTCGGCATCCGTCGGCAACCCTTCGAGTGGGCTGGCGCCGGCGCCGAAGACGTGCGGATGGCGGCGTATGAGCTTGCGGGTCACGCCGCGTGCGACCTGCTCGAGGTCTCCTGCCCCGCGTTCCTCGAGCAGCAGCGCCAGGAAATAGACCTGGAACAGGACGTCTCCGAGCTCGTCGAGGAGCTTGGCGTCGTCTCCGGCGTGGGCGGCGTCTGCAAGCTCGTACGCCTCTTCGACCGTGTGCGGAACGATGGTGCGCTCGTCCTGCTCCCGGTCCCAGGGACACTCACGACGCAACCTGCGCGTGAGCTGGTCCAGCGCCAGCAGCGCTTCGCCCGCGGCCTGCGCTTCGCTCATGCGGGGAGACTAGTGAGGGAGGCTAGGGATTGCCGCCCTGCGGCGGGGCCTGTTGCTGCTGCGGCGGAGCCTGCTGCGGGGCTTGTTGCTGCTGCTGCGGCGGCACCTGTTGCGGCGCGCCGCCCTGGGGAGCTCCGCCTTGCTGGGGCACGGCGCCCTGCGGTATCCCGCCACCCGGGACTCCCCCGCCACCGGCGCCACCCAGCGCCGCCTGACCGATCGTTGCGGGAGGCTGGCCCCCGCCTGATGTTGCAGGCGGGGCGGTTGCGGTCGGGACGGGCTGCGGCGCGCCCGGCTGGCCGGAGCTGCTCTGTGCGCTCTGGGCGCCACCCAGTGCGGGCGGGCTACCCGAGCCGCTCTTGGCGGCGGGTCCGGTGCCGAGCCCGGCGGGAGGCGGCTCCTCGCCGTTCTTGCAATCCGGGATCACCACGTCTTCGGCGCAGTTGGTGACGTCGCGCCACTTGGTGCGGAAGCCCGTCGTGAACTTGTCGAGCGACTGCTGCTGCTTCTGCGAGACGAGCAGCTGGCGGATGCCCTCCTTCGACTGCTCGAGCGACTGCTTGGTAGCCGGGGTGACGCGCGAGACCTTGAAGACGTAATAGCCCTGCGAAGTCTTGACCGGGCCCTGGAGGCTGCCCTTCCCGGCCTTGAAGAGGGCGGCGTCGAAATCGGTCTCCTGCTGGCCCTTGGTGATCCCGAGCAGCTGCCCACCCTGGTTCTTCGTGGCGGGGTCCTCGGAGAGGTCCTTCGCTACCTTCTTGAAGCTCTCGCCGCCCTCCAGCCGCTGCTTGGCCTCGTCCGCCTTGCCCTTTGCCTTCGTCAGGACGATCTGGACGTCACGGCGCTCGGGTTGTGAGAACTGAGCCTCGTTCTGCTTGTAGTAGTCCTCGATGTCGCCGTCGCTGACCTCAGCCGAGCCGCTCGTGACCTCCTGGCGGATCTTGTTAGAGAGCACGTCGAGCTTGACGCGGTACAGGATGTCGTCCTGCACCTGCCCCGACTGCTTGAGGAACTTCTGGTACGCCTTCTCCGTCGGGAACGACTGCTTCTTGGTCTCCTTGAACTGGCGCGCGACCTCCTGCGGTGTGGCAGTGATGTCGCGGTCGGCCGACTCGCCTTCGATCCACTTCGCTGAGACGAGGAACTGCATCACCTGCTGAGCCGTCTGCTCGTACTGCTGCGAGCCCTTCTTCGGCGGAGGCGCCTTCTTCTTCGCGTTCGGCGGCTGCTGGACGGCCGTCACGACGCTGAACCAGTGGTCGAATGTCGTCTGTTCGATCGCGGTTCCGTCGACGTTGGCGACGGCACCCTTCGGCACCTCGTTGTCCTCGTCGCCGCCGGCAGCGATCAGCACGATCACGACCGCGACGGCCGCGACGGCGACGATCAAACCGAGGATTAGGCGACGAGACAAGCTAGCTGTGGCTGGGAGGCGTTCAAAAGCTGGGCACATGGCCCAGCCGGAGGGGGAACTATAGCCAGAAGTTCGTGCAAACCGCCCCGATCCCGCCTAAGTCTTAGATAAAACCGTGTTTTGCTTAGGCGCAAATGACGGGAGCTCCGAGGGCTCGGATTAGGCCGCGGCCGCGAGCGCTGTTTTCGTGCGTAGCAGCGCGTCCGCAGCGGCGACGACGGCCGGGAAACGCTCCGCCGGGGCGTCCGGCACGGGGATCCTGAGCGTCTTTTTGAGCGACTCGTAGAGCGCGTCCGGCAGCTCGTCCTTCAGCTCACGCACCTGGTCGAGATCGAGCTCGACCGGAGCGATGACCAACCGGCCTGCGCGGAACTCGACGCTGCGGGCGCCCGCGCGGCCGAGCTTGATGCGCGCTTCCTGGAGCTTGACCAGGTTCTCGACTGACTCGGGCAGCGGCCCGAAGCGATCGTCGAGCTCCTCGACCAGCCGCTCGAGGACCTCCGGGTCGCGTGCTCCGGCGATGCGCCTGTGCACGTCGATCTTCGCCACTTCATAAGGGACGTAGTCGGCGGGCACGTAGGCGTCCACAGGAACGTCCAGCCGCACGAGCGACTCTTCCGGCGGAGCGGCACCGTCGCCGTCACGCGCCTGTAGCTCCTGCACGACCTCGTCGAGCATCTGGCAGTAGAGCTCGAACCCGACGGCAGCCACGTGGCCCGACTGCTCCTCGCCCAGGAGGTTGCCCGCGCCACGGATCTCGAGATCGCGCATCGCGATCTTGAAGCCGGAGCCGAGCTCGGTGTAGTCGGACAGTGTGGCCAGGCGCGCGGCAGCCTCGCCGCTGAGCGCTGCCGTCGACGGATACAGCAGATAGGCGTATGCGCGCTCGCGGGAACGTCCGACACGACCGCGGATCTGGTAGAGCTGCGCGAGCCCGAGCCTGTCCGCCCGCTCGACGATGAGCGTGTTCGCCTGCGGGATGTCGAGCCCCGACTCGATGATCGTCGTCGACACGAGCACATTCGCCTCGCCGCGCAGGAACTCGAGCATGGTCTGCTCGAGAGCCGCGGACTCCAGCTGGCCGTGTCCGACGACGATTTTCGCGCGCGGGCAGAGCGCGCGCATCCGCTCCGCCGCTTCCTCGATCGTCTCCACTCGGTCGTGCAGGAAGAAGACCTGGCCGTCACGCTCGAGCTCACGCTCGATCGCCGTCTTCACGAGCTCCTCGTCGTACTCGCCCACGTAGGTGTGGATCGGCCGCCGCCCCTCGGGCGGAGTCTCGATCACCGAGATGTCGCGCAAACCCGCGAGCGACATCTGAAGCGTGCGCGGGATAGGCGTCGCCGACAGCGACATCACGTCCACGCGCGCGCGCAGCTGGCGCAGCTGCTCCTTCTGCCTCACGCCGAAGCGCTGCTCCTCGTCGAGGATCACGAGGCCGAGGTCGTTCGGGCGCAGGTCGCGCGAGAGCATGCGGTGGGTGCCGATCAGAACATCCACCTTTCCTTCCGCGAAGGCGGCGATCACCTCCCGCTGCTGCTTGGGAGTGCGGAAGCGCGACAACAGCTCGACCCGGAACGGGTAGTCGCGCAGCCGCTCGGAGAAGGTGCCGAAGTGCTGCTGCGCGAGAATCGTCGTCGGCACAAGGAACATCACCTGCTTGCCGGCCTCGGCCGTCTTGAACGCCGCGCGCAGCGCGACCTCGGTCTTGCCGTAGCCGACGTCGCCGCAGATCAGCCGGTCCATCGGCTGGGAGGACTCCATGTCCGCCTTGGTCTGCTCGATCGCCTCGAGCTGATCGTCGGTCTCCCGGTACGGGAAGCTGCGCTCGAAGTCCAGCTGCCAGTCCGAGTCCTCGCCGAAGCGATGGCCTTGCCTGGCCTTGCGCTCGGCGTAGATGTTGATGAGCTCGCCGGCAAGCTCGCGCGCGGCGCGGCGGGCGCGCGCCTTCATCGTCTCCCACGTCTTCGAGCCGAGCTTCGACAGCGGCGGCGAACCGCCGTTCGCGCCCACGTAGCGGCTCAGCTTGTCGAGCTGGTCCGTGGGGACGAAGACGCGGTCCTCGCCGCGGTACTCGAGCTCCAGATAGTCGCGGGTCACGCCACCGACCGTCTTGGTGTCGAAGCCGGTGAAGCGGGCGATGCCGTGATCGGTGTGGACCACGACGTCGCCGGCGCGCAGGTCGCTGAACGTGGCGAGCGTGCGGCCGGCCGATGGCTGGGGGGCGGCGCGGCGGCGTCTGAGGAGGCGGTGCTCCGGAATTACTGCGAGCTTTAGCTGCGGGGCGATGAAGCCTTCGCGCAGGGAGGCGACCGTGAAGTAGAGCGCTCCCGCCGCGCTCGCTCCGTCTCCCGCTCCGGCCGGCGGGGCATCACCCGCGGACGAACGGCCTGACTGTCCGCGGGCAATACCCCGCCGGCCTGCGCTGCGTTTCTGTGGCTCCCCGCTCTCGGCATCCCCTATGTATGAGGGGGTGAGGCGAGAGAGGTTGTAGGTGGCTCGGTCGGCCTCGCCGGGTCTCGACCACGCGACTACGGTTGCGTAGCCCGAGCGGACCAGTTTTTCCAGTTCGGGTTCTGCTTCTTGGATCGAGCGGGCCGCTGTGTCGGCGGCCTGTGCGCGCAGGGCGTGCTCTTGATCGCCGGGCACTCCCGACAGGCGGACCGCAATCCTGTCTTTGAGGGCCTGCTCGACCTCGTCCGGGGCCAGGTAAAGATGGTCGGCGTCCTCGGAATGGAGGCTCGTCGTGACGTCCTGCCAGTGGTCGTCGAGAGCTTTCGACAGCTCCTCTTCCGCCGACAGCAGGATCACTGCCTGCTCGGGCACGAGCTCGAGGAAGGAACGGAAGCGCTCGATCGGCAGCACGTCGGCCACGTCGGGACGCTCGTCGGGACTCTCGGACGCCGCGATCTCCGCGAGGTCTCGATACTCGGGGTCGAGCTCGGCGGCCGGCGCGATCTCGACGGTGTCCGCCTCGCCGAGCGAACGCTGGGTGAAGGTCGAGAACCAGCGCAGCGACTCGATCTCGTCGCCGAACAGCTCCACGCGCACGGCCCGTTCCTCGGTCGCCGGGTAGACGTCGAGGATCCCGCCCCTGACGGCGAACTGACCGCGATCCTCGACCTGCTCGACGCGCTCGTACCCGCACGCGACCAGGCGCGCGAGGGTCTCGTCGAGGTCGAGCTCGCTCCCGCGCACGAGCGTGAAGCCGTGCGGCCGCAGCTCAGGGTCCGGAATGCGCTCGGCCAGTGCGACCGAGCTTGCGACCACGACCGGCGGCCCGCTCTCCTGCACGCCCTCCAGCAGAAGATCGAGCGCCGCGATGCGCAGTCCGACGAGGTGCGGCGGCGGCACGAGCTGCGACTCGTAGCGCACGCCGCGCGCGGGGTAGAAGCGAACCGGCCGCGGCGCGAGATAAGCGCGCAGGTCGACGGCGAGGTCGCGCGCCGCGCGGTCGTCGGGCGCGACCACCAACGCCTCGCGCCCGCCCAGCTCGTCCGAGGCGAGCAGGGCCGCGATCGCGAGGGGACGCAGCGAGGGGGATACGAAGGCACGCTGCGGCTCACCCGCTGCGGCCTTGGCGAGGCGGGCGAGGTCCTCGTTCTCGTTTGCGTAGTCGAGCAGCTCGTTCATGTGGTCATGGCATGCAGAACGACCGGACTCCCGGTCCGGCTTCGCTCCTCTTAGGATAGATTCCCGTCATGACCAAGTCCCAGCGAGAGACCGCCGTCAACGCGATCGCCGTGAGCCGCATCGCCGTCGGCTCGGGGACCTGGCTGACGCCGAACCTGTCCGGCCGTCTCTTCGGGCTCGACCCCGAGGGCAACCCGCAGCTCCCGTACGTGGGCCGGCTGTTTGGGGCCCGGGACGTCGTGCTCGGGGCGGGCGTGCTGCGCAGCCCGCGCAAGCACAAGGACGCCTGGCTGACCGCCGGAGTCGCGTGCGACATCGCCGACGTCGCCGCCGGGGTGCTGGCGGGAGCCCGCGGCCAGCTGACCAAGAGCTCGGCTGCCCTGGTCACCGCCACGGCGGCCGGTTTTGCCCTTGCGGGCGCCTGGCTTTTGCAGCAGTAGCGGCTCATTCCGGCCCTTTCTCATGTAACAGCCCCGGGCTGTCGATCAATAACCCGGGGAAATGGCGGCTTCAGGAGCGGCAAGGATCGCCGACGTGTCCGAGGCGCAGCTGCGCACGGCGATGGTCAAGGCGGGCGTTTGGCTGACCTACGGCATCTGCGTAGCCAGCCTGCTCTACTTCGGCGCCACCTGGGAGCAGCCTCACCGCAGCTTCATCTTGACGTTGGTCGGCCTGGCGGTGGTCGGCGGAGCGGCCGTCCAGCTGCTGCCGACCGATCGCATCGTGCGCGGTCGGTTCGCCGAGCCCTTCTTCCTCGTCTGGAGCGTGCTCGACGTCGCGATCGTGACGGTCATCGTCGCCGCGGACGGAGGAGTCACCAGTCCTTTCGCGGGCGTCTTCTTCCCGCCCTTGATCTTCGCGGCCCTCTTCTACCCGGTGCGCGTGTTCGTCCCGGTCGGCGTCCTGGTGGTGTTCGGCTACGTCGGGGCGACGGCGTTCGGGGACAGCCCTCCTGATCCGACTCATGTCGGATTGATCACCACGGCGCTGGCGACCGTGGCCGTGATGTGCGCCTGGCATGCACAGAACCACGAGCGCGACCGCGCGCTCCTGAACTCGATCTCGCGCACCGATCCGCTCACCAACACTCTCAACCGCCGGGGCTTCGAGGAGCTCGTCGAGTCCGCGCTCGCCATGGCGGGACGGACCGGCGAGCCGGTGACGCTGATGATGCTGGACCTCGACGGCTTCAAGAAGGTCAACGACAGCCACGGCCACGCAGCCGGCGACGAATTGCTGTCGTGGGTGGCGCAGGGCATCTCGACCTCTGTGCGCCCGATCGACAGCGTCGGACGGCTCGGAGGAGACGAGTTCGCCGTGCTCGCGCCGGGGATCGCGAGGTCCGACGCCCAGGCGATGGGCCAGAGGATCGGCAGTGTGCTGGCCGCGAAAATCCGGGTCACCAGCGGGATCGCCTGCTTTCCCGAGGATGGCTTAGAGCCCGACGAGCTCTACCGCACTGCGGACCGCGACCTTTACCTGCGCAAGCAGGTGGGGGCGGGATACACGGCGAACGAGCACGACCTCGGCTGGGCACAGACTGTTGCTGCAGCAGTCACGTCAAGGCTCGGCGGAGACGGCGACCGCTCGCAGGTGAGGCGCTACGCGGTGGGGCTCGCGCGCCGCAAAGGGTGGCGTGGCGCGGAGCTCGAGAGCTTCACGCTGGCCGCGATGGTCCACGACGTCGGCAAGCTGCCCGTGCCCGACAGGATTCTCCAGAAGCCCGGGCCGCTCGATCCCGCTGAGTACGAGGAGGTGAAGCGGCACCTGGTACGCGGAGCAGAGATGGTCGCCAGGGTGGATGGCATGACGGCGATCGCCGCCTGGCTTCGGCATGCACAGGAGAACTGGGACGGCACCGGTTATCCCGACGCACTTGCCGGCGAAGCGATCCCCCTGCCGGCGCGCATGCTGCGCGTCGTGTCCGCGTTTCACGCGATGACGAGCGCGCGGCCCTACCGCGGCGCGCTGTCGTCGGAAGAGGCGCTCGACCAGCTCAGGCGCAATGCGGGGCGGCAGTTCGACCCCGGCTGCGTGGACGAGTTCGAGGCTTACCTCTTGGGCGAACCGGTGTTGGCCGGCTCGGCTACGTAGGCGCGAACGAAGTCAAGAAAGACGCGCGCCGCGGGAGACTGGTGGCGCCCGCTGCGCCACAGCAGGCAGGCGGGCAGGCGAACCGCCGGCCGCAGGCCGCGAACGTCGATCGGCGGCCCCTCGCGGCGCGTGAGTGAGGCGGGCAGCACCGCTGCGCCGAAGCCGGTCGACACCATGCAGCGCAGGAGGAACGGGTCGCCGCTCTCCAGCGAAATCCGGAGCGGTTCGCCGGCGCGGGCGAAGAACTCGTCGAGCGCTTGTTTGATCGCCGAGCCGGAGCGTGGAACGACGAGCGGGTACCCCCTGAGGTCCGCTGCAGATACTCGCTTGCGATCGGGCGCGGCGCCGGCGGGAAAGGCGGCGACCACCTCCTCCTCGCTCAAGCGCTCGAACTCGACCTCTGCAGGTGGGTCCTCGACCAGCAGCGAGAATGCGGCGTCGATTCTGTCCTCGAGCAGGTGATCGAGCATGTCGCCTGCCGTGCCCTCGTGCAGGTCCATCTCGATGCCCGGGAAGGCCTCGCTGAAGCGAACCACCAGGCGCGGCACGTCGAGATCGCCTCCAGGTAGCAGGGCGCCGATCGAGAGCCTGCCACGGACAAGGCCGCGCAGCTCGTCGATCTCATCCTGCACGCCGCCTACCTCGGCGAGGATGCGTCGCGCGCGCGACGCGACGGCTTCGCCTGTCTCCGTGACGAGCACGCTGCGACTGTTGCGCTCGAACAGCTCGGTGCCGAGTTCCGCCTCGAGCCGGCGGATCTGGTGCGAGAGAGCCGACTGCGCGACGTGGAGCTCCTCGGCTGCCCGTGTGAAGTGCCGGTGGCGAGCCACCGCCTCGACGTACCTGAGCTGGCGTAGTTCCATAGAAAGGCATCCATCGTAAATCACGATTGATCCGGTGACAACAACATCTTGCATGGATTGCTCAGAGGAGGAAAATCCGGGCCATGAGAGGTAAGGAACACCGGATCGCCGCCTGGTCGAGCACCATCACTCTCCGTCTCGCCGAAGCCTGCGACATTCCGGCGCTACAGCGGGTCGCCGAGCTCGACTCGCGCCGGTTTCCCGCCGGGCCCTACCTTGTGGCCGAGCGGGACGGGCGCATCGAGGCGGCCCTCTCGCTGCAGACGCACGAGCTCGTCGCGGATCCGTTCCGGCGCACGGCCGAGTTGTGCGAGCTGCTGCGCTGCCATGCTGGTGGAGTGCGGATCGATCCAGAGCTCGCTCCTGCGGGCATGAGACCGCGGCCGCGCCTGGTGCACGCGTGAATGCCGAGCCGTCCATCCGGCGCGTGATGCGACCCGGCGACTTCGGCGCGATCGTCGCTCACCACGGCAGCACCTACGGCGCCGAGTACGGGGTGGACTCCTGCTTCGAGGGTCACGTGGCTGCGACCGTCGCCCGCGTGGCAAAACGCGGCTTCCCAAGCGAGCGAGAGGCAATCTGCATCGTCGAGTGCGACGGCGCACACGCCGGCAGCATCGCGCTGACAGACGAAGGAAGCGACGAGGCGGCGTTGCGCTGGGTCGTTCTCGACTCGCGCCTGCGCGGCCACGGGCTCGGGCGCCGGCTTCTGAGCGAGATGCTGACGAAGGCAGAACAGGCCGGCTACGCGCGGGTCTGGCTGGAGACGTTCAGCGAGCTGCGGGCCGCAGCCCGTCTGTACCGCAAGCACGGCTTCCAGCTGGTGTCGGAGGACACCGCGCCGCGCTGGGGACGGGACAGCATCACCTACCAGCGCTACGAGCTGGACCTACTCGGCGGCGGCGGCCGCCGCTTCTCGGATGGCGCGCTCGGTGCGGTCAGCGGCGCGCCCGATCAGCGCGCGCACCTCGGCGTCTGACTCGTCGAAGCGCGAAAGCACGTGTGCCGAGACGATGTCGGGGTCGGTGGTGTCAGGCCGCCCGACGCCGACCCGAACACGCTGGAATTCGCCGCCGCCGAGTCCCCGGCTGACGCTCTTCAGCCCGTTGTGCCCGGCGAGACCGCCCCCGAGCTTCACCTGCACCTCGCCGAACGGGAGGTCGATTTCGTCGTGGATGACGATCACGGCATCGGGGTCGAGCCGGTACTGGCCGCGAGCCGGTCCCACGGCCGTCCCGGAGTCGTTCATGTAGGTCTGCGGCAGCATGACCGCGACCCGCGGGCCGCCCGGGCCGGCGCGCCCCTCGCTGAGCAGGGACCGAAACGCCTTGCGCGGGCGAGGAAGATCCCAGCGCCGGGCGAGCTCGTTCGCGACCTCGAAGCCGACGTTGTGACGAGTGCCCGCGTAGCGGGACCCGGGATTGCCCAGCCCGACGATCAGGAAGTCGACCGGAGCGCCCCGGCCCCGGCCACGAAACAGACGCAAGAGGATCCTCGCGGCTCGGTCGGGTTAGGACTCGCCCTCGGCGGGCTTCTCTTCCGCCGACTCGCCCTCGGCCGGCTCCTCGCCCTCGGCAGCAGGTGCCTCCTCGCCCTCCGGCACCTCGCCGACGAGCGCGGTCTCCTCCTCCACCTCGGGCTCCTCGATCACTTCCGAGGGGGCGGTGACCGTGGCCACGACGGTCTCCTCGAGATCGTCCATGAGCGTCACGCCCGGCGGCGCCGTGACGCTTGCCAGCGTCAAGGTCTGAGCGATACCGAGACCGGACACGTCGGCCACGATGCGGTCGGGGATGTCGGTTGGCAGCGCCTCGATCGTCAGCTCGCGCGTGACGTGCTCCAGGACGCCGCCTTCCTTGACACCCGGCGCCTCCTCGATGCCCTCGAGCTCGAGCGCGACAGTCGACTGGATCTTCTCGGTCAGGTTCACTCTGAGCAGGTCCAGGTGGACGAGCCGGCCCTGGATCGGGTCGCGCTGCTGCTCCTTGACGATCACGGGCAGAGCGTCGCCGTTCATCTCGACGTCGAAAAGCGCGTGTCCCTCGGCCAGCACCGCCCGCACGCGCCGGGAGTTCACCTTGAAGGGCATCGGTTCGTCTCCGCGCCCGTAGACGACGCCCGGCACGAAGCCGCTGCGGCGAAGGCGACGCACCGAGCGCGAGCCGCGCTCGTCGCGGACCTCGACCGCGAGCTTGGTCCTCTCTGCTGCCATGGTCGGCGATTGTAGATGCCTACGGCGTGAACCAGCCCTGCGCCAGGAACGGGCGCTCGTCGCCAGTGCCGCACGCCGGCGGGCAGCCAGCTCCGAGCGTGCCGTCGATCCCCGGGTCGAAAACCAGGATGGAGCCGGCCTCGTAGACCGCGAGCTGGCCCTCGACGACCATGCCGGGGTTGATCGCGTTCGCCGTCGTGAGAAGGCCGCACGCGGATCCCACGTTTGGGCTGGCAGTGGTGGTGCAGCCGGTGACGGTCTGCAGCGGCAGGTCCTTGACGGTCGCGGTCACGCACGGCGGGTCGCCCTGGGGGTCGGTGCAGTCCGCGGCGGGGTCGCCGTTGGCATGATCGGTGATCCGCACCGGAACGCTGAGCATGACCTGGCCGAGGTAGTCGTTGTCGTCGGCGCAGAGCGTGGAGCCGAGGGGAGAGCTGCAGCGGACGTCCGCGATATTGAGCCTGATCGACACGTCCTCCTGCTCTCCGGGATTGGCGCACGGCGCGGGGGCGCCGTCGCTGCAGAACACCTGGTACTTCGCGCGACCGAAGCCGGCGCCCGCGGACCCGAGGGTGAGCACCGACGAGCGCGGGGTCGGCGGAGTGCAGGAGCCACCGAACGACGAGAGCGGCGGAGTGTGCGTGGTGTTCGGCGTCGTGCAGCCGCTGAAGGCAGGAACCAGCGCGACCGAGGTCGGTGTGCCGGAGCCGGGACGCTCGTGGGTCGCATGCGCAACCGACGAGAACACGATCGCGGCGGCGGCGACGAAGACGCACGCGATGGCGGGTTTCACGCAATCAGGGTGCCGAAAAATCGGTCCGGGTACAAGGGGTCATGTGTTGACTCCGTACCCTTCGACCATGGCCGACGACTCCGGCGACCGCGCGATTCCGACCAACCGTCTGCGCCGCTCCGCGCGCGTCGGTCTGCTGGCGGGCGTCGGCGGAGTGCGCTATGCCGGCGCGAAGGCGGCGAACGTCGTCCGCTCGAAGGACAGGGGCGATGCGCGCATGGAGGAGCTGGCGGTCGAGTCAGCCGACAAGCTGGTCGACACGCTGGGCGGAATGAAGGGCGCGGCGATGAAGATGGGCCAGCTCGCCTCCTTCATCGACACCGACTACCTGCCGGACGAGTACCGCGAGATCTACCAGGAGAAGCTCGGCAAGCTGCGCACGTCGGCGCCGGCGATGCCGTGGTCGAAGGTGCGCAAAGTGCTGATCGAGGAGTACGACGACCCCTACGAGGAGCTGTTCGCGGAGATAGAGACCGAGGCGTTCGCCGCCGCCTCGATCGGCCAGGTGCACCGGGCGGTCCTCCCCGACGGGCGCCGCGTCGCGGTCAAGATCCAGTACCCGGGCGTGGGACGCGGCGATCCGCGCGGACCTGTCGAACGCCGGCATGATCCTGCGCTTCGCGAAGGCGCTCGCCCCGGGTCTCGACGCCAAGGCGGTCGCACGCGAGCTGAAGGAGCGAGTGCTCGAGGAGCTCGACTACGAGTACGAGGCGCAGAACCAGCGCGCATTCGCGCGCGCCTACCGGGACCACCCCTTCATCTACGTGCCGGACGTGATCACGCGCCTCTCGCGCAGCCGCGTGCTGGTGACCGAGTACGTGGAGGGATCGTCCTTCGAGCAGATCAAGAAGCTCGACCAGGACGCGCGCAGCCGCTTCGGCGAGATCGTGTTCCGCTTCTATCTCGGCTCGATCTTCCAGCTACAGCACTTCAACGCCGACGCACACCCCGGCAACTACCTGCTGCTGCCGGACGGGCGCGTCGCCTTTCTCGACTTCGGCATGACAAAGCGACTCGACGTCGAGCAGATCGAGCTCGAGGTCGAGGCGGTGAAGGCCCGCATGTCGACGGCGATCCGGAGCAGCTGCGGCAGAAGCTGCACGAGCTCGGCTTCGTCAAGAACCCCCAGCGCATCGACGCCGAGCAGCTGATGGCGCACGTCGACGCCGTCGGCGGCTGGTACTTCGAGGATCGGGAGACGGAGATCACCTCCGAGTACGTGATGGGCGTGATCTCCGCCGATCTCGGACCCGCGCTCGGACTTCTACTCGCTGATGCGCCGCGAGAACGTGCCGGCAAACGAGGTGATGGGCCGCCGCATGGAGATCGGTGTGCTGGCGGTACTCGGCCAGCTTCACGCCCGGCGCAACTGGAACCGGATCGCGCGCGAGTGGTGGTTCGGCGAGGAGCCTTCGACCGAGCTCGGGGAGGAGGAGCGGCGGTTCTGGGACGAGCGCGGCGGGGCGTGGCGGCCCGGCGCTAGCTAGCCCGAACCCTCGGAGCTCCCGTCATTTCCGCCTAACGAACCCTCGGAGCTCCCGTCATTTCCGGCTAACGGACCCTCGGAGCTCCCGTCATTTCCGGCTAAGGAAATGACGGTTCTTCTAGAAAAGCTGGTTCTCGCCGGCGAACAGCTCCGACACGGAGCCGTCGGTGAAGATCTGGCGGATCGCGCGGGCGAGCGATGTCGGCGACGCTCAGCTGGCGGATCTTGTCCGACGCGCTCGAGGGCAGCGGGATCGTGTCGGTGACGACGATCTCCTCGATCTCCGGTCCCGCTATGCGCTCGAAGGCTGGGCCCGAGAAGACGCCGTGGGTGGCAGCCGCGTACACGTGCGTCGCGCCCGCCTCGCGCACAACGCGCGCGGCCTCGATCAGCGTGCCCGCCGTGTCGATCATGTCGTCGACGAGGATCGCCGCCTTGCCGGCGACGTCGCCGATCACGTAGCCGGCCTCCGCGATGTTGTGCTCGGGGCGGTCCTTGGTCAGGAACGCGGGCCGCACGCCCAGCTCGCCGGCGAACTTCTCGGCCAGCTTGGCCCGCCCGGCGTCCGGGGACACGGCGACCCACTGGTCGCCCGAGACCCGGTCGCGAAAGTACTGGGTCAGCATGGGCCGGGCAATCAGGTGGTCGACCGGGGTCTGGAAGAAGCCCTGCACCTGGCCGGCGTGCAGGTGCATCGTCAGCACGCGGTCCGCGCCCGCGGACTCGATCATGCGCGCGACTAGGCGGGCGGAGATCGGCTCGCGCGGGAGTCGACTTCTTGTCCTGGCGCGAGTAGCCGAACCAGGGCGTGACCGCGATGATCCGGTGCGCCGACGCTCCCTTGGCCGCGTCGATCATCAGCAGAAGCTCCATCAGGTTGCGATTCACCGGCGCGTGGGTGGACTGGACGATGAAGACGTCCGCGCCCCGGATGGACTCGAGGTAGCGGCAGTAGACCTCGCCGTTGGAGAACGTCTTGAGCTCGACCTGGCCCAGTCCGATCCCCAGCTTGCCCGCGATCTTGTTGCCGAGCTCCTGGCTGCCGCGGCCGGCGAACACCATCAGGCGTTTGTCGTAGGTGGTGGGAACGCTCGTGCGTAGCGACGTTCCCGGCTCGGGAACCTCGAGCACGGGGCGCTCGAGCAGGTCTAGCGATGCACCGTCAGCCACGCTTCGTCTCCTTTTCCTGCTCCTTCGGCTCGCCGCGCGACCTTCTCCGCGTAGCCCTCGACGTTCGTCTGGCGCGCCCTCGCGATGGCGAGCGCGCCCTCGGGCACGTCCTCCGTGATCACCGAGCCAGCGCCAGTGTACGCGCCGTCTCCGACGATCACCGGCGCGACGAGCGCGGTGTCAACGCCCGTCCGCACGCTCCGGCCGATCACGGTGCGGTGCTTGCGCTGGCCGTCGTAGTTGGCGGTGATCGTGCCGCAGCCGATGTTCGTGTCCTCACCCACGTCGGCGTCCCCGATGTATGAGAGGTGCGGCACCTTGGTGCCCGCCCCGATGTGCGAGTTCTTGATCTCGACGAAGCTGCCCGCCTTCGCGCGCTCCTCGAGCTTCGTGCCGGGGCGCAGGTGCGCGAACGGGCCGATCGTGCTGCCGCCCACGACCTCGCAGGCGTCGAGATAGGAGTGCAGCACGGTCACGTCCTCGCCGAGGGCGCAGTCGGTGAGCGTGGTCATCGGCCCGACGCGGCAGCGCGCGCCGATCTCGACCTGGCCGCGCAGGAACGTGTACGGCTCGATCACCGTGTCCTCGCCGATGCGCACGTCGACGTCGATGAGCGTGGAAGCGGGGTCGGTCACGGTGACGCCCGCGAGCATGTGGCGCGCGAGGATCCGCTGTTGCGCGACGGCGCGTGCTGCGGCGAGGTCGGCGCGGTTGTTGACGCCGAGCCCGGCGGAGTCGTCGTCCACCTGGTGGGCGACCAGGCGCAGCCCCTGCTCGCGCATCAGTGGCAGCACATCGCCGAGGTAGAGCTCGCCCTGCGCGTTATCGGGGCGGATGCGGTCGAGCGCCTCGAGCAGCGGCGGGACCGCGAACGCATAGGTGCCGAGGTTGACCTCCTTGATGGCCCGCTCCTCCGGCGTGGCGTCGCCTTCGGCCTTGGTCTCGACGATCTTCTCGACGTCTCCGTCGAGGCCGCGCACGATGCGTCCGTACTGGCCGGGGTCCTCGAGCACGCGGGAGGTGACTGTCGCGGATGCTCCAGTGCCCGCGTGCCGCTCGGTGAGGGCTTTGATGAACGCCGCGTCGATCAGCGGGTGATCGCCCGACAGAACGATCACGTGCTCGGCTCCCTCCAGATGCTCGCGCGCGCTCATCACCGCGCCGCCCGTTCCGTTCGCCTCCTCCTGGACGGCGACGTCGATGCCCGGCGGCAGGACGCGCTGGACGTCCTCGCTGCCCGGGGAGAGAATGACGACGATCCGCTCGGCGCCGGCCTCGCGCGCGGCTTCCACGGGCCACAACACCAGCGGCCGGCCGCACAGCGGGTGCAGCACCTTGGCCACCTGCGAGCGCATGCGCGTTCCCCGGCCCGCGGCCATGATCACGACTGAGGGGAGGTTCACGCAGGAATCGTAGAGGCTCGCCCGCAATTCCCGGCGTGAAAACCCCCGCTAAAAGCGCGATTGGGCACAGGGGCCGGCAAGGGACGGGCATCGAAGGAGGGTGAGACAGAAGGTTTGCGGAAGCTCGCGAGTCGCGAACGTTGGTGTGACGAAATGACCGATCTGTGAGGCGCCATTTGTCGGCTGTACAGTTGAATGGCCTATAGACCCCCCGATTGCACAGTCGACGACCCGGCCTGTTAGGGGGAGCTCGCAAACCCTCGCTAAGCGCATACATCGTCACAGCTGGATCGGTTTCTCGTCTCGTGTGCGTCGTGAGCCGAAACGCCCCGGATCATTCCCCCTCGATGCCCGTCCCTGAAAGGACGCCTGATGCCATGCCCGCGCACGGCAAGCCGGCCCGGAGAGGAGGCCGGCTTGCGTGAGCGGGAACTGGGGAGGAGGCTCTGGCGAGCGTCCGTGCGGCTCGATTCAGGCCGCGACGGGTTCCGCGTTGAGCGGCACTCCGATCGCCTTCAGGCGCCGGGTCAGGCACTGGAAGGCGAACGTGTTCACCTCTTCGGAGGTGTAGCCGCCCAGGAATTCCCAGTTTTCGTGCGGGTCGTGGCCGGGCGGAACGAGCACGCCGGCGGCGACTGGGAGCAGGTCCATCAACGTGGAGCGCATGCGGTCGGCGAGCTTCTCGTCGCGGCCGGCCGTCTCCTTCAGGAACCACGTCCCGTAGGCGACGTGACGGTGCTCGTCGCGCGCGACCTTTGAGAAGCCGTCGACGAACCCGGGCATGATGTTCTCGCGCTCGTAGTACTCGGTGATGAAGCGCTGGCCGGTGAGAGCGAGCGTGCCCTCGATCACCATGTGGTAGATGGTGACGAAGTCGACCTTCGCCTCGATGTCGCGCGGGTTGGCGATCAGGCGCTCCTCCGCGTCCCTCAGCACCTCGTCGAAGAGCTTCGCGAACGCGTCGTTGACGTGCACGCGCACCGCCGCGAGGCGGTCGGCCAGGCCGCCGTCGAGGTTCATCACCTCGGCGTGCATGCGGTCGAAGAACTGCATGTGGCGTGCCTCGTCGACCTGCTGTGTGGCCAGGAACGTCGCCTCGTGCTCGTCGTCGTACGCCCGCACGAGGCCGGAGAACTGAGTGGTCACCCGCTCCTCACCGATGAAGAAGGCGGACAGGCCCCACAGCGCCTGCTCGTGCTCCTCGTCGGTCATGTTCTTCCAGTCCTCCTTGTCCTGGGAGAAGTCGATCTCCTGGGAGAGCCAGTTCTGGCGCTCCCACAGCAGGTAGAGCTCGTGCGGAGCGAGAAGCTGCAGCTTCGCCGCCTGCTCCTCGGTTTGGAGGGTTCCCGGATCGCCCTGTACGGCGAGCTCGTCGAGCGTCAAAGGCATGTTTGTCCCCTTCCTCGCTGTTGCGGCCTGGCCTGAAGCGATCGTAGCCAAGCTTTGACACAGTGTCAAACACGGTGTCAAACAGTCGTGATTTGCCGCTACGATGCGGATCATGACCGTCACGCAGACGCCCGGCCGGCGCACCCGCGAGGAGATCGAGGTCGCGGTGCGGGCGGCGACCCTGGAGTTGGCCGAGGAGGTGCCGTTCAAGGACCTGACGATCGATCAAATCGCGCGCGCGGCCGGTATCTCACGCACGGCCTTCTACTTCTACTTCCGGGGCAAGCACGACCTGCTGCGGGCGGCCATGGAGGAGGTGACGGACGAGACCTACCGGGAAGCCGACCGCTGGTGGCACGGAGAGGGGGAGCCCCGCGTCCTGATCAAGGCCGCGATCGAGGGCGTCGTCGCCGTCTACATGCGCCACGCCAACCTGATGCGGGTGGGGCAGGAGGTGGCGACCTATGACCCCGAGATGGGCGAGCTCTGGCGCGAGCTGATCGGCCGCTTCATATCGGCCACCGCCGAGCACCTGCGCCGTGAGCAGTCAGCGGGGCGCCTGCGCCCGCTGGACCCGGACGAGACCGCCGAGTCTCTCGTCTGGATGATGGAGCGCTGCAGCTACGTCTATCTAGGACTCGGACGTCGTGACGCAAGTCACGTAGTCGAGACGCTGACAGCTATCTGGTACCACGCCCTCTACCCGGACCACTAGAACACGTTTTTGCTCCTTCGCGCTCGGGTAACGCGCGGATAACGCCCAGTTACAAAAAACTCCGCAAGGTGCGGCATCGTTCGTACGCGTGGACGAATGTTTCCCGTAATAGCGTTGAAGATCACTTCAACAACTGCAAACGTAGTCCGCTAGTAGTACGCCCTCCGTGGGAGGAGAGGCACATGTCCCCCCGTTCGATGACCCCTGCTCGACTGTCCCCGCTCGACTCGTCCTTCCTGCAGGTCGAAAGCCCGACTGCTCACATGCACGTCGGGTGGGCCGCGCTCTTCGACCCGCCTGAGAAGCGACCGAGCTTCAGCGACCTGCGCGATCACATCGCCACGCGCATGCATCGCGCGCCTCGGTACCGGCAGAAGCTGGCTCGCGTGCCGCTCGGGCTCAACGATCCATTGTGGATCGACGACTCCGACTTCGAGATCAGGCGACACGTGCGCCACTCGACTGCGTCCGACATCAAGCGCGTCATCGACGGCGTCATGTCGAGCCCGCTCGATCGCCGCTATCCGCTCTGGGAGATGTGGATCGCGGACGACCTGGCGGACGGCCGGGTCGGCCTCGTGTGCAAGGCGCACCACTGCATGGTGGACGGCATCGCCGCCGTCGAGCTGGGTGCCCTGCTACTCGACCCGACCCCAGAGCCGCCGCCGCCGGAGCACGACGGCTGGAGCCCACGGCCGGCGCCGGGACGCTGGAACCTCCTTGCCGGGGGCGTGCGAGACCGCGCTCGGGATGGTCTCGACCTGTTGCGCCTTCCGGTGCGCGTGGCGGTGTCTCCCGGCCGCGTGTTGGACCTCGCCCGCGACAGCGAGAGGGCTGCACGCGCGCTCGTAAGCTCGTTCAACCCCCCAGCCCCGAGCTCGATGCTCAACCGCCCGAACTCGGCGACGCGACACCTCGCGCAGCTCGCCCGCCCAATCGATGACTTCCTGCGCATCAAGAAGGGGTTCAGGACAACGCTCAACGACGTCGTGCTCGCTTCCGCGGCCGGCGGGATGCGGCGGTTCGTGAAGCGCCACGGCGAGGAGCCGACGCGCCTCAAGACGATGGTGCCGGTCAACGTCCGAAACGGCGGCGGCGCCGGCGACCTCGGCAATCGCATCTCGTTCGTGTTCGTCGAGCTTCCTTGCGATGAACCGGATCCCGTCCGGCGCCTGCTCGACATCCACGCGACGATGAGCGACCGCAAGCAGTCAGGGGAGCCCGAGGGCGCCGACTCGGCGCTCAAGCTCGTGAGCTATGCGCCCCACCAGCTCCAGAACGTCGTGTCGAAGCTCGTGGCCAGTCCCCGCACCTACAACCTGACGGTCTCCAACATCCCGGGTCCCCGGGAGCAGCTCTTCATGCGCGGCTGCGAGCTGAAAGAGGTCTATCCCGTGGTGCCGCTCTCGGATCGCCACAACGTCTCGATCGGCATCACGACTATCCGCGACGGCGCCTACTTCGGCATCTACGCGGACCGGGAGTCGCTGCCCGACGCCGAGCTGCTGGCCGAGGACATCGACGTCTCGATAGACGAGCTGCTCGAGCGGGTTTAGCGCAATACCCGCTGGTCCGCGAGGGGGATGCTGCTCGCCACTCCGGTCGACTGGAGCAGTGACCAGACGTAGCCCGGGCCCGCGACGAACGCGATCTCGAACCTCTGCTCCTCGGCCGTCTTCAGGGCCCGGAGCAGCAGCTCGATGCCCGTGGAGTCGATGAACACCAGGCCGCGCAGGTCGACGTAGACCTGCTCAACCTCGCTGTCGAGCACCTCCTCGAGCAACTGCTCGAAAGCCGGCTTGGCCGATAGGTCGAACTCTCCATCCAGAACGAGCACCATCGCTTCTCCGCGGCTGTCCGCGGATGCGCTGAATGGCATCGAAAGCGTGCTTGGATCGAACATGCTCCTCCCCACCACGTACTACCTAGAACGCCGGAAATATAACCCGCCGGTTCCCCGGTAGGCACGCCCGGGCTAGGCGGCCAGCCCCACTGCGCGTAATGCGGCATCCACGTCCGTGAACTCGCTGGCCCAGACGAGCCGCTCACCCTCGATGCGCCAGGCCCACTGCGCGGCCACGTCCACTTCCGTGCCGTCTCGCATGCGTCCCTGGAGCTTGCCCAGGCCCAGCACGTGATCGCCGACCTCCCAGTAGTGACCGATCTCGCTGTCGATCGCTTCCCACGCGCGGTCCACATCGGCGAAGCACTCGATCAGCCCCTCGCGGCCGCGGTAGACCTTCTCCTCTCCGAGGTAAGCCGCCGTCACCGGCGCGCGGAACTCGAGCTCGGGCCCGACCCGGGCCTCTGCGAAGTCCCGTCTTCTCACCGCCTCGCGATTGTGGACGACGAGCTCGATTTTCGGCATCCGGATCTCACGCAGCGCGTCGCGGGGCCTGAGGTAGGCGCGCGCCCAGGCGATGATCCCGTCACGAAACCGGATGCCCCACGCTCCTTTGTGGTCGCCGGCCGGTCCGCGGCGGGGCTGGCTTCTGAGCGAGCCCAGCGCGATCACGTATTCCTCGCGCTCGCGGAGCTCCTGCGGCTTGAACTCGTACTCGCGCCACACCGCGGCGACGTGCTCGAAGAACTGATCGATGCCCTCGTGGCCGAGATAGAGATGGTAGGGCTGACCCGTCTCGGCGCCGGTCTTCGGCGCGAAGAACTGAACCTTCGGGTCGAGAACGCTCTTCGCCCCCGCCAGGTCTCGTGATGCGATTGCTTCGAACAACCGGCGCACGACGTCGGCCTTGCTGTCTCTCACTCGTCCTCCTCCCGTCGGACGTGACCCTACCGAATCGATGTTGACGCCATCTTTATGCCCTGCGCCGGTTCAAGGTCGTCACCGCCCCCCAGCACGGCACCTTGGACGTCGCGCTCGACACCGCCTTCACGGGACCGCAGGTCACCTACAGGCCGGAGTCCGGCTACAGCGGCCAGGACACCTTCACCTACGCGGCCTTCAGCTCGACCAGCCAGTTCCCGCTCAACCCCCCGGCCGCGACGGTCACGATCGACGTCTCGTCGGATGGGGCGGCGGCCGCGCAGGACGAGCAGGTCGATCTGCAGCCGGCCCCCTCGCGAAGCCGGTCGACCTTGAGCCCTCTATGGTCGTGCCCACTCCTCGAGCCGAGCGGCCGCGGCACGAGCGCCCAGGCTCCCGGTCGAGAGATCAGCCCGGTCCTCCTGCCGGCCCCCGGTCTGGGCTGATCTCGCCACCGCCCTCGGGCGAACGTCCTAGGACCAAGAGCGGATTGTGCGCGGGCGGGCAGGCGCCTACCTTTGGGCCATGTCCTACTCCGAACAGATCATTGCCGAGGTCACCTCCTGGCCGGGAGTCGAGACGGGGCCCGGGCGGCGAGGCGAGCTCTCCATCAAGCTGGGCCGGCGCGAGATCGGCCATCTGCACGGCGACCACGCCGCCCACTTCTCCTTTCCCAAGCAGGTGTGGCTGGAGCTCATGGATCAGGGCCGGATCGCTCCTCACCCCGTTTTTCCCGATTCCCAAGGGCCCGCCTCCCGGCGGATCGAGGACGAGGCCGATGTCCGCGACGTGATCGCGCTGCTGAGGCTCAATTACGACCGCGCCGTCGCTCGCCACGGCGTCCCCCAGAAGGCCTGATTTCACCCTGCAGGCGGTCATGGGCGCGCGGCTTTTTGCCGATAGAAAGCCTCGAAGCCGCTGAAAAAACACACCTCGGACGCGGGGTGAAGGAGGGGAAGCAGGGTGAGCGAGAACAAGAGCAGTTACGACGTGCAGGTGGACTGGCCGACGGTGGTGCCGCTGGGTGACACTCTGGCCGTGAAGACGAACGCGGGCTACGACGACAAGTGGGTCAAGGCCTTCGAGGTCGTCCTCGACGAGCATCAGCGCCGCTCGCCGGCGCCGGCCTGGGATGCGATCGATTTCGATTACGCCTCGAACGGCAAGGAGACGCGCTTTGCGCTCTTTGTGAGGAAGGTCGCGCCCGGCGCCAAGGCGCCGGAGCTGCGCCGCACCCTCGACGAGCTCGTGAAGACCGCCAACCGTGTCGCCCTTGTCGGTCCCCACGTGTACGAGCTGGCGCGCGAGCTGCGCGAGCCCGAGACCGTGTCCACACGGCAGGGGTCCTCGCCGCCGCCGGCCGAGGTCGAGGCCGAGCCGGCCTTCTCCTAGGCTCCAATTTCCGCCGACCGACCCGCCCCTCGCGTTGGGGTCGACTCGCATGCTTCAATGGTGGGACCAGAGAAAGGAGGTGGTCCTACTGAATCACATGTTTTCCGGGACGCTGGAGGTGCGGGGCCGCTAGGCGGCCGCCCGTTCCCGCCGTCGCGTGAGCGGCGGCGAGGCACGTGCCAGGGTGCGAGCCGCTTGGCGGAAGTCCACCCTAGCGCCGGTGAGTAGCGGGGCCGGGGCCACGTCCCACCCGGGCAGGACCAAACCGTCGCTCGCCTTGAATACGCACCTGAAGGGGGGTCGCCCGTGCGCGGGCGGCCCCTCTATTTGTGAGGAGGGTGGCGAGTGACCGAGTTTCTGCGCTCGCCGTGCCGGGTAGGCGGAACCTGCTCTCACATCCCCCGAGAGAGCTCGCACCCCGAGGAGGTTGAGGAAATGGCAGTTGATATTTGGGCGTACCGCGAGACAGTCGACGACGTCGATTTGAACGATTTCAAGGTCGAAGCCGTCGACGGTGACGTCGGCAGGGTCTTCGAGATAGAGGACGGTTCGATCATCGTGGAAACAGGTCCGTGGATCGTGGGCAAGAAGGTCATGCTGCCCTTGGGAGTGATCGCGGAGATCGATGCCGAGGAGGGAGTGATCCGCGTCGACCGCACGAAGGAAGAGATCAAGAACGCGCCCGAGTGGGATCCGACGGGCTACGTCGAGCAGGAGTACCGGATCAAGCTCGCCGACTACTACTCGCGCTTCTACCGGTAGCCCGCGAGCGACACAGCATCAACGCTGGGAGCGGAGCAGCCGTACTCCGTCCCAGTGGTCATTTTCCACGCTCGACGACCTCTCGTTCAAGATCGTCGAGCGCCTGCTTGAGCGCTTCGATCTTCCCGTACAGGCTTGCGTGGTCGGGGTCTGTCCGCAGCAGCTCGAGCCGTTTGCGCTCGTCTTCGATCTGGTGCGCTTCCTCGATGCTGTTGACGACGACCGCGATCACCACGTTCAGGACGATGAAGGTCGCGAACAGCACGAACGATACGAAGTAGACCCACGACCAAGACGTCAGCTCCATCTCCTTGGCCAGTACCTCGTTCCAGCCCTCGAGCGTGAGCACCTGGAACAGCGTCAAGAGCGCGCGACCGATGTTGCCGAACTGCTCCGGATCGTGATCCGCGTAGATGATCCAACCGACTATCCCGTAGATATAGAGCAGGAAGAACGTAAGCAGCGCGATGCTCCCGATCGGCGCGATGCTGCGCCCGAGACCGACGATCACGACACGCAGCCCTGGGACCACGGTGATGAGCCGCACGATGCGGAGCAGCCGGATGACGCGCAGGAGCGTGACGCTCTCGCGAAGCCATGGCACGTAGGCCAGCCCGACGACGAGGAAGTCGAACACGTTCCAGCCGCTGCGGAAGTAGTCCTGGGGCCGGCGCCCGTATGCCGCCAGACGCACGGCTATCTCGACCGTGAACAGCCCGAGGAAGACGTCGTTGAGCGTCCCGAGCAGCGCTCCGTAGTCCTCCTCGATCGAGTCATAGGTCTCGAGGCCGATGACGACGGCGTTGGCGAGGATCACCACGACGACCGCAAGCTGGAAGGAGCGGGAGTCGGCGATCCGGGCGCAGGTCTTGGCGAAGCTACCCATCAGGCGTGGCCGCGAAATCTAGCGGCGGGAACTGCCCGCCACGTCAACCTACTCGGCGGAAGTCACCGTGCCTGGCCGGTGAGGAGCCTTTCGAGCTTGTCGAAGCTTTCCGTCCAACCATCTCGGTGAAGCGCACGACGCGCTTCGGTCTTGAACGGGCTCTGGGTGAGTGCAACCTCCGTCGCCGCACCGAGATCCCGAAATGTGAGATCGACAGCGGTTTCCACGTCGTCGGGGTCAGGGTCCTCCCACACGAAGGTGAACGCGAGCCGGGACGGCGGGTCGACTTCGCGAAACTCGCCGATCAGAAAGAAGGCATCACCCTCCGGCGGCTGCATCTCGATCCGGTAGCTCTCGCCGACGCGTGGTTGGAACTCCAAGCTCGGGATGGTGAATCCCGCTGGCCCCCACCACGTCGCCAACTCGCTCGGATCGCTCAATGCCCGGAACACGACCTCACGAGGTGCGGGGAGAACGCGCTCCATCTGAAGCACGAGCTCGTTCGATTGCACCTCCATCCGCTGATCGTATTCAGCGGGAGGTTTCCGGGTGACCGGCTAGTCCCGATCCTCCGGCGGGTCTTCCAGACGTGCGGCTAGTCGCCAGTGCACCGCGAAATCCCGGTAGGTGACCCCTGGCTCCAGCTCGTCGGGCAGGTTCTCGCGCTCGGAGACCGACTCAGCGGACGCCGGCGCATCGGCATACGCCCCGACGTGCACCTCGGGCTTGCACTCGAAGCGGATCTCCTTGGCCCTGACGACCGCAGAGATCTCGACGTCCGGCTCCCGGTCCGTCATGCTTCCACCGCCTCCCGCACGTCCTTGACGGTGATGCGGCCCTCGCTGCCCGTGCCCTGGACGTCGACCAAGTCGATGCCGAGCTTGTCAGCGAGACGGACCGCTGCGTCTGTGGCGTTGTGCTTCTGCGAGCGCCGCTGCTCGCGGCGCTCGCCCAGCTCGCGAACCTTCCGCGTCGCTGCGAGCCCGATGTCCCTCGCCTCGTCGGAGGCGGCATGCCCGATCTCGCGTGCGAGCATCTTCGCCACCGCCTTGGCCCTGGGGCCATCGGCCCCGGAACCATCACCGTTTGGCTGTCCGTTTTGCTGCGCCATCGGAGCGCCGCCGCCCTGGGCCTGCCCGACGCCCTGCGTCAGTCCGCCGACAGCCTGTCCGGCCCCCTGGCCTGCCTGCCCGAGCGTCTGGCCAACCCCGCCCACGACCTGGTCGAGGTTGCCCGCAGCCTGGCCCGCGCCCTGGCCGATCTGCCCCACCGCTTGGCCCGCGCCCTGACCGACGTCACCGACGGCCTGGCCTGCGCCCTGACCCACGTCGCCGACCGCCTGACCTGCGCCCTGGCCGATGTCGCCAACGGCCTGGCCCGCGCCCTCGCCGATGTCGCCGGTTGCCTCGCCGGCGCCTTTCCCGACGTCTCTTAGTGCGCCTTCGGCGCCCTGCCCGATGTCCTTGGCGGCGTCGCCTGTCTTGTCCACGGCCTGGCCCGCACCCTGGCCGATTTCGGACACCGCGCGGCTGAGTCCCTTCACGAGTTCGGGATTGCGATCGAGACTTGTCATCAGCCGATCGACGATCGCCGTGATGTGGTCGAGCCGCGCCTTGAGCACCACCTGAGCCTCGACTCCCTTGATGTCGAGCTTGACCCTGCTGAGTTGCACGTCCACGCCGACTGTGAGCTTGATCAGGTTCAGCACGTTCGCCTTTGCGGCGACGTGAGCGGCGAGGTCGTCCAGTTCGAAGTGAATCGAGTCGATCTTGAGCTCCGGCACGTCGAGCAGGACGTCCGGCGGGCCCGCCGGATCCTCCTCCTCGAGCTGCACGTAGCGCCGGTACTCGACGTCTGCGTCGTTCGCCTGGCGCCTCGCCTCCAGCGCAGGGCGATGTCCGTACCCGTTTCTGCTGTTTCCCTTCCCGTTGCGTGAGGACGCACTCCGGCTTCGACGCGTGCCCGAGCGCTGCGACTTGGTCGTTTTCTGAGCCATCAGCGACTCCTCATCCGCTGTTCTGGGGCGCGCCGCCCTGCTGGCCGGCGGCCTGTCCAAGGTTCCCGAGTCCCTGCTGAGCGCCCTGCCCGACGCCCTCGACCCCCTGCTGGGCGCCCTGCCCGAGACCTTCGACACCCTGCTGGGCTCCTTCACCCAGACCTTCGACACCTTGCTGAGCGCCGCGGCCGAGCCCCGCGACTCCCTGGCCCGCGCCTCGTCCGACGTCCTGCACCGCACTGCCGGCACCCTTTCCGGCGCTCTTGACCACGTCACCCGCGTCCCCGAGTAGATCGCGAGCACCGCCACCGACGTCGCCCAGGGCCTCTCCGACGCTTTGGAGCAGCTCCGGATTGCGGTCGAGCGTAGTGAGCACGCGCGCAAGGATCGCCGTGACATTGTCCAGGCGCGCCTCCAGCAACGCCTGGGTCTTCACTCCCTGGATGTCGAGCTCCACCTTGCCGAGCCGCGCCGCGGCCCCGGCGTGAAGCTGAACGAAGTGTCCGGCCTCCGCGAGCACGGCGAGATGGACTCTCAGGTCGTCCAGCTCGAACTTGATCTCGTCGACGTTGACGACTGGTGCGTCGACATAGACGTCAACCGCGTCGTCGATCTCCTCGGGATCGATGATCGAGTAGTCCGGCAGATCCCGGTGGAGGCGCTCTGTCTTCTTCGAATTCTTAGACTGGCTGGAACGCTTGGACTGATTCGAACGTTTCGCGCTTGACGACGGCCAGCTGTTGCTGCGGCTGGACCCAGACCTTCGGTTCGAGTTCGTTGACCGCTTCGAGCGCGAGCCGGCGGCCTTGGAACCCGCGCTTCCCGACTTCGTCCGGGAGCCCCCGGATCGAGACTTCGTGTTGGCTCGCGCCATCAGGTTCCCCTTTCCGGACCGCTTCTCACACGGTCTCGCGTCAGCGCTTCGAACGCCGGGACGTAAGCCCGTGGAGGAGAACTTCCAGGGGCGAATCGCGGTTGTCCTTGCGACCCCGGTGCACCTCCATGTCGACGTCTCCCAGTCCGAGCCGGAATCCGGCTTTGCCGATCTCTTTGCCGACCTGCTGCATCTCGTTGGCTACGGACTTGAACGTTCCGTTGCGTTTCGGCAAGGGGACGCCTGCGAGCTTGGGCCGCGATTGCGCGCGCGAACGAAGCGCGAAGCCACCGGCGAGTCCGGCGGCAGCTGCAGTTCCGACGAGAGCCGGTGTCTTCGCTTTTTGAGCAACCGTTGCGACGGAGCCGCCGGCCTTCTCGATGGCCGAGCCGATGGAGCTGCCGACGCCGTTGATGGTTCCAGCCACTCCGTTCGTCGACGGGCGCGAGTTGGACCGCGCCTGCGCCTTGCCGCCCCTGTTTGCGCTTGACCTCGAGCGCGGTGCGGCGCGTCCGTTGGACGAGCGTCTCGAGCTCGACGATGCGCTCGCACGTCGCGTAGGAGCCCGTTTCGCCGAATTTTGCCTGCGAGTTGCCGAGTTGCCGCTTGTGCGTGTTGCGCGTGCAGACTTTCCACGCGCACGTGTCTTCGTGGTGGCCAAGATTTCCGCCTCCCTACTAAGTTCAGCACTCCCTGTAAACAATTCCCTGCCCTGGGTACGTAGTGACTTACCCCTGCACGGCAGGTTTGAATCGTCTGTTCCTGGCTGCAGTCGTAGGATCGTCTGCGCCATGACTCTGACGAGCCGCCTCGCTACCCCGGGTGACATCCCCGCACTTGTGCCGCTGATGCAAGCGGCGATCGAGGAGCTGCAAAAGGAGTTCCTCGACGAGGATCAGATCAGATCCAGCCACGCGATCATGGGCTTGGACAACCAACTGATCGACGACGGTACGTACTTCATAGTCGAGTGCGATGGGCAGCTTGCGGGATGCGGGGGTTGGAGCCGTCGAGCCACTCTGTATGGCGGTGACCACAGCGCGGGCAGGGACAGCGCGATGCTCGACCCCGCGCGAGATCCTGCGCGAGTCCGTGCCATGTACACGCATCCGGCGCTGACCCGGCTTGGTGTCGGTCGCCTGGTCCTTTCTCTATGCGAGTCGGCCGCCGCAGCGGAAGGATTCACCCGGCTGGAACTGATGTCCACACTGTCTGGTCTGCCGCTGTATTCGGCTGCCGGCTTCGAGGTCATCGAGAAGGTCGAAGACGCGTCCGGCGGGGTACCGGTCCCCCTCGTCAGGATGGGGAAGTGGATCGCGGGCCGACACGCTGACTGACGAGCTTCGTCCGAGCCGCTACGCACTTGGCGGTCGATACTGGATTTGCTCGGCCCTCCGCAGGGCATCAATCGTTTCATCGACGGTCAGGAGGACGGTCGTTTCGAAGGAGCTAAGGGCGCCGCCGCCGCTGATTGCGAGCGCAACCGCCGCCATGGACACGTTGTCGGGGGCCTCCCAGAGGTTGTAGCCGTCCTGTTCGCCGAACGCGTACCAGAACCCGTGGAGCTTCCCACCGACCGACTCGATGTACGACTGAGCGGCCTTTCGACGGTCCTCTGGATTGCGGATCAGCCTGGCCCAAGTCTCCGGCGTGTAGCTGAACCTCGATAAATAGAGCGGCATCGACCCTCCTTCTCGTTCGCAGTCTTCAACGTCTATCTCGCGACCAACGCGAGCAGGCGATGACGGTCCAGCGCCGGCTACTCGACGAAACAGTAGGAGTCGCTCGACGCGTCCCCGCCCTGGAGGCGGGTCTGATGCGCTCGCAACCCGCGAAAGTCGTCGCCGTGCGGGAAGAACTTCGGGTCGACGGTCATGCCACCGGCTTCAGTGTTCGCATCGACCTTGGCCATCCAGGCTCCCACGCCGTCTGGATAGAAGATGTCGTCCCAAGACGCATAGAGCGAGTTTGTGAAATAGACGCGTCGCCCGTCCCGGCTTATCTCCACCATCTGAGGTGCACCTGCGAGTTGGAGCTCAGGAGCGGCCGGGTGAGGAGTGCGCGCGACGATCCCGCCCATGCGCACCGACCCTGTCTCTTTGGGGTTGTGCGGATCGCTGACGTCGAATTGCTTGAGTTCCCCGGTGCCCCAACACGACACGTAGAGCCAACGGTCGTCAACAGACAGGTCGATGTCGGTCACCAGCGGCGGAACCGCACCGAACGGCTGAAGCGCGGGCGGCAGCTGCGAGGCATCGGCTGGCTCCGCGGGGATCGTGATCGCTTTCTTTGCCTCCCAGCGATTGCCATCGCGGTACCACAGCCACACCGAGGCGGAGAGGTCGGCGACACTGATCACGACCCCCACGAAACCCCAGAGCTTGCGCGGGTCGTGGGCCGGTCTTAGCTCGAGCACCATCTGGTGTTCGTCGCCGAAGTCGATCCGCTGAATCAGTTTGCCCGCAGAGAGACTCCAGAAGTTGAGATGGTGGCCGAATCGCCGTCCGAGGAGGTCCTCGGGGTTTAGCCCGTTCTCGATCATCGAGGGCGTCGCCCACTCGGATGTGATGGCGACGTCGTCGTTGAGGTGCCACCACACGTCGTAGGCGAAATGCTGCTCACCCCGGTCCGTCTCCCACGCGCCAATGACCTCGAAGCTGTCGTGGTCGATAAGCGCGACGCCGCCGGGTCCGTCCCCGTCGGCGCCGCCCAGGTTGGACATGAAGATCCCGCCAGGCCCGCAGTGGACCGTATGAGGGCGGGAGTAGCCGGCCTTGGTGGCGAGCTCATCGGGCTCGATCGTGCGAACGACTTGTGGTTGCCGTGGGTCGGGTTTGGTGTCGAGCACATAGGTGCGAGACGACCGGATGCCCGGCAAGATCAAATACCGGCGCTCGAGCGAGCCGGCGTGGGCATGGCCCTCGTGGCAGAGCGCGCTGGAGCAGGCGTTCCATCCGAAGTGGTGCAGTTCGTTGCCCGCGCCCGGCAACTCCGTCCACCCGACCACCTCGCCGTAGGTGGATGACCGGGAGTCACAGTCGACCACGGTCATGGCGTCGCGCTGCTTGCCGGCCGGGTCGAACGCCGCGACGTAAGCGAGCCCCTCGGGCGGCGCAGCAATCGCGGCGGCCGGCGACCGATAGAAGGTGGGGTCCTCAAGGTCGGGCAAGGAAGCCTCCTCTCGCCGTGGAGCGCCAGATTCTACGCTGAGCGAAAGGCTAACGCGCCTTCACGCTTGACGAGTGTTTGAAGGGCTGTTAGACCTGCGCGTGGACGCCTAAATCCATGCGGAGGTCGCCTCTTGGAATCCAGCATGCTCCAGCGGGTCGACGAGGCCTTCCCCTGGTTGCCAGGTGAGACCCGCGAGGACTGCGCCGTCATCTGGCGTGTCTTCGACGTGCTCTCCGACAAGGACATCGAGAGTGGTTTGCCGCTATTTCACCGCGACTGCGAATATCGCTCGGCATTCGCGGCGGCCGAGGGCGGTGCGCCTTACACGGGTCATGACGGGCTCAGGAAGTACTTCAACACCGTCTTTGAGCTGTTCGACGTCTGGAGCGTCAAGCCGACGAACTTCATCGGGAGCGACGACCGAATCATGGCGTTCTGCATGTTCGAGACATCCGGCCACGGCAGCCATGTCACGATGAAACAGCCGATCGGCACGATCTGGATGCTCCGAGATGGGCTGATAATGCGCGGCTTCGGCTTTCTGAACGTGCCCGACGCCGTCGACTCGATGGCGGCCCAATGCGGTCGTGACCGTCCTGAGATCGAGTCTCTGATCGACAAGGCGGAGCGGGCACGCGCGTCTCACGGGAGCGGGGGCTTTGCGGTTTAAGCGAAAGAACAAGGATGCGAAGATCCGGCTACTGAGCGGTGTCGCGCTGTTCTCGGCCTGCAACCGAGGAGAGCTGGGGAGAATCGCTTCGCTCGCCGATCAGGTAGACGTCCCGGAAGGCAAGGTCCTCGCTCGCGAAGGCGATCCGGGGTGGGAGTTCTTCGTCGTTTGCGAGGGTCAGGCGAAGGCGACGATACGGGGGAGAAAGATTGCCTCCTTCGGTCGCGGTTCCTTCTTCGGGGAGATGTCTCTGCTCGACAATGGCCCTCGGTCCGCGACGGTTACGGCTGAGACCGACATGCAGCTACTGGTGCTCACTTCGCGCAGCTTCTCGACTCTGATTGCGGATAATCCTTCGGTCAGTCGGAAGCTGCTACGGGGAATGGCCGAGAGACTGCGGGGCACCGAAACCGCACCGACGCACTAGAAGCGGCATCGCATATGGTTGGTACCGGCCCAATCCGGAGGTGAGATATGGAGTGGCAGACAGTAGATGCCGTGGAGTTCCGCGATGGGCAACGGCAGCAGTGGAAGAAGGGTGCCGAGGGCTGGCGCAAGCGGTCGGATTTCATCGATGCAGCGACCGCTCACATCAGCAAGCGCATGGTGGACCTGGCGGGCGTCGAGCCGGGGAGCCGGGTGCTTGACGTGGCCGCGGGCTACGGCGAGCCGTCGCTCACGGCAGCGGCTGTGGCCGGAGCCGAGGGCAAGGTCGTGGCCACCGACATCTCTCCCGAGATGCTGGCTTACGGCCGCGAACGCGCGGCGGCGGCCGGCCTCGAGAACGTCGAGTTCGTCGAGTCCGAGGCGGCCAGCCTGGACTTCCCGCCCGAGAGCTTCGATGCGGCGCTATCGCGCTTCGGGATCATCTTCGAGCCCGAGGCGGATGCCGCGGCCGCCCGCGTGCGGAGCTTCATGGTCCCGGGGTCGAGGATGGTGATCAGCGGGTGGGGACCGCCGGAGCGGGTGCCCTTCATCGCGGTTCCGATGGGGACGGCGATGCGCACGCTAGGCGTCGATCCGCCCCCGCCGGGGACGCCCGGCCCGCTCTCCCGCCCGACACCGGATGCGCTGGGGGGGCTGCTCGAGGGCGCCGGGTTCTCTGACGTCGAAGTCGAGGAGACCGAGGTCAGCTTCGAGTGGGAGTCCGCCGACGAGTTCGTCGCGATGGTCAAGGACACAGTCCCACCGCTGGTCGCGCTGATCGCGAAGCACGCGCCGGATGACCCGGACAGGGCCTGGGACGCAATCCTCGGGGCGGTCAAGGAGACGGCCTCGGATGACGGCACGGTCACGTTCTCGAACCTGGTGCTGCTCGCGGTCGGGCGGGCATAGATCAACCTGGCTCGACGAGATTGAGTAGGAGCTGAGGCGACCCTAGTGCGGGTGCCCGAGAAGAGCAGTGCAGGGCTCTGCCGGTCGGTTGCAAGCCGCCGACGGGGGAGGGTAGGGTCGCTCAAGGGTTGCGACGATGGAACACTCGAGCGACGCAGATGGCTCACGGTCGGCCGCTGTAAGGCAATACTCGCTCGCTCAGATCCTTGGGGTGTGGGCGGCAGCGGCCATCCCGATGGCCGTTCTCGCCTGGATCATCGCGCCCTGGCTCAGGGATCAACTCAGCGGACGTGACCCGTTCGCCGAAGCGCTGCTGATCTGCATCACCGCGGGGCTCATCTGGCAATTCGTACTGGTCCTGATCCTGATCAATCGGGAGCTAGGCGGACTCCAGTGGCCGCGCGTGCGCGACGCGCTGTGGCTGCGGGCGCCCCGCGATCCGAAGACAGGCCGCGTAGGTGGACGGCTCTGGTGGTGGCTGGCGCCGTTCGTGCTGATCTTCGCCCTCGAGGCGTTCTTGACGATCCCGGGACCCTCGGTGAGGGACTTCGGCGATTTCCTCGACTCCGACCGTGGCGAGGACTTCCTCCGCGGTGCCTGGGGCTGGTTCGCCGTGATCGTCGTGCTCGCCATCTTCAACACGGTGCTCGGCGAGGAGCTTCTCTTCCGCGGGCTACTGCTGCCCCGAATGCAGGGTGTGTTCGGAAAGCGCGACTGGGTCGCCAACGGGGTGCTGTCCGCGGTCTACCACTTGCATCAGCCCTGGACCATTCCGGCAAGCCTGGTGGACATCTTCGCCCTCTCCTATCCCTCACGGCGATTCCAGAGCGCGTGGATGGGGATCATCGTGCACTCGGTTCAGAGCCTGATCGTCATCATCATCGTCCTCGCCCTCGTGCTTGACTAGAGGCCCGCTGCCGCTTGCGCGAAAGGGACAGCCGCCGACCCAACGACCTGATGAACGACAGCGACGAGCAACGTTCGACCTCGAAGCCGGCCGCGAGTCCAGCTCGGTCGCGATCGAAATGGACGGCGAGCCGCGTGATCGGGATGGTCTTCGCGAGCATCGGGGCGCTGATTGGCCTGGCGCTGCTGCTCGGCGGCGTCGCCGTGATAGCCGCCTACGCTTTCGGCCGTGACGACGGCTACTTCCAGTCGGATCGCCATGAGCTCCAAAGCACCACCTACGCGATCACCACGGAGGACATCGACCTCGGCGAAGACGAGATCGACTGGGCGCCGGAGGGGATCCTCGGCAAGGTCCGAGTCCAGGTCGAGGGTCAGAAACCCGTGTTCGTCGGCATCGGGCGCGACGGCGACGTCGATCGCTACCTCGGTGACGTCGTCCACGACGAGCTGATCGGCTTCGACGGCGATGACCCCCAGCTCGACCGGCATGACGGGAGAGCGCCGCCTGCACCACCCCGTGAACAGGGCTTCTGGGTAGCCTGGTCCGAAGGCTCAGGCGAACAAAAGCTCACCTGGGATGCCGACTTCGGTCGCTGGACCGCGGTCGTGATGAATGCCGACGCGGCACGCGGGATCGACGTCGAGGCCGATGCCGGAGTCAAGCTCGACTGGGCGATATGGGCCGGCCTAGGAGCGTTCGTGTTAGGCCTGCTGATTAGCGCCGGCGCGGTGGTCGTGATCCTGCTCCTCGGGCGGGGCGCGGGCCGAGATTCGGCGACGAGCTGACGGAGAGACGCGAAAGGGGTAGCCGCCTGCGGCATGATTGACGCGTGTTGTTGCCCTACGACGAAGAAGGTGCCGGTCCAGCGGTGGTGTTGCTTGGATCAAGGACTCTTTACGCCGTAGCGCTCAGCCGCGACGTGGCAGCGATGGCATAGGGGGACCCCTGGCCCATTGACCGGCCCACCGGCATTGATCGGGTTCAGATGGTGGGCCTCAACCGGACGAGAGCCGGCAGGGTATGCAGGGCATCCCCATGGGTCTGGATCACCTTTGCCGCCAGCGGCTCTGCGCCCAACTGATCGAAGCCGACAGCGTGGGCAGCGGCTCCCGCCCTGATCAGGGCACCGCAGCCGAGGCATGGCCGCCGCGCGGAGGCTCGTTAGCCTGTTGCCGTGCCGTCGACCGCCCTCACGTCCGCCGAGATTTCGCTCCCCGGCACGGCCGACGCCGGTCGCGTGCGCGAGCGGATCGCAACGCTGGCCGACACCGTGGACCTGGTCGGCCTGACCGACAATCACGCCGGACAGCCGCGGATGTCACCCCTTGCCGCCGTCGCCCTGGCCAGGGAGCAGGGTGTGGGGACGATCGTCCACGTGTCCTGCCGCGACCGCAACCGCTTGGCGCTGCAGTCCCAGGTCGTGGGCGCCGCAGCCCTCGGGTCCGAGGGGGTCCTATGCATCCACGGTGACCCGGTTGAGGGAATTCCCCGCGTCAGAGACCTCAAGGCCACATCGCTCATTGCGGCCGCCAAGCAGTGGGCCGAGCCGCACCAGCTCGAGGTCGGCGCGGTCGTCAACCCCTTCGCGCCCGATCCTGACCGAGAGCTGGCTCTGCTGAAGCGCAAGCTCGCGGCCGGGGCGAGCTTCGTCCAGTCGCAGATGATCTTCGACCTAGGCGCGCTGCGCGCGTTCCTGGAGCGGGCGGCGGAGTTGCTCGGCGGGGTGCGTTTCTACGCCGGGATCGCCCTTCTGCGAAACGAGCGGATGGCCGAGCGTGCGCGACGGCTGCCGGGCTGCCTGCTCCCCGACCATGCGTACCGGCAGATCAGCATGGGCGGTGGTGTGGCGCTGGCGACCGAACTCGCGACGGAGCTCGCCGGCACTCCCGGGGTCGACGCGCTGCACATCTATCCGCTCGGCGCGGAGCCAGCGACCCGCGAGGTCGCCGGCGCCTTTCGAAGTTGCCGCGGCGTTCCAGCGCAACGGTGCTGAGGTCGCCTGCGCCCGGCTCTCGCTCAGCGCGAAAGGGAACAGCCGGCTGCTCGACGTGACGTACTGCGGGGGGAGGAGTCGAACCTCCGCCTCCGGGACCAAAACCCCAAGAGGCCGGGGTCGCTGAGGATCGTCTAAGGGATCTCAGGCACGGCTGGGGTCCTTGAGTGTCGCTCAGTGTCGCTCACTTCGGTGCCCGCTTTGGTGCCCGCTCGAACCGCGCGCGTTCGTTTCTTGCGCTGTTGGCTTTACGCGAAGGCGACAGCCCGCCGGGACGGTGAATCCGGGCGATACTACGCTCGTGCGAGCGGGCGACCCGATGTGGATCTCACTAAGGGGTGCGAAGCCACCTTCACGACGAGCTGTCGACGAGGCGATCTATGTTCGCGTCCCAGCCGTATTTCGGGCGCTCGCCTGGCTCACGTTCAAGCTGCCGCGGGGCTCGCGCCTGCGCCAAGCCGTGATTCGCCGCTCCGCCCTGCAGGCCCAGGGAGCATGGATGCGTCGAGATTTCGAGGTTGCCCTGATCCGGTTTGCGCCCGGCTACGTGCTCACTATGGGGGAGAGCGATCTAATGAGGCTCGACTTCGAGGCTTCCTACCGCGGCCCCGATGGACTCCGCGCCTTCGTGCAGACCTACCAGGACGCGTTCGGCGATTCGACCTACCAACCCCAATGGATCGTCGACCTGGGCGGCGACGTGTTCGTGATGCTCGTTCACCACAACCTTCGCGGGCGTGCCAGCGGAGCTTCAGTGGAGCAGACGATTGCGCACCGCCTGGAGATACGCCATGGACTGGCGGTGCGCGAGCAGGTCCACTCCGCTCCCCGGCAGGACTGGGCGTCTCTCGCGCAGGCAGTCGGGCTCGATCCTGCTGAGCTGGCTCGAAGGCAGATTGCCTGACTGACTGTAGAGGGCAACCGGCAATTTCGACTCCGTAGCGAGCGCCGTCTACGGTGTCGCTTCGCGCGACGGATGAAAGTCAAGTCCCGCTAGACGGCCGACCTCCTTTTTGCAAGAGTGCGCCTGGGCGCGGGCGAGCCCGAGCTAAAGCGCAGGACTGGGGCGAGTGTCCTGCCGCGTTGCTTGTCTCTTCGGCAAGAAGATGACTTCACTAATCGCGCCCCACTGGGACACCCGCGCCCTTCCTATTCCTTTTGGCTTGCCAGTCCGCAACGGTTCTGCGGTAGGCGACTTCGGCTTGCCGGGCGAGCTCTCGCTCGGCCCTGCCCATCGCCTTGTTGGTCGACCAAATGCCTGGCTTGACCTTTCCTCGCTCGGCACCGGCGGTGAGCTCCAGCCGTCGCAGCTTCTTCTTTGTCAGTGTCGGCTGCGCGAATGCGTAGTCCTCCTCGCGCGTGAGCAGACACCAGAAAAGACACGCCAGCTTGCGCGCCACGGCGACGATCGCGACCTGGGAGCCGCGCCGCACACGCACTCGCTCATAGAAGGCGCGCAGCGGACCCGGCTGGCGAACCACACTCCAGGCACCCTCGACGAGCGCATAGCGAGCAGGCGCCGAACCCTGTTTAGAGATCCGACCGTGCTTTGCCGGACCGGGGCCCGACTGGCGAACGCGCGGATCGAGCCCGAGGTAGCCGACGACCCGGCGGGGCGTCGCAAAGCGCGAGGCGTCGCCGATCGCAGCCACGAACGTCGCCGCCGTGATCACGTTCACGCCCGGGACGGTCATCAGGCGCTTGACCTGCGGTGAGGCAAGCGCGTCGGTGGCGATCGCCCGCTCGACCTCGGCGATCTCGCGCTCGAGGAAGTCGATCTGACGCAATGAAGCATCGATCGTCTCTCGTTCCTCGGCCGGTAGCTCGAGCTGATCGAGCCAGCGCCTGCCAGCCAGACCGAACAGGTCGCTCACGTTTGGCTTCTTGACGAGCTGCCTGATCAGCGCGCCGTGGACCTCGTTCTTCGCTCGCGTGCGCGCACGGACGAGCTGCGCTCGGCGCTGAAGACGCCGGCGCAGGGCACGGGTGCGCTCGTCAGGCATCCAAAGCCCTGTCAGCGAGCCGGTGGCGAGCAGCTTCGCGAGCGTGCGCGCGTCGAGCCGGTCGGTCTTCGCCCGCGCCTGGCGAATGCCCGTGTCACTCGGGCTCACGACCACCACGCCTGCGACGTGCGGCTCGATGATCCGCGCCACCTCCCAGGCGTTGCCCGTCACCTCGAGCGCCACCCGATCATCTCGGCCGAGGCTCTGCGCAAAGAGCTCGAGCTCCGCCGGAGTCGTGGCGATCCGCCCCGCCGAGCGGATCTCACCGGCCTCGACGACCGCGACCTCGCAGAAGTCGCGGTGAATGTCCAACCCGATGTCTCTCACCTGTCCTCCTTCGTCGACGACACAGCGGAGAGAACCGGTGGGCAAACGACAAAGACGGATTCGTGCTCTCGGCACAACCGGGCAAGTCGCAGGGGCGGCCACCGAAAAGTCGGGCTCTCAGCCCATCGCGCGTGAAACGGCCTGCCCAGCCTGCGTTCTCCCAGAAAGCCCCTCGTCCCGGTCAGCGGAACCTATGCCCGCGGCCGGATATCACTGAGCTTCCGGGTCAGAGTTTCATGCCCCGAAAGAGAACAACCAGGCTGCCCGACGAGTGACCTACTGCGGGGGGAGGAGTCGAACCTCCGCCTCCGGACCAAAACCCCAAGAGGCATGTTGTCGCTGAGGGTCGATCAGTCTCGCTCAGGCACGCTCGGTGTCGCTGAGTGTCGCTGAGTGTCGCTCCCGTCGTTACTTCGTTCGTTACTCGCGAAGGCATCTTCAACGGCTGAGAACTCGCCCGCGGCGGGGATAGTCTCTCCCAGCCACCACGCTGTCGCTCTGCGCGAGGAGAAACGGGCGGAATCGGCGAGTCGGCGTCGCTACGACGCGGCGTCGCTCTTGGCGTTGCGGTCGTAGAGAGCTTTGGCCGCGCTGATTACCTGGCTCTTCTTGGCCTGTCCAGGCCCACCATCAGCGTTTACCAGGTAGAGGCGCGGACCGATGTTGAACCCGATGCTGTAGGCCTCGAACGGAGGAGGAGCATCAGGTGGCGGTTCCTTCTGCGGGGTTAGCTGTACGCCTTTCGCGCCGGGGATTCCCGCGACCGCAAACTCCCGTGCGTCCACGCTGCAAACGGCGAAGCATGGTTGCTTGAGCGCCTCTTTGCGCGCGTAGTCGAGTGCCTCGCGGGCATCCTCATCGGAGCCGAGCTGGACGACTTCTACCGCCGCATGCGGGCCTTCGAACGGTTTGCCCTTCGCGGCTACCAGGCTCTCTCCGGCGCCGGCTTCGAAGCCCGCGTCCTCGAACGCCTTGACGGCCTGGGAGGGCGGGGTGGCCTCCGGCACGTTTAGTCCTTGCCCCACAAAATCAATCGGGTTGTCCCATTCGAACTTGCGCTCGATCTTGAACCCGGGAACCTGCGACGCTGGCAACAGCTGACTATTGAGGCTCGCGGGCGACGTGCCATCGTCGTCCCCACCGCAGCCAACGAGTGCCCCAGTGCACAGCACGCTCAACGCCAGAGCCGTGCGTAGGAATAGTGCGGCTCTGGTTGAGCGGCGGCGACTCGCTCCTCTAACCCGCGGAAATGCACGAATCGGCTCCATACGCGCGGAAACCTATCCGATCTGGGATCGGCTCGACCTCAGTGCGGACCGCTTGCCAGAGAGACTGCGGGGGGAGGAGTCGAACCTCCGCCTCCGGGACCAAAACCCGGCGTCCTACCACTAGACGACCCCGCATCGCGCGAGGCAAGGTTAGCTCTCGACGCTGATTCCGAGGGCGCGTAGCGCGGTTTCCTTGTCGACATAGGCGTCGACACGGATGGCGAGCCCGTCTTGCAGCGTCCACACCCACGTCACCTTCTGTGCCACCTCGATCCCGCTCTCGTGTCCGCGGATCACGATGCGCGACGGCGTCACGACCAGCTCGCCTGCCTCGATGAACTCCTCCGGCTCGATTCGCACCTCGTCCACGGCGTCGTGAAAGGAGTCGAACCAGCGCTTGAAGCCCGCCGGTCCGCGGTAGGTCTGCGGCTCCACCGACAGCTCGGGCGGGGCTACCCCGACGAACTCGGGGTGTATGTACTCGAGCATCGCGTCCTCGCCCTCGGCCGCCAGCCGCTCGTGCGCCTCCCTGATGATCTCGACGTTCGATCGGGCCATGTCCTTCAAAAGCTAGAGCACAGCTGCGCTGACCCGAGGGTGCCTAGGGGCTGGCTGAGGGTCATTCCCAATAGGCAGGAAGCCTCCGGGGCGGCAGGCTTTCGTTCAGACAACGAGCAATCCCGATCCGGAGGACCCATGACCCACACAGACCCCGACAACGAGCCCAAGCAGGGCGAGACCGAGGAGACCAAGGAGCAGCCGAGCGGTCAGCCCGCTCCGCGGCGCCTTTACCGTGCACGCCGGGATCGCGTGATCCGCGGCGTCGCGGGCGGCCTCGGCCATTACTTCAACGTCGACCCGATCATCTTTCGGATCGCCTTCGTGGCGCTGACCTTCTTCGGCGGCGCCGGCATCTTCCTCTACCTCGCCTTCTGGATCTTCGTCCCGACGGAGGGCGAGGACGGAGCGGCGCCGCGCCCGCCCGGGCGGGCGATGACCGTCGCCGGCATCGTGGTGCTCGTAATCGCGGCGCTCGCGCTGCTCGATCCCTGGGGCAACGACGGTGGCGGCTGGGCGTGGGGCTGGTGGTGGGGCGGCTTCCTGTTCCCGACCGTGCTGATTGCGGTCGCGGGCGTGCTGCTTTGGCGCTACTACGAGGGACGCCGAGGCGGGGGAGACGGTCCGGGCGCTGCTGCAGAGACCGGCACCGGCGCCGACGCGCCGACGGCCACAGGTTCCGGCCGCGGCATGAACGCATCGTGGATCCTCGGCCGGATCGCGCTCGTGGTCGCGATCGTGGCGGGCGGGACCTTCCTCTTCTTCGGGTCCGGGATCGCTGCAGCGGCGGGAGGCGGCGTTGTCGTGGCGGCGATCGTGGTCGCGATCGGCGTGATGCTGATCATCGCGGCGTTCAACGGCGGCGCTCGCTGGTTGATCGTGCCGGCGCTGTTGATGGCGTTCCCGGTGGGCGTGGTATCTGCGGCGGACGTGGACCTCGACGGCGGCGTCGGCGAGCGCAATTACAAGCCGACGAACGCGCTCGACGTCCGCGACCACTACAAGCTCGGGATGGGAGGACTTCGAGATCGACCTGCGCGACGTGAACCTGCCACGCGGAGACCGGTCGATGGAAGTGGAGCTCGGCATCGGCGGCGCGATCGTGGTGGTGCCGCGCGATGTCTGCGCGACCCTGGACGCGCGCGTCGGCGCGGGCTACGCGCGCTTGTTCGATCGTGACAGCGCCGGCCTCGACGTGGACTGGAGCGAGCAGCCCACCGCACCGCGGAACGTGCCCCGGCTGCTGATCAAGGCTGATGTCGGGATGGGCGCGATCCAGGTCGTCCACCACCCCGAGGACGTCGGCGACCCCGACAGCGGAGACGGGAACGATGGTTGTGCAAGGCCGTAACGTCGATCTGCCGTCGCTGGTGGCGGGCATCGCGATCGTGGCGTTCGGGACGCTGCTGCTGCTCGACACCGCGGGGGCGATAGACCTGCGCTTCGGCTTCCTGTGGCCCGCCGTGACCGCGACCGTCGGAGTGATCCTGCTCGCGAGTGGCCTGAGCCGTGGCCGGTAGAGCGATCGCATTCACTGGACTGGCCGCGCTGGTGACGCCGAGCGGGCGGCTTTCAGAAGTGCTCGAGTCTTCCCTCCGGGAGAAGCTCTTCGAGGACGGACCTCCCGATGGCCCGTGCTCCCTCTGTGTGGCGCCTCCCGATCGGGATGGCCTTCTCGCCTTCCCGGAAATCCAGCGCATGTTCTTCGACGAAGCCATGCGCGCCGCGGCCGTGAACGGAATCCTGAACCTGGTCCCGAGGTTCGGAGACGGCGACGCGCTCCCCTTCGAGGACGCAACCCTCGACGCGGCCTTGCTGGTCAGCATCCTGGGCGAGATCCCCGATCAAACCGCTGCGCTCCGCGAGCTGCATCGCGCGCTTCGTCCGGGCGGCACGTTGGTCGTGCGCGACACAACGGCCGGCGATGCAGGCGGCGTCACTCTGCGACGCCTGCGCGAGCGTGCCTGGGAGACGGGGTTCCAGTTCGAGCGCACGCTCGCCTCGCCGCTTGGCCAGTTTCCGCGCTTCGCGCGCGCGTAGGAGCGCGGCGGCAAGTGCGATCATTGCCCCAATGACAGCGACTACGCAGGCGCGCACGCGGATCCGGCAGCTTCGCCGCGACCGACACGACAGAGTCCTGGGAGGGGTTTGCTCCGGCATCGGGCGCAGACTCGGAATCGACCCGATCATCGTGCGCGTGTGCTTCGTCGCGGCCGCCCTCGCCGGCGGCTTCGGCGTCGGTCTCTACGCACTTGGGTGGATCCTGATCCCGCTCGAGGGAGAGAGCGAGAGCTTTGCGGAGCGCATGTGGGACCGCCGCGGCACCTGGGAGACCGCGCTCGGCGCGGGTCTGGTCGTGCTGAGCGTCCTGCTCCTCTTCCGCGAGCTCGGCTTCTGGTTCAGTGACGCGATCGTGTGGCCGATCGTGCTCGCGGCCGGCGGCGCGGCGCTGATCTGGGGCCAGTCAACGGCGTCGGCGGAAGTCGCCGCCGAGACGGCGGTGCAGGTCGAGCCCCAGCAACGAGCGCCGCGCGGCCGCGCGCTCGTTCTCCCGCACCTCGGCGCCGGCGCGCTCGGGCGCATCGCCCTCGGCGCGGCACTGGTGATCGGAGCAGCGATCCTGTTTCTCCAGGCCAACGACGCGCTCGGGGCCGGGCGCGACATGGTCCTCGCGGGTGTCGTGATCGCGATCGGGCTCGCACTGATCCTGACGCCCTGGTGGCTGCGCCTCGTGCGCACCCTGAGCGCCGAACGCGGCGAGCGCATCCGCTCGCAGGAACGCGCGGAGGTGGCCGCGCACCTGCACGACTCGGTTCTGCAGACGCTCACGTTGATCCAGCGCCGCGCGCGCGACCCGCAGGCGGTGGCCGGACTGGCGCGCAGCCAGGAGCGCGAGCTGCGCGCATGGCTGCAGGGGCGCCGCCGCGACGAGGCTGACTCCGCGCTGGCCGGCGCGCTCGAGGCTGCGGCCGCCGAAGTGGAGGACTCGCACGGCGTCGCGATCGAGGTCGTCGCCGTCGGCGACTGTCCGCTGGACGAGCGCGCCGGTGCTGTCGTCGCTGCAGCCCGTGAGGCCCTCGTGAACGCGGCCAAGTTTGCGCCGCGCGCGCCGATCTCCCTCTACGCCGAGGTGACCGATGCGCGCATGCACGTGTTCGTGCGCGACCGCGGCCCGGGATTCGAGCTGGACGCGGTGCCAACGGACCGGCACGGCGTACGCGAGTCGATCATCGGGCGCATGGAGCGAAACGGCGGCAACGCCTTCGTGCACGCCAACGGCAGCGGGACGGAGGTCGAGCTGGTGATGGAGCGTGACGAGCGATGAGCGAGCAGCCGCGCGTGATGATCATCGACGATCACGCCCTGTTCCGTGCCGGCGTGCGCTCCGAGCTCGAGGGGCTGGTGCAGGTCGTCGGGGAAGCGGGCACGGTGGAGGACGCGGTCGCTCGCATCCGCGCCGAGCAGCCGGCCGTGGTCCTGCTCGACGTCCACATGCCGGGCGGCGGCGGCGTGGAGGTGATCAAGGAGGTGTCGCGCACGAATCCGGACGTTCGCTTCCTCGCGCTGTCGGTCAGCGACGCCGCGGAGGACGTGATCGCGGTCATCCGCGCCGGCGCGCGCGGCTATGTGACGAAGGCGATCTCCGGTCCCGAGCTTGCGCAGGCGATCGAGCGCGTCGGCGAGGGAGACGCGGTCTTCTCGCCGCGCCTGGCGGGCTTCGTGCTCGACGCCTTCGCCGGTGCGCTGCCGCCGAACGTCGATCCCGAGCTCGACCAGCTCACAGCGCGCGAGCGCGAGGTGCTGCAGCACATCGCGCGCGGCTACATGTACAAGGAGATCGCAACCCGGCTCGGGATCTCTGCGAAGACCGTCGAGGCGCACGTCTCCTCGGTGCTGCGCAAGCTGCAGCTGTCGAGCCGGCACGAGCTCAGCCGCTGGGCGGTCGAGCGCCGCCTCGTCGGCTGAGTAGGCCCGTACGCTAGCGGCGCCGTGCGTTGATCTCGTCGTGCGGGCGCTTCGGCACGCGGCCACCCTCCGCGCCCTCCTCGAACACCGGCGCGTTCGGAGCGTGGATCCCGAGCACGCGCATCGCCTTGAGGCCGAGCCCGAGCCGCTCGCGCCCGTCCGTCGAGCCGACGTCGAGGCCGGTCAGCTCCTTGATGCGCTCGAGCCGGTAGCGAATGGTGTGCCGGTGCGTGAAGAGCTGCTTGTAGGTGGACGCCATCGAGCCGTCGTTGTCGAGGAACGTCTCGAGCGTCAGCACGAGCTCGGTGCCGTACTGCTCGTCATACGCGATCAGCGGCGCGATCGTGTCGGAGTAGAAGCGCTCGAGCTCGGCGGGGTCCTCGCTCATCGCCGGCAGCAGCAGGCGGTACGCCCCCGTGTCGTCGAATGAGAGCACCGTAGACTCGATCGCGTTTGCGGGAGCGGCGACGTTGGCCGCCAGCAGCGCCTCGGCCGCCGCGCGATGGAGCTCCATCGGGTCCGCGGCCACGCGGCTGCGCCCGATCACCAGGACGAAGCCGGTCAGCCCGGCCTCGACCGCGCGCAGGGCCGCCGCGGCCGCGCGAGCTGCCGCTTCCTCGGCGGCCCCGGGCACGAGGATCGCGACGTGCTCGCCGCGCAGCGCCGCCAGCGCCGCCGGTGCCGCGCTGCGAGCGCCGCGCGCGAGCACCGTCAGCCCCCGTGCCTGCCAGTCGCCCTCCGCGGGACGGCGCGGGACGAGGCGCGCCATCAGGACGCTACCCCCGTTCTCGAGGTCGATGCCGAGTTCCTTGCCGCGCGCGACGAGGTTGCGGCGGTCGTCGATGGCGTTGTCCAGCACGTCCGTCACGAAGCCACCCACGACCGCCTCGCCGGCGCGCTCCGGCGCGCGGGTGCGCTCCACCTCGAGCGCGAGCAGGGTCGTCACCATCCGTATGACGCCGGGCTCCGGCAGGTCGGCGCGCGGGCGGAAGCGAAGCTGACCGACCGTCGCGTCGGCGACGCGGAGGTCGATCGCGGTGACGGTGTCGCCGCTACCGAGCAGCTCGCGCTCGCGATCCGGCGAGCCCGCCGCCACGGCGAGCACCGCCCCCTTGGCGTCGATCAGAGCGACGTCGGCGCCGAGGGCCTTCGCGGCCGTCCGCGCGATCTCGGGCACGGTGGCGCCGGACTCGATCGCCGCCGCGAGGGCGTCGAGCGCCAGGGACGCGGAGTCGGTCCCGTTTGCAGGGGTTTTTTCGCTCTGAGCGCGAGCCATGGGAGCCGCGGGACGAGAGAGTGAATTCTAGGCGCGTAGGTGCGCCAGAACCGGGATTGCGTTGAAGACGCCGATGAGCGAGTCCCAGTAATAGACGATCACAAGGCCCGCGGCCAGCCCCGTACCCGCGAACGCGGCCAGGACGAAGAGCGTCAGCACACCGGCCGCGACCCGCTCCCACGTGCGTCCGTAGGCGGTCAACGCGGGCGTGAAGATGAACCAGCCGAAGGCGCCGAGCCCGAGCACGCCGGCGGCGACGAGGATCATGTAGGTGACTGTCTCGGCGTCCATTCTTTTCTCTCCCCGACCGGCGGTCTATTTTGGCGCAGGAAGTAGATGACTAGCGCCAGGGCGGCGCAGAAGGAGTAGCAGAAGGCGCCCAGCGCCCAGCCGGCGCTCACGTCACTCAGATAGTGGACGCGTAGATAGACGCGCGTGAGCCCGATCAGAGCCGCGACCACGATTGCGACCGTGATCAGAACAGCGCGATTGACGTTGCTGCCGAGCGCGCGCGCCGCCACCACGGCAAGCGCCACGTACGCGGTCGCCGTCGCCGCATGGCCGGAGGGAAAGCTCGCGCTGCCACCGATGTCCGTGAGCGGGTCGGCGGGGCGGGGGCGGTCGACGGCCTCCTTCACGATCGGCACCGCCACCTGCGCGGTGATGAACCCAACCGCGAGCACGGCGGCGTCGTACCAGCGCCGCGCCCATCCGGCCAGGACGATCCCCGCGACGAGAAAGACGGCGGCCACCGGCCAGTGGCCGAAGAAGCTGATCGCCTTCGCGACGTCCGTCAGGAAACCTGACTCGATGTCGTGGGAGATGTCCAGCGAGCGCTCGTCTCCCGGAGTGATGAGCAGTGGACTCGAGGAGATCACGTCGGTGTAGGCGCCGAACGCGAAGCCCGAAACGGCGGCGATCGCGAGGACGGTCGTGAACTCGAGGCCCAGCTCTCCCGGCGTCAGACGGTGGCCGGCGAACCGCAGCGGCGGCGTGAGCAGGCGGCCGATCGGCCGCAGCACCATTCGCCAGAGCGCGATCAGCACGATCGCGATCGGCCGCACCAGCGGGCGTCGCCCGAGTCGCTCGAAGAAGGCGACCAGGCGCGCGCGCTCCTCCGGCTTCTTCAGCCGTTTGTACGTCCACATGCCGGCGATCACGAGCGCGACCAGGATTCCGATGCCGATCGCACCACGGCCGACGATCGCGGTGACGGTGTCGATGTTGCGCCAGAAGATGTAGCCGAGCAGCGTGAACGTGGCTCCGAACAGCCCGGCGCTGAGGATGTCGTAGGGGATGAAGCGCCGATACGGCAAGCCCGACGTCCCGGCCGTGAACGGCATCAGCGGACGCACGAATCCGACCCAGCGTCCAAAGAAGATCGTCTTGCCGCCGTGGCGCGCGAAGTATGCCTCGACCTGTTTGATCCGCTCCTCGGTGAGGCGCACACGAGGGCCGTGCTTGAGCAGGAAGTTGCGACCGGCGCGCCGCCCGATGTAGAAGCCGATCGAGTCGCCGAGCACGATCGACGCCCACACGATCCCGATCAGCAGCTGGATCGAGAGCGTGCCCTCCCCGGCGAGCACGCCGCCGATGATGATCGTGAACTCGCCCGGGGCGATGAAGCCCAGGAAGGCGGCCGTCTCGGCGCACGCCATCACCGCCACGAGCAGGTAGGCCCAGCTTCCCAGCGACTCGGCGACGTCCCGGATCAGGTCTTCGATCACGGAGGCGGAGTTTGCCAGCTTGCGTCCGGCGCGCTCGGCTGGTAATCATTCGGTTACCAGGCGGTAAGCAAGCGATTACCGGGGACTGATGCCGGACGAGCCGAACACAAGGGACCGCATCATCACGGAGGCGATCCGGCTGTTCGCGGAGCGCGGCTTCAAGGGCACCACCGTCGGGGACATCGAACGGGCGGCGGGGCTTGCGCCGCGCGCCGGCGGGCTCTACAAGCACTTCCGCAGCAAGGAGGAGGTGCTCGAGGCTGCCATAGACCGCCATGTGAGCGAGATCGAGGCGATGCGCACGTCGATCGAGTTCAAGACGCTCGGTGACCTGCGCGCTGAGCTGGAAATGATCACCCGCTGGGGCTTGGCGGAGCTGGCAGCGGAGCAGCCGGTGATGAAGATCGTCATGAAGGACGGTGACGAGTTCCCCCACCTGGTCGAGATCGTGAGGGAGCGGATCGTCGAGCGCGGGAGCGAGTTGTCGGTGGCCGTGATGGCACGGCTGCTGAGCGAGTCGGGCGCAGCGGTGAAGGACGTCGACGCCGTGAGCACGATCGCACTCACCTCGCTGGTCAACTACAGGCTGCAGGAGTCGATCTTCGGCAAGCCTCCCGGCGGTCTTTCCGAGGAGGAATTCATCGAGGCGTGGGTGGATGTGTGGATGAGGTTCGCGCTCGGCACGGGTGCGGCAAACGTAAGCGAGGTGGTCACAAGTGAGTGAGAGCAACTGCAAGCTACGTCGGTACCGGAAGGAGCTGCGCTGGGCGATGCTGGCGCTGGCGCTGCCGTCGCTCCTGATCGGCTTCTGGGCGCTGTTCGCCCCGCACAGCTTCTACAGCGACTTCCCGGGCGGCGGCCGCCACTGGGTGTCCGCGCTCGGTCCGTACAACGAGCACCTGGTGCGCGACTTCTCCGCAATGAACCTCGCGATCGGATCGCTGCTCGTGTTCGCGGCGGTGACGCTCGACCGGCGGCTCGCCCAGGGCGCGCTGCTGGCGCTCGCGGTGTACTCGCTGCCCCACCTGGGCTATCACCTCACGGAGCTGGGTCCCTACGACACCTCCGACGTGATCCTCAACGTGCTCGCGCTGTCGCTGAACCTGCTCGTGCCGCTGTTCCTGCTGACGCTGACGCGCAGCAGCGTGCAGGCGGGCGTGAAGCCGCCCCGGTCTGCCGCGCCGGCAGATAGTGCGCGTGTTCCCGACAAGGGCGGCGCGCTCGTGCGCGGGACCAACTGGTATACGCGCCGACAGTACGGGCGCAACATGACGATCACGCCGGTGATCGCTAACAGCACCCCGAACCTGCTGGGATGGGGAATGTTCGAGTGGTGGCACGAGCGCGGCCACAGCGTCGACGAGAAGCTGAAGCTGCTTGCCGCGACCAAGGCGGCGACCAAGATCGGCTGCGAGTTCTGCATCGACATCGGCTCGCACCTCGGTCGCGAGGCGGGCGTCACCGAGGAGCAGCTGCGCGACTTCCACAACTACCGCGACAGCGCCGCCTTCTCGCCCCTCGAGAAGCTCGTGATGGAGTACGGGGAGGAGATGTCGAAGACGAACGTGGACATCTCCGACGAGCTGTTCGCGCGCCTGCGCGAGCACTTCGACGACGAGCAGATCGTCGAGCTGACCGCTGCGGTCGCGATCGAGAACTTCCGCGCCCGCTTCAACGACGCGCTTCAGGTCCCGCCGTCGGGATTCTCGGAGGGGATGTTCTGTCCGTTGCCGGAGAAGCAGGGCGGTCAGGTGGCGGCCGGCTCGGGATCGCCATAGCCGGGCGGGGCCGGCGCGGCGAGCACCGTCTCGCCCTCCCAGCGGTCCTCGAGTTGGCGCCGCGCGGTTTCCGCGGCCTCGCCGCCCGCGAACAAGCCGAAGACGGTGGGCCCCGATCCGCTCACGGCCGCCGCGAGCGCGCCGGCCTCGTCGAGCAGTGCGAGGGAGTTCGCGATCGCAGGCTCGAGCGCCAGCGCCGCACGCTGGAGGTCGTTGTGGACGATGTCAGCGATGCCGGTCGTGCGGCGCCGGTGCCGGACGGTGTCGCGCACCGTGTCGGCAAGCGCCGCCAGGTCGTGTGAGGGCAATCCGTATCCGTCACTGCGGGCGTAGACACGTGCGGTGGCGAGCGACCCGACTCCCGTCAGCAGCACCAGCGCGAGACCATTCGGCGAGTCCAGCGGTTCGACCCGCTCGCCTGCGCCGGTGACGAGGGACGTGCCGGGCTCGAGCTGAGACGGCACGTCGGCGCCCAGCCCGATCGCGAGCTCCGACAGCTCGGCGCGGTCCGGCTCGATGCCCGAGGCGGCGGAGGCCAGGCGCAGCACGGCTGCCGCGTCCGCCGAGCCGCCGCCTAGCCCGGCGGCGATCGGGATCCGCTTGTCGATCACGATCCGCAGCGGGCGCGCGTCCCAGCCGAATCGCTCGCGAAACCGCGCCAGCGCCTGTGCCGCGAGATTCGGACCGTGCACGCGCGGGCACAGGATCTCGTCCTCGGCGCCGTCGGATTGCTCGAGCACGATCTCGTCGGCGAGAGTGATCGACTGGAACAGCGAGCAGATCTCGTGCAGCCCGTCGTCGCGCGGCGCCCCGACGTACAGGCAGAGGTTGACCTTGGCAGGTGCACGTGCGCGCAGGGGAAGGTCTAGAGCCACTGCGCGAGCCTTTGTGCGAGCGCCGTGAACTGCTGCGGATGCAGCCGCTCCGCGCGCGCGTCGTCGGGATGGCCGAGCTCGACGAGCGCGCTGCGCGCGGCCGAGCGCAGGTCCTTCCCGCCATCGAGCGACAGCTCGAGCGAGCGGGGGAGGGCCTTGCGCCTGTGCGCGAACCCCGCCCGGACGAGGCGCCGGACCGGCTCGGTCGCCGCCGGACCGGTGCGACGCAACCGCACGAGCGCGGAATCCACGTTCGGCACCGGATAGAAGACATTTCGCGAGATCGGCCGCAACCGCTCGACATCGCAGGCGAGCTGGACGATCACCGACGGCGCGCCGTACACCTTCGAGCCGGGAGCCGCAGCGAGCCTGTCGGCGATCTCGCGCTGGACCATCAGGCACCAGAGCGCAACGCCGGGGAGCTCTTCGATCGTGCGCGCGATCGCCGGCACCGCGACCCCGTAGGGAAGGTTCGCCACCACCTTGCCGGGGGCCGGTGAGAGCGCCTCCAGGTCGACGTCCATCACGTCGCCGAGCACGAGGTCTGCGTTGGAGTATCCGCCGAGCGCGTCGCGGAGTGCCGGCTCGAGGCGGACGTCGGTCTCGACCACGTGAACCTGGCGGACGCGCTGAGCCAGGTACTCGCTCAAGATGCCCAGCCCCCCGCCGATCTCGAGGACCACGTCCTCGGGCGCGAGCTCGGCGGTGCGACCTATCACGTCGAGCACGTTGTCGTCGACGAGGAAGTTCTGCCCGAGCTCGCGGTTCGGCTTGATCTCGAACCGGGCGAGCCGCTCACGGCTCGCGCGCGCGAGCGAGGTGCGCTCGTTGGCTACCAGCGAAAGATCCACTCCGCGTTGGACTCGACGACCGCCTCGAGCTGCTCGTATGTCTGCCCGCGCAGCTCGGCGAGGAACGCCGCGGTCGAGCGCACGTAGGCGGGCTCGTTCGGTTTGCCGCGCTGTTCTTGAGGCGCCAGGAAGGGGGCGTCCGTCTCGACCAGCAGCAGCTCGTCAGGCACCCGTTCCGCGGCGGCCTGCAGCTGCTTTGCCTGCGGGTAGGTGACGTTGCCGGCGAACGAGCAGTAGTAGCCGCGCTCGATGCACTCGTCGACCCGATCCGCCATCGAGAAGCAATGCAGCACGACCGGGCCGCCGCCGGTGTGCCCTTGCTCCAGCAGGGCGAAGGTGTCCTCGGCCGCATCGCGAGTGTGCACGACGACCGGCAGGTGAAGTTGCTGAGCAAGCTCGATTTGCAGCTGAAAAGCGCTCTTCTGATCCTCCACCGGAGAACGGTCACGGTAGTAGTCGAGCCCGGTCTCCCCGATCGCGCGCACCTTCGGATGTCCTGCGAGCTCGGCCAGCTCACCCAGCGCCGCCTGGTCGAAGCCCGCCGCCTCGTGCGGATGCCGGCCGACCGAGACGAACACCTCGTCGTGCTCCTGCGCAGCCTGCAGCGCGTGCTCGCACGAGGTGTGGTTCATGCCGATCGCAAGCATGCGCTCGACGCCGGCGTCACGCGCGCGCGAAACGAGCGCATCGACCGGCTGGTCGCAGGCGTCGAGGTGACAGTGAGTGTCGATCACACGGGGAAGCTTAGGCGGGCTCGGGTGGTGGCGCGGGCGCGGGCTCGCCGGCTGCGCGAGTGCCGCTCGCGAGCGCGACGCCGGCGAGGATCAGCACCAGTCCCACGATCGACGCGGCTGTGATTTCCTCGTCGAGCAGGATCGCGCCGTAGGCGAGCGCAGTCGGCGGGATCATGTAGCCGACGAGCAACGCTCGGCCGGCGCCGACCTCCGAGATCAGCGAGTAGTAGAGGTAGAACGCCACCGCGGTGCCGATCGCGCCGAGGCTGATGACGGCCGCGATCTCGCCGAGATCGGGGCTTGCGCCGGGGGCAGTCGCGATCGCGAAAGGCAGCGTCATCACGGTCGCGGCGGCGCACGAGAAGAAGCTCATCACCAGCGGCGGAACGCCGGCGCCTGAGAATCGCTTCTTCGCGTACAGCGCTCCGAGCGCGTAGCTGAGGGCAGCGGCGATCATCGCGAGTCCGCCGAGGAACTCCCCGAGGTCGTGGACCGTGTCGAAGCCGAGGAGAAGGACGACGCCGGCAAAACCGATCGTGAGTCCCACCGCGCCGCGCCGGTCCACCTTCTCGCTCGGGTCGATGAGCGGCGCGAGCAGCGCGATGAAGAGCGGGCCGGGCGCGATCAGGACTCCCGTCAGTCCGGAGGAGATCTGGGTCTCGCCGTAGCTGATCAGCATGAACGGCACGGTGATGCTCAAGAAGCCGAGCACCGCGATCTGGCTCAGGTGCGCGCGCGCGAAGGCGAGCACGCGGTCGCGGTCGGCGAGCGCGCGCACGGCGAAGTACAGGATCACGGCCGCGATCGCGACGCGCCCGAATACGATCACGGACGCGTTCAACCCGTCGAGCGCGATCTTGATCTGCAGGTAGGAGGCGCCCCAGATCGCCGAGACGCCCAGGAACATGGCGAGCTGCCTGGGTGTCAATGACTAGTGGCCTGCCCGAAAACGTTTCGCCGGAAGCGACGGCCTCCGGAACCGACATGCAGCGTCCTCAGTCGCCTCCGTACTGACCAGTACGGGGGCTCCCTGCGTCCTTGCCTGTCGGCCCCGGAGCCGCGTCGTTTCCGGGCGAACGTTCCCGGACAGGCCACTAGGCGGTCTCGACCGCTTCGACCTTCGGGAACAGCGGCTCGAGCTTGCCCGTCGCGGCGCCGCCGGACGCCGCGCCGAGCTGAGCGAGCTCGAGCGAGAGCCTGTCCGCGCCGGTCTGCCCGAGCGCGTCGAGCAGGCGGGTGGACGACTGCGGGAGGTATGGGTGGAGCAGCACACTGACGACGCGGATTCCCTCGGCCAGGCTGTACAGGACCTGGTCGAGGCGTTCTGCCGCGGCCTCATCCTTTGCGAGGTTCCACGGCGCCTGCTCCTCGACGTAGCGGTTCAGCCGCCGCACGCGTGACCAGATCTCTTCGAGCGCAAGCGTCAGCTCCTGGCGGTCGAGGTGCGCGGTAACCGTTCCCGCGAGGCCGTCGAAGTCGGGCGCCAGCTCCGGCGAGACGGTCGCGGCGGGCACCGTGCCGTCCCGGTAGCGGTCGATCATCGCGAACGTGCGGCTCGCCAGGTTGCCGTACTCGTTAGCGAGTTCGTTGTTGTAGCGGGTCTCGAAGCCCTCGGTCGAGATCGACCCGTCCTGGCCGAAGCTGACCTCGCGATAGCAGTAGTAGCGCAGCGCGTCGACGCCGTACATGTCGATCACCTGGAACGGGTCGAGCACGTTGCCGAGCGTCTTCGACATCTTCTCGCCCTGCATCAGCAGGAATCCATGGATGAACAGCCGCCTCGGCAGCTCGACCTCGTTCGCCATCAGCATTGCCGGCCAGATGACGGCGTGGAACTTGAGGATGTCCTTGGCGATCAGCTGAACGGCCGGTGGCCAGTACCGCCCGCTCAGGTCCTCTTCGCGCGCGTACTTGAGCGCCGTCCAGTAGTTGAGCAGCGCGTCGAACCAGACATAGAACACCTGCTTCTCGTCCCACGGCACGCGCACTCCCCACTGGAGCTTCGGCCGGCTGACCGACACGTCCTCGAGTCCCTGTTTGATGAAAGAGAGCGCCTCGTTGTAGCGGATGCGCGGCCCGACCCAGTCCGGGCTGTCCGCGTACAGGCGCTCGAGCCGCTCCTGGTAGGCGGAGAGCCGGAAGAAGTAGTTCTCCTCGCGCACCTTGTCGAGCACGATCTTGTGGATCGGGCAGCAATTGCCCGGGAGCAGCTCCTGCTCGGACTTGAAGTCGGCGCAGTTCGGGCAGTACCAGCCTTCGTAGACGCCCTCATAGATCTCGCCGCGGTCGTACAGACCCTGCATGAACTCGCGCACGTACTCGGCGTGCGGCGGGTCGGTCGTGCGGATGAAGAAGTCGTTCGTGCAATCGAGCCGCTCGACCATGTTCTTGAAGTGAACGACGTTGCGATCGGCGAGCTCGCGCGGCGAAACGCCCTCGCGCTCGGCCACCTGAGCCACCGGCTCGCCGTGCTCGTCGGTCCCGGTCAGAAAGAACACGTCCTCGCCGCGCTGCCGCATGTGGCGGGCCAGCACGTCGGCGGCGATGGTCGTATACGCGTGGCCGAGGTGCGGCTCGGCGTTGACGTAGTAGATCGGGGTGGTGATGTAGTAGGGCACGGGAGGACTAAGGACTATAGGAAACGGCGAGAGGCCCGCCTTGCGACGGGCCTCTCCGAGCTTCGGCTATGAGCGGCGGCCTAGCAGCCCGCCGACGTCGCGCGCGGGATCAGCTCGATCTCCTCCGACGCCGGGCTCTCGAGACCCGCACTGTTGAACGCGCTAACCCGGTAATGGCGAGGCACGCAGCTCGGCAGCCCGGTGTTGAGATAGGCCGATGACACCGTCTCGTAGATCTTCACCCAACTGCCGTCGCCCCGCTGCTCGTAGACGCGGAAGCCACCCCCGGTGTTGTCCGTCTGAGCGTTCCACATCAGCGTGATGTAGCCGGTCCCGTTTGCACTGCTTCCCTCGGTACCGGTGACGCCGGTCGGGGTCGCCGGCGCGCCGATCGGGCCGCGCTCGTTGAGGCTGATCGAAGCCCGATCGATCTGCATCGTCGTGAAGCCCAACGCGCTCGTATTGCGCTGCGCGTATCCGAAGTGCAGCCGGATTGGCTTCCCCTCGCTGTCTGCATATGCGTTCGCTGCTGTGGAGCTCGCGACGAGGGTTCCGTTGACGAAGACGTCGCTGACCGGCTTGTTACCGACAGTGGACTCGAGCTTCTGGTGGACCTCGAGCCAGACCCAGTTCCCTTCGGGAAGGGTGAACGGCACATCGAGGACGTCCTCACTCGTCCCGTTCCCGCGCACGAGGCGATATTTGTCATCCCCGCCGAGCACGATCCCGCCGTAGCGCGACCCGAGCGACGGGTAGGCGGCGTTTTGCCACCGCATCAGCATCACCCTGTCATTGCGGAGAGCGAAGCCTGATGACAATTTGAAGGCGGCCCCGTACCAGACGTCAGTGTGGTTACCCCAACCCGAGGTGGAGGTCACTCCGGGTGCGTTTGCATTCAATACGCCGAGCGGGCCGGGACTCGTGCCATACGAGAGGAAGTTCGCGTACGCGTTGCCCTCATAGGCGCCGGAACCCGTCGCCCTCGAGATGCTGCCGTTGTCGCTCCAGGTGAAGTCGAACCCGGTCGGGCCACCGGCAAGTTCGCTTTCGAGCGTCGCATTGCGCTCACCATTGATAGGACGGGTGAAGCGAAGTGGCACCCGAACCAGGTCCCGGCTGAGCGGAAGGTCCCACTTCGTGCCGTTGCACGAAGAGGTGTTCCAGCGGGTGAAGTAGAGGTCGAAGTCGCGGCCGGCCGTCTCGAAGTTCCGCGACGTGCTGTTCCGGTCGACGATCGTGAAGTACGCCGTCGGCTTGGGATCGCCAGGGTTGCATTCCTCGAGCGTGATCTCCGCGTCCATCAGCTTGCGGCGCGGCTCCCACTGAGTGAGATCGTCAGGCTTCTTCGACAGCGTGTAGTAGACGTCGAACTGGTTCCCGACCGGGGCGCTCGGGTTGTAGCCGAACCCGATGAGGATATAGCGGTGGAAGTAGCGGCTGTAGATGAGGCCGCCGCGCATGTATTCGGTCTCCTGGCCGGGAGGATTTGCATTCGTGTCCTCGGTCACCGGCGTGCAGACGTGATTCTCTGGGTCTGGCGGCTCTGGGTAAGCGCTGACGAACTGAACCTCGTAGCCCTTGTTCCCATCTCCGTTCGCGTCCCCCCATGCCCGCCAGCTCGTGGGGCTGTTGAGGTTGTCAGTGCGCATGACGCACGTGCCGGTCTGCTGCGCCGTGTTGCCGTATTCGGGGTGGTCGGGGTTGAACCCACCTCTATAGCTCTGCGCATAGAACATCACGTAGTAGTAGCCGTCGGGCCCCCTAACGATGTTGCTCGACTCGAAGTAGCCCGCGTTGTACTCGCGGTTGTCCGGACGGTACTGGTAGGGCAACGTTGCGATCGCGTGGTTCGGCGCGGTGTAGGGCCCGTGCGTGTACGTATCGCCCTTGTCGGTCGACTTGGCGAACGTGAGCGCGTTGTACCAGCACTCCGGCACGAACGTGTGTCGATTGGGTGGATCGACGCTCGGGCAAAGCGGTGGTCCGAAGTCCCAGCCGTGCCACTCGTTGTGGACGATCCCGTAGACGTTCTGCCCGTCCGTGCTGTAGGGCGCGGTGAGCCACTCATAGTTGTCGAACGAGGACACGGAAGGATTGCGGCTGGAAAGGAGCACCTGGCGGCAGTCCTTGGTCAGGTTGTTCATGTTCATGCCGGTGAGCCGGCGCGCCCCACCTCCGTCCGCGAAAGCATCTTCCTGCGGCCGGCGGAAGCTGGCGTGGATGTCGTAAAGCTGGAAGCGTCCGCCCGCGTCGCGGAAGACGCGAACCGGGGCGTCCGGCATGTCATAGTCGTCTGGGATGGGAGGCATGGTTCCGGGGATGGGGCAGCGGTTCGCATAGGCCATGGCTACCGTGCCGTCCGGATTACCAGGGTCGGTCGGAGTCACGTCCGTTCCGAAGGTGTAGGCAGCGGCGGCTTGCGAAGGAATGGCGAGAGTCGCCGTTAGGGCAAAGGCAAAGAAGGCCAGCCTCCATGCGGTGCTTTTGCGAAGGACTGGAACACGAAACCGGCTAGACCGCGACAAAGCGGAACCGATGAGCCTCATGGGACGCCTCCCCCCGACGACACTGTGCAGATGGATACGGGCTAGGACTATCTAGGGCAGCCGAGACTCAAACCACCAAGGCCCGCCGGAGCGGGCCTTGGTTTCATGAGCTGATCTCGTCAGTTACCCGGACAGGGAGGTCCGGCGGGGTTGCGGGGCATCAGCTCGATCTCCTCGGACTGGATGCTCTCCTCGCCGGTCGCCTTGAAGGCGCTGACGCGGTAGCGGTGCTTGGTGCATGGGAGCAGGCCCGTCTCGAGCCAGGCGCCGCCCGCGGTCTCGTAGACCTTCGTCGACGAGCCGTCCGTCCCCTGCTTGTAGACGCGGTATCCACCACCGGGGACATCGGACTGCGTTCTCCAGAACAACCCGACGTAGCCGTCGCCCTCGAACCCGTTTATGCCCTTCGGCGTGATCGGGCCGCCGAGCTGACCACGCTGCGCGTGGCTGATCGACGCCCGGTCCACCTTGATCGAGTCCATCGAGCCGGTGATGCGCGGGAACCCGAAGTCGAGCCGCCACGGTAGGGCGTCCGCTTCCGGATAGGTGTTGGGCGCAGTGGAGGTCGAGACCGGTTTCCCGTTGAGGAACACCTCGACCAGCGGGTTGGTCTGGCTGATCTTCTGGTGCACCTCGATCCAGAACCACTGACCCTCGGGCAGGTCGAAGGTCTGACCGAGCGTTTCAGTGCCGCGGGTCATCCTCCACTTCTTGTCGGCTCCCATTGCGATCCCCCCGTAGCGGGTCCCGCCCGAGTTCCTCCACTGGAGGATCGATGCGTCGGTGTGGGAGTCCTTGAACCCGGAGGTGAGCTGGAACGCGCCGCCGTACCAGACGTCGGTGCCGTTCGGCCAGTAGATGTTGAAGGTGCCGAACGGAGGCGTCTGGAAGTAGGTGGCCTGGAGGTATTGGTTCCCCTCATACGCACCCCCCGACTGGAGCGTTAGCCATCCCGAGCCGTTACCTCCGTCGAAGCCGGTCTCGGGATCGCCGAACGTGTTTTCCAAGGTTGCGAGGCGTTCCCCTTCAGCCTTGCGGTTCATGTGGATCGGGATCCGAATGACGTCACGGTTCTCGCCGGTACCAGTGCCGGGCGGGCGCTGCGAGGGGTTCGTGTCAGGGTTCGTCGTCCACTGTCCACCCTGGCACGAGAAGCCGTTGACGCCGGGGTTGTAGCGCGTCAGGTAGAGGTAGAAGTCGCGATCGCTCGTCTCGAAGTTCCGCGTGGTGCTGTCGTTATCCACGACGGAGGCGTAGAGGACCGGCTGCTCGGTTGTGGACGTGCATCCGGTCTCCCAGATTATTTGCGCTGTCACCAGCTTCTCGGGTGGAGCCCAATTGATCAGATCCTTGGATACCGAGTAGTAGATGTCCGGAGTTCCGCCTCCGAAAGCCTCGCCGACGAGCATGTAGGCCTTCAAGTAGCGGTTGTACGTGACGCTGCCGTGCATCTGCTGGATGTTGTTCAGTGGGGTGCAGGTGAAGTCCTGAGGGTTCGGCGGTTGGACTAGGTACGGCCTCACGAACGGAGTCAGGAAATTCCCGGCCTGCCCCCCAGGACCATCTGGATCGCGGTACATACGCCACGACCCCGGGCTGGAGAGGTCCGTCGTGCGCATGAGGCAGGTTCCCGCGGCCTGGGCCCTGAACTTGGCCGTGGGGAACATCGCGTAGTACGCGCCGTCAGGTCCCTTGAAGATGTTCGACGGGTCGTAGTAGCCGAACCTGAAACCGTCGTGGCCGTCTGGTTCGCTGAGGTCCTGGGATTCGTACTGGTACGGCAGCGTTGCGACGGTGTGGTTGGGTTGTGGCAGCTCCGAGTAGGTGTTGCCGGCGTTCGTCGAGGTCGCCAACTTCAGCCCGGTGTACAGGCAGTCGAAGTCGGCCCCTCCGTTCGGCAGTGTGCAGTCCGCCGTGTCGTACGTTTCCCACGGATAGAACTCGTCGTAGGTGAGCGAGTAGACGCGCTGCCCGTCGGTCGTGTACGGAGCGGCCAGCCATTCGTAGTTGTTGTAGGACGAGGGGCTGTCCTTCAGGTCGGACTTGAAGACCGGCGTACAGTCGACGCCCAGCCCCTGACCGATCGACGAGCCGATGTACGAGCCGAAAAGGCGCCGGGTTCCGCCGGAGTTGTCCTTGAAGCTGGCGTGCGCGAGCATCAGCTGCTGGCGCGCGTTGTAATCGCGGAAAGCCCGTTGGGGCAGATCGCCGATGTGGGTGTGGTCGCACCTGTTGGCCGACCACGAGAACACGGTCTCAACCGGACCGGTGGCCTCGAAGTCCGGCCCAGCGGCGGTGATCGCGCTTGCCGTACCCGGAATCAGACAAAGCGCAGCGACCAACGCCGCGGCCATGAACGCGAAACGACGCATCACACCCATAAGACCCTCCCCCCGAAGACAACGTTGCTGCCGAGCGGGTACTCGGCGGCTGGGAGTTACCTACGGCCGCCGAAGCTCAAACATCACTCGCCGGTGGCGGGTCCGATCGCCCGCAGGAGGCCGGCGGTGTCCGAGAACTCCTCCATCTCGATCGCCTTGCCGTGGCGCATTCGCCACACGAGGCAGTAGCGGAGCTCGAAGGCCGCCTCTTCGCCGCCCAGCTTCCCCCTGCCCTTCATGGTGCCGACGTCCATCACGAGGTCGGCGCCTTCCATCAGCAGCGTGGGGTGGAGCTCGATCTCCTCGAAGTACTCAGACAGCGACGCGAAGAAGGACGCCACCTCCTGGTGGCCCTCGTACAAGCCGCCGTAGGGAAGCGACTCCGGCACGGTCCACTTGATCTGCTCGTCGAGCGTCGCCAGCACGCCGTCGAGGTCTCCTTCGAGAAAGGCGTCGTGGGCTGCCTTCACGACCTCGACGTTGCGTGGCACGCGCGGAAGCTAACAGCTACTTGCCGGTGTGGCGGTGGCGGTAGGTGCGGGCCTTCGCGCGGTTGCCGCACTCCTCCATCGAGCACCAGGTTCCCGAGCGGTTGCGCGAGCGGTCATAGAACGCCCACTTGCACGCGTCGTCGCGGCAGGCCTTGAGGCGCGGCCACGTGCCGTCGGCCATCGAGCGGAAGACCGCTGCGAGGATGCGGCCGAGCGCCGCGTCGACACCATCCGCTGAAGGCGCCAGCTCGGACCCGCCGCGCTCGTCGAAGCGGACGAGCAGTCGCAGCTCGTCGCCGAGCCGGTTGAGCACGGGGACGGCGTCGGGGTCGAGCGGCTCGCCGTTGTTGGCGAAGAGCAGCGCTCGGATCGCCTCCCGCAGCTCGATCGCCCGCTCGCGCTCACGCTCGGTCAGCTGCTCGCCGGCGGGCAGGCCGTGCTCCGCGAGCCAGGTCTCGAGCTCGGCCGGAGTCGCCAGCTCGTCGAGGAACTCCTCGCTGGCCGTAGCTGGATAGTGGACTGAATTGACGAACCCGCGCACGAGCTCGAGCTCGCCGGGGGCTTCACTCGTCGGCATAAGGGCCTCTAATCGCTCCTACAGGCAACTTTACTTGTGCTAATGGGGTCCATGGAGTTTCATCCGCTCATGGTGATCAGAGCAGGCCTCACGGAGCCCGGCTCTCCCACGTTGGATAGGCACGAAGCTTCCGGAAAAAATAACCACCGTAATCCCTTGACAAGTTATCATAACCGGCGTAGTCTAGATACAGGTTATGGGAGTCGTGGTCAGGAGGCCGGTATGAATTCCGCACTGAACGCAGCGATGGCAAGCACCCTGATAGACGATCGGATCCGCGACGCGGAGCACCAGCGGCAGACACGTCCGCTGCGCCGCAGGGAGGACGTGGAGCCATATTCGTGCGTGACGGTGCGCCTCGCGACCGGCCGCGACCACGACGCGATCAAGCGGCTCGAGGACCTCGAGGGTAAGCGCCTTCCGTACGAGCCGACCCTTGTGGCGGAGGTCGAGGGCACCATCCTGGCGGCCCGCACCGTGGTGACCCGGATTGCCGTAGCCGATCCGTTCCGGCCCACGGGGCAGCTGGCCGAGATGCTCGATCTGCGCTCAGTGCAGCTGCGCAAGAACGGGCACGCCGTGCGCAGCGCTCGCGCCGGCCGCTTCGTCCGGGCGCTGGCGGTTTCGCTTCGCTCGTCGCAGGCTCGAAACCGCGCGCAGGGCGGGCCCTGCTAGCGCCGCGCCGAGCGCGAGCAGGACTCCTCCGGCAAACGCGATCCAGCCCCAACTCAGCGCTGGAAGTCCCCCCTCCACTCCCCCCTCAACGGGCGTTGCATGAGCAGCGCCCGTTGTCTTTGCAGGCCGCCGCGCGGCGTTCACTGAACGTGGCTGCGGGCCGGCCGGCACCAGACGCCGGTTCGACGCATTGGCGCCGGCGGCAGCCTGCGCTAGGCCCTCGCTGAGGGGCACCCGGAGCGGCGACGCGGCCCGCGCGGCGGGTAGGGGATTCAGCGCCCGCGGTCGCACTGCGCGCGGCGAGACCCGCCGAGCGCTAGGCGCGCCGACGTGCAAGGCGCGCGCCGGGACCGGAACCGGCGCCGGTTGAACGCGGGCGGCGGCCGGCGCTTCGATGGGCGCCGCCGCAGGACGCTCGGGACCTCCACCGAGCGAAGGCAGAAGCGACAGCGGATCGACATACGCGTGCTCACCGCCGTCCGCCAGTCGCACGCCGAAGTGCAGGTGCGGCTCGCGGTTGGTTGGATGCCCGCTCGTCCCGGACGCGCCGATCCGATCGCCGCCGCCGACGCGCGTTCCGCGCGCGACGTCACTGCCCTCGAGGTGCAGATAGCTGGTCATGTACCGGCCGTCGGCGCTTCGGATCGAGATGGTCAGCCCCGACGTGCCGACCACGCCGGCGAAGGTCACCTCGCCCGCCACCGCCGCACGCACCGCTGTGCCGGTTGGTGCCGCGATGTCGATGCCCCGGTGCATGCCGCCGGCGTACGGGTGCGCGCCGTCGTGCAGGTAGGGCGTCAACACGCGACCCTCGACGGGCCAGCTCCAGCCCTCCGCTGCGTGCGCCGACGCCGGCAGCGCGAGCGCGACGAGCGCGAAGAAACCTGCCGCGCCGAGTGAGATACGCGCCCTCCGTGACGTGCCCATGCACAACCCTCCTTGGTAGTTCCTCGATGCGGCCTATGGGGGAGAGCCGACCCTAGCGCGCCGGTCGGCGGGTCCGGGCGAGATCGGCCCTTTCGTCACACCTTGCAGACGAAGGGGCGATTCTGCTTGTCGCTACCGGCGCACAGTTATGCTGCGCCCCTCATGGGCCTCGGCGAGATAGTCTTTCTCCTCTTCTTCCTGTCCTTTCTGGTGCCGGCGCTCAACGTGCGCGTGCTCACCGCCCGTCGCTATCGCTCGATCCGCCACCTCGAGCGCAGGCGCGGCTCGCGCGTCATCACTCTCATACACAGGCAGGAGTCGATCAGCTTCCTCGGCATCCCCCTGCGCCGTTTCATCGACATCGAGGACTCGGAGCAGGTGCTGCGCGCGATTCGCCTCACGCCCGACTCGATCCCGATCGACCTCGTCGTGCACACGCCCGGCGGCCTCGTGCTGGCGGCCGAGCAGATCTCCCGAGCGATTCATCGCCATCCCGCCAAGGTGACGGTGATAGTCCCGCACTACGCGATGTCGGGCGGCACGATGCTCGCACTGTCAGCCGACGAGATCGCGATGGACGAGAACGCGGTGCTCGGCCCGGTGGACCCGCAGCTCGGTCAGTGGCCGGCCGCATCGATCATCAAGGTCGCCGAGAGCAAGCCGATCGAGCGCGTGAACGACGAGACGCTGATGCTGGCCGACATCTCCCGCAAGGCGATGGCCCAGGTCAAGGAGTTCGTCAAGAACGTCCTGCTCGACGACTTCCCGGAGGAGCGGGCGGAGCAGATCGCCGTCCAGCTCACGTCGGGACAGTGGACGCACGACTACCCGCTCACGTTCGAGGAGCTCGCGCAGATCGGATTGCCGGTCTCTCGCGACCTCCCCCATGAGGCGTTCGAGCTGATGGACCTCTACCCGCAGGTCGGCAACCAGCGACCCTCGGTGCAGTACCTCCCGATGCCCTACCGGGAGCCGGGCCGCACGGCGCCCTCACCGCCGAAGACGCCCAACAGCGAATGAAGGAACGCTGGGCGCCCGCGAGCTCGCTGCCATCGACTCACGGACGCCCCTGCTTTTTGCGCTCCCGCTAGAAGCTAGGAAAGTCGGCCGGCGAGCAGCGCCTTGCCCTGCTCGGCGCCCTTGCGGCTCTCGTGCTGAGCCTTGCGGAAGAAGTCCGCGAGCTCCGAGTCGCCCTCGCGCTCGGCGTCGCTGATGTAGATCTCGAGACGGAGGGCGTTACTCAAGCACTGCTCCGTAAACCACATGATGTTGTAGTCCTTGTCCTTCGTACCGGTGACATCACCGGTCTCGGTCTCGTGTACAAGCGCCATGTCTCCTCCTATAAGTGGGGTTCGCAGCTTTATTACCCACTGAGGGCGAGCACTAACGCCGGATAGGGCCTGAAAATTCGGCCCGGAGAAGACGAGGAGAGGGACGAGCCCTCAGGGCGAGCCTTCGATAGGCGGGGACTCGTCGGCGGCAAGCGCCGGCAGTCTCACAGTGGCCTTCCCGGGCGCCCCTCTCCTCTCTTTGAAGGACCGAGCCTACTCCTGTCGGAGGCGCTCGTAAAGGCCCTCGGTTCAGGTAGCGACCGCGTTCTGCGCCATGCCCGTCATGGCCAGCCCGCCGTCGCTCTGGAAGCCCGCCGTCCAGCCCCGCAGCTGGTCCCGTACCGACTCGCGCTCGTCGTCGGACAGCTGCTCGATCACCATGGCGACGCCACCCGCAAGCTCGTTTAGAAACCGCCAGTAATCCTCGAAGTCGTCGAAGCTGTACTCCACGGTCACTTCGTCGATCTGCGGATCCGCGAAGCCGGCAGCGCTGAGCTGCGAGCGGATCTCCTCGGGGTCGGCCATGCCGAAGATGCCGGGGGCTTTGGGTTCTGGTCGCTCCATGTGGCCTCCCTGCACGAGTGCCGCACCGGCCATCGCCGCCCAGGGGTTTCGTGGCGCCTCGCCCCAGACCGACAGCACGAGCCGGCCGCCGTCGCGCAGCACGCGGCGCGTCTCGGCAAACGCAGCGGCGCGATCCGCCATCAGCATGTAGCCCCAGCGGCACAGGACGCCGTCGACCGAGTCCTTTGGCAGGTCAATATGTTCCGCGTCCATCACGCGGTAGTCGACGTTCGTGAGGCCAAGCTCCTCGCCGCGCTGTCGCGCTGCGGCGACCATCTGCTCGGAGAAGTCGGTCGAGATCAACCGCCCTTCGTCGCCCAGCGCCTGGGCCGCCAGGAACCCGGTGTCGCCGACTCCGGCCGCGAGCTCGAGGATCGTCTGTCCGGGCTGGGGGTCGAGCTTGGCGACCATGTCCTCGCGGATCGGACTCGAGACGTCCCACATGTACTGGCGGTGGCGCAGCCATCCGGGGGCCATGGCCTCCCAGATCGCGTGGCTGCGCTCGCGGTAGGCGGCGGGGTCCATGGGCGCCAGTCTATTTCTCGCTCACCGCTTGTACAGACTGTTGGGCGCAAGCCCGGTGAGCGATCCCACGACCTGCGCCGCCGCGCGGCGGCGCGCGCCAGCTTCGACCAGCCGCTCCACCGCGTCGCGGGCGGCATCGAGGTCGGCTTCCTCGACGAGCGTCTCGGTCGCGGGCCCGACGACCAGCACGACCTCGCCGCGCGCGCCGCGGGCGAAACGTTCCGCGACCTCCGCGGCCGTTCCGCGCACAACCTCCTCGTGCAGCTTGGTCAGCTCGCGGCAGACGGCCACCGGCCGGCCGGGGTCAAGCTCGGCCAGCAGCGCGAGCGTGGCCGCGACGCGTGCAGGCGACTCGTAGGCGACGAGGGTCTCGTCCGCGCGCTCGAGCTCCTTCGCGAGCTCCCCGCGGCGCCGGGGCAGGAAGCCTGCGAAGCGAAAGCGCTCGGCCGGCAGGGCGGAGGCGACGAGCGCGGTCACGAGCGCCGAGGGCCCGGGAAGCACCTCGACGGGCAGACCGGCGTCGCGGCACGCGCGCACCAGCACGAATCCGGGGTCGGAGATCGCCGGCGTGCCGGCGTCCGAGACGAGCGCGACCGTCTCGCCGCGCTCGATCCGCCGCACCAGCTCGCGCGCGCGGCGTGTCTCGTTGTGCTCGTGGTAGGGCTCGAGCCGCGCGTCGATGCCGTGGCGGGCGAGCAGCTTGCGAGTGTGGCGCGTGTCCTCGCAGGCGACTACGTCGGCGTCGCGCAGGGCGGCCAGCACGCGCAGCGTGATGTCGTCGAGGTTGCCGATCGGAGTGGGGCAGACGACCAGCCGGCCGCGCTGGGCGCCCTCGGCCACGGAGGCTCTAGGCGTTGACGCGCTCGCCGAGCTCGTCGAACGCGAGCACGGCCGCGCCGAGCATCCCCGCCTCGTCGCGGAACTTCGCGCGCACGATCTTCACCAGATCCCTGCTCGGCGGCAGGGCGCGGCGCATCATCTCGTCGCGGGCGGGCTCGATCAGGAGCTCACCGGCCGCAAGCGCGCCGCCCCCGAGCACGATCACCTCGGGGTTGAAGATGTTCGCGATGTTCGCGAGGCCGACGCCGAGCTTGGTGCCGATGTGCCCGATCACCATGCGCGCGACCTCGTCGCCCTCGAGCGCGAGCTCGGTGACGAACTCGCCCGTGATGTCGAGCCCGTCGCGCAGCGCGCCGCCGAGCGCGGAGTCCGGTTCCTCCTTGGCGGCGACCGTGCCCTCGCGCGCGATCGCCATTCCGGAGGCGACCGCCTCCAGGCAGCCGCGGTTGGGGCACTGGCCCTGGCAGCGCGGGCCGTCCATGTCAACGACCATGTGACCGAGCTCGCCGGCGGCGCCGACGAAGCCGCGGTAGACCTTGCCGGCGAGCACCATGCCGCCACCGATGCCGGTGCCGATCGTGAGCCCCACGACGTTCTCGGCACCCTCCGCGGCGCCGTAGCGCTGCTCGATCAGCGTCGCCACGGTGGCGTCGTTGTCGATGAAGACGGGCAGGTCGAGCCGCTCCTCCATGATGTCCCGGAACGGCAGGTCCGTGATCGGCAGGTTGGCCGCGATCACCGCTACCCCCGTGCGCTGGTCGATCAGGCAGGGGATACCGAACCCGATCGCCCGCACGTTCTGCTCGGCGTCGCGGATCTCGGCGATCGCGTCGAAGATCGTGTCCAGCAGCTTCTGCTGGTCGAGACCCTGGACGATCCGGTAGGCGCTGCGGTGGACGCCGAGGTGCTCGTCGATCGCGCCTGCGAGCAGCTTGGTGCCGCCGATGTCGATCCCTATGACCTTGGGTGAATCGCTTCCGTTCACGGCTCTCACTATAAGGAGCCGCGCGGGCTGTATCGGAAGGGGTCGAGCGCGACTAGGGGAAACTTGTGAGGTCCGCCCGTGCTTCATCCCCCGAACCCTCGACAGATGGCCGACAAGCCCAACTACCGCGTCTACCGTGCCCGCCGCGGCTGGCTGAGCCGATTCCTCTATAGAGAGCGGGATCGCCGCCGCTTCGAGCCGCCCGACCCCGCCGCTGGGGAGGGAGCCGCCCCGGCGCAGACGCTCGACCGCCCGGCGGACCGCCTCCGCCCGCCGCGCGAGCCCAGGGAGCGGCCCGGCCTGCTCGAGCCTGAGCTTCCGCCTCGCCGGCGCTGGCCCCTCAACAAGCCGATCACCCCGGGGCGCGTCCTGCGCTGGATCGCGGTCGCGATCGTGAGCTGGATCGTCCTCACGATCGTTCTCTTCATGATCAGCGCCCACATCCAGGCCGACGACACGCCCGAGCGGGTCAAGCGCGAGCTCGACGACGGCGGGAACATGCTGACGAGCGCCAACAACATCCTGGTGCTCGGCTCCGACCAGCGGCCCGGCGAGCGCGGCCCCAGCCGCGCGGACACGATCATGCTGATGCGCTACGGCGGCGGCAAGGCGTCGCGCCTGTCGATCCCGCGCGACACGCTCGTCAACATCCCCGGCCACGGCGCCAGCAAGATCAACGCCGCATACGCGTTCGGCGGCCCGGCGCTGATGATCAGGACCGTCAAGGAGTTCCTCGGCGTCGAGGTCAACCACATCGTCGAGGTCGACTTCGAGGGCTTCCCCGACTTCGTGAACGCGCTCGGCGGCGTGAAGATGAAGTTCGACAACTGCATCGTGTCCAAGTTCGAGGGCCGCACCCCGCGCATCGGCTGCAAGGGCAACTTCCGCCGCTGCCGGGCCAGCAACGAGAAGGTCAAGCTCGACGGCCAGGCCGCGCTGGACGTGGTGCGCATCCGGAAGAACATCTGCGCGCCCGAGGAGTCCGACCTCACCCGCGCCCGCCGCCAGCAGAAGTTCCTCGAGGCGGTGAAGGGCCGGATCTTCAGCCCGCGCTCGTTCCCGCGCTGGCCGTGGGCGGCGTGGAAGGCGCCGCGCGCGATCGACACCGACATGGCGGGACCGTCGCTGCTGGCCCTCTTCTTCGACTCCGAGATCGGCGGTTCCCTGGACCCGGTGATCCTGCGCCCGGTCGACCCCGGCGCGAACCCGCTGCAGGTCTCCGAGGCGGAGAAGCAGGCGGCGGTGCAGAAGTTCCTCGACGGCTGATCCGCGCAAGCTAGACGCGCGTCCATCCTCGGTGGCTGTTTTTCATGCCTTCTGTGAGGAGCGCCGACCAATGGGTGGATGAAGCGGATCGGAATTGTGCTGACCCTGGTGGCGTTGCTTGCAATCCCGGGGTCGGCAATGGCGCAGCAGGGAGCAAGGAAGGGTGAGCGCGGACCCGCACCGCGGGCTTGCGCTCAACTCCGCGCCAAGATGGGCGTTGCGAACTTCCGGGCGGCGTTCGGAACCGGAAACGGTCGCAACGCCTTCGGCAGGTGCGTCAGCGACCAGCGGCGTGTCGCCAAGCGCATGCGCACGCTGGCGCAGCAGCAGTGCAGCACGGAGGCAGCGGAGCATCCCGGCGAGGAGACAGGAGAGGAACCCGGCGACGAGTCGGAACCAGGCGATGAGGGAGACGAGTCAGGGGACGAGTCCGGCGAGGATTCCGGCGACGAGCTGGAAGCCGAAGGCGGTCCCCGCGAGTCCATCGCCGACTGCGTCGCCCAAAAGCTGAAGCGGCTCGCGCAAGCGCAGAACAAGCGCTATGCAAACGCCGCCCGGACGTGCAAGCAGAAGGTCGCCGCCCGCAAGGGGCGCGTCGCCAGGCGCGGCCATGCTTTCGGCCGCTGCGTGCGCGCTCTCGCGCGCGCCGGCGATGACGAGCAAGGCGGCGAGGTCGCGGACGAGCCGAGCGACGAAGTCGAGGACTAGAGCTTCCCCCAACCCAACATCGCATCTCCCCCCATAGAAAGAGAGGCCCCCGGACCGGGCCTCTTTTTCGTTGATACTGCGTGGATGCGCAAAGAGGAGGTTGCGCGGGAGACCTACGAAGCGTTCAACCGCGGTGACATGGCGAAGGCCGTCCAGCAGTGCGTTCCCGACGTGGAGTTCCAGCGGGTTTCGGCACTAGGCACCGTGCACGGCCGCCACGCCCTGGCCGAGTTCTGGGAACCCGATGCCTTCGAGTCCATGCGCATCGAACCCCAGGAATTCATCGAACGCGGCGATCGTCTCTTCGTCACGGCAAAGGCCACCGGCCGCGGAGCCGGGAGCGGCATCGAGATCGACCAGCAGGGGTTCCACGTGATGACCTTCCGTGGCGATCTGGTCGCGCGGATCGAGGTCTATCTCAACCGGGAAGAAGCGCTCGCGGCGTTCAATCGGGATCGCGACCAGGCTAGACGCATGGGTTTGGAGGAGATCGCGCGCGCGACGTACGAGGCCTTCAACCGCCGCGACTACGACGCCATCCTGGAGCAGACCCATGCGGACGCCGAGCTTCAGCGGCCGTCCGGGCTCGGCAGCGTGCGCGGGCATGAGGAGCTGAGGAAATTCTGGGAGCCTGATGCCTTCGATTGGGAGCAGGTCGATCCCGAGGAGTTCATCGAGCGCGGTGACCGTGTTTTCGTCGCGTTCACCGGCCACGCCCGGGGAGCAGGAAGCGGCGTCGTCCTGAACCAGCGGGCATTTCACGTGATCGTCTTCAGCGACGGGAAGATCAGCCGCCTGGAGATCTACTTCGACAGAGAGGAAGCGCTCGCCGCGCTCAACCGCGACTCGGACTAGTCGCCGGACGCGGTCTTGGTGTCCGACTTCTTGGCGCTGTCGCCGGAGTCGCTCTTGGCGGAGTCCGTCTTCGACGAGTCGGTCTTGGAGCCGTTGCCGGAGTCGCCGCCCGATTCCCCGGCCGTCGCGCCGGTCCGCTTCTTGCCGTAGTCGGTCGAGTAGAAGCCCGATCCCTTGAAGTGGACGGCCACCGGGTGGAACACCCGCTCGACAGGAGCGCCGCAGACCTCGCAGACCGAGATCGGGTCATCGCTCATCCTCTGGATGACCTCGAACACGTGGCCATTCGTGCAGCGATATTCGTAGGTAGGCAACGGTCTTCCCGGGATCCCTTGGTCCCTGGTCAAGTATATGGAGGGGTCTTTTCAGTCCCCGCCCGTTGGCTCAAGCCAGGCCCGTCCGGAGCCGAAACCGAGGAATGTGGCCGCCGTCCTACTTCTTGGTGCGTCGCCGCGAGCGCTTGGACCGCTCGGGGCGGGCGGGCGTCATCGGCTCGCCGTCCTCGATCATCGAGACGCGTACCGTGTGCCATACGATCCAGGCCGTCAGATGTCGACCTGCTTTGAGCGGCAATCCAGGGACCTGGTTGATCGTCATGGTGGCTACATCTCCTTCGGGCGTGGTCGATCCGTACCTGCCGAAAAGCGACTCGATTCCCCGACGAACGTGAGTTCTAGCCTAATCTCATTGTCGGATACAGGCCACTAATCCTTGATGCCAAAGCAGAAACTGCAAACTGCCGAAAAAACCGCCCCAGAGGCGGAAAACTCGCAATCTGCGATGCACGACGCGGTAACGATGGACAAGATCGTCGCCCTCTGCAAGCGGCGCGGATTCATCTTCCAGTCCTCCGAGATCTACGGCGGACTGGCCTCCACCTACGACTTTGGCCACTACGGCGTCCTGATGAAGAAGAACGTCAAGGACGAGTGGTGGCGGACGGTGCTCCAGGAGCGCGACGACATGGTTGCGCTGGATGCGGCAATCCTGATGCACCCGCGCACATGGGAGGCCTCCGGCCACCTCGACAGCTTCACCGACCCGTTGGTCCAGTGCGAGGGCAAGTGCAAGCGCCGCTGGCGGGCGGACCACCTGCCCGAGTCGGCCCGGGGCGAGGACGGCGAGTTCCGCTGCCCCGAGTGTGGCGGCAAGCTCGGCGAGGCGCGCGACTTCAACCTCATGTTCGAGACCTACATGGGCCCGGTGCGCGAGTCGGGCAACCGCATCTTCCTGCGCCCCGAGACAGCTCAGGGCATCTTCGTCAACTTCAAGAACGTGCTCCAGTTCGCGCGCAAGAAGCCGCCGTTCGGAATCGCTCAGATCGGCAAGGCGTTCCGCAACGAGATCACGCCCGGCAACTTCATCTTCCGCACACGCGAGTTCGAGCAGATGGAGATCGAGTTCTTCGTCCCGCCGGCCGAGGCGCCCCAGTGGTACCAGCGTTGGATGGAGGACCGGCTGCGCTGGTACACCGACCTCGGCATCCGTCCCGACCACATCCGCCTGCGCGCGCACGGCGAGGACGAGCTCTCGCACTACTCGGCTGCGACCTCCGACGTCGAGTACCTGTTCCCGATGGGCTGGTCCGAGCTCGAGGGGATCGCGAACCGCACAGACTTCGACCTCAAGCAGCACGCCAAGTTCTCGGGCGAGAAGCTCGAGTACCACGACACCGCGAGCGGCGAGCGCTACGTGCCGTACGTGATCGAGCCCTCGGCGGGCGCGGACCGCGCGATGCTGTCGTTCATGGTCGACGGCTACGACGAGGAGACAGTGTCCGGGCGCGAGCGCACCGTGCTGCGCCTGCATCCGCGTCTGGCGCCGGTGAAGGTGGCGGTGCTGCCGCTGCAGTCGAAGGACGGCCTGCCGGAGAAGGCGCGCAAGCTCTACGAGGAGCTGCGCCCGCGGTTGCAGACGGAGTTCGACGAGGGCGGCTCGATCGGCAAGCGCTACCGCCGCCAGGACGAGATCGGCACGCCCTGGGGCATCACGATCGACTACGACTCGATGAAGGACGACACCGTCACCCTGCGCGACCGCGACTCCCTGGAGCAGGTGCGGGTGCCGATGGCGGGGCTCGGGGACGAGCTGGTGGCTCGTTTGGAACGTCCGTGGCGCAGTCCGAAGCTGGGCTAAGCGGTCCAGAGCTCCGAAATTCGCCCCAATTTACATCCGTTTGCAGGCGATCTTGCACTGGACGGACGATCGAGCGGGCAAGAGAGACAGTTTTCGAGTTCTGTCCCGTTTAGGACTTTGAGCGGATACGTCCGCTCGCGGCGATCAAAAGACCCCCGCCATATTCGCGGGGGCACCTGGAACGACCAGTACTTAGCTAAGGCTGGGTATCCAGTAGCAGGGGAAGGGGTCGGGGACCGGCCCCTTCCCCATTTTTAGGCTCTCTAGAGCAGGATCAGGCCTGAAACCGGCGAATCAGTCGGGTTCATGAGGCTTTTTGGCGTGCTCAGTCTCGCCCTGCTGGCGTCGGTGGCGGGGCCGGTCGGCTGGGCGCGGGCGGCTACCTATGCGGTCACCACGACCGCCGACGTGGGGGGCGACTGCGTCGCGACCCCTGACCAGTGCTCGCTGCGCCAGGCCGTGACGGCGGCCAACTCCACCGGCGAGGCGGACCAGATCAACCTGCCCGCGGGGAGGTTCGTACTCGACGCCGGCCCCGGGCTGGAGGTGAGCGGCGGCCAGCTCGGGATCGCGGGAGTAGGCGCCGACGAGACCCAGATTTCCGGTGGCGGCTCTGTGCGCGTGCTGAGCGTGACTGGCGGAGCGAGCGCGATGCTCAGCGACCTGGACGTGATCGGCGGGGCGGCCAAGAACGGCGGCGGCGTCGCGGTCGACGAGGGCAGCGAGCTGACTGTCGTGAACTCCGCGATCACGGGCAACTTCGCGCTCGGCCCGGGCAGCGCCGGCTCCCTCGGAGGCGGCGCCTACAACGCCGGCCATCTGACGGTCGTGGGCTCCACGATCAGCGGCAACTCGGCCGAGACCGGGAACGTCGGCGGCGGCAACGGCGGCGGCATCGCCAACAGCGGCGTGCTCGAGGTCACGAACAGCACCATCAGCGGCAACAAGGCGACGAGCGGCCCCGGCTCGGGAGCGCGCGGCGGCGGGATCAACAGCTTCGGCGGCAGCGTGTCGCTGACGAGCGTCACGCTCGCGAGCAACGTCGCGAACGCACCCGGCCACGGCGGCAACATCTACGTCGGCGGCGGTCGCATCACGTACTTCAACACGATCGTGGCAAACGGCGTAGCGCAGTTCGACGCGAACTGCTCGGGACCGCTCGTGTCGACGACGCGCCGCGGCCGCAACCTGGAGAGCGCGAACACGTGCCGGTTCGGCGGCAGGGACTACAGGAACAAGCCCGCGCGCCTTGGACCGCTGGCGGCGAACGGCGGGCCGACGCTGACCCATGCTCTGCTTTCGGGCAGTCCAGCGATCGACGGCGGGTTGACTTGTCCATCGTCGTTGGTCGACCAGCGCGGTGTGTCCCGGCCGCAGGGAGCGGCGTGCGACATCGGCGCGGTCGAGGGCCCGCCGCTCGTGGGCGCACTCGGCGGCGCCGGCCCGCCCGTGATCGGGACGCTGCGCATGAGCCCGTCGAAGATCGTCGCCTACAGCGGTCGCGGCTCGAGCGTGGTCGCGCGTGCGACGCGCGGCGGCCGGGTGAGCTACGGGTTGTCGGAGGCTGCGACGGTGTCGTTCCGCGTGGATCGCCGTCGTGGTCGGCGATGGGTGCATGTGCGAGGCCGCTTCAGCCACGCCGGCCGGGCTGGCGTGAATCGATTCCGCTTCACCGGACGGTTGCGACTGCACCGACTGCGCGCGGGTCGCTACCGGTTGGTGGCGCGAGCCACGGATGCGACCGGACAGCGGGGCAGCGCGAAGACCCGGCGCTTCCGCGTCGTGCGCTAGAACTGGGGGCAGCGTGATCGACGACCGCTACGGAACGGTGGTCATCGGCTCGGGCCCGGGCGGCCGCTGGGCCGCGCGAGAGCTGGCCGGCGCCGGCATGCGAGTTGCGCTCGCCGAGCACGAGCTGGTCGGCGGCGAGTGCCCGTGGTGGGCATGCATTCCGAGCAAGACGCTGATCAGGCCGCCCGAAGTGCAGTGGGAGGCGCGGTCGAGTGCCGGAGTCGGAGAGGCCGACCTCGATTGGGAGGACACGCGCCGCTACCGCGACTACATGGTGAGTGACTGGGACGACTCGAAGAAGGCGAAGAGTTTGGAGGAGGCGGGAATCGAGATCGTGCGCGGGCGGGCGCGCATCGCGAGGCGAGGTCGTGTCGAGGTGGGGGAGCGGATGCTCGAGGCCGAGCACGTGGTCGTTGCCACCGGCACGACGACCGCGGTGCCTTCGATCGATGGGCTCGACGGGGTTGAGTTCTGGACCAATCGCGAGGCGACCGGGCTGAAGGAGGTGCCGCGCAGCGTTGCTGTGGTCGGCGGCGGACCGGTGGTGGTGGAGCTGGGCCAGATGCTGCGCCGCTTCGGCAGCGAAGTGACGCTGATCGAGGCGGCGGACCGGCTGCTGAGCCGCGAGGACGATCACGTGAGTGCGGCGATCGAGAAGGAGCTGAAGAGCGAGGGAATCGGGCTGCGGTTGGGCGCCAAGGCGACCCGGGTCGCGAAGGACGGGGACGGTCTGCGCCTGAGTGTCGAGGGCGGCGATGACGTGCGCGCCGAGAAGCTGTTGATCGCTGCGGGGCGGAAGCCGAACGTCGAGGACATTGGGCTGGACACCGTTGGGATCGAACCCGGCAAGAAGGGAATTGAGGTCGACCAGCGCTGCCGCGCCGGCGAAGGAGTGTGGGCGGTGGGCGACGTCACCGGCGTGGCGCAGTTCACGCACGTCGCCTCTTACCAGGGCAGGGTGGCGGCGGCCGACATCCTTGGGCGGGAGGTGCGAGCGGACTACCGCGCCGTTCCGCGGGTGGTGTTCTGCGATCCGGAGGTGGCTGCGGTCGGGTTGACGCAGGAGCAGGCCGAGGAGCAGGGCGTGAAGCTCACGACCGCGACCGTCGAGTTGAGCGAAGCCGACCGCCGGGAGACCTACGGCCGCGACCTCGAGGGACACCTGACGGTGCTGGCGGACCGCGACCGCGGCGTCGTGGTTGGGGCGGCAGCGGTCGGCCCGCTGGCAGGCGAGTGGATCCACATGCTCGTGCTGGCGATCAAGGCCGAGGTTCCGATCGCCGTCCTACGCGACTCGATCTACCAGTTCCCGACCTTCGCCGAGATGGTGCAGATGGCGGTGCGGAAGCTCGAGGTTTAGACGCGGAGGCCGGCCATCCCTGACCGACCTCGGCTACTGGGTCGGACGGGGCGCAAAGATCTGACATCGGCGGACGTTGAGCGGAAGGCGGAAAGCTAGCGCCGCTCCTGCCCGTAATCCCCGAAAGGCGCGTCGCGCTCCATCACCGCGCGGCCGACGTCCTCCATCGCCTTCCTCGTGAACTCGACCCCTTCGGGCGTGTGGCGCGCGTCCCCGTCGAGCAGTGTCCCGATCAGCTGCGTTGTATGTAGACCCATCTGCTCATACGCCTGATTCACGAGCAGCTTCATCATGTGCAGCTGGTTGAGGGGGAGTAGGGCGACGCGCTCGGCCAGCGCGAGCGCCGCCGCGTCGAGCTCCGCCTCCGGCACCGCCTCCGAGGCAAGCCCCCAATCGACCGCAGTGCGCCCATCGATCGGGTCGCCGGTCAGCAGCACGCGCTTGGAGCGCTCGAGCCCGAGCCGGTAGACCCACATCGCGGTGGTAGGCGACCCCCAGACGCGCGCCGGCGGGTAGCCGATCCGGCAGTCCTCCGAGCAGACGATCAGGTCGGAGCAGAGCGCGAAGTCGGTCCCGCCGCCGACGCAGAAGCCGTGCACCTGCGCGATCACCGGCTTCGGGGAGCGCCACAGCGACATATAGGAGTTCACGTAGCGCGACATCGTCTGATAGTCGAGGATCGGGTCCCAGGGCTGGTCGGCTCCCTGCGCCTCCATCATCTCTGCGCCCCAGTCGATGTCGTAGCCGGCGCAGAAGGTGCGCCCGGCCCCGCGCAGGCGGATGGCGTGGACCGCCCCGTCGGCCAGCGCCCGTGTCATCGCGGCGTCGAAGGCCTCGATCAGCTCGGGCACGATTGTGTTGAGGCGCTCGGGGCGGTTGAGGGTGAGGGTGGCGACGGCGCCCTCGACCTCGTAGAGCACGGGTTGATCCGGCACGGCTTCTCCCTTCGCTCGCTGCGGCTCGGCGGGCTGGATCTTCGCAACAAGGGTGTTTGAATGCCGCGCCGGCGAGGAAGCACTCGTAACGAGTGAGGACCGAGGGGCGAAAGATGGCTGCGGTCATGGCCGCAGCGCTGATGTTGGCGGCGAGCGTGGCGCTGGTGGCGGCGTCCTCGAGCACCGCAGCGCCCGCTCCCAGGACGGGCGACGTCACCCAGGTCCTGTTCGTCGGCAACAACTGGGACGGCACCGCGGACGTCATCAAGCAGGGCGGGACCGCGAGCCGGCCAACGCTCACGCGCGTGGCGCGGCTCAACATCATCCCCGACATCCAGGAGCGGATGGTCGAGATCGCCACCGATCCCGAGCGGCTGGGCTACTTCCTCGCCATCCGCCAGCTCGTCGGCGAGGGCCACGACCAGTACGTCGATGACATGTTCGCCTCGAAGGACGGCCGGATTCTGGTCGTCTCGCGGCCGAGCCTCGCCGACGTCATCGGGCTCGACCTGAACACGGGCCAGATCGTCTGGCGCTTCCGCGTCGCCGGCCAGCGCTCCGACCACATGGCGATGTCCCCCGATGGCAGCCGCGTCGCAGTGTCGGCCTCGACCGGCAACGTCGTCCACATCCTCGACACGTTCACCGGCCAGGAGGTCGGCCAGTTCCCGTCGGGCGACTCGCCGCACGAGAACAACTACTCTGCGGACGGTCAGCGGATCTACCACGCCAGCATCGGCCTGGTCTACACGCCGGCGGACCAGCCGCAGTTCGACTCCACGAAGGGCGAGCGCTACTTCCAGATCGTCGATGCGAACACCAACCAGATCATCGAGCGGCTCGACATGGGCCAGAAGCTCGCGGAGGCCGGCTACCCGGACATGAGCTCCGCGGTGCGGCCGATGGCGCTCACACGCGGAGAGACCAAGGTCTACTTCCAGGTCTCCTTCTTCCACGGCTTCGTCGAGTACGACTTCGCGCAGGACCGGGTCACCCGCGTCGCCAACCTGCCGAACCTCGTTCCCGACACGCCACGCGAGCAGTACCTGCTCGACTCTGCGCACCACGGCATCGCCATCAACCCCGACGACACGCGCCTGTGCGTCGCGGGCACGATGTCGGACTACGCGGCCATCGTCGAGCGCTCCACTTTCGCGTACACGCTGATCCAAGGCGGCACGAAGCCGTACTGGTCGACCAACAGCGCGGACGGCCAGTTCTGCTTCGTGTCCTGGAGCGGCGACGACAAGATCTCGGCAATCTCGTACAGGACTAAGCGTGAGGTTGCATCGATCGCGGTCGGCGACCATCCGCAGCGGATGCGGATCGGGAACGTGACACGCAGCTGGTTGCGGGCTCGGGAGTAGGGCCAGCTGCAGCCGACGACCCTCCTTACCATCGATCAGAGTGGTGTTTCGGGGGGTTCAGAGGGTGTAGAAGGCCGCACGTTGCGGACTTCTGAGGACGGTGACGACGCGGCGGTTTTGATCTCATACGGCCCAAAGCGGCCCAGCGCGTCGGTGGAGCGCTTGTGGCCCGCCAGCTCGGGGAACTTCTTAGGCGCCGGCGAGAGGAGCTCGATCTCTCCCAGCGTGAAGTAGCCGAGCGAGCTGGCGTGAATCATTCGGCGATCGCGCGAGTCGAAGCCGGCCGACGCCGGATCAGCCTCAAACTGTTCCGGCGGGTCGCGAAAGCGCTCGACCTTCAGCTCACGATTCGTCTCGACGCAGAGCATCGAGATCAGCACCCAGGGTAACTTCGCTGTCATGGCGGAGGGGATAGACGCGACGCTGGAGCTCTTCCTCGGTCCAACGCTTCTGCTTCAGGCGAACGAGGAGTGCCGCATATTTCTTATCGCTCATCGTCGGCACATTGCTCTTGAGCCAGGCGTCACCGATCCTTGCCGGGAAGAGCGGTGGGGGTGCGAAGTCCTCGATCCAGTCTCCATGCGGGGAAACCGCTGAGACACGTATGGACCACTCCTCGTCTCTTCGGTGCAGTTGCTCCACTGCGACCTTCTGAACCCGAAGTTGTGTAGGGGTACGGGTAAACATGTTTCCGCGCCCTCCGATTTCGCAGTCTTCGCCCACCGTTTTCCCACCGTTTGAACCTGGCGGTATAAGCGGACGGTGCCACAGATCACGCACGTCGACCAGCCCGTCCGCAAAGAGATCCGCGCATTCCGTTCGACGCCAGGAGTCCTCCGACGCGCCCGTAATCAACCAACAGCGTCCGGCGCCTTTCTCCTCCTGCGCCAGAACAAGCTTGACCGCATCCCAGGCTCCCTCGAAGATCTTGTTGCGCGACGTATATGACCATTTGGTTTCAGCGAGCCAGGTTACGGCTCCACCCGGAACACGATCGACGAGCAGATCGGATGGACCGCAGCCTTGGAAGGCAGCGAGCTTGACGGTTTCTTCCTTTCGGACATGTCCGGGGAGACGACGTCGCAGCTCGCTGTATAGAGCCGTCCGTAAATCCTCCTCGCGAATGTCGACGAACCGACGGGCGTCGGCCCTCAACCGACTGGCGGCTTCACGGAGCGATCCGCGGATTAGCTCGTCGCCGTTTGTTGCCCCCGAGGCAGTTGTCGACATCGCCGAGCCCCCTTCCTGACCCAACCCATTTGAGCTGAACTCCGCATGACGGGTCGCTGACCCACGCTCTATTGCGAGTACCGCCACCTGTGTCTCATCAAGGCAGCCGGGATTCTTACAAAAGAAGAGCCGTCGAACGCGATCCCGATTCGTTACCTAACCAAGCGGGTTGTGAATCTCGATGAGATCTACGTAGGTTCGGAGATCGATCGCTCTCGCATCCCAATACGCGTTCTCAAGGAGGTTCAGTCCGTGCGACTCAGCTACCTGGCGCGCATCGTCCCACCACTCGTCGAACCAGTCCTTGATTTCTTGGCTAGGGGCTTCATTCGCGATGACATAGAGCTTGGCAGCGCCCGGTTTTAGCCTGGTCCCTTCCGGAATCGCGAGCATCAGCTTGAAGACGCCGTGGCGCACCCGCCGCATCAAGCCACTCGACGTTTGCTGCTTGCGCTGGCGCATTGTCGCCTCAAGGACATCGTGGAAGGCGTCTGCGAGAGCGGCCCGCGCACGTCGTCGACCGACCCTGTCGGCGAAACTGACCTGGTCGTCTTCGGTCGCAAAGCCCGCGATGGGCTGACGGCCCACGAGAAAGCTCTTCTCGAGCGTCAGCTCAAGGCGCAGGTCCGCGACGTAGCCCGACATGTCGGGAGCGGTGAGCTCAGCCAAATACGACTTCGCAGGGGGAGTGTCGCCAGGCCAGCGGTATACCGGGCAGACCTGAAACCAGGGTTGAGCAGGATTCGGGACGCCTGCCTCCGTCACATCGCAGGTCTGGGAAGTGATAGCGCCGTACTCAGGCCCGTCTTCGGGATCCAGCTCAACCAGTTCCACTCCCTGAGGGCCGCCTTCCTCCGCAACATTGCGCGTGAGACCCCAGACCGGATACCTGAGATCCGCGACGTAGAAGAACGGAGGCTCCTCGATTAGATGCCCGATCTCGAACGGCTCGACTGCTTGTAGAACCTCATCAGGCCAGGGTTGTTGGATGCCTTGGTCAATCACCCGATAGCCGCCCGCGCCGAGGTGAACGACCACGCGGACGGAGAACGCGCTGCCCTGCCGGTACATCGACAGGGGCGAGATCCTCGGGCATCCATGCACCCAAGTCGGAGCGCCTGGTCTCCGGACGGCGGAATAGCAGTTCGTGAGCGATGCGTTCAACCGACTCGATCTCACCGGCCGCCAAGAGATCACGTGGCGACGGCTCCCCCGCAACGAACCAACGGGGTGCGAGGTCAGCACCCAATCTGTTTGCGAGCGCCGCGACGAGCGAGTGCATCTGGTAGAGACGCCGGACCGTCGAGGGTCGTGGCTCATGCCCGTCACGCGCCCAGGCATAGCAGGTCGTCCGCCCGATGCCGATCATCGTGGCAACTTCCTCATCGCTCATCGACAGCCAACCGCCGAGCTCTTTGAAGGCTCTGAAGGCGGCGGACTCGGCCGGTCTTACAACGGCGTCGGATCCCGCTGGTCCAACAGAATGCCGTTGGTCAATCACAACAGAGTCGATCACATGCGCGCCGCGCTCACTGACGGGTGCTGCGACCCCGCCTGTATAGACCGCGCTTAAAGGCGCGGCGATGGCTCCAGCGTTGATCGATGCGTAAAGTCCCCAGGGCGTGTTGTAAGACCCCGATCCTCCATATATGCCGGTCTCGACTGTCCGGTGTGACGTAACGGCGACGGCATCCCAGAATGCAGCGAGCGCCGCACTTACCACTAGGAAGAAACCGGATTCGATCGGTTGGGACTCCGTCAGGAACCCCCGCGTTTCCGAAGGCCAGCTCAGGGTACTGACCGGCTCATTGCCCGCTGTACAAACGTAACCACGTAGTGATGGCGGGCAAAGAGACGCTTGCGTGCTTTGCCACTCCACTTGGCCCGCACCGACCCCCACCAGGTCGTAAATCTGCAGTGCTGGTTCGAAGCTCGTTTCCGACAACCTGTGCTCCGCCAGGCGGCTTCGATCCACGGTTGTCAATGAACTTAGGCCAGGACCACTCATGACTGGCGAAACTGCTCTAGAAGCCGTGATGTGACAGACGCCTGGAAGAGCTGGAGGGCGGCGTGGTTCAGCTGATCCGCGGTCGCCGTCAACTCATCGATGTCAAATCGCCGACCGCCCTCCCGGAACAGGTCGTAGTCGAGAAGGTAATCGACCTTGGCTTCGTCGTTCGTCTCAACGACGAAGCCGTGACGGAGCGCGCAACTGAGCCCGTCACCGAGATCCATGAGGATTTGCTGGTGAGCGTTCCTGATCGCGGGGCCGAGCTGAGGATGAATGACGACGCCGAGGAGCTCGGGGGTGATGTAGTCCTCCCACTCCTGTGGACTTCGCAGTCCAAACTCTTTGATCCGATCGATGTACCGCAGGCCGATGCGCTGTTCAAACGCCGGCGACACCTCTTGGCCCGTGGCCTTGAGAATTTCTTGAAGGCAGTCGCGAAATTCCTCCCATACCGTGTACTTCGACGTCTCAAGGGATACGTGCTCCGGCATGAGCGACACTGTCCACGCCCCGTCGTCCGACAAAAAGCGCCACCCCGAGAGGCCTTTGCTTTCGACCGTAGGCGCTGCGCCTACCGTTACGTTCAACGTCTGGCCGCTGAGGGGCTCGACCTTCGCGTATCTGCCTTCCGTACCCCCGATCGCTTCATGAAAAGAAAGCGCCGTTTCAGTCGTACCTACTGAGAGGTTCGCCTCGAAGCGAATCTCGCAGACGACGAGCTCAAGGGGCGACCCGGGAAGACGGGTCGGGTCAGGCTCTGGCAGATCGAGGGCCACGCTCTCTCCTATCGGCGTTCTTGAACAGAAATTGAACAACCAAAGGATAGACGGCGAGTAGGCGTCTGGCCAGGAAGGTGAGCCGTTCGAGGGGCTCCAACCGCTGCTGGGCTTTAGGGCCTTTATAAAACGGCTCTGCAAGGCTATATACGGTACGTTTTTAGGCTTACGACCGTTCCTCTACGCATAGTGATACGCTCTTAAACATAGCTAATGAAGATCTGGCCACGCGAAGACGGAGGCTCTTAAATGAACTATTGGATCAAGTCGCTCGGGACAGCCGGGCGGTGGCTCGACGACGACTGGTACCACAACCACCGTCGCAGCTGGTTTGGCTGCCCAAAGCACGGGCGTCCGTCCTTTGAGGTAGGCGACCGCGTCCTGCTCTATGCGACCGGTCATCAGAAGCTCATCGGCGCCATTGAGGTGACGTCGGAAGCGCGGCTCGACCCGCAGTTCGTCAAGGACGAGGGCAAGTTCGATGGGGATCGGTGGCCATGGGTAGTCGAGTTCACGCCGCTGCTCATCATCCCGCTAGCACCGCAAGGGCCGCACGTGACGCGCGCCGGCGTGGATACGCTCTCGATGCGGAGCCGGTCACACCTCTTGATCTCCGCGAGCCAATACCGCAAAGGCGTCGCAGGCCTTGCTGAAGTAGCCGGTCTCCCAAACGAGCCGTTCGCCGCCCTAGCTGCATAGCCCACTGATACGCGAGGGCCCCGTCCAGACCGTCTGACACGCTCCAGCAGTGGACGGCCCTGAGATCATCGCGCGATCGATCAGCGCGGGGCAGATTCCCGACAAGTACGGCAACGTCTGGCAATACCACTCGCGCTCCGACAGGCACTCGAAGGTCGCGTGCTGGGTCGTCGCGTTTGAGCTCATGCAGACCTGCGAGCTCTTACGCGACAACGTCGCGAGCGGCAAGGTCGTGCTTGGAGTCAATCACACGCTCCGCGACTTCCAGACGCAGCGTAAGAAGGACCTCGATCTCGTGATCGCACAACCCGCGGGGCCGATTCCAGATCCTCCGAAGCGGACGTTCGCTGATATGGCCGAGGATTTCGGAGTCGTTCTCACTGACGACGAGAGATCTGTGCTCGCAAGCCTCCCACCGGCGCCGGAAGCACCCGTAGGGTCCGTTCTCTTAGCTCTCGAGGCAAAAGCATGTATGACCGCGCACGTCAGGGCGCTCCCACGGCTTCACGACGAGCTCGATTCGAGCCATGCGACGACGCACGGAAACTCCGAACGTGCTCTCGCAGTCGGGTTTGTCATGGTCAACGCTGGAGAGACATTCCGAAGCCCGGACATGAACAAGTTCGACCTCGCGAAAGTGCCGGCGAATGTGAATCCACATCGTCAGCCAGATGATGCAATCCGCGTGATCGAGAAGATTCGCGAGATCCGTCGACGCGCAGGAAGAAGCGCGACTGGCTTCGATGCGATCGGGGTGATGGTCGTTGACATGGCCAACGACGGTTCGCCCATGAAGGTGTTGGATACTCCGGACCCGGTCTTTCCCTACTCGGACATGCTCAGGCGTGTGGCGCACGAGTATGCCGCCTCGTTTTCGAGGCTCTAAGAACCCACGGACAGCGCTTCTCGAACTAGCCGCTCGATCCGGTCCGCGGCGACGTTGATGTCTTCGTGTTCCCACACCCGCTCGACCCTCCAGCCGGCGGAGGCAAGCCGCCTGTCCGTATCGCGATCACGCAGCCGGTTGGTCTCGATCTTCTCGCGCCAGAAGTCAGCGTTGCGTTTTGGCCAGGTCGCGTGTTCGGGACAACCATGCCAAAAGCATCCGTCCACAAAGACGACCAGGCGAGCTCGGGCGAAGACGAGATCCGCCCGACGACGCACGTCGGGAAGGACAGGACGATCGATCCGGTAGCGGAGCCCACGCCCGTGGAGCAGTCGCCGGAGCTCAAACTCAGGTTTAGTGTCACGCTGGCCAGTGCGGGCCATGCGCTCACTCACGGGTGCGGACGAAGCTTGAAGGCCCCGAAAGCTGGGGCCCCGATAGGTGGCTAGGCGACCACCTGAAGCTGGGGATCCATGGTTTCCAGATGCGCCTCGGCTTCGCAGATCAGGTCCTCCGGAATCCGAAGGGTACCCCGACGAGTCCGACGCAGAAACCCCGCAGTCGCTCGGGCCGATAGTGGAGCGGGCTCGAATTCAAGAAAGTCGTGCAAATGGGGTCGCGGGTAAGCAACGGGGCACAGGGACACGTCAGCTCGAGCTCGATGCCCTTCCAACCCCCACGCCGCATACGGCCAACGAGAGCCGTCTGGCAGGGTCTCGTCACTAGGCGCGTCGTACGTTTCGCTCGTTCGGAGGCGTTCACCAATCCAGCGGGATACGGGAACGCTTACAGCGTTGCCAACGAGCTTCCACCGGTCTGTCTTGCGTCGTCCTTGGACCAAGTCGGCAGGTGCTGTCCACTCGGATGGGAATCCTTGCAAGCGTTCTGCATCCCGTAGATCCGGGGTGACGATGCGTCCGGTGCCGGATCTCCAAATCGCCGGCGGTGAAGGAATGCCGATGGTGGAGCCGCCCTTCAGCGTTGGGATCGCATCGACAGCCCAGCCGAGGCCGCGAACGCCCTCAGTCCAATAGAAGCCACAGGCGAGCCCGGTCCGGTCCTCTATTTCAACCTCACCATGCTCCTGGCTGAGCAGAAATGGTCGCGGATCCTCGGTTTGAGACGCGAGGAGAAGGACTCGCTGCCGACGTTGTGGCAGCCCAAAAGCGCGAGTGTCGACGACCCGGTAAGCCCACGTGTAGCCACGCGCCTCAAGTTGCTGAGTGAGCCACCCCATCGCCTCGCCGCGGTCGAGCTGCAGCATGAAAGGGACGTTCTCCAGCAGCAGCCATGTCGGCTGAGTCTGGGCTCCGTCGAGGAGCCGGAAAACGTGATCCACGAGACTCGACCGACTGCCTTTGATACCTGCGGTCTGCCCTGCCTGGCTGAGGTCTTGGCAAGGAAAGCCTGCCGTCACGAGATCGACGGAAGGAAGGGCTTCGAGCTCAGCGATGTCCCCAGTGAGAGGGATGCCAGGGAACCGTTCGGCCAGGACCCGCCGAGCCGAGCTGTCGCATTCGCACAGGAGAATCGTCTCGTGACCAGCCTCGTGAAGGCCGACCTCGATACCTCCGATCCCGGCGAAGAGGCCGGCAACACGAAGAAATTGGCGGGAGCGCATGGCTCAGCCAGTCAACCACCTGCCGCGGACGCTGCGGGAACGCTCGTTCGCCCCGACCGGACACGCGCAACGATCCGTCTCAGCCGCGTAGCTGAGCGGTTTCCGTGCCCTCCAGCGACATTAATGCCGCAGTAGTTACGGGTGGAAAGTCAGCAGAAAATTTCCAGATCGTGTCCTGTTGCTCCTGAAAGTTCCCACCTACGTCGAGTTTGACTCCCTCGATCTTGCCCTTGAGGCTGCCGGTGATGCCGTAGTCATTCTCGTAGCGAAGTACAAGGGAGAAGTTGGTGACGCCGTGCTGCATTCGCGCCCGCGCAAGCGTCTGCCACATCCGCTCGGACTGAAACCACACCAGATCTTCGGGCAGATAGGGGGTCGAGTTCCCGGGCGCATTCATTGTGACGTTCGCTTGCGACTCGCGACCGAGCGTCCGCTTCAGTCTTCCTCCGAGGCGTTCTTTCGGGGTGAGTGAAACATCGAGCTGTGCGGCCTCCTCGCGCCCAAATCCCTCTTGACGTTCCCCAACGATGTTGGACGCACCCAGAGTCAGGAGTAGGTCCACCAGCTCACAGAACTTGTGGTCAAAGACCCGGCGATGGAATTCGGCAGCGGGGTAATAAATCGCCGGCACGTTTGGATGGCCGATATAGACGACCCGGTCGAGCGGTGGACCTGGCTGGAACCTCACTCCCTCTGAGTCAGCTTCGGAACGCCCAACCATGAGCACCTCGATGCCTTTCTCGCGAAGCTTCATCACGCCTCGCACAATCAGCTCCGCGACGGCTAACGGCAGAACGTACTCGCGCAGCGCGACTCCAGCGATTCCCGCCAGGATAGTTCTGACGATCTCTTCGATGTCAGCGCCTTCCTTCGTGACATCGAGCTGCTTGAGCGCGTGACGCTCAGCCTCGACGACCTCATCGGGAACGATCACGATCTGCTGACGATCGGCATAGTGGTGCTCGAGCGAAAAAGGCTCTTCGGAAAGCAGCACACTGCTTGTAGGCGTCATTCGTGCGTCCTTGGTTAGTCGTCTTGAAGCGTTCTCCTCCGGTCGAGGGGAGTCTAACTTCAGAGTGCTCGATTGTCCTCCGCAGGCGTGCGCCAGGGTAGTACCTGGACGTCGGGGTCTATTCGTTTGCTCTCAAGCGAACAGGGGGGACAGCGTCCTTTCAGCATGAGGATGCTTGTCCGAACCGGGGCGCCACCCGTCGTCACCGGCACGAGCGTTGGTGCACCGTCGCGCGTGCGGCTCCACCCGGGGCGAACTCGACGGCAAAACGGAGTCTCGATGTCCTCGATTCGCCGCGCAAGGGATGGACACAGCTCGTCGCCGGGCTCGTCCACCAGCGAACCGAAGGCCAGGATCCCGACCGTCATCGGATCATCGTTTCAGTTGGCAGAAACCGGCCCGCCAGCGACTGAGAGGGCATGAAGAATCCTCTGGAAAAGACCCTTCAGGACGTGCTCGCCGGCACCACCCTGAGACTCCCCGATCAAGTGGCGCTCGCGACGAGCGAGGCGCTGGAGAGTGGCGCCTTTCGCATCGGCGCCCGGAGCCTACGAATCCGAGCTGGGTTGTGTGCCCGCTCGTGGCGGCGGCTAAGACGCTCGGACTGTGGATGGACGGGCTTTCAAAGGCGCCGGCCGAGCCTGGGGAGCAGACGGCGAGCTGCGAGAGGAGCTCTGGGACTTCGTCTTGGTCTTCGACTTCTGTGCCGAGCAAGAGGGCCTCGAGGAGGCGGTGTCGGTGGTGCGCAGCACTCTGCGCTGGGCCCTGGTCGAGGCAGCGCTCACAGCCTCTGCGGCCTGATGCTTTGTCAGATGCGACCGGGCTTTTCGACCTCTAAAGCATGACGACACACACGAACCAACCAACCGTAAACGACTATCTAAGCTCGCAGATCACCGTCGGCGAGCCAGATGTCTCCGGCTCGCTAGCGGTGTTCCCACTCTTCGGTCCCGAGCCAAATCAGCAGTACGTCTCGTTCGCTGAAGGACGTGATCGAGGCGTCGTGGTGAAGGAGCTCGACTCTGGCGCCTCGATCGGAGATCTCCTGGTCGGCAACCCGACCGGCGAACCGGTTCTCTTGTTCGAGGGCGAGGAGGTGCTCGGCGCCCAGCAGAACCGCGTCTTCGACATCTCCGTACTGATCGCCGCCTGGAGCAAGCTGCGCGTTCCGGTGAGCTGCGTCGAGGTCGGGCGCTGGGACCACTCGCGGCACGCCGACACGTTCGCACCCGCGCCCCAAACCGCCTACCCCGACCTGCGTCGGGCCAAGAACCGCCAGGCCCGCGAGCGCGTCGCAGCGGGCGTCGAGGCACGTGCGGACCAGACAGAGGTCTGGCAGCACATCGGTGCCAAGTCGGTCGCCCACGATGTCCGCTCACGGACGGGAGCGATGCACGACATATACGAGTCGCGTCGTGACCTGCTTGCCCGGTTCGCCGACGCCGTTCACCTTCGCGAGCACCAGCTCGGGATGCTCGTCGCGATCGGCGGCCGCTTCTCAGTCCTTGACTACGTCAGCCGGCCGGAGGTGATGGCCGTCCTTCACGACCCGCTGGTCCAGGGCTACGCGCTGGACGCGCTCGGGGCGGAGGAGTGCGAGCCGCCCACGAGCGAAGACGCAAGCGGGTTCGTCACGCTCGTAACCGGCTCCCGCGCCAGCGAGCGCGACGGCATCGGCCTTGGCCGCGACGTCCGGTTCGTCGAGAACGGCGTCTCGGGTTCGGGTTTGGTCACCGGCGAAGAGTTGGTCCAACTCACCGCATTCCCTGAGGACGGGGAGCATCCCGCCCCCACATCGACTCGCGGCGCAGGGCACGTCCGCCGCCCATCCAGGCGCAGGAGGTGAGGTATGGGCGAACACACTGAGACGAAGTTCGCCACTGAAGCCGTCGAGTACGTCGAGCGGCTCGTGCCACATGATGAGGAGCAGAACCCGGTTCCACCCGATCCCTGCCCGGGAATGCTCGTTGGACGCGTCACCGAGCGCCTCGCGGGCGCGTCGCTAGCGATTCACGAGTACTACCAAGCCGAGGCCGAGGACGAACGCGCCAAGCTGCTCGAGATCGCCGTCTGCTTCATCGGCGCGGCCACGATCGCGACCAATGCAATCCCGCACATCCACCCTTATGGGGACGACGCTGAGCCGACTGTGTTCAAGAACGCCTTTGTCCGCAAGCTTGACGAGCGGACTGCAGAGATCGTCAATGGCGGCACTTTCTATGACGACGCCTGCCCCGAGGACTGGCTACGCAGGGCCCTTTCCCTGATCACGGGCGCGTGCCAGTCGACGCAGGCCTACGAGGACGAGCTCACACTGCCCGCCGGTGGACGCGAGTGGGCGGATGAGGAAGATGAGCACGAGGGCCTGAGCGATCCCGAGTACGAGCTGGAACCAGGCGATGTTTCGGAGTGTGACTACGCGAAGGTCGACCAGCTGCGCGCCGCGATCGCCGACTCCCTGTACGACGTGGCCGTGATGGCCGCGGCGGCGGGCGAGTGGTTTATCAGTCAGCACATCGCATCCGGCCAAGATCCTGATGATGATGAACTGGACGATGATGAGCTGGAGGGACTACCGGCGGACATCACGGCGGACTGGTCAGATGAGTTACAGCATCTTTTTGATCCAGGAGATCTCGGCGACTGGGACGAAGACCAGCGCTGGTCCTACCGCGATGCGCCTACGTCGGTCTCCCGCCGCTATCGCAACGGTCCCACCATCGCGATCTTGGGCGAACCGAACGCGTTCGCCAGACGCCTGACGACGCAAGATCACCGCAGCGGGTAACAGGCTGCTAGTCGAGATCGTGCTCAGCGATCTCGTGTAGGAAGTGAATGCGCCATTTGATGGCTGCTAACGAGACGCCAAACATGTCCGCGAGCTTGCGCTCATCTCCATCTAGGTAGACGTATTCCGTCTCGAACAGGCGGCGCGGCATCAGCAGTGCTGCGGCGAATCTGTTTGCGTCGCGCTCGGGCGGGGGCGGGAACTTGGGTTTGGATGGCGGCTCTTCTGTGTCACGGTCCTCGAGCACGGCGTCCTCACTCAGGGTCTCCGTCCGGCAATGAACGGGCTCGTCGCCGCGGTGGCCGAGCTCGCAATCGAGCACCCAGTGCCCGAGCTCATGGGCGATCGTGAAGCGCCGCCGGCCGGGCCACCGCCGCGCTTCCTCGGCGTCGACCCAGATCTCGCGCGGGGCGGGGAGCAGCAGGCCGCTGATGTGGACGTCGCCGTCGAGCCCCGCGAGCGCCGCGAGCTCGATCTCGTCGCGCACGAGCAGGCCGTAATGGCTGTCCGCGATCTCCTCGAGCGAGACGGGCAGCTGCTCGCGGTTCCAAAGCCAGTCAGGAACGCGCCCTAGCTCGCGCTCGGCGGCGGCCTCTGTCTCCAGCGCCCGTTTCGCCGCCCAGCGCTTCAACGCCCGCCGCGGAAGAGCTCGTCGACCTCGTCCCAGGCGTCCGGCGGGGAAGGGGCCGCCGTGACTTCGGCGGCACGGACTTCCTCCCGAGTCTCGGTCCGCATGTGAGCGGCAGCAGGTGCGCCGGGCGCCGGTGCCTGAAAGTCGCCGGCGCGTTCGAGTTCTCCGACGTCGACGGTGAAGATTTTGCCGAGCCCCTCGAGCACCTTGCGCGATACGCCCCGTGGCTCGATCGTGCCGGATTCCATCTCGTGGTAGTAGCGCTTCACCTTAGGCTCGCGGCCGGCTACGCGAAGGAGCTCCGCGAGCTGACCGACAACCTGGTCGCGAGTCAGCTTCGCGCGTTCGCGGAGACGGGGGAGGAGCGCTGGCCAAAGCCCGGAATGACTATCAATCAGCGCGACGACTGCCTGAACGGTCGGGTCGCGCCGGATCTCTTCCAACTGCTCCTGCGAGAAGTTGGGGGTCGGCGCGATCTCGAGGAAAGCACCGATTAGCCCGGCGAGCTCGGCGCGCTCGCCATTGGGCGCCCGCTCGATGTAGTCGTCTACGCGTGGCCGCTGGCCGGCGTTCCACGCCTCGATGAACTCGTTCAGTAGCAGGTCGACGCTATTCGCCGCCATCGAGTATCTCCCTGATGAGCTTGAGCGCGCGTCGTCTCAGCTGGTAGACGTTCGTCGCGCTTGTATCGAGCGCGGCCATGATCTCCTCGGTCGAGCAGCCATCCCTCGTCATCTCGAGGACTCTGCGCTTGCGCTCGTCCTCGATCTGTGCGATCGCATCGTCCAGCCGGACGCCGAGCTCGCCCAGCCGCGCGAGCACCTCCTCATCGGCGATTCGTTGTTTCTCGAGCTTGGAGATGTCCTGGTCGAACTTCGGGCGAGAGTCGCCCTCTCCAGTGGTGACCTCCTCTTCAAGGCTTCCGGCTCGATACTTATCCACGTCCATCTCGCGTCGGCAGTGGTCCATGCACTCGAACGTGACGCACGTGCGCATCGCACTCCGGTACTCGCCGATGCTCGCGCCCTGGAAAGCCATCCCGAGCATGCGGATGTAGGCGTCTTGAGCGACTTGGTCGACGTCGCCCGGCTCGACCCGCACCCCCGGGCTGTCCCGGTGCCGAAATGCAGCCACGATGCCGCGGACGCGGTCGATATCAATCGCGACCAGCGCGGCCCATGCCTTCTTGGCCTTCTCTGGGGATTGACGGTCGCCATCACGCGCGATTACCACGAGCCGGAGGAGCTCCTCAGCGCTGAGCCGGTCGAGCTCCCGATCGGGTACGTGTAGAAGGTCGCGGTCGCTACGACGCATCAGACAACCGTCCTCACAGAAGTTGCATTTTGGCGCATGGCAGGACGGGCCGCGTGGCGATCGTCGCCGTCAGATCGGCGCCCGAGCACTCGACTCCTGCGCGTTAATGATCCTCGGCACATGGCTGGGAATCATCGTGACAGGCCGAGCGCGAGCGAGCGGACTACGACGATTTCGGTGTCAGATCTCGCCGAGATCGCTCGACTTTCTTGAGGCATGTCTTCGACGGACAAGCGGCTTGTGAGAGAGTGCTAGCCAGTCGATCGGGGATGGTGACGGCGACTGTGGAGGACAGGAGCACGCAACTGATGATGCGCGAGACTGTCGGCCGGTGCGGTTAGACGGCCGCCAGCTCCTGGTCTCCGCCTCGGACCTCAATGGTTACCTCGAGTGCCGGCATCTGACCCAGCTCGACCTCGCTGAGTTGCGAGGCGAGATCGTTGTCCCCAAGGGAGGGCGTGATGCCAAGTCCGACCTCATCGCACGCAAAGGCGATGAACACGAGCGACGCTATCTGCAGTCGCTGCAGGACACCGGCACAGATGTGCTTGCGATCCCGGCAACGCTGGAGCCGCGCGAGGCCGCCGCTGCGACGATCGCGGCTATGAGCCAGGGTTACGAAGTGATCTACCAGGGTGCGTTCCTGCAGGAACCCGAGGACGGGATGCCTGGTTGGGCCGGCTACGCAGACTTCCTTCTCCGTGTCGAAACGCCGTCCCCCCTCGGTGACTACTCCTACGAGGTCGCGGACACGAAGCTCGCGCGCCGTACCAAGCCCTACTTTCTCCTCCAGCTTTGCTTCTACTCCGAGCAGATCGAGCGTATACAGGGATGTGCCCCGGAATGGATGCACGTTGTGCTCGGGACCAACGAGCAGCATCGCTACCGCGTGGCCGAGTTCGTCTCCTACTACCGCTCCATCCGGGACCAGCTCTTGAGGGAGATCGCTGCCTCCCCTCTCGACACTTTCCCGATGCCCGTCGACCGCTGCGGTCTGTGCCGGTGGTCCGATCGCTGTGATGCCCAACGCATCGAAGTCGATCACCTCTCGCTCGTGGCTGGGATGCGCAAAGACCAGATCGTCCGTCTCACGGACGCCGGCATTGAAACGCTGGCGGAGCTGGCCGAGGCAAACGTCGACTCCCCGACGCCTCGCATCCCTCAGCACACCTACGACAAGCTCCAGAATCAGGCGCGGCTTCAGCTCGAATACCGCCAGACCGGTGTGCACTCGTACGAGCTGCTCGAGCCGGCCCAACGTCGCGGTCTCGCGTTGCTACCTCCGTCCGATCCCGGCGACGTATTCTTCGACATGGAAGGCGACCCGCTCTATGAGAACGGCCTCGAGTACCTATTCGGCTCGATCACAAATGACGCGGGCGAGCCGGTTTTCCATGCCTTCTGGGGCACCGACCGCGAGCAGGAGAAGCGTGCCTTCGTGGCCTTCATCGACTTCGTCGTCGAGCGGCTCAAGCGCAATCCCCAGATGCACGTTTATCACTACGCCCACTACGAGGTGACGGCGCTCAAAAAGCTGATGGGTATGCACGGCACCCGGGAGGAAGAGGTGGACGATCTGCTGCGCAACGAGGTGTTCGTCGACCTCTACAAGATCGTGCGCCAGGGGATGCGGATCTCGCAGCCGAGCTACTCGATCAAGAAGGTCGAGGTCTTCTACATGGACCAGCGCGACGCGTCGGTCACTGATGGCGAGGACTCGATCGTTGCCTACGAACGTTACTTGAGCACGGGGGACGAGTCGATCCTCGAGGCGATCGCCGCTTACAACGAAGAGGATTGCCTCTCGACTTTGAAGCTCCGCGACTGGTTGCTCGAGCGAGGGGCGGAGGCGGAGCGGGACTACGGGCCCGCGGCGACCTGGCAGGAACCCGAAGGCCACGAGCCGGACGAGGATCGCGTCGCCGAGGACGCCGAGGTCGAACGCCTCCAGCGCGCCCTCGTCACGGGTCTTCCGGAAGACATCGCGGAGCGCACAGCTGCCGAGCGGACGCGGACTCTGATAGCTGATCTCCTTGCCTATCACCGCCGCGAGGACAAACCGGTCTGGTGGCAGCTCTTCGCGCGGCGTGACATGACCCCGGACGAGCTCGAAGAGGACCCGGAGGCGATCGGGAACCTCATCCGGGTCGAAGGAGAGGACCGTGTGGAGGACGGTAGGTCGTGCATCTACGAGATGGCATTCCCCCCTCAGGAGCACCGGCTGAAAGCCGACAAGACATATGAGGACCCTGCGATCGGCCGTGGCTTGGTCGTGACCGATATCAACAATGCCCGCGGCAGGATCTGGGTGAAGCGCGGGACCGACCGCTCAGACGAGCCATTGCCGTGTGCCCTGATTCCCGGGAGACCGATCGGGAACGACGAGCAGCGTGCGGCCCTGCGCCGAGTTGCAGACGCCATTGTCCGCGACCCGGTCAACGGCGAAGGTCCGTTCCGCGTGCTGCGCGACGTGCTAGCTCGCGCGCTGCCGCGGATCGAGCGCTACGACGAGGGTCAGGTTCTCCAGCATGGCGAGTTCGACCTGGAGGGCGCGAAAACGCTTGCGGCCGGCCTCGACAAAAGCTACCTGTTCATCCAGGGCCCGCCTGGTTCGGGAAAGACCTACAACGGCGCGCGATTGATTCTGCACCTGATCTCGCAAGGCAAGCGTGTCGGCGTGACCTCTCAGAGCCACTCGGCGATCCACGAGCTGTTGGCAGCCGTCGAGGTAGCTGCTGACGAGGATTACCAAGATCTCGAGTTCCGCGGGCTGCACAAGGCGAGCCATAGAGATCCTGACTCCGTGTACGACGGCGGGCGCATCAAGAGCAGCACCGACAACGCAACCGTCGCCCGCTCGGACGCCGAGCTGGTGTCAGGCACTGCCTGGCTTTTCTCGCGCGAGGACATGGGCAGCACCCTCGACTACATGTTCATCGATGAAGCAGGCCAGTTCGCACTGGCCGACGCGGTCGCGGTCGGGACGGCTGCACGCAACCTGGTTCTACTCGGCGACCCCCTGCAACTGCCGCAGGTGACGCAGGGCCGGCACCCGGAGGGAAGCGACGCGTCCGTATTGGAGCATCTGCTCGGTGAGAATCCGACCGTCCGCCCCGAGCGCGGCCTGTTCATAGACAAGACCCGCCGGATGCATCCCGACGTGACGTCGTTCATCTCGGAGGTTGTCTACGCCGGACGGCTCGGAGCGATCGAGGAATGCTCTCGGCGAGGGTTCACATCGGAAGGCGCGTTGAGCGGGACGGGGATCCGTTATCTACCGGTGGAGCACGAAGGCAACTCTCGGTGTAGCAACGAGGAGGCGGTGGCGATCGCCGACGCCGTTCACCAGATGCTGAAAGACGGCAGATACACCGATGAGGAGGGCGCGGAGCATGAGCTCGTGGAAGACGACGTCATGGTCCTGAGCCCCTACAACGCGCAGGTACAGGTGCTGGGCGAGCACCTGCCGGACGGAGTGCGGATCGGCACTGTCGACAAGTTCCAGGGCCGGGAGGCGCCAGTGGTGTTCTTCTCGATGGCCACATCCACCGGGGCCGAACTACCTCGCAACCTCGAGTTTCTCTTCAGCCGAAACAGGCTGAACGTCGCAATCTCCCGAGCCCAATGCCTGGCGGTCCTGGTTGCAAGCCCGGACCTGTTCCAGATCCAGTGCCGGACGGTTGATCAGATGTTGCTTGTAAATGCCCTCTGCCGGCTCGTAGAGGTTGCGAACGCCATGGCGACCGGGTGAAACGTCAATGAGCGACGCTTGCAAAATCCGGGACATGGAGGACCTGAATGAGATCGCCCACCGCGGCGACGGCTTTGTCGCGGATCCCTTCAACCGGCGTTACCACTTCGCCTGGTGTTCCCGGGTGAGGAGCATGACGCTAGCTGAGCCGAAGTGGTTCGCGCCGACCCGTGACGCGCTCGACGGGTACCTCGAGAACCGCATGTCGCACCACGCAACGGCCAAGGAGATCAAGTCATGCCTGACCTGTTGGCCTGGAAACGCAACCGCATTGTCGCCTGGAAACACAGCCGCGTCGGTGCCTCCAAGTGCGGCCTCAACTTCCGACGTGATAGCCCCCGCAACTGCGTCGAAGAGCTCGAGCTCACTTCTGAGTTCCTCGACGAGGATACGACGGTGCCCGTGGGTTATGCGACTGCCTGGTGGGTGCGGGGCCGTCCCTCGTCCTTCGCGACTGCCAGCGAAGGGGCGTGGAAGGCATCTATCGCTACCACCGTCCCGGAGTGCGCAGCGACTCATCGTGAAAGTGCCCTCCGGCTGGACTTCGTTCTGAAGGGACCTCAGGAAGGGCCTGCAGCTATGGATCTCGACAACCTCCTCGAACCGACTCTTTCGCAGCTCGTCAACAAACTCCGCTGGTTCAAAGGAAGTCGGCCCAACGTCACCGCCATCGCCGCAACAAAGCAGTACGACTTGCCGACCGGCTGCCTCATAGCGCTAGCCCGTGAAGTCGGGCAGCCCTGGGATCCGACCGCTGCTCGCGGCCCGGTCGTGCGTTTCGCCTATCCTGGCCCGCTCCCGACGTCGGCGCGTGACCCGGTCCTCAGCGACTGGCTCATCGAGAACGGCGCACAGCTGATCTCTCCGGGGCCCCGTCGGGCTAGTGCTCAGGTTCGCAGGACGGCTAAACCTCGGTGACATCGCGACAGGCAAGGTCAAGACCACTGTCGACGGCTTGTGGCCGTTGCTCGGGGGTACACCTGGCCGGCCGGAGGACACCCGGATCGTCGGCCTGATGTTTCGCCAACAATTTCAGGAGAGCGGCCTCGGGGAGTGGAAATCGCGCTGACCCCGCTGACACCAGAATCTATCTGTGATGTTCGGTATGAGTCAAGCTTCGATTCGCGCCGGGAGACGACAGAGGAGTCATAAGCTGGCAACTGCCAAGAAAGAAGCAGCGGCATACGAGCACTCCGACGAGGTAGTCCTGCGCCCCGACGTCGGAACGCAGCCACAATTCAAGAAGAAAAGCCCGCCGAAGACATACCGGTACGACTCCTCCCTGTCACCAGCGCTCGATTGGGATGGGCAGAACTCCGCGCGGGAGCTTGGGGAATGGCTGCTCGCGCAGATAGAGGAGGCCTCGAAGCTCGACCCTCCGCATCGCTTTACCGAGCAGCGGTCGTTCAACGGTGTGGAAGTTGCCGGCTTAGAGGACGCGGTCGATCACCTGAAGGCACTTGGAAAACCGTTCCTCGACTGGGCCGGCAAGGCGGAGCGACTCTCCTTTGACGTGCCGACGCTGCCCCTCTTCGTGCACGAGCGCCTCTCAACTAAAGCGATTCTGCAGACACTCAAGGGCCACGAGCGCGATCGGCAGACCGAGCTAGAGCTTTTCGCAGATCCGCAACTGCCGCTCCATCAGCAGCTGGATGCCTACGAGCACACCGGCGGCTGGGTCAACCGAATGATCCTCGGTGACTCCCTCGTCGTCATGAACTCGCTGCTCGAGTACGAGGGGCTGGGAGGCCAAGTGCAGACCATCTACATCGACCCGCCTTACGGTGTGAAATTTGGGTCGAATTTCCAGCCTTTCGTGCGCAAGCGCGATGTCAAGAACAACGACGATGCGTCGATGACGCGCGAGCCCCAGATGGTCAAGGCATATCGCGACACGTGGGAACTTGGCCTTCACTCGTATTTAACCTATCTCCGCGACCGATTGCTGGTCTCACGCGAGTTGCTGACACCGTCAGGCAGCGTCTTCGTGCAGATCGGAGTTGAAAACGTTCATCACGTGCGCGAGCTGCTTGACGAGACTTTCGGTGAAGACAACTTTTGCGCGCTGATTGCTTTTGCAAAGACGAGCGGCCAAACCGAGAAGCTACTCGCGGCGGTGTCCGATTACATACTCTGGTACGCGCGCGACCGAGCGTCGGTGAAGTACCGACAGATGTATTCGGACAAGCTTATCGGTGCCACGGGTGGTGGCGAGTACGGGCAGTTACGGCTTCCGGATGGGTCAACGCGTCCCCTTACGAAGAATGAACTCTCTAACCCGGCCGTCATACCCATTGACGCTCGCCTTTTCCGTTACGACAACCTGACAAGCCAGAGCCCCGGGACACGGTATCCGGTCGAGTTTGAGGGACGCACTTTTCATCCCAGTGGGTACTGGAAGACACAGGAAAGCTCCATGCCCCGTCTCATTGCCGCTGGTCGTATTACGGCCCGCGCGAACTCGCTCGCGTATATTCGGTACTTCGACGACTTCCCTGTAGTTGCACTCTCGGCTACGTGGACCGACACAGGAATCGCGGGTCGACCCGGGGACAAGCTTTACGTCGTTCAGACAAGTCCAAAGGTCATTGAGCGCTGTCTTCTAATGACATCGGATCCGGGCGATCTTGTACTCGATCCCACGTGTGGCTCCGGTACAAGCGCGTATGTCGCCGAAGGGTGGGGTCGGCGCTGGATAACAATCGATGCATCGCGGGTGCCGCTAGCGCTCGCCCGACAGCGACTATTGACAGCGACATTTCCGTATTACAACCTGCAAGATCCGGACCGTGGCCCGAGCGCAGGCTTCGTGTACAAGCGGAAGCGGAATCAAAGCGGCAAGGAAGTCGGGGGGATCGTTCCACACATCACCCTCAAGTCGATCGCTAACGACGAGCCGCCGGCAGAAGAGATCATCGTTGATCGCCCAGAGGTCGACAACACGATCACCCGCGTAAGCGGACCGTTCGTCGTCGAGGCGACGATCCCGACGCCGGTCGATTTCGACGCTGATGGCGTCGAGGACTCTGGTGTCCCCGATGATGCGTCTTACGTCGACCGGATGCTCGAGACGTTGCGGCGCAACCCCGTGCTACAGCTTGGCGGCAACACGACGATTTCGCTTACCGATGTGCGGCCGCCGACGCAGAGTCTGATGCTTTCGGCGGAAGCCGCGCTGGACACGGGCGGTGCGCCGGTGGGAGTCGTCTTCGGTCCGGAGAATGGGGCAGTGAGCGAGAAGCTCGTCTATGAGGCGGCGCGTGAAGCGAACCTCAAGGGATTCAAGCAGTTACTCGTTATTGGCTTCGCGATCGAACCGAATGCTCGCGAGCTCATCGAGAAGATCGAGTCCCAGCTAGGCATCCCCGCCACGTACGTTCAAGCCACGCCAGATCTCGTCATGGGCGACCTTCTGAAGACCATGCGGTCGAGCCAGATCTTCTCGGTCTCCGGCCTCCCCGACATTGCCATCCGCAAGGTCGATCCCGAAGAGAAGGGCGGACCGCAACGCTACGAGGTCGAGCTGCTGGGACTCGACACCTTCGACCCAACGACGTTCGAGGCCAGCCACCGCAGCGGCGACGATGTGCCGGCATGGTTTCTCGATACCGCCTGGAACGGGCTCTCATTCCACGTCTCGCAGGCGTTCTTTCCCCGCACCAGTGCCTGGGACAGCCTCAAGAAGGCCCTGAAGACCGACTTTGAGGAGTCCGTCTGGGACCACCTCTCGGGGACGGTCAGCGCTCCGTTCACCGAGGGCGACGTACGTGACGTCGGCGTGAAGGTGATCGACGACCGCGGAAACGAGCTGCTGGTCATCAAGTCGCTCGACGAAGCGGAATGACGGCCTTCGAGGTCGAGCAGCCGATCCTCAACTCGCCGTTCGAGGAGCCCGCCGAGCACTGGGAGATCGAGGAAGGCAAGGCGCCACAGCGGTTGCAGACGCGGCGGCGGGCCGGCTACTTCTACCGCGATCCGAAAGCACCGCCACCCGAAGCTGACCATCCCGCACGCGGCGAATGGCAAGAGCTCGAGCTCGTCAACCTCATTCGCGAGCGCCTCGCGCAGTGGCGCGACGCCGGCTACCCCGGAACGACGCGAACGACACTCGATCTGATTCGCCATTGGCGGCGCGAGGGCCGCCAGCGCCCGTTGTTCTTCGCCCAGCTCGAAGCAGCCGAGACGGTGATCTTCCTCAAGGAAGGTCGTGCAGACCTGCTCCAGGGGATCGACGTCCCGCCTGAGGTTGTGCCGGACGGCACCGAGGGCTTCACTCGACATGCGTGCAAGATGGCCACCGGCTCGGGCAAGACCACCGTGATGGGAATGCTCGCCGCATGGAGCATCCTCAATAAGGTGAGCGCACGCGGTGACGCGCGTTTCTCGGATGTCGTGCTCGCGGTGTGTCCCAATGTCACGATCCGAGAGCGTCTCGCGGAGCTCGATCCCAACCGAGGCGACGCATCTATTTACCGCACTGCCGACCTCGTGCCGGCGGATCTGATGCCAATCCTGCGGCGCGGGCGCGTACTCGTCAAGAACTGGCACGAGTTCGAACGTAAGGGAATGAGCGCGGGCTCGAAAGTGCAGAAGAACGGAGTCCCGGAGATCATCCGCTCCACCGTGAAGATCGGATCGAAGACAACGTCCGGCCGCGGCGGGCGCTACATGACCGAGCAGGCGCTCGACATCGCGCTCTCGCAAGGCATGCGGATAGTGGAGGATCGCCGGCCAAAGAAGCAGGAGGTCGTCGTAGAGGAGACGCGCTACGTCGAGAGCGACACGAAGTTGATGCAGCGGCTGCTGGGTAGCGAGGTCGGCGGCAAGCAGAACATCCTCGTGTTCAACGATGAGGCCCACCACGCCTACAGGATTCGGGCGCCGGCGACCTCGCAAGCCGAGGAGGATGCCGAGTGGCTCGACGAGGAGCGGGCGGAGGAGCTGGCCCATGAATCGACCGTTTGGATCGATGGCCTCGACCGCATCCACAGGCACCGGAAGATCAACTTCTGCGTCGATCTCTCTGCGACGCCTTACTACCTCGCGCGGGCCGGAGATGACACGAACATGATCTTTCCGTGGGTCGTAAGCGATTTCGGCTTGACTGACGCGATCGAGTCGGGACTCGTAAAGATCCCCCAGCTCGCGCACTCGGACCCAACCGGGGAAGAGCAGGCGGCCTACTTCAACATCTGGCGCTGGATCATGAGCAAGCTGACTGCCGCTGAACGCGGTGGCAAGCGCGCAAATCCGAAGGTCGATGCGGTCCTCAGGTATGCCGAGCACCCGATTCGCCTGCTGGCTGGCGCCTGGGGCGACGAGAGGAAGCGCTGGGCGAAGGGGGATGACGAGCGTCCGCCGGTCTTCATCGTCGTTTGCAAGAACACGAAGCTCGCCGCAACGATCTACGGGTGGCTCGCCGAGGGCGTGGCGCCGCCAGGGATCCCCCCGGCGAACCTCGAGGAGCTGCGCAACTTGAACGGCAAGCGCGTGACGATCCGTGTCGATTCGAAGGTCGTGGGAGAGACCGACGTAGAGGGCGCGAAGAACGACGAAGCGCGTTGGATGCGGTTCACGCTCGACACTGTGGGAAAACGCGACTGGACTCGTGACACGCAGGGGAGACCTGTCTACCCGGGAGGTTTCGAGGAGCTCGCGGAAAAGCTAGGTCGGCCCCTGCATCCGCCCGGACGGGACGTCCGGTGCATTGTGAGCGTGGGCATGCTGACCGAGGGCTGGGACTGCAACACGGTCACGCATATCGTCGGACTGCGCCCATTCATGTCGCAACTCCTGTGCGAGCAGGTTGTCGGTCGCGGGTTGCGGCGCGTGAGCTATGAATTGAACGAAGAAGGCAGATTCAGCGAAGAAGTTGCACAGATTCTGGGCGTACCGTTCGAGGTCGTGCCGTTCAAGCAGCGAAAGGGGGCGAAGCCGAGGAAGGCCCAGCAGCATCATGTCCACGCGCTTCCGGAGAAGGTCAAGTACGAGATCACGTTCCCACGGGTCGTCGGATATCAACAAGCGATCCGGAATCGAGTCGCGGTCGACTGGGATGCCGTGGCGCCGGTCGTCGTCGACCCGATGAAGGTGCCCGATGAGGTCCGGCTCAAATCGACCCTCTTAAACAAGGGGCGCCCGTCATTCTCGGAGCCAGGTAAGTTGGCGACGATCAACTTGGATGCGTGGCGCGAGAGTACGCGGCTCCAGAGAGAGGAGTTCGCGATGGCCGCGGCGCTCACGAAGGAGTACGCGAATCATGACACCTGCGAGGCACCATCGCATGTCCTGTTTCCGCAGGTGCTCGCGATCGTGAAGCGATTCGTGAGCGAGAAGGTGGTGGTGGACTCACCAGAGAAGCGGGTCGACGTCTTTCTATCGCCGTATTGGGGCTTCGTGGTCGAGCGGTTAGCCGAGTCGATCCGGCCGGACGTCTCCGGTGGAGAGGCGCCGGAGGTTCCGCGATACGACAACGGCCGCGAGACGGGATCGACAGCGGACGTCGATTTCTGGACGAGCAAGCCGGTCAAGGAGATTAAGAAGTCGCACCTCAACTACGTCGTCTCGGACTCCAAGTGGGAGCAGTCGGCCGGCTATCACCTCGACAACCACCCGCGCGTATCAGCGTTCGTGAAGAACCAAGGGCTCGGCTTTGCCATTCCGTATCTCCACGCAGCTGGTGCGCATGACTACATCCCGGACTTCCTCGTCTGGCTCGATAACGGCCTGCGCCTGATCCTGGAGCCGAAGGGCTACGACGAGCTCAAGGACGTCAAGGCACAGGCGGCCGAGCGGTGGGTAGCAGCGGTCAACGCCGACGGGCGCTACGGGGAGTGGCGATACGCCGTTGTGAGCAACATGAACTTGGTCGAGGCGATTATTGAGGAGCAATTCTCGACCTAGAGGACCCAGGCGGACCCCGGGAGCTCCTCAACACCTTTCGATCCGGAAGGCGAACACACAAAGCTATGTGAACGCTCCTTTGGCCGTGTCGCTAAATGTCCGGGTTGAGGAACGCCAGATCACGGAAATGTGCTCACGCCCAAGCAGCTCAAGCAGGTCATCATTCGGCTTCTCCGGAACGAGTATGGCCTTCCTTGGGCGTCGCTGCCGAAACAGTCTTCTGTAGTCGGCCAGTTGGCCAATTGCCATCCTTATCGAGGCGCGATCGGTATCTGCCTTCGCCTCTATCAGGAGGTTCCAATCCTCGACAAACATGTCACAAAACAGTGGATACGGGATGCCTGCGATCTGGAATTGCTTCTGAACAACTCTTGAGTTGGGCCACCGCGACTTAACGAAACTCTTGTAGGAACGCACCAGCTCGTCTTCCCACTGCTCGAGTTTGCGCTGCTGTCGCATGATCTCGTACGTTGATGTTCTCTTAGGTTGTGAGGCGAGCGGTTTGGTGATTACCTCGACCGCCTTTGGTCTTCTGAAAAGTCCGTCTAACAGGCGCGCGGATGCAGGGATGAGCTTCCTCACGCTTCGGATCTGCTGATGCGTTCTAAGCCGGCCGCTGGTTACTACATCGAGAGTAGGATGCTCCCCCTCAAAACGGAGTCTCCGAAGATCAGTCGCGGTCAGCCATAGGTCGAACCTCATATCTTCCGCCGAACCCGGCTCAGCAATTAGATGCTGCTTTGCGGGAAAGAGCTTGCGCGGGTCATAGTCCAATGCCTTGGCAGCTTCGCGTTTGGAAAAGACGGCCCGCGACGGGTCTGCTCCGGGGATGTGATCGCCGATGGCCGCGGCGATCATGCGGCCGACGAGCTGGACGCGTCCGTGTCGGCTTGAGAGCACATAGACGCGATCGCCCGGCCGGACATCACCGAATTGTGAGCCCGCCGTGTCCGTCAGCCGTCCCGGTATTACGGCCCTTAACGTGGCTTGGCTCCAATACTGAGTAAAAGCGGACATCGTGATCGGTGGGAGCCCTTATCGCCTTTTTTGGGTACCTGACTTTTGAACCAATGCAGCAAAACCGTTGTGCGTCATATGCGGGCCAGCGTCAGGCGTAGTTTGAGCCACCTTCGACCTCGAGCCTCGGATTGGTCGTCACTACCAAAGCCGCCGTAGCGGCGATCAGACGGATTCGCAATCGTCCCCACCAGGACACGCGTGGCTCCCCGGATGGGGCACATATATACCTTGCGGAATCGGTTTACAAACCCGCGCGAGCGGTAGTTACCTCACTGATATAAGCCGCCAGCGGCAGAGGGGTCTGTCGCGTCGAGACAAGGGGAGGGCGAAAGCTCGTGCGATCACTCGCATCGCGTGGCCTCGTGGCCGCGCTCGTTGCCTGTTCACTGTTGGTGCCCGCCGCCGCGCAGGCGGCCTCGCTCTACACCGGCGCCGGCCCGCGGCCTGGGCCCGACCTCCTCTACGCGCCGCCCGCGACAGCGCCGCAGCTCACCAACACGGGCATCTGGAAGGCGCAGCCGATTCTGGTCTCGGGCGCGAGCTCCTATCGCAACGGTGAGTTCGTCTACCAGGACTTCCTCTACGACGACCACGGAGCGAACGAGCAGCCCGACCCGGCCGACCCGCGCACGAGCGGGGACACCTTCTCGAAGCCGAACGGCACCTACACCTACCCGACCGACGCCGCCTACGCGAACAACGCCGCCGACCTGGTCGAGCTGCGCGTCAAGCCTCTGAACGACTCGACCGCCTTCCGAGCGACCCTCAACACGCTCAAGGACCGCTCGCTCGTGGCCTACACGATCGCGATCGGCGGCGCGGACGGTGGCACGCCGCGGCCCTTCCCGTTCGGAGCGAACGTGAGCGCGCCCGCCGACCTCTTCCTGACCGTGCACCCGAGCGGCTCGCGCATGGTCGGCGAGCTCGTCAACGCCGCGACCGGCACGCGCGTCGGCCCCGCGCTGACCGCCACCGTCGACATGACCCGCCGCCAGATCGAGGTGCGCGTCCCACGCAGCGCCTGGAACCCGAGCCGGCGCACGGTCCGCCTCGCCGCCGGCGTCGGCTTGTGGGATAGGACGGCCGGCCGCTACCTGCTGCCCGGCCCGACCGCCGACGCCACGCACCCCGGCGGATCAGGCGCCGCCGTCGCGCCGCCCGCCTTCTTCAACCTCGCCTTCCGCTACGACGAGCCGATGCCAGCCGTCGGCGATCCGGCCGGGACCGCCGAGAGCGCGGCCTGGTGGCGCGACAAGGCGCAGGGCGAGGGCCTCGCCGCGGGCGACATCAGCGCCTTCCACGCCGACGTCGACTTCCGCAAGCTTGCGACGAAGCGCAACGACGACATGCTCGGCCAACCGGGCGGCGTCCCGCAGACCGGTCCGATCAACCGCATCCTCGCGAGCCACTTCGAGGTCGCGCAGGGCGCGAACTTCGCCGACTACTGCTTCTTCGGCGACTCCGCCAATTGCCCCGGTCCGTTCCAGGGCCGCCTGCAGCCCTACGCGATCTACGTGCCGGAGAAGCCGGTGCCCGCCGCGGGCTACGGCATGACGCTGCTGCTGCACTCGCTCGGCGCCTCCTACAACCAGTTCCTCGACAGCCGCAACCAGTCTCGGTTCGGCGAGCGCGGTGCGGGTTCGATCGTGATCACGCCCGAGGCGCACGGTCCCGACGGCTCGTATGACAGCTACGCGGCCGCGGACGTGTTCGAGGTGTGGGCCGACGTCGCCAGCCGCTACAAGCTCGATCCGGACTGGACCGTGATCGCCGGCTACTCGATGGGCGCCTTCGGCACCTTCAAGTTCGCCGAGCAGTACCCAGACCTGTTCGCGCGGGCGCAGCCGACCGTCGGCGACTCGAGCGACAACAACCTCGTGCCGTCGCTGCGCAACATCCCGGTCCTGATGTGGAACGCTGCCGCCGACGAGCTCGTGCCGCCGACGTCGTACCTGCCTACACAGCAGGCGCTCGACGACGCGGGCTACCGCTACGAGCTCGACATCTTCGCCGCCGAGCACCTGACGCTGGCGATCAACGACGAGTACGCGCCCGCCGCCGACTTCCTCGGCACGACGAAGGTCGACCGCAACCCGCACCACGTCACCTATGTAGCCGACCCGGACTCCGACCGGGCGACCCTTGACCTGGTCGCCGATCACGCGTACTGGATCTCGGCAGTGCGCACGCGCGACGGCGGTCAGGGAACGGTGGACGCGTTCTCGCACGCGTTCGGCCTCGGCGATCCGGTCGCCTCCGCGACGCAGACCGGCGCGGGCACGCTCGCGGGCGGCAACCTCGGCACACTCGCGTTCACGCGTCAGTACAAGACGTGGGGACCGCCGCCGCCGATTCCGACGGCGAACCGGATCGACCTGACCGCGACCAACGTGTCGGCGCTCACGATCGATCCGGCGCGCGCGAGGGTCGGCTGCGACGTGGACCTGCGCGTGACGAGCGACGGACCGGTGACGGTTACGCTCGCGGGCTGCAACCGCACGATGCAGGCGCCGTGAAGCTCTAGAGGCCTGATGCGGGTTCTCCGCACGCGCGGATGACGCGCGGATACCTTCGCTGGATCGCGCCCGGCGGGACTCGCCCATGCCCACCGGCATGGGCTTCGCCCGCCGACCACGCCCAGCTCGGTCCCACGCGCCACCGCACGCACGGCCAACCCACATCAAACCTCTAGCTCGCCGGGCCCGACTGGATCAGCCGCGTCGCGCGAGCGACGCGAGGAACCCACAGGCGGTGGGGAAGGTAGCGGCCCGCGAACGCGTTGAACGCGCCGATCGCGTTCAGCGAGGAGACGCGCCGGCCGCGCCGCGCAGCCTTGAGCGCCGCCACTGCCACCTCGCGCGGTTCCATCCACAGGACCCGGGGCACATGGTCGACGTTCATGCCGAGCCGCTCCTGCGCACCGGTACGCGTGAAGCCCGGGCAGACCGCGGTCACTCGCACGCCGCCCTTGCGCAGCTCATAGTCGAGCGCTTCGCTCAGGCTGTTCACGAAGGCCTTGCTCGCGCCGTAGGCGGCCCCGTAGGGCAGCGGATAGAACGCGATCCCGGCGGAGACATTGATCACGTTCCCCTGGCCGCGCCTCGTCATTGCCCGCGCAGCGGCGTGCGTGAGCCGCAGCAGCGCCAGTGAGTTGAGGTAGGCGTCCCTGTCGAGCACCCGCCGGTCCATCTCGAGGAAAGGACGCTGCTGGCTCGCGCCGCCCGCGTTGTTGACCAGCAGGTCGATCGGCCGTTCGTCCTGCTCCAGGCGCGTCTCCACTTCCGCGATCGCCGTCTCGTCGGTCAGGTCGGCGGCCAGGACCTCGGCCACGACGCCGTGCGCCGATCTCAGCTCGGCGGCCAGTTCCTCGAGTCTCTGCTTGCGCCGGGCGACGAGCACCACATCCGTCCCACGCTCCGCGAGCTCCTGGGCGAACGCCTCGCCGATCCCTTCGGAGGCGCCCGTCACGAGCGCCCGTTCCCACTGCTCCTGCTTCTTCATGCCGGCCTCCGTCCTCGCTTGTACTCTTGGGAGGGTCTCAAGCAATATACGCGATCTCTTGAGAGGGTGTCAAGACGCTGCCCAAGACACGTGTGACAGCGAGCAAGGACGAGAAGATGGGGGAGATCCTCGCGGTCGCCGAGCGGCGGCTGCGCGAGGGCGGCTATGAGGCACTCTCGGTCGCCGGCATAGCGCGGGAGCTCGGCCTCGCTCAGAACGCGATCTACTGGTACTTCCCTTCCAAGGACGACCTGTTCGTCGCGACCTTGGAACAGATGCTGCGCGACATCGCGGCCCGCAAGCCTTCGAAACAAAAGGGTGAAGTGGAGCGCATCCTCTGGTTCACCGACCAATTCGAGGCACTCTCCGACCTACGCGGTGCGATGAACGACCGCGCTCGCAGCTCGCAGGTTGTAGCCGACTTCGTCAAGGAGCTGGACGAACTGCTCTCGCGCATGCTCTCGAACGTGCTCCGCGATCACGTCCCGGCCGATGAGCTGGCGCTCTCCGTAGAGTCCTTTCGCGCGACGGTGGAGGGGACCTTCGTCAAGGGGCTCTCCAAACGCGAGCGGCGCAAGGTGCTCACCTTCGCGCTCGAGCGGCTGATGGCGGCGCGTCCCGGCCGAGGGCCTGACAGCTTCTAAGCGCAAGGCCGGACGTTGCCGAACGGGCGCAGTCGCCCGTCCGGCAACGTGAATTCTCTTGTCCGGCTAGCCGTTTACGGCTGCTGGCCGGCCGGCTGGTTCCCGCCCGGATTATTGACCGTCTGAGCCGACTGCTTGTTGTCGCTCGCGCTGTTGCACGCCGACGTCTGGGTCACATCGGTCGTCCAGTTCTTGTGCGGAGTCCCCTCCTCAGTACATTCCTTGGTCGAGGCTCCTTGCGCTACGGGAGCTGCAAGAGCTCCGATCGCAAGCATCGTGGGTAACAGCAGCTTGATCCGCTTAGTCATGCGGTACCTCCATGCATGTCCCTGCCGCCATCCGTGGCAAGCCTTTTTAGAGCGCACCTCCTGTCGCTCGCCTTCAATTGGCCTCTTAACCGTCTGGGGAGACGCCAAACCCCTTTTTGGTGAAAGGTGCAGTCCCACGTGAGTCCCCGGGCGCGACAGATCACCGTCACGACGCTGGTGGTGCTGGCTTCGACCTGCGCTGTCCTCGCCCTGATCGCCGGTTACGTGCGCCACGCCGCGGTCAACTCCGACCAGTTCGCGAACCGCGCCACCGTGGCGCTCCACGACGAGAGCGTGCGCGCGCTGCTCGCGGAGAAGATCACCGACGAGATCGTGCTCGAGCGCGCGAGCGACCTGATCGCGGCCAGACCTCTGATCGAGTCGATTACCTCCTCGATCCTCGACAGCCGGGCCTTTACACATCTGTTCAGGGCGGCCGTGCTGGACGTCCACAGCGCCTTCTTCAACCGCGACGCCAACACCGTCACCCTCACCATCGGCGACGTGGGCACCGTCGTCTCCGCGGCGCTCGAGAAGCTCCGTCCGTCGCTCGCAAAACAAGTGAATGCGACCGGAAACGCGGAGGTCGTCAGCGCGGATGTGGGCAGCGTCGGCGGAGAGGTCGCGCGCCTGGCCGACGACATCCGCCTCCTCGCGCTCGCGCTCGCCGGCCTGACCGTCCTGCTCGTCGCAGGCGCCCTCTGGCTATCGCCGGACAGGCGGCGGACGGTCATCCACCTCGGTATCGGAGCGGCAGCCGGCGGCGTGGTGCTGGTCGTCGCCTACGGCATCGTGCGCTCGGTGGCGATCGACCACGCAAGCGGGCCCGACGGGCACGATGCGGCAGGCGCGGTCTGGGACGCGTTCCTCGGGGACCTCCGAACCGCCGCCTGGATCATGGCGGGATCGGGAGCGGTCGTCGCAGCTGCGGCGGGGTCGCTGATCAAGCCCATCGACATCGCGGGCCCCTTGCGGCGAGCCGGCGAATGGGTGACGGCGGAGCCGCGCAGCACCGCGCTCAAGGTCGTGCGGGCGGTCTGCCTGGTCGCGGCGGGACTCGTCGTGATCCTGCGGCGCGACGCGGTCCTCCGCCTTCTGTTCACGGTTGCCGGCGTCTTCCTGATCTACGAGGGCGTGGGCGCACTCCTTCGACTCGTGTACCGGCCGCCTGCGCCGGGCGAGCCGACGCAGCGGCCGCTCGCCCGCGGTGCTCGCCGCCGGCGGATCGCGGTGTCGGCGATCGCGGCCGGGCTGGTCGTGGGAGTGGTGGTCCTCTTCGTCGGATCCGGCGGAACTACGACCGCAGCGCCGTCGACGGGCGCGTGTCAGGGTCATGTGGCGCTTTGCGACCGGCCGCTCGACCAGGTGGCGCTGCCAGGCACCCACAACTCGATGTCGGTCCCGCTGCCCGGCTGGTATTCGGCCTTGCAGGAGCGCCCGATCAAGAACCAGCTGACCGACGGCATCCGCGGCCTTCTGTTCGACACGCATTACGGCGACCTGCTGTCGAACGGCAAGGTGCGGACCTACTTCGGCAGCCCACAGGAGTTGAGGCGCCAGGCGAAGCAAGACGGCGTCAACCCCGACGCCGTGGACGCCGCCATGCGCATCCGCGAGCGTGCAGGCTTCAGCGGGGAGGGCAAGCGCGGGATGTACCTCTGTCACACCTTCTGCGAGCTCGGAGCGACGCGGCTCGAGCCCGTGCTCGACGACATCCAGGACTTCCTCGTCACTCATCCCGAGGAGGTGCTCGTGATCGTCAACCAGGATTACGTCACACCGAAGGACTTCGTCGCGGCCGCGAACAAGGCGGGGCTCGGCGAGCTCGCCTACGGCGGGCCGATCACCGGCGACTCGCCCACCCTGCGCGAATTGATCGACGAGGGCAAGCGGGTGATCTTCCTCGCCGAGAACCACGCGGGAGCGGCGCCCTGGTACCGCCTCGCCTACCAGCAGATCCTGCAGGAAACGCCATTCGCCTTCTCAAAAGTTGCCCAGCTGACACGGCCGGCGGAACTACCGGCCAGCTGCAAGCCCAACCGCGGACCCGGGAGCGCGCCGCTCTTCCTCGTCAACCACTGGGTCACCACAGACCCGCTGGGGCTTCCCTCGAATGCGGCGAAGGTGAACGCCTACGAGCCGTTACTGCGCCGGGCCCGCGAATGCCAGCGCCTGCGACACCGGATGCCGAACGTCCTCGCGGTCGACTTCTACAGGGAGGGCGACCTGTTCCGAGTCGTGGACACCCTGAACGGCGTGCGCTGAGGCTGAGCTCAGAGGCGCCCGACGAACGCCACCAGCTCCGGCACGATCCGCTCGTACGCATCTTCCTGGAGGTAGTGGCCCGCGTCGTCGAGTTTGGTGACGGTCGCGTCGGGGAAGGTGTCGAGCCACAGGTTGTCGAGGTATTCCGGCAGGAACGCGACGTCCTTCATCGCCCACGTGATGTGCACGGGCTTCGAGCGGAAGTCCCGTTGCATGCCCTGCTCGATGTCGGTCGTCATCGCGATCACGGGTCCTCCGCCTGTGACCGGGATCTCGCGCGGGAACACGAGGATGGCCGTGCGTTCGCTCCAGCCCGAGTGCACCGCGCGGTAGGCGTGCTTGACCGTTGACGTCAGGCGCTCGCGGTGCATCACCCCGGCTCGGAAGAGGAAGCCGCGCTTGAATGCGTCCAACCCCTTCACCAGCACCTCGCCCACCACCGGCGTGCGGAACAGGCGCAACGGCAGCGGCAGCGGGATCTTGTCCTGTCCGGGCGGCAACGTCTCCGGCCGGAACCCGTGCGCGAACGTGTTCAGGATGAACAGGCCGTCGACGCGCTCGGGGTGCTGCGTCGCCCAGTAGAGGCCGGTCGGGCCGCCCCAGTCCTGCGGCACGACCACGGCGCCGTGCAGGTCGAGCGACTCGAGCAGCGCGTCGAGCCGCCGGGCGTGGCGCGGCACCCGGTAGAGCTCCGCGTCGTCCGGCTTGTCGGAGCGGCCGAACCCGAGATGGTCCGGCACGATCGCGCGGTGGCCGGCCTCGACCAGCGCCCCGACGAAGTTCCGGTACAGGTAGCCCCAGGTCGGGTTGCCGTGCACCATCACCACCGGGCGGCCGTCGCGCGGGCCCTCGTCTATGTAGTGCATGCGCCCGTCGGCAGAGTCGAACCACTTCGGCTCGTAGGGCCAGGTGCCCTCGAAGGTCCAGTCGCTCACCGCGGCCATCAGGCCTGCTTCCCCGTGCTCTTGACCACCTCGGGAAGGGCATCGAGCAACTCGCCGAGCCAGCGCTGGAAGAAGATCGGTCCCATCAGCTTCATGACGCGTCCACTGACGCCGATCGGGATCACTCCCGACTCCAACTCAACGAACGTATCGCTTTGCGCCGGCGTGAGCGCGCAACGCATGTACGTCCCGGTGACCGTGCAGCGGAAGTTCACTTCTTTCATGTGCTCCATCGGTTCCATCACCCACACCGCGTCCACCACATCCAGGAAACCGAACCGGCGAGTGGTGCGCGTGTACTCGCCGGACTCGTCGATGTCGTCTGGGACGCGCACACCCTGAAGCTCGGGCCACCAGTCCGGATGCGTGCGCGGATCGCTCACGATCGTCCAAACGTCCTCTACCGGAGCCTCGATCAGGGCGTGGCGACGGTAAGTGGCCATGGCGGCAGCCTACCGCGCCGCCTCCGGCCCGCGCCCCTCGGCCAAACGCTCGTCGATCGGCGTATAGTGATGCCCGGTCCGGGGTTTGCACCCCGCCCTCAGGGGGTCCGGGCGCTCCCGCCCCCCTGCTTGCAGCAACGTCTCTGGACAAGCCAAGGAGGAGGGAAACGATGCGGAAGAAGCTCCTCACCGCATTTCTCGGGACGCTCGCCGTCGCTGCCGTGATGGCGTTAGCGCCGGCCGCATACGCGGCCAAGGGAATCAAACTGGACACGCTCTCCAGCAAGCCGCATCAGGTCAGCGGCGGAGACGCGCTCGTGCGCGTGGACGCCCCGGCAGACCTGATCGGCGAGCTGCGGATCCTGCGAGACGGCACCGACGTCACGTCGGCCTTCTCGCCGCAGGACGGTGGCCTCGTCGGGCTGGTCGAAGGCTTCAGGGTCGGCAACAACGAGCTCACCGTGGTGCGGGGCGGAAGCCACACTGCGCTGGCGAGGTTGAGGGTCCGCAACTACCCGATCACCGGCCCGATTTTCTCTGGACCGCACCAAAGAGTTTTCGTCTGCAACACGATCCAGGCCGGGCTCGGCGAGCCGCTGGTGGACAACCAGAATGGCCAGGGCTTCCTGGTGAAGAACCCTGACGGGACTGACGCCGGCTGGAGCCTCAACTGCTCGGCCAACACGAAGGTGGACTACCTGTACCGGACAACCGGCGGCTCGTTCCAGCCGCTCCCGAGCGACGGCTCGCGGCCGGCCGACATGGCCCAGACCACTCTCCTGGACGGACGCACCGTCGACTACGTCGTGCGCCGTGAGCGGGGCACGATCAACCGCTTCATCTACTCCGTCGCCGCGCTGGCACCGTTCGGCGAGCAACCCGGTGACGGGCCGGACACATCGCTCTGGAACCGCCGACTGATCTACACGTTCGACGGCGGCGTCCAGATCGGGCACCGGCAAGGCACGCCGGGAGGCACCGCGCTCTATGACACCGGCCTCAGCAAGGGCTACGCGATCGTCCACTCGTCCGGGAACCGAACGAGCACGCATTACAACCTCCTGCTCGGCGGCGAGACGGCGCTGATGACCAAGGAGAAGTTCATCGAGCGCTACGGCGTGCCGCTCTACACCGTTGGCGTGGGCGGCTCCGGCGGCGCGATCCAGCAGTACGTCTACGGGCAGAACCATGACAAGCTGCTCGACGCCGGCATCCCGCAGTACTCGTACCCCGACATGGTCACGCAGACCATCCACGTCGGCGACTGCGAGCTGCTCGAGCACTACATGGACGTCACCGACGGGTCGAACGCGAAGTGGCAGACCTGGGACAACCGCGAATGGCTCGAGGGACTGAACGCCGACAACAACATCCCCAACGTCTACCGCGGCGGGGCGCCGGGCAACAGCGAGTGCGTGCGCGGCTGGCGCGGGCTCACTCCGCTGGCGCTGAACCCGCTCTGGTTCCAGAACTTCAGCGGGCTCGACCGCATGAACCCGGCGGACATCGCGGCGACCCACTGGACCCACTGGGAGGACCTGCGCAACATCTACGGCGTCGGGCCGAACGGATACGCGCTCATGACGTACGACAACATCGGGGTTCAGTACGGGCTGAAGGCGCTCACGGACGGCAACATCACGCCGCAGGAGTTCCTGGACGTGAACTCGCGCATCGGCAGCTGGAAGCACCCGGCCGACATGGTCCAGGAGGCGTTCCCGTTCCCGTCGCCACCGCCACCGATGCCTCCGGCGACACCGGGCTTTGACCCCTGGAGCGCGCGCAACCAGGTGCTCAGCCCGGCGCCGGTGCCGCGCCGCGAGGGCGACCTCGCCGCGATGCACGCCGCCTACAACCGCGGCATGTACTTCGACGGCAAGATCGACATCCCGCTGATCGACTGGCGGCACTACCTCGAGGCAGAGCTCGACATGCACAACAGCCACCAGTCGTTCGCCTCGCGGCAGCGCATGCTCGACAATGACGGCGACGCGTCCAACCAGGTGATCTGGTTCACGGACGCACGGCCGTCGCGCCAGTCCGACCCGACGCCTCAGGCGTTTGAGGTGATCGACGACTGGATGGCGAACATCCGGGCGCACCCCAAGCGCAGCGTGGACGCCAACAAGCCCCAGCTGGCGACCGACCGCTGCTTCACGACGGCGGGCACGGAGATCGCCCACGGTGAGCACGTGTGGGACGGCATCCTCGACGATGGGCCTGACGGTGCGTGCACGCAGCAGTTCCCGCTCCACTCGACCTCGCGCATCGTCGCGGGCGGCCCGCTTCGCGGCGGCGTCTACAAGTGCGTGCGGCAGTCGGTCGAGGACGCGATCGCCAGGGGCGTGTACGGATCGTGGACACCGTCGGCGGCCGAGGTCACCCAGCTGAAGCAGATCTTCCCGACCGGGGTCTGCGACTACAGCCAGGGAGACGCCGGCAAGCCGTAGCGTTGGCGTGGCCCGCACCCCGGCGTCCGCCGGGGTGCGGGCCGCTCGACCACGGTCCGATGAAGTTGCGGTACGGGTAGGCAGCCCCAGGCTGCGGGAGATCGACGACGTGCTCGAGCTGCCGCCCGAGCTGATGGCGCGCTGCCGCGCACGAGATTGTCGGCGCCACAAGAGATTGGCACCGAAGGAGGGTGAAACGGGAGGGTCGCGGAAGCTCGCGATGTGCGCACGAGAGCGGCACGAGATGACCGATTTGTCAGGGGGCAGTTGCCGGCTGAACAGTTGACTGGCCTCTAGGTCAACCAACTGTTCAACCGACCATCGGGCCTGTTACGGCGAGGTCGCAAATCTCGCTAAGCGCGCAAACCGCCACAGGCTCGTTGGTGCCTCGTCAACTTGAGCGCGGGGTCGATGCACCGAACGAAACAACCCCACCCCGGCGTGCGGCGGGGTGCGGGCCACTAGACCATCAGTCCGGGCGCGATTCCGGCCGGCTCTCCTGGAGCTCGCGCGCCAGTGTCTCCGCGTCGTAGGCCCCCAGGTGCCGGATGCCGTTGACGAAGAACGTCGGCGTGCCCCTCGCCCCGCTCGCCTCGGCGCTCGCCACGTCCTCGCGCACGCGCGGTGAGTGCACGCCCTGCTCCAGCTCGCGCGCGAACCGCTCGACGTCGAGCTCGAGCTCCCCGGCGTAACCGAGCAGATCCTCGAACTCGAGCTGGTCCTGGTGCTCGAACAGGAGGTCGTGGAACTCCCAGAACTTGCCCTGCGCGCCGGCCGCCTCGGCCGCCTCCGCCGCGATCTCCGTGTGCTCGTGAACGTCGGTCAGCGGCAGCTGGCGCATGACGTAGCGCATCTCGTCACCGAACCGCTGCCGCAGGTCGTTGATCAGACCGGTCGCCCGTGCGCAGAACGGACACTCGAAGTCCTCGAACTCGAGCAGCGTGAGCGGCGCGTCGACGCGCCCGCGGATGTGGTCGCGCCCGGGGTCGACCGGCGGGTCGAGCACCGTCGGCAGGCCGGTGGGCTCGCCGAGCATCGCCGACAGGCGGAAGATCATCCAGCCACCGAACGTCGCGATGATCGCCGCTCCCAGAACGCCAACCTTGGCCTCTTCGCGGAGCGCCGGCGTGTCGAGGCCGAGCTCGATGATCAGGAGCGAGACGGTGAACCCGATTCCCGACAGCGCCGCGCCGCCAAGCACCTGCACGCGGCCGACCCCGCGCGGCAATCGCCCCAGTCCCAGCCGCACTGCGCCGAGCGCGGACGCGCCGATCCCGATCAGCTTGCCACCCGCGAGTGCCGCGATCACGCCCCACGTGACGGGGGACGCCATGGCATCGGCGAGCGCCCCGTGGCGAAGGTCCACGCCGGCGTTGGCGAGCGCGAACAGCGGCACGATCACGTAGCTCGTCCAGGGATGGAGCGTCTCCTGAAGACGCTCGTTCGGTGACACGGCGCGTGCCACGCTGCGCGCCGCCGAGCGGGCGAGAGACGGTACGGGCGACTGGCGAAACGCACTCGCCTGCGCGGCTGCCTGCTCCACCACCTCGCGGCGCGGCTCGTAGACCGGGATGATCAGACCGAGCGCCATGCCAGCGAGGGTGGGGTGGACCCCGGACTTGACCGCCGCAACCCACAGCACTCCGGTCAGGACAACGAGCGGCGGACCGCGGACGCCGAGCCGCGGCAGGACGAAGAACGCGACCAGGCACGCGACCGCGATGCCGAGCGCGACGAGGTCGAGCCCGCTCGAATAGAACAACCCGATCACCGTCACCGCCACGATGTCGTCGAAGATCGACAGCGTCAGCAGGAACACCCGCAAGGGCGTGGACGCGGACGGCCCGAGGATCGCGAGCGCCCCGAGCAGGAACGCGGTGTCGGTGGCGATCACCATGCCCCACGCGCTCGCCGCGTCGCCGCTCGGGTTGATCGCGAGATAGATCGCCGCGGGCAGGATCATGCCGCCGGCGGCCGCGATGGCGGGCACGGTCAGCGTCCCCCGCTCGGTCAGCTCGCCCAGCGCGAGCTCGCGGCGCACCTCCAGGCCGATCACCCAGAAGAAGAGGAACATCAACCCGTCGTTGACCCAGTCGCGCAGGTCCAGCGTGATCCCGCCGCCCCCGATCAGCACCGACAGGTCCGTCGTCCACACGGACTCGTAGCTGCTCGAGACCGGCGAGTTCGCCCACAGGAGCGCGATCACCGCCCCGGCGAGCAGCAGCCGGGCGCTGCCCTCCTCCCGGCTGAGGAACGAGCGCAGCGGATGGGTGAGCTGCTGCAGCAGCTCCCGCCGGCGCGGGAGGGTCTGGTCTATGCCGCGCCGGACGGCTCGCGCGGCGCCGCTCATCGGCCGAGCTGGCTCAGGTCGCCGCGCGCTCGGTGATGTGCCCGGCCCTGTAGCCGCGGCGCTCGCCGAGGCGGGCGAGAGGCGGGATCACCAGACGCTGGATCGCCGGCGGCGGGAGCGGGGGGAAGCCGAGCTCGACCATGTCCCTGTACGCCTCCACCAGTACCGCGCTTTGCAGCAGCGCATCGAAGCTCTTGGGTAGACCGCCGTGCGTGAGCTTGCCCGCGCGGCCGAGGGCGGCCGCGTCCTCGAGGAACCCCTGGAGGGTCGACGGCGGGCGCGCCCAGCAGATGATGTGGGCGACCTCGTTACCCCGATTGCGGTATGCATGCCGAGTGCCGGGCGGGACGACCACGGTCTCGCCGGCGGTGGCCTCCTTCCACTTGCGGCCCGCGAGGAAGCTCGGGCGCCCGGCCAGGACTTCGAAGCGTTCCTCCATCGAGGGGTGGACGTGCGGCGGCACGCCGCCACCGGGATCGACCCACATCTCGACCCGCAGCACCTCGGCGCCCTCCCGAATCAAGCGGCTGAAGCTCAGGCGCTGCCGCAGCGCCGGGTCCTCGACAACGCGCGCGGTGTCGCCCGCGTCAGCCACCGACCGAGAACCGCACCCGCGCGTGGTCCAGGCGCTCGCCGGCGCCGGTGCCGAGCGCGACGGCGGGAGTGAGGCAGCCGGCCCGGTCGGGCGTCGCGCCTGGCTCGGCGAGCAGCAGCCCGACCTCGCCCAGCATCCGCGCCGTCGTCAGGTAGCCGGGCTGGCCGTCGGCGTCGATGTTCACCTTCACCGTCTGACCGCCGGCCGTGCGTCCCTCGACCACCATGCGCCACTTCCACTGCTCGAGCCTTTCTCCGGTTGGGCCGAATCCCGAGGAGGGGAGGATCTTGGTCAAGGCGCTTCCCACGCGGTTGCGCACCGACGGCCGCGCTTTTGCGGCGGCGCGAACGCCCGCTTGCGTCCCCGCCAGCATGCCCGCCGCCGCGAAGCGCAACGGCAGCGTGATGGTGCTGCCGCCGAGCGCGACTCCCTCGCGGTAGCGAAACGGTTCCGCGTCGCTCAGCGCCGCGGTACGGTGGATCACGGCTGGATTGATGAATGCGGCCGGCGCCATGGGCCCGAGCACCGTCCCGTGCGAGCCCATGCGCGGCGCAACCCTGATCGGGCTGAGACGTCGCACCTGGTCGGCGAGCCCCGGGTCCGTGATCAGCGCCGCCGAGTCTGTGACCTCGGCCGCGTTGTCCGCGCTCGTCGCCGCGGCGAGGCTCTGCAGCGTGCCGCCCGAGAGCAGGTCGGATGGACGCGGCGGTCCGGGCGGCCCCTTGACACTCACTTCAAGATCAGCCTCGGCGAGCCCTTCGCCGTAGCGCTCCTGCGCGGTCTCGGCCGCGAGCAGCACCGCCAGGTCCGGCGGCAGCGCCTCGAAGCCGCACACCTGCACGACTTTCACGCCGACCTCGGCGGCGTGCGCGTCGTAGGCGTCGATCATCTTGCGCACGAACGGGATCTCGCCGGACAGGTCGACGTAGTGGGCGCCGTTCGACACGCATGCCTCGATCACCGGCCGCCCGTGCAGGGTGTAAGGCCCGCACAAATTGAGCACGACTTTCGCGCGCGACGCCATCGCCGCCAGCGAGGCGGGATCGCCCACCTCCGCGACGATCGTCTCGGGCGGGCTCACGCCGACCTCGCCCAAGACGCGCTCGACCTTCGCCGGGTCGCGCCCGACCGCTGCCCAGCGCGCCCCGTTGCCGGCGGTCCGCTCCGCGAGGTAGGCCGCGACTTGACGCCCGGTGACGCCAGTGGCGCCGAAGACCACTACGTCGAGGTCTCGCTTGGCCATGGGCGGACCATATACCGATAGCCTCACCGGCATGCTGGAGATCGTCCCCGACGTGCAGACGTGGAGCGTGTTCATGCCCGACAAGGGCTACGCGTTCAACGGCTACGCGATCGCCACCGAGGAGGGCACGGTCGTGATCGATCCGCCCGAGCCCGAGCAGGACGGCTGGGGGACGATCGACCTGCTCGAGCCGTTCGCCGGCGTGTGGGTCACCAACCGCAACCACAGTCGCGCCGCGGCCGCCTTTCGCGAGCGCTACGGCGCCACGGTCTATGCGCACGAGGCCGACGCCGAACGGCTCGAGGCAAGCGCCGACCAGACGGTCCACGGCGGCGAGCGCCTCGCGGGCGAGATCGAGCTGATCCATGTGCCGGGCAAGTCGCCCGGCGAGATCGCATTTCACGTGCCGCGCAGTCGCGCCCTCGTGGTCGGCGACGTGGTGATCGGCGTGCCGGCGGGGGAGCTCTCTACTTACCCGGACGAGGTGATCGACGACATGGCCGAGCTCCACCGCTCGGCCGCGCGGCTGCTCGAGTACGACTTCGACGCGCTCCTACTGTGCGACGGGGAACCGCTTCTCTCCGGTGGGAAGAAGAAACTGAGCGAGTTCGTCGAGCGCGCGTCTGCGTGACAGGCAACCCCGCAGAGAAAACCCGCTAATAGCGAACTCACACCTCCTCCGGGATGACAGTCCGAGGGCAGCCGTGCTACCGCTGCGAGCAGGGAGAAAACAAAGGGGGGCACGTGATCGACAGCGGCTGGATTTACGGCAAGCCGCGCGGGCTGGTGGACCTGCGCGAACAGGTGGATCTCGTGCAGCGTGACGGCGTGCCTCTCGAGCGGTTTGCCATTGACGTAGGCATTGGACCGCATGTGATGACGGCGCTCGCCAAACTGAGGATGGAGGAGGTCTGGGCCATCCAAAACGAGCTCGAGTATCTCGACGTGCCCAGTGCGCGGCTAAGGCAGCCCGAACACGAGGCTCAAAGGGGCCAGACCGATGACCGGGTCATCTACGTCGATTTCATCGGGGGACGACATCCCGGGACTGACAACGGCAACGGTCTGCGGAGGAACTGAAGCGCTGGGTGCCGCGAGCGCGGCGACGATTCACACCTTCCTGAAGTGCTCCAGCAGCCCCCGCGCGTAGTAGTCCTCCCACTTCTCGTCGGGGCTCTCCATCGTGTACTTCTTGTCCAGCCGCACCAGCATGTAGACGAGCTCGCTGCGCACAGGCGGCACCTGGAGCAGGCCGGGGAGCTCGGAGTGGGACACGAGCCAGTCCGCGTACCAGGAGGCCCAGTCCGGGTCGTCGCCCTCGGTGATCCGGTAGACGACGTGATGGGTCTCGCCCGCCTCGTGTAGCAGGGCGCTGATCTTTTCGGTGTTGTCCGCCACCCTGACCTCCCTGGCTCGCCGGTCTGTCGGGCCTCAACCCTACGGTTTTCCCGTCACCGACGGAGGAGGAGCGATGTCCAAGTCAGGCTGGGAACGATGGGGGCCGATCGCCGGGATCGTGTTCGTCGTGCTGTTCGTCGCCGGTGTCTCCATCGGACTGAACTTTCCCGACTCGGACGACTCTGCCGCGAAGATCGCCGAGTACTACAACGACAGTGGCGACCGCGCGCAGCTCATCATCGGCAGCTACCTGATTGTCCTTTCCGGAGTCTTCTTCCTATGGTTCCTTGCCAGCCTGAGGAGCAGGCTGCTCTTGGCCGAGGGGGCTCCCGGCCGCCTGACCGCGATTGCGTTCGGGAGCGGCCTCGTCTTCACCGCGCTCGTCATGACGGCCGGCGCCATCTTCATGACCGTCGCCGCCGACATCACGTTCGGCGACAACAAGTTTGTGAGCGTCGAGGGCGCGCGGCTGTTGCCGGTGCTCGGCTATCCGATCCTGTTGATCGCGGCGATGTTCGCGGCGATCGCGATGATCGACGCGACATCCGTCCTGATCATGCGCACCGGGACGCTTCCGCGCTGGATCGCCTGGTTCGGGTTCGTGACCGCGGTGTTGCTGCTGTTCGCGGTCTTCTTCATCCCGCTTCTGTTCCTGATGTTTTGGGTGCTGGCTGTCAGCATCGCGATGCTGCGGCTGCAGCCGGCCCAGGTGCCCGACTAGCGCTGATCGCGCTCCGCGCCGAGCGGATGCATCTCGAGGCTGCGCCTGTTGAAGAAGGCGCCGAACGAGCCTGCCAGCGTCGCGACCACGGAGATCGCGTAGATCTGGAGGAACACGTCGGTGATCCGGCCGCCGGTCGAGATCGGGTTCGGTAGCTGCGACGACACCGTCAGCAGCTGAGTGGTCGTCCAGAAGAGCGAATCGCCGATCGTCGTGATCTTCGTTCCGGTCGCGTCGCGCTCGAACATGAACACGATCGCGCTGCCGATGAGGTCGACGATGAGCGTCACAAGCACGATCGCGGCCAGCCGTTCGCGCAGGTGCACGTGTGCCACGGTCGTGCCGAGCCGCATACCGCGGATCCCGTGGTGGACTTGTCTCAGGGGTCTCATCGCCACGACTTTCACGGTAACTGCGCGACCAGACGCGGATTAGGCGGGCGAAATCGGGCGTCTAGCAGTAGGGTTCCCGCGGGAGCGTGAAAGATCTGGGCCCACGCTATGAGGACGCGCTCGGCTACGCCGCGCGCATTCATGCTGGACAGACCCGCAAGGGCGGGGAGATTCCCTACATCGCCCATCTGCTCGCCGTCTCGGCCCTTGTAATAGAGGACGGCGGCTCCGAGGACGAGGCGATCGCTGCGCTCCTGCACGACGCGGTCGAGGACCAGGGCGGGATGAAGCGGCTCGCGGACATCCGCCGCCGCTACGGCGACGACGTCGCCTACATCGTCGAGAAGTGCAGCGACTCCGACGACCAAGAGAAGGCTCCCTGGCGGGGGCGCAAGGAGCGCTTCATCGCGACGCTGCGCGACGAACGCTCGCCGGCCGTCCACCGCGTCTCAGTCGCCGACAAGGTCCACAACCTGCGCTGCATCGTGCGCGACTACCGTGCGAACGGCGAGTACCTGTGGAACATCTTCAGTACCGGCGCGCAGAACGCGAAGGCGCAGCTGTGGTACTACCGCAGCCTCGTGCTGGCTTACAAGGCCGCGAGCTGCGAGGGACCGATGTACGACGACCTCGCCCGGTTGGTGCGCGACCTCGAGCGTCTGGTGGAGCGCGCCGCGCTCACGGCCGCGCCCGCCTGACCGGCGCAGTGGCCGAGCTCAGGATCGAGCGCTTCGAGTCGCCGGCGGAGAGACGGGAGTTCGAGAAGGGCAGCTTCGAGCTGGTCGAGATCGGCGGCATGACCGTCGGCCGGGCGGCCTACGAGCCAGGGTGGAAGTGGTCCGAGCACGTCGGGCCGAGCGCGGGTACGGACAGCTGCGAGGTCGAGCACGTCGGCCTGGTCGTATCCGGACAGGCCGCGGTGCGCATGGACGACGGCACCGAGGTCGTGATGAAGCCGGGTGACCTCTTCCACGTTCCGCCCCGCCACGACAGCTGGGTCGTCGGCGACGAGACATACGTCTCGCTCCATTTCCTTGGCGCTGATCGCTACGCCAAGTGACTTGACGTAGGCTCCGTCGCCATGAACCTGCTCTGGCGCTTCTTCAACGAGGCGACGCGTGTGCACACGCTCGCCTACCGGCTGAGCGGGGGGCTGATCGGGCGGCGCGTCCCGGGCGTGCCGCCGATGCTCCTGCTCGACCACGTCGGTGCCAAGAGCGGCAAGAAGCGCACGAGCCCGCTGGCCTACCTGGAGGACGGCGACGATGTCGTGATCGTCGCCTCCAAGGGCGGCGCGCAGCGCAACCCCGCCTGGTACCACAACCTGCGCGCCAACCCGAACACGACCGTGCAGATCGGCACGCGCCGCGTCGCCGTGGTCGCGCGCGTCGCGAACGCGCAGGAGCGCAAGGCGCTGTGGCCGCGGATCGTCGAGCTCTACGGCGGGTACGAGGGCTACCAGCGGCGCACCAAGCGGCAGATCCCGCTTGTGATCCTCAGTCCGCGTACTTAGAACCTCTAACAAAACACCCGCAACACCTGACGCGCCTGCGAATCGTCGCCATCCTGCGTCCTCGGTCGGTCGCATACCGCACGGGTATGCGACCTCCCTGCGTCCTTGGCTGGCTCGATTCTCGCCGCCTCAGGCGTCACGGGCATTTCGTCAGAGGCTCTGAGCCGCGTACAGATCGTGCAGCTCCTGCCAGCGCCGGCGCGGGGCGCCGTCGTTCCAGGTCGCCCAGTCGACCGGGCGGCCCTCGAGCGCGTCCTCCAGGTGTTCCAGATGCACGTGCCAGCCCGCCAGCACCTTGAGCAGGAACTCGTCCGGCGCGGGGGTGATGTTCGTGAACTCGAGCACGGTGCCATCGCCGTCCTCGCGCAGCTCCCATCGCAGCAGGCCGTGGATGTCGCCGTCGTACTCGAGTAGGCGCGGCGGCTCGAGGCGCGTGATCGTCCCGTGCATGACGGCCTGGTTGCCCTCGTCGTCGGTGTTCAGCCAGCGCAGCTCGACCGCGCCGCCCTCGCGCAGGTCGATGTCCGCCTGCGCCAGCCAGCCGACGATCTCGCCGGGGTCGGTGAGCGCCGCCCACACGCGCCCGATCGGGTGCGAGAGCCGGCGCTCGAAGCGCAGCACGTAGCGGTCGCCGCTCTTCTCTGCAGTTCCAAGCTGGGCTGTTGCGTCGGTGGACATGCTCACTCCTCTCTGTCGAGGTGCTGTTCGAGTGCGTCGAGGCGGTTCGCCCACAGCTGTCTGTAGGGCGTGAGCCAGGCATCGACCTCCGCCAGCGGCTCGGCGCGGAGCTGGTACCAGCGCCGCTGCGCGTCGCGGCGGACCTCGACGAGGCCGGCTTCGCGCAGCACGCGCAGGTGCTTCGAGACCCCGGGCTGGCTCAACCGCAGCCGCTTCACGAGCTCGCCGACGGGCCGCTCGCGCTCGCGCAGGAGGTCGAGGATGCGGCGCCGGGTCGGCTCGGCCAGGACGTCGAAGGTGGTCGCTGCCATGGGGTGGTGAATTATATAACTGACGAGGCATATAAGTCACGAGCGGGGAGCCTTGTGTATGACTTGGTCAGGCAGGGTGTAGGCTCGTGTGTATGAGAACCAACATCGAGATCGACGACGACCTGATGCAGGAGGCGATGAAGCTCGCCGGGACGACGACCAAGCGCGAAACGGTGGAGCTCGCGCTGAGGGAGCTCGTCGACCGCTACCAGCGCCTGGAGTTCCTCGACCTCTGGAAGAGCGTGAACTGGACGGGGGATCTGAACGAGATGCGCCGGGGCCGCACTTGGTCGTCGTAGACACGAGCGTCTGGGTCGACATCCAGAGAGGCATCGACTCCCCGGCTGCATCCAGGGCGATGGAGTTGGTCCAGGACGGCGCTCCGGTCGCCATCACGGACGTGATCCTGACCGAATTGCTCCAGGGCCTCGAGTCCGAGCGCGAGGCGGCGCTGGTCGAGCGGCAGCTGCGGGCGTTCCCGGCCCTGCGGCTCGAATCGCTGGAGGACTTCTCTCTCGCGGCTGAGCTCTACCGGACCGCTCGCCGCGCGGGCATCACGATTCGCAACATCGGCGATTGCCTGATCGCGGCGCCGTGCGTGCGGACGGGAGCGCCAATCCTGCATGCGGACGCGGACTTCGACCGGCTCGCCAGCTGCACCCCGCTGCGAGTGTTTACCTAGCCGAGGCGATAGGTTCTCGCCCTGGTGGCGCCCCTCCTCGACGCATCGCAAATTCGCGGCTCCCTGCTCGGCCTCGCGGTCGGGGACGCGCTCGGCGCACCGTTCGAGCGCGCCGCTCCGACTGAGGCCAAACGCGCGGCCGAGGCAAACGAGATCGAGATGGCGGGAGGGCACGGCTGGGAGCCGGGCGAGTGGACCGACGACACCGCGATGGCGCTGCTGCTGGCGGAGAGCATCGCCGAGCGCGGTCTGCTCGACACCGACGACGTCGCCCGCCGCTACATAGCCTGGGCCAACAGCGAGGATGCCAAGGGCATGGGCGCGATTACGCGCGCCGCCCTCCACGGAGCTCGCGACGCGGGCGACGCTCGCGCCAAGGCCAAGGCTGCCCACGAGCACTCGGGCCTCACGGCCGGCAACGGCACCGTGATGCGAGTGTCGCCGATTGCGCTCGCGGCCTCGTCGGTCGACGAGGCCACCGGCGCGGCGCGAGAGGATGCGCGCCTGACGCATTACGACCCCGCGGCGGCGAGCGCCTCGGCCGCACTGTGCGCCGCTCTGCTGGCGAGTGCCGCCGGTGACGATCCGGTCGCGGCCGCCGAGGCCGAGGTGGGCGACCATCCCAGGCTGGCCCAGGTCGTCGGCGCTGTGCGCGATCGCCACGAGGAGCCGATTCACACGGTCGCCGGCAGCCCGGAGGCCGGTACCTGCTGGGCCACGCTCGGCGTCGCGCTGTACGCGCTGACGAAGTTCGACGACTACGAGCAGGCGGTCCTGTGGGCGATCAGCCTGGGCGGCGATACCGACACGAACGCCGCCGTCACCGGAGCTCTGCTCGGCAGCCGCACCGGCGCCGAAGCGATCCCTGAGCGCTGGCTCGCGCCACTGCGCGAGCGGGAGCGGATCGAGCGCGCAGCCGACGCGCTGTCCCGCTGAACCGGTTACAGTCCGCCGCCGTGGACGTTTAGCGGGCCGGGTGCCCGGGGACGCTCACAGCGATTCGCAACCATCACATGCCCTCCCAAACGGAAGGAGGAGGTATATGTCTGCTCGAAGGATCTTGGCGCTGGCCGCGGGCTCTCTGCTCGCGTTCGCCGCGCCCGCAAGCGCCGCCCAGGTAGAGAAGATCGCCGGCGGCCTCGACAACCCCCGACACATCGCGGTCGGAGACCATGCCCTCTACGTGGCCGAGTCCGGCCGCGGCGGCTCCGGACCGTGCTTCGGCAGCCCGGAGGAAGGCGGCATCGTCTGCGTCGGTGCCTCGGGCGCCGTCACGGTGATCGATCGCAACGGGCAGCGTCGGCTCGTCGAAGGACTTGCCTCGCTCGCCGCAAAGGACACAGGCGCCGGCGCGATCGGCCCGCACGGCATCTACGTGAAGCACGGCAAGGTGTTCGTCACCAACGGTGGGCCGACCGAGGCAAACCGCGACGAGCTCGAAGCGCAGAACCCGGCCGCGGACCTCTTCGGCCGCGTACTGGGCGTGAAGCAGAACGGCGACTTCAAGAAGCTCGTGGACGTCTGGGACTTCGAGCGCGACCACAATCCCGACGCTCAGGTCGCCAATCCGGCGATCGACAGCAACGCGGTCGACGTGCTGGCCGACAATCGACGTCTGATCATCGCCGATGCCGGCGGCAACACCTTGCTGAAGGCGAAGAAGCACGGCGGCGTCCAGGTCCTGAGTGTGTTCGCCAACCGTACCGTCCCGGACCCGTTCACGCCGGGCGGGACGATCCCGATGCAGTCAGTGCCGACCGGAGTGGTCAAGGGCCCGGACGGCGACTACTACATGACCCAGCTGACGGGCTTCCCGTTCCCCGTGGGCGCGGCGAACGTCTACGAGGTGGATCGCGACACGGGCGATGCCGAGGTGTTCGCGAGTGGGTTCACGAACCTGATGGACCTCACGTTCGACCGCAATGGCAAGCTGTGGGTGCTCGAGATCGACCACGACAGCCTGCTCACGCCGATCGGCCCGAGCTCGGACGGCGCGATCTACTCGGTCGACCGTAACGGCAACAAGACGCAGCTCCAGCTCCCGCCGGGGACGCTCACCGAGCCGGGCGGCATCGTCGCCGGTAGCGACGGCGCCCTGTACGTGACCAACAAGTCCACCAGCGCCGGAGGCGGCGAAGTGCTCCGGATAGACCCTGGCACAGGTGGCAACGGTCACGGCGATGACGACGACCACGACCGTGGAGACCACAAGCGCCACGGCGGCCACAAGAAGCATCACGGTGGCCACAAGAAGCATCACGGCGGCCACAAGAAGCATCACGGCGGCCACAAGAAGCATCACGGCCACGGTCACGACGGCTAGTCCGCAAGCAATCGGTTGACGCACCAAGGTGGCCGCCCGACAATGGGCGGCCACCGGCCGTTTCGGACGAAGGGAGAGAACATGGCCTACGTCGATGGATTCGTCGCCGCGGTCCCGAAGACAAGGTCGACGAGTACCGCCGCATGGCGCGCAAGGCAGGCAAGGTGTGGAAGGAGTACGGCGCGCTGGAATACCGTGAATGCGTTGCCGACGACGTGAAGCCGGGCAAGGTGACCTCGTTCCCGCAAGCCGTGAAGCTCAAGCGCAACGAGACCGTCATCTTCTCGTGGATCGTCTACCGCTCGCGCGCGCAGCGCGACAGCGTGAACGCCAAGGTGATGAAGGACCCGCGGGTGACCGGCATGGACCCCAAGGACATGCCCTTTGACGGTCAGCGCATGTTCTGGGGCGGCTTCAAGGTGATCGTGGACCTCTGAACCGCACCGCTAACCGGACGGCCCCTGCAGGATCCCCGTCGGCTGGCCGATCTCGATCAGGTGGCCGTCGGGGTCGCGCAGGTAGCAGCGGATCTCGCGGCCGTGGTCTTTGGGCGGCGTCAGGAACTCGGCGCCGCGGGCGCTCCACTCCTCGTATATGGCCTGGACGTCGGCCACGCGGATGTTGAGGAAGCTGCTCGTGCGGTCGGGGTCGGGCGGCGTCTCCAATGTGACCGTCGGCTTGTCGTCGGTCGGTCCGCCGCCGACGTTGATGATGATCCAGCTGTTCGCGAGCGCGACCATCGAAGGCTCTCCCTCGCGCACGGTCTCGCCACCCAGCACGTCGGTGTAGAAGCGACGCGAACGGTCGACGTCACTTGACACGACGAAGTGCGTGAGCAGGATGCCCTTCTTCGGGGCCGGGAACTCCGCCATCGCGATCCTCCTCGGTTAGCTTGTCGCCGGCGATGGTTGCAGCTCTCGCCCGGGCAGCGCCGTTGCGATGAGCGCTCCGAGCAGAGCCAGGGCGGACGACGCGCCGATCGCCGCGACGAAGCCGTCGCTGAACGCCTCCGCCGAGCCGTAGCTGCCGGCGCCCGCGAACACCGCCACCGCGATCGCGATCCCGAACACGCCGCCGAGCTCGCGCATCATGCTGTTGGTGCCCGCAGCCTTGCCGACCGCTTCCGGCGGGACGGCGCCGACGACGGAGTTCTGCGCGGCCGGGAACACCATCGACACGCCGCAGCCGGCCACCATCATCGGCGGGATCATCTCGGCATAGGCCATGTCCGGCGAGGCGATCAGCGCGATCCAGGCCATTCCGATCGACTGCAGCAGCAGACCGCCGACCAGGAACGGGCGCTCGCCGATTCGCTCGACCAGTGCGCCCGCGACCGGCGCCACCAGGAACAGCGTGATCGTCCACGGAATCAGACGCAGCCCCGCGCCGAGCGGCGAGTAGCCAAGGCCCGTCTGCAGGAACTGCGCAAGAAAGAAGACAGCGGCGAAGAGCGAGGCGAGGGTCAAGAAGATCGCGGCATTTCCGACCGAGAACGAGCGCGAACGGAAAAACCGCATCGGCAGCATCGGCTCGCGCGTGCGCAGCTCCCACCCGACGAACGCGATCGCCAGCAGTGCGCCAAGCGCCAGCGCAGAAACGACCTCGAGGCTGCCCCAGCCCGCGGAGTTCCCCCGCACCAGTCCCCAGACCACGCCGAACGCGGCGCCGGTGACGAGGGCCAGCCCGCCGAAGTCGAGACGGGTGTCGGCGCCGAAGCTCTCCTGCATCCGCTTGAGCGAAGGCGGGATCAGAAGCAGCCCGATCGGGACGTTCAGCCAGAAGATCCACTGCCACGCCAAGCCGTCGGCGATCGCGCCGCCGACGACGGGGCCGCCGGCGACCGCGAGCCCGGTAACGCCGAAGTAGACGCCGAGCGCCTTCGCGCGGGCGTCGCCCGGAAACGCCGAGCTCAGCAGAGCGAGGCCGAGCGGCATCACCAGAGCGGCGCCGACTCCCTGGACAGCGCGTGCGGCGATCAGCCAGCCGACGTCGGGAGCAAGGGCGCATGCCGCTGACGCGGCCGAAAAGATCGCCAGACCAACGCCAAACATGCGCAACCGTCCGAAGCGATCGCCAAGCGCGGCGCCCGTCATCAGCAGCACCGCGAAGCTCAGGTTGTAGGCGTTGACGGTCCACTCGAGCTGCTCGATCGAGGCGCCGAGGTCCAGCTTGATCGTGCTCAGCGCTGTCGAGACGACGAGCGTGTCGAGGGCGACCATCAGCGATGCGATCGAGGTGAGCGCGAGCACCCATCCCTGCTTCGAAGTCATGCCGCTGGCGGTCATCGTGTCCTCCTTGGTCGTCTAATGGGTTAGACGGCCGTCGTACAAAGAACTAATCGGTGCCGCGCAGCGCGATGAGTTTGCGGTCCCGCTGCGGTCTAATTAAGTGAGTGGTCCACGTCGTTCACCTCGAACTGCACACGCGCGACCTTCCGCGCGCATGCGCCTTCTACGCCCGCCTGCTCGGCTCTCGTTTCGAGACCGTCGAGTCGAGCGCCGGGTCCTATCTCGCGATGGAGCTCGAAGGAGGGCTCGGCGGCGGGGTCGTCGAGTGCCAGGCGCGCCAACCCGGCTGGATCCCCTACGTCGAAGTCGAGGCCATCCACGCGGTGACCGAGCGTGCGCGTGAGCTCGGCGCCGCAGTGCTGCTCGAGCCGCGAGAAGGCCCGGCCGGCTGGCGCAGCGTGGTCGCCGACCCGGCCGGCGGTGAGGTCGCGTTCTGGCAGTCGAAGGCGGTGCGATGAGCATTCATTCGACTCTGCCCGGGGATTGGCTGATCGAAGCGGCGCGCGGGGGCAACGAGGACGCCTTCCGCCGCTTGGTCGAGCCGCATCGCGACGAGCTTCACGCCCACTGCTACCGGATGCTCGGCTCGGTCCACGACGCCGAGGATGCCTTCCAGGAAACGCTGCTGCGCGCCTGGCGCGGGCTCGCGCGCTTCGAGGGCCGCAGCGCGCTGCGCTCGTGGCTCTACAAGATCGCCACAAACACGTGCCTCGACGCAATCGCCCGCCGGCCCAAGCGAGTGCTGCCGATCGACTACGGCCCGCCCACCGATCCCCACGACGGCCCCGGCGAGCCGCTGGTCGAGTCGGTGTGGGTCGAGCCCTACCCGGACGAGCTGCACGGGATCGATGACGGTCTGGCCGGCCCCGAGGCCAGGTATGAGCAGCGCGAGAGCGTGGAGCTCGCCTTCGTTGCGGCGCTGCAGCATCTGCCGGCGCAGCAGCGGGCAGTCTTGATCTTGCGTGAGGTGCTCGGCTTCTCGGCCAAGGAGGTGGCGGAAGCGCTCGACACGACCGTCGCTTCGGTGAACAGCTCTTTGCAGCGCGCCCGCGCGGCGGTGGACGAGCGACTGCCCGAGCAGAGCCAGCAGGCTACTCTGCGGTCGCTCGGCGACGCGCGGCTGCAGTCTCTCGTCGAGAACTACCAGCGCGCCTGGGAAGCGGGGGACGTCGACACGATCATGTCGATGCTGGTCGACGACGTGACGGTCGCGATGCCGCCGATGGCGACCTGGTTCCACGGCCGCGACGCGGTCCAGGTGCTTCTGAGCAAATGGTTGTTCGGCAAGCGGTGGGCGCCGGAACGGTCGCGCTTCGAGGAGCGCCAGCGCAACGTACGCCTGATCCCCCGTCGCGCGAGCGGGCAGCTGGCGTTCGGCGCGTACGGCTGGAGCGACGAGAACGAGCGCTACCAGCTGCACGCGCTCCAGGTGCTTACGCTCAGGGGCGACCGCATCAGCGAGCTCGCCGGCTTCGTGATGCCGGAGCGCGTGCAAGCTCCATTCGGTTTGCCCGCGCACTTCCGGTAGCCATCGCCACTCCGGTACGGTTGCCACCATGATCCTCGAGCGGCTCGAAGTCGACGCCGGCGAGTTGGCGCGGCGCACCGGATGGGAGCTCAGGCCCGAGGGAGCGTGCAAGGCGAACCGCTGCGTGCCTCTCCCGGACAAGCCCGTGGGCGTCGTCGACGCACGGATGCTGGCGGCGCGGCTCGGCATGGCGCTCGTGCACGACGAGGAGCACCGGCTGTGGGCGCTCGGGCCCGAGTCGGGCGGCCGCGCGCTCGACTCCGCGGACGTGCCCGACGTCACGCTGCCCGACCGGCAGGGAAATCAGTTCTCGCTGCAGTCGTTGCGCGGGACGAAGGTGCTGCTCGTCTGCTGGGCCTCCTGGTGAGGATGCAGATTCGACCTGCCCGTGTGGCAGGAGGTGCGAGAGGAGCTCCATCCCGGCGTCGAGATCGTGACCGTCGCACTCGACACGGGCGGGGCGGAGGCCGCCGGACCGTGGATCGATATGGCGAAGTCCCAGCACCCGGCACTGATCGACGAGGCGCACCTGCTCGACGAGCTGCTCGGCGTCGTCAACGTCCCGACCGGGGTGTGGATCGACGAGCAGGGCGTGATCGTGCGCCCGCCGGAGCCCGCCTTCCCGGGGCGGATCGGGTTTCTCGATCTGAAGCTTCCCCCTGACATGCCGCCGCGACTGATGGAGATGCTGAAGGAGAGCGCGAAGATGCAGATCGATCCGCCCCGCTACCTTGCAGCGGTGCGCGACTGGGCCGAGAAGGGAGCTGCGAGCGAGTTCGCGCTCGATCCCGACGAGGTCGTGCAGCGCTCGGCGCCGCGCCCACCCGAGGTGTCGCAGGCGGCCGCCAGCTTCGAGCTCGGACAGCACCTGCATCGCGCGGGCCATCCGGACGATGCCGTGCGCTGGTTCCGCGAGGCGCACCGTCTGCAGCCGGACAACTGGACCTACAAACGCCAAGCCTGGGAGTTCGTCGACCCGGTGCTGCAGGGACCGAGCGATCAGTACGAGGGGGACTGGCTGAAGGACGTGCGGGAGATCGGAGCGGAGAACTACTACCCGCGGGTCGACCTGTAGAGGCCTGATGTGGGTTCCCCGCACGCGCGGATGACACGCGGATACCTTCGCTGGATCGCGCCCGTCGGGACTTGCCCATGCCCACCGGCATGGGCTTCGCCCGCCGACCACGCCCAGCTCGGTCCCACGCGCCCCCGCGCGCACGGCCAACCCACATCAAACCTCTAGTGGCGGAGCTCGACGCCTTCGTCCGCCTGATGCCGTTCGCGGTCAAGCTTGGAATCGAGCTTGACGCAGCCGAGGCCGGCGAGGTGCGCGGCCGGCTTGCGTGGTCGCCTGACCTCTGCACGACCGGCGACGTGATGCACGGTGGTGCGCTGATGGGGCTCGCGGACACGCTCGGCGCGGTGTGCGCGTTCCTGAACCTGCCTGAGGGAGCGCAGACCACGACCGTCTCGTCCAACACATCGTTCATGCGCGCCGTGCGAGAGGGCGAAGTGACCGGGGTCGCCCGTCCCCTGCACGCGGGACGGACCGTGATCGTCGTTCAGACCGAGCTGCGCGACGACGACGAGCGCCTGGTCGCCCAGGTCACGCAGACGCAGGCGGTGCTCCCCGCCCGCGACTGAAAGCTGTGGGCCGGATCCTCCCGCTATATCCAGGAGGATCCGGCCCACGGCGTTTGCGGGCGGGTCAAATGTGACGGCGGGCGCGTCGCCTACGACGAAACCGGGATGAACTCGTCGTCGCCCTGGTTTTCGCGCTCCCACATCATGAAGTCCCAGTAGCCGCACCTCTTCGTGGACGGGAACGCACGGCAGATCGAGGGGCGGTGCTCGTAGACGGTGCACGAGCGGTCGTCGGGATCGAGGAACCTGCACGCGGTCGGGTAGATGTGGTCCTTGCGGTGGCGCATGATGCGCTGTCCCTCGGCGGACTTCTTGGTGAAGCGGCGCTCGGCCTGCTCGGGGGTGATTTCGAAACGGCGCGCCAACCTCTTCAGGTCGCCCTTCGTGACAGGGATCGACTGGTACGTGCAGCAGTAGGCCGGGCAGTTGAGGCAGTCGTAGTTCTTCGCCATCTGCCCGCCTACCCTACGACGCCCGCCAGCTGCTCCATGAACTCGACGCGCTGATCGAGCTTTCGCTCGACCTCCCCGAGCGGCGCCGGTGGCATCCACCAGACGATACGGTGCACGCCCTCGGCGGCGAGCCTCTGCACGATCTCGACGTCGCGCGGCGGTCCCATCAACGTCACGGGGATCGGGTCGCGGCCGGCAGCGCTCGCGAGCTCCTGCAGCTCGCGCACGCGCGCGACGAAACTCTGCTCGTCGGGAAACCGGTTCGGCAGCCACTCGTCGCCGAACGTGACTACGCGCTCGAGCACCTTCGGCCCGATACCGCCGACCATCACCGGCGGGTGCGGCTTCTGCAGAGGCTTGGGCCATGACCAGACGCGATCGAAGTTGACGTGTCGGCCGCTGTAGGAGGCCTCGTCCTCCATCCAGATCGCCTTCATCGCCTCGACGCGCTCGCGCATGATGGCGAACCGTTGCTTCGGGTCCGTGCCGTGGTTCTCCATCTCCTCGCGGTTCCAGCCGGCGCCGACGCCGAACAGGAAGCGGCCGCCCGAGACGTGGTCGATGCTCGCGACCTCCTTCGCGGTCACGATCGGGTCGCGCTCGATCACGAGACAGACGCCGGTGGCGACGTTCAGCCGCTCGGTCGCGCTCGCCGCCGCGGTCAACGCCACGAACGGGTCGAGCGTGTGGCTGTACTCCTTCGGCAGCTCGCCGCCTGCCGGGTAGGGGGTGGCGCGGCTCGCGGGGATGTGCGTGTGCTCGGGGAAGAAGAGCGACTCGAAACCGCGCTCCTCGACCGCACGCGCGATCGTCCCCGGATCCTCGGCGTAGTCGGTCATGAACATGGCGATGCCGAACTTCATCTCCACGTCCGTACTCTAGGCCACCGGTGAGCGGCGCCAAAACGCCGAGGCCGGCGGATCAGGTGATGAGCTCTATCGCCTTCCAGACGCCGAGCCAGAAGATGCCTCCCGCGGCGGCGAGGCCGGTCCAGACGAGGAGCCGCGTGACGGTATCGAGCGGCTGCTTAGTGCGGTCCTCGAGCTCGCCGTTGCCTGGCCCCGTCGAGGCGTCGACAGGCACAGAGCCTCCGATCGGCCCAGACGAGATTTCAGTGCTGATCATGCTGCCTCCCAAATGCGTCCCCTGCCGGACGGCATCCTCCCCGGAGGAGGTGTCGATTTCCAGGGAAAACCCTAACGTGGTCGCGGTATTGCAGCCAAACTCACACGACCGGCGTCGCCAGGATCCCGATGCCCGGGGCTTCGAGCGCGACGATGTCGCCGGGCTCGATCCAGCGCTCGCCGTCGAGCGGGCCGAGCTCGAGCAGGCAGCCGCGGCCGAGCGTGCCGGAGCCCAGCACGTCGCCTGCCCGCAGGTGGGTGTTGCGCGCGGCCTGCTCCACGATCGCCGGCCACGAGAAGTGCTGGGCGCTCGCGTCGCTCGTGGTCACGACCTCGCCGTTGACGCTCACGCTCGCCTCGAGCTGCAGCCGCGAGCCGTCGTAGGGCAGCTCGTCCGGGGACACGAGCACCGGACCGAGGCTGGTGGCGAAGTCCTTGCCCTTGTGCGGGCCTAGCCCGACCGTCATCTCCTTGATCTGGAAGTCGCGCGCGCTCCAGTCGTTCATGAGGGTGAAGCCGGCGATCTCACCGCGCTCGTCGACGACCGCCGCGATCTCGAGCTCGAAGTCGAGCATGTTGCATCCCTCCGGGCGCGCGACCTCGTCGCCCGGACCGTGGATCGAGGCCGGGTTCGTGAAGTAGAAGGTGGGCGCCTCGTACCAGAACGGCGGAATGTCCTCGCCGCGCAGGCGCCAGCCGGCCGCCACGTGCTCCTCATAGGCGAAGAAGTCACGCACGCTGGGCGGCTCGGGGACCGGTGCCGTCAGGCCGACGTCGTGCAGAGGCTGCTCGGTGCCCGTGCGCTCGCGACCCTCGCCGGACAGCCACTCGATCATCGATCCGGCCGCCAGCTCGTACACCTGCTCGGCCTCGAGTTCGCCGACCCGGAGAGTGCGGGCGCTGTCGTGGTAGGTGACGAGTCGCAAGACTCCACCATTTCACACCGGCTATCCGTTGACCACCGCGCCCCACGCGGTCCACTGGCCCGGTTATCGTCTCGCCGTGGGGTTAGCGCCGTTCATCGAGCTGAAGCTGCGCCTGGAGAAGATTCACGACCTCGACCGCGCCCAGGCGGTGCTCGAATGGGACCAGTGGACGATGATGCCGCCGCGCGGCGCCACCGCCCGGATCGAGCAGGTGGCATCGATCGAGCGCGCCCGCCACGAGCGCTTCGTCTCCGAGGAGATCGCCCGCCTGCTCGAGCAGGTGCGCCCCTACGAGCGCTCGCTGCCGCCTGATTCCGACGACGCGGCCCTGATCCGCGTCGCGCGGCGCGACTACGAGAAGGCCAAGCGCGTGCCCGCCGGGCTGCTGGGACAGCTCACCCGTGCCGCTGCGGTATCCGAGCACGCCTGGGAGGAGGCCCGCCGGCGCTCGGACTTCAGCATCCTGCTGCCGCACCTGGAGGACATCGTCGCGCTGAAGCGGCGCTACATCGAGTGCTTCGACGTCGCGCGTCCATACGACGCGCTGCTCGACATCTACGAGCCCGGCATGACGACCGCTCAGATGGAGCGCCTGCTGGGAGATCTGAAGACCGCCCTCCTACCGCTCGTGTCCGAGGTCACCGGTCATGACGGCGCCATCGACGACTCCTGCCTGCGCGGTCACTTCCCCGTGGATCAGCAGCGCGAGCTGATCACAGCGATCCTGCGCGAGCATCCGCTCGACGCCGACTGCTGGCGGCTCGACACCACCGTGCATCCGTTCGCGGATGCTTTCTCCACCACCGACGTCCGCCTGACGACCCGCTACGACGAAGGCGATCTCGCGAACGGGCTGTTCAGCGCGCTGCACGAGTTCGGGCATGGGCTGTACGAGGCCGGCATGAATCCGGAGCTCGAGCGCTCGCCCCTTTGCCGCCCGGCATCGCTCGGCGTGCACGAGTCGCAGAGCCGCATGTGGGAGAACGCGATCGCGCGCAGCCTGCCGTTCTGGCGCCGTTTCTACCCGCTGGTCGAGGCGATCTTCCCGGACCAGCTGGCCGGCGTCGGCGCCGAGGGCTTCCACCGCGCGGTCAACCGCGTCGAGCGCTCGCTGATCCGCACCTCCGCCGACGAGCTCACCTACGACCTGCACATCATCATGCGCTTCGAGCTCGAGCTGGAGATCATCGAGGGCAACCTGGCGCTGCGCGATCTGCCGGCCGCCTGGAACGAGCGCGTCGGCAACTATCTCGGCATCGAAGTCCCCAACGATGCCGACGGCATCCTCCAGGACGTGCACTGGTCGGAGGGGGCGTTCGGCTACTTCCCGACCTACTCGCTCGGCAACGTGATCGCGGGCCAGCTCCTGCGCACGCTGCGCGCGGAGCTGCCCGAACTCGACGAGCAGATCGCGCGCGGCGACTTCGGCCCGCTGCGTGACTGGCTGCGCGACAACGTCCACATCCACGGGCGCAAATTCACGGCTCCGGAGCTGGTCGAGCGCGTGACCGGCGGCCCGATCGACGTCGCTCCGTACGTTTCCTATCTGCAGGCGAAGTTCGGAGAGATCTACAGCCTGGCCTGAGCACGGCCGTCGCGGGACCCGGCGCCCAATAGCCGGGGAGCAAAAGGACTACGGCGGGGGCGCGCAGAACCTGTCGCCCTATGGGACCCGAGTACGCGCTCGCCGAGGCGATCCTGGCAAGGGACGCCGCCACCTACCTGCATTGTCAGCGCACCGCGCTGTACGCGGCGTTGCTCGCATCCGAGCTCGGTCTGAGCGGCGAGCGCGTGGGCGCCATCAGGACGGCCGCACTGCTGCACGACATCGGCAAGATCGGCATCTGCGACGCGGTGCTGTACAAGCGCGAGCCGCTGACCGCGGAGGAGTGGGACGAGGTGCGCCGTCACTCCATGATCGGCGCGAGCATCCTCGAGAGCGCCGGCATGACAGAGATCGCGTGCTGGGTCTACCACCTGCACGAGCGCTTCGACGGAGACGGGTACCCCGACGGCCTCAGCGGTGAAGAGATCCCGTACGAGAGCCGGCTCCTGCACGCGGCGGACGTGCTGGAGGCCATCACGACCGATCGCCCTTATCGCTCCGCCGTGTCGCTCCCGGATGCAGCAGACGAGATCGAGGCCGTCGCCGGCAGCCAGCTCGACCCGGCGTTGGCGCTCCCCCTCGTCGAGCTTGTGCGCGCCAGCGGGCTACGGGTCGGCGACCGCAGGCGCCCGGGCCGGTTGGCGCCGGTGCCCAGTGGGCACGCGGTCGCCGGCTGAGGGGCTCGCGGGTAGATTCCACGCGTGAGCGTGGACTCGCACGAGAAGGAGCTCATCTGCGATTTGTCTTCGGACTCGCCCGTGATGCTGATCGCGTTTGCCGGGCTGGCGAGGAACGCGATGGCAATCCCTTTCTTCGAGTTCGCCCGCTCGATGTCGCCGTTCGACGCGAAGAAGGTGTTCGTGCGCGACTTCCACCGCTCCTGGTATCACCGTGGCGCCGGTGAAGCGGGCGCGAACATCGACGAGGTCGCCGAGCACCTGCGGGCGCTGATCGCCGATAGCGGAGTGGAGCGGACGGTCGCGATCGGGAACTCGTCCGGCGGCTACGCGGCGCTGCTGTTCGGCACGATCGTGCCGGTCACGGAGATCCACGCGTTCAGCCCGCAGACATTCATCGACCGGGACCTGCGGCACCGGCATGGAGACGACCGCTGGGAGGGGGACCTCGACGCCCTCCACAGCTCGGGCGCTCTCGACTCGCGCTACGCCGACCTGCTGACGATGCTGGGCGAGGACGGGGCGGGGACGCCCGCGAACATCTACTACTCGCGCAAGCGCGAGCTCGAGTCAGTGCACGCGGAGCGCCTGGGCGCGCTCCCGCAGGTCGAGCTGCACGTGTACGAGACGGAGTACCCGCCCGTCAGGATGCTGCGGGCCAAGGGCCACCTGCACGAGCTGATCGCGGGCGCTCTCGCCGGCGACTAGATGTCATCTAGCGGCGGGCCGCGAAGGCGACGCCGTCGCCGATCGGCAGCACGCAGCCGAGCCAGTGCTCTGAATTGAGCAGTTCGGAGCTGAGGGTGCGGATGCCGCGCCGCTGCTCCGGTGACCACCAGCTGCCGAAGTCGTCGGGTACCTCGACCTCGTCGGCGAAGGCGACCGAGCCCGACATCAGGACGTTGTCGATCACGAGCACCGCGCGCTCGGACGCCATGGGCTCGGCTTTGCGCAGGTACTCGGCGTACTCGCCCTTCGTCGCGTCCAGGAAGAGGAGGTCGAACGGCCCTTCCAGCTCATCGATGACCTCCAGCGCGTCGCCCTCGACGATCTCGACCCGGTCGTCGGCTCCGGCGCGCTCGAGGTAGTCGCGCGCTTGCCCGACTCGTTCGGGGTCGCGCTCGATCGTGACGATCTTGCCGCGCCCGATCACCTCCGCCATGTGCAGGGTCGAGTATCCGATCGCGGTGCCGACCTCGAGCACTCGCGCGGGATCGAGCGCGCGCACCAGCACTGCCAGGAACCGCCCTGTCTCCCAGTGCACGATCGGGATGCGGTCGCGCTCGGCGTGCGCCTCCATCTCGCGCATGACCGCGGAACGCTCGGGCCGCAGGTCGTGCAGGTAGCGGCTGACCTGATCGGAGAGGATCGGCACGCGCCGCAGGTTAGTAGGTAGGCTGCGGCGGTGGCCGTTGCTACGCCTGTAACCCGTCCATTTCCCGCCGTCGAGGGAGTCAGCCACCGCTACGTGGACGTCGACGGCCTGCGCATGCACGTGGCCGAGGCCGGCTCCGGCGAGCCGCTCGTCCTCCTCCACGGCTGGCCGCAGCACTGGTACGAGTGGCGCTACCAGATCCCGGTTCTCGCCGAGCACTTCCACGTCATCTGCCCGGACCTGCGCGGCTTCGGCTGGTCGGACGCGCCGCCCGGTCTCTACGACAAGGAGACATTGGCGGCGGACATCTCGAAACTGATCGCAGTGCTCGAGCTCGAGCGGGTGCGGCTGATGGGACACGACTGGGGCGGGTGGATCGGGTTCCTCCTCTGCCTCTTCCACCCCGAGCAGGTGTCGAAGTACCTGGCGCTCAACATCCCGCCGCCGTGGCCGAAGACCGACCTGCGCACGGTCGGCGCCACCTACCGCTTCTGGTACCAGTGGCTCATCTCGACCCCAGGCCTTGGCGCGTGGACCCTTCGCAACCGGCCCGGGTTCGTCGAGTACATCATCCGCGGCACCAGCAAGCGTTCCGGGGCCTGGTCGGACGACGACCTCGCCGCCTTCACCGAGGTCCTGCGCGAACCCGCGCGCGCGGAAGCCACCGTTCACCTCTACCGCACGTTCACGACGCGCGAGTTCCCGTCACTCGTGCGCGGCCGCTACAACGACCGCCGCCTCGTCACCCCGACCCTGCTCCTGTTCGGCACCGAGGACTTCGCGATCTCGACCGCTTTCCTGCGCGGATACGAGCAGCACGCGGACGATCTCACGATCGAGCTAGTGCCAGACACCGGCCACTTCATTGCCGAGGAGAAGCCCGAGCTGGTGAACGAGCGCGCGCTCGAGTTCTTCGGGGCCGCGCCGGCTCAGAGCTAAGGGCCCCGCCGCCCGAGCCCGGCGAGCCAGGGAGGGTAGGTTCGCCGAGCGTTGCAATCCGCCCCGGGAGGGGGGGCGCAATGGGCGACGGGTACCTACGACGCTAGCAGCGTGGCCAAACGGAAGTCGTGTGGTCGCAACGCACGGCTCACCCGTCTGCCGTTTTCAGCGTCGCACGGTCTCGCAGCCGGTGGTGGAGTCGGTTGGATCGACGTCCGCGCGGTCGTTGCCGGGCCCGCAATCGATCTCGTCGCGCACCCCGTTGGTGGCGGCCTGGATGTAGTCGTTGCCGTCGCCGCCGACGAAGACGTTGGCGCCGAGGTTGTCCTCGAGGTAGTCGTTGCCGTTGCCGCCTTCGAGTCGATCGTTGTCGAAGTTGCCCTCGAGGTGGTCGTTGCCCTCGCCGCCGCGCAGCGTGTCGGCGCCCTTGCGGCCCTGGAGCCGGTCGTCGCCGTTGCCGCCGTCCAGCAGGTCGTTGCCCGGATCGCCTTCGAGGTGGTCGTTGCCGTCGAGCCCGAACAGCGAGTCGTTGCCGAAGCCGCCCAGCATCAGGTCCGGGCCGGGCGTGCCCTCGAGCGTGTCGTCGCCTTCGCCGCCGATGATCACCGACTCGTCCTGCTCGTTCGGGTCGGTCAGCTCGGGCGGCACCGGCACGACCTCCTCGCAGCTGGTCAGATCGTCGCGCGTGGGCGCGTTCTCCTCGACATAAACCGTGTCCGCGCCGGACGAGCAGTTGACGATGTCCTCGTCGCCGTCGGCGACGTAGACCACGTCGTCACCGCGGCCTGCCTCGACCTCGTCCTCGCCGGTGCCGCCCTTGATCGTGTCGGCGCCGTCCGAGGCACTGAGGTAGTCGTCGCTCGAGCCGCCCTCGAGCGTGTCGTCGCCCTGGTGGCCGAAGATGCGGTCGCGGTGCATGCCTCCCTGGAGGAGGTCGTTGCCGGCATAGCCGAGCAGGCGGTCGCCTGCGCGTCCGCCTTGAAGGGTGTCGTTGCCGTCGCCGGCGTCGAGCCGGTCGACACCGCCGCCGCCGAGCAGCGTGTCGTCGCCGGGACCGCCACCGATGCGATCGCCGGCTCGGCTCCCGTCGATGTAGTCACTGCCGTCGCCACCTTCGAGGAGGTCCCGCCCGAGCCCGCGCTCGATGATGCGATCGTCGCCCCCGCCGCCGTTGGCGCTGTCATCGGCGTCGCCGGGATCGATCGAATCGTTGCCCAGCCCGCCGTCGATGGCGTCGTTCGAGTTGCCGCCTTCGATGACGTCGTTGCCGTCGCTGCCCGCGATCTTGTCCCGGCCGAAGGTGCCGAACAGCCTGTCGTCGCCGGGGCCGCCGTCCAGCTGGTCGTTGCCGATCCCACCCGACGCGGTGTCGTTGCCTTCGCTGCCCTGCAGGAGGTCATCGCCGCGGAAGCCGTTCATGTTGTCGTCGCCGGCCAGTCCGCGCACCAGGTCGGCGCCGCGGTCGCCCTTGAGCACGTCGGGCCCGGGCGTTCCGATCACCAGCGAGTAGCCGGGCTGGACGGCCATGGCTACGACACGCCGTCCGATGCGCACGCGTCCGGGCAGCCGGCGGTAGCTGAAGCCGCTGGCGAACGTGATCCTCCCATCCCCGCGCACGGCGGTGAAGATGCGTGCGTCGGTGGGGGAGAGAGCGACGTAGCCTGGCCCGCGCCCGGCCGAGATGCGCTTGATGATGCGGCCGCGACCGAGGTCGACGAGGATCGCCTTGCGCGAGCGCTTGCCCGGTCCGACGAGTCCGCGTGCGCCGTCACGGGAGAGTGCAATCGAGGCGACCGGAAGACGGAGCCGGACGGTGCGCTCGACGCGCCGCTGGTCGGCGTCGACGAACGAAAGGGACTTCGAGCGCTCGTTGACGACGTACACGCGCCGGCCGCTCGGCGAGGCGGCTATGTCCACCGGCTTGCGTCCGACGCGCAGGCGCTTGAGCGTGCGGCTCTGCGCGAGGTCGATGACGGCGAGGCCGCGGCGGCCGTAGGCGACATAGGCGCGCGCGCCGTCGGGCGAGATCGCAAGCGCGCCCGGCCGGGGCGGGGTCGGGATCTGAGCGCCGATCGTGCGGGTGGTGAGGTCGACGACGATCAGGCGGCCCTGCGACCCGCCTGCGCTCACGTAGGCGCGCGTGCCGTCGGAAGAGAGCGCGATCCCGTGCGCCGGAGCGGGCAGCGGGAGGCGCGCGATCGCCGCACGCGTGACGAGGTCAATCACGCCGAGGCGGCCGGCCGAGCCCTTGCCGCTCACGACGTAAGCGAAGAGCCCGTCGGAGCTGAGGGCGACGTCACGAGTCTGCAGGCCGACGTGGACCCTGCGTGCCACCTTCTTGCTGGACAGGTCGACGACCGCCACGCGCGCCTTGCCGGTAGCGACCACGGCCAAGCGCGCCTGCGCGTCCTGCGCAGCCGTCAGCAGGAGCCCCGCCGCAGCGCACGCGAACGTGCACGCGAGCAGGGCGGCTCTTGTCGGCTTCCCCGTAATCAAGTGCGCACCCAGACGTGAACACGAATCAAGCTAGCGAAGAGCGGTCGGCGGCTCGCCGGTAGGGGGCCTCTTGGGAGGCCCGTTGCGCCTGTATCCTGCGGCGCCGTGCCCAGACGCCTGCGAACAGCATTGGGCCGCGTCATCGCGCCGGCGGTCGCCACGGCGATCGCGCTCGCCGCCTGCGGAGGCGACGACAACAAGGTGAAGGGCCCGCCGCCCGCTGCGCCGGAAGGCATCGAGTTGACGAGCTCCGCCTTCGAGGAGGGTGGCGCAATCCCGCTTCTCTACGCCTGCGACGGCGCTGACCTGTCGCCGCCGCTCAGCTGGCGCCGCCTGCCGAAAGAGACAAAGGCGATTGCGCTGCTGATGGAGGATCCCGATGCTTCAGGCGGCACGTTCGTGCACTGGACCTGGTACGCACCGCTGACGGAGCAGCGGGACCTTCCCGAGGGACAGGCCCCCGTGCGCGCGGTGGAAGGAAAGAACAGTTACGGCAAGAGCTTCTATCGCGGGCCCTGCCCGCCGAAGGGCGACAAGGCACACCGCTATGTGTTCGTCATCTACGCGCTGCGCTCAGTTCCCAAGCTGAAGCGGGGCGCATCGCCCGACGACGTGCGCGCCGAGATCAAGAAGCTCGCGCTCGCGCGCGGCGTCCTGACGGGTACGTTCGGGCGCTAAGAGCCCAATGGGCGCTAAGCGACGAGCGGCTCGCCGAGGATCCCGCCGGCGCGGCGTGCGAGACGCCGAACGCCGGCAAGGCGCGGGCTCGGCTGGTAGGCGTCGTGCTCGTCGAGCGCGAGCTGATCGTGCTCGATCACCTTGCGCACCGCTGAGACGACGCTCGGGTCGAAATGCAGTCCCGAGCGCGACTCGAGCTGGTGCAGCGCCTGGTAGTGCCCGAGCTCGGGCGATCCCTTCGCCGTGAGACCGGCCCAAGCGTCGCCGACCGCGAGCACGCGAGAGAGCATCGGAATCATCTCCCCGCCGACCGCCCCGGGGTCACCGCCCATGCCGTCCCAGCTCTCGCCGTGGTAGAGCACTGCCTCGACCAGAGTGTGGATGTGGGCGTCCGTCGTGTTGCTGAGATGCCGGGTGGGGCACTCGCGCATGAAAGACGCGGCGTCCTTGAGCACCAGCCGGTCGCTGCGCGGAAGGCCGAGCTGCTGGCCGATCGCCTGAGCGTATAGAGAGACCGCTTGCGTGTGATAGAGCTCTGCCACCGGCTTTCGCCGCAGGAGGCCCGGCAGCATCAGCTGGGGGACGAGCACGATCAAGGCGAACAGGGCCAGCGCGAGCACGCCGATCTGCGCGTAGAGGAAGAGAGTGAGGACTCCGATTCCGATCATCGCCCCCGTCGCGGGCGCGGTGCCGAGCAGCTCTGCCCGCATCACCGGGACAAGTCGCCTGCGGTCGCGCAGGACGTCGATCAGGACTGCGCCGACGACGAAGTTCTCCACGAGCATCGCGATCCCGGCCAGGCCGACTGCGATGTAGCCGCCCAGGCCAAGCCCGTCGTCCATCGGCAGGGTCCCCACCAGCACCGCCAGCAGTGCCGCGGCGGCGAGGGTCGCGGACGAGAACGACGCGGTGTTGGCCACGAAGGCCTCGAGCCGGCGCCGCTGGACGAAGAATGCTCCGATCTCGGTCGCGACCCAGATGCACGCGGCGGGCAGCGGGCCGAGCAGCACGACGGCCATTAGCGCCGCGATGAACGCCCCGTCGAGCGCGGTGGCCACCCTAAGAGCGACCGCCCCGAAGTAGCTGGCCATCGCGATCGCGGCCAGGGACGCGAGCAGCACAGGATCCCAGCTCGACTGGCCGGCTGTAAATGCGAACGCGGGAACGAGCCAGGCGAAGAACCACAGCCCGGCTACGATCGAGCTTCGGCGTCCTGCCGTCACCGATCCGTGCGCCAATAGACGCAGGGGATCCTCCCTGCACCACCCATGCGCGTTTAACTTTAGGCCAGTCTGCCCAGCTCTCGCCAGGAACCGGACGAACGTTCTAGGTTCTAGCTCTTACGGAAGCCCAACGGACGCCTCTCGACTTCACCACGCCCCGGACACACCCGTGCGCCCGGTCAACGCGAACCGCCAAAGGGAGGCTTCCATGCTGACCCTGGCTCCTCAACCTGAAGCCGGCGGGACTCCTACGATCATACGCGTCCGGAGGACGCTGTTCAAAAGGACGCGGTAGCAGCGGGTTTTCTTCCATTTAAGGGCGCCTTCAGGAGCCCCTCATGGCTTGTTTCGCGTGCTACGATGCGGGCGCTACGGCTCTCTTAGTGAGGGGAGCCTGAGCCAAGGAAGACGGAGGCGAAATTTGTCCGACTCAAGGGCGGCTAAGCCGGCGTTGCACGAAGCCGGGTCATTCCTGACCATTTTTGGGAACGGCCGGTGGCTCCTCGTGCGTGCGACACCACGTCGCGCCGGGGCGGCTGCGCCGTTCGACGGCAACTCGCCCCCGTCGGGTGGACTGGTTCATGACCGCGATGCGGAGAGAGCCACCCGCACCGTAAAGACGTAGGGGGGACCCCGGGGAGGAGCGCTTCCCCTACGAAGGGCGAGGCCCGTCGGTTTTCCGGCGGGCCCGTCTCTTTGAAAGGCCGTCATCTAAAAAGGCCGTCATTTGCTTAGGCGCAAATGACGGGAGCCCCTTGGGCGCGGAGTTACCGCAGCATGACCGGGGGGTTGTGCCCCGGGACCACCATCTGTGGGTTCAGGTCCCGGATCCGCTGCCACTGGCGCAGGAGCTCTTCTCGCTCGGGGCCGAAGTCCTCGGGCAGGTCCATGTCGTCGAAGTACTCCGGCAGCGGTCCGACGCAGTCCGAGGCGATCACCACCAGTCCGTCGTCGGTGTCCACCAGCAGGGAGATCAGGCCCTCGCTGTGGCCGGGCGTCCTGATCCAGCGCAGTCCGGGCTCGATCTCACCCTCGTCGCCGGACAGCTTCAGCGGGCGGACCATGTCCAGCACGCCCTGCTCGATGGCGGCGTAGGGCGCCTCGAGCTCGATCTCGTGCACGTACACCTCTCGCTGCGTGAACTCGATCAGCGCCTCGACGTGGTCGAAGTGCGTGTGGGTGAGGATGACCTTGCACTCGTGCGGCTCGATCCCGCGTGAGCGCAGTGAGCCGGTCACCGGCGCGCCCTGCATCATCACGCCGGGATCGACGACGTAGTTCTCCGACGCGCGCACCAGGCAACAGTTCGGAATCGCCACCATGCCCGCCACCTTGCCCTCGCGCTGCAAGCGCTTGTAGCTGAGGAAGCCTTCCGCAGAGGTTGATGCCGGTTGCGGAACGGCGTTGCCGTCCTCGAGCGCGAACACGTACCTCTGGGCCGGCAAGAGGATCTCGACCGAGTGCGCCACGGCCGGAACACTACAGGCCTACCGCAACGCTACGGCGAGGTAAATCTGATCGGCACGCGCACGAGGTCGCGATCGAGACTCCCGAAGCAGCTCGTCCGATTGTTCAACGTGTAATAGAGGTAGAACTCATGGTCCGAGGTGTCGAAGTTACGCGAGCGGCTGTCGTGATCGATGACGCTCGGGAACCCCCACGGAAACTCGTCGCCGCACTTCCATGAGTGAGGAAGGGGGACTTCGACGAGCAGCTTGCGGTCACTCCAGTGGATGAGGTCGCTGGACGTCGAGTAGTACATCCCATAGACGTTCTCGCCCCGGTCTGGGTCATACTTACCGGCGTTTCCGACCAGCAGCCATTTGTTGAAGTATGTGTTCCAGGTGAGGCTCTGACTCATCACCTCGATGCTGGGGAAGTCGATGGGGGTGCAGACAGCTGACTCGGCGCGCTCCATGGGTACCACGACGTAGGGGTTCTTGCGTCCGAGCGAAAACGACGATCCGTCCCAGCTTCGCCACGAGCTCGTGTCGCGCAGATTGCGCGTCCTCATGAGACAGGCACCCTTCACCTGGGCAAGATAGTCCCCCTCGGCGTGATAGAGGGCGTAGTAGTACCCGTCCCTGGCCTTCACGATGTTGCTGGGAACGTTGACGCCGTAGGGACCGGTGTCGTTGAAGTACTGGTATGCGCTCGCCCGCACAAGCGGATTCGGCAGGTTCACGTAGTCGTCGCCGTAGTTGTAGGAGACGGCGCCCGTGATCGATGTGTAGAGGCACTTGAAGTAGTTGCCGCTGTTGCAGAAGCCGGCGAACAGGGTTCCCTGAAACTCGTTGCTGGTCAGTGCATAGATGCGTCGCCCGTCGCTGGTGTAGAACGAGCCAAGCCACTCTTTATTGTTGAACGTAGACGGGTCCCCGCTCTCCCCGGAGGCCATCAGCTGGTGACAGTTGTACGTCAGACTGTCGAAGGTGCGCCCCATCAAACGGTAGTTAACCCAGTGCGAGACGTAGATCTGGATGAAGCCGCGCGCGTCACGGATGGCGTGCGCGGGCGCGTCAGCGATGTTGTTTGGCTGGCAGCTCTGGGCCGACCAGTCGAAGATCGTCTGGTGGGGCCCAATTGGCTGCACGTTCGGCGCCCAGGTGTAGGCGGGCGCGGTGGACGGAGCTGCGAGCGCCGTCAGCGCGCACACAGCGACTGCCAACAAGAAACCCCCGCGACGGCTGCGAACCCCCCTGGTACTCATCCAGCGCCTCCCGCTATCGACCGAGGACCGGCACCGCCCCCGAGACCTACCTCCCGGGCAGTCTAGCTCACGGCATGAACTCCACCGCAGCATCGTGACATGCTGAAGGGGCGCCCGGAGACGCCCCTTCACCAGCTCTTTACGACTAGGTCGGCGTCGTGGTCGAGGAGTACTCGAACTCCTCTTCCGCGCCGAAAACTTTGTCGAGCAGCGCCTTGCGCGCCTCCTCGTTGACGGCGAGCACTACCGCCGCCCCGACCACCAACAGCACGAATAGGCGCCGGCCCCGGTGGCGCTTCTTGCGCCGCTTGCCGCGCAGCTGGTCCGCGGCCGCGCGCAGCGACTCCGTCGCGTGGCGGAGGTCGCGCTGAAGCTTCTTGTCCTCGAGCAGAGCCTTCGCGGGCGGCTTTCCGTTCGACATCCGCTTGTAGGCGTGGCGGGCAGCCTCGAAGGCCTCGCGCACGTTCTCGCGCAGCTCGGGGTCCTCGACCATGCGCTGCACGTAGGGGTTCTCGCGCGCGCCGGCCGCTGCCTTCCCTGCCTTTGAGGCAGCGCCTCTGGCGCCACCGGTCTTCGTTGCCATGCCTCTCCCTCTTTCGTGGATGATCTTGAGACGGCTTTGCCGGTCCAGGGGAAGATATACCCACAAGGGGGCTTGCTGTGAACCCACCGGGGACGTAGATAGCCTTCCGGGGCGGGGGTGAAACGATGCCAGCGCCACAGATAGGCCTCGTTCTGTCGGGCGGGGGTGCCCGCGCCGCCTACGAGGCCGGCGCGCTGTCGGTGCTGCTCCCGGCGCTCGAGCGGCGAGGCGAGCGCCCGAACGTGTACGTGGGAACGAGCGTGGGCGCGATCAACGCCGCCTATCTCGCCGGTGCGGGGTCCGTCTCGATGGAGGAGGCGACGGTCGGAGCTCTCGAGCGCTGGCGCGAGGTCAGCAAGGGGGCCGTGATCAAGCCGATCCTGCTGCGTCAGGCGCCGCTGGTCGCGATCCGGTACGTGGGGGAGATCCTGTCGGTACCCGGGGTGCGGCTTCCGAGCCTTCTCGATCCCACGCCTCTACAGGCAAATCTGAGCAGATGGGTGGATTGGCAGGTGCTCCACAAGAACATCCGCGACAAACGCGTGGAGGCTGTCTCGGTAGTTGCCACCGCCGCACGCACCGGGCGCACCGTCGTGTTCGTCGAGAGCATGACGAAGCGCAAGCTGCACGAGTCGCACGTGATCGACTATGTGCACGCTCGCCTTACTCACGAGCACGTGCGCGCGTCGGCCGCGATTCCGATCCTGTTCCCGCCGGTGCGCATCAACAAGCCGGCCGAGGCGCGCGGCTGGTACTTCGACGGCGGCACACGGCTGAACACGCCGATCAAGCCGGCGCTCGACCTCGGCGTTGACCGGCTTATCGTGATCGGGATGGACGCGGTCACCGATCCGCCGCAGGAGCCCGGCCGCTACGAGGAGGCCGACCCGCCTGATTTCGGCGACGGCGCACTGCACGTGCTGCAAGGGATGCTGGTGGACCCGATCGTCGAGGACATGCGCATCCTCGGCAACATCAACATGTTCTTCGCCGGTGGCAACGGGACAGCGAAGGGGAGCGCGGCTGCGCGCCGCTATCGCACGGCGCGGGGGAAGCCGCCGTACCGGAGCGTGCCCTACATCTTCGTGGCGCCCGAGCGCCGCGGCGCGATCGGCGAGCTCGCGCGCGAAGTGTTCGACGCGCGCTACGGGGGGCTCAAGGGCCTGCGCTCGCCCGATTTCCGCCTCCTGAACAGGCTGATCGGAGGCGAGAGCCCCACCCACGGCGAGCTGCTCAGCTATCTGTTCTTCGACCAGGAGTTCATCGAGGAGCTGATCAGGATGGGGCAGGCCGATGCGCGCCGGTGGCTGAACTCCGGCCCCGGCCCAGATGAGCCGTGGCAGGTCGAGCCACTCGAGGCATTCACCCGCACGGGGGGCAAGTGACTGCCTCGCCAGGCGACCGCCCTCGCTAAGGTCCGCCCTCATGCCAGATTTCGCGAAGGGATGCCTCTTCGTGGGTGCGGCGGTGGCTGTTGGGATGCTGGTGGGGTTCGCCGTCCCGATGTTCGTCGACCCCGGCACCGAGCGAGCCGCGACGATCGCATCCCGGAAGCCCGTGCTGCCGCCCCGACCGGTGATGCCGGACCTCACGGGCCAGAAGCTCGACGATGCAGAGCAGGCGCTCGACAGCCGCGGGATCGATCACGAGACAGTCGGCGGCGTGCTCGGCCTGGTCGTACCGTCGGTGTTCGAGGTGTGTGAGACAGAGCCCACCCCCGGCCAGCAGGTGCACGGCACCGCGTACCTGTACGTCGAGCTGCCGGGCTCGTGCACCTGACATACGACTCTTTCCCCGGGCGACCGGCTTTCGACACCGCGGTCTCGCGCGCTCTGCTCGAGCGAGTGGCGGCCGGCGAGCTTCCCGATACGGTGCGGCTCGCGCACCCCGGCGCGATGGTCGCCTTCGGCAAGCAGGACACGACCGCTCCCGGCTATGGGGAAGCGGTGCGCGCCGCGCGGGCGGGTGGCTTCGAGGCCGTACAGAGGCTTGCCGGCGGGCGCGCCGCCGTCTTCCACGAGCACACCGTCGCATTCGCGTGGGCGACCGCGGACCGCGATGCGCTCACGGGCACGCACGCGCGCTTTCGCGAGGTCGCGGCGATCATGGCGGCGGCGATCGCGCGGCTCGGAGTGGATGCGCGCATCGGTGAGGTGCCCGGCGAATACTGCCCGGGCGAGTACAGCGTGAGCGCCGGCGGCCGGCGCAAGATCGTGGGGATCGGGCAACGGGTGATCAAGGGCGGCGCGCACATCGGCGGCGTGGTCGTGGTCGCTGACGCCCGACGGGTGAGAGACGTGTTGCTGCCGGTCTACGAGGCGCTCGGCCTCGAATGGGACCCGAGCACGACAGGCAGCATCGAGGACGAGGCGGGTCCCACGACGATGGCGGTTGCGATTGCCGCACTGCGGGCGGAGCTGGCCGGGCGCTACGAGCTGCTGGAGACAGAGCTCGACGAGCGCACGCTGGCCCTGGCGGAGCGGCTCGAGCCCGCGCACCGCTCCCCGTGATCGTTTAGGGTCGCCGCGATGTCACCTGAGACCGGCGCGCAGCGGATCCGCGAGCTAGTCGCTGAGGGCACGGTGCTGATGCCCGGTGTCTACGACGCGCTCACGGCCCGCATCGCGGCGCGCGTGGGATTCGACATCGTCTTCATCTCGGGCTATTCGGTCAGTGCAGTGCAGTTGGGGGAGCCGGACTTCGGCTTCCTGACAGAGAGCGAGATGGCGGAGGCCGCCCGCACGGTCTGCCGCGTGTCGAACGCGCCCGTGATCGTCGACGCCGACACGGGCTACGGCAATGCCGTCAACGTGATGCGGACCGTGCGCGACTTCCAGGACGCAGGCGCCGCAGGCGTCTTCCTGGAAGACCAGGTGTGGCCGAAGAAATGCGGCCACTTCGAGGGCAAGCAGGTGGTGCCGATGGAGGAGCACGCGGCGAAGATCCGCGCCGCCTGCGACTCCCGCGGCGAGCGAGACCTCTTCGTCGTCGCGCGCACCGACGCCCGGCAGCCGTTGGGCCTGGAGGAGGCAATCGAGCGCTGCCTCTCTTATAAGGAGGCTGGCGCGGACGCGCTTTTCGTCGAGGCGCCTCGCTCGGTCGAAGAGCTGAAACGCATCGCCGAGGCGCTGCCCCCGCCGCTGGTCGCGAACATGATCGAGCGCGGCGTCACGCCGCACCTGTCGCGAAGCGAACTCGCCGACCTCGGCTTCCAGCTGATCGTCTGCCCCCTGGCGGCCCTGTATTCGTCGGCGAAGGCGGTCCTCGACGTGCTGACGGAGCTCCGCGACCGCGAGACCACCGCCGGCGCCGTCGACCGCATGCTGGCCTTCGACCAGTTCGGCGAGCTGGTCGAGCTCGAGGCGCGCTACGCGGACGAGGCGAAGTACGCGTGAACGACCGCGACGAGCGTGGCCTCGACGTAGGCGGGGTCGTGTGCGACCTGTTCGTGAGTGAAGCGCAGCGGAATCAGCCCGGCTCTCACATGGGCCTGGTCGCGCAGACGGTCGCGTGCCTGCTGCGCCGGCGTACGGTGGTAGCGGAGGCTGTCGGTTTCGACGACTATTCCGAGCTCGGGCCAGTAAAAGTCGACTTTGAAGCCGTTCAGATACTGCTGGGTCAGCGGAACGGACAGTCCCGCCCGGCGGGCGATGGGCAGGAAGCGGCGTTCCAGCCAGGTTTGCGTGCGACGGAACGTTCGCCGGTCGAGAAGCTTCCGTAGGACCGCGACACCCGGCCTCGGAGGTGCTTCCTCAAGCACCGAAAGGAGGTGCTCTGGAGTGGTCAAGTCTCTCGCATCCGCCTCGTTTACCGCCGCCTCCAAATTGATCCCTGGTCAATTGAGTAGCCAAGTCAATAAGGGTCTGCACTGGGGAGGTAACCGGGATACCGAGGCGGCTGGTGAGCTCGAACTCTGCGCGGCGGTGCACCGCAATGCCGCGCCGTCGCGGGTTGGAAAAAGCTGGCACCGACACATGAATCAACCCCTTCGTGATCGGCCGGATGCCGTACAGGGCCCCGGCGTCACCGTGGCTGAGAGCGGCTCCATCCCCGCAGCTCAGCACGGCCGCAATCCAGTGCCCCTCCTGGGTCAGCTGTCTGCGGCCAACCGCATACACGTTTCGACGAATTAGGTGAAGGCGCCCGCGCTTGGTTCTGTGATGGATCGCATCGCTGCTGAACCCAAGCTCTAACAGCTGTTGTCGAGCAACGACCCCGTGCTGGCGTTTCGCGAGCTCCCAAACTGATGGCTGTACGTCTGATCGGCCTATAGACCGTCTAAGTGTTCAGGGGCTGGAGATTAGGCGGCGAAAAGCTTGTCGCCGCCTTCCGTGGTCCCTTCGGTGCTGCTTTTGTCACGGTCCAGCGCGGCCAGGCCCACGCCCAGGAGCCTCACCGGCGCATCGAGCTCGACGCGGCCGAGCAGCTCCCGCGCCACGGCGCCGACCACGGACGCATCGCGGGTCGGGGCCTCCAATGTCTTTGAGCGTGTGTACGTCCGGAACGGCTGCAGCCTGATCTTCAGCGTGACCGTGCGACCCGCATAACGCGAGGTCGTCAGCCGCTTGCACAGGTGCGTGGTCAGGCGATCGAGTGTCTCGTGCAGCACCGCCGGGTCGTCGACGTTGTGGGCAAATGTCGTCTCAACGCTCTCGGACTTGCGCTCTCGCGCGCTTTCGACCGATCGCCCGTCGATGCCATTGGCACGGTCGCGAAGCTCGCGTCCGCCGCGAGCGCCGAACGCCCGCGCGAGCACCTCGTCGCTCGCGCCGGCGAGCTCGGCGACGGTGCGCACGCCAACCTTGCCGAGGCGCTCCGCGGTCTTCGGTCCCACTCCAGGGATCAGCGAGGCCGGCTTGTCACCGACCGCCTCCAGTATCTGCTCAGGTCGCAGCACGCAGAACCCGTCGGGCTTGTGCAGGTCCGAGGCGATCTTGGCGAGCAGCTTGTTCGGGGCGAGCCCGACCGAGCAGACGAGGTCGGTCTCCTCCCGGATCTCGTGCTTCATCCGGCGGCAGGTCGACTTCGGCAGCGGATCGCCGCTGAGGTCGAGATACGCCTCGTCGAGGCCGGCCACCTCCACCAGGCTGGAATGGCGACGCACGATCGACATCACCTGGCCCGAGACCTCGCGGTAGAGGTCCATGTCGCGCGGGAGCAGGACAGCCTGCGGGCAGCGGCGGTAGGCGATCGTGAGCGGCAGGGCGGAGTGGACGCCAAAACGCCGCGCCTCGTAGGAGGCGGCCATTACGACGCCGCGCGCGTGCGGGTCGGTGCCGGTCGCGACTACGACCGGCTTGCCGCGCAGCTCAGGCCTGCGGAGCAGCTCGACGCCGACGAAGAAGGCGTCCATGTCGACGTGCGCAACCCACCGAGCCACGTCTCTTACTTTGGACTATGAACCGGCGGGAGAGGGCGCCTTCGCCCGCGCGGCGTTCTCCGCGATCGCGTCCACGAACTGCGGCCACAACTGGCGCGGGAAGTCGTGGCCCATGCCAGGGATCTCCATCAGCTTCGCTCCCGGCACCGCGTTGGCGGTCGCGCGGCCGCCGGAGACCTCGATCAACGGGTCGTCGGCACCGTGGATCACGAGCGTCGGCGCCTTCACCGATCCGAGCGCCGCCGTACGGTCCTCGGATGCGAGGACGCCGACGAGCTGGCGCATGAAGCCGACCGGGTAGGTGGAACGGTCGTAGGAGGCGGCGACAAGACCGCGCAGCTCGTCCTCGTCCATCGGGTATGCCGGGGACCCGATCAGCTTGAACATCTGAACGGCGAAGTCGATCGATTCCTCGCGATCCGAGGGCGCCGGCGCCATCAGCGCCGGGATCGCCTCCGCGCGCGGCTGGCCGACGGAGCGATCGCCGGTACTGGACATGATCGAGACGATCGACAGAACGCGATCGGGATGGCTGATCGCCATCTGCTGCACGATCATGCCGCCCATTGAGATGCCGACGAAGTGCGCCGCGTCGATGCCGAGATGATCGAGCAGCCCGGCCGTGTCGTCCGCCATGTCCACGAGCGTGTAGCTCGCCGTGCTGTTGTCGCCCATCATCGCGGCCATCGGGTTGGGCTGAGGGCCGCCCTCGATCTTGCTCGACAACCCGATGTCGCGGTTGTCGAAGCGGATCACGTGGAAGCCGCGCTCGACGAGCATCTCGCAGAAGTCCTCGGGCCACAGGATGAGCTGGCAACCGAGGCCCATCACCAGCACCAGAGCGGGATTCGCCGGGTCGCCGAACGTGTCGTAGGCGATCTCGATTCCGTTGGCCTGCGCGACTGGCACCGTCGGTGAAGGCTACCGGTCGAGCGCCGGATCTGGTTATCAACGCCAGATCGTCCCCCCGGCCGGTGGTTACCCGCCGAATGTGGCACTGGTGACGAGCGGATTTCTTGAAAGAAGGCGTTTTTTCTCCCTGATTCGGATTAACCTGTCCCCGGGATTCGCATGCGTTCTACCTTGCCGAGGATTCGGGTCATCGTTGGGGCGATCGTGGCCAGCGCCGGCTTGTTCGCTGCCGTCGCCGAGGCCTCGGCACAGACACGACCGACGCTGCCGGGCCAGCCGGTGCCGGCGGAGATGCGCGCCGACCGGGACCGCGATCACCTCTTCGACGACCTCGAGCACCAGCTCGCCGGACGCCAGCAGACCGACCAGCTGGATGTGATCGTGATGCTGCGTGCGCCCGCCTCGGCCGAGCGGGTGCGGAACATCGAGAACGCCGTTGGCGACTTCGCGGTCAAGCGCCGCTTCGACATCGTTCCCGCCTTCGCCGCGCGCGCCAGCAAGCGCCGGATCGAGGCGCTCGCGCGCAATCCGTCCGTGCTGTCGGTGGAGGAGGACTCACGCGCGACCGCGGTCAACAATGAGGCGCAGTCGGCGTTCGGCGTGACGAAGGCGCGCCTGGACGCGCCCGGCCTCGACGGCGACGGGGACGGCAGCCCGGCCACGTATTCGCCGGCCGACTACGTCGCTGCGGTGATCGACAGCGGGATCGACGCCGGGCACATGGACCTCGACGGCGGCAAGGTGATCGGCTGGCAAGACTTGGTGAACGGCGGCCCATCGCCGTATGACGACGACGGTCACGGCACGCACGTGTCCGCAACGCTTGCAGGCGACGGAGACGCGCGGCCGGACCACCTCTACCATGGCGTCGCTCCGGCTGCGGGACTGGTCGGTGTGAAGGTCCTGGATAGCCAAGGCGGCGCGTCGACGTCGACGATCATCGCCGGGGTCAACTGGGTGGTCGCGAACCGGGCGCTCTACGGCATCGAGGCGATCAACCTGTCGCTGCGGATTCCGGGCTGCTCGGACGGCACCGACGCCCTATCGACGGCGGTCAACAGCGCGCAGGCCGCGGGTCTCGTGGTCATCGTCGCCGCCGGCAACGAGGGTCCGGGCACGTGCACGATCGGCACGCCGTCGGCGGCGACGGGAGCGCTCACCGTGGGGGCGATGTCGGACTTCGGGTCGAACGGGTTCTTCCAGGCGTTTTTCTCCAGCCGCGGCCCGACCGCGGATGGCCGCATCAAGCCTGACATCTCGGCACCCGGATGGCAGATCACCTCCGCCTCGGCGGGAACGGTGGACGGGTACCGGATCGAAGACGGCACCAGCATGGCTGCGCCGTTCGTGACCGGCCTGGCGCTGCTGATGCTGGACGCGACCCCGACACTGACGCCGACGGACGTCAAGACGAATATCACGAGCACCGCGATCGACTGGGCTCGCGGCGGCAACAACAAGACGGTCGGCACGACGGGACAGGACATCGACTACGGCTTCGGCCGGCTGGACGCATACGGTGCGCTTCAGTCTGCGGGCGCGCCGCTTACGACGCCGCCGCTGCCGCCCGTGCGCGAATTCCGGGAGGGCACCCTGTCCGTAATGAACCCGCAGATCGACTACCCGATCGATGTCGACGACCCGACCTTCCCGATCGCCGCGACGATGATCATGCCCTCGATCAACGGCGCCACGTCGGGCAACCCGGACTTCGATCTTTTCCTGTTCGACCCGAACGGACAGGAGGTCGCCACCTCGGAGTTCACCACCCGGCAGGAAGAGCTCGGTTACAAGCCGCTCGTGCCGGGCACCTACGTCCTGAGGGTCAAACGGTTCACGGGCAGTGGCGGCTACTTCGTCGACATCTCGCGACCGCAGGCTCCGTCGTACGCGCGTCCCGGCTCGGCCACGCCGCTGCGCGTGCCCCTGGTGCCGGCGTACGGCGAGTGCACCACTCCGAACACGGTGCACGTGCTGCCGCTGGCGCTGGCGTCCTGCGACCCACCCGCGCTGCAGTCGAGTCTGCTTACGACATCCAACGCCGGTCGCGGCAGCGGCTTCGTGCGCCTGCGTGCACTGGCCGGCAACTCGACGACAGCGGCCGACGAGGCCGACATCGATCTCACGGTGTTCGCAAACGACGTCATCCGCACCGCGGACGGCACCGACTTCACCGGACAGCTCCCGGTCCGCACGACCCTGCGTATCACCGACCGCGCCAACGGCTTCTTCGAGAACGAGGCTGCCACCGCGACCGACGTCCCGTTCTCCGCCCCGGTGGACTGCGTAAGCACGCCGAATCCCAGCGCGGGCGGCTCCTGCTCGCTCTCGACGAGTGCGGACACGCTGGTTCCCGGCTTCGCCCGCGAGGGCAAGCGCGCGGTTATGTCGGCGCTGTCGGTGGAGCTGCTCGACCGCGGGCCAGACGACACGATCACTCCGGTCAGCGGCGCCTGCCCGCCGACCTGCGGCTCCGGTGACGAGCAGCCCTTCCTGACCGAGGGCGTCGTCACGCCCTGACGGGCGTTAGTGGCTACACGGACGCGCGGTCGCGGAAGCGGGCGAAGTCCGGCTCGCGCTTCTCGGTAAAAGCGCGCACGCCCTCTTCGGCCTCTTCCGATCCCACGAACACGCCGAGCCCCGAGAACGCGAGCTGGCCGATGCCGGCCAGGTGCTCGGTGTCCGAATTGAAGGACGCCTTCAGAAAACGGAGCGCCGTCGGCGACAGCTTCAGGATCTCGTCCGCCCAGATCCGCACCTCGGTGCGCAGCTCGCCGGCGGGCACGACGCGATTGACGAGCCCCCAGCGCTCAGCCGTCTCGGCGTCGTAGCGGCGGCACAGGAACCAGATCTCGCGCGCCCGCTTCTCGCCCACGACGCGTGCCAGGTAGCCGGTGCCGAAGCCGGCATCGAACGATCCCACGCGCGGACCGGTCTGACCGAAGACCGCGCTGTCGGCGGCGATCGTGAGGTCGCAGAGCAGGTGCAGGACGTGCCCGCCGCCGATCGCGTAGCCATTGACCGCGGCGATCACCGGCTTCGGCAGCTCACGGACCAGCCTGTGCAGGTACTCGACCTCGAACAGGCCCGACTCGGAGGGGCCGTAGTCACCGGTTTCGGCCCGCTGCTTCTGGTCGCCGCCGGTGCAGAATGCGCGCTCGCCGGCGCCCGTCAGGCAGACGACACCGACCTCGCGGTCGGCCCAGGCGCTCTTGAAGCAGTGGATCAGCTCGTCGACCGTGCGGGCGCGGAAGGCGTTCATCCGCTCCGGCCGGTCGATAGTGATGGTCGCAAGCCCGTCCTCGACCTCGTAGCGAACGTCGGTCAGTTCCATCTCGCTCCTCTCATGCCATCGTCAGGCCGCCGCTCACCGACAGCGTCTGTCCCGTTATGAAGCGCGCTTCCTCGGATGCGAGGAAAGCCACGGCGGCGGCGACCTCCTCCGGCGTGCCGAGCCTCTTCATCGGCACCGCACGGCGCATGGCGTCGATGACCTTCTCGCCCTGATCCCCGCCCGTCACCTCGGCGAGCATCGGAGTGTCGGTTGGTCCGGGGCAGACGACGTTCGCCGTCACGCCCTTGCGCGCGACCTCACGCGCAATCGTCTTGGTGAAGGCGATCACCGCTCCCTTCGCGCCTGAGTAGACAGACTCGAGCGATGACCCGACCCGACCGGCGTCGGAGCCGATGTTGACGATCCGCCCCCAGCCGCGCTCGACCATTCCCGGCAGCACGGCGCGCGTGACACGTAGCCCGCCCTTGAAGTTGACGTCGATCACGCGGTCCCAGAACTCCTCGTCGGTGTCGAGGAAAGGCCGCATCTCGTCCCAGCCGGCGTTGTTGACGAGCACGTCGATCGGTCCGAGCGCCTGCGTCGCGCTCTGCACCGCCGCGGCGACTGAGCCGCTGTCGGTGACGTCGAGTGCCATCGCGACCGCGCGCTGACCGTGGCTCTCGATCAGGTTCGCGGTCTCCCGCGCCTCGGCGTCTCGGATGTCGCCGATCGCGACGCCATGCCCACTGCGCGCGAGCGCGATCGCGATCGCGCGGCCGATGCCACGCCCTGCGCCGGTGACGAAAGCTACGCGTTGCAAGCTGGGGTGATGCTAAACCGCTGCTCGTCCAAACGGCGGACCGACGTCCCGAGAGGTGGGCAGGCGTGCTCGAGCCGCGACGCAATCCAGTCCGCTTCGCGTCCGGATGCGAGCCGCGTGTAGCAATGCTCGAGCTCGAGGCCCACCAGCTCGACCTCGGGGTCGCCGTCCGGACGCCACACCGCCATCAGGCCGAGATCGTTGCGTAGCTCCGCGTCGACGGCGTAGTCGTCGAGGGCATCGCCGAGATCGAACAGGATCGGACTGCCGTCGATGCTGCCGGCGCCGTGGAAGACATGAGCGGAGTGGCCGGCGACCAGGTCGGCTCCGGCCGCCACCAGTTCGGCCGCCAGCCGTCGCTGCCAGGGCGCCGGCATCGTGGTCATGTTCGGTCCCCAGTGCGGGAAGCAGATCACGAAGTGACAGCGTTCGCGCAGCCCCCGAGCCTCGGCGATCAGCCAGTCGGGCGTTCCGTCGCGCAAGGGAGCGTGCGAGATGCCCCAAGCTTCGGGGGCCGCGGCGTACTCACGCGGATGGTCCGACACGGCGAGCAGCCCGATCCGCATGGCGGCAACTTCGAGCACCACGCCGCGGCGGGCCTGATCGGGGCCGAGCCCGGCGCCCGCGACGTCGATGCCCGCGGACTCGAGATGGTGCAGCGTGTCGGCGAGCGCCTCAGGCCCGAAGTCGAGCGCGTGATTGTTCGCGAGCCCGACCACACCGACGCTCATCGCGTGCAGGCAGCCGACTGCGATCGGCGGCGCGCGAAAGAAGAAGGGCTTGCCGGGCAGGAGCTGCGTGGGCGAGCCCCGATCCGAGATGCAGCACTCCAGATTGGCGATCACGAGGTCAAACCCCGCCGCCAGCTCGCGCAGCTCCGGCGACCACAGCTCTTCGGGCGGGACGGTCTCCAGGGAGCCGGCGACGTTGCGTCCGAGCATCACGTCTCCCAGCAGGCCGATCGTCAGATCCACGGAGTGAGCGTAGACTGCGGGCCGTGGACACCTACCTCGCGATCGTCAGCAAGCGAGAGGTGCGCGAGTACGCCGAACGTCCGATTCCAGATGACGTCGCGCGGCGAATACTTGAGGCCGGCCGTCTGGCCGGTAGCTCCGCCAACAAGCAGCAACGGCGGTTCGTGATCGTGGAGGGCGAGCTGCAGCAGCGTGTGGCCGCGGCGGTGTACGTGCCGAGCACCATGCTAGGAGCCGCGCTCGTCGTCGCGATCGCGACCAGCGGCGGCGGGCCGTCCGGGTTCGACGCAGGCCGCGCCGCGCAGAACATGATGCTCGCGGCATGGAACGACGGCGTCGGCTCCTGCCCGAACGGCATGCCGGATCGCGACCGGGTCGCCACTCTGCTCGGCCTGGCCGACGGCGAGGAGCCGACGATGCTGCTCACCTTCGGTTACGCGGCGCGTCCCGTCGACCCGCAATCGCGCACTCCGGAGGAATGGGTCGAGCGGGCGGCCCGCAAGCCGTTCGACGAGGTGGTAGCGAGAGCCCGCGGCTAGACGCCGGGCGGCGGAATGCTGCCCATGACGGTCGTACGCTCGCGGTCGTCCGAGCGTTCCGTCTCGTGAGTGCGGTCGGTGTCGCCCGTGTCCCCTTCGTCGCCCACCGCGACCGACGCGGTCGCGCGCGGAGCGACCTCGCGCTCGAACAACGCGACACAGCCCGGGTCGAACTGCGTGCCGGAGTGGCTGCGCAGCTCCTCGAGCGCTTCGTCCAGCGTCAACGCGGCTCGGTACGGGCGGGTCGTCGTCATCGCGTCGAAGGCGCTGGCCACGCTCAGAATCCGTGCGGGGACCGGGATGTCCTCGCCCGCGAGACCGTCCGGGTAGCCGGTGCCGTCGAAGTTCTCGCGCACGTGGCGGATCCAGGGCGCGAGCTGCTCGAGTCCCTTGATGCGTGCCACGATTTCCGCGCCTGCCACGGGGTGGTGCTTGATCTCGACCCACTCCTCGTCGGTCAGCGGCTCCTGCTTGCGCAGGATGCGGTCCGGGATCGAGACCTTGCCGACGTCGTGCAGCACGCCCGCGATCCTGAGCAGCTCGACCTGATCCTCGTCCCAGCCAAGGCCCTCGCCCATCCTGCGCGCGAGCTCGGCCACGCGTCGGTCCGTGGTCTGCTTGACGGTGATCCGCTCGTCGACTGCCTGCGCAAGCGCGGTCGCCCAGCTGAGCGACATCGTCTCCTTCGACGGCAGGCCCCGGTTCTGGGCAGAGCGCCCGTGCTTCTTCGCGTAGAGCTCGTTGTCGGCCCGTCGCATCAACTCGTTCTGGTCCGCGCCGTCGGTGGGGAAGCAGGCGATCCCGATCGAGGTCGGCGCGCGCTCGGCCATGGCGGCCTGCAGTCTCTCCGCAACGCGCAGCGTGTCGCTCGGCGCGGCTCCCGGCAGCAGGACCGCGAACTCGTCGCCGCCGAGGCGGCCAATCGTGTCCATCGGGCGGACCGTGTGCTGCATCGTGCTGACAGACCACCGCAGAAGCTCGTCGCCTGCGGCGTGGCCCTGCGTGTCATTGATCTCCTTGAAGTGGTCCAGGTCCATCGTGATCAGCCCGAGCGGACGGCCGGTACGCGGGGCGGACGACAGCTCGGCGTCGAAGCGCTCCTCGAAACCGCGCCGGTTGAGGGCGCCGGTGAGGGGGTCGGCGCGCGAGACGCGCGACAGCTCGCCGCGGCGGCGGTCCTGGTTGCGGGCGTGCCAGGTGCAGAGCACGGCCACGCAGGCAAGCGAGAACGCGAAGAACGAGACGTACTCGCGGTTGATGGTGTCGCCGGCGGCAACACCCACGAAAACGTATGCCAGGTAGTCGATCGCGCCGATGATCACGACCAGGGTCATCGGGTAAGAGAGCGCGGCGAATACGAGCGGGACGAAGAACATCAGTGCCAGCGGACTCTCGGAGCCGCCGTCGGCGTACGTCACGCCGGTGGCGAGGGCGATCGTGGCCACGCTCCAAAGGCCGAAGAACGGCTCTCGCCAGCGGCTGCGGACGATGCGCTCGTGCGGCACGAGGATGAAGGCCAGGGCGATGATCGCGCCGAGCCCGAACAGGGAGGCGATCAGCTGGCGGTCGTCCCCGGTGTCCCAGGTCGAGGCGCAGTACAGCCACCCCGCCGCGCACATGGCGAGGGTAAGGCGGACGCCCGCCCCGATGCTCTCGATCCGGAACCGGATCTCTGAGAAGTCCTCATCGGGCACGCGTCGGCTCGTAGCCGTGGAGGCCATACAGCCGTTATCGACTCGGAAGGGCCGTTCTTTAGCAGTGAGCGCACCCGCGCCAGACGGATGACCCCCTTGAAGTTGGGCGCGGCGGGGAGGAAACTGACGCCCGGCAGGGAACCTGACGTGCCGCACCCGATGTAGGAGAACGAGAGGAGAGTGGAGGAGTGAGTATCTCGGACGTGATGACGAGTGAGCTGCCGAGTGTGGCGCCATCGGACTCGATCGGGGCCGCCGCCCGCGCTATGAGCGATGGTGGCGTCAAGGCGATTCCGGTCTGCGACGCTGGTCGGCTAGTCGGAATCGTGACGGATTGGGACGTGACGCAGGCCGTGGCAGATGCAGCCACAGCGGGCGCTGCGTCGGACCGCCGCGTCGAGGAATGCATGAGCACGGACCTCGTGACCGCGCCGCCGACGGCCAGCTTCGGCGAGGCAACAGCGAGGATGTCTGAGCGCCAGCTGCATCACCTTCTGGTCTGCGACGACCAGCGCTTCGTCGGCATGGTCCACCTGGACGTCGACTGGTCGGAGATCAGCGGTGTGGCCGAGCCGATCGCGACGTTCACGGCGCCGATCTGAGACGAGCGGCGACCACCGCGAGCGTCGCCTGCACGTAGTCCGGGTCGTGTGCCACCTGTTCGTGGGTGAAGCGAAGAGGGATCAGCCCAGCCTTGAGGTGAGCCTGGTCGCGCAGGCGGTCCCTTGTCTGCTGGGCGGGGGTGCGGTGGTAGCGCAGGCTGTCGGTCTCGACCACGAGGCGTAGGTCCGGCCAGTAGAAGTCGACCTTGTAGCCGTTGAGGTACTGGCCTGTTAGCGGGGTGTCGAGCCCCGCGCGGCGGGCGATCGGCAGGAAGAGGCGCTCGAGATCGGAGTCGGTGAGCCTGAAGGTGCGGCGGTCGAGGAGTGCTCGTAGTGCGCCTAGGCCGGGTCGAGGAGACGTCTCGTCGAGCACCGAACGGAGGTCCTCCAGATGGATGAGATCTCTTGCGTCCGCCTCGTTCACGGATCTTTCGAGTTGATTCCTATTTAGTTGGGATGCCAGGTCGATCAGGCTCGCGGCCGGGGTTGTGACCGGGATGCCGTGGTAGGTGGTCGTGTTCAGTTCGGCGCGTCTGTGGAGGACGATGCCGGGCCGGCTGCGCGCTACGCGCGCAGGCACCGACACATGGATTAGCCCCGTGGTTATGGGGCGAATGCCGTACAGAGCGCCGGCGTCACCGTGGCTGAGCGCGGCCTCGCGGCCACAGCTCAAAACCGCGGCCATCCAGCGTCCGTATTTCGTGAGCTGCCGCCGGCCTACTGCGTAGACGCTTCGATGAACCGGGTGCAGCCGTCCGCGCTGGATTCTGTGATGGATCGCATCACGATTGAAACCAAGCTTCAACAGCTGGCACCGAGTGATCACTCCGTGCTGCCGGTTCGCGAGCCCCCAAACCATCGACTGAAGAGTTGGCTGACCTATAAGTCAGCTAAGTCTTCAGCCGATCGGAATTACGCGGCGAAAATGGGCTCGCCCTTTCGGTGCCGGCTTTTCCGAGCTACAACGCGCTCTTAGCCCACTCGAGCGTCTTCCGCAGCCCCTCGTCGACCGACATCTTGGCCTCGAATCCGAGCTTGTCGCGGGCGAGGCTTGGGTCGAGGGCGCTGCGCTGCACCTCGCCGAGGCGCGGGGGGGCGAACTGGGGGGGAAGCCGTTGCTTCGTATGCCCATCTCGCCGCCCAGTGCTTCAAGCGATGAGACCAGGTCGAGGACCGTGGTCTCCTGGCCGCGGCCGACGTTGTAGGAGCCGTTGGCGTCCGAGTCGGCGGCCGCGAGCATCGCCCCGACCACGTCGGACACATATATATAGTCGCGCGTCTGCTGGCCGTCGCCGAATACGGTCGGGTTGCCGCCGTCGAGCAGGCGGCCGCAGAAGATTGCGATCACGCCGGCCTCGCCGAGCGGGTCCTGTCGCGGTCCGTACACGTTGCCGAGCCGCAGGCTCACAGTCGACAGGGAGTGCAGCCGCGAGAAGAGCTGGCAGTACCCCTCGCCTGCGTACTTGGCCTGGCCATAGGGCGCCTCGGGATGGATGGGGGCATTCTCAGGGGTCGGGAGATGGTCGGCCTCGCCGTAGATCGCGCCGCCGGTCGAGATGTATATGAAGCGGCTGGCCTCCCCCTCCCGCGCGGCGTCGAGCATGTTGACCGTCCCGAGCACGTTGACCTCCGCATCGAAGGCCGGCTGGGCGGTCGAGACGCGCACGTCGATCTGCGCCGCCAGGTGAAAGAAGACCTCCGGTGCGTGATGGCGCGCGAGCGCGATCATCTCGTCCGCTTGGCGGATGTCTCGCTCCAGGAATCGCGCGCCGCGCTCGATCGCCTGGGTCAGGTTCTCGCGCCTTCCCGTGGAGACGTTGTCCACGATCGTGACGTCGTCGCCCCGGTCGAGCAGGGCGTCGACGAGGTTGGACCCGATGAAGCCGGCGCCGCCGGTGACCAGTGCCCTCATTCATTCACCTCGTCAAAAGTCCCTTTGGAAAGCCAAAAAAACGTTGTACATAACTTGCGAGGGGTATGGATTTCCGCGTACCTGCCGACACTAAGTGCTGCTACCCTCGAAGAGATGGCGGCTCTAATAGGGGCCGCCTTGGTATTGGAAGATATTGAAGGCGGCGGCCAACCGCAGCCGGTCGGGAACAACGGCGATATGCGACTGATAGTCACAGAGAAGGACAACAGCGCCAAGAAGATCTCGCAGATTCTTTCAGCGGGCAAGGCGAAGGAAAGCAAGGCTTACACCATCCCCTTCTACACCTGGGGCGAAGGGGAGGACTCCACCTGCGTGATCGGCCTCAAGGGCCACCTCATGAACCCTGCCTTCCCGGAGGGCTACTCCGAGTGGCGCAAGGTCGAGCCGCGCGAGCTGATCGACGCCAAGCTGATCAAGGAGCCGGTCCAGAAGAACGTCCACAAGGCGATCCGAAAGCAGGCCAAGGGCGCCGACTCCGTCGTGATCGCGACCGACTACGACCGCGAGGGCGAGCTGATCGGGCTCGAAGCGCTCGAGGAGATCCTCGACGTCAACCCCAAGCTGGCCGAGGACGGCCGCGTGACCGGCGCGCACATCTCTCGCGCCCGCTTCTCCGCACTGACCAAGGAGGAGATCGAGGAGGCCTTCTCCAACCTGGTCGATCTCTCCGAGCCCCTGGCCCGCGCCGGCGAGGCACGCCAGGACATCGACCTGATCTGGGGCGCGACGTTGACGCGCTTCGTGTCGCTCGCGACCGGGCGCCTGGGCTCGCAGTTCCTGTCCGTGGGGCGCGTGCAGAGCCCGACGCTCGCGATCGTCGTCGACCGCGAGCTCGAGCGCCGCGCGCACGTCCCGAAGCCCTACTGGGAGGTGTTCGCCGAGTTCGAACACCCCGACGGAGCCTTCGTCGCACACCACAAGGAGGATCGCTTCTGGGAAGAGGCGCAGGCAAAGGCAGCGCTCGCGGGCACGAGCGCGCCCGGCGTGGTGAAGTCGGTAACAGCCCGCCGCTCGACGCGCCAGCCTCCAGGTCCGTTCAACACCACGGCCTTCACGAGTGCCGCGTCGTCGATCGGCATCACTCCGGCCCGCGCGATGCGCATCGCCGAGGACCTCTACATGGACGGATTCATCTCCTACCCGCGCACGGACAACACTGTCTATCCGAAGTCCTTGCCGGTGCGCGAGCTGCTGCACTCGATCGCAAGCGTGAATACGTTCAAGGAGGCTGAGCCGATCGCCAACCGCGACAAGCTCGAGCCGACGCGCGGCAAGAAGGAGACGACGGACCACCCGCCCATCTACCCGACGCAAGCGCTCGATCCGTCGATGCTGTCGGACTCCCAGCACGCGAAGATCTACGAGCTCGTCGTGCGGCGCTTCGTTGCCACCTTCGCCGATCCGTCGGTGTCTGAGTCCACCCGCGCCGACATCGAGGCCGGCTCCGAGACCTACTTCGTGCGCGGGAGCGTGCTGGTCGAGCCCGGCTTCCTGGCCGTCTACCACTACTCGCGCTCCAAGGACGAGGAGATCCCGAAGCTCGAGGAAGGCCAGCAGCTCGGTCTTGCGGATGCGAAGTCTGTCCCGCTGCCGCACGGCGCAGATGGTGAAGCTGCCGAGCCGCGTCCGAACCCGTGGGCCGAGCACAAGGAGACCCAGCCGCCGCCGCGCATCAGCCAGGGCAAGCTGATCGAGCTGATGGAGGAGCAGGGCCTCGGCACCAAGGCGACCCGCCACGACATCATTCAAAAGCTCTACGACCGCGGCTACATCCAGAGCAACCCGATCGAGCCCTCCGAGACCGGCATCGCGATGGTGAAGGCGTTCGAGAAGTACGCGGGGCCGGTCACGACCCCGGGCATGACCGCCGAGCTCGAGCAGGACATGGACCGGATCGCCAACGCCGAGGTCAGCAAGGACGACGTCGTGCAGAGCTCGCGCTCGATGCTCCACACCGTCTACAACGCCATGGACGAGCACAAGGAGGACCTGGCGAAGACGATCTGGGCGGGCATGGACCAGGACCGCATCCTCGGCCCGTGCTGGAAGTGCAAGGAGGAGGGGCGCACCAAGGAGGACGGCTCGCCGAACCGGCTGCGGATCATCCGCGCCCGCAAGTCGGGCAAGCGCTTCGTCGGCTGTGAGGGCTATCCCGAGTGCGACCAGACCTACGGCATCCCGCAGCGCGGGGACTTGATCAGGCTCGAGGAGGTCTGCTCGATCTGCGGCAAGACGCCGCGGGTGAAGGTGCTGTCGGGCCGCAGGCCATGGAACCTTTGCCTGAACGACGACTGCCCCTCGATGGCGGAGATGCGCGCAGCGCGCGCCGAGCGCGAGGCCGCACGGGCGGCGAAGGAAGCGGCCGAGGCGATCGACGGCAAGGAGCCCGCGGAGGAGAAGGAGCCCGCGCCCGCCAAGTCCGGCGCGAACGGAGCCAAGACGCGCAAGCGCAAGGCACCTGCCCGCTCGTAGGTGTTCGTCACCTTCGAGGGCATCGACCGCTCCGGCAAGACGACCCAGGCGAAGCTGCTCGCAGACGCTCTCGGCGACGATGCGATGCTCGTGCGCGAGCCGGGCGGGACGCTGGCGGCCGAGCGCATTCGCGAGCTGGTCAAGGATCCCGAGCTCGCGCTGACGCCGCTGACTGAGACGCTGCTGTTCTGCGCGGCGCGTGCGGACCTCGTGGCAACCGTGATCCGGCCCGCGCTCGCGGACGGAAAGTTCGTGATCTGCGATCGCTACGTCGACTCGACCGTCGCCTACCAGGGCGGTGCCCGCGGCCTCGGCATCGACGAAGTCGAACGTCTGAACGAGTGGGTGACCGGCGGGATCGATCCGGACGTCACGTTCCTGCTCGAGATCAGGCCCGCCGCGGCGGGTGAGCGCGGCGGCGATCCGGACCGGTTCGAACAGGAGGGTGAAGCACTTCAACGCGCCGTGGCGGCTGCGTACGAGGAGCTCGCACGGCGCCACGCCGACCGCTTCGTGCGCATCGACGCTGCACGGCCGCCCGAAGCAGTGCATCGCGAGGTACTCGCCCAGCTCCAGCGCCTGAACGTTTCGTAGCGGGCGCGCGGGGCATAAGAAGCCCTGCAGGCGAATTGGGAGGAGTATCAATGAGCACTGGAGCAATCATCGCGATCGTCATCGTCGCCATCCTCGTAGTGGCGTTCTTGGCCGTCGTGTTGCCGCGCATGAACGCGCGCCGCCTCGAGCAGCGCAGAGAGGCAGCGTCCGACCACCGGCAGGAGGCGACCCTGAGGGACGCCCGGGCGCGGCGGCAGTCCGCGACTGCCGATGAGCGGGCAGCGCGTGCGCGCCGCGAGGCAGCACAGGCTGAGGAAGCCGCCCAAAGAGCGCGCTCCGAGCGCGCGGTCGCAGACGAGCACGCCGAACGAGCGCGTGATCTCGACCCCGACCTCGACGACGAGTACGACGCACGCTCAGAAGACGAGCAGCGTGAGCAGCCCGACCGCGCGCGTCACTGAGTAGAGATTCGCTGCCGGCACGCCCTGTCCGCCTGGGACGGGCAGGGTGCCGGCGGCAGGCCGCTACCATCGGCCGCCGTGCTTCGATGGTTCGGTCCATTCCGGGGTCAGGGCCTCCTGGCCACAGTCGTCGCGGTCTCCGCGCTCGTTGGTGGCATCTCGCTCGCAGGGATCTTCGTCGTGTACCTGGTCGACCAGATCGGTGGCGACGACTCGACGAAGGTGTCGCAGGGCCCAACCGGCAGCACGAGCCCGACGGCTCCGGGCGCGACGGCACCGGGAGGGGGAGCGACGGCGCCCGGGGGCCCACCGGCTACCGGCGGTACGGGCACGCCGCCGGCTCAGGTCCCGCCGACCTCGACGACGCCCACCACACCAGCACCCCCCTCGAGCTCGCCGTTTTCCGGCGGCGGGGGAATTCCAGGCTCGCCGAGATCGGGAGGCGGCGGCCCGTGAGCGAAGCCACGCTGCCCGGCACGGAAGACCAGCCGCACGCTCGCATGGCGCTGACCGCCGCGCTGTCGAGCGACGACCACCTTTCGCATGCCTACCTCTTTCACGGGCCGTCCGGGACCGGTAAGCGGACGGCGGCGCGGGCCTTTGCCGCGGCGCTGCTCGCGCGTGGCTCCGACAACGAAGCTGACGTGGAGCGTCGGGTGCTGTCAGGCGTGCACCCGGACCTCACCTGGGTCGAGCCGCGCGGCGCGCACGACATCCTCGTGGACGACGTCCGCCGGCAGGTGGTGCGCGAGGTCGCGCTGCGGCCGTTCGAGGCTTCGCGTCGAGTGTTCGTGATCGCGGACGCCGAGCGCATGAACGACGAGTCCCAGAACGCGCTCCTGAAGACGCTCGAGGAGCCGTCCTCGTTCGCCCACTTCGTGCTCGTCAGCTCCGCGCCGGGCAGGCTGCTGCCAACGATTCCCTCCCGCTGCCGGCCGGTCCGCTTCGGTCCGGTGCCGGCTGAGCGGATCGCCGCGCTGCTTACGGACGAGGGCGTGGAGCCGATGCCGGCCGTCGCTTGCGCACGCTTGGCCGGGGGTGACGTCGGCACGGCGCGCTTCCTCGCCTTCGAGGGCGCCGAGCAGCGGGCGGAGGCTGAGGCGGCCGCGCGCGCGCTGATGGCTTCTTCCGAGCTCGAGGACGCGGAATGGGCACTCGCAGCGCCGTGGGAGCCACTGCTGCAACGCGCTGCTCGCAGCGGCGCACAGGCGGAGTCTGCCGTGAAGGGCGACGTGGAACGCCTGTTGGAGAGCGAGCCGAAGCGCGGCCGGTCGGGCCTGGTGCGCGAACACGAGGTCCAGGCCAGGCGCGCGCGCCGGCGCGCGCACACGACCTCCCTCGACGCCAGCCTCGAGCTCGTATCGCTGTGGTTTCGCGACCTCGTCGCGGTTGCGAGTGGGAGCGAGGCAGCGATCTTCAACGCCGATCGTGAGGCCGAGCTTGCTGCTGATGCGGCCGGCCACGACGTCACCGCCCTGATCGAGTGCCTCGAGCTGTGCGAGGACACGCGCCGGCGCCTCGAGCGCAACGTGCTCGAGGACCTGGCGCTCGAGTCGCTCTTCAACCGGCTGCGACGAGTCGTCGCGACGGCCTAGGACTCAAAAGGCAGGGCCTACGGACAGGGGGGTGGGTCTAAGCCGGGCTCACCATGGCCGACACAGCGGCGATCGAGACTCAACTGATCGGCCAGTGGCTGGACCAACGGATCATTCGCTATATCGGCGTCATGGAAGAGATTCGTCAATTGCCAAGGATCGGTCGCAAGGGAGTAGTACTCGCGCACTAGCCCAATTGCGAGAGGATCGCCACTCGGCCACAACCTCGGAGTGATCGCGTCGTCCTCGTAATACTCCGTATATTGGTAATCGCGACCGAGAGTCGACGCAAAGACGGGCTCGCGTGGATCCGGGAACTGGATGATTGCTCTCCAGAACTCGATCAGCATCCGATCCCGGTCCCAGCTGGGATCGAGCAGCGAACGACCGTCTATCACAGGACCCACGGGTCTGACGCCTGTCGCTTCAACGATCGTCGGAAGTACATCTATGTTGCCGACGAGACGAGTGTCGACGCTGCCAGCTGAAACGACGCCGGGCCATCTGAGGTAGAGGGGGATGCGAAAGGTGTCGACGTATGCCTTCCCTTTGCTTGTCTGCGCATGCTCGCCCCACAAGAGGCCATTGTCCGACATAAAGATGGCGATCGTGTTGTCGGCTTCACCGGTCTGAACAAGCTCGGACATGACGGCGTTGACCATGTCGTCCACCGAGCGAAGGGCTCGAAGCGTTCCCGCTCGCTGCTCTCTCTGGCTTCCTTGATCCCAGTTAGGAGTATTCAGTTGAATCCAGGGCGGCTTGTCGCTGCGATCCGGCTCGAAGAAGGCAGGAGACGGTCGAAACGGTGGGATTTGAGAATTCCGGTATCTGGACTCCGGAACCGGTGGCTTGTTCAGGCCTCCATCATGCGGAGCCGTCGTTGCGAGATAGAGAAACCAGGGCCTGATTCGCGGGGTTTCGGCACGCAGGAACTGCAGAGCTCGATCTCGCAAGTATGAGGTCGTGTAACCGTCCCTGTTCCTGCACGAGCCTGACTGGCCCACTTTGAACCTTCTATAGAGGCCGCTGATAAGCGCCCATCGATCCCAGTGCGGCGGACGCCGACAGACGTCCCAGTAATTGAGCAGCTTGCCGAAGATGCCGGTGACGTAACCGGCGTCGTGAAGGTATCGCTGCATCGTGTAGTTCTGATTCAGCTCACCTCGGTTCTCGTTCTGCAGAACTCCATGGTTGTGCGCGTATCGACCCGAGAGGATCGAGGCACGTGAAGGGCAGCACAGTGGAGTGGTCGCCACTGCATTGGTGAACGTCCTTCCCTGGCTTCCGAACCACTTGCGCGTCTTCGGCATCACCGCCATCGTCTCGGACAGCCGCTGATCGTCCGTGAGGATGATCAGCACGTTGGGCGGCCGCCCGTGGCTGGCTGCCCTGACGCCCGCCGCCCGCCGATCCGAACCACCCGCATGACTGAGGGATGGGCACATCCCAACCATGGCTGCAAGCGTCAATGCCGCAGCCAGAAATCTCCGGCGGCGCGAATCCACGTGTCTATTCGTACTCGATTCGGCCTCGCTCGTGGGCCACAAAGCCGGTGCATTGCCGCCAGGCGCCGGTCCCTATGGCGACTGGTCGTCGGCGACGCCTGGTTCCACAGCGTCGAGAGCTGACCGCGCAGTCGGCCGCGATCAGGCTCGATAGACCCAGAGCTAGGTCGCACGCCAGGCCGGCGTCGGTTGTGTCGCGGTCCTCTGGGACGGTAGGGTAGTGGGCGAAGGATTGTCGGGGAAAAGGGGGACCAGCTTGAAACGCTCACTCTGCTGGGCGTGTCTGTCGCTCACGGCGGCGTTTGTCGCCTTGGCACCTGTATCTACAGGTCAGGCGGGCACCGTTCCACCGGGCTTCAGCGACGAGCTCGTCACAACGCTCCCACAGCCAGTCGGCCTGGCGTTCACGCCCGACGGTCGGCTTCTCATCACCACTAAGCCGGGTCTGTTGCGGGTCTACACGAACGGAACGCTTGTTTCCCCCGCGGCACTCGACCTGACGGCCAGTACCTGCACGGACGTCGAGCGTGGCTTGGTCGGCGTCGCCGTCGACCCGCAATTCACGGACAATCGCTTCATCTACCTCTACTACACCTTCAAGAAGTACGGAACCTGTGACATCGATACAGCAACGAGCCCTGTCAATCGAGTGTCGCGGTTCGTGCTCGGTGACGACAACCACGTTGACCCTCTGAGCGAGGTTGTGCTGGTAGACGGCATCCCCTCTCGCAGCGGAAATCACAACGCCGGTGATCTCGAGTTCGGAAAGGACGACTACCTTTACGTCAGCACAGGCGACGGTGGATGCGACTTCCGCGGTGACAGCGGGTGTTACCCGATCAATGATGCCTCTCGCGACCTAGGCGGGCTATCGGGCAAGATCCTGCGAATCACGCGAAACGGCGGCATTCCGACTGACAACCCCTACACAGGAAGCGACTCAGACCGCTGCAACGTCACCGGCAGCACCACGGTCACGCGCAAGTGCGGGGAAATCTATGCGTGGGGTCTGCGCAACCCGTTCCGGTTCGATTTCGACCCCAACTCCCTGCAGACGCGATTCTTCATCAACGACGTGGGACTTGCCACGTGGGAAGAGATCGACTTGGGAGGAGCGAGCCTGGATTACGGATGGAACGTCCGCGAAGGGCCCTGCGCCCGCGCCTCCACGACTAACTGCGGTCCGCCGCCGCCCGGGATGACCAACCCGATCTACTGGTACGACCATACGGCGGGCTGTTCGTCGGTGACGCTAAGCGAGTTCGTCCCCGGCAACGTCTGGCCCGACGAGTACGTGGGGGCGTACATCTACGGCGACTCGGTCTGCGGGAAGATGTTCACGCTGCGCAACCAGGGCGGGAGTTATGTAGGGAGTGAGTTCGGCACTGACATGCCCAACCTGATCAATGGCGTCTTCGGTCCGAGCGGGCAGACTGAGGCTCTCTACTACATCTCTTGGGTCAACTTCCCGAACAATCAGATTCGACGGATCGTGTTCACGGGCAACACCAACCGAGCGCCGGTCGCTCGAGCGAGCGCTAGCCCGTCCGACGGCGACCTCCCGCTCGACGTCAACTTCGACGCGACGCAGAGCAGCGATCCCGATCAGGATCAGCTCAGCTACGAATGGGACTTCGGCGACAGCTCGCCGACGGGGTCAGGAGGCCAGGTCACCCACACCTATACCCAGGAGGGAACCTTCACCGCCACCCTCACGGTCCGGGATGGACGCGGTGGCCAGGACAGCGCAACGGTCAGAATCGATGCCGGCAACAACGCTCCCCAGCCCGGGATCAGCACTCCGACGACTAGCTACCTGTTCCGCGTGGGTGACCAGATCATTCTCCGCGGTGTCGCTTACGATCCTGAGGACGGCTGGCTTCCGGACGACTCTCTCAGCTGGAGGGTCGAGCGCCATCACAACACGCACACCCATCCCTACCTACCTCCTACGCAGGGAAACAATGTTGCGATCGTGGCGCCGCCGCCGGAGGACCTCGAGTCGGCCGGCAACAGCTATCTCGACGTCTACCTGACGGCAACCGATTCGAGGGGCCTTTCTACGACGGTTGCTCGCCAGGTACCACCACACAAGGTCTACCTCACATTCGGGACCGATCCAGATGGCTTCCAGCTGGAGGTCGCTGGCGAGACGATCACCGCCCCGCGCACCGTTACCTCATGGGAGGGTTGGAGCCTGCCGCTGAACGCGTTCAGTCAGAGGGGGCCGTCGGGCGGGTACTGGACGTTCGATAGCTGGTCGGACGGCGGCCCCGCTGCGCACGAGATCCTGACGCCGGCCCAGCCTGCGACCTACAGTGCGCGTTTCGTCCCGTACAACTACCCACGTCCAGGTTCAGCCACGCCCATTCGAGCGGCGCTGGTGCCGGCTTACGTGGCCTGCCAGTCCCCAACCACTCAACACGTCCCGCCGCTGAACCTCTCATCGTGCCCCGGACCGAGGCTCGAGTCCAGCTTGCTCACGCTTGGGAATATCGGCCAGGGTTCGGGCTTTGTCACGCTCAGGGTTGTGGTGGGCAATCCGTCGACGCTCGCGGACGAGGAAGACGTGAGCATCACCGCGCAGGCGACGGATGTCCGAAATGCAAGCGACGGCTCCGATTTCACAGGGAGCCTGCTTCTCAGCACAGCGCTGAGGATCACCGACAGCGCGAACAGCTCGTTGGGAGACGTACCCGGCACCGTCGCCGACACGGCTTTCTCGACTCCGATGGCCTGTGCAGCCACCCCGGGCGAGACCGCCGGCGCGAGTTGCTCTCTCTCCACAACGTCGGACACGCTCGTGCCCGGTTTCGCTAAGGAGAGCAAGCGCGCCGTGCTCTCTACGCTCTCACTGGCGGTCGCGGACCCGGGGGCCGACGGCCAGGTCGTCCCCTCCGGAAGCGGCTGCCCGCCGTCCTGCGGAACTGGGGACGAGCGTGCCTTCTTGCGAGAAGGCCTGTTTACACCCTAGGCCTGGTTCACACTAACCGGTTCCGGTCGGACACAATCCCTGAAGGCGTGCGCGTTGGGCCAACGGCCGAGTCGGGCACTAAGACTCAGCTTATGAGGCTCTGCTCGCGCTGGGTTCGCCCGATCATTGAGGGCCCGACCAAGCCCGTGGCGCGGTGTACGCGGGGCGTGTTACCGTGGTGACCGTCGGCCGAGCGAGATGACCCGCCGACCCTAGCTAAAGTACGGACGTAACGCGGAGGCATACAGGTCCGGATGGTCAATAAAGAGGCAACAGTCGAACAGGAGCGGGCCACGTTCCGAGGTTGGATCGAGCGCTTCGCTCCGGGCGTAGCAGGATCGGACCTCATTCGTTGGATCATCCGATTTGCCCTCCCCGTTTCCTCTCACGTTGCGGTCGTGACTGACGGTGACCGTGATCTGCTGCGGATTGGAGCGATGACGACACCGTTCGAATTTGATCTCGCCGACGAGTCGCTGGATCCGGAAACGGTGATCAAAGGATTGGATCGGCTCGCAGCACTGGGGGTGGGCTACCTTCTGCTTCCGGCCCCCGCTAAGGAACGATTGGACAGAAACGACCGCCTAAGCGGGCGGCTTCACGGCCTCTTCCGGACCGTCGTAGAGGAACCGGGCATTTGCACGATCCTTGCGATCCACAATGAAACGTGGGAGAGAGCGGACGATGACGGTCTACCGTTCCCGCCACCTGAGATGGTCCATCTCACGGCTGGGATGTTCGACGGGAGGCAGATCTACGAGCGGTTTCTCCAAGGCGGTCAGGCCTCTGCGAGCTGCCTCGCCGACATCTTGAGACGGTACGACGTGGACCCCGTCAAACTGGATTCGATCCTGGACTACGGCAGCGGCTGTGGCAGGGTCATCCGCCACTGGCCCTCGATCACCAACGCCAATCTGGCAGGTTCGGACTACAACCCGTACTTGGCCGCATGGTGCCAGGAGAACTTGCCAACAGCCACCTTCAGGACGAACGGAATCGGCCCCGGCCTCGATTTCGACGACGAGGAGTTCGACGCAGTGTATTCCGTGTCCGTGTTCACTCACCTGACCGAGCCGCTCCAGATGCCCTGGATTAATGAGCTCGTGCGCGTGACGAAACCGGGCGGCTATCTACTCTTGACGCTCCATGGACAAGGCAGGGCAGATCTCCTGGATGGCGAGGACCGGAGGCGCTTCGACGAGGGTCACTTGGTCGTCTCAACCAAGTTTCGACCTGGCACTAGTAGCTGCGCGGCATTCCATCCAGAGCGCTACATACGCGATACGTTCGCCGCTGGTCTAAAGGTTGTCGCCAACCTGCCCAACGGCGCTCCCTTCGCGCGCCAGGATGCCGTCCTGCTACAGAAACCCGCCTGAGCCATGTCGACAACGCATTCTGTTAGCACCGACGTATCCCCGGACGACCGGATGTACGCGAGGAACGCGGACTATTACTTCCGGGCGGGGGAACTGGCGCTCTGGGGCATAGACTTGGCGCTGAGGGCCGCCAAGACTCCTCGAGTGAGGCGAGTGCTCGATCTCCCCTGTGGGCACGGCCGAATCACCCGCCACCTGCGGGCCGCCTACCCCGACGCCGAGCTGCTCGCGTGCGACATTTTGAGGGAGGGGGTTGACTTCTGCGTCGAGAGGTTCGACGCGACGCCTGTCTATAGCGTCGAGGATCCAGAGCAGATTCCGATCCCGGGTGAGGTGGATCTCATTTGGAGTGGCTCGCTCTTTACGCACATCGGGGAGGACGTTTTCCGGGCGTTTCTAAGGCGCTTCTCCACTGCTCTCGCGCCGGGTGGGGTGGCGGTGTTTACGACCTGCGGCCGGCAAAACGCTGAGAAAAGGCTTCGGACCAACACGCATCCATTCGGGCTAAACGAACAGCAGATCGAGCGGATGCTCGCAGACTACGATCACACGGGCTTTAGCTATTGCGACAACCTGTCCCGGGATTGGCCGAAGAACTTCCCGTCAAGTTTTGGCACCACAGTTGCTGCGGGCAGTTGGGTATGCAAGGCCATCGAAGAGGAGACTGATCTCCTGCTGATGTTGTGCATCGAAGGCGGCTGGGGCGAGTATCGGAACGAATGGGGACAGGATCTGATCGCCTGTGCCAAGCCCATACACTGGCGTGACCTCGAATCACTTCGAGAATCTAACTCTGATTCGTAGCAAATCGCGGTCCAGGGTTTGTTTGCAGCCGTTGTCGTACTTGACTCGGGTGAAGTAGAGATACGGCTCCCGGCCGGCGGTCTCGAAGTTCCTTGACCTGCTCCGCGGGTCAATGATGGACGGGTACATGATGGGATCTCTGTCACCGCAGACATAAGTCCAGGTGTGCTCGACGTCTTTGATCAGCTTCGCGGTGCTCCAATTGATGAGATCGTCGGAAAGCGAGAAGTAGATTCCTCCAGAGCGAGGGGCGCGTTTGAAGGCGCTGGATACGCCTACGAGCATGAACTTCTCGAAATACGTGTTGTAGGTGAGGCTCTGGGACATCTGGCCGACTCGGGATCGATCGAGGGGTTGGCAAATGTGGGCGTCAACAGGCTCGCGCGCACGAAGCTGATATGGGTTGACGAAGCTGACGCTGAACCCGTCTCCATCCCAAGCTCTCCATGAGGTCGGTCTGGAGAGGTCTCGAGTCCTCAGCACGCACGTCCCGCGTGGCTGCTCCCCGAACTGCTCGGCCTTGACGAGTGTGTAGTAGTAATTGTCCTTGGGGTTGTGGACGATGTTGCTCGGAGCAAAGAGCCCGTAGGGCCCCTTTCCCGGGGCGTACGTATACGGAACGCTTGCGACGAGATGCGTAGGCGCAGGAGCTTGAGCGTACGTATTCCCTCCGTCGGTCGAGGCAGCAAGCGTGATTGTGTTGTACCAGCATGGATGGTATTGCCGCACGGGGCACCCGCCTGGATGCTGATTGCCCTGATACTCGTTGTGCACCAGGGCAAATACGTTCTTACCGTCCGTCGTATAGGGAGAAGTGATCCACTCCCGATCTGCGAACTTGGCGGGGTCAGGATCGTAGTCGGACGCCATCGTCGCCTCACACGGATGGCGGAGCCGATCGAGATCGGGGCCGACCATCTTTCGGTTGACGTATGAAGTGGCATTGAGATGCACTTGACCGCTTGCATCCCGAAACGCGCGCGCCGGCGTGTCCGGAACGTCGAGTGGCTCACAAGCGTCGCGCGACCAAACGAAGACGGGCTCCTCGCGACCGGCGAGCGCAACGTCGCTTTGCTCTCCGTCCCTCGGCATGCTCAGGAGCACGAGCGCTGTCGCGACTGCGGCCAAGGCCCCAGCCCTCAACAGTAACCCAAGCGAGCTCCTCCCGCGCATCCGGGGCCGCGGGGGTTGTACCTGGTCGGTAATGGGGTCTTGCATGAGGCGTCTCGAGTGTAGGAGACGCTCGGCGGTGGGCGCGCTACTTGGAAAACCGGACCCGAACGCGTAGCAAGTCCCGATTCAATGTCTGCCGGCAGTGGTCGTAGCGGGTCAGCGTGTAGAAGAGATACGGCTCCCTGCCCACCGTCTCGAAGTTACGGGATTTGCTGTTCGGATCGATGAGAGATGGGTGCGCAATCGGATTTTGGTCGCCGCACTTAAAGGTGAAGACAAGCTCCGCTCTCATAATTAGGCGAGGTCGAGTCCACTCCAGCAGGTTGTCGGAGAGGGAGAAGTAAACCCCGCCAGATTCCAGATCGGGGGCAGCCATCACGCCGACGAGGATGAACCTCCGGAAGTACGTACTATAGGTGAGGCTCTGTGTCATGCCGCCGATGTCGGCCCTGTCGACCGGCTCACATAGGTGGCGCTCGTCAGTGTCGGTGGGTCGCCTCGAGCTGTAGGGATTAACGAACTGGACGCTGAAGTTGCCCCCGTCCCAAGCCCGCCACGAGTCCGGGCGTGAGAGTTCTCGCGTGCGCATCACGCAAACGCCTGGCTTCTGGGCCTTGTATTGCTCCGCGCGCACGAGTGCGTAGAAATAGCCATCCTTGCGTACGATGTTGCTCGGCTGAAATATGCCGTAGGGCCCTGCGCCCGGATCGTAGGTGTACGGAACCGTAGCCACGAGTTGCATCGGCTCTGGCGGCTGGACATAGGTTCTTCCGCCGTCACGAGAAACCGCATAGGTGATCGAGTTGAACCAGCAAGGCTCGTACTCGTTGGCGGGGCACCGCCCGGGGTGCTGGTTTCCCTGATACTCGTCGTGCACAAGCGCGTAAACGGTCTTACCGTCGGGCGTATAGGTCGCTGCGATCCATTCGTGATCGTTGAACGCCGCCGGGTTCGGGTTGAAATCCGACTCCATGATCACGCGGCAAGATTGTCGGAGTGTGTTCAGGTCCGGCCCGATCATCCGACGATTGACATAGGAGGCAGCGATCAGCTGGACGTGGCCGCTTGCGTTCCGGAAGGCGCGAGCCGGTGCATCCGGGATATCGATCTCCTCGCAGGCATTACGTGACCAAGTGAACACCGGCTCAGTGTGGCCGAGAATGTCGACTGACGCAGGTCCTTCACCGCGCGGAATGCTCAATAGAACCAACGCCCCGGCAACGGCGAGAACGATCACGACGCGCAAGACCAGACCACCGGCGGCTCGTGGACGCATCACTCGGTCTCGTCGCCCACCCGACGCGGATTAGGTCGGGCGCCGTGGGGGCGGTGCGCTCGGCTACCTAGCGGAAAGATCGAAGATCACACAGGATCCCCGGTCACGCAGAACGGTCTCGTAGCGGTTCTCGAGATGCTCCTGGAATTGGCCATATTCCTCCGTGAACCAGTGAATCGTGTAGCCCGGCCAGGCCAGGTAGCGTGCGCCTTGTTCGCGCAGGTTCTCGAGCATGGCGATCGCGGCTTCGCTTGATTCCAGACGTTCTCCGAAACTGCCGTCCTCATCACGAGGAAAGTGCCATCCTTCGCGACCCTGTAGCTCCAGCAGCGCGTTGCCGCCGTTACTTGCGACTAGGACGATCGTGCCTTCCTCGGTGTTGCGCTCGATCGTTTCGCGGATGTACTCTGGCGTCAGCTCGCGCGGGCGGTCCGGTGTGATCAGCAGCGGGTAGGTCCAAAACTTCTGCTCGCCCGGAACCTCTCGCATCGGATTGAAGCTGCGAACGCCCTCGAAGAAGTAATGCGTTACCTGGCTATGGCGCGTACGTGAAGGATCCCTGTGAGGCGAGCCGCCGTGGAGGAGGTTCGAGGCCCAGATCAGAACCTGCCCCTTTTTCATCGTCGCGTAGTCGGGCTCGGAGTAGTCGTGCTCATCTTGGATTCTCTCGACGTATCGCTCGTACGCCTTGCGGCGCGCCGTCATGTACTCGTGGTGGGTGGAGAAATCGCTTTTCCTCGCATCGAGCCCGACGTCGTGCCAGGTAGCCTCCTTCAGTTTGTGGGAGCCCGGGAAGTACATGACGGGTCCGTTGTCCAGGTCGATGTCCTCGAGCGCGACCCAGGCGCCGCACATGTAGCCCGCCGGGACGCAATTGAAGTGGAACGCATCCGAGTGTGCGAGCTGCTGTGAGCCCACGTTGAAGTTCAGCGTCTGGAATGGTTGTGGCTTGCGCCCGTAGAGTTCCTCCAGAGCCCCGAGGATCTTCGGCGCCAACGCTAGCGATTTGGTGTTCTCACTTACACGCCAAGCTTCCTGCACGCGCGGTCCTGTGGCGCGCACGCCCGTCGACTTGTCGACTCGCTCGGGACCCTTAGGGTGGTAGAGCGGCGCGACGTCTTCGAGGATCCCGTCGAGCGTCTCTTCCGACACTCCCGCGGAATCGAGGATCAGATAACCATCGCGCCCGAACTGCTCGCGCTGGTCTTTGCTAAGGACGGCCTTTTGCTCCTTGACTCCCATGCTGGTCTACCCCCGTCATGCCCGTCGAGTTCGGGCCAGCCTAGCAAGAAGGCTCGAGGCGAGCCATCTCTTCCTTGCTTAGCCCTAGACGTGCGGCGGCGACGTTCTCCTCGAGGTGATCGAACGAGGAAGTGCCGGGGATCGGGAGCGTAAACGGAGATCGCTGAACCAGCCATGCCAGCGCGATCTGCGCCGGCGTCGCGCGCCGAGCGGTTGCGATTTCGCCAAGCCCGGCGACGGCGGCGAGGGCGCCCGCGCCCAGTGGTGCGTAGGCCACGAAAGCGATCCCACGCTCCTCACAGAGACTGAGATCGCGCTCAGTTCCGCGGTCGGCGATGTTGTACCGATTCTGCACTGAGACGACAGGTGCGAGATCGAGCGCTCTCTCGAGACGCTGATCGAACAGGTTGCAGACCCCGATGTACTTGATCTTGCCCTCTGCGCGAAGCTCCGTCAGCGCACCCAGCGATTCCTCGAGCGGAACGGCCGGGTCCACATTGTGCAGCTGATAGAGGTCAATCGTCGACAAATGCAGGCGCTTCAGACTCGCTTCGCAGGCAGAGCGCAGATGCTCGGGGCTCCCATTCGGCTGTGGCTTGCCGTCCACTATTACCTGCCCCCCCTTGGTCGCGATCACCAGGTCCGGCGGGTATGGATCCAGCGCTTCGGCGATCAGCCGCTCGCTGGCGCCGTCGCGCCCGTACACGTCGGCGGTATCAATCAGGTTTACGCCAAGCTCGACCGCGCGGCGAATCAGCGCCGGTGCACGATCGGGGCCGGCCTGCATGATTCGCATCGCCCCAAGCCCTAACCGGCGTACCCTGGTCTTCCCGCCGAGCATGAGCTCGTCGGACGAGACTGCGCGAGGAAGCTGGTCCTGGCTCACGAGAATGGCACTGGCCGGGGAGCGAAGCCTATACTCGCCCGCGGGATTAAGAGAGGCCACTCAGTTTCGGAGATGCGGACTAGATGACGCAGGTAGCGCGAGGGCAGGAAGACCGCGATTGGAACGGCCCGTTCTGGGCCAGAAACATACGTGACGGTAAGGTCGTGCGGGGCAAGGGCGGGTGGCTGTTCCTGGCCAACGACTCGAGCGACGTGCTGCGCCAGCACGCGGGAGAACTGACGCTCTCGGCCGAGGACGTCCAAGGTTGGCAAGAGTTGCTCGAAGCTCGTCAAGCAATGCTCTCCGCGCGCAGGATCGCCTACTTCTTCATGGTCGCGCCGGACACCCACTCCGTCTATCCGGAGAAGCTTCCGGAAGGATTCGAGCCGACGCCCGAGCGGCCGATCCACAAACTGTTCAATCACCTCGGGGATGTCCAGTCGTCTGCCCAGATCATCTACCCGCTGAAAGAAATGGTGGATGAGAAGCCAAACGCACTCGTCTGCTCCGCGTACGACACGCACTGGACCGAGTTCGGCGCCCTCATCGGGTATGAGCGTCTGATGGAAGAGGTCCGGAAAGCTGCAGCTGTACGCCAAATCCCCCGCGAGCACGTACTGTTCCACACGAGGATGATGCCGGGCGAGTTGAGCGTCAAACTCGGATTCGGCGAAGACGTCGAGCACCTCCTGGGTCAGGTATACGCACGCGCTCGCCTGCTCGAGGACAACCGCGTATTCAACCGCGGCTCGCTTGCCGTCCTAGAGTGCGAACAGGCGCCGCCGACAACCTGCATCCTCTTCGGCGACTCCTACTCGCTAATGATGCTGCGCTTCCTTGCCGAATCGTTCCGCCGGCTCGTCTTCGCTCACTCGCCGACGATCGACTATGGCCTGATCGAACGCGAACGACCGGATGTTGTGGTCAGCCTGCTGGCGGAGCGCTTCCTGATCAAGGTGCCGGACGACCGCGAGGGCCCAACTGTCGAGGAGGTCGCGCGCGAGAAGCTGGCTCAGGGACGGCTTCGCCAGCGACTCCCAATGTGGGATTGGCGCCCAGAGTCCATGGTCGTCCCGACGCCGCTGGAGACTGTCGAGAGGATACGTGCACACCTGCTGCGACAAGATCGCCAGACGGATGTGACGCTGGTCTCCCTCCTAGCGTACGCAGGTCTCGACCCTGCTACGGCGATCGGCCTCCGATGGGAGGACTTCGCCGACGGCAAGTTGCGACTTGCCGCTCGCGCTGGCGCCCTCGCTCGATCGGTGAACCTGCTCGCGCCGCTCCAAGAGGATCTCGTCGCGCTCCGGCGAGCCGGCGGCGAGTCGGCGGACGGTCACCTGTTCAGGCTTCGCCAGGCCTGGGATTCGACAGGTCGCGGAGAGTGGCGTACAACGGTATTCCAGCCCGCCGCGCAGGAAGTGGGAGCCACCGGAGTGGAGCCAGGAAAGCTCCGGCACTGCTTGGGGGCCTTGCTTGTGAGGTCGGGTGCGTCGTGGTCCGAGGTGGCGGAGCAGGTCGGAATGACGCCGCCAGAGGCACTTTCAACCTATGGCCATCTTGCCGAGGAGCTCTATCGCGAGGGCCCGATATCGGCCAGCGAGCAGATAAGCGCGGCACGCCGGGACGTCGCCTCCAGTTCGACCACAGGGCGCAGCGGCCGCAATGGTTCCTGACAACCCAGCCCGTTACTTACCGTCAGGCCCGAGAGCCTAAGGGCAGGGTGGGGGCTCCGCTGACGGCGGGCCGTGACCCATGCAGCGGCGGTCGCGTGTGAGCTGGGCAGCGAGCGCACCAACCGGCGGGTCGTTCGCGGGGTTTCCGTCATGCAGCAGGTTGGTTAACTGCCACGGATCGGCAGCGAGGTCGTAGTACTCCTGCACAGGCCCGCCACCCTCAGCGGCCGGCCACAGCTTCTGGGTCGTTGTGTCCTCCTCATACCACTCGGTGTACTGCTGGCCGGTCGTGTTGTAGGAGAAGAACGTCGGTGTCGGTTCCCCGACTGGCTGATTGAGGACGTTCCAGTACTCAATCAGCATGCGATCGCGTGTCCAGGTGGAGTCGAGCAAGGACCTACCGTCCAGCGGAAACGGCGCGCTGGACGGGACGTTGGCGGCATCCAGGACCGTTGGCACCAGGTCGATGTTCGCCGTCAAACGGTCATCGTTCCGGTTCCCGGGCAGAGCAGCCGGCCATCGCATGAACATCGGGATTCGGATGCTCTCGACATAGGGCTTCCCTTTGGTCACCATGCCGTGCTCGCCCCACTGATAGCCGTTGTCGGAGATGAAGACGGCAAGCGTGTTGTCAGCCTCCCCCGTTCGTTCGAGCTCACTCATGATCTCGTCCACCGCGTCGTCCACCGACAGCAGCGTCCGGAGAGCGACCGGGTACTCAGTCTGAACTTGATCAGGCGTCCCAATGTTCTGCCTGATCCTCGGCGGCTTGTCGCTTCTGTCGGGCTCGAAGTAGGAAGGCGGCGCTTGGAAGGGAGGCACAGCGGCGTTCTCATACTGCGCGTCCGCCTTGGGGGGACCGTGCGGCGCGGCGAACGACAGGTACAGGAACCACGGTCGTTGACCAGGCGTCACGTCACGGAGAAACTCAAGCGCCCTGTCCTTGTGGTGCGTGGTCGAGTACTCCTCGGTGACGCTCTTGACGACGCCCTGATCGTTGACGGAAAACGGCGAGTAGAGCCCGCTCCTGAGCACCCAGCGGTCGAAGTCTGGCGGGTTGTCTTGCAGGGTCCAGTAGTTCAAGAACTTGCCAATGATGGCCGTCGAGTAGCCGGCGTCGTGGAGGTAGCGCTGGAGCGTGTAGTTCAGGTCAAGTGTCCCTCTGTTCTCGTTCTGAAGGACGCCGTGATTGTGCGCGTAGCGGCCGGAGAAGATCGACGCCCGCGCCGGACAGCACAGCGGCGTCGTCACATAGGCGTTGGTGAAGTTCGTGCCCCTATCCGCGAACCAGCTCAGGGTCTTGGGCATGACGACCATGCTGTCCAGTCGTTGGTCGTCGGTGACTATGAACAACACGTTCGGACCGGAAGGTGCAGTAACGACCTGCTGACAGGCCGAGAACTCCGAGCTGTTGCCCTGGGGGTCGGTGGCGGTGGCGGTGATCCTCTGGCCCTGTGGGCGCTCGGGTGTGATGGCCTGATTGAAGCTCGCGAAGCCCGCGGAGTTGGTCGTGACCGCGCCACTGAAGACGCGAGCGTTGCCCTCTCCGAAGCCCGACGAATCGCACGTCGCCGACACGAAGAGCTCCAGGGTGTAGGTCGTGTTGGGCCTCGAGTCCAGCGTGCCGGAGACAGTGGTTCGCCCGTCACCGCTGACGGCGTCCGTGAGCGTGGGAGAGTTCTGGAGTTCGTTGACGCCACTGTCGGAGTCGCCTGTGTCGTTGGGTGCCACTCCACTGGGAGCGAGGTCAATTCCGAGCGTCGCGTTGGCGAAAACCGAGCTCAGGATCCGGTTGCCTGTGCCCGACTCCACAAGCACTCCTGACCGATGGTCTGCTGCGCCCGCAAAACCGTTGAAGGCGATCCTGTTCAGTGTGCTTGCGCTGGTACCCCCGATCGTGTTCGAGCTCGTGGCCACGAGCACGCCCTCGGCGGCGTTGCCAAGGTTCGAGCTGCCCGAGGCGCCGGGGCCGATGTAGTTGTTCTGCAGCGTGTTGGAGTCCGCGCCCGTGCTCGAGAGCGAGTCGCGCCTAATCTCGACGCCACGTGCGTTACCCGAGATCAGGTTGCGGTAGCTCGGTTGACCGATCACGTTTCCGGCACCGTTGACGAGCACGCCGACCCCACCGTTGGGGATCTTCACCGCGCCGGCAGCGTCCGTCCCGATCTTGTTGGACCGCATGGTGTTGTTATCGGCATTGTCTTTGAGCCAGATGCCGTGCAGGCCGTTGCCGGAGATCACGTTGTCGTTGAAGGATCCGTTGTCCGTGGCGCTCGTGACCACGCCTGAACCGGCGTTGCCGAGATCTGTCGTTCCGGTCGCATTGGTCCCGATCTTGCTGTTAGTCACGCTCTTCGCACCGAGCAGCCCGTCGCCGAGGTTGGAAGAGACTGTGCTTGTGGAAACCGTGAAATAACCCGTGCCCTCGGCGCGCACGCCGCCACCAGCGTTACCAAGTGCCGCCCCGCCGCCGATATCGGTGCCGATGAAGCTCGATTCGACGACCCCGCTCGAGCCCGTGCGCAGCAGCATGCCGTGGGAGAGATTCGCCGAAGCGACGCCGTAGCGGAGCGAAATGGAGCTACCCTGCTCCGCAAGCATGCCGTAGTAGTTGGGGCGTCCCAGCAAGCCGCTGGGATCGGTGCCGATCAGGGTGCATCGTGCGGCGAGCGATCTCCTCAGGGCGTGCAGGCCTGCCCGGCCGGGGCTGTCGAAATGGTTGATAGCCAGCCCGCTGATCCGGACCAAATTGCCGGACGCCTGGGTGGCGAGGTTCACGCTGAGGCCGTCAGCGGCGCCGGCCAGCGAGCCGTCGATCACGATCGGAGGCGTCGAGACCGTGGAGCAATTCGCAGGGAGACCTTCGATGCTCGCACTCTCGGTGATCGTCGGCAGCGCCGAGGTGGGCCGGATCGTGTACGGGGCGGAGCCCGGAATGTTGAAGCTGATCCTGTTGTCGCCTGCGATTTGGTTCGCGCGCGTGATCGCCTCGCGCAGCGAGCAGTGGACGGTGCTGCAAAGGCCATCGCTCTCGTCGCCGGTCGTATTGACCGTGAAGGTGGGGTCGCCCGCCTGCTGGGCAGACGCCACGGGGCCCCCGGCCAACACGCCACAGAGCACGCAAGCAGCCACGGCCAGCCTTGTCATCAATGCGCGCTCCACTCGTACCTGGCCCTCCCTGTGGCCCGAAGCGGGCGTGTGTTCCAACGTCTCAATCAAGACTATTTATCGTGGTCATTCGAGGCAAGTATCCGCCTGCGGGCTCGAGCCTATACTTGCCCGGTTAGCGCCGACGTAGCTCAGCTGGCCAGAGCACTTCACTCGTAATGAAGGGGTCCCCGGTTCGAATCCGGGCGTCGGCTCCTCAGGAAACCCCCGCGGCCCAGAACAACGCCGCCCGGCCTACGTGCGCTGCCACTCAAACAAAGCTGATGCACTGCCCCTGGTTCTTGAACTGCGGATAGCTCCTCCATCCCCCGTTCTTGCACTGGGATTGGGAGGTTGGAGCCACGGTGACGTAGGTTTTGAAGGCGAAATCGCCAAACCCCAGTGCGAACCAAACCGTGGGCGGCTTCTCGCTAACCCAGTCCGAGCCACCGGGGTAGAGGTCGCCTCCCCCCTGGGGCTGGGACCAGTAGGGAGTTTGGGAGGAAGCGTAAATCACGATCGCGTACTTGGTCCCGGCCATAACCTGGGCTTGAGCCGAGAAAGTGACCGGGACGAAGGCCGCCCCCCCGCAACAAGATGGGATGCTCTCGGCCGGGACGCTTATGGTTGCGAGCACATTGGCCGAGACCGGTGCTCCACTGCCGTCGACACCGAGGATCTCGACGGTTACAGGCTGCGGGGGGTTGGTAGAAGCCTCGAGGTGGAGGTCGACCTGATCCAGTTGGCCGCTCAACCCAGCCGTGAAGGTCTGTGCCAAGCTCCCATTCGAGACGGTTCGGCTTCCCGTGGCCGACTGCTGCTGGTCGAGCGTGCCGGTTGCGTGCGCCGCGCCGGGGAGTGCCAGGACCGCGAGTGCGAGCGCAGTAAGGAGCGCGGGCACCGCGACCTTGGCCTGTGGAGTACTCGTGCGCGTCATGTGGCGTTCCTTCCTGCACGCTCGCGGCGCGAGAGTGAGCTCCGTGCTTGGGCACGGCTTTGGGTAGTTCGTCGCTCCCTGGGCTTGGGGCACGACGCTGCGCCGAGTGGACGACCTTCTCAGGAGCCAGAGGCCGTGTCAAGCGAAGGGCGCCAAAGCACAACCTGTTGGACGCTCTGGCGTCGCCGGCGCACCTTCCCGCCCGCTCATCAGCGTGGCGAATGCCATCGCTGCGCGGCTGATCGCCGCTGCTACAGGACCCGATCGGGATCTACCGTGCTTCCGGTTCCTCAAACGTCCAAGGGAATGACACGACCGGCTGGCAGTAAGTGACCGAGTCTGCGTCACGGATGATGGTCAGTTCGGCATGCGCCTCGAATCTGCCGGTAGCCTGAGCAATGGTCCAAACGCCCGATGCGTCGGTGAAGTCCGAACCTACGAAGACCGGCTCGGAACTGACTTCGTACAACGAGACCAGGCGGTTCGGCTCGCAGGCTTCGACGCTCGAGAAGAGGACCCCACCAAACATCCCATCGTTGGGACCTCCATCGAGCGTCGCGAAATCGAAGGTGACGTTCACGCTGTCCGATTCGCAGAGCCGGTTAGGGATGGTCGCCGGTTCCACCGTGACTCGAACGCGAGTAATTTCGGGAGGAAGATCGATCAGCGCGATCGAGAAGCTTCCATCTCGAACACTGGGCTGAAGAAAGATCGCACCGGTGTCGAGGTCGACGAATGTAAGGGTCCGCTCGCGCAAGCACTTTTTCGCGGGGCTGCTCAGCTCCAGGCCGATCGACTGAAGGTTGGCTTCGCCCACAGCGATCTCCGTCGAGGTCGGTTTGATCTTCGCTTCCGCGATCGCCGGAGCCACCGCCATACAACACAGCACCACCACCGATGCTATTCGTACCACTGCGAGCATTTACTCTCCTTGGAAGTGGATCGAAGCAGTCTAGCCCAGCGAGCTTCCACTCACGCGACGCACGCAAGGCGCTTCAGGCGTTTCATCTCTCCGGCGACATCCTCGCGCTCCCTACGACCTTCGCCCATTAATGGCGAAGCCGCTTATATCCGAGGCGGTCAAATGGACCCTTTGTGCAACATCCTCTCGTGGTTGCGGCAGCGTGGCCTATGCACGGGCTGCGCCAATGGCATGCCTAGCGTCACCCTTTCCTGTTTTCGTGGCCGTACATGAGCACTTTGATCTAGCAGCAGGTCTCTGCCAGGGTGCTGCATACCGTTACCTCCCTGTCGAGGGCCCTACAGAGGACCCGTTGGAGCAAGTACGGATCCCTTAATGAAGGATCCCCGGTTCGAATCCGGGCGTCGGCTTCCGCCCTGCGCCTCTACGGAGCCGACTGGGACCGAGCGTCCGGAGAGAGCCGCGGCAGCCGTCGCCCGATCCCGGCCGGCAACCACCAGGTCCGCCTACCCATGAGCTCGAGCACCGCCGGCAGCAGCATGCTGCGAACCACGAATGCGTCGAGGAACACGGCGCTCGCGAGGCTGACCCCGAAGATCTTGATCTGCCGTTCGGGGAGCAGCACGAACGCGAGAAGGACGCAGACCATGATCGTCGCCGCCGCCGTGATCACGCGCCCGGTCGTGGCCAGGCCCTCGATGACCGCGCGCGAGGGGTCCCGCCGCCGGATCCACTCCTCGTGGATGCGCGAGACGAGGAAGACCTCGTAGTCCATCGAGAGACCGAAGACGACCGCAAAGAGAATCACCGGTATCCAGGCATCGATTGGGCCTGGGTCCACGCCGAGCCATCCGTACTGGAATAGGGCGACCGTGACGCCGAGCGCTGCGCCGATCGAGAGCAGGTTCATGACCGCCGCCTGCACCGGGATCACGAGCGACCGGAAGACCGCCATCAGAAGCAGCGCTGCAAGCCCGACGACGATGGCGATGAAGAGCGGCAGCTTGCCCGACAGGACGTGGCTGAAATCGACGTTGCTCGCGGTCACGCCGCCCACGAGGATCGTGGTCCCGGTGCCGTGCGCCACGGGCGGAAGGACCGTGTCGCGGAGGCGCTTGACCAGATCGGTGGTGGTCGTTGCCTCCGGGGCAGCCCGCGGAAATGCCTGATAGACGGCGGTCCGGCCGCCTGGGCTGAGGCTGGCCCGTGAGACCGAGACGATGCCGGGGGTGGCACGTAACGACGTGCCGATGTCGCCAAGGGCAGCCGTGTCATTCGGCCGGGGCAGCTGCACGACGACCTGGAGCGGGCCGTTGAAGCCCCGACCGAAGCCCTCCGCGAGCAGGTCGTAGGCCTTGCGGGTGGTCGTGTTTGCCGGGTCGTTGCCGGCATCGCTCACGCCCATCCGCAGGGACAGCGCGGGAACCGCTATGACGAGCATGATCGCCAGCCCGGCGACTGCCGCCGGCCACGGGTGGCGGCTGACGAGGCCCGCCCAGCGTCGCCAGAACCCGGCATGCGCCACATCCTCCGCCGCGGGAGCCGTCGCCCGCGCTTGGCGGCGCCGTCCGATGCGCGCGCCGACGCGCGACAGTAGCGCGGGCAGCGCCATCAGTGCCGCCAGCATCGTGAACAAAACGGCAATCGCGGCTGCGGTCGCAAGCCCGTCGAGGAAGCTCACACCGAGTGTGATCATCCCCAGAAGGGCGATGATGACTGTGCAACCAGCGAACAGCACGGCGCGCCCCGCTGTGTCCATCGCGGCCATCGTCGCCGGCCGGACGGGGTCGCCGCGGCGCCGGTTCTCACGAAAGCGGGTGACGACGAAGAGGGAATAGTCGATGCCGGCGCCCAGCCCGATCAGCGCTGCGAGCTCGGATGAGTAGCTCGGCATCGTCACCACGTGCGAGACGAGCGCGATCACGCCGAACGCGGTGGCGAGGCCCAAGAGCGCGGTCACGATCGGTAGCCCCATTGCGATGAACGAGCCGAACGCGATCAGCAGCACGACGATCGCGGCCGCGATCCCCAGTGCGCTCGCTCCACCGAACGACGGGGTCTGGGTGTTCTCGATCGCCTGCCCGCCGAGCTCTACCTGCAGGCCGGGCGCGTCGGCCTGCCCCGCGGCGGAGACGACTCGCTCTACGGTCGATTTCGATAGCGCCGGGGCCTGTTCGTCGAAGGTCACCGTCGCGAACCCGATCGACGCGTCGCGGGAGATGGCGCCCGCTCCCGCCGCGTACGGACTCGTCACACCGGCCACGTGCGGCAGCCGCTCGACCGCGGCGAGCGCGGAGGCGATGCGCGTCCGGTTCGCCGTATCCGTCACCCGTCCGCGGACGGCGTGGAAGACGATCTGGTCGACGTCGCCCGCCTGGGTACGGAAGTCGCGCTTCAGAGTGTCCTCGGCCCGCTGCGATTCGGTTCCCGGCAGCGAGAACTGGTTCGCGTTGCGGGTGCCTACCGCGCTTGACGCGCCGAGGACGGCGATCAGCAGCGCGATCCAGCCGATCACGACCCGACCGCGGTGGTTCATGCACAGAGCGCGACGCGCGCCACGGTGCCCGGATTCTCGCGCGCGCCGTTGGGCATGTGGGAGATTGTGCTCACGGCGCAGCGGCGTGTCGTCGGCCCAGAGGGGACTCTTTGCCCTACGCCGTGCGTCGTACACCGCGCTCGGCGTGGGCGCCTAGGGCGTACGGTCTAAGTCCCTTGTAATGAAGGGGGTCCCCGGGTGGTAGGGTCGACCGGCTCCTCGAATCGATCCTTGGGAGGGACGATGACTCGGCGCTCTGGAATTCTGTTCCCTCTTTCGAGTTCGCTATTGGCTCTAGCGGCTCTCGGTGCCTTTGCGCCCTCGATTGCCGCTTCAGCGCCGCCGATCAAGATCGCCCTCGAGGCACCGCTCACCGGCTCGCAGTCTTCGACGGGCCGCGACATGCTGCGCGGGGTGCAGCTCGCAGTGCGCCAGGCGAATGCGCACGGCGGCGTGCGGGGACGTCGCATCAAGATCGTCAAAGCGGACGACAAGGGGGACCGCGCGCGGGCCAAGCGCGTCGCCCGCCGGGTCATCAGGCAGAACGTCGCGGCCGTGATCGGTCCGTACAACTCCTCGGTTGGCATCGTGAACCTCCCGATATATCTGAGGAACCGCGTCGTGCCAGTGCATCTCACCTCCACCGACGACACGCGAGGCCTCGGCATCACGATCCAGCCGAAGAACAGCCAGATCGCGCCGCTCGAGGAGACCTACATTCGCTCGACGGGAGCGAAGAAGGTCACGATGCTGGTCGACGACACCCCAAACGGTGCCTTCACAGTGGGGATGGCCGACCGCCTCCAGGCACGGCTGGCGGCCGTTGGCGTTGCGGTGACCCGCATCTCGGTCCAGGAGCTGGGCAACAACCCGCCGCCCGGTTATTACGCCACCAAGGTCGCAGAGGCACTGGCCAAGCTCCCGGACCTGATCTACGCGAGCACCTACTACCCGGAAGGCGTCGAGATCGCGAAGGCGCTAGCCGCCACAACCGTGCCACGGTGCCTGATGGGGCTGGCGAACGTTGACCCCGGGTTTGTCGCGGCCGCCGGCATTGGGCCTAGCCAGCGATGCAGGTTCAGCGGCGTCCCGGCCGCGCCGCAGCTGCCTTCGGCCAAGACCTTCGTGCGACAGTACCGGAAGGCCTTCAAGCGCGAGCCCGGCGTGTGGGGCGTGTTCACGTATGACTCGGCGAAGATCCTGTTCCGCGCGATCGAGCGGGCGCGCGGCACGGGATTCAAGCGCTTGCAGCGACTCCTGAGTCGCACCAAGGTCTATCGCGGGCAGACGGGCATCACCACGATCGACCCAGCCACCGGATACCGCACCGAGCTGCCGTTCCTCCAAATCCTCCAGGTGGATGCGGCGAAGAACTTTGTGATCGTGCCCTGAAGACGGAAACGCCCCGGTTCGAACCCGGGCGTCAAATCTGCGAGGACGTGCGAGCTTCCCGCGTCCGGCCGAGCGGACCATCGCCGTCGAGCTCGGGAAGGCGCACGAAGAGGTCGACCAGACGCGGGTCGAAAGCGCGGCCTCTGAGGGAGACGATCTCCTCGACGGCGGCGTTCATGCTCCAAGCCTCCTTGTAGCGGCGGGTCGAGACGAGGGCGTCGAACACGTCGCAGATCGCGGTGATGCGACCGACGAGCGGGATCTCTTCGCCGCGCAGGCCGGCCGGATAGCCGCTGCCGTCCCATCGTTCGTGATGCGTGCGGGCGACCGTCTCGGCCATCCGCACCAGCGGAGAACTCGACCCCGCAAGGATCTCCGCGCCGATCGAGGTGTGCCTCTGCATGAGGCTCCGCTCCGCCGTTGTGAGCTGCCCGTGCTTGAGGAGCACGGTATCGGGCAGGGCGATCTTGCCGACGTCGTGCAGTGCGCTTGCGTCACGCAGCAGTTCGGCCTCGCGGGCGCTCATGCCGGCCGCCAGCGCCAGGCTGTGACAGAGGCGGCCGATCCGTTCGATGTGGGCACCCGTCTCGTGATCGCGCGACTCCGCGGCCTGACCAAGACGGCGAACGATCTCGAGCTGGGACTGACGCAGCTCCTCGGTGCGCCGCTGGACCTCCTCCTCGAGCTCGACGCTGTAGGAGGAGACGCGGCGCCGCTCGACGCTCTCGAGCATGTAGCCACCCGCGATGATGCAGCCGCTTCCGAGTCCGAGCGCCGCAAGTGGATAGGTCAACGGCAGCACGACGCCGGCATTGAACGCCGCCACGGTCGATCCCGCATACAGCGCCGCAGCCACCGGCACCACGGCCGCAAGCGCGAGCGGACGTAGTCGCAACGCGGCAAGCGGCGCGATCAGCCCGAGCGCTGCGATACACAGCAACGCCACGAAGTTGGGCGCGTTGCGCAGCGGCACTCCGTGAAGCGCGGTCCAAGCCGCGTTTGCCTGGATCTCGGGCCCCGACATCAGGTCGCCTTTGGACGTCGGCGTCGGGTGGACGTCCTGTAGCGTCGGTGCGGAAGCGCCGACGACCGCGATCCGGCCGCGGAGCACGCGCGCCGGTACGCGGCCTCGGACGAGATCTGAGAACGAGACGGTTGGGATGGTCTGGGGCGGCCCCCGGTAGTCGATCAGCGCGCCCTCTTCGAACAGCGAGCGCGGCAGCGCCCGGCCGCGCGCGCTCTCTGCGGCGCTCACCCCGAGCGTGCGCAGGCCGGCCTCCTCATATGCGAAGTGGCGGATCACTCCGCCGCGGTCCGCAGGAATGTTGCTTGCCGCTGCCCGCGCGCCGATGCGGGCGAGGCTCTCGTCACCTCCAAGGACGTTCGTACGCCCCTGGGCGTCCACCTCCGTCGTCGCGAGCACCACCCCGACCCGGCGCGCCCGCCGGATGGCGTCATAGAGCGCGAGATCGGCTGCGTTCGTGGTCGGCTCGGTGAACTGGACGTCGTAGACGATCTCGCGGGCGCCCGCCCTGCGCAGCTCGTCCACTGCACGCGCATGCAGCTTCCGCGAGAACGGCCAGCGGGTTCGCAGGTCGGAGAACGTAACGTCGTCGATCGCCACGACGACGATGTCCGTCGGAGGTGCCGGCTCGCGCAGCGAGAAGCGCAGGTCGACGCTGTCGTTCTCCCAAGGGCCCCAGAGACCGGTCAGATAGGCGACCGAGCCGAACGCCACTGCGCTGACCGCCGCAGCGGCGATCGCCAGCAGATATGCGCGCCGAATCCGCTGCCGGCCTGGCATTGCGCGCTCGTCAGTGAGCCGGGCGACGCGCGAGGTAATCGTCGCCCTGCCGCAGGACGATCGCCTTCTTGCGCCGAACATCTCGGACCGCCACGACACCGCGGGCGACGCGGGTAAAGGTCCCTCGGCAGCGCTCTTCGACCAGCCAGCGAGTGCCTCTCACGGTCGCTGCGCTGCGACGCCCGCGTGTCCTGAAGCGCCCCTTGCCGTCGCCCCACAGGCGCGAGCGCGGTCGCCGTGCCGAGGCGCCGGCGCCGGCACCGCAGTGCGGCTTCCCGAGCAGTCGCAGTTCGGTGAGCCCGCCGTCTGCACGGCGCTGGCGCACCACGAACCCGCCGCCGTGGAAATCCGCGAACTGGACGCCCGTCAACGTCGCTGAGGTCAGACGGACGCGGCCGCGGCTCACGTCGATTGCCGAGCCGACCCGTATCTGCATGGCGCCGCGTATCCGCTTGAACGGGCCGCGACGCCCGCCACGAAGCCGGGCGACCCGGACGATGCCGCCAACCGGCTCGACGTTAACGGTCTTGCCGAGGACCGGGGCGGGAAGCGCGGGCGCTGCATCGTCGAAGGTCGCGAGCGCGAGCGACACGGGGTCCATGAAGAGCCCATCCGAGGCCAGGCGCGACTGAGCAGCGGTCGTCTGCGACACCCTGGTGATGCCGCCGTTCCCGCCGTAGGCGCTCGCGTCTGCGACGAGGACGTCGCCGCCAAGCGCCAGCAGGCCCGACGGGTCGTCCAAGAGGTTCCCGGCTGTAAAGAGTGATTGCGCGCCGTCACTTCCCACGGCGATCAGCACGCCCTTTGGTTGCGGCGTGTGCTTGTCGGCGACAAGGAGGCGGTCGCCCACGAACAGCCCCGCCCGGGGTCGCCGGAAGTTGCCGCCGGAAGTCAGTTGCATCTGCGCGCCTGTCGCGAGATCGACCCGGATGATGCCGCCCGCTTTGTCGAACGCCTTCGGATCGACCAGGTAAGCCGCCCCGTCTGGGCCGACAGCCACCGCCGCCGGGTCGACGAGCAGACCACCGGACGCGACCGTGCTCTGGCCACCTGTTGCCACGTCGACGCGAATCAGCGCGCCGCTGTTGGCCGCGGCTTCGTCAGCGACGAGCAGAGCGCCGTCCGGCGCGAGCGCGACACCCGTGGGGTCCTTGAGCAGCCCCGCGGATGCGAGCACACTCTGCTGCCCGGTCGAAGTCTCGATATGGATGATGCTGCCGGGCCCGCCGTCCACGCCGCGGTCGGTCACGACCACGTCACCGCTCGCGAGAGCCGCGATCGCGGTAGGGGCGACGAGCAGGCCGCCATTGCTCACCACCGCCTGCGCTCCTGTCTGCTCGTCTACGCGGAGGACGCTCAGGCGGCCAGAGTCCAAGACAGCCAGATCCTGCACCGCTGCTGCTGCGGGCATGGCCGTCAGCAGCGCGGCGATGGTCACACAGGCGAAAACGATGGTGCGAGGCACACCCATGTCCCTGTAATCGGGGTCCCGGCGCCAGACCTTGAGCGGCTTGCCTGCTCGCAGGCCGTTTCCCGGGTGGGGAAGGGGATCGGCGGGCCCGCACCGCGCGCCAGATAGCGAGGGCCGCTCCGAGCTGCGGCATACTTCGCGCCCGGATGTCGCAGGAGAACGTCGACAAAGCCCGAGACTTCATCGAGGCCTATAACCGCCGCGACTTCGACGCAGCCGTAGAGGACTTTGACCCGCGGGTCGAGTGGGTGCTGCCCGAGCGCCAGAGCTTCGACTCCTGCCAGGGTCCGAACCAGATCAAGCGCTTCTGGCAGGGGATCGACGAGACGTTCGATGAGTTGACGCTGGTGCCGCAGGAGTACGTCGATGCCGGCGACAAGGTGGCGACGCGGCTGCGTCACCACGGGCGTGGCAGGCGAAGCGGGATCGAGATCGACGAGGAGCTCTACCACCAGGTCGTGACCTTCCGCGACGGGAGGATGGTGCGGATCGAGTACTTCGCCGAGTGGTCAGAGGCGCTGGAAGCCGCCGCCGGCGCTAATCGCCCGGACGGTACATCCGCTCCAGCACGCGCATCTTGATGGCGTGCGGCGCCGGCTTGTTGATGCGTACGAACCAGCGGATCACAGTGCCGGGGATGATCGATCGCCGGCCGCGCTCGAAGGCTTCGACTGACTCCAGCGCAACCTGCTCGGCCGAGATCTTTCCCGGCACAGGCGGGACCCAGTCGGCCGCGTAGCCGGCGACCTGCTGCCATTCTGTCGGTACGGGTCCCGGGTTGACGCAGAGGACCTTGACGCCGGTGCCTCGCAGCTCCACGCTCAGCGCGTCGCTGAACGTGCGGGCGAATGCCTTCGACGCGCTGTAAGTCGCCTCGTAGGGAATCGGCTGCATGCCCGCGGTCGAGGCGACGGTGATGATGCCGCCCCGTCCGCGCTCGATCATTGCCGGCAGGAAAGCATGGGTGAGGGTGATCACCGCCTCGCAGTTGAGCCGCACCTGCTCGGCGTCGCGGGCGGGGTCGATGTCCTTGAAGTGGCCGTGTGTGCCAAAGCCGGCGTTGTTGACGAGAACGTCCACATCGAGTCCGAGCTCGGCGACCTTGGCAGGCAGCGCGGCGGCGTCGTTCGCGAGGTCGCAGGAGATCGTGTGCGCCGGCCCGGACAGGTCGGAGGCCAGTTGCTCCAGCCGGTCGGACCGCCGGGCGACCAGAATCAGCTCATAGCCGCGCTGCGAGAGTTGCTTGGCGATCTCCGCGCCGATTCCCGAGGATGCGCCGGTCACGAGGGCTACCTGAGCCATCGTGCCGCAGCCTATCCGACAAAACCGGGGGTTGTGAGCGCCCGCTGCGCTTTTGATACAGTGCGCGGGCTTTGTACTAATAGGCGCGGGCAGTTGACCGCGTCGCGAGCCCTCAGCCGATCCGGGGAGGAGCGGTTGAACGAGCGGGCTCCCGGGGAAAGTCACTCTTAGTGGGGAGGACGTCCATGTCACGCGTACGCCTGAAGAGGGCACGATCGCTTCGTTTCGTCGTGTCCGCGCTCGCTGCCGCCGCGCTCTTGCTGTCCGGCGCATCGACCGCAAGCGCCGATTACTTCAACCAGAACCCGATCCTGTTCGTGCACGGCATCGAAGGCTCGGGCGCGCAGTTCGAGTCGCAGAAGATGCGCTTCACCAGCAATGGCTATCCGGAAAGCTGGATCAGCGAGGTGGACTACAACTCGACGCGTGCAGTCGGGGACAAGAGCGAGGTCCATCAGCAGATCGACAACGCGATCACAGCGTTGAAGCAGCGGACCGGCAAGCCCCGGGTCGATGTCGTCGCTCACTCGCTCGGCACCTCGGTCATGTACGACTACCTCACCAACGGCGAGATGGCCGGACAGCGCAGGTCGAACGTCGGCCGCTACGTCAACGTCGACGGCCAGGCGCAGAACCCGGGCGTGCCGACGCTGGCGGTCTGGGCGGGCAGAGGCACTCCCGGGCGAAGCATGCCGGGTGCGACCAACGTCACGATCCCGAACCAGACGCACGTCCAAGCCTGTACCTCAGCCCAGGCGTTCGTCGAGTACCACAAGTTCCTGACCCGCCGCCGGCCGTCACGCGACATAGTCCGCCAGAGAGGCTGGATCGAGCTGGCCGGGAAATCGTTGAACTTTCCCGAGAACACGGGAGCGCTGGGAACGACCGTTCAGCTCTGGCCGGTGAACGGCAATGGGCAGCGCACCACCGCGGCGCCGCTTGCCTCGATTCCGATCACCGACAACTCGGTGGGCGGAGGGCGCTGGGGACCGGTCGCCGCTCAGGCCGGGGTCCGCTACGAGTTCGCGCTCGTGCGTCCCGGGTTGCCGACGCTCCACATCTATCGCGAGCCCTTCCCGCGGAGCGACTACGCGATCCGGCTGCTCGAGTCGAAGGCGATCGAGCAGTACGCCGGCAATCGTCCCGGCAGCCTGTCGCTGGCGATGATCAGGTACAAGGAGCTGTGGGGAGACCAGGGCGCCGAAAGCGACCTGCTCCTCATCAACGGCACCAACGTCTGCGTCCCGGCGCTGTGCCCGATCAGCAAGCAGGTCAACGCGTTCTTCGCGTTCGACCGCAACCTGGACGGCCAGACCGACCTGAGCTCGCCGGATCCCGTGCTGGGTCAGCTGCCCTTCATCCAAGGCGGGGACGTCTTCACTCGGGCAAGCTCACCGCCCGATGCGACGGTCTCGTTCCAGTTGCAATCACGGGGTTCCGGACCGCTTCGGACGCTCGGTATTCCGAACTGGGACTCCTCCACCGACGGGGTCACGATCCAGTGGAACGATTTCGAGTGACCGCTCTGTAGCCAGTGGAAGGACAGGAAACGGTGGCCGGCGCGTGTGCGCCGGCCACCGCTGTCCAAAGGACAAACGGCTTCCGGCTAGAACAGGGGAGGGCCGTGAGCACGACGATCATCGAGTTCGTGGGACGGGAACGCTCCATCAGGGTGAATGAGAGCAGCGAGAAGGTGCTCGAGGCGCTTGTCGCGCACGAGGGCAGGCCGTTCGCGCTCGAGGCCCTTGACGGCTGGACGGTCTTCGTCAACCCCGCCACGATCGCCTTCTGGCACGAGCAAATCGAGCAGGTCAGCCCGGGCCGCATGGGCCCGACGGTCCGCTGAGCTGGCCCGAGCTCGTTCCGGAAACTAGAGCAGCGTCTCGTGATCGAGGCGCTCGAAGGCGCGCACGACCATCGGGTCGAACTGGCGTCCCGCGAGGCGGCGGATCTCGTCGAGCGCGTCTCGCGCACTGAGCGCGCCTTTGAACGGCCGCTCATGGGTGAGGGCGTCGAAGGAGTCCGCGATGGCGACGATGCGCGCCTCCATCGGGATCTCCTCACCGGCCAGGTGCTCGGCGTAGCCGGTGCCGTCCCACCACTCGTGGTGGTAGACGGCGATGTCCTCCGCCAAACGCAGGATCGGCAGGTCCGTGCCGCCGAGCAGCAGCTTCCCGATCGTGACGTGCCGCTTGACCAGCTCGAACTCCTCGGTCGTCAGCTCCTCGCGCTTTCGCAGCACAGCATCGGGCACACCGAGCTTGCCGATGTCGTGCAGTGGCGCGGCGAACCTGATCAGCTCGACGTGGTCACGCGGCATGCCGAGCTGCTGTGCGATGAGGGCGGACGTCCGCCCGACGCGCTCGCCGTGCTCGCCTGATTCGTCGTCGCGGTACTCGGCCGCGACAGCAAGACGGTGCAGGATCTCCAGGCGCTGCTTCTTCTGGTCCTGCATCTGGGTCTGGACTTCCTGTTCCATCAGCAGGCTGTGCCGGCGCAGCTCGCGGCGCAGGAACCTGAGCTCGAGCATGTTGCGAATCCGCAGCAGGACCGTCTCGGGGTCCGCGGGCTTCGAGACGAGCTCCTGCGCACCGGCGGCGATGGCCCGCTGGGACAGGGCGGTGTCGCCGTTGCCCGTGAGCACAAGGACGGGGAAGGAGCGTCCCTCGATCCAGGGCCGCAGCATCTCCATCACGGTGAGGCCGTCGGGGTCCGGCATCTCGAGGTCGAGCAGCAGCAGATCGGGAGACGTCTCGGCGCACAGTCCGAGCACCTGTGAGGAGTCGGTCGTCGCGGTCACGTTCGCGTAGCCGGCGTGATCGAGGATCTCGGTCAGCGCCTCCAGCTGACGGCGATCGTCGTCCACGACGATGATGCGAGCGCTCTGCGAGGCCATCGTGTTCAGGATCGGCGCGCTTGGGGCGGGGCTTTAGGACCCTTGCGCCGGCGGGCTAGAGCGGCCAGTCGCGCTCTTCGTCGAGCACGACCCGGCCGCCGACCTCCGCCGTTCCACCGGGCCCGGGATGTGCCACGAGCATCGAGCCCTTCCCCTGGCGGATCGTGATCGGGCGAGCGAGCTCCGCCACGAGCCGCATCGCCCCTGAGCCGGTGGCCTCGTCCTCTTCGATCCCGGCCTCGGTCGGGAAGCAGCGGGACCGGACCGTGCCAGTGGCCTCGTCCTCCCAGGCCCAGACATACAGCAGCGAGTCGGGGCCCGGACCGCGGTGCGCATCTACATCGTCGGGCGAGTCCAGGCGCTGCATCTGCCAAGGCGGCGCCCACTCCGGCCTGGCGCGAAACCACGTCAGGTCGCTTTCCTGCCAGACCGGGACGTCGCCGGCGGGGGGCCGCAGTATCTGCGTGTCGTAGCCGAGCGAGAAGAGCAGCCATGCCGTGCCGACCAGCGGATGGCCGGCAAGGGGAAGCTCGCTCACCGGGGTATGGATGCGGATTTCCCCCGCCGCCAGGTCCTCCACGAACGCGGTCTCGGAGAAGTTGAGCGCCGTCGCGATCGGCTGGCGCTCGGTGGCCGGCACTTCGTCGCCGTGCACGAATACGCCGAGCGGGTTGCCGTGACCGCCCCGCTCGTTCATGAACACTCTCAGCACGTGCAACTTGGGCATCCGGTGACGATACGCTCTGGCCGACCAAGAAGGAGGCGCGAGTGAGCAACTACACCGTCTGCAAGCTGGAGGACGCTCAGGACATCCTCGGCGACTATCCGGGGGAGATGCGGTTCCTGGCCGGTCCGCTCGAGACAGAGCAGATCGCCGTCACGTTCCGCCGCATGCCTAAGCACACCGGAGGCAAGGGTGGCTACGGCCACCGGCACGGCACGCAGGAGGAGGTCTACTTCGTGATCTCCGGCACCCTCGAGTTCAAGCTCGAGGACGAGGTGATCGAGCTCCATGCCGGCCAGGCGATCAGGGTCGCGCCGGAGGTGGTCCGCTCGGTGTGGAACGAGCAGGACGAGGACGCCCAGCTCGTCATCTGCTCCGTCCGCCTGCCCGAGGGCACCGAAGACCACGAGCTGGTCGAGGACTTCTGGCCTGAGGAGTAGAGCTGTGCTCGGCCGCTAAGAGCTCTAGGGCTTGAGCTTGATGCTGCTGCGCTTCGTGGAGTTGTTGCCGTCGAGATCCGTGGCGGTGAGCTTCACCTTCGCGGTCAGCTTCTTGCCGCGGCGAAGTGCGCGCTTGACCTTCTTCAGGTTCTTCTTCGCCATCTTGAGCCTGACCTTCACGCGCTTGCCCGCGACGATGTCCTTGCGCACCTTCTTGAAGCTGTAGACCTTGCTCGCGCCTCCGGGGACGTTGACGGTTGCGCCGGCCTCCACGGTCGCGTTCTCGTCCAGCTTGAACGTGACAGCGAGCTTGTCGACGTCCTGCTTCTTCCCGGAGGTGATGGTGACGCGGGCGGCCTTGGTGTCCGGTTGCGGGTCGACGCCTCCGCCGTCACTGGCGCCACCAGCACTGCCGCCGTCGCCGGGAGGCGTGTCAGGCGGCGTGGTCGAGCCGAACTCGATCTTGATGCGGGCCAGGTCGCGGTTCTGGCCGAGGACGCAACGGTTCTGGTCGTCGAGCTCCATGATGATCCGCGCGTAGTAGAGATAGGGCGTGCGCCCGATCGTGTCGAAGTTGTCCCTGCCCCTGCTCGGGTCGAGCAGCGACGGCGTGCGCACCGGGTGTGGCTCGACGCAGTCTGCGTCACCGGACAGCGGCGGCACTTCTGCCTTCATCAGAAGCTTCGGCTTGTCCCAGTTGATCAGGTCGGAAGACGTGGCGAAGTAGACGCCGGGTGTGGGGTTGATCCCTCTATCGACCAGCACGTACTTGTGGAAGTACTCGCTGTAGGTGAGGCTGGCGCTGAAGCCCGCGATGTCGGGGTCGACCGGCTCGCAGACGTGGTCGGACTTCGGCTCGGTGTCGTCGGTGTAGGGGTTGACGAACATCGAGCTGAAGCCGGTGCCGTTCCATGCCTGCCAGGACTCGGGATTGCCCAGCGCGGCATCGGTGTTCGCGGTGCGGATCAAGCAGGTGCCGTTCTTCTGGTCGGGCGTGCTGGAAGTCCGGATGCTTTTGATGAGGGCGTAGAGCATGCCGTCATCGGGGCTCTCGACGATGCTGCTGGGGTTGAAGTAGCCGTAGGGTCCGATGGGCGGGCTTGTTTCGTAGCGGTATGGGGAGGCCGCAACGAGATTGCACGGCACCTCGAGTGTCGGCTCGAGGCAGCCGTTCGCGGCGAAGGCTGCGCCACCATTGGTCGAAGTCGCGAGCGTGATCGAGCTGCGCAAGCATTTCTGTTGCTCGACGAAGGGGGAGGTGCTGTCGCAGCCCAGGTTGCGCCACGGCCACCAGCCCTGGAATTCCTCGTGCACGAGCGCGTACACGTTCTGCCCATTCTTGGTCCAAAAAGACTGAAGCCATTCGCGGTCTTGGAACGCGGCCGGGTCGTCATTTCCCCCAGATTGCATGACGACCGCGCAGGAATGCGACACGTCGTTCAAGTTGGGGCCGATAAAGCGCCTCGTAGTGAAATGAGATGCGAACAGCACGACCTGGTTGCCGCTGCGGTACGCGCGCGCCGGGGCGTTGGTGATGTCGGAGTCGCCGATCCGGTTGTCGGGATTGGGCTCTTCGTTGCTGCACTGATCCCTGAGACCCCCGCCTTCCTCATCGAAAGCGTCGAAGACCACCTCCTCGTCAGCCACCGCGCGCACAGTCGGCGAGTTGAACTCATACGGCACGGCAGCCATGGCGCTCGCGGTAAGAGCGCCGAAGGCGAGCAGCGCGAGCACACACACGAGCGCGAGCCGTAAGAGGAAGCCCGCGCCGTGAGCTCCACGATCAGCGATCACAAAATCCCTCCGGACCACAGCCGTGCGGCCCCAACCTGCCAGACAAGAAATGCACCTCCCGTGCTACGTCCCAGTCAGAGTAGCCGATGAATTCGGTCCTGTCGCCGTTAACGGTTCCGCTTGCGACCCGGCGCGCGCAGGACCAGCTTCACTTTCTCTGTGCGTGCGTTTCCGGCCTCGTCGCGGGCGTGGATCGTGGCTGCCGCCAGCAGGTCGCGAGAGCGCTGCAGAAGCTTGCGCCCGCGTGTTGACAGGCGCATTCCAAGTGGCCCCGTCTTCCCGCCGGCCACCCGGAAGCTGGCGCCGGCGAGCTTCGATCCGGACAGCGTCTCGAGCCGGATCGTGCCCCCGCAGCCGCCCGGTTCCGTCTTGGGGCATGACAGACCCAGGCGGACGTTCCCGCTCCGGCCCACCTTGATCAGCTTGGCAGCGATGGTCATGCGAGGCGCGAGCCGGTCCGGCATGGCCGGGTTGGCGATCAACGTCACCGGGCCGGCGGGCACGGAAATCGAGGGTGCGGGCGGCGGCGGATCCTCGGATGGAGGCGGCGGCGAACCGTGGTCAGTGGACGCCTCCGTGTAGGTGATCGGGTTCAAGGAACAGCTGGACGTGTTGCCGGCAGTATCGGCCGCGTTCGCGGAGAAGCTGGTGACCGAGTCGTCGGGGACCGTCACTGGCAATCCGGGCGCACTGAAGGCGGCGGCCGTCCCGGTCGCAACCGGCGCGCCTGCACAGCTCGGGCCGGCGAAGAGCTTCACGATCAATCCGGCGGCAGCTGTTCCAGTGATCAGCGGATCGTTGTCGTTTGCCGGCGACGGTGGGTTGGTCGCTGCAAAGACGGGAGCCGGGGGTAGGGCGGAGTCCTCCACGTAGGTGACCGAGCTGGTGGAGCAGCTCGAGGTGTTGCCCGCCGCGTCTGTCGCGGTCGCGTGGATGGTGGTCGTCGAATCGTCCGGGACGGCGGCGGGGGCGCCGGCGGTCACGAACGTGCCGGCTACGACGGTCCCAAGCGGCTGGCCGCTGCAGGCCGCGTTGCCGTACAGCTTCACCGTCGAGCCCTCGGCAGCGGTCCCCCGCACGCGCGGGCTGTTGTTGTTCGCGGGCGAGGCGGGGAAGACCGTCATCACGACCGGTGCGTCGGGCGGGGTGGAGTCCTCCACGTACGTTGCGAAAGTGGAGGAGCAGTCCGAGACGATGTCGTAGTTCTCCGTCGCCGTCGCGTAGAAAGTGGTCGTGGAACCGTCCGGCACCGAGGTTGGGATGCCGCTCGTGGAAAAGGTGCCTGCCACCGCGCTTCCAACCGGGGCACCGCTGCAGCTCGCGTCGGTGTAGACGGTGACCCTCGTCCCGGCGGGCGCGCTGCCTCTCACCCTCGGGTTGTTGTTGTTTGCCGGCGACGCCGGAAATGCCGCGCTCAGCGTCGGTGGATCGGGCTTGTGAAATTCGACCGGGATTCGGACCATGTCGCGGTCGAGCCCGAGGTAGCACGAGCCATCTTGGTTGTAGATCATGTTCGAGCGGGTGAAGTAGAGGTGGGCGCGCGCACCCATGGTCTCGAAGTTGCGTGAGGAGCTGGAATGGTCGATCAGCGAGGGGACGCGGACGGGGTCCTCGTCTCCGCACTCGAAACTGTTCGTGAATTCGGCCTCCATCAAGAGGCTGGGCGGGCTCCAGTGGATCAGATCCGGCGAGGTCGAGTAGTAGACGCCAGGCACTCGGTCCGCCGGGTCGGGGTTGTACGAACCCTCTCCCGGGAGTAGGTCCACCAAGAGATAGCGCTTGAGGTACTCGCTGTAGACGAGGCTCGAGCTCATCCTGTACAGGTCCGGATCGACGACCGCGCAGACGTGGTTGCCAGGCGTTCCGCTTTGGGTGTACGGATCGATGAAGCTGACGTTGAATCCGTTGCCATCCCACGCCCGCCATGAACGCGGGTTGGCGAGATCGTTGGTGCGCATGAGGCAAACACCGTCCGGCTGCGCGGGAGTCGACTGAGTCGGGATAGTCCTGACAGTTGTGTAGTAGTTGCCATCCGCAGCGCGAACGATGTTCGTCGGCCTGAAGTAGCCGTACGGCCCGCTCCCCGAGCTGAACCTGTAGGGGGAGCTCGCCACCAGCGCCCCGGGCGAGGCGAAGCTCGCACCGCCATCGGCGGATGTCGCGAGCGTAATCGAGTTTCGCCAGCACTTCTGCTGGACCAGCCAGTCACCGACGCAGTTGTTCCCGTAGCCGGTGCGCCAGCCCTGGTATTCCTCGTGGACGAGGGCGTAGACGTTGCTGCCGTCGACCGTGTAGGGGGCTGTTATCCACTCGTGGTCGTCGAAAGCCGCCGGGTCGGTGTCACCGCTCGACGGCATCACGATGCCGCAGGGGTGTGTGAGGCTGTCGAAACTGGAACCGACGAAGCGTCGGTTGATGAAGTGCGAGCTGATTAGAACGACGTTTCCGCTTGCGTCGCGGTAGGCATGAGCCGAGGTGTCGGGAATGTCGTCCTCCGCGCAACGCGGGCGGGCGCCAGTCGGCTGCCCCGTCTGGTGATGGCCCCAGTCGAACACGACCTCTTCCGGTCCGGTCTGGGTGGCGGTGGGCGCGTTGAACCGGTACCCGAGCGCGGCCGGGCAGACGACGGCGAATATCGCCAGCGCGAGTGCGCAGGCGAACGCGGGCCGTGCGCTTCTGCCGGCCATCGATCTGTGCCGTTCGGACCGCAGCCGTGCGGTCCGGATCCTGCCTGCCAAGCGGAAAGTCCTCCCGCGTCCTGGTCCCCGCTCAGGGTAGCCGGAAAGCTGATGTGACGCGCAACAACTAATGCTCGCGCGTGAGATGAATCCGCCCTACCCTCGATCGACCCACAGTCCTTGGCGCTCTTGGCCGGTCGCGCCACTGGATAACAACAATGTCACAAGACATTCACAGCTCGGCCTCTTTTTCCCCCAATTTGCAGGCATAACTTGGGGTCCATGGCCGTAGCCCGCCTTCCCGAGCTGGCCCCCGGCGGCGATCGAGACGCTGTTAGCTTCCGCGTCGCGCTTCCCGACGGCGCCGGGACGACCGCCTATGTCGCGGTTCATCCCGTCGAGCAGACAGACGTCTGCGTGGTCGCGCTTCCGCGCCCGGAGCCGCTCGTTTCCTGGTGCCGGCGCAATTACGTCGAGCACGCGATCGTCGGAGGCTTCTTCACGCGGCCGAATGGCGTTCCCCTCGGGGAGATGCGGCTGAACGGGGTTCGGATGGCAACCGATCCGTTCGACAGCCCGTGGGCCGGCATCCGCTCCTGCGTGCACGCCTGCGACGGCGCCGTGACGATCGCGCCCCGGGACGAGCTGTCGCAGGCGCCGGCCGGCGACCTGCTCCAAGCGGGGCCGATGCTGGTCCGGGAGGGCCGCTCGCTGATCGATTCCGATGGCGATCCGGAGGGATTCTCAAGTGGGCAGAGGCAGTTCGACTCGGACATCACGGTTGGGCGCTACCCGCGCGCGGCGCTGGGCGTGGGCCAGGGACTGCTGATCGCGGTTGCGTGCGACGGGCGTGGGACCGTCGACGCGGGCGTGACACTCGCGGAGCTGGCCACCCTGATGGTGAGATTGGGCGCCAGCGAGGCGATCAATCTCGACGGAGGCGGATCGACGTCTCTGATCAGCGGCGGCCGCCTGGTGAACAGACCGCGTGAAGAGCACGGGCTCGACCTGCCCGTCGGACGTCCGATCTCCACCGCCCTCCTGCTGCTGCCGCGCGCCTGAATAGCTGTGCAGGCGGGCGGGGCCGGTTTCGCTCGCATCCAGGCGTGCCCTCCGACTAGTCTGGGGGACCTTGCAGTGAGGGCGGATTGGACGCTCCCGCCTGGTAGATAGCGCGTCGCCGCGGCTCCCACGGTGATCGGACTTCACGGATGAACACGAAGGCGCCAATGAAGGCGCTCGTCGCCTGGCTGGCCGGGGCTGTGATCGTCCTGCTCGCGGCCGGCCCCGCAGAGGCTGCCGTGTCGCTACCGCCCCAGTTCGAGGACTCGCTCGTCACACAGGTCGACGCGCCGACGGCGTTCGCGTTCACGCCCGACAGCCGCTTGCTCGTCACCAGCCAGGACGGGACGTTGCGCGTCCATACGGGCGGACAGCTCCTGTCAACGCCTGCACTCGATCTCTCCGGCGTGGCCTGCACGAACGTCGAGCGCGGCTTGCTTGGCGTGGCGGTCGATCCCGCCTTCTCCACCAACCACTACGTCTATCTCTTCTACACACACAAGACGGGTAGTGGCTGCCCGGTCAACGGTCCAGCGGAGGCAGTCGGTCCAGAGCATCCAGTCAATCGCGTGTCGCGTTTCGTGCTCGGCGAGGACAACGTGGTCGACCCGCTGACCGAGACCGTACTCATCGACAACATTCCGTCTCCGAACGGTGGCCACAACGGCGGCGACCTGCAGTTCGGCCCCGACGGCTATCTGTACGTGACCACCGGCGACGGTGACTGCGACTGGCTTGGCGACAGCGGCTGCCAGGAGCTGAACGACGCAGCCCGCGACGAGCACGTCCTGCTCGCAAAGGTGCTGCGGATCACCCCGAACGGGGGGATCCCGCCTGACAACCCCTTCCAGGGCGCCAATGCCGATCGCTGCAACGTGACCGGCCAGACGACCGCCGGCCGCAAGTGCATGGAGACCTTTGCATGGGGCCTGCGCAACCCGTTCCGGATCAGCTTCGACCCGAACGCCGCCGGGTCGCGGTTCTTCATCAACGACGTGGGCCAGCACACATGGGAGGAGATCGACGAGGGTCAGGCCGGAGCCGACTACGGCTGGAGCACACGCGAGGGTTTTTGCGAGAACAGCTCGACCACCGAGTGCGGGCCGCCTCCGGCCGGGATGACGAATCCCATCCACGCGTATGGGCGCTCGGATGGCTGCAACGCGATCACCGGCGGGGCCTTCGTGCCCGATGCGCTGTGGCCGTCTGCTTACGAGGGCGCGTACCTGTTCGCGGACTACGTGTGCGAAAAGGTGTTCGCACTCACCCCCGACGGCACGGGGGGATTCGACGCCTCCACCTTTGCGACGGACGCCGGAGCGCTCGTGTCGATGCGCTTCGTGCCGGACGGCGGCTCCCAGGCCCTCTACTACATCGACTACGGGGCGGGCGAGGTGAGGCGGATCACCTTCACGGGCGACGCGAACCGCTCGCCACTGGCCGCTGTGGCCGCCGACGTCACCAGCGGCGACGTGCCGCTCATGGTCAACTTCGACGGCGGCGACTCGAGCGATACCGACGGGGACGCCCTCACGTTCGAATGGGACTTCGGCGACGGCTCGGCGCCGGGAGCCGGACCGACCGCATCGCATACCTACACCCAGGTTGGGGTCTTCACGGCGACGCTCACGGTACGAGACCCGTCCGGCGCGACCGACTCCGCCACGGTGGTCGTCCACGCGGGCAACAGCGCGCCGGCGGCGAGCATCGTCGCGCCCCTGCCGGAAAAGCGCTTCTACGTCGAGGAGCCGCTCGTGCTGACAGCAAGTGGCACGGACGTCGAGGACGGGCCGCTTCCGGACAGCGCGTTCAGCTGGAAGGTGTTGCGCGTCCACGACGCGCACACGCATCCGTACATGGCGCGCACGCAGGGCAACGGCGTCGCGCTCGTGGCTCCAGGCCCCGAGTCACTGCTTGCAGCCGGTAACAGCTGGCTGCAGATCGAGCTGACTGCGCGTGACTCGGGCGGCAAGGAGACCGTCTTGACGCAGAAGCTGGAGCCTAAGGTGGTCCAGATCACCTTCGAAACGTCCCCGAGCGCGCTCTTCATCGACGTCGCGGGCAGGTCCGTTTCGGGGCCGACGACGATCGCCTCCTGGCAGGGCTGGCAGTTCGACGTCGAGGGCTATGACCAGGCGGCCGGCAATGACGCGGTCTGGTCGTTCGGCGCCTGGTCCGACGGGGGCAGCCGGCTGCATACGATCACGACGCCCGCTGTGGACACGACTTACATCGCGACGTTCGGGATGATCAGCGCTCCGCCGCGGCCGCCGCCGCTGCAGGCCCTCGATCCGCCCTCGCCCTCGCCGCGGACGACGGGCGGCAACGGCTCGACCTTGAAATTGCATCTCGGCACCAACGGTCGTGACCGCCTCATCGGCACGAACGGCCGCGACCGCGCCTGCGGCCGGGGCGGCGCCGACGTCATCAACCTCGCCGCTGGCAACGACGTCGGGTACGGCGGCGAGTGTCGCGCGTCCAAGTCCGGGAACACTGCCGCGACAGGCAAGCGTGTTCGCGACGGCAGCGACGTATTGCGCGGCGGTGCCGGCCGCGATCGCCTCTACGGCAACGGCGCCCACGACGTGCTGATGGGCGGACCGGGCGCCGACGCGTTGAATGGCGACGGCGGCAACGACCGGCTTGTCGGCGGCCCGGGGATCGACCGCTTCGTCGGGGGTTCCGGCAACGACGTAATCAACGCCCGCGACGGCCGGCGCGAGATCATCGACTGCGGGGCGGGACGTGATCGGGCGATCGCCGACCGGAAGGATGTCCGCCGCGGGTGTGAGCTACCCAGGCCGAAGAAGAAGAAAAAGCCGGCGGGTGCGTCCATGCCGCCTGCGGGTTCTTAACTGCAGGCACCGAAAAGGGGAGTCCGGGAGCTCTCCGAGCGCCGGGTGAACAGTTAGGTACCCCATGGGGTACTCAAGTGTTCAGCGGGCCGGAGTGCTTCCCCTCGATGCCGCTTTCCGGAGTAAGACCCACAACATCACGGCGGCCACCCATAAGGTGGCCGCCGAGCCTCCCGCGTCTGTCTAGCGTCAGAATCGTGGGAGGGGGGTTAGTCGTCGCGTCGGGGAGGAGCGACGTCGCATGTCCACCCGGGAGAATGGAGCATCGCCCATAAAGCTCGCGTCAGGATCGCCCCGAGACTGGCAAAGATTTTGTAAAGAAATGGCCCCAGCGCCCCTCGAGCGCCTAGGAGAGCAATTCCTCGAGGTTGGAGGGGCGAAGGACCTGCTTGGCCTGCTCGTCCGAGCTCGCCGACTGGGCAATCTGGACCAGCGTGCCATGGGCGTTCGAGGGACGCACGAAGGCCTCCTTCCAGTGCGGGTTGTCGACGTTCACGTCCACGAGCTCGAAGCCGGCGGCTTGCACTTTGTCGATCGCGGCATGGATGTCGTCGGTCTTGAATGTGACGTGGTGGAGGCCCTCGCCATGGCGCTCGAGGAAGCGGGACAGAAACCCGTCCGCGAGCGGCTCGAGGAGCTCGACCTTGCCGCCGCCCGGATAACGCACCTGCAGCCAGCGCCAGGCATCGCCGACCTCTGATCCCATCAGGTACTCGCCGCCGAGCACGTCGCGGTAGAGCTTGAGCGCTGGCTTGATCGAGCGGACGGCGACTCCGACGTGGTCGAACCTGAACTCGGGCATCTGGCCTCCTTGGCAGCCGGGGAAGAACGGCCCGCGAACTTACAGGACGCCGCCGGGGGCGCTAGATCTGGGGCGGCGGTATCGGCCCGGGCGTCGGAGTCGGCGGCGCAGGGTCCGGAGCGGGTGGGCCCGGCGGCCCAGGTTCCGGCCCGGGCGCCGGTGGGACCGGATCCGGTGGGGCGGGCGGGCGCTCGAGTCGAAGTGTTGCCACGCACGCGGCATACCCGCGTTCACGAATTTGAACGCGAGATGACCCGCCTGGGCTATTCACACGGGGACGAATATCCATCACTCTTGATCTCGATTCGCGGAGCCATCTCTCTCCTGGGTACCGCAGCAGTTACCGAATCAGGGAGTGGGGGCCGTCCTCCCCTCGATCCCCACTCTCCTGGTCCGGCTCTTGGCCTGAGCGTGACCTTCGATCCCATCCATCCCACTCTTCTCCGGCAGCGGACCGGTCGGGAGCGAACGGATCGCAGAGGCGGGCTCAGATGACGATTCCGGCCACCGACTTGTCGTCGGTCGTGCGCAGGATCGGGATCCTGTTCGAGCGGGCTTACGCGCCCGAGGCGGAGCGGCCGACGTGGCCCGAGGTCGAGGAGCTCCTCACCGAAGGCTATGCGCGTGCGCTTCAGCTCGAAGGCGAGCGCGCGGACATCGAGCGCCGCATGGGCGTGCTGGTCCACGACCACTCCGAGCGCAACCTCGCGATCGAGCTGCGGGCGCTGAGCGCTCGCCACGCCGAGGTCGACCGCAACGTCCGCTGGTTACGCTCGTTGCTGGCGGAGCTGCACGAGTACGGCAGCGACGTCCGCTAGGCCGGAAGGCCTGAAAACCAAGCGAGAGCGGCCTGGTTCGCTCTACACTGGCCCCGAGTCCATGGATGGACGAGGGAGTCTTCTGGGGAGTGTTGCCCGCCGCCTATCGGTGCGCGCCGCCGTGCGCGCGGAGAGACGCCGGATCGCTCGCGACCTTCACGACGGGATCGCGCAGGAGCTCGCCTTCATCGCTCTGCATGCGCGCGAAATAGACGCGCACGTCGCTGCCGCCGCGGACCGGGCCCTGGCAGATGTCCGCCGCACCATCGAAGACCTCGGGGACGACTGCGAGGAGCCGGTAGGCACCGCCCTCGCGAGGACAGCCGAGGAGGTCGCGGGGCGAAACGGGGCGAGGCTCGTGACGCAGATGGACTCGGACGCTCAGGCATCGCCGGCCGCAAAGGCGGCTCTGGTGCGGATCCTGCGCGAAGCAATCTGGAACGGCGTGCGGCACGGTCGCGCCACCTCCTTCGAGGTCGAGCTGTGCGGTCGTGAGGGCCTGCGCTTGCGTGTGGCCGACAACGGCCGCGGTTTCGATCCTCTCGGCGTTCGGCGGGCCGGGTTTGGCCTCGTGTCGATGAAGGAGCGCGCTCGCGCACTCGGTGGCGAGATCGGCATCCGGTCGCTGCCGGGACAGGGCTGCGAGCTGGAAGTGAAGCTTCCGTGATACCCGTCCACGCAAGGGTGCTCGTTGCCGCAGCCGAAGCCACGACCGCCGGCCTCTCGCAATTGCTGGAGCTGGACGGTTTCTCGGTGGTCGCCCGCGCTGCCGGCGCCGACGCCGCGGTCGAGCGAGCGCATGCCGAGCGGCCAGACGTCTGCGTGATCGACACCGCGCTGGCCGGCGGTGGCGTGCGCGCAATCCGCGAGATCTGCGCGAGCGTGCCGGGCGTGGCGGTCGTGATGCTCGCCGCGAACGCGAGCGCGGACGAGATGATCGACGCGCTGCGCGCCGGTGCATGCGGCTTGCTGACGCTCGACGGCGACCCCGACCGCCTGCCCGCAACCCTGCGCGGAGTGCTGGCCGGAGAAGCCGCAATTCCCCGCCGGCTCACCGCTCGCCTCGTCGAGGAGGTGCGGACTCAGGGAAGGCGGCGGCGGATCGCACTCGCCCCCGGGCTGCGTCCGGAACTGACGAGCAGGGAGTGGGAGGTGATCGAGCTCGTGCGGCGCGGGTTGAGCACGGAAGAGGCGGCCACGCGGCTGTACGTGTCGCCGGTCACCGTGCGTCGCCACATCTCGTCGGTGGTACGCAAGCTCGGCGCACGCGACAGGGACACAGCGCTGCAGTTGATCGACAGCGCCTAGTGACCCTAGACCAATCCGCGCCGAACCGCGTGGACCGCGGCCTGAATCCGATTCTCGAGCTGCAGCTTCGCGAGGATGTTCGAGACGTGATTCTTCGCCGTCTGCGGGCTGATGACGAGCGCCTCGGCGATCTCGGCGTTGTCCATACCCTGCGCCACCAGTCCCAGCACCTCCAGCTCACGTTTGGTCAGCTCGCTGTGATGCTCGGCGCCGTTGCCGTTCGCCGCGAGCTCGCGCATGCGCTCCAGCAAGCCCGTCGCGATGCGCGGCGAGAGCAGGGAGTCGCCTACCGCCGCGGCACGCACCCCGGCGACGATCTCGTCGATCGTGGCGTCCTTCAGCAGATAGCCACAGGCGCCCGCAACGATCGCCTCGACAACGTCGCTGTCGGCGACCGAGATCGTCAGCACGATCACGCGGCTCTGCGGCGCGACCCCCGCCAGCCGGCGGATCGCCTCGATCCCCGAGAGCCCCGGCATGTTGAGGTCCATCACGACGACATCGGGCGCAAGCCGCTCCACCAGCCGCAGCGCGCGCTCGCCGTCGGCTGCGTCGCCGACGACCGCCAGGTCGTCGCGTTCCGCGAGCAGGCGCACCAGTCCGTCGCGAAAGATGTCGTGATCGTCGACGACGACCACGCTGATCGGTTCCTGCCTCATCTACCGATGAATCGGCAGATGGGCGTCTCACGATAAGGGGTGTTCAGAGCCTCGGTCAGATCGCGAGCTGAACTGACTTCGGGCACCGACAGGGTGGGGTCAGGCGGGTCCGCGAGAAGACCGGAGTGTTTTGATGCTGATGGGCGGCGAGCCGTGACGATTGGGCCGGACTCCCCTCGGCCGTAAATCACGCAACCAACGTTATGCCGGTATAACCGGCACTACCTTGGGTTCGATGATGTTACGTGCCGAGAATGTGCTTGACCTGCACGGCAGGCAAACAGAGGACGCTCGGCCAGGTCGGGGCGCGACTCTACCTCCTCTTCGGTACCCCAACAGTCAGAGGCTCGCCTAACGCGTGATCTCTGCCGAGGCTTGGCCGTTGGTGTTCCCGAAGCGGTCGCGGATGTCACCGGCTGCGACGTAGGCACGCTCACCGGGCTGCAGCTCGCGGTCGATCGTCCAGCGGTCTCCCTTCCGCCGCGCGCGGACCCGCAGCTGGGTGCCGGTCCTGCGCTTGATCGTGACGATCGCGAGGTCGGCGTCGCCGGTGTCGGCCCACGGCCGGAAGCTGCACGCGAGGCAATACCACTCGTAGCGGGTCGGGTCGTCCGGCGCCTCGGGGTCGCGCGCGACGTAGCGCTTCGGGTTGATGAACCGGGCCGACGACGTGTAGCTGTCCGGATAGTCGATCGGCCCGACCGTTCCCGTCGCGGTCTTCGTCTCGTCGTCGAGACGTTCGCCGGTGACCATGTGCCGGGGACCGACCTGGAACGACAGATAGCGATTGCGGTCGAGGCGCAGGTCCTCGACGGTGATGCCCTTCCAGTTCCTGACGACGAACTGGTCGGACTCGAGGTGATAGTCGACGGTCGCGCCGCCGTGGCGCCGCTTGCCGTCGACGACGAACCGGTAGCAGCCCGGCGGTGTCGTGGTCCTGCCCTCGATCGTCTTGAAGTTGGAGGCGAAGGCCTCGAAGTGCGCGGTCCAGTGCCACTCCTGGCTGGACAGCAGGTAAGCCTGGACGTCCTGCGGCTGCGGATACCTGACGGTGACAGGGATCTCGCCCGCCTGCCCGGCGTAGTCGATCCACGGGTCCTCCGCGCTGCACTGGGGATCAACCTTGCGCTGGACCTTCACGTCCGGGTTGTCGGTGAAGTTCGAGCCGCCGTTCCAGGTGAAGGACGTGGCCGAGAAGCGCTGGACCTCGCTGGGCTGGGAGATCGCTTGCGCAATCCCGCCATCGTCGGGCAGGGATGCCTCGTAGGCCGGCACGCTGATCTCGCCGATCTCTCCGAGCTTGTCCGCCCGCTGGTCGTTGAGGGCGGTGTCGGGCGCCACCTTCTCCTGCCCGATCTCTGAGGGAAGGTCGGGCCCGCCGTTCATGCGCCCGCCCATCCCGACGAGTCGCGTCGCCATGTAGTCGCTGGAGTGAGGTCCCCAGCCCGTGAGCGCCTTGCGGTAGTGGTCGCCTCGCTGGTACTCGCGGTAGGAGGCGATGTAGCCGTTGTAGTCGTTCGCCATCGAGATCGGCACGGTGAGCCCGTAGCCCAGCTGCGAGGGGAGCTCGCGGTGCGTGTAGTTGCCCTTGATCGCTTCCGGATCGGTCGGCTCGGACTCCGCCCACAGGATGTTCTCCGGATCGTTCCAGCCGAGCGCGTCATTGTTGACCTGGGCGCGCATCTTGAAGAACTTGGCGTCCGGGATCGGCGGCAGGTTCTGGCTCGGGTTGTGCGGGTTCGGGCAGGTCCACGTGCCGTCGCCGTTGCTGGTGCAGCGTGATGCCCAGTCGTAGCCGCGCCAGATGTCTCCCTGTTGACGGTTCGTGCGCGTCTTGATGTCGCGCGCCTGGTCGAACCACTGCTCGCACGAGCAGACCGTGAACAGGATGTCGCCGAGCCGGAACGCCTGCAGGTGGACGCTGACGTCCTCCTGCAGTCCGGTGTACGAGGGCGCGGAGTAGTTCTCGGGCAGCGGGATTCCGCGCGACTGGAAATCGTCCGTCGACAGCCCGGGGTCGACCGCCGTGGTGGGCGGCTCGGGCGGCTCTGGGAGTCCCGCGGCGCTCGCCCAGCTCTGGAGGACGCCGACGCCACCGGTGCCCTGACAATCGGGCAAGCCGACCACGGGGACCTGCGGATCGCCCTCGAATGCCTTGTCCGCCCGGCAGTTCGACACCCCGGGGTAGGGGTGCGAGAGGGGGCCCGGGAACCAGCGGTCTTCCATCGCAACCGCTCCCGAGCTCTGAAATGGGACGAAGCGGTCGGTGTCCTCCGGCGTGCCCTGCTCTATGTCGTTTGCCGTGTCGACGATCGCGTCCGACATCAGGCGTGCGCCGTACTCCGCCTGCGCGTACTGGCGGTGCGAAAACTCGAGCCGCTCGTGCATGGAGTGGTAGCTGCTGCGCTCCGGCTCGGCCGTGCCGACAGCGTTCTGGGTGTAGATGGTCAGGGCGCCGGTCGCCTTGTCGGTCATCTTCTGAAGCGGCGCGACGTAGTCGGCGCTGATCAGGTCGTTGCCCTCGAGGAACTCCGGGTGCAAGCTGTAGTTGACGAGGTTCGCGAGCGGCCGCGGATTGTCCGGGTCGGACACGTCGTCGAACCGAACCACCGTGAGCGAGTGGTCGGTCTCGTCGTGGGGATAGCCGGCGGGCGTGCCGTCGTCGGCGATTGCAGGCCCGAACGAGTGGCGCTGGGTCTTGTCGAAGCTCGTGACGGAGGCGCCGACGCGCACCGGCTTGAGATCGGCCGCTGCCTGCTCGACCGCCTTGGCCATCTGCTTCGCGTAGTAGTCGAAGAAGCGCACGTCATAGACGTCCTGGAACGCCCAGACGCCCCATGACGTCGACGAGTAGAAGGGCGAGGAATGGTCGTGGGTGACCGCCATCGTGAGGTTCTGCCGGGTGATGCCGGAGTCGCCCGCCTCGAGCAGCTGCGCGGTGCGTCGGTAGAGCAGGTCCTGAGGTATGTAGAGGTCGTTCTTGACGAGCGCGACGCGCTGGCCGCCCGGTCCCTCCACCACCAGTGCCCGCGCCTGCAGGCGCGACTGGATGCCGTACGAGGCCTCGCGGCGATAGGAGTGCGGCGTGGGGTCGACGCCGTGCGCACCGACGAAAGTGCCGTCCGTCGCATACTGGCCCGCGGATGCGCCCACGTGCCATGAGGCGTCGACGGCGGCGGCTCCGGCCTTCAGCTCGGCCACCGAGGCGACGGTGCCCTGGGCGAGGACGAGCCCAAGCGCGAGCACGGACACCAGCAGCACAACCGAAATGGACCACGAGCGTCGCCGCACGTGCACCTCCCCAATTCCCCCGATTTGACGCGCCCTCCCCTCGGGCACCCGGTCGGCCGGGATGTACCTAAACCGCGCGCCGGCTAAACCTGTCCCTCTATCATCGCCACCGATGATCCGGGGACGCCGCGACTACGTCGCCATCGCGCTCGCGACGGCAGGGGTGCTGGCCGCCATCTCGCTGGCCGGCATCTTCGTCGTCTATCTGATCGACACGATCGGCGGCGACGACAAACCCGCCAGCGCCGAGGTCGTCGGCACGACGGCTCTTGAGAGCCCCACGACCCCGGGCCTCACCAGCCCGACGGGGCCGAGCTCTCCCTCACCGGGCACGAGCGCTCCCGGCGCCGGTGGCGGCGGCGCCGGTGGGGGGGAGAGTGGTGGCGCAGGTGGCAGCCAGCAGAGTCGAGCCAACCTGATTCCCGACAACCAGCAGTACGACACGTTCAAGGCCAGCGACTGGTCGATCTTGTATCCGAAGGGATGGGACGCAAAGGAGTTCAGCAAGGTGAATCATGTCTGGACGCATGGTCTGGACCGGCTCACCGTGCTCAACGGGCGTGGGCCCAAGCCGACGGTCGCCGGCGTCGGTGTCCTGGTCGGGAGGCTCAAGAACACGCGGGTGGTCAACCCGCCCAAGGAAGTAACGGTCAACGGCAAGCCCGCGATCAAGACCACGCTCTCGGAGCAATTGAAGCGGCCGGGACAGCCGACCGCGCGGATCTACACCGACGACTACCGCATGCAGGACAAGGGCCGCACAGCGATCATCACGCTGCGCTGCCCGGGCGGCGTCTACAAGGACAACCAGGACGCCTTTACGAAGATGATCGAGAGCTTCCGCTGGCAGTGACCCCGCAGGAAGCCGCCGACCGCTAGCCCGGCGGCCACCCGGCGCGGTTCTCTTTCCGCACCACGAAGCGCAGCGCTGACCAGGTGTCGTCGATCGCGCACACCTTGTTGTCCACGAGGCCGGTCGCGAGCCCGATTTCCATCACCGCCGCCTGGTCGAGATCGGTCGGGACGCCCGAGGTCTTCTTCGGCCATGCGATCCAGAGCCCGCCGGCCGGGTCGAGCGCACGAGCCAGCGTCATGAAGCGGCGCGCCAGCTCGCTGCGGCGAGATGTGAAGAAGACGATGACGTCGAGGGGATGCCGCGCGCGTGTCGCGATCTCCACGCCGGGCGGCAATGGATCGAGCGTCTGCTCGAAGCCATCCGGCGAGCCCACGAGCGCAACGCGAGCGCCTTCTTTGATGCCGAGCTTCTTCGGCAGCGGGGTTCCCGAGTAGCCGGCCACGGGCGGCAAATCTAAAGAAAACGGGGGCGGTTGCCCGCCCCCGTTCTTTGTGACTGCTTTGGTCTCTTCGTCCCTTACGGGAGGAAGATTCCCTGGTCGGTGAACGTCTTCTCGTCGCTCGTACCGCAGACCGGGGGACAACCCGGACCAAGCGTGCCGTCGGCACCGAGGTCCTTGACCTTCAGACCGAAGATCGACACAGAGCCTGCCTGGCGCTCCTTGATGGCGCCGGGCACCTGCGCGTTGATCGTCGATGTGAAGGAGCAGTTCGATCCAGCGGCACCACCGGTCGCCACACACGGTGACGGGTCGGTCGCACCGTTGGTCGGCACCGAGAAATCGGTGTTGATCGTCGTCACTGGGACGCATGGAGGCGCACCTGTTGCGTTGCCACAGGCGAGGCCGCCACCCGAGTGGTCAGTGATCCTGATCGTCGACGTACCCAGCAGACCGCCGGTGTAGTCCGCTCCTGCGGCACCACAACCGTTGGCTGCTGAAACGGTCTTGCACTGGACATCGGACCCGAACGCGTCGAGCGCGAGGTCCAGCTCTTCCTGCCCATCTCCTGCGGTACACGGCGGAGTGGTCTCCGGCGGTACGCAGAAGACGCGCAGCTTGATGAAGCCACTCGCGGATCCCGCTGCCCGAATCGTCAGGATGTCCGACGTGGTCGACGGCGGGTTACACGAGGGCAGTGCAAGCGGAAGCACGTGCGTGCTGTTCGGCGATGTGCACTGATTGTAGGCCGGCACGAGTGGCACGCGCAGAGGCGTGCCCGAACCGGGCCTCGGGTGTGTTGCCAGCGCTACGCTCGATAGAGCAAGGGCTACCAGCGCCCCCAGAGCGAGCGACAACACGAGTCTCCTAGATGACATGTATGTGTCCCTCCTCCCTACTACTGGTTAGACATGCCGGCCGAAGTGTAGCCCGATCTGAGAATTTTGGGCGGCTGACTTCGACGCTCAGGCCAGTTGCGGAAGGGCCTGGGCAGTGAGGACGAAGCCCACGCCCACGATCACGACCGCGGATGCGGCTGGCAGCGCGGTCACCAGGCGGCCCGGGGCGGGCACCCGCGAGAACAGCCTCTGCCCGTAGACGATCGCCAGGCCAAGGGCAACCAGGGTGCATGCGAGGCCGGCGCTGAAGGCGAATATGAGAACGAGGCCGAGGGCGATCTGGTGCTGCGCGATCGCGCCGAGCAGCACGACGAGCGCCGACGGGCAGGGGATGAGACCAGCCGCAGCGCCCATCGCCAGCAGCCCCTTGGAGGTGATCCGGTCCGGCACGTCGTGGTGATGGTGGCCGTGCTCGTGTGCGTGCGCGTGGCCGTGGTGGTCACCCTGGCCGTTGCCGTGATGATGGTGATGATCGGAGTGCTGCCGCCGGCGCCGGACGCGTGACCGGAACACCGCCAGCCCGACGCCGACGACCAGCAGCCCGGAAGCGAGGTTGAGCCACGGGTAGAGGTCCTCCGGCAGGATGAACTGCGAGAGGGCGAGCGTGACGACGCCGAGCGCGAAGACGCCGATCGTGTGCGTGAAGGTGACCACGCCGCCGAGGGCGAAGGCGTGCCGGGCGGTGCCGCGCGTGCCGACCAGATACGCGGCGACCATTGCCTTTCCGTGGCCGGGTGAGAGCGCGTGCAGGGCTCCCCACCCAAAAGCGGCCAGTAGCAGCAGGACGAGGACACCCTCTCCGGCAGCCGCATCGCCGAACAGCTTGGCGAGGCCGTCGCCGGCACGGTTGGTCGTCGTCGCCGAGCCTCCGCCCTCCAGGCGCGGCGCGGTCACCGTCCCCGCCCCCGGTTCTACCGCCAGGCTCGCCGACCGCTCGTCGAGCGGGCTCTCGAGCATGTCCTCTGGATACGAGCGCAGGCCCCCGGTCGGATCGGCCGCCGGCACGTTCGCGCGCACCGCGGTGCCGGTGCCCGGCTTTGGCACGATCGCCTTCCAGCCGACGCGGCCGCCGAACGTGTCGTCACGCAGCTCGACGCGGCGCGGGTCGTTGACCGGGGCGGTGAGGGGGAGCTCGACGCGCGTCACGCGCAGGCCGCCCTGGCCCGGCAGGAACGTGACGCGGCCGCTGCCGCTGAAGCGCAGCGGCACAGCGCGACCGTCGACGCGCAGCGTCAGGCCGCGCCCGACCTCTGCGCGCTTACGCTCCAGCACCTCGGCGGGGGAGGAGCCGCGCTCCTGGAAGGTCGGTATTTCGGCCTGGTCCAGTATGTAGAGCGCCTGCACCTCGGCGGCCGAGACCTCGACCTCCGTGACGTGGTTGATCGAGAAGTTGCCGAGCGGGTGCGCGTGCGCTGCGGGCGCCACCATGACAGCGACCAGGGCGATCGCGATTGCGACCGGGAAAGCGCGCCTCATCCGAGCTCCTGTAGGGCCCGCTTCGCCCGCGGCGCATACAGCGGTGAGAAGCGCGGGTTGTCCGCCAGCGCGCGCTGCAGGTAGCGGCGCGCGCGCTGCGGCTCGCCGGCGGCGCGTGCGCTCATGCCGGCGTGGTAGAGGAACAGAGGATCGCGCGAGCCGAGTCGCAGCGCACGCTCGGCCCACGCGAGGCCCTCGTCCGCGTGTCCTGCGCGGGTGAGCGACCAGCCGAGCGCGTCGGCTGACCGCACGCTCGGGGCCTGGGTCCACAGACGGCGGGCCATCTCGACGCCGCGCCGGGGGTTGCCGTGATTTGCTTCGAACAGCGCCAGCTCAGAGTCCGCATTGACGCCGTTGCGAGCCAGCAGCCGCTGTTCCACCGCGACGACGGCGAAGTCCTCGCGCGCTGCCGCCCGGCGTCCGGCGGCGAACTCGGTCTCGCCGAGAGCGATCGCGTACTCAGGCAGCGGCAGGCGGGTGACGACACCGCGCAGGCGCTGGATCGCGCCGCCAAGGTCGCCGCGAGCAGCGTCGACGCGGGCGAGCCCTGCCCCGGCCGCGGGATAGCCGGGGTAGCGTGCCAGCACGGCGCGATACGAGCGCTCGGCCGCATCGAGGCGGCCGCGCTCGAACTCGAGCTTGCCGAGCAGGGTCTGTACGTACGCGCCGTTCTCGGGGCTGTCTCCACCGGCCGACACGGCCAGCCGCATCGCCTCGACGGCGCCGCTCAGGTCACCGTCCAGCTCGCGGAAGTAGGAGACGCGCGCATACGAAGAGAGGTTCGGCTTCAGGTCGACCATGCGCTGAAGCACACGCTCGGCTTCGTCGTAACGGCCGAGCTCGACGAGCGCGTCGACGATCACGCCGTAGATGCGCGTGACCCCGGGCGCGATCGCCAGCGCCTGGCGACCGTAGCGAAGGCCGGCGCGAAAGTCGTGCTGCGCCAGGCGTAGCTGAGCAAACCCGGTCAACGCGGCAGCGTTGGCCGGTTGTCTGTCGAGGCCTTCGCCGTATGCCTGCTCAGCGCGCGCGTAGTACGAGGAATCCGCTGTCTCGCGCGCCTTCTGGAGGTACGCGTTGCCGAGCGATGAGTAGCCGTCGGAGTTCTCGGGGTTTGCCTCAACCGCCGCCTGCAGCGCACGAATCCGATCGTCGGTCGAACGGGCGGCGCCGGCGAAGCCTCCTGCGTCACCGGCGCTCACCCGGTCAGGGGGATTGGAGGAGCTGTTGAGGAGCATCAAGACCGTGAGCGCCACCGCGAAGGCGACGAGTGGTGTCAGAAGCTTGATCAGTCTCGGTGTGTGAATGGCCATGGTCCGGAGCGAGCGGAGGGACCCCGGGTCGGGGCCCCTCCAGCTCTGCCTTTCTAGTACTGCTTCTTGAGCGTTGCGTTGAACCCGGAGTCGGGCGCCGCCAGATACGGGAATGAGTCCGAGAACGCCTTGTCGTTCTGGTCCACTCCGTCTCCGAGCGGCAGGTCGCGCTTAGCGGGCGGATCCAGCAGGATCCCCTCCACGACTTGCAGCTCGATGTCGACGACGTCATCCGTCAGACGGCGTCCGTTCGGGAAACCGGCCGTGTCGCCGGCCAGCACGCCGAGGCGTGGCGGGTTCGGCGAGGGCGACGGAGGCGTCCCGAGGTTGATCTTGAGCGTGTCGACCGGCGTGCCCCCGTGCGGGCCCTGGTGCCGGTTCAGCCCAGGGAGCCCCTGGAGCAGCGCCAGCACGATGTCCGTGCGGTTGGTCTCCTGCACGCCGATGCCGAACAGCGCGTTCATCAGCTTGGCCAGCTCCGGGTTGACCACGTACTTGCCGAAGTTCTCCGCGTCGTCGTGCGGCTTCGTGCGGTTGAACCGGTCCTTCTGGCCGAGCGGGATCACGACCTCGTTGACGAGAGGGTTGCCGAGGCGCGACACCTGCGTGTAGTCGCCGCTGCTCTTCTCGTCGGAGTCGGTCACCTGGAGCTTGGGCCGCTCTGTCGACGCCCACACTCCAACGACACCGTTCTTGTCATCGGCTCCCGAGACCGACTCGCGGTCGCGGGTGACGCGGCGCTCGGGCACCTGAAGCACGATCGAGTGCACCGAGTAGCCGGCGAGGTCGTCCTTGCCGCCACCCTGGTCGCCGATCCCCTTGCGGATGTTGAGCGCATCGAAGGTCGTGCCGAGGTCGACGAAGAACGGATCCTCGCGCTGACCTGCGAACACCTTCGTGCCGTCCTTGAGGGTCTTGATCGCCTGCGCAGCGACCGCGTCGTAGTTCGGAATCGTCTTCGGGCCGACGTTGTTCGGCGCGACGGGGATGTCACGCCCGACCGTGAACGACTCGTACGAGCTGCTGCGGTGCGCCTTGCGGTGCTTGCCGCGCTTGTGCTTCTTGTGTGCCTTGCGGTGCTTGCGGCTCTTGCCTTTGCTGCTCGAGTCCCCGTTGGACGGGTGGTCGTAGATCAGGCGCTCGATCGAGTAGTCCTGCTTGATGTTGAGGTCCTTGTCATCGATCGAGTCGACCGTCGGGGCCGCATACAGGAACGAGTTCTTGTTCTCCACCTCGGTGTCGAACTTGAACCGGTACCTGATGTCTGCCCGGCCGTCACCGTTGTTGTCGAGGTTGATGTAGTACCGCGCGCGGTCGTCGAACCGGTAGAAGTTCGGGCCCCCCGCGGGGTCCTCGAACGGAATCCAGTTCGCGACCACCGTGAGGTACTTCTCCTCGTTCTGTTCGGTGGCCGGGTCGTTCTTTGCCGTATAGGCGTAGACGTCCGTGTCGTCGGCCGTGGGGTCGATCGACGTCAGCGGCGCCTCCCTGTGGCTCGAGCCGATCCCGAGCGGCACCGCTATCGAGACCGCCGCGAGCACGGCGACGAGCGACAGCTTTTTCATTCGTCTGCCTCCTTAGTGCTGGATAGCTGCGGGCCGGCCGCTGGAATTTGCTGCCTTGTCGGCGGTCGGCTAATCGACCCTTACGAGGGTTGCGAGAGGGCGGATCAGGGATCGCGCTTTCTTTTTTCCGCGGTGATCCGTTGGCGATCGGCGCGCGTATCCATAGGGAATGCCTGCTCGTCGTAACGCGATAATCGAGGCGCTGTGACAGCCAAAGAGATCCAGCGGCTGGCCGACGAGGACCTGATGCCACTCGTCGAGCGAAAGGAGCCGGAGGCCTTCGAGGTTCTGTACGACCGTCACGGCGGCGCGTCCTTCTCGCTTGCCTACCGCATGGTCGGCGACCGCTCCACCGCCGAGGACATCACGCAAGAGGCTTTCCTGTCGCTGTGGCGCAGCCGCGCGCGTTACGACCGCACGCGCGGCAGCGTGCGCACATGGTTGTTGGGCATCGTGCGCAACCGTGCGATCGACATGTTGCGACACGAGCTGATCCAGGCACCGACGCAGCTCTTCGAGGAAGGTTTGACCGAGCCGACCCCGGAGCCACGCGCCGAGACAGATGCGGAGGCGATGCGGCGTGAGGCGGCCCGTCAGGTGCGCGGCGCGCTCAGCGAGCTGCCGGGCGATCAAATGCGCGTGATCGAGCTCGCCTACTTCGGAGGTCTTAGCCATTCTCAGATCGCGCAGATGCTCGGGATGCCGCTCGGCACCGTGAAGGGACGGATGCGTCTCGGCATGGAGAAGATCCGGACGCAATTGGCGGAGGAGGTCTAGTGGGCGACCCGAGTCACGACCACTATCGCGAGGACCTTGCCGCCTTCCTGCTCGGCGCACTGGACGAGGACGAGGCGCGCGAGATGGAGCGACACCTCGCGGGCTGCGCGGTGTGCCAGTCCGACGAGCGCTGGCTGCGCGCGGCGATCGACGTGCTGCCCGCCTCGGTGGAGCAGGTCGACCCGCCGCCTGAACTGCGCAAACGGCTGATGGCGACCGTGCGCGACGAGGCTGCCGCGGAGGGCGCGCGCAGACGCGAGCGCGATCGCAAGCCCCAGCGACGGCTCGGGTTCGTCTTGCGTCCGGCGGCGGCGCTGGCCGGCGTTGCGCTGATCGTCCTTGGTGGTATCGGCGGCTACCTGCTCGGCAATGACAGCGGCGACGGCACGACGACCGTCGCAGTGCGCGCGACGGGAGTGCAACCGGGTGCGCGTGGTGAGCTGACGAGGGCAGATCCCGACTACCCCGCGATCGTCAACGTGAGCGGATTGAAGCCGCAGCGCGGCCGCATTTACGAAGTCTGGCTGCGCCCGAAGGGCAGCAAGAACGTCAAACCGTCCTCGCTGTTTGCAGTCAACAGCGATGGCACCGGCTCGGCCGCCATCCCCGCCGGCGGCCTGAACAACGTGGCCGAGGTGATGGTGAGCTCCGAGCCCGAGGGCGGGAGCATGGTGCCGACCACCGATCCGGTGCTGCGCGGGACGCTGTAGGCGGGCCTGCCCTGAGTTTGCTCGCTTGGCTCGAAGCGTGCTTTTTGGGACGGGCATCGAGGGGAGTGATCCATGGCGCTCGCATGACGGGCGAAGTGGAACGAAACGTCGACGGGGCTGTGCCGGTTTAGCCGCTTAGCGACTGTTCATGATCTTCCCGTAACACGGCCGGTCGTCGGCTGAACACTTAGGGACCCCAGGGGTCCAAAACCCTTCAGCCGACAAGTGGCCAGTCACAGATCGGTCATCTCTCAACACTCACCCATGCAACTCGCGAGCTTCCGCAAGCAATCAGTCTCACCCCCCTTCGATGCCCGCCCTTTGCTGGCGCGACGAGCAACGGTGCGAGCTACTCGAGGATAGGGTTCACACCCGTGACCGCTCTCGACCTCTACACCCTCACCTGGCCGGAGGTGAAGCGCGAGATCGAGGGCGGGCGCGACACCATCGTGCTCGCGTTCGGCGCCGTCGAGCAGCATGGACACCATCTGCCGTTCGGCACGGATTCGATTTTCGGCGACGACCTCGGGCGTGCGCTGGCAGCGCGGCTCGACGCCTTCTTCGCTCCGACCGTCAGGGTCGGCGTGTCACGCCATCACCTCGCGTTCCCGGGCACGATGTCTGTCGAGGAGGACACGTTCGCCGCGGTGGTGGGCGACATAGTGCGCGGCTGGACGCGGCACGGCTTCAAGCGCATCGTGCTGCTTCCCACGCACGGGGGAAACTTTCAGCCGCTCGCCACCGCGCTCGAACGGCTCGGCCAGGTCGACGGCTTGAAGGTGATCGGAGTGACCGACCTCTCGCTGCTCGTCAACGCGACGCTCGGGCTGGGCGAGGAGCTCGGCGTGTCGGCCGCTGAAGGCGGTCTGCACGGAGGGGAGTGGGAGACGTCGATGATGCTCGCGCTGCACCCGGACCTGGTACGGATGGACCTCGCGCGCGCCGGATACACGGGCGGGCTCGACGAGGGACTGCAGCGCTTCTTCGACGAGGGCGTGGACGCGCTCAGCGACGTCGGCGTGATCGGGGACCCGGCACGCGCGTCGGCCGAGCACGGCGAGCGCTACGTCGAGCGCTTGATCGACCTCGCGGTCGAGTACGTAGAGCAAAACTCCCGCTGATACGATCGCCGGCAATGGGGCGGAGACTTGTCGTCGCAGCGCTCGCGTCGATGGTCGTAGCGTTAGCCGCGGCCGGTGCCGCTCGCGCGGATCTCGCTCCCGGCATCTCACCCCCGGGCGCAAACGACTGGAGCTGCAAGCCATCCGCGCAGCACACGCGTCCGGTCGTCCTCGTGCACGGCACATTCGCTGACATGACCGTCTCGTGGAACCTGATCTCGCCTGTGCTCAAGGCGGAGGGCTACTGCGTGTTCGCCCTCGACTACGGCGATCGCGGCACGGGGCCGATCGAGGACTCAGCCGGACAACTGCGCGACTTCGTGGATCGCGTCCGCGCGGCGACAGGCGCCTCGAAGGTGTCAATGGTGGGCCACTCGCAGGGCGGGATGATGCCGCGCTACTACATCAAGTTCCTTGGTGGGGCGCAGCGCGTCGACGATCTCGTCGGGTTGGTGCCGTCCAACCATGGCACAACGATTCCCCTGGCTCCGATCGCGGGAACTGTCTGCGTCGCCTGCAAGCAGCAGGTCGCCGGCTCTTCCTTCATCACCAATCTCAACGCGGGCGACGAGACGCCCGGAATCGTCTCCTACACGGTGGTGACCACCCGCTACGACGAGGTGGTCACTCCGTACAGATCGGCCTATCTCGCCGCCGGGCCGCGGACGACGAACGTCACACTCCAGGACCGCTGCCCGCTGGACCTCGTGGATCACCTCGGCATCATCTACGACGGCGCAGCGCTCCAGTGGGTCCAGAACGCGCTCGCGCGTTCAGGGCCGGCCGATCCGAGCTTCCGGCCGCGCTGCCTTTAGAGCCTCCTAGGCTTGGTCTCCGTCCAGCGGCTGCAGCGCCGGTTCGGCGACCGGCTTCGCCGACAGGACGTCCTCTCGGCTGTAGTGCCCGACCGAGTCGAACCAGCGCTTTGCGTGCAGTCCCGCGCGAAGGTCGCAGTCGGCGACGACGATCCCTTCCTCGTCGTAGAGGGGCCCCGCGATCACCTTGCCCCAGGTGGGCTCGATGATCGCCGCGCCGCCGCGGCCGAACACCTCGCTGTCGGGCAACGGCAACGGAAAGTCGTCGGGAAACGCCGCCTTCGGGATGAACTGGGGCGCCGACACCACGAATGCGCCCGACTCGATCGCAATGTGGCGAACAGTTGCGAGCCAGCCGTCCGAGTCGTCGGCGGTGGGCGCCAGCCAGATCTGTGGGCCCAGCTTGTAGACGGAATAGCGGGCCAGCGGCATCCGGTTCTCCCAGCAGATCAGTCCCCCCAGACGTCCGAGCGGCGTGTCCGCCACCAGCAGGTCGTCGCCGGCGCCTATGCCGTGAAACAGCCGCTCGTGGTGGGTCGGCATCAGCTTGCGGTGCTTCAGCAGCAGCCCGTCGGGACCGAGCACGAGCAGCGTGTTGTAGATGGTGCCCGGCCGCTCGCTCTCGCGCTCGTTGACGCCGATCGCGCAGTGAACGCCATGTTTGCGGCACGCGTCGACCAGCCGATCGACCAGTGGCCCCGGCGCGTCCACCGAGTTCTCCCACAGTCGCTCCCACAACTCGTTGAGCCCACCAAACGACGCCGCCTGCCGCGCCCACGCGTTCGAGGGGTAGAGCGGGACGAACGTCTCCGGCAGGACCGCGAGCTGCGCGCCCTGACCGGCCGCCTCGCCGATCAGCGCGATCGCCTTGTCGACGGACGCCTCGGCGTCGAGGATCACGGGGGTGGCTTGGATGGCTGCTACGCGGACTGGATGAAAGGTGGGCATAGGGTCAGTAGCTCGGTAATCAGTAATCAGTCATCAGGAACTAGGGTCGGACAGGGGTGGCCCACAGCTCAAGACGGTGTGGCTACTGGATCGTTCACGCAGCTGCGAGCGTACGTGCTTGCGGCCGAGCTGGCCGATGATATTCGTGAGGCTGCTACCTGGTCAAAGCTTCGATCGCTGGTCGGCTGGTCTCCAATTCGTGAGAGCAGCCGATTCCATCGGCGCCAATCTGGCTGAGGCGTCCGGTCGCTGCTAGTACGCCGGCTTGACGTGTGCCGATATCGGAATATGATTGCGCCATGGCACGAGCAGCGACGACGTCGGACGTCTTCAACGCGATCGCCGAGCAGCAGCGCCGGGAGATCCTGCTGCTGCTGCGCGCGGGTGAGTGGCCGGTGACCGAGTTGGCCCAGGAGCTGGGGATGACCCAGCCGGGGGCGTCCAAACACCTGCGGGTGCTCCGGGAGGTCGGGCTGGTGCGGGACCGCAAGGCAGGCAAGCAACGCCTGTACGGCCTTGACGCCCGCGGGCTGAGACCGGTTCACGAGTGGACCGGCGGGTTCGAGCGGTTCTGGAACGAGAGCTTCGACCGGCTGGACGAGTACGTGCAGGACCTCAAGCAGGCAAGGCAGGAGGAGTAGCTGATGAGCGCGACGGGACGAGGAGCGCCGGCGCAGTCCGCGACGGCCGACCGCGAGATCGTGATCTCCCGGGTCATCAGTGCCCCACGGGAGCTGGTGTTCGAGGCGTTCACCGAGGTGCGGCACCTGTCGCGGTGGTGGGGACCGGAGGGGTTCACCACCACCACGCGGGCGTTCGAGTTCCGCGTCGGCGGGGAGTGGGACTTCGTGATGCACGGACCGGACGGGACGGACTACCAGGAGTGGATCTCCTGGACCGAGATCGCCCCGCCGGAGCGGATCGCGCTGCTGCACGGTGAGTCCCGCGGCGACCCGAACGCCTTCGAGTCGGTCTTGACGTTCGCGCCCGACGGCGCGGCGACCCGGATCGAGATGCGCACGGTGTTCCCCACCAAGGAGCTGCGCGACGAGGCGGTCGAGAAGTACCACGCGATCGAGGGTGGCCAGCAGACCCTGAGCAACCTGGCTGCCTACGTCACCGAGATCGTTCGGAAGGGAGTTGAGGACTGATGGCCGGGAAGGTGTTCTTCAGCGTGTCGATGTCGCTGGACGGGTTCATCGCGCCCGAGTCCCTCGAGGACTTGATGGGGCAGCAGTGGATGGAACTGCAGCAGTGGATCTTCCCGCAGCGGTTCGTCCGGGAGAACCTGAAGCTCGGCGAGGGCGGCGAGGAAGGGCGCGACAACGACATCGTGCGGGAGACGTTCGAGCGCACCGGCGCGAGCGTGATGGGCAAGCGCATGTTCGACGCCGGCGAGCAGGCGTGGCCGGAGGAGGCGCCGTTCCAGACGCCGGTCTTCGTCGTGACGCACGAGAAGCGTGACCCCTGGGAGCGGCCGGGCGGGACCACCTTCCACTTCGTCAACGACGGCATCGAGCCCGCGCTTGACCAGGCCCGCGAGGCCGCCGGCGACCGCGACGTCCGCATCGCGGGCGGCGGCGCAACGATCCTGGAGTACGTGAACGCCGGCCTTATCGACGAGTTCACGATCGCGCTCTCGCCCGTGCTGTTCGGCTCCGGAATCCGCCTGTTCGAGGGCGTGGACGCGGGCGGCGTGGCCCTGGAGCCGGTCCGCGCGGAGCCGACGCAGCGGGTGACCCACCTGACCTACGCCGTCCGGGAGCGGTAACTGACCTCCGCGCTTGACACGCCAATCCCAGAGGCGCGTAGGTTGAGGCTCGCACTAATTTCTAGTTACTAGTTTCTACTGCTCCAACTGCTCAATCGTGCACTCTTCCGGCTCCTTGTCATCCCGCCAGCGCAGAAACGCGGCGCCGTGCCTTATCCGGCGGCCGCTGACGTGGTCGAACGACACCTCGCAGACGAGCTCCGGGCGCAGGCCGATCCATTCCAGATCGCGGCCGGCATCCCAGCGGCTTGGTTCCGGCGAGCCCCGCTCGCCCGTCTCGTAGGGAGCAAGGAACTTCGGCAGCTCCCGCTTCTCCTTGGCCTTGAAGCCCGAGGTGTGGCCGACCACGTGCAGACTGTCTCCGTCGTAGAGGCCGAGGATCAGCGAGCCGGCGGTGCCCTCCTCCTTGCCCACTCGCCAGCCCACGACGACGGTGTCGATGGTGCGCACGCGCTTGATCTTCACCATCCCCGTGCGTTCGCCGGGCCGGTACGGCGCGTCTAGCTCCTTCGCCACCACGCCCTCGGCCCCGCGCAGCCACTTCTGCGCGTCGCGTGGCGCCTTCGTCCATGGCGTGAGCGCGACCGGCTCCTTCGCGATCTTCTCGAGCTTCGCCCGCCGCTTCTCGAAGGGCAGATCCATCAGCAGCTTGTCGTTCTGGGCGAGGACGTCGAAGGCGACGAACGTGGCCGGCCTCTCAGCGGCAAGCTTGCGGACCCGCGATTCCGCGGGGTGCAGGCGCATCTGGAGGGCGTCGAAGTCCTGTTTGCCCCGCTTGGCCAGTATCACCAGCTCGCCGTCCAGCACATAACGCCCCTTGGGGAAGGCGACCTCGGGGAAGTAGCGGCTCAGCGGGCGGCCGTTGCGTGACTGCAGGTAGACCTCGTTCCCGTCCACGAAGGCGATCGCCCGGAAGCCGTCCCATTTCGGCTCGTAGGCCCACTCCTCGCCCTCCGGCAGGGCCACGCGGGAACGCGCAAGTTGCGGCAAGACCGGGGGGGAGAGCGGGAGGGCCACGTGGCAATCGTAATTGGCCGCATGAGTAAGCCCGGCTCGGGGAATAGTGACGGGGATGGAGGGACGGCAAATAGCCATCCCAGGGTCGGCGAACCCCGCGGAGATTGCCGCGCTGATCGAGCGCGGTGAAGAGGAGGGCTGCCTCGAGCTATCCGAGCTGAACGAGATCACCAGCTCGGTCAACCTCGACGAGGAAGCGATCGATGTCCTCTACGAGGAGCTCCACAAGCGCGGAATAACGCTCAGCGACGACTGCAGCCGCGAGGGAGCCGAGGAAGGCACCTATGTCAACGAGCACCTCGCCGCCGCGACGACCGACGCGCTCCAGCTCTTCATGAACGAGGTCTCCCGCTATCCGCTTCTGACCGCAACCGACGAGCAAGAGCTGGCGAGGCGGATCGAAACGGGGGACTCGGCAGCGAAGGAGCGCATGATCAACTCGAACCTGCGCCTGGTCGTTTCGATCGCCAAGCGCTATCAGGGCCACGGACTCGCGCTGCTCGACCTCATCCAGGAGGGGATTCTCGGTCTGATCCGCGCGACGGAGAAGTTCGATTGGCGCCGGCAACTCAAGTTCTCCACCTACGCGACCTGGTGGATACGGCAGGCGATCGAACGCGGGATCGCGAACAAGTCACGCCCGATCAGGATGCCGGTGCACGTGCTCCAGCGCGAGCGCCAGATCTCGACCGCTGAGCGCAAGCTGCTGGCGGAATTCGGCCGGCAGCCGACCGTCGAGGAGATCGCGGCAGAGGCAACGCTGCCCGAGAAACAGGTTCACGAGGTCCTCAACGCCGCGCGCACGGTCACCAGCCTGGACCGCCCGGTGGGCGAGGACGACACTGCGTTCGGCGAACTATTCGAGAGTGATGCGCCGCCGCCGGACGAGCTCGTTGAGGTCAGCTTGCAGAGAGATGCCCTGCGCCAGGCCGTCGCGGAGCTACCGCCATCGGAGCAGGAGGTGGTTCGGCTGCGGTACGGGATCGAGGTCGAGGAGCCGAAGACGATCGACGAGGTGGTGCGCGCCCTCGGCATCTCGCGCGAGCGCGTGCGTCGCATCGAGCGCGAGGCGCTGGCACGACTCGGCAGGGCGCGCGAGCTGGAAGGTTTTCAGGCCGGGTCTGGCGCGGTTACAGCGCGGAGATTTCAGAGGTAAGAGGGGGAGCTGACATGGCTCGATGTGAAGTGTGCGGAAACGACTACGACAAGACGATGGAAGTGAAGGTCGCCGGCGAGGCGCACGTGTTCGACAGCTTCGAGTGCGCGATTCACGCGCTTGCTCCCGATTGCGATCACTGCGGTTGCAAGATCATCGGCCACGGGGTCGAGGCGAACGGATCCTTCTTCTGCTGCGCTCACTGCGCGCACGAGGAAGGCGCGATGGCCATAACGGACCGCGTCTGAGCGGCCTCTAGAGCGGAGGAGTCGGGGCGGATACGCTTCCGGTAGCGGCTTCGCCCGCTGCCAACCTGCCCGATGTTTCCGCTCAACGTCCCCAACGTCCTCACGGTCATCCGCATCCTGCTGGTGCCGGTGATCGTCGTCGCGTTGCTGGCGGAGACCGAGAACGGGGACACTCTGGCCGCGATCATCTTCGCGCTCGCGGCCTTCACCGACACCCTCGACGGCTACATCGCGCGCCATCGCGGCAGCATCACCACCTTCGGCAAGCTGATGGACCCGCTTGCCGACAAGCTGCTGATCATCGCGCCGCTGATCCTGCTCGTCTCGAACGGTCGCATCGCGGCCTGGGTGGCGATGGTGATCATCGCCCGGGAGTTCGCCGTCACCGGGCTGCGCATGGTGGCGGCCGAGCAGGGGATCGTGATCCCCGCCGGCCCGCTCGGCAAGCTGAAGACGATCCTCCAGGTGGCGGCGATCTTCGCTTCCATCGCGGTGACCTCATCCCCCGGCTGGGTGGACGCGCTCGTGTACGCCGCGGTCGTGGTAACGGTGGTCTCGGGCGCCGACTACTTCTTCGGCCTGCGAAAGAGGATCGAGGCGAAGCGCACCGCGCGCGCTACGCAGGCTCGCGACGCATGAACCAGTTCTGTGCCCCGAGCAGCACGGTCTCGTCGGTCACCTCGAAGCCGAAGCGCTCGTAGAACACGACGTTCTCGGGCTTGTCGGTCTCGAGGTAGGCGAGTGCGCGTTCGCGGTCCATCCGCTCGCTGAACTGGTCTGCGCGAACATCGCGAGCTGCTGCAGCGGCGGCAGCTGGCACGTTTCCGGCGGAGCCATCCCGCATACGCCGACGACATAACCGTGGCGCCACGCGCCCAGGGGGAGGGTGCTTCATCTTCGGCAGGTATGCGCCGAAGAGCTTTGTCATGTAGCGCTCGCGCTGGACTGCGCCCTCTCCCAGCACGGCGACGACAGAAGGGTTGTCGCGCAGGCCGCGAGCGGCGACGCCCGCGCCGAATGCGAGCTCGTCCCCCTCGAGCTCGCGCACCTCGACCCTCAGCACGGGCAGCGCCCCGCCACGCGGGTCAGGAGCAGGGACTCTCGAGCCACTCGCGCAGCGTGACGTGCTTGCGCGAATAGCTGCCGGCCTCGAGCTCTTCGCGGATCTCCTCGAGGAGCCCGTGGCGCTCGGCGACCACGCTGTGCTGGTGAATGGTTTCCAGGTTCTCCTGGCGGGCGAGCACGAACGCGTCACTGTCGAGCTGCGGATAGGCCGCCACCAGCCCACGGATCATCTCCCGCACGCAGTCCTCTACGAAGCGCGGGCGCCGGTGCGCCTTCTCGACCACCGCCCGCTCGTCAGGGCGCTTCATGAGCTCGAAGATCTCCGAGCTCATCGATTCCTCGACGATCCGCAGCAGGGTCTCCGCGCCGATCTCGAGCTCGCAGCCCTCGGGGCAGCCGACGCAGAGCCGCCCGATCCCGCGCTGGTTATGGGTCGCGACGGGGACGGCGTCGAACACGCGCTCGATCTCATCATCGGTGAATCCCTGCTCGATCAGGCGGTTGCGGGCGGCGTCGCTGACCAGCTCCTGGGCGCACGGGCACGCCGTGATCCCCTGCGCCTCGACCCCGACCAGGCGCCGCAGTCCACGCTCGGAGACGACGGCCGTGCCGATCAGCGTGTACAGCTCCTGGGTCGACTTGCCCGTGACGGGCGTCGTCTTGTGCTCGGGATAGCGCGCGTGGATCGTCACCTCGGCGCGCAACCCGGCCTGGCGCTCGCGCACACGCTCTGCGATGTGCGCGGCAAGGGTCTCGGCCTTGAAGGCCTCGCCGATGACGACCTCGTCGATGGCCTCGTTCACGACCTCCTGGAAACGGGACATGTGCACGCCCATTTGCTGAGGTTTCAGGTCCACGTAGCACTCGAGCTCTGCGTGGTAGAGCTGTTCGTCGCCGTTTGCGGAGATGCGCAGGATCTTCTCGAGGCCCGTCACGCCTACGCGCGACAAGCTGATGCGCGTGGCCGGCGTGCGTGACTGCACGTCGGGGGGCTCGAGGGAGGGCGAGCGGCGTCCGTCTGGGTCGGCGGGCATTCGCCAGACAAGACTAGCGAGGGCGGTCTATAATCCGCGGTCGGTCAGGAAGATCCGCGGTCGGTCAGGAAGCCAGCTGCGGGGATTTCGCAAGAGGCAGGGATTGGCTCGACCGGTGCGACTGCCCGTCGCGAGGAGAGGCATAGGAAGATCAGTACCACCGGCGTTCCGTGGATGGGAACGTAGGGCATAGCTTGGAGGCTTGATGTTGGGGACATACGGGGTGCAGCGTTGTCGCGGGACGACGTAGTGCTGAGCGAACTCTCGCCGCTGCAAGCGTCGGATGAGCTTCGCGATCTCATCGGGGAGGCCCAGGAGCGCGGCTACCTGACGCTCGAGCAAGTCGCGTCCGCGCTCGAGGAAGTCGAGCTTGGCGACGATCAGCTGAAGGACGTCCAGGCGTATCTGTCTGACCAGGGACTCGACCTCGTGCTCGAGGTCGATCCGAACGGTGGCGACCCCCATGCCGGGGAGACGCCGCTGGACGGCAAGCTCGAGCAGCCGGCTGATTCGCCGGCGAAGAAGCCGGAGCTCGACCTCACGGTGGAGCCGAGCCTCGACTCGCTTCGGCTCTACCTGCGCTCGATCGGACGGGTCGAGCTTCTGACTGCCGAGCAGGAGGTCGTACTCGCAAAGCGCATCGAGCGCGGCGACATCCCCGCCAAGGAGCAGATGGTCAAGGCCAACCTCCGCCTCGTTGTGTCGATCGCGAAGGGCTATCTCGGGCGCGGGCTGACGTTCCTCGATCTGATCCAGGAGGGTTCGCTTGGATTGATCCGCGCGGTGGAGAAGTTCGACTACCGGCGCGGCTACAAGTTCTCCACCTACGCGACATGGTGGATCCGGCAAGCCGTGACACGTGCGATCGCCGACAAGGCCCGCACCATCCGAATCCCGGTCCACATGGTCGAGAAGCTCAACAACGTGGTGCACGTCGAGCGGCAGCTCGTGCAGAAGCTCGGCCGCGAGCCGGCTCCTGAGGAGATCGCACGCGAGCTGCGCTGCTCCCCGCGCGAGGTGCGCGACGTACTGCGCATCTCACAGCTGCCGATCTCGCTCGAGAAGCCGATCGGGGAGGAGGATGACTCGGCCCTGGGCGACTTCGTCCAGGATGACACCGCCGAATCGCCATTCGAGACAGCAACGGTGGTGATGCAGAAGGAGAACGTACAGCGCGCACTGAACGTGCTGCCCGACCGCGAGCGCCAGGTGATCGAGATGCGCTACGGGCTCGACGGCGGCCGGCCGAAGACACTCGAGGAAGTCGGGCGCGCCTTCAACGTCACCCGCGAGCGGATCCGCCAGATCGAGAACAACACTCTGAAGAAACTGCAGAAGCTGCCCGAGGCGCAGCGGTTGCGCGACGCGGGGTAGGGCGTTTTGCGCTCAGAGCGCCGAGCGCTTGCGTCGTTCGTCAGCGAGGGGCACCGAAAGGGTGAGTCCGAGGCCTTTCGGGAGCCGACAGTACAGTTGGCTGACATATAGGTCATTCAAGTGTTCAGTCGTCGGGTTGACCCCCGGTTGAAGACTTGAGTCCCCCAGGGGTACCTAAGTGTTCAGCGAACGCCGAGGTGACCCTTTCGATGCCCAGTCCCTTCGCCAGACCACTCCCTCGCCTGGCTTCGTAACGCGCGAGCGCCGAAGGAGGAACCGCGTCGCCCGCGACTAAAATCGGGCTACCAGGTTCGGGGGAGTGCCCGAGTGGCCAAAGGGAGCGGTCTGTAAAACCGCCGGCTCAGCCTACGCAGGTTCGAACCCTGCCTCCCCCACTGCGATCGCACGGTGCCCGCGGTCCGGGACCTCCTCGAAAGCACTCGGGAGGACCTGGACCGAGGGGAGGGTCAGGCGCAGGGCGATCCCGATCCGGGTGTGCTCGCCGCTCGCGCCGGGATTGTTCAGGTTCGAGCCGTGTAGCAGCGCATCGTGGAAGACGAAGAACTCTCCGGGCTCCAGGACCATCCGCTTCACCCTGGGGGCGAGCGCCCGCTGCACCTCGGGGGTCGATTCGTAGGCCGGGGAGCCGTAGGCGCCGGCGTCGGAGCCCTCGCGGAAGCGCAGTCCGTATTCCTCGCGGATCTGGTCCCTGGTCAGGCGGTGGGAGCCGGGCAGGAGGACCAGGCAGTTGTCCTCGGTGGCCGCGGTGACGGCCATGTGCACCGAGACGTTGGTGCGCGGCTCCGCGAGCAGGGTCCGGTACTCGTCCTGGTGCCAGTCGAGCCCGAAGCCGACGTCAGATCCCTGCACGAACAGGTTCGATCGCCAGAGCACCAGGTCGGGACCCAGCAGTGAGCTCACCTGCGCGATGATCGCGGGGTGGGAGCAGAGCTCGGACACGGCCGGCAGATCAAAGTGGCGGTTTCGTACGTGAGGCAGCCACGTCTTTTTACGCGGGCCGCGCGGCAGAGGATTCGGGAGGCGCGAGATCTCCTCTCGGATAGGTCGGAGCTTCTCCTCGGCCTCGGCCGGCGAATACGTCGCGAACGGACCGATGAAGCCGTCGCGCTCGAACTGCTCGATGGTGGTCGCACTCGGTACCTGGCTCACCATCGGGCAAAGATAACCCAAGCTCTCTGGTAGTTTCGCGAAAATGGCGACACCTGAGCCGAGACGCCTCGCCGGTCGTGCCGCGCTCGTGACCGGCGCCTCCCGCGGGATCGGCCGCGAGATCGCCATCAGGCTGGCGGCCGAGGGCGCGCGTGTGGTCGTCAACCATCGCGACTCGCTTGCGGACGCGGACGCGACGAGGGAAGCCATAGTCGGGGGTGGGGGCGAGGCCGTGGTCGTCCAGGCCGACGTGTCCGTAGAAGAGGACGTTGCGCGCCTTTATCGAGAGGCGACCGAGCGCTTCGAGCGCGTGGACATCCTCGTGAACAACGCATCCATCCTGCGCACGGCCCCGTTCCAGGACATGACCTTCGACGAGTGGCAGCACGTCATGGCCGTCAACGTCGGTAGCTACTTCCTGTGCACCCGCGCGGTCCTTCCGGCGATGATCGAACGCGGATCGGGAGCGATCGTGAACATCGCGTCGGGCGCCGGGCTGCACGGTGGGCCGGGACCGGAACCGAGCCCCGCCTATGCAGCGTCGAAGGCGGCCGACATGGGATTCACGTATGCGCTGGCGAAGAACGTCGGCCGCCACGGGATCCGGGTGAACTGCGTTGCGCCCGGCCTGATCGACACCAGGGCGGATCCGCCCCGCCCGAACAACGCGACGCTGCTCGGCAGGTTCGGACACCCGCGCGAGGTGGCCGCCGCGGTCGCGTTCCTTTCCGCCGACGACGCGTCGTTCATCACTGGCCAGGTGCTGACAGTCAACGGCGGCCACTTCCTGCCGGTCTCATAGTGGTTCTTCTCGGAACGTCCACCAGCAAACGGCGCGGCTCCGGGGCAGCCAGGCAAGGATCTCGCGCTTCGCGCTCGCACCGGCGCCTGCGGCGCCTGGAGCCCGCGTACTCGGTGAGTACGCGGGCGACTGAGGACGCAGCATGGCGGTTCCGGAGCCCACCGTTTGCGGCGAGACGTTTCGGGAAGGACCACTAGGCAGCGCCGGCGATGTCACGCATCGGCGTCTTCGCGAGCAGACAGTGGCCCGGGCTGCGCGGACTGGACGAGGATGAGATCCGCAGGCACAAGGACGAGCTCGGGTCGACCCTCGTCGTGCTCGGAGCGCTGCCGCCCGACGACCCGAAGGATCCCGAGCTGCGCCGCGCACGGTTTCTGCACAGCACCGAGGCTTCGTCGGTGCGCCTCCCTCCACCGCACGTGCAGGCCGCGAACCCGTTCCCGGAGGGCATTCGCGAGCGGATCGGGCCCGGCGTCCACTTCGTCAAGGACGATTCGCGCCTGCGCCGGGCGATCGCGCTCTTCAAGGAGAACGGCATCGAGTGCTGGCTCGTCACGCTGGCGTGGCAGGGATCCGGAGCGCTCATTGCCCCGGAGCTGATCGCGCGCGCAAGGGATGGCACCTCGGCGAACGCCCTCGATGCATCGTTCGGCGGAGAGCCGACCGCCTCCATGTTCTGTCCCAGCAACGAGGCGGTCAACGACTGGTACCGCGCGTACCTCCCCTATCTGGTGGGCGAGTACGGGGTGGACGGCATCTTCTTCACGCACACACGCTATCCGGCCAACGCCGCGATGCTGGAGGCGTGCGGCTGCGACGCGTGCAAGCGTGCGGCGGCGGGGCTCGGACTCGACTGGGAGCAGGAGTGGTTGAACGTGCGGGCCGCCGTGCTCAGGAGTCAGATCGAGAAGATCGCGAGTGCGGTAAAGGAGGCGCACCCGCACACGACGCTCGCGATCCAGAGCCTGTTCCCGTCACTGGCGCCGCTGGTCGGCCAGCGTCCGTCCGAGGGATTTCGCGGCGTCGACGAGATCGTCTTCATGATGTCGTACGTCAAGGAGGTCGCGCTGACGATGCTTGGGTCCTTGACGCGGCTGGAGAGAAAGGATGCCCTTGCGGGTGCGCTCGAGGCGACCGGCTGGACTCGGTATGCGAAGCAGCTGCCCTCGACGCTCGCGGAGCTCGATGCTGAGCTGGCGCGCGACGTCACGTGGGAGCCGTGGTACGAGCAGTTCCTGTCGGACGAAATTGCGAAGGCGGTCCAGATCAGCTCGCACAACGGCGCGATGATCGGCCTGCGCGGAAACACGTGGCCTCGGGAGGTGGTCGACAGACTGCGCGAGAGGGCACTTTCCTCCGGCGCCACCGGGGTCGTGCACCAGACGTACCGGTTGCCTTGGACTTGAGTGCGACGGTCGGCCTGGATGCCTGCATTGCTAGGGTTCCATTCTCAGGGAGGAACGCATCTTCAGGGGGGCTGCGTCATGGGACGCCAGGTCAGATTGGGCTGGACCTATCGATGTTCGATCGCGATCGCGCTCTGCCTGCTCGCATGTGCGCCCAGCGCCCAGGCGTCGATCCCGAGCATTCCCGATGGCGCCGGAGGGCAGATCCAATGCACGGTTCAGACCGGCGCCAATGCGGGGGAGCGCTGGTGCTCGGGCATATTCAGGACGTTCGACGGCACGCCGATCGACATAAACGTCGGCTTTCCGCCCGCTCCAACGAGCGGCCCTGACGGCGACTTCCCGATCGTCGGCAGCTTCCACGGCTGGGGCGGCGGGAAGCTGGGGCACGGGAATGGCGGCTGGATCGATGACGGTTACGCCTTCTTCTCGATGAGCGATCGCGGATGGGGCAATTCCTGCGGCGCCAACGATCCGAAGCTTCAGGACCCGGAGTGCGCCAACGGCTACAACCATCTGATGGACACCCGCTACGAGGTCCGCGATGCGCAGGAGGTGTTCGAGGCTCTCGCCGACCACCAGGCCACAGGTGCGACCAGCAACGAAGGGCTGATCGACCCGTTGCGCATAGCTGCCAACGGCGGCTCGTACGGCGGCGGTACTTCCTTCGCTTTGGCGCTGCTGAAGAACCGCAAGATGCTTCCGGACGGCACGCTCGTGCCTTGGGTGAGTGCTCGCGGTAAGGACCTGCGGATCGCCGCCGCGACGCCGGCCAACGCGTGGACCGACCTTGTCTATTCGCTGCTGCCAAACGGCCGCACGCTCGACTACGTCACCGACGCCCCATATCTTCAGAGCCGGATCGGCGTGTTCAAGGAGTTATTGGGCACGGGCCTCTACGTGACCGGGCTCCAGCAGAGCAATTACGCGCCGCCAGGGACGGACCTTGACGCAGACCTGACCGGCTGGGTTGCGCGCTTCAATGCCGGCGAGCCGTATGACGGCGATCCCTACGCGACAGATGCCGTTGACGAGCTGATCACTCATCATTCCTCGTACTACATCGATCCCGAAACGGCGCCGGCGCCGCTCTACATCGCAAGCGGTTTCAACGACGACCTCTTTCCGCCGGACGAGGCGATTCGTTTGTACAACCGAACGCGCGCGCTGCATCCTGGTGCGCCGATCTCGCTGTTCTTCCGGAACGCGGGCCACGGACGCGGCAGGGAACGCGCCGCCGACCAAGCACTGCTCGCGGCGGCTCGCAAAGCGTGGCTGCGCTACTACGTGAAGGGCGGCGGAAGCCCTCCGTATCAGGGGATCGAGACCCACACGCATACCTGTCCCAACAACGCGCCCTCGGACGGTCCTTTCCTCGCGGACACCTGGGCCGAGATGGCGCCAGGCGAAGTCACCCTGCGCGACCCGACAGTGAAGGTGATCGCGCCGGAGGGCGGCGACGCGCAGATAAGCCGTGCCTTCACGTCCGACCCCTGCGCGCGTACCGACGCCGCCGATCAACCCGAGGCGGCGAGCTACCGGCTGGATCCGGCGCCGCCGGGCGGGTACACGCTCATGGGCTCGCCGACGGTGATCGCGGACATCCGTTCGCCGGTGTCGAACTCGCAGGTCGCCGCACGTCTGCTGGACGTGGCTCCCGATGGCATGCAGACCCTCGTGGCGCGCGCGCTCTACCGTCCCGACGTCGCGCCAATGCCTACACGTCAGGTATTCCAGTTGCACCCGAACGGCTACAAGTTCGAGCAGGGCCACGTCATCAAGCTCGAGCTGATCGCGAACGACACGCCCTACGGCCGCACGTCGAACGGGCAGGGCCCCGTGACGGTGTCGAGCTTCGAGCTGCGCCTGCCAATGCGCGAACGGCCGGACGGCGACACGATCCAGCCTCCGGCGGCAAAGGTCGTCCCCGCCGGTTACAGGCTCGCGCCGGACTACGAGTATCCGCATCCCGCGTCGGCGACTCCGATGCGAGTGCCGCTCGTTCTGGCTTACGAGCAGTGCACCGCGTCGAACTCGACTCACGCCGCGCCGCTTGCGCTACCTGCCTGTGATCCGGCGCGGCAAAGCTCGCTTCAGCTCACTACCTCCGCGCTTGGCCGGCAGAGCGCGTATGCCAAGTTCCGCAGCATCATGGGCCACCCCGACACGGAAGCGAACGAGGCCGACATCGCGATCGCCGCCGCGCTCACAGACGTGCGGCAGGCGGGGAATGGCTCGGACTACACAGGCTCAGTTGTCCTGCGCACGGTGCTTCGCATCACCGATAGCGTCAACGGCCCAACCGGGACATCCGATGCCACGGTGCGCGACGCGGAATTCTCGATCCCGATCGCTTGCGCATCGACATCGAGCGCGAGCGCCGGCTCTCACTGCGAGGTCGACACCACCGCGAATGCCCTTGTGCCGGGCTTCGCCGCGGAGGGCAAGCGCACGATCATGTCCATGCTCTCGGTCTCGGTGCTCGACGCCGGACCCGACGGCGAGGTCGAGGTAGGTGAGGAAGGTGGGTGCCCTCCGGTCTGCGGGACGGGCGACGAAGGGATCTACTTGCGACAAGGCCTGTTCTCGCCCTGACGATTCCCCGCGGGAGGGAGGCGGGGGCGGGCGGGACGGACGGTCGATGTGCCCACCCCCAACGCCAAAACCCACTTCGACGCCCCTAAGTTGCGCTTGCCCGCCCCGGCGGTTGGCGGTGGCGCTAAAGTCAGGGGCCGCGCCCGGATAGCTCAGTTCGGCAGAGCACTTCCATGGTAAGGAAGGGGTCGTCGGTTCGAGTCCGACTCCGGGCTCACAGGAAGCCCCCGCTACGGCGGGGGTTTCCGCGCGTTCGGCCCCGCGCAACACGAGCGACGAACCGCCGGGGGCAACCCTCGGGGCAACCCGCCGGGCGATGACGTTCGCGGACGTGGTCGCGGAGATCCTCGCCCTGGTCGGGCGACCCGTCGTCGTCACGGTCGCGTTCGCGGGTGGCCACCCAGCCACGCTCGCGTCCTTCGCCGGGACGCTGACGCAGGCGAGGCAGGTCGGCGAGCGCTGCGGCAGCGAGGCGTTCGTGTTCGCGGTCGGCGACGGCACGCTGCTGCTGTTCTCGCAGGTATTCCAGGGCGCGATCCGCGAGGACGGCGCGCTGGTCGTGCGGCAGGGCGGCGTCGATGTGGTCGTGGAGTGGACGTGAGGCGGCCCTGCCTGGGCGGCTGCGGCTTGCTGATCGGTCGAGGCTCCTATTGCTCGACTTGCCGACGACTGCTCGACCGGGCGAAGCGAGGCACGAGCGCGCAGCAGGACCGCTTCCGGCGCGTGACGTTCGAGCGCACGGACGGCGCCTGCGCCCGCTGCGGACGGCCCGCCGAGTTCGCGCACCACAACCCGCCGATCAGCGAGGGCGGGGACCCGCACGCGCCCGGCGAGGCGTTCTGCGGGCGCTGTCACAGGCTCGCGCACGGTTCCCGGTGATGTTTGGGAGCAGCGAAATCGGGTAATGACGCCTCATCTAGCGGACAAGGAGGAATCGCATGTCCAACCTTCAACGCCTACGAGCGCGGGGAGCGCTCGGGGCGGCAATAGCTTGCCTGGCCTGCATGTTGGCGGCGTTCGCTTTCGCGGGCGTTGCCAGCGCGACGCACTCGGGCGGACAGGGCGGTGCCAACAAAGACTCCCTCGACGGGACAGACATTCGGACTCTCATCTCGTTACCGACTGGGGTGTTTCCGTCTAACCAGCACGTGAACGCGCAGAACGCCGCAGCGGGAGGCATCGGTGGCGAGGGGCACTTCTGGATCAAGGCATTTGTCGGCCCGGGGACGGAGCAGGAAATCAGGGGCGAGGTGACGTGTTTGAACAACGTCGGAACTCAAGCGCTCTACAGCGGCTCGATCACGTCCTCGCGCGGTCCGACTGATTACACGGGTCTCGGTTGGATCGGCAAGGTGGTCGACAACGGTGAGCCCGGCTCGGACACGGTGACGCCGGACCTTTCGGGTGGCAGCATCCTTTCAGGTGGGCTGGCGTCGTGCCCGCCCCCACAGTTCGTAGGCTTGCCGATGTTCCCGATCGAACAGGGCAACTTCATCGTCCACGACGGGGTCTAATGCGCACCTAGACGTAGAGCCGCATGAAGCTGGAGTTGGACGCCCCGGCCACTGTGGTCGGGGCGTTCGCTTTTTGGCGTCGCGTCGTCGGGGGTCTTACGACCGCGCGGCGCAAACACGACTCCCCGCTCCCGAGACCCCTGGAAAGCAGAAGGGCCGGTTGCCCGGCCCTTCCACAGCGGAAGCTACGTATCGCTAGGGAGCGAACCAGCCCGGGACCGCGAAGGGCCTCTCGTCGCCTGTCCCGCAAGTCGGACCACAGGGGCCGTGCTCCGAGGGTGATCGCCGGCTACACGATCAAGAACGACGTATCGGTGCGTGACTGGCAGCTTCGCACCCCGACCATGACAATGGGCAAGTCGTTCGACACCCATGGGCCGATCGGCCCCTGGGTGGTCTCAGCTGACGAGCTGGGCGATCCGCACGATCTCGGCATCAGAACTTTCGTCAACGACGAACAACGCCAAGACGGGAATACGAAGGAGATGGTGTTCAACTGCTTCGAGCAGATCGCGCACCTCTCCGAGGCCTTCACGCTCGAGCCGGGCGACGTGATCGCCACCGGCACTCCGTCCGGAGTAGGCGCCGTGCGCCAGCCCTGGGGGCCTCTTGAAGGTCGGCGACGTGGTCAGGATAGAGATCGACGGCATCGGCGAGCTCGAGAACACGGTCGTGGAGGAGCCCGAGAGCTATGTCGTCCTCGCGCAGGAGGATGCAGTCGCGTGGGCGAGCTGACGCCCGAGCTGCGCGAGTTCCTCGATGCAAACCGGGTCGGCGTCCTCGCGACCAGCACCAAACGCGGTCTGCCCCATCAGTCGCTCGTCTACTACGTGCGGGACGGCGACAGGCTGCTGATCTCGACCTTGGCCCAGCGGTACAAGGCGAAGGACGTCGAGCGAACCCGGTGGGCATCATTCTGCGTGATGGGACACGAGCCGCCATACGCGCCCGGGGTCTTCTCTGGCGCGGCAGAGATCATAACCGAGAACATCGGGCGTCCGACCGCCGCGATCATGCAGCGGATCGCGGACTTGGCGGAACCGCCGCCCCAACAGACCGATGAAGCGCTTGCCGATATCGAGCGCGTAGTGCTCCAGATCATGGTTGACCGGGTATCGGCGGTCAACTACATCGCAGGGGCAGACTGACGAGAAAGCGACCCGCTGTCGCTTAGTGGTGGCAATCGCCCTTCATCTAAGCGTCCTTCATCTAAGCGCCCTTCATCTCGTAATGAAGGGGTCCCCGGTTCGAATCCGGGCGTCGGCTCCTCGAGAAACCCCTGAAGACGCACCTAGAGTCGCCACCCGCCTCGTCCTATGGAACTCGAGCGCGCGGCTGCAGCAGTTGAGGCGAGGCCGACCATACGAGTGGGTCGAAGCCCTCGGGGACCGGTCGGACGCGTGCCGCGATTCCCAATGCAGCGCGGAAGAGAGATTCGCGCAAACACGACCGTGCTAGCGTGAAGGAGCAGTATCTCAAGTGCTCGCTGGGGTCTGTCTCTCTTTCCTTTCGTGTGCAGAAGCCACTAGAGGGGCGAGGAAGGAGTCTTGATGTCAGACCGAGAGCCAGCCGTGCAGACAGAAGGTGAGCGCGGGCGCGCGGTACAGCGGCTGAATGTCGCAGTGTCCAGGCAAGGGCGCTTGCGTGACGAGCATGAAGAGGCGAAAGACACCCGCGACGAGCTAGCCGTGGACGCTGCGTTGCGTGTCGCGGACGATGACGTAGCGGCGCGCGAGCGCTGGCTACAGTCGGTGGACGACAACGACTACTAAAGGGCACGGGGTTGCGCTTCCGTTTACGCCGACCGGCATAGCGATTCGCACGGCCATGCGGGCGAAGCGTCCTTGCTGATCGCCTGCAAAAGCTTCGAACAGGCGAGCGACTACGCGGACCATCGCCTCCAGCGGGCCCGCGCCTAGCGTCGCGGCTGGCAGGCAGAGCGCCAGGTGCAGTTGGGGAGGGAGCGATGAGCAAACAGCTCGGGGGAACCGAAGTCGCTCGGGACGAGCTCGCGTAAAGCCTTCGCTGACGGGCGTGCTCCAGGTCAGCGAGATCTCTTCGCCCGCTTGAGCATACGCTCGCGCAGCATGCTCAGGTCCTCCTCGGCGTACTCGAACTCGGCTGGGTCGGTGCTCTCGATGAAGTCGATGAGTACGCGGGCGAAGTGCACCGGCTGCTCGAGCTGGGGGAAGTGGCCGGCACCGTCGAAGATCTCCAGGCGGCTGCCCGGCATGCCCCGATGGGCGACCGCGGCATGCGCGACGGGAATGAGTGGATCCCGGCGGCCCCAGACGATGAGCGCGGGGATCATCTGCGCCAGGTACAGCCGGTCGCTAGCGTTCACCCGCTGACCGCCAAGGTCGATGACCGCGCGAAGCGTGTGCAGGAACGCACGGCGCGCCTCGGCGTCGCTCAGGGAGGCATATCCGCGGGTCATCTCGGCCACATCGTGGCCGACCTCCAATCCTAGGCGGCCGAGCGCCTGCCCAATCGCCTCGCCCACCACGTGCAGGCGCGAGTGGGCGATAAGCGGCAGCACGAGCTCGGCGCCTGGCAGCGTGGCTGCCCGCAGCAGCGGGTGGACCTCGGGGCCCAGCCCGCCGCTGTCGACGAGCACGAGGCGCTCGCAGAACACGGGGTACTCGTAGGAGAACTGCATTGCGATGCCGCCACCCAGCGAGTGGCCGACCACGGTCGCCCGCCGATGGCCGAGCACGATGAGCAGGTCGCGCAGGCTGACCGCGTAAGCGCCTAGAGAGTAGTCGCCCCGCGGCTTGGCGGACTGGCCATGGCCCAACAGGTCGGGCGCGAGGACTGTGTAGCGATCGGCCAGCTGCGGGATGATCTCGTTCCACTGGCGGGAGTCGCCGGTGATCCCATGAATTAGCAGAATGACCGGTCCCTCACCGGCCGTGCGGTAGCTCACGCGGTGGCCGTGGAGGATGGCCTCTCCTACGCGTGGCTCGAGATCTCCCACCCCTGGGCGGGCGTTGCGGCGGGTCGCGGACCTCGGCGTGGCGCGCGCCCGCCGAGACGAGGCGGAGGCCCGGGGCGACGTGGATGGTTGGGACACTTTGGAGCCCTGGGACGGAGCAGATCGGGATGCGGCCATTCGGGCGCTCGTCCAGCCGACCTCAGGCCGACTCGACTTTTCCTTTCGCGTCGGACTTGCCCGACCTCGCATCGCGCGCGACATGCCAGCGGTCGCGGCCCGCGGTCCAGATGGAAAACACGACGGGGGCGGCGATGAGCATCAGAGATTGAACCTTGGGTTCACAGTGGCAGTATCGGGCAACGAGTCCTCAAGCACCAGCAGCGGGCTCGACCCACCGCGGCTCTGCTTCCGGCGATCTCGTGTCGATCTCCGAACGGCCTGGGCGATCGTGGTCGGAAACCGACACCAAGGCTATGGCAGCGAGGCGTCAAGCGTTAGCGGATCTCCTGGCGCGCGTCAGGCTGGGGAACGGATGGGCAACACAACACCCTGCAACTGCGGCAAACTCGACCTCGCCGGAGGCCGTGAGATTGCCGTCTTAAGCCAGATAAGCGCGAACAGCCGCAAACAGCCCGCAACCTCTCGACCGCCATGGTAAGGAAGGGGTCGTCGGTTCGAGTCCGACTCCGGGTTTCATCAGAACCCCGCTACGGCGCGGGTTTCGCCTTAAGCGCGAGGGCCCTCGGGGCCGGTGACTGACCTGCGGGCAACGGATTGGGGAACACAAGGCCCGCCGAGTATTCCGCCAACGAAGCGCGATGGGTACGCCGCGAGACGGATCGTCAACGTGGAAGTCACAGCGCCCAAGGCCGAGAGGATGCCCTACTCGTTCCTAGCCGCAATGACGGCGCGCGCGTGTAAAACCAGAGGTCGGGGATTCGAGTCCTCCTGCCCCGTTGGTCCTGGCAAAGAGCCCTCTTTATGGACGGGGTTTGGTGCTTCCGATCGGATCGTGTAGTGGTTGCGGCGGCCGTTGCGCCTACGCGCGATGTACCCGGCGGCGGCGAGCTCGCTGACGATGCGGTGCGCGGCCCGCTCGGTGATCCCGACCGTCTCAGTCACCAAGCGCCGATCCTGAAAAAAGACCCCCGCATCGCCCAAGTCATCAAACGACAGAGGTTGATGGGGGCGCTCGGGGTGCGCGGAGCCAATCCTCCCGTCGGGGCGGGGGGTCAAGGTCGTCGCAGGAAGCGGAACATAAGCCGCCCGACGCAACTTCCAAATCAGTTGGCACGGCGTCTACCGCGGATGTTCGAACGCGTGGTGGTTCAACTCCGCCCGGGCAGCGAGAAAACGAGCGTCGCTACCGATGCCCGCCGCCAACAGGACAGGGCGGGTCTCGAGATTCTGGAGAAGCGCCCTGAGCACCTCGAGGCCATGGTCGAAGGGCTCCAGGACGCCGTCTACCGTGAGTCGGCCCGGCAGGGACGGGAGATCGATCAACTCCAAAAGAAGGCGGAGCCGGCCGAAATCCGACGCGCTCTTGGCAAGGACGCCCGGGAGCACGGAATAGGGCCTGTTAGTCTTGCCCTGGTCTGCTGCTTGTTGGCGCTTTCGCCCTTCTCTGCTTGCAAGCCACTCCACCTCGAGACGGGCTGAGAGGCGGACCTCATGAGTGAGGACTGGCAGCGTTTCGAGCTCCACACCACGCAGCGCGAGACTACCTGTATAGGTCTGCTCGGGAAGTTCGACCTTCTAGGGCTCGATCAGCTCGAACAGGAGTTGCAACGGGCTGATGGCCGAGGTGGTCGCGCAGTCCTCGATCTTCGCGACCTGAAGCTCACCGACTCGAGCCAGTCCATCGACGATTCTCTCGGCCGAGACCTGGTCGCCTAACACCGGTGTCCGCCAACCGGCTCACGGCGCTAGATGCGTCTTTTCTCGAGGTGGAGAGCCCGACGGCGCACATGCACGTCGGCTGGGCAGCCCTCTTCTCGCCGCCTCGTGGCGGACCCGCTCCGACCTTCGACGAGCTACGCAGTCACATCGAGACCCGTTTGAGTCGCGCACCGCGCTACCGGCAGAAGCTCGCGGAAATTCCGTGGGGAGCGAACGAGCCTGTTTGGATCGATGACGAGCAGTTCGACCTGACGAGCCATGTCATTCGGACGACGGACTCAGAATGGGGCGAGCTCGTGGACAAGGCCATGTCCGCGCCACTCGAACGCAGTCGCCCGCTCTGGGAGCTGTGGATCGCCGATCGTCTCCCCGACGGCCGTATCGGGGTGATCGGGAAGGCGCACCACTGCATGGTTGATGGGCTTGCCGCGGTCGAGCTTGCGGCGTTGCTTCTCGACGAGACTCCTAAAGCTCCTGACCCCGGGCCACAAACGTGGCGGGCTGAGAAGTCACCCGGAGGGGTGCGGCTCCTCCTCGAAGGCGTAACTGGCAGACTCGGAGAGGTATCTGAGATTGCTCGCCTACCGATAGAGCTTCTGCGTCATCCAAGGCGGGCTTCTGGCCTGGTAGGGAAGGGCCTCCAGGTTTTTCGTGCTGCCTCACGCTCTGCAGAGCCAGCTGCCTCGAGCACGGTCTTCAACGAGCCGAACTCACCGCGCCGCCACCTGGCGTCTGTGCGGCGACCGCTCGAGGACCTGCAGCGCATAAAACGTCGGTTCGGCGCGACGATCAACGACGTCGTGCTGGCCGTCGCCGCGGGAGGCACTCGCTCCTTCCTCGTCGGACAGGGCGAGACACCGGTGAAGCTGAAGGCAATGGTCCCGGTGAGCATTCGTGGAGCAAACAAGCCCGGTGAGCTGGGCAATCAGATCTCGTTCATCTTCGTCGGTCTTCCGTGCGACGAGCCGGATCCCGTGCGAAGGTTGCAAGATGTCAGGGGAAGCATGAGCGACCGCAAACAGCGAGGTGAGCCGGAGGGGGCGGGGGCGATGCTCAAATTGCTGGGCTACGCGCCGCACACGCTGCAGCACGCAATCTCTCGCCTGATGGCGAATCAGCGCACGTTCAACCTCACGGTCTCGAACATTCCCGGTCCGCGAGAGCCGCTTTACATGCTGGGCTGCGAGCTCGAAGAGGTCTACCCAGTGGTACCAATCCCGGACGCCCACGCCGTCTCGATCGGCCTCACGACTATCAAGGACCAGGCGTTCTTCGGTGTCTATTCCGATTGCCAGTCTCTCCCGGACGCAGATCTGCTTGCCCGCGGAATAGGCGAGTCGATCGACGAGCTGCTGGCCCTGACTTAGCTGGGGCACGGCGGAAGATCAGCGCTCGAGGCAGAGCAGCGAATCCATGCTGCCCTGGCAGCCACCTGCCCACGACGGGCTCAACGTGCGGAGTTCCTCGGCGAGGCGGTGCAGGTGGGCAAGGGTTGGGCAAGGGAACACCCGGAAACAGCCGCAAACGAAGAGCGGCCAATGGCTGCCGAAGCGGCGGGCTAGCGCCAAAACGCGGCACAGCCGCAAAAGGCCGCAACCGCTCGACCGTCATGGTAAGGAAGGGGTCGTCGGTTCGAGTCCGACTCCGGGCTCACAAGGAAGCCCCCGCCCACGCGGGGGTTTTCCTCTGTTCGGGCCGCTCCGCTTACACCTCGATGAGTGGGGTGGGCAACGGATTGGGCAACACCCCGAGGCGCTGATGCCCCGCAAGCCTTGCCTCGGAGGCTGTGGACGCCTGATCACCAGCGGGTCCTACTGCCCGCGCTGCGCGAAGACAAGACAAGTCGTGAGGCGAGGCAGCTACGGCAAGCAAGCCACGTTCCGGCGGCGCACGCTTGCCAAAACGGAGGGTCGCTGCGCGCGGTGCGGGCGGCCCGCCAAGTTCGCACACCACGATCCGCCGATCAGCGAGGGCGGCGACCCGCACGAGCCGGGTGAGGCGTTGTGCCGACGCTGCCATGGGCAGGCGCACCGCTAGGCGCGATACTGCGCGGGCGATGTCGCAGGAGAACGTGGAGATCGTGCGAGCAGCCTTCGAGGCGTACAACGCGGGCGACATGGATGGGGTTCGTGAGCTGTATGACCCGGACGCCATCATCGTCCGCGGGCTGGAGGGCTGGCCCGAGCCGTCGCCGATCGTAGGCAGGGACGCCATCATGCGGAACATCGAAGGGCTGTCAGAGGCGTGGGACGAGGACACTCTCGAACCCACGAGCCTGATCGACGCGGGCGACCGAGTCGTCGCGAGGCAAACGTGGCATGCCGTCGGTCGCGGCCCAGATATGAACATGGACATGACGGTCGTAATCACCTTGCGCGGGGGCAAGGTCTTCCTCATGGAGTACTTCTGGGATTACACCGAGGCCCTCGAAGCCCTAGGGCTGTCGGAGCAAGACGCTCGCGCCGAGTCCTGAGGCAGCGGGATACTGCGTAGGCGATGTCGCAGGAGAACGTGGAGCTGGCTTACCGAGCCTTTGACGCCTTGAACCGGCGCGAGCTCGATGCCTTTCTGGCGCTGATGGACGATGACATTGAGGTCGTCCCTCGCGTGAGTGCCATCGAGGGCGTAAGCGGTTATCGCGGGCACGACGGAGTGCGCCGCTGGTGGAGCAGCATGCTCGATGTCTTCCCCGACTACAGCATGGAGGTCGTCGAGATGCGTGATCTTGGTGACCTGACGTTCGCAACCTTCCACGCTCGCGGGCACGGCGCGAGTAGCGCCGCTCCGACCGACAACGCGGCCTGGATCGTGGCCCGGTGGCGGCGCGGTAAGGTCGTATGGTGGAGCACTTTCAACGCGCGGGCCGAGGCCCTCGAAACCCTGGGGCTGTCGGAGCAAGACGCTCACGCCGACTCCTGAACGCGTGCTGGTTTTTTGGAGCGGGTTCTCGTGGGGGTACGGCTACCGCGCTGCGCAAAAACGGCCTACGTCCTTAGCCTCCAGCAGCCCTTTTCCGTAAAACGAGGGTCCGACTCCGGGCTTCGTAGCGCCAAGCGAAATGTGTGTGCTTGCGGCCCCATGTCTGCCTCTCGAACGTTTCTCGCTTACACGCTTTCGTGTGCGGGGAGGTAGTTGACCGCGGTTACGCTCCCCACTGCTATCCGCAAGACGACGCGCCCGACCTCCGCCAGTGCCTCGTCCGACTGCGGCTCTGGCGGCTCGGGGAGACCGGCGATCCGCTGCATAATCAGCGCCGTGGGCCGACCGATGTCCTTCGTCACGATGTCAGCGGGCCCCGAGAAGACCGCGGACGGATAGGGCGACTCGTGGCCCATCACGCACAGCGACGCCCACTCTGAGCGCTGCACGTCCTGCGCCTTGAGCCGCTGCGCAAGCGTCGAGATCAAGAGCACGTTGCCATCCCGCGCGTAGTACACAAGCGACTGCCGCGGTCGCCCATGCTTCCCCAACGTCGCCAATACGCCCACGCGGTTGGAGTCGAGGAAGTCTCGTAGCTCGGGCGTCAGCTCGTCCACGCGAGGGACTCCTCGGGCGCCGGGGCGACGTAGCCCTCCGGCTCTTCCACGATCGTATTGGTCAACTCCCCGATTCCCTCAATCTCGACGCGGACGACGTCACCAACTTTGAGCAGGCCCTCTGGGAAAGGCTGCCGGACGGCTCCTATTCCCGCCGGTGTCCCGGTTGCGATCACGTCGTCTGGCTCCAGAGTGAAGGCCTCGGAGAGGTGTGCAACCTGTTCGAAGCAGTTGAACACCATCTCGCGCGTGTTCCCGTCCTGTCGCAATTCGTCGTTGACGAACGTCCGGATCCGCAGGCCGTGCGGATCGCCGATCTCATCCGCCGTTACGACCCAGGGACCGAGCGGCCCATGCGTGTCGAACGACTTGCCCATCGTCATGGTCGGGGTTCGCAGCTGCCAATCCCGGACCGAGACGTCGTTCCCGATCGTGTAGCCGGCGATCACCTCGTGCGCGCGCTCGACCGGTACGTGCCGGCAGCGCTCCCCGATCACGATCGCGAGCTCGCCTTCGTAGTCGAGCAGGTTGGACACGCGCGGCATGTGAACGTCGTCGCCCGGACCCACGACGCACGTGACCTGCTTGTTGAAGAAGATCGGGAACTCGGGTGCCTGCATGCCGCTCTCGGCGATGTGGTCGGCGTAGTTGAGCCCGATCGCGAGGAACTTGCGCGGCTGTACGGGCGCCAGCAGGCGTACCTCATCGAGCGCGTGACGATCGGCGGGATCGTCGCGACCGACGACGAAGCCGTCTTCGACGATCCCGTGACGCGCGCGGCCGTCAGCGTGAAACCTGCAGAGCTTCATGAGTCTCTTCCTTCCTTCGCGTCCTGGTGGGCCGCGAGGTAGAGGTAGTCCTCGCGGATCGGCGCGAAGACGTCGACGTTGAGCACGGCCTCGTCGCCCACGACACGCCCGACATGGGCGATGCCGGCGGGTATGTAGAGAAGCTCACCCGGTCCGACGACGTACTTGTCGCCGCCGAGGTCGAGCTCCAGGGTGCCGGCGAGGATCAGGGCGAGTTGGTCGTACGGGTGACTGTGGGGCGGTACCTCCGGATGGCCCGGCTGGATCCAGTTGAACGTGACGATCGAGTCGTCGGTACGGACGGCCGTCCGCGTCAGAGCGCCGTCCGCGATCGACTCGCGCGGCATGTCCTCGATCCGGGCATGAAACGGCGCGTCCGGCACTCTCAGTCCACCCGCGGTAGGTCGACCGGCGCCGTCTCCGGCGCGTACCCGCCCTCCATCGCCTTCGCATGGATCTCCTCGAAGCTGACGCCCCGGGCGCGATCGGCCGCGACCCGCTCGGGATCTACGAACTTCCCCAGCGGGTCCTCCTTGAACTGGAGCGACGAGCGCATCCACTCCTTGGATTTCGTCCAATCCCCGAACACGTCGCACTGGAGCTCGACGTGGTTGTCGTCGGGGTCGGAGTAGTAGTACGAGAACGTCATGCCGTGGTCGAGGCAGATGTCGGGGGTGATCCCGGCGTCCCGCAGTCGCTGATACGTCTCGTTGAGGTCATCGAAGGAGCCGTACTCGAAGGCGGTGTGGTGCATCCCGGTGTGCGTCTCCTTCTCCGGGTCGTCGACGAAGTTGGGGAACGCCAGCAGGGCGATGCGATGGTTCGCCGCGTCGTTCGAAAGCCAGGCACCGAGGTCGTACTGGAACAGCACCTCCGCGCCGACGACCGTCCCGTACCAGTCGATCATCTCCTGCAGGCGGGTCGTCTTGAGGTTCACGTGGTGGAACTTGGGCGGAATCACCTGTCCGTTGTCAGGCATGGGTCACCTCCTGTGAAGTGGTCAGTTGCTGCTTGAAGTCGTCGACGAGCGCCGGCAGGTCGGCGAGCGAGCCGACCGCGCCGAAGACGTAGTAGTCGGGCCGCACGATCACCACGCCGGCACCGTGATCGTCGAGCCAGCGCGTCAGCCGCCCGTCGAGGTCGCGAACGCCGTCTCGGACGTGGGGGTCGAGCGAAGCGAAGCGCGCGCCGAGCCGCTCGAGAAACGCGAGCTGGTCGTCGTCCAGGACCGACCGCGGATCGGCCTCTTTGGCGATCACGACGAAGCCGCGTCCGACGACGTCGTCGAAGCGGCCTTCTCCTGCCGGCCCCGCCACCGTCCCCTGGATGGCGAGCGTCCCGGCCAGCTCGGAGCGCTGGTGGAGCAGCCCGGCGGCGATTGCGGGAAGAGCGGCCGGCGGCGGCGCCTCCGTGCCGCGCAGCGTCGCATCCCGATCGGCGGCGGCGGCCTCATCGAGCACGCAGGACACGCGCGCCATCTCCATCGAAAGGCGGACGATCCACTCGCAGTGCGGCCGTCGTTCCGTGGTGTAGGAGTCGAGGAGGTCGTCGCCGGCCTCCCCTCGCAGCGCGAGGTCGAGCTTCCAGGCGAGGTTTGCGGCATCGCGGACCCCGGAGCAGAGCCCCTGACCCATGAACGGCGGCATCAGGTGGGCGGAGTCTCCGGCCAGGAACACACGGCCGTCGCGCATCGTCTGTGCCAGCAGGGCGCGGAACTCGTAGACCGCATAGCGGGTGAGCTCCGCGTCGTCCGGGCCGAGCCAGGGGGACAGCAGCTCCCACACGCGCGCCGGGTCGTCGAAGTCCGCGGGGCGCTCATCGGGTAGCAGCATGAACTCCCAGCGGCGGTGGCTCCGCCCGTTACGTGTGTGCATGTGGGGGCGGGCGGGATCACACCACTGGCAGGTCGTCGGCAGGTGGTCGAGCGCGCCGATGTCATGCGGACGCAGATCGAGCGTGAGCCAGTGCGCCGCAAAGCCGAGGTCATCCCACTCGATGCCGCACTGGCGGCGCACCGTGGAGTTGGCGCCGTCCGTGCCGATCACGTAACGGGCGCGCACGGTGCGCGTCTCGTCCGTGGGACCGAGGTGCTCCGGCTCCTGTTCGCGGACCCCGCGGAGCGTCAGCTCCACGTGGTCGGGGTGCTGGACGAGCTGCTCGGCGCTCCACCCGCGCTCGACCGACGCTGCGCGGCGCGCGGTGCGGTCGAGCGCGGCTTCCAGGTATGGCTGGAAGAACAGGTAGTTGGGCTCCCAGCCCGACGGCGCCGGGGACTGCGCGCGCATCGTCATGATCCGCTCGCCGTCGGCGCCGAACCAGCGGTACTCGTGGATCGGCAGCAGGTCGTGCTCCAGCTCGTCGACGATCCCGAGCTGCTGCCAGACCCGCATGATCTCGTGGTCGAAGTGGATCGCGCGCGGCAGGTCGTACAAGCAGCCGAACCGCTCGAAGACGCCCACGCGGTGGCCGGCGTGACCGAGCAGCGCGGCAGCCGTCTGACCGACCGGCCCGTAACCGACGAGCGCGACGTCGTAGTCGAGAGCGGTCACGCGACGGCGGTCGTGGCAGTGCGGAGCGCCCGCGCGAGCACCGTGCCGAGCGCGCGCTCCAGGTTCTCCGCCGGGGCGGCGGATGCGCCCATGCGCCGCCAGGCGACGTACCGGTCCGGCCGCACGAGGATGGCGCCCTCCGGCCCGAACTCCCGCTGCCGCACCCAGGTGCAGCGCGGGTCGAAGAGGTCTCCGTCCACGTGACCGATCCGCACCGCGTCGAGCGGCACCCCGGTGTCGGCGGCGAGCCGGCGGGCCGCGTCGCACCACGCCGCGCCGTCCTCGCCGGCGATCAGCAGGAACCGCCCGGGCGCGACGAGGTCCTTGATCGCACGCCGGCGCCCGTCCTCGTCGTCGATCCATGCGTGCGGCAAGGGAGAGCCCGGTCGTGTCGAGGGCTCGTACACCCGGACGTCGTCCACCGATTGCGGCGCCAGGCTGCCGTCGGGCACCACGGCGGACCCGTACGTGAAGCCGTACTCGACGTTCAGCTCGTTGAACTCCATCGACTGCATCCGCATCATCCGCAGGATCCTGCTGCGGTGCTCGGCATCTTCCGGACTGCCGCTCCACATCCGGCTCAGGTTCGCCCAGTTCTCCTCGCACGAGTGCTCGGGCGAGACGCCAAGGGCCTCCACGGTCTGGAAGTGGTTGACGGCGTTCTCCAGCGATCGCTGGCAGTTGCGCGCGTCGACGGGGCGCCGCTCGGGCTCGTATGTGTCGAGCAGCTCGGGTGACGCGTGGCCGTCGAGGACCGCGGCCAGCTTCCAGCACAGGTTCTGAACGTCGTGCATGGCACTCGTCAGACCGAGACCGCCGGTGGGAGGGTGCCGGTGGGCGGCATCCCCGACCAGGAACACGCGGCCGACCTGAAACGACGAGGCCAGCACGGCGTCGACCGACCACCGCGTGATCTTGTGGATCTCCATCGGGAGGTCGGGAAGGCCGATCGCGTTGCGAACGTCAGCCTCCACCTGCTCGTCCGATTGCGCGCGGGGATCGTCGACCGGGTAGTTGACGTGGATCACCCACTCCTCCGAGTCCGGTCCCCAGCGCTCGGGCCCCATCGGGACCATCACGACCAACGTCCCGGCCTGGGGCGAGTAGGTCCACCGGATCAGCACGTCGGGATCGTGCGCCCACGCGGAGAAGTCGGCGCTGACGTGGAGCGTCGCCGTCTCCGTCACTACTCCCAGGCCCTCGTGCTCGACGCCGATCTCGCCCGCCACCCGGCGGCCGCCGTCGGCGCCGACCATGTACTGGCAGCGCACCGGGTACTCGTCGCCGGTGCCGTTGTCGCGGATGAGCGCGGTCACACCCGCCTCGTCCTGCTCGAGTGAGAGCAGTTCGTGGTTGAAGCGGATACGGCCGGGCGCAAGCTCCTCGGCCCGCCCTTTGAGGAGCGGCTCGAGGCGGATCTGCGGGAGGTTGAGCTGCCGCCAGGCGCTTGCCGCCCGCCAGTTCTCGTTCTCGCCGCCCGCGCCCCACGACTCGAGCCGCATGAGCTGTCGTCCGTATTCGGGGTCGGGACCGGCGAAGCCGGCATAGAAGCCGGTGGCCGCCATCTGCTCGGCGGGCGTGCTGCGCGCGGCGATCGCATCGGCGACGCCGCAGTCGTCCAGGATCTCCATTGCGCGCACGTTCAGCACGTGCGCCTTCGGCAGGTCCGACGTGCCGGGGCGGGCGCTGACCAGGAGATGGTCGACCTCCGTCCCGGACAGCAGCATCGAAGCCGTGAGCCCCGCTCCGCCGCCGCCGACGATCAACACGGGCACTTGCTCTGCGGACATGCCGCCTCCTAGCCTCGCCGCCATAATTCGGAGCGGACGTTACATAAGAGGTTTTGGAATGTCAACTACAACTTTGGTAGGTTTGTGTCCATGGCGACCAGGGCTGAGGTGACCCCGAACCGGCGTGGCGTGCGCTCGCGCGAGGCGGTGCTCGAGGCGGCCGAGCAGCTCATGGCCGAGCAGGGATACGAGGCTGCGACCGTGGCCCGGCTCGTGGAAGAGGCAGGGATCCCCCCGAGCTCGATCTACCACTACTTCGGCTCGAAGGAAGGAGTGCTGCTCGCGGTCATGGAGCGCGGAGCCAAGCGCTTCTTCGAAGCGCTGCCGATTCCCGACCGGCGGATCGGGTCGCAGCTCGACCATCTGCGCGCCTTGGTAGAGACCGTCGCAACTACGCTCGAGCGCGATCCCGACTTCCTGCGCATTCTCGTCGTGATGGCAACGCAGCCCATCAACGCCGGCGAGGGCGAGGTGCACATAGTGGTCAACAGGGTCCGCGAGCTTGCGCTCGTTCAACTCCGCCGGCAAATGCGGATCGTCTTCGGCGTACACCCGGATGGGGAGGACGCCGATCACTTGGCGCGATTCGCACTCGCCGCCTTTGACGGCGCGTTCGTCGCCCACCAGTCGCATCCGGGTATCACGCTTGGCGCCCTGCTGGAACATCTGCCGGCGGCCCTCATCGCGGTGCGGCGAGAGCTCGGTCGGCGCAAATGACGGTGGCTCCCCTCTCGGTGACCTCTCATGCGGGCGGCCAGAGCGTTCGGGCTGAGCCGAGCCGTCATGCCGGTTGCTGCTGCTCCGCCGCGTCCACCGCCGCGATCCGAGCTCTTCTCTCGGCGGTGAGCTCCTCCACGAGGATCTGGAGTCCGGCCGCGATCGGCACGTCGATGATCGCCCCGATGATCCCGAAGAGCGCCCCGAACGCAAGGACGCTGGCGAGCACGGTGAACCCGGAGACCTGGGCCGCCTTTCCGATGATGGTCGGCTGCAGGATGTAGTTCTCGACCTGCTGGTAGACCACCACACGATCGCGAAGACGATCAAGGCCTCGAGGCTGACCGACAGCGCGACGATCCCGATGATGATGCCGGCGATCGTGGCCCCGATGTCGGGAATGAGGTCCAGGATCCCCGCGATCAGTGCCAATCAGACACCTGCACATCGCGCCCTAAGCGCTGCCGCTTATCGCGGAGGCTGTCGCACGAAGTTCGCGGCAGGCACAAAAACGCCGCCCTGAAATGGGCGGCGGGTGAGAATCGAACGCCGGGTTGTCTTTTAGGCGGCGGCCAGCTTGTGTTGGTGGAGTCTCAGGAGGGCTGCGGAAGCTGCTCAATCCGCCCGGCCCGGCATCGCGCCCTCGGCAAGCTTGATCCGGGTCCAGACGTTCATGTTGACGACGACGGCGACGATCTCGAGCATGTCCTCCGGGCTGAAGTGCGCAGCGAGCGCGTCGTGGAAGCGCTGAAACGCCGCGTCCCGATCGGTGTCGGCGACGCGGGTGAGCGCCTCGGCGTAGCGGAGCGCCGCCTGCTCGGCCTCGGAGTGAAGCTCGGTCTCCCACCACGCGCTTAGAGTGTCGATCTTGGCCCGGGGGATGCCCGCCTCGCGCGCCGCCTCGTGGTGCAAGTTGAGGCAGTAAGTGCAGTTGTTGAGCTGCGAAACCCGCAGGCGCAGGAGCTGGGCGAGGCCGCGGTCGATCCGCAGGTCCGCCTTGTACCCGAACGCATCTGCGCCCATCCGAGCCATGCCGATCAGCGCCTCGTTGCCGCTCGCGTCGAGCCGGCGGTTCGCGACCTGGACATCGTCAGTCATCTCGGCTCCTTTCGGTGCTCATCGTTCACTCGCGAATGAGGACGGCTCGCGCGGGTACGCCATCCGAGCCGCCGAGCCGCAGTGGGAGGCAGACCAGCTGGTACTCGCCGGGCTCGACCCGCCGCAGGTCGAGGCCCTCCAGCGGTACCACGCCGCTCTCGAGCAGCTCTCGGTGCGCGTCCTCATCGCCGATCGAGAGGTAATCGATCCCAACCAGGCGGACGCCGCTGCGGACCAGATGCCGAGCGCCGGTTCCCGTGAGCCCGATGAAGTCGGGGGCAAACGAGTCCCGATCCCACAGGCGCCCATTGGGGGTCTTCAGCAAGATGCGCTCGGCTCCGGAAGGGATCTCGAGCTCGGCAAGCGCCGCCTCGTCGATATCGGTTGTGAGCGAGGTCGCGTCGACGACTGCCGCCCGTCCGACGAGGGTTTCCAGGCCGATCGACTCCGATCCGGCGCCGCGTTCGAGGAAGTGGACGGGCGCGTCTAGATGGGTGCCGGTGTGGACGCCAAGGGAGAGGCGGCTGATGTTGGCCTCGGCCCCGTCAGCAATCGAGACGATGCGCTCGAGCGCGACGTCCGGATCGCCCGGGTAGATGATCATTCCGGGACGGATCGGAACGGAGATGTCGTGCAGCTCCATGACTGGCGCTCGCGGGCTCAGAGAACGGCGCTCTCGAGGACGAGCAGGACGATACCGAGCAAAACCTCTACCGCGGCGGCTTAGGACCTATCCCACTAGACCGAGCACTCCCGGATGCGACCCGAGAACACGTCACGGTTGCGGCAACGTCGCAGCTCCCACATGGCCTCTGCCATGCGGAACCTGCGCCGGCACCGCCCCGCTCGGTTCTCGGTCGCCCCGGAAGCACTCGGCCTACCGGAATAGGCCCTTAGTCGTTTGGCGGGTTCTTCGGGGTCGGAGCCCTTTCGAACGGGACGGTGGTCTGCGGGTGACCGGTGAAGGCTGCTGCTCGCGTGTAGAGCGCATAGAGCCTGAAGCCCCGCGCGAACCCCCTCGAGCAGTAACGATCCAGTATCTGGTAGGCCTGCGCGTCATCGAGCACCCGTCCCTTCTGGATCCCACGGGACGACCCAACCGGTCCTCCTGCGAACTCGCGGATTTGGATGACCGTTCCCCGTCGCTCTTCGATGTTGCCCTTGCGCCAGTCGCTGCACTCGGCGAGACGCAATGGTGTCGGTAGAGTCGGTAGCGGCCGGTCACCCGCACGGTGCTCGGAGTCGCCGCTCCCTCCGCAGCCCGCGACCAGTAACGCTGCGCAGCAGATCAGTGGTACGGCACGGGCTCTGTGGTGATGCAGTCGGCCTACGGTGACGGATCGGACGGCTTCGTGAACCACGGACATGTGCCCGGAGACGGGTCGGTGGAGAAGTTCGCGAGGCAGTTGCCAAGCTCCGACTCCTGCGCCGGGCCTCCGGAACCCACGCTCGTGTCGTCGCAGATGTGCGGCAGGAAGTGGGCCGTATTTACGGGATTGCCCGGCGGCGGCGAGGGCGGCAGGCTCGTGATGCTCCCCGCCGTGCCGTCCTGGCCGACGTTGTCGTGCCAGCAGTTGCCCGTGTTCCCGGCGTACTCGTCCCACCAGAAGTCGGTGCGGCCCTCTGAGAGATCGCCGGTGCCGTTGGGCGCCACCTCGCCGGGCTCCCATTCCTCGCAATTGCCCAGGTGCTGCAAGGGCGGGCAGAGCGGTGGAGGGTCGACGGAGGGCGCGCGGGCCATCAGGTTGCCGTAGAACTCGTTCCGGTAAGAGGTCGACGGCGGTACCGCAGTGGGGTTGCAACCAGCGAGCTGCGACGGGTCGATCCCGATCCCCGGCCCGCACACCACCTGGTCCGGTACAGCGAACGCCATCGTGCCGCGCCGCCAGTTGTCCCAGAAGTGGTTGTACCGGATGATGTTGTCGTTGCCACCGGCGATCCATAGGCCGACTCCGATCGGGAACGGCTCGCCCGAGAAGACCTGGGTCTCCGCCGGCTGCGGGTGGTACGCATCAAAGTTGTTCGAGTAGAAGTTGTTGTACTGGATCAAGGACGAATCCTGCGGGAAACCTGGGTGGCCGGCCGCCGTAAAGACGTCGGTCGTGAACCCCAGCACGTTGTCGTAGATGTTGTTGTGATGCAGATGGGTCGCATTGCCATCGGTACCCGAGTAACCGCTTGCGTTGTGATGTGAATCGCAGTAGCGGATCTCTTGGCTGTAGCGGAAGTTTCCGTAGCTGTAGCCGGGGTCCTCGTAGTCCTTCCACTCCTGCGGGGCGCTGTCGCGCCCGACGCCGGTGTCGGCGCCCGCCCCCGGATAGAGACCCGAGTCGTCGGCGCCGACGGCCTCGCAGTTCTGCATGAGACCGTGGTCCTCGACGAAGGTCAGCACGCCGTACTCGCCCGGGAAGAAGACCTTGAAGCGATCGAGCAGGTAGCCGTCGCTCTCGAGCACGTAGATGGTGTGTTCGCGCGCATGACGCACCTTGACGTTTCGAATCACGATTCCATCAGCACGATCAGCTCTGATCCCGACATCCTTGACGGAACCGTGCGGGGCGCCGTCGCCCGAGTTCACGTTGCCGGCGTCGATGGTTACGTCGTCAGGGCCAACGCCCGACCCCTCGATCTGGAGGTTGCAGCGGATGCACGGTCCGAGGTCGGGGATCCCGTGCCGGTCCTCGAACGGGGTCGGAGGTGGATCCACGGCTCCCGGTTCGCGGCCCAGCACCGCGATCAGGTTCTGGTCATTAGGGCAGTAGAACTGATACTTGTAGGAAAGCGCGACCGAGTCGCCTCTGTCGTTCGTGATCTCATACTGGTCGCATCTGGGATCGAACGTCGGTGCCTCCCTGGATCGCGGCTCTGTATAGAGCCCCGGCATGATGACGACGCGGTCATTGTTGCCGGACGCGTTCACGGCCGTCTGGATCGATCGGAAGTGGCAACGGCTCCAGAGCCTGCGGTTGAGGTCCAACAGAGCGTGGGCCTCGCGGGCGGTGATTGTCTCCGGGCCCAGCGAGGGACGCAGGACATATCCTCTTCTCTGGGCTGCGGCGATCGACCGCCGCGCGAGCGTGAGCGAGTTCGGTTGGCAGACCACTCGCATCGCGGTCCGGTCTTCGAAGACAGCGGATGCGAGCGAGCGAGCCGTCGGCACTTGCCCGCCGGCACATGGGCTCACCGAGCAGTCTGGCGCCGGATCCGGCCAGTAGGAGGCGCGCTCCACGTGCGCCATTGCGCTTGCGGGGAGCGCCATCGCCGTGGCGGCGAGGACGACCAGCCCCAGTCCGACCACCGGTGCCTTGCCGGCCGTTCGCAACTCAGCCAATGCACGCATGAATCCGCTCCCCCCCTTTGTTCGCGGGCCCTGGGGCCCGCAGGCACAGAGCCCTAGATGATAGTGATCTTGGCCACGTCGGAGAGGGGGAACGTCACGATCCCGAGCCGCCACGCGCCCCCGTTGCCTCCCATGTGGCCGAGGCCGACGAAGCCGATTGTCTCCATGAGATTCCTCCTGATTCGGTTGCCTCACAGGATCGCCCACGTCGTGCTCAGCGTCATCACCGCCAGCCACCGTTTGGTGCTCGGGAAAACCCCCGGGCGGCCGAGTAAGTCGCGCCTTCAGGCGGCCCGCTCGTAGATCAGCACGAGGACGCCGTCGCCGACGACCTTCGACTCCTTGAGCCGAAGCTTGCGTCGTTCGGGCGTCTCCTCAAAAGCTTTCTTGCCCGTCCCGAGGATCACCGGAAAGACCATCAGGTTGACCTGGTCGACGAGATCGTTCTCGATCAGCTCCTGGACCAGGCGGTGGCTGCCTGGCACCTGCAGCTCGCCGTCGAAGTCCTCCTTGAGCTTGCGCACCTCGGTGGTCGCGTCGCCGCTGTCGAGCACCGTCGTGTTGTTCCACTCTGGATCCTTGAGCGTCGTCGAAACGACGAACTTCGGCATCTCGTTGAACTTGTCGGCGAACTCGCCCTCGCGGTTGGGCCAGGCGCCGGCGAAGCTCTCGTAGGTGCGCTTGCCGATCAGCAGGGCGTCGGCCCGCATCGTCTCGTCCAGCTTGAACTGGTTGCCGTCGTCGCCGCGGTCGAACTCGAAGGTCCAGCCGGGGTACTTGAAGTCGGGCTCGCCGCCTGGCGCCTCCATCACGCCGTCGAGCGATACGAACTCCGTCACAACGATCCGTGCTGGCATTTTGTCGGTCTCCTGTGTCGATGTTGCCGTTCAGGGCCCGGTCTAGTGACCGGCTGAAGCCCGGAAACTAATCGCATGCCGTCGCCTTGGGAGCGCGAGCCGACTCCGCGCTACAGGAAGCCCCTGCTACGACGGGGGTTTCTTCGCGTTCGGCCCCGCGGAACACGCCCGCCGTACGTTCGGGGCAAAGCCAGGAGTAGCTGGACGGCGTTGCCGCGGGGCTGTAGGTTTACACCCCGACCTGTTCACCACCTCGAGGGCTTAAGGGAGGGCCGATTCTGTGTGGGCGGTCTTGGCTGCGGGAATGCGATCCTGCCGCTCGCTCTTGGCGGCTGCATTGATCCTGCTCGCTGTCCCCTCCTCGGCGCAGGCGGTGCAGCACTGGTATGCGCCCATCAATGTCAATGGTTCGACCGCGTTCGGGCCTGACATCGGGGTGGACACCTCCGGTCAGGCCGTCGCCGTCTACGTAGACGACGGCGGGCACGATGTCGTCAATGCGGTTATCAGGCTCGCTGGTGAAAATCTGAGCTACGGCGCGCCGCAGCCGCTCTCGTCCGGCAGCAAGAACGGATTCGAGCCGAAGGTTGCGGTCGCTCCCAACGGCGCGGCGCTTGCTGTGTGGACCAACACCACGGACACAACGGTCCAAGCGGCCTTCAAGCCGGCGGCTTCGAACACCTTCGGCGGCCTAGTAACGCTCTCTGCAGCCGGCTCCTTCCGGCCGGACGTCGCGATCGACTCGCAGGGAAACGCGACGGCGATCTGGGCTCGCCAGACAGGAGCCACCTCGATCATCGAGTCATCCACGCGGAGTGTGGGCACCGGAACGTTCAGCGCCCCAGAGCAACTGTCCGAGTCCGCCTTCGTCTCGGACAACGCTCAGGTCGCCGCCGAGCAAAACGGCGAAGCCACCGCTGCCTGGACGAAGTTCACCGGTGGCGGTGGGTCGCTCGCCGAGGCCTCGGCGCGACGCGAGCAGAACTATCCGCGGCCCGCGTCCGGAACGCCGTTCCGCGTCCCGCTCGTACCCGCTTACAACGAGTGCACGGCACCGAACAGCACCCACGTCGCCCCGCTCGCGCTCGCGTCTTGCACCGGTCCGACGCTGACGTCGACGATTCTGACCATGGGCTCGGCTGGTGCCGGCTCCGGGTTCCTGCGCTACAAGGCGCTGCCGGGCGACGGAGTCGTGCCCCCGGACAACGCGGACATCGACATCACGGTTTCGCTTACCGACGTCCGCTGCGCGGCTGCACCCGTGACCGGATGCACTCTCGCCGGCGGCGATTACACGGGTCAGCTCGTTGCCGGCACGGCGCTGCAGCTGACCGATACCGCCCACGGAGTCTTCGGTGATGATCCGGGCACCGCTTCGCTGGGGACGTTTTCCTTCCCGATGAACTGCACCGCCACAGCGGGAGCGAACGGCTCGATCTGCAGCGTCTCGACCACCGCAGACACCCTGGTGCCGAATGTCGCCAAGGAGAACAAGAAGACGATCTTCTCGCTCGCGTCGGTCCAGGTCACCGACCTGGGCGCCGATGGCACCATGTCTCCGGGCGGCGGTGCGAGCTGCCCGCCAACGTGCGGAAGCGGAGACGAGAACGTCTTTGCCCATGAGGGCGTAGTCACCCCGTAGGGCAGGTTTCTTCCGGCCAACCGCCTGGACCTCAGCGGCGCCCCTAACGGGGAGCGCCGGAGCTAGTAGGCGCGCGGAGCCTGTACACGGTGATCGCGCCGATCACACCGAGGACGGCGTAGGCGCCCAACACGAGCTGAGTAGAGAAGGACTGGGCGCGGAGGGCGGTACGCGCCCGTCCAGCGTTCCTCGCTCATGACGCCCCTGCGCGGCGGGCGAGCAGCGAGATGCTGGTCACGCCGTACTTGTGGGTCGCGCTGTCCGCGCGCTCGGACACGAACCGGTATTCGGTGTTCTTGCGCCAGGCCTTGATCTCGAAGCCCGCGGACTCGATCGCGTCGCGGTAGCCGTCGCGCTGCATCGCGCCGCCGATGCAGGCGGCCCAGAGCGAGGCGTCGCAGGTCACGCCCTCGGGCAGGTGCTTTGCGCTGACGATATCTGCGAGCGCCAGCCGCCCGCCGGGTCGCAGCGCCCGTGCGGCAGATGCGAACACGGCCGGCTTGTCGGGCGAGAGATTGATCACGCCGTTCGAGATCACGCAGTCGACCGTCGCATCGTCGACAGGTGGCCGCTCTATGTAAGCCTGGCGAAACTCCACGTTCGCGAAACCTGCTTCACGGGCAAGACGCTCGGCCTTCGCGAGCTGCTTGTCGGTCATGTCGACGCCGATCACGCGACCGGAAGGTCCCGTCGCCAGCGAGGCGAGGAAGCTGTCCATGCCCGAGCCGCTGCCGAGATCGAGCACGGTATCGCCCGGCTCGATCGCGGCTAGGTCGAGGAAGTAACCGACTCCCGCGAACGAATCGATCGCACCAGCGGGGATGCGGTCAAGGGCCGCCGCCGGGTAGCCGAGCCGCTCGGCCAGCGGCCGGCCGGTCTCGAAGTGGAAATCGCGCTCGGGCTCGAGCGCCACCTCTTCGTACATGCGCTTGACGCGCTCTTCGAGCTCAGCGGTGTCGAGCTGCTTCGTGGTCGTGTTCATGCTGCTTCCTCCCTGGTGGTTGACGGCGAAGTGGATCTTTGTTGGGTGAGCTGCCATTCGGGCCAGCCATCTTCCAGACGGCGGGCCGGGCGTCCCGCGGCTTGCAGGCGCCGAACAGCCTCGTGCGCATACGCGCAGAAGGGCCCGCGGCAGTAGGCGACGACCTCGCGGCCGGCAGGCAGCTCGGCAAGGCGGCGCTCGAGCTCCTCGAGCGGGACCGACTGCGCGCCCTCGATGTGCCCGGCAGCGAACTCCTCGGCAGGCCGCACGTCGACGAGCACGACGTCGCCGCGACCGAGTCGCTCAATCAGCTCCTCGCGGCCGATCGCCTCGACCTCTTCGCCGAGGTAATCGCGCGCTGCCCGTTCGACCTCCGCGAGGCGGGCCGCCGAGGCTTCGCGCAGTGCGAGCCACAGCGCGAGCACGTCCTCCCCCGCCAGGGCGTAGCGCACCCGGTTGCCGTCGCGCCGGCGCGTAACGATGCCGGCGGCGTGCAGCGCCTGCAGGTGTTGAGAGGTGTTGGCGTTCGCCTGGCCGCTGGCGCGCGCGAGTTCCTCGACACTGCGCGGTCCCTGGGCAAGCAGGTCGAGCAGCTCAAGCCGGCGGGGGCTGGCAAACGCCTTGCCCATGACCGCGATTGCTTCGAAGAGCGTTCCCTTCGCCTGAGCAGAATCCATATTGCTATTCAATAGATCAATTGATAGCTTGTCAAGCATGTTCTTCCGGCAGCTATTGAACGACGAGACCTCCTGTGCCTCCTACTTGATCGGCTGCAAGACCAAGTCGCGCTTTGCCGTGGTCGATCCGCACATCGACTTGGTGGACGACTACGTCGCAGCCGCCGAGGCTCAGGGCATCCCGATCGTCGCCGTGCTCGAGACCCACGTGCAGGCCGATCACGTCTCGGGCCTGCCGGCCCTGGTCGAGCGGACCGGGGCGACTGCCTACCTGCCGGCCGGCGCCGGGGTCGAGTTCGAGCACATCGCGGTCGGCGACGGCGAGACGGTCACGCTCGGCAACACCGAGGTGAGGGCGATCGCTACCCCGGGCCACGCCGCGGCCCATCACGCCTATCTCGTCACCGACCGCGTACGCGGCGACGAGCCCTGGCTCCTCCTGACCGGCGACGCGCTGCTGGTCGGCGACGCCGGGCGACCCGACCTCCACGCCCATAGCGAGCAGACCGCCGCGGAGATGGCCGGCCTGCTCTACCGCTCGCTGACCGAGAAGCTCCTGACCCTGCCCGACCACATCCTGGTCTATCCGGCGCACTATTCCGGCTCCGTCTGCGGCCGTGGTCTGTCAGCGAACCCAGCCTCGACGATTGGCTTCGAGCGTCGCCACAACCGAGCGCTTCAGTTCGACTCCGAGCAGGAGTTCGTCGAGGCTCTGGTGCAGGACATCCCCGCGCCGCCACCGCAGCAGGCCGAGATCCTGGCCGCCAATCGCAGCGGTCGGCCGTTCGCCAGGGTGCGCTGACAGGCCATGCCTGCCCGGGCGGTCAGCCTGGGCCTGCGCGAAAACCTGGCCCAGTTCTCGCTCCTCGTCGCGATCAACGCGTTCGTTGGGGCGATGGTGGGCTTGGAGCGCGCGACCCTTCCCCTGATCGGAGAGGACGACTTCGGTCTCGGCTCGAGCGCCGCGGTCCTCTCGTTCATCGTCGCGTTCGGACTCGCAAAATCCTTCACCAACCTCGCTGCCGGCGCCGGCGCCGAGCGCTTCGGGCGGCGGCGGCTCCTGATTCTTGGCTGGGCAATGGCGCTGCCCGTGCCGCTCTTGATCGCCGTCGCTCCGAGCTGGAGCTGGATCGTCGCCGCCAACGTCTTCCTCGGCGTGAATCAGGGACTCGCCTGGTCGATGACGGTCGTGATGAAGATCGATCTCGTGGGACCGCGGCGCCGCGGGCTCGCGCTGGGACTGAACGAGGCCGCCGGCTATGGAGGTGTGGCCGTCGCCGCGGCGCTCAGTGGCTGGCTGGCATCGGAGGTCGCTGCACGCGATGTCGTGGTCGCCGGCGGGGCGGTGATCGCGCTCGCCGCCCTGGCGCTGACCGTTCTCTTCGTCCGTGACACCGCTCCTCACGTCCAGCTCGAACAGCGCGAGGGCGACCACGACCGTGAAGAGGCGACACCGCGATTGCGAGAGGCGTTTCCCGAGGCCTCCTTCCGTCAGCCGGCGCTTCGCTCCTGCTCGCAAGCCGGGCTCGTCAACAACCTCAACGACGCGCTGGCCTGGGGTCTGGTGCCGCTCTTCCTCGCAGCCAACGGCGCTTCGGCCGCCGAGGTCGGTCTCGTGGCGGGGCTCTATCCGGCGGTGTGGGGAGCCGGGCAGATCGTCGCCGGTCAGTGGTCAGACATGGTCGGCCGCAAGCCGTTGATCGTCGCCGGCATGTTGCTGCAAGCCGCCGCGCTCGGCGTGCTCGCGGCGTCGGGCGGCGCGGTGGGGCTGGCCGCCGTGGCGGCGATCGCGCTCGGCCTCGGGACGGCGCTCGTCTACCCGACGCTGATTGCAGCAATCTCTGATGCCGTGTCTCCGGTCGCGCGTGCTCCGATGGTGGGCGTGTACCGATTCTGGCGGGACATGGGCTACGTGGCCGGAGGTCTGCTGGCCGGTCTTGCTGCGGACGCGCTTGGGTACAGCGGCGCGATCGTCATTGTCGCCGCGCTTACCGCCCTGTCGGGAATCTGGGTGGCGCTCGACTTTCCGAGGCCGGGTGCGTTACCGCCGCGGCACCCGGTCTCGTCGCTCGCGGGGGCGGGGAGGTCGCGCTAGCTCTGTCTTTGCTCTCGCTTGAGAACGTAAATGAACAACGACGCCCAGATGACGTCGGTCGCGATCCAAGAGAACACGATTCGTTTGGCGAGTGGAGTCATCTGGACAACCGGCCCTAGCCGAACGTGAACACGTAGGCCTCGACGCCGGAAGCAGCGAAGCTGATCTCGAAGGTGCGGTCGGTGATCGATCCCCGCTCGCGAATCAGCTGGTAGAGCCTCTGTTGCGACAGCGTCCCATGACCCTGATCGTCGACGTCGACGCCATGCGCCTCGCCCGGAGGCTCTCCATCGACGAGGACGCGGAAGGGCACGGACGCGTCTGGCGGCCGCGGTCCCATGACGAGATTGACGTCCCGGGCGTGGAAGCGAAACGCGATTCGCCCGCCGGCTTCGTTCAGCACACTGGCCCGGCTCTCGACCGTCCAGTTCCCTGTGAGAGCCCAATGGTTGAGCTCCAACGGATCCGGCGCGACATAGGTCTGTGGGCCGTGGACCTCGGCACCACCCGGAGACGCAATCCGCTGCGCCTGCGTATAGCCGAGATATGTCTCGGGAGATTCCAGGTTCGCCCAGTCGGCCTGTGCCTCGAAGCCATCATCGGCGACCGCGACCAGATCGTCACCGATGCCGCCACGTCCGGCGTCGCGCAGCAGCACCTGGATGACTCGTTCGCACTCCTCGTATCCGCCCTCCCCGAATTGATGGTGTCGGATCCGTCCCTGCGCGTCGGCTATGTAGACGGCCGGCCAATACCGGTTGTCGAAGGCGACCCAGACCGCATAGCCGCTGTCGAGCGCGATCGGATACTCGACGGTCAAGTCCCTTGCAGCTAGCCGGACGTTGTCGATGTCCGCTTCGAATGGGAACTCGGGCGTGTGGACGCCGACCACGACCAACCCCTGATCCTCGTATTTCTCGGCCCATGCACGAACGTAGCCGAGCGTGCGCAGCCAGTTGATGCAGGTGTACGTCCAGAAGTCGACGAGCACGACTTTCCCCCGCAGGTCCGATGGTGTCAGCGGTGCCGAGTTGAGCCAGCCGGTGGCGCCGGCGAGCGATGGCAGCTCACCCTCGACGGGCAGGTCGACGCTGAATCGGGTTGCCTCCATGGCTAGTGGGTCGCGGCGGTCTGCCTCAACGCAGCGAGCTGAAGGCCGCTCGAACCTCGGTGGAGAAGAGCTCGGGCTCCTCCCAGGCGGCGAAGTGGCCGCCCCTGTCGACCTCGTTGAAGTAGGTGACGTTGGGGTAGGAATTCTCGACCCAGCTGCGCGGGGTCCGCCAGATCTCGCCGGGGAAGGTGGTGAAGCCGACCGGGAGCGAGACCTCCGGCGGAGCCTGGCCGGACGCGCGTGCTTGAGCCGCGACTTGTCCGTCCTCCCAGTACGACCGGGCCGCCGAGGCGCCAGTGCCCGTCAGCCAGTACAGCGTGATGTTGTCGACGATGTGGTCCCGGGTGAGATTGCCCGCGGGCTGGCCGTCGACGAAGGCGCGGGAGATCTTGTAGTAGCTGTCCGTGTCGTGATCGCACAGCCAGGCGGCCAGGGCGACGGGTGAGTCCAGCAGGGCGTAGCCGATCGTCTGCGGCCGCGTGGCCATCTCCAGGAAGTAGCCGAAGCCGCTCTCCTTGAATGTGGCGGCCTGGTCCGCGGCCGCGCGTTCCTGCTCGGACTCCATCGACTGGGGGCCGGCCAGCACCGTCACGAGCAGATTCATGTGGATGCCGAGCAGCCCCTTGGGCGCCTGGCGGCCCATCGTGTCGGTGACGGCGGCGCCCACGTCGCCGCCCTGGGCGACGTAACGGGAGTAGCCGAGGCGGCGCATCAGCTCCGCCCAGGCTTGCGCGACGCGGCCGACGTTCCAGCCGAGCTCGCCGGGCTCGCTGGAGAAGCCGTAGCCGGGCAGGGACGGCAGCACGAGGTCGAACGCGTCCTCCGCGCGTCCGCCGTGCGCTGTCGGGTCCGTGAGCGGGCCGACGATCTCGAGCATCTCGACCACCGAGCCCGGCCAGCCGTGCGTCAGGATCAGCGGCAACGCGTTCTCGTGCCGCGACTTCACGTGGATGAAGTGGATGTCCACCCCGTCGATCTCGGTCTTGAACTGAGGCAGCGCGTTCAGCTTCGCCTCGCAGGCGCGCCAATCGTGCTCCGTCGCCCAGTAGCGGGTGAGCTCCTGGATCGTGGCCAGCTGCACGCCCTGCGACCGATCTGCGACGAGCTCCTTGCTGGGCAACCGCACGGCGGCGATCCGCCTTTGGAGGTCGGCCAGGTCCTCTTCGGGCACGTCGACGCGGAAGGGTCGGATTGCGTTGCCATCGGCAGCATCGGTTGCGGTCGTGTCTGCCTGCGTTCGAACGGACATAAGCGCTCCTCACAGTCGTTCCGTAGGGTTTCGAGAGGGTCGCGCGTCCGGATTGCCTTCGCGCCCGTGTGATCCCTGGTCCTATCCCTGGTCGTTTAGGCTTACAGGCGAATGGCCGTCCAGGGGGGTCCCCACGCGTTGCGGGGCCGGGCCAATGAGCGCGAAGCGCTGGACCGGCTGCTCGAGAATGTGCGCGGCGGCCAGAGCGCGGTGCTCGTCGTGCGGGGTGAGGCGGGTGTCGGAAAGACGGCGCTCTTGCGTTACGCCGCTCGGCAGGCGTCTGATTTTCGACTCACCCATATCGCGGGTGTCGAATCCGAGATGGAGTTGCCGTTTGCGGGGCTGCATCAGCTCTGCACGCCGATGCTTGCCCAGCTCGGGAGTCTTCCGGAACCTCAGCGTCGCGCGTTGAGCATCGCGCTCGGCCTCTCATCGGGTGATGCTCCGGACCGGTTCCTGGTCGGCCTCGCGGTGCTGAGCCTGTTGTCGGAGGTTGCGGTGGAGCGGCCGTTGCTCTGTCTCGTGGATGACGGCCAGTGGCTTGACGGCGCCTCCCGCCAAGTGCTCGGATTCGTCGCGCGACGGCTGCTCGCGGAGTCGGTGGCGATCGTCTTTGCGGTTCGCGAGTCGAGCGATGATCGCGAGCTGGTGGGCCTGCCGGAGCTGCATCTCGGCGGGCTCGGGGAGGAGGATGCGCGTGCACTACTGGCGACCGTGATCCCGGGGCGGCTCGATGAGCGGGTTCGCGACCGGATCGTCGGGGAAACGCGTGGCAATCCACTCGCGCTGCTGGAGCTGCCACGAGGCCTCTCCGCGGCCCAGTTGGCGGGCGGGTTCGGCTTGCCGGACGTGCTGCCGTTGGCGGGTCGGATAGAGGAGAGCTTCCTGCGGCGGCTCGCGGCGTTACCGGCAGAGACGCGGCTGCTGTTGTTGGTCGCGGCGGCGGAGCCGGTCGGTGATCCTGCGCTCTTGTGGCGGGCGGCGGGGCGGCTCGAGGTCGCGGGCGCAGCGCTCGAGCCGGCAGAGCGCGCAGGGCTGCTGGGTGTCGGCGCGCAGGTGCGATTTCGTCATCCGCTGGTGCGCTCGGCGGTCTACCGATCGGCATCGGATCGGGAGAGACAGAGCGTGCACGGCGCGTTGGCGGACGTGACCGATGCGGCGCTCGAACCGGATCGCCGCGCGTGGCACCGTGCACAGGCCACACGAGGCTCTGATGAGGATGTCGCGGCGGAGCTCGAGCATTCGGCTGGTCGGGCCCAGGCACGTGGTGGTCTCGCCGCTGCAGCGGCGTTCCTGGGGAAGGCGGCCGGCTTGACCGCCGATCCAGCACGCCGGGCGGAGCGCACGCTGGCGGCGGCGCAGGTGAACGTGCAGGCGGGCGCGTTCGATGGGGCGCTCGGGCTGCTCGCCGCCGCGGAGGCAGGCCCGCTGGATGAGCTCGGGCGAGCCCGCATTGATCTCCTGCGGGCTGAGGTCGCGTACTCACAGGACCGCGGGAGCGACGCTCCGCCGCTGCTGCTCCGGGCGGCAAAGACGCTCGAGCCGCTCGACACGGGACTCGCACGCGAGACCTATCTCGACGCCTTCGGCGCAGCCGTCTTCGCCGGTGAGCTGGCAAGCGCCGGCAGTCTGCTCGACGTCTCGCGGGCCGCGATGGCCGGCCCCCGTGCCCCGGAACCTCTACGCCCGTCCGATCTGCTGCTGGACGGCTTCGCGCTGCTGTTCACTGAAGGACGCACCGCGGCAGCGCCCCTCCTCGAGCGGGCGGCGATTGCGTTCGCCGGCAACGAGGTCTCCACGGATGAGGTGCTCCGCTGGGGATGGCTGGCGACGATGGCCTCAGCGGTCATGTGGGACTACGAGACCTCTCTTGCGGTCGCCACGCGCGAGGTCCAGCTCGCCCGCGACTCAGGCGCACTGACCGTGCTCGCGGTCGCAGTGAACATCCTGGGCCAGGTCGTCGCACTTGGCGGCGACTTCGCCAAGGCGGCATCGCTGGTCGCCGAGGCCGATGCGGTCAACGAGGCAACGGGAGCCCACGTGATGCCATACGCGGCCTTGGTGCTCGCTGCGTTACGCGGCCAGGAGGCCGAGGCCGCCAGCCTGATCGAGGTCACCATCAATGAGGCCATCGCCGGCGGCCAGGGAACCGCGGTTCAAGAGGCGCACTGGGCGACTGCGGTCGTCGCGAATGCCGCCGGCCGCTATCAGGACGCGCTCGAGGCGGCGAAGCTGGCGAGCGACGACACGCCCGAGCTGGTCGTCTCCGCTTGGGCGCTCAGCGAGCTGGTCGAAGCCGCCACGAGGAGCGGGGAGACGCAGGTGGCCGCCGACGCCCTCTCGCGACTCGCGGCTCGCACAGACAACAGCGATGGCGGCTGGGGGCTCGGACTCGAGGCGCGCTCACGGGCGTTGCTGAGCGAGGGCGAAGCGGCCGAGCGCCACTATTGCGAGGCGATCGACCGGCTGGGCACAGCAGGGCTCCGTCCCGACCTCGCACGCGCTCACCTGATCTACGGCGAATGGCTGCGACGCGAGAATCGGCGGATCGACGCGCGCGAGCAGCTGCGCATCGCGCACGAGATGCTCGTGGCGATGGGCGCGGACGGATTCGCCGAACGCGCACGCCGTGAGCTGCAGGCTACGGGCTTGAAGGTGCGCCAGCGGCGCGATGACACGCGCGACGAGCTAACTCCTCAAGAGGAGCACATCGCGAGGCTTGCCCGAGACGGACGGACGAATCCCGAGATCGGCGCGCAGTTGTTCATCAGCCCTCGCACCGTCGAATGGCACCTGGGGAAGGTGTTCACCAAACTCGGGATCAGCTCACGCAAGGGCCTCCAAGACGCCCTTTCGGACCGCGACCCGGAGGCCGCGCCGGCGTAGGGACGGGCAACTGATCGGCTGAACACGGCAGGTCACCGCCGCCCGGCCGGAGTACGCGCCGGACGGGGGATGTTGCGGACGTTTGCGCGGGCGAGCTCGAGCATCTCCCCGACTCCGCCGTCGAGCACGACCTTGCCTGCGGCCAGCGCGAAGCCCTTGACTTGTTTCGCGGTGATGTGGGGCGGGATCGAGAGAGCGTTGGGGTCCGTGACCAGGTCGATGAGCGCGGGGCCGGGATGCGCCAGCGCCTCGCTCAAGGCGTCTCGGATGTCCGCCGGCTGCTCGACGCGGACGGCGTGGATGCCGGCGGCGGCGGCGATCGCCGCGTAGTCGAAGTTGCCATTGTCGGTCTCGAAGTCCGGCAGTCCGTCGACCAGCATCTCGAGCTTGACCATCCCCAGCGACGAGTTGTTGAAGGTGACGATCTTGACCGGCAGCTGGTACTTCGCGACAGTCAGCAGCTCGCCCAGCAGCATGCCGAGGCCACCGTCGCCAGACATCGAGATCACCTGGCGCCCGGGGTAGGCGAGCTGCGCCCCGATCGCATGCGGCAGCGCATTTGCCATCGAGCCGTGCCGGAAGGAGCCGATCACCCGGCGCCTGCCGTTCGGGGTGATGTAGCGCGCGGCCCAGACGTTGTTCATCCCCGTGTCGACGGTGAACACGGCGTCGTCGGAGGCGACCTCGTCGAGCAGCTTGGCCGCGTACTCCGGATGTATCGGCAGGTGGTGGTCGATGTCGCGCGTGTAGGCCGAGACGACGTGTTCGAGCGCCTGTGCGTGCTTCTGCAGCATCCGGTCGAGGAAGGAACGGTCGCTCTTCTGCTTCACCTGCGGCAGCACCGCGCGCAGCGTCTCGCCGACATCGCCATGCACTGCCAGCTCGAGCGGCGTGCGCCGGCCAAGGCGAGATGCGTCGTGGTCGACCTGGACGGTCCCCTTACCCGGGAGGAAGTCGTCGTAAGGGAAGTCGGTGCCGAGCAGCAGCAGCAGGTCAGCCTCGTGGCTCGCCTCGTAGCAGGCCCCGTAGCCGAGCAGGCCGCTCATCCCGACGTCGTAGGGATTGTCGTACTGGATCCACTCTTTGCCGCGCAGCGTATGTCCGATCGGGCTGTGCAGCCTGCCGGCCAGTTGCATCACTTCGGCGTGCGCTCCTTCCACGCCGGCGCCGCAAAACAGGGTGACCGTCCCTGCCTGATTCAGCCGCTCGGCCAGCGCCTGCACCTGCTCGGGCGCGGGAGACGCGGTCGCCGTCGAAGAGGCGACGTAGCTGGAGCCGGTGGGGTGAGCCGCGTCGCGGTGCAGCACGTCGCCCGACACCGCGAGCACCGCCACGCCCTGCTTTCCGAGTGCGTGCTGGACCGCCGTGCGAGCGACTCGCGGCATCTGCTCAGCCTGGCTCACCAGCTCGCACCAGTCACTGCAGTCGAGGAAGAGCCGCTCGGGATGTATCTCCTGGAAGTACCCCGTGCCGACCTGGGGGCTCGGGACGTGCGTGGCGATCGCCAGCACCGGAGCGCCGGTGCGGTGAGCGTCGTACAGGCCCTGAGTGAGGTGGACGGTCCCCGGTCCGACGCTGCCGGCGCAGACTGCCAGCCGCTCGGTCAGCTGCGCCTCGGCCGCCGCGGCGAAGGCGCCGGCCTCTTCGTTGCGAACATGGACCCACCCGATTCCATCGGTACGGCGAACCGCGTCGACGAGCGGATTGAGGCTGTCGCCGACGACGCCGTAGATGCGCTCGACGCCGGCCTGGCGAAGCACGTCGATCAGTTGCTCTGACAGCGTGGGGGTACCCATGAAGACCTCCTATCGGTCAACTCGCCCGAAAGACTCCCTGCGCGCGACACGAGTCGCGTCACCACCAGTGGGAGTTCCAGATTACGGCTAACCGGAATCCATCTCGGGCGCTAGGGTTGCGTTGATGTCCGGTCTGCTCGGCTGGATCCCAGTGCTCGCGCAGGTGAGCGAGTCCGCCTCTCAGCAGTACCTACAGGAGGCGCGGCAGATGCAGGCGCTCTCGCTCGGGGTGCACATCCCCCTGGTCTGCTTCGGGATCTCTTTCCCGGTGATGGTGCTCTTCGTTGAGTGGCTGCACAACCGCACCGGCAATCCCACATATAAAGCGCTCGCGAAGCGCTGGTCCAAGGTGATGCTGATCCTGTTCGCGATCGGCGTCGTCACCGGGACGATCCTCTCGTTCGAGCTGGGGCTGCTTTGGCCCAGGTTCATGGAGCAATGGGGCGAGGTGTTCGGCTTCGCGTTCGCGATCGAGGGGTTCTTCTTCTTCCTCGAGGGGATCTTCATCGCGATCTACGTCTACGGTTGGGACCGGCTCTCGCCGCGCACGCACTTCCTCAGCGGGCTGCCGATTGCGATCGCCGGCATCGGCGGCTCGTCGGCGGTGATCTCCGTGAACGGCTGGATGAACCACCCGCAGGGTTTCGACCTGGGACCAAACGGCGAGGTGACCGACGTGCGGCCGCTCGAGGCGCTCTTCAACCCGCATCTCTGGCACGAGGAGGTGCACATGTACCTCGCAGGGTTCATCGTCGCAAGCTCGCTCGTGGCTGCCGTCTATGCAACCGCGTGGCTGCGCGGCCGCCGCGATGGCTATCACCGCGCCGGGCTCGTGGTCCCGCTTGCGGTGCTGTGCCTGGCGGCGCCGGCACAGATCGTGATCGGGGATTGGGCCGCGCGCACCGTCTCCGACCAGCAACCCACGAAACTGGCCGCGATCGAGGGTCTGCACCACACGACGGAGGGGGCGGACCTGACCGCGGGTGGGTTGTATTTCGACGGCAAGGTCCACGGCGGCGTGCCGATCCCGCACCTGCTGTCACTGCTCGCCTTCCACGATCCCGACGCGACAGTGAAGGGGCTGGACACCGTGCCCGCCGATGACCGCCCGCCGGTGGGTTGGGTTCGCAACTGCTTCCAGCTGATGGTCGGGATCGGGACGCTGCTCGCTCTGCTCGGGATCTGGTTCCTGTGGGCGCGCTGGCGCCGCGGGGCGCTGCCGAGCACGCCGTGGTTCTACCGGGCGGTCGTGGTGGCGGGGCCAGCCTCGCTGGTGGCCCTCATCTCGGGCTGGATCGTCACCGAGGTCGGCCGCCAGCCCTGGATCGTCTACGAGTTCATGCGCGTCGAGGAGGCCGTTACCGGAGCCGAGGGGATCCCCATCGGCTACGCGACCCTCGTGGTCGTCTACCTCGGTCTCGGGAGCGTCGCGCTCTACATGCTGCGCCGCCTCGTCCGCACGCCTCCCGAGGCCGAGGCTCAGCCAGGTCCAGGCGACATCCAGGTGCTGCCATGATCCTGGTCGACCTCATCCTCGCGATCCTGATCGCCGCGCTCGCCGCGTACGCGGTCCTCGGGGGAGCCGACTTCGGCGGGGGGTTCTGGGATCTCACCGCGGGAGGCGCCCAGCGCGGCGCCCGCGTGCGGGGCCTCGTTTACCGCTCGATGGGGCCGGTCTGGGAGGCCAATCACGTATGGCTGATCATCGTGCTGGTGGTGATCTGGACCTGCTTTCCGCGCGCCTTCGGACCGCTGATGGAGACGCTGTACGTGCCGCTGTTCCTGGCAGCCGTCGGGATCATCTTCCGCGGCTCCGCCTATGCGCTGCGCGGCCAGGCCGCGACGATCTCGGAGTCGCGCGCGCTCGGCGCGCTCTTCGCACTCTCCTCGGTCCTGACGCCCTTCTTCCTCGGATGCGCGATCGGCGCGGTTGCCTCCGGCCAAGTGCCCGCGCAGGGGAATCCGGATACCCCGTTCTCGAGCTGGACCGGCACCACCGCGCTCTGGGTCGGGGTTCTGGCCGTCGTCAACTGTGCGTACGTCTCGTCCGTCTTCCTCGCCGCCGACTCCGTTCGCGCGCACCTGCCGGACCTGACAAATGCGTTCCGGCGCCGCGCGCTCGGCTCCGCCGCCGCCGCGGGCGTGATGGCGATCGGAGGCCTGTTCGTGATCCGCGAGGACGCGCGCGATCTGTACGACGGCCTCACCTCCGGCGGCGGCCTGGCGATGGTGATCGCGTCGGCTGCATTCGGCGTGCTGACGGTCTGGCTCTTGTGGACGAGGCGTTTCGAGATCGCGCGGTATACGTCGGGCATCGCCGTCGGCGCGGTCGTGGCCGGCTTGGGCTTCGCGCTGCGACCGGACTTCCTGCCGGGGCAGCTCTCGCTGCAGGATGCCGCCGCGAACGACGCCACCCTGACCGCCACATTGGTCGTCCTCGTCCTCGCGCTGCTCGTGATCGTGCCTGCGATGGCGTTCCTGTTGCGCCTCACCTTGCAGGGCCGCTTGAGCGAGCAGTTCCATCCGATCGTGCCCACCGACGATCGGCCGGGTCGATGAGGGTCGCGCGCCCGCAGATCGCGTTCGCCTGCTTCGTGATCGGCGCTCTCCTCGTGCTGCTGGTAGAGGCCGGCGTCGCTCGCGCCGTCGGCGTGCCATTGATGTTCGCCGGCATCGCGCTCGGCGTTACGGCGATCGCATCGCCCGGGTTCCTGGCCGGCGACCGCGACGCCGACGCCGACTGACGTCCGCTCATGGAAGCCCGCGTCGCCTTTCCGATCTAGTGGCCTGCCCGCAAACGTTTCAGGAAAGACCGCTAGCGTCCGAGCAGGGCCGCAACGGAGCTGACAGTGATCGCCACGATGCCCGTTCCGAAGAGATAGGACAGGAGTGCATGATGGAGGGCGAGGCGGCGGGCAGCCTTGCCAGTGAGATCGGTGTCCGAGACCTGGAACGTCATCCCAATTGTCAGCGCGAGGTAGGCGAAGTCCGCGTAGTCAGGGGCCTCGCCCTGGAAAGTCGATCCCGCCCACCGGCGGGGTGGTAGAGCCTCGCGTAGCGAAGAAGGTAAACGGTGTGCACCGACATCCAGGCAAGCAGGACGCTCCCGATGGCGAGCGCCGTCAGGAGGCCACGTCCCGGGGCGCCGGTGTCGCCCGCCTCCGCGAGCGTGAAAACCACCACCACAGGGCTTGCGGCGCCGGCTCCCACGAGGACGGCATCCGCGGCAGCGCGTGAGCTGTCCTCGGTGCGGGCGATTCGCGCCGCCGCCGCCGCGTCGGCGCCGGCGATGGTCGCCCACACCCACACTATGTAAACGAGCGCGGCGACATCGGAGGCGGCGAGCGCTGCAACGGACCACGAAGCGCCGAAGGCGATCGCGACGGCAGCGGCGGCAATACCTCCGATGGCGCCGATCATCACCCGAGTTGCAGCCAGCCCGGTGCGGCTGGGTGGAGCCGGACGTGTGTCGGGGTGGGGCGGTTCCGTCATCCACGCTCAGCCTACGCCCGGGTGCCGACCAGTTGGTCCCACGTCAACAGGGCTAAGCCGAGCGGAGGACCGACTGCTGCATCGATGGAGGAAGCCTTCGGTCTCAGTCCCGCGATGGCTGACGCGGGATGCGCGATGGGTGCCGGGGAGCATGCAAGGTTTGGCCCCTATAGCCGGCTCAAGAGCGACAGGACCCGGAACAGGACGAGTTGCGCGCTGGCCGCACGGCCGGCGGCGATTCGGACGAGCATGCGGACCCCTGCCCACGGGCGCTCCGGGACCTCGGCAGACGGCGACGCGCCAGGGTGTGCGCGGGCGATCCGCACCCGCAGCGCTCGCGGTCGCGTGCGAAACCGCAGAGGTGGGTCGAGCATCACCGCCTCGCCGTCGATGCCCACCGGGACCGGTCCTTCGGCGGTCACCTCGTATACGGCTGCTGCCCACTCGCGAACTGGAGCCTCCGCGCGGCGCTCGCGCTGTTCCGCATGCTCGGGAGCTGCTGCCACGACGACACCGAGCAGGCCGCTGTCGATCCGCGGCCGAGTGCCCGCGCTCACCCCGGCGAGCCGGTAGGGATTGTTGGACACGACCATTGTTGGCGCCGAACGGTGCTCTTGCCCAGCCGGGTCTCTCCAGCCGAGGCGGTGCGTCGTTCCGGCGTCGTTGAACACGTCGGGCATGGTGTCGATCAGCGTTCGAACCTTCGCGTCGCGGTAGCCGGCTCGCTGCACCGCCTCGCCGTACAGTCCCAGTGCGACGTTGTTGACGAAGACGCGCCCGTTTACCTCGGCCAGGTCGACTCTCTTCTCGCCACCGTCGACGAAGGCATCGAGCGCGCCGACGACGTCGTTGCGATCGACGCCGAGGTCGAGCGCGAAGTGGTTCCGCGTTCCCGCCGGCACACACGCATACGGCAAATCGTGCTCGGCCGCGATCGCGGCGACGATCGCCTGCGACCCGTCGCCGCCGGCCATCGCGAGCGCGTCGGCACCGCTGCTCACGGCGTCGCGGACGAGGCGCTCCAGGTCGCTACCCGGGTGCAGCTCGATCGGCTGGATGCCTCGTGCGCGTGCTTCGGTCGCAACCGAGAACCGCTGTGCCTTGCCACCGCCCGACTTCGGATTGAAGAACAGCACCGGTCGCCGTGGCGCCGGCAACGGCGCCAGGGGCACGTGCTGCCAGAAGGCGGCTCGTGCGGCGGCAAGCGAGAGCAGAAGGCCCGCGATGATCAGCACGGTCTCGAGCGCGCCGCCGCCCACGATCAGCAGTACCAAGCCAACAGCAAATGCGAGCGCCCCGACGGCCAGGCCGAGTGCACGCGCCCAGCGCCGGTGCAAGACCCCTATCCAGGCCGCGACCACCGCCAGCGCCAGACATGCGAACGCAATCAGGTGCACCAAGAGGTGCTCCAACGCTGACCACGCGGCCAGGGCGACCGTCGCCGCGGCTAGGAGCAACGCCGCGATCGCCGCGACCCGGCGCCTGTTCATAGAATCCTCATGGGTGAGCCGCGCACCGTACCCTCAGTGGTGGCAGGACGCGGAACGCATAGACGTCGCACTCTATGCGGCGATTGCGCGCACGCCAACGCCCGCCCTCGACCGCGCGATGGGGCGGCTTTCCCGCGCGGCTGACTACTCGAGGCTGTCGATCGCCTCGGCCGCGCTGCTCGCCCTCGGTGGCGGACGGGCCGGCCGTCGCGCCGCCGCTTCGGGGTTGGCCTGCGTCGGCGTAACGGCGACGGTCGTCAACGTGGTGGTCAAGCCGCTCGGCCGGCGCCGGCGGCCGGATCGAGCGGCCCAGGAGGTTCCCCTCGCCAGGCAGGTGAAGATGCCGGCCTCGACCTCGTTCCCGTCCGGCCACGCCGCGGCGGCGTTCGCCTTTGCCACCGGGGTGGGCCAGGTGATGCCGGCGGCCGCAATCCCTCTCCGCGCGCTCGCAGCGTTGGTCGCTTACTCGCGCGTCCATACCGGCGTCCATTACCCGGGCGACGTCGTCGCCGGATCGCTCATGGGCACGGAGCTGGCTCAGTTCACGACCCATGCCATGCGGCGATGGCGGGAACGGGCAGAACGCCGGCCGTCACGTTGATCGAGGTCGATCCCGCGACTGACTCGGAGAGCTCGGTGACGCGAACCTGGTCGAGGTGCGTGCAGGTCGTCGTGTCCAGTCGGGTTAGGCGTCGCCCGGTCGTTCGTGGTCGAGCGATGATCCTCCGCCACTGCGAGAGCCGGTCGCAGTGAGCGCTGGCGGGCAACGCGGCGGCGTCCTGGCCGTCACGACATGCTCGGGCTCGGGAGCGAGCCGGTTGGCCAGCGATGACGTCACGACTCCGAGCACGAGGGCGCCGGCGATTACCGCGAGCGTGACCAGGTCTCCGATCGGAACGACGTCGTCCAGCAGGAGCTTGACGCCCACGAAGGCGAGGATGAGGCCAATCGTCTCGTCGAGATAGCGGAAGCGGCGCAGCAGGTCGTCTAGGAGCGTGATCAGCGCAAGCAATCCGACCAGGGCGAATCCGTTGGCGAGCCAGATCACCAGCGGCTCGCGTGTGATCGCCAGCGCCGCCGGCACCGAGTCGATCGCAAAAGCGACGTCAGCAAAGACAATGGCCGACAGTGCGAGCAGCAGCGGGGTTGCACGCAGCCGTCCGTCCTCGCGCACGAACACGCGGTCTCGATGGAACCCGGTCAACGGCACGAAACGGCGAACCGCGCGAACGAAGGGCGTCTGGAGAGGATCGAACTGCTCTCTGAAGCCGCGGAGCACCCGGTAAGCGAGGTAGACGAGGGCCGCCCCGAGGACGTAGACGACAGGCTCGAGCCTCTCCACCAAAGCGACGCCCGCAACGATGGCGGCGGCTCGAAGCACGAGCGCTCCCACGATTCCCAAGACGATCACCTTCTCGCGCGCGTCGTCGGGAACCTGGAAGTAGCCGAGGATGAGGAGGAACAGGAACAGGTTGTCGAGCGACAGCGATCGCTCGATGACATACACCGTGATGAAGTCGCGAGCGGGGTCGGCGCCCGCCATCACATGGATCACGACCGCGGCGGCGATCGCGAGCGCGATCCAGCCCAGGCTCCAGTAGATGGCCTCGCGCGTGCTCGGAGCACGGCCGCGGGCGAAAAAGCGCAACTCGACCAGTAGGGCCACCGCAACAGCCGCGATGCCCGCGATCCAGGCTAGCTCGGACATGTCGCGCGAGTCTTCCAGAGGCCCCTGCCGGGGCGGCGGGCGACAGCGGTGGGCGGGAGGCGGTCCCCAACCCGCAGCCGCCCCTAGACGTTGATCGCTCTCATGCCATCCTCGTCATAGCGGGCGCCGGCAGGCTCCGGCAGCTCGGCCTCGATGCGGGCGAGATCGTCCTCGGTCAGCTCCACGTCGACGGCGGCGACGTTCTGCTCGAGGTAGCTCCGCCGCTTGGTGCCCGGAATCGGCACGATGTCGTCTCCCTGCGCCAGCACCCAGGCGAGCGCCAGCTGCGCCGGACTGACTCCCTTCTCTTCGGCGAGCTCGCGCACCTTTGCCCCCAGCTCCATGTTGCGCTCGGCGTTTTCCGGCTGGAAGCGTGGCTGCGTCCGGCGCCAGTCGTCGGGGTCGAGGTCGGCTGGCGAGTTGAAACGGCCGGAGAGGATTCCGCGTCCGAGTGGAGAGTAGGCGACGAGGCCGATGCCGAGCTCGCGCAGGGTCGGCAAGACCTCCTGCTCGACGTCGCGGGTAGTGAGCGAGTACTCCGTCTGCACAGCCGCGAGTGGGTGTACGGCGTGAGCTGCCCGGATGGTGTCAGGCGCGGCCTCGCTCAGGCCGATGAAGCGCAGCTTGCCCGCGGCGACCTGTTCCGAGAGCGCACCGACGGTCTCCTCGATCGGCGTGTTGGGGTCGATGCGGTGCTGGAAGAACAGGTCGATGTGATCCGTGCCGAGCCGCTCGAGAGAGGCGTCGACCGACCGCCGCACGTTCTCCGGGCTGCCATCAAGGACGCGCCGCGGTGGGTCGCTCATCTCGATCCGAACCCCGAACTTGGTGGCGATCACGACCTCGTCGCGCCTGCCGGCGACCGCCTTGCGGATCAGCTGCTCATTGGTGTAGGGCCCGTATATCTCGGCCGTGTCGAGGAACGTCACTCCGAGCTCGAGCGCGCGCTGGATCGTCGCGATCGCCTCCTCCTCGTCCGTGCTGCCGTAGAAGGCCGACATTCCCATGCAGCCGAGGCCGATGGCTGACACGGTCAGGCCAGAGGTCCCGAGTTGGCGCTGTTCCATGTGGTTCCTTTCGCTTGCTTCGCGGTGGTGCAGCGGACTGTAGGTATTAGAGCGCGCTCGAAGTCAAGGCCCCTGAGGCGTACGATGTGCACCGGGCATGGCGACGACCGCCCCAACCGGCATGACGATCGCGGAGGCGGCCCGCGAGGCGGGCGTGAGCGTCCACACTCTCCGCTACTACGAGCGCGCCGGCCTGCTCACTCCGATCGAGCGAAACGGCTCCGGCCACCGTCGGTTCACCCCTGAGGACGTCGAGTGGGTCGTGGTCTGCACGAGGCTCCGGGCAACGGGCATGCCCATCCGGCGCATCCGCGAATACGCGGAGCTCGTCGGCGCGGGCGAGGGCAACGAGACAGCCCGTTTGGCCCTGCTCGAAGCGCACCGCAAAGACGTCCTCCGTCAGATGGACGAAACGAAGCGCCACCTCGAGCTGATCGACTACAAGATCCGCCTCTACCGTGAGCGCCTTGGAATGGAGGAGACGCCATGAGGAATTCACGCTTCACCGTTCTCGCGATCCTCGTCGTGACCGCGCTCCTGGTCATCACCTCCGCGGCGCAGGCGGTGAGAGACAACCGGCCCCCGCGGTTCGCTGGACTTGAGTCAGCGATCACCTGCATACCGGGCCCGATCGGCGGCGACCGCACCACCACCTACCACCTGCAGTGGCGACCCGCTCGCGACAACGTCACGCCTCGCTACGCGATCGTCTACGACATCTATCAGGCGACCACTCCCGGCGGCGAGGACTTCTCCAAGCCGACTTACACCACATACCGCGGCGCCAAGTCATTCGACACGCCTCCGCTGTCCACCAACGAGACCTTCTACTTCGTCGTGCGCGCACGGGACCTGGCAGGAAATCGCGACTCGAACACCGTCGAGCGCCAAGGCGTGAACCTGTGCGTGTGAGGTAGGAACCAGGCGAACCGGGCCGGGCTCAGCCGACCTGCGGGCCCGACAGCTCGCCCCGCAGCGACGCGATCTCGGTCACCGCGGCCACCACGTAAGCGCTGTGGGCGGTCGCGATCTCGTCCTCGAGGTCAGCCATGTCGAGGGGGTCGGTCGTGAGGCCCTCGAGCGACGCCAGGGCGCGCTCGGCCTGCAGGTGCTTGAGCTGGATCTGCATCTCGTACACGGACATCACAACCTCCTTTCGCCGTATCTCCATGAACGGATCATTTGCTCCGGGGAGCTCCGTCGCATCGGGCAAACACCTGAGCCGAGCCATCGATGCGCTGGCAATCACAGTCGGAGGGAGCCGGGGCGAGGGCCCGGGAGCCGAATTCCCGGGGCACACTGCGCATGGCGGCTGACGGCGGTACGATCGGTGCCTTGGCGCGCGACCACCGGAGGGCTGGATGACCACGATTCGGAACGATCTCGAGCAGAGGCTGGTAACCGAGCGTGAGGAGTGGGAGGACGGGCCGCCCCATGAGCTCTTCCGTGAGCTGCGCAAGGAGTGCCCGGTTCACTGGACGTCGAAGATCACCGAGTACCCGACCGAGCCCGGGTACTGGTCGGTCACAACAGCCGACGACATCCACACGGTCAGCCGGGACTGGCAGACGTATTCGTCGGAGAAGCGAGGCATCACGGCGGCCAGCGGCGTGTTCCCGCTCGAGCTGATCCAGGCGATGTTCATCGGGATGGATCCACCCAAGCACGACCGGCTCAAGGCGCTCTTCCAGTGGGGGTTCACCCCGAAGCGGATCGCCGCTCACGAGGACGCGATCCGCTCGATCGTCGTCAACGCGCTCGACCGCCTCGAAGGGCGCGAGACATGCGATCTCGTCAACGACGTCGCCCAGCCGGTCGTCTCGCGTGTGATCGGGAGCTTCATGGGGATCCCGGAGGAGGACGACGTTGTCTGGGCCAACCTCATGAACTCGACGCTTGGAGCAAGCGACCCCGACCTGAACCCGGGTGGGGTGGAGGCGGTCGTCGACAAGGACATCCCCGAGATCTTCGAGCGCTGCCGGAAGATGATCGCCGAGCGGCGCGAGAACCCCACGGACGACCTCACCAGCGTGCTGGTCCACGCCGAGATCGACGGCGAGAAGCTCGAGGAGCACGAGATCGTGATGGGCTTCTTCCTGCTCGTCGCCGCCGGCAACGACAGCACCAAGGCGACCTACTGCTCGGGGATGAAGGCGTTGATGGAGAACCCCGAGGAGCGCCAGAAGCTGGTAGAAGATCCCTCCTTGATCTCGAGCGCCGTAGAGGAGGCGCTGCGGATGTTCCCGGCCTTCGCGCACTTCGCGCGCACGGCGACGCGGGACACGGAGCTCAACGGCCAGCAGATCCGCGAGGACGACAAGGTCGTGATGTGGTACGTGTCGTCGGGCAGGGACGAGACCCGCTACGAAGACCCGAATCGCTTCGACGTCACCCGCAACCCGGAGCACCAGGCCTTCGGGGCGGGCGGTCGCCACTTCTGCCTGGGGGCGGCGCTCGCACGGCTGGAGCTGAACATCCTGTTCGAGGAGACGCTGAAGCGCTATCCGGCGATGGAGATGGCGGGGACGCCGACCGTGGTCGAGTCCCCCTTCATCAACCAGCTGAAGACGTTCCCGGTGCGGCTGGCGCCGTAGGGGAGCCCCTAGCCGAGCTCCTTGCGGAGCTTGTTCAGCGCGCGATACACGCGCCCTTCCACGGTCGTGAGCCGTTTCCGGGTCAGCGCTGCAATCTCGGGGACCGTGAGGTCGGCGCCGTAGCGCAGCGCGACCGCTTCCCGCTCCTGGTCACTGAGCGTGTCCATCGCACTCATCAAATCTGTGCGGGCGCCGGCGTCGTCGAGGGACCCGGCGCCGGTCTCCTCCGTCTCCGAACCTGAACGCTCTAGCGCCCGGCGCTCCGCCGCCTGCCGGCGCGCATGGTCTCGGACCCGGTTCAGCGCGATCGCATAAAGCCAGGTTTTCTCGCTCGCCTTGCGGGAGTCGTACCACCGGCGACCGCGCAGGGCCCGCTCGAACGTGTCCGCCAGGAGGTCTTCCGCCAGCGCTCTATCGCCGGTCCGATAGGCGAGGAACGAGAAAAGCGAGCCGGCGTGCTCCGCGTAGAGGCGATCGAAATCCTCCCCTCGCATCAGCGCGATCCACCTGTCAGGAATTGGCCAACTCGTTCGTATAAGGGGGTGATGGACCACTTCGAGCCGCAGATTCCTGAGGAGTTGAAGAGCATCGCCGCCGGGCTGCGCCGCCAACGGCCTGAGGCCACCGAACTGGAGCTCGACCGCGCCAGGTCGAGAGCGCTGGCGCGCGGTCCGCGGGCACGCTCCCGGTCGGGTTCGCGCCCGGGACGACTGATTCGGCCCCAATTGGCCCCTCTAGTGGTGGTGATCGCGCTGCTGGCCGGTGGAACGGCGGCGCTCGCGACTTCCGGGGGAGGCCCGTTCAAGTCGAGCTCCGGCTCCCACAGCGCGTCGAAGTCACAGTACTGCCCACCGCACAACCACACCCACAAGTCCAGTCGCGGCAATGGAAGCGACCGTGGCCCGAAGAACCACAAGCCCAAGAAGTGCGATGACGACGACGACCAGGGCAACGGTGACGGCGATGACGATGACGACGATGGCAACCGTGGCAAGGGCGAACGGACACGGGCGCGGTGATCCGCAAAGCGACGGAGATCTCACCGGCGCGACAGGTAGAAGGGCGACGCTCCGCGTAGCAGAGCTCTGGATTCACGTAGCCACCTTCTCGGGTCGTCGGTCTGGAAGCGTTTGACGGCATCCTGCGCCTGAACGTTGCGCGGATTTAGGCGAAGCGCCTGCGCAGCCTGTGACCTGGGGTCGAGGCTTGCCGCGCCGCGGGCGATCGCGACGTCGTAGTGGTACGTCCAGTTGTCGGGATCCCGGTCGATCGCCTTCTCGAAGTCCCGCACGGCGCTGTCCGGCTGGCCGTCCTGGAGCCGGCAGTAACCGCGGATCTCGTACGGCTCGGCCCGCACGGCGAGCGCGGAGATCGACGAGCGCGCGTCCTTCACCGCAGCCGGGCAGTCTCCGGCAGCAAACGCATCCGCGCTGTCGTCGAGCTTGCCTTGAGAGATCAGAACGAGCGATGGCGCGATCGCCAGCGCGGCGCAAGCGGCGGTCGCCAGCGTACGGGCGGCGGCGCTCGGCGGGCCGATTAGTTGCCGTCGTCCACCCGACTCGGCCAACGCGGCGCCCGCCAGGCAGAACAGCCAGAGCGTGACCGCGGGCATCTCCCAATTCCAGTCGACGGCTGCTGCGAGCAACCAGGTGACCGCCGCCCCGAGCAGCGCCGCGTAGAGTGTTCGATCGCGACCGCGGCTGCACAGCGCCAGCATGACGATCACGGTCGCGAGCGCTATCGCCAGCAGAGCAAATCCGACGATCCCCAGCTCGCCCAGGGTCTCGACGTAGAGCGAGTGCGCATCTCGCACCGAAAGCGCCGTGGGCCGCCCGATCGCCCAGAGATTCTCGTAGGTGCCCGCGCCGCTGCCTTCCACGGGCGCATTCCGGAACCCCTCCAGAGCGACGTCCCAATGGTCGAGGCGGCCGTTGTTAGCCGGATCGATGAGCCGAGTTCGCAGGTCGGCCGTCGTGCCGGGGTTCTCGCCCTCTACGAACCGGTCGTACTGTCGCTCGACCTCACCCGGTAGCCCGACTGCCGTCAGTAGTGCCGCGAGGGCCACGATTGACCCGGCAACGGCCGGCACGAGCGTACGGCGAGGCACCCTCCGCGACAGCCGGAGCGGCAGGCGGGCATCGATCCTCAGCAGCACGGCACGCAGGAGGCCGGCTCCAGCGGCGCAGAGGCACACCACGATGGCGACGCGATGGCCCTGGTCGACTGCCGCGGGGCGCGTCGGGTCGAGCGTCGCGAGAAGGTCGGCGTTGTAGGCCGCGACGATCGCGATCGCGGCTGCCGGCACGGTGGCGGCGAGCCCGCTGATGAGGGCGCGCGGCCTGGCCACGAGCGCATACGTGAGCAGGCCTGCGATTCCGGCTGCGATCGCCCCTCGCGAGAAGGTAAGCGCAACCGTCGCAGCGAGTGGGGGCACGGCCGCCGCCCCGAGCACCCGCGCAGCGGGCGGCTCGCTCCGGCTGCTCGTGAAGTGGAAGCACAGCACGATGCCCACGGCGGCGATCAGGCCGAGCGAATTCCAGTAAGTGAGGGGATAGCTCAGCCGGTTATCCGCGATCGTGCCCGAGATCGGCCACAGGTCGGGCAGAAGCCTTGTGACGAGCCCGCTGGTGCAGACGGCGAAGATTGCGAGGGCAAGTCCGCGCAGCATCCATCGAACGCGCGCCGCGCTACGGACGAACGAGCCGAACAGCAGGGTTCCGACCAGGTAGACCAGCACGCGGTCGAACTCGAGCAGGGCTCGCCCGGGTGCGTCGGACCACAAACCCGACAACAGGGTCCACAGCGCGAAGAGGCCAAGCCCCGCTCCGACCAGCAACAACGGCCTGCCGAAGCCCGCAAAGGGTGCATTCGCGAGAGCGATGCGGGCGGCGAGGATCAGCACGAGCACGATCACGACAAACGCCTGCGTGTCAGGGAAGAAGCCTCCCGAGTTGAAGCTCAGATAGGCGGTGAGTGCCCCGGGCAGGACGAGCAGAACAGCGAGCGTCAACCGGTTAGCCATGGCGGCGTTGGAGTTAACCAGGACCCGAAATAGCCCGCACTTTGCGACCGTCGCTGTTTACACCGCGGCAAAAAGAGACGTAGGGTCGCGCTTGGTTCGTCCTACCCGAGCAGGGTCGGGAGACGACGAGCAGCGAACGAAAGAGGAGGCGATGTCAGCCGCCAAGAACGGCGGGTCTAGCGGCGTCTCGAGGTCGGTCTCGGGCGCAAACGCCGGAGTGGGGCGCGTGGAGGTTGCCTTGTTGCCGGCCGAAGAGGCGGTGTCGAGTTGGCGGGCATACGACCCCGGCGTCTTGACGACGCTCGCGTTCCGGCTGCGCGACGAGGACGCTACAAGCCAGAGGGCGGTGCTCCGCCGCGACTCGCTCTTCCGGAGGCTGCTCGCGCTCGCGGACGTGGCGTCTGCCGGGCTGGCGCTGGTGATCAGCATCGCGGTTCTTGGAGACGACCAGCTGAAGCTGACAACGCTGCTCGCCTTGCCGATCATCGTCCTGGCGAGCAAGATCATCGGGCTGTACGACCGCGACGAGCTACTTCTACGTAAGTCGACGCTCGATGAGGCGCCGGCGCTGTTTCAGCTCTCCACGCTATATGCGATGACCATCTGGCTGGTGGGGCCCGTGCTGGCAGTCGGTTATCTCGGAAAGGCGCAGGTGGCGGGGCTGTGGGCGATGCTGTTCTTCTCCAGCCTCGGAGGCAGGGCTCTGGCTCGTGCCGTCGCGCGGCGCCTCTCGGACGAGGAGCGCTGCGTCGTGATCGGAGAGGTAGCAGTGGCCGAGCACCTGCGCACGAAGCTCGACAGGACCGCAAAGACGAACGCCAGCGTTGTGGGCGTGATTCCGTTCGACGACGATCACGCGGAGCACCACACGAGCACGGGCGAGCTCGGCGTCTTGTTGGGCAGCCTCGCGGCCGAGCGGGTGATACTCGCGCCACGATCCGGAGACTCGGACCGCACCCTCGAGCTCATCCGGACGATCAAGGCGCTTGGCATCAGGGTGAGCGTGCTGCCTCGGATTGCGGAGATCGTCGGCTCGTCGGTGAAGCTCGACGACGTCAGCGGCGTCCCGATGCTCGGCGTGCGGCGCTTCGGCCTGACCACGTCATCGCAGTTCGTGAAGCGCGCCTTCGACGTCGTCGGCGCGGCGTTCGGATTGGTACTCGCCTCTCCGGCATTTGCCCTCTTCGCCCTGGCGATCAAGCTCGATTCCCCAGGGCCGGTGTTCTTCCGACAGGGACGCATCGGCCTCCATGGGGAGCAGTTCGAGATGATCAAGTTCCGGACGATGGAGGACGGAGCGGACGAGCGTAAGTCCGAGCTGCTGGAGCTGAACGAAGCCGACGGGCTGTTCAAGATCGCGCGAGATCCACGCGTGACTCGCGTCGGCCGGTTTCTTCGCAGCACCTGGCTCGACGAGCTTCCACAGCTGTGGAACGTCCTGCGCGGAGAGATGAGCCTCGTCGGGCCGAGACCGCTCGTAGCCGACGACGATCGTCGCGTGGCGGGTTGGCACCGGCGGCGCCTACACCTCACTCCCGGCATGACCGGTCAGTGGCAGATTCTCGGCGCGTCGCGCATCCCTCTGCACGAGATGGTCGAGCTCGATTACCTCTACGTCGCGAACTGGTCGCTGTGGAGCGACATCAAGATCATGCTGCGCACGATTCCTCACGTCCTCGCGCGAAGCGGGCAGTGATGCGGGCGACGCTACTCGGCTGCGAGATCGAGCGGGTCGATATCTCGCAGGCGGTCAGCGCATGCGAGCAGTTCGTCGATTCACGTCGACGTGCGCAACACATGGCCGTCAACGCCGCGAAGCTGGTTGCCATGAACGACGATTCCCGCCTGCGTGAAATCGTTGAGAGGTGCGAGCTGGTGACCGCGGACGGCCAGTCCATCGTGTGGGCGTCCAGGCTGCTCGGCGACCCCGTACCCGAGCGCGTCGCCGGGATCGACCTCATGCAGCGATTGCTCGCACGCGCCGAGGAGCGGGGCTATGGCGTCTACATCTTGGGTGCCAGAGCCGAGGTTCTCGACCGGGCGGTTGCCCGGATCCTTGACAGGTACCCACGGCTGCGGATCGTCGGTTACCACGACGGGTATTTCGACGAGTCGTGTGATCACGCTGTCGTGAACGAGGTCCGCGCTGCTCGGCCGGACATACTGTTCGTCGCCATGAGCTCGCCGCGCAAGGAGTACTTCCTGGGGGAGAACCGTCGTGAGTTGAACGTGCCTTTCGTGATGGGCGTCGGCGGAGCGATCGACGTGATGGCCGGGGTGACTCGCCGAGCTCCCCGCTTGGTGCAGCGCCTCGGCCTGGAATGGCTGTATCGCCTCGTCCAGGAGCCTCGCCGCCTCGGACCACGCTATGTGGTGACGAACAGCCGCTTCGTGTTGCTCGTCGCGCGCGCGCTGGTCGCCAAGCACCGCCGGCGAGTGGGCACGAGCTAGGCATCTGCGCGGGGACGGCCTAGGCGTGAAGCAGATAACCCAGCGGCTGCGAGACGGGCGGATCGAGGTGCTCGAGCTTCCACCCCCGACACTGACGCCCGACCGGGTGCTGGTAGAGGTCAGGAACAGCGTGCTGAGCACCGGCACAGAGCGAAGCACCGTTCTTGCAGGGCGGCAAAGCCTGGTCGGGAAGGCGCGTTCGCGCCCTGACCAGGCGCGGCAGGTGCTGGAGAAGGCGCAACGGGACGGAGTCAGAGACACGGTCCGCGCAGTGCGTTCCCGCCTCAACACACCGGCCGGCATCGGCTATTCGGCGGCGGGCGTGGTCCGAGCAGTTGGGGCAATCGTGACGGACATCGCACCTGGAGACAGGGTTGCGTGCGGCGGCAGTGGCTACGCGAGCCATGCGGAAATCGACTCCGTGCCGGGGAACCTCTGCGTACGCATCCCACCATCGGTGGGGTTCGACGAGGCCGCATTCGCGACCGTCGGGAGCATTGCGCTTCACGGTGTTCGCCAGGCCGACGTCCGCCTCGGCGAGCGAGTGGCGGTAATCGGTCTTGGGCTCGTCGGCCAGCTCGTCGGCCAGCTTCTGCGAGCAAGTGGATGCGTCGCAGTCGGCGTCGACCTGAAAGCGGGCATGGTCGAGCAAGCCCTCACGATCGGAAGCGTCGACAGCGCCTACGAGCGGGTTGCGCTTGCGCGGTCACCATTGCCTGCCGACGCACGTGACTGCGATGCGGTGATCATCGCGGCATCCACGAGCTCGGCCGATCCGGTCGAGCTCGCTGCTCGGCTCTGCAGGGATCGTGGGAGGGTGGTGATCCTCGGCGACGTCGGAATGCAGATTCCCCGCGCGCCGTACTACGAGAAGGAGATAGAGCTCCGCCTGTCCCGCTCGTACGGGCCGGGGAGATATGACCGCGCGTACGAGGAGCGGGGGCTCGACTATCCGATCGGATACGTCCGCTGGACCGAACGGCGCAACATGGCCGCCTTTCTCGCGCTCGTGGCGGACCGGAAGGTGAAGGCACGGGAGCTGATCACCGAGCGGGTGCCCATCGATGACGCGGATGCCGCCTACGATCGACTTCTGTCCTCGCCGCAGTCACCTCTCGGGATCCTCATCGAGTATCCAGGGGTGGCGATCCCGGATGCCGCTGCGACCGGGAGCGCGTCGGCCGAGCATCGAGACGTAAGGTCCATGGGGCAGCGTCCTAACACACTGTCGGTCGGCCTGATCGGCGCCGGAAGCTTCGCTCAACGGGTCCTCATCCCCGGCTTGAAGGACGCAGGGTTCACGCTTGTTTCCGTCGCGAGCAAGAACGCCATCTCCGCTCGCGCGGCCGCGGAGCGGTTCGGGTTCGAGCGTGCGGTCCAGGCCGATGACATCCTCACTGACCCCGACGTCGGGTTGGCCGTGATCGCGACGCGCCACGCTTCCCACGCCCATCTCACCCAGGCTGCGTTGAGAGCCGGCAAGGACGTGTTCGTGGAGAAGCCGCCGTGCTTGACATTTGAGGAGCTGTCGGAGCTCAACGTGGCCCTCGAGTCGTCGCAGCAGACACTTACCGTGGGCTTCAATCGACGCCATGCCCCGCTTTCGACCGCGCTTCGCGACTACATCGCCGAGACGGGCAGCCCGGTCGAGCTGCTCTACCGGGTCAATGCGCGAGCGATCGAGCCCGAGCATTGGTTGAGGGACCTCGACGAAGGTGGCGGCTTCCTGGTCGGAGAGGGGTGTCATTTCGTCGACTTCTCCTGCTGGCTGATGGGCGCACTGCCCGTCGGAGTCACTTGCGTCATGCGGGCTCGCTCAGGCGAGCCGCTGGCCGCCGCGGCGCAGTTCACTGCTGTGCTCGACTTCGCCGACGGTTCGATGGCCACCATTCTCTATGGGGACGGCGGCTCCGGAAGTCTCGGCAAGGAGTACGTAGAGGCGCACGCGGGCGGTCGCTCCGCCGTGCTCGACGATTTCCGATCTCTCACTCTCCATGGCGCCCGCCGCCAGCGACGGCGGCGAATGAGCCAGGACAAGGGCCACCGGCAACAGTTCGCCGAGCTGCGGGCCTGTCTCGAGGGCCGGAGCTCAGCAGGTGAGCCGTTCGCGCTCGACACCATGGCCGTCACCCTGGCCGCAGCGCGATCGGCCGAGAGAGATACGAGCGTCTCGCTGCCACTTGGGGTTGATCCGCGCTAGATCTGACCTTCGCTGTTGGCGCACGCGAGCTGCGCGAGCGCGGAGAACATCGGAGCGGTCGACCAGCGCAGGTAGTTGATGCGGTTCGTGTACCGGCGACGGACCTGGTAGTCGAACCAGCCTTCCCTCCGCTGCATGTGCTCGAGTGTCCACAGAGCCGAGCGTGTCGCCGCCTGGATGTCTCCGAACCGCATGAGCGTCACGATCGATTGTGCGCACGCGGCGGGATCGATCGGATGAATGCGTGCGTCGTAGTACTTCGGGATGCGGTCGTCGACGAAGAACCGCTCTCGGTAGTACGACCATCCTCGGCTGGTCGCCGCGGCGAAGCTCGTGTCGCCGGTGCAGCGACTGTACTCGTCGAGGCATTCGAGGACGTAACCGGTGTGGAAGTTGTCCGCCCATCGACGTGCGTCGCCGGCTGAATAAGGCCATGCCCCGCTAACCGACTGGTGACGCGCGACGAAGCAAGCCGCTCGGCCGGCCGCGTCTGCGAGCTCCGCCTCGCCTGTCACGGAAAAGACCTGCGCGCACAGACGCGCGCCCATCATCGACGCGTTCAGAACCTGCTGGCTATCGATCGGCGAGTAAGACCAGCAGAAGCTTCCGTCATCGCCAGGCGTCCGGTTCAGGTCCCGGACCACGAAGCGCGACGCTCGCTTGCACATCTCCAGGGCCTCCTCGTCACCGAGGATCCGGTACGTTGCGAAGAGGGCGTTGGTGATCAAGCCGGTGGCGACGACCGTTGGCGTGCGAGCCGGCAGGCGCGCATAGCGTCCCTCCCAGTCGAAGTCGTAACCCCAGCAATCCCCGCTCCACCCGACCGATCGCAGCCGGGCGAGGGAGTGCAGGCAGCGACTCACCCGCATGCGGTGATCCTCGGCACGGGGTCGGTCGCAGCATGCGAGATACGCGAAGCCCTGAAGTGCGTTGCCGACGGTAACCGGGTTGTGGCCCTTCGGGATCCGCAGCCAGGGCCGGAGGTTCAGAGGCATTCGCTTCAGCACCTGCTGGGCGCCGAAGCGAAGGGTGCGCTGGCAGCGCAGCAACGGAAGGCGGAAGAGCGGCGAGGTCAGCGCGTCGTAGGGGTCGTAGCCGCGAAATCCCGCCTGTTCCATGTAAGACCCGGCTTTGAGAGCGCCGTCGAGGATGCGCTCGCGCTCCTGTATGCGGGTGTCAGGCTGTGCGGTCAGGCCAGTTTCTGCAACGTTGGCTCGAGCCAGGATGGGATCTCGCCTCTGAGCTCGCCGGTCGTAGCAAGCGCGCTGGCGGTGATCTGGATCGCTGAAACCACGACCATGTCGGCGGGCGGGTAGGCAGCCGGCTCTCCCCGCAGCAACCGGCGCAGCGCTGTGCGGTACATGTCGGCGTGTCCCTTGTGGCGGAACGGCGTTCGTGATCGACGATCGACCCCTCCGCTGCGCACACGCATCCGCCAGAGATCGTCGATCATGATGCTCGTCCGGCCCTTGCGAACGTCGATCTGCTCCTGCACCCCGCGGATGTCATCTCCGCGTTCGGTCGCCAGGATGACGAGCAGGGATCCGTTCTCGAAGGTGACCGTCAGCGCGCGCTCCCCGTCCATGGCGTGTCGAGAGCCCGAGGTCTGAGGCGACAGCGACACGGAGGCGGGCATCACGTTGCTGCCGATCAGAAAGACGGCCAAATCGATCCAGTGGCACAGATTTCCGGTGATCCTCGTGCCCTGGTTGGGCCAGAGGTACCAGTGGTCCGGTTCGAGCTCAATCTCCTTGATGGTGCACACGATCGAGGTCGGCCCGGACTCGGCACGGAGCCTCTCGCGCGCCCGTCGGACAAGCGGGTGGTAGCGGCGATTGAAGCCGATCTCGACCGCCCCGGGTTTTTCCTTCATTACGTCGACCAGCCGGACGACGTCGTCGGCAGTGACCGTAGGCGGCTTCTCGACGAAGACACTGTGCCCAGCCTTCGCCGCTGCCTCTGCGAGCGCCGCATGTGAATCGTGGGCAGTGGCCACGACGACCAAGCCGGACCGCGGAAGGTGCGCGATGGCTCGCTCGCAATCCGTCGCCGCCACGGCGAAACCATGCTCGCGGGCGATCATCGCGGCGATCTGCGGTTCACGGTCTGCGACGGAGTGAAGCGCCAGCTCCTCGCCCCGCAACTCGGGAATGATCTCCGTCCGAGCGTAGTCTCCCGCGCCAAGGAGTGCGACGGGGATGCTCGAGTTCGGCGGCGGCTCGGCTATCCGGATCGCCGCGTCCGCCTTCGTGCCGGTGCTGGCGGGCGCTTCAATCGCGGCGCACGAACCGAACCGTTCCTCCCGCCGGGCCTGGCCGATCGCGTCATCGAGGAGATCCACAAGCTCGCTCGGCGGCTCGCTGCCCGAGTAGAGGAAGCTCTGCCGCGACAGCCGGGAGAGCACGCGCCGCTCGCCTGTCAGGAACGACGCCACGCGGCACAGGTCGGTCGCATCGAATCCATCCGGGACCTCCCTCACCAGGTTGCGATGCACAGGTATCTGTTGTGCGGCAGGGGGAACCCTGCTCCCGAGCGCGAGCGCCGGCTGCTTCGTCGCCAGCACCCGGCCGAGTATCAGCGTCACCCGGTAGTCACCGGTAAGCCGAGCCTCTCCACGCTTGCTTCGAACCTTGCGCGATGTCCTGCGGGGACCGTCGGTCAACAGGAGCGTCATGACCTTTCTGTACGGCCGTCGCGTGACGCGTTCAGAAGCATTGCCGAGAGCCACGAGGGGAACCGCCATGCTCACCTCGATCAGAACCGCGACGTCTGACACGTGGTATCCGGGCGTCTGCATCCAGGATCCGTGCCATAGGAGCTTCACCGGGCGCCAGTCTATGCACAAGTCATCGAGCGGCTCCTGGAGCGATCGGTTGCTAGTCTGAGCGACCCCCGTCACTCGAGTCGTTACCTCTTGACGACCGCTATCGAGACACACCGCAGGCTGGCCATCTTCGGCCCGCTACCCCCGCCGCACGGCGGCATGGAGACGATCACGCACACGGTGCTGCTGGAGCTCGGCCGCCTTGGCAATTCGGCTGAGCTGCGTTATCGCCACATCAACACCGCAGTCAACCGTTTCCAGCGAGCGCAGGAAGTGTTCCGGCCTCGCAAGCTCATCCTCCTGCTACGGCAGCTTGTCCTGGGCGGCTCGCTCGCGCTGCGTGGGTACGACGCCTACTATCCGATCAGCCAGAATCGGATCGGCCTGCTTCGCGATGTGGTGCTGCTCCTGCCATTTCGATTGTGCCGCCGCACCCTCATCCTCCACCTCCACGGTGCGGCGCTCAACCGGGTTCTGGAGGAGGAATCCTGGTGGATGCGGAGCACGGTGCATGCCGTTGCCAGGAGCCCGAAGACCCATGGCATCGTCCTCACTCCCTCGCTGCGACGCTGCCTCGAGCCCCTCGTACGGCCAGACCGGATCAGCATCTTGCAGAACGCAGCACGTGTTCCTCCGCTGACCCCCGGCCCCGGTGATCCCGGAGAGGCGCTGAGTGTGCTCTACCTGGGCATGCTGAGACCCTCCAAGGGCTATCGGGAGTTGGTGCGCGCGGTCAGCTCCCTCGCCCGCGGTGGAGTGCAGGTCAGGCTCGAGCTCGGAGGTGAGCCGGGGTCCTATGAAGACGACGATTGGATCGGAGCCTACGCCGGCGATCCTGCGATCCGCTTTCGCGGGCCTCTGACCGGAGCCGCGAAGTGGAGTGCGCTCAGCGCCGCTCACGTTCTTGCCTTGCCGAGCACCGCTCGAGAGGGCCAGCCTCTGGCGATCCTCGAAGGAATGGGCGCGGGCTGCGCAATTCTCACGACCGCCCAAGGCGGGATCGGAGAAACCGTCGGCGAGGCCGAGGGCGCGGTGCTCGAGCCTCTTCGAGACGGGGCCCTCGAATCGGAGATCAAGCGAGTGCTTCTTCGATGGAGCGACAATCGCGATGAGGTCGTCCTGCTCGGTCGGGCGGCGAGGCAACGTTACGAGCGTGACTTCTCGCCCGCGCTGTTCATACGCGGCTGGCTTTCCCTGTGCCGGTGAGTCTTGGATGCGCTGCCCCGACTCGCGGTCGTCTCGTACCTGCACGGGGACGAGTTGTCGCCGCGTGGCATTCGCACGCGCGCGCTCGTCGAGGGACTCCGCGGCGACTGGCAAATCCAGCTGATCTCGGGCCCGGCGGCATCAGCCAAGCAGAGCGGGGGTCATCCTCCCGATACCGCTGCTCGAAGGACAATGACCGCAGTCTCACGCAGTCTCTTGATCGACCGGCACGAGCCGTGGAGTAGGCGTCGGTTCGCGCTATGGAGGCCCGATGCCGACCTCGCGCTACTGATCGGTTATCCGTTCTCTCCGCTCGTCCAGGCTGCGCACCGGCTCGCGCGCAGACGCATTCCCTACGTCATTGACGCGGGCGATCCGTGGGTACTGACCGGCGGGAATCCGCCCATCCGCAAGCACGTCGCGCTCACCCGATCTCGTCACGCCGAGCGGCGAATGTGGAACCACGCGGTGGGCGCGATTGTCACCACCGCTGGGCAGGCGGATGACCTCAGGCGCCTGTTCCCGGAGCTGCGAATCCTGGTGCGGCCGAATGGTTACCAGCCGGTGGAGCTGAACAGCGGTGAAAGCGCCGATACACCTGCGCGCTCTGCTGGAGACCGCACGTTGCGGCTCGTTCACTTCGGCAAGATGTATCTGCCGCGGATAGACATAGGGCCTCTGCTATCCGGACTGGGGCGATCCAAGCGCTGGTCGTCGGTGCTGCTGCGCCAACACGGCGAAGATGCGGAGGGAGTGCTGGACAACCTGACGAGCGCGATCACGGTCGAGTCGCAGCGGCCGGTTCCCTGGGCCGAGGCCGTCTCGATCGCGCGCGGCTTCGACCTGGCACTGGTCGTCGGAAACCAGAACCCACAACTGCTGCCGAGCAAGGTAATCGAATACCTGACGCTTCCCATCCCACGCCTCGCGGTCGTGGGGCGGGAAGAACACCAGGCGATTCGGGACTACGTGCGCGGCAAGCCGGGCTGGTTGGTCCTGACCGGCGGCGAAGACGAGCCGGATAGCGCGATTGCCGCCCACCTGGCCCGAGACTGGTCGGCCGAGAGCCTGATCCCACCCGAAAGCGAATCCTGGCCGCGCGTAGCGGCGCGGATCGGCGACTTCCTGAAGCACTGTTTGACTTCCACGACGTCCTTTAACAGACTGCGCGCGTGAAATTGCGCGGTGGGGCGAGGATCGCCCACAACATCGCGAGCAGGGCGTTGCTCACGCCGGCGCTCAAATACGAGTGGAGACGCAGCGGAACCGAGGGATCTGCGTCGCTGGTCGCTCAGTATGCGGTAGCGCTGCACTGGCTGGCCCAGAGGTATCCGAAGACCCTGCTCGATGTCGGCCCCGGCCCGGGCTCCTGGCCGCACCTGGTCGCCCGCACGGGAATCGCCGTGACGGCGATCGACAACATGGAGTCGCCGTGGCGTGGCAGGGTCCTGAACCGGCAGTGGTTTTTCAACCGCCACTACTACGTGGTGCGGGACGACGTCACGAGACCAAAGCTGAGGCAGCAGTTCGACTGCGTTACGTGCCTCAGCGCCCTCGAGCTCATCGATGACCACCGTGCTGCCGTGCGCGGCATGTTCTCGCTGCTCAAGCCCGGCGGCTTCCTGATCCTGTCCTGCCCGTACAACGAGCGCCGCTACGTGGAGAACGCATACGCTCTCACCAACGGCGTGGATCGCCAGGCGTCCGGCGCAATCTGCCGGCAATACTCCCGCGCCGAGCTTGACGGCTGGCTCGCAGACAATGGTGGCGAGCTTGTGGAGAGCGAGCTGTACCGCTGCTTCACGGGTGAGTTCTGGACGATGGGTGAGCGTCTCACGCCGCCGGTTCGCGTCGGCAAGGACGACACTCACCACCTGGCCTGCCTGCTCATCCAAAGGACCTGACGTGACCGTCACACCGCTCATTTCCCTGAAGCGCCAGGTCGCTCTGGCCAGCGCCCTTGTCGCATGCGTCCTGATGGGAGGCGCCATCGCGACATCCAGCTCCGCGGTGCCCGTGACGGCGATCCTCCTCATCGTGATCGGGGCGGTCGTGACATTCGCGATGGCGGCGGAGGTCGCGCTGGTGGCACTGATCGCTACGTCCCCGCTGGCACTGGAGGGTCTGACCGGTGGCGAGCGGTCTCTGCTCGAGAGCTTCGGCGGATGGGCGGTATCGAGCGTCAGGCTCGGCGTTCTGCTGCTCGTCGGCCTCGCGGTGCTCGCCCTACGCGGCCTGCCTCGTCGCCTGGTCCCGGAGGAGTACGTGTACATGGGCCTGATCGCGTGGATCGCGACGACGCTGCTGTTCTCGCCCGACCAATTCGCCGGTGTGCGCATCACGGCCAAGATCGCCGTGCTGCTGGTTGCCTGGCTCGCGTTCGGCTGGGTCGTGCGGAGATTCGGCATTCGCTTCATGTGGCGACTGCTGCTGGTCACCCTGGCCGCAGCGCTGTTCGTGGACTTCATCCTGATCGCGCAGGGCCTCAGCTTCCACCACTACCCGGATGCACCGCGGCGCTTCGCGGGGTTGGCCGAACCGGCCAGCGGCGCGCTGTCGCTCAGTGCTCTCGCGCTGCCGGCGCTGTTCCTGTGGTTCCGTGAGCGGCACCGGGTCGCCCTCATTCTCTACCTGCTCACCTGGATTCCAGTGCTGATGAGCGTGACCCGAATCGCGATCATCGGGTTCGCCTTGTCGAGCATCGTTCTGGCCGCCGTGATGAGACACTGGTTGCAATCGGCGGCCATCGCGTTCACGGTCAGCCTCGTCCTGCTGTCCTATGCGCCGCTGCGGGAGCGGATGGCTTTCGGATCCGATGCGCAGAGTTGGCGGACGATTACTGCGACGTTCCAGAACGAGGGCGTCGAGGGGCTGAACACGCAGGGCCGCACCGAGCTCTGGAGCGATCTTGCGCGCCAATACCACGTTCACCCAATCGAGGGCAGCGGGGTGGGCGCATCCGAGGAGGTGCTGCGCTCCTCGGGAAGGTTCACACAGGGCATCCGACCAGGCCGTACCGGCGGAGTCTCGCAGGCGCACTCCGATTACATGGCCCTGCTCGTCAACGGCGGCATCATCGCTCTCGTCCTGTGGCTTCTTGCCCTCGGCGGCCTCGCCCTGCGGTTTCTGCGCGCTGGAGGTGTTGCGGCGCCGGCTGCGGCCGCCGTGATCCTGTTTCTCCTGGCGGCGCTGACCGACAACGCGATCGACATGTACGCTCAGCTGGGAATACCCGTTGCCGCGCTCGTCGCGATCGCGCTGGCGGGCGACGGAGGGGACGATCGCCACGGCCGGACTGGCGGCGTCGCGGCTCGGCTAACCTTGGGCCGGGTGGGGACCCGAGGCCCAGAAGCAGGGGGAAGTGTCGCCTGAGGCCGGGACAAGGAAGATGACCGACGAGCGCTCGGGGCACGTCTCGGATTTCGAGCGGTTGGCGCGTATTCTGCGACGGCGCTGGCCGGTGATCGTTTTCTGCGTGTTGGCGGTGACCGGCTCGGCGGTGGGGCTCTCGCTCCTCCAGGAGAAGCAGTACACCGCCAAGGCTCAGCTTCTGTTTCGCGATCCGGCCATCGATCAGAGGCTGTTTCGCTCTCCCGCCGCCCCGTCGGAGGACAGCCAGCGAGAGGCGGCCACAAACGTCCGGCTCGTATCCCTGCCGCAGGTTGCCGGCCGCACGGCCGACCGGTTGGACGGCGGCCTGACCACGCAGACGGTGCAGGACAAGGTGGACGTAAGCGGCGAGGGCCAGTCCGACGTCGTGTCTGTGACTGCCACCGATCCACGCCCTCAGTTCGCGGCGCGGCTGGCAAACACCTTCGCTCTCGAATACATCGCGATTCGCCGGGAGGTGGACAGGGCCGTGATTCGCCGGGCGCAGAGGCTGGTCAGGCGCCGCCTCGATGACCTGAACAAAGCGAACCGGGGCGAGCTCGAAGCTCGTGCCGACGATCTCAAGATTCTCGCGGCCCTTCAGACCGGCAAAGCGGAGCTGGTTCAGCCCGCGACCGTGCCGTCTACTCCGGCATCGCCGAAGCCGGTGCGAAACGGAGTGCTAGGAGCGATCCTCGGCCTGGCACTGGGCCTCGGGCTCGCCGTCGTGCTCGATCGTCTCGACCGGCGTCTCAAAGACGCAGCAGAGTTGGAGGAGACGTTTGGTCTACCCGTTCTCGGAGCGATTCCCGAGAGCCGGGCGCTGGGTCGCAGGTCGAAGGCCAAGAAGAAGGCAGTCGTTCCCGGCCCGGAATGGGACGCATTTCGCAAACTGCGCACGAGGCTTCGTTACTTCAACGTCGACCGCGAGGTTCGTTCCGTGCTGGTCACCTCGAGCTCTCCAAAGGAGGGCAAGACAACGATCGCCTCGAACCTCGCCATCGCGGAAGCGATCGGCGAGCAGAGCAGCGTCCTGTTGCTGGAAGCGGACCTGCGCAAGCCCGAGCTTGCCGCGGCCTACGGCCTCGCGCCGGAGCCTGGCCTCTCGGACGTGCTCACCGACCGCGTTCCGGTCGCCGGTGCAATTCAGCAGATGCCGGTGCCAGGCTGGTTGAAGAGCGGCGCGGTCCTGGACGTCCTCGTCGCAGGAGCGACTCCGCCCAACCCCTCGGAGCTGATGGAGAGCCGCAGGATGGCGGGCCTTCTGAGCGAGCTCTGCTCGATGTACGAGCTGGTCATCATCGATACCCCTCCCATAGCGATCGTTCCCGACGCCATCCCTCTCGCGCAACAGGTGGATGGCGTGATCATCGCCTGCTGGCTCGAGTCGAGCAATCGAGCTCTGGCCGTCGATCTCAGGCAATTGCTCGAAAGCCTCCATGCGCGCACGCTCGGACTGGTCATCGACCGGGTCAAGGGTCGCGCCGCCGGCTACTACAGCTATGGCTACGGGGACGAGAGAACGCGCGGCGTCAAGAGCGACGCACTGCTGCGGAAGCCCGCTCTCGAGCAGGTGGAGGAGCCGATAGCGGACGGCGACGGACTGCCCGCCAAGCCGAGCTTCTTCGACAAGCGGGTCGGCTCGGGCTCCCTCGAGGGAACGCTGTACGAGTGTGTCGTCGCGATGCGGCAGGACGGCAGGCCCCGCGAGGAGGCGGAGCAGCTCGTCGAGCTCTTCGGCAGGGGCGATGATTGCGAAGAGCTCCTCGAAGCGGTCTACGGACCGGCTGGATCGCCGCGCTAGCGCTTCGAGAGCGAGATGGCGCGGGCTCCGCTTTCTTGGGAAGCGACGATCACGTCACCGATCCGCTCCGCGGCGCGGCCGTCCCACAACGGTGGCGGTCCGGCGCCATCACGGACGACATGCTCCTCCAGCAGCACCGGAATCTCGGAGATGCGCCCCGGCTCCAGACCAAGCAGCGTGTTCGTGCCGTGCGTGATCGTGACCGGCCGCTCCGTGTTGTCGCGAAGAGTGAAGCAAGGCACGTCCAGAAAGGTGCTCTCCTCCTGCACCCCGCCCGAGTCGGTCAGCACGCCCGCGGCGTCAGCCTCGAGCGAGAGGAAATCGAGGTATCCGACCGGGTCGACGAGCCGGACGTTCGGGTCGCGGCTGCGCCCCGCCAGCCTCTTCTGCGTGCGCGGATGGACGGGGAACACCACGGGTAGGTCGCGGGCCACCTGCTCGAGATGGTCGACGACCTCGTCCAGCAGCGGACCGTCGACCAGGTTCGGCCGGTGCAGCGTGACGAGCAGGTAGCGGCCGGGAGAGATGCCGAGCCGGCTCGCTGTGTCTCGCCCACGGAACTGCTGCTCGACTGCCCTCAGGGCATCGATCATCGTGTTCCCGACGAAGTGAACGGCATCGGCGGCGATTCCCTCCCGGCGCAGGTTCTCGATCGCCTCCTCGGAGTGAACGAACAAGAGATCGGAGAACTGGTCCGTGACGATGCGGTTGATCTCTTCCGGCATCGTGCGGTCGAAGCTCCGCAGCCCCGACTCGACATGCGCGATCGGTCTCCCGAGCTTCGCCGCCACCAGGGCAGCCGCCATCGTCGAGTTGACGTCGCCTGGCACGATCACGAGATCGGGCCGCTCGTGCTCGATCACCGGCTCGAGGCGCTCCATGACGCGCGCTGTCTGGACGGCGTGGCTGGCTGATCCCACCCCGAGCGTGTAGTCGGGCGCGGGCACAGCGAGCTCCTCGAGGAAGACGTCCGACATCATCCGGTCGTAGTGCTGGCCGGTATGGACGAGGACGTGGCGACTGTCCGGCAATCTGCGCCGGAGCTGCGCGAGCACCGGCGCCATCTTGACGACGTTGGGGCGGGCTCCGATGACGGAAAGGGTTTTGATGTCAGATGTAGTCGAGATCGGCGCCCGAGATGTACCAGTCGTCGATGTGCAGCAGCGCGTTCGGCGTCACGGCCGATCGATCGAGCACGCAGACGCCGAACGAGTATGCGGCCCTCAGGCGCGCCGGCATCCTCAAGAACCCCAGCCGACGGAAAGCAGCTCGATGCGGATGCCGCTCGCTGACCATCGCTCGCAGCGCGACGGCCCCGCTCGACCGGGCCTCGCGGATCGCGTGCCCCAGCAGCAACCCGGCCCCGGCGCGATCGCCGGGCGGCACCATGAGCTCCATCAGGTCGGCGAACTTGCCCTCGCGGAGGCGCAGGACGGCGAAGCCAACGGGGCCGGCGCCGCGGTCGAGACCGTAGACGATGTATGGAAACGGGCTTGCGCAGAAACGCCATCTGAGAAAGTCGGCGTCCCGCACGGCGCATGTTCCCAGCAAGGGCCGCAAACGGTGCCACAGCCCATCGGTCCATTCCCCGAAGTCGTCGAGCAGCACGACGGATGCGCCGGATCGCTCCGCTGCGCGCCGCGCCACCCACACGGGAGCAAGGCCGGCTGGCTCCAGCACATCTGCGATGCGCGCGAGCGGCGCCAGCCGCGGTCGCCGTAATGCGACCGCCTCTCGGACGTTCCCCAGAGGGCGTACCAGAACAGGGAACGGACGTAGCTCGACCCAGTCGAGCTTCTCGTAGAAGGTTGGCGCCGAAACGACGTTCGGAAACCCGAACACGACCGGCCGCTCGCCGGCCACCGCCGCTTGAAGCTCCTTGCCGAGGGCCGTGAAGATGCCACGCCCCCGGAACCGTGGATCGGTCGCCATCTGCACCCCGGCCAGACCGGCAACTTCGTCGTCGAGATGGGTGAGTCGCACGGGCAAGGCCGCGAACTGTGCGACGACAACGCCATCCGACTCGGCCACCTGGCAGTAAAACTGGGAGTTCGAGGTGTTGTGCGCGAAAAGCCAGTCCCACAGGGCCGGGTCCTGGGTCTCGCCCGTCGATCGCTCGCGCATGCTGAGGATCGCGGCCCTGTCATCGCGGCGAGCCCGCCGGAAGGTGACCGGGGGAGAGGTCACGACTGTGCCCATCGCGCTCACCTCGCGAGCGACTCCCGTAGCCGGCGCATCACGAAGATGCCGTCGACGATGCCGGAAACCTGAAGGTCGAGCGCCTCAAGCGGCCAGCTCACCTCGAACTGCGTGCGGTTCACCGCGAGCGGATCGTGACCGCGGCGGAGCGGACGCGTGACGGTGACCAGCGCGTAACGGTATGTGTCGCGCACAAGTCGCTCGGCGGCGGTCGCCGTGCGATCGTGCTTGACGGGCCAGCAGAAGCCGTCCACCGGCACACCGAGTTCGTCCTCCATGCGATGGCGCGCGTCCACGACCTCTGATTCGAGAGTGCGCTGGGGCGTTTTCGGGCTCAGCACCTCGTGGCTCAGCGTGTGGCAGCAGATGCGATGCCCTCGTGCGACCAGCTCCCGTGCCTGGTCCCAGCTCATGGCGAAGAGGTCGGCGTCGCGAGCGTGCTCTGCGTCCGGTTGCCATCGGATCCGCCTGCGGCACCACTCCACCTGCTTCGCCGGTGGAACGGACGGGAACTCCGCCGGCACGCAGAAGATGCCTCGCACGCCGCGCTCCTCGAGCGCCGGCGCGGCCACCTCGAAGTGATTCCTGAACGCGTCGTCGAACGTGAAAAGGACGAGCGGCTGGCGGCCGGGAGGTCCGGCCGCGAGCGTCTCCTCGAGCCTGTAAGGGTCCATGGGCTCGTAGCGAGCGAGCAGGTGGTCGAGTTGGCGTGCAAAAGATGCCGCAAACCTCGGCGGCGTGGAGTGCGTGTTGAAGACGCGTATCAAGCCGAGTTTCCTCTCGGCCGCCCGCACAACGGAGTGCCACGGCGTCCGGGCAAGGACGCGCGCGAGGCGGAGCTTGTCACGCCTGAAGCTTGTGGGCGGCGGAGGTGCGGTATGGGTCGGCATTGCGAGAGGGGACTTATACGATGCTCGCGTCATGGCGACAAGCCCGGATGCCAGCCTTTCCGCGTCGGGCCCGCTGTTCGTTGGCGGCGTCCCGCGTAGCGGCACGCACGCGCTCGCCAACCTGATCGGGCGCCATTCGCGCTACGCGGTGATTCCGCGCGAACTCGACTTTCATACGGGGGCAACAGGCGAGGTGGGGCTGCGCGAGCTGCTCGAAGGGCGGATCGGCCTGAGCGAGTTCGCGAACGTCATGTCCGGGCACTGGTGGAGGCGAACCGCGCATTGGGACAGCACGATCACGCGCGGCCTGCACAAGACGATCCCCGAAGACAGGTTCCGGCGGTGCCTCGAGCTGTTCGTCGAGGCTTACCCCTCGGACGCCACCGGTGCAACGCGCGCGTTCATCCGCGGCCTGCTCGATCCGATCGCCGCGGAGGCGGGCAAGCCGGCCTGGATCGTGACCGACCCGGCCAATGTCGTCGTCGCACCCTTGCTGTACGAGATCTTCCCGGACATGAGATTGATTCAGATCATGCGAGACGGGCGGGACGTGGCCCTCTCGATGAGCGACCTCCCATGGGGTCGCGGCAGCTCGATCGGCGCTGCTGTGTGGACATGGCAGCGAACCATGCGCGAGGGTCACCGCGGGGTGGAGGTCCTGCCGGCGGAGCGAGTGCTCACGATCCAGCTCGAGGACCTCGTGGCGGTACGCCGCGAGGAAACCTATGCCGCGATCCTCGCCCACTTGGAGCTGGAGGACGAGCCGCAGATGCGTGCGTTCTTCGACGAGCGGATTTCATCCCAAAGCGCTCACGTCGGACGCTGGCGCACCTCGCTCTCACCGGCTCGCCGGCTCGCCATCACGGCCGTGTATGCAGGCGCACTGGTCCGCCTCGCGGCGGCGGGAGTGTCACCGCGCCCGCCGCTGCTGGGGATCGACCGCGCTCACTGCGCGGTGGACCTCACTCGTCGGCCTCAGCGTGAAGCGGTCGATCCTTGGGCGGATGGCGTGGCCAAAGACGCCTGACGAGCCGCTTGCGGCTCAGCAGGCGCTGACGGGTCCCCAGAGGTGTTCCGGGACACGAGCCGCGATGAGCTGTGCATACTCGCCGTCGTTCAGATGGTGGTCGACCTGGTCGGTGCCCTTGCGAACAAAGCGCGGGTCGATGATCCCCGTTTTGGGATTCTGCTGGCAGGTGGTCGCATCGATGAATGTCACTCCCCCTCCGGCGCAGCGCCGCCGTAGCTCCTCATTGAAGCCCATGGTCAGCTCGGTGCGTTCGCGCTGAGAGGCGGTGATCTCCTTGCGGGCATTTGCCACCTCTCCCCACTGCGATGGGTAGTCGGTGATGGTAGGCAAGGGAACGCTGAGCACCGACACTGACCTGAATCCCATTTTTGCCACCTCGCGGATGAAGCGCATGTAGCTGTCCAGAGTCTGCTCGAGCTGATCACTGGAGCTGAGTCCGTGCCGCCGTGCTCGATGCCAGATGACGAATCCACAATCGACCTCGCCCAGCTGCACGAGCACGTGCTGCCACCGGGGGGCTCGCGCCAGCCGCTCGGAAAAGGCCCGGTACGCGCTGGTCTTGCTGTTGGGATTGACGACGCCGGAAGCCGTGGCGCCGGATACGGGCTTGGGGTTGAAGAAAACCCCGTCCAGGTGGACGTAACGCATGACGGCGACATGGCTGTCCCCGAGACAGAGCACGCGCTGGCGCCGATCTATTTGAGCGATGCGATACGAGTTGAAAACGATGTCCCGGACAAGAGTCCGTGCTGGTGACAGCAGTTGCCTGACAATCCGCTTCCAGATCCGACTCGTGATCTGCAGCACAGACATCATGCGAGCTTCAGCGTACTTCCCGCGGTCGGGCGCTCCGGCAGTGTCGCGAATTACGCCCCGATCGCGCCGCTCGACCCGCCGGAATGCGGTAGTAAATCTCACTCGTCGACCTCGTTGGGAAGCGATCGGTCTGGGCGCCGATGGCGTGGCCAACGACGCCTGGCAGGCGACGCCAGAGTGCGCCTCCCGAGCTGCCGAAGCCTCGTCCAGTCGTCATCGTTGATCAGCCCTAAACGGCGAAACGCGAACAGCGTGAGCGGGCCGAATAGGCAGAAGCTGGTGATGAGGCGGACGAGCGAGGACACGTCAAGTGATTGGAACGGTACGATCGCCGCGCCGACGATTGCCGTCACGGCGAAGCATGCGGCGGCGTGGCGTACAGGCAGCAGCTCACGGACCGCAGTGGACAGGATGTCCCGGGTTCTGATCAAGTAGTAGATCGTGGCGACAAGGGCCGCCGCGGGCGCAGCGTAGGCCGGACCCTTCAGGCCCAGAGGTCCCACCAGCATGAGGGCTATGACGACGTTGACCGGGAGGATGAGCAAGCCCGCGATGAGATTGATCCTGGTTCGTCCCGCCGCCTGTGGGATCAGCCCCCACGTCGCGATGCGAAGGGGCAGGAAAAGGAGGTAGATCCGAAAGATGTCGCTGCTCTCGCTGTACTGCGAGCCGTACACGACCCGGACCAGGTCCGGGGCCATGACCATCAGGAACGTGAACATCGGAGCAACCACCAGGGTCGTCTTGCGCAGTGCTTCCCGCCACAGGGCGATGAGCCCCCCGACGTCGCCTTCCTTCCAACGCGTCGCGAGAGCCGGAGCCAGAACGTTGGTGATCGCCTGCTGCAGGAGGAGAGAGACCGGCACCTCGATCGCTCCCAGCGCGTAGATCGCGAACTCCTCGGGCGAGAAGTTCGCGCCCACCACGACCCGATCGAACTGATACCCAACGCGGGCCGCCACGCCGCCGAGCGCGATAGGCAGTCCGAAGCCGAGGAGGGGAAGCCACGCCGTCGTGGCGGCCGCCGGCCATCGCCGTGCCACAGGGATCGTGCGTGCGACGATCGCGCACGTCACGATCGCCGTCACTCCTCCGGCGATGGACACGCCGGCCGCCAGAGAGCGCGCATTCGGTGAGATGAGCGCAGCCGTCACGACGCCGGCGAGCGTGCTCGCCCCGGCGAGCACGCTCATGAGCGCGGCGGCGCGTGCGCGCCCTGCCGCGATCAGGGCGCTTGGAGCCGAGTAGATGAGGAAGGCAAAGCCGATGTACGGGGCGTAGAGAACGAGTGCCGGAGCCAGATCCGGGTTGTTCATCAACGATGCGAGCGGGTACCGAAGCGCGACCGCGAGGAGCGAGCACGCCAGCCCGAAGGCGGCCAGCAGCACGAATGCGCGGACCAGCCAGTCCTGCATCTCGCGGCGATCGCGGGAGCGGGGCATGAAATACAACAGCGCAGCGGGAATGCCGCCGAGGAACAGCGGAGCCGCGATTGAGTAGACAAGCGACAGCTGCTGGTACGTGCCGACTTCGGCCTGCGGCACGAGTCGCGCTGCTGCCACGTAGGTTAGGAGCACCGCCCCTTGCGAGATCAGCAGGCCGAAGGCCAGGAGAGCGGCGTCCCCCGAGAGCGAGCGAGCGGGGGACCGCGGCTGTGCGGTCACCGCTGCAGCCGGCCTGCTCGGCTACCAGGTGCCTGCGATTGACCGCGCGTACAGCAGCCAGCCGAGATGGTAGGAGCGGCACTCATGCAGGATCTCGAGCGTCCCGGGGCCGGCGCGGGTGCCGGCCGCGCGATAGAGGCCGACCGAGGCCAATGCCGCGCGCATCCGGTTGGCGCGCGCCATGCCGAAGTTGGCGTCGGGGTCGGAGCCCCGACGCTGGATGCAGCGATAGATGATCGGCGGCTCCCGGCCGATCAGGCACTGGCCGAGCTCGTTCTCGCCGAACAGCCACTTCAGCCCCAGCCAGAGAGGCTTGTCGTACGTGGCATGGCCGAGGTTTTGCAGAGATCCGAGCGCCATGAACGCCATCCCGTCCTGGTGGACCGAATACACGGGGTAGCCCTCGATGGTCCGGCCGGACGTTCTGGAGTACTGCCACCACCACTGACCTCGCGGTCCTTGCTCGTCGATGATCTGCTGGGCTGCCAGCGCACACTCCGGTCGCACGGACCCCTCGAGGCGCGCAAGCTCGGCGAGGCCATGGATCGGATAGGCCTGGCTCGCGAAGCTGGTCAGGTTACCGGCGCGGATGCCGGCCGGCTCGCTTCGGCTGACGTTGCGGAAGAGGTTCGCCGGACGGCAGAAGCGGCGCAGGAGCTCGTCCCGCACCGGTGGTATGGCGGCTGCGGCCTCGCTGCTCGAGCGCCGGTCGTGCTCGTGAACCTTGAGCAGGCCCGCCAGGAGCAGACCGAGATCCATACTCGACGCTCGGCGCGGCGCCAGGACTCGGGTGGCGCGGGCGAGCACATCGTCCGCACGCCTGTCGCCCGCGAGTGCCCCAGCCCACATCAAGCATCCGCCAAGAGCTGCCTCGGGCCGGACCGCGTGAATCGAGTGCAGGGCATCGAGCGTAGTCCCTACCAGCGGAGGAGCCGGCTCGCCGCCGGCCGCCTCGTCCTCGAGCAGCCCGACAAGCGCCATGGCCGAGTAAAGGGGGTTGGACCGCTCGTTCACGTATGACCGGTCCGGCCCGACCCGGGTCTTGTGGGAAAACAGCCTCGTGGTCGGATTCCACATGCGCGGCAGCACTTCCCTGGCGAGCTTCCCGAGCTCGTTCAGCGACACCTGCGGCGTGCGGCGGGAGATGCCCTGCTGTCTGCCGTCGGCTTGCAGACGCCTACGAAAGCACGTCCGCGAGGCGCTCGAGCGTCTTGCGGCTGGGCGAGTGCTCTCCGCCCTCGATGCGCGAGATCACCGTGTGGCTGAGCCCGGCGCGTTTCGCCAGCTCGCGCTGGGATAGCCCGAGCTCCTCCCGTCTCGACGTCACGAGCTTGGCGATCGCAGGGGCAAGGTTTGCGCCGGCGGTTTCGGGGCTCGCCATGCCGTTTCGGGCCGATCCGGCAGTGGGCAGCTCCGGAGCGGTCAGCGCGGGCTCGACGAATGTGGCTTTCGGCTCGGATTCCGGTTCCGGCACCGCCTGCGCCCGGGGCAGTGCGGCGGGCGCCGGCGCCGCGGCATTCGGGGCGACCCTGAGGCCGTAGGCACCCAGGAGCGCCCGATGGAGCACCGCGGCCGCCAGGAGAGCGGAAAGTGCCACGATCACGAGGCGCAGGAACAGCAGGCCGCTGTTGCCTAGCACCCGTTCTGTGAACGAGGCGGAGGACTCCGTTGTCTTGGTGGTGCTGTCCACCGGTTTGCCACCCTTGACCCGCACTACGGTCTCCGTGGTGGTGCCGGACGCGAACGGATTTGCGCGGTAGAGCTCGTCCCAGTTGTCCACGGCCGGCTTGACCACCACCAGGCCCCCGAAGGCCAGGATGGCAATGGCCAAGGCACACGATGTCCAGTCTGCGATCTGTCTTCTCATCTCGAGGCCCGGGACGGCCCGGGTCGGCGGCAGTATTCCAGGACACCACGGAACGTGCCAGTGGTTGCCGGCGGCCTGCACCGGGGTTGTCATTTGTTTCCAGGCAGGGAACGGGGCCCGCCGCAGCGGGCCCCGATCCTGCGAGACGCACATTCTGGGTACTGGGCGTCTCGTCTTCGCTTTCCACAAAGGAGCCGACGGGCATTGCCATTCTTGGCCAGCCGCGCGGTCTCCGTGACATCCATCCCTGCTATGGCATCACTCCCTTGGGGTTTCTCATCTGATCGCTCATCTGGATCGCTCTAACGGATGGCCGCGTCGTGCCGCTTCAGCGCCTTCCGGTGCTTGCCGCCGCGACGGGACTTCGCCTTGGACTTCGACCGCTTGTTCTTCTTGGCGGCCTTCTTGTTCTTCTTCGTCGCCTTCTTGGCCTTGGCGGCCTTCGAGGTCGCCGTGACCGTGACGTAACGGACCTCGACCGTGACCACGCGGGTCTCGGTGATCGGGGCCGTGGTGTTCTGGTTGATCGAGACCGGGGCTGCGTCGCTGCCGCCCTGGCCCTGGGTGTTGCCCTGCGTCGTGCTGTTGTTGTTTCCAGCCGTGGCGTTCGTCGTCGCCGTGTTGGTCTGGCTGACGTCGCCGTTGAAGCACCGCTTGCAGTACTCCACGTACACGATGTACGTGTTGCCCTGCTTCGTGGTCGCATCCGCGTCGGCGGACTGGTCGGTCTCGTTGCTGTTCGAGGCCTCCTGGTCCTGCTCGACGTCGTTGCCTGAGCCGGCTCCGCTGTTGGTGCCGCCTCCGGCTGACTGGATCTGCTCGTTGGTCTGACCGGTCTCGTTGCCGTTCGTGGCGTTTGCCTCCGTCGTGCCCGTGCTGCCCTGGGTGACGTTGCCGTTGAAGCAGCGCTCGCACTCGATGACGACCACTAGGTAGGTGTTCTCCTGCTCCGTGGTCGCATCTGCGTCGGCGGACTGGTCGGTCTCGTTGTAGTTCGAGGCCTCCTGGTCCTGCTCGACGTCGTTGCCCGAGCCGGCTCCGCTGTTGGTGCCGCCTGCTGCTGACTGGTTCTGGGTGTTGCCCTGGGTCGTGCCGTTGGTGTTCTCGGCGTTCGCAATCGTCCTGGCCGAGTTCTCCTGGGTCACGTCGCCGTTGAAGCACCGCTCGCAGTCGACTCCCTCTTCCTCGCTACCCACGTAGTAGGAGTTCTCCTGCTCCGTGGTCGCGTCGGCGTCGGCGGACTGGTCGGTCTCGTTGTAGTTCGAGGCCTCCTGGTCCTGCTCGACGTCGTTGCCTGAGCCGTTGCCGCTGTTGGTGCCGCCGCCGGCCGACTGATCCTGGGTGTTGCCCTGGGTCGTGCCGTTGGTGTTCTCGGCGTTTGCCCACGTGTAGCCGGAGTTGGACTGGCTCACGTCGCCGTTGAAGCAACGCTCGCAGTCGGCGTCCTCGCCTACCTCGAGGGTGTTCTCCTGCTCGCTGGTGGCGTCCGCGTCAGCGTTCTGGTCCGTCTCGTTGCTGTTCGTCGCCTCCTGGTCCTGCTGGACGTCGTCGCCCGCACCTGCGCCGCCGGCGTCTCCACCACCGGTCGACTGGCTCTGGCCGTTCGACTGGGTGGTCTCGTTGCCGTTGGTGGCGGTCGCCTGGGGGTCGATGTCGACGTTGGACTGCGTGATGCTGCCGTTGACGCACCGCTCGCAGTCGATCTCCTCACCGATGGTGGCGGAGTTCTCCTGCTCGTTCGTGGCGTCGGCGTCGGCGGACTGGTCGGTCTCGTTGTAGTTCGAGGCCTCCTGGTCCTGCTCGACGTCGTTGCCCGCTCCGGCGCCACCGGCATCGCCGCCAGCGACTGACTGGTCCTGGCCGTTCGACTGCTCGGTGGTGTTGCCATTGTCGGCCCTGCCGAGTGTGTAGGCAGAGTCGCTCTGGCTCACGTCGCCGTTCAGGCACCGCTCGCAATCGGCCTCTTCGCCCAGGGTGGTGGTGTTGTCCTGGTCGGAAGTGGCGTCGGCCTCGGCCGACTGGTCGGTCTCGTTGCTGTTGGTGGCTTCCTGGTCCTGCTCAACGTCATCCCCAGCGCCCGCGCCGCCGGCACTGCCGCCGCCGCCTGCCTGGGTCTGCTCGCTGGACTGCGTGGTCCCGTTGTCGTTGAGGGTGTCAGAGACCGTCCTCGCCTCGTTGGTCTGACCGGCTTCGCCGTTCAGGCACCGCTCGCAGTCGGCTTCCTCGCCGCCCTCGATGCTGTTCTCCTGCTCAGTCGAGGCCTCGGACTCCGCGGACTGGTCGGTCTCGTTGTAGTTCGAGGCCTCCTGGTCCTGGTTGACCTCGTCGCCGGCGCCGGCTCCGTCGGCGGAGCCTCCTCCGGCCGACTGGGTCTGCCCGTTCTCCTGCGTGGTGGTGTTCTCGTTGCCAGCGATGGAGTTGGTGGTCCCTTGGCTGGTCTGATTCGCGCTGCCGTTCAGGCACCGCTCGCAGTCGGCCTCGTCGCCTACCTCGATGCTGTTCTCCTGCTCAGTCGAGGCCTCGGACTCGGCGGACTGGTCCGTCTCGTTGCTGTTGCTTGCTTCCTGGTTCTGCTCGATCTCGTCGCCAGAACCGCCCCCGGCGGCGTCTCCGCCCCCTGCGGTCTGGTCCTGAGCGTTGCTTTGGGTGGTGCTATTGCCGTTGCCGGCAGTGGACTCCGTCGTGGCCGATCCGGACTGGTCAACGTTGCCATTCAGGCACCGCTCACAGTCCGCCTCGGAGCCTGTCTCGACCGAATTCGACTGCTCGGTCGTGGCATCCGCATCAGCCGTCTGATCGGAGCTGTTCGTGTTGTCAGCGGGCTGGTTCTGCGTGACTTCGTCGCCAGCCCCAGGTCCAACCTGGGCCTGCGCAGCCACCGGTCCCGCTGCAAGCGCAAGGGCGATGATGCTCACCACGAGCGCGAATTTCTCTTTCACTGCGAATCCTCCTGAATCGAGTGTGTGCCGGGCGATTGGGGCCCCCGGACACGGCCCTGGTCAGATGCCGGCTACGGCTTAACCAGGCGATTCGATCGGAGGGACGTACGCCGACGGCCACCACCTAGCCGTCGGAAGCTGAAGATCGAAAGTCAGCTCACGGCGCCGCAGCGCCCCTGTGAGCACGGCGAAGGCGCTCAGAAGTACGAACCCAGCAGCGGCGCCTGCGCCGCCGCCGAACACGCCGAAGAGATGGCCTGTGGGCCCTCCTGATCCGGGCCCGGTGGGCGCTGATGCCTTCGCAAGGTCTGGCGGTTGCTCTCCGCTTTGATGCATTCGGCTGGACGCGCCGCCTGGGCCGATCATCAGACCGCGGGAGCCCACATAGCAGCCGCATGACAGGGCGCGCATGAGAAGACCGCTCGCCCCGCCGTTTCCAAACTCGGTGACGGGTGCCAGGTCAAAGATGTCGAAGGTGTCGTCGAGCAGGGCCGAGGTCGGTATGAGCTCGGGCGTCGTGAGCGCGTTGAGCGGATTGAGGATCGGTGCCGCGGCGGCTTCCGTCGTTGGCATGAGAAGCGTGGACAGTGCTTCGACGGTCGCCTCGTGTTGGGCATCGGGCGAGCCCCCGCCGCTGGTCCCACCGTCCTGGGGCAGCGGATCAGGTGAGCCACCATTGCCGCCGGACCCACTGTCCTGCGGTTGGGGATCGGGTGAGCCACCGCCGCCACCTGCGCCGGACCCGCCGTCCTGCGGTCGCGGATCGGGTGCGCCGCCACCGCCGCCGGCCCCACTGTCCTGCGGTTGCGGATCGGGTGCGCCGCCACCGCCGGAACCGCCGTCCTGCGGTTGCGGGTCGGGCGTACCGCCACCGCCGCCGGATCCGCTGTCCTGCGGTTGCGGATCGGACGAGCCGCCGCCCCCGCCGCCGGAGCCGCCGTCCTGCGGTTGCGGGTCGACCGTGCCCGCCCCGCCGCTCGGGGGATCGAGCTGCGGTGCGCCTCCCGATTCGACGGTCGGCGTGTCCATGACTGAACCCGGTGACGCTCCGTCCGCCCGGGCTCCCGGCGCCCAGAAAGCGAGCGCGAGGCCGAGCGCAAGACACGCAACCGCGATCGTGCGCAGCAAACTTGTTGTGAGGCGGGCCGGCCGGTAAGGCCGTGTCCCTAGGAGCGCTGGGTCATGGAACGACAACTCGTGGGTCTCCGTCTGTATTCGCGGGGACGAGAACTTCCGTGTTGAGGGACCCAGAACCCTCGAAGCGTCGGCGACTGTAACTCGCGCGAACCACGCTGACAAGGTCCCAAACGTGCGTAGGGCGAAATGCAAGACGACTTGCAATAAGCCGAATGCGCGCAGGATTTAGGCGGTACGCGTCGCCCGCGGGTCACGCGACGAAGCGGTTACACCTCGATGCGACCTCCCTGGGACAACCGAGCGTCGCGTCGCATCGATGACGCGGAAAAAACGCGTGATGTTCCGGAACTTTCCGCGTGGTTGCCGGTGCGCGTGGTGCTTGAACAGTGTTGTCAGCATTGCAACGCGGAAAGCACCGCGTCAACCCACGATCTGCAGGGCAATGCACCGGCCTGGACAGGCCGTTGCCGGCGCCATGTCACCGCGTAACTTCGAGCCAGTCGAAGCTACGTCCGCAAAGTGAGCGTGCATTGCCGGGCGACACGCTCAGAAGGCCCGGGTCCGTGACAGGACCGAGTGCGAGTGGGCCGATGGGGAAGGGCGCACCGCGGCTGCCGGGACGTAGGTCGCGGTCGCCGTACCTGAGGGTGAGGACATGGGGACCGGCGGCTAGCCGAGCCGACCCCATCGGCTCGAACTGATTTGCATGGCTCAGGCGGTGCCTCCTTGACGCGATCCGCACGCCGTCGAGCTCGAGCTCGATGAGCCGGCGGAAGGCTCCGCCCACCCACGCGCGGTAATCGCCCGCCCGCGGGACCGCGAGGGACGTCGTGAGCGTGGCGCCACGGAGCGGCACGACGACACGCGGATCCCCGGCGAGCCGCGCCCACGACGGCGAGCGGGTGGCGTTCCCGAGATTGCGCACGCTCGGGTCCGTGCGCGGGGCCGCCACGATCGCCCCACCCGGGCCTGCCAGCCGGGCCAGCCGGCGGACCGTCGCGCAGCGAGCTGCCTCGGCAGGCCTGTCGCGCTCGCCGAGCGGGAGATGGGCGAGGATCGCACCGCGCGGGGTGGGCTCCGGGCGTTGCCAGACGTCGTAATAGCGGCCGCGATCCACGAGGCGGTAGATCGACGGCGGCCGGCTGGCGACGGGTGAGCGCCTCAGGACGAGCGTGCGGTAGGTGAGGATCGTGTCGAGCCTGAACTCGTCGATGTCGGCGAACTCGAGCTTCGCGAGCGAGCGGCCGTTTCTCAGCAGGATCTGGCGCCGGTGGAACTCGGACGCTCCCTCTGCATCCATGTCGCGCAGGAAATGGCGCACGCCGTAGGGCTCGTACTCGGTCATCAGGGTCGGTCCGCGGCCGCTGAAGTGCTCGCCGATGCGCTCGAGCTCGGCGAGGCGCTCGCGCGGAGCGAGATTGACCTCCCCGTAGGCGAGGGCGTTCGACCACACGACGCCGCCCACGATCGCCAGAGTCAGCAACGAGCCGACCACACGCCTGCCGCCGTTCCAGGCGAGGGCTGCCCCGACCATCGCGGCCAGCACCGGAGCCGCGGAGGCGACGGCAAAAGCCTTCGCGTCAACCCACGGCGAGCCGAAGGCGGCGATCCCGGCGCAGCCGCCCGCCGCGCCCGCGACGAACAGCACGAGCGCCCAGGCGCGGCGCCGCCAGGCGATGACGAGCGCCACCGCTGCGCAGAGGGCAACAATGCCGGCAAGCACGTAAGTCACGGGCTTGCTCTCCGGGTCGAAGCGGAAATCGCCCGCGGGCCACACTCCGAGCGCCTGGATCGGATCGAGCGGCCCGGCGAGGTTGCCGAGCTCTGTGTCGCCGGTGAGCGTCTGCACGCCTGCGTCTGAGAGAAAGCTCCCGGCGAGCAGGAGCGCGGGCGCAGCCACTAGCGCCGTCACGCCGATCAGCGCCAGGGCGCGTACAGTCGCGGTGCGCAACCCGGGCCTGCGTGCCCAGACGGCCAGGATCAGGAGCGCGGGCGCGAGGATCCATGCTGCGGCGGCCGCACTTGCGACCGTGAGCAGCGCCGCAATCGCAACGGCAGGGAGCAGCAGTGCCCGCGGTCGCACGCCTCCCATGGTCCGTGCCAGGAGGACCGCGACGAGAGCGATCAACCACGCGAGCGCGACCTCCTTCAGCCCGCCCCACAGCGAGTAGGCGAACAGCAACGCGGGCTGGCTCGCCACGAACGCGACCAGAGCGCGGATGCGGGCGGAGGGGACGAGTGGCGCCGCGACCGCGTACAGCGTGAGGGCGAGCATCGCTCCGTAGAAGGCCATCAGTGGCTGGAAGAGCCAGGCGCCGTCCTGACCGATCAGTGAGTGCGCTAGCGCCAGCGGCACGAAGGAGCCAACCGGGTAGCCGTTGCCCACGTAGCTCGCGAGCGTGGCCTCGTATGTCGAGGGCGGCAGATCGCTCACGTTGCGCCCGTGCTGGAGGACGTGGTCGCTGATTGCCAGCCAGGTGGCGGTGTCGTCCAGCTTGATGTAGCCGGCGAAGGTAGCCTGGCCCGAGGCCACGACCGGCAGCGCGAACGCGACGTATGCGCCCGCTGCCGCCCCGAGCGCCCAGCCGTCGATCGGGGGCGAGGGCCCGCGCGCCAAGAGCACGAGCCCGAGCGCAGCCAGCACGCATACGAGCGGGGTGGTCAGCTCCGCGGTCGCGTCGAACGCGGTCGTGAAGCCGGATATCGCGATCACGACCGCGAGCCCGGCCGGCGCGACCAGCGTGCCGGGAATGCGAACGGCCGCAGCCCGTTCGAGCACGATCCCGCAGCCGAGCGAGGCGAGGCCGAGAGTGAGGGGTAGGAGGAGCCAGCAGGCGGCCAGCGTCATGGTCGGCGGAAGCTATTATCGCCCGGCTGTGACGACCTCGGACCCGGTCCCCCTCTCGGTCGTCATCGTGACCTTCAACAGCGAGGACGCGGTTCGTGAAACGGTGCCCGCGCTCGTCGCCCAGCTCGAGCCCGGGGACGAGCTGATCGTGGTGGACAACGCCTCGCAGGACGGCACGCTTGCGGCCGTGCGCTCACTCGCCCCCGAGGCGGTCGTGGTCGAGAACGCCGCGAACGAGGGATTCGCCTCCGCCTGTAACGCCGGGGCGGCCGTGGCCGGCGGCGAGCTGCTCGTGTTCCTGAACCCCGACGCGATGCCTGCGCCGGGCTTCAGCCGCGCGATCCGCCTCCCCGCGAGCAGGGACCGCGGCTGGGACGCGTGGATGGGGCTCGTGACCGCGGACGGCGGCCGCCTGGTGAACAGCCGCGGCGGCATCGTCCACTTCACGGGCATCTCGTGGGCGGGCGGTGCCGGCGAGCCCGTGGCCACGGCGCCATCGGGCCCCGCGGAGGTGGCGGTCGTGTCAGGCGCGTGCTTCGCGCTGCCACGGCGCACCTGGCAGCGCCAGGGCGGGTTTTCGCTGCCTTACTTCATGTACGCAGAGGACCTCGATCTCTCCCTGCGCCTGCGCCTGGACGGCGGCCGGCTCGGGATCGAGCCCGGCGCACGGGTCGATCACGCCTACGAGTTCCGCAAGGGCGGGCTCAAGTGGCGGCTGCTGGAGCGAAACCGGTGGGCCACCGTGCTGCGCACGTACCCAGCCGCCGTGCTGGTGCTGGTGGCGCCGGCGCTGCTCATGACCGAGCTGGCGCTGGTCGCGATCTCCCTGAGCGGCGGCTGGTTCGGCCAGAAGCTGCTCGCGTGGGCGGACACCGTGCGGGCCCTGCCACGGCTTCTGCGCGAGCGGCGCGCCATCCAGGCCGGGCGCCGGATCAGCGCATACGAGTTCGCCGGCGGTCTCACGCCGGCCCTTTCCTCGCCCTACCTGGGGCCGGCCCGCAAGCTGCCCGGGCTTGGCGCCGCGCTTCGCCTCTACTGGTGGTGCGTGCTCGCCCTGCTGCGGGTGACAGGCTCCGGCTCGGGCTCGGCACCCGCTTCCTCGACCGAGGCCGTCTCGCGCCTTGCGTCGCGCAGCTCCTGATCCAGCCTGGCGACCTGCTGGGCGAGCACCTTGGTCTCGTCCGACAGGCGCGAGATGGCGAGCGAGAAGTGGAGGAGGAGCACGAGCACGAAGGCAAAGCCGACCACGAACAGGGCGTTGGAGGGGACCGCGACACCGGCCAGGTCCGCGACCTTCTCGAGCAGGCCGGACCAGGCCGCCAGCAGCAGCAAGACGCTGCTGCTGAGAAGCCACAGCAGGGCGTAGCGCTCCATCAGGCGCCGGCGGCGCACGAGCTCGAACACGCCCAGGAACAGCGATAGCGTGACGATCACGGCGACTATCTGTATGCGGTCCATTACCGGTCCTAGATTCCGCGCTGGGCGCTGACGGGCGCCGGAGAGCCCGGCTCGATGGCGGGACGCCTGCGCGAGAGGTTGACCAGGACCGCCAGCAGCACCTTCACCATGTAATAGGCGCTCAAAGTGTTCGTGATCGAGGAGCGGCCACTGAACCGCTCGGCCATGCGCACCGGAAGTTCGCGCATCTCCAGGCGGTGGGCGTGCATCATGACCAGCGCCTCGACTTCGGGGTAGTCGTGGGGATAGTCACGCGCGAACAACTCGATTCCGCGCCGCCCCACCATGCGAAAGCCCGAGGTCGGGTCTGTCACCTTCTGGCGCACGACCGTCGACAGGATGACCGCGAAGATCACGATCCCCATGCGGCGGTGAAGGGGCACCCGGTAGCCGGCCTCCTCCAGGAAGCGCGTCCCGCACACCATGTCCACGTTCGCGTCGGTGAGGTTGTCCAGCATCGCGCCGAGGTAGGCGGGATCGTGCTGGCCGTCGCCGTCCACCTGGACGGCTACGTCGTAGCCGTGCCGCAGGGCGTACTTGAAGCCGCTTTGCATCGCGCCTCCGATGCCGAGATTGAACGGGTGCCTGATCACGCTGGCGCCGGCTTGCTCGGCGAGCGTGCCGGTCCAGTCCGTTGACCCGTCGTCCACGACCAGGACGTCGAAGTCGGGCGCCCGCGCGTGGAGCGTGGAGACCACATGCGTGATCGATCCCTGCTCGTTGTATGCAGGGACGATGGCCAGCTTTCGCAGCGTGGTCATCGAGTGGATCACCATGGTCGCCAGCCAGAGTAGCTAGAGGGCCGGGGCGCCGCCACCGGAGCGGGGGCGGACTAGACGCATTAGCAGTTCATGGTGCTCCGGCAGCCGGACGCGCAGCGCCGCGAGGAAGGCGAAACTGCCGGCGACCGCGGCCAGCGCCCGCGTGGCCGGCGCCGGCAGGGCTAGCGCCACCAGCGCGGGCGGCCCGAAGGTCGCCGCGGCGAGCAGGACCGGGGGAACGAGCTCGCGCCCCAGCAGGGCGAGCAACCGCGGGAGCTCGCGCCTCCACGTGAGCGCGCAGATCAGGACCAGGAAGAGGGTCGCGCTGAACGAGGCGGCGATGCCGAGCGCTTCGAGCGTGCCCGCGCCCTCGGCGAGGGCACTCGCGCCGGCATGGGCGAGCAAGGCCACGACCGCGAGCGCGGCCACAGCCCAGTAACGGGCGTTCGCGAAGGCCGCCAGCAGCGGCACCGGCAGGGCCGTGCTCGCAAGTAGCACTCCCGCGAGCGCCAGGAACGTGGTTACGATCGTGCTCGCGTCGCCGCTGTCGAGCGATCCGCCGACCACCAGGTCCAGGACGTCCTTGCCGACCAGCGCGACAAGCGCCAGCAACAGCACGGCGAGCGTCGCTCCGAGGCGGTAGACGGCGACCATGTGGGGCTCGAGCGTGCGTGGGCGGCCGTCCCAGGTGCGCGCGAGCGGCGCGGCGAGCACGAAGGCTGCCGTGCTGGATATCGCGCCGGCCGGAACGGCGGCCGCGAAGAACGCGTATGTATATAGAGTCACCGCCCCTTCCTCCAGGCGTGCGGCGAAGGCGAGGCTGATCGTGTACATGAGCTGGATCGTCAGCATCCCGCCGGAACCCGCGACCATCATTCCCGCGGCGCGCACTGTCTGACCCCGCGCCCGCTCGAGCATCGCAAAGCTCGGCCGGTAGCCGGCCTGGGCAAGGCGCCAGAGCATGCAGCCGCCTGTGAACAGCGCGCCCGCGGCAAGCCCGACCGCGACGGCGGTGATTCCGATCGGATCGGCGAGAGCCAGCAGGAGCACGATCGCAAGCGCGCCACCGCCCACGTAGGCGAGCCCGGGATATGCGAAATCCCCGCGCGCGCCGAGGGCGGCTGCGCCGAGGGCGGCGATCACATGCGCACCCGCCGCCACCCACAGCAGCGCCAGGGCTTCGCGGGCAGTGTCGCGCGCGTTCGCGCCGAGGTCGCCAGTCAGGACGCCGGCCAGCGGTCCGCCGAGCACGACCAGGGGCACCGCGGCGCACGCCGTCACGAGCAGGCCCGCGCGTAGGAAGCGGTCGAGGCTTGCAAAGGGGGACGGGTCCTCGACCAGCCGTGCGACGACGCTCGCGCGCAGGCTCTGAGCGAAGGTGAGCAGAACCCCGTAAACGCCGTAGGCGGCGAAGAAGCCGTCCGTCTCGGCATCCTTGCCGAAGCGCACGAGCACGAGCACTGCCAGAAGAGCGCCGATGCCCATCGTCGCGACGATGGACGCCGCCGTCACGAGGGCGCTGCGCGCGAGGCGGCCTCCCGGCTCTACGCTCGGACCAGCCGCCATGCCCAGGGGCGCGCGTTACCGCGCGATCGCCTCGACCCAGTCGAGTCGTCGGCCGCAGAGCGAGCGCGCTTCAGCCGGCCGCACGTACGTGATCGGCCTGCTCTTGATCGGAGCCAGGTGTCCCGCATTGCTCACCGCGGTCTTCGATCCGTCCGGGCGCCCGACCGTTGGGCCGGGCCTACTCGAGTCCACCAGATTGAGCGCAAGCGGGCCGAACTGGAATGGATCGCCGCCGCTGCCGGGATGAAGGTCTTTGTCCTTGTAGCGGAGCGCGAGCGAATGCTCCCCCTGCGTGAGCGGAACGGAGGCGAGCGGCGTGTATGGGCCGCTGTGGCTCAGCTGGTGCCTCAGGTCCGAGACGCGCCGACCGTCGACCAGCAGCTCGAGCTCGTCTCGGAAGGATCCAGCCAGCCAGATGCCCCACATCCCCTGCTTGGGGATCTGCACCGACGTCTGGAGCGTGCCGGGGCCGGTTGGGGTGATCTGGCCTCCCTCTCCCGGTGTCCAGTCCGGCGGGTGGCTCGTAGTGGGGAGTGGCAGGACGATCGGGGAGGTCCCGTCCACGGCTGCGACCATGCCGTTCGGTCCGGCCGCCCGAGCGAGATCCTCGATCGCCGCGCAGCCGGGCACTGAAGTTGGATCGGTGTTCTGGCCGAGCGGAAGGTGGTCGATGAGCCTCGCACCCAGCGGGTCGGGTCGTTGCCAGACCTCGTAATACCTCCCGGTGCTGACGAGGTTGTACGGGGCCGGCGGCCTGCTCGAGACGGGCGAGCGGCGCAGCACGAGCGTGCGGTAGGTCAGCACCGCATCGAGCTGGAACTCGTCGATGTCCGCGTATCCGATCTTGCCGAGTTGCTGTCCGCTTCTGAGGGGTATCTGCCGCCTGCGCAGCTCCGAGGCGCCTTCGGGGTCAGCCTTGCGCAGGAAGTGCCTCACGCCGTACGGCTCGTATTCGGTCATGAGGGTCGGTCCCTCACCCTGGATGGTGTCGGCGATCTGCTCCAGCTCGTGAAGGCGATCGCGGGGAGCGATCGTGACGCCCTGGTATGCGAGCACGTTGGACCATGCGACTCCGGCGATGATGGCGACCGCGGCCAGCGCGCCCTCTGTGCGACGGCCTCGCTCGAACATCGCGAAGGCGGCGACGAGCGCGGCGAACAGGAACGCGGGCGAGGCGGTGGCGAGCCCCTTGGCCCCGACCCACGGCGATGCGAACTGGAAGATCGCGAACCCTCCGATCAGCGCTGCGCCGACGTAGATCAGGAAGGACCACGCCTTGCGCTGCCACGCGTACCTGACCCCGACGCCTGCCATCGCGATGACGACGACGATCAGCACGTACGTGACGTCGAGGCTGTCCGGCTCGTGACGGAAGTCCGGGTTCGGCCAGATGCCGAAGACCTGCACGAACTTGAGCGGCTCGAACAGGTTGCCCAGGTCCGTCGCGCTGGTGAGGGTCCCGCTCGACGGGCTGAGGAACGTGGTCGCCGTCAGCACCGACGGAAACGCCACGACGAATCCCACCACCAGGAATCCGCCGACCAGCTGCAGGGTGCGTTTGGTGCCGACCTGGAGATAGAGGAGAACGGCAGCCGCGAGCAGGACCGGTCCGAGCCATGCGGCCCCGCCGAAGCTCAAGACGCCGATCAGCGCCGAGGCCGTGATCGCGAATGGGATGAGCGCCCGGACCGAGGACAGGAGATCGCGCGCCGAGGCATCTCGCAGGAGTGGGGTGATCAGGGCCGCCATGAGAGCCAGCAGCCAGGCCGCTGCCATCTCCTTGATCCCGCCCCAGAGGTAGTACCCGAACAGCAGGGCCGCTTGGCTGGCGATGAAAGCGGCCAGCGCCCGCAGCGGACGCGAGTTCACGAGCGGGGCGCTCACTACATATAGGCAGACAGCGAGCATCGAACCGAGCAGGGCCAGGTAGGGCTGGAAGAGCCAGGCGGAGTCGGTTCCGAGCAGCTCATGTCCGAGGCCGAGGGCGGGAAAGGCCCCCCACGGGTAGCCGCCGCCGAGGTTTATCTGCACCGTCGCCTCGTAGGACGACGGCGCCAGTCCCTTTACCTGGCGGCCATGCTCCATCAGCTGGTCGGTGATGGCGAGCCAGGTCGCCGTGTCGTCGAGCTTGATGTAGCCGGTGAAGGTGGCGTCGCCCGAGAGCACGACCGGCAACGAGAACACGGCGAGCGTGCCGACCCCCAAACCAACCGCCCAGCGGTCGATGGTGCCGCCCCGTTGCCAGGGTGGGCTCAGCGCGATCCCCGCTATACAGGCGGCGAGCACCGCGGGCGCTGCCAGCTCTGCCGTAGCGTCCGTCGCGGTCGCGAAGTGGGTGATCACGAACACCACCGCCAGACCCGCAGGCACGACCAGCAGGCCGGGAAGACGGATGCCGGCAACCTCCTCCAGCAGCAGCCCACACCCCAGGGCGAGGACCGTCAGCAACAGGGGGAAGACGATCCAGCTAACGAAGAGGCTCATTGCCCACCATTGGGACTAGAGCGCCCACCCGCGAGGCGGGCGGCTGTCAGCCGACCGGGACTACGCGTCCCGAAGTAACGAGCTGCATTGCCCGTCCCGCAGTCGGATGGAAGACCTCGACCTGAACGTCATCTCCCGGGTAAGCGAAGTAGATGTTCTGGGCGCCCGGAGCGTTCGCCACCGCCAGACCGCCGCCCTTGAGCTGCCGGGTCACGGTGCCCTGCTTTCTCGAGAGGCGCTTCAGCGCTTTGATGGCGTTCTTGAAGGGGTAAGTGCCCACCGTCAGGTAGTCCGGTCGCGGCACACCGACTCCGATGCCCTCCGGCAGGTAGCGGATGTAGATGTTGCCATTCGACGTCTGACTGAGCTCGTATGTGGCGGTGTCGCCGCTCCGCGCTCCCGCCCAGTAGACGGGGTGCCCGGCGGAAGTGGTCAGCCCACGCAGCTGAGAGACCGATGCGGCGGTTGGCCCACCGCCTGCGCTTTCGCTGGACTTGTTGTCGTCGCCGTCCTTGAGGATCAGCCAGGCGAGGAAGCCGATCGCTATGGCTACGGCGATGATCGCGCCGAGCCGGAAGCGCCTGTTACGGGTAATCGTGCCGGCTATGTCGTTTGAAGCTGCCATACAGGGGTTCGTTATCGGCGCCGCCAGTCCTGACATTAGTCCTGGCAGCCCCCAGCCGAGGCGGGAGGATACAGAGCGTGCAGGGAGAGTCTGCCGGTTTGAGGAGCACCGCCGGGCCGGCGAAAATCCCGCAAATTGGGGCTTGCATTTTCGAGCAGGACCGTGTTAGCCTCGCCCCACTAGCCGTACGGAAACGGACTTAGGTAGGGGGCACTCTCAAGGGACGTATAGCGATGGGGCAGCTGGGCCTTCGAGGCACCGCAACCCCTCGTCCACGAACGGGACTCGCGCAATGGATTCGCGCACGGACTTCTTGGCAGGCAGAGCACTCATGCTCGCAACCCTTGTGGTGGCGGTGCTGGGATGCGCCATCAACCCCGGGTTGGCTGCGGGTGCGACGATCCGCGCTTGCGTTGACAAGACCTCAGGCCAAGCGCGAATTCTGTCACCGCACAGCAGCTCCAACAGCTGCGCAAAGAACGAGAACCTTGTCACCTGGAACTCGGTCGGGCCAAGCGGCCCGTCCGGGCCGACCGGCGCAACCGGTCCGACCGGCGCGAAGGGCGCAACGGGTGCCACCGGGCCGACGGGCCCGAGCGGCCCGACCGGCGCGAAGGGCGCAACGGGTGCCACCGGTGCGACCGGCAACACGGGTGCTACCGGCACGCCAGGGAGCACAGGAGCGACCGGCTCGACAGGGAGCACCGGAGCGACCGGCACGACCGGCGGCACAGGTGCAACCGGCACGACGGGCGCCACGGGAACGACGGGGTCCACGGGCGACGCCGGCGCCACCGGCTCAACTGGCTCAACTGGCTCAACTGGCGACACGGGCGCAACCGGCGCCACGGGTGACACCGGCCCGACCGGTCCCACTGGACCGACCGGGGTAACGGGAGCAACCGGTGACACAGGTGCGACGGGCGCCACCGGCGACACCGGGGCGACCGGAGCAACCGGCCCAACCGGTCCGTCGGGCCCAACCGGCGCGACCGGCGCGACTGGCGCGACGGGTGCAACTGGCGCGACTGGTGAAAGCATCATCGGAATCGGCGGTGTGACAGGCGCGACCGGCAACACGGGCGCAACAGGTGCGACCGGCGACACGGGAGCTACGGGCGCAACCGGAGCCACCGGCGGAACGGGGGCGACCGGAGACACCGGCGCCACTGGCGACACCGGTGCAACCGGCGCGACGGGCGACACAGGTTCAACTGGGGCCACCGGCGACACCGGCGCAACGGGCGACACCGGTTCGACCGGAGCCACCGGCGACACCGGTTCGACCGGAGCCACCGGCGACACGGGCGCAACGGGAGCCACGGGCCCGACGGGGCCGTCCGGCCCGACCGGAGCGACGGGCGCAACCGGAGCGACCGGCTCCACGGGTGATACCGGAGCCACGGGCGCCACCGGCGACACGGGCGCGACTGGAGCAACCGGCGACACCGGTGCAACCGGCGCGACGGGCGACACAGGTTCAACTGGGGCCACCGGCGACACCGGCGCAACGGGCGACACTGGAGCAACCGGGGACACCGGCGCAACTGGTGCGACGGGCGACACAGGTTTAACTGGCGCCACCGGCGACACGGGCGCCACCGGCGCAACGGGCGACACCGGAGCGACCGGGGCCACCGGCGACACGGGCGCCACCGGAGCAACGGGCCCCACGGGGCCGTCTGGCCCGACCGGAGCGACTGGCGCAACCGGAGCTACCGGCTCCACCGGCGACACGGGCGCGACTGGCGCAACCGGTGACACCGGCCCGACCGGTCCTACAGGTCCGACCGGGGCAACAGGCGCGACGGGCGCGACAGGTGCGACCGGCGACACGGGCTCTACCGGCGCAACCGGCGCGACAGGGGACACCGGCGCAACTGGCTCAACTGGTTCGACTGGCGACACGGGCGCCACGGGCGCGACCGGAGCAACGGGCGACACCGGTGCAACCGGCGCGACGGGCGACACAGGTTCAACTGGGGCCACCGGCGACACGGGCGCGACTGGCGCAACCGGCGACACGGGTGCCACCGGCGACACCGGAGCCACCGGCGACACCGGCACAACAGGAGCTACGGGCGCAACGGGCCCGACCGGTCCGTCCGGCCCGACGGGAGCCACTGGCGCAACCGGAGCTACCGGCTCCACGGGTGACACGGGCGCCACCGGCGACACGGGCGCGACTGGAGCAACCGGCGACACCGGTGCAACTGGTGCGACGGGCGATACCGGTGCAACCGGCGCGACTGGCGACACAGGTTCAACTGGGGCCACCGGCGACACGGGCGCGACTGGCGCAACCGGTGACACCGGCCCGACCGGTCCTACAGGTCCGACCGGGGCAACAGGCGCGACGGGCGCGACAGGTGCGACGGGCGACACGGGCTCTACCGGCGCAACCGGCGCGACAGGGGACACCGGCGCAACTGGCTCAACTGGTTCGACTGGCGACACGGGCGCCACCGGCGCAACCGGTGACACCGGCCCGACCGGTCCTACAGGTCCGACCGGGGCAACAGGCGCGACGGGAGCAACCGGCGCGACCGGCGACACGGGCTCGACCGGCGCGACGGGGGACACCGGCGCAACTGGCTCAACTGGTTCGACTGGCGACACGGGCGCCACCGGCGACACTGGCCCGACCGGCCCCACTGGTCCGACTGGCGCAACCGGAGCCACCGGTGACACTGGAGCTACTGGCGCAACCGGCGACACCGGCGCAACCGGAGCCACTGGCGCCACTGGTCCAAGCGGCCCGAGCGGCCCGACCGGTGCAACTGGCGCAACCGGTGCAACCGGCGACACCGGCGCAACCGGCGCAACGGGAACGGACGCGACCGGCGCGACGGGCCCGACCGGCCCGACCGGTCCGACCGGTGCCACCGGGGCGACGGGCGACACCGGTGCAACTGGTGCAACTGGTGCCACGGGTGCGACCGGCACCGGCGCGACCGGAGGTACTGGACCAACTGGAGCGACTGGAGCGACTGGCGCGACCGGTCCTGGCACCACATACGTCAGGCTGGCCTCCGGCGGCGCGAACGCTGACGCTCACGTCAACTGCGACTCGGGCGACGTCGCGACCGGCGGCGGCGCTTACGTCACCACTGCTACCGGTAACAACCAGGAAGTGCAGCGGACAGCACCTGTCACCGGGAACACCAATACTCCTTCGACCAGCGGCCAAACGCCCGATGGCTGGATGGGCCACTCGAACGTAGCCTTCACCGTCTACGCCGTCTGCCTGAACAACCCGTAGGCCACTCAGGGCTCATCGGGCGAGCAGCGCGGCCCGCTCACCGTCTGCGAATGTGACCGGACCGGGAGCCGGCCCGCCACCATCGGAACAGAGCGTTGCCCTCGGAGTCCCTGGATCCAGGCCGCGAATCGAGGCATCGAAACCGGCGGTCCCCGGGCCGGCCGTTTCTCGCTCCCACGCGGTTGAGCTGCCGCCCGCCGGCTCGAGACGTCCATTCCTGGGCCATGGGTCAGTCGCTATCCTTGTGCCTACCGCGCTCGCGGGGCGCGGTGTTTTTCTGCCGAGAACCCGCGGCGCCCGCCGTACTTTGACGGTGGACGCCGGGCTATCCTGTCCGAAGGCTCGGCCGACCCGAACCCACTTACTGAATCGATGGCTCGCGGAGACGTTCGAATCGCCGTTACGCTCGCTTGCGAAGAGTGCAAGCGCCGCAATTATCAGACCAATAAGAACCGGCGCAACGACCCGGAGCGGGTCGAGCTGCGCAAGTTCTGCCGCTGGTGCGGCCGCCACACTCCTCATAAAGAGACGCGCTGAGCGCGTCGACCTGAATGGCACGCACCCGACAGAAGGCCAAGCAGCGCAAGGCGAAGCGACTCGAGCAGGAGCGCAAGTCGGGCGAGCGTTCGCAACCCGCGGCCGAAATCGACGAGCGCACCGCGCAAGCGACTGATGACGCCGTGGCGGAGGTCGAGGAGGCGCAGCTAGAGGCTGCAGCCGAGCTCGCCGAGGCGCAGGACTTGGAAGTTGGCGCGGGCGCAGAGGTCGCACGCCACGCTGCCGCTGTGGAAGCCGCGGAGGCGGCCGAGGTCGAGACAACCGGCGAGGTGGAGCCGCCGCTGCAGGACAGCGCGCCGGCAAAGCCCACCCGTCGCGAACGTCGTGAGCGTCGAGAGGCGCGCGAAGCCGAGCAACGTGCAAAGGCGGAGACAACACGCGAGAAGGGCCGGCCTTCTGCGCGCGAGGCAGCTCGTCCGAAGGAACCGCGGCGCCGCGGTCGCGTCGTCAACTTCTTCATACAGATGGTTGCCGAGCTGCGCCGTGTCCAGTGGCCGAACCGCAACCAGCTCACACAGGCGACCGCAGTCGTCATCGTCTTTTGCCTGATCGCGGGTCTCTATCTCGGCGTCTGGGACTGGGCCTTCAACAAGCTCATCCGCTGGTACCTGTGAGGGGTCGCTGATGTTTCGCTGGTATGTCATAAACACTTATTCCGGACACGAGAACAAGGTCAAGCACAACATCGAGCACCGCGTGTCGACGATGGAGCAGACGTCGAACATCCGCCAGGTGGTCGTGCCGACCGAGATGGTCTCGGAGATGAAGAACGGGCAGAAGGTGCAGAGCGAGAAGCGCACGATGCCCGGCTACGTCCTCGTCAACATGGAGATGAACGACGACACCTGGACGCTGGTCAAGAACACTCCGGGCGTGACGGGTTTCGTGGGCCAGCGGGACAAGCCCGTGCCGCTCTCCAAGCCCGAGGTCGATCGACTGCTGCACCGGGAGACCGCGGAGCGCCCGCGCACCCGCGCGCAGTTCCAGATCGGCGAGTCCGTCAAGGTGATCTCCGGGCCGCTGTCCGACTTCTCCGGCGAGATCGCCGAGATCAACGAGGACGCCGCGAAGCTCAAGGTCCTGGTATCCATCTTCGGTCGCGAGACGCCGGTTGAGGTTGGATACGACCAGGTTAAGAAGATCTAGGAAGCAGGATGGCTCGCAAAGTCCTCACCATGATCAAGCTCCAGATTCCTGCCGGGGCGGCGAATCCCGCGCCTCCGGTCGGTCCTGCACTCGGTCAGCACGGCGTCAACATCATGGAGTTCTGCAAGGCCTTCAATGCCCAGACCCAGCAGGACGCCGGCACCATCATTCCGGTCGAGATCACGGTCTACGAGGACCGCTCGTTCACCTTCATCACGAAGACGCCGCCCGCCGCGGTCCTGATCCGGCAGGCGATCGGTGTCGAGAAGGGCTCCGGTGAGCCGAACCGCGAGAAGGTCGGCACGATCTCCCGCGCCCAGGTGCGTAAGATCGCCGAGACCAAGATGCCCGACCTGAACGCAAACGACGTGGACCAGGCGATGAAGATCATTGAGGGCACGGCGCGCTCGATGGGAGTGGATGTCACGTGAAAAGAGGGAAGCGGTACCGGGAGCTGCGCGAGCAGGTGGACAAGGAGCGCGACTACGCGCCCGCCGAGGCGGTGTCCGCCGTCAAGTCTTTCCAGACCGCGAAGTTCAACGAGGCGGTCGAGGCCCACATCCGGCTCGGCGTAAACGTCCGTCACGCGGATCAGCAGGTACGGGGCACGATGGTGCTCCCGCACGGTCTGGGCAAGGAGGTCACCGTCGCGGTGTTCGCTCAGGGCGACAAGGCCCGCGAGGCAGAGGCCGCCGGTGCGGACGCCGTCGGTGGCGATGACCTTGCGGACCGCGTCCAGGGTGGCTGGACCGACTTCGACGTCGCGATCGCGTCGCCTGACATGATGCCCGTGGTGGCGAAGCTCGGGCGCATTCTCGGGCCGCAGGGAAAGATGCCCAATCCCAAGGTCGGCACCGTCACCGAGGACGTGGGCAAGGCGGTCGAGCAGGCGAAGGCGGGGCGCATCGAGTACCGCACCGATCGCTCCGGAATCGTTCATCTCGTGATCGGTCGTACCGACTTCGACGAGCGCCGGTTGCTCGAGAACTACGCGGCACTGATCGATGAGATCGTGCGCGCCAAGCCGGCCGCCGCGAAGGGCCGCTACCTCAGATCAATCACGCTTTCGACCACGATGGGCCCGGGTGTGCGAGTCGATCCGACGAAGACGAAGGACATCCTGGAGGAGGCGCCGGCGGAGACAGCAGCAGAGGCCGCCTGATATAAGAGTCGCTGCGCCGATGACGACTGGCAGCCGATAGGCGGAAGCCCAGTCCAGGCGGGAATCCGGAGCTATTTCGGTAGTCCCTGCCCGCCATGCGCGGGTTTTTTGATGCCATGAAGAGAGAGCAGAAGACAGCAGTCATAGAGCAGATCGCCACCCAGATCGGGGAGGCGGAGGCGATCTATTCGGTCGACTACCGGGGCATCACGGTCGCGCAGGCGGCGGCGCTGCGCTCCCGTCTGCGCGAGACAGGGGCAAGCTTTCGCATCGTGAAGAACACGCTCACGCTGCTTGCCGCCGAGAAGGCGGGGGCCGAGGATGTCAAGCAGCTCGTCGAGGGTCCGACGGCATTCACGTTCGTGCACGGCGATCCGGCCCTGGTGGCCAAGACGCTCGATTCCTTCGCCCGCCAGGAGAATGTGCTCGAGGTAAGAGGCGGCGTCCTGGAGGGGATGCTGATCGACGCGGCGGCATTCCGCACACTTGCGCGGCTTCCCGGCCGCGATCAGCTCAACGCGCAGTTCGCCGGCGTTGTGGCCGCACCTTTGACCGGCCTGGCACGGGGGCTGAATGCTCTGCTGTCCGGGGTCGCCATTGCGCTCGGCCAGATCAGCGAGCAGCGGGCGGGGGAGACCCCGCCGGAGGCCGAGGCGCCTGCCGCAGAAGGTGCGCCGGAGCCCGCCCCGGAGGCGGAACCGGCGGCAGAGGAAGCGCCGGCCGCCGAGGCAGGCGAGGGCTCGCAGCCCGACGAGGCTCAGGAAGAACCAAAAGAAGAATCAGAGGAACAAAAAGAGGAGGCTGATCAGTAGTGGCGAGCAAGCTCTCCACCGAAGACTGGATCGAGGAGCTGAAGGCGATCTCGGTCATGGAGCTGGCCGAGCGCATCAAGGCGCTCGAGGAGGAATTCGGCGTATCGGCGACCGCAGTTGCGGCCGCGGCGCCGGCGGCAGCAGCCGGCGACGGTGCCGGGGCGGCCGAGGAGGAGAAGACGACGTTCGACGTCGAGCTCCAGGCGGCAGGCGACAAGAAGATCCAGGTGATCAAGGTCGTCCGGGCGGCCACGGGGCTGGGCCTCAAGGAGGCCAAGGCCCTCGTGGACGAGGCACCGAAGGCCGTCAAGGAGGGAATCGACAAGGACGATGCCGAGAAGCTCAAGGGTGAGCTCGAGGAGGCCGGCGCGACGGTGGCGCTAAAGTAGATACAGAGTCGCAGTAGCCGCCCCAAGGCGGTGAAGGCGCCTCGATGAGATTTCAGGTTGACGGACGGAACTAGCCAGAACTTCTTGGCCCAAGTTGCACTTGTGACTTGCGCCTAGGGTGCTATCCGGCTCTGTGGTAACCTAGCCGGTTGCGCCGTTTTGGCCTGCCCTTTCGCCAGTACCTATTTTTTAGCCGTATTCGCGCCGACCTAGAGGAGTCGCCCCTTTGGCACGTGTCGATGCTCCGCGTCGCAGTTTCGCTTCCCTTGAGAATGCCCTTGACCTTCCGAACTTAATAGACATCCAGCGTAGCTCCTTCGAGTGGCTCACTGACCCGAAGACCGGAGGACTGCGCGAGACGATCGACGACATCTCGCCGATCGAGGACTACACGGGCAACCTTGCCCTCGTCTTCGGCGAGTTTCGCTTCGACGACCCGCCGGCGTCGATCGAGGAGTGCCGCGAGAAGGACATGATCTACGCGCGGCCGCTCAACGTTAAGGTCGCGTTCCAGAACCGCGACACCGGCGAGATCCGTGAGCAGACGGTCTTCATGGGGGACTTCCCCTGGATGACCGACTGGGGCACGTTCATCATCAACGGCACCGAGCGTGTCGTCGTAACTCAGCTCGTGCGCTCCCCCGGCGCCTACGTGATGGAGCCGAAGGACCGCGAGAAGCAGGTCTTCATCGCCAACCTGATGCCCGCGCGCGGCTCGTGGCTCGAGCTCGAGATCGACAAGAAGGGCCGTGTGTACGTGCGTGTCGATCGCAAGCGCAAGCTGCCCGTCACCGTGCTTCTGCGCGCGATGGGAATCGCCGCCGACGAAGAGATCCTGAAGCTCTTCAACAACTCGATCTACATCCTCAACACGATCGAGGCCGACCCCGAGAACACCAAGTCGGAGGAAGGCGCCCTGATCGAGCTGTTCAAGAAGCAGCGCCCGGGCGAGCCGCCGTCGATCGACGCCGCGCGCTCACTCATGAACGCGCTGTTCTTCGATTCCAAGCGCTACGACCTGACCCGCGTCGGCCGCTACAAGCTCAACTCGCGGCTCGGGCTCGACATCGATCTCGACACGCGTGTCCTGACCAAGGACGACATCGTCGCGCTGGTGCGCGAGCTGATCGCGCTTCCGAAGGAGCTCGGGGTGCCCGAGGACCAGGAGATCAAGGACTACGCCGCGGAGGCGAACTCGCTGCCGCGCGACCCGATCCTTGACCGCCTCGACGAGTACGAGCACTTCGGCAACCGCCGCCTGCGCACCGTCGGTGAGCTGATCCAGGAAGCGTTCCGGATCGGCCTCTACCGCATGGAGCGCGTCGTCCGCGAGCGCCTCACCACCGAGGACGCGGACACGATCACCCCGCAGACGATCATCAACATCCGCCCTGTGGTGGCAGCGCTGAAGGAGTTCTTCGGCTCCTCGCAGCTGTCGCAGTTCATGGACCAGACGAACTCGCTCGCAGGACTTACGCACCGGCGCCGCCTGTCGGCGCTGGGTGCCGGCGGCCTGACGCGCGAGCGCGCGCCGATCGAGGTGCGCGACGTGCACCCGACCCACTACGGCCGCATGTGTCCGATCGAGACTCCGGAGGGCCCGAACATCGGCCTGATGGGATCGCTCGCCTCCTACGCGACGGTATCCGAGCACGGCTTCGTCCAGACCCCGTACCGCAAGGTCGAGAACGGCGTCGTCAAGGGCGAGATCGTGTGGCTCGACGCCACGCAGGAGGAAGAGCACGTGATCGCGCAGGCGAACGCTGAGCTCGATCCGAAGACCAACAAGCTGCGAGGTCCGGCGGTGTTCTGCCGCGCCCGCGACGGCGAGGTCGTGACTGCAGCGCCGAAGGACGTCGATCTGATGGACGTCTCGCCGACGCAGATCTGGTCTGTGGCGACAGCGTTGATCCCGTTCCTCGAGCACGACGACGCAAACCGTGCGCTGATGGGCTCCAACATGCAGCGCCAGGCCGTCCCGCTGCTGCGCCCCGACCCGCCCCTGATCGGCACCGGCATGGAGCGGCGAGCGGCCATCGACACCGGGGACGTCGTCGTCACCGGCAGCGGTGGCGAGGTCAGCTACGTGGACGCCAACAAGATCGTCGTTCAGAACGGCTCGGAGAGCGAGGAGCACGACCTGCACAAGTTCATGCGCTCCAACCAGGGAACGCTGATCGACCAGCGGCCGCTGGTTTCGATCGGAGACGAGCTCGACAAGGGCGCCGTGCTCGCCGACGGGTCCTCGACGGCAGGAGCGGAGCTGGCGCTCGGCAAGAACGTGCTCGTGGCGCTGATGTCCTGGGAGGGCTACAACTTCGAGGACGCGATCGTCATCTCGGAGCGCCTGGTCAAGGACGACGTCCTGACGTCGATCCACATCGAGGAGTACGAGATCGACGCCCGCACGACGAAGCTCGGCGACGAGGAGATCACCCGCGACATCCCGAACCGCTCGGAGGAGTCGCTGCGAAACCTCGACGAACGCGGCATCGTGCGCATCGGCGCCGAGGTCGGCTCAGGCGACCTGCTCGTCGGCAAGGTCACTCCGAAGGGAGAGACCGAGCTGACGGCCGAGGAGAAGCTGATCCGCGCGATCTTCAAGGAGAAGGCGCGCGAGGTCCGCGACACCTCGCTGAAGGTTCCTCACGGTGAGGGCGGCGTCGTCATCGACGTGAAGGTGTTCTCGCGCGACGCCGGCGACGATCTTGCTCCCGGCGTCAACGAGCTCGTGCGCGTCTACGTGGCGAGCAAGCGCAAGATCGCCGAGGGCGACAAGCTCGCAGGCCGTCACGGCAACAAGGGCGTGATCGCGAAGATCGTGCCGGAGGAGGACATGCCGTTCCTGGAGGACGGCACTCCGATCGACGTCATCCTGAACCCGCTCGGCGTGCCGAGCCGGATGAACCTCGGCCAGATCCTCGAGGCGCACCTCGGCTGGGTCGCGGCCAACGGCTGGTACGACGACGGCTCGGAGGCGCACAGGATCGCTAAGGAAGACGGTGGCCGGGTGTTCGTCGCCACTCCCGTGTTCGACGGCGCCACCGTCGAGGAGGTCGACGAGGCGCTCGTGCGCTGGCAGGACGAGCACTCCGACTCGCGCATCAAGCTCGAGATCGACGCAGACGCGCGCCCCGGCAACCGCTGTTCCGGCAAGGTGACGCTGTTCAACGGTCGCTCGGGCGAGCCGTACGAGTCGAAGGTGACCGTCGGCCACATGTACATCCTGAAGCTGCTCCACCTCGTGGACGACAAGATCCACGCGCGGTCCACCGGTCCCTACTCGCTCGTCACCCAGCAGCCGCTGGGCGGCAAGGCGCAGTTCGGCGGCCAGCGCTTCGGCGAGATGGAGGTGTGGGCGCTCGAGGCATATGGCGCCGCGTACACCCTGCAGGAGATGCTGACCGTGAAGTCCGACGACACGGTCGGTCGGGTCAAGGCGTATGAGGCGATCGTCAAGGGCGAGAACATTCCGGAACCGTCCATCCCGGAGTCGTTCAAGGTGCTGCTGAAGGAGATGCAGAGCCTTGCGCTCGACGTGAACGTGGTGTCCGAGGAGGGGGCCGACATCGAGATCCGTGAGGAGGAGGACGACCTCCTGCGCGCAGCGGAGGAGCTCGGGATCGATCTCTCGGGCGTGCGCGCTGCCGGCAAGGACGGCAAGCAGGCGAAGGACACTCCGGCCGACGAGGCGGAAGAAGCAGAAGTAACCGAGGAAGAGCTGGCGGCCAAAGACGCATCAGAAGAGGAGTAAGGATCCAACTTGATCGACATCAATAATTTCGATGCAATCGAGATCAGTCTCGCTTCGTCCAAGCAGATCCGGAGCTGGAGCTCCGGTGAGGTCACGAAGCCGGAGACGATCAACTACCGCACGCTGAAGCCCGAGAAGGACGGGCTCTTCTGCGAGCGCATCTTCGGTCCCACCAAGGACTGGGAGTGCTACTGCGGTAAGTACAAGCGCGTCCGCTACAAGGGCATCGTCTGTGAGCGCTGTGGCGTGGAGGTGACGCGGTCGAAGGTGCGCCGCGAGCGCATGGGCCACGTCGACCTCGCCGCCCCCGTCTCGCACATCTGGTTCTTCAAGGGCGTCCCGAGCCGGATCGGCTACCTGCTCGACATCGCTCCCAAGGAGCTCGAGAAGGTCCTCTACTTCGCCGCTTCCATGATCACCTGGATCGACGACGAGGCTCGCACCAAGGACCTGAAGAAGCTCGAAAAGGAAGTCGACAAGGTCGTCAAGACCTACGAGCAGGAGCGCGAGGAGCGCATCCAGGAGCTGAACGAGTCGCTCGAGCGCCGCATCAAGTACCTGCAGACCGGCGCGCAGACCAAGTTCTCCGAGGAGGACCACCTGTGGGCAGACGGGCTCGGCTCGATCAAGCGCATCTCGAAGGCGGACAAGGAGAAGCTCGAAAAGGACCTGCGCAAGGCCTTCGACCAGGACATCGACGACACGCGCGCCTACATCGACGACGCGATCGAGCGCACCAACGCTGCCTGGGAGAAGTTCCAGGACATGAAGGTCAAGGAAGTGATCCAGGACGAGGCGCTGTTCCGTGAGTTGAAGGACCGGTTCGGCTCGCCCTTTGGTTGGGGGGAGTACTTCCGTGGCGGCATGGGCGCGGAGGCGGTGCGCGATCTGCTCGAGCAGATCGATCTCGACGCCGAGGCGCTCCAGCTCGAGGACACCATCAAGACCTCCAAGGGCCAGAAGCAGAACAAGGCCATCAAGCGCCTGAAGGTCGTCTCGGCCTTCCGCAACTCGCGCAACCGCCCGGACTGGATGATCCTCGAGGCGGTCCCGGTGATCCCGCCGGAGCTGCGACCGATGGTGCAGCTCGACGGTGGCCGGTTCGCCACGTCAGACCTGAACGACCTTTATCGCCGCGTCATCAACCGGAACAACCGGCTGAAGCGGCTGCTCGACCTCGGCGCGCCCGAGATCATCGTCAACAACGAGAAGCGCATGCTTCAGGAGGCCGTCGACGCGCTATTCGACAACGGCCGCCGCGGGCGCCCGGTCACGGGTCCCGGCAACCGCGCGCTCAAGTCGCTGTCGGACATGCTCAAGGGCAAGCAGGGACGCTTCCGCCAGAACCTGCTCGGCAAGCGGGTCGACTACTCCGGTCGCTCGGTGATCGTGTCGGGTCCGTCGCTGAAGCTGCACCAGTGCGGTCTGCCGAAGCTGATGGCGCTGGAGCTGTTCAAGCCGTTCATCATGGCCCGCCTCGTCGAACGCAAGGCCGTCCAGAACATCAAGGCGGCGAAGAAGATGGTGGAGTCGATGATCCCCGAGGTGTGGGACGTGCTCGAGGAGGTCATCCACGAGCACCCAGTTCTGCTGAACCGGGCTCCGACCCTGCACCGTCTCGGCATCCAGGCGTTCGAGCCGGTGCTTGTGGAGGGCAAGGCGATCCAGATCCATCCGCTCGTCTGTCACGCGTTCAACGCCGACTTCGACGGCGACCAGATGGCCGTGCACGTGCCGCTGAGCGCGGAGGCGCAGGCCGAGGCACGGGTCCTGATGCTGTCCGCGAACAACATCCTGTCACCGGCGCACGGTGCTCCGCTCGCCACGCCGACGCAGGACATGGTGCTGGGGGTCTACTTCCTCACCTACGGGCCGAGCGAGGACGAGCTCGAGAAGATGGACCCCAACAGCGTCAAGCCGCGCCCGCACGTGTTCCGCACCGCACAGGAGGCGGAGCTGTCACACGACAACGGCAACGTCGAGCTGCACGACCTGGCGATGTTCCGCCGCGCGGAAGGCGATCACATCTTCACCACTGTGGGACGGATCATCTTCAACGACAAGATCGAGCGTGCGCTCGAGGAGTCGCTCGGCGAGAGCTTCAAGCCGTCCGAACACGAGTTCATCAACCACACGCTCACCAAGAAGCACGTCAACGCCATGGTGCAGGCGCTGATCGTGCGCCACGGCGCGCCCTCGATCGCGTCGGTGCTCGATGCGTTCAAGCACGTGGGCTTCCACTTCGCCTCGCGGGCGGGGATCACGATCTCGAAGAACGACGTCGTGACGCCGCCCGACAAGGAGGAGATCCTCGAGCGCTACGAGGGTGAGGTGTCGGAGATCCAGTCGCAGTACGAGCAGGGACTGATCACGCTCGAGGAGCGCAAGGAGAAGGTCGTCGACAAGTGGCAGGAGGCCAGCGACGTCGTCGCGCGCGCGATGGAGGACAACCTCAGCGAGCTGAACCCGATCTACATGATGGCCAACTCCGGCGCGCGTGGCTCGTTCACGCAGATCCGCCAGCTCGCCGGCATGCGAGGCCTGATGGCCAATCCGAAGGGCGACATCATCGAGCGACCGATCAAGGCCAGCTTCATGGAGGGCCTGACGGTGCTCGAGTACTTCATCTCGACTCACGGTGCCCGTAAGGGTCTGGCCGACACCGCCCTGCGCACCGCCGACTCCGGTTACCTGACCCGGCGCCTGGTCGACGTGGCTCAGGACGTGATCATCCGGATCGAGGACTGCAAGACGCGCCACCACATCGCGATGCCGCTCTACAAGCACGACGACGTGGTCAACGAGAACCTGATCGGGCGCGCTGCCGCGCAGAAGGTGTCGACAAAGCGCGGCCGTTCCCTGCTGCAGAAGAACGAGATCATTTCCCGGGACCACCTCGTCGAGCTGGACGAGGCACTGAAGGGCGAGAAGGACGTCACGGTGCCGGTGCGCTCAGTGCTCAAGTGCGAGGCCGAGGCCGGCATATGCCGCCTCTGCTACGGCGTCTCGCTGGCGACCGGCGCGATGGCCGACATCGGAGACGCGGTCGGGATCATCGCGGCGCAGTCGATCGGAGAGCCGGGCACGCAGCTCACCATGCGCACGTTCCACACGGGTGGAGTCGCCGGCGCGGACATCACGCACGGCCTTCCGCGAGTCGTCGAGTTGTTCGAAGCGCGCAAGCCGAAGGGCGTTGCGACGATCTCGAACGTCGCCGGGACCGCCGGGATCGAGGATCTCGAGAAGGAGCGCAAGGTGACGATCGTCGACGCCAAGGGCGAGGAGCACGTCTTCCGCTTCCCGCGCCGCACGCGTCTGCTAGTCGAGCACGGCGAGAAGGTCGACAAGGGCCGTCAGCTGAACGAGGGTTCTCTGTACCCGGCGGAGGTGCTGGAGATCCGCGGCCGCGACGAGACCGAGGCCTACCTGCTGGCAGAGGTGCAGGAGGTCTACAAGTCGCAAGGCGTCGACATCAACGACAAGCACATCGAGCTGATCGCACGCCAGATGCTGAAGCGCGTCCGCATCGAGAAGAAGGGCAGCACCGGCTGCCTGCCCGGCTCGCTCGTAGACCGGCACGCCCTCAAGCGGATGAACGACGAGGTCAAGAAGGGGGGCGGCGAAGTCGCCCAGACCGAAGAGGTGATCCTCGGGATCACCAAGGCCTCACTCGCGACCGACTCGTTCTTGTCGGCGGCCTCCTTCCAGGAGACCACGAAGGTGCTGACCGACGCTGCGCTCGAGGGCAAGGTCGACCGCCTGCTCGGCCTGAAGGAGAACGTCATCATCGGCAAGCTGATCCCGGCAGCGACGGGGCTGCGGCACTACCGGTCGGTGGAGATCGAACCCACGGAACCGGTGTCACGGCCGTCTCCGGAGGAGATGGGACTCCTGGACGAGGAGCAGCTGGCCGCGGAGCTGGGGCTGGATGGTGAAGGGCTCGAGGGACTCGGGGCCGACATCACTGGCGACTTCGGCGATGACTTCGGAGCCGATTTCGACATGGCGGACGGGGGCGAGGGTGCTGCGCGCGCCGGCCGTGATGGCGAGGAGAGCTCAGGCTAAGGCGCTGCGTTAGGACTCGTTCGGGGGGCACCCCCAGGCCAACACGGCCTTTACTGTCCTGGGGGCACCCCCCGACCGAGTCCTCTCATACGCTCCGCCCCCCCACTCTTTTAAGGAAGCTGGGTGGCCCAGGCCAGCAGCTTCTCCACATGGTCCTCCTCGATGCCTGTTTCTGATTCGGTCTCGACCAGCAGGGTTGGGCCTGGGCGGGTGGCTGCCCAGGTTTGGCAGGCCTCTGTCAGGGAGTCGTCTATCCAGGCGGTGGGGCGGGTGGGGCCCGTGTAGGCCTCTATTGCTCCCAGCTTCCAGTGGGCGGAGCCGAAGACGGCGTATTCGTCGAACCGCAGGCAGGGGAGCTCGTTTGGGAGTCCGATCAGGCGGGGTAGGTACTCGTTGGCGGTTTCCTCCCAGCCTGTTGCCCAGACGAGGTCGAAGCTGCCGGTCAACCGGCGCAGGCAGTTGCCTGCCCGTGCCGAGATGTAGTGGAGGACCCCATTTACCCAGTGGAACTGGCCATCTGGACGGCGATCTTGTGCGAATCCGAACAGGCTGATGACTCCGTCCACGTCAACTAGTAACAACGGCCTCGATATTTGATGTTCTGTTTTAACGATCACGAGGTATCAATTGCGTGTCGGGGGTGGTTTCGGCCCTTTGTCCAGGCTAGGGTTAGTTTGCTCAACGCGTAGGGAAAGTCGCCGAAAGATAGAAAACCGCGCCGAGCCCTCTCCGAGCTCTCCCTCTCTCACCTTCTCCACACCTAGACCAGTTACTTCTACCTGCCCATGAGCCCCCACATCGGACTCCTGCTCGCCGTGGGTTGCGCATTCGCAACGAACCTTGCGTTCCTCTGGAAGCACAAGGGCGCGGTGGCAGCTCCGGAGATGAGCTTCAAGCACCCGCTCGGGAGCGCCGCCGGTCTGTTCCGCTCGAAGTGGTTCGCGATCGGCATGCTCGTCGCGGTTGGGGCCTGGATCCTCCACGTCGCCGCGCTCGCTCTTGCGCCGATCTCACTCGTTCAGGCCGTGATCTCGGGCGGCCTCGTCTTCCTCGCCGTGCTCGCCGACCGCTGGTTTGGCTTCTCGCTCGGCGCTCGCCAGTGGTGGGGCGTTGGCCTCACTGCGGCGGGACTAGCTTTCCTCGGACTGACCGCAGACGCCAGCGGTAACGAGCATTCGAAGTACTCGCTCGCCGCCATGATCGCCTTCGAGGGCGCGATGGTGGCGATCGGAGTCCTGCTGATGCTCTCGCACAGGGCGCAGCTCGTCCGGCAGCGTCACGGCATCGAGCTCGGCGCCGCGGCCGGGATCCTCTTCGGGGTCTCCGACGTCGCGATCAAGGCGCTCGCGGGTGACGTGCTCGCCAGTCCGCTCGCGATCATCGCCCCGTGGACTCTTGTTGCGCTGCTCGCCTCGATCGCCGCCTTCTACTGCTCAGCTCGCGGCCTCCAGCTCGGCGAAGGGGTTTCGGTCATCGCCGTCACAGCAGTTGCCGCAAACGCATCCGCAATCCTCGGCGGCATCATCGTGTTCGGTGACCCGCTCGGAAGCGACGCTCTCGCGATCGTCGCCCGCTCCGCCGCCTTCGCGCTCGTGCTCGCCGCCGCGGCGCTCATGCCGGCACCGCTGCGCGCAGCTTCACGCCAGGCCTAGCCCTGCCTCGACGCGCTTCCGGGTGCTTCAGCTCGATCTAGACCCTCGAGCCGGGCGCGGGTGCCGCCCGAGGACAGAAAAGGCCGTCACTTGCTTAGGCGCAAATGACGGGAGCTCAGAAGGACCGCCTTGGGTGGTTACCCCCGCCCGGCTCTTCGCACGTCTCCGCGGGCGGCTGGTACCATCGCCCCCGGTCATGCCCAGCATCAATCAACTCGTACGCAAGAGCCGCAAGCGCAAGCGCAAGAAGGTTTCCACGCCTGGACTGAAGTCCAGCCAGGGCGGGAAGCGGCGGATCGCCGCTCCCCAGCGCCGGGGTGTGTGCACGCGCGTGTACACCACGACGCCGAAGAAGCCCAACTCTGCGCTGCGCAAGGTCGCGCGTGTGCGGCTCACCAACGGGATGGAGGTCACTTCCTACATTCCCGGCGAGGGCCACAACCTCCAGGAGCACTCGGTGGTGCTGGTACGCGGTGGCCGTGTCAAGGACCTGCCGGGAGTGCGCTACAAGGTGGTACGCGGCACCCTCGATGCGGCAGGCGTGTCAGACCGCAAGAAGGCGCGCTCGCAGTACGGCGTCAAGCGCTGAACGATCGCTAGTGGCCCTTCCCGAAACGTTCGACCGAAAATGGCGGCCCCGGATCGCCGCCATCCGTCGTCCTCAGTCGCCCGAATACTGCCCAGTATTCGGGCTCCCTGCGTGCTCGGCTGGCGACGCCCGGGTCACGCCATTTCCTGGCCGACGTTCCGAGAAGGACCACTAGTGCCACGTCGCGGCGACATATCGGTCCGCCCGCTGGAGCCGGACACCCGTTACAACAGCCGGCTCGTCCAGCAGGTGATCAACAAGGTCATGCAGAGCGGCAAGAAGTCGCTGGCCGAACGGATCACCTACAACGCTCTCGACACTCTCTCCAAGAAGACCGGCAAGGATCCCGTCGAGGCGCTCGAGAACTCGATCAAGCAGCTCACGCCGGTGCTCGAGGTGCGCTCACGGCGCGTCGGCGGCGCCACTTACCAGGTGCCGGTGGAGGTGCCGCCGCGCAGGGCGCGCACCCTCGCAGTGCGCTGGCTGGTGCAGTTCGCGCGCCAGCGGCGAGAGAAGTCGATGGCCGACCGGCTCGCGAACGAGCTCGCCGACGCCGGCGAGCAGCAGGGCGATGCGTACAAGCGCAAGGACGACATCTACCGCATGGCCCAAGCCAACAAGGCCTTCGCTCACTACCGCTGGTAGAGGCTGTCCCTTGGGGAGCCCGGGTTCCATCTAGTGGTCTGTCCCGGAACGTTCGCCCCGGTGAAACGTTTTCGGGCAGGCCACTAAGGGTCTAGCCCTCGATGACCCTGATCGCCTGCTGGGTCCTGTTTCCGGTGGTGCTCGGCCTGCTTGCAGCCGGCTGCGGCCTGTTGCTGGAGCGCCTGGCACGAATCCGGATGCCCGGCGCGCTGATCCTTCCCGCTGGGCTGGCGGTGGTCGTCGTGGTGGCCGAGCTCGCAACGTCGACGGACGTGACCGCCGAGCTCGCCGCTCCCCTCGTGGTCGCCTGCGCGCTGGCCGGGGCGGTCGTCTCACGCCGCCGCCTGGCGGGCGTGAGGCCGGACCGCTGGGCGGCAGGGGCGGCGATCTGCGTGTTCGTAGTCTTCGCGGCGCCGACGGTCCTATCCGGCGAGGCGACCTTTGCCGGGTACCTCAAGATCGAGGACACCGCGATCTGGGTCGCGATCACCGATCACGTGATGGAGCACGGTCACGACGTGAGCGGGCTCGCGCCGTCCTCGTACGAGGCCATCCTCGACACGTACCTCGGTCACGGATACCCGGCGGGAGCGTTCCTGCCGCTCGGCGTCGGACACGAGCTCACCGGGCAGGACGTCGCCTGGCTCGTGCAGCCCTACCTCGCCTTCCTGGCGGTGATGTTGGCGCTGTCGCTGTACGCGCTCGCCGCTCCGGTGGTCTCCTCGCCCCGGCTGCGTGCGCTCGTCGTCTTCGTCGCCGCGCAGGCAGCATTGCTGTTCGCGTACTCGCTGTGGGGAGCGATGAAGGAGCTCGTGGCGGCCTGGCTGCTCGCGACTCTCGCTGCGCTCGCGGGGCCGCTCTTGAGAGAGGAAGGAACAGCGCGGCGCGCGCTACCGCTTGCTGTCGTCGCGGCGGCGGCGATCGCGGCGCTCAGCGCCGGCGCGGGCGTCTGGCTGCTTCCGCTGCTCGTACCGGTCCTCGCCCTCGGATTCGCGCTTCGTGGTGAGCGCATCGCCGACCAGGCGGCATTCTTCCTTGCCGCAACCGCAGCGCTCTCCCTGCCCTCGATCCTGCGCGCGAGCTCGTTCCTCTCGGTCGCCGGCGACACGCTGACGACCCAGTCGGAGCTCGGCAACCTGAGCGGCCCGCTCGATCCGCTTCAGGCGTTCGGGATCTGGCCGGTGGGGGACTTCCGTGCCGAGCCGGACGCGATCGGATTGACGTATGTCCTGATCGCCGTGGTGGCAGCAGGCGCAGTCGCCGCAGGGGTGTGGGCCTGGCGGCGCCGTGCATACGAGGCGCTCATCTACGTGCCCGCTGTTGTCGCGGGCGCTCTGATCGTCTCCGCCGCAGGGTCACCCTGGACCGACGGCAAGGCGCTTGCGATCCTCTCGGGCGCCCTCGTGTTCGCGGGGATGCTCGGCGCCGTCGCCAGCTACGAGGCCGGCTGGAAGGTGCCCGCCCTGCTCGCGGCGGTTGCCATCACCGCCGGGGTGCTGTGGTCGAACGCGCTCGCCTACCGCGAGGTCGACCTGGCCCCGCGCGACCGCTTGTCCGAGCTCGAGACGATCGGCGACGAGATCGCGGGCGACGGTCCGGCGCTCATGACCGAATACGAGTACTGGGGCCCACGCCACTTCCTGCGCAAAGCCGATCCGGACGGCTCGGCGTTCATGCATCGAGGGACGATCAACCTGCAGGGCGGAGCCTCGATTCCTGAGCTCAGGGTGGTCGACGTGAACGAGCTCGATACGCAGGATCTGCTCCACTACCGGACGCTGGTGCTGAGGCGAGGGCCGCTGGCAAGCCGTCCGCCGGCGACGTACCGGTTGATCTGGAGCGGCCGCTACTACGAGGCTTGGCAGCGCCAGACCGACGGACCCCGGCTGTTGCGGCACGTGTCGCTGGGCGCCGGCGAACCGAGAACCCTTCCGTGTGGAGAGATCACGCGGCTCGCACGCAGCGCCGGGGCGGGCGCGCAGATCGCGGCAGCGGAGCGACCACCGCCACTGCGATTCGACGTCGAGCGCTCGCTCCACCCGAGCAGCTGGGCACGTGGAGGCGCCGCGCTATATCCGGGCAGCTCGGGTTCCGCTCGGCTGCGCGTGCAGATCCCGGCAGCGGGGCGCTACGGCCTCTGGCTCGGCGGCTCTTTCCGGGGCGGGCTGCAGGCAGAGGTGGACGGCAGGAACGTGCGCTCCGCACGCCACGAGCTGAACTACTCGGGCAGCGTGTACATCCCGATGGGGGACGCTGAGCTGAGCGCCGGCGCGCACACCGTCACCCTGCGCTACGACGGCCCCGACCTTCACCCCGGCAGCGCGGGGAACGCGATCGCCCCGTTCGGCGACCTACCACAGGTGCCCTTCGCGATCGGCCCGTTGGTCCTGGGCCGCGCGACCGCGGCAGTGCCTGTGACGGTCGTCCCTCCAGACAGGGCCGCCTCCCTCTGCGGAAAGACGTTCGACTGGATCGACGTCGTCGGTCCCTGACCTGCCTGCCTGCTACCCGGGCGACAGCGGCGCGGCACCCGATTCCTCGACGAGGTCCGCCGACAGGGTCTCGAGATCGCGTCCGTGCGGCTCGATTCGGACGACGAAGAAGCCGACCGCGACGAGCAACGAGGAGGCTGCCAGGAAGAGGAACGAGGGTTTCAGCGCATCGAGCGTTGCCTTCGGATCGATGAGGTCGCCGGTGCCCGCGATCAGCGCGATCACTCCGGGCCCGATGATGCGCCCGACACCGCTCACTGCCCAAGCAAGTCCCATGCCGTGCGTGCGCAGGCTCGTCGGAAAGATCTCGGGCGTGTAGGGAGCGAGATTCGCGAAGCCCCCGTCGACGAAGAAGGCGGCCGCGACAAGCGCCAGCAGGAACAGCGAGACACCTCCGAGCTCGGCGTCTTCGGTGAGTGCGGCGAGAGCGAGTAGCGGCGCTGCGCCGACTCCCATCAGGATTCCGCACAGACGGCGGCCCACGCGGTTTGGAAAGAACGAGAAGAAGAGCCTGCCGCCGAACGAGCCGGCGATGACGAGCAGGAAGAGCGCCGCCGCCGCACCCGACTCGACGTCGAGTGCGCTCTCCAAGAAAGTCGGCCCCCACAGGAGCAGTCCGGAGACGGCGACCGAAGCGCCGAGCCAGGCCAGCACGGTCACGAGCACGCTCGCGCGGTAGCGCCACAGGTCGGAGTACTCGGTGCCCGTCTCCGGGGAGGGCTTGGGCGCCTCGAGCGCCAGTTCTTCCTCCGGTCGCTCGAGCAGCCATGCCACCACCGAGCGCGCTTCGTGCAGGCGCCCCTGAGCGGCGAGCCAGCGCGGCGACTCGGGCACGTAGGCGAGAACGAAGAAGGCGAGCAGGACCGGCAACACGCCGATCGCGAACACCGGGCGCCACCCGATCGCCGGGATCAGCACAGCGGAGGCGCCTGCCGCTGCCGCGAGTCCGATCGGAACCATCGCTGTGGTGACGAAGCCGACCAATTTCGTGCGCAGGCGCGTCGGCGTGAACTCGAGGCACAGGGGCACGGCGATCACCGCCACGCCGGCGACCCCGGCGCCGACGACGAAGCGAAAGATCGCAAGGAACCACCACCCGTCCGTCGGCGCGAAGGCCTGGATTCCGGTGGCGAGCGAAAAGGTGATGATGCCGGCAACCAGCGGACCGCGACGGCCATAGCGGTCGCCCGCGCGCCCCCAGGCGATGGCGCCGACGATTGCGCCGACCCCCGCGGCGAGCAGGACAATCGCCTGCTGGCCGAAGGTGAGATCCCACTCGTCGGCGATCTCGAGCACGACGAAACCGATCAGGAAGAAGTCGAACAGATCGAGCACCGCCCCCACCATCACCGCTCCCGCGAGGACGTAGAAGCGTCTCGACAGCGGCGCCTCGTCGAGCGCCTCCAGCATCGGGACCGGCTTCGCGTTCACCGGCTCAACTTGCGTGCAAGAAGGGCGCCGGAGACGAACGCCACCATGGCGCCGACGATCTCCATCCAGAAACCGGCAGCCGGATCGGCCTGGGCCAGGCGCACGTCAGCAGTCAGGCCGGATGAGGTGGCGTCGGGCAGATCGCCGAAGAGTGCGAGTGCCAGCGCCGCGAGGCCGATGCCGCTCGCTGCTGCTGCCGGGGGCCAGGCATCGGTGGCGCGCGCGAGCAGCGTCGCTCCGATCACCGCCACGCCGGCAACCAGCATGGCGTAGGCATGGTGATCGCCGCCGGTCTTGCGCTGGACCACAACCGCGCCCTGTTTCACCTGGTAGAGGTCGAGGAACTCGGCCACGATCAGCAGTCCGCCCCCGACGAGGGCGCAGACGGTCAGGATCTCGATGGCACTCTGGCCTCGAACGAGCGCTCCGGCGCGTCCTGCGATTCGCGCAATCACCGGCTCCGAACCGCTTGGTGATGGGGTTTTCGCGCCTCTTTGGGCGCTCATCCCTTTGCTACCATCTACACACGTCCACGGGGCGCGTCAACTCCTGCCGATCGGCTGCAGATGGGCGGTCGGTAGAGGCTCTTGGCGGACGTCGTCGAACAATGGAGGCCGAAACGGGATAGGAGCGTATCCGGGCACGAGCAGGTGTGGTCGAGCCCGGTAGGGCTCTTTTTTATGGCCAGTACTTAAGCAAGCAACCACTACAGAGAACGAGTTTTCATGCCACGCACGGTCGAGCTTTCGAAGCTCCGCAACATAGGGATCATGGCGCACATCGACGCCGGTAAGACCACGACCACCGAGCGCATCCTCTATTACACGGGTCGCACTCACAAGATGGGCGAGGTCCACGAAGGCGCTGCCGTCATGGATTGGATGGAGCAGGAGCAGGAGCGGGGGATCACGATCACCTCCGCGGCGACCGCCAGTACCTGGAAGGGGTATCGGATCAACATCATCGACACTCCCGGCCACGTCGACTTCACCGTCGAGGTGGAGCGCTCGCTGCGCGTGCTCGACGGCGCGATCGCGCTGTTCGACTCAGTCGCCGGCGTCGAGCCGCAGTCGGAGACCGTGTGGCGCCAGGCCGACAAGTATCGCGTGCCCCGCATCGCCTACATCAACAAGATGGACCGCACCGGCGCGGACTTCGACAACGCGATCAAGACCATGAAGGACCGCTTGGGCGCACATCCGCTGCCGATCCAGCTTCCGGTCGGCGAGGAGTCTGAGTTCCAGGGCGTGGTCGACCTCGTCTGCGACCGTGCGCTGATCTGGAAGGACGAGCTCGGCACCGAGTGGGAGGAAGTCCCGATCCCGGACGCCATGGCCGAGGTCGCCCACGAGGCGCGCACGCATCTGATCGAAGCCTGCGCCGACTACGACGACGAGCTGCTCGAGGCCTATCTCGCCGACGAGGAGATCGCGCCCGATCGGATCAAGGCAGCGCTCCGCCAGGCGACGCTGGACATCAAGGTCACGCCGGTTCTGTGCGGGTCGAGCTTCAAGAACAAGGGCGTCCAGCCGCTGCTCGACGCCGTCATCGACTACCTGCCGTCGCCGCTCGACGTGCCGCCGGTCGTCGGGATCGAGCCTTCGAGGGACGGGGAGGGCAAGCACGCAGAGCGTCCCGCCGATGACTCGGCGCCGTTCGCCGCGCTCGCTTTCAAGGTCATGGCCGATCCCTACGTCGGCAAGCTCACCTACTTCCGCGTCTACTCCGGCTCGATTACGACCGGCTCGAAGATCCTGAACTCGAGCACCGGTCGCACCGAGCGCATCGGACGCATCCTCGAGATGCACGCCAATCACCGGGAGGAGCGTGACGAGATCCAAGCGGGCGACATCGTCGCCGGCGTCGGCCTCAAGCAGACTTCGACCGGCGACACCCTGTGCGATCCGAACGCGCCGATCCTGCTGGAGACCATCGAGTTCCCGGAGCCGGTGATCTCCGTCTCCATCGAACCGAAGACCAAGGCCGACCAGGAGAAGCTCGGCTCGTCGCTCGCGCGCCTGGCCGAGGAGGACCCGACCTTCCAGGTCCGCTCCGACGAGGAGACCGGCCAGACGCTGATCTCCGGAATGGGCGAGCTCCACCTCGAGGTGATCGTGGATCGCCTGCTGCGCGAGTTCAAGGTCGACGCCAACGTCGGCCGGCCACAGGTCGCCTACCGCGAGACGGTGCGCCAGCCGGTGCAGAAGGTCGAGGGCCGGTTCGTGCGCCAGACCGGCGGTCGCGGCCAGTACGGGCACGCCGTCATCGACCTCGAGCCCGCGCCTGGCGAGGGCTTCGACTTCGTCAACAAGATCAAGGGCGGCAAGATCCCGACGGAGTTCATCCCGGCGGTCGAACAGGGGATCGAGGAGGCGCTGGAGTCCGGCGTCAAGGCCGGCTACCCGATGGTTGACGTCCGCGTCACGCTCACGGACGGCTCTTACCACGACGTCGACTCCTCCGAGATGGCCTTCAAGGTCGCCGGCTCGATGGCCTTTCGCGACGCGGCCCGCCGCGCCAAGCCCGTCCTGCTGGAGCCGATCATGGCGGTCGAGGTCGTCACCCCCGAGGAGTTCATGGGCGACGTGATCGGCGACCTGAACCGCCGCAGAGGCCGGATCGAGGGCATGGAGCCGCGAGGCAACGCCCAGGTCGTGAGGGCCTTCGTGCCGCTCGCCGAGATGTTCGGCTATGCGACCGACCTGCGCTCCCAGACCCAGGGCAGGGCCACCTACACGATGCAGTTCGAGCGCTACGACGAGGTCCCCGGCAGCGTCGCCGAGGAGATCGTCGAGCACCGCTCAGGCGCGCCGGTCCCCGCGTAGTCAGGCCCGGGGGAGCCCGCCGAACATGAGTTTCAAGCTATATTTTCGCGGTTGCGCCGAGGGCCACGTGGCGCCGACTCGGTCGGGGCGCGCCCGCCGTACGAACATCGACAGCTGAGGAGCGAACACATTGGCGAAAGCAAAATTCGAGCGCGATAAGCCCCACGTCAACGTAGGCACGATCGGACACATCGATCACGGCAAGACGACGCTGACGGCCGCGATCACGAAGGTCCTCTCCGAGAAGGGCATGGCGGAGGAGACCAAGTTCGACGAGATCGACAAGGCGCCCGAGGAAAAAGAGCGCGGCATCACGATCGCGACCGCCCACGTCGAGTACCAGACGGAGAAGCGGCACTACGCGCACGTGGACTGTCCGGGCCACCACGACTACATCAAGAACATGATCACCGGGGCCGCTCAGATGGACGGCGCAATCCTCGTCGTCTCGGCCGCGGACGGCCCGATGCCGCAGACACGCGAGCACGTGCTGCTTGCGCGCCAGGTGAACGTTCCCTACATCGTCGTCTTCCTGAACAAGGTGGACATGGTCGACGACCCCGAGCTGCTCGAGCTCGTCGAGGTCGAGGTGCGCGAGCTGCTCTCCAAGTACGAGTTTCCGGGCGACGACGTCCCGGTCATCAAGGGGTCTGCGCTGAAGGCGCTCGAGGGAGACGAGGACGCGAAGGGCGCGATCTTCGAGCTGACCGATGCGCTCGACAACTACATCCCGGAGCCGGAGCGCGATCTCGACAAGCCGTTCCTGATGCCGGTGGAGGACGTCTTCTCGATCACGGGCCGCGGTACTGTCGCCACCGGCCGGATCGAGCAGGGCAAGGTCAACGTCAGCGACGAGGTCGAGCTCGTCGGCATCCATCCCGCGACGAGCAAGACGGTCGTCACGGGCGTCGAGATGTTTCGCAAGCTGCTCGACTACGGACAGGCGGGTGACAACGTCGGCTGCCTGCTTCGCGGCGTCAAGCGCGAGGACATCGAGCGCGGGCAGGTGCTCGCGAAGCCGGGATCGATCACGCCGCACACGAAGTTCAAGGCCGAGGTGTACTGCCTCACGAAGGAAGAAGGTGGACGCCACACGCCGTTCTTCAACGGCTACCGGCCGCAGTTCTACTTCCGCACGACGGACGTCACCGGCGTCTGCCAGCTCCCCGAGAACACGGAGATGGTGATGCCGGGGGACAACACCCAGATGGAGATCGAGCTGATCCAGCCGATCGCAATGGACCCGCAGCTGCGGTTCGCCATTCGCGAGGGCGGCCGGACGGTTGGGTCGGGGGTGGTTACAGAAATACTTGAGTAGCACCGAGGGCGGGGCGACCCGCCCTCTTTCGCGAGGTTGATGGATACGTCAGGGGCGGGGCCGCAAGGGCTTCGCCCCAACTGTGAAAAATAGGAACAACGAGAGACCGCCGTAGGCGGGCTCACAGGATTTTTAGTGTTCGGCGAAGCCGACTTGATATTCCAGAAGTTCAGAGAGTTGAGTAGCTATTAGGGACAACGAGAGACGGCCGTAGGCCGGCTCACAGGATTTTTAGTGTTCGGCGAAGCCGACTTGATATTCCAGAAGTTCAGAGAGTTGAGTAGCTAAAAAGACTTGGCAACACTTCCACAAAACAAGATCAGGATCCGCCTGAAGGCGTACGACCACGACGCCATCGATCGGGCTGCCGCCGAGATCGTCGAGACCGCCGAGCGCACGGGCGCCTCGGTTTCCGGCCCGGTGCCGCTCCCGACCGAGAAGAACGTCTACGTCGTGATCCGCAGTCCGTTCAAGGACAAGGACTCTCGCGAGCACTTCGAGATCCGCACGCACAAGCGGCTGATCGACATTCACCAGGCCACGCCGAAGACAGTCGACTCGCTCCAGCGCCTGGACCATCTGCCGGCAGGAGTCGACATCGAGATCCGGATCTAGCCCGCAGTGGCCCTTCCCGAAACATCTCACCGTAATCGGCGGTCTCCGCGACCGCCATGCGGTGTCCTCAGTCGCCCACGTACTCACCGAGTACGCGGGCTCCCTGTGTCCTTGCCTGGCAGCCGCGCAGCCGCGCCGTTTACTGGCGAATGTTCCGAGAAGGACCACTGACCAATGGCGGGCATCATCGGACGAAAGCTGGGCATGACGCAGGTCTTCACCGAGGAAGGTGAGCGCGTCCCGGTGACCGTGATCGAGGCCGGGCCGTGTCCCGTCACGGCCGTGCGCGAGTCAGAGCGCGACGGCTACGACGCGATCCAGCTCGCTTTCGGCGAGACCCGCGAGCGCCGTCTCTCGAAGCCGCTGCTCGGTCACCTGAAGAAGGCGGGCGCGGGCCCGCTGAAGCAGCTCGTCGAGTTCCGCAGCCGGAAGGGCGAGGACGCTCCCGAGTTCAAGATCGGCGACACGGTTCGCGTGGGCGACATCTTCGAGCCGGGTCAGCAGGTGAAGGTCAGTGCCCGCTCGAAGGGCAAGGGCTTCCAGGGCACCATCCGCCGCCACGGCTTTCACCGCGGCCCGGTCAGTCACGGCTCGCACAACGTCCGGGCGCCGGGCTCGATCGGAGCCAGCGCCACGCCCGCGCGAGTGATCAAGGGTGTGCGCATGCCCGGCCAGATGGGCAGCCGCCGAGTGACACAGCGGCGGCTCGAGGTCGTGAACGTCGACCCCGAGCGCAACCTGCTGCTCGTAAAGGGCGCCGTGCCCGGACCGAGCGGAGTGGTCGTCGAGATCAGGAGCGAAACGTGAGTCCGCTGAAGGCGCCAAAGCTGGCCGGTCAGGGATCTGTCGACCTGCCGGACGAGATCTTCGGCGAGCCCTTCCACGGCGCGGTCGTGTGGGAGGCTGCGCGCGCCGAGCGGGCAGCGCGCCGGCGGGGAACCGCCTCCACGCTCAGGCGCGGCGAGGTATCCGGCGGCGGCACCAAGCCGTGGCGCCAGAAAGGCACGGGGCGAGCACGTATCGGCTCGATTCGCGCTCCGCACTGGACCGGTGGTGGCGCCGCCTTCGGCCCGGCTCCGCGCGGCTACACGACGAAGGTGAACCGCAAGGCTCGCCGGCGCGCGCTGCGCGCCGCATTGAGCCTGCACGCCGAGCGCGGCAGCATCGCGGTTGTGGACGCAGCGTCATTTGACGAGCCCTCCACGCGCAAGGCCGCCGATACGATCGACAGCGGCGACGTGGAGCGGCCCCTGCTCGTGCTGGTGGCGGAAGGGGAAGAAGCGTGCGCGAAGTCTTTTCGCAACATCGCAGGAGTGGCCGTGGTGCAGGGCCGTGACGCCGGCGTGGCGGACGTGCTCGCGGCGGCGTCCGTGGTGGCCTCCGAGGCCGCACTCGAAGAGCTCGAGCGCGCCGCACGCAAGCCCGAGCGCGGGACCGGCGAGGAGGCGAGCTAGTGGACGCGCGCGACGTCATCATCCGGCCGGTCGTGTCCGAGAAGAGCTACGCCCTGATCGCTCAGAACAAGTACACCTTCCGTGTGCACCCTGACGCGCACAAGACGCAGATCCGGCAGGCGGTCGAACAGATCTTCGACGTTACCGTCACAGATGTCCGCACCATGAGGATGAAGCCGAAGCCCAAGCGGCGCGGCTGGACCACGGGTAAGACCCGGGGCTGGAAGAAGGCAGTGATCGAGCTGGTGCCCGGCGACCGGATCGAGCTGTTCGAGGGCGCCGCGATCGAACAGGAATGAGGCCTGATGCCCGTACGAAAGCAAAAGCCCACATCGCCCGGTCGCCGGTTTTCGACCTGGGTGGACTCGCGCGAGCTGACTCGCTCCAAGCCAGAGAAGTCGCTCGTGAAGGGCAAGCGGTCGACGGCCGGGCGCAACTCGCAGGGCCGCATCACGAGCCGGCATCGCGGCCGCGGCGCAAAGCGCCGCTATCGCGACATCGATTTCAAGCGCCGCAAGGACGGCGTGCCGGCGAAGGTTGCGGCGATCGAGTACGACCCGAACCGCAGCGCGAACATCGCGCTCCTGCATTACCGGGACGGCGAGAAGCGCTACATCCTGGCCCCACAGCGGCTGGCGGTCGGCGCGGAGGTCGCGTCGGGCGACAACGCCGACATCCAGATCGGCAATGCCCTTCCTCTGCGCAACATCCCCACCGGTACCGTCGTCCACAACGTCGAGCTCACACCGGGACGCGGCGGGCAGCTCGGGCGCTCGGCCGGCGCGTCGATTCAGCTTGTCGCCAAGGAGGGAAGGACAGCGACGCTGCGTCTTCCCTCGGGCGAGATGCGGATCGTGCCCGCCGACTGCCGCGCGACGATCGGAACGATCGGCAACACAGACCACGAGAACATCACGATCGGCAAGGCCGGGCGAAACCGCCATCGCGGCATCCGCCCGCAGACGCGCGGCACCGCGATGAACCCCGTCGATCACCCGCACGGCGGTGGCGAGGGCACCACGTTCGGGCGCCATCCCAGGACGCCGTGGGGAGTGCCGACGATCGGTTACCGCACACGCAAGAAGAACAAGCCTTCGAGTAAGTTCATCGTGCGCGGACGCAAGCGAGGTAAGAAGAGGTAATGGGACGTTCAACCAAAAAGGGACCGTGGGCCCAGGAAAAGCTCCTGAAGCGCATTGCGCAGATGAACGAAAGCGGCGAAAAGCGGATCATCAACACCTGGTCCCGCGCATCCACGATCTTTCCCGAGATGGTCGGGCACACGATCGGCGTCCACGACGGGCGCCGGCACATCCCGGTCTTCGTCACCGAGTCGATGGTCGGCCACAAGCTTGGCGAGTTTGCGCCAACGCGTCACTTCCGTGGCCATGCCGGCTCGGACAGGAGGTAGAGCAGTGGCCGTAGAACGACAGAAGGAAAAGCAGAAAGCTCCCGGCGAGCTCGCCGCTGACGCGACGAAGAAGGCCGCCGAGGAAGAGGCGGCGGCCGAGCAGGCTGGGAAGCCCGAGTCAAAGCCGGGGAAGCCGAAGGCGACGAAGGCGGATAAGAAAGACGCAAAGCCTGCCCGCGCCCGGCGACCGCGCAAGGCCGCGACGCCCAAGGCCGAGAGCGACGATGGCGGGGAATCCGCGACGACCGAGACGCCGAAGCCTCCGGCCCGCCGGCGTGCGCGCTCGAGGCGGCCGTCGCCCGAGCCGGCCCGCACCGAGCGCCCGGTCGCGTCGCGGCCTCATGTGCACGCCCAGGCGAAGTACGTGCGCTCGTCCGCTCGCAAGGCTCGCCTGGTGATCGATCACATCCGGGGCAAGTCGGTCGGCGAGGCGCGCGCGATCCTCAGCCATGCGCCGCGCGCCGTGGCTCGGGACATCGAGAAGCTGCTCGCGTCCGCGGTCGCGAACGCGGAGAACAACCACGAGCTCGTCGGAGACGATCTCTACGTGCACGAGGTCTACGCGAACGAGGGCCCGACGCTCAAGCGCTTCAAGCCGCGCGCCTACGGCCGCGCGACGCGGATCCGCAAGCGCACTACGCACCTCACGCTGACTCTTACACCGAAGGAGTAGGGACCGAATGGGCCAAAAGATCAATCCAGAGGGATTCCGAGTCGGCTACATCCACGACTGGAAGTCGAACTGGTTCAACGAGCGCGAGTTCAGCGACTACCTGTTCGAGGACATCCAGATTCGCGACCACATCGAGGGCAAGCTCAGTCACGCCGGCCTGTCCACCATCACGATCCGCAAGGACAAGAACGAGGTCACGGTCGACATACACACGGCCCGGCCTGGGATCGTGATCGGCAAATCGGGTGCCGAGGTGGACGCGCTGCGGCGCGAGCTCCACAAGATGACGAGCAAGCAGGTGCGCGTGAACATCCTCGAGGTCAAGCGCCCGGAGCTGGACGCAAAGCTCGTCGCACAGTCGATCGCCGAGCAGCTTCAGAACCGTGTCGCTTTCCGGCGCGCGATGAAGCGCGCGATCACATCGGCTATGAGGTCCGGAGCGAAGGGCATCAAGGTCCAGGTCTCCGGCCGGCTCGGCGGCGCGGAGATGGCGCGCACCGAGGGCTACTCGGAGGGTCGGGTGCCTCTGCACACGATGCGTGCGGACATCGACTATGGCTTCCACGAGGCTCGCACCACGTTTGGGCGCATCGGCGTGAAGTGCTGGATCAACAAGGGCGAGGTGATGCCCGTCGGCTACGGAACGAAGGAGTCCGAGCCCGAGCCGCCTCCGCCCCCGCGTGGTGGGCGCGGCGGACGCGACAGAGGAGGGGGCCGCTAGTGGCGGCCCTCCTCGAAACGTGTCGCCGCAAACGGCGGTCTCCGGAACCGCCATGCGGCGTCCTCGGTCGCCCACGTACTCACCGAGTACCCGGGCTCCCTGTGTCCTTGCCTGGCAGCTCCGGAGCCGCGCCGTTTACCGGCGAGCGTTCCTGGGAGGACCACCTGCCATGCTGATGCCGAAGCGGGTCAAGCACCGCAAACAGCATCGTGGCCGTATGGCCGGCGCCGCGAAGGGCGGCACGACCGTCCAGTTCGGCGAGTACGGGCTGAAGTCCATGGAGGCAGGCTGGATTTCGAACCGCCAGATCGAGGCCGCGCGTATCGCGATGACCCGCAAGATCAAGCGCGGCGGCAAGGTCTGGATCAACATCTTCCCGGACAAGCCCGTGACGAAGAAGCCGGCCGAGACCCGCATGGGATCCGGCAAAGGCTCGCCCGAGGGCTGGGTGGCCGTGGTGAAGCCCGGCCGGGTGATGTTCGAGCTCGCCGGCGTCCCGGACCAGCTCGCCCGCGAGGCCATGCGCCTTGCCGGGCACAAGCTTCCCGTCAAGACCAAGATCGTGATGCGCGAGGACCAGTAGGTAGTAGTGGTGAAATCCAAAGAGATTCGAAACCTCAGCAACGAGCAGCTCGTCGACAAGGTGAAGGAGTTCCGCCAAGAGCTCTTCAACCTGCGCTTCCAGAATTCGACGGGAGAGCTGGAGAACACCTCGCGCATGCGTGAGGCGCGCCGCTCGCTGGCGAGAACGCTGACCGTGGCCAACGAGCGCGGAATCGACCTCGATGCAGAGCTGAAGGTCTAGCGAGAGAGATGTCGGAGACAGAGGACCAGAAGAACAACTCGGCGGCTCAAGAGCCGCCGGCCGAGGAAGCCCCAGCGGAGGCTCAAGAGCCGCCGGCCGGCGAGGCTCCGCCCGCCGAAGAAGCCCCCGCGGCCGAGGCCCCCGCCGAGACGCCGGAGGCTGCCGAGGACAACACGGAGGCTCAAGAGCCGCCGGCCGAACAGGCCCCGGAGGCTGCCGAGGCCGCCCCGGAGGCTGAGGCAGCGCCTGCGGCCCAGCCCGCGCCTGCCGCCGAGGACGCCGAGCCCGAGGAGCAACTCGGCCCCAAGGAGCGGCGGAAGATGGAGCGGGCGCGCGCGAGCGGTCCCGCCCAGCCGCAGCGCTCGCCTGAAGAGCGCGCCTCGGAGCGCGCTGCGCTGCGCTCGCAGCGGGCGGCCGAGCGCTCTCGCTGGCGCCGGAGGCGTCGCGAGCGCGAGCGTGCCGCAGGCGGGGGCGCTCCGCCTACTCCCCCTGAGCCGCGCGCCCGCGGTGCGCGCAAGGTTCGCCGCGGAGTGGTGGTTTCGGCAAAGCCCGACAAGACCATCACCGTGCGCATCGACATCGTGCGCGCGCATCAGCGCTACGGGAAGATCCTGCGCAATACGAGCACCCTTCACGCTCACGACGAATCGAACCAGGCCAATGAGGGCGACATCGTGCGCGTCGTCGAGACACGGCCGCTCTCGAAGACGAAGCACTGGCGCCTGCTCGAAGTCGTGGAGAGGGCCAGGTAGACCGTGATCCAGCAAGAGAGCCGCGTCAAGATCGCCGACAACACCGGCGCCAGGGAGATCCTCTGCATCCGGGTCAAGGGAGGCTCCCACCGTCGCTACGCGGGCGTGGGCGACGTGATCGTCGGAACCGTCAAGACCGCAGCGCCGCAGGGGTCTGTCCGCAAGGGCGAGGTCGTGCAGGCGGTGATCGTCCGTACGCGCAAGGAGCTCGGACGCCGTGACGGCACGTACATCTCCTTTGACGAGAACGCTGCAGTGTTGATCGATGCGGCCAAGAACCCGCGCGGGACGCGCATCTTCGGTCCCGTCGCCCGTGAGTTGCGCGAGCGCAACTACATGAAGATCGTCTCCCTCGCGCCGGAGGTCTTGTAAGCGTAATGGGCCTTCGAATCCGCAAGGGCGACACGGTGCAGGTGATCGCGGGCAAGGACCGCGGCAAGACCGGCAAGGTCCTGCGCGTCGACCCGAAGAAGAATCGCCTCTACGTCGAGCACCTCAACATCGTCAAGCGCCACCAGCGCCCGCGGTCGCTGAAGGACACACAGCGCGGCGGCAAGGTCGGCGGGGTGATCGAGAAGGAAGGCCCGATCCACCTCTCCAACGTCATGCTCATGGACCCGAAGGACAACCGTCCGACGCGTGTTGGCGTCGAGCGCGGCGACGGCAAGCGCGTCCGGGTCACGAAGCTCTCGGCGACGAGGATCGAGGACTGATGGCGGCCAGGCTCAAGGAACGCTACGAGAAGGAAATCAAGCCCGAGCTGATCACGCGCTTCGGCTACAAGAGCCCAATGCAGGCGCCGAAGGTGGAGAAGATCACCCTCAACATGGGTGTCGGCGAGGCGAAGCTCAACACCGCCTTGCTGGACGCCGCCATGGAGCAGCTCGCGGTGATCGCCGGCCAGAAGCCTCAGATCCGGCGCGCCCGCAAGTCGATCGCCAACTTCAAGCTCAGAGAGGGGATGCCGGTCGGCGTGCGGGTGACTCTTCGGCGTGACCGGATGTACGAGATGCTGGACAGGCTCGAGTCGATCGCGATTCCGCGCATCCGTGACTTCCGCGGACTGAACCCACGCTCGTTCGACGGGCGCGGCAACTATTCGATGGGAGTTCGCGAGCAGATCATCTTTCCGGAGATCGACTACGACTCGATCGACGAGGTTCGCGGGCTGGATGTCACAATTACGACGAGCGCCGAGACGGATGAGGAGGCGTTCGAGTTGCTGCGGATGCTCGGGATGCCGTTCCGCGCGGACGGGCGCCAGGCGCGCGTGGCAGCCGCGGACGAAGAGCCGCCTCCCGCCGCTGAGGTTGCGGCCGAGCCCGTTGAGGAGGAGCAGGCCGAGCAGCCGGCCGCCGAGGGAACTGCCGCCGACGAAACGTCCGCGGAGGCTGCTGCTGAGGGAACCGGTGCCGAGGAAACCGCTGCCGAGGAAACCGCTGAGGAGCAGGCCCCCGAAGAGCCGGGCTCCGCGGAACCGGCCGGCGAGGAAGCAGCTACCGAAGAACCAACCGCCGAAGCTGCCGGCGACGAACAGGAAGGCTGATCAGAAGAGATGGCAAAGACGTCCCAGAAGGTGCGCCAGCAGCGCGGGAGCAAGTTCAAGACGAGGAACCACCACCGCTGCCGCCGTTGCGGGCGCCCGCGCGCGTATTACCGCAAGTTCGGGCTCTGCAGGATTTGCCTGCGCGAGCTCGCCCATCAGGGCATGATTCCCGGCATGACGAAGTCGTCCTGGTAACCCCATGAGCGATTCCGTAGCCGATTTCCTGACCCGGATCCGTAACGCGGTGATCGCTGACCGCGACGTCGTCACGATCCCGCTGTCGAACTTCAACAAGCAACTCGCGACGGTGCTCCAGAACGAGGGCTACATCGAGGGCTTCAAGATCGAGCGCCGCCGGCCGGTGCGCCGCCGCGGGCGCAATCAGGTCCGCAGCGAGTTCGACCTGATGGACGTGACGCTGAAGTACACCGAGGATCGCGAGCCGGTCATCTCCGGGCTCAAGCGTGTCTCCAAGTCCGGCCGCCGCGAGTACGTCAAGGCCGACGACCTGCCCCGTGTGCTGGGCGGCATGGGTACCGCGATCATCACCACGTCCGCCGGCGTCATGACCGCGTACGAAGCGCGCCGCCGCCGGCTCGGCGGCGAAGTTGTTGCGTACGTCTGGTAGGTAGCCGTGAGCCGGATTGGAAAGCTTCCCATCGAGATACCGGGCGGCGTCGACGTCCAGGTCGAGCGCGGGCTCGTGCGCGTGAAGGGCCCGAAGGGGCAGCTCGAGCAGCGCGTCTCTCCCGATCTGAAGGTGGAGCGGGAGGACTCGCAGCTGCTGGTGAAGCGACCGACCGACCGTAAGGACCACCGCGCGCTGCACGGACTCACTCGCACGCTTGTCTACAACATGGTCGTCGGAGTGACAGAGGGCTTCGAGAAGCGGCTCGAGATCCAGGGCGTCGGCTATCGGGCTCAGCTGCGCGGCAAGGACCTCGAGCTCGCGCTCGGTTTCTCGCATCCCGTCAAGATCGACGCGCCGGCCGGAATCGAATTCGAGGTGCCGGTGCCGACACAGATCGTGGTCAGGGGCATCGACAAGCAGGCTGTGGGCGAGATCGCTGCCCGCATTCGCAAGGCTCGTCCGCCTGAGCCGTACAAGGGCAAGGGCGTTCGGTACGCGGGTGAGTACGTCGCACGGAAGGTGGGCAAGCGGGCATGAGCGCAACACAGGTGCTCGAGAAGCGACGGAGGCGCTTCCGGCGGCGGACCAGGATTCGCGGCAAGGTCCGTGGTACGGCCGAGTGTCCTCGGCTATCGGTCTACCGCTCGACGCGCGGCATCTTCGCCCAGCTGGTCGACGACGACCGTGGCCATACGGTTGCCGCGGTCAACTGGACCGAGCCTGAGCTGCGAACCATGAAGCCGATGGAGAAGGCAACCCGGGTCGGTGAGCTGATCGCCGAGCGCGCACGCGGCGCGGGGATCGAGACCTGCGTCTTCGACCGGGGTGGCTACAAGTACCACGGCCAGGTGAGGGCGCTCGCCGACGGGGCGCGAAGCGGGGGACTTCGCTTCTAGTACCCTCGAAACTCGGTCATGGCATCTCGCAGAAGCAACATCAGATCCCAGGGGCTCGACCTGCAGGAGCGGGTCGTGGCCATCAACCGCGTCGCCAAGGTGGTCAAAGGCGGGCGCAGGTTCTCCTTCACCGCCCTGGTCGTCGTGGGCGACGAGGATCATCTCGTCGGGATCGGCTACGGCAAGGCGAACGAGGTCCCGCTCGCGATCCAGAAAGCCGTCGAGCGCGCAAAGAAGAACTTGTTCAATGTCCCCAAGCACGGCACGACGATCACCCACCAGGTGGTTGGCCGCTTCGGCTCCGGCAAGGTCCTGCTGAAGCCGGCCTCCGAGGGAACCGGAGTGATCGCCGGCGGCGGCGTGCGAGCCGTGCTCGAGCTCGCCGGCATTCGCGACGTGCTCTCGAAGAGTCTTGGCACACAGAACCCGATCAACCTGGTCAAGGCGACGATGGCAGGACTCAAGGAGCTCAAGCGCCCTGAGCGTGTGGCCGAACTGCGCAACAAGACCGTCCACGAGGTGCTCGGAATCGAGCGCGAGCCGGACGAGGCGAGCGCGAGCGCGGAAGGTGGCCAGGCGCCGGCGGCGGACGGAGCGGAGCCCGCAGCGGCTGAGGTCGGCGCGGGCGGGAGTTAGCCTGCAGATGGCTGCTCAGACAGTACGCATCGTCCAGCGCCGCAGCGCGAACGGCACCAACCGCATTCAGCGTGAGACGCTTCGCTCGCTTGGCCTGCGCGGGATCGGCAAAAGCGTCGAGAAGGAGGATGGCCCGGTGGTGCGCGGGATGGTCCGGGTCGTCGGCCATCTTGTCGAGGTAGAGCAGGTGAGCGACAAGAGCTCGAAGCCAAGGGCCTCAAAGAGCGCGGCAAAGACTGCCGAGGAGGGCGACCAGGATGGCTGACCGGATCGGGTTGCACTCGATCGCGCCCCCCAAGGGCGCCAGGAAGCCGCGCAAGCGCGTCGGACGCGGCGAGGGATCCGGCTACGGCCGGACGGCCGGCCGCGGCCAGAAGGGCGCCGGCGCACGCTCCGGCAACAAGCGCAAGGCCAACTACGAGGGCGGCCAGATGCCGCTGCACATGAGGGTGCGAAAGCTGCGCGGCCCGCACATGAAGAAGTCGATGCCGTTCGAGCCTTTCCGGACCCGCACCCAGCCGGTGAACCTCTCGGACCTGAACCGCTTCGACGACGGAACCGAGGTCACCCCCGAGACGCTGCGCACCAGCGGACTCGCGCGTCGCAAGGGGATGCCGGTCAAGGTGCTCGCCAGAGGCGAGCTCGAGCGCAAGGGGCTGACTGTCTCGGCCCATGCGTTCAGCGTCGCGGCAAAGGAAAAGATCGAAGCCGCGGGCGGTAGTTGCACGGTGATTGCGGTCGAACGGGAGAAGCCCAATTGATCGCCACCATCGCCAGTGCCTTCAGCGTGCCGGAGATCCGCCGCAAGCTGCTCTTCACCGCCGCGATCCTCGCCCTTTACCGGCTCGGTGCCTACATCCCCGTGCCGAGCATCAACACCGATGCCGTCAAGGACGTCGAGGACACGTTCGGCGGGTCGAACATCCTCGGCTTCCTGAACCTGTTCTCAGGTGGCGGACTGCAGCGCCTGGCGATCTTCGCGCTCGGGATCATGCCCTACATCACGGCCTCGATCATCCTTCAGCTCCTGACCGTGGTGGTGCCCTCGCTCGAGAAGCTCCAGAAGGAAGGCGAGGTGGGCCAGCAGAAGATCACCCAGTACACGCGCTACCTCACGGTCGCGCTGGCGGCGGCGCAGTCGGTCGGCTACGTCTTCTTCTTCCGCTCCATCGGCGACCGCGGCGACGACGTGATCGGCACGATCACCTTCGGGAAGATGTTCCTGATCATCATCGTGCTGACGGCCGGTACGACGCTGCTGATGTGGATGGGAGAGTTGATCACCCAGCGCGGGATCGGGAACGGCATCTCCCTGATGATCTTCGCCTCGATCGCCTCGAGCCTTCCTAACGGGCTATCCGCGTGGTGGACCAACCCCGACCAGGTCTTCAGGGTGATGATGCCGTTCATCGCGATCGCGGTCATCGTCGGCATCGTGTTCGTGCAGGAAGGTCAGCGCCGGATACCGGTCCAGTACGCCAAACGTGTGGTAGGGCGACGCATGACATCGGGTGGCTCCACCTACCTGCCCCTGCGAGTCAACATGGCCGGCGTCATCCCGGTCATCTTCGCCGCCTCGATCATGGCCTTCCCGCCGACGCTCGGTCAGTTCAGCCAGGCCGGATGGGCTCAGGACGCCGCCGCGTTCTTCAACCCGAACGGCGCGGCGTTCATCATCGGCGAGTCGTTCTTCATCATCGTCTTCACCTACTTCTATACGGCGGTCACGTTCAACCCCGTCGATCAGGCAGACAACCTCAAGAAGTACGGAGGGTTCATACCGGGGGTGAGACCCGGCCGGCCAACGGCCGAGTACCTGGACCGGATCCTGGCGCGATTGACGTTCCCGGGGGCGATCTTCCTGGCCGCCGTCGCGGCGCTGCCGACCCTTCTGATCAACCAGACGGCCGCCAACTTCTTCTTCGGGGGCACTTCCTTGCTGATCGTGATCGGCGTGGCGCTTGACACCGTCAAGCAGCTCGAGGCGCAGCTCATGATGCGCAACTACGAAGGCTTCCTGAAGTAACCGCCCGCCCAAGCCAGATGTCAGAGCTCAACCTCGTCCTGCTTGGTCCACCCGGTGCAGGCAAGGGCACGCAGGCAAGGCGCCTCATCGAGGACTTCGGACTCCCGTACGTCGCCACGGGCGACATGCTGCGCGAGGCGGTCCGCGAGGGCACCGAGCTCGGCGAGCAGGCCAAGCGCTACATGAACAACGGCGATCTCGTGCCGGACGATCTGATCATCCGGATGATTCTCGAACGGCTCGACCAGCCCGACACCGAGGCGGGCTTCATCCTCGACGGCTTCCCCCGCACGTACGGGCAGGCCGAAGCGCTCGATCAGGCGCTCGAGAAGCTCGGCCGGTCGCTCAGCGCAGCGCTGCTCATTGACGTTTCCGAGGACGAGGTGATGCGGCGGCTGTCCGGGCGCCGGGTCTGCGTCAAGGACCAGCACAACTACCACGTCGACTTCGACCCGCCGAAGCACCCGGACCGTTGCGATTTCGACGGCAGCCGCCTGGTGATTCGCGACGACGACAAGCCTGAGGTCGTCAAGCACCGGCTGGAGGAATATCACGCCAAGACCGAGCCGCTGATCGGCTACTACGATGATCAGGGCATCCTGCGCCGCATCGACGGGTCGCGGAACGCTGACGAGGTGCGCGACCAGATCCGTGCGACGCTTGCCACCCTGCGCTTCGAGGACCGCGTGTGATCATTCGAAAGACAGAGGAAGAGCTCGAGCAGATGGCGGCGGCCGGCCAGATCGTGGCGCGCTGCCTCGACATGCTGCGCTCCAAGTGCCGCGCCGGAGTGACGACGGCGGAGCTCGACAAGACCGCCGAGAAGTTCATCCGCAGCCAGGGCGCCGAGCCGGCCTTCAAGGGCTATCGGGGCTTCCCGGCGTCGATCTGCACCTCACCCAACTCGATGGTCGTCCACGGGATTCCCGGCCTGTACACGCTCGAGCGCGGTGATGTGATCTCGCTGGACGTCGGCGTCGAGCTCGACGGCTGGGTGGCGGACGCGGCCATCACGGTTCCGATCCGCCCGGTCAGCCCAGTCGCGACGAAGCTGCTGAAGGCGACGCGCGAGAGCCTCGAGGCCGGCATCGAGCGCTGCCGCCCCGGTGCCCGTATGGGCGACGTCTCCAACGCCGTACAGAAGCGGGTGGAGTCGGACGGGTTCAGCGTGATCCGGTCGCTGGTCGGGCACGGCATCGGACGGGCGATGCACGAAGACCCCCAGATCCCCAACTTCGGCGAGCCCGGCAAGGGACCGCTGATCGAGGAGGGGATGGTGTTCTGCATCGAGCCGATGGTCTCCGTCGGCGGTCCGGCGGTCCGCCTAGCCGATGACAACTGGGCCATCTACTCCGAGGACGGCTCGCTGACCGCCCATTTCGAGCACACGGTCGCGATCACCGCCGAGGGACCCCGGATCCTCACTCCCTGGCGGGAAAAGGAGCAGCGCGCTGCCGCCTGAGGGGGCAACCCACTCGGCGCTACGCCCTCTCTCGTTGCCCCTAATTTGGCCTCGTGTCGCCTGCTACCATTCCCCGTTGGCGATCGGGCCTCCGCTCGGTCCGCTTTGCGTTAGGCTCCGCGGCCCAACTCCTGGGGCCGCACGAGCGTTCTCCCAGAGTACGAAAGCCGGCCCGCCGGTCATCGAGGTATGAAAGTACGAGCTTCAGTAAAGCCAATGTGTGAGAAGTGCAAGATCATCCGCCGGCGCGGAGCCGTGTTGGTGATCTGCAAGAACCCCCGCCACAAGCAGAGACAGGGTTAGGTCAGTAGCCATGGCCCGTATCGCGGGGGTCAACGTCCCCATCAACAAGCGCGTCGAGGTCGGTCTCACCTACATCTACGGGATCGGGCGCTCGTCCGCGAACAAGGTTCTGGAAAAGACGGGGATCTCACCCGAGACTTACGTCAAGGACCTGACCGAGGACGAGGTGGTCAAGCTTCGCGACGCCATTGACGGCGAGCTGACCGTCGAGGGTGACCTGCGGCGGGAGCGTTCGCAGGACGTCAAGCGCCTCACCGAGATCGGCGCCTATCGCGGCGTGCGGCACCGGCGCGGATTGCCGGTGCGCGGCCAGCGCACGAAGACGAACGCCCGTGGGCGCAAGGGCCCGCGGCGCGGACAAATCGCGCAGAAGAAGAAGGTCGGTAAGCACTAGTGCACCTACCCGCGGACCCAGCAACGGTTTGCCGGCTGCAAATCTTCGCCGATCTTCGTCCTCGGTCGGCCAAATGCCGCATTGGCATTCGGCCCCCCTGCGTCCTTGATCAACTCGATTTTCGCTCGGCAAACCGTCACTGGACCCACGGGCAGGTGCACTGATGCCGGCAGCCAGAGGACGCAAGGGCTCGCGGGGGCGCCGTCGTGTGCGCAAGAACATCCCGTTCGGCCAGGCGCACATCAAGACTTCTTTCAACAACACGATCGTCACTCTCACCGACAAGGACGGGAACGTGATCGCGTGGGAGTCGGCGGGAGGCGCGGGTTTCAAGGGATCGCGCAAGTCGACGCCCTTCGCCGCCCAGGTAACAGCCGAGGGCGCCGCACGGAAGGGCATGGAGCACGGATTGCAGAAGGTGGAGGTCTACGTCAAGGGTCCGGGCTCGGGACGCGAGACCGCGATCAGGTCGCTGCAGGCGGCCGGGCTCGAGATCGCTGGAGTCAAGGACGTCACTCCGCAGGCACACAACGGATGCCGGCCGCGCAAGCGGCGCAGGGTTTGAGTCGCGGAAGGTAGAAGAGTTGGCAAAGGAAACAGGTCCGCAGTGCAAGCGTTGCCGACGGGAAGGAATGAAGCTTTTCTTGAAGGGCGAGCGCTGCCTGCACGACAAGTGCGCGGTCGAGCGGCGGCCATATCCGCCGGGTGAGCACGGTCGCACGCGGATCAGGCAGTCCGAGTACCGGCAGCAGCTGCGCGAGAAGCAGCGCGCACGCCGCTTCTACCAGGTGCTCGAGAAGCAGTTCCGCAACTACTACGAGAAGGCAAGCCGGCAGCCCGGCGTCACGGGCGAGAATCTGCTGCGTCTACTGGAGCGGCGATTCGACAACGTGCTCGTGCGACTTGGCTTCGCGTCGTCGCGGCGTCAGGCTCGCCAGCTCGTGGGCCATGGGCACTTCATGATCAATGGACGGCGCGTCAACATCCCTTCCTACCAGTTGCGTCCGGGTGACGTGATTTCCCTGAGGTCGGGATCGGGAGCGGAGCAGGTGATACGCGACGCGACCGAGCTGACCGCGACCGTGCCTGCCTGGCTCCAGGCGGACTACGACTCGTTCACCGCGAAGGTCCTGCGCCTGCCGGAGCGCGAAGAGATTGCCGCACCGGTGCAAGAGCAGCTCATCGTCGAGCTGTATTCCAAGTAGCTGTTTGTACACACACGTAGTTCACTCGGACTGCTCCGACTGAGGGCGGCCGGGATTGGAGGACGAAAGCAAAGTGTTGGATTTCCAGATTCCAAAGATCACCGCCGACAACGTCGAGGACAACCGCGGCACGTTCACCGTGGAGCCGCTCGACAGGGGCTTCGGCTACACATTCGGAAACTCGCTGCGACGCGTATTGCTGTCGTCGCTGGCGGGCGCCGCGGTAACGTCGATCCGGATCGAGGGCGTCGCCCACGAGTTCTCGACGGTACCGGGCGTCAAGGAGGACGTGACTGACATCGTCCTGAACCTCAAGGACATCGTGTGCCGGATGCACGGCGAGGCAGACGAGGTCGAGGCGCCGCTGGTCATCACTGGTCCGGGCGAGGTGAAGGCGAAGGACATCGACCTGCCCTCGGGCGTCGAGGTCCTCAACCCGAACGCGCACGTCGCGACGCTGGACAAGAAGGCCAAGCTCGAGATGTACCTGACAATCGGGCGCGGCCGTGGCTACCGCCCGGCGGAGGGCAACAAGTCCCCTGACCAGCCGATCGGCGTGATCCCGATCGACTCGATCTTCTCGCCGGTGCGGCGGGTCTCCTACGAGGTCGATTCGGCGCGGGTCGGGCAGCGGACCGACTTCGACAAGCTCACGCTCGACATCGAGACAGACGGCTCCGTTGATCCCCAGGCAGCCCTGCGTGAGGCGGCCGAGATCCTGATCAAGAGCCTGTCGATCTTCACGGACGCGAGCCGCATCGAAAGCCTGAGCATCCCCGCCGACGGGGCTGCCGAGCTGGCCGCCGCCTCGGCGCCGGCCGCCGACGGCATGGAGGAGATCCTGATCGAGGAGCTCGAGTTGGGAGTCCGTTCCTACAACTGCCTCAAGCGGGCCGGCATCCAGACGATCGGCGACCTCGTCCAGAAGTCCGAGAGCGAGCTGAGCGCGATCCCGAACTTCGGGAGAAAGAGTATTGAAGAAGTTAAAGAGACGCTCAGGGTTAGGGGCCTGGGCCTCAGGGATGATTAGAAATTAGAGATTAGAAATTAGAGATTAGAAGTCAGTACAGTCCGGTCCTTACTCCATGCGTCATCAAAAAAAGCGCAACAAGCTCTCCCGCGACGCCGAGCACCGCAGGTCTCTGATCCGGAACCTCTGCACCGAGGTGGTCGAGCACGAGCGCATTCGCACCACCCAGGCCAAGGCCAAGGTGGTGCGCCCGGAGGTGGAGAAGCTGATCACGCTCGCCAAGCGGGGCGATCTGCACGCTCGCAGGCAGGCGCTCGCCGAGCTCAACCAGAACAAGTTCACGGTGCACAAGCTGTTCGAGGAGATCGCACCCCGCTACGCCGATCGACCCGGCGGTTATACGCGCATTCTCAAGCTCGGCCCGCGTCGCTCTGACTCCACCGAGATGGTCTATCTCGAGCTCGTATAGAAGGTCGTCATTCGCTTAGACGCGAATGACGGGAGCACCGAGGGCTCGGTGTTGAAGTTGACTCTGGAATACGACGGGAGCGAGTTCTCCGGCTGGGCCGCGCAACCCGGGCTGCGCACCGTGGAGTCCGAGCTGGCGCAGGCCGTCGAGACCGTGTGTGGGGAACGGCCGGTGCTGTCCGTCGCGGGCCGCACCGACGCGGGCGTGCACGCGTGGGGGCAGGTCGCGAGCTTTGCGTCCGCCGGTGACGAGGCGCCCGAACGTCTGATCGCCGGGCTGAACGGGGTGCTTCCGGAGGACCTGGTTGTCACGGCCGTTGAGGCCGCCCCGGACGGGTTCGACGCGCGGCGCGACGCCGTATCGCGAACGTACTGCTACCGGGTCCTGGCGCGCCCCTCACCGGGCGCATTCGAGCGCGGGCGGGCGCTGTGGGTGCGCGCGCCGCTCGACGAAGCGGCGCTCGAGGCGTGCGCCGGTCTGCTCCCCGGCAACCACGATTTCACCGCGTTCACGCCAACTCAGACCGAGCACGTGCGCTTCGATCGGGACGTCCTCGCGGCACGCTGGCAGAGGAACGGGAACGTGGCCGAGTTCTGGATCGAGGCCGATACCTTCATGCGTCACATGGTCAGGATCCTGGTCGGGACGATGCTCGAGGTGTCGGCCGGCCGCAAGACCATGGACGAGTTCGCAGCCCTGCTCGACGGAGTGCCGCGCTCGCAGGCGGGGCCGACCGCCGCTTCGCATGGCCTCTACCTGGCGTCCGTGCGCTACTGAGCGCCTAGGAGGCCCACGACTAACATTCGATGCTCTTGAAGGTCCTGCTGACAAACGACGACGGGATCCAGGCACGGGGCCTGCACGCTATGCGGCGGGCCCTTCTGGCGGTGGCGGGCATAGAGGTCGCCGTCATTGCTCCCGACTCAAACCGCTCCGCGAGTGCGCGCAGCATCACCACCCGATCGCCGCTGTGGGTGGAGGAGATCGAGCTCGGCGACGGCAGCACAGGCTTTGCCACGGACGGCACGCCCGTCGACTGCGTGCGCTTTGCAGCGCTGGGGTTGATCGAGTTCACGCCCGAGCTGATCGTCTCCGGGATCAACCACGGCGCCAACCTCGGGGACGACATCACCTACTCGGGAACCGTTGCTGCCGCACTCGAGGGCGCGGTGCTCGGCATCCCAGCGGTGGCGGTTTCCCAGCAGTCGCAGAAGCGGGAGATGGACTTTCGTTTCGGCAGGGAGTTCGACTTCGACGTCGCGGCTCTGTTCACCGCGAACCTGGTCGCGGGCTTGTCGGAGCAACCAATCCAGCCGGGAACGCTCCTGAACGTGAACTGTCCCGCTGTCGAGGGCGGCGAGCTCAAGGGTGCGGAGGTCACTCGGATGGGCAAGCGCATCTATCGCGACAAGCTGCAGCTGACGGACGAGGACTCGAGCAGCGAGCGCCCCAGGCGGCTTTACCGGATCTACGGGGACGACCCCTCCTACCACCAGGAGGACGGCACCGACTTCGCGGCGATCAACGCGGACAAAATCTCGGTCACTCCCCTGCACTTCAACCTCACCGACGTCCGCCAGATGGAGGAGCTGAGGGGGTGGGACCTGTCGGCGCTGGTCCCAACCTCGGAAGAAGAGGCGGCCGGCCGGCAGCAATCCTGACGGCGCGGATGGCGAAGACCAAGACCAAGAAGGGGTCCGCGGAGCGCGCAGCGCGGCTGCGGCGCGAGATCGAAGAGCACAACCACCGCTACTACGTGCTCGACGATCCGACCGTCTCGGACACGGAGTACGACGACCTTCTGCGTGAGCTGGTCGCTCTCGAGGAGGAGAACCCGGAGCTCCGCACGCCGGACTCGCCCACCCAGCGAGTGGGCGCCAAGCCGGCGGGTCGCTTCGGCCAGGTCCGGCATCCCCAGGCGATGCTCTCACTCGCCAATGCGCGCAACGAGGACGAGCTGCGGGCATGGGAGAAGCGCGCCCGCAACCTGCTCACCAAGCAGGGCGTCCCCGAGCGCGAGATCGAGTACGTGACCGAGCCGAAGGTGGACGGGCTCGCGATCTCGCTCGTATACGAGAACGGCGTGCTGACCCGCGGCGCGACGAGGGGCGACGGCGAGATCGGCGAGGACGTGACCCAGAACCTCAGGACGATCGGCGCAATTCCGCTCTCGCTCGGCCGCGGCGCCAAGGCCTCAGAGGCGGTGCCGCCGCTCGTCGAGGTCCGCGGCGAGGTCTACCTGCCGCTGGCAGATTTCGCACGCCTCAACGAGCAGCAGGCCGCGAAGGGGGAGAAGACCTTCGCGAATCCGCGCAACGCGGCCGCCGGATCGCTGCGCCAGCTCAATTCGGAGATCACCCGTTCGCGGCCGCTCTCGATCTGGTGTTACGGGATCGGGGCGTCGGAGGGCCTCGACCATGCGAGCCACTTCGAGTCGATCGAGTGGCTGCGCGAGCACGGGTTCAAGGTCAACCGCGACGTCGAGGTGCACGCCGACATCGACTCCGTCGCGGCAGCATGCCGGGGCTGGGAGGAACGCCGCGAGGAACTCGATTTCGAGATCGACGGCGTGGTCGTGAAGATCAACGACTACGAGATTCAGCGCCTGCTCGGCGTCGTCGGGCGGGAGCCGCGCTGGTCGATCGCGTGGAAGTTTGCGCCGACGACGGCCGTGACAAAGCTCGAGAAGATCGGTGTCAACGTCGGCCGCACAGGGCATCTGGTGCCGTTCGCGATTCTGGATCCGGTGCAGGTCAGCGGCGTCACGGTCAGCAAGGCGACGCTTCACAACGAGGAGGACGTCGCGCGCAAGGACATCCGCGAGGGCGATCAGGTGGTCATCATGCGGGCCGGCGACGTCATACCGCAGGTCGTGTCACCGGTCACGCAGCGCCGCACCGGCAAGGAACGCCGCTACAAGCCGCCGGCGCGCTGCCCGGACTGCAACACCAAGACGGTCAAGCCCGAGGGTGAGGTCTGGACCCGCTGCCCGAACCGCTACGACTGCCCCGGGCAGATCGTCCAGGCGCTCAAGCACTTCGTCTCCAAGGGCGCGATGGACATCGAGGGCTACGGCGAGAAGCTCGTCTATCGCTTCTACCAGGAGGGACTCGTGACCGCCCTGCCCGACCTCTACCGCTTGACGGTGGAGCAGCTGGAGGAGCTGGAGGGCTTTCAGCGCAAGTCAGCCGAGAACCTGGTCGCTTCGATCGAGCGGTCGAAGGAGCGCCCCTTCAACCGGGTGCTGTACGCGCTCGGCATTCCGGGGATCGGATTCGTCAACGCGCGGGCACTGGCAGCGCATTTCGGCTCGATCGACCGCCTCATGGCTGCGACCGCTGAGGAGATAGAGGAGGTCGATGGAATCGGGCCGGTGCTGGCCCGCGGCCTGCGGGAGACGCTCGATGAACCGCGCAACCAGAAGCTGATCGACGAGCTGCGGGGATTCGGCCTCAACTTCGAGCAGGAGCGCGCGCCGGGCGACGGCGGCCTGCCGCTTGCGGGCAAGACCTTCGTGCTGACGGGAACGATGGAGAACCTGACGCGCGAGGACGCCACCGCCCGTATCGAGGAGCTGGGCGGCAAGGTGACCGGCTCGGTTTCGAAGAAGACCGACTACGTGGTCGCCGGCGAGAACCCGGGCTCGAAGCTGACGAAGGCGAGGGACCTCGACCGCCCGGTGATCGACGAGCGCGAGCTCGAGCGCGTCTTGAACGACTCTGGTTAGCCGCCGTAGCCGGCGAGAGTGGAGGCAACCCGGTCCTGCACCGAGCGGGCGCCCGGGACGTAGACGCCGTTCATGATCAGGGCGAAGGCGAGGCGGCGGCCGGCACGGGTGCGGCAGTAGCCGGCGAGTGCGCTGACGCCGCTGAGCGTGCCGGTCTTGGCACGGCAGCGCCCGCTGGCTGCGGTGCCGCGCATGCGCTTGCGAAGCGTGCCCGTGTGGCCCGCCAGCGGCAGCGAGCGGTAGAACGCGTCGAACCAGGGTTCGCCGTCCGCTGCCAGCAGGAACCGGCCGACCGTGGCGGGGGACACCGCGTTGCCTCGCGAGAGCCCCGAGCCGTCGAGCACGGTCGAGGCGATCCCATGCTCCTTCTGGAACTTCCTCACCACAGCCGTGCCCGCGCTGGTCGATCCGGCGAGGCCGAAGCGGGCCCCGACCCCCTTCAGCAGGGTCTCGGCGAAGTAGTTGTCCGAGACCGTGTTGGTGTGCCGCACGATCGAGCGCAGCGCGGGGGAGACGACGGTGGCCAGCTCGCGGGTCCCGGCGGGCGCCCGGCCCGCCTTCGCCTTGCGCTCGACCTCGACCCCTCGGGCCGCGAGCGCGGCGCGGAACCGCTGTGCCACGAACAGCGGCGGGTTGGATTGGAAGCCGCCGCCGAATCCGCGCAAGGTGCCCGAATTGAAGGCAAGCGCCGACAGCGGTCCGACGTACGCGGACAGCCTGAAGCCGAACGACGGCAGACCGCGTCGCGAGTCGAAGAAGCTCTCGTCCCCGTAGACGCCTCCGGTGACGCTGCGAATGCCGGCCGCTCGGACCCGGCGCGCCAGAGATGCGAGGTCCGCACTGTCGAACGACGGGTCACCGAAGCCGCGTACATAGAGGCTTCCATCGAGGTTGCCCTCGTCGTCCAGCAGCCCGTATACGTCGACGTTCGTGGCGATCTTGCCCCGCGGCCCTTCGTTGGCCAGCGCCGTGGCAGTCGTGAACAGCTTCTGCACGGATGCGGGAGTGCGTCGCGTGGTCGAGCGCAGCGCGAAGAGCTGCTTCTTACTGCTCGCATCCGCGACCCACGCGCCCGACCGGGTGCCGGCCGGCCGCATTTGAGTCGCCAACCGCGCCACGAGCTTCTGCTCGGGCGTGGCGGCTTGCGCAGGGGGCGGGGAGGAGAACGACGTGAACAACGTCGCGAGGAGGAGCGACAGCAGGATCATACCTTTCCTCAACGCAGAAACGGCGGCTTGGGTGCGGTTTGAGACGCCAAGACGCTCGAGCACGCTGGAGACGTGCGAGCGGGCCGTGCGGATCGAGATGCCGAGGCGGGCGGCGATCTCGGCATTGTCCAACCCCTCGACGATCAGCCGCAGCACCTCTCGCTGGCGTGCGGTCAGGCTCTCGATCGGGTCGCCGGTGCCCGATCCCACCGCATCCGAGATCGCGAGCGAGAGGTCCGCAAGCGAAGCGTTCTTGTCGAGGCACGCCCGCGCGCCGAGGACTCTTGCGCTCAGCGTCACCTCGCGCCCGGTGCCGTCCGCCAAGACGATCACGGGTGGCCCGAGCGCGACGAAGCTCCGAAGCTCCGACGGCAGCGGTGACTCGACCAGGAGGACATGAACCTCGCGTGCATTGGCCGCGCGCAACGGGTCGCCGAGCACGCGCACGTCGACACCGCGAGCGCTGAGCAGTGCGGCGAGAGACTGCACGAAGAGGTCGTGGCGTCCCCAAACGCCGGCGACGAGGTCTCCCCACCCCGCATGGGCCGGATCGTGTGACGGCACCGCGCCTTCGCTGACCTCCTCCTGGCTCCGAGCTTGCGAACGCCTAGCCGACGGGAGCCAGCCCGATCACCTTCAAACGGCGGGTCAGCGCCTGTGCCGCAAAGGCTCGCGTGTCCTCCATCGAGACCCCGAACAGCTCGAAGGTGTCGACCTCCTCGGCCCAGGGTGGCGCGAGCACGGCGTCCGCGATTGGAAGCGCTTCCTGCATCGCCCGCTGGATCGAGTCCCCAAAGCGTGCATCCTCGTTCGCCTTCTCACGCAGGAAGCGAGCGCCGAACGCCACATGCCTGTGCTCGTCGCGAGCGATCAGGTTGAAGCCCTGGACGAAGCCCGGCAGAGTGCCCTCGCGCTCGTTGTAGTCGATGATGAAGTGCTGCCCGGTCAGCGCGAGCATTCCCTCGATCACCATGTGATAGAGCGTGACCGCCTCGACGAGGGCCTCCTCGTCGCCGGGCTCCTCACCCAGCCGCCGTGTGCGCGAGCCGAGCATCTCGTCGAACAAGGTGTGGAACGCAGGATTGAGGTGCTTGCTCGTCTCGTCCAGCCGGCCATTGAGCGAATCCGAAGCGAGGACGCCGACCTCGCTGTAGAAGCGATCGAAGAACCGCACGTGGCGGGCCTCGTCGGCGACCTGGGTCGACAGGAAGATCTTCATGTCCTCAGTCGGAGCCGCCTTGATCATCGGGCCGAGTTCGTCGGTCACCTTCTGCTCGCCGATGAAGAACGACGACAGGCCGTACATGCGCCGGAAGCGCTCCTCCTCGGGAAACCCCCACCAATCGTCGCGGTCCTTGGTGAAGTCGATGTCCTGGGTGCGCCACTGCTGACGCTCCCAGAGCAGGTAGAGCTCGCGGTAGTCGAGGAGCTGGGTCTCTCCGCGGTCAGCCGACTCCTGCAGCGCGGGGTCGGAGGTCTCGCGGAAGAACTCGTTCTCCTCCACCCGGGTGGTCGGTGTGCTCACTGGTTCCTCCTTGGCGTCGATCGCTGCCGCGACGTATCGCCGCGGAAGCTCCCGACATCTCGAAGAAGCGGCTCGGACGTGCCTATCGGAGCAAGCGTACAGGACGATCTAGACCCGGCCGGGAAGCGACGCAGGCCTATTCGTCCATTGCGCACAAACTCCGCGCGCTCTGCCGGGAGGCCCTCCGTTAAGCTTCCTGTGTCTCTATGGGCGAGGTCGTCGAACTCGAATCCCCGTCCAAAGCGGGGGCAGGGAAGCGCTTAAAGACGGCTCCGAAGCGCACTGACGGGCGCAGGCGCCGTTCCAAGACGGCCCTCGTGCTCGGCGGTGGCGGCTTCACCGGCGGCGTTTACGAGATCGGCGCGTTACGGGCCCTCGATCTCCTGACCGTCAACCGCACGGTCAACGACTTCGACATCTACGTGGGCACGAGCGCCGGCTCGTTCGTCGCCAGCCTGGTCGCCAGCGGCATCACGCCCGAGGAGATGTCGCGCGTCGTCAACAACCAGGTGCCGACGCCCTTCAGAGACGTCGACCTCAGCGCGCTGCTGCGCCCGAACTACCGGGACTTCGGGACGCGCGCATTGCTGATGCCGCTTCGTCTCGCGGGCCTCGCCCGCAGCATCGCGAGCCGCTGGCGCGAGGTGTCCATGATGGACGTCATCACGGGCCTCGCCGAGGCGCTCCCGCCCGGCATGTACACGGGAGCCGGTGTGGAGCGCTACATCCACGAGATCCTCGCCGACGCGGACCTCACCAACGACTTCCGAATGCTCGAGTCCGAGCTGTATCTGACGGCCACAGACCTCGACACCTGCGAGCGGGTCGTGTTCGGCGCCGCCGGCTGGGACGACGTCCCGATCGCGAAGGCGGTGTCGGCCTCGACCGCGCTGCCGATGGTTTACCGGCCCGTGGACATCAAGGGCCGCCAATTCGTCGACGGCGGCATCCGCTCGACGACCAACGTCGACATCGCCGTGGAGCGGGGTGCACGTTTCATCGTGGTCGTGAATCCGCTTGTGCCCTACGTGAACGACTTCCAGAAGCGGATACCCACGATTTTCGGCAGCCGGGTCCGCCGCGTGTCGGACATGGGCTACCCGCAGGTCGGCTACCAGGCGTTCAAGCTGCTCGCGCATGCGCGCTTGCACGAGCACGTCAAGCGCTGGAGTGAGCGCTATCCGGGCGTCGACATCATCCTGATCGAGCCCGACCCCAACGACGAGCTGATGTTCGGAACCAGCATCATGAACTACTCGTCGCGGATCGAGATCGCACGGCACGGCTTCGAGTCGGTAACGATCAAGCTCGCCCAGGACTACCAGCGTTACAAGCGCATCTGCGAGAAGCACGGCATCGAGATCTCCGCGCGCCGCGTCACGAAGATCCTCCGCCAGGCGGAGGAGCAGCGCGAGAAGACGACGGCCTGGCGCCGGATCTTCGAGCAGACGACGGGAGCGCTGCTGAGGCAGTCAGAAAAGAGCGCGCAACAGGACAGCGCGTAGCAAAGAGCGCGCAGCAGGATACGGCGCAGGCGAAGGATGAGTAATTAGAAATCAGAAATTAGGGGCTTGGGCCCAGACACTAATTTTCTAATTACTAGTTTCTGCTTACTTCCCTTCGTACATCCCATCGAACACACCCCCGTACTTCTCGTACACGACATTCCGCTTCACCTTCAGCGTCGGGGTGAGCTCGCCGGTCTCCTGGGTCAGGTCGTGGTCGAGGATCGTGAACTTCTTCACCTGCTCGACGCGCGCGACCTTCGAGTTGACCTCGTCGACCGCCTCCTGCACCATCGCGTTGACCTTGTCGTTCTTGGCCAGCTCGGCCATGTCGGTCGTGTCGATGTCGTTCGCCTTAGTAAAGCCGACGATCTCCTCGGGATCGAGCGTGACGATGGCCGTCAGGTAGGGCCTGCGATCGCCGTACACGACGGCCTGTGAGATGTACTGGTTCTGCTTGAGGCCGTTCTCCAGGTTGGCCGGGGTGATGTTCTTGCCGCCGGCAGTGATGATGATGTCCTTCTTGCGTCCGGTTATGTAGAGGAAGCCGTCCTCGTCGATGCGGCCGAGGTCGCCGGTGTGCAGCCAGCCGTCGACGATCGTCTCCCGCGTCGCCTCCTCGTTCTTGTAGTAGCCGCGGAAGACGTTCGGCCCGCGCAGCAGCACTTCGCCGTCTTCGGCGATCTTGAGCTCGCAGCCGTTGAAGGGCTTGCCGACGGAGCCGAACTTGAAGTCCTCGCGGCGGTTGAGCGTCGCGGCCGTCGAGGTCTCCGTCATGCCCCAGCCCTCGAGCACCAGCACGCCGCAGGCGTAGAAGAACTCGAGGATCTCGTGCGCGATCGGTGCGGCGCCGGTGACGGCCTGCTTGATGTTGCCTCCGAAGATATTGCGCACGTTCTTGAACAACGCCTCCTCGGCCTTGTCGAACGCCTGCTGCAGCTGCTCGGGCACGGGCTCGCCGTGCCGCTCGAGCTCGCGCATCTTGATGCCGACTTCGACGGCCTTGTCGACCTGCGCCTTGTCGGGGGCGTTGGCGATCGCGAGGGCGTAGATCTTCTCGAAGATGCGGGGCACCGAGGGGAAGTAGGTCGGCTTGACCTCCATCAGGTTGGGAATGATCTTCTGCGGGTCTTTCTCCCAGTACGCGATGGTCGCCCCGACGTCCATGGCGCCGAGCTGAATCAATCGAGCGAAGGCGTGTGCGAGCGGCAGGAAGAGATAGGCGACCTCGTTCTCGACGAGGACGTCCTCCTCCTGGATCATGTCCAGCATGTTGCGCCAGTTGGCGTGATCGATGACGCAGCCCTTCGGCGGTCCGGTGGTGCCGGACGTGTAGATGTAGGTGGCAACGTCGGCGGGCTCGACCTCGGCGATGTGCGCCGCGAATTCGTCGGAGTTGCGGCCACGGCCGCGCTCGCGCACGGACTCGAACGAGATCACGTCGTCGCCGTCGACCGGCTCGATTGAGATCACGTGCCGCAGGTTGGGAAGCTGGTCCCGAACCGCCCGGATCTTCTCGAGTTGGTCGGCGTCTTCGAGGATGACCGCCTTCGACTCGGAGTGCTCGAGGACGTACTGGCACTCCTCGGGTGAGTTGGTCTGGTAGATCGGCACGACGGTGGCGCCGGCACAGAGCGTCGCGAAGTCGGAGTACGTCCACTCGGGTCGGGTGTTGGAGAGGATGCCGACCTTGTCGTGCCTGTCGATGCCGAGATCCCGGAGGCCGAGGGAGAGCTCGCGCACGATCACGCCCAGCTGGGGGTAGGTGACGTCCACCCAGTCGCCGCTCGCGTCCTTGTAGCGCTGCGCGACGCCGTCAGCATGCTTCTCGACGGCGAGCGGCACCAGGTCCGCCAGCGTCTTGGAACCGGTTGCGGCAGCTGCCGCTGTTACGGCTTGAGCCTCCATCTACTCCTCCTCTAGTCCCTCTCCAGAGTCAACCGAGGCATCGCCCGGCTGGGGGGATTCTATCGGGGGGATCTATCGCTCGCCGGTCCAGGACGACCGGTCTGGGAGCCCTTCGGCGCCGGCGGCGTGGCCTACTGTCTCAGGCCTGTGCTGTCTGGGGCTGCTGGCTGGAAAACTCCTTGAGAGAGGCGAGGAAGAGGGTCTTGTCGATCCTGCCTTGGAAGATAGGGACGCCCATTTCCATGCACTTGGAGATGACTTCGCGCCGGTCCATCCCTGCCTCGCGCGCCAACTCGGTAGGCGTCAGATGATTAGCCAATTGTTCCCCCTTGGGTCGGTGGCCGTATACAGGCTTATACCGCCTCTCGAAGACGTGTCAACTGAAATGCCCGCCCACACGTCTGGAGGCGCCAGGATGTACGCTCCGCAGCCATGAAGGGACCCGCCGGGGACTCGTTCCTGGAGTCCCTCATGGATACGAACCTCTACAGCATGGGTGCCTATTTCTCCGACCAGCACCCGGACCTGGTGGACGAGGTGATCGACCAGAGCGTGTCGATCGAGCAGGCGGGGATCAGGGGCTACGCCGAGGCGAACGGACTCACTCCCGAGGAGTGCTTCGAGACGCTGATGACCGGCTTGGCCGTGCGCTACTACAAGGCAGTCGCGGGCTAGCGGCGCTCGCGAGTTGCGATAATTCCCCGCCTCGGGGCGTAGCGCAGCCTGGTAGCGCGCACCGTTCGGGTCGGTGAGGTCCCCGGTTCAAATCCGGGCGCCCCGATCATGAGGCCTCGATGGCCGCTTGGCCGTCGAGGCCTCAGCCTTTGGGCGCACAGAATTGTCAGACGGATGAAAGTCAAGTCCCTCTTGACGATCACCCTCCCTTCTGCAAAGTCACACCTGGTGCGGGTGACCGCGAGCTAAAGCAAATTCTAGGGCTGAGGCCTTCCGCGCTGCGTCTTTGGGCCAGAACATACCGGCCTAGCCACTGCTGGAGGCCCTGCGCGAGTAAGGTGCCGTCCACCGAGAAGGTCCCGTCTACGAGAACCGGAGTGACGACAAGGGGAGCAGAGTGAAGGAACTCGTCTATCACCGGCAACTTCTGGCGACGGTCAGCCGGCTCGCCGACAAGCCTGCCTTCTTCGACGGTCCGTACCAGGCGACCTACGGCGAGCACGCAGATCGAGTGTTCCGGCTCGCGGACGGGCTCCGCGGGCAGCTCAGCGTCGGCCGTGGCGACCGCTTTGCGGTCATGGCCCTCAACGGGCATCAGTACGAAGAGCTGTACCATGCCGCCTTCCTCGGCGCTGGGGTGGTCAACCCGCTCAACCTTCGGCTCGCGCCCAAGGAGCTCGCCTTCATTCTCTCCGACTCGGAGACCAGGGTCTGCTTCACGGATGCGACGTTCGCGCCGCTGATCGACGGCGTGCGGGGGGAGGTCGGAATTGAGCAAGTGGTGCTGATCGGCGAGGGCGACGTGGCTCACGACGTCCGCTACGAGGACCTGATCGCCGCCGGAAAACCGGTTGTGCCCGAGGAGCCCGAGGAGGACGACCCCGTCGTGCTCATGTATACGGGCGGCACCACCGGGCTGCCCAAGGGCGTGCTGCTCGACCAACGGGCCCAGATGCTGAACATGTACCACGTCGCCGTCCGGTGGGGCATGAATGAGGACTTCGTGTACCTGCACCAGACGCCGATGTTCCACGCCGCGTCGATGGGTGGAATCCTGGGGATCCCCGCCAGCGGAGGCGTGTCGACGTTCGTGCCGATGTTCGAGCCGAAGGCCGTGCTCGAGGCGATCGAGTCGCACCGGGTGTCGATGACGGTGATGGTTCCGACAATGATCGGAATACTTCTCGACCATCCCGACTTCGCGGTTGACCGGATGGCTTCGCTGGATCTACTCACGTACGGCGCGTCACCGATGCCCGGCGTGCTGCTCGAGCGGATCCTCGAGCTCTTCCCGGATCTCGACCTTTTCCAGGGATACGGCATGACCGAATGCTCGGCCGTGCTGACCGCGCTCGGACCCGAGGAGCACCGTCGGGGTGGCGAGCTGCTGCGCTCGGCGGGGCGGCCCGTGGCGGGCGTCGTGCTCAGCGTCCAGGACGCCGAGGGCAGATCGCTCCCGCCACGCGAAACCGGCGAGGTGTGCGCCCGCGCCGGTAACTTCATGCGCGAGTACTGGAAGCGACCCGACGAGACGGCCGAGGCGTTTAGCGGCGGCTGGTACCACACCGGTGACGCCGGCTACCTCGACGAGAACGGCTACCTGTACCTGGTGGACCGGGTAAAGGACATGGTCGTGACCGGGGGAGAGAACGTGTACTCGGTCGAGGTCGAGAACGCGATCGCCATACATCCCGCTGTCGCGCAGGTGGCCGTGATCGGCATCCCCGACGATCGTTGGGGGGAGGCCGTCCACGCCATCGTGGTGCTCAAACCCGGTGCCGCCGTCACCGAGGACGACCTCAAGGCCCACGCCCGCGAGCGCATCGCCGGCTACAAGCTCCCGAAGTCGATCGAGTTTCGGGACGAGCCGCTGCCACTGTCAGGGGCGCTCAAGGTGCTAAAGCGCGAGCTCCGGGCCCCTTACTGGGAAGGCAGGGAGCGGGCGGTCCACTGACGGCCGGGCACCCGTCGCTGCGCTCACAACCTGTGTAGGCAGGACAGCTAGCGACTCAAACCAACACCACCAGCAGGGCCGACGGTCAGAGCATTCCTCCCGGCGAGGGCGAGCGGATCTGGATCGTGGGCGACACGATGACCCTCAAGGCGACCGGTGCGACAACCACAGGCAGCTTGGTTCTTCTGGAGAACCTCACCTCCCCAGGCGGCGGGCCGCCGCCTCACATTCACACGCGCGAGGATGAGTCCTTCTTCGTCCTCGACGGTATGTTCGAGATCCGGATCGGGGAAGAGATCCACACGCTCGGGGCGGGCGGCTACGCCTACGTCCCCCGGGGGACGGTCCACAGCCTCCGCAACATCGCAGAAACTGCGAGCCGGATCCTCGTCGGATTCACGCCCGCCGGCATGGAAGGGTTCTTCCGCGAGGCAGGGCAACCCGCCGTCGACGACGGCCCGGCGCCCCGGTTGATGGCGACGAGATCGCACGAACGATGGCCGCGGCACAGAAGTACGGAGTCAAGGCGGTCGCCTTCGACTAATGAAATCGGCTGCGGACGCTCGGACACGGGCGTCCGCAGCCGCCGCTGTCGCAACGCGTGCGAGGAGCAGAAGCGCGCAAGCTGGGCTATCTACTGCTGTCGGCGCTTCGATCAGACGCTCTCATCTCTCATCTTTTCGACACGTGCGCGTGCTTGAGTAGAGACACGACAGAAGCGGTTTGCCGAAGGCGGCGTGAGGGTAACCCAGGCCAGAACATGGGCACTGATCCACAAACACTCCCACTACAGGCGATGCTCGACGCCGCGCTGCAGTTCGGGCTCACCGAAGAAGAAGTGCGATTGTCGGTCAGCGGTGCTTTTCATGAGACCGGTGAGGACTCGATGGCGCCACCCGATTATTTCGATCGCTTCGCTGCAACGCTGGCGCGGGACATCCTCGCCAAGCAGCGTCGTGTGATGTTCGAGTAGTCCGGCAGGCGTCAGTCAGGTCCGCGCTGCGGGCGCAGGCGTCTCCGCCAGCGTGCGCAGCCCGGTGAAGAAGATCATCAGCATCGTGCCGTAGAGCTCGTCGCTGACGGCGTCGGGCTCGAGCAGCTTCTCGATCGCGACGCCGTGCGCCATCGCGAGCGTCATGAGCGCGACCTGCTCGAGCGGGATCGGCGCTGCCAGGTCGAGCTTGTCGGCCTGGAGCTCCAGTCCCTCGGCGATGCGCTCGCGCAGGGCGCGGTAGCGCGTCACCAGCTCTTCGCGGAAGTCGTCGTCGCGCGCGGCATAGGCGGTGAACTCCGAGAACAGGCGCTGCCACTCCGGGTCCGCCGTGAGGTAGCGCGTGAAGTCACCGCCGGCCTGCTGCGCCTGGTCCTCCATGTCGGCGTCGCTCGAGAGCACCGCCTCCATCTCCTCGAGCCGCTCGGCGAAGCGCTCGTCGAGCATCGCGAGGAAGAGCTCCTCCTTGTTCTTGAAGTTGGCGTAGAAGGCGCCCTTCGTGTAGCCGGCGTCCTCGGCCACCTCGTCGATCGAGGCGCTCTGAAGGCCACGCCGCGCGAACACCTTCGCCGCCGACTTCATCAGGCAGGAGCGCGTTTGGGCCTGCTTCTCCTTGCGGGTCAGGCGACTCATCAGGCGGCCACTCCAAGGGACTCCGCGCTGCGGGCCGGAGAGCGTGCGTCGACCACGATCTCGGTGCCGTGCCGCGGCGTCATGGCGATCGCGCGGCGGGCAATCCGCTCCGGCTCGGACCGTGCCGGTCGCATCGTCAGGCGGTCGACGATCGCGGCGAGCACGATCTTCATCTCGAACTGCGCGAAGCTCGCCCCGAGACAGCGGCGGGGGCCGCCTCCGAACGGGATCCACGTGTACGTGCCGGGCGGCGTGTCGAGGAAGCGCCCGGGCTTGAAGCGGTGGGGATCCGGATACACGTCGGGCCGGCGATGAACGAGATGGATGGCCGGAACCGCGGAGACGCCGGCCGGCAGTTTGTGCCCGGCCACCTCGACCGGGCGCGTGAGCTTGCGCACCACGATCGGGATCACCGGGCGCAGGCGAAGCGTTTCCTTGATCACCGCATCGAGGTACTCGGAATCGCCGCCCCGCACTTCGTCCTGAAGTCGCTCGAGCGTGCGCGGATTGCGCACCAGGCGCTCGACCGCCCAGGAAAGGGAGGTGGCGGTGGTCTCGTGCCCGGCCACCAGCAGGGTGACGAGCTCGTCACGCAGCTCCGCATCCGACATCGAGGTGCCGTCCTCGTGCCTTGCCTGCAGCAGCAGTGACAGCACGTCCTCGCGCTGGTCGAGGTCGGGATCATCGCGGCGGCGGCGAATCTCGTCCAGGATCACCTCGTCCACCGGCGCCATCGCGCGCTGGAAGACGCGTGAATCGCGCACCCGGTACGGACCGAACGTCGCGAGCGCGATCAGGCGCCGCGGATCGGTCGTCCAGTCGAGCATCGACTTGAGCGCACTTCGCATGCGCTCGAGGGAGGCGGCGTCCGTGACGCCGAACACGGCGCGCAGGATCACCTCCAGCGTCAGCGCCTGCATGCGCGGCCAGATCGGGAACGACTGTCCGAGCGGCCAGCTCTCGAGCTCCTGCTCGGCGATCTCGGACATGAGCTCGCCGTAGCGCTGCATGCGCTCGCCGTGAAACGAGGGGAGCATGAGCCTGCGCTGCTCGATGTGCGCAGCGTCGTCGAGGAGCAGCACGGACTGCGGGCCGAGGACAGGCAAGAGGATGACGTTGCCCTCGCCCGCGTGGAACACGCTCGGGTCCCCCGTGAAGATCTCCTTGATCGCGTCGGGGTGCGAGAAGAAGACCCACTTGGTCCTCGGCTCGACCTCGGCGGTGAAGACTTCGCCGTAGCGGGACTGGCAGCGCTCCATGAATGCGAGCGGGCGGGCGATCCAAGACGCGGCCTGAACGGGGCGCGGCGCGCGCGGGCCGGGTGGCAGGGGATGGGTGGCGGCACTCATGCTGTCCTCACTTTCGATGAGCAGACGATCATCTGGACGGCTCGTCTCGGCACGGAGGGGAGACGGCGCTCCTGCCGGTACACGGGTCGGGTCGCGACCGGCGCCGTGACGTTCTTCAGCCAGTGCAGCTCGCGCTCGCCGAGATCGACCCCGCGCAGCCGTCCGGCCGCGCTCTGTGTCGCCTCGCTGATGAGCACCTGGCCGCCGCCCGCGGCCGCGCACAAGCGGGCCGCGACGTTGACGGTGGCCCCGTACCAGTCGTTCTCCCGGCAGGTCGCCGGTCCGGTATGCACCCCGACCCGCACCGGCGGGAAGCCGGGAACGGCGTCCAGCGCGGTCACTATCCCGACACCGAGTCTGACGCCGGAATCCGGCTCGTCGCAGCGCAGCATCATGGCGTCCCCGATGGTCTTCACCTCCTGGGCGCCGTGGGCGGGGAGAAGCTCTCTCACGCGCCGGTAGAAGTCGAGCGCCAACTCGGCTGCCCCGTCGTCCCCGCTGGTCTCGGTGAGGGCGGTGAAGCCCACCAGGTCGGTGAACAGGAAGGTGTGCCGCTCGCCTGCCATGACTGTCTCCTCCGTCGTGGCTGCCTTGAGATACCGGATGGTACTCAGATACCGGGCGGTATGTCAACCCCCCCGGGGAGGCGAATAGATGATTTGATTTCCGAATCCCGCGTGGGTGCGAGGGCGCGAGAACCGAGCTGAACAAGGATCTCGCGCTTAGCGCTCGCACCGGCGCCTTCGGCGCCTCGTGAAGCCCATGCCGGTGGGCATGGGCGAACCCGAGGACGCCGACCAGCGAAGGTTCGCAGCGTCTTCGCGGGTGCGGGGGGTTTGGAATCGGTCATCTAGGATCCGGGCCGTGGCGGAGACGGTCTCGATCCCGCAGCGCTTCAGAGGGCCGCCAAGCAGCGGCCACGGCGGTTACTCCTGTGCGCTGGCTGCGCAGTTCGTCGACGGCGCCGCCGAGGTGACGCTGCGCCGGCCTCCGCCGCTCGAGCACGAACTCGAGGTGCGCCGCGAGAAGGACTTGGTGGTGCTGGTCGACGACGACGCAGTGGTCGCGGAAGCGCGCCGGGTCGAGCTCGAGCTGGACGTCCCGGAGCCGCCTGGCGGCGACGAGGCGGAGGAGGCGGCCGCGCGCTCGCCCCTGCTCGAATCGCATCCGTTCGGGACCTGTTTCGTGTGCGGTACGGAACGCGCGCCCGGGGACGGGCTGCGGTTGTTCGCCGGCCCCCTTCGCGGCAGAGACGTGTTCGCGGTCCCGTGGACGCCCACAGCCGACCTGGCCGACGGCGACGGGGCGGTCAGGTCCGAGTTCGTGTGGTCGGTGCTGGACTGCCCGAGTGGCAATGTCGTCGCCTTGATGCAGGCGAGCAACCCGTGCGTGCTCGCGCGTTTCGCCGTGCGCCAGGACGACGCGGTCCAGGCTGAATCGCCGCACGTGGCGATCGGCTGGCCGATCTCGCAGGAGGGCCGCAAGCTCACGACCGGCGCAGCGATCTTCACGGATGACGGGAACCTATGTGCCCGCGCGCGAGCACTGTGGGTGGAGCTGACCGACGCGCAGCTCGAACGAGTCGGAACCACAAGCGGTGCTTGAGTACGATAAGCCGCCGCCGACAAAAGGAGCGAACATGGCCTACTCAGTTCCCGACCTTCCGTACGACTACAACGCGCTCGAGCCCCACATCGACGAGGCGACGATGCGCGTTCACCACGACAAGCACCACCAGGCTTACGTGGACAAGGTGAACGCGGCGCTGGAAGGCACGGAGTGGGCGGACAAGCCCGTCGAGGAGGTGCTGAAGAACCTCGGCAAGCTCGGTGACAAGGCGACTCCCGTGCGCAACAACGGCGGCGGCCACTACAACCACTCGCTGTTCTGGCAGTGGATGAGCCCGGACGGCGGCGGGGCGCCCGACGGCGATCTCGGACAGGCGATCGACTCGGCGTTCGGATCATTCGACAGCCTCAAGGAGGAGATGAAGAACGCCGGGGTGAACCAGTTCGGTTCCGGCTGGTCATGGCTCGTACACGACGGCAGCGGGCTTGCCGTGCTGTCGAGCGCCAACCAGGACAACCCCATCTCCGACGGCAAGACGCCGTTGCTGGGCGTCGACGTCTGGGAGCACGCCTACTACCTCAAGTATCAGAACCGCCGACCCGACTACATCGACGCGTGGTGGAACGTCGTCAACTGGCCGAAGGTCGCCGAGCTCTACGCCGCGGCGTCGTAGCCTCCGAGACGCGTTCCGCGAAGATCGCCATGATCGGGGCCGTGACCTGCGGCTTCTCGAACATCGGCGAGTGGCCCGTGTCTCGTATCGCGTTGACGATCGCCCCCGGGACCTTGCGGTACTTCTCCCGCGAGTCCGGCTCAACGATCTCGTCCTTCTCGCCATAGAGGACGAGCAGCGGCTTCCGAGCGGCGACGAGGCGGTCCACGACGGCCCGGTCGTCCTGGAAGTCGTCGCTCCCGTCGTGCGCGCCGTCGTAGGAGCTGTAAGTCATCTTGTTGAAGTCGTCGACGAACTGGTCGGGAACGTCGAAGCCGGGTCCGAAGGCCTTTCCGAGGTTCGAGCGGATGACGTTGTCGGGGACGACGCGGCGGATCGCCTCACCCAGGACTGGCACGAACCCTAGGCGCGCGGTGAAGGGCAGCTTGCCGGAGTCGGCATCGGGAGCGGTCGCAATCAGGGTCAGCCCGTCGACCATCGAAGGATCGAGCTCTGCGAGCGCCGTCGCCACCGCGCCCCCCATCGAGTGCCCGGCGATCACCGCGTGCTGGACGTCGAGCTCGGCGAGCGCCTGCGCCACCAGCTTCGCCTGGTTCGGTATCGAGTAGCCGCTCTCCGGCTTCTCGGAGCCTCCGTGTCCGAGCAGGTCGATGCGGATCAGGTGGAACCTGGCCGCGAGCCGCTCTGCCGCCGGCGTCCACCAATGCATGGAGGCGGCGAAGCCGTGCAGCATCACGATCGTCGGCTTTTCCCGCGAGCCGTCCTCGCGCACCTGGACATCTCCACCCGGCAGGCTCAGTATGCGGCCGATGTCCGCCTTGGCCGGTTTCGTCTCGTTGTCCGTGACCACCGTGTTGACGGCGAGCAGCGCCGCCAGCACGACCAAGAAGACGAGCAAGAGCCTTCTGCGCATGGAGAAAAGCTACTCGGGGAAGCGGCGCCCCGCTTCCTCGAGCTCGACGCCTGGAGCATTGGCCATGAAGGAGACGAAGTGGTAGAAGCCGCAGACCGCGATCAGCTCGACCAGCTCGGGTGCCGTCCATTCGGTCTCGAGGGCAGACCACAGCTCTGGCGATGCAGTCCCCGTGTCGTGTAGCTCGTCGGCCAGGCGGACGAGCAGGGACTGGCGGGCGGTCCACACGGCATCGTCCCAGCCGCCCTTGACGGTTGCGTCGACCTGCTCCGGCGAAAGCCCAACAGCCTCGGCAAACACCACGGCGTGGACACCCCACTCGTACTCGCAGCCGCAGCGCGCGCAGGTGCGATGGATGAGGATCTCGCGCTCGCTCGGCTCGACCCGTCCGAAGTTCAGGATGTAGGCGCCGGTGGTGCGGAATTTGTCGAGCACGTGCGGGTTGTGGGCGACGGTCCTGAAGAGCTTCAGGGGCTCCACGCCGGGAGGCATCATGCGCTCGAGCGTCTTCGCGACACCCTCTTCGTAAGGCGGATCGAGGGGGGAGATGCGAGCGGCCATGCGGGTTACCTCCTACGCTTCGAAAACAGAAGCAGGGATGCTAGCGGCTGTGCTTCTAAAATAGAAGCGAAGCGATGAGCAAGTCCGTCCCCAAGCCAGGAGCTCCGGTTCGCGGCTCGCAAAGCGGCCGTCCGATCATGGCTCTGCTCGATCTGCTCGGGCGGCGCTGGGCGCTACGCATCCTGTGGGAACTGCGCGAAGAAGAGCGGCTCGGCTTTCGCGAGCTCCAGCAGCGCTGCGACTCGATGTCGGCCAGCGTGTTGAGCCAGCGCCTCGCCGAGCTCACCGAGGCCGGCATCCTCGAGAGCACGGACGGCAGCTACGGCCTCACCGCTGAGGGAAGGCAGCTGCTGGAGCCCCTCACCGCGATGAACGGCTGGGCCAAGCGCTGGGCGCGCCAGAGCTAGCGGTATGGACCCGTGCGGCGGTAGATGCCCTGGACCACCCCGAACGCGGGCTTGGGCGTGCCCCCGTCGCTGACCAGGCCCTTCTCGTTCACTGGCGGGTGGGGGAGCGGGTTGCCGCCCTCCCAGCCCGGTTTGACGCGGAAGTCGCGGAGGTTCCAGATCAGTGCTCCGTTGACGAAGGGCTTGGAGTCGATGACGCCGAGGTGGTACTTGAGGAACTCGGCCTGGAACTCGTAGGTGCCCTTCTCCGTGACCGGTCCCGACCGGTTCGCCTCGGCGCCAACCTCGGTGATGAAGAGAGCCTGGTTGGGATAGTCGGAGTGGAGGCGGTTCAGGTAGCCGCTCAGCTGGCCGCGGTCCGCGATCGTTCCGCGCGGGCCGTTGTACCAGCCGAAGTAGTCGTTGACGCCGAGCACGTCGAGCTCGGTGTAGATCTGCTGCTTCTCGACGGTCGGAAAGCCCGAGGTCGCGAGGCCGACCAGGCGGCTGGGATCGAGCGCCTTCGCCGTGCGTTCAGCCTTGCGGATGTACTTGCGCAATCCCGCTCCCGGCCGTGATGCGTTCTCGTTTCCGATGCTCCAGACCATCACCGCCGCGTGGTTACGGTCACGCACGATCTCCTGGCGGAGGATCCGCAGCGCCTTGGCGCGCACCTCGGAGTTCGCGAACAGCGAGCTGCGCATGCGAAAGACCGGGACCTCGGACCAAACCAGGACGCCGTTGCGGTCGCACAGCTCCATGAAGTACGGATGAAGCGGATAGTGAGAGCGGGTGAGGTGGGCTCCCAGGCGTTTCAGGAAGCCCATCGCGGTGCGCATCTGTTTTCGACCGATCGCGGCGCCGAGGAAGGGATGGTCCTCGTGCAGGCTCGCCCCACGCAGGTTCAGCTCACGCCCGTTCAGCTCGACGCGCCCGAGCCGGTTGACGCGGAAGGTCCGGATCCCCGTGCGGACGGTGTAGCGCTGCACGAAGCGACCTCCGTCGAGCATCGTCAGGCGTGCGGTGTAGAGCCGGGGCCGGTCGGGCCACCACAGGCGCGGGTTGCGAATCCGCACTCGTGCCCTGAACGTGCGCACACCGCGACCCGGCACGCGGTGTGCGACGAAGCGCACGCTCTTGCCGCCGAAGCTTCCGAGGATGCGGGCGCGGCGACCGTGGTTGCCGAGGTTCGAGACCCTCGCCTCGAAGTACACGCGCGCGGCGCCGCGGGGCTTACGCAGCGCCGGGCGGACGAACACGCTCTCGAAGTCGAGGTTGGTGACCTTGCGCAGATAGACCTCCCGCAGGATGCCCGTGTAGTTCCACCAGCCGCCCTCGAACGCCCCGCTCTCGCGCTGGGACAGCGGCGGGATGTCGTACTTCTGGCGCCTGCCGTCGACGCGCACCACCAGCCGGTTCACCCCGCGGCGCCGGATGCTCTTGCCGCGCACCTCGAAGGGGAGATAGGAGCCGACGTTGGAGCCGATCGGCTTGCCGTTCAGCCACACCTTCGCGCGGTAGTTGACCGACTCGAAGCGGAAGACCCACTTGGCGTCAGCGGCCCGGTCGGGCACCCTGAAGTCCTTGCGGAACCAGTGCCACGGTCCCGAAGTAGCTGTCGTGGGAGAAGTTGCCCGCGTTGACGGCCTTGGGTACTTTCGTGACGCCCCAACCGGCCGTCGACTCCTGCTTCTGGAAGCCGAGCTTCAGGCCCTGGTCGGTGGGATCGGGACGCAGCAACCAGTTGCCGGCGAGCAGGTAACGGCCTGACGGGCCGTCCCGGTAGAGGGTCTTCGGTTTCGGCGTGTCTGCGGCCCAGGCGACCGGAGCCAGGGCCAGGCCGCCTACCACCAGCACGGCCACGAGGCGTGGGAGGAGCCACATGGAGGCGAAAACTTAGCCACTCGGTAGGTCGAAAGAGCCGGTCCGGGGCGCTGCCGGTAGATTCCTTTCGCCCGAAACCAGCGGCCGCGGGCGGCCGCCATCCCAGGAGGATTCAGTGAACGAAGTCGTGATCACGGCCAGCGCGCGCACCGCCGTCGGACGATACGGGGGGAGTCTGCGCGACATCCCGCCGACCGAGCTCGGCGCAATCGTCACGAAGACCGCGCTCGAGCGCTCCCGGCTGGAGCCGGACCAGGTGGACCAGGTCGTCTTCGGCAACGTCATCCACTCGGCCCCGGAGGACATGTACATGGCACGGGTGGTGGGCATCAAGGCCGGCATCCCCAAGGAGGTGCCTGCGTTCACCGTCAACCGCCTCTGCGGGACGGGAGTGCAGGCAATCGTGTCCGCGGCGCAGTCGATCGCCACCGGAGACGCGAACGTCGTGGTCGCCGGCGGTGCGGAGTCCATGAGCCGCGGCCCCTACTGGATGCCGGACGCCCGCTGGGGCGCTCGCATGGGCAACTCGTCGATGGTCGATCCCGTCGTGGGCGGGCTCACCGATCCCTTCAACGACATCCACATGGGCATGACGGCGGAGAACCTCGCCGAGTCGCATGGAATCACCCGCGAGCAGCAGGACGAGTTCTCTGTGGAGTCGCACCGCCGCGCGGTCAAAGCGCAGGAACAGGGCCTGTTCGACGAGGAGATCGTTCCGGTCGAGCTGAAATCGAAGAAGGGCACGGAGGAGTTCACGCGGGACGAGCACGTGCGGCCGGACGCGACCATCGAAGGCATGGCCAAGCTCAAGCCGGTGTTCAAGCCGGACGGCACGGTCACCGCGGGCAACGCGTCGGGCATGAATGACGCCGGCGCAGCAGTGGTTCTGATGTCCGCCGAGCGCGCAGAGCAGCTCGGCGCACCCGTGAGGGCCCGGGTCGTTTCCTACTCCTACTGCGGCGTCGACCCGAAGGTGATGGGCATCGGCCCGGTCCCTGCTGTCAAAAAAGCGCTCGACCGCGCGGGCAAGTCATTGGACGACGTCGAGGTGATCGAGCTGAACGAGGCGTTCGCGGCGCAGTCGCTTGCCGTGATGAAAGACCTCGCTCTCGACGGCGAGCGGGTCAATCCCAACGGCGGCGCGATCGCGCTCGGGCACCCGATCGCGGCGACCGGCGCAGTCATCACGACCAAGATCCTGCACGAGATGGAGCGGAGCGACCAGAAGCTCGGCCTCGTGACGCTGTGCATCGGCGGCGGCCAGGGGATCGCGATGCTGCTCGCGCGGGACTAACTAGAGGTTTGATGAGGGTTGGCCGTGCGTGCGGCGAACCTGCATCAGGCCTCTGGGCCGGAATAGAATCCGGCTGACGACACTGAGGAGGGCAAGGTTGGCTGTATTCAAGAACGACCAAGAGGTCTACGACTACATCGGAAAGCTGTTCGCGGACCTCGCCAACGACGACGAGCTCGGGCCGCGCTTTCGCCAGGCTGACACGATCGTCCAGTACAAGTACTCGAACCCGGACAGCCAGATCACCGTGAAGATGAAGGACGGCCAGGATGGCCAGGTCGACTTCGGCGCCACCGAGCTCGATCCCGAGATCGTGATGGCGATGGATGCCGACACCGCGCACAAGTTCTGGCTCGGCAAGGTGAACGTGACAATGGCGCTGGCTCGCGGCCAGATGAAGGCGAAGGGCCCTGTCGCCAAGATCCTGAAGCTCGTGCCACTGACGAAGCCGATCTTCCCCCGCTACGAGAAGATGCTGGAGGACGCAGGGCGCCAAGATCTGATCGACGCGGCAAAATAGTCAAACGCCGGCTACAGCAGGAGGGACCGAATGGCGATCGACACACAGGCACCGCCTGACGTAAAGGCATACAAGAACTACATCGGCGGTGAGTGGGTCGATGCCACCTCGGGTGAGACGTTCGAGATCGTCAGCCCGGCGACCGAGGACGTCATAGCGACCGTTCCCAAGGCGGGACGCGACGACGCTCACCGCGCAATTGCCGCCGCGCGTGAGGCATTCGACTCAGGTGTCTGGACCGGGATGGACCCCGACGAGCGCCAGCGCATCCTGCTGTCTGTGCTCGAGCGCTTCACCATGGCCGAGGACGAGCTCGCGACGATGGAGACCATGCAGGCCGGCATGACCATTCGCACTACCAGCACGGTCGTGATCGGCTACTGCATCAACCACTGGGACTACTTCTCGCGCCAGGCGACACGGGAGATGCACGAAGCGGTCGAGCCCGTCAGCTATCCGACCCACTCCTACAACCTGGTGCTCCGCGAGCCGATCGGCGTGTGCGCGGGGATCATCCCGTGGAACTTCCCGCTGGTCATGGCGGTGTGGAAGCTCGCGCCTGCGCTTGCCATGGGCAATACGTGCGTGCTGAAGCCCGCTTCGAACACGCCGCTGACCGCGCTGAAGCTCGCCGAGCTCCTCGACGACACCGAGCTTCCAAAGGGCGTCGTCAACGTCATCACCGGCGCCGGGGCGAGCGTGGGCGAGGAGCTCGCCTCGCATCCGGACGTGGACAAAGTCGCGTTCACCGGCTCTACTGTCGTCGGCCGGCGCATCATGCAGCTGGCCTCGAGCACGATCAAGAAGACGACGCTCGAGCTGGGCGGCAAGTCACCCAACATCGTCTTCGACGACGCAGACATGGACCAGGCGGTGGACGGCGCGCTGTGGGCGACCTTCTTCCACCAGGGCCAGGTGTGCGAGTCGGGCACGCGGTTGCTCCTGCCCGAGTCGATTCACGACGAGTTCGTGGAGCGGCTGGTCGAGCGCGCCAAGCAGATCAAGGTCGGCGATCCCATGGACTACGAGTCCGACATGGGCCCGCTCGTGTCGGCCGCTCAGCGCGAGACCGTCGAGAACTACGTGCGGATCGGCAAGGAAGAGGGCGCGACGCTCGCGCTCGGAGGCAAACGCCCGGAGGGTCTGGACAAGGGCTACTACTACGAGCCCACGATCTTCACCGACGTGGACAACTCGATGACGATCGCGCAGGAGGAAATCTTCGGTCCGGTCCTGTCCGTGATCAAGTTCAAGGACGACGACGACGCGATCAGGATCGCCAACGACTCGATCTACGGGCTCGCCTCCGGAGTCTGGTCACAGGACCCCGACCGCTGCATGACCACCGCCAAACGCCTCAAGGCCGGCACTGTCTGGATCAACGACTTCCACCTGATCAACTGCATCGCGCCGTTCGGCGGCTACAAGCAGTCGGGGCTCGGCAGGGAGATGGCGTCCTACGGCCTGAACGAATACACCGAGGTCAAGCACGTGCATTGGGATCTCGGCACTCCTAAGGACCAGAAGCTGTTCGGCGTACTTCTATCCGGGTAGGGGTTGGATGAGATGAGCGTCTGGCGGCAGGTCCGTGCGATCGGGCCGCTGCCGGGCCTTGGCATCGTGGTCGTGCCGGCGGTGATCGTCGCCACGACCGACGAGGCGGGGGTCACCTGGCTGGGAGTCGTTGCCAGCATTCCGCTGGCCGGTGCCGGACTCGCGCTGATGTGGAGGACCATCACGCTCTTCTCGCGCCTGGGCGAGGGCACGCTTGCGCCCTGGGATCCGACGCGCCGGATGGTGATCGTTGGTCCCTATCGATATCTGAGGAACCCGATGATCACCGGCGTCACCCTCGTGCTGCTCGGTGAGGCGGCGGTCCTCGGTTCCCTCGGGATCCTCGCGTGGGCCGGTGTGTTCGCGGTTGTCAACGCCGTCTGGATGCCGCTGGTGGAAGAGCCGGGTCTCGAGGACAGATTCGGCGACGAGTACGCCGAGTACAAGCACAACGTGCCGCCCTGGATTCCGCGCCGCTCGCCGTGGATCCCTTAGCGCCCGCGTTTCACTAGCTGCTTACGCGCGGTACGCCGGTAGTTCCTCACCTTTCGCATCGTGGCTCGATAGCGCTGGAGCATCGATCCGGGAGGAAGCTCCATGCCGCCCACGAGCTTGCGCGGGACGATCGCCCAGCCGTCGCCGTCCGGGATCAGGTTGCCGCGGACCTGGAAGTTGACCTGCCACCTGAAGCTCGGTTCGTGCTCGTGCGCCGTCAGGCAGGCGCGTCCCGGCGCGAGGGGAAGGCCTAGGGGCGTCTCGCGCAACTTGATCCGGTTGGCTGCCTCGTCCAGCTCGATCGGTACGCGCGCCGACACCGGAAAGCCGTCGGGAGCCATGAGGCTGAGTACGGCCGTTTCGTGGCGGCTTCCGAGCTCCCTCATGCGCTCGTCCCACGGCGTCGAACCGGCCGTCGTGCCGGGGAGCGGTACCTCGGGCTCCTCGGAATGGGCCGATCGCACCTCTTCCATGTGAGTGCCGTACAGGGTCGGCTCTCGCGTGAAGTCGCCTTCCGGCCACACGAAGACACGTTCCGGGCGTACGTGGACGTAGATGCGCGTGTAGTACCAGGACATGAAGCGCTGGATGAACGTCGGCGGATGCAAGCTCTTCGTGGCCGGGAGCTTTTCGACGCTCTCGCGGGCGTAGCGCTCGCGATTCCTGTCCAGGTCGGCGTCGTCGACGATCGCAATGCCTTGCACGAGCACTGCCGGCGGCCGTTCGAGTCCGGACCCGTTCGGGTCGGAGAAGAGCATGGAGCTGTGCGGGTTGGCGCGGGCGTCCTCGGCCTTCTTGGGATACCCGAGCCCCGTCGTGACGTCGATGCACTCTGCGCCGGGCCGGTAGTAGGGGGTGACCGGCCAGGTGATCGGCTGGCCGTCCGCGTCGACGGTCGTGTACTCGGTGGTGATGAAGCGGTCGAAGACCCGCTGGACGTCTTCAGGCAGTGTCGCGGTCATGACGGGTGCCTATCTAAACAGCTATTGCTAGTGGAATACTCCAAGAGTGGCCGCGATTCAAGAGACGAGGATCGTGCTGACCGACGCCGCTCGCGACGTACTCGAGCGCGTCCGTGCCGAGCGGAGCGGCGAGCTCACGCTCGTGATCGGAAACGGCTGCTGCGACTCCACGGCGCCGTACCTGTTCGCCGACTACCTGCCTGGCCCCAACGAGCGGCGGGTAGGCCAGGCGGACGACGTGCCGGTCGTGCTCGACGAGGCATTCGCGAGCTCGTTCGCCGGCGCCGAGGTGGTGATCGACGCACGGGTCGACCCCCAACCGGACAGCTTCTCCTGTGAGGCGGAGCTCGGCTACCGCTTCGTGCTCGACCGGATGCCCGTGGCTTAGTCCAAAGCGTCGTACCCGGCGTCACCGGGAAGCAGTATGCGGGGCTCGCCTGCGACAACGCTGACCTTGGGCAGGATCGCCATGACCTCCCGTCCGGCACTGGTTTCGAGGGCTTCGGTCGCAGACTCGAATTGGCGCAGGGCCTCTAGCTGCTTGATCGTCGGGAAGACGAGCAGCATCTCCCCGGCAGCCCCGCGGTCGAGCGCGTCCTGGGGCTCGAACCACGACAACTCGACGATCTCGGAGCCGTCGGGCGTGGGGGAGGCGTGCGCAGGTGCCAGGGCCAGGTAGAACCAGGTGTCATAGCGGACCCTGACCTCGCGCGGCGTGATCCAGCGCGAGAAGGGCACCAGCTCGGTCGGGTCTTCGAGCACCACCCCCGTCTCCTCGCCGAGCTCCCGGATGGCGGTCGCCCGGTATTCCGCATCGCCGACATTCCGCGCGCCGGCCCGGTCGACCGCGCCGCCGGGGAACACCCAGGCGTTTGGCATGAAGCTGGCCTTCGGCGTGCGGCGACCGAGCAGGATCTCCAGGCCGCGAGAAGCATGTTTCGAGCCGCGCCTGAGCAGGATCACCGAGGCGGCGGGTCGCGGTTCGGTCGGCGATCCCGGGTTCAGCTCCTCGACGGGTTCCACCATGGCGTTCGCGTACTATGCCGGACTCTGATGGCGCTGCTAGGACAGACATGAAATACATGTGCACATCCTGCGGGTTCATCTACGACCCGGAGGAAGGCGACCCCGATGGCGGCATCCCGCCGGGGACCCAGTTCGGGGACATCCCCGATGACTGGTTCTGTCCCGTCTGCGGTGCGCGCAAGAAGGACTTCGAGCCTTACGAGTAGCTCCGGCACCCTTGGGGGGAGCGGGGCGTGTTTTTGGGGAGCCGTGCACCCGACAAAGTGGCCCGTCGCAAGTCGGTCAATTTCTCCCACCAACGTACGTGTCTCGCGGGAATCGGCAAAGCTGATGTCACCTCTTCGATGCTTCCCTCGAGAGGCGAGGACTACGCCGCGAGCGACAGCTCGGCTGTGCCCGTCGCCGCGGCGATCGAGTCCGCGGTGATCTCGACCAGCTCCTCGAGTTCTTCCGGAGCGATCGACAGCGGTGGCATCAGCACGACCGTGTCGCCCAGCGGACGGATGATCGCGCCGCGCCGGCGTGCTTCGCGCGTTACCTCGTGACCGATGCGAAGGCCGGGCTCGTACGCCAAGCTGCGTGCTGGCTCGGAGGCGAGCTCGATCCCGCACATGAAGCCGAGCCGGCGCACCTCGGCTACGTGCGCGAGCGGCGCGACCAGCTCGTGCAGGAGCTGTTCGAAGAGCACGATCTTCGGCTGCAGGCGCTCCAGGGTGCGTTCTCGCTCGAATACCTCGAGTGTCGCGAGCGCTGCGGCACAAGCGAGCGGGTTGCCTGTGTAGGTGTGACCGTGGAAGAAGGTGCGGAACTCGTCGTACTCTCCGAGGAACCCCTCGTACACGCGCTCGGTCGCCAGCGTCGCGGCGAGCGGGAGGTAGCCACCGGTCAGACCCTTGGCGAGGCAAAGGAAGTCCGGCACGACGCCCTCGTGCTCGCACGCGAACATGCGCCCGGTGCGACCGAAGCCCGTCGCCACCTCGTCACAGATCAAGAACACGTCGTGGCGGTCACATAGCTCGCGCACGGTGCGCAGGAAGCCCGGCGGCTGGAGGTGCATGCCGGCCGCGCCCTGAACGAGCGGCTCGACCACGACGGCTGCGATCTCGTCGCAGAACTGGTAGAGGATGTCGGCGAGGCGCTCGTCGTCACCGGGGGCGACTCTGTGCGAGTCGAACAGCAGAGGCCGGTACAGGGAGTGGAACAGGTCGATGCCTCCGACGGACACCGAGCCGATCGTGTCGCCGTGGTAGGAATCTTCGAGGGTCACGAAGGACGTTCGGGCAGGGCGTGCGTCAGTCGCCTGCTGCCAGTACTGGAACGCCATCTTGAGCGCGACCTCGACCGCCGTCGATCCGCTGTCGGAGTAGAAGACGCGACTCAGTGCACAGCGCCCGCGCTCGAGAGCGAACGGCCGGGGCGCGATGTCGATCAGCCGGCGCGCCAGCTCCTCCGCGGGCGGATGGGAGAGTCCGAGCGTCGTGGTGTGCGCGATCCGGTCCAGCTGCGCGCGCACCGCGCGGTCGACGTCCGGGTGCCGGTGCCCGTGGACGTTGCACCACAACGACGAGACGCCGTCGATGTAGCGCCGGCCCTGCGAGTCGGTCAGCCACACTCCCTCGCCCGACTCGATCACCGGCGCATCCTCCGGCTGCCAGCCCCTCATCTGGGTGAAGGGATGCCAGAAGGGGGCGGCGGCAGTGGTCACGGTCGGCGATGGTATTCCCGCGGGTGGTCAGAATGGGACTGTGAAGTCCCGGCTCGGCAGCGACTTCCCTCCTCTCGGCCTGCTCGTGTTCACGGTCGGTGCGGCCGCGCTGGGGGCGGAGATCGCATCGGCGCGGTTGATGGCGCCGTTCTTCGGCGCCTCGACGATCGTCTGGGCGAACGTCATCGGCGTGGTGCTCGTGTCGCTATCGATCGGCTACTGGTTCGGCGGTCGTTTCGCGGATCGCCATCCGCACCGTCGTGGTCTCTGCACCCTGGTGCTGGCGGCGGCACTTGCCGTCGCCGCCATCCCGTTCGCTGCCGATCCGTTCCTCGACATATCCGTGGATGCGCTCGACCAGGTGAGGGCGGGAGCCTTCATCGGCTCGCTGATCGCCGTCACGGTCCTGGTCGCCCCGCCACTCGTCCTGCTTGGCGCCGTCTCGCCGTACGCGATCCGGCTCGCGGTCGAGCGCGTGGAGGAGAGCGGGACGGTCGCCGGCCGCATGTACGCGATCTCGACGCTCGGGAGCCTTGTCGGCACCCAGGCCTCGGCTCTGATCCTGATTCCCGCTCTCGGCACTCGTCGGACCTTCCTCGCCTTCGCGCTGGCGTGCGCGGTTGTCGCCGTGGCCGGAGTTCCAAGGCGCCGCGCCGTGCTCGTTCCGGCCGCGCTGATCGCGCTGCTGGCGATCCCCGTCGGCACGATCAAGGCCAGCGAGCGCGGGAGGCTGCTGGACGAAGCGGAGACGCAATACCAGTACGCGCGCGTGGTCGAGGAGGACGGCGAGCGAAAGCTCGAGCTGAACGAGGGACAGGCCGTGCACTCGCTGTACCGGCCCGGCTCCTACCTCACCAACGACTACTGGGACGAGTTCCTCGTGCTTCCTTTCGCCGCCGGCACGCGGCCGCCGGGACGGGTCGCGGTGCTCGGGAACGCCGCCGGCACGACGGCACGCGCGTATGGTCACTACTTCCCGAAAACGTGGGTCGACGGCGTCGAGATCGACTCCGAGCTCACGAAGCTCGGCCGTCGGTACTTCGACCTTCGCAACCCGCGCCTCGAGGTCTTCCACGAGGACGCGCGGCCGTATCTGCGCCGCACGGACCGGCGCTACGACCTGATCGTGGTCGATACGTATCGCCAGCCGTACATCCCGTTCTACCTGACGACGCGGGAGTTCTTCGAGCTGGTCCGCGACCGGCTGGAGCCCGGCGGGGTGGTCGCGGTGAACGTCGGCCATCCGGAGGGTCACGACGAGCTCGAGAAGGCGCTTGGGGCCACGATGGCGGACGTCTTCCCGACCGTGCTGCGCGACCCGAGTGAGGACACCAACACGATGCTGTTCGGCGCGAAGACGACCGCATCTGGCGGGCGCCTGGGGCAGGCGGTGCCACGACTGCCGGCCGAGCTGAGGCCGCTCGCGCGCGCGACAGCCGCTCGCCTCGGACCGCATCTCGACGGCGGCAGCGTCTACACCGACGACAGGGCACCCGTCGAGTGGCTGATCGACAAGACGATCGTCGAATACGCCGCCGACGGTGGCTAGTGGCTAGCGGGTCGTCCTACGCCGGCTGAGTCGTCCGCGCGGCGGACAGCCTCTCGGCTCCGACGGTCGCGCGCGCGAGCCATGCGTCCACCGGCAGGTTGCCGGCCGCGTTGATCGGCGGGCCGGTGTAGAGCGAGCCGAGAGTGCTGACAGGACATCCGCCGAGCACCTGGATCGTCGCGAAGTTGGAGAGCTCCATCTCGCCCGGCTCGTCGGGCCAGTTCGTCAGCACCACCCCCGCGACGTCGAGGCCGGCCGCGCGCGCGGCATCAAGTGTCAGCAGCGTGTGATTGATCGTGCCGAGACCGGGGCGGGCCACCACGATGATCGGAAAAGACAGATCGGCGGCGAAGTCGCGCACCAGGTAGCCGTCACTGAGGGGAACCGCGAGGCCGCCGACACCCTCGACGATCAGCGCGTCCGCCCCCGCCGCCGCCCTGGCGGCGCACTCGATCAGCCGGGCGGGCTCCACCTGCACGCCGGCGAGCCGGGCAGCCAGGTGCGGAGAGACAGGGGGCCCGAAGCGGTACGGCGCGACCTCGTCATCCGACTGTTCGGAGTGCGCGGAGGCGCGCAGCAGCTCGTGATCGGGAGGTTCGTCTCCGTGCTCGTCGAGACCGGTGACAACGGGCTTGAAGACCGCGACACGCTCGCCGCGTTCTCGCAGTGTCGCTGCGATCACAGACGACACGACGGTCTTGCCGATCCCCGTGTCGGTGGCGGTTACGAGCAGGCCTCGGATGCCGGGCGCGAGCGAGTAGCGGCGCCGGGCGGTGTGCTCAGGCTGCCTGGGGGAGCTTTGGCTCGTCAAACGATTCGTGGTCGTAGACGAGGCCGTCCTGGCCGACAGTTTCGGTTTCGGGCACGGCGTCGTGCTCATCGGTGAAATCGTCGTAGGCGCCGGCGGCGCCGATCGGCTCCAGACCGACGTCTCGAGCTGCGGCGGAGATCTCGTGCGCGGCCCAGCGCAGCTCGGCCGGCCGGTGCGTGGCCATCGCGGCGAGACGCAAGCGAGAGCCGCCGGCCGGGACGGTTGGCGGACGGATGGCCTGCGCGAACACTCCGCGCTCGAGCGCGCGCTCACAGAGCTCCATCGTCAGGTGAGAATCGCCGATCACAAGGGGGGCGATCTGAGTGTCACCGTCGCCGATGCGAAAGCCCTGGTCGAGCAGGGCCGCGCGCAGGATGCGGGAGTTGTCGGCCAGGCGCTGCACGCGGCGCGGTTGTTCCTCCAGCACCTCGAGCGCGGCCAGCGCGCCGGCGACGGACGGCGGCGGCGGGCCGGTGGAGAAGATCAGCGTGCGCGCGCTGTTCGTCAGGTAGCGGGCCATCGCGCCGCTGCAGCAGACGTAGGCGCCGTAGCCACCGAGCGCCTTGCCGAGCGTCCCCACGATCACGTCTACCTCGCCCGTGAGGCCGGCCGCAGCGACCGACCCGCGCCCACCCGGCCCGAGTGCGCCGGTTGCATGCGCCTCGTCGACCATCACCCGGGCGTCGTAGCGCTTGGCCAGCTCGACGATCTGCCCGAGCGGTGCCACGTCGCCGTCCATCGAGAACAGCCCGTCGGTGACGATCAGACTGCCGCGCCCGCCGGCCTCGGCCAGCCCGTACTCGAGGTGGTCGACGTCGAGGTGGTCGTACACGAAGGTCTCGGCGCGCGCGAGCCGGCAGCCGTCGATGATGCTGGCGTGGTTCAGCTCGTCGGAGAAGACGACGTCGCCCTCCCCGGCCAGCGTCGAGATCACGCCCGCGTTGGCCAGGTACCCGGAGCCGAACAGAACGCAGCTCTCGGTTCCCTTGAACTCCGCGAGGCGCTTCTCCAACCGCTGGTGCAGCGTCATGTTCCCCGAGACCAGGCGCGACGCGCCCGCGCCGACGCCGTAACGCATCGCCGCGCGGGCCGCGGCCTCGCGCACGCGCCGGTGATCCGCGAGCCCGAGGTAGTTGTTCGAGCACATGAGCAGCACGCGCTTGCCGTCGAGCAGGACGCGCGGGCCCTGTGGCCCGGAGACGAGTCGCATGCGGCGGTAAAGCCCGCGCCCCCGGAGCTCCTCGAGGCGTTGTTGGATGTCGTTCAAGCCGCCGTGCGCTCCGGGTAGGGCGGGGGCTTGCGCTTGCGGTGCAGGCGCAGCTGCGTCGAGGGATCCCAGAAGTTCGCCTCGGTGCGCGTGTCGACGTATTCGTCGATCGGCGTTGCCGGCGCCTCGCCTGCAAGCCACTCGCTGCGATTGTCCGGCCGCGGGTTCGACCCGTTGTCACTCTGGCGAGCGACGTTCAGACCGAGCTCCTCGAACATCGCGCGGTCCTCCTCGGGCTCAGCGCCAAGCGTTGTGAGGAAGTTGCCCATCATCACGCCGTTCAGCCCGGCCTTGACCGCCAGCGGCTGCAGCTCGCCGAGGTTCTCGACGCGGCCGCCGCAGAGCCGGAACAGCGCCTCGGGCAGGATCAGGCGGAAGATCGCGATGAACTTGACGGCCTCCCAGGGATCGATCATGTCGCGGTCGCCGAACTTCGTGCCGGGCCGCGGGTTGAGCAGGTTGATCGGGACGCTGGTGGGGTCGATCGTGGCCAGCTCGAACGCCATCTCTACGCGCTGGCGCCGGCTCTCGCCGAGGTTGAGGATGCCGCCCACGCAGGTTTCCAGGCCGGCCTCCTTGACTGCCTCGATGGTCCTGATCCGCCCTTCGTACTTGACGGTGGTCGTGACCTCGTCGTAGTAGCTGCGCGCGGTCTCCACGTTGTGGTGGACGCGCTGCACACCTGCGTCCTTGAGCTGCTGGGCGCGCTCGACCGACACGTGGCCGATCGAGGCACAGCGCTTCAGGTTCGTGTGCTCGGCGACCAAGCGCACGCCGTCCACCACCTGCTGGAAGTCTTTCTTGGAAAGGCCCTGGCCCTGCGTGACCAGGCAGAAGCGGTGGGCGCCGCCCGCCTCGGCCGCCTTCGCGTGCTCGAGGATCTGGTCGGCGTTCATCATCGAGTGCATCGGCGTCGGCGCGTCCGCGAAGCGGGACTGCGCGCAGAAGCCACAATCCTCGGCGCAGCCGCCGCTCTTCGCGTTCACGAGCGAGCACATGTCGGTCGAGTCGGCGAAGGTGTCCTGCCGGACCTGCCATGCGAGATCGACCAAGCGCTCGATGTCGGCGTGGCTGGCGAGCTCGCCGAGCTCGAGCGCTTCTTCGAATTCGATCAGGGGCGGCATCCGGTTCCCAGGTCGATCCCGCAGAAGCGTAGGTACGGTGCCGGACAGCTAGGAACTGGTAATAAGGGCCAATGGACGTCACCGAAAACGTCCAGATCGTCCGCCGGGTCTACGAGCGCTGGAATGCCAGTGATATCGATGGCGTGCTCGCTTTCATTGACCCCGCGATCGAGTACGTCAATCCCGATTACGCGGTGGAGCCAGGCACCCGCCGCGGGCTATCGGAGCTTCGAGCAGCGTTCGTCGATGGTCTCGACGCGGCGTTCTCGTCATACGAGCACGAGGTCATGGACGTGGTCGTGGCCGATGACCAGAACGTGCTGGTGCTGCTGACATTTCGTGCCTGCGGGCTGGACAGTGGAGCGCAGATCGAAGTGGCAGAACAGCATCTCGTGACGCTGCGCGACGGCTTGGTCGCCCGCATCGAGTGGTTCCACGACGAGGCAGCCGCGCGCAGTGCCGCCGGCATCGCCTGATCCCCGGACTAGGTGATGATCTCGATGGGCGGCGGATTCCGTGCGTATGCATGACCGTGCAGTAGCGCTCGGTCTTGGCGATCAGGCTCGCGAGGTCGTCTTCGCTTGCGAAGGCGCCTGTGCTTCCCGCAAACCCATCACTTGCCTTTCCAGTTCGGCTTTCGCTTCTCGCCAAAGGCTCGCACACCCTCGCGGAAGTCCTCCGTGCTGAACGACGACAGCCGCAGGTCGATCAACTCGCGCTCTTCGCTCTCGCTCACGCGGGGGAACGAGGTCAGTCTGCGGATGATCTCCTTGTTTCCCCGCATCGAGACCGGCGCGTTTGCGGCGATCTCGCTCGCGAGGTCGACGGCGGCCTGAGGTAGCGCGTCCGCATCGACGACCTCGCTGACGAGTCCGATCTGTTCCGCCCGGTCCGCGTCCACGTTGCGGCCGGTGAGGAACATCTCGCGCGTTCGCGCCGGACCGACGGTGTCGATGAACTTGATCAGGCCGGTGTGGCTGTAGATCAACCCCAGCTTGGCGGGCGGCATGCCGAGCTTGGCTCCGCGCGCCGCGATCCTGATGTCACAAGTGACCGCGAGCTCGAGCCCGCCGCCAAGCGCGTGCCCGTTGATGGCCGCGAGCGTCGGGAACGGAAACCCCTCGACCGCCTCGATCGCGCGGTGAAAGGGATGGGCAACGAGCCGCTCGGCCTGCTCGGCGAACACCTCGTCCGGGATGTCGCCGATGTCATAGCCGGCGGAGAAGATGTTGCCGGCGCCCATGATGATGAGGCAGCGGGTCTCGATCCCGTCGGCCAGGTTGGGCACCTCCTCGGCGATCGCGTCGAGGATCGCGTGATCCATCGCATTGCGCCGGTCCGGATTCGAGATGGTTAGGCGCGCGACCGCCTCTGCCGGGCGGTCGATCGTGACTTCGCCCGCCACGGCCTTAGAGCGCCTTTCGGAATGACTGTGCGCGGGTGTGCAGCTTCATTCTGAAAGTCGCTCTTAGTCCAGGACGACGAGCGGGTCTCCCTCGCTCACCGACTGACCCTCCTCGACGAGGATCTCCTTGACCGTGCCGGCGTCCTCGGCCTCGACCGGCATCTCCATCTTCATCGACTCGAGGATGACCACGGTGTCGCCTTCGTCGACTTCGTCTCCCGGCGAGACCTCGATCTTCCAGACGGTACCGGTGATGTGAGCCTCGATCTCGGCCAAGTGGATCCTCCAGGTGTCCGGTGGTCGTTGGCCGCCAGAATACCCAGCCGTGTCACATGACCCGCAACGAGTGGTGATCGTCGCCGCGCGCGACGAGGCGGAGCGAATCGCCGAGACGCTTCGCGGCGTCGAAGCGGCCCTGCCCGGGGCGCGGGTGATCGTCGCTGACAGCGGGTCGACCGATGCCACCGCGTCTTTGGCCACGGCGGCCGGAGCCGAGGTGGTGAGCGACTCGGTTGGACGGGGAAAGGGGGGAGCGATGACCGCCGCGGTGCGGCCGCTCCTAGGTGAGACCGACTCGCTTACCGTCGTCCTCTGCGACGGCGACCTCGGTGCCTCTGCTCAGCGCTTGCGACCGCTCGCCCAAGCGGTCGAGTCCGGCCAGTGCGACCTTGCCGTCGCCACCTTTGCGCGCAAGCAGGGGGGAGGGTTCGGCGCCGCGGTCGGCTTCTCCCGCTGGGCGATCAGGAACCTGACGGGACTCGAGCTGCGGGCGCCGATCTCCGGCCAGCGCGCGATGCGAGCGGACCTGCTGCCCGCGCTTGTCCCGTTCGCGCCCGGCTTCGGCATCGAGACCGCCATGACCATCGATGCGGCACGTGCAGGCGCCCGCGTGCAGGAGATCGAGCTCGATCTCGAGCACCGCGCCACCGGACGCAACCTCGCCGGCTTCCTGCACCGCGCCCGTCAGCTCGCGGACTTCGTGCTCGTGTACCTGTCGCGGCGGCTTTCGAGGCAGGCACCCTCCTGACTGTCCCTCTACACGGGGGGTCGGCAAGTGATCGATCGCCGTAGAAACGTCATCGAGTGGGTGAGGGATCCGGGCCGGGACGGTTGGGGATTGGGAGCCCGAAACCGTCTCGAAGCACCTCTGCACCGAAGGGGTGCGCCTTTGGTCGCACGACTGTGTCCAAGCCGCGCGCTCACGCACGCATTACGAACTTTGTAAGCCTTCCGTCACAGGCCCCGTCATCGGTTGAAGCGTTTTGGTTGCTATAGCCCCCGAAACGCTGCAGCCGACCAGGGATCGCTGACGAGATCATCCGCTCGTCCGACTCACGCGCGCCGGTCGCGACAAAGCGCAAGCTTCCGTCACACACCCTTCGATGCCCGTCCCCTGGGCGCTCGTGGCCTCTAAAGCAAATGACCATCTGCCTACGGGGTCAAGACAGGACGGTTGAAGTCGTCGCCGCGCGGCGCTCCGGATCACGGACCGCCGGCACCGCGAAGAAGAGCGCGATCATGCCTATCGTGGCGAGCACGCCGGCCCCGATCAGCGTGGCGTCCACGCCGATCAGCTCCGCGATCGGGCCGGTGAGTGCGAACGAGACCGGGATCAGGCCGACTGAAACGAACCAGTCGAAGGATGCGACGCGTCCGAGCAGCTCGGTCGGCACGATCGTCTGCACGAGCGTGTTCCAGACGATGTTGCCCACCGCGGCGGAACCGAAGGCGATGAAGGCGATCAGGTACATCTGGCCGGCATTGGTGGCGATCGCAAAGGCGGCGGTGAGCAGGCTCGTGAGCGTCCAGGACACATACATGAGGGTCACGGCTCGTCGCGGCATGCCCTTTCGCCCGACGACCAGTGCCGCTGCGATGGAACCGAGGCCACCCGCACCGAGAACAAAGCCGAACGTATCCGCGCCGAGCTCGAGGTCGTTCTTGATCACGTACGGGAGCAGCACCTCGAGTGGTCCGAAACTCGCCAGCAGCGAGAGCCCGACGGAGACCAGCGTTACCCACAGCCACGCATGGGCGCGCACGTAGCGCCAACCCTCGGCGAGGTCCTTCAGCACCGGAGACCGGTCGGTGCCCGTGGCCGCAGGCTTGCTCGAGATGAGCATCAAGGCAAGCACCGACACGACGAATGTGCCGGCGTCGAGGGCGAAGGCGGCACCGACTCCAAGTGCTTCGATCGTCACGCCGCCGAGCGCGGGGCCAATGAAGCGAATGCCCAGCGGGCGGACGAAGCTCTGGAGCGCGTTCGCCTGCAGCAGGTCGCTCGGGGGAATGACCTGCGGTACGAGCGCCGTGAAGGTGGGCAGGAATAGCGCCTCACCGAGCCCGTAGACAGCCGTCAAGGCCAGCAGGTGCCATAGCTCGATAACGCCGGCGAGCGACAGCGCCGCGATACCCACCAGCGACACAAAGCGCAGGACGTCGCCCGCGATCAGCACCGAACGGCGATCGAGGCGGTCGCTTGCCACTCCGGCAAACAGAAGCGCAAGGACCATCGGCAGGGTCCACGCGACTCCGACCACGGCAAGCGCGGTGGGAGTGTTGGAGATCTCGTACACCTGCCACGGCAGCGCGACGAAGTACACGCCGTCGCCCACCATCGAGATCGCTTGGCCGGCCCAGAGCAGGCGGAACTCGCGATGGCGGAGCGTTCGGAGCATCGATCCACGGTAAAAGTAGGGCGCGACGCCGGTAGGGTTCGCGATCGTGATCCTCGCCATCGATCAGGGCACGACGGGGACCACCTGCCTCGTCTTCGACGGCGAGGCGCGGCTCGCCGGCCGCGCCTACCGGGAGTTCGAGCAGCACTTCCCGCGCGCGGGCTGGGTCGAGCACGACGCGGCGGAGATCTGGGAGGTGTCGCGGGCAGTCGCCGGCGAGGCGCTCGAGACGGCCGGCGTCAAAGCCTCCGACCTGGCCGGGATCGGCATCACGAACCAGCGCGAGACCGTGGTCGTATGGGACGAGCGCACGGGCGAGCCGCTCCACCGCGCGATCGTGTGGCAGGACAGGCGCACGGCCGCGCGCTGCGACGAGCTGCGCCGCCAGGGTTACGAGACGCTCGTGCGCCGGCGCACCGGCCTCGTGCTCGATCCCTACTTCTCGGGAACGAAGATCGAGTGGCTGCTGCGCAACGTCGACGGCCTCGCCACCCGCGCCAAGGATGGCGGCGTTCGCTTCGGGACTATCGACGCGTGGCTCGCGTTCAAGCTCACCGGCAGGGCCGTGACCGACTACTCGAACGCGTCGCGGACCCTGCTGTTCGACGTCTTCGGCCTGAGCTGGGACGAAGACCTCTGCGCGCTGCTCGGCGTTCCTGCGGCGGCGTTGCCGGAAGCCGCGCCCTCGGCGCAGGTGTACGGGATGACCCGGCCCGACTCGTTCCTGGGAGCCGAGGTGCCGGTCGCGGGGATCGCCGGCGATCAGCAGGCAGCTCTCTTCGGCCAGGCCTGCTACACGGAGGGACTCGGCAAGAACACCTACGGCACCGGCAGCTTCGTCTTGCTGAACACGGGCGCGGAGCCTCCGCCGCCCAGCCCCGGCCTCCTGACCACCATTGCTTGGGGGATCGAGGCCCGGGTCGACTACGCGCTGGAAGCGAGCGTCTTCATCACCGGTGCGGCGGTGCAGTGGCTGCGCGACGGGCTGGGCATCATCGACGTCGCCGGCGAGACCGAGGCGATGGCAGCGTCGCTTCACTCGAACGACGGCGTCTACTTCGTGCCGGCCCTGACGGGACTCGGCTCGCCGCACTGGGATCCCTACGCACGGGGCACGATCGTCGGCCTCACCCGCGGTACCCGGCGCGAGCACCTCGCGCGCGCGGCGCTCGAGGCGATCGCGTTCCAGACCGTCGACGCGGTGGAGGCGATGGAGCGCGCGAGCGGCGAGCCGCTGGCGGAACTGCGCGCCGACGGCGGCGCCACCGTCAACCGCTGGCTGATGCAGTTCCAGGCTGACATGCTGGGGCGGTCCGTCGTCGTCCCCGAGATCGCCGAGACGACCGCGCTCGGTGCCGCCTATCTGGCCGGTATCGCGACCGGCACTTGGACGCTCGACCAGGTCGGCTCGCTGTGGCGTGAGGCCGCGCGATACGAGCCGCGCATGAGCGAGGACGAGCGGCGCTCGCTCCTCGACGACTGGCGCCGGGCGGTCGAGCGGGCCAAGGGCTGGGAGCGCGAGACGTAGTCGCGCCCCCGGCGTGTAACCGCGCTGTCCAGCCGGGGTAGCGTCGTGTACTTGAAGCCCCAGGTGTACATCGACCCCCGCCCGGAGGAGCACTTCGCCAAGTACCACCGGCGGGTGCGGGAGCGCGGGGTGGACTGGGTCTACCCGGCCTGCCGGATCATCCTGACCCCGCCGACATGGGCGCTCTTCAGGGCCCGCGCGATCGGCGAGGAGAACGTCCCCACGCATGGGCCGGCGATCCTGGCCCCGAATCACTTCTCGAACTTCGACCACTTCTTCCTGGCGGTGTTCCTGCGCCGCAACGTGCAGTTCATGGCGAAGTCGCAGCTGTTCAAGGGCCCGCTCTCCTTCATCCTCTCCCACGGCGGCGCCTTCCCGGTCCTGCGCGGCAAGCACGACGAGGAGGCCTTCGTGACGGCGCACACCATCCTCAACTACGGGGGCGTGGTCGGGATGTACGCCGAGGGGGGACGCTCGCGCAAGAAGGAGCTGGGAAAGCCGAAGCCGGGGCTCGGGCGGCTCGTGCTCGAATCCGGCGTGCCGGTGATCCCGGTCGCGATCCACGGGTCCGAGCACGTGCGCGACCGTCGCCTGCCGAAGGTGACGATCCAGTACGGCCAGAAGCTCCTGTTCGAGCACGTGCCGCGCCCGACCAAGGAGCAGGCGCTCGAGGCCTCGCAAGCCGTCTTCGACCGCGTGCGCGACATGTACGGCGCGCTGCGGGAGAAGGGACGGCGCGGTGTCCTGCGCGCGCTGCGCGAGGACCAGCGGCGGCGCAGGGGAGCTCCGCAGGAAACGCTCAGGATGGGCCCGCTCACCACGACGGCGCAGCCTGAAGGAACGGGCAACGGCGCGGCGGCAAGCGAGCCATCCGTAGCAAGCGAAAGCGGCGCCGGCGAACGCGCGCCCGCTCAGCGCTGAGACACTTCACTGTTCTGACCAAGTGCGCTGCTTCGTACGCCACGCGGTGATCCCGCGCGTGGAGGGGAGCACGCTGCGCTACCCGGACGAGCCGCACCGGCCGGTGGCGGACCTCGGCGCCAGGAAGCAGTCCGGCTGGCTCGTCAGGGAGGCGCTGCCTCAGCGGCCGGTGCTCGGCGACCGCAGGCGCCCGTTCGCGATCCGAGCAAGGCGCTAGCGCGGGCGGTGTCCCTGGACCTCGACCGCCTGCTGCCAGGTCGGACGGTTGATCCAGTGGAAGGTGTCGGTGGTGATCGCGCCGACCGGCTGGTAACGGACTGAGTCGAAGCACCACTGATCGGTGTTCGCGGCCGGACAGTTGGCGACCCGCTGCGTACCGGACATGGCCGGGTTCTCGTCGTACAGCGTGGACGCCGGAACCGCCAGCGCGTCCCTGAGCGAGTTGCGCAGCACGCTACGGCACGCGCTCACCGTGCCGCCGCCGCAGTAACGGCGCGAGTACGCGCCCCGCACTGATTGCCCGAGCAGCTTGCGCAGGTCTTTCTGCATGTATCCGTACCAGCCGAACTGGTAGGCGCTTCCGAAGTGATCGCCCCGGTTGGGGGTGTTGTCGAGCGGTTGGATGCGCAGGATCGCGTCGTACAGCTCGTCGCCAAGCGCGGGCTTGAACGCGGCAGCGACCGCGCGCGGCCACCAGGCGTCCATGATTTCGATGGCGCGGTCGTGTTCGTAGCGGCCATCGGGAGCGCACGCGGGTGGGACAGGGGTGCAGTCTCGCCGGTGCCCGCCCGCGGCGACCCAAGCGCGGAGCTTGGTGACCGCGTCAGCCAGCTCCGGCTCGCTCGGATCGCCGACCATCTGCAGCATCCATGGCAGCACCTCCTGAGCGCGCAGGTCCACGGTGCCGCCGTCCTCCATCGCGTCGATCAGCTCGGGCAGGCTGAACTTGTCCCCGCTCGCGAGCCGCTGGTCGATGCGGCGATCGAGTGCCTGGACGCGGTGGACCGATCCGTACGTGAAGTTGTCGTCCGCCGCCTTGTAGCCGCGTGCCTGCTTGTTGTTCCAGGAGGACAGGTACGCCTGGTTGATCACCTGCGGGTGCTGACTGAACGGCGTGTAGTAGGCCATCTGAAGGACCGGGTCGAAGTTCTGCCAGTCGTACTCGCCCGTTCCCCAGGTCGGGAAGTCAGGATCGACGCCACGGCCCCGCACCGGGTTCGCACCGGAGTTGAAGTAGGCGATGTCGCGGTCGTCCGCGTAGAACCAGTTGAAAGTCAGGTTGTTCTTGTACATCGCCTGCTGGAAGTCCTGGGCGCTGTTGATGCGTTTCGGGTCGTTCATCTGGGAGAACGCAAGCGCGGAGTCGGCCTCGTGGAAGTAGCTCGAGCGCTCGGTCACGAATGCGACCGGCGTGCCGCTTGCGGTGCCGCGCTTCTGGACGATGCCGTGAACCGTGCGCTGGGCTTCCATCGTGAACACGCCGCAGGGATTGGCCGAGGTCGGGTCCGGCGAGCACTGGTCCGCCGCGTTTGGGGTGACGACGTTTGTCCGTGTCAGCACCTCCATCGGCAGGCACTGGCCCTTGTAGAGGTAGCTCATCGATTGCACCGTCGGCGCCGAGCCGTCGGACTCGCAGAGCTTCTCGGCGAAGGTGTCTGTGACGTCCTGGGCGGACGTGGTCGCCGACCAGGCATAGTCCTTGCCCCGGCCGAGCAGCACGTACTGGCTGACGCCCGGGAAGGTCGCGCCACGAGCATCGATGTCGGGCTGCCCCTGACAATCACCGAGGCAGTGCAGGTCAGCTTCCAGGAGGATTTCCGGGACCCAATAGCTGACCTGCGGCCCCATCACGGCCACCGGGTGGCCCGAGTCGGAATTCGCTCCGGACACGAGCAGCGCGTTCGACGCCGAAGGACGCGGTCGCAAGAGGCCGGCGAACAGACCCTGATTGGTCGCCTGCACGGGTGCGGGGGAGGAGCCGGGGCTGGGGTCCACGAGAGAACCCGGATCGGGCAGCGCGAGCGCCTCGCGCCGCAAGCCGCCGCGCGGCAGTCCGTACTGGAAGGTCTGCCCGCGCACGGTGGGCGGCGACTCGGGATCGTCGGCCTCGCGGAAATCGCTCCAGACGCTCTTGCCCGCGCGCGGGCCGAAGCGCTTCTCCGCCGCCTGCAAGATGAGCGAGCTGTTCAGCTCGGCGCCGCCCCCGCGGCCGAAGATGCCGGCGATCAGACCCGCGGTGGCGAGTGGGTCGGTCACCTTCCAGTCCTCGACCGTCTCGCCGACGGCCGCATACTCGCCGGGCATCTTGTTCGGGTTCAGGCGTGCCTCGGAGATGTAGGCGTTGACCCCGTCGACGTAGGCCTGTGTGTCCTGCTGGGTCTGCGCTCCTTCCGCCCCGTAAACCTCGTCGGCCAGGTCGAACTGCCGCTGCAGGTCCGCCTCTGTATAGGGCGCGAGCTGCCACACGCCCTTGTCCATTGCTCGGTTTGAGCCACCGGCGAACCCGGACAGCTGTCCCCGCGCCGCATGGCGAAGCGCGTCCATGAAGAAGAGACGGTCCTCGGCGGAGATATAGCCCGCGCCGTACTCGACGTCCGCGCGGGTGTCGCCGTAGACGTGAGGGACGCCGTATGGCCTGTCCCGGACGATCGTCACGCCCGGTCGCATCGGCGGGCTGTAGATGCGGTCGATATCGGAGGTGGGAACCCCGAAGCTGCCGTCCTTGAAGAACCTGGGCACGTCCGCGGCCGTCAGGCCCGGGCTCGAGTAGACGAGGTCCGCGTAATGGCGATTCTGGTCGAGCCAGTGCGGCGGCACGGTGCCGGCGCTTTCGAAGGCGAAGATGTCGGACCCCGACGCGAATCCGTTCTGGCCCGGCGGCAGGACATTGCGAAAGCCGCCGAAGTCGCCGCTCCGGTAGGGCTCGGGCTGCGGACCTGCAATCGCTGTAGCGGGCACCACGGCAACGAGCAGCGCCAAGCCGAGGGCGCCCGCAAGGAAAGCTCGACTTAGGGACATGCGACCCCTCCCTTGCTGGACCCGGAACTGTAGCGAACCGCCCGTGCACGAGCGGTACGGCTTGTCGAGGCGAACTACGCGTTCTTGCGCACGTGCCAGTGGACGGTCATGCGGGCGACGACCACTCCGTCCGCGTCGGCCAGTTCCACCTCGACCGGGAACTCGACCCGGCCCTCCGAGTCGAGCTTGTCGAGCAGGACCTCCGCCGGCTCCGAGAGCGTGCCGGTCGCGGTGATCTCTCCCTTCGCGAGCTTGAGATAGTCGATCTCCGCGCTGCGCGCGAGTGGCGTCACGCCGGCAAGGTGCTCGCCGAACGCCCCCAGGAATGCCCCGCCAGACGCGGCTTCGCCCGCCGAGAAGAGGGCGCCGGCATGCTGCGAGCCGACATGGTTCTTCAGGCTGTCGGCACCGGGCAGCTTTACGACGCTCGTGCTGGCGGAGACCTCCAGGTATTGCAGCCCGAGGTGGTTGTTGTAGGGGATCGCCGACTGGATGCCGGCGCGCAAGGCTTCGTAGTCCATCGCTGGTGCTCCTGTTCGCAGGTGAGATCGAGTTCCTGAAAGGGTATGCGCGTGACCACGCGCCCTCCCGACCCGCAGCTGGACCCGGGAGTGTTTCCCATCGAGCGCGCGGAGGTGCGCGACGGCGTCGAGCTGGCGTACGTGCGCGAGGGCGAGGGCGGCTACCCGCTCCTGCTGGTGCACGGCTGGCCCGAGACGAAGCGGATCTGGTGGCGCAACATCGCCCCGCTCACCGAGGCGGGATTCGAGGTGATCGTGCCCGACCTGAGGGGCTTCGGGGACTCGTCGCTTGCGCCCGACGGCTTCTACGACCTCGCCGCGCACGCACGCGACCTGCACGCGCTCGTCCACGACGTGCTCGGGCACGAGCGTTGTACCGCAGCAGCGGGCGACCTCGGCGGCGGGGCAGTTCAGGACCTCGGCCTTCGCTTCGAGCGGTTCGTCGAGCGGCAGTGCATGTTCAACACCGTGTTGCCGCTGATCCATGAGGAATACGAGCGGGCCGGGCTCGGCAAGCCGATCTCGCGCGAGGTGCGCATGGCCGCCGACTACTTCATGCGCCAGGGCCGCGACGCCGATGCCCTCGCCGACGAGCTCGACACGACCGACAAGCGGCGCCGCTACGTCGCCCAGTTCTACGGCCCGCGCTTCTGGGCCACGCCCGGCGCCTTCACGCCTGAGGACGTGGCCTTCATGACGGAGCCGTTCGCCGACGCCGACAAGCTGCGGGCGGGGTTCGGCAATTACGAGTCCGGGCTGGGAGAGCGCCAGCTGTCGGAGCGCCCGCGCTTCTTCGAGACCAACCCGGTGCCGACGCTCGTCCTGTACGGGCCGGACGACCACGTAGTCCAGCGCGATTTCCCGGAGCGCTGCGAGGTCGTCTTCACCGAGCGCATCGGCCCGCTCGTCGTCCCGCACGCCGGTCATTTCCTGCAGTGGGAGCGCGCCGATGTGCTGAACCAGTGTCTGATCTACTTCTTCGGCGATCTGCGGGGTTGATGTGGTTCGAATCGAGAACAGCAGGGTGCTTCTCACCGGCGCGTCCGGCGGCATCGGGAACACCATCGCGCGCACGCTGCATGCTCGCGGCGCGCACCTGATCCTGAGCGGCCGGAAGACGGAGGCGCTCGAACGCCTGAAAGGCGACCTGGGCGAGCGCGCAGACGTCGTCCAGGCCGACCTGGTGCACGAGCAGGACGTGATGCGCCTGGCCGCCGAAGCGCAGCCCGTGGACGTGCTCGTGGCCAACGCCGGTCTGCCGGGCACGGGACGGCTGGACGACTTCAGCCACGACGAGATAGACCAGACGCTCAACGTCAACCTGCGCGCCCCGATGCACCTGACGCGGGAGCTGCTGCCGCCGATGCTGCAGCGCGGCAACGGCCACGTGGTCCTGGTTGGATCGCTCGCCGGCAAGATCCCCGCTCCGGAGAGCTCCGTCTACTGCGCGACGAAGTTCGGGCTGCGCGGGTTCGGCTACTCGCTGAACGTCGAGCTGCGCGGATCGGGAGTGGGGGTGACGACGGTGTTCCCCGGCTTCGTGCGCGAGGCCGGGCTCTTCGTCGAGAGCGGCGTGAAGCTTCCGCCGGGCATCGGCACCAGCTCCCCGCAGGACGTCGCCAACGCGGTGGTCGAAGGGATCGAGAAGGGCAGGGCGGAGATCGACGTCGCCCCGATCGCGATGCGAACGAGCGCCAGGTTGTTCGGCGCGGCGCCCCCGTTGGTGGTGGCGGCGGGACGGCGCCTTGGCGGCCCGCGACTCGCCGCCGCGGTTGCGGAGGGTCAGCGCGACAAGCGCACCTGAGCGCCCTTTACCCGCGAGCGTTTCACCTCGATTAAGCCGCCACGAGCAGAGCGGCCGCGGCCGCGACCTCGATCGCGAAGTACACCCAAACCGGGTACGCCGAGCGCGGCCATTCGGCTGCGGCGCCGACGAGGCGCCCGCCGGCCATGCCGGCGAGCGCGAACGCGACGGCGACGAGAATGCCGTCGGCAGTGCTCGGATTGCCGAGCGCCGCGACCGTGAGCAGTGCCGCCACCGCGAGCCCGAAGCCGCCGTAGACGGCGCGCACCTCGTTGCGGCCCTCCACCGTTCCGGCGTCCACGCCGAACTGGGCGAGCACCGCACGAGGACGCGCGAGCGCGCCGAGCGCCATGACCGCGAATCCAGCGGCCACGATCAAGGCCAGCACGTCGCTCATGTCAGGCGCTCGTGGCGACCGGCTCGCGCGCGAAAGCTCCGATCAGCGCCGCCAACCGCTCGGGCTGGTCCTCGGGCAAGAACGTCCGGGAGTCCTCGATCACCTCGAGACGGGCGTTCGGGAAGGCGTCCGCAAGCCGCTTACCCAAGTCGAGGTGGAAGAACTTGTCGTCAGCGGCCCAGGCAACGAGAACCGGGCGGTCGAACTGGGCAAACTTCCGCCCAGCCGCCAGTGTGTACTCGGATGAGGTGCCCTTGAGGAACTTGGCGGTGTCCCGCCTGATCGCGCCACTCGAGATCGACGGGCGCACATAGGAGTCGGAGGCCTCGCGCTCGAGCGGTCGCTTCGTCAACCAGCCGAAAGCATTCGGCATGCGCCGCACGGCGTTGAAGCGCATCGACTGCGCGAGCCCGAACATCGCTCCCGGGATGCGAGGGACGAGCGACAGGTACTTGAACATGGCAGGGGGGAAGACCTCGAAAGCGTCGCACGGCGTCAGCACGAGCCGCGCGATGCGCTCCGGGTGCTCGGTCACGACGATCTGCGACAGCGCTCCGCCACTGTCGTTGCCGACAAGTGTCACGCCCTGCAGATCGAGCGCCGCCATGAAGTCTGCGATCAGCTGCGCCAGTGCGGGCGGCGTGAGGTCGGCGCCTGGCGGCATCGGCTGCACGTGCGAGCCGAGCGGCCAGTCGGGAGTGATGCAGCGGAAGTCCTTCGCCAGCTCTGGCACGACCTTGCGCCAGAGATCGCCGTTCACGAGCAGCCCGTGCACGAACACGATCGGCTCCCCTGTTCCGCGCTCGCGGTAGTGGATGGTCCCCTGCGGAAGTTCGACCTGCTTCTGCTCCCCTAGCTGGCCTGAGATGGACATTTTCCGCCTCCTTTCGCCGCTAGACTCGGCGCGTTTCAGTTGCCATACAAACAGCCCGTATCTAACATACAGACGGTATGAATGTCAAGGGACGGAAGGCCGAGCAGTCCGAGGCGACCCAGGCGGAGCTGGTGCGGGTCGCTCGGGAGCTGTTCGCCGACCGCGGCTACGCAGGCGTCCCAGCCGAGGAGATCGTTCAGCGGGCTGGAGTCACCCGCGGCGCTCTGTACCACCACTTCAAGGACAAACGGGCTCTGTTCAAAGCTGTCGTAGAGCAGCTGGAGCAGGAGACGGCCGAACGCATCGCGTCTGCTGCGCTCGAGCAGACCGATCCGTGGCAGGTGCAGCTCACTGCCCTCAACGTGTATCTCGACATCTGCCTGGACCCGGCGGTGCAGACGATTCTGCTCGTCGACGCGCCGTCGGTGCTCGGTCCGGCTGAATGGCGGGAGATCGAGGCGACCTACGGGCTCGCCCTCGTTCGGATGGGACTCGAGACCGTGATGGAGGCCGGGCTGATCGAGCGTCAGCCGGTCGAGCCGCTCGCGCACCTGCTGCTGGGAGCGATGGCCGAGGCGGGGCTGATGATCGCCCGCGCGGAGGACCAGCAGGAGGCGCGTCGGGAGGTGGGGAAGAGCGTCGAGCGTTTGCTGGAAGGCTTGCGCGTCAGGTAGCCGTACGGCTGGGCACGGACGCCTCGTAGCCGAACTCCTCCAGCAGGTCCGCGAACACCTCGCTGCAGAGCGCCTGCATGGCGGGGTCCTCGCGCCGCCAGCGCCCGATCGACCGGGCGGCATCGGGACTCGTCATGTGTGTGCTGACCGCGATCTCGGCGTCGAGCATCGAACGCACGACGTCAGGGCCGTCCTCGAGCTCGAGGTACGTCAACAGCTCGGGCAGCACGTCGTGGGGACGTAACACGAGGTCCTCGTAGCGCACGATGTGAGCGCGATCACGGCGCGCGCGCCACGCGTCCCGGAAGTCCACCGCGATCGCACGCACGCCCTCGCGCACGTATTGCTCGTTCGACTTGCCCACCAGCTTGCCTCGCGGCTCGCCTGTCTCAGGGTCCCTGCTGAACGAGAGGTGCGAACAGGCGAGGTCGCGAAAGTCGCGCACCACGAATATCTCCTTGGCGCGCGGATAAAGCTCCCACATCAAGACCGCCGAGACCTCGTGGCGGAACATCTGCTTCTCGGCGAAGTAGCGGGGACTCTCGACGCCCTGCACGCGCGCGAGCGTCAGGTACCAGTCGTCGATCATCTCGAGCACGAAGGCGGCCATGCGTTCCACGTTTGCGCGCCCGAGCCAGCCGGCGAGCTCCGGCTGCTGGGCGATGCGCGGGGTGAAGAACGGGTTGTGACCGATCTCGAACTGGCGCGCATCCAGTGCGAACGGCTTTGTCGAGTTGACGTGGTCTGCCGGGTCCGTGAGGACTTTCAGCGCGTGCGTCCAGTATTTGGCGGGCCAGATCTCGTATGGATGAACGTCATGGACGACGACTTGTGGGTGCCCCGAGAGGACCTTCATCAGCCAGGTCGTGCCACTACGCGGTGGCGCGGTCACGAGCAGCGGCTGAAGGCTAGGCTCGAACGGCGGGCGAAGCGGCTCGTGCCGTGCTCTGACGGTGGCGATCGGCACGGTGCGCTCGCCCGGCAGGACGGCGCGCAGCTCCAGCTCGAACTCCGGCGCGAGACCCAGCACGCCGACCAGGGCGACGAAGCCGCACGGCAGGTCGTCCGGCAGATCGGGATGGCGCTCGCGCACTTCCGGGGACGTCCGCGCGACAGCGGCCAGCGGGCGCTGCAGGAGCGCAGTCTTGATCAGCCGCGGACCCGACCTGATCTCGATCCTCTGCGGCTGGTCACCACGTGCAAGCACCCACCCCGCGAGCGGCAGGACCAGCTCCTCGCCCGTTGCGCCCGCCTGCGGGCGCTCGAGCGACAGGTCGAGCAGCTCCTCGCGCGCATGCGGGGAGATCGTTACCTCTAGGACTTCGAAGGCGCTCACGTCGCTCAGTCAAGCGTAGCCCGGCGCCTGCCCGGCGCGCCCGGTTGGCCGGCTACTCGTACTTGGCCTGTAGTCCGCGCCAGGTGACGTCGTCGTGGCTGGGAATGATGAGCGCGTCGGGATTCTCGCGACGGTAGAGCTGGATCTCCCGCAGCGATCGCCGCCAGGTGTGCTCGTCTTCCAGGAAGAACCCGCGCCGTTCGTGCTCGAGCGTGGCCACGAAATAGATCGCGTCGCCGGCAAGCAGCGCCTCCCGGTCCTTCAGGCGCACGATCACGGACTGGTGTCCACGCGAGTGGCCGGGCGTGAACACCAGCCGGATCGAGCCGTCCCCGAACAGGTCGAAGGAGCGGCCGAAGGTCGAGTACGAGCTGACCAGCCGGGTGTCGTAGACGATCTCGCGATAGTCCACGGCGTGCTCGGCCTGCTTTCTGACATAGCCCTTGAGGATCGGTCGGGGCTCGTTGAACGCCGCCCACTCGCCTTCGCCGAGTATGTACGTGGCCTCGGTGAAGTCGCTGATCGCGGACGCATGGTCCATGTGCATGTGCGTCATCACCACGCACTTGATCTCGCTCGCCTCGATGCCCATCGCGCGCAACTGCGCCGCTGCCGCCTGCTCCGGTTGCATGTCGAAGCTGTAGAAGCGCCCGATCACCCCGCCCATCGCCTGTTTTGGGTCGACCGCGACTGACGCATGCAGGCCGGTGTCGACGAGCACCTTGCCCGCGCCGGGGTGCTCGATCAGGAACACCGGAGCGGGAAGGTGCAGCCATTCCTCTTTCGGGGAGCGCAGGCTGCGCAGGGTCTTCAGCGTCCCTCCCGACATCGCCAACGTCTCGGCCGGCCCGAGCATGAAGCCGGTGTTGATCGGGTGCAGAACGACGGTGGCGCCGTCGACTCCGCCCGCGAGAGGACGGGTCAGACGGGTTGCCTCGGCGAGCGCCACTAAACCCTACGGCCGCCGCTTCAGGACGACCCTGTTGATCGACTTCGCCACGGTCTCGTCGCGCTGGTTCAGGATGGTGTTGTGGAAGGTGGCGAGGCCCATGTCCTCGTCGCGCTCCTCCTTCTCCTTCAGCTCGACGTGAACGCGGATCGTGTCCCCGATCTTGGTCGGCGCGAAGAAGCGCACCTTGTCCATGCCGTAGAACGCCACGATCGGGCCGGGCTGCATCGGCACCAGTCCCGCCGCGTACGAGAGGACCAGCATCCCGTGCGCGATGCGCTCGCCGAACATCGTCTTCGAGGCCCACTCGGCGTCAACGTGCAGCGGATACGTGTCCCAGGTCAGGGCGGCGAAGTTGACCAGGTCGGCCTCGGTGATCGTGCGGCCTTTGGTCGTGAACGAGTCTCCTACCTCGAGCTCGTCGAAGTAGCGGGCCATCATGTGCGGTGTGGCGGTTTGCTCAACGGTCATTGGGATACCTCCACGATTGCCTCAACCTCCACGGACATGTCGAACGGTAGCTCTGCGGCCCCGATCGCAGACCGCGCGTGACGCCCGGCGTCCCCCCACAGCTCGATGATCAGGTCGCTGAAGCCGTTGATGACGCCGGGGGTGGCGTTGAAGCCCGGTGCGCAGTTGACGAGACCGAGCAGCTTCACCCAGTTCTTCACGCGATCGAGCTCCCCGAGCTCGTGCTTCAACGATGCGAGCACCGACAGTGCCGTCAGGCGTGCCGCCTCGTAGGCGCGCTCCGGAGTGACATCCGTTCCCACCTTGCCTGCGACCAGGATCTCGCTACCGTCCAGCGGGCCGTGGCCGGACACGAATCCGTGCCCGCCGCTGACGCGCACCAGATCGAACTTGAACTCGATGCCTGGCGGCGCGGCGAATAGAGCGGGCAGTCGCAGACCGAGGTCCTCGAGCTTCTCCTCAACTTCCCCCACTACGTGTACATGCCTCCGAACTGACCGCCGGTGACGTTGATCACCTGGCCATGCACGTAATTGGACAGCGGTGAGGCGAGGAAGAGCACAGGGGCGGCGGCCTCCTCGGGCTGCGCGGCTCGTCCGAGCGGGATGATCGCAGCCGCGAGCGAGCGCATCTGTTCGGGGATGCCGATCGGGACATCCTCGCCGCCCTCGCCCGCCTTGATCGTCTCGCCCTTCTCCTTCGCCTGGGTGAGACGCGTCTCGACGAAGCCGAAGGCGATCGCGTTCACGTTCACCTTGAACTGCCCCCATTCCTTGGCGATGGTCTTGGTGAGGCCGATCACGCCCGCCTTGCCCGACGAGTAGTTGGCCTGGCCGGCGTTACCCATCGAGCCGGAGATCGACGTGATGTTGATGATCTTGCGAAACACCTCCTCGCCCCGCCCGAGCTCCTCCTTCGCGGCGTCTCGGTAGTGCGGCGCGACGGCGCGGATCATCCGGAACGGAACGATCGTGTGGATGTCGAGCATCGCCTGGAACTGCTCGTCGGTCATGCGGTGTACGACGCCGTCCCACGTGTAGCCCGCGTTGTTGACCACGATGTCGACCTTGCCGAACGCGTCGAGCGTCTTCTGCACCACCTCGTCGCAGGCGCCCGCCTTGGTCAGATCGCCGGACACCGAGATCGTCTCGCCCGTGATCTCACCGGACGCCTCATCGGCGACGTCACCGTCGATGTCGTTGATCGTCACCTGAGCGCCCTCGCTCACGAACAGCTCGGCCGTCGCGCGGCCGATGCCACGGGCAGAGCCGGTGATGATCGCTGTCTTGCCATCGAGTAGTCCCATCTGACTCCTTTTGTCTCAAGAACGCCGTCTCAAAATCGGCGTTTCGGCTCGGAGCTTATCCAGGCGCCGCCGGCCCCGAAGGCGACGTAGACTGGTGGGCAAGCGCCAACGTCACCAGGAGGGCCTTGATATGTCAGCCGTCGTCGATCCGCAGGTAGCCACTCAGGGAAACGGAGCAGTAGGCGAGGGCGCGAGCAGATTCGAGGTCGAGAACCCCGCCACGGGCGAGGTGATCGCCCAGGTGGAGGACATGGACGCGGCCCGTGTCAAGCAGATCGTGGAGCGTGCACGCGCGGCCCAACCGGACTGGGCGACGCTCGGGTTCGAGCGGCGCGGCGACCTCCTCCGAGACCTGCGCCGCTGGATCGTGCAGAACCGCAAGCGCGTGGTCGACAGCCTGGTGGCAGAGGGCGGCCGCCCGCCGGACGAGGTTCTCCTCACCGACGTCTGGTACTCGGGCGACGCGATCGGCTTCTGGGCCAAGAACGCGCAGAAGTACCTGGCGGACGAGAAGATCCGCTCCAGCTCGCCCTTCATGCTCGGCAAGAAGTTGGTCCTTCGCTACAGGCCAGTGGGTGTTGTCGGCGTGATAGGCCCGTGGAACTACCCGCTAGTCAACACGTTCGGCGATGCGATCCCGGCATTGATGGCGGGCAACTCGGTCGTCATGAAGCCAAGCGAGATCACGCCGTTGACGAGCTTGCTCGTGGCCGAGGGCGCGAAGGAGGTCGGGTTTCCGCCGGGAGTGCTGACGGTGGCGACCGGCCTCGGCGAAACCGGCGCCGCGATCGTCGACAACGCCGACATGATCATGTTCACCGGCTCCGCGCGAACTGGGAAGAAGATCATGGCGCGCGCTGCGGAGCGGCTGGTGCCCGTGTCTCTCGAGCTCGGCGGAAAGGATCCGTTCATCGTGCTGTCGGACGCCAACCTCGAGCGCGCCGCCAACGTGGCGGTCCAGTGGTCGATGTCGAACAGCGGTCAGATCTGCCAGGCGGTCGAGCGCGTGTACGTCGAAGAGCCCGTGCACGACGAGTTCGTCGCCAAGGTCGTCGAGAAGGTCGGCGCGCTGCGGCAGGGAGCCGCGACCAAGCCGGGCGGGGTGGACGTCGGCGCACTCACGTTCCCTCCGCAGATCGACCTCGTCGAGCGTCACGTGAACGAAGCGGTCCAGAAGGGCGCGTCGGTGCGGGTGGGCGGCAGGCGGCGAGAAGGTCAGGGGCGCTTCTACGAGCCGACCGTGCTCACCGGCGTCGACCATTCGATGGAGGTGATGACCGACGAGACGTTCGGGCCGGTGCTGCCGATCATGAAGGTCCGCGACGCGGACGAGGCGGTGCGGCTCGCGAACGACTCCCGCTACGGTCTGAACTCCGCCGTGTTCACGAAGGATCTGGAGAAGGGCGAGCAGATCGCCCGGCGGCTGGAAGCCGGGAACGCCTGCGTGAACGATGCGCTGATCAACTACCTTGCGCTCGAGGCGCCGTTCGGCGGCACCAACGAGTCGGGCCTGGGGTCGCGCCATGGCGCACAGGGCATCCGCAAGTACTGCGCTTCGCAGACGATCCTGGTGACGCGCTTCGGTCCCAAGCGAGAGCCCACGATGTTCCCCAATCGCGCGTGGAAGGCGAAGCTCTTCGACCGCCTGATGGGGTTCATGTGGGGGCGCGCGAGGCGCAACGGCTAGGTCCGGCTAGAAGGCCTGCCCGAAGCCGCGCCTGCGGTCGCGGTAGACGCTCAATGCATGCAGCGTGCGGCCGTCCACGCGCGGGCAGGTCATGACGCTCAGGTAAGCGGTGGCGGCCACGGGGGTCTTCATCCCCGTCTGGTTGGCGAACAGGACCACCCTGTCCGGATCGGAGGAGACCAGCCGCACCAGCCTCTGGATCTGCGCGCCGGGCAGGTCGCGCCGGTACTGGATCAGCACGCGCCCGTGGTAGAGGGCGTGGATGGTCGCGGCCAGCGGCGGCGGCGGTTCACCGGCATGGGAGCCGTCTTCGATCCGGTCGCGCTCGGAGAAGCGACCCGAGACGGGCGGGTTGTGCTTGGCGTTGTCGTCGAACTCGCTGACGCTGCATCCTGCATCGCGCGCGACCTCTTCGATCGGCACGTGGGATGCCTGCGTCTGTCCGCGGCTGCCGGCCCCCGCCAGTAGAGCTATCGCACCCGCCGCGAGCATTATTGCCAGCAGCGCCAGCGGCAGCACCGGCACGTGGATGGTCTCTTCGGAGTGCGGGTTCAGCGGACCGCGTGCGCGGCGTGCCTGCGATCGGCGATCACCGTGCAGAACGTATCCACGACGACGGGATCGAACTGTGAGCCGGCGCAGCGGCGCAGCTCCAGGATCGCGTCTTCGTGGCTCATCGCGCTGCGGTATGGACGCTCGGACGTCATGGCGTCGTACGCGTCGCAGACGGCGATGATGCGCGACTCGAGCGGAATGTCCTCCGCCGCGATCTCGTCGGGGTAGCCTCCGCCGTCCCAGCGCTCGTGTGTCCATCGCACGATGGAGGCGGCGCGTGTGAGCGCGGGCGCGGCGGCCAAGATCCGCTCGCCGATCAGGGTGTGGCGGCGTATGAATGCCATCTCCTCATCCGTGAGCGGCTCCCGCTTGCCTAGGATCTCGTCGGGGATGGCGGCCTTGCCGACGTCGTGAAGCGAAGCGGCCTGTAGCAGCGGCGCCATCTGCGTGTCGTGTAGATGCATCCTCTGAGCAACCGCCTCGCAGAGCTGAGCGACCTCGTCCAGGTGGGTCCCGAGCTCTGCATTGCGCTCGGCGAGCACGCGCAGAAGCACGTCGGTGCTCTGCCGCCCGGCTGACGTTCGCGCCGAGCTCTTGCGCACATACATGCGCTGGTCGGCAATGCGCAGGGCCTCGGCAGCGTCGCGGGTCTCGGCAGGCATGATCACGGAGCCCCAGGTCGCGGTGATGACGAACCCGTCACCGTGCTCGCTGAGTCCCTCGCTCGCTGCGTCCGCGACCGCCATCTGCTCCTCGGCCGGAACGCTGGTGAGGACGCAGAACTCGTCTCCGCCCATGCGGTAGGCGCGACCGCTTCCCCCCAGCTTCGACTGCAGACGGTTGCCCAGCCGGGCCAGGAGCGAGTCTCCCGCCGGGTGCCCGAACGTGTCGTTGTAGGCCTTGAAGCCGTCGAGATCGAACAGCAGCAACATCAGCGGCCGGTCCTCGGACGAGCCCTGGAGCGCCCAGTGGAGATCGAGCATCAGCTGGCGGCGGTTCGCCAGCCCTGTGAGCGAGTCCGTCAGCGCGGCACGCTGCAGCTCACGCTGGGACGAGCGCATGTTCAGAATCGCGAAGCCGAGCAGCAGGAATGCCGCGATGAGCATCGCCATCTGCGACACACCGAGCGAGTTGATCAGCGACGCGGACTTCGTACGCGACAGCGAGACGACGGTCCAGTCGTTGGCGTTGTGCCCTTCGGCGGCGATGCGTTCGTAAGCCGTCGTCTTGCCGTCGATTTCCAAGGATCCGGTCTTGGCGAAGCGGCCCGCGTGGGTCATGAAGCTGCGGTCCTGAGGATTGCCGAGCTTCGAGTGCTCTCCGTCGGGCTGGGGGTGCCGGGTGTCGACGATCACGCGGCCGGTTGCCGAATCGACGATCGCGACGTCGAAGCGCTCGCTGGAGGCGGCGGCGTTGCGCCTGAAGCTCTCGACCGTCACCTCGAAGTGGACGATCGCGCGGTTGGCCCCGCGTGGCGCGGTACGGATGGGCGTCGAGTTGGCGATCACCCATTGCTGGGTGTCCGGTGAGACATAGGGGCGGGCCTGGTACACCTGTCCCGGCCGCAGCCGGAACGTCGGGGTGAAGAAGGGTGCGGCTGTCTCGTCGGGGGAGAGGTTCTTGCGGATCTCGATCTTGCCCTTGACGGCACGCGCGTTCTCCGGCCCGGCGCGATCGATGAAGCACGCCTCACCGATGCTGTCAGGAAAGAGGCGCTCGATCTGGGCGAGAGCGCGCTCCGTGTCGCGGACGACCGGTCCGCGCTCGCTGACCCGCTGGCTGCGGGTCCCCGGGAGGCGGTAGAAGTCCTCGAACGCGGGGTTGCGGCCCATCACCTGCGTCAGCGAGCGCGAGCGGTTGAAGTAGTCGCGGATGGACTCGGCCTGCTGGCGGGCCTCGTTGGTGAGGGCTGTCCGCCTGTTGTCCCGGTCGTTGCGATGGTCCACGACCGCGGCGCCGATACTCAAGGGCACCAGGACGATGCCGATCACGAACGCCAGCACGGACACCGGGTTGAGACGATGGGCTCCCCGACGAAGCATCCCAGTCTCGTATCGGCGCGGGACCGGGGAGCTTTAGTAGCTCAGCCGCCCTGCGGGCAGGTCAACGGAGTCGTCCTGCCCGGCGCCAGGCAGCGATCCCTGCGTGACGGGGGCTTCCCCCGCCGGACGCTGAAGCGCGTGTATTTGCCGATCGCATCGGCGCCGCTCACGAAGACCTGCACGCTGGCGCCGGGTCGCAGGACCCTGGTGCGGAACTGCCGGAAGCGCAGTGGCGAGGCATCCCGCTTGCTGGCTCCCACGGTGCGTGAGCGGCTGCGGAAGGGACAGCCCCGGCCACTGCACCTGATCTTCACCTTTGCCCGCACCGGTGCCTGCACGGTCAGCAGTCGCACACGTATTCCTCGCCGCCTCAGGTCGCCGGCGAGCCGCACGATCGGAAACGGCGACATCAGCCGGGCTGACCCTGCTTGGCTCGCGGTCAGAGCGGGCGGCGGATCGGTCACTGCGAAGGTGTGCGTCGTCTCGTGGCTCGAGCCACTGTTGTCGGCCACCTGCAAGCGCACCGTGTAGACACCTGCGGTCGTGAAAGCGCGCGTAGCGATCGTATTCCTGCCGTCATCGAACGCGCCGTCGCTGTCGAGGTCCCAGGCCTGGCTTCCGATCGCGCCGTCTTGGTCGATCGAGGTCGAGAAGAACGTGACTGGCTCGCCCGTGTGCGGCTCTTCGGGGAAGCGGGCGATCGACGCGATCGGGCGCCGGTTGCCGACGGGAACGTTCGCCACCGCCACGGAGCTGTTGCCTTTCGTGTCGACGACTAGCAGCCTGACCTGGAACGCGCCCGGCCCGGGAAACGACCGGCTCGCCGTTGGCGCCTGCGGTCCCTCGAACGTGCCGTTGCCGTCCAGGTCCCAGGACTGCGAAACGATCGCATTGCCATTGCCGGTCGCGCTCGAGGTCGAGGTAAAGATGACCGGCCACAGGGAGAGCGGAGCCTTCGGTGTAAAGGTGAACGACGCACTTACCGAGGCCGGCGCCGCACCCGCGGACGGCACCATGAGCACGGCCGCCAAAGCGGCGGCGATCAGCGAGGCGGCGACCGCCGGCAACGCTCGCCGCGAACGCGCACGATTCATACAGCGTTCTTAACATCCGGCCCAGACGGGCGACAGCCGCTTGTTCGCTCTTTGCGGGGAAATGAGCCAGAGAAATCACGAACCCGCGTTCTGCGCGCCGAGCGCCTCCACCCAGTCGAGCGACTGGCCGCACAGCGACGTGGCTCGCGACGGTCGCACCAGGGTGACCGGGCTGTCCGCTGTCGTCCGGCTCAGGATGATGGGTCCGAGCGGGAGCGGGTTGTTGCCGCTGCCCGGCCGCAGGTCCTTGTCGCTGTATGTGAGCGAGAGGCGGTGGCGGCCGGCGGAGAGATCCGCCTCGCCCATCGGCTCGAACTGTGCGACGCCATTCAACCTGTGCCGCTTCGCGGCCAGGTCCTGACCGTCGATCCGCGCCTCGAACCGGCGCCGGAAGCTACCGCCCAGCCACACTCCCCAGCGGCCCTGCGACGGCAGCTCGACGTCGGTTTGGAGCGTGCCGGCCACGTCGGGGAAGATGAAGTGGATCGTGGCCTCAGGCGTGGTGGCGCGGCCGGGTGCGCTCCCCCAGTCACTCGGGTACTTGCTGCGAGGAACGTTCTTCATCACGATCGCGGGCGGACGCTTGACCGCGGCGAGCAATCCACCTCTGCCCGTGCGGGTTGCAAGCTGCTGGATCTGCTCGCACGACGGCTTCGCCGTCGGCTCGTAGCGGTCTCCGAGCGCGAGATGCTCGATCGTGCGGCGGTTGAACCCGCTGCGCTTGCGCCAGAGCTCGTAGCTCGGCCCGCGCGAGGCGAGCTCGTAAGCCGAGGGCGGACGGCTGGCGAGGGGCGAGCGACGGATGACCAGGAGGTTGTACTTGAGGAGCAGGGCCGGGCGCAGCTGGTCGATATCGACGCTGAAGCGGTCCGTCGCAGAGGTGCGCAGGAAGTGGTCTGCACCGTAGGGCTGCACGTCGGTCGTCAAGGTGGGCCCCTTGTGCGCGATGCGGTCCCCGATGCTTTGAAGCTCCCCGAGCCGGTCGCGCGGCGCGAGGTCCACTCCACTGTAGGCAAGCACGGTTGACCAGATCACGCCGGTCGCCACCGCGACGGCGACAACCGCGCCTCCCAGCTTGATCCAGACGTTCGGCTTCAGCGGCAGTGCCGAGGCTTGAAACGCCGCCAGCGCCCCGATCAGCGCGAACGCGACCGCGGCCGGTGACGCGATCGCGAACGCCTTCCCGTCGAGCCACGGCGAGCCGAGCGCGGTGGCGGTGAGGCAGCCCACCGCCGCACCAGAGAAGTAGAGCAGCGGCACCCATGCGCGCTTCAGCGCGGCCACCGCGAGACCGGCGAGGAGGCCCACGACCAGGAGCTCCAGCAGGAGGTGTGTGAGGCCGAGGTCGGACGGCGTCAGCCGCGGATCGCCGGTCGGCCAGATACCGAGCACCTGCAGCGGGTCGAGTGGCTCGCGCAGAATCCCGAGCTGGTTGCTGCTCGTGAGGACGTCGTTCGCTGGCCCGATGAAGGACCCGACCACCACGAGCGTCGGGATCGACAGCACAAGCGCGACGCCCGTGAAGGTGGCGGTCCGCAGCAGAGCGGTCTCGCGATCCTGGAGGATCACCAGTGCCAGCGCGCCGAGCAGCGGGATCAAGAGCCACAGCGCGGCGCCGAAGCTCATGATCGAGAACGCCGCGGCGGTCGCAACGGCGGCGGGAACGACCGCGGTCAGAGATGTGCGCTCTCTGAGTAACGGGACGAGCAGGGCGGCGACCGTGACCAGGATCCACGCGCTCGCGACCTCCTTGATGCCGCCCCAGAGCGAGTAGGCGAACAGGATCGCGGGCTGCGCCGCGATGAACGCGACCACCGCGCGCAACGGGCGCGACTCGAGCACCTGCCCGGCGAGCACGTAGATCGCGAGGGCAAGCATCGACGCCATGAACGCGACCGATGACTGGAACAGCCACGCGACGTCCGTGCCCAGAATGGCGTGCCCGATCCCGAGCGGCAGGAACGAGCCGACCGGATAGCCATGAGCGATGTAGCTGTCGAGAAAGAACCGGTAGGTGGACGGTGGCGCGGCGTCGATGTTGCGCCCGTAGCCCATGATGTGGTCCGTGATCGCCAGCCAGGTTCCGGTGTCGTCGAGGCGCTGGTAGCCGGCGAAGGTCGCGTCGCCCGAGAGGACGATCGGCGACGCAAACGCCGCGAACGCTGCTACCGCTGTGCCGGTCGCCCACCAGTCCACGCCGCGGAAGCGCTCGAGCGACGAGAGCGCGAAGCCGGCGACCGCGAGCGCGATCACGAGCGGCGCGCTCAGCTCGGCGGTCGCGTCCGTCATCGTCGTGAACCCCGCGGCCACGATGATCAGGGCGAGACCGGTGGGGAGGAGGATCGCTCCGGGTAGGCGAACGCGACTGGCGGCCTCGACCAGTAGGCCGCACCCGAGCGCGAGCACGCCCAGGAGGAGCGGCAGCACCACCCAGGCTACGAACATCGGGACGGTTCGGGATGCACTTAGACGACGGGGCGGAGCCGGCCGGAGCTGACCAGGCGCAGGGCGTCCTTCGTCGACAGGTCGAAGACCTCTACGAGGAGGTTGCTGCCTCGGGTCGCGAAGAACACGGGCGGTGAGGGAAGTGGCACGGCCGTGGCGCGGACGATCTCGATCCCGCGCGTGTTCGCGACCGCCAGCCCGCCACCGCGAACCTTCCTGACGATCGATCCCTTCAGCTTCGACGTCTCCTTCACCTTGTCGTAGGCCCGAGGATCCGGATAGGTGGCGACGAACCTGAACTTCGGAGCCGTGCTGCCGATGCGCTCTCCCTGCGGCAGGTAGCGGATGAAGACGCGTCCGTCCGCCGTGCGCGTGTACTCGTAGTTGAATCCCTCTTGCGGTCCGAACCAGTACACGGCGTGGTCCACGTCGGCGGCAAACTCCTTCAGGGCGCTCTCGGACACGAGCTGCGGCGCTGCGAGCGCGCCCGTGCTCTTCTTCTCGACGCGCGAAGCCGCGAAGTCGTCCTCGTCGAAACGAGGCAGGAGCAAAAGCCAAGCGAGCAGGCCCGCCCCGATGCTGACGGCGACGACCGCCACGAGCGGCAGCGCTCCCCGGGGCGGTGAGCCGACTGGTTCGTGTCCGGGCACCGCTGCGCGACTCACTGCAGCGGCCACCCTAACAGCAGGACAAGGCCCAGGGGGCACGATTAGGGGCTACGCCGCGAGGCCACCCGGCCCGCCGCGCGAGCTACTTGCTGTCGCCCTGATCGGGCGCCGTGCCAAATGGGGCCACCGCGCCGTCGACGACCGCAACCTCCACCCGGTTGCGGCCGTGCGCCTTGGCTCTGTACAGGGCTCGATCCGCAACGCGCATCAGCTCCTCAGCGTCGCCGGCCTCGTCCGGGTAGACGGCGACGCCGAAGCTCGCCGTGACCGGCTGCTCCAGGCCGGCGATCTTTAGTGCGGAGATCGTCTCGCGCAGCTTCTCCGCGAGCTCGATGGCACCCTCCCGGTTGGTGTCGGGGAGCAGCAGGACGAACTCCTCGCCTCCGTAGCGACCGACGAAGTCGCTGGTACGGACGCTGCTACCGGCAGCGTCACCGATCGCGGCGAGCACCTGGTCGCCCTTGCCATGCCCGTGCGTGTCATTGATGCGCTTGAAGTGGTCGAGGTCGAACATCACGGCAGCGAGTCGTGACACCGTGCGGCCGGACTGCGCGACCATTCGCCGGAGCGTCTCGTGCACGGCCCGGTTGTTGGGCAGCCCCGTCAGCGCGTCCGTGGCAGCGCGCATCTCCGCAAGGGCGAGGTTGCGTAGGTTCGCGATCACCGGAGCAGCCTCGGTTACGCTCGCCTTCAGCTGATCGGCCTCACGCCGGTCGAGACGCTTCGGGTGGTGCAACAGCACGGAGCCGATCACCTCGCCGCCGACGAGCGACGGCACGCAGGTGGATTTCCCACCGAAGTGTCCGCACACCTCACAAGTGAGGAGCGGCTCGTCGTAGTCGCCACGCTCGTGCGCCCGCCCGGTCCTGATCGCGAGGCAGGAGTCGGGCTCCGCGCCCTGTAGCGACTCGGCCAGTTTGGATTCCTCCGGCAATTCCGTCCTGGGCTCTAGCCGGTTGGCACTGTTGTTCCGATTCAGCACGACGGCCCGACCGTTGGCAACCGACGTTTCGAGGTGGCGCTTGAGAACGTCGTAAGCCTCGTCCTCGGTGCGGGCCAACTGCATGATCTCGTCGAAGTGGGCCTGGCGCCGCCGCCGGCGTTCGTCGGCGCGCGTTCCGCGATCGATGACGAGGTATCCGACACCACCGATCATGAGCCCGAGCGCGATTAGAACGATCGAGTAGGAGCGCGAGCGGTTGAGGTTCGCCGAGCGCTCCTCGGCCTCATCCGTGCGAAGGTCGTTGTTGGCATCGTTGAAGCGATTCAGGATCCGGTCGCGACCGCGATCGGCGCGCGCCGTATCCGCGGCTCGATTGGATCTGACCTGGGCGATCGCACGGTCGGCGCGCTTCTGCCACGCTCGCGCGCTGCGCTCCTGGGTGTCCAGGGCTTCGGCCTCCTCGCTCCTGTCGCTCTCCGTGAAGGACTTCGCTCGGCTCAGGGCAGATTCGAAGCGACGTCTCCCGCTGTCGTACGAGTTGAGAAACGACAGCCGGCCCGTGCGGATGAACGCATCGACAGCGGCATCCTGGTCGAGCATCCCTATCCGCATGTCCGCGACCGCCTGCGCCTCGCGGTAGGAGTCGTCTGCGGCCCAGCGCTCGGTCTCGGCAGCGACCCACACGGCCCCGACGGTGAGGGTCAGGGCAAGCACGAAGAGGATGCGGATGCGGACGAGCCGGTTCATGGCGGAGCCACCCGCGGGCGGGGTCCCGTTTCGTATCGGGCCCCCGGAAAATGAACTTGAGCCTGGCCATTTCGTCCAACGTGTCCTGTTGCGCTTTGCATCAGGGCTACGCTGGGAGCTACGAGGAGGTCAGAGGACCCGCCATGTCACATGTTCGAGCCTCCGTGCGAGCGGCGCTGTTCCTGCTGCCCGTCGTCACCGGGCTGGCTGTTCCCTCGCCTGCGCAGGCTCAGCTCTCGGCATCGTTCAACTTCCTGCCGGCGGCGCCGCTTACCGGCGAGCCTGTGACGTTCACCTCAACGTCCACCGATGCAACGCAGCCAGAGGGCTGGGACCTCGACGGCGACGGAGCCTGTGACGATGCGACCGGCCCCAGCGTGCAGCGCTCATTCCCTTTGGCCGGCGTCTACTCGATCACGCTGTGCGTAACCAATGGCGTCGACTCCGCAACGGCGACGCGCAAGGTCACTGTCCACAATCGCGCTCCGATAGCAAGTTTCTCGCACTCGCCGCCCAATCCGGTAACCGGAGACCGGATCGTGTTGACGTCGACCGCGGTCGATCCCGACGGTCCGATCGTGGCGCAGGTGTGGGATCTCGACGGCGACGGCGCGTTCGACGATGCCGGCGGAGAGACCGCCTCGATCTCGTTCACGAAGCCGGCCGCCTACGCGGTACGCCTGCTGGTCGTCGACCGCGACGGTGCGACCGGCCTGGCGGCGGCGACCATTGCCGTCAGGGAGCGACCGCTCGAGTTGCTGGCATCCTTCCCGATCATCCGTCTCAGTGGCCGTGTATCCCGGCGCGGCACGAGGATCCGCACGCTGACCGTAGATTCGCCGCGGGGGACGGGCGTCAAGGTGAGCTGCCGCGGCCGGGGCTGCCCGTTTCGCACCATCACCAAGGCCGCGGCCCATGCATCGCGGCTGATGACGGTCCGCCGGCTGAAGGGGCGCTTGCTGCGCCCGCGCGCCGTGCTACGGATCTGGGTTACGAGCGTGGACAAGATCGGCAAGTACACGCGCTTTCGGATCAGGCGGGGCAAACCGCCAAGCCGCGCCGATCGCTGCACGAGACCGGGTGTCCGGCTGCCGGTCAGGTGCCCGGCCGGTACCTCGTAGTCCTAGATGATTGATTCCGAATCCCGCGTGGCCGCGAGGGCGCGAGAACCGAGCTGGGCAAGGATCTCGCGCTTAGCATTCGCACCGGCGCCTTCGGCGCCTCGTGAAGCCCATGCCGGGGCATGGGCGAACCCGAGGACGCCGACCAGCGAAGGTTCGCAGCGTCGTCGCGGGTGCGGGGGGTTGGAATCAGTCATCTACAGCCCGAGCCGCCGGCCGACGATCTCCTTCATGATCTCGCGAGTGCCGCCGCCGATCGGGCCGAGGCGCGCGTCACGTAGCGCGCGCTCGACGTCGTACTCGCGCATGTAGCCATAACCGCCGTGGATCTGCACCGCGTCGTCGGCGACCTCGACAGCGGCGTCGCATGCGAAGAGCTTCGCGTGCGTCACCTCGTCGAGGCAGTCCTGGCCTGACACGAACAGGCGCAGTGCGTGATAGCTGAGGTCGCGGGCAGCCTCTACCTTGGTCGCCATCTCGGCCAGCTTGTGGCGGATCGCCTGGAAGCTCCCGATCGGGCGCCCGAAAGCCTGGCGCTCCTTCGCGTAGGCGAGCGTGCGCTCGAACGTCGCCGCCATCCCCGCCGCCGCACCGAGCGCCATCGACAATCGCTCCCACTGGAAGTTGGACATGATCTGGTAGAAGCCCTTGTTCTCCTCGCCGAGCAGGTTCTCGAGCGGCACGCGAACGTCCTGGAACGAAAGCTCGCCGGTGTCGGACGCGTGCCAGCCGAGCTTCTCCAGCTTGCGCGACACGGTGAAGCCCTCCATCCCCTTCTCGAGCACGAGGAACGAGAGGCCGTGGTGGCCGCCCTCCGCGTCCGTCTTGACCGCCGTGACGTAGATGTCGGCTCGCACGCCGTTCGTGATGAAGATCTTGGACCCGTTCACCACGTACTCGCCGTCCTCGCGGCGCGCAAACGTCCTGATGCCGGCGACGTCGGACCCCGTGCCAGGCTCGGTGATCGCAAGCGCCCCCACTTTCTCGCCCCGGATCGCGGGCACGAGCCAGCGCTGCCTCTGCTCCTCGGTCCCGAACTTGAAGATCGGCGGCGTCGCGATCGCCACGTGCGCGCCGATACCCGCCGACACCCCGCCCGAGCCGCAGCGCGCCATCTCCTCGGTCAGGACGGTGTCATGCACGTAGTCGCCGCCCTGGCCGCCGTACTCCTCCGGGTACTTGAGGCCGAGGAAGCCGAGCTCGCCCATGCGCGTGTAGAGCTCGCGTGGAAACTCCTCGGCGCGCTCCCAGTCGGCGACGTGCGGCCTGATCTCGCGCTCGACAAACGAGCGGATCGACTCGCGCAGCGCGGCGTGCTCCTCGGTGAACGGAGGGATGTGCCGCGCGGGCTGGCCGTCGGTGGTCATGGGCGGACGCGGTCCTCGGCTTCCGGCCCGGCGCCGTCGCGTGCGCGCACCTCGTCCCACTGTTCGAGCATCGTGTAGCCGCGCCCTTCGTGGTCGAAGCCGATCAGGTCGCCCGCGCGGTTCTTGGCGTCCGAGTGGTGATAGGCCCGCACCTCCTTGATCAGACCACCCTCGATCCGGAACCACTCCGTGCCGCGGTCGATGCGCTGCACGTTGCCATGACGGGGGTCGCGCCACAGCATCGTCCACTCGATCACGACCTCGTCGCCCTGCTCGATCGCGTTCTCGACGTGCCAGCTGGCGTCCAGGTGCTTTACGCCCTGCTCGGTCAGCTCGCCGATGGCCTGCGCGCTGCGGTTCGGCTCGAGCCGGGTGTAGTAGTGGTTCGCGTTGGGCTGGAAGTGGCGGCCTACCTTCTCCACGTTGCCGGTGTTCAGGTCCCGGTAGTAGGCGCGGACGCGCTCGAGCGGTGTCAGCTCAGCCATCGAGCACCTTCACGAAGTGAAAGCTCCAGATCGCGTAGCGCTCTCGAAAGTAAAAACGGTGGGCGTCGCGGCGGTGAGTGGCCGAATCGAGTTGAACGCTCATGCAGCCCTCCTTGTGTGCTAGATCGGACAGGTACTTGTTCAGCAACCGGCCGTAGCCGTGTGAGCGCCATTGCTCCGCGGTCACGAGGTCGTCTATGTACATGTGGTAGCCGCTGACGAGGTTGGTCATAAGCCGGTAGCCGGCACAGGCGCGACACTCGTCGCCGTCGAACACGGCGACCACCCGGTAGCCCTCGGGGTGTGAGGTCTCGTAGCGGTTCCTGAACTCATCGACGTCGAGATGGGGCCGCAGCTCCTTCATGACCTCGAAGGCGTCCGCGAGGCGCTCGTCACCAGGTGGGAGCTCGACGATGTCGGGCACTTCTACGAAGCGCCTCTCTGGCGAGCGAGCGCCACCGCCGCGGCCGGCCCCTCGGTCCACGGCTCGCCGTGTCCGGGCAGCAAGAGTGCGGCGTCGATGCTCTCGATGCGCGACAGCGACTCGAGGGCCTGCGCGCTGGAGACGTTGAACGCCGCCGGACCGATCTGCGGGCCCCGCCTGCCGAGGATCGGATGCCAGGTGTAGAGGAGGTCGCCGACGAAGAGCGTTCCGTGGCTTTCGAAATGAAGCGCGCAGTGCCCCGGCGTGTGCCCCGGCGTATGGATCACCCGCGGCCGGCCGGGGACGTCGAGCTGGTCCCCGTCCGCGATCGGGCTCGAGTCATCGATCTTCGGCGGCTTCAGAGCCCCATTGCGAACCATGTAGACGACGAAGCCCAGGAAGCGCGGACGGAGGAGAGCCGGTAGCGGATTGCCCTCGCGCTTCCACGGCTCCTTGCCGGTTCGTATCAGCTCCTCGTCGCCGGGGTGGAGGTAGACGGGAACGCCGCGCTCGTGGAGGCGCCCAGCGGCCCCGGTGTGGTCGGAGTGAGCGTGCGTCAGAACGAGGGCCGCGACGTCGTCCAGCCGGCGCCCGATCCCGGCAAGCGCTGGCTCGAGCTGTGGCCAGTAGCCGGGGACCCCCGAGTCCACCACGGTCACCCGACCCCCGTCCTCGACGAAGTACCAGTTGACGCGCGCGCTGCCGAGGCGATTAACGCCGGGAGCTACCTGCACGGTGGCATCTAAAGCCCGTACGAGCGGCCGATTACCTCCAGCATGATCTCGTCGGTGCCCGCGCCGATGCGGTTGAGGCGCATGTCACGCCAGGCGCGCTCGACGTGGTACTCCTTCATGTAGCCGTAGCCGCCGTGGATCTGGATGGCCTCGTCGCAGACCTCGCATGCCATCCGCGACGCGTACAGCTTCGCCATCGAGATCTCGCGCACCGGGTACTCGCCGTTTTGGACGCGCCAAGCGGTCGTGTAGACCATCTGCCGCGCGGCCTCGATCTTCGTCGCCATCTCCGCGAACTTGTGGCGGATCGCCTGGAAGCGGCCGATCGGGCGGCCGAACGCGTTGCGCTGCTTCGCGTATTCGAGCGTCTGGTCGAACACCCGCTGCGCCCCGGCGACCGAGCCCGCGGCGCCGATCAGGCGCTCGCCCTGGAGCTCCCACATGATGTGGTAGAAGCCCTTGCCCTCCTCGCCGAGCAGGTTTTCCGCCGGCACGCGCACGTCCTCGAAGGTGAGCTCGGCCGTGTCGGAGGAATGCATGCCGAGCTTCTCGAGCTTCTTCGAGACGTGGAAGCCCGGCGTCTGCTTCTCCACGACGAAGAGCGAAAAGCCGTCATAACCGGCGTCAGGGTTGGTCTTCGTGACGAGCACGATGAAGTCCGCGCGCGCGCCGTTCGTGATGAACGTCTTCGAGCCGTTGATGACGTACTCGTCGCCGTCGCGCACCGCGCGCGTGCGGATGCCGGCCACGTCGGAGCCGGCGCCGGGCTCGGAGATGCCGAGGCTGGAGATCTTCTCCCCCTTGATCGCCGGCACGAGGTAGGTCTGCTTCAGGTACTCCGTTCCGAACTTGAGGATGGGCGGCGTCGCCATGTCCGTGTGCACCGCGACTCCCATCGCCAGCCCGCCGTTGTTCGACTGCGACATCGCCTCGCCCCGGACGATCGACATGAAGTAGTCGCCGCCCTGACCGCCGTACTCCTCCGGGAAGTAGATGCCGAGGAAGCCGAGCTCGCCCATGCGCGTGAAGACCCAGTCCGGAAAGCCGTCGTTCTCCCACTCCTCGGAGTGGGGTGCCAGCTCCTTCTTCGCGAAGCTCTCGATCGACTCGCGCAGCGCCTCGTGCTCGTCGGTGAGGCAGAAGTGCCGTTTCGGAGCGCTGAAATCCGGCTTGATCTCGGTTGCGGCAGTGGCCATCTGTTCCTCCGCTCGGTGCGTGGCTGGGGTGTGGGCAGGACGCTAGCGCAGCGCCCTGCCAAAGTAAACAGTAGGACTTTCTACTTGCTACTCGGACCGTCGTGCGGTAATAGTGCGGCTGCTGGGCATGCCCGACTTCGAGACCCTCACCTACGGCGTCGCGGACCGCGTCGCCACGATCACACTCGACCAGCCCGAGACCCGCAACGCGCTCTCGAACGAGCTGCTCGGCGACCTGATCGCGGCCTTCGAGGCGGGTCGCGACGACGAGGAGGTCGGCTGCGTCGTCCTCACCTCCTCCCACGACAAGGTCTTTTCCTCGGGCGCCAACCTGGCCGGCTTCGCCGCCGACGTCCCGCTCGTACACCGGCACCTCGGCACGGCGCGCTTCCCGCAGCTGTTCCGGCTAATCGGCGAGCTCGGCAAGCCGACCATCTGCGCCGCTAACGGACACGTACTCGCGGGCGCGCTTGGGATCGCGCTCGCCTGCGACCTGATCGTCGCCAAGGACGGCGCCACGTTCGGCACGCCCGAGATCAACGTCGGCGCGTTCCCGTTCATGATCATGGCTTTGATCTACCGCAACGTGCCGCGCAAGAAGACCAACGAGCTGCTGCTGCTCGGCGAGCGGATCGATGCACGTGAGGCGGAGAGGATCGGAATCGTGAACAAGGTCGTGCCGGCGGACCAGTTCGACGCTGCCGTGCACGAATGGGCAACGGCGCTTGCCTCGAAGTCGCCGCTGATAATGCGATTGGGTAAGGACGCCATGTTCCGCCAGCAGGACATGGCGTTCGCCGACGCGCTGGACTACCTGCGCTCGCAGCTCACGATCGCGATGTCCACCGAGGACATCGTCGAGGGCGTGAGCGCCTTCTTCGAAAAGCGCGAACCACAGTGGAAAGGGCGATAGATGGCAACCGAAAACAAGGCCGCCGAGTCCGACAAGTCGGCCTCGACGGGTCCGCGAGGGTCCAATAAGCAACTCGAGCACCAGCTCGAGGTCGTGAACGAGCTCGCGCGCGACCCCTCCGACGCGCATCCCGCGGAGGTGCCCGCGGCGCCGCTCACCGAACACGGGGAGACCAGCGGGCTCAAGCCGCTCGTCGATGATCTGCACGAGCGCCGCGAGAACATCAAGCTCGGCGGCGGCGTCGAGCGCATCGACTCGCAGCACTCGAAGGGGAAGCTGACAGCGCGCGAGCGGATCGACCTGCTCGTCGACCGTGGAACCTTCGTCGAGATCGGGATGCATGGTCGCCCGCACTTCTCGCAGCGCTCGATGGAGGGCCGGGAGGCGCCCGCTGACGGCGTGATAACCGGCTGGGGCGAGGTGGACGGCCGCCGCTGCGCGATCGTCGCCTACGACTTCACGGTGATGGCCGGCTCCATGGGCATGACCGGCGAGATCAAGGTCGCGCGCATGCGCGAGATGGCGCTGCAGAAGCGAATGCCGTTCATCTGGCTGCTGGACTCAGCTGGGGCCCGCATCCAGGAAGCGGTGGGCTCGCTGTTCGCGGGCTCGGGTCACCTGTTCCGCGAGGAAGTGATCATGTCGGGCGTGGTGCCGCTGGTGGCGGGCATGCTCGGTCCGTGCGCGGCGGGCACGGCATACATCCCGGGGCTCGCCGACTTCGTCCCGATGGTGGTCGGCCAGGGCGCAATGGCACTAGCCGGTCCCCACCTCGTCAAGGCCGTCACCGGCGAGGACATCGAGATGGAGGACCTCGGCGGCGCGAAGGTCCACTGCAGGAAGTCGGGCGTTGGCGACCTCGAGGTCGCGGACGACCGCGAATGCATCGAGGTGATCAAGACCTACCTGAGCTACTTCCCGTCCAACTGCGAGCAGCAGCCGCCGATCCGTCCCACCACCGACCCGGTGGACCGGATGAGCGAGAAGCTGCTCGACATCGTGCCCGAGTCGCCGCGCCACCCGTACGACATGTACGAGGTGATCGAGGAGATCGTCGACGATGGCGAGTACTTCGACATCAAGCCGAAGTGGGCAAAGACCATCATCACCTGTCTCGCGCGCTTTGGCGGTAGGCCGGTCGGGATCGTCGCCAGCCAGCCGAAGCAGCTCGCCGGCATCCTCGAGAACGACTCGGCCGACAAGGCTGCCCGCTTCGTCAACCTCTGCGACGCGTTCAACATCCCGCTCGTCTTCCTGCAGGACGTGCCCGGCTTCATGGTCGGCTCCAAGGTGGAGCAGGAGGGGATCATCCGCCACGGAGCAAAGATGCTCTACGCGGTCTCGCGTGCGACCGTGCCGAAGGTGACGGTCGTTATCCGCAAGGCCTACGGCGCCGGCTATTACGTCTTGAACGGGCGCGCCTACGAGCCCGACCTGATCGTCGCCTGGCCCGGCGCGGAGATTTCGGTGATGGGGGCGGAGGGAGCGGTCAACATCATCTTCCGCAAGCAGATCGAGGCCGCGGAGGACCCCGAGGCGACGCGCAAGGAGATGGTCGACAACTTCAAGGCGATCATCGACCCCTACATCGCGGCCGGGAACGACATGGTCGACGACATCATCGACCCGCGCGAGACGCGGCCGCGGATCATCCGCGGGCTGGAGATGGCCGCCACGAAGCGCGTGCAGCGGCCGTGGAAGAAGCACGGCGTGATGCCGGTGTGAGCACCGAGAACGTCGAGCTGATCCGGACGTGGACGGACGCATTCAACCGTCGCGACTTCGACGTGATGGTCGAGTCGCTCGATCCCGAGGTCGAGCTGCACGAGTGGCCGACAGCACCGGGTGCCGAGACCTATCACGGCCCCGACGGAGCTCTCAGAGCAATCGACAAGTGGTTCGAGGTCTGGGAGTGGATGCACATCGATGTCGAGGACATCGTGGACGCCGGCGACCGCGTGCTCGTCAAGCTCCATCAGCGCGCGAAAGGAAGGGGCAGCGCGATCGAGGTGGAGATCAGGAGCTTCAACGTCTACACGTTTCGCGGTGGACGCATCACCCGCATCGAGCTGTTCACGGACGAGGAGCCGGCGGTCGAGGCAGCCGGGCTTGCCACCGACGACGTCGCGGTCAAGCTTCGAGCGGGCTACGACGCCTTCAACCGCCGCGATTACGCTGCGTTCGCGGAGATACTCGATCCAGACGTGCAGTGGGAGCACGGGCTCGGCTCGGGAGCTCCCGAGGAGGGCGTCTACCACGGACTGGATGAGGTCCTGCGCCTGCAAGAGAGACTTCGCGATGCCTGGGACGAGATGACGTTCGCGATCGAAGAGGTCGCCGAGATCGGCGCGGACGAATACGCGGTCAGGGGCGTCGTGCACGCAACCGGCAGGACGAGCGGCCTCGAGCTCGATGCCGGCACCGAGTGGATCCTGAAGTTCCGCGAGGGCAAGGCAGTCCGTGTGCGCTTTGCGCTCATCGATCGGGTCGCGCGGGCGGACGAAGGTGGGGAGCCAGGGCCGGACGTGAAGGTGATCCGGCAAGTCAACGACGCAGTCGCCTCAGGCGACGTGCAGGCCGTTCGCGAGCTGATGCACGACGACGTCGTCTGGGAGCACAACATCGGCGGTGGATCCCCCGAGGAGGGCGTCTACCGCGGGCGCGAGAGCGTGATCGCGCTGTTCGCACGCATCCTCGAGCCGTGGGAGGTCATGAGGATGGAGATGAGGGAGATCCGTGAGCTCGATGACACGACCGTCCAGGTCGAGGGCCAAATTCGCTTCAAGCATCGGACGAGCGCGGCCGAGGTGACAGAGCCCTACGTCCAGCGTCTGGAGATTCGAGACGGCCTACTCGTGAAGGGCGAGATGGCGTATGGAGAACTGGTGAGGCAGTCAGCGCACCACATGGCGGTCAGAGAGGAGAGAAGTCGATGAGCCGTTTCGAAGACCCGGTGATCATCACCTGCTCGATCTCGGGCGCGGTCGCGAATCGCGACCAGTGCCCCGCGATCCCCTACACGCCCGAGGAGTACGCGGCTGAGGCGCGGCGGATCGTGGATGAGGGCGGCTCGATGATCCATATCCATGCTCGCACTCCCGAGGGTGTGCCGAGCTACGAGATCGATGACTTCCGCAACATCACGGACGCGATCCTCTCCGAGGTCGACGACGTGATCGTCAACTACTCGACCGGCGCGGTGGGCGTCCCGATCGAGAAGCGGATCGACTACCTGCGCGCGCTTCGCCCTGAGGTTGCCGCGCTGAACATGGGCTCGATGAACTATGCGAAGTACTCGCGGCGGCGAAAGGACTTCGTCTTCCACACCGTGTTCGAGAATTCCTTCGAGACCATCATCACCTTCGTGAAGGCGATGAACGAGCTCGGCATAAAGCCCGAGCACGAGTGCTTCGACTCCGGGCACGTCGCGAACCTCGATCCACTCCTCGACATGGGTCTGCTGCACGAACCGCTCCAGGTCTCCTGCGTGATGGGCGTGACCGGTGGCATCCGGCCGAACGCGCGCAACCTCGCCCACATGTCGGAGCAGGTGCCCGGCGGGGCGCAGGGACCGAACAACTGGGGCGTGATCGGGATCTCTCGCGACCAGTGGATGCTGGGCGCGGCGGCGCTCACGCTCGGCGGCAACTTCCGCGTCGGGCTCGAGGACAACTTCTACCTCCCGAGCGGCGAGATGGCGCGCTCCAACGGCGACCTGATCGCCAAGGCGCGCGAGATGGTGGAGGACGTCGGCCGCAGGCCGGCGACGGTCGCCGAGGCGCGGCAGCTGCTCGGAACGGAGAGAATGGCGTGGCCGCCCAAGGCGGCGGCCACGGTGGCGGCCTGATGGCGACGCGTGCGGAGACCCGTCCCGAGCCGGGGACTTCGGTCGACCTGCCGCTGGCAGGGGTCAAGGTGCTCGACTTCACGCGCCTCCTTCCCGGCGGGTTCTGCACTCTGCTCCTGGCTGACCTCGGAGCGGACGTCCTGAAGGTGGAGGACACCGCCGGCGGCGACTACATCCGCTGGATGCCGCCCTATTACGGAGGAGAGGAGGAACAGCGCAAAGGGGTCGCGTCGGCTTACTTCCTCGGCCTCAACCGCAACAAGCGGTCGCTGCGGCTGAACCTCAAGCACCCCGACGGCCGCGACGTGCTGATGCGCCTGGTGCAGGACTACGACGTGTTGGTGGAGAGCTTCAGGCCCGGCGTGATGGACAAGCTCGGCGCCGGGTACGAAGCGCTGCGCGAGCAGAACCCCGGCCTCGTCTACTGCGCGATCTCGGGCTACGGCCAGGACGGCCCATACACGGACCGCTCCGGTCACGACACGAACTACCTCGCCACCGCCGGCCTGCTCGGGCTGACCGGCCGCCGTGGCGGTCCGCCGATCCAGTCCGCGGGTCAGATCGCCGACCTGGGTGGCGGCGGGCTGATGGCGGCGGTCGGAATCCTGGCGGCGCTGATCGAGCGCTCGCGCTCGGGCGAGGGCCAGTTGGTCGACGTCTCGATGACCGACGGCTCGCTGTCCTGGCTTGCGATGGTGATCGCGCGCTACTTCTGCGAAGGAAAGGTGCCGCGCCGCGGCGAGATCGAGCTCGGCGGCGGCATCCTCTGCTACTTCCCGTATGAGGCAAAGGACGGAGGCTGGGTGTCGCTCGGCGCGCTCGAGCCGAAGTTCTGGCGCAACTGGTGCGAGGGCGTCGGCCGCCCGGAGCTGATCGAAAAACAGTTCGAGCACCCGGATTCGGAGGCCGGTGCGGAAGTGGCTGCCGTGTTCAAGGAGCGAACGCGCGACGAGTGGACCGCGTTCGCTTCCGAGCACGACTGCTGCATGGAGCCGATCCTCGATCTCGACGAGGCCCTTGACCACGAGCTGTTCCGCGCCCGCGGCATGGTCGTCGAGCTCGACCAGCCCGGCATCGGCCCGGTCAAGCAGGTCGGCTTCCCGGTCAAGCTCTCGCGCACGCCCGCCGACACCGGCGGCGCGGCACCCGCGCTCGGCGAGCAGACCGCCGACGTGCTGCGCAAGATCGGCTACGACGACGAGCGCATCGAGAAGCTGAGGGACGAAGGAGTAGTGTGAACGTAGGCGCGAAGCGCCGCAGTGAACCGGGTGTTCCGCAGCAGGAGCTGTTGCGCATGCGCGAGCTCGCGGAGGCCGCGGGCGTGTCCGCCGGCACGATCAAGCATTACCTGCGCGAGGGTCTGCTGCCGGAGCCGATCAAGACGTCGCGCAACATGGCCTGGTACCCGCGCGAGTTCGTTGATCGCGTACGGCTGATCAAGCAGCTCCAGGAGGAGCGCTTCCTGCCGCTGAAGGTGATCAAGGAGATTCTCGAGAACGGCGAGGAGGGGGAGGGTCCCGAGCGGCTGCGGGCGCTGATCGAGCTCGAGGACCGGGTGCTGGAACGCGCGCTCGGCCGCGAGGGAGGCAAGAGCCTGAGCGAGCGCGAGGTAAAGAGTCGCTACAAGCTTCCGGACGAGGCACTGGAGCGCCTGGAGAAGCTGGAAGTCCTGACGCCGCAGCGGCGAAACGGCGCCAAGCGCTACGGCCCCGACGATGTCCAGATCATCGAGGCCGTCAGCCGCATGCGGGCCTCCGGGTATTCGGAGGCGCTGGGATTCACCGTCTACGACACGCTCATCTACAAACGCAATCTCGAGCAGCTCGTGCGCGAAGAGGTCGGCGCGATGATGGAGCGCGTCGCCGGCGAGATGGATGCCGACGAGGCCGCCGAGCTCTTGGAGCGAGCGGTCGAGCCGATGCGCGACCTGGTCGCGGCGATGCGGGCGAAGCTGCTGATCGCGGAGATCCGGGCGCGGCGGGCTGCGCAGGGGTAGTACCTCGGCGCTGTCCGGATGTGTCTCGAACGTCCCGCTTAGGGACGGGCATCGAACGGGAGTGATCCAAGACGCCCGGCTGACGACCAAACTGCACCAGACACCGACAAACCCGTGGCGGTTTGGGCGCTTAGGGAGCATTATTACCTCCCTGTAACCCCGCACATCCGGCTGTGGTGAGTTAGGGGTCTATAGCGCCCTCAACTCACCACAGCTCAAGTGGCTCCTCGCAAATCGGTCATTTCGCCACACTTACGTGTGCGATTCGCGAGCTTTCGCAAACCCACCGTCACACCCCATTCGGTGCCAGCCCTTCTTCGCGGCGATGAAGCAAAGCGGTTCCACCCCACGCATCACCATCTCCGTCGCCCGCGACGCCGACATGGCCGAGCTGTTCGACCTCTACGCGCTGATCGTCGAGGAGGGTGGAGCGTTCCCGCGCGAGCCGCCGGCCGACGAGCAGATGTTCCGGGCCGCCTGGATCGATAAGAAGGACGTCGTTCACGTGGCCCGCATCGACGGCGCGCTGGCGGGCTCGTACACGCTCGGCCCGAACTATCCCGGCATCGCGAGCACGATCGCGAATGCCGGCTACATGGTGCATCCGGACTTCCGGCGCCGCGGCGTTGGCACCGCCATGATCGAGCACTCGCTCGAGCGGGCACGCGACCGCGGGTTCGAGGCGATCATGTTCAACCTCGTGCGAGAGTCGAACCCGGCACGCTCGATCTACGAGCGCGCGGGCTTCACCGTCACGGGCCGCGTCCCAGCCGCATTCGCGGGCGAGGACGCACTCATCTACTGGCGCGGGCTGTAGATGACTGATTCCAAACCCCTCGCACCCGCGACAACGCTGCGAACCTTCGCTGACCGGCGTCCTCGGGTTCGCCCATGCCCACCGGCATGGGCTTCACGAGGCGCCGAAGGCGCCGGTGCGAGCGCTCAGCGCGAGATCCTTGTCCAGCTCGGTTCTCGCGCCCTCGCGGCCACGCGGGATTCGGAATCAATCATCTAGCGTCGAGCGTTGCCGCCAGGCGCGTACCTATAATCGCCTCAGCGGTTGACTCGCAAGTCAACGTTGGGGAAGGGAACCATGCGCGCGGCGGCCGTACAACTCAACTCAACGGAAAACAAGGACCGCAACCTCACGGTTGCGGGTTCGCTGTTGCGCGACGCAGCGAGAGATGGCGCTGAGTTGATCGTCCTGCCGGAGAAGTTCAACGTGCTCGGCACGCCGGAGCAGCTGGTTGCGGGCGCGGAACCGCTCGACGGCCGGACTCTGCGGTGGGCGGCGGACCTGGCGCGCGAGCTTCGCGTCTGGCTGGCCGCCGGCAGCATCGCCGAGCGGGTCGACGGCGAGGACAAGCTCCGGAACACCTCCGTACTCCTGTCGCCTGAGGGCGAGGTCGCCGCGGTCTACCGCAAGATCCACATGTTCGACGTGGACGTCGGCGGCGTCAGCTACCGCGAGTCGGACACCGAGGCGCCCGGCGACGAGATCGTGATCGCGCAGGCCGACGGCTTGGCGCTCGGCCTGGCGGTCTGCTACGACCTGCGTTTTCCGGAGCTCTTTCGCATCCTCGCGGTGCAGGGAGCACTGGCGGTCGCGCTGCCCGCCGCGTTCACGCTGCACACCGGCAAGGACCACTGGGAGGTGCTCGTACGCGCGCGGGCGATCGAGAACCAGCTCTTCGTGATCGCGGCCGGTCAGATCGGGACGCATCCTCCCGGTCACGAGAGCTATGGGCGCTCGATGATCGTGGACCCGTGGGGGATACCGCTGGCGGTCGCGCCCGACAGCGAGTGCTATGTAGTCACTGACCTCGACCTGCAAGCCCAGGAGCGGGTGCGCGAACAGCTGCCGTCACTGGCCAACCGCCGACCGCACACCTACCGCTGGCCGGAGCTCGCAGAAGCGTGAGCAAGAACAAGAAAGCAGAGCCTGTCGACAAGCGTCGGGTGATCCTCGACGCCGCCATCACCGTGTTCGCGCGCGAGGGCTTTCATCGCTGCCGCGTGTCGGACATCGCGCGCGAGGCCAACGTCGCCTATGGACTCGTCTACCACTACTTCCGCTCCAAGGACCAGATCCTCAACACGATCTTCACCGAGCGCTGGAGCCTGCTGCTCGAGGCCATCGACGAGGTTGACCGCCAGGAGATGCCGGTGCGCGACAAGCTGTACGCGATCGCGTCTTTCATCATCGAGTCTTACCAGCACAACCCCGAGCTGATGAAGGTGATCATCGTCGAGGTCACTAGAGCTGCCAACACGTTTGGCTCGCACCACCTCGAGGAGATCACGCAGGCCTATGACGGCATCGCTGCGATCGTCGCGCGCGGGCAGGAGGACGGGTTCCTGCGCGACGACATCTCCGCCACCTTCGCGAGCCTTTGCTTCTACGGCGCGATTGAGCAACTGCTCAGCGCCTGGATCTTCGACGCGCTGGGCAAGAGCCCCGACGACTTCGATCAGGCCAAGCAGTGGGTCGTCGAGACTGTCTGCTCCGGCCTGACGATCGAGCGCGTCGCTGCCGACGCGGGCTAGCGGCGCGCGCGGACCGTGCCGCGCGTCGAGAACCGCTGTTTGTCGGTGTCGACTGCGATCACCTTGAAGCGAAGCTTCGTCGTGCTGTGACGCCGTAGCGCGCGACGCAGCTTGCGGGTAGGCCTGACGGCTCCCCGGCGCAGCTTGACGACGACCTTGGCGGCGCCCTTCGAAGGCAGGCGGCTGATCCGCAACCGCCGCGAGCCCGACGCCCGCAGCGCGCTGGCCGACAGGTCGGCGGAGACCTTCGCGCGGGCTCCGCCGCGCAGGCGGCGCTTGACCAGCCTCAGCTCCTTCGGCAGGACCACCACGACGTTGCCGAGCTTGGAGGCATCGGGGTGGCGCTGGACGGTGAGGCTGATGCGCGGCTTGGACGAGCGCGACTTGCGCACCGACCCGGACACGCGCGGGCCACAGCCCTCGACCGCGATGCGCGGCTTGGACCTGGTCTTCGCGCCGCTCTGGGCGTCGAAGGTGACCGCGGCCTTCAGGTCGCGGAAGCGCGAACCCGACTGGCTCGCCAGGCAGAGATCCTTCTTGTTCAACAGCGCGCCCTTGGCGCCGCCGTTCAGGTTCAGGGTGAACGAGCCCAGCGGCAGGTCGGGGACGTTGGAGACAGTCGACTGCACCTGCTTGCCGCCGATGATCGCATTCGCGATGCTGATCTTGATCGGGACGCGCCCCTTCAGGTCGGCGACGAGGGTGGGGATGACGCTGCCGGGCTTCTGCACCAGCCAGACCGGTCCCGTGAGCGGATTCGCGACGAACGCGGAGGTCGCGCGCGCGTCACCTGCCTGCGAGCCCGCAGGGCAGTTTCCGGCCTTCAGCTGGGCTTCCGAGCAGAGCGTCTGGAAGGCGGCGGTATTCGGTGTCAGCTCCGGAGGCAGCGTGACGCCGTTGGCGAGAATGCCGGCCTCCCCGGCCCCCTGCGTGACCGTGACGTGCAGCGGGGGGTGGCCGTTGAAGCCGGTCGAGCCCGTTGAGCCGACCGACATCTTGAACGTCGGCTTGAATGGGAGCTTGTCGCATCCCGTCGGCGTGTAGGAGGACGGGGGAGCGGGACCGGTGACCGGCGTCGAGTCGTCATACCCGATCACCTCGCCGGTGGAAGTGTGCAGCGCGCAGGACGTCGGGCCGCGGGTGAAGTTCCGGCCCTGCACCTTTCCGAACAACGTGAACGCGAGGCGGGTGATCTGGGTGTCGCCGACCGGCAGGCCCGGCAACCCACCGACGGTGCGCGGAATATCGTCGAGCACGCCGTCGAGCCCGTAGTCGCCGTCGGTCCGGACGTAGAACGGCGCCGTCAGGATCAGAGGGGGCTGGCCGGGAGCCGGTGAGGGAACGACGATTCCGAGCCGCCCGCCTTCTGTCCCCATCAGCTCCTGGTTGTACATCGCACCGGTGACGGTCACCGTGGTGACGCCCGCAGCCGTCACGTCCGCCACGCTGTTGCCCACACGCGTGTCGGCGGGGCAGTTGTCCGCCATCAGCTGGGCCGTCGGGCACTTCGGGACCGCCTCGGGATTTGCCAGCAGCCCGGGAGCGAAATGTCCGATCGAGGTCTTCACGTCCTCGCTCAGGTTCAGGTAGCGCAGGCTGGTGCTGGTTGTCGCATCAGCGGCGGCACCGGCTTGGGTGTCTGCAGCGGTGAGGAAGAAGTCCGTTGCCTGGATCGCCGGGGCTGCACCGGCCGACGGTGCGAGGACGAGCGCCGTGGCGGTGACGAACGCAATGCTCAGCACGGATGATCGGAGTTTGCGAAGCACCTTCGGTTCGGATACCCGGTGATCCGCAGGTGAAGCTCGATCACACGTCCAGCCATGGGGCCGGATCGCGCTCTGATGGGGTTTTCGCACTACCGGCTGGCCCCGTGTTCCATCCAGGTGAAAGGGGTAGGCTTCCCGCCGTGCAGGAGAATCCAATGGTCAAGCGGCTGATGTGGAGCGGGCTCGTCGCGGGGCTCGGCGCCGTTGCCGCGATCGCGGCAAACAGGGTCGCTGCGCAGGTGTGGCGGCGCGTGTTCAACGAAGATCCGCCCGACTAGGAGCTGAGCAGGCGTGGCAGAGCAGAACGGATCCGGGCTAGGCGCGAGCGCGGACGATCCGATCTCCGGACAGGACGCTACGTCGTCGCTGAACGGATACGGCGCAGCGCCTGAGCCGCCTTTCGGGGACCGGCCGGAGGTGCTGATCGGTGCGGCCGTGCTTGGCGGCGTGCTGCTCGCCGGGGTGGTGAGTCGCCTTGGACGGTAACGAGGTGCAGCAGCACAGCACCGACGAGGAGAAGTCACTGGCCGAGCTCGTGACCGAGGTCTCCGAGCACGCCTCGATACTCGTTCGCGAAGAGATCGAGCTGGCGCGCGCCGAGATCGAGCACAAGCTCAAGCGCATCGCGCGGGGCGCGGTCGCGGGCGGGATTGCCGGTGTTTTCTTCCTGTTTGCGCTCATTTACCTGCTCGAGGCCATGGCATGGGGAATCAACGATGCGGCGGACAGCCTGTGGCTCGGCTTCGTGATCGTCGGCGCCGGGCTGGTCCTGTTCGGAATCGTGGGCGGCCTGATCGCCATGCGCAGCCTCCAGTCGGGTGCCCCGCCGACGCCCGACCAGGCGATCGAGGAGGCGCGCCTGATCAAGGAGGCGATCGAGCACCCCGAGGTCCAGGCCGCCGCGGGCAAGACGCAGAAGTGAGCGTGATCGGCCGCAGCTCAAGCGCGCTGCTTCGGGTCCGACACTGGACCTAGGCTTTACCGATCGAAAGTTACGAGCGACCGCACATGTCGACCCGCAATCCCGATGAGATCAGGGCCTCGATCGTCCAGCACCGCAACGAGCTGGCCGGATCGGTCGAGCAGCTCCGCAACCGCGTACAGACGCTCACCGACTGGCGCCGGCAGGTGAACGAGCACCGCGGCGTAGCGATCGCCGTCGGCGTCACGGTCGGCTTCCTGGTCGGCCGCCGCCTTTTCCGCAGACGCGGTTAGCCATTCGGTAAAAGCCCGCAATTTGCGGGTTTTTTCGCGACATTCTGTGCTTATGGGGCTTGACCTCATTGACCCCGCCACCACCGAGCGGAGAGGATCGGCGTCGTACGCTCGCCACGACTGGCGAGCGCAAGCGCACGGAGACGCAGCTAGCAGGGAAGCGCAAGATGGATCCGGAACGGTCACGGTCGGGGGTACCGCGACATGGAATGTCAAAGCGTTCTCGCACTCTTCCACGAGCGGAGCCCCGCCGGGGTCTGTCAAACCCGAGCATTCTCTAGCGCTCCAGAGCTAGCTCACACCACCGAAAGCCGGCAAGAGGCCGGTCTCTCCTTGCCGCGATCCTCAACAACGCGAAAACTGGGCTACCGGGGGGTGGACCTGTGAGACGAGCAACTACGTTCAAAAACCGCCGATCGACAACCCTTGCGCTGCTCGTGTTCCTTTCGTTGGGACTCGTGGAGCTCATCCTGCGGATTTGGCGGCGCGGAGATGGCGAGGAGCAGCAGGAGCACGCCGTCCACCTGGATAAAGACGCTCGCACACCCACCGGCAGCCCTCGCTCACATAACGCAGCGCGCATTGCCGTCTCGCCGAAGCCGAGGAGGACCCTCGCGCTCGCGGCGCTGGCAGGCACGGCGGCGATCCTCGTGGCGTCTGCAGGCGCACAGGTGGCCGGTCCCCCGAGCGGCGACGGCGTCCAGCCGGTCTTCGTCGCCGGCAACCCGACCTGCGGCGACCTCGACCCGAACACAGCCGAGCTCAGGGTGGAGCCGGTCGCGGACGGGACCTACACGGACGGCACCCTCATCGTAACGATCGACGTCCGCGACACGGCCAGTGGCCCGGTAGTCGACTTCACCTCGAACATCGGCGTCGACTCGGTATTCGTGAAGGGCGGCCCGAACGGGAACTTCTACAACTACCAGGACACGATCGGCGAGAACAAGGACGACACCAATCTCCACGCTCCGGTCAACGAGGAGAACAACGAGTTCTTCGGCCTGAGCCACGTCTCGTTCTGCTACGACGTCACGGCTTCGGTTGAGGTGGATAAAGACGGCCCCGATCTGTCCAAGGTCGGCGACGACGTCGCCTACCAGTTCACGATCAGGAACACCGGCGACGTCCCGCTCACCCTGCAGAGCGTCAGCGACACGCTGCTGGGAGACCTGGCTGTCACCGCCGGCCTAAATGGATGCGGGACCCTGGCCGCCGGCGCATCGTGCAATTTCACCGTGAATCGCACTGTCCAGCCGGGCGATCCGGACCCGTTGCCGAACACTGTCACGGTCCAGTACAGGGGCACGTTGCCGAGCGGGGTCACGACGGTGACCGATACGGACAACCACTCGGTCAACCTGTTCCAGCCCGCGGTGGCCGTCGACAAGCAGTGCACCGACCTGTCCAAGGTCGGTGACCGGGTCGACTGCACGGTGGAGATCGACAACAACAGCTCCAGCGACTCGCCCGACCTGGTGATCGACAAGATCTCCGACACGGTCCAGGGCGATCTCACCGACAGCGCCAACTACGACACATCCGACTGCGGAGCGAGCCTCGCCTCCAGCGCGGGCTGCACGATCACCTACCACTACACGGTGCCCCAGGGCGCCAGCGACCCCTACCAGAACACGGTCACGGTCGAGACCCACCCGGACGGGTTCACGAACGACGTCGACGACACCGCGAGCGACTCGGTCAACCTGTTCCAGCCCGCGGTGGCCGTCGACAAGCAGTGCACCGACCTGTCCAAGGTCGGTGACCGGGTCGACTGCACGGTGGAGATCGACAACAACAGCTCCAGCGACTCGCCCGACCTGGTGATCGACAAGATCTCCGACACGGTCCAGGGCGATCTCACCGACAGCGCCAACTACGACACATCCGACTGCGGAGCGAGCCTCGCCTCCAGCGCGGGCTGCACGATCACCTACCACTACACGGTGCCCCAGGGCGCCAGCGACCCCTACCAGAACACGGTCACGGTCGAGACCCACCCGGACGGGTTCACGAACGACGTCGACGACACCGCGAGCGACTCGGTCAACCTGTTCCAGCCCGCGGTGGCCGTCGACAAGCAGTGCACCGACCTGTCCAAGGTCGGTGACCGGGTCGACTGCACGGTGGAGATCGACAACAACAGCTCCAGCGACTCGCCCGACCTGGTGATCGACAAGATCTCCGACACGGTCCAGGGCGATCTCACCGACAGCGCCAACTACGACACATCCGACTGCGGAGCGAGCCTCGCCTCCAGCGCGGGCTGCACGATCACCTACCACTACACGGTGCCCCAGGGCGCCAGCGACCCCTACCAGAACACGGTCACGGTCGAGACCCACCCGGACGGGTTCACGAACGACGTCGACGACACCGCGAGCGACTCGGTCAACCTGTTCCAGCCCGCGGTGGCCGTCGACAAGCAGTGCACCGACCTGTCCAAGGTCGGTGACCGGGTCGACTGCACGGTGGAGATCGACAACAACAGCTCCAGCGACTCGCCCGACCTGGTGATCGACAAGATCTCCGACACGGTCCAGGGCGATCTCACCGACAGCGCCAACTACGACACATCCGACTGCGGAGCGAGCCTCGCCTCCAGCGCGGGCTGCACGATCACCTACCACTACACGGTGCCCCAGGGCGCCAGCGACCCCTACCAGAACACGGTCACGGTCGAGACCCACCCGGACGGGTTCACGAACGACGTCGACGACACCGCGAGCGACTCGGTCAACCTGTTCCAGCCCGCGGTGGCCGTCGACAAGCAGTGCACCGACCTGTCCAAGGTCGGTGACCGGGTCGACTGCACGGTGGAGATCGACAACAACAGCTCCAGCGACTCGCCCGACCTGGTGATCGACAAGATCTCCGACACGGTCCAGGGCGATCTCACCGACAGCGCCAACTACGACACATCCGACTGCGGAGCGAGCCTCGCCTCCAGCGCGGGCTGCACGATCACCTACCACTACACGGTGCCCCAGGGCGCCAGCGACCCCTACCAGAACACGGTCACGGTCGAGACCCACCCGGACGGGTTCACGAACGACGTCGACGACACCGCGAGCGACTCGGTCAACCTGTTCCAGCCCGCGGTGGCCGTCGACAAGCAGTGCACCGACCTGTCCAAGGTCGGTGACCGGGTCGACTGCACGGTGGAGATCGACAACAACAGCTCCAGCGACTCGCCCGACCTGGTGATCGACAAGATCTCCGACACGGTCCAGGGCGATCTCACCGACAGCGCCAACTACGACACATCCGACTGCGGAGCGAGCCTCGCCTCCAGCGCGGGCTGCACGATCACCTACCACTACACGGTGCCCCAGGGCGCCAGCGACCCCTACCAGAACACGGTCACGGTCGAGACCCACCCGGACGGGTTCACGAACGACGTCGACGACACCGCGAGCGACTCGGTCAACCTGTTCCAGCCCGCGGTGCAGGTGGTCAAGACTGGGCCGGCAGAAGCCACGGAAGGGCAGACGATCACCTACAGCTACACGATCACGAACACCAGCTCCTCGGATAGCCCGAACCTGGTGCTCGACAGCGTCATCGACAACAAGGTCGGCAACCTGACGAGTACGGCCAGCGCAAACGGGTGCGGAAACCTGGCTCCAAGCGCGTCGTGCAGCTTCACGGCCAACTTCACGATCCCGCTCGGTACTCCGAGCCCGCTCGTGAACGTGGTTACCGTCCAATATCACCCGACGGGGTTCACGAACGAGGTCAAGGACGATGACGATCACTCGGTCGTGGTCCGGCCCGCCGCACCTCCACAGGGCTGCACGCCCGGTTTCTGGAAGAACCACCCCAACGCGTGGCCGCCCACGGGCTACTCACGCAACCAGACGCTCGAGAGCGTGTTCGACGTGCCTAACGCCTTCGGGCTCGACAACAACACGCTGCTCCAGGCGTTGAGCTTCGATGGCGGCAGCGGTACGGTGGGAGCGGCAAGGATCCTGCTGCGGGCAGCCGTCGCAGCGCTGCTCAACGCGGCGCACCCGAACATCAACTACCCGCGCTCGCCGGCATCGGTGATTGCCGACGTGAACGCCGCCCTGGCCAGTAACAATCGGGCGACGATTCTCACTCTGGCCGGGCGGCTCGACTATTTCAACAACCGCGGCTGCCCGATCAACGGCAAGTAGCGTGAGCTAGAGGACAGAAGACGGATGGACGGCGGGCCAGAGAGATCTGGCCCGCCGTCTTTATGCGCGCGAGACTGCCGAGCAAGGCGTCTTGGCCGCTCACTACGGTTCGCGCGATGGAAGCCGCGGCCCTCTCCGCCAAGGCGATCGCGAAGATCGTCCTGATCGTTGTCGGCGTCCTGTTCAGCCTGTACCTGATCTACCTGCTGCGTCAGCCGCTGACGTGGGTCTTCCTCGCGATCTTCCTGGCGGTCGCGCTCTCGCGTCCGGTCAATTTCCTCAATCGGCACATGAAGCGGAGCCTCGCGATCATGACGGTCTACCTGGGGCTGCTCGCGACGATCGTCCTGCTCGGGTTGCTGCTGATCCCGCCGCTCGTGAACGAGGTCAATGACCTCGCGGACAACGCTCCGCAGTACGTGGAGGACGTGCGGGAGTACGTGAACAAGAACGAGACGCTGCGCAACCTGGAAGAGGACTACGACATCACCACCAAGCTGGAAGAGGAAGCGAGCAAGTTGCCCGAGCGCCTGGGCGGCGCAGCCGGCACGCTCAGTGACATCGGCTTCGGGATCGTCGAGCGCATCTTCGCCTTGGTGACGATCCTCGTTTTGACCGCGTTCCTGCTCGGCAGTGGCCACCGGTGGGTGGACTCCTTCGTCAACCTGCAGCCTCCAGAACGAAGAGATCGGGTGCGCCGTGTCCTGCGGGACATGGCGAACGCGGTCAGCGGCTACGTCAACGGGGCGCTGTTGATCTCGTTCATCGACGGAGCGGCCGCCTTCATCGTGCTCACGATCCTGGGGGTGCCGTTCGCGGCGCCGCTTGCGGTGGTGATGGGGGTGATGGCGTTGATCCCGCTCGTGGGAGCCACCATCGGGGCGGTGATCGTCGGGATCGTGACGGCGTTCAGCGACTTTCCCCGGGACACGATCATCTGGACCATCTACGCGATCGCCTACCAGCAATTCGAGAACAACGTGATCCAGCCACAGGTGCAGCGACGCACGGTGCAGCTGCACCCGTTCATCGTGCTGGTTTCCGTCCTCTGCGGCGCCGCGCTGATGGGCGTGCTCGGAGCATTGATCGCGATCCCGATCGCAGCCTCGGTCAAGATCCTCGTTGAGGACTGGTGGGAGTGGCGCCAGCTGGACGCGCAGGCGCAGCCGGGAGCTACGCAGGCGGGAGCGACGCAGCCCCCCAAGCCTGGCCTCGACGCGGGCTAGGTGTAGTTCCCAACGAGGTTGTTCAACCTCGTGGCCGGCACTCGTTTGCCAAGGGAGCCGTGCGGTCGCCTGAAGTTGTAGCGCTCGAGGAAGGGCGGCAGTGCCGCCGCCCGCTCGGCTGAGCTGCCGTAGAGGCGGCCATAGGCCCATTCGTTCAGGAGTGTCTGGATGAAGCGTTCCGCCTTGCCGTTGGTGCGCGGGCGGTAAGGCCTGATCCGTAGATGCCTAAGCCCCAGTCCACGCAATGCAGCTCGATGCGCGTCGGAGACATAGCAGGAGCCGTTGTCGGTCATCACCGCTTGGATCTTCACTCCGCGTTCGGCGAACCAAGCCACGGCGCGGTCGAGGAAAGCGACGGCGCAGCTGGCGTTGAGGCCCTCGAGAACCTCCGCGTAAGCCAGGCGCGAGTGATCGTCGACCATCACATGCACGTATTCGAAGCCCGTCTGCCTGCGCTTGTGGCCGGGCTTGATTTGGCTCTCGCGATGGCCAACCATGCGATGGCCGGCGCCGCGCGCCGAGATGCGACCGAGCTGCTTGATGTCGACGTGCACGAGCTCGCCGGGGCGGCGGCGCTCGTAGCGGTTGGGAGGCTCGGGCGGCGCAAGGCGTGAGCGCCTGCCGAGGCCGATCCTTCGAAGCCAAAGCGACACCGTCGAGAGTGGGATATGCAGGATCTCCGCGATTTCGGCCGCGGTCATCCAGAGGCGCCTCAGTGCCTCGATCGCACCTACCAGGCGCTTGGGCAGCTGGGAGGGGCTTCGCTTTGGGCGTGAGGAGCGGTCCTCGAGCGGTTGGCCGGCCCGGGCACGACGGACCCACTTGCGCGCCGTCGGCTCGCTCACGCCGGCGGCCTCGGCCGCCTGCGTGAGCGACCAGCCCTCCTTCATCACTCGCGTTGCGATCAGGGCGCGGCTGTTCGGGCAGGTCGTGGCGTTACGGTGAAGCTTCATCCGGTGTCCTCCTTGGGGCTGGGTGGCGAGACACCCTCAGCCTCCAAGGGGGGCCGGATGAAACAACGTGGTTAGGAGCTACAGCTAGGTCGTCTCGCCGGCGACGCCGGCAGGGCTCGCCGGTTCGAGCACGCGCTCGGGCACGCCGCCGATCCCCAGCAGCCCGGGACCGACGTGGGCGCCGATCACGGGCCCGACCTCGGACACGTACAGCGGGGGCTTGCCCATGATCTCCTGTGCGCGTTCGACCAGCCGCGCGGCCTCGTCGTGCGCCTGGATGTGCTGGACGACCCAGGCACCGGCGCCGTCGTCCTTTCGCTGCTCCGCGTAGTCGGTCAGCCGCTGCATCGCGCGGCCGCTGGTGCGCACGCGCTCGACCGGGGTGACCTCGCTTTCGAGCGTGAGGATCGGCTTCACCTTCAAAGCGGTGCCGATCCAAGCCGACGCCGCCCCGATCCTTCCGCCACGGCGCAGGTATTCGAGGGTGTCGACGGCGAACCACATCTTCAGCTCCTGCCGCGCCTCCCTCGCTCGCTCGGCTACCTCGGCCGCGCCGGCGCCGGCCTGAGCGGCCTTTGCTGCCGCCAGGGCCAGAAAGCCCATGCCGCCGCAGGCGGTCTCGGAGTCGATCACCGTGACGCGGCCGGCGCCGGCACGATCGGCGAGACGCTCGGTGGCCTGGCGCGCGCTCTCGACAGTGCCCGAGATGCCGCCGGAGATGTGAATCGAGACCACTTCGAGCCCCCGGTCCAGGAGCGGCTCGTAGACGGCCAGGAAGTCGCCGATCGACGGCTGGGACGTGGTGGGGAGCTGCTTCGCGGTCCGCAGCCGCTGGTAGAAGGAGTCGAAGCCGGGCATGTCGCTCTCGCGCTCTGAGCCGTCCTCCCAGTTCACGTATAGGCTGACCAGCTCGATGCCATAGGCGGCGACCAGCTCGGCCGGCAGGTAGGCGGTGGTGTCGCAGACGACCGCCACCCGGCGGGCGGTGCCGTCCCTGCCGCCGTCCCCGGAGTCTGCCTCCGGCCGCTCGAATCGCGCTTCCACGGGGCTCTTGTATCAGGAAACGCCTGGAATGGCCCGCGCCGGTGCCGCTACAATCTGCCTTGCGGCCCGGGGAAGGCTCCAGGGAAGCCACCTCGCGGCCGACAAGATTCTCAGATGGTCACGATCACAGACACAGCCACAGCGAAGATCAAGGAGCTCATGAACGGCCAGGCCGAGGAGGAGACCGGTCTGCGCCTCGCAGTGCGGGGCGGCGGCTGTTCCGGCTTCCAGTACGCCCTCGCATTCGACGAGCTGCGCGACGGCGACAAGATCTACGAGTACAACGAGGTACGCGTCCTGATCGACTCCCAGAGCCTGCCGTTCGTCGACGGCTCCGAGGTCGACTACGTGGACGGCCTCCAAGGCGCCGGGTTCGCGGTCAACAACCCGAACGTCGTCGCTGCCTGCGGCTGCGGGCAGTCCTTTCGCACGGCTGAATAAGTCAGCCGGGCGAAAGAAGAGGCCGTCATTTGCTTAGGCGCAAATGACGGGAGCTCCCGTGGGCTCGGGCTCTTCCGGCCTTCGCATCGTCTCGTCGCCACAGCGACGGGCATCGAAGGGGAGTGATACGGGAGGTTGCGGAACGTCGCGGCTTGCACGAAGGAGCCACGCAAGATGGCCGATTCGTGAGAGCCACCTGTCGGCTGAAGAGTTTTGGTCGCTGTAGACACCAAACTCTTCACTCGATGATCGGGCATGTGACGGGGAGCTGGCAGAGCTCGCACAGCGAACAAACCGGCACAGTCGCATCGGTCTCACTCCCCACTTAGCCACCTCTGAATCACCTCCTCTTCGATGCCCGTCCCAAAAGACGTCCTCTTTCGCCGCCAAGGAAGCCATTTTGCACCCCACTTAAGCCCCCCGCGCTCCCTGTCGAAAGGCAGTAGTGCGTTGTCCTGGTACGAGGGCACATATTCTTCTGCCAGCTCCCGGAAGAGCGAGGGATTGGCGAACAACGACGACTCACAGACCGGCGGCTGGCTGGCTCCGGAGGCGGAGCAGCAGGGCCTGAAGCGTTACCTGGAGACGGTGCGGGAGCGGTGGCTTCTGATCGTCCTGGCCGTCGTGGTCACGACAGCGGCCGCAGTGCTGTATGCCGCCGCAGCCGACGAGAAGTTCGAGGCGGAGGCGAAGCTGCTCGTGACCCCGATCTCGCGCGACAACGAGGCGCTGCTCGTGCTTGGCCTCCTGCGCGACTCGAACGATCCAACGCGCGACGTTCAGACGGCTGCGCTGCTCACGACGTCGACGGACGTGGCGGAGCTCGTGAAGAAAAAGCTCGGGAGCGACCGCAGCGCCAAGTCGCTGCTCGACGACGTCGAGGCCGCGCCGGTCGCCCAGAGCAACATCGTCACGGTCACCGGCACCTCGTCGGACCCGGAGGAGGCGAAGGGGATAGCGAACGCGTTCGCCGAGGCCGTCGTCGAGGACCGCGACCAGGAGCTGCGGGCTCAGGTGAACGCCGAGCTGCGCGGGCTACGAGGAACGCTCGAGCGAAGCTCAGGAGCGGCGGCCAGTGCCGTCGCGCGCCAGATCGCGTTGCTCGAGGCGTTGCGTGCGGGCGGCGACCCCACGCTCCAGGTCGACACGCTCGCCGACACCGGCAGCAAGTCCTGGCCCCGCACCGGGCTGATCGTGTTTGCCGGCATCTTTGGCGGGCTCGTGCTTGGGCTGGGCGCTGCGTTCGTCGCCGCGCTTTTCGACCCGCGACTGCGGCGCGAGAGCCAGCTGCGCAGACGGTTCCGGCTGCCTATCCTTGCGCGCGTGCCTGACGCCGGGCGCGGTGTCCGCGAAGCCGGTGTGATCACCCCGCGCCGCATGCCGCCCGCCGGCGCGGAGGCGCATCGTGCGCTGCGTGCGACGCTGGCGGCAGCAGCCGCGCGCCGCGGCATGGACGTACCGCACGCTGCGGACGAGGGACGCGCCGTGGTGATCACGGGCTCGACGACGCGCGAGGGGCGGACGACCACGGCCCTCAACCTGGCCGTGGCGCTGGTTCACGCCGGAAAGCGAGTGGTGTTGATCGAAGCCGACCTGCGCCGTCCTGCGCTTGCGAAGGTCCTGAGACTGGGTGCCGGCGGAGGTCTGCCCGCAGTCCTTTTGGACGAGCTTCCGATCGACGAGGCGCTCGTCGAAGCTCCCGGCTATGACGGCAAGCTGAAGCTGTTGTTGACGGCAGAGCCGCGTCCCTGGATGGCGGACCAGCTCTCGCTGCCGGTCAGCCGCATGCTCGTGCAGCAAGCGCGGCGCCTCGCCGACTACGTGATCGTCGACTCACCCCCGATTCCAGAGGTGGTCGATCCGCTGCCGCTGATCGAGGCTGCCGACGACGTCGTGATCGTGACGCGGCTCGGCGTGACCCATCTCGGCCGGCTGGAGCAGCTCGGTGAGCTGCTCGCCCAGGCCGGAGTGACGCCTGACGGACTTGCGGTGATCGGTGCCGGACCGGGCGACAGCGGCCGCACCGGTGTGGCGTGGGGGAGGCTCGCACCATCCGCGAAGCGCCGCGCGGCCGAGCGCGAGCCCGTGCTCAAAACGGGGTAACGGTGACCGCCCGGCTTCGGCTTCCGGAGCTCTGGTGGCCGGCTCTCGTCGTTGCCGCGGCGTCCATGCTCGGCGTCGCCGCCGCCACCCGTCCGCTGTTCACCCTCGCGGCAGTGATCGCGCTTGGGCTGGCCGCCGTGATGGTGGCCGATCTGACGGTCGGCCTGTGCGTCTTCACGCTCGTCTCCTTCGTGGACGTGTTGCCCGGCGGGCCGGCGCTCAGCGCCGCCAAGGCAGTGGGGCTGGTGCTCGCGCTCACCTGGATCGCGACGCTGGCGACGCGCGATGACGAGCGCGATGACTTCTTCTCCGCGCACCCGGGCGCGGTCTACCTGCTTCTGCTCTTCTTCGGCTGGGCTGCGATCAGCGCGCTGTGGGCCGACAGCGAGGCCGAGGCGTTGACCACGGCCTCGCGTTACGGGCTGAACCTGCTGCTGTTCCCGATCGTGTACACGGCGATTCGGAGCGAGCGCCACGTCACCTGGGTCGCCGCCGCCTTCGTCGCCGGCGCCGTGCTCACCGCAGCTTTCGGAATCGTCGTCCCGCAGCCGACCGAGGAGGGACGGCTCGCGGGCGCGATCGGGGAAGCGAACGAGCTGGCATCCGTGCTTGTGGCGGCGCTCGCGGTTGCGATCGCACTCGCGATCGCCAGCCCGAGATATTCGCTCTTGCGGCAGGGCGCGATCGCGGCGTCGGTGATCTGCCTCGGGGGGATCCTCTTCACGCTGTCGCGGTCCGGGTTCTTGTCGCTCGCGGTCGTGCTGATCGCGGGGCTGTTCTTCGCCGGGAGGTGGCGCGGCCGCGCTCTGCTGGTGATCGCGGTCGCCGCAATCGGCGCGCTCGTCTACGTGGCCGCCTTCACGACTCCCTACGAACGCAGCCGGCTGACGCGCGCGGAGGGCGGCGCCGGCCGCATCGATCTCTGGCGGGTCGGCTGGAGAATGGTCGAGGACAAGCCGTTGACCGGAGTGGGCGGCGGCAACTACCAGCGCGTATCGCCGCGGTACCTCTTGACGGAGCCCGGCGCGATCGTACGTGACGACTTCGTGCTCGAGCACCCCAAGCAGACGCACAACATCTACCTCCAGACACTCGCCGAGCTCGGGATCCCCGGGCTCGTCCTGCTGCTGTCGGTGATCGGCTTCGCCCTCGCATGCATGGTGAGGGCAGCTCGCATCTTCCAAGCGGCCGGCAACGGCGCGCTGCGAGCATTGACTCTCGCATTTCTGCTCGCGAGCGTCGGGCTTCTGGCATCCGACTTCTTCCAGTCTGAGCAGTACAGCAAGCAGTTGTGGCTCATGCTTGCCCTCGGGCCGGCGCTGCTCGGCCTCGCTGTGCGCGGACGGGAGCAGCCGGGGTGAGCGAGCGCATACGCGTCCTCTACCTGATCGAGTCGCTCGACTACGACCCGGGCGGGGCCGAGCGGCTCGTGGTCGCTCTCGCCACCAACCTGCCGCGCGAGCGCTTCGACGTCACGGTCTGCACGACGCGCGCAGTGGAGGGACCGTTGCTGGAACAGGTGCGATCCGCGGGAGTGCGCCACCTCGCGCTCGAGCGTCGCTCTCGGCTCGACCTGCTCGCATGGCGGCGGCTCACGCGCTTCCTGCGCAGCGAGCGCATCGAGGTCCTGCACGCGCACATGTGGGGCTCGAATTTCTGGGGCTGCCTCTTCGGCCGCCTCTGCCGGGTGCCCGCAGTGGTCGCGCATGAGCACACGTGGGCGTATCGCGGCAAGCCATACCGGCGACTGCTCGACGGCTTCTTCATCGGGCGTCTGGCCGACGTCTTCCTGACCGTCTCCAACCGGGACCTGATGATCGAGTGGGAGCACGTGCCCGCGGGAAAGGTCGAGCTGATGCCGAACCCGTACGTCCCTCGCGTAGGCTCGCCGGGAGGAAACCTGCGCGCCGAGCTCGGCATCGGCGCAGAGGTGCCACTCGTCGGCACGGCAGCCCGCATGCGCCCGCAGAAGGCCCTGCACGTGCTGGTGGACTCATTCGCGCGAGTCGCCGAGGCGGTTCCCGGCGCGCGGCTCGTGCTCGCCGGCGACGGGCCGTGCAGGGAGCGCCTCGAACGCCAGGTCGCGGAGCGGCGTCTCGGGGAGATGGTGCACTTCCTCGGCATGCGAGAAGACGTCGATGTCGTGCTGGAGGCACTCGACGTTGCCGCGATGAGCTCGGACTTCGAGGGCTCGCCGCTGTTCGCGTTCGAGTGCATGGCTCACGAGGTCCCGCTCGTGGCGACCGGCGTCGGCGGTTTGCGGGAGACCTTCGAGCACGAGCGCACCGCGCTGCTGACGCCCCCTGGGGATGCCGCGGCGCTCGCGAACGCGATCTCCCGGCTGCTCATGGACCCGGCGGAGCGCAGCAGACTGGCGGCGGCTGCTCACGCCGAGCTCAGCCGCTACACGATCGACGCCATCGTCGAGCGCTACGAGTCGCTGTATGAGCGGCTCGTGGGACGCGTGGCATCGGTGCCGGCGGCTACGGAGCCGATCGCGTGAAGGACGTGATCGTGCTCTGCTATCACGCGGTCAGCGAGCGCTGGAACGCCGACCTCTCGATCACGCCCGAACGCCTCGAGCACCATCTCACGACGCTCGTGCGGCGCGGCTACCGCGGCGTCACCTTCACTGAGGCTGCCAACGGCGCGCCCCACTCGAAAGCCGTGGCGGTCACGTTCGACGATGGGTACCGGTCGGTGCTGACGCAGGCTTTCCCGATCATGCAGGAGCTCGGGCTCGTGGGGTCCGTGTTCGTCGTCAGTGAGTCCGTCGGAAGCGAGCGACCGATGAGCTGGCCCGGCGTGGACCATTGGCTGGGAACCGAGCACGAGCACGAGCTCGTGCCGCTGTCGTGTGACGAGTTGAATCAGCTGATCGACGCCGGCTGGGAGGTCGGATCTCACACGCGCACGCATCCGCACCTGACGGCGCTGGCGGACGGCGAGCTGGAGTCGGAGCTGCGCGGCTCGCGCGAGGACTGCGAGCGCCTGCTTGATCGTCCCTGTGCGTCACTCGCCTATCCCTACGGCGACTGCGACGAGCGCGTAGTGGCCGCGGCCGGACGGGCGGGCTACCAGGTCGCGGCGGCCCTCTCCAGCCGGTTGGGGTCCCCGCGCGCGCTCGAGTGGCCGCGGGTGGGGATCTACTACGGCGACGACGAGCGCCGATTCAAGATGAAGGCATCCCCCCTGGTGCGGCGAGTTCGAACAACCGCGGTCTTTGGTGCGGTCGATCGCCTGCGCAAGGCGCTGCGCAGGTGAGCCTGTCCGGCGAGGACCTGCGGCCGCTGCTCCGCTGTCCGGCGACCGGGCAGCGGCTCGTCGAGCGCGACGGCGCGCTCGTCACGGATGACGGCGAGCACCGCTACCCGGTTGCCCGCGGCGTGCCCGTCCTGATCGCGGAGGAGCGCAGCCTGTTCGACGTGGGCCCGATCATCGACGGAGACTCCGGCGCGCACACCGGAGACTCGCTGCTCGCTCGCCTGCTGTCGTTGCCGCCCACGCACACGCGCAACGTCGCGGGCGAGGCGAACATGGCGGAGCTCGTGCGGCTCCTCGCCGGCAACGGCCGCGTGCTGGTGATCGGCGGCCGCACCGAAGGCACCGGAATGCAGAAGCTGCTGAAGGCGCCCGGCCTCGAGCTGGTCGAGACGGACGTCGCGCTCGGGCCGCGCACCCAGCTCGTCTGCGACGCGCACGACCTGCCGTTTGCGGACGGGAGCTTCGATGCCGTCGTCATCCAGGCCGTGCTCGAGGCCGTACCCGACGTCGAGCGCGTCGCGGCAGAGGTGCACCGGGTGCTCGCGCCGGGCGGGATCGTGTACTCCGAGGCGCCGTTCATCCAGCAGGTGCACGACGGCGCGTATGACTTCAACCGCTTCACGCACCTCGGCCACCGGCGGCTGTGGCGCTCGTTCGACGAGTTGCGCTCCGGGGCGCAGTGCGGCCCTGGCATGGCTCTGCTGTGGTCGCTCGAGTACTTCCTGCGGGCCTTCGCTGGCCAACGGCGGCTGCTGCGCGGACTCGTCAGCAGGACCGTGACCCTGCTGTTCTTCTGGCTCAAGTACGTGGACGATGTTCTCGTGTCGCGTCCTGCCGGACTGGACGCCGCCTCGGGCACGTTCTTCCTCGGCCGCCGGCGCTCGCAGCCGCTCGCCGATCGGGAGATCGTGCACGCGTTCAAGGGCGTCCGGCCGCGCGGCCAGCGCCTGCCACGCTTGCGCGGGGCAGGCGGCGTGGAACGCGGAACGACCTGACGGCGCTCTTCCTGCCGTTCACCATCAGTGTCGCGACGGCCCTCGCGCCGGCGGGTGACGCGTAGCGGCGAAGCTTGATGCGGCACCTGAAGCGGCGACCTGTGCGGACACGCTTGCGGCAGGAGCCGAGCGGCCAGCCGGCCTTCTTGATCACCAGCCGTACCACGCCCGACCGTCTCGCGCGCGCTCGCGCGAGCAGGAAGCGACCATCGCGCCGGAAGCGCAACCCCGTCAGGAACCTGCTTCGCTGGGCGCCCACCGTCACGGAAACAGTGGCGGCGACGGGGTGGAGAGGATACGAGCTCGTGGAGTTGAGCGCCGCGTACGTGAACCTGTCTGATCCGGTGAACCCGGGATCGGGCGTATAGACGACCCCCGATTGGCTCAACGGCCCCGCCGGACTGTTCAGCTTGCCATGTGCGGGTCGGGACAGGATCTGGAACAGGCGCGGTCCGGGGTTCCCGTACTGCTGAGCGCGGAGCTGGATCGTGCGCGCCCCGCTCACGGTCGCTGCTGCCGGCAAGGCGACGTAGCCGGCCACCGTCACGGTCGACGGCGCAAGCGTCGGACCGTTGTTCGCCTCGCTGCTCTCGTGCACGAAATTGTCGGGATCCATCTCGGCGCCCAACCGGTAGCGGCCCGGCGCGACGTCGGAGATGTCCACCCACTGGAATGGCACGTTGGGGCCGTAGATGTCCTGCCATCCAGAGGAGATCCCTTGGTACACCGACGATGCGTCGGGCTGGCCCTCCTTGCAGCGTTGGATCGCGCTCTCGGAGTACTTCGCGCTCGGTGCGGCGAAGCTGTCCACGGGCTCGCCGTCCTCGAGGCAGAAGCCGACCTTCGCCGACGGCGCCACCTGCGCCGCTCCCGGCTCGTTCCAGAGCGAGAAGCGGGCGGCGCTCATGAGATGCCAGTGGTCGTGCCCGTCGGTCGTCTCGAACTCGATGCGCGGATGGCGGCTGTTGTCGTCGTGGTAGGTCGAGTCGGACCTGTAGATGCGCTGGCCGGTCGTCTGCATCACGCCACTGACGGGATTAGTGCCGCGGATCTCGAGCGCGCCCGCGCCCACGTTGTGGATCAGGCCCCCGAATCGCAGGATCAGGTGAGCGCGGCCGTCGCCAAGCACCCTCACCTCCGGCGGCTGCGGGTTGACCGGCGGGTCCGCCTGCAGGTCGGGCAGGAGGTCCGGCGCGGCGCGGGCCGCGGGTGGGAGGAGGCAGACGAAGAGCGAAAGCGCCGTGGCTGCGATCGTCCCGATCGAGAGTGCGCGCCTGGCCAAGCGGGGCATTATCGACCGCGATAACGACGGCAATGTGCCAGGACTGGCGATCTCTCACCGCTTTTTTCGCAAATAGCGGGTTTTTGCGCGCCCGCGACCTTCTTGTCAGGCGGCAGCTAACCGCGCACGCGGACGCGCACGGTGTTCGAGCTGCCGACGCCGCTGCCACTGGCGCGCAGCGACAGCGCGTGGGTGGCGCTCGACAGCTGCACGTTGCGCAGGATCAGCTTGCCCCCGCGGCGTGCACCCTGAGCACGACTCTTGCGCAGGCGCACGCGCGTCTGGAACCGGCCGTCGCGGCGGACCCGGGCCTTGGCGATCCGCTTCCAGCGCTTGCCGCGGCGGGTGCGCAGGACGACATGGCGGGGGCGCTTGGGACCCGTGACGCGTCCGGTGAGGGTCGTCGAGCGTCCGGGCTTCAACGGAGCGCGTGGCGCGTCCAGCACGATCGCCTGCCCGGTACCGAGGCGTGTTGCGGGTGTGCGGTAGCTGGCCAGCTTGCGGCAGGGACTGTCCCCCCGCAAGCCGAAGTCCTTGCCGCCGCGGTCGAGGTAGCCGGGGTCTGCCAGCAGGTTGTCGTGGGCGCTGTAGCCTCGCTCGGGCGCAAGGCCCTGGTTCTGGGAGGCGTAGGCGCCGCCGAAGATGCAGTTCTGGCGCACGACGTTGCGCTCGCCCACGATCCCCGCGCCCCAGTGCCACTCGACGTTGTTGCGGGTGGTGGAGTAGGTGATCAGGTTGTGCTCGACCACGTTGTCGGAAGAGGCCTGCGGACCGTAGTCCTCCGCTCCGCCGGCGACCAGCACCCCCTCGCCGTTGCCGTCGATCACGTTGCGGGCCACGTAGGAATCCTGGGCGTCGGGGTAGAGCTGCACACCGCGGTCGGCGTTGTCGTAGATCAGGTTGTCCACTATCCGGGCCGCCGTTGCGTGCTCGACGTAGATGCCGTGGTCGCGGTTGGTCTGGGGCAGGCGCCCACAGTCGTGAATGCGGTTGTTGGCGATCGTGGTCCGGTACGCGCGCCCGTAGGTGGTGGCGCCGAGGTTGAAGCAGATGCCGGAGTGGTGGTTGGTGACGTCGTTCGAGGTGAAGGTGACGTCGTCCCCGTTCACGGCCGGGCTCGGCAACCCACCCGCGTTGAGGCCATCGAGGTCCAGGGAAGAGATCGTGACGAAGTCCGCTCCCTCGGTGATCCACATCTTGCCGGCCACGGTGGCGCGCTCGCCCGGGTAGCTCCTGATCGTCACCGGCGCGCCCGCGGCGCCGCCCCGCGTGAGCTTGACGTTGCCGGAGTAGGTGCCGGCACGCAGGCAGCCAGTCTGGCCGGCCGACAGGGAGTCGGCGAGCTTTTGCGCGGTGCGGAACGGAGCGGCCGTGCTGCCGGCGGCGGAGTCGTCGCCGCTCGGGGAGGCGATCGCGTCGCAGCTCGCCGAGGCCGCCGCCGGTGCCACGTACAGGAGCGCCATCGCCGTCGCGGCCACAACGGCCAGCCGCGGTGCGCGGGACCAGAGCCCGTTCCTCAATCCGTGTGTCGATCGCCTGGACATTCCGTGTCCGCCCGTTCAGGCGCGGCATGCCAGGCGGCACGGCCGGACGCCTTCCGGACGCTCGGGTATCTGGATCGGCCCAGGCGGAGCGGCCCGCGCGCGGGCGGCGCGCGGGCTCGTACAGGCGTCCAGGCTCAGCCACGAGCGCGCCTGAAACGGTCACTAGGACGTTCGTCGAGATCGCGTCCTGCGACTAAGGCGCTGCGGCCTGGGACTACGACTAGCCCGCGAAGCTGCTGCCGCAGGCCGGGCAGGGGCGCTCGTGGCGCGAGCGGCTTTTCGGGCGGCGTTCGTGCGTGCGACTCGGCCGGCGGACGCGAAGATGGCGCCGCCGCGGCGGGGACGTAATGCGCATGCGGCGCGTTCGCAGCACGCTGGCCCGGGCTTCGAGCGGTTGTGCCGTTGCAGCCGGCGTCGCAGCCGCGCCAAAGCCCGACACCTCGGGAGGGAGCACGAACAACGAGGGGTCTGGAGCGGCCGGAGGGGGAGTCACCCAGGCCGCCGGCGCTTCCGGCTGCACGTGTTCCAGTTGCATGCACGGGCTCGCTGCCAGCAGGCGGAAGTCGCCGGCGTCGTGATCCGCGTACAGAGGGTCGGCCAACAAGTTGTCGTGGGCCGAGAACCCGTGCGCGGGGGCGAGCCCGTTGCCGTCGCCGTCGCGCGCGCCGCCGAAGATGCAGTTGCGTCGCACGACGTTGCCGGTGCCGGTGGTCTCGCCGCCCCAGAAGGACTCGACGTTGTAGCGCTCGCGCGAGAACGTGATCAGGTTGTGCTCGATCACGTTGCCGCTTGACTCCCAGCTGCCGCCGGACTCGGGGCCCCCGCCGATCAGGATGCCCTCGCCGTTGCCGTCGATCACGTTGGACGCGATGTGTGTGCGCTGGGCGTCGGGGTAGAGCTGGACGCCACGGTCGGCGTTGTCGTGGATCACGTTGCCGACGATCTCGACGTCGCCGGCATGCTCGACGTAGATGCCGTGCTGGAGATTGGTCGCGGGCAGGCTGCCGCAATGGTGGATGCGGTTTTGTTCGATCGTGACCCGGTAGACGCGCTCGAGCGAGCCGAGATCGAAGCAGATCGCGGTCGCGCCGTTGGTGACGTTGTTCGCCACGAACCGGACGTCGCTGGCGTTGACCGTTGGGCTCGGGAGGTCGTCGCTGTTGCGCCCGTCCAGGTTGAGGTACGCGATCGTAACGTGGTGCGCTCCCTGGTCGATGACGAGGCGACCGACGATCGTCGCGATCTCGTCCGGGCTGCTCCGGATGACGATCGGCCTGCCCTCCTGGCCGGAGTGGGTGATCGTCACGTTCTCCGCATAGCTGCCGGCGCGCAGACAGCCGGTGTCGCCCGGGCGCAGCCGCTCAGCCATCCGCTCGACGCTGCCGTACGGCCGGTCGATCGTGCCAGGGCCGGACTCTGAACCTCCGGGGGCCGCGTAGAGCGTGCAGTCGATCTCGGCCGCTGGCGCTGCCTGCGCCATCAATGCAGACAGCGCCACGGCGAACGCCGCCACGAGACACACGCTCAAGATTGCCAAGAACCGCTTCCCTGCTGCCAAGACTCCGGACACTCCTTTGTCCTCGCGCCCCCATCGGTGCGGCGCGCCTGCTCCAACAGACGTCGCTCGATACTAGTGGCTGGGGAGCCCTTCGCGCGCCCTTATCGACGCCCGCGCAGGCCCGACAGCTCGCGGCGGGAGACTGCCCCGGTGGCGACCAGAGTCCCGAGATAGGCCGCGGCACCGAGCACGCCGCCGGCCACCGCCTCGACTGCTGACAGGTCCGCGGTCCCGAATGCGGCCAACACGGCGCACGCGGCTCCCGCGGCGACCAGAGCCCGCACCAGCGTCCCGGCCAGGGGCGCTACGCGGAAGTTCAGCAGGCTGGCGCAGATCCACAGGTGACCGAGCACGTAGATGGTGAACGCGACGTCGGTGCCCACCGCGCCACCGAGGATCCCGATCTCCGGGATCAGGATCAGGTCGAGGACCAGGTTGACCGCTACGGCGGCGAGCACGAGCGGGACGCGGCGGCGGGCCTCGCCGAGGTAGTTGACGGCGAGCGTGATGAACGTGCCCGTCGCCGACAGCAGCACGAACGGCGCGAGGGCGCGCAGCACCTTGGCGGATTCGTCGTAACCGTCGCCGAGCGCAAGGTGCGTGATCGGCTCCGACCACACGAGCACGGGCGCGAGGAGCGCGGCCTGGATCAGGAGGAGCCAGCGCACGGCTGCCTCGAACGCGCGCACGTCGGGTGCGCCCCCGGGCCGCCGCGCGAGTCGCGGCGCGACCCCGAAGGCGACCGCCTGACCGGCGTAGCCGAGGAAGATCACGAGCCGCAGTGGGGCCTCGAACAACCCGACCGCAGTGGCGTCCTTGATGGCGCCGATCAGAAGCACGTCGAGTTGCTCGAAGAGCACGTAGGTGGCGTTGATCAGGAACAGCGCGCTCGCGTAGCCGGCGAGCCGGCGGCGGGGCAGCGACGGCTGCGCCGCAGCGCCCCGGCCGAGCAACCGCATCGTGAGCGTGGCGCCCACCAGCGCCCCGAACACGTATCCGGCAGCGCGTCCCCAGGCAGCCGCGGCGGCGCCGCCCGCGGTGATGACAAGCGCGATGGTGGCGCCTGCTTCGACTGCGCTCTCGAGCGCCAGCAGCCGCCACGCCAGCGACACGCGCCCGAGCGCGACGAACGTGCCGCGGTAGAGGAAGAGCATCGACTGTCCCAGCACCGCAATGGCGACCGCTCTCAGCGGCCAGGCGAGAGCGTCCTCGCCGTAAGCGTTCGCGATCGGACCGGCGAGCGCAAACAGCGCGCCGCACACGAGCGCGGCACCGACGAGCTTCAACCGCGTTGCGTCCGCCAGCACCGACCGGACGGCGATCGTGTCGCTGCTGCGCTCGGCGATGAAGCGCTCCGCGGACGGCGTCAGGCCGAAGTCGGACACGAGCACGAGCAGCGCGCCGATCCCGACCGCGAGCGCAAACACTCCGTATGAGTCGGGACCGAGCGCCCGCACGAGGTAGAGCGTCGTGACGGCGGTGAAGGCGGCGCTTGTGAGCTGGGTGGCCAGCCCGAAGGCCGTGTTGCGCGCGACGCTGTCGGATTCGGTCGGCGCCGCCTGTTGCTTTGCCTGGGTGACCGTCATGTGCGCCCGCCGCCGGCAGCGCGTAGGAACTCGACGACGCGCGCGCTCTCGGACTCGATCGTGCTCCTTCGCGCGAGCTCGTTGCCGGCGCGCACCAGGCGCGCACGTAGCGCCTCGTCCGACGCGATCCGCTCGAGCGCCTGCGCCGCAGCTTCGGCGTCACCGGGAGGCACGAGCAGCGCGGCATCGCCGACGGCCTCCGGCACGCCGCCGACCGCCGTCGCGACCACCGGCAGTCCTGCGGCGAACGCCTCGAACAGGACCTGCGGCAACCCTTCGGTCCACGACACGTGCAGGAGCGCGTGCGAGCTGCCATAGAGGTCGCGCAGGCCCGTGTCGATCGGGACGTAGCCCGGCAGCTCGGCACGCCCGCCGACCCCGAGCTCCCGCAGGCGCCGCTCGAGATCGGGCGCGAGAGGGCCTTCGCCGCAGACGATGAGGCGCCAGCGCCCGTCGTCGCCGTCGATCGTGGCGAGTACGTCGGCGAGCAGGAGCGGGTTCTTCTCGGTCTCGAGGCGGCCTACGCTGAGCGCCCGCAGCTCTCCTTCGTAGCGCCGTTCGCCAGCCTGCTCGGGGGCGATGATCTCGGTCTCGCTGATCAGCGAGACATTGACCGCGAGCAGGCGGCGCGATCGCCGGTAACGGCGGGCGAGGCCCGGTCCGACCACGATCACCGGCAGACGGCGGGCAAGCGCGCGCCAGCCCGCGTCGAGCGCGTCAGCGGCGAGATGCGCGAGGCGTCGCCCGGGGTGGCGGCTGCGTGTGTACGGCGGCAGGTCCTGGCGCACGCCCAGCACCACCGCTCGCCTTCGCAGCAGGGCCAGCGCGACGAACGCAAACGCAAGCGGATTCGGCCCGAGCAGCCAGACGACGTCGACGCGCCCGACCGCGCGCCAGAAGCTCGCCAGTGCGCGGGGCAGGACGCCGAGCATCGCAAGCGGCCGCAGCTGCGTCTCGTAGTACGGGAGTGGCACGAACTCGACTGAGTCGGGCAGCCGGTAGCGGGCGGGACCGGGCCTTTGGTCGAGCCGGCCGACCACGACCGTTCGCTCATGCGCGGCAGCAACACGCGCGAGGAAGAGCACGAATGCGCGCTCGGCGTAGATCCCGCCGCCCGACGCCCGGTACGAGTAGTCGGTGAAGACGCCGAGCCGCACGCCGCCCTCAGCCTCGCTTGACGAGCTGCGCCAGGGCTTTCAGGGGCGCCCCGAAACGCGCGCAACCGGACAGGAATCCGACGCCGAAGGCGCTGTGCATCGTTGCGAACACGAGCGCGAGCCCGCCTGGCGAGGCGCTCTCGGGCTTCGCCACCCTCACGCTCTCGACGGCCACCGCGGCTCCGTACGCGGCCAGTGCAGCTCGCGAGAGCCGGCGCAGGCGTCGTGGCGCAAGCAGTGCGGCCACGCCGGCGAGCACGAGTCCCGGTGGCAGGACGTGAGAGGGCCGCATGCTGTGGGAGTGCCTGCGCGCGGTCTTGGCCCGGTAGTAGCCGTAGCGGAAGTACTGCCGCGCTAGCCCGGAGATGGTGTTGCGCGGCACGTAGCGGGCCGCGAGCTCCGGGACGCAGACGATGCGCCCGCCTTCGCCCAGCACGCGCGCCGCCAGCTCGGAATCCTGGTTCGCGGGCCAGCCCTCGTCCCAGCCGCCGTGGCGCTCGAGCGTCGAGCGCCGCCACACTCCCGCGAACACGCCGGTGTCCATCTCCGTCTCCGTGGCACCGCCCCACTTGCGCGAGGCGCCGGCGCCGAGACGCGACGCGAGCGCAAGCGAGACGAGCCGGGCCACGCGTCCCCCGCCGACGGGCAGCGCGGGACCGCTCACCCACTCGACGTCACCGCGGCGCAGCCGGTCGACTCCTTTCGCGACGTAGGCCGGCGGATAGTAGGAGTGCGCGTCCATGCGAGCGATGAAGTCGCCCCGTGCCGCGCGGAGGCCCACATTCAGTGCGCTCGGGGTCGTGCGGCCCGGATTGTCGAGCACGCGCACACGCTCGTCCACGGCGGCGACTGCGTCGAGGATGTCGCGCGTGCCGTCCTCGGAGCGCCCGTCGACGAGCAGGAACTCGACCGATCCGTCGAACTGCTGGGCCCGCATCGAGGCGAGCACCTCCTCTATGTATGAGCGCTCGTTGCGGACCGGCACGAGCACGCTGACGTCGACCCGGTCAGCCCCGTCCTGATGCTGCACGGTGCGCCTCCCTTGCTACCCGAACGGGTTGACCGAGATGTCGGGCGGGACCCGCAGCGAGAACTTGACCGAGAAGTCGCTGCCGTCGCGCATCACAGCGCGCAGACCACCCTTTCGCCGGGTGCTGATGCGGCGTTCGAAGATGCCGAACCGATTCGTCTTCAGGACGCGCAGGCGCCTCCATCGTGAGCCGGCTCTCTGCTGGACTGTCACCCTTGCGCGCTTTCCATGGGGCGTTCGTCCCCATACGAAAACGCGGCGGCCGGACCGAAAGGCGACGAACGGGAACCGGAACGCGCGCATCGAGGGTTTCGGCTTGTCGCATGCGAGCGATGTGCAGCGGAAGTAGAGCCCGCACTGGAACACGGCCGAGTTCGGGCGCCCCTTCGCTTCGTCGTCCCGGAGCTTGTACCAGGTGACGAGGCTGACTCCTGCCTTCCACATCCGGTAGAGCGCCTCCGCGGTCCAGCGCGCATGGAGGGTCAGCGGCACCCCGCCGGGGTCCGGCGGATTGGTGTCCCAGGCGAACTCCGTGACGTAGAAGCGCACCCTGCCGTGCGTCTGGATGTGGCCCGCCTTCTGAGCCGCGCGCAGCGTGCGACCCATCCGCGCCAGCTCCGGGATCGAAGCGTCGTCCACGTTGGCGGCCTTGTGGGTCGGTCCACCCGCGGTGTAGGGGTGGTGGGTCCAGGCGTCGAAGCGCAGCGTCGTCTGGCAGGTGGGCTTGGGGCTCGCGCCGCCGGACATGCAGAGCAGATCGCGCAGGAAGCGCAGCGGCGGGCTGACCGCCGGGGAGGGGTTCTGGAACGGTGCGAGCCCGCCCGCGATCACGATGTTGTCGGCGTGGACCGCGTGGACGGCGTCGGCGAACGCGTTCACGAGCCCGGCATAGGTGGACACGCTCACGAGCGCGGTCCCCTCGAACTGCGGGTTGAGGAAGCCGAAGTGGTTGGGCTCGTTCCAGGCCTGGAAGCGACGGACGCGCGGAAGTCCGGCGAAGCTGCCGCTGTAGCGGCGCGCGAGCGCCGCGCCGAAGCGCGCGAACTGCGCCGGGTCCGGCCGGTTCGTTCCGGGACGGCCGTCGCCGGCGGATTCGGCCCAGGCAGGTGCGCTGCGGATGACGACGATCGGCTGAAGGCCCGCCGCGACGGCGGGCAGCAGCTCGGCTTCGAAGCCCGACCAGTCGTAGGAGGGGTCTCCGGGGTTGGACGGATCGAAGCCGGGCGGCGGCGTGGCCGGGGCGACCTCGCGCCAGTTGACGAGCAGGCGGACGTTGTCTGCGCCCGCGGCTTTCACGTGCTGGGAGGCGATGGTCCCGAGCTCCCCGTAGAACGGCCCATCGGGGTCCACGGCGGTCGCCAGCGGCCGGGCAGCGCCGGCGCTCGCCGGCAGCAAGAGCAGGAGGAGCCCGGCAGCGATCGCCGCCGCTACCAGCGCCGCGCGGGCTCTACCCATTGCGGTCGCGGGCGAAAAGAGGCGAGCGCGGGTTCAGCTCGCGAGCGCGCCGCAGGCTGCGCCTGGCCGGGCCGATGTCGCCGGCCTTGGTCTCGAGACGGGCGCGCACGAGCCACAGGCGCCAGTCGGTGGGATCGTTGTCGATCGCGTCGGCGATCGAGGCCCGCGCTTCGTTCAGGTCACCCAACTGTTCGCGCACGAGCGCGAGCTGGAGATGTGGGGAAGCCGCCCACGGCTGCAGGTCACGTGCGTCAACCGCGTTGTCGAGAGCTGAGTCGGCGTCACCGCGTTCGACGGCCGCCTGGCTGTCGCGGATCTGCATCTGCGCGAGCAGGGGCACGGCCTGCGTGGCGATCGTGAACAGGCTCAGGGCGACGACTGCCGACACCGCGACCACGTACGGCCGACCGCGGACGGTGGAGCGCAGGCGCCGTCCCGCCGACGGCTGAGGATCGAGCGGGTCCGGGTCGGGGAAAGGCTTCGGTGCGGTCGCCGGTCCTGTCAGCAGGGCCAGCGCGATGATCCCCAGCACCCCGACTGCCGTCAGCTCCCACATCCAGTCGATGCCGGCCGCGACGCACCAAGCAGTGAGCAGGGCGGCCAGCGATGCGACCATGATCCGCTGCTCTTCGCCCACGACGCGCAGGCGGCGTGCTGCCGTCAGGAACGCCGTCCCGAGCGCCAGCGCTAGCAACGCGAACCCGACAAGGCCGAGCTCCGCCAGGGTCTCGAAGTAGATCGAGTGAGCGTCGCGGATGAACCGGTAGAGGTCACCGTGCTGCGCCCAGTAGCTCTCGAATGAGCCGGCGCCGTCGCCGAGCACCGGATGTGCCTGGAACTCGTCGTGAGCCGTCTCCCAGAACTGCCAGCGCCCGCTGCCGCTTCCGCTCAGCAGGTGGGCCCGAGTGAAGTCGGTCTGGATCGCCTGGAACTCGTCCGGCGGCTTCCTGAACGTGTCGAAGCGCCCGACCGGGTCGGCAGCCACGACGCCGGCGACGACCACGGCAATGCCAAGCGCGCCAAGCGCGATCCGTGCACGCCGGCCGATGGCGACCTGCGGGCGAGGGACGAAGCGGGACACGAGCACCACCGCCGCGCCGGTGGCAAGACACGCAAGCGCGATCAGGAGGGCCGCGCTGCGGCCCTGGTCAGCCGCTGCGGCTGATGCGAGCGGCCCGTCCACGAGCTGATCGCGCGCGAGCAGCACCGCGACCACCACCGCAGAGCCGGCGGCGGCCGCAAGCGTGCAACCGATCGCCGTGATGCGCCGCGAGGTGAGCACGCAGAACAGGAGCGTGCCGACCAGCGCGGTTGCCGCCGCTCCGCGCGATGACGTCAGGAAGATGGTCGCGAACAGCGCCGGCAGGACAGCGACGGCGAGTGCACGGCCGGGTGCGGTGCGGGCCGAAGTCGCGGCGCCCAGCAGGAGCGGGAAGGCGAGCGCGGTGAAGATGCCGAGCCCGTTCCAGTAGTCGAGCGGATAGCTCAGGCGGTCATCGCCGCCGGGCAGGAACCGGAACGACCCGGGGTCAGTCAGCAGGTCTGGATAGAGCCGGCTGACGAGAGCAAGCAGGCCGATCGCGGTGATCCCGAGCGCCAGCCCGTCCAGCCACTGCCTGACGTTGGAGCGGTTCGAGGCCAGTACGACGAGAACGAACACGCCGACGTAGAGCGCGACCCGGTTGAACTCGGCAAAGGCGCGTTCGGCGCTGTCGGCCCAAACAATTGAAAACGCGCTCATCGCGGCGAGCCCGGCCAGTGCCGAGCCCACCACGATCGCGGCCCTGGTCGGGCGGGCGAGTGGCAGCAAAGCCAGCGCGGCGGTGAGCCCGATCGCCCACCAGATCGCAATCGCCACCGAGTTGCGGGTCGTCAGCGAGTACCCGCCGGCATCGAGCGCGAGCGCGAAGACGGCAGCCGCGACCGCCAGCGTGAGCAGGTGGCGCCGGACGACGATCGCCGCCGGGCGCGCCACGTCGGACCCGGCGCGAAGCGCCGAGGCCGCGGCGGGGGCACGGGATTTAGTTGCTGCTCTTCTTGGCCTGGTAGCGGCGATAAGCGGTGGTCCCTGCCGCCAGTCCGGTGATCGCGAGGAGGGCCAGGAGCAGCCAGGTGAGCGTGTCCTGCTCGCCCTCGCCGACCGCGCTCACTGTTGCGGTCGGGATGCGGGGCGACGCCTTGGCACGCGGCTTCAGCTTCTCCGTCGGCGCTCCGTAATCCGGCGAGGTCGCGATCCGCTCGAGCTCGGCGGCGGTCTCTTCCGGTTGGCGCTGGAGACTGGACTCCACAGACTTCGAGAGCGGCGGGGGAGCGTCCTCGCTGCCCTTCCGCTTGTTCGCCTTCTTCTTGTCCCCGACGCCGGGGGCCTTCGGCCCGCCCGCCGTCGGAACTGCCTCGACGTACTGATCGGCGGCGGAGAAGTCGTCCGTGAGCGACGGCGGCGCGCTTGCTGGCGCCTGCGCGAGGGCGGCTGCGGGCGCGGCCAGGACAGCGACGGCGACAAGCAGGAGAAGGCGGCTCACTCGCCTCACTGCCATTCCTCCTCGTGCTTGTTGCGCAGCACGCAGGCGATCGTCATCACGATGATCTTGAAGTCGAGCCAGGGCGACCAGTTCTCGATGTAGTAGTTGTCCCACTCGACCCGGTCGCGAAGAGAGGTCTTGCCGCGTAGCCCGCTCACCTGCGCCCAGCCGGTCATGCCGGACTTGACGCGGTGGCGCTCGGCGTAGCGGTAGATCGACTGCTCGAAGCTGTGTACGTAGCGGACGCGCTCCGGGCGCGGCCCGACGAGCGACATCTCGCCGCGGACGACGTTGATGAGCTGCGGCATCTCGTCGAGGGAGAACCGGCGCAGCAGCCGGCCGAGGCGCGTGCGACGGTCGCCGCCCGGGTCGATCCGGGGTGCGCGCTCGCCGACGAGATCGATCTCCCCGCCGTTGCGCGCGAGCTGTTCCAGCGCCCAGTCGATGTCCGCCTCCTCGTCCTCCTCGGGGCGGCCCTTCATCGTGCGCAGCTTGATCATGTCGAACTCACGGCCGTCCGCTCCTACCCGGCGCTGCCGAAAGAAGACGGGGCCACCCATGGTCAGCTTGATTGCGAGGGCCGAAATGACGAATACGGGAAACACGAGGACGAGTGCAGCGGCAGCTATCAGGCGCTCCACCGCGTACTTGATCGTGAAACCGAATCCGCGCGGGTTCGATGCGGTGATCGATACGAGCGGAAGGCTGCCGAGGTGCTCGACGGTGGCGCGCTCGCCCTCGACCTCGAACAGGCGCGGCAGGATCGACACCGACACGCCGAGGTCGCGGCAGCGTCGCACCGCGTCGAGCAGCACGTCGTGCCGCTCGCGCGAGAAGGTCACGACGACGCGTCGCACGCCCTCCTCGGAGACGATCCGCTCGAGTTCGTTGATGCCGCCCAGGACGGGCACCGCGGCGGATTCGCGCTCCTCGAGCTCGAGCGGGTCCGCGTCGAGGAAGCCGACCGGCCGCAGGCCGAGCTCCGGCTCGTCCAGCAGGCGCCGCGCGGTGAGGTGTCCCATCCGGCCGGCGCCCACGATCAGCGTCGCGTCGCCGGCCTCGCCGCGGCGGCGGGCGCGCGCCTCGGTGCGAAGCAGGGCTACCCGTCCGACGCCGATGAGGACTGTTGCCAGCAGCCAGTAGTAGACGGTCTCCGAGGCCACGCCCTCGGACTCGCCGACGATCACACGCGTGGTGATGACCGCCATGGCGGCGATCGCCGTCACCGACAGGACTCCGCGCGTCTCCTCCAGCGGGCGAAGCCGCAGGCGGGGCTCGTACGCGCCGCGCGCAGAGGACAGGAGAAGCACGAGCAAGGAGAAGCAGAGCGGCCAGATGACGGAATCGGCCCTGGCCTCGCCGGGCGGCGCGGTGAAGGCGAGAAGCGAGGCGGCGAGCAGCATCACCACGTCCATGAGCAGGCACGCGAAGGCGAGATTCGCCTCGCGCCGGCGCGCCGGCCGCTGAAGGATCGGCGGTACGTCCGCGGTCGCGAAGTCGGCCGGGGGCGGCAACGACTCCTGCTCGACGTACGTCGAGTTCAGCGGGGTCGGCTTCTGTGCGTCTAGCACGGCCGCCTCCCAGCCGAGGTCATCGGTCTGTCCATGACTTGTGGCGCTGTGCTCTGGATGTAGACGAGAAATGACTCGAGCTCACGTGGCGTGAGCCTGGGTCACGGGGACGAAATCGACCCCCCAGGGTCGATGAACTGCTCGAAGAATCTTTGAAGCTGAGGCCATCCGTGGCTGGTGCTTGCGGCCCGGGAGCACACTCGCGCGCGCGTCGCGACCCGCAGGCAGCCTGCGGTCGAAGATAGCGCATTTCCGGGCATGCAACCACAGAGAAGTGTCCCCCTGCTGGAACGCTCCAGAACGCGAAAACCTGCGCTCCAGAGCGCCAATTTGAGACCAACGAAGCTAAGCAGACGGGGTGGTCGCCACCGGCTCCGGAAGCGGCTCGGCGGCCGCACCGCCATCGAGGGCGTCGAGGGCTCGCCGGACGCTCGAGGCGATGCAGGTGAAGATGGGGGTGTCCCGCAGTGTGTAGGAGCTCGACTCGCTGCCCCGGAGCTCCTGCACCAGATCGAGGAAATCGCCTGGCTCGTCGGTCTCGAACGCCACCACGAACTCCTGGTCGTCGAGGCCGAACGAGTAGGTGGTGTTGATCGACACGGTCGGGTAGCGGCGGCCGACCTCGATGTGTTCCCGCATGATCCGCATCCGCTCCTCAGCCGGCAGGCGATACCACTCGCGCTTCTTCCAGAACGGATAGACGAACAGGTATTTGCCGCGCGCCGATTGCACCTCGAGCCGATCCTCCTCCGAGTATTCGGACTCCTTCGTCATCGCCAGGTAGGAGTGCGAGACCTCCGCCCAGCCCATCAGACCGCTCTGACCGAGCACGACGTGGAAGTCGTGGATGTCTGTAAGCCCCGGGCTGGAAGCCCACAGCATCAGATCGGTGTCGCCGCGCGTGCCGACCAGCGAGTAGGCGCGCAGGAACCGGTCGCTGCCGAAGTCCTCGCATGCGGAGGCGAACTCGTGCTTGTGCCGTTCGCGCTCCGGAGCGGGCAGGCGGCGCCAGGCGGGATCGATCTTGAGGAAGGTGAACTTGACGAAATTGCGGTGCGCGATGCTCCTGAGGATAGCCTGGGCGCTCGCCTGCGACCGCTCGCCGGACAGAGACAGCGAACCCTCCCGCTCTTGCTCGCGGCGGCGTCCTGATCGACACGGGTTACCTGACGCCGGCCGTAGGGTACTTCCGGGCAGTGCCGAATACCTAGCCAGGAACGCAGCTGACCCGGGTCTCGACCGACACGGGCCGCCACTAGCGACGTTGGTAGCATCGGTGGCCCGTCCAGGTTCGTAGGCCCTGTTGCAGTCCATGCGGATCGCGCTCGTCTCCCCTTACTCGTGGACCTTTCCCGGTGGCGTCACGCGCCACATCGACGACCTCGCCCGTGAGCTGATCCGGAAGGGCCACGAGGTCAAGGTGCTTTCGCCCGCCGATCCGGACGATCGCACCACTCGCATGATGCACCGCCGCCGTCCCGACCTGGAAGCGCTGCCAGACTACGTCGTGCCCCTCGGCCGCACCGGCGCAGTGCCGGCCAACGGCTCGGTGTCGAACCTGGCGGTGTTTCCTGAGAGCGTGGTGCGCCTGCGCAGCGAGCTGCGCGCCGGTCGCTTCGACGTCGTGCACGTGCACGAGCCGATCACGCCGGTGGTCGCATGGGACGCGTGCAGTTTCGACGGAGCACCGGTGGTCGGCACGTTCCACGCGTATTCGACCAAGTGGCTGCCCAACTCGATCGGGACGCTGCTCGGAGCGCGCCGCATCTTCAGCAAGCTTCACGCACGGATCGCGGTCTCGGAGGCGGCGCGGTGGACCGGCGAGCGTTACTTCGGCGGCCGTTACGAGGTGATCCCGAACGGTGTCGACCTGGCTGCGGCTCCGCGTGGTCCGAAACCCAGCGACGACCACTTCAAGATCGTCTTCGTCGGACGTGACGACGCGCGCAAGGGGCTGCCCGTGCTGCTCGCGGCCTTCGCCGGTCTGCGCGAGCACGTGCCGGCGCGGCTGCAGCTGATCGGCGCGTCCACCGAGGCGATGGCTCCGTTCGTGGCCGATCTCAATGGCGATACCGATGACGTCGAGTTCCTCGGCAGCGTGGACGACGCGGAGCTCTGGCAGCGACTGCACGGCGCCGACGTCCTCTGCGCGCCCTCGCTCGGAGGCGAGAGCTTCGGCATGGTCCTGATCGAGGCCTTCGCAGCCGGCACGCCCGTCGTCGCCTCCGACATCGGCGGCTATCGCGACGTCGTCACGAACGGACGCGACGGGATTCTCGTTCCCCCGGCACAGCCGCTCGAGCTGGCCGAGGCTCTGCGCTCTCTCTACCTGGACTCCGCCGGCCGTGCGCAGATGCAGGCGGCAGCGCGCCAGCGCGCCGGTGACTTCGCATGGCCGCGCGTGGCGAACCAGGTTGCGGCCGTCTACCAGCGCGTGCTGGAGGCGCCGGCGCCCGAGCAGGCGAGCGAGAAGGCCGCAATCAGGATGGGGCTGCGCCCGGCCGACCTCCGCCCGCGCCGGCCCGCGCGCCGCATCCCTTCGCTGGATCCCCGCGCGGAGCCCGCTCGCGCCCGCTTCGGCGCGCTCGCCAGGCGCGCGGCGGTCGTGCTCTCGCCACTGCTCGGGCTCCTGCTCGCCTACCAGGCACTGCAGCACGTCGACCTGCACCAGGTGGTGACGATGCTGGTGCGTTCCAGCCCGAGCTGGGTGCTGCTCTCGCTCGCGCTCTTCTCGCTCTCGATGATCCTGCGCGCCGTGTCCTGGCACGGGATCCTGAAGGCCGCGCTGCCGCACCAGCGGATCAAGCGCAGAGTGGTGCTGAGCGGAACCATGATCGGGGTGCTGATGTCCGCCACCCTGCCCGCAAGGCTCGGTGAGCCATCGCGTGCGTTGATCGTCGCGCGGCGGATCGGGCGCATGCGGGAGACGTTCCCCGTCGTCGTCGGCACGCTCGTGTCGCAGACTCTCATCAACCTGCTCGCACTCGCCCTGCTCGGTGTCCTCGTCGCGAGCACGAGCTCGCTCTTCCGCGGGCACGAGACCGCACTCGCGTTCGCCGGCGCCGTGCCCGTTGCGCTGGTCGCGATGGTGCTCATCGCCCCGTGGGTGCTGGAGTCCAACGGCCGCCTGCTCGCGCGGTTCACCGGCTCCGCCGGTCGCGTCCTGCGCTCCGCGGTGGCGGCGCTGATCCGGCTGCGGCGCGGGCTACAGGTTTTCCGCCGCCCCCGCTACGCGGCCTGGGCGACCGGCGCGCAGCTCGCTGCGTGGGCACTGCAGCTGCTCGGCGCCTTCGCGCTGATGGCCGCGCTCAACATCGACGCCCGCGTGGGGATCGGGGCGGCAGCGGCTGTTCTGTTCGCGGTCAACGTCACCGCGGTGCTACCGGTCACGCCCTCCAACGTGGGTGTGTTCCAGTTCGCGGTCGTGACGGTGCTGACGGGCGTGTACGGCGTCCCCGCCACAGCGGCGCTCGGCTACGGGATCATCCTCCAGGCCGTCGAGATCGCGACCGCGGTGGCATTCGGGCTGCCGGCCCTGATCGGCGAGGGCCTGTCGTGGCGCGACGTGCGCCTGCGCGCGCTGTCGGCGACACCCGTCGAGCTGGCTCCGCGCGAGTCGGGTTACGGGATCCGGGTTAGGCGCTAGCTCCGCCCGACTTCCCCCGTCGCTTGGGGTTGGATGTTGGGAGGTTGTGCGGGCGTGCTGTTTTGGGACGGGCATCGAAGGGGAGTGATCCAGGGCGGCTCGGCTGACGACCTGCGTGAGCTCAACACTGACGCAGCAGTGGCGTTTGCGCGCTTCGGAGCTTTACGACGACTCCGAAACACCACCGATCAGCGAGTGGACGGTTAGTCGGTCTATAGGCCGACTAACTGTGCAGTCGACAATGCCCACGTCACAGATCGGTCAACTCGTCCGACTCACGTAACCAAGTCCCGAGCTTCGGAACCTTCCGTCTCCCTCTTCCTTCGATGCCCGCCCTTCGCCGCGGCGACGAGCAACGGTCGACGTCCCGCGTGGGGGCGGAACGTCCGCTACGCCGCGAGCCGCTGATGCGGGTCGTCGCGCACGGGCGACGCGCCCATGTCGCGGAATGCTGCGCGGACCTCGGGTAGTGGGCATTGGCTGGCGGAGCCGCCGGTGCGGCGGGCGAGTGCCGTCAGCGCGGTGCCGACGGCGCCCCAAAAGCGCTCCCGGCGCGGCGGCTGAGCAAACGGGTCTGTGTACTGGGGTCCCATCGCCTTCCCTTTATCGTCGGTGGGGGCGGGAAATTTAGCCCGACTTCCGTCCACTTGCGCCGGATCACCCCCTGATCGCCCCGTTATAGTGATTCGCCCCCCTCTAGCAGGAGGTATTTGCACGTGCCAGATGTCATTTCCAACGTCTCCGGCTTCCCACGCATCGGACCGCAGCGGGAGCTGAAGAGCGCGACCGAGGGCTACTGGGCCGGCGAGAAGACTCTCGACGAGCTGCTGGAGGTCGCCGCCGGACTGCGCGCCGCCAACTGGAAACTCCAGCGCGAAGCAGGGATCGACCTCATCGCTTCCAACGACTTCTCGCTCTACGACCAGATGCTGGACACGATCGCAATGGTCGGGGCGGTCCCCGAGCGCTATGACTGGGATCCCTCCTCGGGCCACGTCGACTTCGACACCTACTTCGCGATGGCGCGCGGGCGCCAGGGCGACGGCGTCGACGTCACCGCGATGGAGATGACGAAGTGGTTCGACGCCAACTACCACTACATCGTGCCCGAGCTGCGCGAGGGGATGGACTTCTCCTTTTCCCTGCGCAAGCCGCTCGCCGAGTTCAGCGAGGCAAAGGAGCTCGGGATCGAGACCAAGCCGGTGCTGATCGGGCCGCTCACGTTCCTGGTGCTCGGCAAGTGCGCCGACGGCGAGTTCGACCGCCTGTCGCTGATCGAGCCGCTGACCGAGGTGT